>NZ_CP012199.1:0-4070000 GCF_001559015.1 Sphingopyxis granuli
TTTTAGTGTCCTGCCAGCGTGGTATTGACGGTGGCGTCACTACCCCTATATAAGGTCCATCGGCTTTGAGAACGCGGGCTCACGCCCCCCCTCATCGTCTAAGGATATTTAAGGCCCGCTGTAAGGCGGGCCTTTTCTTTTGTCGACAGAATGGGCGAGCCCCCTCCTGAACGACAATCCAAACCTAAGTTCGGATAAACGGGCTGTCCATCTCATCCAGATCCCGCCGCAGCGGTCCCCCAGCCACCATTAGGAGCCGAGAGAACCGGAAATTGCAGAATGGCCGGAATCATGCCGCCAGGCGTTCTTCGTTGGGTGCTACCGTTGGAGCACTATCAGGCCGGGGCGCAAGGAATCTTGCCAGCGCCGCCTTTCTGGAACTGCGATCAAGGGCGTAATGCGTGAACGACAGTTCCGCCCCTTCTATCAGCGCCTGAATGTATCCCGACACGGTATCCGCCGCCATGATCAGCGCGGAGTCGAGCGTATGGACATAGCGGCTGGTGATCGATCCTGACGCATGGCCGAGCAGCGCTGCGATCGTGATCTCCGTGAAGCCGAGATCGTTGGCCATGCTGGCGAAGCTGTGGCGAAGGACATGGGCCGTGACGTCCTCAAGTTCCGTACCCTTGAAGATCTTCTCCCAATGGCGGGGAAAGCTGCCAAACGCCTTGTCGTCGTTCCTCCCCGGAAACGCGTAGGGGCTTATGTCCTCGGCGCCGTCCGAGCGCCGTTCATCAAAATACTCCAGTACCGGAAGGCCGATTGGCCGGACAGACTGTCCTTCCTTGGTGTCGTCGAGGCGGAACGCGCTGCCGGCGCTGTCAATTTCGGACCATCGAATTTCGATGACCTCGCTGCGCCGACAACCCGTCAATGCGAGCATTCGGATGAGTTCGGTGGTCCGCGTATAACGATCGTCTAGGGCGGCGTTTTCCAGAATGCGGCCCAGCGCCCGATATTCATCCTCATTCAACCGGCGGGTCCGCACGGAGTCCTTGGGCTTGCGCACCCCATGCGCCGGATTGATTTCGATGATCCCCAGTTCGTCACGCGCATAGCTGAGTATTCCGCCCAGCAAGCCGACGGTGCGGTTCGCGACGCCGTGGCCACCACGAACGATGGACCTACCGCGCAGTTTTCCCGTCTTTTCGCTCTGGCGCGTCTTCCCCGCCATGATGTCCTTCATCATGGTGGTCACATCCGCTTTGGTCAGCCGAGTGACCAGCATCTTGCCGATCAGCGGAATGATATGTCGGTTGATACGGCCCAGGTCGGTGGACTTGGTGCTGGTCTTTTTCGGGCGGCCGCCCTTGCCGAGTATCCGACCCTGCTCAAGCTCCTTGATATATAGCTCGCAAAGCTCCTTCACCGCGATCGACTTGCGGGCGCTGTTGCGGTTCTCCAGCGGATCATTGCCCTTGGCGACTTCCGCCAACGCCTGGATCGCGAGCGTGCGAGCCTGTTCGGCGGTCACGGCGCCATGCCGACCGAGCTTCATGCGTCGGCGGACATTGTTGGCGTTTCGGTAATCGACGAAGTATGTTCGTGTGCCCGACGGCATAATGAAGGCGCCAAAGCCCTTCAACTCACTGCACCAGATGGTGTATTGGCTTTCGCGGGTAGGCGACTTGTCGACGACGGATTTCGTTAGCTTTGGCATATTCACCTCGCCAGAGGGGTCCAAAAAAACTCACCAAAAACTCACCAACAAATCGAAAAGGTTGGCGACGTTTAGAGTATCTTGTCGGACCCTCGTTGTCAAAAAAACCGATAAAACACAATGACTTATCGGGCTTTGGCGAAGGTTGGCGCAGCATAGAGTAGGGTAGTGGTTCTAGCTCCGAAGGCGGAGGCCAGAGGTTCGAATCCTCTCGGGTGCGCCATTTTCGATATTATGGCAGAGATTTTCGAAGCTTTTCGAGCTTTCGAGCAACGCCGATTCGGGCATCGATGCTCAACGCCTTCTCATAAGCGTCCACCGCCTCCTGGATCGCGCCTTCCTTTTCGTGCAGTTCGCCGAGGAGCCGCAAAGCATGCGCTTGCAGCGTGCGCTCAGAACCTTGCGCCGCGACATGCAAGCCGGCCAAAAGTGCCTCTCGCATCCCGCGATCCATTGGCTCTTCTGACGCGAGGACCATGCGAATGACATAAAGATCGCCAGCGCCGATGCGCTCGGTCTGCCAGCCCTTGCGGTCGAGCATAGCCCCGTCGAAGTCATAGCCGACACGGCCGCCGTTGTTTCGTAGCAAATAGACGTGGCGGCCGGTGGTATCGAACTCATAACCGTCCGCCCAACCCGTCTCGACCTCCCAGCGGGCGATTTCGTCGCCTAGTTCGAGATCGAAAAGAATGTAGCGGCAACTGTCGTCGCTCCCGGGGGCATTGGCGGTCTGGCAAATAGCGATGCGTCCATCGTCCGACAGGCCATTGCTTATCAGATTGGCGTTCAGTTCCTTTTCGACCAGCTTTGCGCCGTCGGCCCCGAAGGCTACGAACCGACCCTTGAGGCCATCGCCGAACAAGCGGTCGTGGATGATGAAGCTGCCATTGTTCGCGGTCTTTCCATCCGCGGGACGCTCGAGCCGTCCCGTTGCGACAATTTCATCGCCGTGAAGCAGGGACCAGGAACCATGGCCTTCGTGGCGGTATCCGCCGACCGTACCTTCACGATTTCGATCCGCCCAAACCAGGTGAAAATCTCCATTGGGGGACGCGGCATGATGACCGAAAAACCCGATCGACTCGATCCGAACGAGGTCGTGCCCGAACTTTTGCATGCGAAGACCTGTTGTCTTTGGGCGCGTGGGCAGCTCGCTTTGGGTTTCCGTTCTAAACAGCCGCCGCAGAAATCTCTTCATCCCATACTCTCCGTCTCTCGGCGCGTTGCGACTTCCGAGACGTGCAGGGGAGGCCCGCTCGACGCAAGAGGGCTCAAGCTCGCTGCCCGCCTTCTTGCCGATTGACTTGTCGTCAGCGCTACGCCAGATTTCTCGTAGGCCTTCAACAGGGGCCTGCCGCCTGCATTTGCGAAGCCACAATGGCACTGTTTTGATCACTGACCCATCGCATTTCGTGGCTTTGGGGGCGGTAGCAGGCGACGCCGGTCCGAAGCCCACGGAGACCTGCGATGATGTTTCAATATTCCACCCTCGCCGGGCTGAAATCGCTCGCCAAGCAAATCCAAGCGGAGCAATCGGTCCCTCGGCACGATGCGCTCGACCTCGCGGCATGTGCCGGCGGGTTCCAAGGCTATGTCGATGCGAAGCGGAAACTTCCTAGCCGATCCATGCTCCACAATGTCACGGTTCGTCAGAACTGGTGGGGCTATGAAACAAGAGAAATGGGCACGGCGCAAATCGATCTCAAATTGCGTGTGCCACTGACCGAGCTGGTGCGGCGTCACCATCTGACGGGCTATCTGGGCGCCTGCAAGGTCGAAGACTCGGTCTTTCTCGAACGGACGGGCCAGCAGCGCCACGCCAATGAAACCCAATGGTATATCGGCCGGATTGCCCGTGCGCTGCAGTTCATGGCCGCGACCGGTCTCAAACCCTCAAGCGCCCGCAGATGCTATCCGACGCAAGAGTATGACAGTCGTCCGCCCGTCGCGGATCATGATCATTGCTGGTTCGATCCCGACGCGCGAGTCCATATATTGTCAACGGAACCCTATCCCGGGCGGTCCGAACGAGGTGAACCCGGACAGATCGAATGGGAACGGCGGCATGGTTGGAGCACCATGTACGTCGACTGGGGCAGCATTTATGGAAACGGCACGGAGTTCATCCTTTGCTGCCCCGCAGCCTACGCCGCAGTGCTTTCGGCCAAGGTGAAGATTCTCGAATGCTCGCCGCCGGCCGTCGAGGATGAAGCGGTCGTGATCGAGACATTTGATCCCGCCGCGCGCAAGGTCGTCATCTTCGATTAGGCTTACCGGAAAGGAGCGGGGCTGTAGGCGCGCTCTTTCCCGCCGGCTTGGCGGCCGGCTCCTGAGGGCGCGGCACCTGATGTATCGGGCCCCGCCGCACTCTGAACCGGTGGCATTTCGAAATTGCGGGCGTTGAAAGCCGACATGCCCCGGCTTTCCGCCCGCACTCAATCGGACGAAATGGCCGCCTTGTTGCAGGGTGCGTTTCATTGGCCTGGCGCTCGCTGGACGCTCGCGGTTCGTCAGCCACGGTTCGGTGTCGATGTTGCGCGCGGAAAAATGCATCCAGATTTGGGGCCAGTTTCCGTTGCGACAATTCCGGTTTCGGTCAGAACATCTTTGCGCCTTCACAATACGGGCGTGTGACCGGGTTCCGTCACGCATGTCCAGGCGAAAGCTAAAGGTGACGGTATGCGCTCCCGACGCGCGTTTCCTTTGCGCGGTCACTCCTTTTCGAACTGGGAACCAGGTCGATTATAAACAGATAATAAAATGGAAGCTGACTTCATCGAGCCATAACTTCCCTCTTGCGACTCATTCGGTCGCGATTTTGGGAAGGAAGAAAGTGATGAAGAATCTGCAGAACAGCGACGAGCTGATCGAACTCGGCGCGATCAGCGTCGAAACCCGCGGCATCGAACCCGTGGGTCCGCGGGACGAGGACACGAACCAGCACTATCTGTTCGTCGGCGGCATCACGACCGACGACTGACAGCAAGCGGCGTGCCGCTTCCAGGCGGCACGCCGTATGCGCGTCTATCGATCTGGCAGTTCAAATGGCTCTCGCGCTTCGTTCCGGCCTCCATTATCGTCGATTTGACGCGGAGTATGTCTTCTTCGACCTCGCCGCGGATCGCTATTTCCTGCTCTCGGGCGTCGCCGCCAACCGCTTTGGCCGCTTTGTGTCGGGAAGGGCGAGCGCAGCCGATCATGAGCACCTCCTCGCCAGCGATATTCTTGCCGAAGGTTCCGGGAGGGCGATGCGAGATGGCTGCAATCCTGCAACTGTAACGGCGAGCCTGATCGACGCACCGCTCGCCGATGCGCCGCTCGGCACGGCGGTTGCAAGCGTCTGGGCACAGGCGCGTGCCCGCAGAGATCTGAGGCTCCGCAGCCTTGCGGACATCGTAGGCGCATTTGGCGACAAACGATTCAACCTCTCTTCGAGGGATGATAAGGTCTGCGGTGAGATCGCGGCGGCCTTTCTGCGAGTTCGCCGCTACGCACCGGCAATCGACCAGTGCCTCGCCCGCGGCATCGCCATGAAGCGAATGCTGATGCGGCGCGGCTGTGCGGTTTCACTCGTGTTTGGTGTGACCATGCCGTTCGCAGCGCATTGCTGGGTGCAGGCTGGCGAAACAGTGCTTACCGACCCGCTCGATATCGTTCTTCACTATCAGCCGATATTCGCCGTCTAATGGCCGGCGGCTTCCAAATTGAAATAGAGCGCCAGGTTGGAAGCGAGTTTTCCGCTCGAAGCGGCGCGATGCGACCTCCAACCTTTGCATATGCTGGCGTCCGCCTTTGGTCCGACGAGCCAATGATCCAGATCGATCCGCAAACCATCATCATCGGCCATCTTTTTTCGCGAGGCCCGCCAAGCAGGCGGATTGTCAGCCTGAGTCCCGGCGAAGGCCAGCGGCTAGCGGCCGACAAGGCCCGGTTACTGCTTGATGGCTACTGGGGCGGTTATTTGATGGTTCGCATCGATGAGGCGGGCGCTGTGAGGATCCTGCGAGATCCGTCCGGAGCACTCCCCTGCTATTTTCTGTGCGAGGCGGATCGTATCACTCTTGCGGGTGACATCGCGGACCTTGCGTCGCCCGCGCCTGGTCAGGTCGATTTCGAGGAGATCGCACGCGTCATTGCCAGCGGCGATGCGCGGGGGCGACGAACTTGCCTCAGGGGCATCGACGAACTCATTGCCGGGGAATGCATCGTCATTGATCGGAGCCATGTGTCGATCGAACCCTGGTGGACGCCATGGGATCATGTTGATCCGCCGCTCGAGATGGAGGTTGCCGACGCGGCGGTCCGGCTTCGCGAGACCATAACGGACTGCGTTGGAACTTGGGCAAGCTGCTTTTCGTCAATCCTGCTCGGAGCATCGGGTGGCCTCGACTCCTCGATCGTCGCTGCGGCCGCCGCGCCGAGGGCGGACCGCCTTACTTGCCTGACACTATTCGGACCTGATTTCGACGGCGACGAACGTCGCTACGCCGCCGCGCTCGCTGACTCATTGGGGCTCGATCTTCGCGAAGCGTCGCGGGAGATCGGGGACATTGATATCACCCGCGCCGCCGGCCCGCATCATCCTTGGCCGGTCGTCCCGCTGGGCGCGCAAACGAACGAGGCGATTCATCGTCGGCTGCAAAAGGAGCTTTCGATTGACGCGTATTTTACCGGAAATGGGGGCGACGGCGTCCTGTGCAGTATCCGCAGCGCGGTGCCTTTTCTCGATCGGTTTCTTGCGGAGGGGCCGAGATTGGCGCTGTCGGATACGCTTCGCGATATCTGCGTCCTGACTGGCGCCGACAAGATGACCGTTCTGCGCCATGCGTGGAGCCGGTATCGCCGCGCTGGCGGCCGACACGTCGTGCAATATAATGCCTCCGGCCTCTGCGCCGAATTCGTAGCGCGTATCGAGGCAAGCGGGGCCACACATCCCTGGCTCGCGGCGCCGGACGATGTCTTGCCGGGAAAAACGGTTCATGCTGCTTATCTGATGCGCACGCAGCAAGGCGTGGAACTCTACCCCCGCGCTGTTTCGCCCCCGCATATCGCGCCGCTGCTATCGCAGCCGATCGTTGAGCTTTGCCTGTCCATTCCGACCTGGATGTGGATATCCGGCGGTCTCAACCGAGCGGTCGCGCGCAAAGCGTTTGAGGGACGGCTTCCCGCCATTATAACGCGGCGGACCCAGAAGGGTGGTCCCGGGGGCTTCGACCTTGCAATTTATCGCCGGAACCGGGCTGCACTTCTCGAGCATCTTCGCGGCGGTCTCTTGGTAGACGCCGGCATCGTCGATACGACGCTGCTCGACGAACCCGAGGACCGCAGTTGGCGCGGCACCGAACGCATTCAACATATTCTGGCGCTCGGCGCCGCCGAGAGCTGGGCGCGTTGGTGGAGCGCACCTAGAATTTAGGCGGTGGGCCGCAGGTGTGTGGTGCTTCCTTCGCCATTCGGTCCCATTCCGCCAGCCGCTCCGGGAAGGGAGCGTCGCCGTCGCGGATGCCAAGCAGCCAATAATCGAACCAGGCCATATTCTCGCGCATCGCAAGGAGACGGTTCGACGGAATATGAAACAGATGGGTTTCATCCGATGCCGAGCTCGATCCGGGATAGTAGCTGAGCTGCGTCGGCACACGCTCGCTGCGCAACGCTTCGAATAGTTGGGCCTGCGACGGGGATGCCGAGGCTACTTGCTGCAACACGGGCGTACAGACTTTGGCGGCGTTCAATGATGGCGCAAAGCGGCGATATTGAACGATATGGTCGCTGAGCGGCGAGCCGCCATAAACTGGGTTATAGCTATCCCCCGACGATGCGTAGCCCGCGGGCTCCAGGAAGCCGCCGTCGCCGCTCGACGCCGCCCGAAACATCGTCGACTGGGTGACGGCGACATTGACCACCTGCGATCCGCGGCTGTAGCCGGCGAGGCCGACCCGGTTCGGATCGACAAGTCCTGCGGCGGCAAGCTCGTTCACCGCATCCTCGAAACTGTGAACGCCGTTGATCCAGATGAGGCGCTGCAATGTTTCGGGCCCGGGCGGCCCGCTCCCGCGAATCCAAGCCTTATAGGCCGCCAGCAACGCATCGGCCTGCTGCGGCCAGGGGTCGTTGATGAGCAGGACGACATAGCCGCGCTCCGCGAACAGCTGAACCGGATAATTCCACTGGTTTCCTTGGTCGAAGAAGCGGTCATCGGCGTCGCTGCCATGCGTCACGATGATCGCGGGGTAGCTTTGTCCCTTACGATAGGCGCGCGGAAAAATGACATAGCCTGTCGCCTTGTAACCATGCCGGTTGACCCAGGTGCGCGGCTGCACGGAAAGCGGAGCGATCTCCTCGTGCCGCGGCGATATCGCTGCGATGGGTGCGATCTTTCCATTGGCGAGATGAACCCGAACGAGCGCAGGCGGCCGCGTCATGCTTTCCTGGACGCAAAGCGCCAGAGTCAAATCATCGTCGAACCCACATCGCGTCAGGCTCCCTTGACCCGCGATCTCCCGAACACCGTGCTTGTCGAGCATAGCAAGGCCGTACCGCGGATTTCCGAAGCTTCGCGTCCCAAGGACGACATGTCGCCCATCCCGGCTGACCTTGATGCCCGCTGACCGAAGGTCGCCAATCGTGAAGCCAACTCGGCCGTAGCTATGGCGTGGTCCGCCGGGGAGCGTTTCGATCAATTCGGGCCGGTCCCCGTTTCCCGATGTGGCAAGTTCGCCGCCACGCGGGCCTTTGAGAAGCCAGAGGGTTTGGAGATCCTGCTCGTTCGCGAGGATGCGCATCTTTCCGGTTTGACGATCCCAGGCGCGAACTTCGAATTCGCCCCCGCCGGTGCCACCAGGCTTCTCGACCCGAAACTGAATCTCGTCGCCGTGCCAGAGGATATTGGCGCCGGCGTACATTGCCATGCGGTCGCTCGAGGGCCGCGTCATGACCTTGATGCTGTGCCCGTCAGGCCCGCGCAAATAGAATTCGACTTCGGCCTCGGTCGTCGATCGCCGCCGATTGCTCATCGCGCTGACTTCTTCATCGAACCGGACGCGCGGCGATGTCGGTCTCGCCTTGAGGAGTGAATACCAGAGCCATTGCCCATCAGGCGACCAGGCATAGGCCAATACGCCCACATGATGTGGAACGGTCCCACCGCCCACGGGCAGGGACAGGTCAGCGCGACCGACTGCTACGGTCGCCGGATTGACGATCAGGGGTGCGATCGATCCCGCGTTGTCGATCCGGTACAGTTGCAGCCCTCCGCCGATGTCGAGAAGACCGCTCCAATCGTTCGTTCCCGGAATGCGTTGGAATAATTTCGCGATGTTTGCGTGTCGCAGGTCACGCTGCGCTCCGCTGGCAATATCGACAAGCCGGATCACGGCCTGCGGTCTTCCAGCCTTCTCATCTGCAATTTCCGCAGCATAAATCGCGAGGCGCCCGTCGCGCGAAAGCGCGATCTCGTTCACTTCCGGAACTAGGAGAATATCCTCGAGTGTCCATGGACGCCCGATGCTCTCCCCTGCCGCTACAGCAGGGGAGAGCGCTGCGGCGGCAAGGGTCGTCGCAACGGACAAACCGGTTTTGAAGGCATACATCATGCCGCCCTCCTCACCAGTCACGGCTGATCGTCAGCCCGAAAAAGCGGCCGATCGCCGAATAGTTGGTGGAATCAAAGGGCGTGTCGCTGGGCGATGCTACCGCCGTCCTGTCAGGCTTTGCGTTGAAGATATTGAGCGCGTTTACGGATAGCTCGGCGAGGTCGCCGATCTTGATGCGGGCCGCGAGATCGACGGTGGCCACAGGCGAAACCTTTGCCGGCACCGCGCGCCGGCGGTCTGTTACCCCGCCGGTAAAATTCACGAAGGACGCGATCGTGAAGCGTTCGTCGCCGAAGGTCGCGCCTCCGCGTGCGCGAAAGTGCGGCGAATTGAAGATCGTGCCCGCGAGGTCGGTGACCGGAAGGCCGGGCAGCAATTGCTGCCGGCTGTCGAGCCAGGTCGCATTGACCGTGACGGTCAGCGCCCGCCCGCCGCCCACAGGCGCGCGGTAGCGAAGCGAGAGGTCGGCCCCCTCATAGCGTTGCGATGCGATATTGCGGTCGCGGCCATCGATGAGCGCGATGACGTTGGCGGGATTATAGGGCCCGCCGGTTGCGTTCCCGAGCGGGTCCGATGCACCGACGATCGCCGCGTCGAGCTGGGCTGCGGAAGGATTGAAGGTCACCAGGCTCGTGAAGAGGGGATTGGTCAATATCCCCAGCGGTGAACCGAAGGGCGGGGCGACACGGTCGCGATAATCGATCCGGAACAGGCTCGTCACGATCTGCAGCCGCGGCGAAGGCTGGAAGGTCGCGCTCAGCGTCATATTCTCCGAGCGCTCGGGGCCGACGTCGGGGTTCGGCCCGCCGATATAGAGATAGGTCGAGCCGGGCGGGAAAAGCGTGCCATATCCCGTCACTGGCAGCAGCACGGGCGTATAGCCGCTATATTGCTGATTGAGCGTCGGCATCTTGAAGGAGCGCCCCCATGAAACGCCGAGGCTGAGCTCCGGCGCCGGCGCATAAACAAAACCGAGCTTTGGCGTGACGATGCTGCCCGAGTCGGAGTAATCCTCCCAGCGGAGTGCGGCGGTAATCGACGCGCGATGCGCGAAAGCGAGGTCCTGCGCAGGGCCGGCGAGCGGCACGAAAAGTTCGCCGTAAGCGAAGCGGTTTTCGCGCGTTGGTGCGAAGTTGCGCCCCGCGACCAGTGCCACGATGCGGTTGCTTCGCCAGCCGCCGCCTGCCGCGAGCCTCACGTCACCCCCGGGAAGGGTGAACAGCGGACCCTCGATGCCCGCTTCGACACTGACGCTCCGATTGTCGAAGATCCGGATCGATCGAGCTTCGACGTCGTTGGTGAAGTTCTGGGTGACGCCATAGGTCTTGTCGGTGCCGTAAAAGCCGGTGAGCCGAGCAGTCCACGCACCGCCGATTTCGGCTTCCAGCGTCGGCGCCACGCCGAATGTCTCGAATTCATTGTCGACAACGAGACCCCGGGTCGTAATCGGCCGGTCGGCGAGCAGCCCGCGCACCGATTGCATGTCGCCGCGTTTGTAGATGACATCGGCTTTCAGCCGAAGGCTGGGCGTCAATTCCTGGTGCCCGCTCAATAGCAGGCTGTGCCGCTTCAGACTGGGATAAAGGGTCGAGGCGGGGTTGCTGGTCGCGGTGTAGCTGCGGTCGCGCGCGAGAATCGCGCTGTTGTCGAAATAGTCGTAAGTCGCCATGAATCCGCCGCCCGACCATTTGGCGCCGCCGAGCAGATTATATTGCTGCTGGAAATTGCCCCCATCGGTGGAGCCGCCAAGCCGGGCGCTCGTGGTGACGCCCTCATAGTCCTTGCGGAGGAGGATGTTGACGACTCCCGCGACGGCGTCGGCGCCATAGATTGCCGAAGCACCGTCGGCGACGATCTCGATCCGCTCGACCGCCGCAGTAGGTATCGCGCTGATATCGATCACGCTTTGCGTACCGCTGTAAGCAAACCGGTTGCCATTGAGCAGCGTCAATGTGGCGCTGGGCCCGATGCCCCTCAGGTTGAAGGTCGATGCCCCGTTGACGTTGACGTCCTATCCCCTGTGTGCCTTGCCCCGAACCGATACCGGGGTTCTGGCCGCCGCCGAAATTCTGCGGCAGGCTGCGCGCAACCTCGCCGAGATCGGCTTGACCGCCATTGCGGATATCTTCGCTCGTGACGCGGATCACCGGGGCTGCGGACGGGGCGCCGGAGATCCGGCTGCCGGTCACGACGATGTCTTCTTGCGCCGGACTGCTCTCGGACTGCGCTCGCCCCAAAATGATGACCGAACCACGCTCGAAGCGCGGGGTCAGCCCAGTTCCGCGCAGCAGGGTCTCGATTGCTTCGCGCGGGGTGATGTCGCCCTTGAGCGGTCGGGTCGTCCGGCCCGCGAGATCGGCACTTGATGCGTAAAGTTCGATCCCAGCTTGCTCGGCCACTTTTCGCAACGCATCGCCGAGATCCTGCGCTGGCAGATCGAAGCTCTGGCGATCCTGCAGCTGAGCCGCCGCGGCAACGGGATGCAGACAGGCTACACCCACCATCAGCGACAGGCAAAAACGAGATTTTCCGGACATCATTATACTCCCCCTGGGTTGTGACCGGATGCTTGGGCACACGGCCATTGGGGGAGCGATGACGCCGGGTCGGCGACCGCCTTAGGGGAATGATGAAATAATTATCGTTGGCGAAGGTGGATGCCGTCGGTGCGCTTGACGGTCTCCAGATCGAACAATTGGCCGAGCCGCTCGGCCACTCTCTCGGGCTGGCTGATCCTGAACCGGCCCGACGCTTCGAGCCCAGCGGTTCTTGCGTCGTCGACAATGATTGGCTTCACCGCGTAGCGGTTGGCTTCCGCAATGAGCTGATCGAGCCGGACCGAGCGATAGTCCGCCCAGCCAGACGGCCATTCGCGGCTGCCTTGCTGTGTCGGCGATGCGGCCGGTAGCTGCTCCTTGCCGCCGGGACCGTAGGTCACGGACCGTCCCGATGGCAGGACTTGGGCGCGCGGGTTGCCGGTTTCAGGGGCGCCGCCAAAGCGAATATCGGCTTCGCCGCGCAGCACCGTCACGCTGAGCGCGCCATTTTCCTCGAAACCGATATCGAATGCCGCATCCTCGGCCGTGACCACGCCGCCGCCCGCCTCGACGCGCAGTGGCTGTTCATTGTTGGTCACCGAAAGCCGGACGCGCCCTTTGGCAAGCCGGAGATGGCGCGTCGCTTGCGCAAATGAGACTTCGAGCCGGCTATCGGTATCGAGCACTGCGGTTGAACCATCGGCAAAGCGGAAGCTGCGGATTTCCCCGCGGCGGGTTACCAGCGGCTCGGCCGCGCGCGCCGTGAGCGCACCGTCTCCGAGCGGACCGGAGAGCGGAGCCCCGCCAGCGCCGAAAGCCAGAAATACCACCGCAGCGGCGGCGATCACGGCTCCCGCCGACAGCCAGCGTCGCGCGGCCGGGCGTCGGCCGCGGCGCTGTTCGGTTTGCGCAGTGCCGTGACGCGGCGAGGATTTCAGGATCGCCGAGGCGGCGAGCTTCTTCGTGATCCGTTCATAGGCCGCCTTGTGGTCTGGCGAGGCCGAAAGCCAGGCGTCGAACTCGCCGCGGTGCGCCTCGGGGTTCTCGCCGCGCATCTTCACGAGCCAGGCGTGCGCTACCGTGTCGACCGGATAATCGTCAGACGCCTCACTCATTGGCCGCCGTCCACCACCTTCGCGATAAAGCCGAGCGCCCTCATCATATGATATTCCACCGTCGCGATGCTGATGCCGAGGCATTCATGTATCTCACGATAGCTGAGTTCGTCGACCCGGTGCATCAGAAACACCCGGCGTGTCTTTGGCGGCATGGCGTCGACCGCCTCTTCATACAGCCGGAGAAGGTCGTCGGCTTCCATATTCCATTCCTGCTGCGGCGGGCTGGCGGCGTCGCTTTCCTCCTGAAAGGAAAAGAAGAGCGCGGGATTGCGCCGCTGCCTCCGGGCGCGGTCGATCAGCAGATTCTGCGCTATGCGGCGAAGGAAGCCGCCGGGATTGGCGAGGCTGTGGCGCTGCTCGCTGCCCGCCGCGCGCGCGAAAACTTCCTGCACGAGATCCGGCGCTTCTTCAGGCCCCGCCTTTCGGCGAAGAAAATGAAAGAGCCAAGGACCATGCGCCCGAAAAGCGTCATCGAGGTCGCAAGCCTCCGCCGGTGCCATGACTGGCCGGTCGTCGGGATGCGCGTGACAGGCCGACGACACCGAAAAGGGGTGGCGCTGCTGTGACAATTTCTTGGAGGAAAAGGAAGACAAGGGACACAGCCGACCGGCACGAGACAGCAGTCCGGCGCTTGCCGGGCTATCGATCTCCCAACGCTGTGCCGCCGTTGGGCCGCGCGAGGGCGACCTGGTCCGGATCGGCCGCCTGTCCGGCAAGGACGGGCGTTCATAATGGCTGGCGATATTATCGCACGGGCGTTGCCAGATCGATCCCGCACCCCGAATCATGTCAGCATGGCCGCGCAAAGACAAGGATTATGGGTGGAATCAGGCGCTGAGCGCCGGGTCCGGCTCTATGACGCGCCTCCGAGTAGCCGGGCGTAGCTGGCCGCTTCGCCGGCGCGGCGTTCGTGATAGCGGAACAGAAGGTTGCGCGTCTCATGCGGCGGGCCGCTTGTCAGCGCGGCCGCGAGCGCATCCAGTTCGGCGACTGTTTCGCCGACAAGCTGTTCGTCGAGGTGCCGCGCCAGATGGAGGCGGTCGCCGAGCGCGGTGATGCTCGCGACCAGTTCGCCATTGCCCGACCGCGCTGCCATTTCGATGAACAGCCCGGCGGTTCGGTCGGGATAGTCGCCATCCCGCGGATCCGGCGCCGCGCGCCCGCGCGGGGTCGTCGCAAGCGCCGCGAGCAGCAGGATGAGGTGGAGTTCGAGCATGTCGCGATATTCGGTCTCGGAAAGGCTATGCGCGTGAAATCCGTCGCCATGGGTGAAATCGACCATGCGCTCGCCCGCCAGGCGGTAGAGGCAGTCGCGCACCGGCGTCACGCTGACGCCGAGCTGATCGGCGATCTTCGCCGATTCCAAGCGGCTGCCGGGCGTCCAGCCGCCCGCCATCAACCGGCGCTTGATCGCTTCATAAGTCGGCTCGACGACATGCGCGGGACTCATGCGCTGTTCCGCTCGGCCGCCGCAAAGCCTGCGAGCATCTCCATCTGGTCGGGACGCAGCCCATCGACGGCGCCGACATGTTCCGGGACTTCGCCTCCGAGCAGGATCGAAGGACATTGGCCTTCATAATTGCCGAGATTGGGACGGTGCTGGCGATAGCCCGCGAGCGCGGCGAGCTCGGGCGGGAACCCGCGTGCGACCTCGGGCGGATAGGCGAGCCACAAATTCTCATAGGGTTTGAGCCAGCCGAGACTGTAGCCGATCACGACGCCGCGCCGCACCTGGTCGGTGATATTGGCGCCGGCGCCATGTGCGGTCGAGCCCAGAAAACAGATCGCGGCGCCCGGGTCGCACGCCGCGACGATCGGCTCGCCGGGATCCGTCTTTGCCATGCCGTCCGCGCCATGACTGTGCGGATAGATGTGCGTCGCGCCATTGTCGGCGGTGAAGGGGGTGAGCGGCCAGATGATGTTGACCAGATACTCATGCGCGCCTTTTTCTCCCGCCCACATGTCATGGTCGCGGTGCGGAAACTGCCGGATCTCGCCCGGATGGATTTCGATCGCCTGCGCGACATTGAGCTGGATGCTCTCGCAGGCATCGCCGAGAATGGATTCGACCGCCGCGAGAATTGTGGGTTCGAGCGCCAATGCCTGCGCCCAGGCCGAGCGCTTCATCAGCGCGCCGAATCTTTTGGTGCGATGACCGTAGAAATCCCCGCGCCCGAACGGTGTCGCGGCGAAGACCGGATCGAGATCGGCGTCGAGCGCCGCAATCGCATCCGGGGGAATCAGGTCGGGGACGATGCAATATCCTGTCCGGCGCAGTTCGCGGGCAAGATCATCGGACGCAAGACCGGTCATGCTTCCGCCTCCCCATCGTCGTCGGCGAGGCGGAGCGAGAGCGGCGCATAGACGCCGCCGCGCTTGAGGTCGTCCAGCACATGCGCGTCGATATGGATGTGCAATGCCATCAATCTCCCGCCCGGATCCGCGGCCTTCGGCACGAGCGCCTCGCATCTCCAGCCGAACTCCCGTACCTGATCGAACCAGCACAGGTCGGCGACGCCGGTATAATCGGTGATGCCTTCGCGCAGCGCATGCTCTGCAAGGGCGGTCACCAGCTGGTCGCGCGCGGCGCGGCGCGATGCTGCGTCCTGGTCGCGGTCGAGGCAGAAGCGGCTGATCTCGCAGACGGTTGGACCGCGCGGCACCTCGCCCGCGCACAGATGGGCATAATGCTCACCGAGAAGATGCGCGCCCTCGGTCGGGAGCAGCCGCGCCGATGCGCGGTGACGGCCATCGGCATCGAGAAGAATGAGGTAGCGCGCCGCCGGCGTGTCGAACTCGTCGAGCTCATATTGGCCGGCGAGCACCGGCAGGTCCCATTTGAGCAGGTCGATGAAGACGCTCTTGCGCGCGGCGAACATGGCGCGCAGCGCCGCGTTCCCGGGCGCGGCGGGCGCCCGCGGGGTCGTGTCGATCATGATGATTCCTCGGCTGTTGGTGCCGGGAATCAAATCATTTTCCGTGGACTGCGCGTATCCCCAGATATGAGGATGATCCGCGCGATTCCAGAAGCTCTTGATAGTTGAGCCTGTCGCTCGTCGTCACGCGGGTGTCATCCGGACGATCAGCCGTGCGGTGTACCGGCCCGAAGCGTCTGGAGCAGCGGACAGGCGGGATCGTCGCCGGCCTCGCAAGCCCGTACCGAAGCGGCGAGCACACGCTCCATCCGCTTGAGATCGGCGATCTTCGCGCGCACATCCGCAAGGTGCGACGAGGCGACGTCGCGCACCTCGGCGCAGGCAGCCTGGCCTCCAGTCGCGAGTTGGAGCAGCGCCCGCACCTCGTCGAGGGTGAAACCGAGCTCTCGGGCCCGGCGCACGAAGCCGAGGCGCCCTACATCCTCCTCGCCATAGTTGCGGTAGCGACCGCGCCGGAGCGGAACGTCGAGGACGCCGATCCGCTCATAATAGCGGATCGTTTCGATGTTGCAGCCTGTGCGGCGCGAGAGTTCGCCGATCTGCATCGCTCTGGTTGCGGCCATCGCAAAAATACCTCTTGAGTCTGTAGCTGCTACAGATGCTACGGCGTCCCCTCACACCGCACAAGGAACCGATCCCAATGCAGAATCGCCCCAAGGGTATCGACGCCGGCGCGTTCACCTTAGCCGGCATCGCCGCGGCTTTCGGCGTTGCATCCTGTTGCGCGCTGCCCTTCCTGCTGGCCTCTGCGGGGATCGGAGCCGCATGGCTCGGCGGCATCGCGATGGTCGCCATGCCCTATCGCACGCCGCTTCTTCTGATCGGGGCGGCATGCCTCATTCTCGGCGCCTTCCTGCTGTTCCGCCAGCAGCGCGCGGCCGCGCGCTGTGGCCCCGGCGGTGCCTGCACGCCCCGCTGGGTGCGCATCCTGACGCTTGCCGGCCTCCTGCTTGGCGCGGCGCTGCTGTGGGCGGGCTACCATTATGTCTGATGCCGGCCCCGACCTTCGTTCGACGATCACCTGTCCGCAGTGCGGCCATCGCGAGACGGAAACGATGCCGACCGACGCCTGTCAGTTCTTCTATGACTGCAAGGGCTGCGGTGCCGTGCTGAGGCCCGAGCCCGGCGACTGCTGCGTGTTCTGCTCCTATGGAACCACGCCCTGCCCTCCGATCCAGATCGGAGGCAAGGGCGCGTGCTGCGACTGAGCGGCACGCCCTTGCCTCGGCTGTCATTCCGGGCGTGCCTGCCTCCTTGCTGAATTTCCGGACAAGTCGTCGTTGACGCGGTCAGCGCGCGTGCCACCAGTCATAGACGTCCCCGAATCCGATGAGGCCATCGAACAGCGCGCAGAGGGTCAGCATCTGGCCGCAATGCACGTCATAGCGGTCGCGCGCGGTCTTGAGATGCTGGACGACCGTCACTTCGCCGATCCCGAGAATGACCGCCACTTCGGCCGCGGTCTTGCCGCGTGCGGTCCATAATACGCACTCGCGCTGCCGTTCGCTCAGCGTCGCTTTGCTTTTTAGCGGCACGGCGCCGACGAGCTGGCGTGCCGAGACGATCGCGAGCGCGCCGATGATTTCGGCAATGCGGAGCATATCGTCCTGAAGCTCGCTTTGCGGGCGCAGGACGAAAGAGCAGGCGCCGCTGGCCTCGCCAGGGAGGTGGCGCGGCACCGTATAGCCGTCGGCGAGACCATATTCGCGGCCGACATGGAGCATTTGCCGGTCGCTGCGGGTCAGCGGGATGTAGCTTTCGATCTCGTCCCAGCGGAAGCCGGTCATCGACCGTTCGCCGGCGCGGCGCACCGGATCGGCACCGCCAAGATCGAAACCGACATAGACCTTGGCCCAGGCATCGGGGTAATTGTGAACCAGCAGGGATGCCGGCTCGGCATTGCCGCGCCGGTCATAGGCGAGCGCGAAATGGTCGAAGCCGAGGCGCATCGATGCGCGCGCGAGGGCTTCGAAGAGCCCGTCCTCATTCGTCGCCGTGGAAATTTCGAGGGCGAGTTCCTCCATCAAACAAAAATGCTTCACTGTGACCGTCCGGTCGCCGGCACGTTCCCAACCCGTCGATCCCGCGAGCCGCTCCCTGGGTCGCCGGTCCCGGTTCCTCTCCGGCACGGACGACAGATGGGACATTATGCGACTGGTCCCGGCCCTCGGCGAGGCGGGCTTTTGCCCTGGCCCCTGCTGCGCGACGGCGATCGCCTCCCGGTCCTAATCGATTGGCCGGAAACGGGAAAGGCGCGGGCCCCGGAAAATTGGCCCCAGATCTGCATCTATATTCCGGTCGTCGGGCGCTGCCGCGCGGCGCCGGAAATAGAGCGAGAGGAAGGCATGAAATCTTGCGAGCGGATCGAAGGAGGCGGGAGTGGCCCTGCCTCCGGTCCGCTGCGGAGACCTTGCATGACATATCATTCCTTCTTCCCGCACTGGGCGTTCGCGCGGCCCGGCGTCCGCCCGACCGGCGTGTACGCCCCAACCCTGGCGCGGAGGGCGGCGGCATGAAACTCCTGACCCCCGATCTCGCGGCGCGCCTGCGCGCCAACGACGCCGCCCGGCGTGCCGCCGTCGCGCGCGGCGGGCGCGAGCCCGATCCGGCGCCCGTCGTGCGCTTCTTCAACCCGGTCGGGTCGGCGACCTGGCTCGCGACCGAGATGGACGAGGACGGCATATTGTTCGGCCTTGCCGACCTTGGCTTCGGATGCCCCGAGCTCGGCAGCTTCGCGCTGGCCGAACTCGAAGCGGTCCGGCTGCCGTTCGGCCTTGGTATCGAGCGTGATCTCGGCTTCACGCCGCATCATCCGCTCTCGGTCTATGCCGCGGCGGCTCGCAGCGCGGGCTCGATCCTGCTCGGCGAGCGGCGTTTGCGCGAAGCGGCAGCGCGGATGAGCGGGCGTGGCTGCCGGATTTCCGGGTGCGGATAGGTCCGCCTGCGGCGGCCCCAAAGGGAGAGGAGGGCCGGGTTTTCGTGACGGGCTTGAAAGCCGGGAGAGTGTCTCGCGGCGGCCCGTCATGGAGAATGGCCATGGCCAGAACTGCCGCCAAAATCACCCTCAGCCCGTCGCGCGACATCCCGCTCGACCGGCTGGTCCTGTCGCAGTCCAATGTCCGGCGTGTGAAGGCCGGCGTGTCGATCGACGCGCTGGCCGACGACATCGACCGGCGCGGGCTGCTCCAGAGCCTCAACGTCCGGCCGCTGCTGGGTGCCGACGGCCAGGAAACCGGCCGGTATGAGATACCGGCCGGCGGGCGCCGCCACCGCGCGCTGGAACTGTTGGTGAAGCGCAAAAGGCTCGCGAAGGATGCGCCGATCCCCTGCGTCGTGCGCGCTGCCGACAATGATATCCTCGCCGAGGAGGACAGTCTCGCCGAAAACAGCTTTCGCGAGCAGCTTCATCCGCTCGACGAGTTTCGTGCGATGCTGGCGATGGTCGAGAAGGACACCGGCATCGAGGAAATCGCCGCGCACTTCCACACCACGCCGGCCGCGGTGCGCCAGCGGCTCAAGCTCGCGGGTGTCTCGCCGAAGCTTCACACCCTCTACGCCGACGATGCGATGACGCTCGACCAGCTGATGGCGTTCACCGTGTCGGACGACCATGCGCGCCAGGAAGAGCTGTGGGACCAGCTCGAACACAGCTTCAACAAATCGGCGGCCTATATTCGGCAGAAGCTGACCGAGAACAGCGTGCGCGCCGCCGACAAACGGACATGCTTCGTCGGTCTGGGCGCCTATGTCGAAGCCGGTGGCGGCGTCGTGCGCGACCTGTTCGAAGCCGACGGCGGCGGCTGGCTCACCGATCCGGCGCTTCTCGATCGGCTGGTCGACGAGAAGCTGAAGGCGGAAGGCGAGCGCGTCCTTGCCGAGGGCTGGAAATGGGTGACGACCTCGATCGACCTGCCGTGGGACGCCACGCGCGGCCTCCGCGAAATCGACCGCGAGGTGACCCCGATGAGCGAGGACGAGCTGGCGCGCGTCGCCACGCTCGAGGCCGAAGCCGAGGAACTCGAGGGTGAATGGGCCGATGCCCCGGAGGTTCCGGCCGAGGTCCACGCGCGTCTCGATGCAGTCGAGACCGAGCTCGGTACGCTCGCGGACCGGCCGGAGCTGTTCGACCCGGCCGAAATGGCGATCGCCGGTGCCTTCGTCTCGATCGATCGCGATGGTTCGGTGCGGGTCGAGCGTGGATTCGTGAAGCCCGAGGACGAGCCGAAGGCGGAAGCGTCCGAAGACGAAGCGCATTCGGCCGCGGACGGCGATGCCCGGTCCGCCGGCCCGGACGCGGGCGGCGAAGCCGCGGTGTCGGCGGACGCCGGGGAGGACGAGGAGGTGGAGACACTCCGGCCCCTTCCCGATCGGCTCGTGTCGGATCTGACGGCGTGGCGCACGCTCGCGCTTCAGGACGCCTTCGCGCAGGATCCGGCGACCGCCTTCGCTTCGGTTCTCCATGCCCTGGTGCTCGGCTGCTTCTATTCGAGCAGCAGGGAAAGCTGCGTTCAGGTGTCGCCGAACCGCGTCTATTTCACGAACGCGCCGACCAATCTTCGCGATTGCGGTCCGGCACAGGCGATCGATGCGCGCGCGGCCGAATGGAAAGAGCGGCTCCCGCAGTCGGACAAAGAGGTGTGGGACTATTTGCTCACGCTCGATGGCGAGGAGCAGACGAAGCTGTTCGCGCATTGCGCGTCGCTCTGCGTCAACGCGCAGGCCGAGATCGTGCCCAAATATGACAATGGCCGGATTTCGGCGCACGGCGTCGAGCGCCGGATCGCGCACAGCCATATCCTGGCGCGCGCTGTGGGGCTCGATGTTCATGGCGCGGGCTGGCGGCCGACCGCCGATGATTATTTCCGCAGCGTCACCAAGCCGCGGATCCTTGCCGATGTCGCCGAGGCGCGCGGCGAGGCCTTCGCCAGGATGATCGACCATTTGAAGAAGGCCGACATGGCGCGCGAGGCCGAGCGGCTGGTCGAGGAGACGCGCTGGCTTCCGGCGCCGATGCGCACGCCGGGGCTCGATGACGAGCCCGACGACGCGGCCGAGGCCGGTGACATCGAGCTTCCCGTCGCGGCCGAGTGATACGGCTGGCGGGGCCATGAACCCCGCCGGACCTTTCGATACGGCGCAGCGGCGTTTGGAAAGTCGCCCTTGGGCGGCTTGAAGCGACCCGAGACCGACCATCGCCCCCAGCCAGGGCGCTGATGCCGGACCCTCGCCGACCCTGCGCCATTTCCCAACAATCCAGCCCGCGCCTCCGCTCCGGGGGACGCGCGCGGCTGCGTGGAGTCATGTCCATGGCACAGTTCCAAATCTTGTGTCCGCACTCGGAAGCCGAGTGGCGGCCGATCACGATCGAATTCATTTTCGCGCCCAACGGCGACCAGCAATATCTCTGGCCCTCCTTCGAGGAAGCCGAAGCAGCGCGGAAGCAACTGCTCCTCCGCGCGCCCGATGTGCAGCTTCGTATCGCGCTTGCCGGCGCCGATATCGGCGATGTCGACTGGCCGGTCCGCGAGAAGCTGCGCTTCGCCGACGGCAGCTATGCGCCGACGCCCTGGCACGACGAGCCCTGGTACCGGGAAAAGCACGACGAGCATTTCTGCCATGTCTCGACCGAGCAGGCCGGCAAGATCGCCTTCACCGAAAATGCCGCCAAGGGCCAGATCGACCGCCAGCTCGTGATGTCACCCGGCCGCTACCTCCATCGCTTCTTCTCGGCTCATCTCGACAACAATGCGATCGAGGGCTGGTGCGCCCGGCTCTCGGTGCAGCTCGAGGAAGATGCGCTCAAGATCACCCAGGATGCCGATGAGATCGAAGATGTCTATGTCGGCGGTCCCGGTAGCTGCATGGCGCATGACGCAAGCGAGTTCGACAGCTTCTGTCACCCGACGCGCGTCTATGCCGGTCCCGATACGGCCATCGCCTATATCGGACCTCGTGACGATGCCCGGGCGCGCAGCGTGGTGTGGCCCGAGCGCAAGATCTACACCAGCCTCTATGGCGATGTGTCGCGCCTCAGGTTGCTTCTCGAAAATGCCGGCTACGCCAAGGGCGGGCTGAACGGCGCGCGCATCCGGCGGATCGTCGACGGCGACAGCTTCGTCGTTCCCTATATCGATGCGGGCGATGACCTCGCTGACGATGGCGAATATCTCATCATCGGACGCGGCAGCATCCCGTCCGAGAACACCAATGGGCTCGGAAATCGATGCTGGTACTGCCCGCGGTGCGACCGCGAAACGACCGCGCACGACGAGGTCTATTACCGCGACGGCTCATCGGAAGAGTGGTGCTACAGCTGCTTCACCGATCACTCCGTCTTCTGTGATCACAACGGGCGCTCGTACAGCGACGCCGAAACCTTCATCACGGTTCTCGCCGATGGCGACGAGCATGATGTTCTCGAAGACGATGTGGAAGCATTTGGCGCGGTCTATCTCGACGATCGCGGCGAATGGTGGATCGAAAGCTGCTGCCGCCGGTGCGACGCCTCCGGCCAATGGTTCCACGCCGACGATCTCACCGAATATCATGGCGAATGGCTCTGCGCCGATCATCTTCCCGAGCCCTTCGACGATGACGACCCGTCGCTCGCCAACGCCCATGTCCTCGCCCATGACTGGTTTCGATATGAAATGGCCGCGATCGCGATCGAGGTCGCCAAATGGCAGGCGGCCGGGGAGCGTGCCCGCGACGAGCGGCTGAGGCGCGAGCGGGAGGAAGCGGAGCGCCTTCGCCTCGAAACCTTGCGTCGCCAGCCTTTCGAACCCTGCAATTGTGGGCGCGCGCACCGCAATTCTCTCGAAGCACCGGGGCTAGCCGATAGCCTCGTCCCTGCCGCTGCAGGCGCCTCAGCCCCTGCCGCTACCCCCTCGCATACAGGAGCCTGATCCCATGAACTATGAACTGACGGGCCGGGCCGGCCTGCTCGAAATCCTGTCCTGGGCGCGGCCCCATGACAGCGCCACCGAACGCGCCTTCTGCCGCGAATATCTCGACCGGATTCCCGGCATGCGTTCCGATGCCTTCGGCAACCGGATGATCACCATTGGGGGTCGTCCCCGCACCCTGTGGAGCTGCCATGTCGACACGGTCGCAGCGGTGGGCGGAGCGCAGGCGGTGGGCATCGACGCGCATGGCGTCGCGCATCTCTGCGACGGCAAGGCTGGCATGTCGCTCGGCGCCGACGACGGCGCGGGGCTGTGGATCATGCTCGGCATGATCGCGGCCGCGTGTCCTGGCCTCTACCTCTTCCATCGCGGCGAGGAGCAGGGCTGTCTCGGGTCGCGCTGGATCGAGCGCCATACGCCCGAACTGCTCGCGAATATCGATGCGGCGATCGCCTTCGACCGCGCCGGGCTCGGCGATGTCATCACCCATCAAAGCTATGGCCGGACCTGCTCCGACGCCTTTGCGACGAGCCTCGCGTCGGCACTCAACCAGCAGAACGCGGGCTTCCGTTACGCGCCCGACGACACGGGGGTCTATACCGACACCAATGAATATGCGGGCATCATCCCCGAATGCACCAACCTGTCGGTCGGCTATGAACGCCAGCACGGACCGCGTGAGACGCTCGATGTCGTTCATTGCGAGAAGCTGCTCGCCGCGATGCTCGAGCTCGATGCGTCGCGGCTGGTGATCGAACGCGATCCTGCCGTCCGGGAGGACGATGATCGCTGGTGGTTCGACCGGGGTCGCGGTCGCTGCGACAGTTTCGCCGAAGCGGTTGCCGATCATCCGGACCTTGCGGCCTGGATGCTTGAGCAATGCGGCGTCTCCTACGATGATTTCCAGATGGCGCTGTGGGCCGAGGAGATGGACGAGGATGGAGGTTATCGTCCGCTGATGGCGTCCTGATGCCTAACCTGCGGCCCCTGCCGCCGACGGGCAAATCGTGCGCCCTATCGACGCGCGCCCACCGAATTGCGCCATTTCGATGGTATCGCCGTCGCCTGATCGGGGCGATGGGCTTGATTTTGGTCATCGGCGCACAGAAATTGAAGCTCTACGTGCCGGCAGGGGCTGCTGGCGCCGATGTGTTCGCGCGGCTCGTCGATCGGTTTCCGATTGAGCGGGTCTCGGATCGCAAGGCCGCCTGAAGGAGCCCCGCATGGAAAGCCCAGCCCGTGAACTTGCGCGCCGTCTCGGTGAGAATGCCGAGGCGGTGTGCCGCCACTATCTCTCGAACGGTCGCCGCGAAGGCCATTATTGGCTGGTCGGCGATGTGCATAATGCACCGGGGCGAAGTCTCTACGTCCGCCTCAGCGGCAGCGAGAGCAAGCCGCGCGCCGGAAAATGGACCGATGCGGCGACCGGCGATCATGGCGATCTGCTCGACATCATCGCCGCGAGCTGCGCGCATATGAGCCTCGGCGACACGCTTGCCGAGGCGCGGCGCTTCCTGAGCCTGCCTCCGCCTGATCCGGTGAAGCGCAACCCGCGTCCGCGGCGGGCGAGCCCGGGAAGCAGGGAGGCGGCCGCGCGGCTTTGGGCGGCATCCAATCCCATCGCCGGGACGCTGGTGCGAACCTACCTCGCGGACCGCGCGCTTCGGCGTGGCGGGGATTTGCCGGCGCTGCGATATCATCCGCATTGTTATTATCGCCGGTCCGACGAGGATGCCCCTTCGGTCAAGCCGGCATTCCCGGCGATGATCGCGGCGGTGACCGATTTGGGCGGCTCGCTCACCGGCGTCCATCGCACCTGGCTCGATCCGGCACGGCCGGCCAAGGCGCCGATGGCCTATCCGCGCCGCGCGATGGGACATCTCCTGGGGCATGGCGTGCGCTTCGGGCTGGCGGGAGACGTCATGGCCTTCGGCGAGGGCATCGAGACCATGTTGTCACTGCGCGAGGTCGCTCCAGCATTGCCGCTCGTGGCCGGTCTCTCCGCCGCCCATCTTGCGGCACTTCTGTTTCCGGCAGGCCTGCGGCGGCTCTATGTCGCGCGCGAGGATGATCCCGCCGGGCGCGCCGCCTGGGCGGCGCTGAACGAACGCGCCTTGCCGCTCGGCATCGCGGTCCACCCGCTCGAGCCGCAGCGTGACGATCTCAACACCGATCTTCGCCGCTTCGGCTCGGCGCGGCTGGCGGAAAACTTGCGGCCGCAGTTGACGCCGGTCGACGCGGCGAGATTTCTTGGACGATGATCGCTGACGAAATGGGTTCGGCTCGGGGCTAGGACGCGATCGCGCTCTTTCAGCTATCGAGGCTCTTCTTTTCATAGATGGTCGTGATGGCCGTGCCGTCCCACATATAGCAGAGATGCCGTTCCTGCCGGCAATTGGACAGGAGGCGCGGCCGGAAGGCAGCGGCGCATTCGCCGCCGGGATGGCGGACGCTCTGATAGAGGATGCCGTCCGAGCCCGCATCGCGCAGTTCGGCCCCGAGCCCTTGGGCATGGATATAGCTGTCGGGATCGTAGAGATGCGCGTGGCTGTCCGCGAGACCGCGAATGTCGTGGAGACCGGCCTCGAGGTCGATGGCATAGACGCGCATGTCGATCTCCTGGGCGGGCTCGTCGGTCGCGGCGAGAAATCTGGCGCGGTGGTGCCGCGTTTCCGCGATCGCGGTGTCCAGCGTCAGGCCCGCATAAAAGACGCCGAAGCTGCCGTCGGTAAAACGGCTGCCCTCGGGATTGAGATGGGTGAAGGCCGCCATGATCGGTGTCGTGCCGGGACCCGAAACACGGTCCTCGGGCGGCACGAGCGCGAGCACGCCGACTTCGTCGCGGAGGCGATCGTTGGTCATCGCCTCGATCTGGAAGACCGCCTCGAGATCGTCCGGATCGGCGACCTTCTCGAACAGGCCGATCGGCGGGAAGCGGCTGGGGATGATGCGGTAGCAGGGCGTCCAGCTCGTCGCCGCCACCGGAATGTCGAGCGGCATGGGCTTAGCCGCGCTGCCCGTCGATATATTGCCGCACGACATAAAGGTCCGAGACATTGCCGGACACCATCCGGTCGAGGGCGGACTTGCCAGCGAAGCTCTTCGCCTTGTTCGGCTTGCGGACCCATTCGTCCGCGGTCTGCGGCACGAGGATCTGCAAGCCCTTGTAGATGCCCATGACATAGGAAATCCGCTCGAGCGCATCCTTCGAAAGCGCCGCGACCTCGCCGCGTTTCCAATTATGCAGCGTCGAACGGCTGTCGAGCCCCAGGACCGCCATCTGCTCGCTTTCGCTGAGCTTCCACGCCTCGGCGATGTTGAAAAAGGTGCGCAGCGCCGGGCCGGTAAGATCCTTCCGGTCGATCGTCTTTGCCAATGCCGTTGCCATGTCGGGCTCCTTCATGGTCCATATGTTCCTTTATTGAACAAAAGTCAATATTTCATCCGAAAAGATACACTGGCTCGCGCCCTTGACCGGGGCCACCATCCTCCGGGCGAACAGGTTGGTCTTCGCCCCATCCCGGCAGAGCCCGCGCCTCCGGCCTTCGCTGGAGGGCGACTGCGGCAGCGCGCGCGGGCCTCGCAATGGCCTGGCGTGCGGCTATTTTCCGCCGGGGCTCTGCCCCTTTGCATCGCGAGGCAAAATAGCCTTCGCCCGCCATCCTTCGCTGCGCTTCGGCCGCCCGGGCTCCGCCCGTGCGGTGCGGACCCGCACCCGCCGCCGCGGAGGCGTCGCCGCGAAGGCCGCGAGAGGCGCGGCCACCAGATGCGAGAGACGCCATGACCGACCTGTCCGACCTTCCCGAACGCGGCGAGCCGCATGAACCCGGCGCCAGCGCTTATCTTTTTCAGGAAATGCAGCTTTACGGTCACCGTCCCTATGAGGACGAGCCCGATGGCAGGCCGCTTCCCGACTACCGCCTCGCCGGCGGCGCCGTAGCCGACATCTTCGACGCGATGGCCGGCTGCCTCGTCGACACGCGCATCGAGCCGGATCTTGAAGACCTGCTCTGGAACATCGTCAATATCTTTCACCGTGCCGGCGAGCGGATCGAACGCGATCTCGATCGCAACGAGCAAGCGCAGCGCGAGCAGCAGCGCGAGCAGGACGGCAGCGAAATCCGCTCGGTCGAACTCGAGCGCAAGATCGCCGAAGGCATCACGCTGATCGAGCGCCGCGACACCATGGAGTTCTTCCGCGAATGCGCCGCCGAGCAGTTCCGCCTTCATGTCCGCAAAGCCTGGATGCCGCGCACCGGATCGCGCGCGCAGCATAAGACGCTGACTGCGTCGATGATCGACAGCCGCGATTTCCTCGACAAGCGGCTCCGCGAAAAGGCCGCGGCGCTGATCCCCGAAGGCACGCGCGTCGCCTTCAGCGGCGGTCCCGCCTGCAATGATCATCAGCATATCTGGGCCGCGCTCGATCGTATCCATGCCCGCCACCCCGACATGGTGCTGATGCATGGCGCAACGCCCACCGGGGCCGAGCGCGCCGCCGCCTGCTGGGCGGATACCCGCCGCGTGCCGCAGGTCGCTTTCCGGCCCGACTGGAACCGCCACAAGAAGGCGGCCCCGTTCAAGCGCAACGACCGGATGATCGACGCGATGCCCGCCGGGCTGGTCGTCTTCTCGGGCACCGGCATCCAAGACAATCTCGTCGACAAGGCGCGGGCGTTCGGCATCCCCGTCTGGGATTTTCGCGTGCCGCCCGCAAGTTGACGGCAAATTTGACTGCAACAGCGCTTGCCATCGGGCGAGCGGAATTACAGGGTGAGAATAGCCATGCGAACCGATCTCGATCATCTACCGCCGAACAAGCAGCGCGAGCTCGAGCGCGTGAAGGCGATCATCTTCGAAGAATTCGAGGATGCGATCGCGCTGGCGACGATGAGCTGGAAGAAGAAGGGCCGGATCGACAAGCTGATCCTCTACGGCAGCTATGCCCGCGGCGGCTGGGTCGACGAGCCGCATACCGCCAAGGGCTATCGGTCGGATTTCGACCTCCTCATCATCGTCAACGACAAGCGCCTGACCGAGCGGGTCGATTTCTGGCTGAAGCTCGAGGACCGGCTCATCCGCGAGCTTGCGATCGACAAAACGCTGCACACGCCGGTGAACTTCATCGTTCATACGCTGCAGGAGGTGAATGACGGGCTCGCGCATGGGCGCTATTTCTTCATGGACGTCGCGAAGGACGGAATCGCGCTCTACGCATATGACGACAAGGAATTGCACAAGCCGAAG
This sequence comes from Sphingopyxis granuli, assembly GCF_001559015.1. NCBI lineage: Bacteria > Pseudomonadati > Pseudomonadota > Alphaproteobacteria > Sphingomonadales > Sphingopyxidaceae > Sphingopyxis > Sphingopyxis granuli. The sequence goes on from NZ_CP012199.1 coordinate 27,999, forward strand.
CCGAAGACGCCCGAGCAGGCGCTGGCGATGGCAAAGGAATATTTCGAAGAGTGGATTCCGGGCGCGGCGGAGTTTTTAGAAGGATACAGGTTTTACGTCGGCCGACGGAGTTACAAAAAAGCAGCGTTTTTGCTGCACCAAGCCACCGAGAGCCTCTATCATGGGGCTCTGCTAGTCTGCACTTTCTACACGCCTTACGTTCACAATCTTGGTTTCTTACGAACGCAGGCCGAGCGTATCGATATGCGGCTGGTGAACGTCTGGCCGCGCGAGACCCGCGCCGATCGTGCGCGCTTCGAGAAGCTCAAGGAAGCCTATGTTAAGGCGCGCTACTCGAAGCATTACCGCATCACCGAGGAGGAGCTTCTTTGGCTCGGCGGCTGCGTCGAGGAACTGGGGCGCGCAGTCCACGCGATTTGCTCGGAGCGCATCGCCGAGCTTGAGGAGCAGTGCCGCCCGGCGTGATCGCCGGGGCTAGTCAGGGGTGCTTTCCGCCTTTCGCAGCGCGTCGGCGATCATAGCGGCGAGCGATTCCTCGGCCTGAATGCGGGCGACATGATCTTTCGATTCCAGGGCGCGGCGGACCCATTGCGGAGCCCGTTCGACGGCGCGCAGGACGATGCTGGTCAGTTCATCGGTCATCCCGGCGCTATATCGAAGCGCGCCCGACACGCAATCGCCAACGGTTAGGTGCGGCGATCGTGTCCTGTCTTAATCCTTGCCTAGGAACCGCTTGAAGCGCTCGCGGCCTTCGACCGTCTGCACCGCGACGTCCGCGTTCGTGCATTCGTCGCCGCGCGTCGAGCCGGCCCGGCAGTCGGCGACCACCTTTCGCGCCTCGTCGATATTCGCCTCGAAATATTAGGTGCTGCGCGGCTCGCTTTGGCCGCAGGCGGCCAGGCTGAGCCCGAGCAACAGGATAGCGGAATGTCGCAAATTCATTCTCCAGCCAGAAAATGGAAAGGAGAATATAGCCGCCGAGACCTTGGACGAAAGGCGAACTGGAACCAGATCTGGTTCTATTTCCTCGGGTTGATCAGTTTCTTGGCGTGCCCTTCCTATGCCGTCTGCGCTTCATAGCCGGCTTCGCGGATCGCCGCGATGAGCGCCGCGCTGTCCGCGCTGTCCGCGCCGGTCTCGACGCTCACCCGCCTTTCGGAAATGTCGGTTTCGACCTTGGCCGCGGTATCGATGCCCTGGATCGCTTTGGTGATCGAGCGCGCGCAGCCGCCGCATGTCATCCCGGGGATATTGAAACGGATCGTCATAGTATCTCCAAACTTCGATTGAAGTCCGAAGATGGGGCTTGCCATCGTGACAAGGTCAAGTCCGGGCGCGCCCTTTTTTCTCCCCTTGACCTTCCCATCGTTGGAAGCCGCACAATCCGGTCAAATGAGCAAATCCGGAGAAGCTGTCATGTCCGATATTATCGAATTGCCGCGGAAAAGCGGCGGCCCTGTTGCCGAGCCGGAACGGCTGAATCTCGCCGTCGCGGGCATGACCTGTGCCTCATGTGTCGGCCATGTCGAAAAAGCGATCGCCAAACTGCCGGGCGTGAGCGGGGTCAGCGTCAATCTGGCAACCGAGCGCGCCGATGTGACCTTCACAGGTGCATCGGACCCGCATTCCGTCGTGCAGGCGATCGAGCGCGCTGGTTACGCGGTGCCCGAGGCCGATGTGGAAATCGGCGTCGCGGGCATGACCTGCGCCTCATGCGTCGGTCACGTCGAAATGGCGCTGTCCAAGGTGCCGGGAGTCATCACCGCCACCGTCAATCTGGCAACCGAAAAGGCCAGCATCCGCTACCGCAGCAGCATCGCGTCTCTGGACGATCTGGAAGCCGCGATCAGCGGTGCCGGTTATGAACCGCGCCGGATCGAAGGCGACGGCGCGTCAACCGATCAGGACGCTTCGGCGCGCGAGCAGGAACTTGATAGCCTGCGCCGTTCGCTGTTTCTCGCCGCGACGCTGGCGTTGCCGGTGTTCGTGTTGGAGATGGGCTCGCACCTCATCCCCGCCGTCCATGATTTCGTCATGGGTACGATCGGGATGCAGGCGAGCTGGCTGATCCAGTTCGTCCTCACCACACTGGTGCTCTTCGGGCCCGGGCTGCGCTTTTTCCAGAAGGGCATTCCCGCGATCCTGCGCGGCACCCCTGATATGAACTCGCTCGTCACGCTGGGGACAAGCGCCGCTTGGGGCTATTCGCTCGTCGCGACCTTTGCCCCCGGCGTCCTGCCGCCCGGCACCGCCAACGTCTATTATGAAGCCGCGGCGGTGATCGTCGCGCTGATCCTGCTCGGTCGCTACCTCGAGGCCAAGGCGAAGGGGCGGACGTCGGAGGCGATCAAGCGGCTGGTCGGGCTTCAGGCGAAAACCGCGCGCGTCGTGCGCGATGGCACGGCGCTGGAAGTCGCGCTCGCCGACGTCCGAACCGGCGACATCGTCCAGGTCCGTCCGGGCGAGCGCGTGCCGGTCGATGGCGAGGTCGTTGATGGCAGTTCCTGGGTCGACGAGTCGATGATCACCGGCGAGCCGGTCCCCGTGGCCAAGACCGCAGGCGCGGCCGTCGTCGGCGGTACGATCAACAAGACCGGCGCCTTCACCTTCCGCGCGACCAAGGTCGGCGCCGACACCGTTCTGGCCCAGATCATCCGCATGGTCGAGCAGGCGCAAGGGTCGAAGCTGCCGATCCAGGCAATGGTCGACAAGGTCACCGCCTGGTTCGTCCCCGCGGTGATGGGGATCGCAGGACTGACCTTCATGATCTGGCTTTTCTTCGGCCCCGATCCGGCGTTGACCTTTGCGTTGGTGAATGCGGTCGCGGTGCTGATCATCGCCTGCCCGTGCGCGATGGGTCTCGCGACCCCGACGTCGATCATGGTCGGAACTGGGCGCGCTGCCGAGCTAGGCGTGTTGTTCCGCAAGGGTGAAGCGCTCCAGACGCTACGCGACGTGACGGTCGTGGCGCTCGACAAGACCGGCACGCTGACCAAGGGCCGCCCCGAGCTGACCGACCTTGAACCGGCCGCAGGCTTCGGGAGTGAGGAAGTATTGGCGCTGGTCGCCAGCGTCGAAAGTCAGTCCGAGCATCCGATTGCCGAAGCCATCGTGGCAGCCGCGGCCGCGCGGGGGCTTGACGTGTCATCGCCCGCGACGTTCGAAGCCATTCCCGGTTACGGCGTATCGGCGAAGGTCGGCGGCCGTGAGGTCCAGGTCGGTGCCGACCGCTTCATGATCAGGTTGGGGCACGATGTCTCAGCCTTTGCCGCCAAGGCCAGTGAACTCGGGGCGATGGGCCGGTCGCCGCTCTATGCCGCGATCGACGGCAAGCTCGCGGCGGTGATCGCGGTCGCCGATCCGGTCAAGGAGACGACGCCGGAAGCGATCCGCGCGCTGCATGATCTCGGGCTCAAGGTCGCGATAATCACTGGTGACAATCAGGCGACCGCAGATGCTGTGGCGCGCACGCTCGGGATCGATGAAGTCGTCGGCGAAGTGCTTCCCGACGGAAAGGTCGATGCGATCAACCGGCTTCGTGCGGGCGGCCGCAAGGTGGCGTTCGTCGGCGACGGCATCAATGATGCCCCCGCGCTCGCCGAGGCCGACGTCGGCCTTGCGATCGGCACGGGCACCGATGTCGCGATCGAGTCCGCCGACGTGGTGCTGATGTCGGGCGACCTGCGCGGCGTGGTGAATGCGATCGCGCTGTCGAAGGCGACGATCCGGAACATCCAGCAGAATCTGTTCTGGGCGTTCGGCTATAATGCGGCGCTGATCCCTGTGGCAGCGGGCGCGCTCTATCCGTTGAACGGCACGTTGCTGTCGCCGGTGTTCGCCGCCGGCGCGATGGCGTTGTCGAGCGTCTTCGTGCTAAGCAACGCACTCAGGTTGAAGACCTTCCGGCCGGTGATCGCCGCCAACAAGGGAAAAGAAGGAGAGGCGGCATGAACATCGGCCGCGCCGCGAAAATATCGGGCGTCTCTCCAAAGATGATCCGTTATTACGAGCAGACGGGTCTCATCCCCAAGGTTGCGCGTCAGGACTCGGGCTACCGCGACTATGACGACGCCGACGTGCACCGCCTGCGCTTCATCCGGCGCGCGCGTGATCTTGGCTTTACCGTGGAGCAGATCGGCGAGCTGCTGGGCCTCTGGTCCGACCGAAGCCGCGCCAGCGCCGACGTCAAGGCTTTCGCGCTCGAACATATCGAGCGGCTCAAGGAAAAAATGGCCGAGATCGAAGCCATGGTGCGGACGCTTGAGACGCTTGCCAATCATTGCCACGGTGACGACAGGCCCGATTGCCCGATCATCGAGGGGCTGGCGGAAGAGGGGGATGCGATGCCGCGCCTCCAACCGCGCGAACCCCGGCGCTTCGGCAGGTCCGGCGGACAATCCGCCCGGCGCCATGCCGCGGGTTCGTCGAACCGCACGCACTAGCCCTGGCCTCGGGATCATTTGGCCCTTCCGTATGCGGAGGAGCTTTTCCTGATTCTTCGCGGGACATAGCCTTGGCCAACGCGGTCGCCGCACGCCGGATTACTGTTGCAGCAGAGCTCCGCCTACCAACAGGCGCGGTGTCTTCTACGGGTTCATGCGCATTCGACGCCGACGAAGAAAATCTCTTGACCCTCCAACGATGGAAAACCGCACCCCCGAAATATGAGCTCGCCATCCATCCGGATCGGCGAGCACGGATTCGGAGGTTGAGATGCGAAAATCGAGGGTCGCCGCGGCGCTGGGCGCGATATTGGCGACGGGGCTCGTGGTGCTTTGGGTGCGCGGGCCGGAAGGCGGCGAGCAGGCCGCTGCGCCGGGGCCGCCGATGGTTCTGGCGGCATCAGTCGTCGTGCAGGACCATGTGCCGCGCTCCACCTATAACGGACGCCTGACTGCGGTCGAGACGGTCGAACTCAAACCGCGCGTCTCGGGCTATATTGCCGACGTCAGCGTTCCCGAGGGGCAGATTGTCCGGCGCGGGCAGATTCTTTTTCGCCTCGATAATGCGCCCTTCGCGGCGCGGCACGCCGCAGCCCGCGCGGCGACGCGTGAAGCCGAGGCGCGGCTGGGACTCGCGCAGGCCGAGGATGTGCGCGCCCGACGGCTCGTCGCCGAAGGTGTCGCCGGGCGCGAGCGTTCGGACGTGACGACCGCGACCTTGCGTGAACGTGAAGCGCAGGTTGCGTCGGCGCGTGCGGCCGAACGGCTCGCGGCGCTCGACCTTCGCTATGCCGGCGTCGAAGCGCCCATCGCGGGCCGGGTCGGCCAGATTCTCGTCACCCGCGGCAATCTGGTTGCCGGCGGCGAGACGGCGACGCCGCTCACCACCATCGTCTCGGTCGATCCGCTCCACGTCGAATTCGACGTCGACGAGGCGACCTATCTTCGCTCGCTCGCCGACCGCCGCGGTCAGGGCGCCGAGGCCAAGGTCGGCGTCCGCCTCGAAGACGGCAGCACCCGAATGGCGCGGCTGGACTTCATCGGCAACCGTCTCGACCGTGCGACGGGGACGATCCGCGCGCGCGCGGTCCTGCCCAATCCGGGTGGCCGTCTGGCGCCCGGCCTGTTCGCCGAAGTCGATGTCGCGACCGACAAGGCCCGGTCCGCGATCCTCGTCAGCGACATCGCGATCGGTGTCGAACAGGGGCGGCGCTTTGTCCTCGTGCTGGGCGCAAAGAATATGACCGAATATCGGCCCGTGACGCTCGGCCCCATCGTCGATGGCCTGCGCGTCGTCGAGACGGGCTTGCGGCCCGGCGACCGCGTCGTCGTCAAGGGGCTGGCTGGCCCCGGCATGGCGGTCAAACCCAGGATCGTCTCGATGCCGCGCGGCAATGGCATGCAGAAAACCAGCGTCCAGCGGGAGCCGGCACGATGAACTTCCCCCGCTTCTTCATCGACCGGCCGATCTTCGCGATCGTGCTGTCGGTGCTCCTGCTGATTGCCGGGCTGCTCGCGCTCCTCCGGCTACCGCTCAGCGAATATCCGGCGGTCGCGCCGCCGACGGTGACCGTTGCCGCGGCCTATCCGGGCGCCTCGCCCGAGGTTATCGCCGAAACCGTCGCCAGTCCGATCGAACAGGCGGTCAACGGCGTCGAGGGCATGCTCTATATGTCGAGCCAGGCCGCCACCGACGGCCGGATGACGCTCACGGTCACCTTCGCGCAAGGGATCGATCCCGACATCGCGCAGGTTCAGGTCCAGAACCGCGTATCGCGCGCACTGCCACGACTGCCCGAGACGGTGCAGCGGCTCGGCGTCACCACACAGAAGGTTGCACCCGACGCGCTGATGGTGGTGCATCTTCTGTCGCCATCGAAGCGCTATGACCCGCTCTTCATCTCCAACTATGCGCTGCTTCAGGTCCGCGACGAAATCGCGCGCATCCCCGGCATCGCCGACGTGGTCGTGTGGGGTGCCGGTGAATATTCGATGCGCGTCTGGCTCGACCCGGCGCGGATCGCTTCGCGCGGGTTGACCGCGAGCGATATCGTCGCCGCGATCCGCGCGCAGAATGTCGAAGTCGCCGCGGGCAGCGTCGGGCGGCAGCCGAACCCCGCCGCCGCGCAACAGGTCGCGCTCGACGTGAAGGGCCGCCTTGCGACCGAGGAAGAATTTGCTGCGATTGTCGTCAAGACTGGTGCCGACGGCCAGCTCACCCGGCTCGGTGAGGTCGCCCGGATCGAAATGGGCGCCAATGATTATGCGCTGCGTTCGCTGCTCGACGGCGAACCCGCGATCGCGCTGCAGATATTGCAAAGCCCCGGCGCCAACGCGCTCGACACCGCGGCCGAGGTCCGGGCGACGATGGACCGCCTCTCGGGCGAGTTTCCCGACGGGCTGGTTCATCGCATCGCTTATGATCCGACGATCTTTGTCAAGGCTTCGATCGAAAGCGTGATCGTCACGCTGATCGAGGCGACCCTGCTCGTCGTCCTCGTTGTGATCCTCTTCCTCCAGACCTGGCGCGCGTCGATCATTCCGCTTGTCGCGGTGCCCGTCTCGTTGGTCGGGACATTGGCGGTCATGTATGTGTTCGGTTTTTCGCTGAACACGCTATCGCTGTTCGGGCTGGTGCTCTCGATCGGCATCGTCGTCGATGACGCGATTGTCGTTGTCGAGAATGTCGAGCGTCATATCGGGCTTGGCGAATCTCCGCGCGAGGCCGCGCGTAAAGCGATGGCGGAGGTCACCGGCCCGATCATCGCGATCACCTCGGTTCTCGCCGCGGTCTTCATTCCCACAGCCTTTCTGGGCGGGTTGCAGGGCGAATTTTATCGCCAGTTCGCGCTCACCGTCGCGATCTCGACCATCTTGTCGGCGGTGAACTCGCTGACGCTGTCGCCCGCACTCGCCGCGATACTGCTCAAGCGTCATGATGCGCCGCGCGACAGCCTCCAACGTGCGATCGACAAGGGCTTTGGTTGGCTGTTCCGGCCGTTCAATCGCGCCTTCGATCGCGGCTCGCTCGCCTATGTCGGTGGCGTGCAGCGCGTCATCCGGCGGGGTGCGGTCGCGGGACTGACCTATGCCGGGTTGCTCGGCCTGACCTGGTTCGCCTTTGACAAGCTGCCCGCCGGTTTCGTGCCCGCGCAGGACAAATATTATCTCGTCGGCATCGTGCAGTTGCCGAACGGCGCGTCGCTCGATCGTACCCAGGCGGTGGCCGAACAGGTCTCGAAGATCGCACTGGCCGAGTCCGGCGTCGAAAGCGTCGTCGCTTTTCCGGGCCTGTCGATCAACGGCTTCGTCAACGTGCCCAACGCCGCCGTCATGTTCGTGATGCTCGATCCTTTTTCCGAGCGCACGTCGCCGGACATGGCGGCCGGCGCAATCGCCGGGCGGCTGCAGGGCAAATATGCGGCAGTCCCCGACGGCTTCGTCGGCATATTCCCGCCGCCGCCGGTTCCCGGCCTCGGCGCCACCGGCGGGTTCAAGATGCAGATCGAGGATCGTTCCGGCGCGGGCTACGAGGCGCTAGCGGCAGCCAACGCCAAGGTGATGGCTGCCGCCGCCAAGGAACCCGCGCTCGCCGGGCTGATGACCAGCTATAATGTTGCCTCGCCCGAACTTTCGGTCGATGTCGACCGGACCAAGGCCGCGGCCCAAGGCGTCGCGATGACCGATGTGTTCGAGACGATGCAGGTCTATCTCGGCTCGCTCTACGTCAACGACTTCAACCGCTTCGGCCGAACCTATCAGGTCTATGCACAGGCCGAAGCCGACGCGCGGGCCCAGCCCGATGCAGTCGGGCGGCTTCAGCTCCGCAACGCGCAGGGCGATATGGTCCCGCTCGCGACGCTGGTCTCCACCTCTCCGGGCGCCGGACCGGACCGCATCATCCACTATAACGGCTTTCCATCGGCCGATATTAGCGGCGGCCCCGCGCCGGGCTTCAGCTCGGGGCAGGCGGTTGCAGCAATGGAACGGATCGCGCGCGCCGAACTGCCAGAGGGCATGACATTCGAGTGGACCGACCTCACTTATCAGGAAAAGACCGCGGGCAACGCCGCCCTCTACGTCTTCCCGATCGCGGTGCTGCTCGCCTTCCTGATCCTCGCGGCGCAATATAACAGCTGGACGCTGCCGCTTGCGGTCCTGCTCATCGTGCCCATGTGTCTGCTCAGCGCGCTTGTCGGGGTCTGGCTGACCGGCGGCGACATCAACATCTTCACGCAGATCGCCTTTGTGGTGCTGGTGGGGCTGGCCGCGAAAAATGCGATCCTGATCGTCGAGTTTGCGCGCGCGCAGGAACATGAAGGTCTCGATCCGCTCGCCGCGGCGCTCGAGGCCTGCCGATTGAGGCTGCGTCCGATCCTGATGACGTCGATCGCCTTCATTGTCGGCGCGGTTCCGCTGGCGATCGCCACGGGGGCGGGCGCTGAAATGCGGCAGGCCATGGGCATTGCGGTGTTCGCCGGCATGCTCGGGGTGACACTCTTCGGCCTCTTCCTGACTCCGCTCTTCTACGTCGTGATCCGCAAGGTCGTTCTGCGGCGCGCGGCGCGGCGCTCTTCAAACCCGGACACCAAGCCGCAGGAATTGACCCCATGACATTGATCGCCAAACTTTCGCCCGCCGTTCTTCTTGGCCTTGCCGGGTGCGCCACCGCTGGCTCCAATTATGTTCCGCCGTCGATCGAGGCACCCGGCGCCTATGCCGCACAGCCGGTGGGCATAGGCGGCACGTCTGCCGAGGCCGCCTGGTGGCACCAGTTTGGCGATCCGGCGCTCGATAGTTTGATCGCCGAGGCGCTCGCCGCGAACCTCGACGCGCGGCTCGCCGTCGCGCGGCTCGACGAGGCGCGCGCACTCGCCGGCGTATCGCGTGCGGGACGGCTTCCCGGCGGCGGTGTCGATGCCTCCTATCAGCGTCGCCGTCTGGCCGATGCTGAGCGTCCGGGCGGTCAGCCGCGTGAAGGGGATGCATTGCGCCTCGGGGCAGAAGCTAGCTGGGAGGTCGACCTGTTCGGTCGTGTCCGCCGCGGGGTCGAAGCCGCCGAGGCCGAGGTCGGCGGCGCCGAAGCGCTGCTACGCGCCGCCCGCGCAGCGGTCACCGCCGATGTCGCCGGCCATTATTTCGAATTGCGCGGAAGCGAGGCCGCGCTTGCCATCGCGCACCGCCAGATCGAAACCCAGCGACGCTCGCTCGACGTCACGCGCAAGCTGGAACGCGCTGGCGCTGGCGCACGCTTTGACGTCGTTCGCGCAGAGGCCGCGCTGTCCGCGGTCGAGGCGACGCTGCCCGGGATCGAACAACGCATCGGCACTGCGCGCCACGCCCTTGCCGTGCTACTCGGCCAGACGCCGCAAAACTTTGTCGGTCCCGCCGTTGCAACAACCAGCCTGCCGCATATTGCGCAGATCGGCGTCGGTGCCCCCGCCGATCTGTTGCGGCGGCGGCCGGATATCGCCGCCGCCGAGCGCACACTCGCCGCCGCCACCGCACGGCGTGGCGTCGCCGAGGCCGACCTGTTTCCGACGGTACGCCTGTCCGGCTTCATTGGGCTCCTCGCTGGCGGGTTTGAATCGCTGTTCACGGGCGGTGCGGTCGCTTTTGCTGGCGGCCCCAGCCTCGATTGGGGTGTGTTCGACATGCCGCGTCTGCGCGCGCAAGTCCGCGTCGCCGATGCTCGCACCGATGCGGCGCTGATCGATTACCACCGGACCGTCCTGATCGCCCTTCGCGATGTCGAGGACGCGCTGACGGCCTATGGTGCAATCCGGACCGGTCTTGCGATGCGCGACCAGCAGGTCGGCGCCAGCCGCGAGGCGGCGCGGATGGCGGCGGTTCGCTTTCGCGAGGGTGAAGGCCAATATCTGGACGTTCTCGATGCCGAACGCAGCCTCTACGAAGCCGAAGCCACGCTCGTCGCGGCGCGCACAGACCATCTCCTGTCTGTGGTCGAAATCCACCGCGCTCTCGGCGGGGGCTGGGAGGTTTGTGAAGGGGTGGGCAGTCCAAATTGTACCGGAGGGCGTACATTCGGCCATTAAATATTATAATAGGTAAATATTATAATAGGAATGCGGCCGGTTTGCACCTGATCCAGCTCGTAGCAAGCCGCGAAGTCGCTGCCCAAAACCTGCCGTTCGAGCATTTCGAAGCCCCGTCAGCAACGCGCCCGTTTTTAGTCGAACGCCCGGTAGGATCCCGGCGCACACCAGCGAACTTGCCCGGCGGTTACGAAGAAGTGGCTCGCACACCCAGTCGTTCGCCACACCGACGGGCGAAGCGACACGCGTCCTTTTCCGTCAGTCTCCAGCGTCCAACGCGGAAAGCGCTTGCCGAGAAAACGAAGGTGCAGCGTTTCGCCGCAGCCGCAAGGGCAGGCGAGGTAACCGAAGGCCGGACCATCGGCGCCGCGGCGGACATAGAGGATGTTGCGCGCGAGCCGGGACGGCACGTCGCCGACCTCCCGTTTCACGATCGCGGGGCGGCGCCAGCCGCCGATCTTCCAGCGGACCGCGCCGAATGCTGCGAGGAGCCGGCAGAGCAGTTTGCGTCCGGGTATCACGACGGGCGGCCGAGGCGGGGCAGCAGCAGCGGCGGGTTGGTCGTTCCCCGCCCGACGTGGCTGGCGAGATTGGCGTCGGGTTCGCCGTCGGGGCGCAGGATGATGCGGCCGTGCGACATCGAGATGCGCTGGATGGCGAAATCGCCGTTCGGACGAGTGCGGAACGGATGGAGGCGGGCGAGCAGCTCGTTCACGGCCATAGATGCGACCATGGTGTTGATGCTGATCACCGCGGGGCGATCGACGACGATGCCGCGCACATAGCCGCGGCGGACCTGATCCTCGTAGAAATCGGGATCGGTGCGGCGCAGCACATCGGCGTGCAGTTCGGCCTCCGAATAGACGCCGCGCGAGCGCAGGCTCGAGCCGCCCGGCTGAATATAGTGCACAACCCCCGACACCGCGTTCACCCCGCCGCTGCCATCGGCATCGATGCGCACGCCGAGATCGAAATAGGGCAGCGTATAGAAGGTCGCGATGCGGTTCAGCGTGTCGCGGCCCTCGATCGAATCCATGCAGCCGAACAGGACATCGCACGTCGCGAGGCGGGCGATCGCCTCGGGGCTGTCGGCGAATCCTTCGACGATTTCCACTTTCGTGCCGAGGCCGATGCGGTCGATATGGTTCTTCATCATCCGCGCCTTGTTGACCTCGGCGGCCGCGTGACGGCGGGTCGCGCCGTAGATGCGGTTGAGATTCTTGGCCTCGACATGGTCGGGCTCGATCAGCACGACCCGGCGGACGCCGAGACGGACGAGCATCTCGACCGTCGGGCTGCCGCTGCCGGACACGCCGACGACCCCGACGCTCAGCGAGCCGAGGCTTTCGGTCGTGTGATCGCCGAACATCTGCCGGTGACGAACGTCGAAGTCGGCGCGCGTCAGGCTCGGGCGGCCCGGCCAGATGAGGATATCGTCGCCGACGACCGACACGCGGTCGAGCATGCCGCGCGGTCCGCCGATGCCGACGCGGCGGCCGAAGATTGACCCATCGGGCAGCATGATCGCGCTCACATGTTCGCCGACAACCTTGAGGCCCACGGCGTTGAAGAGGTCGAGGTCCGAGGCATCGTCCTGCGAGGAGAACTGCCGGTAACCGCCCGGATGCGAGTGGATCTTGAGGATCGCCAGATTGTTTGCTCGCGCCTCGGCGAGCAGCGCCTTGAGGCGGCACGTCGGCCAGGTGATGCGGTCCGGCGCCCGCAGGCATTCGTCCGACGGGATTTCAACAATCCGGTGAACGACGAAGACGCTGCGGCCCTCGATCATGGAGCGGCCGCACAGACCGACGGCGATCGCTTCGAGGCCGGTGCCGTCGAAGAGGTGGCTTGCGAGCGTCGCGTGCTGCGACTGGTTCAGGCGCAAGATGTGCATGACCCTTATCCTTCCTAACGCTTCTTGAATTCGTTCTTCAGCCAGGCGCGAACGCGGCGGAGGTGGGTGCAGAGCGAGTCGACCCCCTGCCGCCACGGGTAGTGACGCGACCATTGCTGGAACGAGCGGTTGTCGATCGAAAGCGCGCTGAGGTTGTTGATGACCTTGCCGTCGGCGCGGCTCAGCGGCGGGCTGAAATAGACCATGTCGATCATGCCGGCGGGATAAGCATCGAGACGGATCGCGACGTCCGCCTGCGCGACGTTATAGCCTTCGGGGATGGGGTGCTGCCGGAGGAGCAGCCACCGCGCCCCGCCCTGGGCGATGGTTTCCCAAGGACATCCGAGTGTTTCGAGCACCCGGATGTCGTCAGGACCGAGGTTGAACTCCCGGCGCATTGCGATCAGCCCTCGGTCTCGTCGAGCGGGAAGGTCTCGAAGACCTCGATGCCGCACTCGCCGAGGTCGACCTTTTCGTCGACGCCGATCGAGACATAGTGGCCGCCGTGGAGACGCTTCTCGAGTTCGTACTTCTCGATCGGCGTCTTGCCGCCCGCGACGAGGATTTCGCGGCCGGTGACGAAGCGGCGATCGAACACGTGGTAGATGTGGTCGATCTTCACCTTGTAGCGGTGCGCGTGCGGCGGCGGCTGGTTGGCGCGGCCGCATTCCTCGACATCGACGATATCGACGATGACGATGTCGTGACCCTTCTCGTGCTTGATCTCGACGTCGACATCCGCGCCGGTGCGGTTGTTGATGATCACGATCTCGGGATCGTCGTCCTTGCGATCGCGGGGGTGGTTGTGGGTATCCATAAACAGATCCTTCTACTCAGCTGGCCAACAGCGGCGGCTGTGGTGCTAAATTGGCGAAGCAGTGCTAAGTTGTCAAGGGGGCTAAGATGTGCTTGACAAATTTAGCACCTGCGCCTAGTTTCGTGGTCCCCAAAAACTAGGATGGGTGATTTATGACCGATGAAAGGACAATCGATGAGGAGGGAACTGATCTCGGGGGGTTTCTGAAGAAAGTGCGCCAATCGCGCGGCCTCTCGCTCCGGGAAGTCGAGCGCTTGACGGACGGCACCGTCTCGAACGGCTATCTCAGCCAGTTGGAGAATGGGAATATCGACAAGCCGTCGGCGATGATGCTGCACCGGCTTTCGAATGCCTATAAGCTCGATTATCACGAAATCATGAAGCGGGCAGGGTTCCTGACCGAGGCGGAAGAACCGCTCAACAGAATGGCCACGTCCGTACTGGGTGAATTGACCTCCGACGAGGAAGACCAGCTTCTGGCTTTCCTCGGCTTTCTGCGACGTCAGAAGAAATAATGCTGGCAGACGACTGTAGCGTTTCGTACGAACAGCTCGTCGCCATCCGGGCCGCCGCCGACCGCGCCTTGCGGGACGGCGGCGCTCTCGGCATCTTTCCCACGCCCGTCGACGACATCATGGCCGCAGCCCGGATCGAAATGGTCCCGCTGGCGATCGACGAGGGCTATCTCGCGAAACTTCGCCGCAAGGCGGAAAATGCCGGCAAGGCGCTGCTCACTGCGCTGTCGAAAGCATGGGGTGTTTTCGACCCACGGTCGCGAATCGCCTTTATCGACCCCGAAACGCCGGACGCCAAGCTTCCCTTCCTGAAACTCCACGAGGGCGGCCACGCCCTGCTCGAATGGCAGAGCATCTTCGGCCTGTTCGAAGATTGCCGGATGACGCTCGATCCGTTCATCAAGGCGCAGTTCGAACGCGAGGCCAATGTCTTCGCCTCCGAAGTCCTGTTCCAGATGGACATCTTCGCCGAGGAAGCAGGCGACCTGACGTTCGGCATGGCGGCGCCGCTGCAGCTTGCGAAGCGTTATGGCGCCTCGGTCTATGCCACGGCCCGGCGATATGTGATGGCGAGCGACCGCGTCTGCGCGGTCCTGATCTTCAATCCGCCGATCGAGGAAGCCTTCGGGCAATCGGTCAGCAGCCTGCGTCGCGTCGTCGCGTCGCCGTCGTTCGAAGCGCGCTTTCCCGCGATGGCCTGGCCGCGGGAAATCCGCTCGCGGGAAGCCTTCGCCCGGCTGATCCCCGATCGCCGGATGACACGCCCGCGGACGGTGAGCTTTCTCGACGCCAATGGCGAACGTCAGGAATTCATCGCGGAATCCTTTCGAAGCCGCCACCAGACGCTCGTGCTTCTGCACTCCGTTGCCACGCTTCAGCGCCGGGTCTATCTCCCGGCCCAGCACAGCCTCTCGCTCTTCTAGGCCATGGCACAGATTCTCGGCTATCTTTCGGACGATGAGGCGAGCGCGTTCCAGCAATATGCCGCTGAACTTCGGCTCGATGTTACGGCGCTTGCCAATCTGTTGATTGTCCGGGAACTCAGACGCGAGCGGCTTGCCGCGCTTCGACCGCTCCACGACCGCGACCTTGGCGGCCAAGGAAAGAAGAAAATCGTCGCGCATCAGTCCGATCCCGAAACCAAGGCAGCGTTCAAGGCGCATGCGATCGCGCGTGATCTGAAACCAAGCCGCGCCGCGGCAATAATATTCCGCGCGGAACTTGCCGAACGCTGGCTAGCCGTCAGTATGGATCTAAGTCAATTTGACTCAGTTTGAGTCATTTACTATGCTGTAAGAACGGTCGTGCGAGATCAGAGCATGGTAGGCCGACCAACTGGAGAAAGGGGCTCCTCGGTCATGCAGCAAAGCCTTGTATCCTTTTCGAAATATAGTCTCTCCAATCTGGCCCTGCGATCGATCGTCGAGCTTGAGCGGATGAATGCCGGGCTGGACAGCAACCCCGACGTCTTCACCAACCTCGCGACCGCACTCCGACAGAATTCGGAGCCGAGCGCCTGCACCCTCCAGTTCCGCTTCGTCGAACCCGGCTATTATGAGTCGTTCGAGCGACTGTACCGCATGGCCTCGAGCGCACCCGACGGCGAAGTCGAGAATATCCAGGAATATATGAAGACGGTCAGCCAGCAGCTGAGCGCGGTCGCCCAAGGCCAAGTCGATGCAGCCGCATCGCTCCTGCCGGTCTGCATAGCGCTGCATCAAGAGCTGATCCAGGAACTGGCGGGAGAAGATGGCTTTGACATCCACGAGCGGTCTCCCCTCAGCGAAGACACTTCGGCTGGCATCCGCCCGTCGTAGACTGAGGGCCTTCATCGATCAGATCGCGGAGTTGGGTACATCCGATTTCGCCCATTTGGACGGCAAGGATGCCCTAACTTTCATCAAGGGATATTCGCTCGAGCTTCGCGAAGTGCTGGAGCGGTTGACGCCTGAAGCGAGCGAGGCTAGCGTCAACGAGGCATGTGCGCAAACCAGCCTCATGGTATCGCGATACACCGATATCCTCGGCTTCATTTTGCGCTCTACGAACGTGCGCAACGCGTTCGAGATGCACTTTCCGCTCAAGCGCCTCGTCGAAACGGCGGTCAGCCCTGACGCACGCTTGATCATGTCATCCGAATGGAAGTTCGTCCCCTTCACTTACCCTATGACCCTCGACTGGCTGCCCGGCTTCGCGCTCGTCGGTGGTCCGGCACCGGAATCGGACAATGTCCTGATCGTTCCTCTCGCTGGCCATGAGATCGGTCACTCGGCGTGGCGGAGCAAGCAGCTCAAGGACCAGCTCATGGCGGATCTAGTGGCTGCGATCGCCCAGACGCTCGACGATATGCCTGCCGAAACAAGTTTAGTTTCCAACGAGCTCGGCGTTGACGGCGTCGCGCTCGCGAAGCTGCGCGACGCGGTGCTGCGGTCAGCTATCAAGCAGCTCGAAGAAATCTTCTGCGACCTATTCGGCCTGTTCATTTTCGGCCGGTCCTTTCTCTACGCCTATGAATACTTTCTCGCACCGGGATGGGGCATGCGTTCCGCTTATTATCCGTCGAGTCTCGATCGGGTGCGCTATCTCATCGAGGCGGCGGAAAAGCTAGGGATCGCTCCGGAAGCCGATCTTTTCGAGGCTTGGGGGGACTCGATCCCGCTGAAGTTCGCCGACGGTGCGGTGATCAGGCTTGCCGATGCGGCGGTTGCAAAAATCTATCCGGCCCTGCGCGCGATCACGTTCAATATTCTGGCAGATCACGGCATCACTCCGCCGACGGCCGATGCAACCGATCGCGTGCTGGCATCGCTGCGACAGCATGTTCCGGATGGCGAGGGTGCAACCTTGCCTGAAATCGTGACCGCGGGCTGGCTCCTGCTGCGCGAGCGTGGCGGTCTGTCGCTCGATCAGGACATTGCCGAATACAAGATCCTGAACGAGCTGATGCTCAAGTCGGTCGAAGTGTCCGAATTCAAGCTGAGGGTCGAAGCCCATGCTTAGCGCTGCCGAGATCGTCGGGGCTCTTGAACATCAGACCAAAGAGGAGCGGCTGACCGTCGTGCCCTGGCCTGAGCGCGACGAGCTCCTTCGCAAGGGTGAAACCTCGATTGATTTGCGCCTCGGCCGGTGGTTTCGTTCGTTCAAGCAAACCCGCACGCCGTCAGTCTCACTCGTCGGCCGCATTCCGCGCGACTCTGACGAACCATCGGAAACGTCGCGAACCAAGCAACATTTTGTGCCCTTCGGGTCGAACTATGTTCTGCACCCCGGACGTTTCGTGCTGGGAGTGACGCTCGAATGGCTGCGCTTGCCTGCGAGCCTGTCGGGCTATGTCACCGGAAAATCCTCGCTGGGCCGCCACGGTCTGGTGATCGAAACGGCGGCTGGCATCCATCCGCAGTTTTCCGGTTGCCTGACCCTCGAGCTTGCCAATGTCGGCGAGGTCCCTTTGGAAATCTATCCCGGCATGCCGATCTGCCAGATATTCCTGCACCGCACTCAGGCGGGTGAAGAGCGCGAGCCTGACCGCTTCTCCGGCCGCAGGAAGCCGATGCTGTCCCCGCCGAAAGCGGATGAGACCTTCATGCGGCTCGTCGACTCCCGGCCCGACGGGGCCTAGGGTGGGCGAGTATGCGTTGGTGTGCGTTGGGTTCAATTCGTTAGTTAGCGTCCGCTATTCAAGCTTTACTCCGAGAATCAGACTGTCTCCAACCGGCCGCAAGTGATGGCGCCGCTACGCTCCGCTCCGCTCGGCGGCGCGTTGGGTTGTCCCTCCATCGCGGCATCGATCATGGCGCGATAAATCCCGCCGATGTCATCGCCCATGCCCTCGGCCGCTCTACGGGTGCCAGCGCCGATCATAGCGGGGTCTGGTTCGCGCACCGCCATGATTGCAGCCCAAGCCTCGGGTAGATAATCCTGCCAAAGCGGCTTGCCGTCCATCGTCGCGTCGGGTGGGTTGGCATCCAGCTCGCAAAGCGCACGGGCGACTCGTTCCAGGCCAGTCTTCATTCCGGGACAATATCATAAAAGCTCGCTTTCGGGTGGCGTGGTTGCCGGGTTGGCTGCCCATGCCCAAATAGCTTTGGGCAGACATGAAAGAGGCAGAGCTTTGAAGATCGTGAATGGAGCAAGTTTGCAGCCCCGGTCGGGGGGCGCCCCGAAGAAGCTCGTCCTGCTGCTGCACGGCTTCGGGTCGAGCGGGACGGACATGATCTCGCTGGCGCCGCAGTGGCAAGAGGCTCTGCCCGACACCTTGTTTCTTGCCCCGCACGCGCCGCAGCGCTGCGGCACGATGGGGGCGGGCTATCAATGGTGGGGGCTTTCCGGCTTCGCGCCGTCCGTCCTCGCTGCGGGCGGCGCCTCGGCCGCACCGGCGATCGACGCCTTCATCGACCGCAAGCTCGCGCAATATGGCCTGAGCGAGGCCGACCTCGCCATCGTCGGCTTCAGCCAAGGGACGATGATGGCACTGCATGTCGCGCTGCGGCGACCGCGGGCGGTGGCTGCCGTCGTGGGCTATTCCGGCATGTTGGCAGGGACGCTCGGGTTGAGCCACGGAGAACTCCCAAAGCCGCCCGTTCTATTGGTGCATGGCACAGCCGATCCCGTGGTTCCGATCGCCGCGCTGCACATGTCGGAGAGCGAGCTCAAGCGTCTCGGCGTCGACGTCACGACGCACGTCTCCTACGGCGTGGCGCATACCGTCGATCCCGTCGGACTTCGCCTCGGCCGCGATTTCGTGGCGGAGGCCTTCGCTCGCTAGTCCGCTTTTCGCGGTCCGAGACTCAAACCGGGCCGTCTCAGTTCGGCCAACGCTACCTTTAGGGGGCGTCCGGATGAGGTAGTCTTCGATGAGCTTAATGCAGGCGACGCTTTCCAGCCGGGCTATAGCTCGCGTTCGGCCATGCGTCGGAAAGGTAACTCGGGAAAGCGGCGAGGGAGAACAAGGAGAGAACAGCGAGAGCCGCTGCGATTCCGGCGGCGACCTATTCGTCGGCGCCATTGCCGCATGGGGAACGAGCAGATTGGGGCCGTTGTCGCCATGATGATGGTGGCCGCCCGAGGCGGGGTCGCCCGGTTCCTCGTCGCCATCGGGCGCATCGTCATGATGAACGGCATGATGATCGACACTGTCATGAATGACATCGACGGAGACGTCGGCGGCGTCCTTATCATCGTGCGCCATCATGAAGGACGGCGCATGCTGAAGTTAATTCGCTGCCTTGGCAGGAATCGTGGCCGCATAGAGCGCCATGAGCAAAGCGCAGAGTGACAGGATAAAACGGTCCGGCAGAGAGGAACGCGGCTTCGGCATGCGTCCGCGTGTAACTGCGCGCCCCAGAGTTGACAAGCGAAGCGCCAGGGATCGCGCTTCCTTCGACTGTCCTGCCGACGACCTCATGCGCTTTGCCGGGATTCATGCACCCCGATCGTGAGATGGGCGATCCCGCGGATATGGATCAGTTCGCGCCGCAGAGCGGCTGAATCGATCGCGCCCTCGACTTCAACGATCGACGCATAGGCCTCCGGCCCCACACGCCATACATGAAGGTCCGTCAGACAAACATCTCCGAATTTTCCCACCCGGTAGCGGATCGCCTTATCCATTCGCTCATTGGTTCGATCGAGCAGAACGGCGGCCGTGTCGCGCATCAAGGACCAGGACCAGCGAGCGATCACGACAGCGCCGACGATCCCCATCGCAGGGTCCATCCAATGGAGACCAAGATAGCGCCCTGCGAGAAGGGCCGCGATCGCGAGAACCGACGTCAGTGCGTCGGCAAGGACATGCATATAGGCCGAGCGGAGATTATTATCGTGGCCGTGACTGTGGTGATGATCGGGATGATGATCGCCCTCAGCGTGCGCATGTTCGTGATGATGGTGGTGGTGGTGATGATGATGATCGGAACCTCCCATCAGCAGCAGCGCGCTCACGATGTTGACCAGGAGGCCCAGTACCGCAACCAGCGCGGCATTGCCGAAATCGACGCGCACCGGGTCGATCAATCGGGTGACGGATTCGCTCGCGATACCGAGCGCGAAAATGCCGAGGATCAGCGCCGATGCGAAGCCGGTCAGGTCGCCAACCTTGCCGGTGCCGAAACTGAATTTGGGATTATTGCGGTGTTTTTTGGCATAGCTATAGGCGGCCGCCGCAAGGCCGAGAGCACCGGCATGGGTCGCCATGTGGAAGCCATCGGCGAGAAGGGCCATCGAGCCGGTGACGTAACCGGCAATGATTTCGGCGATCATCATCACGGCCGTAAGGCCGACTACCCAGAGCGTTCGCTGGGCGTTTCGATCATGGGCTGCGCCCAAAAAGACGTGATCATGTGCCGGATATTCGGCGTTTGTCGAAGCAGTCATACGGTCTCGCCTATTTGGAATATCGACGGATGACGGCAAGCAGGTCGTCTGCGCCAGCCGCTCGCTCCTCGTGGGAAAGCCCATCCGCAGCAACGTGTGCGGTGAGGTGCTGGGCGATGATTTCGTCCAGCAGCCCATTCACCGCGCCGCGAACAGCGGCGACGCGATGAAGAACCGTCGCGCATGGCGCGTCGGATACCAGCGCCTTCTCGACAGAGGTCACTTGTCCGGCGATGCGCCTGACTCTCGCGACAAGCTCGGTATTATCTTTCAGATGGCCCATAGCATAGCGGGGTAGGGTATAATTGCACCGAGGACAAGATGTCAGTTTGGATGGGCTGAGACAAAGGCCAGAACCTGGCCGGATGTGGTATCGTTCGAGGTCAGGCTCCGGACTGAGCCTTATCGCCGCTGGAAATAGACACGCTCCGCCGCCATGTCGGCGATCGCATCGAAGCCCGCTTCGCGCCAAGCCCGTCGGTGGGGAGGCTCGGCCTGCTCGGTCATGCACCACCATTGCGGGTCGGCCGCAGCGCGCGGCAACAAGCCGCGGACGATGCTCTCGATCTGGGCAAAGCTCAGTTCGACACCAGGGGCGTCGTTGCGGACTTTCCACCTTCGCAAAAAGGCCCCAAGCGCATCATATTTGCCCATGGCGGCATCCCCAATCCCGGCAACAATGGGTCAGGACAAGCTCTGACCCCTTAAACGCGCCTGCCGCTTTCAAGGCGCTACCGACCTGGCAGCGGATCGTCGTCGCGGAAAGACAGGTGGCGCGCGGTGCCACAAGTGCCTTTGTCCAATAGCCGATGAATGACGGCGGCAGCAAGTCTCCCCGGTCGATCGTCCACCCCTCTAGGGCGCTTTTCTGTGGGCCTCGGATCGCCTCCGGCCGTCAACCCCATTCGGGGTTCCCCGTCACGATGTTCCGGTGACGGCGGCTCCCGGCCCCTCGTGCAAGCGCCATCGGGATGGTCCCGATCAATCCAGGAGACTTTATCATGGCCACCATCGCAAATCTCACCGTCAAGGCGGACGGCAGCTTCGAAGGCTCGCTCGCCACCCTCAACGTCACCGCGCCGATCGCGATCGTCCCGAATGGTCGCAAAGCCAAGGACAGCGAACCCGATTACCGCATCGTCAGCCGCAAGAACGGCTTCGAGCTCGGTGCCGGCTGGAAACGCTTCTCGCAGAACACCGGCGCCGAATATGTGTCGGTATCGCTTTCGGCACCCGAGTTCGGCACCATCTACGGCAATATCGCCAATGCGCCGGGCGACGATCCGATGAAGAAGGTCATCATCTGGAACCCGCCGTCGTGATAGCCCGTACCGGCCCCGCTTTCGAGCGGGGCCGGTCGGCTTTGCACCGGCGCATCTTGTGCGCAGGGATCTCAGTCAGTTCGGCGCGGCTGCAAAACCCTCGAAGGCGAACGGGTTGAGGAACTGCCGCCGCCACAGGAACGCGCGCTCGGCGCCGCCGAGCGCTGCTTCGTCGCACACCGCATCCCAATGGGCCTCGATCGCGGCCTGCTGACCCGCGATGATGGCGCGCGCGCGCGCATCGTCGAGGTGAAAGACGGGTGCGGCCTCGAGACACAGCGACAATTGGCTGAACCGCCGGTTGCCGAGGATGAGCATCGCCTGCGTCGCCTCGCCGCCGGTGCGGCCTTGCGGGCAGATGTCATAGGCGGGCGTAAGCTCCAGCGTCCCGCCGTCCCAGAAGGCGGCATGGTTGCGCGCATGATCGTCGGTGTTTCCGCACAGAATGTTGAATATGATGCGCGCGTAAAGTTCGGCGAGCGTCGCTGCGGGATCGACGAACCGGTGACGTATCACGGTCGCGAGATCCTCATAGCTCGCATAGCGCGCCTCGGTCTCGTCGAGGGCAAGGAGGGTGAGCGCCGACACCACGCCGCGCCGGGTCCAATCGTCCTCCTTGGGTGCGCGGTCGAAGCGCTCGACGAGCAACACATCCTTGCCGAGCGCGCGCGCAAGCTTGACCGGCGCGACATTGAGGCCCGCGCGCGCGGCGAGGCGCATCGCGACATATTCGGCTTTCACGACATTATAGATATCGGCTGCCGCCGAAAATTTGGCGATATATTTTCGTGCGCCATCGTCGATCAGCGCCTTGGGGCGCGCGCCGCCAAGCGATGTGCCATGTTGCAGCGCCTGGTCGAGTTCGGGCGTGAGCGGCACGCCTTGCTCGACGCGCTCGGCCGACTCCATCAGTTCGGCGAGCGTCGCATTCTGCCGCTGGCGCGGTACATAATCGGTGGCCGACGCCTGGAAATCGAGCATGCCGATGCGGTCGGAGCCGGATTCGAGGAGATAGGTCAACTCGTCCAGCTCGGCTGGAGCCAGCTCGCCTTCGTCGCGCCCGCCGATCCGGTTGATGATGACGCGCCGGCCCCACGCGTCGGGCGATCCATCGCGGATCGCGCTTGGCAACTGCATCTTGCTCGCTGCCTCGATCAGGCCGGCGCGCAGCGGCAATTCGGGCTCGTAGATCGCGATGGCATCTCCGCGGGCCAGATAGCTTTGGCCATAGTTGAAGGTGAGGCGGCCATCGCGGTCGTGCGCGAGCCTGCCCGCGATGACTGGCTCGGTTGCCCCGGGCAGCCATATCCAGACGAAGGCTTCGCCGGCAGACGCGACGTCAGAAGTCATCCTTCACCTCGGATCGCGGCTTGTGAACGGCCTTGGGAAGCAGGCGCAACTTCGTTTCCTGCTCGGCGAGATGTCCAGCGAGACGGTCCCGGTCGCTGTCGAACAGCGCGACCCCGACGATCGCTGCCGCCTCGAAGACGAGGCCGATGGCGCAGCGCGGGTCACCCTGCTCGATACGGCGCATCATGTCGCGCGACACGCCGCTGCGCGTCGCGAGGTCTTCAACGCTCAGCCGCCGTTCGATCCGCCGGGCGCGAATGAGCCCGCCCAGCAGGCGCACAGCCTCGCGGGTGTAGCGCGAATAGCTGCGTGGGATCTTTTTTGTCGTCTCGTCGGCCATCGACCATCCTTTCGGTTTCCTTGGTCGTAATCGTCGCAAAAGTCAAGTTTTGCCTTACATGTAAGCCATAATCCATATTATGACGTTCTTGTAAGTCATTTATCAATTTCCAGCATGGGTTCGCAGGTGTGGGATGGCCCCGCCGCGGGTGCGGGCCATCCCGCTCGAATGCCGCTGATCCCTGGGTGCGAAGCCAGGCCTCCTTCAATCAACCCGTAAAGGGTCCGCTACGCTCCGCGTGCGGCCGCAGCTTCGCTCGCGGTGATTGCGGCCTGTCCCCGACCGGCGGGGCGACTGTCGAGCGGGAATGGCCCGCTCCCAACGACAGGAGCTTGACCCATGCCGCTTTCCACTGCCCAATCGCTCGGCTGGAACCTTGCCCGCACGATGATGACCATCATCGTCCTCATCGAAACCGTCAAAGGCTATTCGGTGATGCCGCTCGACGAGTTCGACGGCGATCCCGACATGATCGTGTGCGAATATGACCCCTTCGGCCGCTGATCGCATCCATCCCGGTCCGGGGCAGCGCCGCTCGCGGCTCTGTCCTGGCTCGATTGCTGTGGGGACAGGCGGGCATATCACGCCGTCGACGTCGCGGTCGGCGCGCCCGGCGGGGCGACGCCCATGACGCTGATGATCATCCTCGGCGGTATCGCCGCACTCTATCTGACCGGGCTGCTGTTCCGGCTGGCGTTCTTGGCCTTGCCCGTCTGCCTCGGCCTTTGCGCCTTCCTCCTCCTTCGCGATCAAGGCAATGGATGGGCCGCAGCACTTGCGATGGGACTGCTTACCGGCATCGGGTTCCATCTGGCGGGGCGGTGGCTGTTCGCTCGAACCACCTCGGCAAGTATCCGGCTCCTGATCGGATTGCTTTTCATGGGCCCGGCGGGTGCTGCGGGCTTGGGAGCGGGAACGGCGCTGGCGGACCTTCTCGGTATCGACGGCGGTTGGCGAACTTGTCTCGCGATTCTTGTCGGGGTTGCGGCGGCCTGCGCGAGTTGGCGGTCGCTGGCGGCGGACCGGTCGTCGATGGGCGCGATGCGAGATGAGCCGACCGTTCGATAGCGCAATATCCGGACCCGCCGGTGTTTCTTCGTCGCGGAGGGCCTGGCCATTCTGCGCTTCCCGGTTGCTGGCCGCACCAGCACGGCCTCTCGGAATGCGCCATCTGTCAGCAAGCCGCTGCGCTGGTCCGGAACGCCGCAACGGCCCTGACCGACTTTCTTCCCCCGGCGTGCCGCCGTTCCTCGCGAGACAAGAAAGACGGACCACGGCCGTCCTCCGCTGCGCTGCGGGCCTGACGGCTGCGGCACCGGCCCCTTGCTGACCACCGATGCGCATCGAGGCCGCGCTGGTGCGGCCCGAGCCAAGGAAAGGACAAGCATCATGGCCAGGATCGGCACGTTCAAGAAGGTTTCCGGCGAGTATCGGGGACAGATCGTCACTCTCTCGGTGCAAGCGAAATTGGTTCGCATCGTTCCGGAAGACAATCCGAGCGGCAACGCCCCCAGCCACCGCGTCTTCATCGGCGAGGCCGAAGTCGGCGCCGCCTGGGAAAAGAAGTCGCAGGACAAGCGCCCCTATCTGTCGGTCAAGCTCGACGATCCGACATTTGCCGCCCCCATCTTCGCCCAGCTCTTCGCCGGCGAAGGCGAGGAACATGATCTGGTCTGGAACCGCCAGGCCCGCCGCGGCGATTGAGCCCCCCTATCCCGCCCGGCAGCAGCCGGGCGGGATACCCATTTCTGGGGATCGGCCTTCCGCGATGTTGGAATAGGCCGATATCCTCCGATCGCGATGCTGCCGTCATCCCAATGGAGGTGACGGTGGCAGGCACGGCCGGATTACAGGTGACGCAGCGGGCGCTGCTCGATTTTCCGGGCTTCGCGCAGGAATTTCTGCGCCGCAACCCTGCTTATGTCCGCGACTATGACTGCGTTATGACCGGCGGGCGCCGCGGCGATATTGCCGCGCGGGAGGCGATGGCCCGGCGTTGGGGTCTTTGCTTTCCCATGTCCGCCGTTCCGCTCGGCGCGCGAAAGTCCTGCGCTCTGGTCGGCGGCGATCTGCGGTTACACCAACATCCTCGACGTGGCGCCGCCGGGATGCCCGGCGGCTGACGCCTTTGCGGTTCCGCCGTCCCATCTTGTCGTCGCCGATCGCCGCCTGGAAGATGGCCGGCACTTCGTCTTCGCCGACGACCGGGCCTGGCACCGCCTGTGGCTCCGCACCGACAGGCCCGGCGTCCCGCTTGCGAACCTGATCCTGCGCGATTCGTTGGTCGGCCTGCGCCACGAGGCGGCTGTGCGGTTCGATCGGTGGCTCGGCGATGGGCCCGGCCCGCCGCCTGCCGGCTTCTTGCCGACCGCCTATCAGGCGCGCCGCCTCGGCATGATGCTCGCCATTCTCGATCTCCTCCAGGAACCGGGCGGCGCCGGCGTCACCTCTCATGATGTCGCGCGCCTCATCATCTATCCACGCCTGTCGGTCGGCCGCGGCGCCGAATGGAAGTCCTCGTCCGAACGAAGGCGAACGCAGCGGTTGATCGAGGAAGCACGCGGTCTGATGCAGGGCGGTTATCGGGCGCTGCTCGCCGGCCCTGCGGGGCGACAAAAATTGCCCTGAATTTTAGCCGCTCCGGCTCTCGCTCATCTTCGCGCCACCACGCTCCACGACCCGCCGCACCGGCTTTTTTCGGCCCGGCGGCTGGAAGGAGCACGCGAATGAATCCCCCCTTGCCCGCCCTTGGCCCGCGCTATCTCAGAACGCCCGATGCCGCCCTGCATCTCGGGCTGTCGGCCCGCACCCTCGAGAAGCATCGCTGCTACGGGACCGGGCCCGCCTATCGCAAGCTTGGCGGACGCGTCGTCTATGGGATCGAGGATCTCGACGCCTGGGCTGAGATCGGCCGGCGCTCTTCGACCTCCGATCCGGGCAAGGGAACCGTCCATCCGGCGCGGCCGGTGCGCCGATGATGCCGCGCGATCGCATCGCGGCGGCGAGCACGGCAGCGGCGCAGCCGCCGCTGACCGAGGTCGAACTGACCTGGATCGAAGGCCGCACCGAGCAGTGGATCCGCTTTGGCCGCGTCGCCGCCGAGCGGATCGTCAGCCGCCGCAAGCGCATCGTCATGTTTCGTCCGGGAGCGACCTTCGCCTATCTGCGCTGGTCCTCGAACGACTTCGGCACCATCCACTCGAGTATCCAGATCGTCACCGCGGTCGCTGTCGGCGAGCCTCATACGGCGCTGCCGTTCGTCCGGCCCGGCGGCGAAATTCTGCTGCACATCGAGAGCTGGCCGAAGGTTTCGCGGGTGCTCGAAGCGGTCGATGCGGTCGAGGCCGCCGGGGTCGATCCGTGCGATGCGTCGCCCGATCACTGGCGTCATGTCGCCGATCGCCTCGCGGCCGGGATGCCTTTTCGTCCCTATAGTGCCGAGCGCCATGCGGCATGGCTGCGCCGCCGGGCGATCGAAGCATGAACCGCCGCTACCTCCCTATCGCCGCTGCGGCCCTGACATTGCTCGGTCTTTCAGCCGGGCTCGCGCCGGCGCCGCGCCTGCTGTGGAATGCGAGCCAAAGCGCGCCGGCCGGTCTGTATCGCATCGATCCCGGCGCCGCGCCCGTGGTCGGCGATTGGGTCGCGATTGCGCCGCCGGCTGATCTCGCCGCCTACATGGCGCGGCGTAATTACCTGCCTCGCGGTGTGCCGCTTCTGAAACGCGTTGCCGCGCTCCCCGGCGCGCGCGTCTGTCGCTCGGGCGTCTTCGTGACCGTCGATGGCCGGGCCGTCGCCCGCGCGCTGGCGCGCGACCGGGCCGGCCGGCCGCTGCCGGCCTGGCTCGGCTGCCGCATCGTGCAGCCCCGCGAGATCTTCCTGATCAATACAGCGCGGGACAGTCTCGACGGACGATATTTCGGGCCGCTTCCGACCACCGGCCTGCTCGGAACGGCGCACCCGATCCTGACCCGCGACGCCCCGGGCACGCCGCTGCGCTGGCGCCCTTCGGGCCGCGATCTTGCTTTTCCCCGTAGCGAAATGGAGTGATATCGATGCTCATCGGAACTTTCGAAGTGTGCGGCGACGGCTATGCCGGCCGCCTGCACACGCTCACCTGCGATGCCGCGATCACCATCGTTCGAGCGCAGCCGTCGGCGGCTGAAAATGCCCCCGAATGGCGGCTGCTCCTCGGCGACGCTGCAAGCGGAATCGAGATCGGTGCGGGCTGGAACCGCACCGGCGAGCGCGCCGGAGCGTTCATCGCCGTGCAGATCGACGACCCCGCCTTCGCGGTTCCGCTGCGCGCAAACCTGCTTCGCGCGTCGCAAAAGGATGGCGAACATCATCTGCTCTGGTCGCGCCCGTCGGCGCGCGAGCGGAGCTAGGCCATGGCATACGGGCTGCGATCGTCCTGCACCGCCATTGCGCTCGCGCTACGCTGCGCGGCGATCGGCTGCGCACTCGGCGCGGCGCTCGGCGGCGCATCCGCTGCCATCGCCGCGTCGGCGGTGCGCGCCGATGATCATCCCTATGCGGCATCGGTTGCCGAGGCGTCGCAGCGTTTCGGCATCCCCGAACGCTGGATCTGGCGCGTCATGCACGCCGAAAGCCGGGGCAACGCGCGCGCCGTCTCGCAGGCCGGCGCGATGGGGCTGATGCAGATCATGCCCGCAACCTGGGCGATGTTGTCGGCGCGCCACGGCCTCGGTGCGGACCCGTTCGATGTGCGCTCGAACATCCTTGCAGGTGCCGCTTATCTGCGCGCGATGTGGGATCGCTACCGCGATGTGCCGCTGATGCTCGCGGCCTATAATGCGGGGCCGGGCCGCGCCGACGCTTTTGCGTCCGGACGGCGCGGACTGCCTGCCGAAACGCGCGCCTATGTCGCGCGGATCGCGCCCGAGCTTGGCGCTTCCGGCATTGCTTCGCGCGCCGCCGCGCCGCCTTCGGCCGCGCCGGGATGGCAGCGATCGACGCTCTTTGCCGCACGGGGCGACAATGCCTCTGTCGTCGAAGATCGCGCGCCGGCCGTGTCGGACTCGAACAGTCTGCCGGATAGTCCGACGGCCGCCGCGCCAGCCACTGGCGCCGGGCGGCACCCGCTCTTCGTCCCGCTTTCCGGTCAGGACCGTCGATGATGGCCTCGCTCGCTCCGCCGCGTTCGTCTGCGCCTTGTGGGGTAAAGCCGACAAGGAGGGGCGGGATTGGCTGGGATGGAAGGGAAGTATGGCGAGATAAAAGGGCTGCCAGCCGCTTGGTCGAAAAGGGGCACAAATCAGCGGGAAATTCATATGGCTCGCAATTGCTCGGCCATATGACGGCGAATATTATGAAGAAAATTCAGCGGCTTGGAATATGGCAGGCCTGCCGTGAGCGGTGACGACGGTGAGTTCAAGATCCGGCCGGGAAGGGTGCGGGACCGCGGGGCCGGGGCGTCGCGGCGGGGGCGGAGTCTCGCCGGGCAGGTGCGCCGCTCCATGGCGCGCAAGGGTTTCGCGCGCCGCCCGCCGGCGTCCGGCGGCGGCACCGGGCATCATGGCCGCGGCCGCCGCGCGCTCGCGCGGGCGCGCTTTCGCGCCGACGGCCGCCGCGTCGTGATCAAGGCGCGAATCGTGCGCCACAAGGGCCAGCGCTTCCGCTCGGCGCCGCTCGCTCGCCATATCCAATATCTCGAACGCGATGGCGTCACTCGCGACGGGCGCGACGCCTCGATGTTCGACGCGCAGGGCGACAGCGCTGACCGCGCCGACTTCGCATCGCGCTGCGAGGATGATCGTCATCATTTCCGTTTCATCGTCAGTCCGGAAGATGCCGGGGAGATCGGCGACCTCAGGCGCTTCACCCGCGACCTCATGGCCGACATGGCAAAGGATCTCGAGACGCGCCTCGACTGGATCGCGGTCGATCACTGGAACACCGACAATCCGCACATCCATATCCTCGTGCGCGGCGTCGCGGACGACGGCCAGGATCTTGTCGTCGATCGCGGCTATATGAGCGAAGGGCTGCGCTGGCGCGCCGAGGATCTCGCCACTCTCGAACTCGGACCGCGCAGCGCGCGCGACATCGCCGATGCGCTGGCGCGCGAGATCGAGGCCGAGCGCTGGACGAGTCTCGACCGAACGCTGGAGCGGATGGCGGCCGAGGGGGCAGGCGAGATCAATCTTCGGCCGGACGGTCAGGCCGACGGGCATCTTCATCGGCAGTTGCTCGGCCGGGCAGCGAAGCTCGAGGTGCTCGGTCTTGCCGAGCAGATCGAGTCCGGCATCTGGGTCATGCGCGGCGATGCCGAAGCCGTGCTGCGCGACCTCTCGGTTCGCGGCGACATCATCAAGACCATGCACCGCGCATTAACCCGCGATGGCGGCCGCTTCGATCCGTCGGCGCTTGCTCTCCACGACGAGGTGCCGACCGATCCGGTCACTGGCCGCCTCGTCGATCGCGGGCTTCACGACGAACTCGCCGGCAGCGCCTATGCGATTGTCGATGGCGCCGATGGGCGCACGCATCATCTGCGGTTCGGCGACATGGAGTTGACCGGCGACGCGCGGCCCGGGGCCATCGTCGAGCTCCGATCCTGGGCGGACGCGAAGGGGCAGATGCGGCAGTCGCTCGTGACGCGATCGGACCTGCCGCTCGATGCGCAGGTGACGGCGCCCGGCGCGACCTGGCTCGACCGTCAACTCGTCGCCCGCGAGCCGGCGGCGAGCCATCAAGGCTTCGGACGCGAAATTCGCGATGCGATGGATGCGCGGTCGCGCCACCTCGCCGAGCAGGGATTGGCGAGCCGCCAGGGGCAGCGCGTCATTCTCGCGCAGGGTCTCATCGAGACCTTGAACGCGCGCGACCTCGACGCGGCGTCCCGCTCGATCGCCGAGCGCACCGGCCTCGCGCACAGACCTTCGGGGTCGAATGACTATGTGAGCGGCATCTACCGCGAGCGCGTCACTTTGTCCTCGGGCCGTTTCGCGATGATCGACGACGGGCTCGGTTTCCAGCTCGTTCCTTGGCGCCCGGCGCTCGACAAGCATCTTGGCCAGCATGTCACCGGAACGATGACGCCGGGCGGCACCGTCGACTGGGCGCTCGGGCGCGGCAGGAGCATCGGGCTGTGAGGCCGGGCATCCATCATGGGAGGCGAGCGTGAATGACAGGATTCTCTGGGGCCAGATTGCAGCTGTGTTTCTGATCGTCCTGTTGGCGGTCTGGGGCGCGACACAATGGACGGCGGCGGCGCTCGCCTTCCAGCCCGAGCTCGGCGAACCCTGGTTCCTCGTAGGCGATTATCCCGTCTATCTGCCGCCGGCCTTCTTCTGGTGGTGGTTCGCCTTCGACGCCTATGCGCCGCCGATCTTCTACAAGGGCGCGCTGATCGCGGCGTCGGGCGGGTTCGCCGCTATCATCGTCGCGATCGCCATGTCGGTATGGCGCGCCCGCGAACGGCAAAAGGCCGAGACCTATGGTTCGGCGCGCTGGGCAGGCCGGCGCGAAATCCGCGCCGCCGGGATGCTCGGGGGCGAAGGGGTTGTGCTCGGCCGGTTCGGCAAAGCCTATCTGCGCCACGATGGCGCCGAACATATTCTCTGCTTCGCGCCGACGCGGTCGGGCAAGGGCGTGGGGCTCGTCGTGCCCACTTTGCTCACCTGGCCGGGAAGCTGCATCGTCCATGACATCAAGGGCGAGAATTGGCAGCTGACAGCGGGCTTTCGCGGGCTGCATGGCCGCGTGCTGCTCTTCGATCCCACCAACGCCAAATCCTCAGCCTATAACCCCCTGCTCGAAGTGCGCCGCGGCGAATGGGAAGTGCGCGATGTCCAGAATGTCGCCGACGTGCTCGTCGACCCCGAGGGGAGCCTCGAGAAGCGCAACCATTGGGAGAAGACGAGCCATGCCCTGCTCGTCGGCGCTATCCTGCATGTGCTATACGCCGAGGAAGACAAGTCGCTCGCCGGCGTGGCAGCCTTTCTCTCCGATCCGCGGCGACCGATCGTCTCGACGCTGCGCCGCATGCAGACGACCCGGCATCTGGGGGACAAGGGCGTGCATCCCGTCGTCGCCGCGGCCGCGCAGGAGCTGCTCAACAAATCGGACAATGAACGCTCGGGCGTGCTTTCGACCGCCATGTCCTTCCTCGGCCTCTATCGCGATCCCGTCATCGCGGCGGTGACGGGCCGCTCCGAATGGCGGATTGCCGATCTGATGGCGGGGGATCGTCCGACCTCGCTCTATCTCGTCGTGCCGCCCGGCGACATCAGCCGCACCAAGCCGCTGATCCGCCTCATCCTCAACCAGATCGGGCGGCGGCTCACCGAGGAACTCAATCCCGGCGCGCGGCCGCGGCGCCTGCTCCTGATGCTCGATGAATTTCCGGCGCTGGGCCGCCTCGATTTCTTCGAAAGCGCGCTCGCCTTCATGGCGGGGTACGGCATCAAGGCTTTCCTGATCGCCCAGTCGCTCAACCAGATCGAAAAAGCCTATGGTCAGAACAATGCGATCCTCGACAATTGCCATGTGCGGGTGAGTTTCGCGACCAACGACGAGCGGACCGCCAAGCGCATTTCCGATGCGCTCGGGACTGCGACCGAAATGCGCGCGATGAAAAATTATGCCGGCCACCGCCTGTCGCCCTGGCTCGGTCATCTCATGGTCTCGCGCACCGAAACCGCCCGCGCCTTGCTCACCCCGGGCGAGGTGATGCAACTGCCGCCAGGCGAGCAGATCGTCATGGCCGCCGGGGTGCCGCCGATCCGGGCTTCGAAGGCACGCTATTATGTCGACCCCCGGTTCACGAGCCGCATTCTCGCACCGCCACCGCCTGCCCGGACGCCGAGACGGGCGGACGACGACTGGACGCCGCGGTCCGGGGAACCGGCGCCCGTCCTTCTGCTTCCCGGACCCGGGCCTGACGGACGCCGGGCACCGCCAGCCGAGGACGGCGACGCGAAGACGGGGGCGCCAGCCGAGGCGGGCGCAACCGCGGAAGAGGGGGCCAATTCGGGGATCCGGCGGGAGCCGGGCCTCGCCGACCATGAGAATGTGGCATCCGAACCCGTGCCCGAGGTCAACGAGTTCGATTTCGACCGCGGCGGCAAAGGGAGCAACGCGGCGCGCGACCGGCGCGCCATGGACCGGGCGATGCAGCGCAATGCCCGTATCGCATCGCTCGATCCGGGCGATGGAATCGACCTGTGAAAAGGCCCGCGGTCAAACGGACCTTCCGCCTCGATGCCGCGCTTTGCCGCGAGCTCGACGAACGGGCGCGCAGCCGGCGCATGACGCGAACCGATATCGTCGAAGCCGCGCTCGCATCCTTGCTCACACCCGATCAGGAGGAGCGGCTCGAGGCGGTGCTCGCCCGGCGCCTCGACCGCCTGTCGCGGCAGATCGAGCGGCTCGAATGGCATATCGAGCTGTCGAACGAGACCGCCGCGCTGTTCATCAGATCCTGGCTGACGAACAATCCGCCGCTCCCCGATGCGGCGCTGCAGGCGGCCCAGGCCACCGGCAAGAAGCGGTGGGAGGCTTTCGTCGACACGCTTGCGCGCCGGATGGAACTCGGGCCGAAATTTCAGGAGGAAGTGTCGCCGGGCAGGCCGTCCGGCACTCATTCCTCGCCGGCCGCGAAATAGGCGGTGAGCCGGTGCGCGACTTCGGGCGCCAGACGGATGAAATTTCGCCGTCCGTCGGCGGGATCGGACGTGCGGACCAGAAGCTCGGCCTCGCAGAGCCGCTGGACCAATCTCAGCGCGCTGCTCATCCCAAGCCCCGAAGCGATGCCGAGGCTACTCGTCGACACCGGTTTCGCCTCGCCTTCATGAATGAAGAGGTCGATGAGCATGTCCCACGCCGGCTCGCCGAACAACTCGTCATTGCCCAGAAGCTGCTTGCGCAGCAACCGCCGGCGCAAGGTCCGGCGCGCATTGGCGAGTGCGAGGTCGGTAACTCCCTTCTCTGTCTCGATGCGGTCGCGATGTCCGTCCCCGAGGGTCAACGGCGGTCCCGGTCTTCCCCTCGGAGGAGTTTTGCCGGCGGCCAGCCTATGGTGTTCGCGCTGGGTGACGATAATATGGTCGATGAGTTCGACGTCGAGCGCCCGGCCGATGTCGCGCAGGAGTTCGGTGACGCGAATGTCGCTGTCGCTCGGGGTCGGGTCACCGCTTGGATGATTATGGACCAGCAAGATAGCCGCCGCGTCCAGTTCGAGCGCGCGCCGAAAAATCGTGCGGGGATAAAGTGCCAGCTGCCGAACCGAGCCATGCTGCATTTGCTCGTCGGCGACGAGCCGGCGCGACGCGTCCAGAAACAGCACGCGAAGAATTTCCTCGGGCAGCGCGCCCATCGAGGTCTTGAGATATTCGATCAATTTCGGGCTGGAGGGTTCGATAACGCGACCGAGCAATTCGGCGCGTATGGCTTCGAGGCCGGCCTCGCGCGCGGCAAGCAGAAGGCCTATGACCGGACTCTGCTTGCCCAGAATTCGCGCCAGCGCCTCGGGTGACCGCGACCAGATGCGATCGAGACTATGAAACTCGGCAAGTAGCGTTTCGGCTATCGATTGGCTGTTCTCGGGATCGATCGACGCGACGAGATGTACCAGGACGGCTCGCTGTCGCCGCGCGCCAGGCGTCGCTGGTGCCGCCAGGTTGCGAGGATGAGGATCGGCGGAACCAGCCACGAGGTCGCGACCTGCATCGTCAGATAAGCCGCTGGATGTATCTCCACATCGAGGAACCGGCTCGTGTGCGCGAGGAGCGGGAGTATATGGAGCACCGCGACGCACATGGGCCAGAAGCGATGCGCAAAAAGCGCGAGCAGGGTGGTTGCGGTCGCACCAAACAGGTCGATCGCGAGATGCCCCGTGTCCAGCGATGCGAATTCGACCGGTACGAAAGCGTGGAGCATCTTGTCCGCTCCCACCATGGTCAGCGCGATCGCGGCCATCGCGCGTTCGGGTCCGCCCCCGCGCCAGGCCGCATAGCCAAGAGCAACCAGCAAGAAAGCGAGGAAAAATGCCATGCGCATCGCCCGAACCTTTCATGCTGGCTGCTCCGGGTCAATCGGAGTCAGGCGGCCGCCGGAAGATGCTCGGAAACCGCACCGGCGATCGCCGGGCATTCATGGAGGTCATAGCCCGCCGTCTCGCGTCCGATTTGCACGAGATCGCCATGGACGCGAAGAATGTCGCCGCTCACATCGACCAGCGCCATCTGCGCCTTAGCGAGCCGCCGGATCGTCGCATGGCCGCTGGTGGCCGGCACGCCGATGATATCGCGGCGTGCGGTCACGACACTTGTCGTCAGCGAGGATACCGCGATGAGGGCATCGTCGACCCTGCCTTCCGCAGCCGCGACGTCGCGCTCGAGACGAGCTGCTGCAAAACTGATTTCCTTGGACATGACTTCTCCTTTTCCGGAAAGCGGGGCGATCCGGCGATTGCTTGGGCACAAGTGAAAGGGATCAGCCGGAGATCAGCGTCGTCAGCGCCTGGGCGATGGCGAGCCCCGATAAGATGAGCAGGACCAGTGCGACCAGCATGGCCGCCATGATCAGCGCTCGCCTTGTCCGGGCATGGTCATGCCTCCAGAAATCCCTGAACGGCGGGCTGGCCTCCATCGGCCCGTCCGCCGCCAGGACACTGTCGTTCAGCGCCATCGCGTCGGCCGGGCCTCCGTCCGGGAAGTGGGATGGCACGAGCGTGGGTGGCGGCGGAAGGTCGATCGGATCGCATGTGATCCGGTCATAGGTCTGTTTGAGACGGGCATAGACGATCGCGGTCTCGTCGCGGTTCGCCGTCCCCAATATGTCGCGCGCCTTGGTCAGCCGGAGATCGACCGTGGGCTTGGCGATTCCGAGCTGCCGCGCGATCTGCTTCGAGGTCTGTCGCTCGATCAGGAGATCGAGACAGGCCCGCTGCTTGTCGGTGAGGCGCGCCCAGCGTTCGGCGTCCTCAAATGTGTGCGACCTCGAATCACTCATGTTCACACTCTTGTCAAAATTGCCTCCGGCACAAGCCCCGGGGGTGATTCGCGGGGGCGCGGCCGCTCGTTCGCGATGACGGCGCCTACGCCATAGCCTGTCTTTCAACGCCACGCTGCGACGCGCTCAAAAGCTTGTTGAATTGGGGCAATCCCTGCGTCTCTTACTCGGCCCCGTCGCACGGACACTCCGGTCCGGCGCCGCGAAACGGGGTCCTCCCATGGCAGCAGAACCGATCCGGCTCGAAGCGCGAAATCGCAGCGCGCGCATGTTGCAGACCGCATTCGGAGCGGCGATCGCCGGTTGGCTTGCCGACCCGCAAGTCGTCGAGATCATGCTCAATCCGGACGGCCGCCTCTGGGTCGACCGGCTCGGCGAGGGCATCGCGGATAGCGGCACCTGGCTGAGCACCGCCGATGGCGAACGCATCATCCGCCTCGTCGCGCATCATGTCGGCGCCGAAGTTCATCCCGGAAGTCCGCGCGTATCGGCCGAACTGCCCGGCGGCGGCGAGCGGTTCGAGGGATTGCTGCCGCCCGTGGTGATCGCTCCGGCCTTTGCCATCCGCAAGCCGGCGGCCGCCGTTTTCACACTCGACGACTATGTGGACGCGCGCATCATGGCGCCGGCTGCCGCCGCCGCGCTGCGGCATGCGGTCGCCGGGCGGATGAACATTCTCGTCGCCGGCGGCACCGGAACCGGCAAGACGACGCTCGCCAACGCGCTGCTCGCCGAGATCGCCGGCACCGATGACCGGATCATCCTCATCGAGGATATTCGCGAGTTGCAGTGCGCCGCGCGCAATGTCGTCGCCATGCGCACCAAGGACGGGATTGCATCGCTCACCGACCTCGTGCGCTCGTCACTCCGCCTCCGGCCCGATCGCATTCCGATCGGCGAGGTGCGCGGCCCCGAAGCGCTCGATCTGCTGAAGGCCTGGGGGACGGGGCATCCGGGCGGGATCGGTACGATCCACGCCGGAAGCGCGCTCGGGGCGCTCCGCCGCATGGAGCAACTCATCCAGGAGGCGGTCGTCACCGCGCCGCGCGCGCTGCTTGCCGAAACCATCGACCTTGTTGCCGTCCTCGTCCGCGACGGGACCGGCCGGCGCCTGTCCGAACTGGCGCGGGTCGAAGGGCTCGATCCCGCCACCGGCGCATATCGCCTTGTCCCGCACCAACAAGAAGGAGAAAGCTCATGATCCGTGCCGCCCGGCATGGCGCCCGACGCGCCATGCTCACTTCGACCGCGATCGTCGTCGCGATGATCGCCGCTGTTCCGGCCCATGCGGGCGGCTCGTCAATGCCCTGGGAAGCGCCGCTCCAGTCGATCCTCGAGAGCATCGAGGGTCCGGTCGCCAAGATCGTCGCGGTGATCATCATCATCGTCACCGGCCTGAGCCTTGCCTTCGGCGATACCTCGGGCGGATTCCGCCGGCTGGTCCAGATCGTCTTCGGCCTGTCGATCGCCTTCGCGGCGTCGAGCTTTTTCCTCTCCTTCTTCTCCTTCGGCGGCGGGGCGCTCGTCTGATGGCACAGGAGGCCGACATTCCGGGTTTCTTCGCGCCGGTCCACCGCGCGCTCGCCGAGCCGATCCTGCTCGGCGGCGCGCCGCGCAGCCTTGCGATCGTCAACGGCACCCTCGCCGGCGCGATCGGGCTTGGCCTTCGGCTCTGGATCGCCGGCCTTGCCCTCTGGGCGATCGGCCATGCCCTTTCGGTTTGGGCGGCGCGGCACGACCCGCAGTTCGTCGACGTCGCCCGCCGCCACCTCAAATTTCCTGTCTGGATGCGCCCATGATGAACCTCGCCGAATATCGCACCAAATCCGCTTCCCTCGCCGACTATCTTCCCTGGGTGGCGCTCGTCGCCGAGGGCGTCGTCCTCAACAAGGATGGCTCCTTCCAGCGCACTGCGCGCTTTCGCGGTCCCGACCTCGACAGCGCGACCCCGGCCGAACTCGTCTCGGTGACCGCGCGGCTGAACAATGCGCTGCGGCGGCTCGGCTCGGGCTGGGCGGTCTTCGTCGAGGCGCAGCGTGTTCCCGCGATATCCTATCCGGTCTCGGATTTCCCCGACGCCGTCTCGGCGCTGGTCGATGTCGAGCGCCGCGAGCAGTTCCGCGAGGAAGGCACGCATTTCGAAAGCTTCTATTATCTGACCCTGCTCTGGATGCCGCCCGCGGAAGAGGTCGCGCGTGCGGAAGCCTGGCTTTATGAGGGGCGCTCGGAGGCGGACGTCGATCCGAAAGAACTGCTGAAAGGCTTTGTCGACCGCAGCGGGCGGCTCCTCCATCTGATCGAAGGCTTCGTTCCCGAGGCCGAATGGCTGGGCGACGGCGAGACACTCACCTATCTCCACA
This sequence comes from Sphingopyxis granuli, assembly GCF_001559015.1. Taxonomy (NCBI): domain Bacteria; kingdom Pseudomonadati; phylum Pseudomonadota; class Alphaproteobacteria; order Sphingomonadales; family Sphingopyxidaceae; genus Sphingopyxis; species Sphingopyxis granuli. Next base: position 65,446 of record NZ_CP012199.1, read on the forward strand.
GCTGCGTCTCGACCAATCGGCAACGCGTCCGCGTCCCCGAGACACCCGTCTACCTCGACGCGCTGCTGACCGACCAGCCGCTCGTCGGCGGGCTCACGCCGCGGCTCGGCGAGCATCATCTCCGCACGCTGACGATCACCGGCTTTCCGACCGCGACCTGGCCGGGCCTGCTCGACGAGCTCAACCGGCTCGCTTTCGCCTATCGCTGGTCGACGCGCGCGATCATGCTCGACAAGACCGACGCGACGAAGCTGCTGACCAAAATCCGGCGGCAGTGGTTCGCCAAGCGCAAATCGGTCGCCGCGATCCTCAAGGAAGTGATGACCAACGAGGCCTCGGTGCTCATGGACTCGGACGCCTCGAACAAGGCTGCCGACGCCGATATGGCATTGCAGGAACTCGGCGCCGATCATGCAGGCATCGCCTATGTGACCGCGACGCTCACCGTCTGGGACAAGGATCCCGCCATCGCGGCCGAAAAGCTGCGGCTCGCCGAGAAGGTCATCCAGGGCCGCGACTTCACCTGCACCGTCGAGGGCATGAACGGGGTCGAGGCCTGGCTTGGGAGCCTCCCCGGCCATGTCTATGCCAATGTCCGCCAGCCTCCCATTTCGACGCTCAATCTCGCCCACCTCATACCCTTGTCAGCGGTGTGGGCGGGGGCGGAACGGGACGAGCATTTCGGTGATGCCCCCTTGCTCTACGGCAAGACCGAAGGCTCGACTCCGTTCCGCCTCACTCTTCATGTCGGCGACGTCGGCCACAGCCTCGTCGTCGGCCCGACGGGCGCCGGCAAGTCGGTGCTCCTCGCACTGATGGCGCTGCAGTTCCGGCGCTATGAGGGCAGCCAGATTTTCGCCTTCGACTTCGGCGGCTCGATCCGCGCTGCGACGCTCGCCATGGGCGGCGACTGGCAGGATCTGGGCGGCGCCCTGCAGGATGACGGCGGCGGCGTCGCGCTGCAGCCGCTCGCGCGCATCGACGAGGCGGGCGAACGCGCGTGGGCCGCCGAATGGCTGGCCGCGCTCCTCGCGGGCGAAGGCGTGGCGGTCGATCCGGCCGCGAAGGAGCATCTCTGGTCGGCGCTGACGTCGCTGGCGACCGCGCCGGTCGCGGAGCGGACGCTGACCGGGCTCGCGGTCCTGCTGCAATCGCAGGAGCTCAAACAGGCGCTGGCGCCCTATCTGGTCGGCGGACCCTGGGGACGCCTCCTCGACGCGGAGGTCGAACGCCTCGGCGACGCGCGTGTGCAGGCGCTCGAGACCGAGGGGCTCGTCGGCGCCGCCTCGGCCCCCGCCGTGCTCGCCTATCTCTTTCACCGCATCGGGCAGCGGCTCGATGGCTCGCCGACCCTGATCATCATCGACGAGGGCTGGCTTATCCTCGACAGCCCCGCCTTCGCCGCGCAGCTGCGCGAATGGCTGAAAACGCTGCGCAAGAAGAATGCGAGCGTCATCTTCGCGACGCAGAGTCTGGCCGACATCGAAAGTTCGAGCATTGCTCCCGCGATCATCGAAAGCTGCCCGACGCGGATATTCCTTCCCAACGAGCGCGCCGCCGAGCCGCAGATCGCGCGGGTCTATGAGCGCTTCGGCCTCAACGACCGGCAGATCGAGATATTGAGCCGGTCTACCCCGAAGCGAGACTATTATTGCCAGTCGCGCCGCGGAAACCGGCTGTTCGAACTGGGCCTCGGCGAGATCGCGCTCGCCTTCACCGCCGCGTCTTCCAAGACCGACCAGATCCGCATCGGCGAACTCGTCGCCGAACATGGCGGTGATGGCTTTGCCGCCGCCTGGCTGCGTGAGCGCCGCCTCGACTGGGCGGCCGATCTCCTCGCCAATCTCGAATCTTCCACCCTGAAGGAGTGAATGACCATGAAGACGCCGATTTTCCATTGTGCCGCCGCGCTGCTCGTCACCGGGTTCGGCATCACGGCTGCGGCCGTGTCCGCCCCGGCCGCGGCCCAGATGGGCGGGATCGTCCACGATCCCCGCAACTACGCCCAGAACATCCTGACCGCCGCGCGCACGCTCGAACAGATCAACAATCAGATCAAGCAGCTGCAGAATCAGGCGACGTCGCTGGCGAACGAGGCACGCAACCTGTCGGGCCTGCCCGTTTCGACGCTCGAGGAGCTGCAAGGTCAGGTCGACCGGACCCGCGCCCTGCTCGGCGAAGCGCAGCGGGTCGCTTTCGATGTCGGCGACATCCAGAAGGCGTTCGACGCGCGCTACAAGGGCGGCGCGCTGACGGGCACGCAGGCGGAAATGGTCGCCAATGCCGAAGCGCGCTGGAACGACAGCGTCGGTGCTTTCCAGGATGCGATGAAGGTCCAGGCGGGCGTCGTCGGCAATATGGGCGATGCGCGCCGCTCGATTACGACGCTGGTGACCGCGAGCCAGTCCGCGACCGGCGCCCTCCAGGCGGCACAGGCGGGCAATCAGCTGCTCGCGCTCCAGTCGCAGCAACTCGGCGATCTTGCCGCTGCGATCGCCGCGCAGGGGCGGGCGCAGATGCTCGATGCCGCCCGCGCGGCGGCTGCCGAAGCCGAAGGACGCGAGCGCTTCCGCCGCTTCCGCAAAGGCAATTGAGATGGGCCGGGCGGCCAGGATCGCCGGCGCGGCAGTGCTGGGCGGAATCGCCATGACGCTCGCGCTCGTCGCCGTGACCCTGCCGCCCGCGCCTCGTGCGTCCGCCCCCCAGGTCTCCGGGGCGGACGCACACCCGGCGCCGGACGATGGGCTTCGCCGCTGCCGGACCATCACGACGGCCGACCCCGATTGCGAAGCGGTATGGGAAGCGAAGCGTCGCCGGTTTTTCGGTGAGCGGAGGAACGAGCGATGAACGACACGGGCGTGATCGACCAATTTCTGTCGGTCTTTTCGACCTATATCGACAGCGGCTTCGGGCTGCTCGGCGGCGAAGTCGGGTTCCTGTCGACGACGCTCATCGTCATCGACGTGACGATCGCCGCGCTATTCTGGGCGTGGGGCGCCGACGAGGATGTCCTTCAGCGCCTCGTCAAGAAGACGCTCTATATTGGCGTCTTCGCGTTCATCATCGGTAATTTCCAGAGCCTTGCGACAATCATGCTCGAAAGCTTTGCCGGTCTCGGGCTGAAGGCAAGCGGCGGCGCCATGGCGATCGGCGACTTCATGCGCCCGGGCGTCGTTGCGGCGACGGGCCTCGATGCCGCGGAGCCGCTTCTCGATGCGAGCAAGGACCTATTGGGGCCTATCGGGCTCTTCACGAACTTCGTGCAGATATTGATCCTGCTCATCGCCTGGGTGATCGTCGTCCTCGCCTTCTTCATCCTCGCGGTGCAGGTCTTCGTGACGATCCTCGAGTTCAAGCTCGTCACGCTCGCGGGCTTCGTTCTGATCCCTTTCGCCTTTTTCGGCCGCACCGCCTTCATGGCGGAGCGCGTCCTTGGCCATATCGTCTCCTCCGGCATCAAGGTGCTGGTGCTCGCCGTCATCACCGGGATCGGCACGACTCTCTTCGATCGCTTCATGGGTGCCCAGATTGGCGCCGAGCCCGACATCGAGCAGGTGATGGCGATCGCGCTTGGCGCGCTCACATTGCTGGGTCTCGGTATCTTCGGTCCTTCGATCGCCAATGGCATCGTCGCGGGCGGTCCCCAGCTCGGCGCAGGCGCTGCGGCCGGCACGGCCGTCGCCGCCGGCGCCACGCTCGCCGCGGGCGCGGCGGGTGCGACGCTGGCCACCGGTGCCGCCGCCACCTTTGCGCGCGGCGCTGCGGCTGGCGCTACCCGCACTGCGGGCAGCGCATCGGCCTCCTACGCCGCAGGCGCGGCCGGGAAGAGCGGGGCGCAGGCGGTCGGTGCGGGTCTCGCCAGTGTCGCGCGCTCGGCGGCGAGCGCTGCGGCGTCCCCGCTTCGGCGTGCCGCCGAGCGGACCCGCGAGCAATTTGCGGCCGGCCGCGCGGGTCAGGCGGCGAAGGCCGGGCCGGCACCTGCTGCCGGCACGCCGCCCGCGTGGGCGACCGCGATGCGGCAGCGGCAGGCGGTCGCGCAGGGCGCGATGGTCGGCGCGCAGACCCTGAAGGGCGGCGATAGCCACGGCGCTGGCTCCGCACCTGACATCAGCGAAAGGGATTGATATGATTTTCCGCAGGCCCTCCAATCATTATGGGATCTCGCCCGTCCCGGTCACGCCGCATCAGCGCGCGACGCAGGTCTGGGACGATCGCATCGGCTCGGCGCGCGTCCAGGCGAAGAATTGGCGGCTCGCCTTTTTCGGCACCCTGCTTCTCTCGGGCGGCCTCGCTTCGGCTCTGGTCTGGCAGTCGCTGCGCGGCACGATCACGCCCTGGGTGGTCGAGGTCGACAAGCTCGGCGAGGCAAGGGCCGTCGCGCCCGCGGACGCCGACTGGTCGCCGACCGATCCGCAGATCGCCTTCCATCTCGCGCGCTTCATCGAGCATGTCCGGTCGATCCCGGCCGACCCGGTGGTGCTGCGCAAGGACTGGCTCAGCGCCTATGATTTCACCACGGCGAGCGGCGCGCAGGCGCTAAATGAATATGCGAGGCTGAACGATCCCTTCGCGGAGATCGGCAAACGACAGGTCGCGGTCGATGTGTCGAGCGTGATCCGGGCCTCCAAGGACAGCTTTCGTATCGCCTGGACCGAGCGCCGCTATCAGGACGGCAGCCTTCTCGAGACGTCGCGCTGGTCGGCGATCGTCACCGTGATGGTTCAGCCGCCCCGCACCCCCGATGCTTTGCGGCGCAACCCGCTCGGAATTTTTGTCACCGCCGTAAATTGGTCGAAGGAGCTCAGCCAGTGACGCGTTTTATCTTTCTTGTGACCGCAGCCGCGCTCGCATTTCCCGCGGTTGCCGCGCCCTCCGACGTCAAGATGCAGGTCGGCCGGGCCAATGACGCGGCGCGCGTCCAGCCGGACCGTGCTACATTTCTCAACGCGATCCAGAAATATGCCTGGGCCGACGGCGCGCTGTTCCAGATTTATACAGCCCCGGGGCAGGTCACCGACATCGCGCTCCAAGAAGGCGAAGAGCTCGTCGGACCCGGACCAGTCGCCGCCGGCGATACGGTCCGCTGGATCATCGGCGACACGCTGAGCGGCGCCGGTGTGTCGCGGCGCGTTCATATTCTCGTCAAGCCGACCCGCCCCGACATCATGACGAACCTGGTCATCAACACCAACCGCCGCACCTATCATCTCGAACTGCGTGCAACGCCTGCGACCTATATGGCGGCGGTCAGCTGGTCCTACCCGGCCGATGAGCTGATCGCATTGCGAGCGGCCGAAACCGAGCGGGAGCGCGCTGCTCCCGTTGCGGGCGGCATCGACTTTGCGGCGCTCAATTTTGGTTATCGGATCAGCGGCGACAAGGTGCCCTGGCGCCCGCTGCGCATCTTCGACGACGGTCGCCAATTGTTCGTCGAGTTTGGCGACGGCATTGCCGAGGGCGATATGCCCCCGCTCTTCGTGCTCGGCGACAAGGATGGTGCGGAGCTCGTCAACTACCGCGTGCGAGGCCGGTTCCTCATCGTCGACCGCCTGTTCGAGCGCGCCGAACTGCGGCTCGGCAGCGGGCGTGGCGCGAAAAAGATACGGATCGAGCGCGACGACAAGCGCCGTCGGGGGCGGTCATGAGCGTGCCGGAACGGGAGGAGAAGGCAGAGCTGGCCACCGAACCCGGGGCTGCGGAACGCGCCGTCGCGCCGCCCAGTCCCGACGGGTTCCGGCTCGAGGGCGAAATGCCATCCGTCATGCGCCTCTCACGGCGCACGCTCGCGATCATCGGTGGTACGGCGGGCTTGGCGATCGCGGGGGCGCTGCTCTGGGCGCTGCGGACGCCGGAACCCGACCCCCGCGAGAATGTCTATGAAACCGATCGCCCCAACCGCTCGGACGTCATTACGGGCGCGCCCGCGGATTATGGCGCGGTTCCGAAACTCGGGCCGCCGCTTCCCGGTGACCTCGGGCGGCCGATCGTTTCGGCGCAGAGGGGAGGTGAGATGGTAACGCCGCCGCCCATGGCGGCTGTTCCACCGCCGGCCGATCCACGACAGCGGGCGGTGGATCAGGCGCGTGAGCGCCGGATCCAGGAAAGCGACGCGGCGCGTTCCAGCAATCTTTTCCTGGCGAGCGGGGGAGGCAGCGCCTCGGCCAGTACCGCGGAACAACCTGCGCCGCCCGCGGTACAGGCGATCATTCCGCCGGGCGCAGAAGCCCCGGCTCGTCCCTTTCTGAGGGCAGATGGTCCGCGCCGGACGGACAGCGGCGAACGCATCGTCCCGCTCGCTTCGCCCTATGTCGTGCAGGCCGGGAATATCATTCCGGCGGCGCTGATCACCGGCATCCGTTCCGATCTTCCGGGCCAGATCACAGCGCAGGTGACGCAGAATATCTATGACAGTCCGACGGGACGCATTCTCCTGATTCCCCAAGGCGCGCGCCTGGTCGGAGAATATGACAGCGAGATCGTGGCGGGGCAGAATCGCGTGCTGCTCGCGTGGGATCGGCTGACCTTTCCCGGCGGTCGCTCGATCGCACTTGGCCGGCTCCCCGGAGCGGATGCCGGCGGAATGGCGGGGCTGGCGGATCGCACCGACTATCATTGGGGCCATATGTTCAAGGCTGCGCTCATATCGACGCTGCTCGGTGTCGGCGCCGAGCTCGGAGCGGACGACGACGATCGGCTCGTTCGTGCGATCCGGTCGGGATCGCAGGATTCGATCGGTCAGACCGGCCGGCAGATCGTCGAACGGCAACTCGCTATACCGCCGACCATCACCATCCGCCCCGGTTTCGCGTTTCGGGTCATCGTGACCCGTGACCTGGTGCTGGAGCCGCTTTTCAGCGGCGAATCCCGATGAGCAAGCTGCGGCTCGGACCCATCGCCGAGGATCGGCCGGTCAAGGTCACGGTTGAACTGTCGGGAGGCATTATGCGCGATCTTGCAGACTATGCCCGCATCCATGCCAGGGCCAATGGGCTCCCCGAGCCTTTGCCGGCGGAGCGGCTGATTGCCCCGATGATCGAGCGCTTCATGAGCGGTGACCGCGAATTCGGCAAGCTGCGGCGTCGATCCTGATCGGCACCAGTTCGCGGCCACAAGACATCACGCCCCCGGCAATTTGGCCAGCTGTGCGGGTGTCAGGATAGGGGCGTTGCGATCCCTGCGCTCCGAATAGCGATCGACAAGCTGGTCGGCGTGGCCGCGCGTCAGCACGGTGAACCGCACCAGCTCCTCGGCAACATCGACAATCCGGTCATAATAGCTCGACGCCAGCATGCGGCCTGCCTCGTCGAACTCCGCATAAGCTTTGGCAACGCTCGACTGGTTGGGGATGGTGATCATCCGCATCCAGCGGCCGAGGATGCGCAGCGTGTTGACGCTGTTGAACGACTGCGATCCCGCCGAGACCTGCATCACGGCGAGAGTGCGGCCCTGCGTGGGACGCAGACCTCTATAGGCGAGCGGCAGGTGATCGATCTGCGCTTTCATTATGCCGGTGATCTGGCCGTGGCGCTCGGGGCTGCACCAGACCTGGCCATCTGACCAGAGCGAATGCTGGCGTAGTTCCTCGACCGCGGGATGATCGTCATCGGCGATGAGGTCGGGCAGTGGCAGGTCGGAAGGATCGAAGATGCGGGTCTCGCAGCCGAAAAGCTGGAGCAGACGCGCCGTTTCCTCGACAACGAGGCGCGAGTAGGAGCGCTCGCGCAGCGATCCGTACAGAAGAAGGATGCGCGGCGCGGGATCGAGCGGCCCCAGACCAAACGCCGGCTGTGCGTGGAGATATTCGGGGCTCAATGCGGGAAAATGGTCTGCGTCGGAGAGCGCGCGCAGGCGGCTGTGGGTCTGTTCTGTCATGATACTCAGACTTGTGAAGGAACGCTCGCCGGGAACCAGCGACGTCCGAGGCGGAATGCGACGCTGACGAGGAGGATGAGGACCGGCACTTCGACAAGCGGGCCGATGACCGCCGCGAAGGCGACCGGCGAGGCGAGGCCGAAGGCGGCGATCGCGACCGCGATCGCGAGCTCGAAATTATTGCCCGCGGCGGTGAAGGCGACCGCGGTCGTGCGTGGATAATCAGCCTCGATCAGCTTGCCCATCCAGAAGCTGATGAGGAACTGCACGACGAAATAGATGGTCAGCGGGATCGCGATCCGGATGACGTCGCCGGGGATGGTGACGATCTCGCCGCCCTTGAGGCTGAACATCGCGACGATGGTGAAGAGCAGTGCGACGAGGGTGATCGGCGCGATCCTCGGCAGGAAGTGCGTCTCGTACCAGTCGTTGCCCTTGGCGCTGGCGAGCCATTTGCGGGTGAGATATCCTGCCATAAACGGGATGCCGAGATAGATGAGCACCGCCTCGGCGATCGTCCAGAAGCTGACGTCGATGACGCTGCCTTCGAGGCCGAAGAGCGGCGGCAGGACCGTGAGGAAAAACCAGGCATAGACGCTGAAGAAGAGGATCTGAAAGATCGAATTGAACGCGACGAGCGCAGCGACATATTGATTGTCGCCCTTTGCGAGCTGGTTCCACACGATCACCATTGCGATGCAGCGCGCGAGACCGATCAGGATCAGGCCAGTCATATATTCAGGCTTGTCCGCGAGGAAGACGACCGCGAGCGCGAACATCAGCACCGGCCCGATGATCCAGTTCTGGATCAGCGAGATGGCTAGGACGCGCTTGTCTTCGAACACGCGCGGCAGCTCGTCATAGCGCACGCGTGCAAGCGGCGGATACATCATCAAAATGAGCCCGATGGCGATCGGGATATTCGTCGTTCCGATCGACATCGCGTCGATCGCAGCGGGGAGGTCCTTGAAAAGCGATCCCAAGAGGACGCCGAGCGCCATTGCAAGGAAGATCCAGAGTGTCAGATAGCGATCGAGGAAGGACAGGCGTTCACGCTTTGCGGCAATCATGATGATCCCCTCAGGCATGGACGCGGTTGCCGCCGGCATCGACCACCTGTTCACCGTCTTCCTTGGCGAAGGCGCCAAGCTGGCGGGCAGGGATGATGTCGAGCACCGCTTCGGACGGGCGGCAGAGCTTCACCCCGAGCGATGTGACGACGAGCGGGCGATTGATGAGGACCGGATGCGCCATCATTGCATCAATGAGTGCGCCATCGGTGAGATCGGGGTTGCCTAGGCCGAGTTCCGCATAGGGCGTGCCTTTTTCGCGGAGGAGCTCGCGCGGCGTGATACCGGCGCGCTCGATCAGCCGCTCGAGCAGGGCTCGCGACGGCGGTGTCTTCAGATATTCGACGACATGCGGTTCGATGCCGGCGTTGCGAATGAGCGCGAGCGTGTTGCGCGACGTCCCGCACTCGGGATTGTGATAGATAATGATGTCGGCGGTCATGCGCCTGTCTCCCGCTCGCCAGTCGCGCCCTCGATGCCGCCGATTTCCTTCAACCTGCGCGCCATTGCCATCTCGTCGATGCTTTCGTGCGGGAGCGCGAGGAAGAGCGAAATCCGGTTCGAGAGATAGTGCAGCGCACGTTCGAAAGCTTCGCGCTGGCCCGGGCCTTCGACCGCGGCGGGATCTTCGATCCCCCAGTGCGCGGTCATCGGCTTGCCGGGCCAGGCCGGACAGGTCTCGCCGGCGGCATTGTCGCAGACGGTGAAGATGAAATCGAGTTTGGGCGCGTCCGGGCCCGAGAATTCGTCCCAGCTTTTCGAGCGCAGACCCTCGGTCTCGAACCCGAGCTCATCGAGAAGCGCGAGCGTCTGTGCATGGACCTTGTCTTTGGGAAAGCTCCCGGCGCTATAGGCACGGAACCGCCCCTGGCCCATGCGGTTCAGCAGAGCTTCGGCTAGAATCGAGCGGGCGCTGTTGCCGGTACAAAGGAACAGCACATTATAAATCTTGTCGGTCATCGACTTCTCCCTCAAGCGCTGAATGGGCCGATCAGCAGCAGGCAAGTTCGGCGAGCAGCGGCTCACACAGTTCAGCGCGTCCTTGGCAGCAGTCTTTTGCGAGGAAGAGCATCAGGCCGCGAAGTGCGTCGATATCCGCTCGTTGGATGATCTGCCGGCCGCGCTTTTCCGGTATCACCAAGCCCGCCTTCACCAGAACCGCGAGGTGCGTCGAAAAACTACTCTGATTGAGCCCCGACGCTTCGACGAGCTGTCCCGTCGATAGCCCTTCGGGCTCATTCTGGACGATCAAGCGAAAGGCATCGAGGCGGGTGGGATGCGCCAGAGCGGCGAGGGCGGACAAGGCGGCATCAATTTGCATGCATCGGGATTATCCGATATGTTCATGTCTGTCAATTTGTATCGGGAATATGCGATGGGTCGGTTCGGCGAGGCCCACAATCGGCCTATGACGCGGATGTGGGCGGGTTGGCAACCGGTCGGGTGTCGCAATTCTACGCAGACTGATTGCCGGCTTTGGCAGGCCGCCCGGCTTCGATGGCCCGGCGATTATACCAGAAGCCAAGGATTATGATGACCAGCGCGGCGGCTTGCATGAGGATGACCTGCAGCGTCGGATAGATACCCAGGAGCGTTACTCGAGGCCAGCCGCTCACGGGCGTTACCGAGAGCATGCCTGCCTCCTGCAGCGCCGCCGTTCCCTTGCCCGCCAGTACGGCGGCGAGCACCGCCATGAGGGCAGAGCTATACGAAAAGAATTTGCCGATTGGCAGCCGCTGACTGTAGCGGAGCATCGCCCAGGCGATGACGGCCAGCAGGACAAGGCCGGTCACGAAGCCGCCGAAGACAGCCCCGCCACTGCCCTGCGATGCCAGCGCCGCATAAAACAGGATGGTCTCGAACACCTCGCGATAGACGGCCAGGAAGGCGAGCCCGAACAGGAACCAGGACGAGCGTTTCGAGAGCGCCGCGCTCAGCTTTGCGTGAATATAGCGCTGCCATTGGTCGGCCTGAGACTTTCCGTGCATCCAGATGCCGACCGACAGGAGAATGACAGCCGCGAGCAAGGATCCGAAGCCCTCGGTCAATTCGCGGCTCGCCCCGCTGACTCCGATGGCATAGGTCGCGAGCGCCCAAGTCAGGCCCCCTGCGGCAAGGGCCGCAACCCAGCCGGCATGCACATAACGCAGCGCCTCCGGGCGCTCGGCCTTTCGCAGGAAGGCGACGATCGCGATGACGACGAGGAGTGCCTCCAGGCCCTCACGCAGCAAGATCGTCAGGGCGCCGACAAAGGCCGACGTGCTGCTCGCCTGTTCGGGGGCGAGCACCTGCTCGGCATCGGTGAAGAGCGTGTCGAGCGCCGAAATCTCGTGGCGTACCTCGGCGACGGGCGCGCCCTTCTGGATGGCCGCGCGCACTGCCCCCATCGCCGTCTCGATCCGCGCCATCAGGGCGCCATCACGCGACGCGAGGAGCGGTTCCAGGGGTTCGAACCCGTCGAGATAAGCGGACAACGCAAGTTCTCCGGCTTGCTGCCTCTTCCCCGCAGCATATGCAGCGAAGCTCTGCTCGAGCCGTTCCCGCGCCAGCGCCAGCGACCCAGCCCCCGACCCCGTGACGGCCTGCGGATTAGCCCTGAGATAGGCCATCACGGCGTCGGCCTCCGGTTGTCCGATCTTCGCACCGAGCGCCGCCGGCGTCATTGCCGTCAGCGTAGGCATGTCAGGCACCAGGCGGCGCACACCAGCGTCGGATTGCCAGATCCGCTCGCCCTGCGTCGTATCACGGAAAGCGAAGCGGCCGCTGTAGAAGGCGAGGGCCCAGCGATCGGCGGCAGGAAGGTCGGCGAAACTTTGCATTGCCGTGCCGTCGAGGCCTTGCTCGATCACTTGGTAAAGCCCGAAGACGCTGCGTTCGCGAGCGCGCGCAGCATCGGAAAAGGCGATCGGCGGTGGATCGAGCCTGGCTGCATCGGGGCCGCGGCCATCGCCCGACATGCCGTGGCACGATGCGCAATTCTGCCCATAGAGAGTAGCGCCCCTCGCAAGATCTGGGCTGCGCGCCGGCGCAAGTGGCACCGGATAGGCGTTGAGCAACGCCGCTGCGACCGAACGGGCCTGCCGTGCGACTTCTCGTGGGCTTTCCTTGGCGACAACGGCTGCCTTCAGCCGCTTCGCGTCAGCCACCAATTGCGCACGTGCGCCTTTGGGTGGCAGCGCTGCAATATTCGCGGCGGCCGAATCGGTGAACTCGAGCATTTCGGCATATTCTGCCTGGCTGATGACCCGGCCGTCATGTACCGCACCGCCATAGTCCACCGCGACATAATCGAGCAGGCGCCAGGTAGTCTGCACCGACGTCGTGTCGGCGCGTGCCACGGCCGGAAGCAGCACCAGCATGGCAAGCAAGATTGCCGCAGCGCGCCGAAGCGTGGAATATGCCCTCATTTTGCTATGCCTGCGAAGGGCGCAGCTCGGCGCGTGCATTGCGCACGATCTCCGTGGCCGAATGCAGGAAGAGAAGGGCGATGACGCCCGCCACCAGAAGATCGGGCCAGGCGCTGCCCGTCCAGCCGACCAATATGGCCGCGACGATGACGGCGATATTCGCGATCGCATCGTTTCGGCTGAACAGCCAGATGGCCCGCACATTGGCATCGCCGTCCCGAAATCGCGAGAGAACCAGCGCCGCGGTCACGTTCACGGCCAAGGCGACTATGCCGATGACGCCCATGAGTTCGGCTTCGGGTGGCTCGGCATTTAAGGCCCGCGCCACGGCAAAGGCAATCACTCCCAGCCCGAGCGCACCGAGGAACAGTCCCTGGGTTAGCGCGATCCGTGCACGGCTTGCAGCAGACCATCCCAGCGCCAGTAATCCCACCAAAGTGATCGAACCGTCGCCGATGAAGTCGAGCGAATCCGCTTTGAGGGCCTGACTGTTGGCGATGAAGCCGCCGATGATTTCGCACACACCGAAACCGAGGTTGAGTATCACCACGATCCAGAGCGCCCGTCGATAGGCGGGATCACGCTCGGCACGCACGGTATCGCCCGTACAGCCACAGTTACTGTCGTTGCTTTCGCTCATCGCATTGTCCTACATTCTCCAGTAGCTGTAGAAGCAAGGCATTTCTGAGGTGCATATGGGCCGTGAGGTAGGACTTCCCATCGGAGCGCTGGCGAGCCGGACGGGTACGAAGGTCAATACAATCCGCTTCTACGAGGACATCGGGCTTCTACCACCGGCGGCGCGCACCGCCTCCGGACGTCGCAGCTATGGTCCCGAGGATGTCAGGCGCCTGGCGTTTATCCGGAGTGCGAGGGGGCTGGGATTTTCGATCGACGAAATTCGTTCACTGAAAGCCCTCGCGGCAGGACCCGAGCAGGACTGCGCCGAGGTTCGCGCTCTGGCGGCGCGACATTTGCTCGACGTCGACGAGCGTCTGGAACGCATGGTGCGCCTTCGCGCAGAACTCGCCCGGATCGTCCAGCTCTGTGAGGGCGGCCGCATAGCCGATTGCCGGGTGATTGAGGCGATCGAGGCGACGCTGCCGTCCGCGGTCTAGCGGTGGTTTCCTCGCACTCATCATTCGGTCTTCACCTTGTTATTTCTCAAATTCAGGGGTCGTCGCTTGCGGCGCCGCGAGTCTCCTTTCGGGCATCGCGCAGAATTTCGATGCCGCCCTTGATGGCAATCAGCGCAGTGGCGAACCCGACGAGCAAGTCGGGCCAGTTCGTGCCGAGCCACCAGACGAGGACGCCGGCGATCAGGATGCCGCCGTTCGAAACGAAGTCGTTGAAGCTGAAGGTCGTTGCCGCACGAAGGTTGACGTCGGGATTCTGAATGCGCTGAAGCAGCTTCAGGCAGGCATAGTTCACCACCGCCGCGACCGCCGACATGATCATCATCGTAGCGCCGATCGGTTCGCTACCCTGAAAGTAGCGCCGCCCGACATCGAACAGGACGCCGGCCGCGAAGATCAATAGCATAACGCCCGACGCTGTAGCCGCGCGGGTCTTCCATTTGATGCCATGGCTTAGTGCGACAAGGCTCAGGGCATAGACCGCCGCGTCCGATAAATTGTCGAGGCCATTCGCGATGAGGGCGCTCGAATCTCCCAGCGCGCCGGTTATGAGAAAGGCGATGGCGATCGCCGCGTTCAGGAAAAGAACGATCTGGAGGGTCTGCTTTTCGCGGTCGGTGCTGCCTGTCTTGTCTATCATTTCACACTCCTCATACCAAGCATCCCTAAAAGGAGGCGGAACCCCTCAGGGTTCCGCCCCTGTTCGCGGCCGGCCGCTTGCGCCCAAGCGCTGCAGCAAACCGTGAGGGCCTGGCTTCAGGTCGCAAGGCCGGGCTCACGCCGCGGCCCGGCGACTTCCTCTTCTTCGATCTTCGCGCTGCGACTGTGGACCATGAGGTACAGCGCGGGCAGGACGAGCAGCGTCAGGATCGTCGATGAGATGATCCCGCCGATGACCACGGTCGCCAGCGGCCGTTGCACCTCGGATCCTGCCCCGACATTGAGCGCCATCGGTACGAAGCCGAGCGACGCAACCAGCGCGGTCATCATCACCGGCCTGAGGCGGGTCAGCGCGCCCTCGCGGATTGCATCGACGAGCGCCTTTCCGCGTTCGCGAAGATCCTTGATGAAGGATAGCATCACCACGCCGTTGAGCACCGCGACCCCGGAGAGTGCGATGAACCCGACGCCCGCCGAGATGGAGAGCGGAATGTCGCGAAGCGCCAGCGCCGCGACCCCTCCCGTCAGCGCCAGCGGCACGCCCGAGAAGACGATGGCCGCATCGCGAACCGACCCGAACAGCATGAACAAGAGGCCGAAGATCAGCAGCAGAACGAGCGGCACCACGATCTGGAGGCGCTCGGTCGCCGACTGGAGCTGCTCGAACGTCCCGCCATATTCTATATAATAACCGTCGGGCAGCACGACATCGGCTTCGACCTTCTGGGTCAGTTCGTCGATGAACGAGCCGAGATCGCGACCACGGACATTCGCCGTGATCACCGCGCGGCGTTTGCCATTCTCGCGGCTGATCTGGTTCGGCCCCGCCGCGAGCGATATCTCCGCAAGCTCCGAAAGCGGCACGAAGCCGCCGGCCGGAAGCGCAACGGGGAGATTGCCGAGCGACGCGAGGTCGGTGCGAATGGCCTCGGGAAGCCGGACGACGACGTCGAAACGCCGGTCGCCCTCGAAGAGCTCGCCCGCCTGCCGCCCGCCAGTCGCGGTCGAAACCGCATCCTGGACCGTCTCCATGCTCACGCCATAGCGCGCAAGCTTGTCGCGATCGGGCGTGACCGAAAGCATCGGCAGGCCGGTGACCTGTTCGAGCTTCACGTCCTGCGCGCCCGCGATCCCGCCGGCCACCTCCTCGATCGCCCGCCCCGATTCGAGCAGTTGATCGAGATCGTCGCCGAACAGCTTGATCGCGACGTCGGCGCGAACGCCGGCGATCAGTTCATTCATCCGCATCTTCACCGGCTGGGTGAACTCGTAATTGTTCCCCGGCACTTCGTTTACCGCCTTGTTGAGCTCGGCGACGAGCTGGTCGCGCGGCTTTCTGGGCTCGGGCCACTCCTTCCGATCCTTGAGCATGATGAAATTGTCGGCGACCGACGGTGGCATCGGATCGGTCGCGACCTCGGGCGTGCCGATCTTCGCGAACACCCGCTCGACTTCGGGGAACTGCCTGATCCTCTTCTCCAGCGCCTCCTGCATCGCGATCGACTGGGTCAGGCTCGTTCCCGGAATGCGCATCGCGTGCATCGCGATATCGCCTTCGTCGAGGTCCGGGATGAACTCGGACCCGAGACTCGTCGCCGCCACGCCGCTGAGCGCGACGAGCAGCAGCGCACCCGAAAGCGCCGCCTTCGGCCAATTCAGGACGCGGTCGAGCATCGGACGATAGCCCTTGCCGAGACCGCGCATCAGCCAATTCTCCTTCTCCTCGACCTTGCCGGTAACGAAGAGCGCCACCGCGGCCGGAACCAGGGTGAGCGACAGGAGAAGAGCAGCGGTCAGCGCGAGGACGACCGTGATCGCCATCGGGTGGAAGGTCTTTCCTTCGACGCCTTCGAGCGCGAAGATCGGCAGATAGACCGCGGTGATGATGATGATGCCGAAGATGCTCGGCTTGATCACTTCGGCGCTCGCCGAGGCAACGAGGCCGAAGCGTTCGTCGCGATCGAGCAGCCGTCCGAGCCTGTGCTGTGCCTCGCCAAGCCTGCGAAGACAATTTTCGACGATGATGACGGCCCCGTCGACGATGAGGCCGAAGTCGAGCGCGCCGAGGCTCATGAGGTTCACCGATGTCCGCGTCTGGAGCATGCCCGTCAGCGTCATCAGCATGGCAACGGGAATAACCGCCGCCGTGATCAGCGCCGCCCGGAAATTGCCGAGCAGCAGGAAGAGGATCACGATGACGAGCAGCGCGCCCTCGGCGAGATTCTTCTGCACCGTCGAAATCGTCCGTTCGACGAGCGCGGTGCGATCATAGAGCGGCTTCGCGACAACACCCTTCGGCAAAGCACGCGACGCTTCGACGAGGCGTTCGGCCGAGGCCTGCGCCACCACGCGCGGATTTTGTCCGATCAGCATCGAGACCGTTGCGAGGACGACCTCCTTGCCATTCTCAGTCGCCGCGCCCGTGCGAAGGCCCGAACCGATCGCGACATCGGCGACGTCGGCGATCCGGATCGGAACGCCGCCGCGGGTGGCGACGATGATCTGCGACAGGTCGCGCTCATTGTTCGCCTGCCCCGGCACCCGGATCAATATCTGTTCGCCGCTGCGCTCGACATAGCCGGCGCCGCGATTTGCATTATTGGCCTCCAGCGCGGTGACGACATCGTTGAGCGAGAGATTGAGCGAAGCGAGCGAGGCCGGATAGGGGGTCACATGATATTGGCGGGCATAGCCGCCGATCGTGTTGATCTCGGCGACCCCCGGGATCGTGCGCATCTGCGGCCGGATGACCCAGTCGGACATCGTTCGGAGGTCTTCCGCCGTGTAGGGCGCGCCATCCGGCTTTCGTGCGCCCGGTTCGGCTTCGATCGAGAACATGAAGATCTCGCCGAGGCCGGTGGAAATCGGCCCCATTTCGGGCGCCATACCGGGCGGCAGCTGCCCCTTTGCGGCCTGGAGCCGCTCGTTGACCTGCTGGCGCGCGAAATAGATGTCGGTCCCGTCCTCGAAAACGACCGTGACCTGACTCAGGCCGTAGCGCGAGATCGACCTGGTATAGTTGAGGTTGGGGATGCCCGCGATCGCGGTCTCAATCGGGTAGGTGATCCGCTGCTCGGCTTCGAGCGGCGAATAGCCTTCAGCCTTGGTATTGATCTGGACCTGGACGTTGGTGATGTCGGGAACGGCGTCGATGGGCAATTTGGTCGCGCTCCACGCGCCGATCGCGCACAGGAGCGCGACGACCGCGAGGACGAGCCATCGTTGCCGGATCGAAAAGCCTATGGTTCTGGCTAGCATATTATCCTGCTCCCCGATCAATGGTCGTGGCCCGCGCCGGACTTTTCGATGTCGGCGCGAACGAGGAAACTGCCCTTGGTGACATAGGCGGTGCCGGGCTTGATGCCCGACAGGACCTCGGTCCATTCGGGCGACGAACGGCCGAGTTTCAGCATGCGGACCTCATAGTCCTGCCCGAAATTGGCATAGACCACCTTGAAGTCGCGGAAGGGCTGGATCGCCTCGGTACGCACGGCCAGCGGCACGGTGACGGGGTTGACCATCACGCGGCCGCGCAAGGCCATGCCGGGGCGCAGCGTTCCCGAGCGGTTGGGGATGGTCGCGCGGATGAGCGCAGTGCCCGCCTCGACATTGCCGTCGGGCAGGAACTGCTCGAGTGGCGCGGTCGCGATCTCGGCGCCGTCCTGCGTCTCGACCGTCACCCGCATGCCCGGACGGATAATCGCGAGGTCACGGGGGAAGATGTTGAAGACGACCGTCGTCTGCGCGGGATCGGTGATGACGTAGAGCGCCCGCCCGTCGGTGACATCGCCGGGGTTGGCGTTGCGCTCGGCAACGACCCCGCCGACCGTCGCATGCACCGGATAGACCTGGAGGCTTTCGCTCGATTCAATGCGTGCGAGAAGTTCGCCGCGGCGAACCGTGTCGCCCACCGCCTTTGTGACCGAGACGACGCGGCCGGGGAATTGACCGCGAATTTCGGAACGGGCCGTTGGCGACAATTGGACAGTGCCATAGAGTTCGCGCCTCTCGCCGACCGTCGCCGGTCCGACGACGGCGGTCTCGATGCCGCCGGCCTTGGCGGCGTCGGCCGCGATCCGCGTGCGGCCCTCAGGGTTGGCATATTTCCAGACGTGGCGTTTGCCGCCAGTCACCGCGACGACTTCGACATCGAAGCTGTGCGGTTCGGTAACGACGCCTTGCCCTGCCAGGAACTTGCCCTGCGGGCGGAAGGTGAAGCGATCGACGTCGCCGCCAAGCCGCGTGAGCGTGATCGCGAGCTGGACTTCCTTGGGATCGACCGGCTTCCCGTCCCGGGTCGCAAAAACTCGGAACTGCGGCTCGGTGCCATTCTCGAAAATCGTGATTTCGACAGCGAAATCGCCATTTTTGAGCAATTTGCCGCCATTCGGGCCCTCGGCGTCTTCTTCGCCTTCGCCCTCGGCGTGGCTCTCACCTTCTGCATGTTTGTCTTCGCCTTCGGCTCCGCCGCCGCAGGCAGCGAGCGGGACGGCAAGGAACAGCGCCGCTGCAGCGGCGGGAAATGGAAACTTCTTCATGGAATATTCTCCGCAAGGGGAGCCGCATCGAAGCGGCCGGTCAGGCGATCGATTTCCGCGAGCAAATCGCGGTAGCGCGTCATGGCCTCGGCCCACTGACCCTGGATCTGGATGATGACGTCGGCGGCATCCTGCACATCGGCGAACAGGAAGCCGCCGCGGGCATAGCCTTCGCGCACCTGACCGAGCGTCTTCACCGCCTTGGGATAGACGTCGTTCATGATGCCCTCGGCCCGCACCCGTGCGGCGTCGGCATCGGCGCGCAGCGACGCGAGGCGCCGCAGTCGTTCGAGGCGGCTCGCCTCGGACTGGAATTCGAGCTGCCGCCGTTCGGCCTGCGCCCGGGCGATATTGCCCTGGTTGCGGTCGAAGCGTCCGAGCGGGATCGAGATTCCGCCGAGAACGGCGACATCATTGGTCTCGCGAAGGAAGCGAGTGCCGCCCGACACCGTATAGTCCTGGTGCGCGCGGCTTTGCTCGACGACAACCTGTGCCCGGGCGCGATTGACGGCGGCGTCGAACACCGCGGCATCGGCTTCGGCCAGCGGCGGATCGCGCGGATCGGGCTTCTCGATACCCTCGGCGATAACGAGGCTGTCGGGAGCGCCGCCCCAGAAGGATACGAGCAATGCTCTTGCGGACTGCCGTTTGGCTTGGGCTTCCTTCAGTGCCAGCTCGGCTTCGAGAATGCGGGCATCGGCGCGGGTCTCGACGAAGAGCGGATCCTTGTAGCCGCGCATGCGCCGGATCGCTTCGGTGCGCATCTCCTTTTCGAGTTTGACGCGATCCTCTGCGATCCAGACCATCTGCTCGGCGATCTGGACGTCGATATAGGCGCGCTGCACTTCCTGGGCGATATCGAGCCGGACGAGCCGCCACTGCGCCTCGGCGAGAACGACCCCGCGTTCGGCAAGCGCCATCCGCGCCTCCCGCTTTCCGCCGCGTTCGAGCGGCTGCGAATAGGTGACGGTGAGTTCCGATTGCCGGAACAGGCCGTAGCCGCCCGTCCCGACTCCATTTTCCATGTCGACCGACACGGTCGGATTGGGTCGGACGCGAGCTTGCAGTTGGCCGGCGCGCGCGGCGTCGACCCCCGCTTCGCCGGCTCTAAGCTCTGGCGATGCAGCGATGGCCCGCTCGACCGCCTGGTCGAGCGTTAGCGGCTGGGCCCACACGGACCCCGCCAGCAGCGCAGCCCCGGCCAACAGGGCGGCGCGCATATGGATATGCATAAATGATCACTCCTGAACGGTTCGACTGAGCGCAGGCCGGGAAGGGCCGCGCGGCAGGCGTCGTTCAGGCGAGGGGAGGGTTCAGGGGAGGCGCGAGGGCGCGCGAAGCGAGGCGCATCGCGGGCAGCGCGAAGTGCAGGCCGCCGGAAAAAAAGGGCAGATCGTCATGACCCGAAAGGGCCTGATCGGATGCGACCGGGCAATTATGGTGACTGCCGTGGAGGTCGGCGTCCTGCTGACCTTTTTGCGTGTCCTTGTCCGACGCATGGCCCGGCTCGACATGGTGCGAAAGATGCGAATCCGTCGCATGGTGCGTCATGCCCGCCATCGCCGGCGCAGCATTGTGAAGCCCGCTGAGCAGCAGGATGAACACAAGCAACAGGCGAAGGGGAGCGGCGGCCATGGTCGCGCCCCTAACAGCGAATGGCTTGTTCCGGAAGTCCAAAACCGGATCAGCCCTTTCAGGCGTCGCGTTCGGCCGCCGACCGGGCCGCCTCGATCAGTACCGCCAGGCCCTCCGGCATCGGCATCGGATCGAAGGCGCTCACTCGCGCGCGGCCGTTGTTACCGGCCGGGAGCCGGCCGGTCAGCGAGCCTAGCGGCACGAGCAGGAACCGCACTACCTGACCGGCGGCTTCGCGGCTATCGCCGAGTTCGATCGCATAGCGGAACATGTGCCAGTGCGAGGCCAGATGCGCGCCCATATAGGGCTGGCTCAATATATGTTCCCATTCCAGCGCCCGCCACGCGGCGGCTTCATCGCCGGTTCGGCTTGATTCGCGGAAAAGGCGATATTGGTCGCGCAGGAGCGGCGCGACGATGGTCCGGGTCAGCGGCTTGGCAGTCGACGTGATCATGCTGGGTCCCCCTTTTTGTCCAGGGCAGGCTTTTGCACCCTGTAGTAGATACAGGGTCAAGCTCTCATGTTGCCGCTCGGCGCCTCGATGCGCGATTTCCGATTTACCGCCCTGTCCAAGACGAATCCCTCCGCCCCGGCACAGCCCGGTACAAAGGAGGACAGAAGCAATAGCGTAAGTCCGGAAATAAGATTGCAAGACAATCGTAGAACTATTGTGCTTAACGCCCGATTGTTCGACGGATATCCTGTTCTTATAGAGGTCCTAATAAGTATTTCTAGGACGGATAAATGGCTCGATTGCCATCATGAGATAACATTACAGCACTCGTTCGGGGGTTAGAAGAGTGCCGCCGAAGTTGATTGAAAATCTTCTACTTTTCACCGCGCTATTTCGATGCTAGGGGCCGGTTCCAATGCGACGGATAATCCTCCTCTTGCTGACCTTTCTCCTTGCATCCGGAACGGTTGCGGGATCGCTCGCGCATGCGACCGAGGATCGGGCCGAGGCGAGCCTTTTTGTCGCGGCGATCGAAGCCGGCTGCGTGAGTGCGCCGGCTACCGAAAGCGCCGAGTCCGACAAGAAAAATTCCTCGTCCGGCGAAAAGCAGCAGGTGCCTGCCGCCGCTCATGGTTGCCATGGCCACCATTCGGGCGTCCCGGCGGAAACGCTTTCGGCAGCGACCGAAACCCCTGCCGCTGAAGCGCATGCGCGCATTCTGACGGCCGCCTTGCCGCCCGTCGCCTATATCGGGACCTTTCGCCCTCCAATCGCCTGACGCTCTAGGTCTGCGCGTGCCCTTCGCGTGCGCTTCTCCCTGGAAACGTCAGGAGTCTCTTTTTCATGAAATCCATAGTTGTCGCCGCGAGTCTCGTGGCGCTCGTTGCAGGCGCAAATTCCGCGCCCGCCGCTGCCCAGTCGGCAGCGACGGAGCAGGTGGGACCGCCTTCTTCGGCAGGCCAGGCCGTGCGTGCCGGCCCGCTTCCCGCTCGATTGTCCCTCGCGCAGGCGATGGAGGAGGCCGACGCGCGCTCGCCGCGCGTGGTTGCCGCCGAAGCCGAAGTGGAGGCTGCTCGCGGTCGCCAGCGTCAGGCGGGCTATCGCTTCAACCCCATCCTTAACGTCGACGTCGAGAATTTCGCGGGCACCGGCCCCTATTCGGGACTAAACGGCCTCGAATCGACGGTGTCGGTCAATCAGCGTCTTGACATCGGCGGCCGGCGCCGTGCGCGCATGACGCTAGCAGATGCCGAGTTCCTCGCCGCGCAATATAGGCTCGAGATTGTCCGAGCCGATCTCGCGCTCGAGGTTCGCAACCAGTTCGCGACGGCACTCGCAGCCCGCGACAGTCTGGCGCTCGCGCGCGAGAATGAAGCGCGCGCCCGCGAACTCGTCCGCGTCGCACAGGCGATGGTCGATACGGGTAACGAGCCGCCGCTGCGTGCCTTCCGTGCCAATGCGGCGCTGGTCCAGGCCACCGCCGAACTGCGCACCGCCGAGGCCGAGGAACGGACAGCGCGCCGTTCGCTGGCAGCGCTCCTCGGCAGCTCGGTTGCGCCGGCCGAACTGGTCGAAGGCGACCTGTGGGTGATGCCCGCATCGGTGGACTCGCTGGCCACGCTCGACGTGCGGCTTGCCGAAACCGACCGCCTCATCGCCGAAGCTCGCCTCCGAGGGCAGCGCGCCGACGGTCGCCTCGACCCGTCTGTTGGCTTCGGAGTGCGGCAACTTCGCGACACGGGCGATCGTGCCCTCATTGCGAATGTCTCGGTGCCGCTGCCGATCTTCGATCGCAATCGCGGCAACATCTCGGCGGCCAAGTCCGACGTCGCTGCCGCCATCGCGCGGCGGGAAAATGCGGTCGTCAACGCCGAGGCAGAGATTGCCAATGCGCAGGCCGAACTCGAAGCCGCCGAGGCCCGCCTCGCGGCGCTCGAGGGCAGCGGGATCGAGCAGGCGCGCGAAGGCGTCCGGCTCGCCGAGCTCAGCTACCGCGCCGGCAAATCGACGCTGGTCGAACTGATCGACGCGCAGCAAGCCTATGCCGCGACGCAGGCGGAGCTGATTGCGGCCCGGCAGGCCCGCGCCGAAGCGCGTGCGATCCTCTCGCGTCAGGCCGCGGCCGAGGGCGACGCGGATCACCAGCCATGAGCGTGCCGGTCCCAGCAATCAGCGGGGCCGTCCGCCCCGCCATCCTTCTCAATCAACAGGGGTGCGCCGCCGGTCGGCGCGCGAACCGCATCAACAGCGGAGACAGAATATGATCACCAAGGACAAGCGCCTCCTCGGCACCGTCGCGGGCGCAATGGCTCTCGCGGCCGTCACCGGTTTCGGTGTCGCACGTTGCACCGCCGATCCGGCGCCGGCTCCGGCGGCTGAAGGCGGTGCGGAAGCGGCGAGCGAAGCTCTTCCCAACAACCTCGTCATCAGCCCCGAAGCGATCAAGTCTGCCGACATCGGCGTCGAAACGATCGCATCGGGCGGCCTCGGCTCCGAAATCATCTCGCAGGCGACCGTCACTGCGGCACCGAGCGGCGAGGCTATCGTGACCGCGCGGGCCGGCGGTGCCGTCACCCGGCTTTTCAAGCGGCTCGGTGATCCGGTCCGCGCCGGAGAGACGATCGCCATCGTCCAGAGCCGTGACGCTGCACAGATAGCGGCCGAGCGGGTCGCAGCCGATGCGCGCTCGACGCTGGCGCAGAAGAACCTCCACCGCGAGAAGACGCTGCTCGATCAGAAAGTGTCCGCTCGCGTCGATTATGAGCGAGCGCAGGCCGAGGCGGCGGCTGCCGCGGCGGAAGCGCAGCGCGCCCGCGCCGCTGCGAGCGCGGCGCAGGTCACGCGCGATGGCAGCAGTGTCATAGTGGCAAGTCCGATCTCGGGGCGGATTACGGCCGAGAACGCCAGCCTTGGCGCCTTTGTCCAGCCTGAAACCGAACTGTTCCGCGTTGCCGATCCCAGCAAGGTGCAGATCGAGGCCGCGGTTGGTCCGGCCGATGCACAGCGGCTCTCGCCCGGAGATCGTGCGATCATCGAACTTCCCGACGGCCGGACGATCGATGCCCGCGTGCGGGCTGTGACTCCTGGCCTGTCCGGCGACACGCGCTCGGCAACCGCCGTGCTCGACGTGCCCGGCGCCTTGCAGCCGGGCCTTGCGGTCCGGGTACGTCTGCTTCCGAGCCGCGGCGCCGAAACCGGTGGCCCCGCCCGAATCGTGATCACTGACGAAGCCCTCCAGACGCTCGAAGGCCGCGACGTGGTGTTCATTCGCACGAAAGAAGGCTTCCGTGCGCAGCAGGTCACCGTCGGCCAGCGCAGCGCGGGCCGCGTCGAAATCCTCTCCGGGCTGAAGCCCGGACAGATGGTCGCGACCGAGAACGCCTTCCTGCTCAAGGCCGAACTCGGCAAGGGCGCGGGCGAGGAGGAATAGACCATGATCGCGAAACTGATGGCGCTATCCGTCCGCGCGCGCTGGGCGGTACTCTTTCTCTTCCTCGTGATCGCGGGACTCGGCGTATGGCAGCTCACCAAGCTGCCGATCGACGCGGTTCCCGACATCACCAACAAGCAGGTGCAGATCAATACGATCGATCCGCGTCTTTCGCCGGTCGAAATCGAGAAGCTCGTAACCTACCCGATCGAAATCTCACTCGCCGGCATTCCGGGGCTCGAGACGACGCGTTCGATCTCGCGCAACGGATTCAGCCAGGTGACGGCGATCTTTACCGATGAAACCGACCTCTATTTCGCGCGCCAGCAGGTGGGCGAACGGCTTCTCCAGGCGGGCGAGAACCTTCCCGACGGGGCTCAGCCGCAGATTGGCCCCGTGACAACGGGGCTGGGCGAGGTCGTCATGTATACCGTCGGCTACAAATATCCTGACGGGAAGGGCGCCAAGAAAGTCGCCGGCCAACCCGGCTGGCAACCCGACGGCAGCTATCTGACCCCCGAGGGCGATATCCTCACCGACGAGATTGCCAAATCGGGCTATCTTCGCACGGTTCAGGACTGGATCGTGAGCCCGCAGCTCAAGTCGGTCGGCGGCGTCGCCGGCGTCGATTCGATCGGCGGCTATGCCAAGACCTTCGTGGTCGAGCCCGATCCGACGCGGCTCACCAGCTACGGCATTTCCTACAGCGAGCTCGGCGAAGCACTCGAACGCGCCAATCTCGCGGTCGGGGCCAACTATTATAACCGGGCGGGCGAGGCCTATCTCGTGCGCGTCGATGCGCGCGTCCGTTCGGTCGATGAAATCCGCAACGCCGTCGTCGCGACGCGCGGCGGCGTGCCCGTCACGGTCGGACAGCTCGCCAATGTGAAAATCGGCGGCGACCTCAGAACCGGTGCGGGCAGCATGAACGGCAAAGAGGCGGTGATCGGCACCGTGCTGATGCTGATCGGCCAGAACAGCCGGACTGTCGCCGAAGACGTCTCGGCTAAGATTGCGCAGGTGTCTAAAACCCTGCCGCCCGGCGTCGAAGTGAAGGTGGTGCTCGACCGCGCTAAGCTGGTCAATGCAACGGTCGGCACGGTCGAAAAGAACCTCACCGAAGGCGCGGTGCTCGTGGCGGCCGCGCTCTTCTTCCTGCTCGGCAACTGGCGCGCGGCGATCATCGCGGTGCTGGTCATTCCCTTCTCCTTCCTGATGATGGCGATGGGCATGAACGCGTTCCGCGTGCCCGGTAACCTGATGAGTCTCGGCGCGCTCGACTTCGGTCTGATCGTCGACGGCGCGGTTATCATCATCGAAAACTGCCTCGCCAGATTGGCGCACCGGCAAGAGCATGAAGGGCGTTTGCTCAATCTTCGCGAACGTCTCGAGGAGACGATGCGCGCCAGCCAGGAGATGATCAAACCGACCGTCTTTGGGCAGGCGATAATCCTGCTCGCCTTCGCGCCGCTGCTGATGTTCACGGGCGTCGAGGGCAAGACCTTCTCGCCGATGGCCATCACCATCATGCTCGCGCTCGTTGCCGCCTTCATTCTCGCTATCACGCTGGTTCCGGCGCTTGTCGCGCTGATGATCCGCGGCAAGGTTGCCGAGAAGGAAGTCTGGGCAATCCGCAACTTGAAGGAGCGCTATCTGCCGCTGCTCGACAAGGCGATTGCCAAGCCCTGGCCTTTCATCGCCGGCGGCTTTGCTTTCTTCCTCCTCGCCATCCCGGCGTTCGGCCTGCTTGGCTCGGAATTCATTCCGCAGCTCGATGAGAAGAATATGGCGCTCGCCTCGACGCGCGTGCCGTCGGTCAGCCTCGAACAGTCGCTTGCGATGCAGCGCAACGTCGAGACAGCCATCTCTAAATTGCCCGAGGTCGAGCTGATGTTCTCGAAGACCGGTACAGCCGAGGTCGCGACTGATCCGATGCCGCCGAACATCTCGGACGGTTTCATCATTCTGAAACCGCAAGACCAATGGCCCGTCGGGGTCGATTCCAAGGCCGACGTCGTCGAGCGCATCGAGAAGGCCGCTGGCGGCCAGCTCGGTCAGCTCTACGAGGTCAGTCAGCCGATCGAGCTTCGCTTCAACGAACTGATTGCGGGTGTCCGCGGCGACGTCGCGATCAAGCTCTATGGCGACGACCTCGACAAGATGTCGCTCGCCGCGAACGAGATGGTGAAGGTGCTCCAGGGCATTCCGGGAGCGGGCAGCGTCAAGGCCGACCAGGTCGGCGGGGCTCCGATGCTCGACGTAACGCTCGATCGCAACGCGATTGCGAGGTACGGCCTGTCGGTCCAGGAAGTCGCCGACACCGTGTCGGCAGCGCTCGGCGGGCGCGAATCGGGCCTGCTCTATGAGGGCGACCGGCGCTTCGACATCACCGTGCGCGTTCCAGACGCAACGCGCGTGAATCTCGACGATATTCGCGCGCTTCCTGTCCTCCTTCCTTCGGAAGGCGGCAATCGCGGGCAGATACCGCTCGCGCAAGTGGCGCAGATCCGGCTGACCGAAGGACTCAACCAGATCAGCCGCGAGAATGGCAAGCGGCGCGTCGTCGTGCAGGTGAACCTCGAAGGCCGCGATGCGGGGTCCTTCGTGACGGAAGCGCAGGCGAAGATTGCCAATGTGAAGCTCCCGGCGGGCTATTATCTCGAATGGGGCGGGCAGTTCGAAAGCCTGCAGGCTGCATCGAAGCGGCTTTCCATCGTGGTTCCGCTCTGCTTCGCGGGCATTTTCATCCTGCTCTACATGGCGCTCGGCACCTTCGGACGCGCGACCGCCGTGTTCCTCGCGGTGCCGCTGGGCCTCGCGGGCGGGGTGTTCACCCTCGCGCTTACCGGGATCAACTTTTCGGTGTCTGCGGCGGTGGGCTTCATCTGCCTTGCCGGCGTCGCGGTGCTCAACGGTCTCGTCGTCATGACGGCGATCCGCGAGCGGCTCGAGAATGATGTCCCGCTCACGGAGGCAATCCGCGAGGGTATGACCGAGAAGATGCGTGCGGTGATCATGACCGGTTTCGTGCCCGCGATCGGCTTCGTGCCGATGGCGATCGCGACCGGAACCGGCGCCGAAGTGCAGAAGCCGCTCGCGACTACCGTCATCGGCGGCCTCATCGCGGCGACCATCCTGACGCTTCTCGTCCTGCCCGCGATCGCCAAGGTCGTACTCGGAGCCGACTGGCAGCCGAAGTTCCTCAAGCGGAAAGCGGAGCCGGCCACCCAGCCGGCTACGGAATAGGGAGATAATGTCATGACAAAAGCATCCAAGCTCTTGCGCATCTACACTGACGAATCCGCATTCTTCGGCGACCGGCGAGCCTTCGAATTCATCGCGGAACTTGCGCGGCAGCAGAAGCTCGCGGGCGTAACTGTCCTTGAGGCGGTGCTCGGCTTCGGTCGCTCGGCGCATCTCCATCGCCGCCACGCGCTGGAGAATGACCGGGCGGTCGTGATCGAGATCATCGACGAAGAGCAGCGGCTCCGCGATTTCGCGGCGCAACTGGGGGAGATACCCGATATCGGGCTCATCACCCTCGAAGCGGTAGATATCCTCGGCGGCAAATCCGCTGCGGAGCCTCCCGATGTTCAGAGCTGACCGGCAACTTGCCGGTTTCCACCGCGGCGCAGGCCCCCGGCCTGCGTCGCGGACCAGCTTGCGCGAGCGAGGAGGTCTCCGATGTTCTCGGTAGGCACCTCGCTCCGCTTGCCAGTTCCGATCGGTCGCGTCTGGCGTCTTCTCGTCGATATCGACCGATATGGCGACTGGCACCCGACGCTGCGGTTCACCGACCGCTCGGGCGACGACGAGCGACTGGGCTATGTCTATTCACCGCGCGGCAAGCGGGGTCCGGAATTTGCCTCCGAGGGGCGCATCACCGCTCTCGACTGGCTGACCGGTTTCTCGTGGCGGACAGGTACGCGCGGGCTGCTCGTCATTGAGGAAAGCTACCGGCTCGAAAAGCTTGGGCAGGGGGTGGAGGTTACGCATCGTATCGAATGCGCGGGTCTCTTTTCGTGGCTCGGATACCCCGTTCTTCGACGGGTTTGCAGCGTTTTTCTCAAGCGCTCTAACACGGCGCTTGAACAGCAACTCCGTCGCACGACGGTTCAGTCCCGATACGCCCGGCCTCGCGGGCGGCGCGCTTGAGGGACAATGAGATCTTGGCCGCCGGGAGCCCTTGGCTCCTTGCCCCCGCCACCCGGTCGAGGGTCACTGGCGGTCAAGGAGGTGCGGGAGTGGGTCGCGTCCCACCAAGACTCCCGCACCTCATCCTTCCGGGAGGGCCGGACATTGCCTGACCCTCCCGGATCAGATGGAAAAAAGGATTGCATCATGAGTGATCAGCTGCGGCTCGATATTCCGCTTCTTCTCCCCGAGGTCGCCGATACTGCCGACCGCTGCGTCGCGCGCCTTACGAGTGAGCTCGAAGGACGCGAGGGGGTCGACAAGGTCCATGTGATCCGCACCAGCGACGGCTCGCCACCGCAGCTCTGCATTCATTATCGGCCGGATATCCTTCCGCTCGAACGGGTGCGGCAGCTGGCGCGTAGCGCCGGCGCCGAGCTCACCGGCCAATATCAGCATCTCTTCTGGGACGATCTCGAAGGCGTCGGCCACACGCGGCGCGCGCGGACGGTCGGGCTTCGGCTTCGCGAAATTCCGGGCGTCATCGAGGCCGAAGTCGGCGCGGCGGGGACGCTGCGCGCCGAGTTCCAGCGCTCGGAGACCTCCATCGAAACGATTAGAATGGTGCTTTCGGATATGGGCGTTACCCGGAAATCGGCTGCCGTCGCCGCGGCTGTCCCGGCACAAGCCGGCCACGAGCATGGTGATGATGGCCATGATCATGGCCCTGATCATGCCCACGGGTCCGACCACAAGCATGGCCACAAAGGCTCCGACGACCATGATCATGGTCACGATCATGGGGGCATATTTGGCGAGCGCACCGAGTTGATTTTCGCTCTGCTCTGCGGTCTCGTTCTTGGCATCGGTTTCACCATCGAGAAGTTCGACGTCGCTCGCGAATGGGTAAGTTTCAGCTTCTATCTTGCCGCTTATGGCTTCGGCGGTTGGTTCACCGTCCGCGAAGCGATCGAGAATCTGAAGCTCAAGCGCTTCGAGATCGACACGCTGATGCTCGTTGCCGCGGCGGGCGCGGCGGCCCTGGGTGCTTGGGCGGAAGGCGCGTTGCTGCTCTTCCTCTTCAGTCTTGGCCATGCACTCGAGCATTATGCCATGGGCCGGGCAAAACGTGCGATCGAGGCGCTGGCGGAGCTCGCGCCGCAGACCGCGATCTTGAAGAGCGCCGATGGTAGCACCCGCGAAGTGTCGGTCGAACTCCTGCAGATCGGCGATACGGTCGTGGTCAAGCCCAACGAGCGGCTCCCGGCCGACGGCTTCGTGACCGTTGGCCGCACCGCGGTCAATCAGGCTCCCGTCACAGGCGAAAGCGTGCCGGTCGACAAGGAGCCGGTCGCGGACCGGGCCTTGGCGGCGGCCAAACCCGATGGCTTGGATGCAAAATACCGCGTGTTTGCAGGCACGATCAATGGTCATGGCGCGATCGAGATCGCGGTCACGCGCCTCGCCGCCGATACCACGCTCGCGAAAGTTGTAAAAATGGTGAGCGAGGCGGAGACGCAGAAATCGCCGACCCAGCGCTTCACCGACAAGTTCGAGCGCATCTTCGTGCCGAGCGTGCTCGCGCTCGTGTTCGTCCTGCTCTTCGCCTGGGTCGTCGTCGACGAGTCTTTCCGCGACAGCTTCTACCGCGCCATGGCGGTCCTCGTCGCGGCAAGCCCCTGCGCGCTCGCGATTGCGACGCCGAGCGCCGTCCTGTCGGGCGTCGCGCGCGCCGCGCGGGGTGGCGTGCTCGTCAAGGGGGGCGGTCCGCTCGAGAATCTCGGCTCGCTGACCGCGCTCGCCTTCGACAAGACGGGCACGCTCACCGAGGGCAAGCCGCGCATCACCGATGTCGTGCCCTCCACTGCTGTGCCCAAGGAAGAGTTGCTCCGCATCGCGGTCGCGGTCGAGCGGCTCAGCGACCATCCGCTTGCCGCCGCGATCGTGCGCGATGGCGAGGCCATGCTGACCTCGGCGCGCGTGCCGGTTGCGGACGATCTCAACAGCCTCACGGGGCGCGGCGTCACCGCCAAGGTCGAGGGCGAAACCGTCCTGATCGGCAAAGCCGAGATGTTCGGCGCCGACGGCATCGCGCCGATCGGCGACGAAGTGGCGACGGCGATTGCCGGCCTCCGCGAGCAGGGACGCACGACGATGGTGGTCCGTATGGGCGACCGCGACCTGGGTGCGATCGGCTTGATGGACACGCCGCGCGAGGCGGCGCGCACGGCGATCGCCAAGCTCCGCGAGCTCGGTATCGGACGGATGATCATGATCTCGGGCGATCATCAGAAAGTAGCGGAATCGATCGCGGCCGAAGTCGGGATCGACGAGGCGTGGGGCGACCTGATGCCCGATCAGAAGGTCGACGCCATACGCGATCTCAAGGCCGAGCAGCCGGTCGCGATGGTGGGCGACGGGGTCAATGACGCGCCCGCGATGGCGATCGCAACCGTCGGCATAGCCATGGGCGCCGCGGGGTCGGACGTCGCCCTAGAAACCGCCGATGTCGCGCTCATGGCCGACGATCTTGCCCATCTGCCCTTCGCCATCGGGCTCAGCCGGCAGACGCGGCGGATCATCCGCCAGAATCTCGTGGTGAGCCTCGGCGTCGTCGTCGTGCTCGTGCCGGCAACCATCCTCGGGCTGGGCATCGGCCCCGCGGTGGCCGCGCATGAGGGCTCGACATTGGTCGTGGTCGCCAACGCGCTGCGGCTGCTCGCCTATCGCGACCGCAGCGCGGCCTGAGAGGCCGGCGCGGCGGCGAGGCGAGACCGGAAAGGGGAGAGCGGATGAACTTCAAGAATATCTCGGCCTGGTCCATCCGGAATCCGATCCCGCCGCTCGTCATGTTCTTCGGTCTGACCGTGGCGGGAATCGTCTCCTTCCTCATGATGGGGGTGCAGAGCGATCCCGACATCGATTTTCCGGGGGCGATCGTCATCATCGCGCAGCCGGGCGCCGCACCCACCGAACTCGAAACGCAGGTCACCCAGCGCGTCGAGGCCGCGGTGCGCACGATCGAAGGGATCGACGAGCTCAACTCGACCGTCACCGAGGGCCAGTCGCAGACCTTCGTCCAGTTCGCGATCGGGACGCCGATCGACCGCGCGGTCACCGACATCCGCGACAAGATCACCCAGATCCGCAGCAACCTCCCGAACGGCATCCTCGAACCGCAGGTCATCCGCCTGTCGACCTCGGGCAACACGCTTGCCTATTGGTCGGCTTCGGCCACCGATATGACGCTCGAAGAGTTGAGCTGGTATGTCGATAATGTCGTCGCCAAGCGGCTGATCGCCGTCCCCGGCATGGGCGACGCGTATCGACGGGGCGGCGTGAGCCGCGAAATCCGCGTCATCCTCAACCCCGAACGCATGCGCGCCTATGGCCTCACCGCCGCCGCGGTGAACACCCAGCTCGTCCAGCTCAACGTCAACGCTGCGGGCGGCCGGATGGAGGTCGCTGGATCGGAGCAGGCGGTGCGCATCCTCGGCAATGCGAGCAGCGCAAACGCGCTCGGCGAAACCCTCATTTCGGTCGGCACCAACCGCACCGTGCGCCTCGCGGACATCGCTGAGGTCAAGGATCTCTATGCCGAGCAGCGCTCAGTCTCTAAGCAGGACGGACGGCAGGTGCTGACCTTCGGGTTCGAGCGCGCGAAGGGTGCCTCCGATGTCACCGTCTATGACGCGGCGGTCGAGGAGCTGCGCAAGCTCGAGAAGGAAAACCCCAAGGTCAAATTCACCGAGCTGTTCAGCGATATCGAATATACCAAGGGCCAATATCATTCGGCGATCAACGCGATGGTCGAGGGCGCGATTCTCGCGGTCGTCGTCGTCTTCCTCTTCCTGCGCGACTGGCGCGCCACCTTGATCTCGGCGCTCGCGATCCCGCTCTCGGCGGTCCCGACCTTCCTCTTCATGGACCTGATGGGCTTCTCGCTCAACATGATGACGCTGCTCGCGCTCAGCCTCGTTGCCGGCGTGCTGGTCGACGACGCGATCGTCGAGATCGAGAATATCGTGCGCCACATGCGGATGGGCAAATCGGCTTATCAGGCTTCGATTGACGCCGCCGATGAGATCGGCCTTGCGGTGCTCGCGACCACCATGACGATCGTCGCGGTCTTCTTGCCCGTCGGGCTGATGCCGGGGGTAGCCGGGCAATATTTCAAGAATTTCGGGCTGACCGTCGTCGCGGCGGTGCTGATGAGCCTCGCGGTCGCGCGCCTGATCACGCCGATGCTCGCGGCGTATTTTCTTGCCGCGCAGGGTCCGCAGAAGCATGGCGAAGGCCCACTTATCGACACCTATATGCGCGTCCTGCGCTGGAGCCTCGATACCCGGGCCGCCGACGCCGCCCGCGCCCGAGGCGGTCGCTGGAAATGGCTCGCCTATCTCAAGGATCACCGGCTCTGGGTCGTCGGTATCGGGGTACTTGCGCTCTTCGCGACCATCTTCAGCTTCTCGTTGCTGCCGATGACCTTCCAGCCTTCGATCGATTCCGACACGAGCCGCGTCGCCATCCAGCTCGCACCGGGGGCAACGCTCGAACAGACCGAGGCGGTGGCCGACGAGGTGACCGATCTCATGAAGCGCGATTCGCTCGTCGAGTCCGCCTTGTCGCGGATCGATGTCGGCACAGCGACAGTGTATCTGAAATTGCGCAAGGACCGCGAGCTCACCTCCACCGAGTTCGAAAAGGATCGCGCGCCGCGGCTGGCTGCGGTTCCCGATGCTCGCATCAACTTCCAGTCGCAGCATGGCGGCGGTGGCGGGAGCAGCCGGGACATCTCGATCACGCTCGGCAGCGACGACCCGAAGAAGCTCGAAGATGTCGGCAACCGGCTGCTTGCCGAAATGGCCAAGGTTAAGGAAATCCGCTCGCCGCGCGTCGAGGGCAATCTTCAGCGTCCCGAGATCGTCATTCGCCCGCGCTTCGCGCTCGCCGCGCAGCTTGGCGTCACCACCCAGGCTCTCAGCCAGTCGATCCGCGTCGCGACGCTTGGCGAGATCGACCAGAATAGCGCGAAATTCTCGCTGTCCGACCGGCAAATCCCCGTCCGCGTCGCGCTTGCGGAAAGCGCGCGCGAGCGGCTCGATACGCTCCGCAATATGCCAGTTCCGACCCGGAACGGGGGAACGGTGCCGCTGTCGGTCGTGGCCGAGATCGGCTTCGGCGCCGGCCCGACCCAGATCAATCGCACCAACCAGGTGCGCCAACTCACCATCGGGGCCGACCTTGCTCCAGGTCTCGTGACCGGTCAGGCGATGGAAAAGGTCGAGGCGCTGCCGGCGCTCAAGACGCTGCCCGCCGGGGTCGCCCGGCTGGTGCTCGGGAGCGCCAAGTGGCAGGCCGAGATGCTGCGCAACTTCGCGATCGCGGTGGTGTCGGGCATCTTCCTCGTGCTCGCTGTGCTGATCTTGCTCTATCGCAAGATCATCCCGCCCTTCGTCAACATGGGCTCGCTCCTGCTCGCTCCGCTCGGCGGCGCGATCGCGCTGCTCTTGACCGGCTATCCGCTGTCGCTCCCCGTCTTCATCGGCGTGCTGATGCTGCTCGGTATCGTCGGCAAGAACAGCATCCTGCTCGTCGACTTCGCGATCGAGGAAATGGCGTCCGGCGTGCCGCGCGACGAAGCGATCGTCGACGCCGGACACAAGCGCGCGCAGCCGATCCTGATGACCACGGTCGCGATGGTCGCGGGCATGATCCCGACCGCGCTCTCGCTCACCGGCGACGGCGCATGGCGCGCGCCGATGGCGGTCACCGTGATCGGCGGGCTCATCCTGTCGACGATGCTGACGCTGCTAATCGTACCGGCATCCTTCAGTCTCGCGGCGGGCTTCGAACGCCGGATGGCCCCGCGCCTGCGCCGCTGGTTCACGACCGGCGGCGCGCACGCCGATCCCTTGCCCGCGGGGGCCACCGACATCGGCGCGGCGCAAGGCCCGGTCGCCGATCGATAGAGGAGTTAAGCTGATGGAGTTCGAGCGGGAGCATGACCTCCCCTATAGTCCGGAACAGATATGGGCGGTCCTCGGCGACTTCGAGAACCACCGGATATGGAATCCCTATGTCCGCATCGAGCGATTGGCCGAGGATCCGATCGCGATCCGCTATTCGATGCGCATGGATCCGCACAAGCCCAAGTTTCTCGAAGTGTCTGCGACGGTCCTTTCCGCGCGTCCCGGGGAGGAGCTGATACTCGACGTCAAGCCGAGCTTCATCCTCCAGTTCGAGGAGAGCTATATCCTGACCCGGACGCCGGAAGGTACCAAATTCCTCCATCGCTATCGCTGCCGCGGACCCTTTGCCTGGCTCCGGCTTCCCGGCATTAAGACGAGCTTTCAAAGGATGCTCGCGTCGATCGACGGCATCCTGCTCAGCTATCTCAAGTCCAAATACAGCAAGCCGCAATCCCTGCCGCGCCGACCGAAGCCCAAGTTCAAAGGTGGCCGGCGATAACGAGCTTTCCGCTTCTCGCGCCTCATAAATGGCGGCCGCTCGGCGCGGCATGGGCGATTGCGCTCCTGTCGAGCCTCGCCGTTCTCTTTGTCGGCGAGGTCATGGGCCAGGCGCCGTGCGACCTCTGCTGGTTTCAGCGCGCCTTCATGTTCCCGCTTGCGATCATTCTCGGCATCGCCGCCTTCAAGTCGGACCGCGCCGTTGTGCCTTACGGGCTGGCGCTGGCAGCGGGAGGCGGCCTCATCGCCCTCTATCATAGCCTGCTCTACGTCGGCGTCATTCCGGCCCCGATCGTCCCCTGCACCGGCGGCCCGTCCTGCTCGGGCGAGAGCATGGCGATCGGAGGGGTGCCGCTGCCCCTGCTGTCGCTCGCCGCCTTCGCTTCGATCCTCACCCTCTTGCTGACTTTCCAAAGGAGACTGAAATCATGAACAGACGTATCGGTGTCGTTGCCACGCTTGTCTTCTCGGCCCTCGCCTTCACCGGCGGCGCGATACTCTACAGCGGAACCGCCGAGGGCGAACCCACGAAAAAGGTCGTGGCAGGGCCCGTCGACAGCCTCATTCGTCCGCACTCGCCAATTATCGGCCCCAAGAATGCGCCCGTCACCATCGTCGAATTCTTCGACCCCTCGTGCGAGGCCTGCCGCGCCTTCTATCCGACGGTGAAGGGCATCGTTGCCAAATATCCCAAGGATGTGCGTCTCGTGATGCGCTACCTGCCGCTTCATCCCGGCTCGGCCGAGGCGATCGTGATCCTCGAAGCCGCGCGCGTGCAGGGCAAGCTCGAGCCGGTGACGGCCGCGCTGCTCGAGGCGCAGCCCGACTGGCATGACGGCAAGATGGACGGCGCCTGGGCTGCCGCCGAGAAGGCCGGCCTCAACGTCGCGAAGGCGCGCGCGATGCCGACCGCCGATGCGATGGCCTGGATGGAGCAGGACATCGCCGACGCGCGAGCAGTCGGTGTCCGCGGCACCCCAACCTTCTTCGTCAATGGCGAGATGCTTGTGCAGCCCAGCCCCGAACAGGTCGAGGCGAAGGTTCAGTCCGTGGTCGCGGCGATGGGGCAATGAGCCGGCGCCCCGCGCTTGGCTCTTCTGCCGGGAGCGGGGTGTCCCTTGGACGGGGTAAGCGAGCCGCGCCAGCAACTCGTCCTGCCGCAGCACTGGCCCGAGTGATCCACCGGCTCGTGTTCGGGCGCGATATTCACAGTGCGTTCAATGACGAAGGGGGAGTTTGCAGGTCATAAAAAGGAGAGACAGACATGCGAAAATTCGTGCAGTTCGCGGCGGCGCTGCTCGCATTTGCGATACCGGGCACCGCAATGGCTCAACATCATGGTGATCGTGGCGGCTGGAGTGGCAGCCATGATGCTCCGCGCGGACATGACCGCGATTACCGGCCCGCTCGGCACAGCGTCCCCACTTATGACCACGACCGGGGCTATCGTTCCTACGATTCCCGTTATCGCGGCAATGCTCATCGGGACGAGCGGCGCGATCGATACGAACGGCGCTACCAGAAGAGGCGACAGCATCATCATCACCGGGGCCGTCACTGGCGAGGCTAGGCGCGGCGAATGTCGTCTCCGCGTCAGGTAGAGCGACCTCTCTGATCGACAACAACCTTGCCTTGGTGCGCAAAGCCAAGGAGAGCATCGTCGGCGACGATAGCAGAGCCGCTTCAAAGGCAGGCGTAAGGCTGCGCCAACCAGCAGGCCGTGCTGACCTTCGAAACCGTTTGCCAGCGCAGGGCCGTTCATACGCGGTCACAGTTCATGGAGCCCATTCGGGCAACCGGATTAAAGCCGCATCGCCCGCCGGGGCTACCGCTCACGGATCATGAGTTCGGTCCCGGCATAGCGCTCCGGGCGGACATGCTCGAGACGCCGTGTCTTGCGACCGGCCTCGTCCATGAAAGTGACTTCGACGGTCACCGGTGTCATGGAGGCGAGGCCGAAGTGAAGCGGCTGCGTTCCTTGCGAATTATAGCCCTCGCCGGTCGAAACCTGACGCGTCGCGATGATCTTGCCTACGGCGTCGTAGAGCCGCACCTCGGCGCCCAGGCGGGTGAAGCGCCCGGCCTTGTCGAGTACGCGCACGGAAAGGCTGCGGCGGGCGGTTTGCTTGTCCAGATCGTTATGGAAGAGGAAATGGCCGCCGGTCGCGGTGTATCCGCGTGTCACCGAGAGATCGAGCGCGCCGTCGCGGTCATAGTCGATCCACTGGACGCCGTGGTCCGCGACATCGAGCGCGGAGCCGGCGGGCAGGATGTTTTCGAAGCCCTTGCCGCCGAGGTTGCGGTAGAGGCGGTTCGCGGGCTGCTGCGCGCCCGACTTGCCGGTGTAGGCGGCGACGAAGAGATCGAGCCAGCCGTCATTGTCGAAATCGCCCCAAGCGGCGCCGACGGCATGATTATCCTCCGCGAGACCGAGCTGCGGCGCGACATTCTCGAAGTTGCCGTCGCCCTTGTTGCGGTAGAGGCTGTTGACGCCGTAGCTCGCGACGAACAAGTCGAGTTCGCCGTCATTGTCAAAGTCGCCAACCGCGCAGCCGACGCTGCCATCTTCGGCCAGACGTCCGGGGCGGTCCATACCGAGCGCGGGAGCGACGTCGACGAAGCGCCCGCCGTCGTTGCGCCACAACGCGTCGGTTGCGCCGGCCTGGTTGGCAAGGAAGAGATCGAGATCGCCATCGCGGTCGTAATCGAACCAGCAGGCACCCACGGTCGGCCGCGCGTCGTCGCCTGCCTGTTCGGCGTCGACGCGCACGAAACGGCCCGCGTCCTGACGGAACAGCGCGTTCGGACCCGAGCGGTTCGAGGCGAAGAGATCGAGGTCGCCGTCATTGTCGAAATCGACCCAGCTCGATTGGCGCGCCGAGCGGCCGGGAGCGACGGGGGTGAGGTCTTGGCGGACGAAGCGGCGGCCGCTCTCATTGCGGAACAGAAGGTTGGCTTCGGTTGCCTTGGTGGCGCCGGCATAGAGATCGAACCAACCATCGCCGTCATAGTCGCCCCATGACAGACCGCGCATCTCGGCGCCGGAGACGGGAAGGCCCATGGCGGCACCGATGTTGGTGAGGGTTCCGCGATCGTTGCGGTAGAGGCGAATCTCGCCAGTCTTGATCGACACGGCGAGGTCGAGGTCGCCATCGCGGTCGAAATCTGCCCAGCTGTTGGAGAGCGAGCCGGGAATGGCGAAATCGGCGGTCTGGACGGGTGTGAAGGCGGGACCGGCCGTCCCGGCCGTCCCGCCGCCGGCAATGCCGGTCGACAGGACGGCCCAGGACAGGATCCGCATCAGTTCATCGCGCATGATGCGGACTCCTGAGGATGGTGGGGATCAGAAATCGAGCGAAATCCGGCCATAATAATAGCCGCCATATTGACCGAACGGTCCGGCGCCATAGGGGGCGAGCCCGATGGTGTTGGCGACGGTCGTGCGGTCGGGATAGACGTCGAAAATATTATAGGCGCCCGCGGCGACCCGAAACTTCTCGGTCACGCCGTAGGAGACCTCGAGATCGGTGATCCACTTGGCGCCGAAGCTCTGGTCGTTGACGGGAAGGCCGCCGACGAGATTATCGAGCGACTTGAATTTGTCGTAGCGCGTTTCCTTGACGTTAATCGTGAAGGGACCGGATTCGAAGTTGGCGCCGAGGATCAGCTTGGTCTTCGGAGTCGAGGTGAACCAGCCCTGGGTGCGCCGGTCGAACAGGGTCAGGCCGAGGCCCGCGAGTTCGCTCGGGTTGGCTGCGATCTTCCTGATGTCGGTGTCATTATAGTTGAAGCCGACGCTCGTGCGCAGGCGTCCGGCACTGCCGACGTCGAACGCATAGGTGCCCACGACATCGACGCCGCGCGTGCGCGTGTCGACGGCGTTGGTGAAGAAGCGCACCGACTGGTCACCCGAGAAGCCGTTTGCGATCAGGATGTTCCGGATCCCCGTGCCCGACAACAGGCCGGTGAGGGTGATGCGGTCGTCGAGATCGATCTGATAGGCATCGACCGAGAGCGAGAGACCCGACGCCGGCGTCAGCGTGAAGCCGAGGCTGTAGTTCTTCGACTTCTCCGGCTTGAGTGGCTGCGCACCGAGCGCCTGCGCGACCGCCGAGTTGGTCTTCACGATCTTGGTGAGCACCGGGATATAGACGCCGCCGACAAGATTGATCGACGTCGAGGTCTGCGCGAAGTCCTGCTGCGCCAGCGAGGGGGCGCGGAAGCCGTTGCTGAACGCACCTCGCAGTGCGAGCCAGTCGGTCAGCTCATAGCGTGCGCTCACCTTGCCGCTGAAGACGCTGCCCGAGCTGTCGTCGAAATGCTCGAAGCGGCCCGCCGCTGTGACCAGAAAACGCGGGCTGACGTCGAGCGCGAGATCGACATAGCCCGCCCAGATGTTGCGATTGATGTTCGCCGCATCCTCGGGGGTGACGACGATCGCGCCCTGCGCGCCGACCTGTGCCGGGCGCCCGGCGAGTGGGCCGGTCGGATAGAAATAGCCCCCGGCCCGGTAGCTGTCGACGTCGAGCGGCTTGGTGACGTAATTCTCGTAACGATATTCAGCGCCGAGCGAGACCTGGAGTGCCGTCTCGCCGCCGAACTCGATACGACGCGTCAGGTCGAGATTGTTCGTCCACTGGTCGAACGCCGAGCTGAAGGTCTTGAACTCGGTCGGGCTCGACGGACCGAGCGACGCGTTGAGCGTATTTTCGGCGCCATTCTTGACATAGTTGCGGCCATAGGTGCTGCTGAGATCGATGTTCCAGCCCGCAGTCTCGCCGCGAAGGCCGCCGGTGAACTGGAAGTCGGTTTCCTGCAGCGTGTAGTAAGGCGTGAAGCCGTCGGGATAGATCTGGATGATGTTCTGGTTGCTGTTCGGGCGGCGGCCGGCCTGGCCGACGCGCGCGTCGCGATAGCCGAAGGTGCCATCCGAATAGAAGGTGACGTTGCCGAGCGGCAGGACGAGCGTTTGCGCGACCTTGACGTCCTTCACGTCGGGGAGGCCGCCTTGATAGGTGCGGCGATTGGCGGTGAGTTCGCGCGGATCGGGTACACCGCCGGCGAGCGGGAAATAAAGCGCCCCGGTTACGTCGGTGTTGCGCACGGCGGCATTGGCCTTCTTGCCTTCGACCGACAGTGTGAACGAACCGCCGTCGCCGAGCGCGAAGCCGTGCGAGACGCTGCCTGAGATGGTTTCGCCATCGCTGCCGCTGCCGTCGCGACCATAGCGCTGGCCGGCTTCGAGGGTCGCCTTGCCGCCCGAGTCATTGGTCTTCAGGATGACGTTGATCACACCCGCGATCGCATCCGAGCCATATTGTGCCGAGGCACCGTCGCGCAGCACTTCGATACGCTCGATTGCGCTCGACGGAATGAGGTCGAGATCGACCGGGTTGCCGCCCTGCGACGTCGCGCCCGAGTTGAAGTCGATGATCGAGCTGTTGTGACGGCGCTTGCCGTTGACCAGCACGAGGACATGGACGCCCGAAAGGCCGCGAAGGCCCGCGGGGCGCGTCAGGCTGTTGAACGACGAGCTGCCCACGGTCGTCGACTGGAAGGACGGCACGAGCTGCGTCAGCGCGTCGCGCAGCTGCATGCCGCCGCCGAGCTTTTCAAGCTCTTCGCCGCCGATCACGTCGATCGGGGTCGGGCTCGAAATGACGGTACGAGCTTGGCCGCGGGTGCCGGTGACGATGATTTCGGACTGGGAGGCCGTTTCACCGGCGTCGTCGGCCGGGGCATCCTGCGCGAAGGCAGGCATGGAGATGGCGGCGGCGACGCAGGACGCCCCCACCAGCAGTCTCGTATATTTTTGCATGGTCTTGCTCCTGAATACGGAAAATCGTTCCCCCGGTGAACCTGCGATTTTTTTGTTTTCCGCTTGTTTCGGCGCTTATCCTGCGGCCCTCAACTTGCGCGGTGGCGCTGCGGTGTCCTGCGAAAGGGTGTCGAGCCCTTGCCGCAAATCCGCGATGAGGTCATCCACCCTTTCGAGCCCGATGTGCAATCTTAGCAAGGGGCCGGGATAGCTGAGCTTGTGGGTCCGGGCCTTGAGCTGCGGGTCGACGGGAATGGCGAGGCTCTCATAGCCGCCCCAGCTGAAACCGAGACCGAAAAGCTTGAGCTGCTCGACCATCGCGGCGACAGCCGTTTCGGGCGCGGGCTGGAGCACCGCGCCGATCAGGCCGCAGATGCCCGTGAAATCGCGCTTCCAGATCGCATGACCCGGATCGCTCGGCAGCGCGGGGCACATCACCGAATGGACTTCGGGCTGCGCCTCGAGCCATTTGGCGACCTGAAGCGCGGCGGCGCCATGTTGTGCGAGACGGGTATGGAGTGTCCGCAGACCGCGGATCGCCATATAGGCGTCGTCGGGCGATACCGCCCAGCCGGTCTCATAGCTCGACGCCGCGAGCAGTTCGGCGGCATGGCCCTTCGCCGCGGCGAGCCCCATGAACACGTCCGAATGGCCGCAGACATATTTGGTGAGCGACTGGATGCTCACGTCGACGCCGTGATCGAGCGGCTTGAAGAGGACGCCGGCCGACCAGGTATTGTCGATCACGGTCATGATCCCGGCTTCCTTCGCCATTGCGGCGATCGCCGGGATGTCCTGCATTTCGAAGCTCAGCGAACCGGGGGATTCGAGAAAGATCACACGGGTCTTCGGCGTTATCATCGCGCGGATGGCTTCGGCATCGTCGGCGGGATCGAAGTAGCGCGCGGTGACGCCGTAGCGCGCGAGCGTGCCGGCAAGGAAACGCCGGGTCGGATTATAGACGGTGTCGCAGGCGAG
Organism: Sphingopyxis granuli; assembly: GCF_001559015.1. NCBI lineage: Bacteria > Pseudomonadati > Pseudomonadota > Alphaproteobacteria > Sphingomonadales > Sphingopyxidaceae > Sphingopyxis > Sphingopyxis granuli. The sequence continues at coordinate 107,048 of NZ_CP012199.1, forward strand.
AACTTCGTCGCCGGCGGAGAGCAGCGCGAGCAGCGTGCCGGTGATCGCGGTGAGGCCCGAGGGATAGATGAAGGCTTCATCGGCATTCTCGAGATCGCGCAGGGCATCGCGCAGCGTGCGCTGGGTCGAGAGGCCGACGCGGCCGTAGGTGACCTTGCCGCCGTCGTAGAGCGCCTCACAGCTGGGCAGGAGAACGGTCGAGCCGCGCTGGATCGGCGGACCGGGGGTCCGCTGGAGCGCGTCGCACGGGGTATCGCCGTGGATGAGCCGCGTCTGCTCGTGAACCATACTGCAAAGCGTCATCTATATTTTCTTTCTCAGATGGAATTGGAGAGGAGTTTCTGCCGCTGCGGCGACACGCCGTTGCGATGTGCCGCGACGAGATCGCTGCGGCGGACGACCGAGAGCGCCTTGGCGGCCTTGGTCACATGTTTTTCGATGGCGCTCGTCGAGATGTTGTAGCGGTTCGCGAGGCTCTTCAGGCTCGACCCTTCGACACGGATCGCGACGAGGATTTCCTGCGTCCGCTCGGGAAGCTGGCTGAGCATGGTCTCGACAGCGCGGACCTCATCCTTGGCAAGCAGGATGCGCAGCGGCGACATCTCGTCGACCGGATGGTCAGGTTCGTCGAGCTGGCAATGGCAGTCGCTGCGGCGCGTCGTCTGGCGGCGATGGCGATCGATGAGCGCGGCCTGCGCGGCCTGGAAGAGATAACATTTGGGATGGGCGACCGCGGCGGCGTCGGCGCGGCGAATGATGCTGAGGAGAACGTCCTGGAGAATGTCGTCGAGGTCGGCGACCGGGACGCGGCGGCGGAGATATTTCCTGAGTAGCGGGAGGTGCGGCCAGAAAGCTTCGACAAGATCGGGCGCGGCGTTGTCGGACGGCAAAGCGGGAGTGGCCGGCGGCTTTTCCGGAGGTGGAGCGATAAGTTCGAACGTCTGCCAGCCATCGCCGGCCGTGACGTTTTCAGTCTCATACTCGGCCCCATAGGCACTGAATGTCATCGTGCGTCCCCTTGTGGCGACATTTTATGACATGAGTGCTAGGGTGAATTCATCACCGACTTTGGCAGGAATTTGGCGAATGTTGGGATGTTTGAACTGATAGTTCGGTATTCGGTCGATCAAATGATCGAAATCCTACATGAACAACGTCGGTCCGGTCGAATCATCTGCCCCGGAGTCGCCTCGGAACTGCAACATTTGGCGAGGGACCGCAAAACTTCCTCGCGGAATCGCGCTTTGGGCGATGGGGTGTTCGGTTCGTAGCGCGTCAAAGCAAAGGGGCCTCCCGCATCGGAGGTAGGAGGAGTGATCGCATGGCGAGAACCTGGCTTATTTTGTCGGCGCTGGTCGCTGGACTGGCGCTGGGCGTGGGATGGACGCGGCTCGGGCTCGCTGGTCTCATCGATGCGGTAACGATTGCGGACAGCATCGGCGGTATCTGGCTCGACGGACTCAGAATGACGATCATCCCGCTCGTCGTCTCGCTCCTGATCACCGGGATCGCAAAGACGGTCGATAGCGCGCGCGGCGATCGCGTCGCGATGCGCTCGGTCGTCACGTTCATTGCGCTGCTATGGATTTCGACCGCGATGGCGGCGCTCCTCATTCCCGCGCTGCTCGGTATCTTCCCGATGCCGGCCGACGCCGCGCGCTCGCTCACGGGGAGCCTTACGACATCGGCCCATGTCGAGGCGCCAACGGTCGGGATTGCCGCCTTCCTCCGCTCGATCGTACCGACCAATCCGTTTGCCGCGGCCGCGAACGACGCGCTTCTTCCGCTCATCCTCTTCACCGCGGTCTTTGCGGTCGCGCTGGCGCGGCTGCCCGCGGTGCAGCGCGAGCCGGTGACCGCCTTCTTCGACACGATCGCGAGCGCGGTGCTGCTCATCGTCGGCTGGGTGCTCGCGCTCGCGCCGATCGGCGTGCTCGCGCTGGCCTTCGGGGTTGGCGCGCGCGCCGGCACCTCGGCGATCGGCGCGCTCGCCCATTATGTCGTGATCGTGTCGAGCGCCGGGCTTGCCGCCTGGGCGCTCGCCTATCCGGTCGCGGTATTCGGTGGCCGCGTGCGTCTTCTCGCCTTCGCGAAGGCGGTCGCACCCGCGCAGGCGGTCGCGCTCAGCACCCAGTCGTCGCTCGCCTCCTTGCCGCCGATGCTGAAGGCATCGACCGATCTCGGGATCGACCGCTCGGTGTCGCGCGTATCGCTGCCGGTCGCGGTCGCGATCTTCCGCGTTACGAGCCCGGCGATGAACCTCGCAGTCGCCATCTATGTCGCGCACTGGCTTGGCATATCGCTCGCGCCGTCCACGATCGCGGCGGGCGCCGCGGTGGCAGCGATCACGACGATCGGGTCGGTGAGTCTGCCTGGACAAGTGAGCTTTCTGACCTCGATCGCGCCAATCTGCGTCGCGATGGGTATTCCGATCGAGCCGCTCGCCCTGCTGATCGCGGTCGAGATGATCCCCGATCTCGTGCGGACGGTTGGCAATGTGACCATGGATGTCGCTGCGACGACGGCGATCGCACGGATGGGGCCGGCGTCGGATGCCGTCAGTGAGGCCGCCGATGGATATGGAGGCGGCGAGGATGACGCCTCGTCGCGACCCGCGCCTTCCTTCGTTGGCGCGCAAGACGTTTGAAGGAGGAAAACCATGACCCGCGTTTCACTCGACGATGCCGACGTCCGGATTCTGGGATTTCTTCAGGAGGATGCGACGCTCTCGGTCGCGGCCGTCGCCGCCAAGGCCAATATGTCGCAGAATGCTTGCTGGCGGCGGATCAAGCGGCTCGAGGAAAGCGGAGTGATCTCGCGGCGCGTCACGATCCTCGACGCCAGTGCGCTCGGTCTCGACCTTACGGTCTTCGTGAGCCTGCGCGCTTCCGAGCATAGCGAAGCCTGGCTCGAGATGCTCAATTCGGCAATCCGCGATATTCCGGAGGTCGTCGAATTCTACCGCATGACCGGCGACGTCGACTATCTGCTCAAGCTCAGGGTCGAGAACATGGCCGCCTATGACGCGGTCTATCGGCGCATCATCCGTTCGATCCGGCTCACCGATGTAAGCTCGGCCTTCTCGATGGAAGAAATCAAGTTCACCACCGCGCTGCCGCTCACGGCGCGCCCGTCCTGACCTTCAGTACGGGCGCGGCGCGTCAGCGCGCGTAGCGCTTGCCGAGTTCGGTCGCGCGCGACGTCAGCGGCTGTTCCTTGCCCGCGATGAAGATCGCGGTCGGCTGGGTGAGCGGCTCGAGCGGATCGCCGTCCCAGATCACGATGTCGGCTGCCTTGCCGGGTGCGATCGAACCCATCTGGTCGGCAACGCCGAAGATGCGGGCGGGTGCGAGCGTGAGCGCCTCGATGCCTGCGGCATAGGGCAGCCCGCGCGATACGGCGAGGCCGGCATTATAGCGCATCTCGCGGACGCGGTGGCCGGCGTCGTTGCCGCCGATCGCAATCTCGACCCCCGCTGCCTTCAGGATCGACGCGTTCTGGAGCGAGGCACCGAGCATGTCGAAGTTCGCGGGGATGTTCGAGGTCGGATTGATGAGCACGGGGACCTTCGCCGCCGCGATTTCGTCGGCGACGCGCCAGGCTTCCTCGGCGCCGGACAGGATGATCTTGAGCTTGTAGTCGCGCGCCAGCTTCAGCACCTGCTGGATGTCGGCGGCGCGGTGGACGACGACGATCAGCGGCATCGTGCCAGCGAGCACGGGTTTCAGCGCCGCGACATCGGCCTGCGAGAGCTCGAACGGATATTCGTCGCGCGGCGCCTGACGCGCGAGATCGAAAATCTGGCGAAGCTGCACGAATTCGGCAGCGCGCGAGCCGCCGATGCGCGCGGCGCCATCCTCGCCAAGCTCGAGCATCATGCCGATCCCGGGCCGGTGGAGGATAGCCGCGCCCTCGCCGAGCGAGATCAGCGCCGCCTTGCCCGCGAATGGCAGTTCGCGTTCCTTGTCGCTGTCGTCATAGTCGGGCATCACGACCGCATGGGTGACGCCGCCGAGCCGCGCGATAGGTATGAGCGTCGACGCCGGGTTAAGCCCGTACTGGACGTCGAACGAGGCGCTGATCCCCGAATTATGCGTCTTGTTGTCGACCGAACCGTCGACCGAGCTGACCTCGAGTAGGCCGAGCGCGGTGTTCACCGCGATGAGCCCCGGAGTGACCGTCGCGCCCTTGGCGTCGATCGTGCGCACGCCTGACGGGACGGCGACATTTGCGCCGGCGGCAGCGATGCGCCCAGCGCGCACGAGGACCGTGCCATTCTGGACCTCGCCGACGGGGCCGGGGGTCAGAAGATGCGCGTTGGTGATCGCGAAGGTCTGCGCTGCGACCGGTGAGGCGGTCGCAGCGAGGGCCAGGGCGATGCCTGTGAAAACTGGGAGCCGTCGTTGCATCTCATTCCTCCCCGACCGGTTGGCCGATTTCAAAATCGCTTCGGTAGCGCGTGGCGGGATCGCTCGTGTCGAGGACGAGCGCGCCGTCGATGAAGACCTCCTCGGCGATGGCGTAGACGCTGAACGGATTCTTGCTCCACAGCACGACGTCGGCCATCTTGCCCGGCTCGAGCGAGCCGGTCTTGTCGGCAATGCCCATGATCTTCGCGGGGTTGAGGGTGATCCACTTGATCGCCTCCTCCTGCGGAATGTCGATCCCCGCGCGGCGCCCGGCGGCGATCGCGACCGCGCTTTCGACGTTGAGGCGCTGGATCAGTCGCTGCTCGTCCGAGTGGATCGCAACGCAGACGCCCGCCTTGCTCAGGATCGCGGCATTTTCCTCGATCGCGTCATAGGCTTCCATCTTGAAGCCCCAGCGCGTCGCCCAGGTCGCGACGCAGACATCGTCGGCGACGAGCAGGTCGGCGATCTTGTAAGCCTCGACCGCATGGTGGAAGGCGCGCGTCTTGTAGCCGAACTCGTGGCCGACATCGAGCATCACCGCCATTTCGTCGGCGCGGTAGCAATGGTTCTGAACGAGGATGTCGCCCTTCAGCACGCCTGCGAGCGTTTCGAGCCCGAGGTCGCGCTTGGGCGCCTCGCCGCCTTCGCCGCGCGCGCGCTTTTTTTCATAGATATCGACCTTGCGGCTATATTCGGCGGCATCGATCCAGGCGCGGCGGAAGCCCGCGACTTCGCCCATGCGCGTGGCGGGGGCGCGGCCGCGGCTGCCGTAGCGACCTTTCGGATTCTCGCCGCACGCCATTTTCAGCGTGTAGGGCGCGCCCGGGAATTTCATCTGCTGGACGGTCACCGCGGGCACATTCTTCACGCTCACGCCGCGGCCGCCGAAGAGGTTGGCCGAACCCGGCAGGATGAGCAGGCTGGTGACCCCGCCGGCGCGGGCCTTTGTGAATACCGGGTCCTGCGGCCAGATCGAATGCTCGGCCCAGACATGCGCGGTATAGGGGTCGATATTTTCGTTGCCGTCGGCATGGCCCTGGACGCCGGGCGCCGGAAAGACCCCGAGGTGCGAATGGGCGTCGATGATGCCGGGGGTGACCCACTTGCTGCGCCCGTCGATGACGCGCACGCCTGAGGGAACGGCGACATCGGCGCCGACCGCGATGATCTTGCCGGCGGCCATCAGCACCGTGCCATCGTCGATCCGGGTGCCGGTGCCGGTCAGGATCGAGGCGCCGACGATCGCCGTGTCGGCGGCGGGACGCGGTTGGTAGGTGCTCGCGAACGGTGCGGGCGCCGGCGCTGCCGCCGATTCCGCGGGCGGCGGCGTGCTGGCGGGACGCGCCGAGGAGGGGTCGCCGGCGCAGCCAGCGAGGAGCGCGAGCGCGGTGGCGAGCAGCGCAGTGCGCCCAGGGCGGTGGGTGAAGGGTTGAGGGGCTGGGTCAATGAAAGAGCGGGCCACGCTGGTGTCACCTTGTCCGAAAGAGGAAGGGAAGCAATTTTCCGGCCGCCTCGCCTTGCGGCGAAGCGGCCGGTCCAGGGACGTCAGAAGGTCTTGCGGACGTTGACATACCAGTAGCGCGGGATCGGCGAATGGAGCGAACCCATATATCCAAAGGAACTCGAATCGATGGGCGGCTGCGCATTGGTGATATTGCGGACGCCGACGCGGAGTTGGGTGCCGTCGGTGAAACCACCCTTGAGATCGTACTGCACATAAAGGCTGGCGGTGGTGTAAGCCTTTATCAGCAGATTCTCGCCGTTGATGGAGATGTCATTGTCGATGACGCTGCCCGTATAATTCACGAAGCCGCCTGCGGTGAACTGTCCGAGCTTCCAGGTAAGCGAGCCCGAACCGCGCCATTTCGGGAATTGGTCTCGACGAATTTGATCGCCACCCTCCGGGATGACCGTATCGATATTGATGTCGCCGGCCGCCCGCGCGTCGAGCAATATCTGGATGTCGGGAGAAACGTCGCGGAAATATTTCAACAGATAGGCGGCATTGGCGGCGAACGTGAAGTCGCCGATGCCCGTATCGCGCAGCCCGATATTGAGTCCGAAATCGATGCCGCGAACGGTCTGCGGTTCGAGGTTACGATATTGGTCATCGACATATTGCACCCGGCCCACCGGATCGATGCCGGTGCCAGCGAAAAGAGCGACGTCGTCCGCGGTGGGCGCAAGACGGAAAACCGTGGGGTCGCTCGACCCCTGTACGCGGGCCAGATAATCCGCGATCAGCGCATTGCCCTCGCCGAACACGCCGACGATGCCCTTCTGCTTCACCTGCCAATAGTCAAGGGTAAAGGTCGTCCGCAGCCGGCCCGTATTGAAGGCGGGCGGTTGAAGTACGGTCCCGATCGTCCACGTGGTCGAGGTTTCCGGTTTGAGGTCGGGGTTGCCCGCCCGTCGACCGGTGGTCACGAAACTCTGCGAGCAATCGTCGAAGGTGGCTATTCGTCCAGCGCGCAAATCAGCCTCGCACCGGATATAATCTCTTCTCGTGTTGCCGCGCGTGATGATGGTGGCCTTGGTTTGTTCGAGATTAGGCGCGCGGAAGCCCTGCGCCCACGAACCGCGGATGCGCCACCCATCGAACAGGTCCCATGCGCCGGCAATCTTCGGCTTGGCGATGCTGCCGAAGTCGGAATAATGCTCGTACCGTCCCGCCAGTTGCAGTTCGAAGCTGCGAACCAATGGTATATTCATTTCGGGCGCGATCAGCGGAACCGCAAGTTCGGCGTAGGCTGCAAAGACCGTGCGCGACCCCTTGGTGTCGGGGGTTGGGCTCACCCCAAAAAGGTCGCTGGGCTGTTCGAAGCCGGTGACGCTGTCGGTCCAGGTCATCGTCCCGTCAACTCGCTCGTCGCGATCGTCCAGATAGGAATCGCGTCGCAACTCGGCGCCGATGGCCATGCCGACATCGCCAGCGGGAAGCGTCAGCAGGTCGGCTTTCGAAGCGCGGAGATCCCATTGCGCCAAGGTCGATTTCCCGCGCCGGACAGTCTTGATCCGGAAATCCTCGCCCGCGGCGAGATTGCCGGCCGAAATCGGTAGGCCGGTAGGATCGTCGGGATTGCCGCCGCTAAAGGGATTATAGGCATCAGGCGTCGATAACGCGAGATTCTGCTGGAGCAAAGTGGCGCTGATCCCATCTTGGACGTCGCGTACCGTCGCCTGTGAATAAAGGGCAGCGGTTTCCCAGTTGAAGCCGAGCGCCTCGCCGCGCAGGCCGAGCAAAGCGCGAAACTGTCGGTTGGTGACATCGACCACCGTGGGTCCGAGATCGACGAAACGATAGCTGGTCATCGTAACCGGGAGGCCCGCGGCGGGCGCGTCGATCCCTGCAAGGCGGTTCGGGTTCGCCATGCCATTGGCGAAGGTAACGGGGCCGAAGGGGTTCCAATAGTTGGATGCAGGAACTGTCATCTGGATTGAGCCGATCGAGAAAACACTATCCTGGATGCTTCGCGTCTTGGCGTAATAATAGCCAGCTTCGCCGAAAAGTGTCAGATTGTCGGTCAGGTCGTAGTGGCCGTTCGCGAACACATTGATCCGGTCGAGCCGGGGAATGATCGACTGGGGGAAATTCTTCTGCGAATCCCAACGAGTGTTGCGGTCGGCACCGGTCGTGGCGCGTGTCGCGTCGTCGATACAGATCCCGCCGCCAAGATCGGCCGAGCAGCCGCCGTTCGCCGTCGGCTGGATCGAAAACACGCCGCCGGCGCTTGTGATGTTGGTCGTTCCGCGGCGCACGCGGATGCCGCCGGTCGTGAAGTTGCCCCATTGCGAAAGCGTGCTGGTGTCATCAAGGCTATTCGATCCCTCGAAGACGGTACCGGTAAAATCGTCGAAGAAGCGGTGATCCCCCGTGGCAGTGAAATCTTGGTCCTGCGAGGTCAGTGCGGAGCGGTTCGTATAGTTGAACAGCAGCGAGATATTGCCGCGATTCTCGGCGAAGTCGGTGCCGAGGTAACCCGAGCCGTTGAATTCGCGTAGCCCCGTTCCCTCGGCGCCGCCATATTGCAGCGATACCCCGCCGCCGTTGACGTTATCACGTAGAATCGTGTTGACGACGCCCGCAACGGCGTCGGTGCCGTATAGCGCCGCGGCGCCATCGCGCAGTACTTCCAAGCGTTGGATGCCGAATACCGGGATCGAGTTACTATTATAGGTAATGACCGGCGCGAGTGACGTGCTCGCCTGGCTGCTCGGATGTTGGACGAGGCGGCGTCCGTTGAGCAAGACGAGCGTGTTGCCGACACCGAGTCCGCGCAGATCGATCGAACCGACGTCTCCGCGTGCGAAATTGCTGCTCGTCTGGCCGTTGCTGCTATTGAACGACTGGTCGCTCATCTGAGGGATTGAGCGAAGTAGCTCATCGCCCGAAACGGCTGCCGTGGCCGCTATCTCGTCTTGGCCAACGACCGTGACCGGAAGGGCTTCGGTAATCTTGGTCCCTGCTATACGGCTGCCAGTGACGACGATTTCCTCACCGCGCGGGGCCGTTTGCGGTTCGGTCGCAGCTTCAGTTCGCGTAGCCTGTTCCTGCGCCGTCGCGTTTTGCGCAACGATCATTCCAATCAACGATGCGGCGGCGAGAATTTGCTTCCGGTAGCTAAAATATGTGCTGTTCGTCATGCCATGTCCCCTGTTTTCAACCGATTGGCGGGTCATCCTCCGTGCGGCGAGTGGATTTTTCCTCCATCTCGTCTTGCTTTGACGCAAGTTATCGAAACATCCCCATCAACATTGGCGCACAAAATTACAACCCATTGCGCTACAGCGAATTTTCCGTCTTACTAACCCCTGCTTCCGTTCAGACCAGTTCGATCACCGCATCAACCTCCACCGCGAAGTTGAAAGGCAGGCGGTATACGCCGATCGCAGAGCGTGCATGTTTGCCGACGTCGCCGAACACGTCGACGATAAGGTCGGAGCAGCCGTTCATCACCGTCGGGATCTCGTAGAATTCGGGACCCGCCTGGACATAGCCGCCGAGCCGGAGCACGCGCGCGACGCGGTCGAGATCGCCGTCCGCGGCCGCCTTGAATTGGGCGATCAGGTTGATCGCGCAGAGCCGCGCGGCGATGATGCCGTCGGCAAGGCTGCAGTCGGCGCCGACAATGCCCTTGATCCCGCCACTGGCATGGGTTGAGAGCTGGCCCGAGATCTGGACGATGTTGCCCGACCGGGTCGACGACACATAGTTGGCGACGGGCGGGCAGACCTGGGGCAGTTCGATCCCGAGACTGGCGAGGCGGGTTTCGATATTGGGCATGATCACTCCTTGGCTGTGAGAGAGGGCAGTTGTTCGGCGGGTGCGGGCTCGCCGGTGGCGGCTTCGCGCGCCATGCGACGGCCTTCCCAGCGGTCGATGACGGCGGCGGCGACCGAATTGCCGACGACGTTGGTCGCCGAGCGGCCCATGTCGAGCAGATGGTCGACCGCGAGGATCAGGAGCAGTCCGGCCTCGGGGAGCTTGAAATAGGCGAGCGTGGCCGAGATCACGACGAGCGAGGCGCGCGGGACGCCCGCCATGCCTTTCGACGTCACCATGAGCAGGAGCAGCATCGTGATCTGCTGGCCGATACTCATGTCAATGCCATAGGCCTGCGCGATGAAGAGCACCGCGAAAGTGCAATACATCATCGAGCCGTCGAGATTGAAGCTGTAGCCCAGCGGCAGGACAAAGGAGACGATGCGCCGGTTGACGCCCTGCTTCTCGAGCTCCTCCATCGTCTTCGGATAGGCGGCTTCCGAGCTGGCGGTCGAAAAGGCGAGGAGCACCGGAGTGCGGATGCTGCGGAACAGTCCGAAGGCGCGCGTGCCGATGATCGCGAGCGCGGCGAGGAAAAGCACAAGCCAGAGCGCGCCGAGCGAGAGATAGAAGCCCGAGACGAAGCCCGCATAGGTCACGAGGACGCCGGGGCCCTGCGTCGCGACGGTCGAGGCGAGCGCGGCGAAGATTGCGACCGGGGCGGTCTTCATCACGAAGCCGGTTACCTTGAGCATGATCGCGGCGACCTGCTCGACGAGGGCGAGCACGGCGGGAGCCTTGTCGTCGATGGCGGCCACCGCCGAGCCGACGAGGACCGAGAAGACGACGATCTGGAGGATCTCGTTCTCGGCCATCGCCTGGACGATCGATTGCGGGATGAGGTGGGTGACGAATTGCTTGAGCGAGAAGTCGCCGGTCGCGACGAGGCCTTCAGCGCCGGTTGTCGGCAGGTCGAGCGCGAGGCTCGCGCCCGGCTGGAGCAGGTGGACCATGACGAGCCCGATCGAGAGCGACACGATCGAGGCCCCGATGAACCAGCCCATCGTCTTCGCGCCGACGCGGCCGATCGCGGCGGCGTCTTCCATATGCGCGATCCCAGCAACGAGGGTCGCGAAGACGAGCGGCGCGATGATCATCTTGATGAGGCGCAGAAAGAGGTCGGTAAGGATCGAGAGATTGTCGGCGATTTCGGCGGCTCTTGCGGCCGGGTAATGCGAATTCACGAACCAGCCCGCCGCAATCCCGGCGACCATGGCGAAGATGAGGATGAAGGCGAAAGCTCTGTTCATGACTGTCCCGTTCCGGCTTCGCCCCGGCCGGGGCGTACAGGAAGCAGAGACGCAAGTGCGGCGCGGTTCCGCAGCAGCAATGCGGTCGACAAGCGCATATTGTTGCGACATGGCGGGCGCGGACCGAACAGGCTGGTGGGGATATCTACCGCCGCTGCGTCAAAGCAGGGCAGGGCGACAATCAGACAATCGAGGAGACGCGCGTGGCCAGTTTTCGGAAGATGATCGTAGCGGGAACGGCGCTCGCCGCCGGGCTTGGCTGGGCGAGCCAGTCGGTACTCGCCGAACCGGGCGGCGAGCTGGTCGCGATCACCGGCGCGACGATCTTCGATGCCACGGGCAAGGATCCCTATCGCGGCACCGTCGTCGTGCGGGGTGGCCGGATCGATGCGGTCGGAGCTGACGTCAAGGCTCCCAAGGGCGCGAAGATAGTGCGTGCCGACGGCAAGGCGCTGCTCCCGGGCTTCATCGACGTCCATACGCACTGGTCGCCGTCGGGCTCGCCCGCCGCGCTGCCGCAAATCGCCAACGCTTACCTCTCGAGCGGCGTGACGACCGTGAACGACTTCCACCAGCAGCCCGAAGCCTTCGCGCCGCGCCGCGCCTGGCTCGCCGACATCTACGCGCCGCACGTCAACTTCGTCGCGCGCATGAGCACGCCGGGCGGCCACGGCGCCGACTGGGGTGACACCAATACCACCAAATGGGTCGCGACCGCCGAGAGCGCGCGGCGCGAGGTGCAGGCGCTCCAGCCCTATCGCCCCGACTATATCAAGGCTTTCGCCGACGGCTGGCGCTACGGCCAGCTGCCCGAGGAAACCTCGATGAACGTCGAGACCCTCGCCGCACTCGCCGACGAGGCGCACAAGCATGGCCAGCGCGTGCTCACTCATACGGTGACCGTCGAACGCGGCAAGCTCGCCGCCGACGCCGGCATCGACGTGATCGCGCACAGCATCCAGGACGGCGTGCTCGATGCCGACGCGATCGCCCGGATCAAGAAGGCGGGCACCTTCTACGCCCCGACGCTCGCCATCTATCAGCTGAAGCCCGACGAGATCGGCCCCGGGCGCAAGGACGACGCCGCGACGCGCCTGCGCATTCGCAAATATGGCTTCGCCGAAGAGAATGTCCGCAATCTCCACGCGGCCGGCGTCACGATCGCGGTCGGGACCGACGCGGGGATCGGCGGTGCGAAGCACGGCGTCTCGACGCTCCAGGAAATGGAATTGCTCGTTGCGGCTGGCCTCACGCCGAAGGCGGCGCTGCTCGCGGGCACGTCGAATAGCGCGCTCGCGCTCGGACTTTCGGCCGACCGCGGCACGATCGAGAAGGGCAAGCGCGCCGATCTTGTGCTCATCGACGGCAAGCCGTGGGAAGCGATCGGCGATGTCGAGAAGATCGACCGTGTTTTCGTCGACGGCAAGCTCGTCCATGGCGCCGGGGTGAAGCTGCCCGCGGGCAACCTCGCCACGACGCTCCCGGCGTTGCCCGCTGAGGCGCTGATCGACGATTTCGAACGCGCCGATGGACGGAGCTCGCTCGACACGCTCCGCCTCACCGACATGGATGGCGGCGTCGAGCGTTCCTCGGTGGTCACCAACCGCGTGACCCACGCGGGCGGCGACGGCTCGGCGCTTGCCTTCGCGGTGCAGATGTCGCTCAAGGACAAGCCCGAGGGCGGCATCCTCGTGCCCTTGAGCCGTGGTTCGGTCCGTCCGGTCGATGCGCGCAAGTTCGCAGGCGTCCGGCTCGATATGCGCGGCGCCGGCCGCTATCTCCTCGTGGTCAACACGCTCGCAGGCGAATTCACCGCGCCGATCGAAGCGAAGGAAGGCTGGTCCGAGCTGCGCGTGCCCTTCTCCGCGCTCGTGGCGACGCGCCCCGGCCGCGGCGATGCGCCGTCCTGGCGCGGCGACGATCTCGTGCAGGTCGGTGTCGTCGTCCAGCGCGAGGCGGGCGCAAGTTCATGGGGCGAAATCGACAATCTTCGCTTTTACTGATTCCCGCGCGGCGCCGCTTACGGCGGTCTGCCGCAAAGCGAGCGATCCTTGCTCCATCCGTGTCAGACTCGGTTGGGCAATATAGGAGTGGGGTAAACTCGCTTCGTTGCGTCTCTTTCTATTGAGAGCGGATGCATTTGCTCAGAATCGCGCGTCCGCTGTTCCTGGAGGGAGTATTCGCTGATCATGGAGGAGGACCGGGCTGCATGGACTTTAGCAGCGGATGTCCCGCTCGCGGCTGCACGGCATCAGCTTTTGTCGATAGCGAAAGATACGGCGGCGGTGCGCGGCTTCTTCGATCCCGAGACCTCGACGATCAGCTATTTGGTCCATGATCGGCGCACGAAGCGCGGCGCGGTGATCGACAGTGTGCTAGACTATGACGCAGCTGCCGGGCGTACCTCGACCGCCTCGGCCGAAGCGATCATGGAGTATGTCCGCGCCGAGGGCATCGCGATCGACTGGCTTTTGGAGACCCACGCGCATGCCGATCATCTCTCGGCAGCAGCTTGGATCAAGGAAAGGCTCGGCGGCGCGATCGCGATCGGCGAGCATATCCGGGACGTTCAGGCTGTATTCGGCGACATCTTCAACGCCGGACCCGAATTTCGCCGTGATGGCTCGGATTTCGATCGTCTCTGGTCCGATGGCGACCGTTTCGCAATTGGCGAACTGCCAGTTACCGTGCTCCATGTTCCCGGTCATACGCCAGCTTGTGTTGCTTATGTGATCGGCGATGTGGTGTTCGTCGGCGACACGATGTTCATGCCCGATTACGGCTCGGCGCGCGCTGATTTTCCGGGCGGCGATGCTGTTTTTCTGTTCCGGTCGCTCCGCCGCATCCTTGAGCTCCCCGGCGATACGCCGCTCTTCATGTGCCACGACTATCTGACCGCGGAGCGGCAGGAGCACCGCTGGCAAACGACCGTCGCCGAGCAGCGTGCCGCAAACGTCCACGCGCGCGACGGTATCTCCGAAGACGAGTTCGTCGCTCGCCGCCGCGCGCGCGATACCGAACTCGCGATGCCTCGGCTGCTGCTGCCTTCGATACAGGTCAATATGCGGGCGGGGCGCTTGCCGCCCGCGGAGGACAATGGCGTCGCCTATCTCAAGATACCGATCGATCGGCTGTGAGCGCCGACACCTTTCCCCGAATGGAGAAACAATGACCATCAGGAGCCTGACCCCAGCACTCAGCGTGTCGCCGCAGATCGACCCGGCCGATGTCGTCGCGCTCGCCGCGTCGGGGTTCCGCTCGATCGTCTGCAATCGCCCCGATGGCGAGGAAGCAGGGCAGCCGACGGCAGCGGCGATCGCCGCTGCTGCAGAGGCGCACGGCCTTCGCTTCGTGCATATTCCCGTCATGTCGGGCGGGATCGATGAAGGCGATGTCGCCACAATGGCCCGAGCGCTCGCCGACCTCCCGGCGCCGGTTCTGGCCTATTGCCGCTCAGGCGCGCGCTCCGAGCAGCTTGCCGGTATGGCGTCGGCGCGCGGCGCCGATGGTAGTGTCGCGCATTATGATATCATCGTGATCGGTGGCGGCAGCGCGGGGATCGCGACCGCAGCGAGCATTCTGCGCCGCCGTCCCGGGGTGTCTATCGCGATCGTCGAGCCATGCGCGGATCATTATTACCAGCCCGGGTTCACGATGGTCGGCGGCGGCATTTTTGCGGCCGAGGCAACCCGGCGCGACGAAGCGGGGCTGATCCCAGCAGGCGCCGAATGGGTCCGCGGCGCGGCGGCATCCTTCGATCCCGCGAGCGACCGGGTGACGCTCGCCGATGGGCGCGTGCTCGGCTATCGCGCGCTCATCGTCTGTCCGGGGCTCAAGCTCGACTGGGACGCGATCCCAGGGCTCGCCGGAGCGCTCGGCGCGGACGGCGTAACGTCCAACTATCGATACGATCTTGCGCCCTATACCGACCGTCTGGTGCGCCGTTTTCGCGGCGGCCGTGCACTGTTCACCCAGCCGCCGATGCCGATCAAATGCGCGGGCGCCCCGCAGAAGGCGATGTATCTCTCGTGCCACCGCTGGGAGCGCGCCGGGTTGCTCGGGCAGGCCGAGGTGCAATTCCATACGGCGACGCCGTCGCTGTTCGGGGTCGCTGCCTATGTGCCTGCGCTCGAAGCCTATATCGCGCGCTACGCCGTCGATCTGCAGCTAGAATCGCGTCTCGTGTCGATCGACGGGCCGGCAAAAGTCGCGCTCTTCGAGCAGCGTCGCGGCGACGCCGTCCGCCGGGTCGAGGAACGCTTCGACATGATCCATGTCGTCCCGCCGCAGGTCGCCCCCGAATTTATCGCATCGAGCCCGCTCGCGGCGCCCTCCGGCTTCGTCGCGGTCGACGAGGCGACGCTCCGCCATAGTGTGTACGCCAATGTCTTCGCGCTCGGGGATGTCGCTGCAACCACCAACGCCAAGACCGCGGCCGCCGCGCGCAAACAGGCGCCTGTCGTGGCGCTCAACGCGCTCGCCGCGCTCGATGGCGCTCCGCCAGTGGCAGCTTATGACGGTTATGGGAGCTGCCCACTCACGGTCGAAGCAGGGAAGATCGTCCTCGCCGAATTCGGCTATGGCGGGAAATTGCTCCCGACCTTTCCCAAATGGATGATCGAGGGCACGCGGCCGTCGCGCATCTCCTGGCTGCTCAAGGAAAAGATTCTACCGCCGGTCTACTGGCACGGCATGCTGCGCGGCCGCGAGTGGCTCGCGGCGCCGGCGCCGATCGGTTCGGGGGCGTGACGCTCGACACGCTTCAATATCTGCTCGGCGGCCTGTCGGGCGGCATCGTCGGCTTCACCCTCGGCCTTGTCGGCGGTGGCGGCTCGATTCTCGCAGTGCCGCTGATGGTCTATCTCGTCGGGGTCGCGAGCCCGCATGTAGCGATCGGGACGAGCGCGCTCGCGGTTGCCGCCAACGCGGCCTCGGGGCTCGCGCAGCATGCACGCGCCGGGACGGTCAAATGGCGCTGCGGCTTTCTCTATGCGGGGAGCGGCATCGTCGGCGCGCTCGCAGGCTCGACCATCGGCAAGGCGATCGACGGGCAGAAACTGCTCTTCCTCTTCGCGTTGCTGATGCTCGTCGTAGGCGTGCTGATGCTGCGCGGGCGAGACAATCCCGGCATTGAGGGGGCCGCCTGCAATCGCCATAATGCGCCGAAAGTGCTCGGCTATGGTCTCGGCACCGGGGGCTTTTCGGGATTTTTCGGTATCGGCGGCGGGTTCCTGATCGTGCCTGGGCTGATCGCCTCTACGAAGATGCCGATCCTCAACGCGGTCGGCACCAGCCTCGTCGCGGTCACCGCCTTCGGGCTGACCACGGCGCTGAGCTATGCGGCGTCGGGATTGATCGACTGGCCGCTGGCCGCAGTCTTCATCGCCGGGGGACTCGCCGGCGGTATCGCCGGGACACGCGCCGCGCGTCAATTATCGAGCCGGGGGGCGCTGACCGCGATCTTCGCCGGCCTTATCTTCACGGTCGCAGCCTATATGCTCGTCAGGAGCGCGAGCGCTCTTTTCGCGACCGCGGGCGGTTGAGGTTCCTGCCGCCCGCCGCCACCGTCTATTTCATCTTTTCAATCCGCGTGATCGTTCCCGCCTTGCCGTTCCAGTCGAGCTCGAAACTCACCCGGTCTCCGACCGCCAGACCTTCCAGCAGCTTCTGCGGCGCGGCGAAGCCCATCGTCATCGCCGGCCAATCGAGTTCGGCGATCGCGCCATGATCGAGGGTGACCTCCCCGGCCGCGGTGTCGATTGCGGTCACGCTTCCCGTGCCCTTGCCGTGCCTGGTTTCGGCCAGCATCGCCATGGCGCCGACATCCTTCGCGGGCGCGGCCGCGTCTTCGGCCGGTTTCGAGGTTTCGCCTTGCTGGCCGCAAGCGGCAAGTCCTGCGGTGAGCGCGAGGCCCAGCGCGAATGTGACAGATTTCTTCATGTCGCTTCTCCTTCGGGTTGAATGGGATTTGCCGCGCGTCTCCGCATGAGCAGATAGGCGGCGGGAATGATGAACATCGACAAGAGCGGCGCGGTGAGCATGCCGCCGACCATCGGCGCTGCGATCCGGCTCATCACCTCCGAACCCGTCCCGGTCCCGACGAGGATCGGGAACAAGCCGGCGAGGATGACTGCGACGGTCATCGCCTTGGGCCGCACGCGCAGCAGCGCACCGTCACGGACCGCGGCCTTGATGTCGCCGTCGTCGCGGGCGGCGAGCGCCTGCTTGAGATAGATAAGCATCACGACCCCGAACTCGGCGGCGACGCCGGCGAGCGCGATGAACCCGACCGCGCTCGCGACCGACTGGTTATAGCCGAGCAGATAGAGCAGCCACAGGCCGCCGGTGAGCGCGAAGGGCAAGCTTGCCATAATGAGTAAAGCCTCGTCCCAGCGGCGGAAGGTGAGATAGAGCAGGACTAAGATGATCGCGAGCGTGACCGGCACCACGATCTTCATCCGTTCGGTCGCGCGGACGAGGAACTCGAACTGTCCGGTGTAGGAGACGCTCACGCTGGGGGGCAGCTTGACGTCGCGCGCGATCGCCCGCTGAATGTCCTGCACCAGCCCCTGCAGGTCGCGGCCGCGGCTGTCGACATAGATCCAGGTCACCGGACGTCCATTCTCGCTGCGCAGCATCGGCGGGCCGTCGCTCACCTTCACGCTGGTGACGGTGCCGAGCGTGATTTGCTGGCGCGACGGCGTCAGGATCGGCAGGCTAGCGAGTTCGCCGATACTGTCGCGCAGCTCGCGAGGATAGCGGACGCTGATCGGGTAGCGCGCGAGCCCCTCGACCGTCTGGCCGATCGTCTCGCCGCCGATCGCGCCGGAGACGATGGACTGCACGTCGGCGACATTGAGGCCGTAGCGCGCCGCCGCGGCGCGATCGATGTCGACGTCGATATAGCGCCCGCCGGTCAGCCGTTCGGCCAGCGCCGAGGCGACGCCGGGCACGGTCTTGACGACCGTTTCGATGCGTTTGGCGGTCTGGTCGATCGCCGCCAGATCCGATCCCGCGACCTTGATACCTACCGGGCTCTTGATCCCGGTCGCGAGCATATCGATGCGGTTGCGGATCGGGGGAATCCAGAAATTGGCGAGCCCCGGAACGCGGACGCGCGCATCGAGTTCCTCGACCAGCTTTTCCTCGGTCATGCCGGGACGCCATTGCTCTTTCGGTTTGAAGCGGATCGTCGTTTCGAACATCTCTAGGGGCGCCGGGTCGGTCGCGGTGTCGGCGCGCCCTGCTTTGCCGAACACGCTCTCGACCTCGGGCACCGTCTTGATCAGCCGATCGGTTTGCTGGAGCAGGCTCGACGCGCGCGCCGCTGAAATGCCGGGAAGCGCCGAGGGCATGTAGAGCAGGTCGCCTTCGCGCATCTGCGGCATGAACTCGCCGCCGATCTGGGTCATCGGCCACAGGCTGGTGGCGAAGACGAGCGCGGCGATCACGAGCGCCTTTTTAGGGCGGTCGAGCACCCAATCGAGTGCCGGCCGATAGGCGTGGGTCAGCCAGCGATTGATCGGATTGGCCTGTTCGGCGGGGATCCGGCCGCGGATCAGCCAGCCCATCAGCACCGGAACCAGCGTGATCGAGAGTATCGCGGCCGCGGCCATCGCATAGGTTTTGGTGAATGCGAGCGGCGCGAAGAGTCGCCCTTCCTGGCCCTCGAGCGTGAAGATCGGGATGAACGAGAAGGTGATGATGAGGAGGCTGAGGAAGAGCGCCGGCCCAACTTCGGCGGCGGCCTCGGTGATCACGCGCCAGCGTTCGGCGCCCTTCAATTCCTCGCCCGGATGATCGCGCTCCCAATGTTCGAGATGCTTGTGGGCATTTTCGATCATCACCACGGCTGCGTCGACCATCGCGCCGACCGCGATCGCGATGCCGCCCAGCGACAGGATATTGGCGTTGAGCCCCTGCAGCCGCATGACGATAAAGGCGATGAGGATGCCGAGCGGCAAGGTCAGGATCGCGACCAGCGCCGAGCGCGCGTGCCAGAGGAAGAGCGCGCAGACGAGCCCGACGATGATGAACTCTTCGACGAGCTTCGAGGTCAGATTGTCGACCGCGCGGTCGATCAGCCCCGAACGGTCATAGGTGGTGACGATCTCGACCCCGGGCGGCAGACTGCGCTTGAGCTCGGCGAGCTTGGTGCGTACGCCGTCGATAACCTCGCGGGCATTCTTGCCCTCTCGCATGACGATGACGCCGCCGGCGACCTCGCCCTCGCCGTTGAGCTCGGCGATGCCGCGCCTTGTGTCGGGGCCGATTTGGACCGTCGCGACGTCGCCCACCGTAACCGGAATGCCGCCGCTTGCAGTGCGGAGAGGAACCGCGCGGAAGTCGTCGAGCGATTTCAGATAGCCGCTCGCGCGGACGATATATTCGGCTTCGGCGAGTTCGAGGCTGCCGCCGCCGCTTTCCTGGTTGGCGCGTTTGAGCGCGTCTGCCACCTCCGGCGCCGTTACGCCAAAGGCGGCGAGCTTCTGCGGATCGACGATGATCTGATATTGGCGCACCATGCCGCCGATGCTCGCGACCTCGGCGACGCCCGGAACCGATTTGAGTTCGAAGCGCAGGAACCAGTCCTGGAGGCTGCGCAGCTCGGCAAGATCGTGGCGCCCGCTCTTGTCGACCAGCGCATATTCATAGATCCAGCCGACCCCGGTTGCGTCGGGGCCGAGGCTCGCGCGTGCGCCCTCGGGGAGGCGGCTTTGCACCTGGCTCAGATATTCGAGGACGCGGCTGCGCGCCCAATAGGGATCGGTGCCGTCGTCGAATAGCACATAGACGAAGCTGTCGCCGACGAAGCTATAGCCGCGCACGACGCGCGCTCCGGGCACGGAGAGCATCGTCGTCGTGATCGGATAGGTGACCTGATCCTCGACGATCCGCGGTGCCTGGCCCGCATAAGTGGTGCGGATGATGACTTGAACGTCCGAGAGATCAGGCAGGGCATCGACCGGCGTCGTGCGGACCGCAGCGATCCCGAGCAGCGTCAGGATCAGTGCCGCCGCGACGACAAGTCCGCGCGCCGCGACCGAGGCGCGAATGATCTTCGCGATCATTGCGCAGGCTCCAGCGGGCGCACGGTGAGACCGGTCAGGCTCGCTTCGGAATCGAGCAGGAACTGACCCGACGCGACGACCTTCTCGCCGGGTGCGAGCCCCCGCAATATCTCGGTCTTGCCGCCGCCTTCGCGCCCAGCGACCACTTCGGCAGGATGATAGCGACCGTCGCCCTTCTCGAGCATCACGATGCTGCGCGTGCCGGTGCGGATCACCGCTTCGCTCGGCACCAGCAGCGCCGGTTTGGCATCGCCGCCGAGCGCTACCGCCGCGAACATTCCGGGGCGGAGACGCCCGCCGCGATTGGCGAGTTCAATGCGCACCGTCAGAGTCCGACTGTCGGCGGTCGTCGTCGGCAGGATCGCCACGACCCTGCCGGCGAAGCTCTCGCCGGGAAAGGCGGTAAGGGTCGCCGTCGCCCGCTGGCCGATGTTGACCAACCCGGCCTGCGCTTCGGGTAGCGCCGCGTTGAGCCATACCGTGCCGAGCCCCGAAATTTCGGCGAGCGTCTGCCCCGTGGCGAGCGTGACGCCCGCGCGCGCATTAAGTGTCTGGACGACGCCGCCGATCGGAGCGCGTACCGTCAGCCTGCCGCCGGTTCGTCCGGTCCGGTCGACCTCGGCAATCACCCCTTCGGGCATGCCCATCAGCCGCAGCCGCTGGCGTGCCGCTGAAGTGAGGTCGGGGCGTCCGAGTTTCTTGACGCTCAGATATTCGGTCTGGGCGCCGCCCCATTCGGGCAATTGCAGGTCGGCGATCGGCGTGCCGGCGCCGATGACGTCGCCGGGCGCGAGGCGATAGACGCGCTCGACGAAGCCGCCCGAGCGCGCCTGGACGATGGCGACGTCGCGCTGGTTGAAATCCACACTGCCATTGACGTCGAAGGTCGCCGCCAGACTGCCCATTTCGGCCGCGACGACGCGTATTCCGAGGCTCTGCCTCGCGGCCGGATCGACCGTGATGCCGGGGCCGGTGCCAGAACCGCCAGCCTCATCGGCATATTTAGGCTCGAGCTGCATATCCATGAAGGGCGACTTGCCGGGCTTGTCGAACTTCTGGTTCGGAAACATCGGGTCGTAATAATAGAGGATCTTGCGGCTGTCGGCGGGGGTTCCCCCCGGCGCATGGCTGTCCCCGCGCTGTCCCAGCCAATAGCCGCCGCCGCCCGCGATCAGCACCGCGGCCAGGATAGCGGCGCGCCACCGCGCCGCTGACGTCGCATCGGTCATCGCCCTGTCTCCCCATAAATGTAATTGATCCGGATCGCGTCGCGCGCGACCTCGGCTTCGCGCGCCAGCGCATCGACTTCGGCCTCCACCAGCGCGAGCGTCGACAGCAGCGCTGTCCCGAGGTCGAGCTTCCCGGCGGCGTAACTGGCGAGGTCGAGTTCAGCGCGCTTCTTGGCGAGCGGGACCAGCCGCGACCGTGCATTGCCAAGCTGCTCATGATGCATGCGATGGTCGGCGAGATCGGCATCGAGCGCCGCCGTGATGTCGCGCTTCGCGGCCTCGCGGTCGAGGCGCGCACGCGTCGCTTCGCTGGCTCGCGCCGCGATTTTCGGGTCCTGCCGCTTCTTCGAGAAGAAGGGCAGGTCGATGGTGACGCCGAGCGTGACGAGGTCGCCATAATTGGGCTCGCGACGTCCATAGGCCGCATTGACGCTCCAGTCGGGGCGCTTGTCGGCGCGCGCAAGACCCGTTTCGGCGTCGGCCGCCAACGTGCGGGCATCGAGCGCGCGCAGCCGCGGCAAGGCGTCGATGCCGGCGCGGAGCGTCGCCTCGTCGACCGTCGGCGGCGGCGGGTCACCCGCCGTGTCGGCGACGGGGTCGCCGGTGAAACGCGCGAGCTGTGCGCGGGCGCGGGCGATCTCGGCGGCGAGCGCGCTGCGGCGGTCGTTGATCGCGGCGCGAAGCTGATCGGGCTCCAGCGCTTGCGCCGGGCGCGCCGCGCCGCTCGCTAGTCGCGCCGTCACCGTTGCTTGCAAATCCCCGAGACCGGCGTCGAGCAGGTCGAGTTCCTTCAGCCGCTTCTTGGCATAGAAGAGATCGACCCAGGCAAGCGCAGTCGCGAGCCGGACGTCCTGCGCGGTAACTGCCTCGTCGGCGCGGGCGATTCCGATATCGGCCTGCGCGCGCGTCGCGCGTGCGCGTCGCTTGGCGGGGTTCGGGAAATCCTGGCTGACGCCGATGACCTGCATCGTGAAATCGTCGCGATTGAACCGGCCCGCATCGGGACCGGTTACCGGGAAATCCTGGATGGCGAGATTGAGCTTCGGGTCGGGAAGCCGGTCGGCGGCGATTGCCGCCGACCGCGCGGCATCGAGCCCGGCTTCTCGGGCTTGTAATTCGGGCGCTCGCGTTTCCGCCAGCCGAAGCGCATCATCGAGCGACATCGGTTCGGCGTGCAGGGCCGTGGGCAGCGCAAGCACGGCTGCCGCAAAGAAAAGGCGCATGATTTCCCCCTTTTTGGATCGGGCGAGGCCATCCCCGGCGCATAGGCGCCGGGGATGGAGATATTACGCCGCGGGGTGCGCCATGTGGCCGCCGGTCATTTTTTTCATGCAATCGGCCGGATCGGCCTTCATCATGTCGCAGTCGCAGTTGGCCATCTGGGCGGACTTGTCCTTCACCCAGACGCGGACCCGCGAGGTGGTATTGGACTTGTTCGGCCCCGGCACCTGGCGGGTCTGCCATTCATAATGGCCCCCCGGCGCTTCCTGTGCGAAAACGGGAGCGGCAAGCGTTGCGGCCGCGAGTGCGGCAAGAGCAAAAATAGGTTTCATGTCGAATTCCTCGGTTGAAAAGCTAGGAAAGGCGCGCCGGAAGCGCGGTTCGCCTTTTGCAATTCAGCCGAGGGATAGAGGTGGATCGGGTTCGGGGCCGAATGTTCTGCCAGCGAGCCGCCGGACAGGAAGCGGATCGAGCAAGCCTGGAACATGCGCTTTCGTTTCGAGCGGCATAGCCGGCGATACGACGGCGGGCGGAAGCGCGCAGCCCATCTTGGCAATGCAGTCGAGCGTGAGACCTTGGCAGGGCCTCTTGTCCTGCGACTTGTCGATGCCCATCATCTCCGCGCATTCGTCGCTCATTGCGGACGCGGTGATGGCCGTGTCGGGCATCGGCATCGCTGAAGCGAACGCCGCTTCCTGGGCCAAGAGACCCAGCAAGGCTCCGAGAAGGAGCAGGAGCGAGAAGCGGCGCTTCATGACGAAAGCATGATCCTTGGCGCATTCCGCGTCAACTTCATTCTGGCAAGCCGGACAAATCGGAGAGCCCAATTCCATCGGTCAAACGTTCTCTGTACCATTTTTTGAGGGATGGGGCGTTCTGGTGCGTAATCAATCTCAGTAGGGGATGTTGGGTGTTTGAACCCGGAAGCCGTAAACAGCGGTTTCCGGGCATGCATGTTTTTGTCCTCGACTTCCCCGAAACTCATTTGAGCTGCGCGACGGCGCAGTTCTTCGAAACAGGGGAAGCGTAGTGAACAATCTATACTGTTGCTCGTTAAAGAAGCGCACAATGCAGCGAACTTCGCTCGCGGCGATTGCGATGGCGTTCGCAATGCCTGTGCAGGCTCAGGAAGCCCAGTCGGAAGGCCTCGCGGAGATCATCGTAACGGCCGAGAAGCGCGAGGAAAATTTGCAGTCTGTTCCCGTCTCGGTCACAGCGATGACCGGCGAGGCGCTTACGGCAACGGGCATATCCAACGTCGAAGACCTGCAATTTTTCGTGCCGGGCGTGTCGATCACCAACGATTCCATGGCGATCATCAATATTCGTGGAATCGGCACCTCCGCGTTCGGCGTTGCGACCGATCCCAGCACGACGGTCCATTACGACGGTGTCTACATCTCGCGTCCGACGACGAGCTATCAGGATTTGTTCGACGTTGAACGCATCGAGGTTCTGCGCGGTCCGCAGGGCGTTCTCTTCGGTCGCAACTCCGCCGGCGGCACGCTCAACATCATCTCCAAGATGCCAACGGAGGATTTGACCGGCGCGCTGGGGCTCACAGTCGGAAATTATGAGAAGCGCTCGCTTAGTGGCACGATTTCGGGGCCGCTCGGAGCGGGCGTCCGAGGCCGTCTCACCTTGCTTGCCAACCAGCGTGACGGCATCTACCGCGACATCGTTTCGGGACGGCGATACCAGAATGAAGACAATCTCGCCGGACGACTGACGCTTGCGATCGACGCTAGCGACCGTCTTGAGATCGTGCTGCGGGCGGATGCCAGCCGCGATCGCGAGACCGGCGCACGGTCTGTCCGGCCCTTTTATCCGCAAGGCTTCATCGATGCGGGGGCGACGATCCCGGCCAATGACAAAGAAGCCGCGCTCGACCGCCTGCCGCGTTACGACGTCGATGCTTGGGGCGTGTCCTCGACGATGAACTGGGATGGTGGTCCGGTCACGATCCGCTCGATCACTGCGCTGCGCAAGAGCAAGGTCGTCCAGGCGCTCGATGTCGACTCGACCGACCTCTTCCTCCGCGATATCGAGTTTTTCGAACGCTCTCGCAGCTTCACGCAGGAGTTCCAACTGCTCAACAATGATGCAGACAAGCTGCGCTGGATCGTCGGAGCCTTCTATCTCAACGAAAAGGGCAATGACGAAATACGGATCATCGAACCGGGCCGTCGGCTCGCGATCCCGGAAAACAATACGACGAACGCTTTCGCGCTTTTCGGTCAAGCGAGCTACGAACTCATCGAGCGCCTCCGTTTGACCGGGGGGCTCCGTTATTCCTACGAGAAGAAGGATTTCGCATATCGGGTCTTGCTGAACGGAAACCAGGTCGATGCCGGCCAGCCCAGATCATCCTGGACCGCCTGGACTCCGAAAATCGGGATCGATTACGACGTTGCCGACGACGTCATGGTTTATGCGTCGGCAACCCGCGGGTTCAAATCGGGCGGATTCCAGCTGGGCGACGGGCGGCCCTTCCTCCCGGAATATATTTGGAGCTACGAAGTCGGCCTGAAATCGACGCTCCTCGATCGTCGGCTTCGAGCAAATGTTTCGGCCTTCTACTATGATTACACCAATCTTCAGGTGGTTGAGTATAACAATGGCGTTGCCAGTACCACCAACGCCGGCAAGGCGACGATCAAGGGGGTCGAGGCGGAACTGATGGCGCGGCCGTTCGATCGTCTGACGCTCACATCGACGATCGCTTATCTCGATGCTCGCTACGATGTCTATTTTGACGATGCCGGTGCAAGCCTCAAAGGCAAGCGGCTGCCCAACGCGCCCAAGTGGAACATCACTCTCGGCGGAGAATATAAGGCGTCCCTGGGCGGCGGAATGCTGACATTGCGGACCGACATCTCTTGGCGCGACAGCGTCTTTTTCAAGCCCAGCAACAATCCGCTCTTTTCCGGAAACGCCACGACTCTCGTCAACGGCCGTATCGCCTGGCAGCCAGCTAGCGAAGCGTGGGAAATTGCACTTTATGGCCGAAATCTGACCGACGAGCGATATGTGAGCTATAGTACGATCGGGACGGACGCCACCGGTGTCTCGAATCCGACCCTTCCGCTCTACATCTACGGCGAGCCGCGTCAGTACGGGCTGCAGCTGCGCTATTTCTTCTGAAGTTCCTCGTCTCGCGAGGTTCTCCGGCGGCTCCCCTACGGTCGTCGGTCCTCCCGGGCGCTAGCGCGCCCGGGAGGAATACCTCGCCTGAACGCAGGTCATGATACGTTCTCGTTCCACAGGGCGCCGTCGCGTGAACGGGTTGACTCACGCCGACAAGGGTCGGCGATATGCAATTGTCGATGAGGTCAGTGCCCTGCGTGTTCGCCCGCCTCGCTTGTTTCCTGACTCGCGGCCTTGGCCTCTGTCATGCCTTTCATCATCGCGTCATGGTCCATTGGCACATTCTGCGTCATTGCCTGATACTGAGCCGGCGACAGGCTTGGAAGTTGCCGGATGAACGCGACCATATCCCAGATAAGACGATCATCGTGCGTTTTTCCCCACGCCGGCATGGCGGTCATCTTGATTCCATGCTTGATGATCCAGAATTGCTCCGAGGCAGAACGATCCGAACCTTTGAACAAGATGGGCGCTTGCGGATACAGCCCCTGACTCATTTCGGTTTTTTCCATTCCGGGCGCCAGATGGCAGCCGCTGCACATCTCCGTGTATAGTCCGGCGCCCGATGCGATCCGCGCCGGAGCCGCCAAATCCGCCGGCACCGCGATCGATCCGGACCGGGCTGCGATGGATTGCTCCCTGAATGTTTCGATGACGCTGTAAGTCAGTCGGCTATGAGGTGCATCGGCCGCTATATTGTACAGGCCGAGATAGACGGTGATTGCTCCAGCGCCAGCTATGACGGCAACGGCCAGGAGCGTGAACGCCAAGCTAGGCATGTGCTTCCGGAAATCGAAGTTTCGAAAACGCTCCATCGTCTATCTCCCTCAAAACAAGCGTTGAGCTGTGAAGCCGAACGCGATGCAAAGGCTGTTCAACAGATGATACGCACCGCAACAGGTTTTCCCTTGTCGCAAAGGAGACAGGTGGTTTGCGTACTTGCCGCGTCGAGGTAATTCCGGGCGCCCCTTACTCGATCGGACTTATGCGTTTCGTTCAGGCGCGGGCTCGGCGAGGCCTCAGGGCCCGCCCGGGCCCGCGAGCCTCGGGGGCGAGCCCTTTCTTCACGCGATCAGGCGCCGCCCGCCGGCCGCACCTTGGGCTTGCGTGAGGAACTGTGCAGATTGAGGATCTGCCACTTTCCGTTTTCCCATTTAAGGACGCTCGTTGCGACGCCGTCCCGCTCGATTGTTTCGCCGCTCGCGAGTACGATCGAGAAGCTATAGGTCTCGGTCGCGATCGCTACATCGCCTTCGCCCCGAACCGATATCTTGTAGTTGCGGAAGGCAAAGGATCTGAACTCCTTGAGTTCGGGACCGAGGTGATGGTCGCGATAGTGGGCGAAATTCCCTTCGACGCCGCCCGACTCGAATATCTGGGCGTCTGGCGAAAAGAGTGCCTCGACGCCGGTCAGGTCCCGCTTTTCCATCGCTGATTTATACTGCGCGAGCGCTGCCGCCGCGCCCTGATAATCCACAGGCTCGGTCGCCTGAGCCGGGACGGCCACCAGCATGGCCAATGTGATTGCTGTAATCGTCAGTCGTCTCATATCATTTCCCCTTATTGCGTCCGAACTTCTCCGGTGGTTTCGATCAGATTCTGGCAAAGCGCAGCCGCAACGAATTGGCGATGACGCTGACGGACGAGAGTGCCATCGCAGCGGCGGCAATGACCGGCGAGAGCAATAGTCCGAAGACCGGATAGAGCACGCCCGCAGCGACCGGAATCCCGGCGACATTATAGGCGAAAGCGAAGAAGAGATTCTGGCGGATGTTCGCCATCGTCGCATGGCTGAGATGCCGCGCCCGCACGATGCCCAGAAGGTCGCCGCGCAGCAGCGTCACACCCGCGCTTTCGATGGCGACATCGGTTCCCGAGCCCATCGCGATGCCGACGTCAGCGGCGGCGAGCGCGGGGGCGTCGTTGACCCCGTCGCCGGCCATCGCGACGATCCGGCCCTCTTCGCGCAGCCGCTGCACGACCGCACTCTTCTGGTCGGGGAGGACGTCGGCCTCAACGTCGTCGATGCCGAGGCGCCGCGCGATCGCCTCGGCGGTGACGCGATTGTCGCCGGTGAGCATGATGACCTTGATTCCGGCCTCGCGCAGCGCCGCGAGCGCGTCGCCCGTCGTTTCCTTGACGGGGTCGGCGATGGCGATGACCCCGGCCGCCTTGCCATTGACCGCGATGTAGATCGCCGTCGCGCCGTCTGTGCGAAGGCGGTCGGCTGCCTCGGTGAGCGCGCCCAGATCGACGTCATATTCTTCAAGAAAGCTCGCATTGCCGAGGACTATCGCCTTGTCGTCGACGACCCCGACGATACCCTTGCCGACCGGCTGGTCGACCCCCGACGGCTCGACCAGCGCGAGGCCCCGGTCCTCGGCGGCCTTGACGATCGCGGCCGCCAATGGATGTTCGCTGCTGCGCTCGAGGCTCGCGGCAATCCGGAGCAGATCCTGCTCTTCGAAGCCTTCGGCGACTTCGATGGCGACGACCGAGGGCCTGCCTTCGGTCAGCGTCCCGGTCTTGTCGACGACGAGGGTGTCGACCTTCTCCATCCGTTCAAGCGCCTCGGCATTTTTGATCAGCACGCCGGCTTCGGCGCCACGCCCCACGCCGACCATGATCGACATCGGCGTCGCGAGGCCGAGCGCGCAGGGGCAGGCGATGATGAGCACCGAGACGGCGGCGATAAGGCCATAGGCCATGGCGGGCGCGGGGCCGAGAAGCGACCAGACAATGAAAGCGACGATGGCGACGACGATGACGCCGGGCACGAACCAGCCCGAAACGGTATCGGCGAGACGCTGGATCGGCGCCCGGCTGCGCTGCGCGTCGGCGACCATTTGTACGATCCGCGCGAGCATCGTGTCGCGCCCGACCTTCTCGCTGCGCATGAGCAGGCCGCCCGTCTGGTTGATCGTCCCGCCGATCAGCGCCGCGCCGGCCGCCTTGGTGACCGGCATCGATTCGCCCGTAACCATCGATTCGTCGACTGTGCCGCGGCCTTCTACGACGATGCCATCGACGGGGACCTTTTCGCCCGGACGGATGCGCAGCATGTCGCCGACCGCGACTTCCTCGAGCGCTACCTCCTCGTCGCTTCCATCGCTGCGGACGCGCCGGGCGAGCTTCGGTGTCAGGTCAAGGAGCGCGCGGATCGCGCCGCTCGTCGTTTCGCGGGCCCTGAGTTCGAGCACCTGCCCGAGTAGCACCAGGACCGTGATGACTGCGGCGGCCTCGAAATAGACCGCGACCGAACCATCGGCGGCGCGGAAAGCTGCCGGGAAGATTTGCGGGAGAATCGCCGCCATCATGCTGTAGCCCCAGGCAACGCCCGTCCCCATCGCTATGAGGGTGAACATGTTGAGGCTCTTGTTGCGGATCGAGAGCCAGGCGCGCTCGAAGAAGGGCCAGCCAGCCCATAGCACAACGGGGGTCGCGAGCAGCATCTGGATCCAGTTGTTCGTCTGGCGGCCGACATATTGGTGGAGGCCCGTCAGATGGCCGCCCATTTCGAGCGCAACCACCGGGAGGGCGAGAAGGAGCCCGATCCAGAAGCGCCGCCGCATATCGCGATATTCTTCGCTGGGGCCGTCCGATGCTGTCGGCATGACGGGCTCGAGTGCCATGCCGCAGATCGGGCAGCTTCCGGGGCCGGCGCGCTGGATTTCGGGATGCATCGGGCAGGTCCAGATGGCGCCTTCGGGTGCATCGGCTGCGGCCGGCTCGCTTTTTGCGGCATAAAGATCGGGATCGGCCTCGAATTTGGCGAGGCAGCCTGCGCTGCAGAAATAGTGATGCTTGCCGCTATGCGTCGCGGTGTGAGGTGTGGTGGCCGGATCGACCGTCATGCCGCAGACGGGATCGGTCGTGCTCCCGCTGCCTTTTTCTGCGCCCTGATGATCGTGCATCGCCGCCGCTCCCGTATGTGTCGGATGCCCGCCTCGCGGCGGGGCGGTCCAAACGCCACCGGTCGAGTTCGCCGCTGGCGTCGTTCCTGGCGGTTCCAGAATGGAGCCGCTTCTATCGATACGCAAGAAAGGCGATTATCCCTTGGATTTTCTTTGCCCTGTGCCGTCAGGTCCCGGGCTTTCGGGCCTCGATGATCGCGATCGCACCGGTTGGCGTGCGGAACGTCTCAAGTTCGCGAACATCGCAAAAGCCTGCCTCTCTCATCAGCACCGGGAGCAATCCATCGGCGTTGGGTTGGGTGTCCTGGACGCCGTCGAGCTGCTGGATCGTCAGGCGGAACAGCAACCGCATGAGGCGGCTGCGCTGTTCTCCATAGTCGGCGACATAGAGTTTGCCGCCCGGCGCGAGCACCTGCCGGGCCTCGCGTAGCAGACGTGCCTTTTCCTCAAGCCCGACCTGATGAAGGACGAGGCAGATCGCAATCTTGGAAGGCGAGGGCCAGTCATCGATCGCCGAAGCCGCGAAAAAGCCAACTCGAAACTCCGGCGGTGGAACAATCTGCGCGGTCTTCGTTCGGGCAATTCGCGTCGCGGCCTCGTCGGGGTCGAAACCAAGATAGCGGACGTCCCGGCTATGGCGAGCGATCGCCAGCGCGAGATTTCCCGTACCCGAGCCGATATCGAGAATGACGTCACCCTCGCCGAGCGCCATATGGCGAACGAGACGGTCGCGCCACACGCG
Organism: Sphingopyxis granuli; assembly: GCF_001559015.1. NCBI lineage: Bacteria > Pseudomonadati > Pseudomonadota > Alphaproteobacteria > Sphingomonadales > Sphingopyxidaceae > Sphingopyxis > Sphingopyxis granuli. The sequence continues at coordinate 137,357 of NZ_CP012199.1, forward strand.
CTCGCGCGTCGTCACCGCGACGCCGAAATCATAAAAGGGCGTCAGGAAGTGATATCCTGCCGCTGGCGTGTAGGATCTTGCTACGGGTTTCGGGTCGGGCATGGCCGTCTCCTTTCGACGCTTTGGCTTGCCGCCGGATTGCGGCCGCACTCGCCGGTCTCGAGGAGACGCTTAGGGGCAAGCAGGCGCGGCGGTCTTGAATGTTTCGCCGGAGCGACGCGGTGCGAGGCGCATCCGGCTCAGGGCACGATTTCGAACGCGAAGGCGCTAAGGCCAGCCGAAGGTGTCACGCCTAGCCATTGAGCGCAGCGGCGCGTGAAGTGCGACTGATCGGCGAAGCCTCCCGCTGCCGCGGCGTCGGCGAGACCTCCGCCGCCGACCAGCGCCCGCACGGCGCGTTGAAGCTGGAGCCACTGCAGCAATTTGGCCGGAGGCACGCCGAAGTCGCGGCAGACGATTTCGCGAAGGCGCGAGGGCGAGAGGCAGGCGACGTCGGCCAACGCGCGCGCGGTCGACAAATCACTAGGGGCTGCGAGCGCCTCGGACAGGCGTGCATCCACCGGACGCACCTGCGACCGGTCGAGATAGTCGGACGCCCAGCGCTTCGCGTCCGCGCCGCTAGCGATATCGCATAGTCCGGCCGTCTCTACTGGTGTCAACAGGACGGGCGCCGATCCGGCGGACAGCCGCGCGTCGGCACGAAAAAGCGGGTCGAGATAAAATGATCGCACGAGGGCACCCGGCGGTCCCAGGCGGTGCCGGACATGCGATGCGATGGCAATGGCGTGTCCGGCTGGGACTATCATGTCGGCATCACCGGAAATTTCGAGGTCTCGTTCGACGGCGAGGCTGATCTGATGCGCCACATGGCTATGAGGACGGCTGCTCCCGATGCGTGCGTCAATCAACGCCCAGCCGGCCCCGAGCATGATCGAACCGGACCATGAGACGGTGCTGGCGGTCAAACCGGATCGACGGCGACGAAGGGTTCGAGCGTGCCGAACCAGGCGACCAGCGCGAGTATGGCGAGCGCGGCCGACGCTTCGATGACCAGGCTTCTGCGCATGGCTGCGATCGCGAGGTCGGGGTCGGCGGCGACATTGTCGGTATTGGTCTCCGGGACGGCGGCCGCGAGCGCCGGGGTCAGCTGCCAGCGGTTCGCCGCCGCGAGCGCTAACATCAGTCCGAACAGCGCAAGCTTGGCGAGGAGCAATTGTCCATAGGGCGAGCCGAGGGAGCGGCCGAGATTCTCGGCGCCGACGATCATCTGGCTGTTGACGAGGCCGGTGGCGGCGATGACGAGGACGCAGATCGTACCGACGCGCGAGAATTGATCGAGACTCCGCGACGCAATTTGGAGTCCCCCCGGCCATTCGCGGAGGCGCTGGGGCGAGATCAGCATAAGAAAGGCGCCGATTGCGCCGATCCAGACCGCCGCTGCGATCAGGTGCAATATGTCGCTGGCCCGATGCAGGGTGCCCGCCGCGCCCTCGGTCGCGCCCGCATGGCCCGACCAGACCAAGGTCGCGACGGCGACCGAGCCGGCAAGAGTGAGTATGGCGGCTGCGATTGTCGGCCGGCGCGTCATCCAGACTGCCGCCGCCAACGCAACGAGCAGCGCGGCGCTCCGGTAGATCCAGGCCATGCCGACCTCGGTTTCGCGAACCAGATCCCAAAAGGGTTGGAACTCCAGGGAGAGGATGCCCACGCCCTGCATCGAGGCCGCGAGCACGCCCATTCCGAGGGTGGAGACGAGCAGCCCGATGGCGCAGAGCCATCGTTCTGCGCGCCAGATCGCGGCCATCATCGGCTGCGGCTCATGGCGTTCGCTCCGCGTCAGCGCAAAAAGCGGGAACGCAGCAAGGCCGGCGATGAGCATCAGGTCCGCATAAAGTGCGAACCTGATGCCGATCAGAACGGGGTCCCCCACCGTCTTTTACTTTACGGTGAAGCTGAATTCGCTGCCCATGCGGTGGGTATCAGCGCCCGCCGCCGACCATGTGACCTTGTAGGTTCCGGCTGTCAGCGGCCGCTTGAGCATCAGCATCGCCGACTTGCCCTCTTTGCCCATCATCGACGAGTAAGGCACCTTCATCGGGGCATGATTGGCCATGCCGGGCATGCCGGTCATGACCAGCTCGGTCTTAAGGGTCGAGGCGACGATCTTTTCGTTGAACTGAAGATTGACCGACGTGACCTTCGAAACGGTCGAATTGGCGGCCGGCGTCGAGCTGACGAGCTTGGTGTGCGCGCTCGCCGCGACCGGCGTGATAAGCAGTGCGAAAGCCGCGGCTGCAGAGGGGAGAAGAGACTTGAACATGAACACCTCCAAATGCGTGTCTGTCCTGCTAATACGCAGGATATCGGCACGGCCCTCAAATATTCCGGAATAATATTCCGGTGTGAGGGGTGAAGCGCTTCGGCGCGTATGTACAATGATGGAAAGGTTTGAAGAGACGATCGATGGATGAGGAGCTTCGCATTTTGAATAGGATCGATCTGCCCGCAGCGCTCGACGCGCTCGACGATCGCATCATGGGCGCATTGGCGATCCGCCGGCGCGAAGCGGTAGCGACGCGCCGCCTGATGGCGCTCGCGGCCTTTGTCTCCCTTGGCGGCGGTATTTTCGCGGGGAGCGCGATTTCACAGCCGGCGGTCGCGGCAAGTCCCCTTACCCCGTTCGGTCCGCCTAGCGCATTGGCGCCTTCCACCTTGCTGGGCGTGCAGTAACGATGCCGTCGCGCCGTCTTCTTCTCGTGGGGCTCATTGCTTTCGCCGCGGCGATTGCCGGCGTGTTCGTCGGCCGTCTGGTGGCCGATGCGCCCAGAGCCAGCGAAACCGAACTTCATGCGCTTCTTCACGGTCAACTTGACCTGACCCCGGAGCAGGAAAGGAAACTCGAGCGGATCGAAGCCGACTTCGCCGGTCGCCGCCAGGCGCTCGAACTCGAGATGCGCGCCGCCAACGTCCGGCTCGCGCAGGCGATCGAAGCCGAGCATGGCTATGGACCGCGCGTCACCGAGGCGATCGACGAGACGCATGAGGTGATGGGGACATTGCAGAAGGAAACGCTCCAGCATCTCTTCGCGATGCGCGGGGTTCTCAACCCCGATCAAGCGGAAATGTTCGACAAAAGCGTGGTCAAGGCGCTGACCGCCGATGCGCGGTGAGCGCCGACCTATCGCAATGTAGCGACCAGGATCTGGCGGCCTTTGCGCGCGCGCACCGCGAAGACGCCTATCGCGAGTTGCTGCGCCGTTACAAAACGGGCGTCTACCGGCTCATCGTAAAGCAGATCGGAGATGCCGACGAGGCGATGGATTTGACGCAGGAGACGTTCGTCTCCGGCTTTTCGGCGCTCGATCGCTATGATGGCGAACGCCCCTTCCGCACATGGATCGCCCGTATCGCGCTCAACAAATGTCGCGACTGGGCACGACGGCGAAAGGTGCGCGCCTTTTTCTCCCGCGCGCTCCCGCTCGAAAATGCGCATCACGTAGCAAGCGATGGTCCTGGGCCCGATTCCGCGGCGACCGACAGGCGAGAGCTCGCCAAGGTTCGCGGGGCGATCGATCAGCTGCCGCAGAATTTGCGCGAAGTGTTGCTCCTCCGCGGTGTCGACGAGGTCAGCCAGGCCGAAACAGCGGTCATTTTGCGCGTCAGCGAGAAAACGGTCGAAACGCGCCTCTATCGAGCGCGGACCAGGCTCCGGGAATTGCTCGCGGGAACATCTGCGAGCGCCGAGGGTTGAGGGTTCGACCGCTCGTTCAGGCGGCATCTCCTCATCGTCCGGCATTTTTATTGAGGGGCAGCCGTGCCGCCTGCGTATAGCTTTAGGAACAGTCAGTAACGGTCGGAAAGAATATGCAGATGGAAAGGCGTCGGTTCGTCAGTGGAGCTTTGGGTGGAGGGGCTGCTGCGGCGATGGCCGCATGGTTCCCGGCCTGGGCCCAGTCGGTGTCGTCCGGCATCACCGCGCCGCTTCCGACCGTATCCGGCAATGACATAACGCTGCGCATCGCCCGGCAGACGATGCGCATCGACGGCAAGGTCAGCCGCGCGATCGGGATCAACGGCACAGTGCCCGCGCCGCTCGTCCGGCTGAAGGAAGGGCAGACAGCGCGCCTGACCGTCGTCAACGATCTCGACGAGGACAGCTCGATCCACTGGCACGGGCTGATCCTGCCGTTCCAGATGGACGGTGTTCCCGGCGTCAGCTTCCCCGGCATCAAGCCGCGCTCGAAGTTTGTCTATGAATTTCCCGTCGTTCAATCGGGGACCTATTGGTATCACAGCCATTCGGGGCTTCAGGAACAGCTCGGCCATTATGGTCCGATCGTCATCGATCCCGCGGGCGCCGACCCGATCGGCTACGACCGCGAGCATGTCGTCGTCCTGTCCGACCACAGTCAATTGTCGCCCGAGGCGATCTTCCGCAAGCTCAAGGTCAATCCCGGCCATTTCAACATGCAGCGCCAGACGCTGGCGGGCCTGCTCGCCGGCAAGGATCAACCGCTCAAGGAGCGGATCGATTGGGGCAAGATGCGGATGGACCCGACCGACGTCGCCGACGTCAATGGTTCGACCTACACCTTCCTCGTCAACGGCCATGGTCCGCGCGACAACTGGACCGCGCTCTTCAGCCCGGGCGAGCGGGTGCGCCTGCGTATCGTCAATGCGTCGGCGATGACGATCTTCAACGTCCGCATCCCGGGCCTCAGGATGACCGTGGTGCAGGCTGATGGGCTCAATGTCGTGCCGACCGAGATCGACGAGTTCCAGATCGCGGTCGCCGAAACCTATGATGTCATCGTCACGCCGGTCGAGGACCGTGCTTATACGCTCGTTGCCGAGGCCAATGACCGGTCGGGCATGGGACGCGCGACGCTCGCACCGCGCGCCGGCATGGTCGCCGAGGTGCCGCCCCTGCGCGAACGCCCGCTCGCGACCATGAAGGACATGGGCATGGGCGACATGTCGGGTGGCTCGATGGCGGGTATGGACCATTCGGGCGGCGATATGGGCGCCATGCCCATGCCGGCGAGCGACCCTTCCTGTCCTCCCGAACATGCCAAGATGGGCCATTGTACGCCCGCGGGGGAAAGCGGCGCGATGGCGGGCATGGATCATGGATCGGGCGGAGGCATGCAGCACAGCATGCGCGACTTCAGTGTCGCGCCGCAGGTCAAGCGCGATCCCAGCGTCCAGACGATCTCGCCGATGCCGATGGATCGCATGGGCGAGCCGGGGCAGGGGCTCGAGGATGTCGGGCACAAGGTGCTGACCTATCATGACCTTGTCGCGCTAGAACGCAACCCCGATACCCGCGCCGCCTCGCGCTCGCTCGATATCCATCTGACCGGCAACATGGAACGCTTCATGTGGTCGTTCGACGGCATCAAGATGTCCGACTATCACGAGCCCATTCCCTTCATCGAGGGCGAGCGGGTACGGATCAACCTCATCAACGATTCGATGATGAGCCATCCGATCCACTTGCACGGCCATTTTTTCGAGCTGGTGACGGGGAAGGGCGACCGCTCGCCGCGCAAGCATACGGTGCTCGTCCAGCCGGGCGGGACTGCGAGCTTTGATTTCACAGCCGACGCGCTCGGCGACTGGGCGTTCCATTGCCACCTTCTCTATCACATGCACGCGGGGATGATGCGCGTCGTCAGCGTCCGTCCGAAGGGAGACGGCGAATGACCCGGGTCGCGCTTCTCCTCGCGGGTATCGCCCCGCTGGCCTTTGCTGTGCCCGCCGCGGCGCAGTCGATGGATCATTCGATGCATGGTGCGGCGCCCGCGCCGACACCCGCTCCCTCGCCAACGCCAGCGCCGGTAGCGCAGCCCGCGCCCGAAGCGCCCGCCGAAGGGTCGGTGGAGCAGATGGACCATGGGAACATGCAGGGCATGGACATGGAACCCGAGGCTTCAAGCTGCCCGCCCGAACATGCGGCGATGGGTCATTGTACGCCTGAGGCGGAGGCTCCAGACAAGGGTGCTTCGGACATGGACGCGATGGATCATGGCGCACCGCAGCCGTCCGATCCCGATTGCCCGCCCGAACATGCCAAAATGGGCCATTGCACCCCGAAGGGCGGATCTGCGGACCCCATGGCGGGAATGGAAGACATGGTGACCACGAGCAGCGCTAGCGGCACCGATTTGCCGCCGGGCGATGCTACCGCGCCTGCGCCTCCCGGCGACTGGTATGCCGATCGAATCTACCCCAAGGCTGAAATGGAGCATTCGCGCCACGACATGATGAAAGAGAATGGTGCGCAGACCATCGCTTTCATCAGCTTCAACCTCGCCGAATATCAGGCGCGCAAAGGCCGCGACGGCTTCCGCTGGGACGGTGAGGCTTGGTATGGTGGCGACATCAACCGGCTGACGATCAAGAGCGAAGGCGAGGGCGTGTTCGGCGAAGGCATCGAGAGCGCCGAGGTACAGGCGCTCTACAGCCGGGCGATCGGGCCCTATTTCAACGCGCAGGCGGGTATCAGGCAGGATCTTGGGCCCGGCCCCGACCGCACCTATGCGACGATCGGCTTCGAGGGGCTCGCCCCCTATTGGTTCGAAGTCGAGGGCGCGCTGTTTCTTTCGAACAAGGGTGACCTGCTCGCCCGGCTCGAAGGCTATTACGACCAGCGCATCACCCAGAAGCTGATCCTCCAGCCGATGGCGGAGGTCAATTTTGCGCTCCAGGATGTCCCCGAGACCGGCGTTGGTTCGGGGCTTTCGGATTTCGAGCTCGGGCTTCGCCTGCGTTACGAGGTCGTGAAGGAATTCGCGCCTTATGTCGGCGTCGAATGGGCGCGCAAGGTCGGCGATACCGCGCGTTTTGCCCGCGCCGCGGGCGAGGATGCGAGCGGCGTCAGCTTCGTGATGGGGGTGCGGGCCTGGTTCTAGAAGTTTCGCGGGGTGGCGACACGTCGAGGAGAAATGCCGTGAAACCAGCCTATCGCAGCCTCGCGCTGCAGACGATCGTCAGCGGCGTCATCATGTATTTGGTGATGTTCGTCATGATCGACCGCCTCTCGAGCTTCTACAATAATCTCAACATGCTCTACATGACGCTGATGATGGTCTCGCCGATGGTCGTGCTGATGATCGTCGCAATGCCGGGCATGTTCCCGTCGAAACGTCTCAATACGTTCCTGCTGCTGGGATCGGCAGTTGCCTTCTTCGGGAGCTTCGGGCTCATCCGGACACAGACGACGATCGGCGACACGGCCTTCTTGCGTTCGATGATCCCGCATCATTCGGGTGCGATCCTCATGTGTGAACAGGCTTCTCTCAAGGATGCCGAGATACGCGAACTCTGCCGCGGCATCATCGCGGGGCAGGCGGCCGAAATCGAACAGATGAAATCCATTCTCGCGAGGAAATGACATGAAAAATCCGATGACGCGCCGTCATCTTTTCGGCCTGATTGCGGTCGGATCGGGGATGGCGCTTGCGGCATGCAATTCTGCCTCGGGCCCGGCGGCGACCAGCGATAAGAATGGCGCGGCGCCCGCGCCGGGCGCCGAGACGTCCAGTCCCAAGCGAATGCTCGTTTATCGCGATCCCCAATGCGGCTGCTGCGAAGCTTGGGCGGATATCGCGCGCAAGGCGGGTTATGATGTGACTGTCGAGAACCGCTCTGACATGGCCGCCGTAAAGACGCGATATGGTGTGCCTGGCCAGCTGGCGTCGTGCCACACGGCAGTTATCGGCGGCTATGCCATTGAGGGTCATGTGCCGATGCAGCATGTCGCGAGGCTCCTTCACGACAAGCCACGCGACATTCGAGGGATCGCCGTGCCCGGCATGCCGCGCGGCTCACCGGGAATGGAAATGCCGGACGGAAGCGTGGACGCATTCGAAGTGATGGCGTTCGGCAGCGACGGCAAGGTTTCTGAATTCCGCGCATGACCTGCCGACACCAAGAGGAGACAGATATGACGAGATTCATTCCCCTGGCGAGCGCCGCCGCGCTGATATTTGCTCTGGCAGGATGCGGCACTGAGCCCGCGCAGCAGAGCGACGTCACACCGGAACAGAGTGAGGTCATTGCCGGTGAGCCGCCCGCAATGGTCGAGACCATGCCCGTAGCGGACGAGACGCCCGCTGTGTCTGCCCCGACGGCGCCGACCGAAGAAGCGATGCCTCCGGAGAAATCCCGCCCCAAGCAAGAACCTGCCGCGAAGGCTGCTGTGCCGCCGCGGGCAAAGGCCGCGCCGGAAGCGCCGAAACCTGTCGAACCCGAGCCCGATCCTCATGCCGGGCACGATATGGACAAAAAATAAGGAGCATGTGCCGACGCGGCATGTCGCCCGGGCGGTCGAGGACAAACTGCGCGATGTGTCCGACATCGCCGCACCCGGCATGCCGCGCGGTCGGGTGCTGTTCGATGCCGTGCAGCGAGAGATATAACCATATGGAATAACCATCTCGTTTATAGCGATGAGTGGTGATTATTTCTGGTCATGCCAAGGCCGCGAAGATAGCTCGGTGGCGAAGCCGAGAGCTTTCGCAAATGGGAGGGGACCATGAAGAAATTGCTTCGCACGAGTGGCTCGATTATCGCCGTCCTGGCAGGCATTTCGGCCGCCGCCGCCTTCGCGCAGGATAACGCCAAAGAGGCGCCGCAGCCGGGCGCGTCGCAGGGCGAAATCGTTGTGACGGGCACGCGGCGGAACGATCTCAAGGCGGCCGATTCCGCCCAGCCAATCGACATTATCACCGGCGCCGAACTGCTCGAAAAGGGCACGGCCGACATGAACGATCTTCTCCGCACCGAGGTCCCGTCGCTCAACGTCCAGCGCCTCGTCAGCAACGACGGCGCCGTTTTCACCCGGCCTTTCTCGCTGCGCGGCCTGCCGCCGGACCAGACGCTGGTGCTCGTGAACGGCAAACGGCGCCATCGCGGCGCGACGGTCCAGTTCACCAATGTTCCCTATATCCGGGGATCGCAGGGACCCGATCTTTCGGCGATTCCGTCGATCGCGATCGGCCAGCTGGAGGTTCTGCGTGACGGCGCGTCGGCGCTCTATGGATCGGATGCGATCGCCGGCGTTCTCAATTTCGGTCTGCGCCGCGATCGCGAAGGCGGATTGCTGATCGCCCGCTATGGCCAATTCTACAAGGGCGACGGTGAGGATTTCCTCGTCCAGGGCAATGTCGGGCTTCCCTTCACCGACGCCGGTTTCGTCAACATCAGCGGCGAATATGTGAACGCCAGCACGACGTCGCGCGGTATCCAGCGTCCCGACGCGCAGGCGCTCATCGATGCCGGCGTTCAGGATGTCCCGGTCCCGGCGCAGCGCTGGGGAAATCCCGAATCCGAGGCGGCGCGCATCTTCGTCAATGCCGGCATCGAACTGTCGGACGAGATGGAATTCTACACCTTCGGCAACTATAGCTGGAGCCGCGGCACGACGGCCTTCTTCTACCGCAATCCCAATGCCAGCTTCATTTCCACCTCGATTCCGCTCACCAATACGCCCGGAGGACAGCGCTTCAGCTTCCGCCAGCTCTTTCCCGGCGGCTTTACCCCGGATTTCGGCGCCACGGTGACCGACGCGGCGCTTGCGGCCGGCCTCAAGGGCGAATTCTCCTCGGGCCTGACCTATGACCTCAGCGCTTCCTATGGTCAGAACCATGCTTCCTACCGGATCGAAAATACGGTCAATCCGTCGCTTGGTCTCGCGTCGCCAACATCCTTCAAGCCGGGGCAGCTCGAGCAGCGCGAACTCGCTTTCAATCTCGATCTCACTTACCCCATCGCGATCGGCACCTCCGATCCGCTGACGCTTGCCGGCGGTCTCGAGTATCGGCGCGAGACATATGAGATCACGGCCGGCGACATCGCATCATGGCAGGTTGGTCCTTTCGCGTCGGTCATCGATCCCGATACCGGAAACCGCGTCGGACTGCCGGTCGGCTCGAACGGCTTCCCGGGCTTCAGTCCCATCCAGGCGGGCGAGTTCGCGCGCAGCAACTGGGCCGCCTATACGTCGCTCGAAGGCAATCTCACCGACGCGCTCCAGTTCGGCCTTGCCGGCCGCTACGAGAATTACTCGGACTTCGGCTCGAAATTCACCTGGAAGATCAACGGGCGATATGATTTCTCGGACGTCTTCGCGGTGCGCGGATCGGTCAACACCGGCTTTCGGGCGCCGACGCCGGGCCAGTCGAACGCCTCGCAGGTCCAGACCAACATCGACTCGATAACCGGGGCGCCGCTGACCGCAGGCATTATCGCGCCCAACAATCCGGTGGCGCAATTCTTCGGCGCGACGCCGCTTCGGCCCGAGAATTCGTTCAACGTCGCCGGCGGCATCGTGGTGAAGCCCTCCAATCGCATCACCTTCACGCTCGACTATTTCAACATCAAGGTCGAAGACCGGATCGCCGTATCGGGCAATTTCAATCTCACCCCGGCGCAGCGCGCGCAGCTCGCGGCGCTTGGCATTCCCGGCGGGGATTCCTTCCAGCAGGTGAGCTTCTTCACCAACTCCTTCGACAGCCGCACCCAGGGCGTCGACGCCGTGCTGACGGTCGGCTTCGACCTAGGCGGCGGCAAGGCCACGCTGGGCCTCAACGGCAATTATACCAAGACCGATGTCATCAAGGCTTCGCCGGTGATCACTGCGGACCGCGAGCGGCTGCTCGAACTCGAGGGCTTCGTTCCGAAGTGGAAGGGCAATGCGTCCTTCACTTATGCGGGCGAGCGCTTCGGCTTCGTCGCGCGGGCAAATTATTACGGCAAATGGACCGACTATGGCGCCGCACCGGCTGCCGACCAGACGGGCGGCGCCGAACTGCTGGTCGATCTCGAGCTGTCCTACAAGGTCAGCGACATGCTCAAGCTTGCGGTCGGCGGCGAGAATATCTTCGACAATTACCCCGACGTCGAGGCGCGGCAATCCCAGATCAACAACGGGATCCGATATCTCCGCTTCGCGCCGACGGGGTTCAACGGGGGCTTCTGGTACGTCCGCGCGACCGCCTCCTTCTGATCGGTGGCCGTGAGGGCCGTGCGGCGTCTTGTGTCTTCAGCTGGCGTCGGAGCCGAACATCGCGTCGCGGTGGGATTCGAGCACCGCGATAAAGGCCGCAGCGACTTGGGACATCGGCCTCAACTTCGGCGTGAAGAGCATATATTCGAAATGGACCTCCGGCGCGAAATCACGGACCGTAAGGCCCCGCTCGGCATAATCCGCTGCGGTCACGGGGTTGAGGATCGAACATCCGACCCCCTGCATGACAAGCGCGCAGATGGTCATCGCATATTGGGTTTCGATGACCATCTCGCGGTGGACGCCCGCGTCCTCGAAAATGCGATCGATGCGGTGACGCACGCCGTCCTCGAGCGCGAGCGAAATGAAGGGCTCGCCCTCGAGATCGGCCGGCCGGATGACGTCCTTGACGGCCAAGCGGTGGCCGGCAGGGAGAACGCAGGCGCCGGGGCAGCGCAGGAAGCGCTCCATCCTTATGCCGGGCAATTCGCGCGCCGGCGTCGCGAGCCCGATGTCGAACTGCTGGTTCGCCATCCATTGCCGCACCGTCGAGGAACTGCGGGTCTGGAGCTGAACGGTGACGCCGGGATGTGTCTCGCGAAAGGCCGCGATCACACGCGGCAGGAAACTGACCGCGAGCGCCGGAAGGGCGGCGATCCGGAGCGTGCCGGTCGCCATGTTGCGGATGTCTTCCGCTACCCGCTTCAGGGCCGCAATACCCGAGAAGCTTCGCTCGACTTCGTAGAAAAAGGCGTCGGCTTCGGGCGTCACGGTGAGCGCGCTGCCGCGCGAACGCAGGAAGAGCTGAAAGCCCAGCTGATGCTCGAGCTCGGCAAGCATCTTGCTCACCGCGGGTTGCGACAGGTTGAGCGACTGCGCGGCCTGGGTGACCGATCCCGAGAGCATCACGGCCCTGAAGGCTTCGAGGTGACGCAGGTTCATCGGACATTGCTCCCTATAGCTATTTCTTATGGCGCTAGCATTGAAAGCCTCGTTTATGAATAGGTCGCACGCATCGCGCCGCTGGTTACCGGCGCTGCTCGCCGCAGGCGCCCTGTTACTCGGCGGCTGCGGCCGCGAGCCCGCCGGCACCGGTGGGCATGAAATCGCCGCGGCGAAGGGGTCGACGCTTGCGCGGATTCGCGCGCGCGGAACGCTCAATTGCGCAATTCATACGGGGCAGCTCGGCATGTCCTATCTCGACAAGCGCGGACGCTGGCAGGGCTTCTTCGTCGATTACTGCCGGGCGCTCGCCGCCGCGGTCCTCGGCGATGCCCGCAAGGTCCGGTTCATGCCGGTCGCCTCGAACAAGCGCTTCACGATCGTGCAGACGGGCGAGGCCGACGTCCTGTCGCGGACGACCACATGGACGCTGACGCGCGACACCGACCTCGGGGTGAATTTCGTCGGCACCATGTATTATGACGGGCAGAGCTTCCTGGTGCCCCGGCGATCGGGTGTGCGGCTTCCGACGGATCTCGATGGCGCATCGATCTGCATCACCAAGGGGACGACCTCCGAACTCAACACCGCCGAATATTTCGAGCGCAAGGGGCTGCGTTTCCAGTCGGTCGTGTTCGAGAATCCCGAGGAAGCCAAGCTCGCCTTCTTTGCCGGGCGGTGCGACGCAATGACCACCGATGCCTTCACGCTGACGGTGATCCGCCTGGCCGACACCGCACATCCCGACGATTATGTGGTGCTGCCCGAGCGGCTCACCAAAGAACCGGTCGGCCCAGTCGTGCGCAGCGACGACGAGCAATGGTATGAGATCAACAAATGGGTGCTGAACGCGCTCTTCGCTGCCGAGGAAATGGGGGTCACCCGCGCGAATGCCGCGCGCATGCGTATGGCCTCGCGCGACCCTGAAGTGCGCAAGATGCTCGGCGGCTTGCCCGGATTCGGCAAGTCGCTCGGCCTTGACGATGACTGGGCGTACCGGGCAATCGAGGCGACCGGCAATTATGGCGAAATCTTCGGCCGGCACATTACGCCGCTCGGCGTCGAACGCGGACAGAATAAGCTCTATCGGGACGGCGGGCTGATCTACCCGTTGCCGATGCGATGAACCATAAACACAGGCGGCTTGCCATCGCTGCGTTGCCCTGGCTGCTGATCGCGGGCGGGCTTGTGGTCGCCTACGGCCTGTTTGCGACATTGGCGGACAATCTAGCGGACCGAAACATCCGGACGGGGTTCGGTTTCCTGTTCGACCGGGCGGGCTTCGCGATTGGCGAAACGCTGATTGCTTACGCGCCGGGCGATTCCTATGCCGCGGCGCTGGCGGTGGGTCTTCTCAACACGCTCCTGATATCGGCGCTCGGCATCATCTTCTCGACCTTGCTCGGCCTCGCGGTCTGCATGGCGCGCCTGTCGTCCAACTGGCTGCTTGCGAGGCTCTCCGGCCTTTATATCGAGCTGGTTCGCAATATTCCGCTGCTGCTCCAGATGTTCGTCTGGTACGCCGCGCTGCTGTTCGGTCTGCCCGGACCCGGCCCGGGCGCCGTCGGACCGTTCGACCTCGATAATCGGGGATTGCACCTCCCCGCGCTCTCCTTGGCCGATCCGGGACGGCCGGTCTTGCTCATCGCGATCGTCGCCTGTGCGATCCTGCTGGGTGCCGTGCGGCGAGGAGCCGTTCGCACGCGCACTGCGCTGGCCTTCGCCGGCATCTCCCTGGTGCCGCTCTTGCTGTGGGGCGGGATCGATCTGCCGCGGGCGGGGCGCTTCGGAACCGTCGGCGGATTGTCGCTCTCCACGGAGTTTCTGACGCTGGTCGCCAGCCTTTCGGTCTATGCCTCGGCCTATCTGGCCGAGATATTCCGCGGCGCGATCCTCGCCGTTCCCGCAGGGCAGAGCGAGGCCGCCAAAGCGCTCGGCCTGTCGCCCGCGCAAACAATGGGACGGATCGTGATGCCGCAAGCGCTGCGCATCGCCATACCGCCGATGACGAGCTGGCATCTCAACACGATCAAGAACAGCTCCCTGGGCGTGGCGATCGGATATCCCGAATTTGTCTCGGTGGTCGATACCGTCATCAGCCAGACAGGCCAGGCTATCGAGGGCGTCGGCCTGATCGTCGCGACCTTCCTGCTGCTTTCGCTATCCTTGTCGTTCGTCACCGGCCGCTATGCCCGCCAGTTGGGCTGGAGCGTCGCCGGGCAGCCCGGCCGGAGCATCCAGTCGGCGCCCCTCGAACCGTTTCCGCTGCGCTCGGCGGCCGCCTGGCCGTCGTGGATGCGGCGCAATCTGTTCAGGGGAGGACGCCAGTCGATATTGACCATCGCGATCCTCGCCATGACCGCGGCTTTCGCCGGCAAGGGGCTCTCGTGGCTGCTGTTCGACGCGACCTTCGCCGGGGGCGCGGCCGATTGCCGTTTGGCCAGCGGTGCTTGCTGGCCATTCCTCCGCGAAAATGCGAGGCTGATATTGTTTGGCACCTATCCCGAAGTCGAGCAGTGGCGGTCCGCAGCAGCGGCGGCCGCGCTGCTTTCATGCCTTGCCTTCTCCTTCGTCCCTCGATTTTGGCGCAGCCGCCTCGGGCTTGTCTGGCTCGGCGCAATCGCCGTGGCGGTACTTCTGCTACGAGGAGGATTCGCGGGCCTTTCCTATGTCCCGATGGAGAAGTGGAGCGGCCTGCCAGTCACATTGCTGCTCGCGAGCCTCGCGGTTGTCGGCGCGTTTCCGCTGGCCATACTCCTCGCGTTCGGCCGCAGGTCGACGCGGCGCGGCATTCGCTGGCCGAGCGTCGTCTTCATCGAGCTGGTTCGCGGAACGCCGCTGATCGGGGTGCTCTTCCTCGCTGCGGTCCTGTTTCCGCTGTTCGTGCCCTCTTATCTCTCGATCGACAGCCTGCCGCGCGTCCAGCTCGCGCTCATATTCTTCACTGCCGCCTATATGGCCGAGGTCATCCGGGGCGGCCTGCTGGCGGTTCCCGTCGGGCAGGCCGAGGCCGCGCACGCTCTCGGCCTCACCAAATGGCAGGCGCGGCGCCATATCCTGTTGCCGCAGGCGCTGAAAGTCAGCGTGCCCGGGCTGGTCAATACTTCGATCAGCGAGGTCAAGAACACGACGCTCGTCCTCATCGTCGGCGTCTTCGATTTGTTGCAGACGACCCGCCTCTCCTACGTCGAGGCGCAATGGCGACCCTATTTCGCCGAAGCCTATCTTTTTACCGGGACAATCTTTTTCCTCCTCTGTTTCTCCCTGTCCCGGCTCAGCATGAAGATCGAACGGAAACTAAACTATGCAGGATAATCACGACAGAAAATGGCCCGGGGAGCCGGCAAGCCCGAAAGGGCGCGTCTGGCAGGATCCGACGCGTGCCGTGCACGGCGGTCCCCGCCCGTGCGATCAGCGGGGCCTCATCAATCCGCCCGTCGACCGGGCCTCCACCATTATCTACGATAGTGTCGAAGCCTATATGGACCGGCACCAGGGTCTCTACGATGAGGTCATCTATGGCCTGTACGGAACGCGAACGACCTTTGCGCTCGCCGAGGCTGTCAGCGAACTTGAAGGCGGCTGCAACACCGTCATCACCTCGTCCGGAACCAGCGCAATCGCGCTGGCCCTCACGGCTTTCGTGGCCGGGGGCGACCATCTGCTCGTCGCGGACTGCGTCTATGGGCCGACCCGCAAGTTTCTGACCGACGTTCTCGCGCGTTTCGGGGTCGAGGTGGAATATTTCCGGCCCGATATCGGAGCGGAGATTGCCGGGCTGTGCCGCAGCAACACCCGGCTCATCTATATGGAGACCCCCGGCTCGCAGACATTCGATATGATCGACGTCCCCGCGATCACGGCGATTGCACGCAGCCGGGGCATATTGACCGCTCTCGACAACACCTGGGCCACGCCGCTCTTCTTCAAGCCCTTGGCCCATGGGGTCGACATCTCGCTTGCTTCGGCAACCAAATATCTCTCAGGGCACTCCGACTGTCTGCTCGGCACGATGACCGCCGCTAGCGATGCCGTCTACCGCCAGCTCAAGGACGCCGCCGCGCGCTGGGGGAACTGCGCGAGTCCGGACAATTGCTATCTCGTCCACCGGGGCATCAGGACGCTCGATGCGCGCCTTGAACGCCACCAGCGCACCGCAGCGACGCTGATCGAATGGTTCGCCCAGCAACCCGAAGTGGTTGCGGTCCGCTATCCGGCTCATCCCGCCGACCCCGGCCATGCGATCTGGAAGCGGGATTTCACCGGTGCGTCCGGATTGTTCGGTGTTCAGCTCGACGGTCTTACCCCGCCCGAAACTAGCTCCTTTTTCAACGAATTCTCGCTATTCCAGCTCGGTTCGAGCTGGGGCGGCTTCGAAAGTCTCGCGGTTCCGGCGTGGCCCGCTCCGATCCGCGATTTTCCCAATGGCGAGGCAGATGGGGCGCTGATCCGCATTCACGCCGGCCTCGAAGCGCCGCAGGATCTGATCGCCGACCTCGCCGCAGCCTTCGCGCGGGTACGAGCGCTACGCGGCCGGGGGCAGGCGTCATGACCGACGCCTCGGGCCACGCGGCCGTCAGCTTGCGGCAGGTCGACAAATATTATGGCGCCTATCATGCCCTCCGCTCGATCGACCTCGAAATCGCCCCGCGCGAGCGGATCGTGATTTGCGGGCCTTCGGGCTCCGGCAAGTCGACGCTCATTCGCTGCATGAACAGGCTCGAGGTGCCCGACTCCGGCGCCGTCCTGATCGAGGGTGCCAAGATTACCGACGCGTCACGGGAGGCCGTTGCGGCGCTCCGCGCCGTCGGCATGGTCTTTCAACAGTTCAATCTGTTCCCGCACAAGACGGTGCTGGAGAATTGCACCCTCGCGCCCGTCCTGCTCGGCGGCTTGTCTCTTCCGGAGGCGGAGGCGCGCGCCATATCCTATTTGGACAAAGTGAGGATTGGCGACCAGGCGGGCAAATATCCGGGGCAGCTCTCGGGAGGGCAGCAACAGCGGGCCGCAATAGCTCGCGCTCTGGCGATGGAACCCAGGATTCTTCTCTTCGACGAGCCGACATCGGCGCTCGATCCCGAGATGATCAAAGAGGTACTCGATGTGATGACGGCCCTTGCCGGCGAAGGACGGACGATGGTGTGCGTGACGCACGAAATGGGGTTCGCGCGCGAGGCGGCCGACCGGATTCTTTTCATGGATCAAGGCCGGATCATCGAGGATGCGAGCCCAGCCGATTTCTTTGCCGCTCCAAAAAGTGAGCGCGCGCGAACCTTCCTCGACCAGATACTTTCGCATTGAGTGGCCGCGATGCCGGCCCGCCCGGACCGTGACGCCGCTGGTCCCGTCATTTCGTGAGCAAGTCGAAGGGGTAAGGAGCCCTCTCGTTGCGTGAGCAGACCGCTGCCTGCAAAAAAATTTCAAAATCGATGAGGGGTGATGCGTCGGGATGCGTATTTAAAGCATATCTTGCGCCCGGAATTTACGCTCTAACTATTTGATATGATTCATAAATTTCCTGTTGACCTGTATATACATTTGATGCTCTCTGAGGGGAATCAGCCAACCATCAGGGGGTTTCGCTATGATGACCAGGACATTTTTGCTCGCCAGCGCCGCGGTGGTCGCTACCTTCGCAACGCCCGCTTTTGCGCAAAGCGACGCTCCGGCGCAGGCGCCGGCCGCCGAGGATGCCCCCAGCGGTTCCGATATCGTTGTAACGGGGTCGCGCATTCGCCGCCAGGATCTGGCGGGCGTCGGTCCGGCGACGGTGGTCTCGGCCGAGCAGATCGAGAATACAGGCGTCGTCAACATCGAGACGGTGCTGCAGCGGCTGCCGGCCAACGCAGGCTTCGCGGGCAACCAGACCTCGGCCTACTGGGCGAACAATGGTTATGGCACCGCGCAGGTCAATCTCCGCGGGCTCGGCATCAAGCGCACGCTCGTGTTGCTCAACGGCCGCCGCCTCGTCGCGGGCGGCACCGGCGCCAACTCGTCGCCCGACCTCAACATGATCCCGGTTGCGGCGCTGGCGCGTACCGATGTGCTCAAGGACGGCGCGTCGGCGATCTACGGCGCCGACGCGATGGCGGGCGTCGTCAACCTCGTGACGCGCACCGACTATGAAGGCCTCGGCCTCAGCGTCCGGCAGGGGATCACCGAAAAGGGCGACGGATCGGATTTCACCGCCGATCTTCTCTGGGGCATCCGCAACGACCGTGGCGGATTCATGGCTGCGGTCACCTATCAGAAGACCAAGGCGGTCAACATGGCGACGCGGGCGCCCTGCTCGCTCGCCGAGACAACGCCGGGCCAACTGTCATGCGTCAACAGCGCTTCGACGATCGGTGGCCGCGCGGTGCTGCCCAACGGCCAGCAGATCAACTTCAACCAGACCCTCGGCGGCGACGGCGACTTCTTCGAACCCTACAGTGCGGCGAAGCATAATTTCAACTCGAACCCGTTCCTCAACGCGGTGAGCCCCGTCGAGCGCGTCAGCACCGCCTTCTTTGCCGATTATGACATCACCGACAATATCGAGGCCTTCGGCGAATTCCTCTACACCTTCCGCAAGTCGAACCAGATCGCGACCCCGGGTACGCTGCGCAATCTCGCGATTTCGGCGAGCAACCCGACCAACCCGACGGGGCAGAATATCGTGCTCGTCCAGCGCCGCCTCGCCGAGCCCGGCCCGCGCCAGTTCTTCCAGGAAACCGATACCTGGCAGGGTACTTTCGGTCTGCGCGGCAAACTGTCGAACGACTGGGGCTGGGAAGTCGCGGGGGCCTTTGGCCGCAACACAGCGGTTGATGGTTCGACCAACATCGCCAATCTCGAGCGCGTCGCGAATTCGCTCGATACGACCAAGTGCAGCCTCGCGGCCGGTGCGACGATCCCCTGCGCCGACTATCTCGGCTTCGGTGACCTGACGCCCGAAGTGCTCGACTATATCCTCTTCACCTCGCGAGACCGCGGCGGGAATGAACTGGCGACGGTGACCGCCGATCTCAACGGCGACCTGTTCAGGCTGCCCGCCGGACCGGTCTCATTTGCCGCGGGCCTCGTCTATCGCAAGGAAAAGGGCTGGCGCGATCCCGATCCGCTGACCGTGCTCGGCATCGCCAACACCAACCAGCAGGATCCGATTTCGGGGACCAGCACCGCCAAGGAAGCCTATCTCGAACTGTCGGTGCCGATCCTCGCCGACAAGCCCTTTTTCGAGGCGCTGACGCTCGACGGAGCCGTCCGCTATTCGGATTATGACCTGTTCGGGAGCGACTGGAACTACAAGGCCAGCCTCGACTGGGTGATCAACGACAGCTTCCGCCTGCGCGGCACCTATGGCACCGGCTTTCGCATCCCCAATGTCCCCGAACTGTTCGGCGGGGTGTCCGAAGGCAATCTGACGACCACCGATCCCTGTTCGCGCTACACGACGAGCGGCAATGCGACGCTGATCGCCAACTGCCAGGCGTCGGGGGTGCCGTCAAACTATGTCCAGTTGGGGACGACGATCCTCACCACGGTCGGCGGTAACGAAGATCTGAAACCCGAAAGCTCGACGACTTGGACGGTCGGGACGGTGATTTCGCCGAAGGGGCTGATCCCGGGCCTGTCGCTCACCGCCGACTGGTTCGACATCAAGATCAAGGACGCGATCCGCGCGATCCCGGGTTCGACCAAGCTGGCCATCTGCTATGCCAGCCAGAATCTGTCGCATCCTTTTTGTGACGACTTTACCCGCAGTGCGCTGACCGGCGAAGTCACCTTCCTCTCGGCGCAGCCAATCAATACGGGCCGCGAGGAAATGAACGGCCTCGACCTCGGGCTCGTCTATAATAATGACATCGGCAGCGTGAACGTCTCACTCGACGTCAACCTGACCTACCTCAACAAATATGTCGTCCTGCCTTTCCCCGGCGGCGCGCCGATCGATTTCGACGGCTTCATCGGCGGCGGCAACGGCGGCTATCCGAAATGGCGCGGTTATGGCGTGCTCACGGCCGAGAAGGACGGCATCAGCGCGACCTGGTCGACGCAGTGGATCGGCAAGGCGACCGACTTCAATGCGGCGCCCGGCGAGATCGGCTACAGCACGCCGAACGTCTTTTACCACAATCTCCAGCTCGCCTATGAGATCGACGACAAGACGCGCTTCCAGCTCGGCGTCGACAATCTCTTCGACCGCAAGGCGCCCTATATCCAGAGCTTCACCGATGCGAACACCGACACGATGACCTATGACCTGCTCGGCCGTCGCTTCTACGTCGGTTTCCGCACCGCCTTCTGAGGGACCGGAAGATGGCGATACGTTGGCCACTGCTCGTTCGGCGAACGCATAAATGGCTGGCGCTGGTCGTCGGGGTTCAGGCTTTGCTCTGGACGCTGACCGGCTTCTACATGGTGGCGGTGCATATCGACATCATCCACGGCGACAATCTGGTGCGCTCCCCGGTCGCCCAGCCCTTCGACCTCGACGGCCTGATCGCGCCGTCGAAGGTCGTCGCGGCCGCGCCGGGGGTATCGGAAATCCGTCTTCAGCGGTTTTCGGGTCAGCCGGTCTGGCGTGCGGAGACCCCTGAAGGGGCGCGCCTGTTCGACGCGCGGTCGGGTGCGCCACTGGCCGATCTTACCGAGGCTCAGATTCGCGAACAGGCGCGGCGCATCTACACCGGTGACGGCAAGATCGTCTCGGTGCGACTCTTGACCAAAGCGCCCCAGGAAATGCAGTCGCGCAAACCGCCCTATTGGCAGGTCGAGTTCGAGGGCTGGAACCGCCCGACGCTCTATCTGTCGCCGCAGACGGGCGAGCTGATTTCGCGCCGGCATGCGCTCTGGCGCGTCTTCGACTTCGCCTGGATGCTCCACATCATGGACTATGATGAGCGTACCGACGTCAACAACCCGCTGCTCCGCGTCGCGACCTGGAGCGCCTTTGCCATGGCGCTGACGGGCGCCTGGTTGCTGATCTGGTCCTTCCCGCGCCGCAAGAGGAAAAAGGCATGAAGCGCATCCGGCTGACGCCGCTTTTCTTCCGGCGCATCCATAAATGGGTCGGGCTGATCCTCGGCCTCCAGTTCCTGCTCTGGGCGCTGAGCGGCTCGGTGATGGCGCTGCTCGACAAGGATAAGGTTGGCGGGCACGGCGGCGGCATGGGGCATTCGCATCCGCTGCCGCCCGGCGAATATTTCGACATCGCCGCCTTGCCGCAAGGCGAACCTGTTACCGGGGTCGTGCTGCGCGATCTTGGCACCCGGCCGGTATACGAACTCCGCACCCCCAAAGGCATTCGTTTGGTCGACGCTACGGACGGCGCTGATATTCGCGTCGATGAGGGAATTGCCCGCGAAGTCGCATCGATGATGAATGAGGCGCCGATCCGCAAGGTAAGCGTGATCGCGAAGCCGAACCTCGAATCGCGCGATCACGAAGGTGCTATGTGGCGGGTCGATTTTGCCGATGCCGAGAACAGCAGCGCCTATGTCTCGCTGGATACCGCACGCTTCCTCGTCATGCGCGGCGACACCTGGCGGACGTGGGACTTCTTCTGGATGCTCCACAATATGGACTACATCAACCGGTCCAGCTTCAACCACCCGCTTATCATCTTCGTTGCCTTTGGCGCCCTATGGCTTTCCGGCACCGGCTTCTATCTGCTGTTCAAGAGCTTCAGTCGCGCGGATTTCCGTTGGCTGCGCCGGCGCCGCAAGCCCGTTGTGGTCCGCCGAACCGCCTGACGCGTCAGTCTTCGACTGAAAAGGCTGCGGAAAGCTCGAAGCGCGTGCCGGGATGGGAGAGCCAGGCGTGCGATACCAGCCGCCCGCGGCTCCAGGTGCGCCGCGTCATGCGCAAAACCGGCTCACCTTCATTGAGGCCAAGCATGCCGCGCGTGCGCGCGTCAGGCATAGTCGCGCAAACCCGGTGCTCGACCCGCTGGAGCGGTGCGGTCCGCGTCAGATATTCGTTGGGCGTCAATTGCGTGAAATCGAGCGTGCCATAATCGGGCGCCACGGACGCAAGGACGAACCGCTCCTCGAGCTGGATCGGGAACTCGGCCTCGTGGTGGACGATAATCGAATGGAAGATTTTGGTGCCTACCGGCACCTCCAGCAACACGGCGGTTTCGGCGCCCGCCTTTTCCTCGATATTCTGGACGACCCTCGCGCGGTAGTCATGGCCGCGCCCGCGGATTTCCTCGGCGATATTCCGGATTTCGATCATATGTCCGATCGGCTTCGGCTCGGCTATGAACGAGCCGCTGCCTGCCCGGCGGACGATGATACCCGCAGATTGCAGCTCGCGAAGCGCCCGGTTTGCCGTCATGCGCGAGACGTCGAATTGCTCGACGAGATCCGCTTCCGAAGGCACACGATCGCCTGGCTTCAAGCGGCCGTCGCCAATGGCGTCGTAGATGCTTTGTTTGATTGCTGCATAACGTGGAGGCGCATCCGGGGAGGCGCCGTTGGCAGACCGTTTGGCGCCGTTTGAGCTCAGTCGAGGCATTAGATCCATCACCCGTCTATACAGGTGAAATCATTCAGATTCCAAGCGTTCCGACGGGTTTCGCGATAAAGATCGGGAACCGCTGCCGATCACTCCATCCGGGCTGCGGATTCGAAACGAGCCGAGTGTCAAACCGGGCTTCATGGCATTGCTCGCAGGCAGGGCTCCGGTCTGGTCAGGAGTTTGTTGGCGCGCATCTGCCACGATATTCAATCTCATGCCGCCTTTTTTCGGGGTGCTTCCTGCCGGGCGATGAAATCTGCCAATGCCGCCTTTCGCGATCCGCGGTCGAGTGAATATGCCCTTTGCTTGAAAACGGCGCCGTCGAGCAAGGCAGCGATGTATCCAGAAAGAGTGTCCGCAGCCATGATGAGAGCGGCATCCAGAACGTGAATATATTTGCTGGTGACAGTGCCCTTCGCGTGACCCATCAGCGCCGCGATGGTGACTTCGGTAAATCCGAGGTCGTTGCCGATGCTGGCGAAACTGTGGCGCAGAACGTGCGGTGTGACGCCTTCGAGGGGTGAACCCAGGAATATCTCGCCCCAGTGATTTGGAAAGCCGCCAAATGCGGTGTCTTCCCCTCGCGGTCCGGAAAACACATATGTGCCGCTGTTTTCGCTTTGTTGTTGCTCGAGAAACTCTACGACCGGCAGGCCAATAGGACGGACTGACTTTCCCTCCTTGCTGTCGGAAAGCCGCAGGCAACTTCCATCGAGATCGACATCACACCATTTGAGATTGATGATCTCGCCGCGTCGGCAACCGGTGAGGGCGATTTGCCGAATGATGTCGATCGTTGGGCCGAACTTATCGATTTGCCCGGCGCTTTTCAGCATACGGCCGAGAATTCGATACTCGCCATCGTTGAGCCGTCGAGAACGGACATTGTCTTTGGGACGTTTGATGCCATGCGCGGGGTTGCTGTCGATGATGCCGAGATCGACGGCATAAGTCAGTATGCCGCCAATCAATCCGAGGGTCCGAGCCGCCGTGCCTGGGCCGCCGCGGACATTGGCTCGACCGCGCAGCTTGCTGGTCTTGATGAAGGCTCTCGTCTTTCCCGCCATGATATCGCGCATGACCTTCGTGAGAATCGCTTTTGTGAGATCCTTGACCCGGCGTGATCCAAGGAGCGGGATGACGTGTCGCTCGATCCGCCCGAGATCGATATCGACGGTCGATTTCTTCTTTGGCCGCCCACCTTTGCCGAGTATAAGACCATCTCTTAAGTCCTGCATGTAAAGCTCGCAGAGTTCCTTCATCGACATCGCCTTGTTGAGCTCTGCCCGATCTTCCGCAGGATCCTCACCTTGCGCAACGCGCGCGAGTTGCATCTTGGCCTCGCGCCTTGCCGCTTCGGGCGTCCAAATGCCGTGGGTGCCAATGGTGTAACGACGCGAGCGGCCGCCCGATCGATACTGAATGAGATAGCTGCGTTTCCCGGTGGGGAATATTCGGAGCCCGAAGCCCGGCAATTCCTCATCCCAGAGGACATAGTCCTTCGCTTCCGCTACAACTGCATCGACGACGCGTTTAGTCAATTTGACCATCGAGCCTTCTCCTTTTGGCCCGGTTTTCGCGTAAGCACCACGTAAGCACGCGGATGAAAATCAGGGCGCATCTGAGGTTAGGCCAGCGCAACTCGACAAAGCAAGAAAGTTGATATATTTGAGTATGTTAGAAAGCAAAAACTTGCTCTGGCGTTGTCCGGCGTAAACATGCTAGTACCCCCTCCGAAGGCAAGGCTAAGTCAAGCGCGCTGTGGGTGATGGTTGAAAAAGTTGAGGAATGCCAAGCGATTGGCGGAACTCGAAGGAAGCAGAGAAACTGCTTCCGTGGTCACGGAAGCGCCGCGGAAGCAAACTGAAGGAAGCTGTAGAGTACGAACGACCACAATCGGCAGTGCCTCGAGCTCGCACCGTTTGCGATCGTTTGAAGTTGGAATCGAGATTGACCCCGGTCGATCTCGGACACTATCTGAAGATAAATGCACCCATAGCTCAGCTGGATAGAGCGCTACCCTCCGAAGGTAGAGGCCTCAGGTTCGAATCCTGATGGGTGCGCCATCTGCCTCCTAACATGGCTCAGGGTCGAGCGGTTGCTCCCCATCTCTCGAACAGCCCGTCACGAAATCCCTTCCGGATTCTCACCCTCATGGGGCGTTGAGGAGTTTCCCCGTTGAAGGAGTCGGCCGAGACGGAGGCTCCGGGCGGAAGGCTCCGTGTCCTTGGGGATACCCACGATATTCCGGCGCGCAATCATTCAGGAACGGTCAGCAATCCCTTCACAGCAAACAGCTCGACCGTGCGCATGAGGATGGCGCTCGCATGAGTGAAGTTTCCGAGCTGATCCTTGAAATAATAGCTCCACTTTTCGCCATGGAAGAGGTTGTTCCGCAGGCGGTAGACGATGATGAGCAAGGCCAGAATGGTCTCCGCGGCGCCCGTTTGAGCCTCACTTGAAACAGCCTCGACCTCGGTACGGCCGCCGTTCGGGCCCGGGTGGAAGCGCAACGCCTGGAAGCGATGGTTGAAACCACTACCGTCGCGGTAACGCGCCGTGAAGAACGCAAGAGCCTCCTGAAAGGGCTCAACATCCAGACCAGATCCATGGTTCGCGGCCTGGGCGACGCGCGCACGGAAACCGCCAATGCTGGCATTGTTTGCCATCACTCGCGCTTCGAAGAAGCTCCAGAGCAGGGAGAATTCGTGGATTGCCTGGCGCTCGTCGGGAACCAAGTGAGCGTAGCCTTCGGTATTGGCGTTGAGCCATGCCTCAACAGGCGACATCGATCTTTCTTCCCGCACTCGTTTCGCAACCTACGCCCAGATGACAAAACAACGACCGGGCACTGGGTAAATCTACCCTCATTCGTAGGGTAGCTCACCGAACAGACCGATCATGAGATCACCGTCGTACAGAGAAAATGGAATCTCGACATAGTGGTCTGGATGGCGAGGAAGAGCGCGCCCGTCGTTCGGGCCATTTTTGGTATGGCCGCGGATGCGCTCGCCATTCTCCTTGATGTAGGGAAGCACGACTAGCCGGCCGTGGTTGGTGGAGAGGATTGTACCCTCCTTCCAGACCGTCGCCCCGTCGGCTTCGCGCGTCGAGGAGGTCTCCTTCACCTGCCAGCCGACGCCGCCGTGGGCCTCGTACCAAAAGACGATGCCATTTGAGACCAGGACGCGTTCGCCTCGCGCGAGCGCTTCGGCAAGGAGGCGCTGCACGCTTGCAAGCTGGAGCAATTGATTGGCGCGAGGCAGCAGGATTTGTCTGATCCTAGCTTTCGTTTTGCCCCAATGCATGGTCGCGCTGAGATCGAAGCCATTCGCAATCTTTGCGCGTTCGGCGGTCAAGGCTGCCTTTTCACCCGCGAGATACGGCTTCGACCAGATGCCGTCGTGCCCGAGGAACAGCAGGTAATGTGTCCAACGGTTGTTCGATCGACCGACCTTGGCGACCTTGAGGTAGGGCATAGCCGCAAGCTGATCCGCGAGATCGGCACGATAACGCTCGGCCTCCGGTGCGAGCTTAAGCGAATCGGCGTTCGGCTGCTCGTCGCCAGCATGACGACGCAGGGCTTCGGCGAGCATCAGCGCCTCTTCATCCTGCAAGCGCTGCTTGGCCTGCAAGGCTTTGTCGACCTTCAATTGCAGGGATCGCTTGGCGACAGGGTCCATCGCACGATTAGAGAGCGCTGCCCGTAGGGTAGGATTGAGCGCGGTAGCGGCTGCGATGGCGGCATCCCGATCAGGATAGTGGTCGGCAAAAACCGAGTCGTTCTCGCCTGGCACCATGCGCTCGCGCCAGATCGGAGCGAGTTCAGCTTTGTCGACAAGCTCCTGCATGAACCAGCGTTCGTGCAACGGGCGGTAATGGGGCCAGACCGCGAGAATGGTATCGGACGCTCGCTTCAGCTCGGACCACTTCATGCCGCTTTGTCCTGACGGGTCCGCACGTCGGCGATCCATTTTTCGAGCACATCGATCTCACTCTCGATAAGCGCCGGGGCGGGCAAGCGTGGATTGATCTCACCAGGCTGACTATGGAGGAGCGCTGAACAGCGCCCAAAAGCCTGCCGCATCACCATGCAATCAGCGTCGGTGAGCACCGTCAGTTTGATGAGCCCCGTCGTGTCGACCTTGCGCGACAAGCGGCGGATCACCGGCCCTACCGCTTCCTCGACGGCGCGTTCCCATCTGGTACGAAGTTGATCCTGGAAGGACGTCACCTCACGAAGCCACTTCGCCTGATCGCCGCGCTCGTGATGGATTTTCACGTTTGCAAGATGCGTCTTCATCCCCTCGATCACTTTGTCGAGCGGCATGACACTGGCCGGCGGCTCCTGGTGACAATAGCCGGCGTTGTCGGCGCCGCGGCTGATCAGCCGATATGCCACCGGCGTTGCTTCCCGGTCTTTAGTCGCCCGGCAGGCTTCATCAAGAAGAAGCAGGAAGGCCATGTCGTGGGTGAATACAATCACCTGGCGGGTCAGCCCGGCCTCCGCCAGTCGAGCGGCAACCTTGTCACGGTGTAGATGATCGAGCGAGGAGACCGGGTCGTCGAACACGATCGCCGACTGGGCGTCGATGGTTGAAAGCTCCGCCATGAAAGCGGCGAGTGCCACGCAGCGGTGCTCGCCTTCGCTGAGAACTTTACCGACCGGCTCGCTCGGTTTGTTGATGAGCCGGACCTGGAAGAAGGGAACGCCCGCGCTGGTTTTCGCCTGCTGAAGCTCGATGGCAAGACCGGCAACGCCGAGTTTATTTACCTCGATGGCGAACTGACCACGCAAGCGGTTGGTGACGAGCGCCTGCGCGATACGGGCGCTCTGGGTCGTGATCTTGTTTGTCGTCGTATCCTTGTTGGCCTTCTCGATCGCCTCGATCGCCTTAAGGCGTTCGATCTGGGCCAGCACATCGGCTTTCACCATACCGAGCCATTTGCGGTCGGCGAGGCCATCACGCTCCGCGATGAGCGCTATCCGCTGCGAAGAATTGGCCTCAGCCTGGAGACCCGTAATGCGAGCGGCGATATCATCGAGCACCGTGCGCAAAGGGGTAACGGAAGGGACCGCTGCGGACGGAAGGGCCGGCATTGCCGCCAAGTGGTGCGTTCTCAGAAGCGAGCGCAGCCGCCAAGTCAGTTGCAGGGTTTCACGGCGAAGAGCGGCCGCCAGTTCTTCCTGGCCGATGTCATCCCGTATCAGGGCGACGATTGCCAGCAGGTCCGTCATCGAGACGGCTTTCGACGAGACCTCCTCGCACTGCTCATTATAGGCGTCAGCAGCTTCCTGCTCGCGACGCTTGCTCTCGTCCTGCACAAAGGTCTCAAAACTGCGAAGCCGCCGCGCGGCGTCCTCGCTGAGCGGCTGTTGGCAGAGGACGCAATGAGCGTCGCTTTCCGTTACCGGAAACGGCCGATCAGGGTAGGCTGATGCGCGCGAATAATTGCGGGCGGCCTCCCACAAGACCTTCCAGACGTCAGAACCGATGTCGGGCAGCGGCTGATCGGCAAAGAGATTTGCGGATGCGGCTGCCGCGGCGGAGCGCGCGTTGGACAAATGCCTGCGGGCCTCGCTGAGCGCGGTCCACACGTCATCCGTGGCGGTCGCGGCCAACCGCTCGAGCTGACTGACGATGGCATTGATGCGGTTTTCCTGGCCCTGAAGCTGACGAACGGTCCGGATCGGATCACTTGAGAGATCGGTTGTGAGTGTCTGCAAGCGTGCGTCCTCGTCGGACGATAGGCCGGCGAGCTTCTCAATGGCGTCGGGTTTGGTCTCGCCCGACAGTTCGGCGATCAGCTTGCCGACTGCGGTGTCCTGCTTGCATTCGGGTTTGGAAAGGACAGCCGGGGTCTGCTCCTGGAGCACCTTTATCTCGGCGGTCAGCTTGGCCTTTACATCCTGACAGGCCTGCGCGAGGCCGGCGAGAATTCGGAGCGGAAGCGGCGTGTAGGCGAGATCGTTGGTGTTCTCGACATGGACGTTGGCAGTCCGGGAATCGAATACGCTGACGGCGGAAAGCATGGCATCCGGTGCGGTACCTTGGGTCCACGACGCGCTTCGATTCTGTCCGCCGATAAAGAAGTCGATACTGGCGGCGGGAGTGCCGGGGCTAGCCGCATAGATGTTGGGCAGGATCGCGTCGCCTTTCGGCGAACGCGCACGGCAGAGCTGTTTGAGAACGCGGGCGTAGCCAGATTTCCCTGCGCCATTGTCACCATAGATGACCGTGAGACCGACTTTTCCGAAGGATAGCCGCTCGCCGGACGCGAGGGCGTTGACATGCGACAGGCCGTGAAGGGCCCCAAGGCTGACGACGGCGTGGCTGGCCGCCGGGTCCCGGACGTGGCTGGCGTCGAGGGGAGCTGCCTGTTCGGTGGCTTTGCAGATGCCGACAAGCGTCGTGATATCGGCGCTTTCAAGCTTGGGCTGACTACACAGCCGCCGCAGCGCATCGCGCTGCCAAGCCGGCAAATCCGCCGACCATTTGAGAATGTCAGCAAGAGCTGCTGCTTCGTTAGAAAGATCGCCGTCCTGTCCGTCCATGATTCCCCCTGACCTTTACTGCCCCCAAGGCTCAACTTCCGCCTTCGGCTCTTGCCATCAGCATCTCATACTCCCCCGATGATGCGGCGTTCTTGCCCCAGCGGCACGATCCATCCGCCCGCGCGGTCCGACCGTGCAAAGTCATCTGGCTGCGTGGTCTCGGTCAACCGGCCCCGCACTGCCTCAGGCTCGGCATCGATGGCGGCGCGGATGAGATCCCGGTCTATCCCGACGAAGATCGGCCGGAGATTAAGGCGAGCGAGCACTTCCTGATCGGTGCCGGAGATATCGGCATCGTTTACAGGTCCGGCGCGGGTGACGATTCCACCGACAAGCCCGCCGATCGAGCCTGTCTTCTCAACCTCACCCACCGGGGCGGCATCAAGTAGCGATCGTGCCGTCTGGAGATCCGCCCGGAGCCGGTTGGCGAATGGCTGATGGGTCATCCGCTTCAGGACATCGGACAGTTCGGCATGCCCAAGTGGCCGGATAAGATTGGCGATGTGGAGGCGGAGCAGCCCAATGAAGAGTGCGTCTTTTTCCTCTGGCTTGATGGGCTCGCCCTCGTCCTCGGGGTCCTTGACCGAGAGATGAGCATCCGCGGGGCCTGAAACGGCCATGCCCCAACGTGTCGCGATGGCGATACGCTTCACGGTGACCTTGCGGCTTCGGGCCGTCACATCAATTCGCGCGGCCTGCTTCCAGGCACGGGCCAATGCCGTTGCCGGTCCTCCTGCATCATGGCAGCCCTTGGCCTCCGCGACAGTCAGGGAGGACAGGTCGGAGGCGCAAGCGATCCAGTCAGGCAGATCGCCTCGGGACAAGCGCTTGATCTTCACCTTTCGGCGCCCGTCGAGATCGATGACGCGATTACCGAGATGCGCGAAGATCGAAAGGTTGAAATACCGTTCGAGATAGGCGCGCGCGATAAAACGCCCGAACAGACCAGATAAGGCCACCTTCACCTCGCGAGCCTGACCTAGCGGCTCCTTGAAGATGAAGGGCGTCCCAGGACCGGTAGGGGTGAGCAGCGCATCCAGAATGGACCATGCGCCATAAGCTGCACCCGGCGTTTGCAGCACTTCCCGAATACCTGCGTCATCGATGGCCACTACATCTAGGTCGATGGTGGGGCCGCTGACGGGATTGGCGGTTGGGGGGTCAAAGCTGTGCAGGAAGGTTCTTGTCATAAAGCCAGCGCTCGGTCAGTTCACGTGCTCAATTGCGCTGGCTATGCGATCGATATTGGCCCCGCGCCCTCCGACCGCCTTCGCGGCGGCGTGGGAGGTCGCGGTGAAGGAAAGCACCTTCCTTGCTGTACACGGGGCGAATGCTTCTCGGGTGGCCGAGCGTGGAGATCTCCGACGGCGAGAAGGAGATCAAGGTGACCGCCGAAGTCCCCGGCTTGGAAGAGAAGGACATCGAAGTCCTGCTCGACGATGGCGTGCTGACGTTGAAGGGCGAGAAGCGCTCCGAAACGGAGGACAAAGACAGGCAGTTCACCGAGCGCTTCTATGGCCGCTTCGAGCGCCGCATCCCGCTCGGCTACGAGGTCAAGGACGACAAGGTCGACGCGCGGTTCAGGAACGGCGTGCTAACCGTGACCTTGCCCAAGAGCGAGAAGGCGCAGTCGCAGGTCAAGCGCATCGCCATCAAGAGCTGACGCATGGCAGGCGCCGACGGCGAGCCATCTGACCGCCGTCGGCTGCATCCTTCGCCAGAGAGGAAGGGATGAAAGATGGAGACGACGAGATCAACGGATCAACCAGAATATCAATTGCTGCAGGGACGGCCGTCGAACGACAACCGGCACACGCTCCTTTCGATGGGGCGCCCGGTCTTCCCGCACGACGCGGTTGCGCGCATTTACAAGCCGTCACGCGCGGTAACGACCTCCGGAATGGCCCGCACGAAGGGTTGGCGACTTGTGTTCGAGCGGCGCACCGCGCCCTTCATCGAACCGCTTATGGGCTATACCGGCGGCGACGATACGCTGACCCAGGTCGAGCTAGCCTTCCCGACACCGGAATCGGCCATCCGCTACGCCGAGCGGCAGGGGCTTACTTATATTGTCCAAAGGCCGACCGGGCAAATCGGCAACGCCAGCAGTCGCCGCGTCAATGAAAAGCCTCCGCGAGTGGAAAGGTCGATGCACTCGTTCTCAGACGCGACGCTGGATCGACTAGGGCTGGCTGCCCTTCAGGAAAGATACGGGCACGCCCTCGACGACGCAGCGAATCGAAACGACCGGTCCGGTCCGGAGAGTTGGACATCGCCCATGGGCGTGGTCTGCGATCCTACGCTAACGGTGGAAGCCAAGCGGTCGATCCTGATGAACTGGGCTTGGACCGAATACCTAATCGACCAGGCAACCAATGAAGGGATGCCTGAGAACAACCGGCCGTCGCGCCTCGACGAGGTCGAGCAGGCGCTGCTGGCGCTCGAACGCGAGCTTGCGGCCGACCGGGGTAATTCAGGCACGCGAAAGGCGGCATGAGGTGCAGCGATTGACCCACGTGTGGTTTTCGATTGCCAGAAGGTTCTGCCGGGACGGTTCGCGCTGACGCTTGCCGTCCCCGCAGAAATGGCACCACCTGGCCACTCTCTTGATTTGTCCAACGACGCGAGAGCCGTTCCGCTCTCGGCCAGCCGATCACGGCGTCCGCCGCGTCCTGGCCATCAAAGGAGCGGCGAGCCCAACGTACACTCTCCTCCCAAGCCATATCGCCGGAGACGGGACAGAAAGACGGATATGAATCGGGGCGTCCAACGCTCAACAGGTTATCGTCTCTTACATGCAAGTCTTTAGGTCGCAGCTTGTGGACCAATGGCAGCTAAAGCGGTTGCTGCCCGTCATCGGCGCCGGTCTGGGTTTATCGTTGAGAGCGTCCGCGTATAAAATTTGACTATATAGCCTGAAGGTTATCCCTCTCGAATTCCTATGCAGTGGCATCCTAGAAATGGCTGCGCACTGGAGCGCCGAGGGAGCGCTCATCGGAAATGGCTGGGAATGATCGGGGCAGGAAGAATCAGAACGAGGCACCGCGCCCTCAGAACGAGCCAGGTGGGGGTGGGCTTGGCTTGTTGCTTGTCCTTGCAATTACGGCGATCGGCGTCGGGTATGTTGGCTACCGGCTGACTCTCGTCTTCGGCCTGATCTAAAGAACGATCCTAGCGTGTCATGCGGTTAGACGAGCAGTCGCGAGAGCACATTGGACGCTATGGCATCAAGCTGGTCGTCGCTGCGGCAATCGCTTACATTCTGAAGAGCGAGAATTTCCTTGCAACCTTTGCGTTGTGGACCGGCATATACGGCGTAATGGCCGTCGCTTACGCAGTTCATCGCGGCGAACGATTCGGCAAGACCAGCTTCACCTATTGGGATGAAGCTCTATGGTTGGCGGCGACGGCGTTGGGTCTCTACATTTTCAGTGGTCATCAACTGGCCGTTTGATCGGCTAAATCTGTTGGTTCAAAGAAAGCGTGCGGCTGCGTCGCCTACGCCTGACAACTCGACCTTCAGTTCCTGACCAGGAAGGATTTGCAGCAGCATCGGGATGATCGATCCGGTTGCTACGATATCGCCGGCACTGAGATAATTGCTTCTGGCGATCAGGTCATTCACGAGCCAGAGAGCAGAGTTGATCGGATCAACCAGCCCCTCTCCCGATGCCGACTGAAACACCGGAACGTTGTTGATCGACGCTCGCATGTCGATCCTGTCCATGGCCTCCAGGCCTGTTGGCTCATGATATTTGTCGACGATCGTCGAAACATGGAACGCATAGTCAGCGATGGCGGCCAGGTGTGGTTGCCCAGTCAGGTGACCACGTCGCCCGACAAGACCGATAGCCGGTTGGTAGCTCAGGATCGCCTTGCAAAATTGATCGCGAGTGATGGGCCAATGGTCTGCCCCCAAGGGACCTCCTATCGTAAAGACGATTTCGCATTGTGCCCCGATGAAACCTTGGGGAAGCCGGAACGGCCCGTGGGAGTCTTGAAGCACTGTTCCCACAGGAATCGGGCAGTAGATCGGACTGGCAAGGCCAAGCGAGCCGCGAATGGCCGGGCAAGTCCCTATGAGGGCGTAGCCTACCGCGTCATTGGCGAAGGCTGAGATTGCTGCTGACTGCACCGCCCAAGCGTCGTCTTCGCTTCGAAGCAGATCGAAAGGGATGTCTGAGGTCAGTCCCTGCCGACGGTTTCGGCAAAGCAAGTTAGCGAGATAATCGAGATTCTGGTCAATCATAGAAGCACACTCCCGCGCGAGAGAGGGCGCAAAGTCGTGCTCAGTCAAATAAAAATCCGGCTATATGAGTACGTATATTTTTGTCGGAGCTTTTCTTATGAAAATACTATCGCAGCGCGGCTGAGCTCCCGTCGAAATAATATGCGGCTCTATTTAGCTTGAGGGTCCCACCAAACCGGAAGGATCTGAAGGTATGAAGCCGCTTAAACCGTCCCTCGCACCCGCAGCTGCGGCCACAGCCGAGGCCGGTCGTCCAACAAGACCGGGGTCTGGGCGTCGGCGGACGCTTTGTCGGGGCGCGGTCGGCGCGGTCGCGATCATGGCCGGTTCGATGATGGGTCTTGGCCAGGCAGCGGCGGAACCCCTGAGCGCGCCGAGCTTTGGTGGCCCTCTGCGCCCGATCCCCGATCCTATGAGTACGGATGCGGGCGTGTTTGGTCGGCTTCATATCACCGGCCAGCTCACAGGCATCGGCAATACGCAGACGAACGGCATTCCCGGCGTCGATCCCCGAACGACAGATCCTCTCGTTGATATCGGCAATGCCCAAATTCAGGTGCAGACAACCGGGGCGCCCTTGACGTTCTTCGTCCAGGGCGGTGTCTACTCGCTGCCTTCTTTGGGTTCGGCCTATACCCGCGCAACCGACGTCACCGATCAGTTGTACGGGCCCGTGCCCGTTGCCTATGGCAAGCTCGAACTGTCGCCTAATTTCTCGGTGCAGGCGGGGTTGCTGCCGACGTTAATCGGCGCGGAATCGACCTTCACGTTCCAGAATATGAATATCGCGCGCGGCCTGCTCTGGAACCAGGAGCCGGCCATCAGCCGCGGTGTGCAGGTGAACTATAGTAATGGACCGCTCAACGCCTCGGTGTCGGTCAATGATGGTTTCTACTCTGGGGATTACAACTGGGTATCCGGTCTGTTGTCTTATGCGGCGACGCCGTCGAGCACGATCACGCTGGTCGCCGCAGGCAATTTTGCAGAGTCCGGCAAGACCGGCGCGGCGACGCCTCTGGCGCAGAACAACAGCAGCATCTTCAATGTGATCTACACCTATGTCGACGGCCCGCTGACGCTCCAGCCCTACCTGCAATACACAACGGTCCGCTCGAACAGGGACATCGGGATTGATCGCTCGGCCGAAACATTCGGCGGAGCGCTGTTGGCTCGATATGCCATCAATGAGAATTTCTCGATCGCTGGACGCGCCGAGTACATCGCTTCAAGCGGAGGAGATTGCGGCGTCGCCGCAGACTGCGCCCCCACTAATCTGCTCTACGGGCCGAAAAGCAGGGCGTGGTCGCTGACGGTGACGCCGACCTACCAGCGCGGGATCTTCTTCGCGCGCACCGAGCTCTCGTACACCCGCATTGACCGGGTCACCGAAGGCTACGGCTTTGGGTCCAATTTCGACAAGCGCGACCAGGTTCGCGGGATGTTTGAAGCTGGGGTGCTTTTCTAGGACGGGCGCGGGCGGAAATGCGGAGCCGCCGGCTCCGCAGATGCTCTGCGGACTTAGGTGAAACATGAGTTTGGAACAGATCATATCGAAATTGGAGGCTCCTCAAGCCACAGTGACTGTGTATCCGGTCGTGCCCGTTCTCTGGGTCTATCGGAACTATGATGATCGCTGGACTGTGCATCTTGAAGGTGAAGACTCCGAGTGGTGCCACCCCACGCGCAATGATGCGGTCGGTGCCGCGAGGCTGATAGGCGAGAGTTACGGCTGCTATCGTCTCTTTCTGCAACTGTCAGACGGCCGTTTCTGCCTGGAGATGATGAACCTCAGTCGACGGCGCGAACCGCGCCAGGTTGACCCAAGTGAGGGCGAAAATTGAGCCAGGCTGTACCAAGCAAGCGCCAAGTCTCCCGACACCTCATCCGCTGCGGCGTGGAGATCATCGTTCTGGTGGTGATCGCCGGTTGCGCTGTTCTTGCTGCCGCAGGCCCCAGCATCTATCTGGTGCTCAGCAATGGCGGTTGAATGCAGAGTTGCAGGCCGTCCTGCTCACCCCAGGTTGCTGCGGTCGAAACCGAAGTTCTGCAAACGCGAGCGACGCCATAGATCGGAATACCTGCTCCTGATGTTTGCGGCGAGCTGTGCCGCTGTGCAAGTCGTCGCCATAGTTTTTCTGAGAGCGGCATGACACGCCCTGCTGCTCCCGCCCTCCAACTCGACGACCGAAGGCGCGCTATCGGTGAAAGCCGTCTGGCTGAGTTGCCAAGCCTGAGGACGCAGTTGGAAATGGCCAGAGTCCTCAAGGAGCACCACATCTGGCTGATCGCCGGCTCGGGGACCAATGATACACGGCGTACCGTGGAGTTGACCAGCGAGGCGGCTCGCCTTGGCGCGGATGGTGCTCTGGTCGTCACGCCTTACTACAGTCGGCCCAGCCAGGAAGGCCTGTTCCGGCATTTCGAAAGCGTCGCGCAATCTGCGGAACTGCCGATCATCATCTACAATGTCCCTTCGCGGACCGCCGTCGATATCAGGATCGAAACGCTCGATCGTCTTGCACACCTGTCAGGTCTTGTCGGCATCAAGGACGCAAGCGGAGATCCGACGCGGGTAAGCACGATGGCCCTCTACTTTGGCGATCGTTTCACCCAGCTTTCCGGACATGACCGATCCATGCTGGCTTTCATGACGACTGGCGGCGATGGCGCGATTTCGGTCGTTTCGAACGTCGCTCCGATGCTGACCGCGGCGATGATCGGCGCGGTGCGGAAGAGTGCCTATCTGGAAGCTCGGCGCATCAACGCCCATCTTTTCCCGCTGATCGAGGCGCTGGAACTTGAAAGCAATCCATGCCCGATCAAGTTCGCGTTGCATTGCGCGCGCGGATACTCGCCGGCCGTCCGCCTTCCGCTGGTCGAGGTCACTGAAGGCACCGCAGCAAGAGTACGCGCTGCCGTGGCGGAGATCGACACATTGGCGATCGATACGTCTTTGGTCGCCGAGCGGTCTCTCGTCCCCCTCTCGGCCTGACCGGGTAGCCTTTATAAAAACAGCATGATGCTGCTGTGTTCTCCAATGAAAATACGGATGAAATCCGGCTGTCCGTGAAATGGAGAACAAATCCAGACATCCTTAAATTCAATGTATCGGCAAAAGACATCATTTGACTCGACGAGTGGAATGGCCTGCCGATACTGAGAAAGGATCTCTGCAATGCACCCTCGCGGATACAATTTCTATGCGATGCAACAACAGAACAAGGCCAACCATGGGCGGACGGATGGCGAAGCCAAGGTTGCCGTGCGCTCGGATGAGCCGATGGCCGACGTTGGAATGTTCCTGCGGCTCGGAGTCGTGATGGCCCTCGTGATTGCGGCTGTCGCCACAGTCACCGCGTTGGCCGGCTAGCGCGCCAACGACGTCCACAGCTCACTCTTCAACGAACAATCAGGATCATCTCCCATGGCAAGCGCCACAGCGAAAGAGCCTCCCCAACCTCTGAACCATTTTTTCGTCGGCCAGGACAACCGAGGATGCTGGACCGTCCGCGATGAGCGTAACCTCGTCGGCGGCTGCTTTGTCAGCAAGGATGCGGCGATTCACTTCGCCCGTCAGGAAACCAACAACGCGCCGGGGGCTGTGATCTGCATGGCCGAAAGCCAGCGCCTGAGTCTGGACCCGCTGTTTGGACATCGGGCAGCCGCCTAGTCGGCTGCCGTCGATCCGGCCCGCCCCCGCCTTTACACTCGCTGACCTTCTCGCGACGTTGGAGATGGAGAGGTAAATCTTCGCCTTGAGATAAGCAAAGCCCGCCGACTCTACCGAGTCGGCGGGCATTTTACTTATCAACGGGCTTCCACCGAGAAATTCCTATGAGATTTTAATGAGTGAGGCCAAAAACACTATTAGATTCTTATTTTTTGAGGCCCCGTCCTCTCTCGAACCTATATGCGGTTCGCGTCCATATTTCCGCCAAATTCCTCCTCCGGCACCCGTGCTTACGCTCGGGCGCGCTGGAAGAATTATAGCTGTGGCTTGCCAGTTTTTCCGTATTGGCTGGTCATTCTTATCAACTGCCGCGCCGGAGGCGAAAGTAATGGACGTTATTGTGCTGGCAATATGTGTTGGATTTTTCGCACTGATGTTTGGATACATCAGAATTTGCGAAAAGCTCTGACTGGGAGAAATCAATCATGATCTTGGAATACTTCCTCGGAGCAGCCGTCGCGGTCTTTGTGACTGGCTATCTGCTCTATGCCCTCGCTCGTCCCGAGCGGTTCTGATCAAGACAGTAGCTCGGAAAGAACCCACCGATGACAATAAATGGATGGATACAGATCCTGGTCTTTGCCGGGATCATCATCGCGCTGGTAAAGCCGCTCGGCGGCTATCTCACCCGCGTCTTGAAAGGCGAGCGTACAATCCTTTCGGCGATTTTTGGACCGCTCGAACGGGGACTGTACCGCGTCGCCGGAACGAATGAGAATGAGGAGCAGCATTGGACGACCTATGCGCTGGCCATGCTGCTCTTCAACCTTGCTGGCTTCACGGTTCTCTACCTCGTTCAACGTCTGCAGGGAGGGTTGCCGTTCAACCCTCAGGGACTGGGAGCGGTTGAGCCGACCAGCGCTTTCAATACCGCTGTCAGCTTCGTGACCAATACCAACTGGCAGGGCTATGGCGGCGAGACCACCATGAGCTATTTGACCCAGATGGCGGGTCTTACCGTGCAGAACTTTGTGTCGGCAGCGACGGGCATCGCGATTGCGGTCGCATTGATCCGCGGGTTCTCTCGGGCATCTGGCAAAACGGTCGGTAATTTCTGGGTCGATCTCACCCGCATCACGCTCTACGTCTTGCTGCCCATCTGCTTCGTCGGCAGCCTGGTTCTGGTCTGGCAGGGCGTTCCGCAGAACCTCAATCCGTACACCATCGCAACAACCGTTGAAGGCGCGCAGCAAACCATCGCTCAGGGTCCGGTCGCATCTCAGATGATGATCAAGCATCTGGGAACCAACGGCGGCGGCTTCTTCAACGTCAACGCTTCGCACCCGTTCGAAAACCCGAATGCCTTCACCAACCTCATTCACATGGTCTCGATCTTTGCCATCGGCGCTGCTCTGACCAACGTGTTTGGTCGCATGGTCGGCAGCGAGAAAAAGGGCTGGGCCATCTTCACAGCCATGGGCGTTCTGTTCCTCGCCGGTGTCGCAATCACCTATTGGGCCGAGGCCGCGGGCAATCCGCTTCTCCATTCGCTTGGCCTTGAGGGCGGCAACATGGAAGGAAAGGAAACCCGTTTCGGTATCGTCACGTCGGCGCTCTTTGCAGTCGTTACGACCGCTGCGTCGTGCGGTGCGGTCATAGCCATGCACGACAGCTTCATGCCGCTGGGCGGAATGATCCCGATCATCAACATGATGCTCGGCGAGATCATCATCGGCGGTGTCGGCGCGGGTTTCTACGGCATCATCCTGTTCGTCGTCGTCGCGATCTTCGTTGCGGGGCTCATGGTCGGGCGTACACCCGAATATCTCGGCAAGAAGATTGAGGCGAAGGAAGTGAAGATGGCCATGCTGGCTGTCTTGTGTCTGCCTCTTTCGATACTTGGCTTCACCGCGATTGCCGTAGTGCTCGGCACGGGTGTGGCTTCGATGGCGAACGCGGGTCCACACGGATTCTCCGAGGTCCTTTACGCCTACACTTCCGGCACCGCGAACAATGGTTCGGCCTTTGCAGGTCTTTCCGCCAACACGCCCTGGTACAACATCACGATTGGCCTGGCGATGTTGATGGGACGCTTCATGGTGATCGTTCCAGCGCTGGCTATCGCTGGCTCCCTGGTCGCCAAGAAAACGGTTCCCGAGTCCAGCGGCACGCTGCCTACGACCGGGCCTCTGTTTGTCGGACTTCTGGTGGGTGTGATCCTGATCGTCGGCGGCCTGACGTTCTTCCCGGCGTTGGCGCTGGGTCCGATCGTCGAGCACTTCGCCATGTTGGCGGGCCAGAATTTCTGAGAACCGCGATGACGGCCAAATGGCTGAGATCGATCCGATTTGTCGTGAACCCTCGCTCCTGGTTTCAGGAGCGAGGGTCGGCCAGACCGCCCAGTGCATCGACGATCATTCTCGGCATGACGCTGGCGTTGGGGGGCGTGGTGCTCCTCGCCAAACTTATCACTGAATTGCTCGCGGCGGCGTGACCGAGTGGTTGGCCCCCAAGAACAAACTCGCTGGAGTTTCTTATGAACCAGTCCAAATCCGCGAGCATGCTGGACGCTCGCATACTCGTTCCGGCTATAGGGGATGCGTTTCGGAAACTGAATCCGAAGAGCCTCGCTAAAAACCCGGTCATGTTCGTCGTCGCCGTGGTGTCAGTCCTGACGACGGTACTTCTGCTCAAAGATATTGCCACAGGAGCTGAAAGCGTCGGCTTCTCGCTGCAGATCGTTCTGTGGCTCTGGTTCACGGTGCTATTCGCCAATTTCGCGGAGGCCGTGGCCGAAGGGCGCGGCAAGGCGCAGGCTGAATCGCTTCGCCGTACCCGCACCGAAACCCAGGCCAAGCTGCTCTCGAACGGCGGTTCCGACTACAAAATGGTGCCTGGCGCCACGCTGAAGGTCGGTGACGTTGTTCTCGTCGAGCCGGGCGACATCATCCCGTCCGATGGCGAAGTCATCGAGGGTGTGGCCTCGGTGAACGAAGCGGCGATTACGGGCGAGTCAGCACCGGTCATCCGCGAATCTGGCGGGGATCGTTCTGCCGTCACTGGTGGCACCCAAGTGCTTTCCGACTGGATCAAGGTCCGGATCACGGCTGCGGCCGGCTCGACCTTCATCGACAAGATGATCGCTCTCGTCGAAGGCGCTGAACGCCAGAAAACACCGAACGAAATCGCGCTCAACATCCTGCTTGCAGGGATGACGCTGATCTTCGTACTGGCCGTAGTGACCATTCCGAGCTTCGCGACCTATGCAGGTGGGTATGTTCCCATCATCGTTCTGGTCGCTCTGTTCGTCACGCTGATTCCGACCACAATCGGCGCGCTGCTGTCGGCCATCGGCATTGCCGGCATGGACCGGCTGGTCCGCTTCAATGTTCTGGCCATGTCCGGCCGTGCCGTAGAGGCCGCCGGCGACGTCGACACGCTTCTGCTTGACAAGACCGGGACGATCACGCTGGGCAATCGCCAGGCGAGCGAGTTCCGGCCGATCCGCGGCGTCACCGAAAAGGAACTCGCCGATGCAGCGCAGCTTGCTTCGCTTGCCGATGAGACTCCCGAGGGCCGCTCGGTCGTCGTGCTCGCCAAGGAAAAATACGGTATCCGCGCACGCGACATGGCCAGCCTGAACGCGACTTTCGTCCCGTTCACGGCGCAGACCCGTATGAGCGGTGTCGACCTGGAGGGCTCGTCGGTGCGTAAAGGCGCGGTCGATGCGGTCTTGAAGCATGTCGAGCTTGCCACGGTCGCAACAGGCAGCTCGCGTGCTTCCGCTGAAAGCGTCCGTGAGCTCCAGGGTATCGCCGACGAGATCGGCAAGGCAGGCGGCACGCCGCTCGCCGTGGTGAAGGATGGCCGCCTCCTCGGCGTCATCTATCTCAAGGACATCGTCAAGGGCGGCATCCGCGAACGCTTCGCCGAGCTGCGCCGCATGGGTATCCGCACGGTGATGATCACCGGCGACAACCCGATGACCGCGGCTGCTATCGCCGCCGAGGCCGGCGTCGATGACTTCCTGGCGCAGGCGACGCCGGAGAACAAGCTGGCGCTGATCCGCGAGGAACAGGCCAAAGGCAAGCTGGTGGCCATGTGCGGTGATGGTACCAACGACGCTCCGGCGCTTGCCCAGGCTGATGTGGGCGTGGCCATGAACACCGGCACGGTCGCCGCACGCGAGGCCGGCAATATGGTGGATCTCGACAGCGACCCGACCAAGCTCATTGAGATCGTGGAGATCGGCAAGCAATTGCTGATGACCCGCGGCGCGCTGACGACGTTCTCGATCGCCAACGACATCGCGAAGTATTTCGCGATCATCCCGGCGATGTTCCTGGCGTTCTATCCGCAGCTTGGTGCGCTCAACATCATGGGCCTTGCTTCACCGCAGAGCGCCATCCTGTCGGCGATCATCTTCAATGCCCTCATCATCGTG
This sequence comes from Sphingopyxis granuli, assembly GCF_001559015.1. NCBI lineage: Bacteria > Pseudomonadati > Pseudomonadota > Alphaproteobacteria > Sphingomonadales > Sphingopyxidaceae > Sphingopyxis > Sphingopyxis granuli. The sequence goes on from NZ_CP012199.1 coordinate 178,735, forward strand.
GCGCTGATCCCGCTGTCGCTGAAAGGCGTAAAGTATCGTGCGATCGGAGCCGGTTCGCTGCTGTCCCGGAATCTCCTGATTTACGGGCTGGGCGGCATTCTCGTGCCCTTTGCCGGCATCAAGCTCATCGACATGGCCATCACAGCCGCTGGCCTCGTTTAGTCGAAAGCGTTCATCACAGACACAATCCGCGAAGCGATATCCATCAGCAGCGGACCATTCAGGACAGTAACGATGCTCAAGCAAATCAGACCCGCGATTTTTTTCATTGTCGCACTAACCGTCATCACCGGTCTCATCTATCCCCTTGGTGTAACCGGTATCGCGCAAGCTCTTTTCCCCCAACAGGCCAATGGAAGCCTGATCGAGCGTGAAGGCACGGTCATAGGCTCCGAACTCATCGGTCAGAACTTTGCCGGCGAGCGATACTTCCACCCGCGTCCTTCGGCTGCCGGTTCAGATGGCTACGATGCCGGCGCGTCCAGCGGATCCAATCTTGGTCCGACCAGCCAGGCGCTTCGCGATCGTGTCGCTGCGGATACCGAGGCATCACGCACGGAGAACAGTGGCGCAGCCGTCCCCATGGACCTTGTTACGGCCTCTGGTAGCGGCCTCGATCCCCATATTACGCCTGAAGCCGCCTACTTCCAGGTGGGCCGTGTCGCCAGAGCCCGCGGCATCGATGAGGCCGCAGTGCGCGTGCTGGTCGATCAGCATGTCGAGCCGCGCATACTCGGCTTCCTGGGAGAACCCGTGGTCAACGTTCTCAAGCTGAACCTGGCGCTCGACGACGCCAATAGAGGCTGAATGAAGGTGCCAGGACGGCTATAGTAGCCGTCCTGGCGGTTGATCCGGAGCCAATTAAGTGTCTGACGACCCAATACGAGAGCAGAGCCGACCATCGCCTGATGCATTGCTGGAAAATGCGCAGCGGGAGACGCGGGGCCACCTCAAGATCTTTCTTGGGGCGGCTCCGGGTGTAGGCAAGACGTATGAGATGCTCATGTCGGGCCGGGCTCAGCGGGCCGATGGCGTCGACGTGGTCATCGGGGTGGTCGAGACCCACGGGCGGGCCGAGACCGAGGCTCTGGTCGACGGGTTCGAGATCGTTCCGCGTCGCACAGTGCCCTATCGAGGGCATGTGCTCGATGAAATGGACATCGACGCGATCCTGGCGCGCAAGCCGGCGCTCGTTCTGGTGGATGAACTCGCCCATACCAACGCCCCTGGCAGTCGCCACCCCAAGCGCTATCTCGATGTCGAGGAACTGCTCGCCAACGGCATAGACGTCTACAGCACGCTCAACATCCAGCACGTCGAGAGCCTCAACGACGTCGTGGCCCAGATCACGCGCATCCGGGTGCGAGAGACCGTTCCGGATTCGATCATCGACCGTGCCGACGACATCGAGATCATCGACATCACGCCGGGCGACCTGATCAAGCGCTTGAACGAGGGCAAGGTTTACCTGCCCAAGACCGCAAAGCGCGCAACGCAGAACTATTTCTCGCCAAGCAATCTGACGGCCCTTCGTGAGTTGGCTCTGCGGCGCACGGCGCAGCGGGTCGATGACCAGTTGGTCACCCATATGCAGGCGCACGCCATCACCGGCCCGTGGTCGGCCGGCGAGCGTGTCCTGGTGTGCATCAACGAACGGCCCGGGGCGACGGCGCTCGTGCGCTATGGCCGCCGTCAGGCCGACCGGCTTCGTGCGCCTTGGGCCGCGGTTCATGTCGAAACGAGCAAGGATGCCCGGCTTTCCGAGCAGCAAAAGGACAAGATCGCCAGTGCATTGCGACTTGCCGAGCAACTCGGCGCTGAGGCCGTTACCCTGCCCGGCGAGAACGTTGCGCAAGAAATTCTGACCTACGCATCGACCAACAACTATACGCATGTCATCGTCGGCATGCCGACCTCGCCCAGGTGGCGGGAGCTTTTCGCGGGCTCCGTTTCGCATGATCTGATCCGCGCCAAGACGGATGTGAGCGTGCACGTCATCTCGCCGGGCAATGGCGAGGATACGCGACGTCCGGCGACCGTGAGCGCACGATCTAAGAAGCGCCCAGACGTCGGTCACTATCTGTGGAGCACGCTTTACGTTGCCGTGGCATTGGGCCTCGGGACGGCGCTCTCCCGCTTTCTGGATGTGCGCAATATCGCACTTGTCTTCCTGATGGCGGTTCTCGCCTCGGCGATGGGCGGCGGTTTGTGGCCGGCATTGTTTGCGTCTGTGCTAAGCGCGCTTGCCTTCAATTTTTTCTTTCTCGACCCTCTTTACACTCTTGTCATCGGCGATCCTGAAAGCGTGGTGGCCTTTGCCTTTTTCTTGGTGGTTGCGGTTATCGCAAGCAACCTTGCCAGCCGCGTTCAGCGGCAGGCCGTGACTGCGCGTGAGCGCGCGAAGACAACTGAAGGTCTCTATCAGTTCAGCAAGAAGCTCGCCGGCGCTGGGACGTTGGGAGACGTTCTGTGGGCGACGGTCTATCAGATCGCTTCCATGCTGCACGTTAGGGTGGTTGCGCTTCTGCCAGAGAATGGCCGCATCGCGGTCCAAGCAGGATATCCGCCGGACGATACGCTTGACGATGCGGATATCGCCGCTGCGCATTGGGCCTGGGAGCATGACAAGCCCGCGGGCCGTGGGGCGGATACACTACCGGGAGCGAAGCGCCTCTACTTGCCTTTGAAGACGGGGCGAACACAGGTCGGTGTGATCGGGCTGGACAATGACAAGCAGGGGCCAGTCCTGACACCTGCCGAGCAACGGCTTTTCGACTCCCTGGCGGATCAGGCCGCTCTGGCGATCGAGCGCATCCAACTGGTCGCCGATGTCGACAATGCGCGTCTCGCCGCCGAGGCGGACAAGCTGCGCTCTGCGCTTTTGACGTCGCTGTCGCATGACCTCAAGACGCCTCTGGCATCGATCCTGGGGTCGGCGGGAGCGTTGAGAGACTATTCGACCTCGCTAACGGACTCCGGCCGGGTCGAACTGCTGACGACGATTGTCGAAGAGGCCGAGAGGCTGAACCGGTTCATCGCAAACCTTCTCGACATGACCCGGTTGGAATCGGGCGCGGCGGCGGTATCGCTGACGCCGCTGTTCATCGGCGACAGCGTCGGCAGCGCCCTGCGTCGCGCTGAGAAGATACTGGCTTGCCATAGGGTCGATCTCGCGGTGCCGCCCGATCTGCCGATGGTTCGGCTCGATCCGGTCCTGTTCGAGCAGGTGTTGTTCAATCTGCTCGACAACGCGCGGAAATACGCGCCGGCAGGCTCGCTGATCGCGATAAGGGCCTGGGCGGAAGACGCCCAAATTGTCTTGCAGATCGTCGATGAAGGCCCCGGCATTCCCTCTGATGACCTGACGAGAATTTTCGACAGTTTCTACCGCGTCCGGAAGAAGGACCACGTCCAGGCTGGGACGGGGCTTGGTCTGTCTATCTGCAAGGGATTTGTCGAGGCGATGGGCGGGACGATTTTCGCAACCAATCGGGCTGACAGACCCGGCGCCATTTTCACGTTGCGGTTTCCGATCGGACCGGAGCCATCGACTTTGGAAGGAAGGATATGAATACGTCAGTAGTCAAGATTCTCGTCGTAGATGACGAGCCGCCGATCAGGAAACTCCTGCGCGTTGGGCTGACGGCCGAGGGCTACGCTATGGTCGAGGCTGTAAATGGCGAGGAAGCCGCCGCGCTCATCACAGAGGAGAAGCCCGATCTGATCCTGCTCGATCTTGGGCTGCCAGATATCTCAGGACATGACCTTCTTGAGAGGTGGCGTGCCGAACTTATCGAGCTGCCGATAGTCGTCCTCTCCAGCCGGACCGATGAAACGGGCATTGTAAAGGCGCTGGAACTGGGCGCCGACGATTATCTCACCAAACCATTCGGGATGCGCGAGTTGGCGGCGCGCATTCGGGTGGCGCTGAGGCACAAGCTTCAGCAACAGGGCGAACGCCCGATATTCCAGGTCGGCGATCTCTCGGTCGACCTAGTGAAGCGGATCGTCAAGGTCGCAGACAAGGAGGTGAAGCTCTCACCCAAGGAATACGAAATCCTGCGCGTCCTCGTGCAGCACGCGGGCAAGGTCATCACGCACCAGCACATCCTCAAGCATGTGTGGGGCGGCTCGACCGATGTCCAATATCTGCGGGTCTATGTCCGCCAGTTGCGGCAGAAGATAGAGGCCACGCCCGATCAGCCGCAATACATCCTGACTGAAACAGGTGTCGGTTACCGCCTCCGTGAACAGGAGCAGTGACCGCGCATGCTCGCCTGGAAGCGGGCGACTTTAACGTGAGTACTCTTATGAACCTGTCATCTGCCATCGCACCAGAGGACGTGATCCTTGATCTATCCATCTCCACGAAAGCCGTCCTGATCAAAAAGCTGGCGGCGCATGCCGCCGCTCGCACAGGGTTGACCGAGGAAGCGATCCATACAGCCTTGCTGGGACGCGAGCGTCTCGGCTCGACCGGCATCGGCCATGGCGTCGCCATGCCGCATGCGCCTGTACCCGGACTCCGGACATCATTCGCCGCGCTGATGGTGCTGAAGAAACCGATCGATTTCGAGGCGGTGGACGACCTTCCGGTCGACGTTGTCTTTCTGCTTCTGTCGGCCCCCGAAGGCAGCAACGAGTATCTGAAGATTCTCGCGGCAGTCGCCCGTAGGATGCGCGATGAGCGGGTCATGAAAATGCTGCGCGGCGCCAAGTCGGAGCATGCCGCTTATTCTATTCTAGTTGAGCAGCCAGTATGAGGGCCTCCTATGAGAACTATTTTTGGCTTTTCGCCCCTGTTCCGGTCGAGCATCGGCTACGACCGAATGTTGAATGCGCTCAAAGCTGCGAGCGCGCCGGGAGTATCGACAACTGGCCTCCTTATGTTATCGCCGGGCTTGGCGAGGACGACTACCGCATCACCATCGCGGTGGCCGGCGTCTCACAGGACAAGCTGACGATCACGCAGGAGCAGAACATGCTCATGGTGTCGGGTCAGAAGCCGGGCGAGGACAACAGCCTATATCTGCATCGCGGCGTTGCCGGGCGCCGCTTCGAGTTGGCCGCCCAAGTCAAGGTCGCACGCGCCCGCCTCGTCGGTGAAAAACCTCCGCGAGCGGAAAGGTCGGGCTCCCATCAAGCGTAAACGGCGGCACCTCAAATGCAGCGCAATCAACCAGCGAATGGTCTTATGCCGAATTAGGAACTTGCTTAGGCGCTGAGACGCAAAAGAGCAGTCACCGGGGGTAAGTAGATATGCAGCGGCGCTCCCAATCAGGCCTTTGGCAATCGCTGCCGAGCCGAGTCGTGCGAGTTTGCTTAGTAACTCACTTTATGGGGCAGCAGGTGCCAACGGCCCAAAACAGGGAACGGGCGGGTGTGTAACGATGGCTGTGGAAAGAACGCGTGCCATCGAGCTTCGGCATCTTCGTTATTTCGTGTCGGCCGCGGAGCATGGCAGCTTCCGCAAAGCCAGCGCCGATACTGGGATTCAACACTCCGCGATTAGTCGCCGCATCCGTGATCTCGAACATCGGCTGGGTACGCCATTGTTTCTTCGCCATAGCGGAGGCGTGTGTTTGACCTTCGCGGGGCAGCGTTTTCTTCGCCGTGCACGTCAGATTTTGCGGAACTTTGAAGATGGCGCCGAGGAAATCGCCTCGATCAAGCGCTCGGACTTTGGTCGGGTCAAAATCGGCATCTACTCGTCAATCGCGTCGGGTTTCCTCGCGGAGCTGCTCGGTCTCTATGCCGATTGCCATCCGAAGGTTCAGATCGACCTGATTGAAGACAACCCTGCGGATCAAGCCTCAGCAATTCGTCGAATGCAGCTGGACGCCGCGTTCCTGACAGGAGAGCGGAATTGGCGCGACTGCGAAACACTTCCGCTATGGTCGGAGCGCGTATTCGCTGTGCTTCCTGTCGATCACCTCTTGGCGGGTCGCGACGAGTTGGAGTGGCAGCACCTGGCAGATGAGAACTTCATCATCAATGAGGCAGGTCCGGGCCAGGAGATCCATGACTATCTGGTACAGCGCCTCGCCGCGTTCGGCTATCATCCTCAGATTAGCGTGCACCAGATCGGCAGGGAAAACCTCCTGCCGCTCGTGGCCTTGAAGCGTGGTTTGACGGTCGTCAGTGAGGCAATGACGGCCGCACACTTTCCGGGTCTCGCCTATCGGCCGATTGTCGGCGAGGTTCTACCCTTTAGTGCCGTTTGGTCTCCGAAGAACGACAATCCGGCCCTAGGACAGCTTCTTGATCTCGCCCGCTCAATGTCCGGCCTGCGTGAAGCAGACGCTGTCACGCCTCCGGCGATGCCGATTGATGTGAACGCCGTGCCTTCGCAAAGCCCCGATCGGTTGCAATGAAGCGTTCGAGCATCGGTACGATCAGCTTCGTCGGTTCGGTGATTGGCTGGCCCGTTTCACGGGCCAGCGCATCGGCATAGGCGACCAGATCGCGGTGCAGCGTCGCCGGCAGCTCCACGGTTGTCTTTACCGGCTTCTCGTCGACGATCGGACCTAGCTTCAACTTACTCACATCAGCCTCCATAAGGTTCGAGAACGAGATCGCGGGTGACGATGACACGCACCGGGAATCCCGGCCTGATCGTCAAGGTCGGCGTCACTTGGAGTTGTCGACGGACGATCTGCTGGCCGGCTTCGTGGATGGTGTCCTGGCCGCCATCGCGAATTGCGCGCATGAGGCGGTTTTCGTCGCTGACCGCAAGTTCCGCGCCAACGGCCAGCAAGGTCGAGAGGCCGGCGGCCTTGGCGAGATCCCACCAGTGATAGTCCACGCCGTCCTGCAGACCGGTATAGCCCTGCGGATCAGCTCCGGGCTGGCGTTCGAGCACGATGGATCGTCCATTGGGGAAGATCAGGCGGCTCCAGACGAGCAGGACGCGCTTCTGGCCGAATTGAACGCTGTTGTCATACTGGCCGACGAGTCGTGTGCCCTGCGGCACGATAAGGATGCGACCCGTCGGGCTATCGTAGATATTCTCGGTCACTTGGGCCGTGATCTGCCCAGGGAGGTCGGACCGGATGCCTGTGATGAGCGCGGCCGAGATAACCGAGCCAGCTTGAAGGACATAGGGTGATGCCGGCGCCATGACCCGGTCGCCTGCCACCGTGCGCCGGTCAACGGGCGCGTTGAGGAAGGCCAGTTGACGATCCTGGGCCGTGGCGACGCCCGGCTGCACTCCGGCGCCGAGGCCCGGCAGACCCGGTGTGCCGAGGTCTGCGGGGGCGGTAGCCGCGGTAGGACCATTCTGGAAGAAGACCCGGCTGGTGCGAGCCGCCTCGATCTCCGCGAGACGACGCTGCTCTTCCGGATCGACCTGCGGTGCGGACATCGTGGGAGGAACGACCGACTGGCCGCGATTCTGCGCGTCGAGGATTGGGCGTCCGAGGTCGCCAGGCAGCGCCGGCCCGAGAACAGGGCCGGTATAGTCGCGGGGCAGCCCGGCCAGACCATCGGCCGTCGAACGGTTCTCAGTCGAATAGAGTTCCTCGTTGTTGCCGCCGCCATCCCTGGTTTGAAGGGCGTAGATGAGCGCGCCGCCAATGCCGATGCTGACGACGACGCTCGCGGTCGCCAGAACCTTGCGGGACAGGCGTGTGACGCGGGGCGGCTCGGCACGCAAGCGCATAGGCGCGCCGGACTCGGCCGGCGTCGCCGAGAGATTCTCCGGCTGTTGGTTGTTGGTGTCGTTGTCGATCATGATGCGGGCCTCCCGTCAGTACGGACGATCCTGACGGTCTGCTGACGATCGCCGCTTCCGAGACGCAGTTCGGCTGCACCAAAGATGCGATCGACGATCAGGATGTTCTGGTAGATGCGGCTGTTGACGATTTGCGGCTCGCCGTCGGAGCCGATGACGAAGATCGGCGGCATCTCGCCCTGGACGATGCCGCGCGGGAATTCGACGTAGACGCGCCGCCCATCGTCATAGACCGAGACCGGACGCCATGGGGGCGTATCGCCCGTCAGGCCATAGCGATAGTTGCGCGCAGTCGCGGCAGGAACGACGGGCCTCGCCGGGACGTTGGCGCGTTGGCTGGCTGGGGGCTCGGGATAGGCCCATGCCACGGCGGGCATATAGGGGTTCGTGCCCGCGCGCAGTTCGATCATGTAGACGCGCCGATCGGTCGTGATGACGAGATTGGTCGTGATGTCGGTCCTGGTCGGCTTCACGAGCACATGGACGCGGCGGGTCACGCCCGAGCCGCTTTCGGTGTCGCCGATAATCCACCTGGCCGTGTCACCGGCGGCGATCGGACCTGCTCCGGTCAGGTTTTCGCCCGGCTCAAGCGCGATGTTCGTGATCTGCCCGGGCGCGGCATAGACCTGATAGAGGGCCCCTTCACTCCAGGGATAGATCTGGATGGAGTTGTAATAGCCGTCTCGCCGCGGCTCGACACGCGCGGCGGCGTTGGCGTTCTCGACGCGCGCGGTCGGCGTGCTCGCGGAATTGCCGCCCCTGGCCGGGGTCCAGGCCGGAGGCGTATGCAGCGGACGTGGCCGCTGATCCGTGATGACTGCCGGGACCGACGGAAGTGGTGGAACAGTGCTGTCGTAGCTGATCTGCGGCGGTTTCGGCGCGGTGGCGCAACCGGCGAGGACGGTTGCGGACAGCAGGGCAGCCGCAAAGGCGGATTTACGGAAAACAGGAAACGCGGACCTGCGGAAAGACGGGTTCATGGCGTCATCTCCCGCGACCAGGAAATTGCATTGACGTAAATCCCCAGAGGATTGGCGCGCAGACGGTCCGCGTCGCGCGGCGTCTGGATCACAATGGTCAGGATCGCGGTCCAGCGTTCGGTCACGGCAAGCTGGCCATTCTCGTAGTGTCTTTCCGTCCAAGCGACGCGGAACGAGTCCGGAGAGGCGCGGATGACGCTGGAGACCTCGACGGCGACCTGGCGGCGGCCGACTTTGGTGAAGGGGTCGTTGGCGCGGGCGTAATCGTTGAGAGCCGCCGCGCCGCGATCGGTCGTCCATTCATAGGCTCGCAGCCAATTCTGCCGGACGATGATCGCGTCGGCCGGAATGGAGCGGACCTGTTCGATGAAGCGACCAAGATGCCAGGCGATCTGGGGATCGGTAGGGCGATAGTCGGCAGTCGCGGGAGCGACGGATTGGGCCTGGCCCAGGCGGTCGACCTGAACAACCCAAGGCACGACCGTTCCGCGTGCGGACTGCCAAACCAATGCGGCGGCAAAGCCGGCCGAGAGGATCAATGACCCGAAGGCCATATGGCGCCAGTTCTTGGCCTGGACACGGGCCGAGCCGATGCGCTCGTCCCAGACTTGCGCGGCCTTCTGATAGGGCGTGACGGGTTCGGGTGTCTTGCCATAGTGGGCGGCGGGTCGCTTGAAAACGCTCATGAGCGGTCACTTTCAGAAAGATTGATCGAGGAGCCCCCGCCGTGGCTGTCGCCTGAGCGAACGGCATGTGCTGCGAGGGTGGCGCCGTGTCCGAGAGAGCGATGGCGCTGCATGCGCTTGGCCCAATCAGGCGGGCCGTCTCGAGACGCCGAGGCGGGAGAGGAACCGGACGCATCGGCGGAGCCGCCGATGGTGCCCATCGTCGATGTGCCGCCGGTGGCGCCGAAGCCTGCCTTCGCGCCGTCCGAGAAGCTGGACTTCATGCTTTCGGCCGCACGCGAGGTCGCACGCTTCAACGGCGAGACCGTTGCAGCGCCAGCGGCGCGGGCGACACCGCCGAGGCCCGAGGCGACTCCTGCGGCGCCAGACTGACCGAGCGAGCCGAGGCTGTAGGCGGCGGCGGCGCCACCGGCGGCCGATGCGCCGCCACGCATCGCGGCGGCCCCGCCCGACATGGCGGCCGCGCCTCCCTTCACGGCAAGACCAGCGGCGCCTCCGGCGGCGAGCGCCGCGCCTCCGACGGCAAGGCCTGTTCCAACGGCAGCGCCGGCGCCGAGCTGAGGTCCTCCGCTGACGAGGCCAGCCGCGATCCCTGGGCCGAAGATGCCAAGGCCGAGAAGGGACAGGGCCGCGAGGACGACGGCCATGGCGTCGTCGATGGTCGGCGTTGCGCCGCCGAAACCTGCGGTAAAGCGGCTGAACAGAGTCGATCCAATGCCGACGATGACGGCGAGAACGAGAACCTTGATGCCGCTCGATACGACGTTGCCGAGAACGCGTTCAGCCATGAATGCGGTCTTGCCAAAGAGACCAAAGGGAATGAGGACGAAACCAGCGAGCGTCGTCAGCTTGAATTCGATCAAGGTGACGAAGAGCTGGATGGCGAGGATGAAGAAGGCGAGGATGACCAGCGCCCAGGCGAAGAGCAGGCAAGCGATCTGGATGAAGTTCTCGAAAAAGCTGATCCAACCCATCAGGTCGGAGATGGATTCCAGGAGCGGCCGCGCCGCATCGAGACCGGTCTGAGCGACCTTGCCGGGCCGCATGAGATCCTGCGCGGTGAAGCCGGTGCCGGAGGCTTTGAGGCCGAGCCCGGCGAAGGAGTCGAAGATGATCTTGGCGAGATTGTTCCAGTTGCCGATGAGGTAAGCGAAGATCCCGACGAACAGCGTCTTCTTGACCAGTCGCGCGATGATGTCGTCGTCGGCGCTCCAGCTCCAGAACAGCGCCGCGAGCGTGACATCAATGACGATCAGGGTGGTGGCGATAAACGCCACTTCGCCGCCGAGCAGTCCGAAGCCGCTGTTGATGTAGGAGGTGAAGACCTCGAGGAAATTGTCGATGACGCCTGCGCCGCCCATGGTTCAGCGTCCTTCTGCTGGCGGAGAGGCAGGAGTTGCCGGTCGGCCGAGGAAACGATCGCGGGTTTCGGCCCAGACGCGCATGCAGTCGGGATCGCTGGCCGCGGCCTGACCGAGCTGCTGGCATCGACGTTGGCCGTCGCGAAGGGGATCACGCACAGGTTCGAGGAGGCGCACCGGATCGGGCTCCGGCGTGCGCTCCTTCCTGGTCATCTCGATCGCCGTCGTCGTGATGGCGACGGCGACGAAGACGACGGCGCCCAACCGGGCCAGCATCTTGCCGTCCATGGGGAGTCCTCAGTTGCTGTTGCCGAACATCCGGGCGTTGCCCGGCTGGTAGCCGGAGCCGGGCGTCAGGAACCGCCGACGCTGTTCACGTCCCTGCTCCGCCGCCGCCGCGCGTTCGGCCTCGGTGAGGGCTTGGGCGCGGCCGTTGGCGGCGGCGACCGCGGTGAGATCGGCGAGCTGCTGGGCGAGGAGCGCGAGAAGCTGGTTGCCTGCTTGCGTCGCCTGCAGCGCGCCGGTCGCGCCTTGGCTCTGATCGACCAACGCCGACATCTGCGCGCGGTTGGTGTCGATATTGGCAACCACGCCTGCCTGCACGCGCATGGCGTCCTGAAGTCCACCCACCGTATTCTGCCAACGTGAGCGCGCGCCATTGACGAGTTCGGTGTCGGACGCGGTGAGCGAGGCCTTCCCGTATTGCTGCTGAAACATCTGGTCGATGTTCTGGACGTCGTAGGCGATGTTCTGTGCCTGCCGCAGGAGCTGCTGCGTGCGCTGGACGTTTTGCTGGAGTTGCTGGAGCGACGAATACGGCAGGCTGGCGAGATTGCGCGCCTGGTTGATGAGGCCCTGCGCTTCGTTCTGGAGCGAACGAATCTGATTGTTGATCTGCTCGAGCGAACGCGCTGCCGTCAGGACATTCTGGGCGTAGTTGGTGGGGTCATAGACCACCCACTGCGCGGCAGCCGGAGTCGAGAGTATTGGCGAGACCGCGAGCGGCGTCGCCAGCATGGTCGCCGCGAGCATGAGCGCGCGCCGGGGGGAACGATAGGTCTTCATAGTCAAGCCTCCTTCTCGGGCTGCTGGGGGATGAGGTTGGTGAGATCGGGGATGAGGTCTGCAGCCCATTCGGCGCCGCGCAGGCGCAGCCAGGCGGCAAGGAAGCCGTCGCGGCCGTGCTCGGCGACGGTGCGGGCGATCAGCGCCTGATCGGTCTTGGAAGAAGCGGCCGCGAGCGCGAGGCCGACTTCGGAAAGGCCCAACTCGAAGAGGCGGTTTCCCCTGCGGCTCTGGCAGTAGTAGTCGCGCTTGGGCGTCGCCCTGGCCAAGATCTCAATCTGTCTGTCATTCAAGCCAAAGCGGCGGTAGATCGCCGTGATCTGCGGTTCGATCGCGCGCTCGTTCGGTAACAGCAGCCGTGTCGGACAGCTCTCGATGATCGCTGGCGCGATACCGCTGTTGTCGATGTCCGACAGCGACTGCGTGGCGAAGATGACGCTGGCGTTCTTCTTGCGCAGCGTCTTCAGCCATTCGCGGAGCTGGCCAGCGAAGGCGTCGTCATCAAGCGCCAGCCAGCCCTCGTCGATGATGAGCATGGTCGGCGAGCCGTCGAGGCGGTCTCCGATACGATGGAAGAGATAGGACAGGACGGCCGGTGCCGCCCCAGTCCCGACCAAGCCCTCGATCTCGAAGGCCTGCACCGAGGCCGAGCCGAGCTGCTCGAATTCGGCGTCCAGCAATCGGCCGTAGGGACCGCCGACGCAGTAAGGTCGCAGCGCCTGCTTCAGGTCGTTGGACTGCAAAAGGACCGTGAGGCCGGTGATCGTCCGTTCCTCAACAGGAGCCGACGCGAGCGAGGTCAGCGCCGACCAGATGTGCTCCTTGACGTCGGGTGTGATCGGCACACCCTCGCGGGTCAGGATGGAGACAAGCCAGTCGGCAGCCCAGGCGCGTTCGGGCGTGTCGTGAACGCGGGAAAGCGGCTGCAGCGAGACCGAGGAGTCGAGGCCTTCGGACAGGTTGCCGCCCAGATCGTGCCAGTCACCGCCCATCGCGAGGGCGGCGCTCCGGATGGAGCCGCCGAAGTCGAAGGCGAAGACCTGGGAGCCGGCGTAGCGGCGGAACTGCAAGGCCATGATGGCGAGCAGGACGGACTTGCCCGCGCCGGTGGGGCCGACGACAAGGGTGTGGCCGACATCGCCGACATGAAGGGCAAGCCGGAACGGGGTCGAGCCTTCGGTCTTGCCGAAGAGCAGTGGGGGCCCTGCAAAATGCTCGTCCCGTTCCGGTCCCGCCCACACCGCCGAGAGCGGAATGATGTGAGCGAGATTGAGCGTCGATATCGGAGGCTGACGCACATTGGCGTAGACATGGCCTGGCAGTGTACCGAGCCAGGCATCGACGGCGTTGATGGTTTCGGTCATGCAGGTGAAGTCGCGGCCCTGGATGACCTTCTCCACGAGCCGCAGCTTTTCGCTGGCGAGGCGCGGATCGTCGTCCCAGACGGTGATGGTCGCGGTCACATAGGTCTGACCGGCGAAGTCGGCGCCCAGCTCCTGCAGGGCCAGATCGGCGTCCGCCGCCTTGTTGGCGGCATCGGTATCAACGAGCGCGGAGGCTTCGTTGGTCATGACCTCCTTGAGGATCGCCGCGATCGACTTGCGCTTGGCGAACCACTGCCGGCGGATCTTGGTCAGCAGCTTGGTGGCGTCGGTCTTGTCGAGCAGGATCGCGCGGGTCGACCAGCGATAAGGAAAGGCGAGCCGATTGAGATCATCGAGAATGCCGGGCGTGGTCGCGGTCGGAAATCCCACGATGGTCAGGACGCGAAGGTGAGACACGCCGAGGCGTGGTTCGAGCCCGCCGGTCAGGGATTGATCGGCGAGCAGCGCGTCGAGGTAGATCGGGGTTTCGGGGACACGGACGCGATGTCGCTTCGTCGAGACCGTTGAATGCAGGTAGGTCAGCGTCTCCGCACTATCGAGCCACGCGCATTCGGGCATGAAGCCGTCAAGCAGCCCCACGACGCGATCGGTGCGGTCCATGAAAGTCTTGAGAACTTCATGCGGATCGACGCCGCTGTGCTCGCGCCCCTCGTAAAGCCAGGCTTCGGTGCGTGCTGCGTCCTCGGCCGGTGGCAGATAGGCAATCGTGAGGAAGTAGCTCGATACGAAATGGCTACCCGCTTCTTCGAAATCGGCCTTGCGTTCGGCGTCGAGCAGCGCGGACGCCGCGTCCGGAAAGAAATCCGATGGATAGTGGGAGGCCTCGTAGCGTTGCGCCTCCACGAAGATCGCCCAGCCGGAACCAAGGCGACGAAAGGCGTTGTTGAGGCGGCCGGCGACGGCCACCAGCTCGGCGGCGACGGCAGAATCGAGATCAGGTCCGCGGAAGCGTGCGGTGCGTTGGAACGAACCGTCCTTGTTGAGGACGACGCCCTCTTCGACGAGGGCCACCCAGGGCAGATAGTCGGCAAGGCGTGTGCCGGTGCGGCGGTATTCGGCGAGGTTCATCATGGCGATGACTCCGTCAGACGGACAGATGACCGGGGATGCGCAGGTGCCTGCGTCCCACCTCGACGAAGAGCGGGTCGCGCTTGGCCGCCCAGACCGCCGCGAAGTGGCCGATCGCCCAGATAGCGAGGCCGACGAGCCAGAGGCGCAAGCCGAGGCCTACAGCCCCGGCCAGCGTGCCGTTCATGATCGCGATCGAACGCGGAGCGCCGCCGAGCATGATGTGCTCAGTCAGCGCCCTGTGGACCGGAACCGTGAAGCCCGGCACCTCAGCGAGCTGTTCGAGGCCAGCGGTCATCAGATCACCGCCCCGCCGCCGAACGAGAAGAAGGACAGGAAGAAGCTCGACGCCGCGAACGCGATCGACAGGCCGAAGACGATCTGGATCAGTCGGCGGAATCCGCCTGAGGTGTCGCCGAATGCCAGCGTCAGACCGGTGACGATGATGATGATCACGGCGATGATCTTCGCCACCGGCCCCTCGATCGATTGGAGGATGGATTGCAGCGGCGCTTCCCACGGCATCGAGGAGCCGGAGGCGTGAGCGGCCTGGGTGAAAAGCACGCTGATGGAAACAGCGGCAGCGGCGGTCGCCATGGTGTGGCAGCCGCGCGCGAAGGTGCGGATCATGTGTTGTCTCCTGTGGTTGAGGTGGCAGGGGTGATGCGGTAGTCGCCGTCGGGGCCGAGGCCTTCGACGCGGGCGAGTTCGGCGAGCCGGCGCGCGGAACCGCGGCCGGAGAGGACGGCGACAAGGTCGATCGTCTCGGCGATCAGGGCGCGTGGGACGGTGACGACGGCTTCCTGGATGAGCTGCTCGAGGCGGCGCAGCGCGCCGATGCCCGTGCCGGCATGTATGGTGCCGATGCCCCCGGGGTGGCCGGTGCCCCAGGCCTTGAGGAGATCGAGGGCCTCGGACCCGCGCACCTCGCCGATCGGGATGCGGTCGGGGCGCAGGCGCAGGCTGGATCGGACCAGATCGGAAAGCGTGGCGACGCCATCCTTCGTCCGCATCGCGACAAGGTTGGGCGCGGCGCATTGCAGCTCGCGCGTGTCCTCGATGATGACGACGCGATCCGCGCCCTTGGCCACCTCGGCGAGCAGCGCGTTGGTCAGCGTGGTCTTGCCAGTGCTGGTGCCGCCCGCGACGAGGATGTTGGCGCGGGATATGACGGCCTCGCGCAGCGTCACAGCCTGGGTGGCGGTCATGATGCCGGCGGCCACGTAGTCTTCGAGGGCGAACACCGCGACGGCCGGCTTGCGGATGGCGAAGGCCGGCGCAGCCACGACGGGGGGCAACAGGCCCTCGAACCGCTCCCCTGTTTCCGGCAGCTCGGCCGAGACGCGCGGAGCGCGGGGATGGACTTCGACGCCGACATGGTGCGCGACGAGGCGGACGATACGTTCGCCATCGGCGGGAGAGAGCGTTTCGCCGGTGTCGGCAAGACCTTCGGAGAGGCGATCAACCCAGACGCGGCCGTCCGGATTTAGCATCACTTCGATGATGGATGGGTCATCCAGGAACCGCGTGATGGCGGCGCCGAGGGCTGTACGCAGCATGCGCGAACTGCGTGTGCGCCCTTCTGTATTGTCATGTATCGCCGCCATCTTGTCCCCGCTCTGGCTGGGAACAATTCAGACGGTCCCCGGACGGGGATGATTAAAAGGGCCCGAAATCGGGCTCCTTCAACAATATTCGGGCGTAGTAGTAGCGCAGCGTGCAAATACAGGAGAACGGCGGTGCGCCTGCAAGAATGCTCGCTAGAATGCTTGCGACGAAAGCGGAGACTACGAAGAACGACTCGGCCGAATTCGCGTCGACGGTCTCCTTGCGCCTTGCGCCGCTCGATGATGGTAACGCGTCGCGCCGATGATATCGGATATGAGGCGCTTCCAACATTACTTACTCAGACGCTGGTACGTCGTCCGAGACTTCCTGCCTGAGCTTTGGTCCGCTCGCCAGCCGTCGACCCAGTGCGATGATGAACGCCTCGTAGCGCTCTCCAGCCTTGGCGCGCGCCGCTTGGGCGGCGGGCTCGGGAAGCGCCGGTGTTGTCGCCAACCAGAACTTGATGAACACAGCCAAAGTTTCCACCGAGATTCCGACGTCGCGCTCCATGCGCGTCAGTCGGCGGTCGAGCTGATCGAGGCGCTTCGCAACGACGGCCTCACGCCGCTCGGCATCATCCGGTGACAGAAAGGACGCGATCGCGGCCTCGGCGATCATCGACTGCGACTGGTCCCGGCGCGCGGCATAATTGCCGAGCATCGTCATGACATCGGGGTCGAGGTAGACCGAGATCTTCACCTTCTTCGTTCGTCCGGCCATGGGCCTACAGCTCCATGCCGTCATTGGGGTCGAGGGAGACCTGACGGGCGACACCTTGCATCAGGCGGGTCATGCGGCGGTTCTGCATCGCTTCTTCATCAGGCTCCTCCGGAAGATCGAACTCGAATTCGTTCTCGATCGGAGCCTTCTTCTCCTGGGGAGCCGTGCGATTGAGCTCGGGCTGATGGCGGCGCTCGGATTCGGTCGGGTCTTCATCGGACGATGTGGAAGCCGCCGTCGCGTCGATCCCCTCGGGGCGCGTCGGAACCGGCAGGCTGCTCCAGTCGTCCGCGCGCCCCTGTGCCGGTTTGGCCAGCACCGGCGGCGCAAGAATGCGCTCCTTGAAGCGGCTGTCCTCATAGTAACGGGCCTTCTTCGCGCGGATCGGCGGCGTCCCTGCGACCATGACGATTTCGTCGGTGGGCGGGAGTTGCATGATTTCTCCAGGGGTCATCAACTGGCGGGCGGTTTCCGAACGCGACACCATCAGATGGCCAAGCCATGGCGAGAGCCGGTGCCCTGCATAGTTCTTCATGGCCTTCATTTCGGTGGCGGTCCCCAGAGCGTCGGAGACGCGCTTGGCGGTGCGCTCGTCGTTCGTGGCGAAGCTGACGCGCACATGGCAGTTATCGAGGATTGAATTGTTCGGGCCGTAGGCCTTCTCGATCTGGTTGAGCGATTGGGCGATGAGGAAGCTTTTGAGACCGTACCCCGCCATGAAGGCCAGCGCCGACTCGAAGAAGTCGAGGCGGCCCAGAGCCGGAAACTCATCGAGCATCAGCAACAGCCGGTGCCGCCCGGCCTTGGCCTGCAGATCCTCGGTCAGGCGCCGGCCGACCTGATTGAGGATCAGCCGGATCAGGGGCTTGGTCCGGTTTATGTCGGAGGGCGGCACGACGAGGTAAAGGGTGGTCGGCCGCTTGCCCTCCACCATGTCGGTGATGCGCCAGTCACAGCGCCGCGTCACCTCGGCCACGACCGGATCACGATAGAGGCCGAGAAAGGACATGGCGGTGGACAGCACGCCGGAGCGCTCGTTGTCCGACTTGTTCAGCAGCTCGCGCGCCGCGCTGGCGATCACGGGATGGGGTCCCGCCTCGCCGAGATGAGCGGTCTTCATCATGGCGGCGAGAGTCGATTCGATCGGCCGACGCGGATCGGAGAGGAAGGCGGCGACGCCGGCGAGCGTTTTGTCATCCTCGGCGTAGAGGACATGCAGGATGGCGCCGACCAGCAGCGCGTGGCTGGTCTTCTCCCAGTGGTTCCGCTTCTCCAGCGAGCCTTCCGGATCGACCAGGATGTCGGCGATATTTTGCACGTCGCGGACCTCCCACTCGCCGCGGCGCACCTCGAGCAAGGGATTGTAGGCCGACGACTTCGGATTGGTCGGATCGAACAGCAATACGCGGCCGTGCCTAGCACGGAAGCCACCGGTGAGCTGCCAATTTTCTCCCTTGATGTCATGGACGATCGCTGATCCCGGCCAGGTCAGAAGCGAGGGCACGACAAGGCCGACGCCCTTGCCGGATCGCGTCGGCGCAAAGCACAGCACATGCTCGGGTCCATCGTGCCGCAGATACTCGTGATCGTAGCGGCCGAGCACGACGCCGTCCGGTGCAAGCAATCCGGCGGCCTTTACCTCGGCTTTCTCGGCCCAACGGGCGGAACCGTAGGTCGCGACATTCTTCGCCTCGCGGGACCGGCGGACGGACATGGCGATGGCGACAGCGATGGCGATGAAACCGCCCGATGCGGCGATGATCCCGCCTGTGGCGAACACCTCCGGCGCATAGGCGTCGTAGAAGTACCACCACCAAAAGAGCGAGGGCGGGTAGTAGATCGGCCAGCCCGCCAGCTCGAACCAGGGTTCGCCGAGTTGCCCCTGAAAGCCGAGGCGCCAGGCCGTCCATTGCGTCGCCGTCCAGGTCGTCACCACGATGATGGTGAAGACGACAGCAATCTGACCCCAAAGGACCTGGCCTCCACGCACGCTGGCTCCAATCGACGAATGAGATGGAGCCATTCAGAGAGTAGCCGGACGCGGGACAAGCAACAGGAAAGATGTAGGCGAAGTACAGCCGAAAACTGTGGCGCGCACATAGGACGGTTTCGCCCGACGGTCTTTCTCCTCGATCCGGCTAGAGGCCGAGCCCCCGCTTGCGGCCGAAGCTCCAATCGACGCCGCCATCATTGCGGGCGACCCCCGAGACATGACGGCCAAGCTGCTTCTCGAGCGAAGGGCTCCAGGGCACGAGGTGGAAGCCGAGGCCGTCGTCAATCATGGCGAAGCGGCCGGAGGCGAGCGTGAGGCGCTGGCGATAAGCGCCGGCGATGAACTCGCCATTCGAGGCCGGCTTGTGCGGCAATCCCGTCTCGGCCGCGAGCTTGGTAGCGACCGTGTCGAGTTCGCGGCGGCGCAGGGTTTCGATCAGGTTCCGGGCGAAGACGATCCGCCTGCCCTGGCGTTCAGCCAGCCCTTGCCCGACCAGATGATCGGCGCGCCGGTCGAGCGCGTCGCGGACCTCAGCGCCGAAGCCGCCATCGGAAAGCGAGGCCGGCTCGCGAGCGATGGCCTGCCGGTCCAGCCAGGTGCTGCCGGACGCCGTGACCTGGGAGGTGAGGTCGAGATCGGAACGCACGGCGATCGCGACGCGGCGTTCGCCCTGCGCGTCCTCGAATTTGCGCAACTCGACGATCGAACCCGGAGCGCTGTCGCCGGCGGCGTCGAGATGGGGCAGCTTGATGTGGTGAGTTCGCCCGTCGACCCCGTCGACCACGGCATAGGCCGTACCCTTCAGCTCATCATCCAGCCCGCGCTCAACCAGGCGACCGATGATAGGCACGTCGAGGCTTTCAGCGGCGATGATATAGTCGGCCGAGCCGCGCTCGATGCCGCGCTCGGTCAGGGCGCGGTGCATGCGCTTGATGATGTCGCCACGCTCGCCGAGTTCGCGCAGGACCGACTCGGCCTCGGGCTTGATGAACCATTGCGAATGGCCGACCTGTCCCGCGACGCCGAGGACTTCGAGAGTGCGCAGCCGACCGACCTTCAGCGCGTGGAATTCGTCTGGCGTCTGATCAGCACGTGGCGCGAGATCGGTGATGCCGGTCTTGCCCGCGTCGCGGACAAGCTGCCGGTCGAGCTGCGTCCAGCGCTCGGTCTCGATCTGCCGTTCGAGCGTGCGGCGGATATCCAGATCGGTGCGCGGCCCCAGCTCCTGGGTGATGAGTTCGCGCGCCCGGTCGCGCATGCCCTCCTTGATGTAGTCGCGGGAGATGACGAGGTCCTGGCCGTCGTCACGGACGCCGCGCACGATCAGGTGGACGTGAGGATGCTCGGTATTCCAGTGGTCGACGGCGACCCAGTCGAGCCGCGTGCCGAGATCCTTTTCCATCTGGCCGACTAGGTCGCTGGTGAAGGATCGAAGATCCGACATCTCCAGCGCGTCGTCCGGCGAGACGATGAAACGGAAATGATGCCGGTCGTCCTCGCAACGCTCGGCGAAGGCGCGGCCGTCCGCCTCGCCATCACCCGGCCCGAAAAGCCGCGCCTTCTCTCCGTCACGGGTCACGCCGTCGCGGCGCAGATAGTCGAGGTGGGTGCCAAGCGGCGCCGATCGCGCTGAGTGCCGCACGACGCGGGCCTTGATGACGGCGCCGCGCGTGCGGGCGGTGATGAGCCTGTTGGCCTGGATAGAGGCGCGCTGGCCGCGTCCGAACCGCGAGCGGTTGCCGGAGACGACGCGGCCTGAACGCGACACGCCGCCGCCGGCCTTCTTCGCGGCCGCGAGCGCCTGGGCGATGAAGGGGCGAACCGACTGCGCGCGGGTCGAGCGAATGCGGCCAGGCCGGACACGGAATTCGTTTTCATCGGCCATGGCGCAGCCCCGCACGGTGCGAAAATTCGCGCAAGCCCAATGGATTGCGGGTTCGGCGCACGGTGCGCGTAACCCCGGCACGGCGCGCAACGCGTCTAAAAATGCAGCAAAAACAACCAACCGACCGAAGCGCACGGTGCGCCGTTTTATCCTGCCATCGTGCGGTTGTTGTGCCTGTCTCCCTCCTTCGCGCCCTCCATGACACGCTGGAGCCCGATCCGGTGCGAATGCGAAGCCGCGCCATCATTGCGGGTCTCCGGTATCATCGCGGGCAAGAACGATGGGCGTTGCCTGCGGTCCTCCGTCGCCATCCGGTGCAGCCGGAAGGGACGAGCGGCTGTCGAGTGAGCGGCCGCCGAATGGTGTCCCGACGGCAGAACGAGCGTCGGCGGATCGCGTGACGAACAGTGGGGCCTCGCGCCAATCGGGCGGCGGAGGTGCGGCAGCGGGCGCGCCTCTCGACAGCGCTGCGGAGCCGAGCTGAGGGGCGAGAAGAGCGACATAGGCGCGGGTTTCGGCGGGTAGCGCACGCCCTGTCGCGAGGTGCTCGTCGTAGCGGCCGGGTCCTGCATTGTAGGCCGCGAGCATGGCGGGGATCGTGCCATAGCGATCGTACATCTCGCGCAGATAGGCCGTCCCCGCGAGGATGTTGTCGCGTGGGTCGTAAGGATTGCGACCGAGCCGATAGCGCACGCGAAGCCCTGCCCATGTGTCGGGCATCACCTGCATCAGGCCCATGGCACCGGCCGAAGAGATCGCGCGCACGTCGCCGGCGCTTTCGGCGCGCTTGACGGCGATGATCCACGCTTCGGGAATGCCGAAGCGCTGCGAGGCTTCGGCGACGTAACCGGCGTGCGGATCGACGGATGCCGTGCGCGCCGGTGTCGAGGTCTGCGCGCGAACGGGCAACGCCGCGTTCGCTGTCAGGACCAGGCCGGAAAGGAGAAGAAGGACGGCGCGCTGCATGGCGTCAGTCCTTTGCGTCGCGCTTGGACGGACGGCTCCAATGCAGGGACCAAGCCGAACCGGCGTCGTCGTCACGGAAGAGATTGGCGCGGATCGGATGCGGAAAAGCGGGATCGTCTATGACTAGCGCGACGTACTCGCCGGCGCGTTCGCCGGTGCGCATCCAGCCCGCGCCGACTTCTGGACCTTCGTCACTGCCCTGGTGAACGCGGTAGTCCGGCGCGTTCTCCGTCTCGGAGGGTTCGGCCGGGATGATGGCGAGATCGCAGGCGAGCGTCAGCGTGTGAATCTGCCCGGTGAAGCCGTTTGCTTCGCGAGTGAACATACCGATTTGCATGGGAAGTCTCCTTGGTTGCGGGTGGAAAAATGGAAGCAATCAGCGCGTCGGTGCGCGCCAGACGAAGCGGCCGTCGCCGTCTTCGTCGGTCCAGACGGGCGTCGCGCGGCCGATCACAGCGGTGTCGGCAAGCGGACCGAAGTAGCGCCCGTCGAGGCTGTCAGCCGCGTCCGGATTCATGAGGAAGACTTCACCGGCGACGAGCCGTCGGCAGCCTTGCCAGATCGGCAGTTCGCGACCGATGCGGTCGCGATCGCGGGCATCGCCGAGCGGCACGTTATCGACGGTGATCGCCATGCCGGTGCGACAGACGCGCTGTCCCGGCAGCGCCATCACGCGCTTCAGCAGCGGCAAATCGGGACCGATATAGCCGCGCCGGACCATGAAACCGGCCAGCGGTTCGGGTGGCAGGACGGCGACCAGATCGGTGACTTCGAGCCGATGGGAAGGCGCGATGCTGTAGAGTCCGATCGGGACGCTGGGCGTGACGTTCCAGACCAGCTTGGTGGATGTCGGCACGGCGATGGCGAGCGCCACGCCGAGCGTGGCGATAGCCGTGGCTTTGACATAGCCGGAACGGGTCATCCTTGGATTTCCCGCCGCTTGAGCCACGCCAGATGGCGCTCGGCCGTGTATGGACGCGGTGCGTGACCGGCCTGTGCCCGATGAGCGACGTGACGCCAATGGTCCGGCGCGACGTCGCAGGCATCGACGCCGAGCGCTTCGATGGCGTCGATGTGCCGAAGCACGTCCTCGACTTTCGGCCAGCCCTCAACCTTCAGCAGGATTTCGCCGCCGGGGCGCACGAAGGGAACCGTCTGATAGGACTGACCCGGCACGATCGCGCGCAGAATGTCGATGCGCGAAATGATGGTGCCGTAGTCGTTGGCGGCCCAGCGGACGAAGGCGAAGACGGCGTTCGGCTGGAAGCCGACGACACGCCGACGGCGGTCGAGAATCTGTTCGTGGGCTTGGCGACCGAACCTGATCCAGTATTCGATCTTCTTCTCCACCCACGTCAGTTCGACATGGGTCATGTCTTCGTGGGGCTGTGCAGGCGGCATCGGACCGCCGCGCACGCGGGGGGCCGCAGTGCCGGTCATGAGGGGGCTCCATCGGTTGGAGGAAATTCGCGCTCGAGCAGCGCGCGCAGCATGTCGGCGACGGTGACACCGCGCTGGAAGGCGATGATCTTGATGCGGCCGCGCAGATCCGGCGTGATGTCGATGGTCAGCCGCGCGGTGAAGCTGGAAGCGGCGGCATCGCGTGGCGGCGTGTCAGCCGCCTTGATCCATTGCTCAGCGTCGGCGGGGCGCTTGGCGAAGCCGCGTCGCGATGGGCGCTCGCTCATGTGCCCGCCCTCCCTGCGCGAAGGCGGCTGATTTCGTTCACGAGCGCCGCGACCTCGCGGGCCGCCGTCGCCGCCTCGTCCAGCTCGCAGACGAGGCGGCCGGTCTGCGCGGCCGAAGCGAAGGCGATGCGCTGTCCGATGGTTGTGGCGAGCACGGGCGGGTCGTGATCGGCCAGCATCTCGGCGGTCTCACGCGCCAGGACTGTGCGGGCGCCGCAGCGGTTGAGAACGAAGCGCGCCAGAAGATCAGGCCGGTAGATGCGAGCTTCCGCGAGGAGCGCGAGCATTTCGGCCGACGCCCATCCGTCGAGCGGCGACGGCTGCACCGGGATCAGGACGAGATCGGCGGCGAGCAAAGCCGAGCGCATCAGCGCGGCGACGCGGGGCGGACCGTCGATCACCACATGATCGACATCGCGCGCCAGCTCGGGCGCCTCCCGGTGCAGCGTGTCGCGCGCCAGGCCGACGACGCCGAAGAGGCGCGGAAGGCCTTCGCGACTACGTTGCTGCGACCAGTCGAGCGCTGACCCCTGCGGGTCAGCGTCGATAACCGTGACGCGCTTTCCGCGGCTGGCCAGTTCACCAGCGAGGTTGAGGGCGAGCGTCGTCTTCCCGACGCCGCCCTTCTGATTGAGGAACGCGACGATCATCGCACCCCTCCCGAGCGGTCTCGGAAAGGACGCTGACCGGCTTGGGATCGATCGTCGAACAGCTTCGTCTGCGCGCTTTTCGGGTCAGCGGCTCTGCGACCGGAAGAAGCCGCGCTGAGGTTGCGCGCCGTCGCACGGATGAGGTTTTCCACATCGCACGTGCGCTCTTCAGAGTTAGATTCTTGGTTAGACTCTAAGTTAAGGGGCCGATTTCGGCTTTGCTTTCTGTGTGTTAGACCCTGTTTGGGTTCCTGATAGCACGAGCCAAGGGTTCCCGATGGCACGATAGTGCGGGTTCCCGATAGCACGAGCCCGTCCACAGGTTTTCCACAAGGTGGGTGCGGCTCGAAGGCGAGCAGAACGCGGCCGCCAATCTCCACCTCCAGAAAGAGGGCGTAGCCGGGGAGCGGCTGGCGGCGGACGATATCGCGCAGTTCGAAGGCGAAGCGCTTGAACGGCGAGAGGCTGCCCGACTTCTGGTGAAGATGACGCAGATCGAAACGCCACCCCGCCCGCTGGCGGCCGCCGTGCTTGCGCACCAGGCGATAGAGCCAACGGTCGAGGCCGCCGGTCAGATCGAAATAGGTGCGGTCGATGGTCAGGACGAGCGCGTCATCGAGCACGGCCTTGTAGAACCAGTCGGGGACGATCAGTTCGATCCCGTCGGGGCGGCCGTTACCGTCGGTGCGCTCCTGCCACTCATTGATCCATGAGAAGCGATGGCGGCGTCCTTCGGCCGGTTGTCGGATCGAGGTGGAAACGGTGGTCGACTGCAGGCGGTCGAGCGCGGCCTTGAGCCGTTGGTAGTCGCGCAAGCTGGTGCCGCGACCGACATAGGTGAGAATCTCGTAGGGAGTGGCGGCCATCAGGCGCGATGTGCGCAGCCCGGCGTCACGCGCCTCGACGATCTGGCTCGCCGCCCAGATCAGGATGTCGGCGTCCCAAATGGTCGCCATGCCATGATCGGGCACCGCTTCCACGCGGATCGCGACGTCGCCGGCGGCGAAGTCGATCGGCGCGGTGCGATGGGATTTGGAAAGAGAGAAGAAGGGATAGGTCATGAGATCCTGCGCGTCTCTTGGCGCGAAGTCGCCAGGGAGCGCCCGAAACAGGTCGAGCTGTCCGCGCTCCGATGGGTGACGACGCCGCACCGCCATGAACGGACCGGGCGCGATCAGCGTGCGAAGCGACCGACGGGCTGGCCCGTCGATGGCGTCTGGCGTTTGGCAGGAAGGACCGAACCGCGCGGGTCGGAGGTCGAGGTGACGGCGCCACGGTCGGCCCAGGTTTCAAGGTCGTCGACGGAATAGACGACGCGGCCGCCGAGCTTTCGATAGGCCGGGCCCGTCCCGTAGGTGCGGTGCTTCTCCAGCGTGCGGGCTGAAAGGCTGAGGAATTCTGCGGCTTCCTTGGTCCGCAGGAAGCGTGGCGGTAGAACGGCGGTATCGGGTCGCATGGATCGGGCCTCCGTGGTGTTGCGGGAAGCCGCTGCGGTTCAGCGGCGAACAACGACCACGGTGGCGAAGGAAGGGCGACGGGAGGGATGAGGAACTTGCGGAGCTAAATTCCTCACCCCTCAGGGCGATCACGAGCGACGGCGGTGACGAAGCATATTGAGATACCCGCCGTTGATGGCGTCGAGGCCGCCTTTGACCAGGCCGATCACCGAGGCGCGTAGAGGCGAGGTCTTCCACGACTCGGCCGAAATGCGCGGCTCGCCGTAAATCGCTATGGCGATTTCGCGATAGCTCGCGCCGTTCATGTGACCGTCGGCCGCCTGAATCATTCGGCGAAGACGACGGCGCTGCTGCTGGGTCATCCGCGTATCGGGCGGCGGTCTTTGGCCGCGAAGGCTGCGCCAGAGTCGCGTTAGCGTCTCGATCCGGCCGAGCATATCGGCATCGAACGGGATCATTGCGACGACGGGTTTTGTCGGGTCGCTGCCGGGCATCATGAGAGTCTGAAGGGGAGAATCGCCGCCATAGAAAGCGAGTTCTCCTTCAGGGCTGTCGCGGGTGATATCGAGCGGGCTAAGCGGAGGCGCTTCACCGAGCGACAGATGTTCTGGAGCCGGCGCCAGCGTGAGAACGGAGGGGACGACGGCAGGCGACCAGAGGACGGATTGTGTCAGAGCGGACAAACCCGGCCGTGCGGGGAAATCGCAAACCCCACTGTTGCTGTGCTTCCAATGGCAGCGGCTCGGCCACGTCCGTCTCTTCCAGGATCTGGCGATAGGTTCGTTGGTAGGGTTCGTGTCGCCGCAGGCACTCCCACGCCAGCCCCTCGATCGCAAGCTGATCGAAGTAGTCGTAAGTGGGTGTCTCTCTCCAACGAGAAGTATCGGGCCTCATATTCAACCCCGCCTTGGATTGCGCAAGTCGAGCGAGAATTGATTCCCTCGCATGGAGGTTGTGGGAAGCCAGAGAGCCGGCACCGCGCGGTGCCGCGGCGGCACCGCGATGACGAAGCGCCCGTTTATGCCAGTCAGTTGCAGCCTTCGCGCAGAAGCAGCCGATATCCGATCTGCGTCATCCAGCGTGCGCGCTCCAGATGGCCGTCGTGGACGCGACGCGCGCGCTCGGGGTCGCGGTGCGGGTCGATGCCGAACAAGATTTCGACGGCTTCCCGCCAATCCGCGCCGTCGGCAGTGGCATCAAGCAGGCGCATATAGAGCTTGATGTGCGACCTGTCGTAGTCGGTCAGCTCCTGGCCGGAGGGCGGATCATCGTCAAAGGGAACAACCATGGCGTAGCTCGCTCAACTTGAGCCCATTTTCTCGCTGGATTTCATGCGGGATGGAGGTCTCTCGAGAAACGACGGATACTGACTCGGCGAAAGCTCTTTGCTGCAACCAGTCACGTCTTTCGATTTCCGCGATCGTCAACGAGCAGCACTCCATGTCCTCGGTCAGTTGACAGGAGAACGATGCCTGCTGCTTCAAGCGCCCTGCGAACTTGATCGCGCGTGGTCTCGTACACCTCGAGTCCGCTTTCGGATTCGAGGCGCTTGAGCGCGGTCAGCGATACCTGGGCCTTGTCAGCGAGCGTCTCCTGTGTCCAACCCAGCAACGCGCGCGCGGCCCGTGATTGTCGGGCGGTGATCATGCATGATCACCGCCCATCAGGGCCAATACGCACTCCAGAACTACGACTACAATAGTCGCTCTTGATCGCGACGTCACCAGAAATGAGCATCGGCGACGCCGGTGCGCGACTCGGACTATCGTTTGATGACGCGGGTGATTCGGTCGAGATGCGGTGGCGGCCCCGGCCTTTCGGCCGGGGCTTTGTCCGCCTCAGTCGGTGCGGCGGCCGTTGGGCCGGGACCAGATGAGGGAGAAGGTGTCGCCGTCCTCGTCGTCGAAGAGGTTGGCGTAGATCGGGGCGTTGAAGCTCGGATCGTCAAGCTTGAGGCCCAGATACTCGCGGCCCTCGTTGGAGCGCTTGGACCAGGCGGCGCCGATTTCGGCGCGGCCGACCAGGACCCGGTGGCTGGGGGCGTTCTCGCCGCTGGCGCGCAGGTCGGGGACGATGCGGACGTTCTTGGCCTGGACGCTGAGGGTGACGATGTCGCCGGTGTATTCGTTCGAGGCGGTCTTCTTGAAGGTGCCGATGGTGGCCATTGTAGGTCTCCGTATCCATTTTCGAGCCCGCACCATTGCGGCCTCGATGGCGATCGGCAGGCCGGAGGCGGGCGACGACACATCGCTTGCGACCGGAGCACCGCGGAGGATGGCGCAGGCGCGACTTTGTTGTTTCGCGAGGAATGACGGCGCAGCCGGCAGGGGAAGAAAGTCGCGACGCGCCATTGTGGCATAGGCGCTCGAGGCGCAGCCGTCCTTCGGCCAGATCAGGCCATTGAAGAGGCCGTATGGAGCGGTCGCTGAATGGACAGAACGCGGAGACCCAGGCCACACGCTGCCGCCAAAGACTCGCCGGACGTCACCGACTCCATCGCCTCATTCCGGGCCATCGCACGCAACCTCTGTCCCAGACGCCAACAGCAAGATCGCACCGCTCGCCGGAGATGGTCGGCTTGCCGTTACAAACGCTGCTCCCCCATCCGCTCAATACGCGGCCGCCTGCCCGGGACTCGCCTTGGCATTCCGTGCGCTCGCCTGCTCTGTGCCATCCGAAAGGACACGAACGTGATATCTCTCTTAGCCGGGGCCGTTCACGGCTTTCCGCATCAGACGCGAGACAGTTGGCCCGCCGAAGGGTCGGAGGCCGCCATGCCGATGATCCGCGCGAAGGCGGTCACGCCGACAGCGACAGCTCCGATGATCGAGAACACGATCTGCCAGGTCTCGGACGGCATGGTGTGTTTCACGACGCCATGGGTGGCGTGGAAACCCGCGATCACCGCAGGCGCGACAAAGGCGATGGCGATCAGGAGGCGCGCCCAGATCGGGCGGACGGTGGCGAGCAGGAACTGGCCGACGCCGAAGGTGAGACCAGCCCCGACGAAGCCGACGATGATCGCGCCGAGCCATCCGGCGCCCGTGCCATACGCCCACATGCCGAGGCTCACGCCTACGAAGAACGGGAGCGCATAGACGGCAAGCGTTAAGAGCAGCCAGCAGAGGAAGCCAATGGCGGCGAAACTGAGAAGAATGCCAAGGAAGATCATGGTGGTTTCTCCGTGAGAATGGTCTGACGGTCGCGCCTCCACCACCACCACGGCGCTGCTCTATTCTAGCAGGGAATAGCGCCGTCGGGAACGGAAACCTATCGGTATCCGCTTTGGCCGGACGGCCGTCGCCCCGTCATGGGGCGAACGGATCGATCTCACTGACGATCTCGGTTTCATCGCCGTCGAACTCGTTGGCGGTTGTGACCGAGAGAGTGCCGTCGCCGGCTCGGAAGATGACGATGACGGCCATCAAGGTGGTGGCGAGGCTGAAGGCGTAGGCGTGGGCGTCGGGGAAGGACATTGCTCCGGCTCCTGTTTGAGCGGAGGACCATCCCCCGCTGACAGGCGCCCGAAGTGTCCGGCCGTGGGCCGCAATCACCGCGCAGGCGCAGCCGGAGCGGCGGCACGCGTCTCGCGTAGTCCGACCCTTTACGGGTTGATGGCGTCAGGCCCGCGGCCGGACCAAGGATCAGCGCAATGGGGTGTGGTCGTTTTCGCTTCAGGAGCCGTGGGCGTCCTGACGTGCATGATCAAAGACCGTTTGAGCGAGTTCACGCACAATGTCGCAGGCATCATCCGCAAATCCCGCCGGCCAGGCTCGCGGACCGCCGCGCTGAAATCCGCCGCGCTGAAAATACGGATGAAGCTGATCGACAACGAGCGCGAGTCGGGATGGCAGGTTCAGACCGGCGCGTTCGGCGTATCGGGCTGCCCGATCGAGATTGTGACCGATCTGCGCACGGTTCCAGGCGTCGGTGCTTGCGGTGCGGAGCAGATGAGATTTGAGCAACAACTCGGTGGCGATGGCGATCGAGTGAAGGGCTAGGCTATCGATGGATTTCTTGGCCGCCCAGACGGCGCAGTCGAGTTGAGACATGGCGTTTCGCCGGAACGTCTCGGAGAGATGAAGGTCCGGCGCGAAGTCATCTGGGAATGGTAGAAGGTCCGGCATCGCGCCAAGATGCCAAGATATCAGAAATATCCAACCCGGTTGCTGCGCCTGATTTGCATTGATTTACACGAGGCATGGCGGAGTTCCGACCTTCGGGCACGTCGACGTCGGTTGGAGGCAACAGCCGAGGGCGGCGCTTACGCGCCGCCCGATCCGAACCGATAGACCGGAATACCCAGCTTGCGGGCCTTGTCGGCGAGATTGTCCTGAATGCCCGTTCCGGGGAAGATCACGACGCCGATCGGCATGACGGTCAGCATCTGATCGTTGCGCTTGAAGGGCGCGGCCTTGCCGTGCTTCGTCCAGTCGGGCTTGAAGGCGATCTGCGGCACTTTGCGGCTGTCGGCCCAGCGGGCGGCGATCTTCTCGGCGCCTTTGGGCGTACCGCCGTGCATCAGCACCATGTCGGGGTGCTTGGCGTGGATCTGGTCGAGCTTGGTCCAGATGGCCTGGTGGTCGGTGGTGTCGCCGCCGGAGAAGGCGATCTTCGGCCCGGCCGGAACCAGCAGCTCGGTTTCCGCGCGTCGCTTGGCGGCGAGGAAGTCGCGGCTGTCGATCATCGCGGCGGTGAGATGGCGATGGTTGACCCGTGATCCGGTCCGGGGCGACCACGGCGAGCCGGTGACGCGAAGGTAATGCTCGGCGGCGCTTTCGCGGAAGACTTCCAGGCTGTCGCGGCGTTCGATCAGGCTCTTGCCCATGTCGATCAGGTTCTCGAGCTGCAGCGACTTGACCTCGGATCCGTCCTGTTCGCGCTGGAGGCGCTTCTGGCCCTGTTCGTTGTCGTCGAGCGTATCTTCGACGCGGCTGACGGCGCGGTGGAACATATTGACGGTCGACCAGAGCAGTTCGTTGAGGTCGTGATCGAGGCTGGTGTCGGCCAGGGTGGCGATGAGGGCGTCGAAGATGTCTGCGACGGCTCCTTCGATGACGCGGTCTTCCGGAACCGGGCGGGGATCGGGTTCGTCCTCGGAGGGGCGGTAGCCGTAGAGCTGGAGTTCCTGCAGCATGTCGTTGGTGGGAGACGAGTCGTGGTGCGGTTCGAAGTCGTCGTGCTCGTTCATGGGATGCTCCGTCGGTTGGACCGCGACCGTCGCGGCCTTCATGGCGACGAAGCCGTCGGGCGGGTCGGACCTGCACCCGGAGCAAGGCGCAGGGCCGAAGCGTCAGCGGAGGATCGCGTAGGCCGCCGATTTTGTTTCGCGATGGAAAGGCGCGGGTTCGGGGTCCCCGCGCGGCCTGCCGCGTGGGGTGGACATGCGCCGCCGGAAAATCGTCGGCCGCAGCCATTGCCGATCCGGCCCGGCTGACGGCCGATCGCCCTCTCGAAGGCCGAGGCGTGATCCCTCTGACGGGTCCAGCAGCCAGGGAGCAAGGCGGCGCCGGACCGCCTCGCTTTCAGATACCGGCTATGCTGCGATCGCCATGAAGCGAGCGACGTCCTGGGGGGCGAGCTGCACGCGGATTCCCGACCGGAGCGCATCGAGTCCAAGCAGGCGCAGATCTTCGTTGCAGTCCCCGAGCACCGGCGAAAGCACGATCGCTTCGATCCCGGCCGCATTGGCGCGTTCGATCAGATTGTCCCGCGCGCCGTCTCCTGCCGGATCGTTGTCGCGGACGATGTAGAGCCTGCGAAGCGTCAACGGGAACAGGATGGCGGCAAGGTGCGCCGCCGAGAGCGCGGGCGCGATCGCCATGTCGGGCATGACCTGACGCAACGACAGCATGGTTTCGATGCCTTCGCCGGCCGCCATCACATCGCCGGGCACGCCGATGCGGACGGCATGACCGAGCAGATCGCCCATTGCCTTGCGCTGCGTGTCGATCGGCGCCTTGTCGGAGCCGTCGGGCGAGAGCCAGGTACGATGGGCTCCGGTGATCGTGCCGCCCAGATCGGTGACCGCGGCGATCATCGCCGGCCAGGTTTCGGTCGGGCCGTCATCCTCGGGCCGGTAATAGCATCTCGGATGAAAGCGCAGGCTGCCGGTTCCGTGCAAAGCCGTAATCCCGCGTTTACGGAGATACGTTTCCACGATGGTGCCCGCGATCGGCTGCGACATGGCGAAGAGGCGGCGCGCCGCCTCAGACGATCCCGATGGGGCTGGCGCTCTGCCCTGTCGTGATGGCGCCGGTCGTGGTTCGGGTTGCGGCATGCTGAGGAAGCTGCGCGCTTCTTCGACGACATCGGTGAAGTCGATGAGGCCGAGCGATTCCCGGATCACGTCGAGCAGGTCGCCATGCTCGTCCGTGGCCGCATCGTTCCATTTGCCCGCTGGGCCCTTCGGCGTATCGCGGAGCCGCACGAACATCGAGCGGCCCTTGGCGTTGCGAACGTCGCCAACCTGCCAATAGCCGCCCTGACGGCGACCGTTGGAAAGGTAGTGGCGGCAGACCGCCTCGGCCTGCCGGCCGAGACGGTGCGCCAGATCGGAGGCGTCGATCCGTGCCATCATGCCGCCTCCCGCTCGGAGATGCGCGACAGCGGATAGGTGTCGAGCAGCTTTCCGAGGATGGTCGGGCCGGTAGCGTCGACGGGCACGAAGAAGCGCAGCTTCCACGAGATGATCTCGCTATACAGCCCGTAGCTCCGCAGCCGGTCGCGCATCGCGTCCGTGAATCCGGAGAGTTCGATGCGGTTCGCGCCCATGACACGGGCACGGCGAAGCTGAAGGCCTTCGGCAAGGTCGAGAATGGTGCGGCCGTCGATCAGGGCCGCATGGGCGTCCTCCACGCCGAGGTTGGTCGCGCCGGTCGAGGCAGCGTTGGCGGCCCAGGCCGGTGAGACGCGTCGGCCGATGATGCGCTCGCCGTCATCGGTCTGAAGGCGATAGACGCGCGTCGACTCGTTGGGCAGGCGCTTCCAGACGGGCAGCAACAGGCCGCTGACCATATGGATCGTGCTCTCGGCGAAAGTCGGGACCTCCGACACCTCGCGCTGCCAGATGGCGGCGAAGGCCTCGCGATCGACCTCCCGCCAGTGGCTGTCGGCCATCATTTTCAGCGAGGCGTGATGCTGCTCCATCGGCCGGATCAGCCGCACGCGGCTTTCAATCTCGCCATCATCGAGCATGAGCGACGGCGCCGGAATCTGTACGGCGGCTCGGCCAGAGCGCTCATTCACGAGCAGCCGGGCATGCGGATCGTCCAGCCAAGCCAGCGCGCTCTCCGTCGACGTCGGCCGATTGCGGCGGCGCTCGACAAGGCTGAGAAGACGCGCTTCCGCCCCCGTCGCGGGATGGGTGTAGATGGTGGTCCGCTTGGTGACGACGAAGCTCTCCGCCGTCAGCGTCTCCAGTCCGATGTCATAGACACCACTGGCGATCGCGCCCGCCACCTTCGCCTCGAGCAGAAGTTCGAAGGCGGTGAACAGGATGCCTTGCAGCTCGATGGTGAGGGCGAGCAGCCGGTTGAGGAAGGTCGTAATCGGCGGCAACTCATCCTTGATGCCGTTGGCATCCATCAGTTTCAGGCCGGTGGCGTCCTCGAAACGCTGGAGCGAGCAGCCCTCGACCTTGCCCCGCACGATCTGGAGATAGAGCTGGCGAAGGGCATCGCGCGCGTAGGTCGATTCCAGATTGTCCTCGGGCCGGAACAGGCCCTGTCCGCCGGTCTGGCGCTGGCCGCGCGTGATCGCGCCCAGCGTGTCGAGGCGGCGGGCGATAGTGGAGAGGAAGCGCTTCTCCGCTTGCACATCCGTGGCGATCGGTCGGAACAGCGGTGGCTGCGCCTGGTTGGTGCGGTTGGTGCGACCGAGGCCCTGAATGGCGGCGTCCGCCTTCCAGCCCGGTTCCAATAGATAGTGAACGCGCAGGCGCTGATTCCGCGCGGAGAGTGCGGCGTGATAGCTACGCCCGGTGCCGCCCGCGTCCGAGAAGACGAGGATGCGCTTCTGATCGTCCATGAAGGCGCTGGTCTCGGCGAGGTTCGCCGATGGCGCGCGGTTCTCGACGACGAGGCGATGGCCCTTGCGCACGATGCGCCGCGATCGGCCCGTCACCTCCGCGACCGTCTCCGTTCCGAAACGCTGCACGATCTGGTCGAGCGCGCCAGGGACTGGCGGGAGCGATGCGAGCCGTTCGATCAGATCGTTGCGACGGGCGACGGCTTCCCTGCTCTCGACAGGCTGGCCATCCCGATAGACGGGACGCGACGACAGATTGCCCTCCGAGTCGGTGAAGGGCTCGTAGAGCTGCACCGGGAAGGAATGGGCGAGATAGTCCAGGACGTATTCCCGCGGCGTGATGTCCACGCGCACGTCGTTCCATTCATCGGTCGGAATCTCCGCCAGCCGACGTTCCATCAAGGCTTCGCCGGTCGAGACGATCTGAATGACGGCAGCATGGCCCGCATCGAGATCGCCTTCGATCGAACGGATTAGCGTCGGCGTCTTCATCGACGTGAGCAGATGGCCGAAGAAGCGCTGCTTGGCGGACTCGAATGCCGAGCGAGCGGCGGACTTGGCCTGCTTGTTCAGCGTGCCGTCGCTGCCGGTGATGTTGGCGGCCTGCATCGCCGCATCGAGATTGTTATGGATGACCGCGAAGGCTCCGGCGTAGGCGTCGTAGATGCCGCGCTGTTCGCCGGTGAGCTGGTGTTCGATCAGCTCGTATTCGACGCCGTCATAGGAGAGCGACCGGGCGGTGTAGAGCCCGAGTGAACGCAGATCGCGCGCGAGCACCTCCATGGCCGCCACGCCGCCGTCCTCGATGGCTTCGACGAATTCGGCGCGGGTGGCGAAGGGGAAGTCCTCGCCGCCCCAGAGGCCGAGGCGCTGCGCATAGGCGAGGTTGTGGACCGTGGTGGCGCCGGTGGCGGAGACATAGGTCACGCGCGCGTTCGGCAAGGCGTGCTGGAGGCGCAAGCCTGCGCGGCCCTGCTGCGAGGCGGCGACATCGCCGCGTTCTCCCTTGCCGTCAGCGGCGTTCTGCATGGCGTGCGCCTCGTCGAAGATGATGGCTCCATCGAAATCGGAGCCCAACCAATCGACGATCTGCCGGACGCGCGAAACCTTCTCGCCGCGGTCGTCGGAGCGTAGCGTGGCGTAGGTCGTAAATAGGATGCCTTCCGACAGGGTGATGGGCTTGCCCTGCGGGAAGCGCGAGAGGGGCGTGACCAGCAGCCGTTCCATGCCGAGCGCTGACCAGTCGCGCTGCGCGTCCTCGATCAGCTTGTCCGATTTCGAGACCCAGACCGCCTTGCGGCGGCCGCGCAGCCAGTTGTCGAGGATGATGCCCGCTGATTGGCGGCCCTTACCGGCGCCGGTCCCGTCGCCGAGCATGTAGCCGCGCCGGAAGCGCAAGGCGTTTTCGGCGTCGGGGGGAGCAGCCTTCACCAGATCGAAGGTCTCATCGACCGTCCATGATCCGGCGAGGAAGTCGGAATGGGCTTCGCCGGCGAAGATGACGGTTTCGAGCTGGGCGTCGGACAGGAGATCGCAGATGTTCGCCGGCAGCATCGGCCGGTAGCTCGGCTTGGGCGGCGCGATGCTGGCCATGGCCGCCGACTGCACGAGCTTGGTCGGATGCGCCTGTGCGCCGGGGATGCGGATCGACTGCAACCCGTATTCTTCGTAGATCGCCTCGGTGAGACGCGCGCCCTCGGGCGGCGTCCAGTCGACGGTCTCATAGGCGAGTTCGGCCCCCTCCGGCTCAATGGCGAGCGACGCGGCTGGGCGAGCCGCCGAGGCGCGCGCGAGATAGCCGCGCACAATGCGCGGTGGAGCGGCCGGACCGGCAGGCGGGGCTGACGGCGTAGCGGCAGCGAGGCGTGAGGGGACCTGAGCCTCGACCCAGCCGAGCAGAGTCGCGACATCGGGCGCAACGCCCGCAGAGGCCGGGAAGACGGCCGGATCGTCAGCCGGGAGCTTGTCGATGACGGTCAGCCGGGTCTCGATCGTCGTGCCGTGCCGAGCGTAGACCGAGCCGTCGATCGCTGCGGTGAAGACGACGCGGCCACACTTCTGGAGCCGCCTGAAAGCGTCGGTCCAGGCCGGGATTTCGGGCCCGAAGTTCGCGCCGGTGATGGCGACCAGCCGGCCGCCGTCGGCGAGACGCGCCAGGGCCGAGGCGACATGCCGATAGGCGGCATCACTCATGCGGCCGGAGACATGGGCCATGGCCGAGAACGGCGGGTTCATGATGACGACGGCGGGCGCGTGGGTCGGCGGGAGATGATCGTCGATCTGGGCCGCGTCGAAACGCGAGACGGCGATGGCTGGGAAGAGAGCGGCGAGCAGATTGGCGCGGGCGTCGGACAGCTCGTTGAGGAGAAGTTCGCCGCCGCTGATCTGGGCGAGGATTGCGAGCAGCCCGGTGCCGGCCGACGGCTCAAGCACGAGGTCGCCCGGCGCAATGGCGGCCGCGGTCACGGCGGCGAGCCCAAGCGGCGTCGGCGTCGAAAATTGCTGCAATGCCTGACTTTCCTCGGAGCGGCGCGTGTGCGTCGGCAGGAGGCCGGTGATTTTCGTGATGGCGGAAAGCCGTGCAGCCGGAGAAGCGGCTTTGCGGAAAAGCGCCTTGCCGTATTTCTGAAGGAAGAGGACGGTCGCAGCCTCGCAGGCGTCATAAGCCGTCTTCCAGATCCAGGCGCCG
The DNA here is from genome assembly GCF_001559015.1 of Sphingopyxis granuli. NCBI lineage: Bacteria > Pseudomonadati > Pseudomonadota > Alphaproteobacteria > Sphingomonadales > Sphingopyxidaceae > Sphingopyxis > Sphingopyxis granuli. The sequence continues at coordinate 214,696 of NZ_CP012199.1, forward strand.
GTCGTGTCCGACGCGCCGAACGCTGCTTCCATCGCGCTGCGTAGCGCAGCGGCGTCGATGCGCTCGCCTCGCTCGAGGTGGGTCAGAAGACGCAGGGCCGCGCCGAACGCGGCGACCTCTGCTGCAGGAACGGGAACGACAGGAGGGGATGCGGCGGCGTCGGCCGCCGCTGATGTCAAAGCCAGGGTCATGGGAAATGCCTCGGGAGAGCGGATACGGGAAGCCCGCGCGGCGCTCTCTCTCAACCGCCCGGACTCGCCCCGTTCCGGCCGCCCTCTTCCTCTCAAGGGACTCGCAATGGCTGACATGAAAAAAGCGCCCAACCGCGAAGGCTGGGCGCTTTGGGTATCAACCGAACCGGCGACCGGCCTCGGTGAAGGTGTAGTCGTTGGCGGCGATGGATTCGTCGATCGCCTCGTCGGAGGTCAGATGCTCATACTCGCGTTCGAGCTGGCGATAGAGCCACCGGGCGAGATCGCGCAGCGCCTCGGTGACGGCGTCTTCCGCGCCGTCGGTCAGGGGCTGCCAGGTCGGACTGTCGCGCTCCACGGAAACCGACATGCAGTATTCATGGTAGTAGCGCCCGTGATGCGTGGTTTCGGCGCGGAGCTGGAAGAAATTGCGCTGTTGCACGGCTTGCAGCGCGTCGGCGATGCGATGCAGGGTCTCGTCCTGAGGGGCGTAATCGCACAGCGCCTTCGGCGCGCCCTTGCGATAGCGATAATAGGCCTCGAAACAGGCGCCGTCGCCCTGGCTCCAGAAACCGGAAAACCAGATGCGAGGCTCCTGACGGTTGCCGCCACCATAGAGCCGGACCGGCCGGGTCTTGAAGGACAGGCCGAGCAGCTCCCCGATGCGGACGAAATCGTCATAGACGCACTCGAACCAATCGTGCTCGACGCCGTTCTCGCGATACCATGATCGCGCTGTCTCCTTGGCCGGTTCGGAGAGTTCGCCGAGCCGATAGACGGTGGTTTCGATGACCTCAGGCATCGGGATCGCCTCCGTCGAGCACGTCGGCGAGCCAGCCGCTGGTGTAGGTCCAGGCCACCGTCTCGCCGGTGGCGAGGTCGAGCACATGCGCGCCACCGCCGAAGGCGTCGACGCGCGGTCTTGAGCAGGTGTTGGCGTATTGGAAGCCCCAGCGCCCGGTCAGTGTGAACTCGGCGGCGCAGCGCTTCACGAACTGGATCAGGCGTTCGGGATCGCCGGTGACGTCGTCGCGCATCCAGAGCTTGCTCCCGCCATGCTCGGGCTGGATCGAGAGCAGGAAGCCATCGGACGGGGGCTCCTCCGACGCGCCCTCTTCGGAGAGCGTGTTGTAGAGGTCGAGTGCCCGCGCGGCATTGTCGGGGGTGCCGACGTCGAGCAGGCAGGAAAAATGTGTGAAAAAGTCGGCCATGGCAGGCTCCTGAAACGACAAAGCCCGGCGCGAGGCCGGGCTGATTGAAGGAATGGGACGGGGTCAGGCCGCCTGCGGCAGCCGGAGAAGATCGGTGGCGATTTCGCGCCACAGCGGATCGACCAGACGCGCTTCAAGGCGGGAGGCTTGGTAGCGAAGGTCGCGCGCCGATCCGTGATCGCCGCGTCCGGAGGCGGCGAAGGCCAGGCCCCGAATCCGGCTCGCTTCGGCGACGATGCGGCAGGCTTCGCGGTCGCTGGCGACGGGGTGCTGCCAGAGGATGACGCCGGCGCGGATGTCACCGGCGAGGACCAGGCCCAGCGCGTTATCCTGCACGACGATCAACCGTGGCCGGAAATGAAGCGTGTCATCCGGGCCGATAAGGATGTCGTTGCGCGCGACGCGCATGGCGGCAAAGGTCATGGCGTCTTCAGGGGACGCCGCGTCGCCGAGCGGAATGGTCCGGTCACGGCAGTCGGCGTCGGTGGCCCCGGCATAGCTGATCGTGCCGAGGCAGGAGACGCGTAGCGGGAGTTTCTGCGCGCGGTGAAGTGGCGGCAGCACCTTCTCCGCGAGGATCTGACCGATCGAGACAAAGGGGGCAGTACTGGCATGGGTCATCGGGAATACTCCGCGACGGGCGACGGAGGCCTCTCCTCCACCTGCTATCCCGTCACGGCAGACCGGCCCAAACTCTCCCTCTCATCGCCGGTGCTGAAGCCGATCCCGTCAGTAGCCGAAGGACCAGGAGGGCCACGCCTGACCGTCGTCGGAGGCAATGACCGCCGCGGCCAGATAGGTCGCGTCCCCTTCGACGACGGCGGGATCGCGCACCGGGGTTTCGTCGATCACGGTGACGCGGGTGACAAGGCCGTCCTCCACCTCGACATGGACGGGGACGAGATACTGGAACACGACGCGGCGCGTCGTCAGCGCGTTGATAACGGGCATGATGATCTCCTTGAAGAAATACGGGGAGCGGCCGAGACCGCTCCCCGTTGTCGTGTTCACTCGGCTGCGACCAGGCCGGCTTCCTCGTCCTCGGCATCGGCGCCATCGTCCTCCTCGCCATCCTCGGCGAGGAAGTCCGGCAGCGCCGTGTCATCGCCGCCGTCCGTCTGCTCCCCGGCATCGTTGGCCTGTTCGCCGTCGAGCGAGGCGAGCCGCAACGGCTCGGGCAACCAGCCGGTGTCGGCCAGCAGGCGCTCGGCTTCCTTGGCCATGTCGCCCTTCTTCAGGTGGTCGATGAGCTGCGCGGCCCTCTCGCCGGCGCCTTCGCGAACGGCTTCGAGGATACGCGGCTTGGTGACACGGCCGAGATAGTTGCCCACGGTCGGCCGCCAGCCCGCCGCGACCATGTCGAGGCCGGTTTCGCGAGCGAGCCGGTCCGCCTGCGCCATTCGCACGTCGAGGCCATGGCGGCTCACGCCCGAACCTGAATGCGGATTCGGCCGCTCGAAGAGCGCGTTGACGCCGTAGCTGACACACAGGGCCAGCAGGTCCATACGTGATCCATCGTCGAGATGGGTCAGCCAGGCCCACAGCGCCTCGTCGTCGGCCGGGACGTGATCGCCCCAGCGTTCATGCCGCTCGTTGACCGCGCGGGCGGAGTCGCTCTCCTTCAACTCGTCGGATTGAGCCGGAAAGAAGATGTGCCGGACACTGGCCTCGAGGCAGCCCGTTGGCGCGGTGTGGCGGAAGGTGTCGCTGACCAGCTTGTGCAGCAACATGGTCATGGCGACCTGCGGATTTTCCGCCACCGCATTGCGCAGCGCCACCGTGCGATGGGCCGTCAGCTCGATCACGAGGCGTTCGGGCAAGGGTTTGAGGCTGTCGTCGTCGTCCTCCTCGGGCTCGGCGGGCTGGCCTCCGATGGTGATGACCGCGCGCTGGACAGCGGGCGCATTGCTGCCATCGGCGTCGGTCTGATCGTCATCGCCGTCGGACTCGACCGGCGCCTCGTCCTCAGGCCGCACATAGCCGCGCTCGACCAGCAGCGAGCCGTCGCTGTCGAGACTGACGAAAACGCCGGCGATGCGGATATCGGCCGGATCGTAGGTGACGGGCCGCCGTTCGAAGGCTTCCAGTGCCTGCTCGATCTCGCCAAGGCGCTGATCGATGTCGTCGGGCAGCTCGTCGGCCTCGGAATATTCCTCCTCGATCCGATCATACTCGGCTCGCAAGGCTTCGCGGGTTGCGCGCTCCTCTTCGGTCAGATCGACGATCGTGCCAGAAAGTTCGCGAAGGCCATGATCGTGGCCGTAGGGAAAGCTCATGGCCACATCGACCCATTTCCAGCCCTCAGCGGCGATCTCGTCGGCGCAGGTCTTGAGCTTCTCGGCGACGAGTCGATCGAGCAGAACGGGGTCCTGCAGCCAGCCGCCGTCGTCGTCCTGGAACAGGTCGCGCAGGATGCAGCCGCCTGCGGCCTGGTAGGCGTCGATACTGACGAAGACCGCGCGCTTGTCGGAGGCGCGGACCGTGGTCTCGGTCAGCATGCGGCGGATCTGATAGGGTTCCTTCGACCAGCTATGGCTGATCGCTTCCCACACCTGCTCCTGACGCGCGTGGTCTTCCGAGATCGAGAAGGCCATGAGCTGTTCGAGGGTCATGCCGTCTTCGGCATAGACGTCGAGGAGCGCGGGCGAGACGGTGACGAGCCGCAGGCGCTGCTTCACCACCTGGAGCGGGACGAAGAAGGCGGCCGCGATGGCCTCGTCGGTCATGCCCTTGTCGCGCATGGCTTGGAAGGCGCGGAACTGATCGAGCGGATGCAACGGCGCACGCTCGATATTCTCGGCCAACGACACCTCGTCGATCAACACATCGGCCTTGGAGTCAGAGACGACGCAGGGGACCGGTGCGGTTTTGGCGAGGCGCTTCTGCTTCACGAGCAATTCGAGGGCGCGGTAGCGGCGGCCGCCGGCGGGGACTTCGAACATGCCGGTCTCCGCACCTTCGGCGTTCACCACGGGACGGACATGGATGCTCTGGATGAGGCCGCGGCGGACGATGGACTCCGCCAGTTCGTCGATGGAGACGCCGGCTTTCACGCGCCGGACGTTGGACTGACTCAGCACCAGCTTGTTGAAGGGGATGTCGCGTGAGGACGACAAGGTGATCTTCTGAACGGCAGTAGCCATCGGGATGTACTCCGCGACGGGCGGCCGAAAGCCTCTCTCTCGGCCTCCAACCCGTCACGAAAATCCCGTTCCCCCTCTTACTCTCTCACCCCGAACCGCGAACGCTTCAGGAAAGCCTATCGCCGCGTGGAAGCGCAAAGCCTCAAAGCCGACTTCACGCCTTCACGTATTTGCGCGTCAATGGCCGCCGTGCCGTGACCGAGCGGCCTGATAGAGAATGCGCTCTGCCGCCCGGATGCTGCCGGCCTGCCGCGCGGCTTCCACCCAAACGGAGAGCGGGAAATCCCCCGTGAAGAGGATGTCCCGTTCGATCCCCATGCCGAACGGCAGGCGGAGCGACGACATCTCCTGCAGCGAGAAGGAGCCAAGCTCAGGGTTACCGAGATCGGCCAGCCCGAAGAACGTGTCGCCATCCTCGTCCAGTTCGGTGGCGAGCCAGACGCCTTCACCCAGCGGGTTGAAGAATTTTACGAGCGGCACATGGTCGGTATCGCGCCGGCGGCCATTGGCGAGTAGCGGCTTACGCAGTTCGTCGGTCAGGAGGATCATGCCGCCCTCCTGTCGCAATCGGGAATGCTCGCCTCGAGGCGATCTCCGGCGTCCGCTTCGGGAAGGTGTGCGAGCAGCCAGTCGGCGGCCTTGCTCGCCTGACTTGCGGCGCGCACGATGGCGCGATTGTCCTCGCGCAGAACCTCGAGCCAGGAGCCTATATAATCGGCGTGGCGGACGGTCGGGACGATGCCGAGTGAGGCGCAGCAAAAGGCGGCGTTCATCTCGGCGATATATCCTGACAGTCCAGCCCCAATGTGAATTCCAGCAGCATTTTCCCGACCCGGTTTCATGCTGCGATCTCCTCGGACTGAGGCTGCTGAGCGTGCATCCAGTCAGCGGCGGCCTGAGCCTTGCTGGCGGCAGTGAAGATTGCGCGCGGATCATCCTTGAGCGCCCGGAGCCAGGAGGCGACGTAAGCGGCATGGTCGGGGCGCGGATGGTGCGCGATGCCGAGGTCAGCGAGGACAAACGAGGCGGTCAGCTCGGCGCAAATCTCCTCGATCGCAAGACTGTCACGCTTGAACCGCTCCGCGAAGTTGCGGTCGAGCCGGTGCTTGGCCCCTGTGGCGTGGGCCGCCTCGTGCAGCAGGGTGCCCATGTGCGCCGATGCATCGCGAAAACTGGCGAAGCCTGGCATAAAGATGCGATCAAGGTCGATCCGGTAGTGGGCATCATAGGCGCCTTCCGTAATCGGAATCTTCAGTGCCTCGACGAATGCATCAGCGTGTCCGAAGCGCTCGCTCTCGGGCAGTTGTGCCACCGGCTCGGGCTCGTATCCTTCGACCTGGGCAAGGTTGAACACCGTGAACGCGCGGGCGAACATGCGGCCAGGACCTGCCTCTGCGTCATCACGATCATCCTCGGCGCGCGATGCAGCCTGCTTCCAGAACACGACGGTGGTGCCGTGCTCACCCTTGCAGACCTGGGCCCCGAGCGAGGCCCACTGACGGTAGGTGCCCCACAGCCCGCTGGAATATGCGCTGGCCTCAGCAGCGATCCACAATGCCAGCACATTTACTCCCCGGTAGCGCTTGCGCGAGGTCACGTTCTGGGGCCGCGTGGTGGCCGCACCGTCGTGATGCCAGGGCATACGCCAGTCGCCGGCACCGGCTTCTATGGCGGCAACGATCTGGGTGGTGATGCGGGAATAGACGTCGGCGCGCTCGGCTGTCGGATGGGTCCGGGTCATGGGATATCTCCGCGACGGCCGGAGGGAATCTCTTTCCCGCTCCTTCAATCCGTCACCCTAAAATCGGCCCCTCTCCTCTCCCGCCACACCGCAAGCCGGTGTGGCGGCACCTGGCGCGATCTGGGCGAGGACAGCTTCGATCCGTGCCACCTCTGCTTGCAGCGTGACGCGCTGCGGCTCAGGAAGACGCTTCTCGCAAAGCAGTGCGCGCGCCTCGTCGGCCCCGCGCTGCCAAGCCGGACGATGCCGCTCAGCGATGCAGGCGTTGGGACAGCGGACCGGCTCACACATGGCGATCATCGGCGCGGGCGGGCCCGGTTCGGTGATCCGGTTGAGGCAGAGCGCGGTAGCGGGGTCGAAGAAGCAGTCAGCCAGCGGCCCGACGTGCAAGGTCCGCGCGAGACTTGCGAGCATCGTGCGCAGACGCGCCCGGTCGGCAATCATGGCTGGAAGCGGTGACAGATCGGCGGCGTCATCCAGCGCTGCTCCCACGCGGTATGCAGCAGGGCCGCCAAGGCGCGCGCCACCTTGCCGCTCGTCGAAATAGACAAGGATATCGTCGATCTGGCCGAGTGCCCGCTGCGCCTCGACTTCGCCGCGAAAACCCGACCGGCTGCTCCCGGCATAGCCTTCGAACGCGGCGACACTGGCGTGCTTGTACTGGATCATGCCGGCAATCGTGCCGAAGGGGCGGTTGGCGATATGCCAGGCGATGGTGCGGCGAAACTGCCGGGTGGTGATCCGCCATGGCACCCCGGCAGGGCCTAGGGGAATGACCGGGGCAATATCTGAACCGAACCGATCGTTGAGATGGTCGCGGAAGCGGTTCAGTTGCCGGACAATCTCCGAGGACACATGGGTCTTGGTGTTGACCCTGAGCGCGAGGACCGGCCACAGCGTCGTGGTCCCGCGTGCGCGTCCGGCCCGCGCGGACAGCTGCTCGAGCACGGCCACCGCTTCGGCGACCGGTGCAATCGTCACCCACTCGGCCTCCTCGCCGCGACCGAGCTTGCCCTTGTAGGCGATCGACCGGATGCGGTGGCGAAGGATGGCGCCGTCTTCGGCCCTGACCACTTGCAGGCAACCGCGCTGCATGGCCTGCAACTCGCTGTCGCGCATGCCCGAGAGGTAGGCGCAAACGACATAGGCCGCAGCCTGAAGCATGGCTTCCTCCAGCGCGAGCGCCTTCGCATCGAAGCGAGGCCGCCATGGCAAGCTGCTCGTCGGGTCGAGCGATATCGGCGTATCCATGCCGCCATCTTCCGTGCCCAGCTCGTCGATGGCAGCCGCAATCAGGTCCGGCGCACCGGTGGTCAGTCCAAGATGCATGGCCGGCTCGGACTGTGCATCGATGCCGGCGTGCAGGTGCATCAGATGGTAGTTTATCGGCGGCGTGACCTCGCCGGTCCGCTGATCGGTCCGCGTCGTACCATTGTGGGAGTTGGTCCAGATGGGAATACCGCGGCCTTGTCGCCGCAAGGTTGCTATGTATGCGTTGAGGCGCCGGCGCTGCCGCGCTCGCCGGATGATGGGATCGAGTCCGGCCTCCTGTGCGAGCAACCGGTTGCGCCTCGCTTCGAGGCGATCAAGCTCCCCGCGCGCGGCAAGGATATCGCCAGAAAAGTGGGTCACGTAGCGCAGCGACCAGGCCAGAAGCGGCGTGATGATCTCTTCGGGAATGCGCGGCGTCCGGTTCTCGCCGGCGATGTGCCTGGCACCTGCCACAGAGTACGTGTTGCGTTCCGGCCATGGCTCAAAGGAAAGGCGCGCAGTCGGCAGGTGCCGACGCAGTTCGTGGAGGTCGAAGATCACGCGCAGCAAATCTGCAGCTGCCACCGGACGCAGCCCGGCGGTGCGCAACGAGCGCGCAAAGCGGTCGACGAGTGGCTGATCGACCGGTGAAAGATCGAAACGGCCAAGCTCCGCCTTCACGAAGTTGAAAAAGCGCAGGGCCCGGTTCGCCTCGCCCCGCACCGCCGCCGGCTCAAGCTTGCGGCGATGCCCTGGCAGGTCGGTGTTGAGCCGTGCATGGAGGAACTGGCGCAGCGCATCGGCAATGGCGGGATCTTCGATGCCGCCGAAATGCACGGTGACGTGGCAGCGCCTTGCATTGTCGCGAAACACGCCGGGCGAGAGGTCCCAGCTCGGATCGCCGTAGCACGAGAGGTCCGCACGATCGAAGCCGGGGCGCAGGGCCCCGGAAATAAGCACCGGCAAGGCATCACGATCATCGGTCGCTGTGGTCTGTGACGCGATGGCAGTCATGCCCGTGCCTCAGGCGGAAGGTAGAGCGCGGGAGGATGAGTTGCGATCTGCGTGCGGGCCTGCGCCACAACGTCATCGCCGAAAGCGGGCAGGATCTGACGGGCGATGCGTGCATGGGCATGGCCGAACTTGGCGGCCCACTCGGCCTGGCCCATCGCGGTGCGTTGCTCGTCGATGAAGGCCAGGAACGCGAGGATGGCGGGCAGCTTGCGCGCGGTAATGACGGCGTTGCGGCAATCGAGGCAGCCCCAGAACGGTGTCGGGCATGGCGATCCGGCGGTGCTAAACGGACTGGTATAGAAACCGGCGCAGCTCGCGAGCCAGACGTCCTGCTCGCCGTCGAGCAGCGCAATGGTATCGTCAGTGCCGCGGAAATCGGGGTCTGTAACGGAATCGCGTAGCTGCGCTTCCTCAAGCGGTGGCAGTAGCCGCGGACCTGCAACAGCTTCCTCAAGAGCATCTACGACGGTCTGCTCGTGCAATGGCCGCAGCGACGGGACATCGGCGTAATGCCGCGCGGCAATCTCGACCGTATGCCCGACAGCAAAGCGGGTCATGTGTCCTTCGGTCTTGAGGTACCAAAGGGCCTTGTGCGTCTTGCGCAGCTGGGAGAGGCGCAGATAGAGCGGCGTGCCTGCATCATCGACGATACCGTGCCGAGCAGTCCAGGCGTCGATGGTCGAGCGGGGATGGCGAATGCCGTCGGCGATCTCGCCGTGCTGATAATAGACCCACAGGCAATCGGAAGGATTATGCGCCCGCGCCTTGGCCGAGTGTGCAATGATGCGCCGGATCAGGCCGCCCGGCGTGGTCGAGCCGCCGTCGCGCACCCGGATAGTCTTGTGTTCAGCGCCGTGCGCGCGAAGCTTGATATAGGCGATGTCCACGGTTCCGCCCGAGGCATTGCGCAGGCAATCGATGGTGAGCGTCTTGCAGCACTCGAGTTCAAGCCCGGTCTCCAGCGAGAGCAGAACGAGCAGCGGCACGATATCGGCAGCCGTGAGGTGATGGGCTGCGTGAAGGCTGATGTTCATGTCCGGAGCCGGCATGTTGCGGCTCCGGAATCGCCGGTGGAGCGCCTGCCACTCGGCATCGCGATAGTACAGCACCCCGCGTGCTTCGATGGCCGTATGGGCTCTTCGGGTCGCAGCCTCGATCTCAGGAACTTCGTCGAACCGGGGGCCAGCACGCAACCGCGCATCGATGGCGGCAAGGTCGGCGCGTGCCGCGTCGCGGAGCTGGCGGGCGACTAACGGGCTGTAAGCATCGCGCGGCCGCGGCCTCACATGGGGGTGCGAACTGACGTAGCGCAGCCGCTCGCGAAGCTCGGGGTGGATGGCACCCGCCGTATCGGTAGCGATCCGGCGAAGGACGGCAACGATCTTGGCGACCACGGTGGGAAGATGCACCCGCGACTTGCCCGCAGCTTCGAGCCAGGCCTCGAAGCCGTCGATATGACGGGCGCGCAGGTCCGCAGGGCCATCGATCCGGTCCGTTGTCGTCGCGAGGTAGGCGAAGAAGCGCGGCAGTGTGTTGGTATAGGCCTTGACGGTCGTCCGCACGATGATCGGCCCGCGCGGCGCAACCAACGAGAACAGGCCGCGGGCAAAGGCGAGCGCGAGGCCACGCGGGCGCAGGGTGGTGAAATCGACCAGCACCCCGCCGCCGTATGGGGGATCGATAGTGAAGCGCAGCGCACTGACCTGATCCCAGGGATCGGCACCCTGCGTTGCACCGTCTTGCTCAAAGCTGACCTTGCGCCCCTTCCTGGGTGAGCCGGTCATGCCGGGAGGTATCCCGGCACGCGCGCAAGCAACTCTTCGACCGCCGCATCGACGGTATCGGCGCGGGTAGCAAGATGATCGAGATAGATCGACGTGGTGGAAAGACTGGAATGGCCGAGCAGGCGTTGCACCTGCTGAAGCGGGTCGCCGAGCAACTGGCGATAGCCTTCCATGGCGCCTGCCGGTGCGGCTGCTTCGGCGAGGCGGCGCTGGATCAGCATCGCCAGCATGTGAACAGCGAAGGAATGCCTGAGTTGATGGGGGCTGACGCGAACGGGAATGCCCGCATCCGCGCAGCGGCGGCTCGCCCGGGCGAAGATCGCTTCCCATGAGTTGGGGAGCACAGGATGCCCGACCTCGGTAAGCCACAGGACGGCAGCTTCACATGGCGTGCCATCGTCGGCGCAGATGACAAACCTTGCCCGCTCGTCGGGGGTGACGACTTCCATATCCATAGTGCCGCCGCCAACCAGATGCATCACGGTCGGCAGCAGTGGTGGGCGATGTATGAAGATCGGGCGTTCGATGGCATCCCAGCCTCTGCGCGCCGTGAACTTGGAGACGGCCGAAGCGCGCTCAACCGCCATGTAGGCATCGAATGCCGACAGCAGTCGGCGTGGCAGCAGGATGGTACGGCCGCGATCACCCTTGGTCAGCGCCGCTGGAAGCTCGACCCGGCGTTGGCGCTCTGCGCGCGCATCCCCAACGGGAATCTCGGCGGCGAGCAGGAAGGAAGCTTCTTCGAGCCGCAATCCGGTCGTGACCAGCAGGTCCGCGAAAAGCGCGTTGCGCGCACCATTGCGGTCGCGTGCTCCGGGGCGCTCGGCTCCCTCGACGGTCAGGCCACGCAGTCCGACGTCCCGAAAGGCCTGGTAGTCGGCCAGATCGACAAAGCGGACATCGGACCGGCGGGCAGCGCGCTCGTAGGCTTCGTTGCGACCGGCAATGGCAGCGCGACGGCCCCCGTATGATCTTCGCCACACCTGCCGGTGGGTAAATGGGGTGCGTTCGACCAAGCCTTCGACTGCGGCCCAGCGGTATAGCTTGTCCAGCGAGGCAATCGCCCGGTTCCACGTCGATGCGGAAATCCGGAACTCCGCATCGCTGCGCCGGCGCGCGCGATAATAAGCACCGACATCATCGGCATCGGCTTGCCAGACAGTCTTGCCACGGACCGAGCCCAGGAAACGAACCCAGACCAGAATATCGTAGCCATGCGCGCGCAGCGAGTGGCGCGAACGCGCGCCGTTCAGCGGCAGGTCCAGGAAGAAGCGATCGAGGTCCGGATCATAGATCGCCTCCTCGCGCAGGATCACCGGAATGTAGGCGTCCAGGCCATCCGCTGCGCGGCGTTCCTGGATAACGATCAAGGCCCCTGAAATATCCACAGCTTGCCAGTCCCTCCCCCGGACCCCCTCCCCGAATCCAGAACGCACCCGTTGCGCGCCTGCGGGACGGTGGTCATCAGGCCGGATTACGCCAGCTTATGGATAGCGCTTCATCCGGCCTGATGCCCCCCTGCGTTGCGCCAAATCATACCGTTCAATGGTGCGTCAGGCACGGTGCAGACTGTCCAGATAAGGCCACCAATTCCTCGAACGCGTACTTTTTCGTTCCGAACGCGCCGGAGAAATCACGTCCGAGGCGGGAAGCATGGCCTGTGGCGTGGCCGAGTTCATGCAGCGCGGTCCGGTGCCAATTGATCGGCTCGAAATAGGCCTGGGGCGGCGGCACCTGCACATAGTTGTGGGCGGGAACGTAGAAGGCACGGCTCCCGCCGATGCGGAAGTCGATTCCCGTTGCCCGGATCAGCGCCTCGACCCTTGGCTCGATCATGCCCGACGCCGGGGGCGGCGCTTCGACGGCAAGATTCTCGGGCAGCCCCTCGCACTGCGCCGCATTGAAGACCGTGAACCGCTTCAGAAATGGAATGGCGGTCGCCTCTTCGCCGGCCTCGCGCGCGCGGCGCTTTTCATCGTCAGGCACAAAGCGGTCGGCGTAGACGACGGTCGTGCCATGCTCGCCCTTCCGGACGTTCCCGCCGAGCGAGAGCGCCTGGCGAAAGGTGAGCCACTGCTGGGAAGGAAAACCGTGCTGGATGACGGCGCCCCAGAGGATCAGGACGTTGATGCCGGAATACTGGCGCGAGGTCGCCGCGTTCCTCGGCATGGCGAGCGGCGCCTTGGCCGCGGCCGTGCCCCAAGGCTGGACCCAGGGAAGCCGACCATCCTCCAGCTCGGCGATGATCTTGTTGGTGACGTCGTCATAGAAATTGGTGCGGTCGCCGGTACGACGCGCGGCGCGATCCATTCTGGCCATCGGGATAAACTCCACGACGGGCGCCGGGAGCCTCTCTCCCAGCCCTCAACCCGTCACGGAAGATCCGTCCGCACTCTCACTCTCGGGGCGTTGCGGGGTGTCCCCGCAGAAGGGGTCGGCCGAGACCGTGGCTCGGCCGCAGGGGAAGGCTTTCCCCCTTCAATCGATCCCTCGTGGCGACCGGAGCTACGAAGGACGGTTGGGTTGAGTTTGAAAGCTTTGTGGCCGTTGAAAAATGTCAGAAACTCGCATATATTTCTGACAGGAGAATGATGGTGCAACGTCTGACCGAACAGATCCTGGCGCTCGCCGAGACGCTGCCGGAAGGAACGCCGCTGGCGGCAAAGAGCCTTCTCCACCTCGGCAGCCGCGCTGGGGTGGACCAGGCTTTGTCGCGTCTTGCAGAACGAGGGCATCTGATCCGTGCCGGGCGCGGCGTGTATCTGCGTCCGATCAAGAGCCGGTTTGGAGCACGCGCGCCTTCGGTGGAACAGGCCATCGAGGCGCTGGCGGTGCAGCGCGGGGAAGTCATCGTGCCGAACGGCGCGGCTGCCGCAAATGCGCTGGGGCTGACGACGCAGGTGCCGGTTCGCTCTGTTTATCTGACGTCGGGCCGGAGCCGCACTATGACCTTGGGCAAGCAGCTCGTGGAATTGCGCCATGCGCCACGCTGGCAGCTTGCGCTCGCCGATCGCCCCTCAGGCCAAGCGGTTCGCGCTCTAGCCTGGCTTGGGCCGGAGAAAGCGGAATCGGCGCTGAAGGCTCTGAAACGAAAGCTCCCACCGTCGGCGTTCGGCGAACTGGTGGCCGCCGCGCCGCAGTTTCCGACCTGGCTTGCCCGAAGCGTCGGCAAGGCGGCCCATGGCTGATCCCTTTCTGTCCCTGTCGGCGGCGGACCGTCGTGACGCGCTGGGCGTGGCCGCCGATCGTTCAGGGCGGCCCGCCCATCTGCTCGAGAAGGACGTTTGGGTCGTCTGGGCCCTTCAAACCGTTTTCGGCTCCGCGCTCGGCGACCATCTCGTTTTCAAGGGCGGGACATCGCTTTCAAAAGCCTACGGCGTCATTCAGCGCTTCTCGGAAGATGTCGATCTGACCTACGACATCCGAGCGATCGCGCCCGATCTGGTGGGCGACAATGGCGAGGCCCTGCCGGCAACGCGCAGCGAAGAGAAGCGCTGGTCGAAAGCGGTGCGCCACCGCCTGCCGGAGTGGATTTCGGGCACGGTGCAGCCCCTGCTCATCGACGCCATTGGAGCGCAGGGCGTGTCGGCCGCGACCCGGGTCGACGGCGAGAAACTCTTCATCGACTATGAAGCGACCTCTACCGGCTCCGGTTATGTCGCGCCAAGCGTCATGCTGGAATTCGGCGCCCGCTCGACCGGCGAACCGGCCAGCGTGCGTGATGTGGTCTGCGATGCGACGGGCCTGGTCGAGGGCGTGACGTTCCCCGCGGCGTCGCCGCGCGTGATGCACGCCGAGCGGACCTTTTGGGAAAAGGCAACCGCGATCCACGTCTTCTGCTTGCAGGAACGGCTTCGCGGGGAGCGGTTCGCTCGCCATTGGCATGACGTGGTCCGCCTGGATGACGCCGGGATTGCCGACGCGGCCGCGGCTGATCGAGATCTCGCCCTGGCGGTAGCACGGCACAAAAGCATGTTCTTCGCGGAGAAGGCGGCGGACGGCGCGCCCGTCGACTATGAGGCCGCCGTCAACGGATTGTTGCGGCTCGTGCCGAGCGGCGAGGCGCGCACGGCGCTGGCCTCGGATTACGAACATATGGTGGAAGACGGGCTGCTACTTAAGGACGCCGAGCCCTTTGAGAGGCTGATCGAGCGATGCGCAGACATCGCCGACCGGGTAAATCGCGCAGCAAAATAAAGAAGTGGGGGGAAGCATGGGGCTGTATGAGCGGTGGTGCGAATCCACCAAGGAAAAAGACAAGCGCAAACACTACTGGACCTATGTCGAGAAGGATGGCGGCCGCGACGAGATCAGCGGCGACCTCGCCGAGACCATTCGTTCCCACTATGATCGTCTCGAGCGTATCGCCGAGGATGTCGAGCGCCTCGGATACACGGTTGCCGCCAAGATTCTGAGCGAGGCGATGCCTCAGACGGCCAAGGGCCGCTCCGGAGACCTGGGGGAGATTCTCGCGACCGAGCTGGTGGAGGAAGAGATCGGCCTGCGCGTCCCCGTGCGCCGGCTTCGCTACAAGGACGGCCGCAACATGGCCATGCGCGGCGATGATTTCATCGGCGCCGGCTATGGCGGCCAGGACGAGAAATTGTGGCTTCTGAAGGGGGAAGCCAAAAGCAACATGAAGCTCGGCAAATCCACCGTGACAAGCGCTCGCAAGGTGCTTGATCGCGACAATGGCCGCTGCACGCCGGACTCGCTGCTGTTCGTCGCCAACCGTCTCCTGGAGAGCAACGATCCCGACGAAAACGCGCTGGGCCGCGACCTCCGCGATGAGGTGGGTTTGAGGTCGCTGCGCGCCGATCGCATCGACCACATGCTTTTCACCGTTTCCGGCAACGGCCCCCATGCCTCGCTGAAGGAAGATCTCGAGACCGCCGGGACCAATCGCGACCACTACGTCGTGAACATCCACGTCGAAGATCATCAGGACTTCATCGCGGCCATGTACGAAGGGGCGCACGATCTTGGAGACGCCTGATGAACTGACCGCCTTCCTAGCCACCGCGACCGTCGACGGCATCCTTGGCCGATTGCTCTATCGTGGCGCTGCATGGTCGCTGATGCGGGAAGCGGGCGTATTGCCTCAGACTTCCCCGCCCTTGGGCGCCACAATCGAAACCGACCTCGCCGAACACGGCTTTGCCTTGCTTCGGGGCGCCATGGCCTTGCGTGCCCAGACCGGCGCGTCAGACCTGACGAACAAGGCTTTCGAACGGGCGGCCAACGCCTTTGAGGCGCTGGTGAGAAACGGTGATCCCGAGGCACCCGATCGCGGCTTCCGCCGCACCATCGCGGCTGCCGCCTATCACCTGGCCGGCTTCTCGGCCGTCGCCTATTCGCTGTTCAACGAGACGGTTGAAGATCTCAACGCATCGCCCGGCGAAACGGCGATCCGTCATCTCATCCTGCGCGATCTCGATCAGTTGCGCGGCTTCGTTCGCGACTGGCTTGGCGACGAGGCCCACGGCGACGAGCAGATGGGCGAAGCGCTGGGCGGCGATGAGCCCGACATCGACGACGTATTGTCGACCATTCTGAATACGACGATTTGTCGGGCTCTGGCCTACTTCGACTTCGCGCTGGAAACAGGGGAAGAGGAGCCGATCGACGCCGCGCGCGATCTACTGGCCACTGCGGTCAGCCTAGCCGGCAACGCCGGGAATGTACCGTTGTGGTGGATCTCGAATCTTTGCCGCCATCTGATCGACGACCTCTGGCAGCATTCATTGCACCGGAGCCTGCCGACGGAGCCACCCGCTGGAACGGAGGAGCGATACCCCGACCTCCGGCGGCTGTTCATCGGTTCGCTGTACGCGCGCAAAACCTCCGAAGTGGAGCTATGGCCTTCTCAGCGCGAGGCCGCGCAGCGGTCGACCGATGTCACCGACGACCTGGTCGTGGCGCTCCCCACGAGCGCGGGGAAGACGCGCGTTGCGGAAATCGCCGCGTTGATGACCTTGTCATCGGCGCGTCGGGTATTGATTGTCACGCCGCTGCGCGCGTTGTCGGCCCAGACAGAACGCTCTTTCCGCAAGACCTTCGCGCCCCTCGGGTTCAGCGTCTCCTCGCTTTACGGCGCCAGCGGCCTTTCGGCAGGCGACGAGGATGCCCTGCGCACCCGCGAGATCATCATCGCCACACCAGAGAAGCTCGACTTCGCGCTTCGAAGCGACGCTTCCCTGATCGATGATGTCGGGCTGATCGTTCTCGACGAAGGGCATATGATCGGGCCCAGCGAGCGTGAGATCCGCTACGAGACGCTAGTGCAGCGTCTGCTGCGCCGCCCCGACGCGGCCAACCGCCGGATCGTCTGCCTCTCCGCGATCCTGCCGAGCGGCGACGAGTTGGATGACCTCACCGCCTGGATACGTTCCGACGAACCCGGCGAGCCCGTGCGTTCCGACTGGCGCCCCACGCGTCAGAGGTTCGGCGCCCTAACCTGGCGCGGCAAGGATGCGCTGCTGCGGCTCGACCTCGACGATGGCGGTCCCTTCCTCGACAAGTTCGTCGAGGAGAAGCCTGCACGCGGAAGGGAAAAGAAGCCGTACCCGCGCAAGAACTCACACCTGGCCCTCTTCGCGGCGTGGGAATTCGCCGGCCAGGGGAAGCGCACCCTGATCTTCTCCACCCAGGCCAACTGGGTCGAGAGCTATGGCAAGCAGGTCGTTGATTTATGCAAGCGCGGCTATCTCAGCTCTCTGCTGGACGACGAGGCGCCGATCGCGCGGGCGCTGGAGGTCGGCAAGGAATGGCTGGGAGAGGACCATCCGGCGGTCGCTAGCCTTAAGGCCGGCGTCGCCATCCACCACGGCCGTCTGCCGAGCCCGTTCCTGCGCGAGCTGGAGGTACTGCTCTCGGAGGGCGTTCTCAAAGTGATCGTCGCCTCGCCGACGCTCTCCCAAGGGCTCAACCTGAACGCCGCTGTCCTGCTCGTGCCCGCGCTCTATCGCGCCGGTGAGAAGATCAAGGGCGAGGAGTTTGCGAATGTCGCAGGCCGGGCCGGGCGCGCCTTCGTCGATGTCGAGGGCCTGATCGTCCATGTCATGTTCGACAAGACCGATTGGCGAAAGAAGGAGTGGAGGAAGCTGGTTGCCTCCGCCAAGGCCCGCACGTTGAAAAGCGGCCTCATCCAGATCGTCGCCGAGATCCTCGAGCGCCTGTCGCGAGAGGGTGTGCTCGATCGCGATGACGCCTGGGAGTATCTCGCCAATTCCCGGGAGGCGTGGCGATCGCCCGACGAGGAGGCCGAAGTGGCTGAACGCCTTGCCGCCGCCGTGGAATACGACGCCGACGGCGACGAGAACGATGACGAGGACGAGAGCGAGGCTGACGAAGAGGAAACGATCGACGAAGAGCCGTTGTCGCAGATTGTCGAGCGCCTCGATGCGACCGTGTTCGGCCTGATCGAAGCGCTGGATGCGGATCGCGCCGATCTCCCGAAGTTGCTGGACGAGGCCCTCAAGGGATCACTCTGGGCTCGTCAGATTGCGCGCGAGGAAGAGGACGTCGCACCCCTGCACAAGAAGGTCTTCGAAGCACGCGCCGACCTTATTTGGAAGACCACGACCGAGCAGGCGCGCCGCGGTCATTTCGCAATGGGCGTTGGGCTCGAAGCGGGGCTCTCCATCGACGCGATGGCCGACGTGCTGGCCGAGCTGGTCGACCGGGCCGATGGCGCTGCCCTGAGCGGCGACGTCGACGAACTCGCCGACGCTCTCGGCGGTCTGGGCGAACGTCTGCTGTTCATGCGCCCCTTCATCCCCGACAAGAAGAACGCGCTGCCAGCCAATTGGAAAGCCATCCTGCGCGCCTGGATTTCCGGGGAGGAAGTCTCCAAGATCGGGCCACAGAATATGCGGGCGGTCGAAGAGGCCTTCACTTATCGCCTGGTTTGGGCGCTCGAAGCCATTCGCACCCGGCGAATGTCTCTCGGCTGGTCGCCGGAGACGGTGGCGGGCGGCGCGGCGGCAGTAGTCGAAACGGGCGTACCGCAATTCATGATGGCGATGCTGATTCGCGCCGGTCTACCTTCGAGGACAGCAGCCATGGCCTCCATCAACGAAACCAAGCCAATGTTTGTGACTCCGGCGGAAATGCGCGCATGGCTTGAATCCGATGAAATCACAGCCTTCACGGATTTGGGCGATTGGCCAACGCCCGAAACGGCGGCATTGTGGGCCCGTTTCAGGACTGAGGCGCTCAGTGGTGGGATTCAGAAATGGTCAATCTATCGCAACCGACGTTTGCTCGATGTTCCCGTTGAATCAGCACCTCGCGCAGGGCTTTACCGAATTATCACTGATGAAGGAGATGGGAGGACTTGGCTAGCGACGCCCGACTATCAGCGGCTCGCTGCGTTTAGGAAGCATGCTGTTGATCCGAAGCCTAGCTTGCTTTCAGGTAGGCTTCCAGAGGGCGTCAATCTTGTCGACGTCTTGCGCGTTGGCCGGGGTAAAATGCGATGGCCACCCGCGAATGCTTGAGGTGGTGAATTGCTCTGGTGCAAACAGGCAAGAGAAAAATGCGGGATCTGTGGGTCAGTAGCCAAAGAAACGCCCGCCGCAACAGAAGAGTAGCAAGACATTCCGGACGCATTCGATAAAAAATAGTCTAGAGGACGCCGGAATGTGAAGGCATTATAAAAGTGGGGGCGGCATGATGAAACATTGGGAGGAAGCCGTCGATGCGCAGGAAACGACAGCTTCGATCCGATCAGGAGTAGTAATAAACGGACTGCGCAAACGACGCCTTAGCGGCGAACTTTACGAACGCGACCCAAAGATAGAAGCGCTCATCGCCGAATTGGCGGTCCTGCCGCGCGACGAGTTGATCGCCAGGGCAGGAATCATGAAGCGCTCGGACCCGACCTACGTCCCTAGCGAATGTCTCGTGTACTTCATTCGCGCGAGCCGTCGCGACAACAACGAGGCGTGGTTCGAGCGCCTCTATCGGATTCTGATTGAACGGGTGCTACGCTGTTTACCCAGGCCGGAAAGCTCCGACGGCAAAACTGAATCGCTGACGCGCGGGATTGTGCGAGACAAGGTTTTCAGCAGGTTCGTCGAGCTCCTTTCAGCGGATCGCGCCACCTATATCGACAAGCTCGACTACTTCGAGGTGCGCTTTGACGGCGCGGTTGCCAGCCTGCGGCGCGACGCGCAGGAGCAGGCTTGGCGCGACGAGAACCGTTCTCAGGCCCTCGAATATGACGACAGCGGTGAGCTATCCCCCGAAGTCGAGGCGGCCGCAGGGGCACACGACCCCTTCGCCGCGTCGGATTTGGACGATGCGGCTTACCGGTTGCGCCTGGATGCAGCGATTGAGGCTCTACCGACAGAACAAAGCAGGATCATTCAGATGATGAGACAGGGCTTCCCCATCGACTCCAAGGAGCCGGACGTCATGACCATCTCCAAAGTCTTAGGCCGCTCCGAAAAGACCGTCCGAACCTACCGCGACAAGGCCTTCGCCGCCCTTCGCGCCGCCATGGGCGACGGAGAAGAACGGTGAACCCCGCCGGCGAACGTCCATCACGCGAGTCCGTGCTCGACGCGTTTGCGGTCGAGAACGACCCTGGCCGGTCGACCCTTGAACGCTATTTGGGACTTTACCCGGAATATGCCGGGGAGCTCATAGACCTGTCGCGCGAACTCAGCCGCGAAGTATTTGACGACACAGCTCCGCTTTCCGATGCCGATCAGGCCTTGATCGATGCTGCTTGGTTGCAACACTCAAAGGCGGTGCCGGGAGCGACAGCCGACCCTTTCGCGGCACTGACGGTCGATGACTGGCGCACCGTCGCCCAGCGTCTGGACCTGCCCCGGCAGGTTGTGACTGCGCTGCGCGAGAGACGGATTTCTCTCGCTAGTATCCCGCGACGCTTCCTGGCGATGTTGGCAGAGGCGATGCGCAGCTCTGTCGCGCAGTTGGAGTCGTCCTGGGGCTCGGCCCAGTTGGCCGGGGCGCGCAGCTATAAGGCTGACGATAAGCCGACCGCCGGCGGGCAGGTCACCTTCGAGGAAGTGTTAATCGACGCCGGCGTCCCGGCCGACAAGCGCGCCCGGCTGTTGGCGGAGGCAGACTGACATGGACGGGGTGGAGCTCGCCAGGCAGGTCGCCGCCGAGCTTCATGCTCGTCTCGTCGCCTCGGGTGCCGATCCTTGGTCGCCCTATGACTTTGCTGTCGCCGAAGCCAAGCGGCGTGGGATCGATGTCGAACCGACGGCCGTCGGCGCGGCCGTCCTCAACGGCGGCCGCGCGACCTTCGTCGCCGCCGACGATCTGATCCTTCACGAGAGTGCGGGGTCTCGCTTCGAGCAGGCCTTCCTCGTGGCGCACGAGATCGGACATGTCGAGCTCGGCGACGATCCCGATAGCGAGGCGGCGCCAATGATCGATCTGGCCCGCGCGGCCGAGCCATCGCCGGTTGGCATGGATCGGGTGGTCGATTACGGACGCCGGCAGCGTCGCGAGGTCCAGATGGACCTGTTCGCGCGCGAGCTCTTGCTTCCCCGCAACGTCGCGCGAGCGCTGCATGTCGACCAAGGGTTATCCGCCTCGGCGATCGCCGCGAAGCTCGGCGCGCCGTTCGAGGTTGTCGCCCAGCAGATGTTTGACGCCCTGCTCCTCCCAATCGTGCCGCCCGTCACGGCCGCGACGCATGCAGAGCGGCCGCTCAACCCACTCCAAGCCGCGGCCGCGGCGCACCGCGGCGAAGCCTATCTGCTCGAGGCGGGCCCCGGCACCGGCAAGACGCAGACGCTGATCGCGCGTGTCGAAGGCCTTCTGGAGGAGGGTGTCGACCCGCGGCGCATCCTGCTGTTGACTTTCTCGAACAAGGCGGCGGGTGAGATGGCTGAGCGGATTGCGCGCAAGCGGCCCGAGGCCGCGGCTGCAATGTGGATCGGCACCTTCCACGCCTTCGGCCTCGACATTATCCGTCGTTTCCATGCGGAGCTCGGCTTGCCGAAAGACCCGCGGATGATGGATCGAACCGAGGCCGTCGAGCTCCTCGAGGAGGAGTTCCCGCGCCTGAGGCTCGCCCACTACCGTAATCTCTACGATCCGACTCAGATCATCGCCGAGATGCTGGCCGCCGTCTCGCGGGCGAAGGACGAGGTGGTCAACGCCGAAACCTACGCAGCGCTTGCCGACGCCATGCTTGCCAAGGGGGCGGACTCCGGTACACGCGAGGCCGCCGAACGTGCCGGAGAGGTGTCCCGCGTCTATGCCGCCTATGAACAGCTCAAGCGCAACGCGCATTGCGTCGACTTCGGAGATCTTGTCGCCTTGCCCGTCAAGCTGCTTGAGGCTGAGGCGGCCATCCGCGCAACGCTGCAGGCGCAGTATGACCACGTCCTGGTCGATGAGTACCAGGACGTGAACCGCAGCAGCGTGCGCTTGCTGAGCGCGCTGCGGCCAGACGGGCGCAATCTCTGGATGGTCGGCGACGCCAAGCAGTCGATCTATCGGTTTCGGGGTGCGTCATCTTTTAATATGACCCGGTTCGGGAAGGAGGACTTTCCCGGCGGTAAGCGTGGGCGATTGAAGCGCAACTATCGCTCGGTGCCGGAGATCGTCGCCAACTTTTCCAGTTTCGCGACCACGATGCGCGCGGGCGACGCGGACAGCGGTCTTGAAGCCGATCGCAACGGCAATGGCCAGAAGCCCGAGCTGCGCACGGTGCAGCGCGCCGAGCAGCAGCAAGTGGCCCTGGCCGACGCGATCGAGGCGCTTCGCCGCGAGGGACATGCCTATCGTGACCAGGCGGTGCTCTGCACCGGCAATGAGAAGCTTTCGACCATCGGGCAGGACCTCGAACGGCTCGGCGTGCCCGTGCTGTTTCTGGGCAGCCTGTTTGAGCGGGCTGAGGTCAAGGATCTCCTGGCGTTGCTCTCCGTCCTTGTCGATCGGCGCGCCATGGGCCTAGTGCGCATCGCCTGCTGGCCCGATTTCAGGATGTCCTTCGCGGACGTAGCGACGATCTTCGAGTATCTGCGGGCGGCCGACCAACCTTCAGGCGGTTGGCTCCAGCACATCGAGTCGATCCCCGGCGTCAGCGACGCCGGGCGCCAGGCCCTCGTCAAGCTCGCGGCCGCACTCAGCGGCTTCGACCAAACGGCGTCGCCCTGGACCGTGCTCGCGACACTGCTGCTTGATCGCACCCGTGTCGCAGCGCGCCTTGGCGTGTCGGAGGATCTCGCCGATCGCACGCGCGGCATCGCGATCTGGCAGTTCCTCAACTTCCTGCGGGTCCAGCCGGCCGGCCGCGGCCTGCCGATCACGCGTGTGCTCGATCGCGTGCGCAGGCTTGTCCGTCTCGGCGATGATCGCGACCTGCGCCAGTTGCCCGCGGCCGCCCAGCATCTCGACGCCGTGCGTTTGATGACGATCCATGGCGCCAAGGGCCTGGAGTTCGGCGGCGTCCATCTTCCAGGGCTCAACAGCGACACCATCCCGCGCACGCCGCCGGCGCCACCCTGTCCGGCGCCCGATGGCATGATCGCGGGCGCCGGAGGCAGTGCGCTGGAGGCCTTTCGCGCGGGCCAAGCCGAGGAGCAGGAGTGCCTGTTCTATGTGGCTCAGTCTCGCGCCCGCGACCGCCTGATCCTTTATGCGCCGACCGAGAAGAGCAACGGCCACAATCGACCGCTGTCGCCCTTCCTCGACCGTCTCGGAGCCACCCTGACGCGGGGCTCGGTCGTGCCGGCGCGGCCGCTTCCGATGGCGGCGGAAGCCCACGGCATCGAGTTGATCGTCGACGGACGGCTGCAGTTCGGGGCACCACAGATCGCCCTTTATGAGTCCTGCCCGCGCCGCTTCTTCTACACGCATGTCTTGCAGGTCGGCGGGCGCCGGACCGCGACCGCCTTCATGCACCTGCACGAGGCGGTTCGCGTGATGGTCGAAGGGGTGATCGCCTCTGATAGCCCCGTAACCGAGCGGGACCTGGAGGATCGCACCGACGTGGCGCTTGCCGGTCAGGGGCTCGGCGACCATGGCTATCGCGCGGAATTCCGCGATCTGGCCCTGGCGATGCTGCGCTTCCTCCTGGCCAATCGCGCCGACGCGGTCGCCGAGGCGCCGGTCGCGCTCAGCCTCAATTTCGGCGGCGAAGAGATCATCGTTCGGCCGGATGAGGTGCTGGTGCGGCCGGACGGGGTCCGGACCGTCCGCCGTATCCGCACGGGCCATAGGCGGTCGGCCGAGAGCAAGGATGTCGGCGCGGCGGCGCTGATGCTGGCGGTCCAGCAGGCCTTTCCAGGCGCCGTCGCGGAGCTCGTCCATCTTTCCGATGGCGAGACGCATGCGCTCGCCTTGTCGGATCGGGAGTTGAAGGGGCGCAAGGACAAGCTCGCCAAGTTTCTCGGCGACATCCGCGCTGGGCGGTTTCCGGCAGAGGTGTCGTCGCGCACCTGCCCGAATTGCCCGGCCTTCTTCATCTGCGGGCAGACCCCCGATGGCCCTCTGCGAAAAAAGTTCGCCTGACCTTACCGGTCGGCGGATCTCGCCCCGATTGGACCCTTAGAGCCGCTGCATCGCCGCGGCAGAACCTAAGGACCCAATCTTATGAACACCGAAGAGCTTCTTGAATACGACGACCTCGGCGACGCCCTGCGCGAAGGCCGGGCGCTGCGTCCGGCGCGGGGGTATCGCTTCCTCCTCGCGCAGGGCGACCTCAACTTCCAGTCCCGTCAGGTGAGCGACCCCATGCCGCTCGGCCGTCAGTTGCTCGAGGCCGGCGCCCTGGACCCGCGGGAAGGCTACAGCCTGTTCGCGATCCTGCCCTCGGGCGACTTCGAGGACGTGCGGCTGAACGAGCCCTTCGACCTGCGCGAGCACGGCGCCGAGCGGTTCGTCGCCTTCCTGACGGATCGCGACTTCAAGCTCACCTTGAACGACGGCGAGTTGCGCTGGGGCAAGCCGGTCATCAGCGGCGCGGTGCTCTACGGGCTCGCCAAGGCGGGCGAGGGGGAAGGCGTTTTCCTCGAGGTCCCCGGCGGCGAAGATCGCCTGATCGAGCATGGCGAGCTGATCGATCTGGCCGAGCCCGGCATCGAGCGGTTTATCACCGCGCGGCTGACGTTCGAGATTATCGTCAATTCGCGGCCGCGCACGGTGAACGCCCGCACGGTCACGTTCGAGCAGATCGTCCAGCTCGCCTTCCCGGGCCAGCATGAGCCGAACGTCGTCTTCTCGATGACCTATCGGCATGCGGCTTCGACGCCGCACGCGGGCGAACTCGGTGCCGGCGGCTCGGTCGACGTCAAGAAGAAAGGCACGGTGTTCAATGTCACGCGAACTGTTCAGTCGTAATCCCGACCTCAAGCGGCTGCGGGACGAAGGCTATTTCGTCCTGCGGCAGGGCGGGCATCTCGTCATGCGGGAGGTGCCCTATGTCGATGCGCGTCGCGAGGTGCGCATCGGCACCCTCATCTCGAGCCTCACGCTGGCCGGCGATGCGACGCGCAGGCCCGACACCCATGTTGTCCATTGGGACGGCGACTTTCCGTGCCGCGCCGATGGGACGCCTATCCAGGGGATCTCGCATCAGGCCGGCGCCTTCGACCTCGGTCACGGTTTGAAAGCCACGCACAGCTTCTCGAGCAAGCCGGATGGCGGCTACACGGACTACCACCACAAGATGACGAGCTACGCGAACATCATCGCGGGCCCGGCCGCGGTGCTGAAGCCCGGCATGACCCCCCGCACCTTCCGCGAGCCGGAAGAGGAGGAGGACAGCGTCTTCAACTATGTTGAGACCGCCTCCGACCGTGTCGGTATCGGCATCCTGACCGAGCGGCTCGTCAACGAGCGGGTCGCCATCATCGGCTGTGGTGGCACCGGCGGTTACATCCTGGACTTCGTCGCCAAGACGCCGGTCCGCGAGATTCGGCTCTTCGACAGCGACGAGTTCCTGACCCACAACGCCTTTCGGGCGCCGGGCGCGCCGACCCTGGAGGGGCTGCGCGAGGCACCGAAGAAGGTTGACTATCTGAAGCGCATCTA
Source organism: Sphingopyxis granuli (assembly GCF_001559015.1). Lineage (NCBI taxonomy): Bacteria > Pseudomonadati > Pseudomonadota > Alphaproteobacteria > Sphingomonadales > Sphingopyxidaceae > Sphingopyxis > Sphingopyxis granuli. The sequence continues at coordinate 240,058 of NZ_CP012199.1, forward strand.
CAGCCGGATGCACCGCAACATCGTGGCGCACGATGTCGAGCTCGGGGCCGACAACCTGCACCTTCTCGAGGGCGTCACCTTCGCGTTCCTGTCGCTCGACGCCGGCGAAGCGAAGCGGTTGATCGTCGAGAAGCTCGAGGCGAGCGGCGCCGCATTCGTCGATGTCGGCATGGGCCTCGAACTCGACGAGGGATCGCTCGGCGGTATCCTGCGGGTGACCGCCAGCACGCCGGAGAAACGGGATCATGCGCGCCAGCGCATCTCCTTCGTCGGCGGTGGCGCCAAGGACATTTACGCATCCAACATACAGGTCGCGGATCTCAACGCTTTGAATGCTGTCCTCGCGGTCGTGAAGTGGAAGAAGATTCGTGGCTTCTACCGTGACCTCGAGCGCGAGCATCACTGCACCTACACCACCGACGGCAACATGCTCATCAATGGGGACCTCGCGTGATGAGGCACAAGCGACTCGATCATCGTTTCGTCGAACACATCCCTGAGCGCCTGGACCCAGGCATTCTCTATGTTTCGATGGAATATGCGACATCAGCCCATAGCTGCTGCTGTGGTTGCGGCGAGGAGGTTGTCGCGCCCTTCACGCCGACGGATTGGAAGATGACGTTCGATGGCGAAACTATCTCGCTTCGGCCGTCGATCGGCAATTGGACCTTGCAGTGCCGGTCACACTACTTGATCGACCGCGGCAAGGTGATCGAAGCCGGCCCTTGGAGCGACGAGCAGGTTGAAGCTGAGCGTCGTCGTGATCGCGTTGCCAAAGCGCGATATTATGGACAGTCGCCGACGGTCGAGCCTCCTATTCAGGCCGCTCCGACCAGCGCAACACCAAACTTCTGGCGCCGTGTCCGGGACTGGTTGTCTCGTAAGTTATAGCGCCAAGCCCGGCGGCGGACATGCCGTCGGGCTTAGCGCGTTTCTGGTGTTAAGCTTGCCCCGGCCGATGGCACGAGCCGGAAAAGTAACTAGGGTTTGGAGGTCGGATGCGGTGATTGCGAACGCTAGGCAGCTAAGGGAATGTCCTCTCGTTGCATTTCCGCGCCCTTGGCCGCATTGTTCAGGAAGCGTGCAAGTGCTTGCTTCCGAGAATCTCGATCAAGAGCGTACGCGGTCTGCTTGAACTCGACTCCATCAAGCAAGCCTTGAATGTAGCCGGAGATCGTATCAGCTGCCATGATCAGAGTCGTGTCGAGCGTATGTATGTACTTGCTCGTGACCGAGCCTTTCGCGTGTCCGACGAGTGCCGCGATGGTCACCTCGGTGAAGCCCAGATCGTTGGCGATGCTCGCGAAGCTATGGCGCAGGACATGCGGCGTAACGTCGGCGAGCGGCGAGTCCTTGAATAGCTGCTCCCAATGGTTCGGAAAGCTGCCGAAGGCATTGTCCTCGCCTTGGCCGGGGAAGACGTAGGTGCCCTTCGCATTCTCGCGGCGCTGCTCCAGATACTCGACCACGGGAAGACCGATGGGTCGGATGGATTCACCCTCTTTGCTATCCTCCAGTCGCAGGCAACTCGCCTCAGTATCGGCCTCGGACCACATAAGCGAGATCATCTCCGACCGGCGACAGCCGGTCAGGGCGATCTGGCGAACGATCTCGACGGTCATCGCATATTTCTCGTTCTCTGCCGCTTCGCGCAGCATGTTGCCAAGAGTGTGATACTCCGCCTCGGAAAGCCTGCGCTTGCGGACATTGTCCTTCGGTTTCTTGATGCCGTGCGCCGGGTTGCGATCGATGATGCCGGCATCGACGGCGTAGGTGAGGATGCCGCCGAGGAGGCCTACCGTGCGTGTCGCCGTGCCGGCGCCGCCGCGCACGATGGCTTTGCCCCTTAGCTTCTTCGTCTTGACCGACACTCGCGTCTTGCCGGCCATGATGTCCTTGAGCACCTTGTTGATGTCGGCTTTTGTCAGGTCCTTCACCCGCCGCGCGCCGATCAACGGAATGATATGGCGTTCGATGCGGCCAGTGTCGGTAACGATGGTGGTCGCCTTCTTGGGGCGACCGCCTTTGCCGAGGATCAGGCCTGCCTTGAGGTCTTTGAGATAGAGCGTGCATAGCTCCTTGACCGTCATGGCCTGGTGATCGAGCTGGCGTTCCTCAGACGGGTTGTCGCCGCGAGCGACGCGCCCGAGCTGGGCCTTCGCTTCCTGTCGTGCGGTTTCTGGCGTCCAGATTCCGTGCAGGCCGATGGTGTAGCGACGGGTTCGACCGAGCGCGCGATATTGGATGAGATAGCTGCGCTTGCCTGATGCGAAGACGCGGAGGCCGAAGCCAGGAAGCTCATCGTCCCAGATAAAGTAGTCCTTTTCCCGGACGTCGGCGGCGTCGACCACTCGTTTCGTGAGCTTTGTCATCAGGCGATCCCCCCGTGATGGAGGGGCTGTTTCCGCGGAAGCACCACGGAAGCAGCCGGGCGAATATTGGAGCGAACTTGCGGATATGGATTTCGGCGGAAAAATCCGAATAGTCTAGCGGTTTCAGTAGGTTGTAGTGTCATGGCGTGCCCTAGCGTGCTTTTAGGACGGGGTGCCTAAATTGCTCCGAAGGCAGAGGTCACAGGTTCGAATCCTGTCGGGTGCGCCATACCGCCGAACGCCATCCCGAAATATCGGCCTTCACCGCTGCGCCGCGATCCAGTCGTGGACGATGTCGGCGGCCTGCTGCGCCAGTTCGGGCTGCCCGAAATAATAATGGTTGGCGCCCTCGATCACATGATGGTCCTTGGTGCAATGGACCGCGGCGTCCATCAGCCGCGCCGCGTGGCTGGGCGTGCAGGCGTCGTCGGCGCTGTTCTCGATCACCAGCATCGGGCAGGCGATGCGCGCGGCGCATTTGAGGCCGTCGGCGTTGGATTCGTCATAGGCCCATTGCGACAGCCAGCTGCGCAGCGTGGTGAAGCGGGCGAGGCCCACCGGGCCGTCGTTGACGACCTTCGGGTCGCCCAGCATGCACCAGTTCGGCCTGCGGTCGCTGGGGTCGAGCGTCGGGTCGAGGAAGCGCGGATCGGCCATCGTCCCCTGCACGGTGAAGCAGCGTTCGTGATCGGCGAGCCCCGCCGCCTTAAGCGCCGCCAGTTCCTGTTTCGCCCACGCCGTGATGCGCCGGTTGCGCGCGATCTGTGCCGCGCGATATTCGGCGACGAACGCCGCCGAATAGGGCGGCCTGGGTCCATCCTCGGCATAGAGGTCGAGCCGGGGATCGCGGTCGAAGGGCCGCGTCTCGTCGGTGATCGACGGATCGAGCCATTCGGTGAGCGTCAGGTTGCGCGACAGATGCGCGGCGAGCAGCAGCACGCCATCGGCGGGAATGAACTTCGCCGCGGTCAGGTCGTAGGGATCGCCCGCGGGCGTGTGCGTGACGCGCGGGTCCTGCGCCTCGGCCTGGTAGAACATCGACAGCGCGCCGCCCCCCGACCAGCCGCCGAGATAGACCTTGCTGTAGCCCAGCCGTTCCTTCGCATCGCGGATGCAGGCGGCGAAATCCATGACCGCGCGTTCCATGATCAGCGCCGTGTCGTTGCCACGATAGCGGGTGTTGCAATAGATGGTGTGGACGCCGCGCTTCGCCAGCGTGCTGACCAGCGGCAGCCAGGCGCCGCCGCCGATCGGGTGCGAGAAGATGACGACGCTGTCCGACGGCACCTCGGGCCTCAGCAGATGCGCCTCGATCGCGACCTTGCCGATCTGCCCGCCATAGGTGTCCTTGAAGGCGCTGACCTCGTCGAAGACGACCAGATAGGGAATGCGTTCATATTTCATGTCGGGTCCCCCTCACGCGTCGCCGCGGCTGCGGCGGTCGAGCGCCTCGGCGCCGAATTTCGCTTCCTTGGCCGCGCGCGTGCGCTCGCTCCACCGGGCGAGCGTCTGCCCGAAGTTGCGCTGCTCCTCGTCGAGGATGCGGTCGTGATCGGCGGTGCGGTAGGTCAGCTCGATCTGGATGCCGTTGGGGTCGTACATGTAGATGGAGCGGACGAAATGATGGTCGATCGGTCCGTGCGCGGTGACGCCGTGGGCGCGGATGCGGTCGCGCATCGCGATCAGGTCGTCCTCGCCCCCGACCTCGAACGCCCAGTGCATGTCGAAGCTGTCCTTGCGCGCGAACCACGCCGGATCGGCCGATCCGGGGGCGTCGAAGAAGGCGATATGTTCGCCGTTCCGCATGCGGAAGAAGACATGCAGATAGGGATCGTCGGCGCCGCTGCCGGGTACCTCCTCGACGATGATGCCGGTCGGATCGGCGAGCCCCAGCACGTCGCGGTAGAACCAGATCGTCTGTTCGGCATCGCGGCAACGGAAGGCGGCGTGGTGGACGCCGACGATCGGCCTGGGTTCGATGGATGTCATAGGGCCTCCTTGCGCGATGCCGTCAGCGGCCGCCCGGCGACAGCGATATGTCCAGCCGCTTCATGGCGAGGACGAAATTGGAACGGATATAGGCGGGGTCCGACACGACCTCGTAGCGGGGAAAGCGGCGCAGCAATGCCTCGAGGATCAGCGCGAGCTGGAGCATCGCAAGCCGCGAGCCGAGGCAGTGGTGGATGCCATAGCCGAAGGCGATGTGCCGGTTGGCGTTGGCGCGGCCGACGTCGAGCGCATAGGGATCGGCGAACAGCGCGGGATCGTGATTGGCCGCGCCATAGAGCATCGCGACGCGCTCGCCCGCCACGACCTGCGCCGGTCCGACCTCGACGTCCTGCGTCGCGGTCCGCGCCATGTGGATGACGGGACTGAAGCGGCGCAGGATCTCCTGCACCGCGCGCGGGATCAGCGCCGGGTCGTCGACCAGCGCGCACCGCTGGTCGGGATGGTTCGCGAGCAGCCAGATCGCGCCCGACAGCGAACTGCGCGTCGTCTCGTTGCCCGCGGCGATCAGGTTGGAGAAATAGCTGACCTGCTCGGTGCGGCTGAGCGGCCGTCCGTCGGGCAGCGTCGCGTGCGCGATGCAGCTGATCACATCGTCGCGCGGTTCGCGGCGGCGGCTTTCGAGCAGCGACCAGCCATAGTCGAAGATGGCGAGGTAGCGCTCGTTCGCCACCGCCTTCGACGGCGCGAGTTCAGGATCGTCGGTGCCGAAGACCGCGTTGGTGAATTCGAAGACGCGCCATTCGTCCTCGGGCGGCACGCCGATGATCGCACAGATCGTGCTGATCGGCACCCGCGCGCCGATCTCTTCGACGAACTCCACCCGGTCGCGGCCGGCGAGCCCGGCCATCAGCCGGTCGACGCCCTGCCGCACGAGCGGTTCGACCGCGGCGATGCCCGACGGCATGAAGAAGGGCGTGACGAGCCGGCGGAACGGCGCATGCTCCGGCTCGTCCATCGACAGCATGAAGCGGCTGAGCACCTTGCCGATTTCCGGGTCCATCGACGCGCGGTGCGCGGTGTGGACGCGAAAGCCGCGCGCGGTGCTGAAATGCGCGCTGTCGGCGCTGATCGCCCGGATCGCCTCGTGATCGGTGGCGAGCCACAGCCGCTCGCCGTCGGCGCCTTCGACCGGCACGACGGGCCCCTGCCGCCGCAACGCATCATAGGCGGCATGCGGGTGGCCGGCGCGGAAGCAGTCTGGATCGACCAGGTCGAAGCGCCCGGTCGCCCCCGCCGCCGCGTCTGCCGAAGGAGCCGGCGATGGAGCCGCCGCGACCGTCACGTCCACCCCCGCCGCGTCAGAAGTTGAGTTTCGCCTGGACGGCGATCGTCCGCGGCGGATTGATGAACTTGGAAATGATCCCCGCCGCCAGCGGCGTGTTGAAGGCGTGCGAGCCGGTCAGCTTGTTGGTCAGATTCTTTCCGACCAGCGCCAGTTCCCACGCCTTGTCCGACGAGCGGACGCCGAGGCGCAGGTCGAGCTTGGCGAAGCTGCGCTGGACCGCGTCGGGGTTGTAGCTTTCCTCGAGATAGGTGTTGCTGCGGAAGGTCATGCCGCCGTTGGCGATGAAGTCGATCGCGCCGCTGACGGGCAGCGCGATATCGGCGAACAGCGTTCCGCTCCATTTCGGCGCGCGCGGTAACGGGCGGCCCGCGGCGTTGTTGTTCGCCGGGACGCAGGTCGGATTGTCGAACGGACAGGGCGCGCCGAGGAAGTCGAGATAGGTCGAATCGAGATAGGCGAGCGAGCCGGTGAGCGAGACGCCGTCGGCCACGTCGAGGATGAAATCGCTTTCGAAGCCCTGGCTGCGCGCCTTGCCCGCATTGGTCGTGATGAAGGCGGTCGAGACCGCGTCGAACGAACTGACCTGGAGATTCTTGAAGATGGTGCGATAGGCCGAGATGTTGAAGCGCAGCCGGCGGTCGAACAGCGCCACCTTGGCACCCGCCTCGATCGTTTCGGCGCTTTCGGGCTCGATCTCGAACTGCGCCGCGGTCGTCGTCGACTGCGCGCCGATGAAGCCGCCCGCCTTCGACCCCTGGCCATAGGAGAGATAGAGCATCGCATCGGAACCGACGTCCCACTGGATCGCGGCCGACGGATCCCATTCGCGCTCGATCCGCTTGCCCGACAGCGGCGTGGCGAGCCAGGTCGGCTGCACGGCGCCGGTGTTCGCGCGCGTCTGATCCGCGATCTTGCGGTCATAGGTGTAGCGCAGGCTGCCGATCAGCCGCAGCGTGTCGCCGATGTGCCAGGTCGCGCTGCCGAAGCCCGACCATACGACATTCTCCTGCCGGAAGACGCGGTCGGCGCGGCCGTCGAACGGGCCAAACGCGATCAGCGTGGTCTGGAACAGGTCGTAGTCGTTCACATGGAAATAGCCGCCGACGATATATTCGAGCGCGCCGTTCGTCGGCGACGCGAGCCGGATTTCCTGCGACAGCTGGTCGAAATTCTCGCCGAAGGACGAGGCGAAGCTGGGGCTGGGACCGAAGTCGGCGTCGAGCCGCTTCTCGAAGCTGTAGGCGGAATAGCCGGTGATCGAGGTCAGCACATGGTCGCCGATCTCGATATTGGCTGTCGCCGAGGCGTTGAAATTCTTCGTGTTGTCGTAATCCTTGTCGACGAAGCCCGGGAAGCCGCTCGTCGAGCGTTCGAGGTCGGGGTCGTTGGGGGTCAGGAAGCGTTCGACGGGATTGCCGGTCAGGTCGACCTTGCCGCCCTCGACCTTGACCAGCACATCGACCGGCCCGCCCGAATCGAGCAGCACCGAGGCGCGGCCGAACCAGGCCTCGCGCTTGGTCTCGTTGCCGCCCTGGATCAGGTTCCGGACATAGCCGTCGGACTTTTCATACTGGCCGGCGAGGCGAACGCTGACGAGGTCGGACACCGGGCCGGACACCATGCCGAACAGCCGCCCGCCGCCCAGCTCGAATTCATAGCTGGCGTCGATCTGGCCGCGGAAATCGCGCGTCGGCTTCGCGCTGACGACGCTGATCGCGCCGGCGCTGGTGTTCTTGCCGACCAGCGCGCCCTGCGGTCCGCGCAGCACCTCGATCCGCTCGACGTCGAGGAAGGGGGCCTGGAACTGGCGCGCGTGGCCGCCGTAGATGCCGTCGACGAACAGGCCGACGGTCTGTTCGAAGGCGAGGTTCCCGGGCTGCGAGCCGATGCCGCGAATGTAGAAGGCATTGTTGCCGGGCGTCGTCTGGACATAGAGGTTGGGGACGTAGCGATCGAGCTCGTTGAAATCCTTGATGCCCATGTCGGCGAGCTGTTCGCCGCCGACGACTGACATCGAGATCGGCACGTCCTGGATGTCCTGCTCGCGCTTCTGCGCGGTGACGACGATGACATTGTCGCTGCTCGCCGCTCCGGGGGCAGCCTGCTGCGCGAACGCGGGCGCGCCGAGCGCGACCGAGCCGACCGAAGCAATCAGAAGAGCACGACGACGAACCGTGCGGACAGTCACTCCCTGCATCCCTCATCTCCCTTTTCGGAACCGGCTCCTTCGATCGGGCCGCCCCTTCGTTGCACGACTGCCCGGGGGCGGACCCCTCTGGCATTCCTGTGCGAGAAGCTTAGATTGAAGTCTAAGTATTGTAAAGTAGCTTGACATTTTTTACAGTGGTCCGCACGTTGGACGAGCGGCATAAACGCCGGAAATCCGACATATTTGGCGAGATATATCAATCGGATCGCCATGACGTATGTGAAAGTTTTTTACGTTATCCCGTGCGGCGATCGGAGCCGGAAAGACACGGGGATCAACGGGAAGAGGAGGTCTTATGTGGTCGCGGCGCAACATGGTGAAGGCAGGCGCGGCATCGGTCGTCGCCGGCATGGCGAGCGCGACCGGTTTCGCGCGATCCCCCCGGCGCAATGCGCCCAACATCGTCTTCATCCTCGCCGACGATCTGGGCGTTGCCGATCTCGGCTGCTTCGGACGCGAGGATTTCCAGACGCCGCATCTCGATCGCCTCGCCGCGGGCGGGATCGCGCTCGACCGGGCCTATTCCAATTCGAGCGTCTGTTCGCCGACGCGCCTCGCGCTGATGACCGGGCGCTATCAATATCGTCTGCCGGGCGGGCTCGACGAGCCGCTGGGGGTGCATCCCGACCTCGGCCTGCCGCCGTCGGTCGCCACCCTGCCCAGCCTGCTGAAGCGCGCGGGCTATGCGACCTCGCTGGTCGGCAAGTGGCACCTCGGCGGCCTGCCGCAATATGGCCCGCTCAAGAGCGGCTACGACCGCTTCTTCGGCATCTATCAGGGCGGCGCCGACTATTTCCAGCACGGCATGACGATCCGCGGCAAATTCATCCACGACCTGTGGGAGGATGAGACCGAGATTCATCGCCAGGGCTATCTGACCGACCTGATCACCGCGCGCAGCGTCGACGAGATGGCGCGGCTGTCGCAGGCGAAGCAGCCCTTCCTGCTCAGCGTCCATTATACCGCGCCGCACTGGCCGTGGGAGGGGCCCGAGGACGAGGCGGTCGCGAAGACGATCCGCGATTCCTTCCATTATGACGGCGGCAGCAACGCGGTCTATGCGGCGATGGTCAAGAGCCTCGACGACGGCGTCGGCCGCATTCTCGAGGCGATCGAGGCGAGCGGACAGGCCGGCAACACGATCGTCGTCTTCACCAGCGACAACGGCGGCGAGCGCTTCTCGAAGGTCTGGCCGTTCCGCGGCATGAAGGGCGAATTGCTCGAAGGGGGCATCCGCGTCCCGGCGATCCTCCGCTGGCCGGGCCACGTCCCCGCCGGCACCCGCAGTGCGCTGACCAACATCACCATGGACTGGGTGCCGACCCTGCTCGCCGCCGCCGGGGCGGAGGCGCCTGCCGGGCTCGGGCTCGAAGGGCGCGACCTGCTGCCCGATCTGGCCGCCGGAAGCGCCGGGCCCGACCGCCTGCTCTTCTGGCGCCATAAGGCGCAGGACCAGCGCGCGGCGATGCGCGGCGCGATGAAATATCTGGCGATGAGCGGGCACGAGTTCCTGTTCGACGTCGCCGCCGACCCGCGCGAGGTCGCCAACCTCCGGACGGTCCGCCCCGACGTCTTCGACGCGCTCAAGGCCGAGTTCGCGGCGTGGGACAAGCAGATGCTGCCCTATCTCGATTCGACCTTCAGCTACGAACTGCGCGGCAACGGCCATCTCGCCGGCTATTGAGCGGACCGGCCGACAGGATATGGGCATGACCAAGGATGCACCCCTGCTGATCGAGCGGCGCGGCGACGTCGAATGGGTGACGCTCAATCGGCCCGGGCGGCTCAACGCGCTCGACGACCGGCTGACGGCCGAACTGCGCGACTATTTCGAGCGGCTCTATCGCCGCCGCGACTGCCGCATCGTCGTGCTGCGCGGCGCCGGCCGGGCTTTCTGCGCGGGGCTCGACCTGGCGAGCGACCAGGCGCGACGCTTCGCCGAGGGCGGGCTCGCCGAGGCGATGGATGTCCAGCGCGACATCCGCGACATCATGCTGGCGATGCGCCGCTGCCCGCAGCCGATCCTCGCGCTGATGCACGGCGCGGCGGCCGGCGGCGGCTTCGTCCTCGCGCTCGCCGCCGACATCCGCATCGCGACCCCCGACACGCGAATGAACGCCGCCTTCATCAAGGTCGGTCTCGGAGGCTGCGACGTCGGGGCGAGCTATCTGCTGCCGCGGCTGATCGGCGCCTCCCCCGCCGCTTCGATCCTGTTCACCGGGCGCGACCTGTCCGCCGACCGCGCGCTGACGCTGGGCCTGCTGTCCGACGTCGTCGCGCCCGAGGCGCTGGAATCGACCGCCGAAGCCTATCTCGCCGCGATGCGCGCGACCGCGCCGGAGGCGCTGCGGATGACGAAGCAATGCTTCAACCACAGCCTCGACGCGCCGAGTTTCGAGGCGGCACTCGCGATGGAGGACCGCAACCAGCTGTTGCTGGGGAACGAGCCCGCCTTTCGCGAAGGCCGGGCCGCCTTCCTCGAAAAGCGGGCGCCGCGCTTCGATCAGCCCTGATCGCGCGGCGCTTCGGGGTCGGGCTTCGAATCGAGCGTGACGGGGTCGCCCCACGGCTGGCGGAAGGCGCTGCGCAGCGCATCGATCTGCTGCTGGCCGATGCGATAGGCCAGGACGTCGGTCACTTCGCGCACGATGCGGTTCGCATTCTTGCGCATCCAGCGTCCCTTTTCGGTGAGCGCGACGATCTTGACCCGCTTGTCGCCGGGATCGGGGCGCAGCTCGAAAACGCCGCGCTTGACGAGCGATCCGATGGTCAGGTGGACCGCCTGCCGCGTCAGGCGCAGGTTGCGCGCGATTTCGGCGGGGCGCACGATGTTCATCTGGACGTGGATCATGATCATCGATTCGGTTCGCGACAGTTGCGGAATGCCCGCCGCCTTCAGGCTGCGCTGCAGGCTTTCGTCGAACCATTCGAACCCCTCCATCAGGGATACGAACAGAAATTCGGTTTCGATCACGACGCAAGTCCCCTGCCGCCCGGCCCGGCCCGGCGATACACGGCAGCCGCCGAAAGGTTAAGTCGCTTGACGAGACGCGGGGCGGGCTACCGCGACGCCGCGGAAGCCGGTGCCCCCTTCAGCGCCGCTCGGGGCCCAGATGAACGGCGAGATGCTTGATCCCGCACACGAAATTGCTCTGAAGATAGGCCGGGTCCCGCACCGCGCCGATTTCAGGGAACCGGCCCAGCAGCGCGCGCAGGATCGCATTCAGCTGCAGCGCCGCGATCCGCGCGCCGAGGCAATGGTGGATGCCGATTCCGAACGACAGGTGGCGCGCCGCGTTCGGCCGCGCGATGTCGAGCCGGTGCGGATCGTCGAATATTTCGGGGTCGCGATTGGCCGCGCCATAGAGCATGGCGACGCGGTCGCCCGCCGCGATCGGTTGCCCGCCCACCTCGACGTCCGACCGAGCGACGCGCATCATCTGGATGACCGGGGTGACGAAGCGCAGCAGCTCGGGGATCGCCCGTGCGATCAGATCGGGATTTTCGGCGAGCATCCGCCGCTGGTCGGGCGCGGCGCTCAGCGCGACGATGCTGCCCGACAGCGAATTGCGCGTCGTTTCGTTGCCCGCTGCCAGCAGCAGGGTGAACATCCCGCGCCGGACGTTCCGCATCCCTGCCTCTTCGCCGCCGAACATCTGCGCCACCACGCTCAGCAGGTCGTCGCCGGGCTCGGCCGAACGGCGTTCGAGAAGCCGGGTGCCATAATCGAAGACCTCCTCGAACACGGCGTTCGAATCCTCGGCGCTCGCGCCATATTCGGGGTCGGAGGTGCCGACCAGCCGGTTCGTCCAGTCGAAGACGCGCGCCCGGTCGGCCTCGGGAATGTCGAGCAGCAGGCACAGCGTGCGAATGGGGACCACCGCCGCCACCCGCGTGACGAATTCGATCTCGGCGTTGGCGGGCAGCGCCGCCACCATGTCGCGAACGAAGCTGTCGATCCGGGCTTCGAGCCGGTGCAGCGCCGACGGCAGGAAATGCGCCTGCATCGGCCGGCGGATCCGCGTGTGGTCGGGCGGATCCATGGTCAGCAGCGTGCTGGTGATCGCTTCGCGGATGTGCGGTTTCAAGGCCGCGACACCGCCCTGCTCGAAGACCCGGAAACCCTGGGTCGAGGTGAAATTCGCGGTGTCGCGCGAAACGGCCTCGACGTCCCGGTGCCGCGTCAGGACCCAGATCGGCGGCGATCGGCCGTCGCCGGGATTGCGATAGACCGGCTCCGCCGCCCGGATCGCGTCATAGACGGCAAAGGGATGACCGTCGCGGAAGGTTTCGGACCGGGTAAGATCGAACGGCCTCGTCCGTGTGTCGAGCATGGGTCGCTTATCCTTTCCGTGGTCGTGGTCATGGCGCATCGCCGACCCGCGCATCGCGGAGCGCCCGCTTCAGCACCTTGCCGGCTGCGGACCGCGGAAGCGGTTCGGCAAGGAATTCATAGCTTTTCGGAATCTTGTAGCCGGCGATCCGTTCGCGGCAGATGCTGTCGAGATCGGCTCCGGACGGGGGTTCGGCGCCTTCGGCCACCACCAGGATCGCGTGGACGCGCTCTCCCCAGTCGGGGTCGGGCAGACCGATGACCGCGCTTTCGATGACCGCCGGGTGATAGGACAGCGCATTTTCGACCTCGATCGAATAGACATTCTCGGCGCCCGAGACGATCATGTCCTTCAGCCGGTCGGTGATGAAGAGATAGCCGTCGGCATTGCGATAGCCCGCATCGCGCGTGTGCAGCCAGCCGTCGCGCAGCACTTCGGCGGTTTCCTCCGGCCGGCCGAGATAGCCCATCATCACATTGTCGCCGCGCCCGACGATCTCGCCCACCTCGCCCGGCGCGCATTCGCGGCCCTGCGGGTCGAGGATGCGGATGTCGTACCCCACGCAGGGCCGGCCGCACGAGCGTAGCAGCGCGGGGTCGGCGTCGGCGGCGTGATCCGCGGGCGACAGGAAGGTCGCGGCCGGGAATTCCGTCTGGCCATAGCCCTGGACGAAGCGAATCCCCGGAAACTGGCGCCGCGCCCTTTCGAGCGAGGCGGCCGCCATCGGCGACCCGCCATAGCCGAGGTAGCGCAGCTGCGACAGGTCGAGCCCGCGGTCGGCGGCTTCGCGGGTCAGCCGCTCGATCATCACCGGGACGGTGAAGCAGTGGGTGACGCCGAAGCGCGCGAAATCGGCGAGCATCGCCCCGCAATCGAAGGCGGGGCGAAAGACATGGGTGCCGGCGGCCATGGTGCCGAACAGCGTGCCGATGTCGGCGAGGTGGAACATCGGCGCGGCGTGGAAGAGCACGTCGCCCGGGGCGAAATCGATATGCGCGAGAAGGTTCATCGCCATCGCGGTCAGATTGCCGTGGCTGAGCATCACGCCCTTCGGCAGCCCGGTCGTGCCGCCGGTGTAGAAGATGCCGGCGAGTTCGCCCGCGCCGTCATGTTCGGCGCGCGGCTCCGCCGCCGCGGCGAGCGCCGGCAACTCCGCATCGAGCGAAAGGGTGCGCGCGACCGCGCCGCGTGCGCGCAGTTCCGCCGCCGCGCCCGCGAACGCCGCATCGTGAAGCAGAAGGCCCACCTGCGCATCGCGGAGCTGGAAATCGAGTTCGGCGACGGCGAGCCGCGTGTTGAGCGGCACGAGGACGCCGCCGCACCACGGCACCGCGTACCAGGCCTCGAAATAGGCGATGCCGTTGTGCGCGAGGACGGCGACGCGCCGCTCGGGACCAATTCCCGCATCGGCGAGGACGGCGGCGATGCGCGCCACGCGATCGGCGATCTCGCGCCACGTCAACGCGCGCTCCCCCTCGATTGCGGCGATCCTGTCCGGCGCCGCCCGCGCGGCCCGGACGAGCGCGTTGCTCACCCTCATCCCATGATTCCTCTTGTCAATTTAATTGACAATATTATCGGGACGGCGCGACGTGTCAATGACGGCGCGGCGCAGCAGGCGCGCGCGACCGGCAAGCAGGATATTGGCTGGAGACCGGCGCTAGGCGGGCAGCGCGCCCCAATCCTGGCCGAGCGCGGCGCGCAGCGCCTTCAGTGCGCGGGCGCCGATGCGCTCGCCGATCGTGCGTTCGAGCTGCATGAGAATCTCGAGCGCGTCGGCGCGCAGTTGCGCGGACTTTTCGCTGAAACCGACGAGCGAGGCCCGCTTGTCGTCGGGGTCCGGTTCGACGGTGATCAGCCCCTGTTCGCCCATTTCCTGGAGCATCTTGCTCACCGCCTGGCGCGAGATGCCGAGGTTGCGCGCGATGTCGGACGGCCGGTGGATGCCGAGCGCGATATTGGCGAGCGTGAACGATTGCGATCGCGAGATGCTCTGCCAGCCGCGCGCCTTGAGCGCCGACTGCAGCCCTTCATCGAACCAGTAGAAGGCGCGCATCAGATCCATCATCAGATAACCATCGTTCATCCCGTCCGCTTCGCCTGTTTTGCGCGATTGCGCAACCAGGTTGAGCGCGGCCTGCGTCAGCGGGAAGAAATAGGCGCCGTCGTGAAAGGCCAGCGGCGCCGGGGCCGCACCGTGGGCGATATCGACGATCTCGCCGATCACCACGACATGCGTGCCGTGGTCGACGCATTGGGCGATGCGCAAGACCATCGCCGCGCAGCCGTCGGCGAGCCGCGGCGGCTTGCCCGCCTCGAGCAGCCATTCGCCGACCGCGAACTTGTCCTCGCCCGCCGCGCCGCCGCCGCAGCGGCGCGACACCTCTTCCTGCTCCTCCGACAGCAGGCTGAGGCCGATCTCGGTTCCTTCGGCCACTGCGGTATAGGTGGCATTGGACCGGTTGATGCACACCAGCATCGACGGCGGATCCATGCTCACCTCGCAGAAAGCGGTGGCGGCCATGGCATGGCGCACGCCGCGATGCTCGGCGGTGAGCACCGCGACGGGACGCACCAGCCCGCGCAGCGCAAGGCGCAGCGCGGCGGCGATCTCCTGAGCGGTTTGCGGCTTTTCCATCGCGCTCCCTTGCCATCCCCTATAATATTAGTCAACTAAGTTGACATTATAGCGCGCGTGACTATGACTCGCTCCGGAATTGGAAGGAGAGGATGATGACCGAACCCCTGGCCGATCGCCGCATTCCGGCGGGCGACGATTATCTGAGCCGCGAGGAGCTGGACGCGATCACCCCCGAGGGACTGATCGAGCGCACGCGCGCGCTGAAGCCGCTGGTCGCCGAGCGCGCGGCCTCGGCCGAGCGCCAGCGGCGCCCCGACGACGAGGTATGGAATGCACTGCGCCGCAGCGGCTATTTCTATCTTTACGTGCCGCGGCGTTTCGGCGGGCTGGAGTTCGACCCCGACACCTATATCAGCGCGACGCTGCCGATCGCCGAGGCCTGTCCCTCGACCGGCTGGACCGCCTGCTTCGCCGCCGAGCATAACTGGCTGATCGCGCAGCTGCCCGAAGCGACGCAGGCCGAGGTGTGGGGCAGGACCCCCTATGTCATCGCCCCCAGCGTCGCCGCACCGCCGGGAACGGCGACCCCGGTCGAGGGCGGCTATCGCCTGTCCGGCCGCTGGAAATGGGGCACGGTGGTGATGCACGCCGACTGGGTGCTGCTCAACGCGCTGGAGGCGCGGGAAGGCGCGCCGCCGATCGTGCGCATGATGCTGCTTCCCGCCGATCAGGTGCGCGTGATCGACACGTGGCACATGGCGGGCATGGCGGCGACGGGAAGCAACGACATCGTCGCCGAGGACGTCTTCGTCCCCGCCGGCTATCAGTTCGCGGTGCAGCCGGTCCGTTCGGGGCGCGGCAACGGCCGCGCGCTCTACGGCCCCGGCCTTTACGGGTCGCCGATGCTGCCCAATCTGTGCGTGACCGCGTCGATCCCGGCGCTCGGCGCCGCGCGGCAGGCGATCGCGCTGTGCGGCGAGCGGCTGAAGAACCATGTCAAGATGGGCAGCGGCAACGCCAGCGTCGAAAAGCCCGCGGCGCAGATGCGCCTCGCGCGCGCCGACCTGCTGGCGCGATCCGCCGAGCGCACGATCCGCTGGGCCGCGAAGGAGAATCTGGCGATCGGCGAGATCGACGAGCCCGAACAGACGACCGAGCGCATCCGCCTTCGCGCCGAAATCGCCATCGCGGTCCAGCAATGCGTCGAGGCGGTCCGGACGTGCTGCGAGGCGGTGGGATCGAGCGTCCATGCGCTCGACAACCCGATGCAGCGGCTGCTGCGCGACGTGCAGGTCATGCAGAGCCACATCGTCTATGACCTCGACGTCGCGACCGAACTGCATGGCCGCGCGCTCGTCGGACTGCCGCCGAACTCGCTCCTGCTTTAAGACCCGTGGGGATTCGGATTTCGGCACGGTTTCTCTTTTCCGTCACCCTGACCTTGTCCGGCAATGATCCCTTTTCGACAAGTCACCGTTCCCCGGCGAAAGCCGGGGTCCATGTGGGGCAGCGCTGTGTCGTCTGGACCCCGGCTTTCGCCGGGGAACAGTTTCTGACTTGCCTGAAGGGCATATGTGCCAACCTGTTTCAGAGCCTGCCCCGGGCCCGATGGGGGGTCCATGGTCCGCCCTCGTCTGAAAGGCGGCGCAAAAGGGAAGGTCCGGCCATGGATGCTGAAACAAGTTCAGCATGACGAACCGATGAGGCAGCGTGCCGAACGCCGAATCCCCACAGGCCTTAAAGGATGCGCCGCGCGCGGACCGCGCCGGCGCGTCAATCGCGCTTCGCCAGCCCGTTCGCCAGCAGGTCGTTCGCGGTCCGCGCGACCGCCTCGATATCGGCGTCGGCGTCCCACAGGCCATAGCGCATGCCGAGGAAGACGTTCATGCCGGCGATCGCCCAGGCGGCGACCTCGCCGGCGTCGGCGCGGATCTCGCCGCGCGCCGCGCCGCTCGCCAGCCGCTGGCGGATACGCTCGACCGTCGTTTCATAGTGGCGGCGGTAACTGGCGTAATCGACGAATTCCGCTTCGTCGATGATGCGATAGATTTCCCGATGCTCGCGCACGAAGCCGAGGAAGGATTCGAGGCCGATGCGCTCGGCGGCGATCTCGTCGGGGGCGGCCTGGACGATCGGCGTGACATGATCGCGCAATTGCTCGCTCATGTAACGGACGAGCGCCTGGAAGATCTCCTCCTTCGAATCGAAATAGGTGTAGAAGCTGCCGAGCGCGGTTCCCGCGCGGCGGGTGATGCCGCTGATCGACGCGTCGTGGAAACCGCGCTCGCCGAACTCGACCGCCGCGGCGTCGAGCAGCTTGCGCAGCGTGCGCCGGCCGCGCTCGGTGCGCGGCGCCTTATCCGGATTGCCCGGATTGCCCGGATTGCCCGGGTTATCCGGATTGCCGGCTTCGGCTCCCGCCGTCTGCGCCCGATCCATGACTGCCTTCCATCTCCCCATTCTCCGGCCTTTCTGCATCGTGGCTTTTATGCATCGCTGACAAGCAAAAAAACCGGGACCGAAGTTCAAAGTTGAAACCCGGTTCAACTTTCATTATTGGGTAGCTCGCGGCTTGGCAAGCGCCAGCCCCGAAAAATCAAACGGACGGCAAGGGGCCGTCCGTCCATGGGAGAGTCACATGCGTCCGTTCGCCCGCCGCCTCCGCACTGCTATCTGCGCGACCAGCGCGCTGTCGCTGCTCGCCTTCACCCCCGCCGCCTTCGCGCAGCAGGACGAAGGCGCGAGCAACGACGACAGCGCCGAAATCATCGTCACCGCGCGCCGCCGCGACGAACGGCTGATCGACGTGCCGATCGCCGTCACCGCGCTGTCGGCGGACACGCTGTCCAAGGCCGGGGCGATCGACATCACCGACGTCGCCAACATGGCGCCCAACACGACGCTCGAAAATTCGCGCGGCACCAATTCGACGCTCACCGCCTTCATCCGCGGCGTCGGCCAGCAGGACCCGGTGCCGGGGTTCGAGGCGGGCATCGGCATCTATCTCGACGACGTCTATCTGAACCGGCCGCAGGGTGCGGTTCTCGACATCTATGACGTCGAGCGGATCGAGGTGCTGCGCGGTCCGCAGGGCACGCTCTATGGCCGCAACACGATCGGCGGCGCCGTCAAATATGTGACGCGCGCGCTCAACCCCGATTCGCCCGAACTGCGCATCCGCGGCACGCTGGGCACCTACAAGCAGGCCGACCTCGTCGTCACCGCAAGCGCGCCGATCAGCGACATCGTCCGCGTCGGCGGCTCGGTCGCGCGCCTGTCGCGCGGCGGCTTCGGCGACAATCTGAACATCAAGGGGCTGGAAAACTACAACAAGGACGTCTGGGCCGGCCGCGCGACGGTCGAAATGGGCGGCAACGGCGCGCCGGTGCTCATCCGCATCTCGGGCGACTACACGCGCGACAAGTCCGATCCGCGCAACGGCCACCGCCTGATCCCCGGGCTCGTCTCGGGCGCGCCGGTGCTCGACAATGTCTACGACACGCGCGCCGGGCTCAACGACCCCAGGCAGGACGTCAAGGCCTATGGCCTCGCGATGAACGTCTCGGCCGAACTCAGCGACACGGTGACGCTGCGGTCGATCAGCGCGTGGCGCAAGGACACCAGCTTCACGCCGATCGACTTCGACGCGCTGCCGTCGGTCGACGTCGACGTGCCCGCCGTCTATCGCAACGAGCAGCTCAGCCAGGAATTCCAGCTTCTCTATGAGGGCGACCGGCTGCACGGCCTCGTCGGCTTCTATTATCTCGATGCCAAGGCGGCGACCTCGTTCGACGTGCTGCTGGGGCTGTCCGGCGACCGCCTCTATGGGCTTCCCGGCCTCAACGGCTACACGGCGGGCGACGTGCGGACGAACACCTGGTCGGTGTTCGGCGACGCCACCATCGACTTCACCGACCAGCTCAGCCTGTCGGTCGGCGGCCGCTATACGAACGACAAGCGCAATGCCTTCATCTACAAGGCGAACCGGATCACCGGCCTGTCGCCCGAATTCGGCGGCACGCTCGACCCGATCGCGATCGCGGTCGCGACCGATTTCCGGGGCGAGCGCACGTTCAAGGAATTCACCCCGCGCGCTTCGCTGAGCTTCAAGCCCGACGCCGACAACATGATCTACGCCTCCTATTCGAAGGGCTTCAAGGGCGGCGGCTTCGACCCGCGCGGATCGGGCACGTCGGCGCCGATCAGCAATCCTTCGGCGGGCCGCACCTATGAGGATATCTACAACTTCCTCGCCTTCGATCCCGAAAAGGTCGACAGCTACGAAATCGGCTACAAGGGTTCGCTGCTCGACCGCCGCCTGACGCTCAGCCTTGCCGGATTCTACATGGACTATAAGGATGTGCAGATTCCCGGCTCGGTTGGCTGCACCGTCGGCGGGGTACAGACCTTCTGCGGCATCACCACCAATGCCGCGAAGGCGCGGCTTCAGGGCATCGAGGCCGAGGCGAACGCCATCCTCGCGCGCGATTTCGCGGGTGCCGGCTCGACCTTCCGCTTCAACGGCGGATTCGGCTATATCGACGCCAAGTACAAGCGCTTCATCGGCCCCACCGGCGACGATGTCGCCAACCAGCGCACGTTCCAGAACACACCCAAATGGACGGCGATGGGCTCGCTCGCGGCGGGCATTCCCGCGATGGGCGGCATAGTCGATGCCTCGACCGGCCTCACCTATCGCAGCAAGACGCATCAGTTCGAGGTGCCGATCCCGGCGCTCGACCAGCCCGGCTATGTGCTGTGGGACGCGAGCCTCGTCTGGACCGCCGACGGCGGCGATTATTCGATCGGGCTGCACGGCAAGAATCTGACCGACAAGCGCTATATCACCTCGGGCTATAATTATCAGAACGCCGCCGGCGTCTCGACGCTGGGCGACGAGGGCGTGCTGACCGCCTTCTACGGCAACCCGCGGCAGGTCTTCGTCACCGGCACGGTCAAGTTCTGACCCGCCGCACCGTCAAAAAGGGGGAAAGGGGCGTCCATAGCGGCGCCCCTTTTTCTATGGGCGTCCGCCGAGCGGCGGCGCCCCCGTCGCTGCGACCATGCGTTCGCCGTCGATGACGATCGGGCTCGCGACGCCGTCGATCGACGCCCCCTCGGGGCGGAAGCGCAGGCCGCGCGCGATCACCTGCGGGTCGGCGAAGACGCCGGCGAGGTCGTTGATCGGCCCGGCGGGCACGCCTTCGGCCTCGAGCGCGAGCGACAGCGGCTGCGCTTCCCAGGTCGCGATCTTCGCCGCGAGCAGCGGGATCAGCTCGGCACGGTTGGCCAGCCGCGCCGCGTTGGTCGCAAAACGCGGGTCGTCGCCCCATTGCGGCTCGCCGAGGATCGCGCAGAGCTTGCGATACTGCCCGTCGTTGCCGACCGCGACGACGAGCTGGCCGTCGGCGGTCGCGAACGCCTGATAGGGCACGACATTGGCGTGGCCGTTGCCCATGCGCTTCGGCGCCACGCCGCTCGCCAGATAATTGGCGGCCTGGTTCGCGAGCACCGCGACCTGCGCGTCGAGCAAGGCCATATCGACATGCGCGCCCGCGCCGGTGACGTCACGGCGCCGCAGCGCTGCGAGGATCGCGACCGTCGCATACATGCCGGTGAAGATGTCGGCATAGGCGATCCCCGCCTTCTGCGGCGCTCCGTCGGGCTCTCCGGTCAGCGACATGAAGCCGCTCATCGCCTGGACGATGAAGTCGTAGCCGGCGCGGTGCGCATAGGGCCCGGTCTGGCCGAAGCCGGTGATCGAACAGACGATCAGGCGCGGGAAATCGGCGCGCAGCCGCGCGGGATCAAGCCCGTATTTGACCAGCCCGCCGACCTTGTAATTCTCGATCACGACATCGGCGTCGGCGAGCAGCGCGCGCACCTCGGCCTGCCCCCGTGCGGTCGCGATGTCGATCGCGACGCTGCGCTTGCCGCGGTTGCAGCTGTGATAATAAGCGGCGCCCAGATTCGCGCCGTCCTCGTCCGTGACGAAGGGCGGCCCCCAGTGGCGCGTGTCGTCGCCGGCGCCCGGCCGCTCGACCTTGACCACCTCGGCGCCGAGGTCGGCGAGCAATTGCCCGCACCACGGCCCCGCGAGCACGCGCGCCAGTTCGACGACTCGCAAACCCCCCAATGGTTTAGAAGCGCGCGGCCTCATCTCAGACCAAAGCCCCGATGCTGGGGATCGGCGGGTCGGCGAGAGCCATGGCGATGTTCCTTCGGAGTGCGGCCCGGAAATCCTAGGGCGTGGTTTCGGCCTGCTTGCGGACCATCGCGGCGGCCTGGCCGTCGCGCGGCTCCAATATCGCCGCGGTTTCGATCAGGTCGAGTGCGCGGCGCGCCTCGTGATAGCGGCGCGCGTCGATCAGCCACTCGGTCGCCGCCTCGGCACCGGGCAGCGCCTGCACCTCTTCGATCGCCTTGTCGACCTGCCCGCCCGCCAGATAGCGGCGCGCCCGGTCGAGCCGTTCCGACGCGCGCGTCGACTGGCTGCCCGCCGGCCGCACGACGAACAGTTCGCCGAACTCGCGCTTGATGCCGGTCCACAGATTGCCGTTGCCGTCGCTCCGCCCGACGAGCTGCGGCGCCAGACCGTCGAGGTCGCTGCGCAGCTGTTCGAGCGTGATCGGGTCGCGCGAGGTGTCGATGATCGTCTTGACCGCATTGGGCTGATCGTCGCCGAAGCGCAGGCGCAGCTGCGCGTCGAGATAGCCGAGCGACAGGCCGCGATCGAGTGCGCGGCGCACCGCGAAGGCGACGAGCAGCCCCTCCGCGCGCGAGGCGTTGCCCGATGCCGACGCCGCCTCGATCGTGATGCGCGACAGTCTTTGTTCGAGTTCGGCGACCCGCGCCGCGAGCGCATTGGCGCCGTCGACCGGCGCGACGACGAGTGCCGGCTGGCTCGCCGCCGCGGCCGGCGCAGCCGCCTCGTCGGCGCCGCCCGCCACCGGCACGCCGCCGGGAACGGGCGCTTCGAGAACCTTCGCCACCGGCGGCGCCTGCCGGCCGGTCATCAGCCGGCTCATCGCCCAGCCGCCGCCGACCAGGCCGATCAGCAGCAGCAGGAGCGCCCCGACCGCGAGCATCCGCAACGACGGCCCCCGGCCCTGGACACTCGGTTCGGCGCGCGCCATTTTGTCGCTGTCGATTGCCATATTCTTCTTTCAGACGACCCTGTGTGCGCCCTTGTGGCACAAAGCATGCGCCTCTGCCAACATCGCGGCGTCATCGGGCCGCGCGGCCAACGAAACCGCGCGCCATCCCCGGCCCGCGCGCGCCGCGACCGATTCGCTGATCGCAACCAGCGCCAGATGATCGCGCGCGCCCTCGGTCAGCGCCGCGATTCGCTCGGCCGCGCGCCCCGAATAGGCGAGCAGCACCGCCGGCCGTGCGATCAGCGCCGCCCATTCGGACGGCGGATCGACCGGATCGACGGCATAGCAGGGAAGCGGCGTCAGCACGGTCGCACCGGCGACCAGCGGCGAATGATCGCGCCCGCACAGCCACAGCACGCGCCGGACGCCCCGTGACGGCATGGCATCGATCAGCGTCTGCCCGTCGCTGTCCCCCGTGACCGCGACGTGCAGGCCCGCCGCCGTCGCGGCGGCGGCCGAGGGCGCCCCCACCGCATGCACCGGCAGCGCGGAAAGCCGCGCCAGCCCGGGGCCCGCCAGCCGCATCGCCTGCGCGCTCGTCACCAGCAGCGCGTCGAAATCGTCCGGATCGGGCACCGTCCAGCCCAGCGCGCGCGCCGCGAACAGCGGCAGGTGCCGGGCGTCGAGCCCCATCGCCCGCGCGCGCGCCACGGTCGCCGCACCGCCGGGGTCGGCGCGCGTCACCAGCAGCGGCAGCGCGGCCGTCATGCCGCGAACAGCCGCCGCACCGCATCGGGCGCCTCGTCGAGCAGGCGCCGCGCCAGCGCCGCGGCATCGGCGGCGCCGGTCACCTGCGTCGAGCCCGCGACATGATCGGCGCCGTCCTCCGAATAGATTTCGGCATCAAGGCGCAGCGCGCCATCGTCCAGCCAGCGCGCATGCGCCGCGACCGGCGAGCGGCAGTCGCCACCCAGCGCCGCGAGGAACGCGCGCTCCGCGGCGACCGCGGCGTGCGTCGGCGCATGATCGACGGCGGCGATCAGCCCGCGCAGCGGGGCATCCTCCGCCCGGCATTCGATGCCGATCGCGCCTTGCGAGGCCGCGGGCAGCAGCAGGTCGATCGGCTGCGCCGTCCCGATCGCGTCCATGCCGAGCCGCGCGAGTCCCGCCGCGGCGAGCAGCGTCGCATCGGCATCGCCCGCCGCGAGCTTGGCGAGCCGCGTTGCGACATTGCCGCGCAGCAGCGGGGTTTCCAGGTCGGGCCGGATACGCCGCACCTGCGCCGCGCGGCGCGGGCTGCTCGTCCCCAGCCGCGCGCCGTGCGGCAGGTCGGCGATCGTCCGCGCGGTGCCGTCGTCGGGCACCACCATCCGGTCGCGCGGATCGGCGCGTTCGAGCATCGCGGCGAGGAAGAAGCGCTCGTCGCGCAGCGTTTCGACATCCTTGAGCGAATGCACCGCCATGTCGATGACCTTCGCGTCGAGCGCGATGTCGAGTTCGCGCGTCCACAGCGCCTTGCCCCCGACCTCGGCCAGCGCGCGGTCCTGGATCTTGTCGCCGGTCGCGGTCATCGGCAGGATTTCGAGCGCGCGCGGGTCGAGGCCGTGCGCCGCGACGAGCGCCGCCGCCGCGAGATTCGCCTGCGCCATCGCCAGCGGCGAGGCGCGGGTGCCGATACGCAGCGGGCTGGCGGGCGTGGGAAGCGGGATCGAAGTCATGCGGCCTGCTAGACCATGATGACATCGAATGGAAACGTCATTGCGAGCCCGGATCAGGTCCGGGGAGACGATGAGGACAAGAACCTTGATTCCACCATATCGGGGCCTGTGGGGATTCGGGTGCTTGCGGACGCATAGGGACGTGTCCCCGCGAAGGCGGGGACCCGGTGCGGTGGGACGCAAACCTCGATTTCATCCGCTCCGGGCTCCCGCCTTCGCGGGAGCACGTGATTTTGTTTTGCGAAAAAACTGAATTCCCACAGGCCATAGACCATGATGACATTAGAAGGATTCGTCATTGCGAGCGGCGAAGCCGCGCGGCAATCCAGAGCGTGCGCAAACCGCTCTGGATTGCTTCCTCCGGATCAGATCCGGGGCCCGCAATGACGAAGGGAGTCAATCCAAGGTCATCGGTCTGGCGCGGCTTGCCCTGCCGATAAAGGGGCGGGTATGGGTTGCGCAGCAATATGACCCTGATCCTCGGCCTCGAATCGAGCTGCGACGAAACCGCGGCCGCCCTGGTGGACACGAACCGCCGCATCCTCGCGCATCGCGTCGCCGGGCAGGAGGCCGAGCATCGCCCCTATGGCGGCGTGGTGCCGGAGATCGCGGCGCGCGCGCATGTCGACCGCCTCGCCCCGCTCGTCGAAGCCGTGCTCGCCGATGCGGGACTCGCGCTGGCGGACGTCGACGCGATCGCCGCGACCGCCGGTCCCGGCCTGATCGGCGGGGTGATGGTCGGGCTCGTCACCGGCAAGGCGCTCGCGCACGCGGCGGGCAAGCCGCTGATCGCGGTCAATCATCTCGAAGGCCATGCGCTCAGCCCGCGCCTCACCGATGCGGAGCTGGCCTTTCCCTATCTGCTGCTGCTCGTCTCGGGCGGCCATTGCCAGCTGCTGCTCGTCGAGGGCGTCGGCGCCTATCGCCGCCTCGCGACGACGATCGACGACGCGGCGGGCGAGGCGTTCGACAAGACCGCGAAGCTGCTCGGGCTCGGCTATCCGGGTGGACCGGCGGTCGAACGCATCGCGCAGGACGGCGACCCGCACGCGGTGCCGCTGCCGCGTCCGCTCGTCGGCAGCGCCGAGCCGCATTTCTCCTTCGCCGGGCTCAAGAGCGCGGTCGCGCGCGCCGCGGCTTCGGGCGAGCATCGCACCGCCGACCTCGCCGCCTCCTTCCAGCAGGCGGTCGTCGACTGCCTCGTCGACCGCAGCCGCATCGCGCTCGCTGCCTGCCCCCGGGCCACCGCCTTCGTCGTCGCGGGGGGCGTCGCCGCCAACGGCGCGATCCGCACCGCGCTCGCCGACCTCGCGCACCGCTTCGACAGGCGCTTCGTCGCGCCGCCGCTGTGGCTGTGCACCGACAATGGCGCGATGATCGCCTGGGCGGGCGCCGAGCGCTTCGCCGCCGGGCTGACCGATCCGCTCGACGTCGCCGCGCGCCCGCGCTGGCCGCTCGATCCCGCCGCCGAGGCCGTGCGCGGCGCCGGGGTGAAGGCATGACGTCCTTCGCCCGCTTCGGCGTTGTCGGCGGGGGGGCGTGGGGGACCGCGCTCGCGCAATTGCTCGCGGCCGACGGCGCCCCGGTGCTGCTGTGGGCGCGCGAGGCGGAGGTGACGGCGGCGATCAACGCCGAGCATCGCAATCCGCTCTTCCTGCCCGGCGCGCCGCTCTCGCCGTCGCTGCGCGCGACCGGCGATCTGGCCGACCTCGCCGGCCTCGACGCGCTGCTGGTCGTCGTGCCCGTGCCTTATCTGCGCGCCGTCCTGGCCGACCTGCCGACGGACACCGCGCCGCTGATCTTCTGCAGCAAGGGGATGGAGGCGGGCAGCTTCGCCTTTCCGGTCGACATCGCGCGCGCCCTGTTTCCCGAACGGCCGCTCGCCGTCCTCTCGGGCCCCACCTTCGCGCATGAGGTCGCCGCCGGGCTGCCGACCGCGATCACGCTGGCCGCGGCCGATCCGGCGATCGCCGATGCGCTGGCCCGCGCGCTCGCGCGCCCGCATTTCCGCCCCTATGCCTCGACCGACATGATCGGTGCGGAGATCGGCGGCGCGGTCAAGAATATCCTCGCGATCGCCTGCGGCATCGTCGACGGCGCTGGGCTGGGGCTGAACGCGCGCGCCGCGCTGATCAGCCGCGGCTTCGCGGAGATGACGCGCTTCGGCCTCGCGCGCGGCGCCCAGGCCGAAACGCTCGCGGGACTGGCCGGGCTCGGCGATCTCGTCCTCACCTGCACCTCGTCCAATTCGCGCAATTTCGCGCTCGGCCAGGGGCTCGGGCGCGGGGAAAGCGCCGCCGTCCTGATGCGCGACCGCCGCACCGTGGCCGAGGGCGCGTTCAGCGCGCCGGTGATCGCCGAGGCGGCCCGCGCCGGGGGCATCGACATGCCGATCACCGACACCGTCGCGCGGCTGGTCGCGGGCGAGACGGGGGTTGCCCAGGCCATTCAGGCTCTGCTCAGCCGCCCGCTGCGACGCGAAGGCGCGTGAGACACCGCCGATGACATACCGCGCGCAATTGCCTGCCCCGCCGCGGCGCGCTAAACGGACGGGCGGGGAAAAGCAGAAGGGGCGCCAGGCTTGAGCCAGACGGACAGTGCGGCAACGCGCACCCCCGATTCGGCCGCGCCGCCTGCGCCGCTGGCCGATGCCGACGCCGCGGCGCTCGCCAAGGGCGGGCGGACCAATTTTCTCGGCTTCCTCCTGCGCCTCGTCGCGCGGCTGCCCTTCCTCTATTTCGCGGGCCGCTGGTACGGACCGGAGGCGGTCGGGCGCTTCGCCTTCGCCGTGCTCGTCATCGAACTGGTCGCGCAGCTCGCGACGCTCGGGCTCAAGCGCGGGCTCGCCGAACAGCTGAGCGCCCCCGGCGCCGACCATCGCATCGTCGTGTGGGACGGCATGTTCGTCGCCTTCCTCGCCTCGGCGGCGGGCTCGGCAATCCTCTTCGCCTTTCCGCAGCTCATGTTCCCCGCGGGCGACGTCGCGGGCTGGGATCGCTGGATGGCGACGACGGTGTTCGCGATCGCCGGCGCCGACATCGCGCTCGCCGCCTGCGCCTATCGCTACGACATCGGCGCGACGGTGCGCGCGCGCTCGGTCGTCGAGCCGTGGGTGATCAGCTTCGCGGCGTTCGGCTTCGCCTTCTATTCGCTGCGCGACGGGCTGATCCTTTCCTACGCCGCCGCGATGATCGCGACCTTCTTCACCGCGCTCGTTCCGATGGTTCGCCATTATGGCGGGCCCGGCGTCTGGCGGCCGCACCCCGCGCAGCTCATCTCGCTGGCGCGCCGCAACGCGCCGCTCGCCGCCGCCGACGCGATCGAATGGGGCACGCGGCGGCTCGATCTCTTCATCCTCGGCCAGTTCACCTCGCCCGCCATCTACGGCATCTATTACATGGCGCAGCAGGTCGCCTCGCTGCCGCAGAAGCTCAAGACCAGCTTCGAACCGATCCTCGGCCCCGTCATCACCCGCAACCTCGCCGAAAAGCGGCTAGGCGCCGTCGCCGCGCAGGTCAGCCAGGTCGGTTTCTGGATCATCGCCGCGCAGGCCGGGGTCGCGCTCGCGCTCGGCATCCCAGGCGAGGCGGTGATGGGGCTCGTCGGCCCCGAATTCGTCAGCGGCACCACCGCGCTCGCCTTCCTGCTCGCGGCCGAGGTCGTCGCCGCGACCGCTGTGGTCAGCGAGGCGGCGCTGGTCTATGTCGCGCGGCACCGCAACCTGGTGATCAGCCTCGCGACGCTGGCGCTCCAGGCGGCGCTCAGCGTGGCGCTGATCCTCGTCGCCCGGTCGATGGGCCTCGCCCCGATCCACTATGCCGCCGCGGTCGCGCTCGCGCTGATGCTCGCGCTCGGCTTCGCGTCGGTCGCCAAGGCGTGGCTGCTCGCGCGCATCCTGCACGCGCCGGTCAACAGCCTGCGCTGGGCGCTCGTCTGGGCGACCGCGGGCGCGGCAATCCTCGGCTGGGGGGCGACCAAGCTGCCAGAGTGGGCCGAACTGCTGTTCGGCATCCCTTTCATCCTCGGCATCTACGGCTGGCTGATCTGGACGCGCGGCTTCGGCCCCGCCGACCGCGCGCTGTTCCGCAAGCACCCCGAGCCGGCGGAAGCGCCCGCCGGCTGAATCTGCCGCGCCCTCGGCTTATGCCAGGCGTTCGGCGACCTTTGCCTTGAGGTCGGTCTGCGCGCGCGGGCCGACCTGCGCGATGATCTCGCGCGCGCAGACCGCGCCCATCGTCAGGCAGTCGGCGACCGGCCGGCCCCCGGCATGGCCGGCGAGGAAACCCGCGGCGAACAGGTCGCCGGCGCCGGTGGTGTCGACCACCGCGTCGATCGGTTCCGCCTTCACCTCGGTGCGCGCGCCGCCGGTCAGCGCGATCGCGCCCTTTTCGCTGCGCGTCACGACAAGCAGCGGCACCTGCGGCGCGATGCGCGCGACCGCGGCCTCGAAGTCGGTCTCCTCCGCCAGCGCGCAGATCTCGACCTCGTTGGCGAACAGGATGTCGAACAGCCCCTCGGCGATCAGCGCGCGGAAATCCTCGCCGTGGCGGTCGATGATGAAGGCGTCGGACAGGGTGAAGGCGACCTTGCCCCCCGCCGCGCGCGCCACGTCGATCGCGCGCCGCATCGCCGCGCGCGACAGCGGCGGATCCCACAGATAGCCTTCGAGATAGAGGATGTCCGACGCGGCGATCAGCGCCTCGTCGATCATCTCGCGGCCCAGCAGATGGCTGGCGCCGAGGAAGGTGTTCATCGTGCGCTGGCCGTCGGGGGTGACGAGGATCAGGCAGCGCGCGGTCGGCGCCCCGCCCGCCAGCGGCGGCGTGTCGTAGGCGACGCCCAGCGTGCGCAGATCGTGCGTGAAGACGCCGCCGAGCTGGTCGTCGGCGACCTGCCCGATGAAGGCGCACCGGCGCCCGAGCGCCGCCATGCCCGCGAGCGTGTTCGCCGCCGAGCCGCCCGACATCTCGACCGCCGGCCCCATCGCTTCATAAAGGCGCGCGGCCTCCGCGGCGTCGATCAGCCGCATCGATCCCTTGGCCAGGCCCTCGGCGGCGATCAGCGCGTCGTCGGCGCGGGCGATGACGTCGACGATCGCGTTGCCGATCGCAACGACGTCGAAACGGGCGGTGGAGGCCATGGATGATCCTGTCTTGCGGGGAAAACTGCGCGCGCCTTAAGCGGCTGCGCGGCGCAAGGCAAGCGCGGCGCTTGACGCGGCCCGCCGCTCCGCGCCATCGCTGCGCCATGGCCCGCGCCGTCCAAGCCTTTCTGCTCGCGCTCCGCGACCTGCCGAACGCGCGCGTGCTGCGCATCCTCGCGCTCAGCCTCGCCCTGACGCTGCTGCTCTTCGTGGCCGCCGGCGCCGCGATCCTGTTCGCCGCGCGCCGGCTGCTCGATCACGGGCGGTGGCTCGGCGAAAGCGGCACCGACATGGCGAGCGCGCTGCTGGTGCTGCTGCTCGTCGCCGGAAGCTGGCTGCTGTTCCGCGCCGCCGCGATCGTCGTCGTCGGCCTGTTCGCCGACGGGATCGTCGCCGAGGTCGAGGGGCGCCACTATCCCGCCGCCGCGGGGCGCGCGGTGCCGGTCGGCTGGGGCCGCGGCCTCCGCCTCGCGCTCGCCTCGCTCGGCCGGCTGATCGCCGGCAACCTCGTCGCGCTGCCCTTCTACATCCTGCTGCTGGTCACCGGGGTCGGCACGGTGCTGCTCGCGCTCGGCGTCAACGCGCTGCTGCTCGGCCGCGATCTCGAGGCGATGGTGCTCGCACGCCATCCGGACCGGCCGCGCTTCGATCGCGGCGCGCGCTGGACGGCGGGCCTGCTGTCCGCCGCATCTTTCCTGGTCCCCGTCGTCAACCTGTTGGCGCCGATCGCGAGCGCGGCTATGGCCGTCCACCTGCTCCACCTGCCCCGGCGGGCGCCGACCATGAAGGACCGAGGATGATCCGCAGCCACCGCCCGTTCGCCGCCGCCGCGCTCGCCGCCACGCTCTCCGGCTGCGCCGCCACCGCGGTGCCGCGTCCGGCCGCGCCCCCGACGCCGACCGTCTTTCCGCCAAGCACGCCCCGCATCACCCAGAACAACAACCTGGTCGGCCGCGACGCCGACAGCACGATCCGCCTGTTCGGAAAGCCCCGGCTCGACGTCACCGAAGGCGCGGGCCGCAAGCTGCAGTTCGCCGGATCGGCGTGCACGATCGACGTCTATTATTATCCGCCGCGCGTCGGCGCGACGCCGGTCGCCACCCATGTCGACGCGCGCACCCCCGACGGGCGCGACACCAATGTCGACGGCTGCATCGGCGCGCTGCGCCGCTGACGCGTCAGCGTGCGTCCGGTTTTGATCGGATCAGAACCGGCACCCTGGATTCTTGTTTTGCCGTGTTTTCCGGGTCGTCAGGCGGTTCCGCCCGACTTGCCAACACGCCGGTGCGACGTCACGACGCCAGCGCCGCGAGCGCCCACGCCGCCGCCTCGGCAACCACGGGCGAGGCATCGCCGGTCAGTTCGGTCAGGCGCGGGCGAAAGCGCGGGTCGCCGCTGTTGCCCGCCGCGATCGCGGCGTTGCGCACCATGCGGTCGCGCCCGATGCGCTTGATCGGCGATCCCGCGAACACCTGCCGGAACCCCGCATCGTCGAGCGCGAGCAGGTCGGCGAGCGACGGCGCCGCCAGCTCGGCGCGCGGCAGGAAGGCGCGGTGGCGGTGCGCGGTGTCCGCGAACTTGTTCCACGGGCACACCGCGAGGCAATCGTCGCAGCCATAGACGCGGTTGCCGATCGCCCGCCGCAGCGCGACCGGGATCGGCCCGGCATGCTCGATCGTGAGATAGGAGATGCAGCGCCGCGCATCGACGCGATAGGGTGCCGGAAAGGCCTGCGTCGGACAGGCGTCCTGGCAGGCGCGGCAGCGCCCGCAGCGGTCGCGCCCCGGCGCGCCGGGCACGAGCGCCAGCGTCGTATAGATGGCGCCGAGGAACAGCCAGCTGCCATGGTCACGGCTGACCAGATTGCTGTGCTTGCCCTGCCAGCCGAGCCCGGCCGCGGCGGCGAGCGGTTTTTCCATCACCGGCGCGGTGTCGACGAACACCTTGACCTCGGCCCCCGGCACCTCGGCGACCAGCCAGCGCGCGACCGCCTTCAGCGCCTTTTTCACGACGTCATGATAGTCGGTGCCCTGCGCATAGACCGAGATGCGCCCGCGATCGGGATGCGCCGCCAGCGCCAGCGGATCGGCGGCGGGGGCATAGTTCATCCCGAGCGCGATCACCGACCGCACCTCGGGCCACAGGCCGCGCGGCGACCCACGCTGGGCGGCGCGCCCCTCCATCCAGATCATGTCGCCATGGCATCCGTCGGCCAGCCAGGCGTTCAGCCGCGCGGCGGTCTGCGGCGCCGCCCCGGCGTCGGCGATGCCGAACGCCGCGAAGCCGTGCGCGCGCGCGACCGCTTCGAGCCGGTCTTCGAGCCGTCCTTCGGGCGTTGGCAAGGCGTCTGAAACCATTGCGGCCCTATACGACAGCCGACGCGCCATGCCATAGTGTCGCGGCATTGGGATCGGGGACCGGATTTTGAGCGATTGCAGCGTCGAGGCGACCGGCCTCACCAAATATTTCGGCGCGTTCAAGGCCGTCGACGGAGTCGATCTCGCGGTGCCGGCGGGCAGCATCTACGGCGTGCTCGGCCCCAATGGCGCGGGCAAGACGACCAGCCTGCGGATGATGCTGGGCATCATCGATCCCGATGCCGGGGTCAGCCGGCTGCTCGGCGGCCACACGCCGCAATCGGTGCGCCACCGCATCGGCTACCTGCCCGAGGAGCGCGGGCTCTATCCGGGCATGAAGGCGCGCGAAGCCATCGCCTTCATGGGCGCGCTGCGCGGGCTCGACTGGTCCGAAGGGCGCCGCCGCGCCGCCGCCTTCATGGCCGAACTCGGCCTCGAACGCGTGATCGACGAAAAGATCCGCAAGATGTCGAAGGGCATGGCGCAGATGGTCCAGCTCATCGGCTCGATCGTCCATGCGCCCGACCTGATCGTGCTCGACGAGCCTTTCTCCGGTCTCGACCCGGTCAACCAGGAGCGACTCGAAGCGCTGGTGCGGCGCGAGCGGGAGCGCGGCGCGACGATCCTCTTTTCCACCCATGTGATGGCGCATGCCGAGCGGCTGTGCGACCGGATCGCGATCATCGCGCGCGCGCAGCGGCGCTTCGAGGGCAGCGTTGACGATGCGCGCGCGCTGCTGCCGATGCAGGTGCGCTACACCCCGCGCGTCGCGGCCGAGGCATCGGCGATTCGCGCGCTGCTCCCCGCCGCCGCCGAACCGCACGGCGATGCGTGGCATTTTGCGATCGGCGATGCCGACGTCGAACCGCTGCTCGCCCGCATCACCGCGAGCGGGTTCGGGGTGACCGGCCTGTCGATCAGCCGCCCGGCGCTGCACGACGCCTTTGTCCACATCGTCCGCCAGGTCGATGCCGGCTTTCACGCCGACGCGGAGGATGCGGCGATCGAGGAGGCCGCCGCATGACCCCCTTCCTTCGCACGATGACCGTCGTTGCGCGGCGCGACTTTCTGGCGATCGTCGCGACGCCGACCTTCCTGCTCTTCCTGCTCGCGCCGCTGTTCATGCTCGGCATGGGGCTGGCGGGGGGCATGGGCGCGTCGCAGCTTGCCGACAGCGCGCGCGGCACCGGCCGCATCGTCGCGGTGGCGGATGCCGCCGATCTCGAAGCGCTGCGCGCCGCCGATGCGCGCCTGCGCGCCGCGATGCCGCGCCCGCCGGCGACGCTCGAACTGCGCGCCGCCACGCCCGCGAACGCCGACCCGGTCGCGATCGCCCATGAAAAGGGCAGCGATACCTATGCGGTGATGATCGGCGCACTTGCCGCCCCGCATATCGTCGAGCGCGAGGCGGGCGGCAGCGCCGGCCGTTATCTGGCGCTGCTCGCCGGCGAGGCACTGCACAGCCGCGCGGCGGGCCCGCCGCCGCCCGTCACGCCGCGTTTCGAGGCGCTCGCCAGCGGCGGCACCAGCGTCGCGCTGCAGCAATCGATCGGCTTTGCCGCAGTGTTCGTGATCTTCCTCCTGACCCTGCTGCTCGCCGGACAGACGGTGAGTTCGCTGGCCGAGGAAAAGGGCAACAAGGTGATCGAGATCCTCGCCGCCGCAGTGCCGCTCGAAGGCGTGTTTCTCGGCAAGCTGCTCGGCATGCTGGGGGTCGCGATCCTCTTCATCGCCTTCTGGCTGGCGATCGCGGTGGTGGCCGGGCTGATCTATGCGGCCGGGCTCGACCCCGCGGCGCTCTCCGCCGCCGGCGCGGCGCCCGTTCCGGCGCTGGCGACCGCGCCGGCGACCGGCTGGCCCTTCTTCCTCGCCATCGGCTTCGCCTATTTCGTCATGGCCTTCCTGCTGCTCGGCGCGGTGTTCCTGGGGATCGGCTCGCAGGCGGGCACGGTGCGCGAAATCCAGATGCTCAGCCTGCCGATCACCATCTTCCAGGTCGCGATGTTCAGCCTGTCGTCGGCCGGGGCCAGCGCGCCGGGCAGCGGCCTCGCGACCTTCGCGCAGATATTCCCCTTCTCCTCGCCGCTGGCGATGGCGGCGCGGGCGGCGACCGACGAGGCGCGCGGCATCCACCTGCTCGCGCTCGGCTGGCAGGCGCTGTGGGTCGCGCTCGTCGTCTATCTTTCGGTGCGCCTCTTCCGTTCGGGGGTGCTCAGCGGGCGCGGCGACTGGCGATTCTGGAAGCGCCGGCTGCGGTGACTTTAGCGCGACGTGCGTGAAATCTGACACACCCTCTCAGCCGTTCGTGCTGACCCCGGATCGAGTCCGGGGGAAGCACCGTCCTTCTTCTTGCGTCCGCGAAAGAAAGAACGGCCCCCTTCGACTGCCTTGCAGGCGCTCAGGACAGGCTTCGACAAGCTCAGAGCCTGCCCCCGCGAAAGCGGGGGGCAAACGGTTCAGATATAATGCTCTATGGCCGGTGGAGATTCAGTTTTTTTCGCAAAACAAAACCACGTGCTCCCGCGAAGGCGGGAGCCCAGAGCGTATGAAATCAGGGTTTGCGTTCCACCGCACTGGGTCCCCGCCTTCGCGGGGACACGCCCCTATGCGTCCGCAAGCACCCGAACCCCCACAGACCCCGATATGGTGGACTCAAAGTTTTGTCCTCATCGTCCCCCCGGGCTTGACCCGGGGTCCCGCTTTTCCTCCGTCCGTGCGCGAAAGGAAGCGGGATCCCGGGTCAAGCCCGGGATGACGGAATCGATGGGGCAAACGTCAGATTCAGGTAACTAGGGTCTTTCCCCCAGGGTCGTTGACAAAGCTGTAAACAGTGGCATTCTGCAACCCGATCGGCCGCGCGAAGACGGCCGCGAGAGGAGCTGCCCCCATGGCCACCGTGATCCGCGAAGCCCCCGAAACCGTGAATCCGCTCGACGTCTCCCGCGCCGAATTGTGGCGCGAGGATCGCTGGCAGGAACCGATGCGGCGCCTGCGCGCCGAATCGCCGATCCATTATTGCGAGGATTCGAAGTTCGGCCCCTATTGGTCGGTGACGACCTACAAGCCGATCCAGCATGTCGAGGCGCTGCCCAAGATATTCTCCTCCTCGTGGGAATATGGCGGCATCACCGTCGCGGGCGACGGCGTCGAGCATCTGCAGGAGGGCGAGGTCCCGATGCCGATGTTCATCGCGATGGACCCGCCGCAGCATACCGCGCAGCGCCGCACCGTCGCCCCGGCCTTCGGCCCCTCGGAAACCGAGCGCATGCGCGCCGATACGCTGAAGCGCACCAGCGACGTGCTCGATTCGCTTCCGGTCGGCGAGCCGTTCGACTGGGTCGAGAAGCTGTCGATCGAACTGACGACGCAGATGCTCGCGATCCTCTTCGATTTCCCGTGGGAGGAACGCCACAAGCTGACCGCCTGGTCCGACGCGCTGGGCGACATCGAAAGCTTCAACACCGCCGAGGAACGGCAGCAGCGGCTCGCCATCGCCTATGAAATGGGCGCCGCCTTCAAGGAGCTGTGGGACCGCAAGGCACAGAATCCGGGGCAACACGACCTGATCTCGATCATGCTCCAGTCCGACGCGATGAGCCACATGAGCCACGAGGAATTCATGGGCAACCTGATCCTGCTCATCGTCGGCGGCAACGATACGACGCGCAATTCGATGTCGGCCTATGCCTATGGCCTGCACCAGTTCCCCGAGGAACGCGCGAAGCTCGAGGCGAATCACGACCCCGATCTCGCGGTCAATGCGATGCACGAAATCCTGCGCTGGCAGACCCCGCTCGCGCACATGCGCCGCACCGCGACCGAGGATACCGAACTGTTCGGACACCAGATCCGCAAGCGCGACAAGATCGCGCTCTGGTACGCCTCGGCGAATCGCGACGAGAGCGTCTTTCCCGACGGCGACAGAATCATCGTCGATCGCGAGAATGCGCGCCGCCACCTGGCCTTCGGTTACGGCATCCACCGCTGCGTCGGCGCCCGCGTCGCCGAACTTCAGCTCACTGCGCTGATCTCCGAGATGCAGAAGCGGCGCCTGCGCGTCAACGTGCTGGCCGAGCCCGAGCGGGTGAATGCCTGCTTCGTCCACGGCTATCGCCACATGCAGGTCGAACTCGAACGCTACTGAGGGGCGAGGGGCGTTCCGCTTCGCTTCGTCGGGGCGTCAGCG
The DNA here is from genome assembly GCF_001559015.1 of Sphingopyxis granuli. NCBI lineage: Bacteria > Pseudomonadati > Pseudomonadota > Alphaproteobacteria > Sphingomonadales > Sphingopyxidaceae > Sphingopyxis > Sphingopyxis granuli. The sequence goes on from NZ_CP012199.1 coordinate 275,350, forward strand.
CAGAATGCGGTAGACGCGGAACGTGCTGTGGGACAGCCCCGCCTCATAGGTCAGCCAGGGAATATCTTCTCCGCGCGCGAGCCGCGCCGCAAGACTCCGCGGCATCCCCCGCGCGAAATTCCTGATTTCAGGCAACCGCGTGCAGAGAACGAGCCAACGTGCGCCACTGTCCTGGACGATTGGCCGTGCTGCCGCAGGATCGGACAGAAAGGCGGTGATCACGCGATTCATCGCGACATGGTTGCGGTGGTGGCCTGTCGCAACGACGCTGTGCGGCGTTCCCACCAGGATCGATGGCCCTATGTCGAGCGGTGCGAAGGCCAGCGCCGCCGGTTCCCGCGCGAATGCGGCGAGGGCAGAGGACGAAGGGCAGCCTTTTTCGGCTTCCGTTGCCTTGTCCGCGTTGAGAATCGCTGCATTTTCGGGAGAAATCGCTCCCAACGCCTTATCGACCAGCATCACATCAACAGCCGGGATCGCGGTCAGCGCAACCATCGCGCCCCCCACGCGGGCGAGCGCAGAGCGGCGCGCGCGGCTCCAGTCCCATAGCGCGACTCCCATCGCAGCAAAGACCGGGATCAGATAGGCGTGCGCCGCGGCGCTGGTGCGCAGCACCAGCAGCGACAGAACAGCGCTGCAAGGCAGCACGAACAGCATGCGGTGCCAGTCGGCGGCGCGTTGCGTATCGCGCGCGCGCCGCCACGCCCAGAAGGCGGCGCCTATTCCGACCAATGTCGGCGTCAGGAAAAACGCGGCTACGCCGCCCCTTTGCCGCCAGATCGGCCGCCCCTCCATCACCATGTCGTACCAATAGGATCGCACCAGCGGTTCGAGATCACCGAACGGCCCGTCGAGACACGGCCGGCCGAATATCAGGAAAGCGCCCGCCCCCGCCGCACCCGCGATTGCGAGCAGCAGGGCGCGGCGCTGCCAGCATCGAGTGAAGCCGGGCAGTCGGAAGCCGACGAGCAGCACCAGTGCCGCCGCGGCCACTCCGGTCGCATAGGGCAGCGAGAAGGAATCGCAGTGGACAGCACGAAACGAATCCCGACCGCGAAAGATCAGCAACCACAATGCCGGAAAGACGATCAGCCCCGCTGCCAGCCCCTCAAGCCGCCGCTCTGCCGCCGGATTGCGCAGCCATTCGAGCGAGAACAGCGCGCCGAAGATCGCAAGATAGGGAAAGCCCTCGAGGGAAATCTCGACATGCGCAGCCATCACTAGCGCCGCCGCCAGCCCGCGCCGAAAGGTAGGTTCGCCCAGCGCCAACCACAACATCGCGACCGAAAGCACCAGTTGCCAATTGTGATGGTCGATGCGTAACGGAGCAAAATAATGGAGGAAAGTGACTCCAGTCGCCGTCAGGAACAGACCGGCGATCATCTGCCACCGGTCGCCCAGACGGTCCAGGACGCGCCGCATCAGCAGCAACAGCGGCAGGACCAGCAGGGGTGGATAGAGCGCCACCGCCCATCGTTCCGCCGCCTCCGGGGAAAGAAACAGCCCGAACAGCCAGATCAGCGCCGCGATCTGCACGTCGATGAAACGCGACCAATGCATCATCCCGCCGCCATCTGCGGGGTTGATCCGATACTGGGTGATGTCAAACCAGCTCTGCCCCGCCATCAGGTCGCGGACTTGCGCCAGTCGCAGATAATCGTCGGCGTCGCGCAGGTCGAGCGTGGCGATGCTGTCGCGATAGATGGCAAGGCTGACGGCCACGACCGCGAGCCACAACAGCACTGCGATCCGGTCGGCGACGGGCACGCGCGGCGCTCTGGGCATCATTTCGTCAGGCCGCCGCGAAGACGAGCGTCTTGCGCAGGATATAGGTCACGACAAAGGAGAGGCCGACAGCAATCAGTTTCGACAGCATCGGATCGATGCCCCCCATGTCACCGGCCCAGACAATCGCCACGGTCAGCCCCAGCCCAACGAAGGCCGAGCCGAGGAACAGACCCTTTTGCCGGACACGCTTCATGCCTTCGGTTCGGGCACCCTCTACGAAGACGAGGCGCGAGCTGGTCAGCCAGTGAATGACAATCCCCGCGGCATAGCTTGTCGCCGCAGCCGCCGCGGGCAGCCAGCCCGCCGCCACGAACAGCATGAACAGCCCCATATCGCCTGCCAGCGCAATCGCGCTGGCGCCGATATAGCGCAGAAAAGTCGCCTTCATCAGCCGCTGCGCCACGGGAAGAAGGGGCATCGCCATCATGGCGTCAGGCCGCCCGCGCGGCGCGGACCGGCACGGCACGGACCGAGGCCAGGGCCGCGCCTTCGCCCTCGGCGCCGCTCTCGTGATATTCGGCGTCCTCGTTGACGCCCCAGATGTCGTAGACGCGCGCGCCGGCGGCGATGTTGCGCACCGTCAGCATCGCGGTCATCATCGCATGATCCTGGTTGTTGTAGCGGTGCATGCCGTTGCGCCCGACCATGTGCAGCGTCGGATAGCGCGCCTCCAGCTCGGTGCGCAGCGCCGCGACATGCGCGGCATAATCATCGTCATAGACCGGATAGGCCTTTTCCTGCCGCACCACGACCCCGCCGACGACATCCTCCGCCCTGCACAGGCCGAGGATCGCCATCTCGTCGGTCGCGAGGCGGACGAGATCGGCGTCGCTCGACGACCACAGCCCGTCGCCCTCGAAGCAGAAATATTCGAGGCCGACGCAGGCAAGGTCGGGATCCGGCACCATCTCGGGCGACCAGCTGCGGAAGTTCTGGACCCGGCCCACCCTGACCTTGCTGTCGTGGATATAGATCCAGTTGTCGGGAAACAGGTCCTTCGACCGGATTTTCAGCGCGACGGTCAGGAAGTCGCGATATTTGAGGCTGGGCGCCGCGGTCAGCGCGGCGGCCGGAAGCGGATGGAGACGCGCCGCGAGTTCGCGCAGCGGCGCCGAACTGATCACATGATTGGCGTCGATCACCACATCGCCGTCGGGACCGGTCGCGGTCAAGCGCCAGCGGCCGGTCTTCTGGTCCTGGGAAAGCTGTTTGAGGCCGTGGCCCATCAGCACATGGTTGCCGCCGGCCATCACCTTGTCGCGCGCCGCTTCCCACATCATGCCGGGGCCGAGGCGCGGATAGCGGAAGGTTTCGAGCAGGGTCTTGGCCGCCATGCCGTCATTGGGCGCCTTGCTGAGGCCAAGGCTGCGCTTGAGTCCGTCGAGCACCGCGGCACCGAGGCTGAGCCCCTTGATGCGCTGCGCCGCCCAGTCGGCCGACATCTCGTCGCACGGCATCCCCCACACCTTTTCGGTATAGGTCTTGAAGAAGATCGAATAGAGCTTGTGCCCGAACTGGTTCACCGTCCAGTCTTCGAAGCTGCGCACGGTGCGGTTGGGCAAGAGCTTCGCCTTCGCATAGCTCGCCATGCACAGCGCCGAGCGGACGATGCCGAGGTTGAACAACGCCTCGAAAGCGCGCAGCGGGTAGGAATAATAGCGGCCCTCGTAATAGATGCGGCTCATCCGCGGGCGCTGGATGAAATCGTCGGGCAGAATCTCGTTCCACAGGTCGACGACCTCCTGGGCTTTCGAAAAGAAGCGATGCCCGCCGATATCGAAGCGAAAGCCGTCATGCTCGACGGTGCGGCTGATCCCGCCGACATAGACGGGGTCCTTCTCGATCACCGTCACCCGATAGCCCTGCTTCGTGAGCAGATAGGCGGCGGTCAATCCCGCCGGCCCGGCGCCGATGATCGCGACGTCGGCGCTAGTCGGCCCGTTCTGATTGTCAAGCATCGAAATTCCCCACGCAGCCCATGTTCACCCACCGCTGTGGCGCAGCGGCCCTAAAAACTGGTTAACGGGACGGTAGGATTTGGGGCGTGGCTACCCTATGCCCGTGAAACGGGTTGGTACCCCTCAAGCAGTTGAAGCCTGTTCCCCGGCGAAAGCCGGGGTCCATGCGAAGCGGCGCTGTGCCATCTGGACCCCGGCTTTCGCCGGGGAACAGTTCCTTGCCGGAAACAATCGCCAAACAGGTTCAGGGTGACGCAAAAGAGAAACCACGCCGATATCCGCATTCCATAGGCATGGGTCTGCCCCATCGATAAAGAGCCTCCTCGGCGGTCGAACGCGACGAAATGCGCTGGCCGGACGACGAAGCGAGACGCGATCGGCCGCATGGTGCCGGCGGGTTCAGCCAGGCGCCAGCATCGCGGTTCCAATCTGTCCCGCGGGGACCGACAGGAAAGGACGACCATGTTCTGGATGAAGAAATTCGCCCTGGCGGCGCTGATCGGCGCGAGCGCCGCGACCGCCGTGCCGACCGACGCCGACGCGCGCGACCGCCACCACCGGAGCGGCTATTACGGACATCGCGACAATGATCGCTACCGCGATTACCGGCGCGACTATCGCCGCGATTATAGGCGCGATCATTATCGCGACCGCCGATATTACCGTTCCCGCCATCACTGCCGCAGCGGAGGAACGACGGGGCTGATCATCGGGGGCGCCGCCGGCGCGCTGCTGGGACGCGAGATCGACCGCTATGGCGACCGCACGCCCGGTACGATCATCGGCGCGGCCGGCGGTGCGCTTCTCGGTCGCGAGATCGATCGCAACAGCCGCTGCTGATCCGGGCCAGGCGGGCGGGCGGTGGAGAGCCCACCGATGGCGTCATCGTCATCCCGGGCCTGCCCCGAGGTCCCCGCTTCCTTTCGTGTACGGACGGAAGAAAAGCGGAAGCCCGGGTCAAGCCCGCGATGACGAAATCGATGTGGCGAACTTCAAATTCAGATGATCAGGGCGATCCGTCGCTGGCCTCGCCGTCCGGCGCGGCCGCGCCGGGCCCTGCCAATGCGCGAGGCAGCAGCTTCAGCGCCAATGGGCCGAGCCGCACGCGCGGGGCCGCCCTGTCAGGGGAGGCGAAAATCGCAAAACCGGGGTCGAGACGCAGCGCGGCGGCCGATGTCCGATCGAGCCGGACCGTGTAGCGGCCATAGGGAACCCCTTCGAACAGGAAATAGCCGTCGAACTCGCTGAGCGTCGTCGCGCGCACGCGCCCTTCGGCATCGATCAGTTCGAGGCCCAGCCCCTCGATCGCCTGGCCGCCGTCGCGCAGCGCCATGCCTTCGATCTCCCCCGCCGCGACCATCGGCAGCGTGACGCGCGTGGCAACGCCGGGACGCGGCGTCACGACGATGCCGGGCAGCGCCGACTGGACATAGGGGTCGGGCAGGCTGCCGGCATCGATCCCGATCATCACCGGACGGAAGGGTTCGAGCCCGTCGATCATCGCCTGCCCCGCCGCGTCGGTCGCGGCATCGGCGTGGACCCGGCCCGCGGTCAGCGGCACGCCGGCCATCGCGCTCTCGCCCGGCTGGCGCACCCCGTCGCCATTGTCGTCGAGGAAGATATCGGCGAGCACCTGCCCGCGGCTCGCCAGCTTTTCGCTCGACAGCCGCCAGCCGCCGTCCGGTTTCGGACCGAAGCTGAAAGCGAGCGACAGCGACGCCGCCACCGACCCGTCGCTCGCCACCTCGCCGAACCCCGAAAGCTGGAAACGCCGGAAGCGCCGCGTGTAACCGATCCCGGCCCGCACCCGGTCGTAGCCGCGATCATAGCCGAACTCGCCCCGCCACTCGGCATCGCCCTTGCCCGCCCACTCGCCGATCAGCGCCATGCGCGCGGCGTCGTTGTCGCCCGCCAGCGCCACGCGCGCCTCGCCGCGCAGGCGGATGCGCCCGATCCGGGCGTTGGCGAGCAGGGTCGCGCCGAGATTGTCGGGCGGGTCCGTGCCGAAGGGGTTATGGCTGCGGACCCAGTCGAGTTGGCCGGTCAGGCTGATCGCGCGCAGATTGGCCGAGACGCGCGCGGTCGCCTCGAGACTCGAGACGCCCGTCCAGCGGTCGACCTGCCGCGCATCGACGTGGAGGGGCAGCACCGTCCGCCCCAGCGCCACCGCCTGGTCGAGCGAGAGCTGGTACAGGCCCCTGACGGACCCGGCGAACCGATCCGAGACGAAACCGCCCCACCCGCGCATCGCATCCGCGCGCACATAGGTTTCGCCGAAGGCGGCGAGCCAGCTGGCGCGCGCCGCCGATCCGCCATCCCCGGCATAGGCGCCCGCGACCTCGACCAGCGTCGGGCCGATCGCGCGGCGCAGCGCGACCTCGCCATAGGTCCGTCGGACATTCTCGATCATCAGACTGTGTGCATAGGCGGCGACCGAGGTGCGCGCGTCGAGGCCGCGCTCGAGCCCCAGCGTGCCACGCCAGCCGCGGCGAAAGGTCGCATGATGTCCGCCGAATTCGACGAGGTCGGCGTTTTCCTGCGCAATCCCCGCCCAATACCAGGTCCGCCGCGGCGGAATCGAGTCGATGCCGACCTGCAACTGCTTGATCTCACGCCGAATCTGGCCCTGCGGGCCGTACAATATGATCTCGAAGCGATTCGAGCCATATTGCAGCGGTATATCGAGGAATTCGTAGCGGCCGTCCGCACCGGGGGTCGCAAAGGCGAGCAGCTGGCCGTTGCGGTAGAGCTCCGCATCCCATCCGGCCGGCAGATCGCCGCGAAAATCGGTCCGGTCGAAGCTGTCGGGACGCTCGACCGGACGATTGGTGATCACCGCACCGCGCCCCGGCGCCGATTGCGCGACGAGTCCGGTCGACAGGAGCCCGACGTCGCCAACCGCATAATGGGTCGCCCGGAGCGGTCCGAGCAACCGCCCCTCCGGATCGGTGCGATAGAGGCGCAGGCGGAGGCTGTCGGGAACGCCGCGATTGTCCGACGACAGGCGCGCATCGACGCTGTGCCCGAGCGCCTCGACAGCGGCGAAAACCTCGTAGCGCGCCTGGACGTGCGAGCCGCCCCGCCGGTCGGCGACGGCACCGGCCGAGGCGACGACATCGACCGACGGCGGGGTCCATGCGCGGTACGGGCGGCGCGCCTGCGGCAGGCTCGCGAGATCGAACGACACTTGCGGCCGGAGCGCGGCCGCGCGGGCGCGCCGCTCGGCGGCGAGCTGGAACGGCAGCTTTTCCGCGGCGTCGATGCGCAGCACCGCGTTCGACAGGTCGGCGGCGATCGGCAGGCCGAGCCAGGTGTCGAGGCTCTCCAGATCGACGCACCACCCTGCCGCGGTGTCGCGGATCGCACCCGGAGCGATCCGCAGGCGCTGGCTGCCCGCGCGCACCTCCCCCGCCTCGCGGTCGATGGTCAGCGTGCGCCGCTCGTCGAACACCCAGCCGGTTGCGCGGCGCAACTTGCGATCGATACGCAGCGACAGGTCGAGCGCGAGCACCATGTCGCCGAGATCGACGCAGATCCCCTGTGGCGTCTGATAACCGCGCACGCCGCCGCCGAGCCTGTAGGCGCCCGAGCGCAGGTCGAACAGCCAGCTGTCGTCCTCGTTCGGCACCCAGCCGTCGGACACGGCCGCGACCCCGCCGTCTTCGGCGGCACGCGCCGCGGCGGGCGTGCATCCGACCAGCGCGAGCAGCGCGAGGATCGCCGGCCGCCATCGCGTCAGGGCGCGCGTGAACATGGCTCGATCCGCCGAACCGGCGGCCGGTCCGCCCTATCGCACCACCCGGTCGGCCGCGTCGATCGTCGCGCCGCCGATCTCGCGATCCTCGGTGTAGCGGATATGCACCGAGCCCCGAAGCTGCGCCGCGAGGTCGGGCGGGATGCGCAGCGACACGGTGCGCGCATCGACCTCGGGATAGACGGCGATTCCGCGCGCGACGAGCAGCGGCTGCGGTTCGCCTCGCCGGGTCACCTCGATGTCGCCATAGACCGACCGCGTGCCCGAGCGCGTCAGATCGAATTCGAACGCGGGACCGTCGCGGGTCTCGCCGATCCGGGCATCGCCGATGGTCGCCGATGCCTCCAGATCGCCGATGCGGACGATCACCGGAATGGTGATGCCGTAGATCGGCGTGATCGCGATCGACACGCTTTCGCCCGCCGCCTTCGGCGCGGTCGCGGCGACGCTTTCGGGCACGGCGCGGAACAGCATGTGCGCACGATATTCGCCGGGCGGCGTGCCCTCGGGCACGCGGACGCCGACGCGGATGACCTGCGGCTGGTTCGGCGGCAGGACAACGCGGCGCGGGCTGAAGGCGATCATCGCGAGCGCGGCCTTTTCCGCCGGCGTCGCTTCCGCCTCGGCGATCTCGTCGAGTCCGCCGTCGGCGGCCATTCGCTTGACCTCGAGGCTGATGCGATAGGTCGCGGGCTCGCTGCCGATATTGTTGAGCACGACCTCGGCCCCGCGCGAGCCGTCGAGGATGAGCCGCGTCGGTGCGACGAGCAGGTCGCCCGCCGCAAGAGCGGGCGTCGCGGGCAGCGCGAAGGCCGCCATGAAAAGGCACAGGAATGGCCCGAAAAGGCGCAGCATGGATACGATCCCCACAATCGTTGTCCGGCGCAGTCCCCACCGCACCGTCTGGTCGCATCCGGCTTTGCGCCACGATGGTTGATATTTCGCTAACCATGACGGCCGGGCACGGGCGCGGGTTCGGCGCATGCGGAAAGGGCCACGCGAGGCTGATGCCCCACGCGGCCCTTCGGATCGGCGGCCGCTGGGGGCCGCCTGCAGACGCCGTTACTGGTAGTTGACGGTCACATTATAGGTGCCGGCATAGTCGCCCGACGCCTGGTTGGCGCCGACGTTCAGCGTGCCGCCGACCTGGAAGTTGCCGCCGCTCGCGCCGAGCGTGACCGTGTTCGCCGAATAGGTGAGCGCCGCGGTCATCGTGCCGCTGATCGAGCCGTTGAGCGTCACGCTCGAATCGCCCGATACCGTCACGACGGCGCCGTTCGTGCCCTGAATGTCGAAGCTGCCGGCGGTGCCGGTGCCCGGGCAGGACAGCCCCGAACCGCAGGTCCGCGTCCCCGCGGTCGTCATCGCGACGGTCGAGGCGGTCGAACCGCTGATGATCGTCCCGAAGTCGAGCGGGCTGCCGGCGGTGAGCTGGATCTGGCGAAGGATCTTGGCCTTGGCCTGTCCCGTGGCCGAAGCGGCCTGCGCCGCCTGGGCGTTCATCGCGAGGGCAGCAATAGCGACGCCGGCGAGGGCGCGCTTCATTCCAATGGTGCGCATATGATTTGGTCCCTTGAACAGTCGATAGTCGAATGGAAATCCCACCCCATTCGCCGCCCCCTTTAGCGGATCACCCGTTCAGGCTTTGCTCAACGACCATGGTTAACGGTGCGGAAGGGATTGGCAGCAAACGCGTTGCGCCGCGGCGCTGCACCGTTCACCCGGCCGGCCGGATATGATAAGTGCGACGGTGTCGATCCATGGCGGTTTTCCGCGACTCGAACCGCGGAAGCCGCGCGATGCGGGAATTCCGACCGTGCCTTCGCAGGAGGAAATCGCTCTCTACGAACGGCTGCTGAGCCGGTATCTGCGCTTCTACGACGCGCTGCGAAAGCGCGAAAGGCGCCCGAAAAGCGCCGCTCAGCGCCAGTTCCAGGACGTCGCCTGGGGCAAGGAGACGCCCGTCACCGATCATGAAAAGGCCTATGTCTATCATCTGACCAGGGCTGGAATCCTGCGCGCCCCGAAACCGCCGGTCGCGCCCGATCAGGACCCGATCGAAGCCTATCCGACCGGCATGAAGCCCGTTCCCAACGAGATCGGGCGCAAATGGGACGAACGCTGGATCGACCCGCCGGGCGGATAATCCGGAAGTTCCGGCGGACGCGCCTTCAGATCGCCTCGCCCGACAGGCGCTGGCAGATCATGTCGAGCTGGTCGAGCGACGCGAATTTCAGCGTCAGCGCGCCCTTGCCGCCCCCCGCATAATGGATCGCCACGCCGATGCCGAGCAGTTCGGACAGATGCCGTTCGACCGCGACGATGTCCGGATCGCGCGCGCCATCCATGCTCTTATATTCGAGCGGCGCCTTGCGCCCGCCGCCCTTCGCCTCGCGCACCAGCGCCTCGACCGCGCGTACCGACAGGCCGTCCTTCACCACCTTGCGCGCGATGCCCTCGGCATTGTCCGCGCCGATCAGCGCGCGCGCGTGCCCCATCGACAGCGCGCCGCCGCCGACCAAATCCTGCACCGCCGCGGGCAGATCGAGCAGCCGCATCAGATTCGCGACATGGCTGCGCGACTTGCCGACCAGCTTCGCGAGCGCGTCCTGGCTGTGCCCGAAATCCTCGATCAGCTTGCGGTAGGCGCTCGCCTCTTCGATCGCGTTGAGGTCCTGCCGCTGGATATTCTCGACGAGCGCGATCTCGTAGGTCGCGGCATCGTCGAGGTCGCGCACCAGCGCCGGTATCTGATGCAGGCCGGCGCGCTGCGCCGCACGCCAGCGCCGTTCGCCCGCGACGAGCTGATACCCCTGCCCATCGGGCGCCCGCCGCACGATGATCGGCTGGAGCAGGCCGCGCGCGGCGATCGATTCGGCAAGCTCGACGATCGCCGCCTCGTCGAAATGCCGCCGCGGCTGGCCCGGAAGCGGGCGAATCGAGCCCACCGGGATCTGCTGGACCGCGTCGCCCGACATCGGCGCCGCCCGCGCCGCCGCGCCGGGCGCCGCGAGCACCGGCGCTTCGACCGCAGCATCGCCGAACAGCGCATTCAGCCCGCGCCCCAGCCCCGAGGGCCGCTTGCGCGCCGGGACCTGTCCGGTTTCCTCTTTCTTTTCCGTCATTTAAGCGGCCTTGCGAATGTTGGGAAGGCGGTCGATCAGCTCGCGCGCCAGCGCGATATAGGCGGCCGAACCCGCGCAGCGATGATCGTAGATCAGCGCCGGGAGCCCGTGGCTCGGCGCCTCCGACAGGCGCACATTGCGAGGGATGACGGTTTCGAACACCACGGGGCCCAGACATTCGCGGACATCGTCCGACACCTGATCGGTCAGCCGGTTGCGCCGGTCGAACATGGTCAGCGCGACGCCGATGATCGAGAGTTGCGGATTGAACCGCCCGCGCACGCGCTCGACCGTGGTGAGCAGCTGGCTCAGCCCCTCGAGCGCGAAGAATTCGCATTGCAGCGGCACGATCAGCGACTCGGCGGCGATCAGCGCGTTGAGCGTCAGCATGCCGAGCGACGGCGGACAGTCGATCAGACAGATGTCCCATTGCCCGGCCTCGGCGCTCGACAGCGCCTGCTGCAAGCGATGCAGCCGGTCGCCAAATTCGATCAGCTCGATCTCGGCCCCCGACAGATCGACCGTCGCGGGAACGATGTCGAGCCGCGGCACCGCGGTGCGCACCGCGCATTCGGCCAGCGCCGCGTCGCCGCGCAGCAGTTCGTAGCTCGAGCATTCGCGTTGCGCCTGACTGATCCCCAGCCCGGTCGACGCATTGCCCTGCGGATCGAGGTCGATGATGAGCGTGCGCCAGCCAGTCGCCGCCAACGCGGTCGCGAGGTTGATCGCGGTCGTCGTCTTGCCGACCCCACCCTTCTGGTTCGCCACGGCGATCCGGATCATCGCTTCCCTCGCTGTCTTGCGCCGATTGCTCCGGCGCCGACCAATATTCGGCTGTCGGCATCGGTCAGGCTCTGTTCCACGTGGAACATTCTCTGCCACGCCGACGGGAGCAACGCCAGTTCCTTAACCGCATTTCGCCCTTTTGGCAGCAGCCAGCGCGTGTTTGCGGTGGAAAAACGCGTGGACAGCGCGATCAATCGGTCGAGCGGAGCGAACGCGCGAGCGCTGATCGTCGCCGCCGGGCGCGTCGCGACCGCTTCGAGACGCGCTTCGGCCACCTCGACATGCGCCAGATCGAGCGCTTCGGCCACATCGCGCAGAAAGGCGCAGCGCCGCTTGCGCGACTCGACCAGCAACATCGGCCGCTCGCTGAGAATCGCGACGACGAGGCCGGGCAGGCCCGGCCCGCTGCCAAGGTCGATCCACTGGCCTTCCCCCTCGCGATCGAAGGCAAGCAGTTGCGCGCTATCGGCGATATGCCGGACCCACAGCGACGGAATCGTCGAAGCAGCGATCAGATTCTGCCGGTCATTCTCCGCGACCAGCATCGTGGCGAAGCGCTCCAGCCGCTCCCATTGCCGCGCCGATGGAGAAAAAACCGCGTCGAGCCAGGCACGCGCCTGCTCGCCGTCGACGAGCAGCGATGGCGTTTCGTTCCTCACGCGGCCTGGCGGCGACTGTGCACCAGAATGGCGGTGAGCGCCGCCGGCGTCACGCCGTCGATGCGCGCCGCCTGTCCCAGCGTCTCGGGCCGTGCCAGCGACAGCCGCTCGACCATCTCGCGCGAGAGGCCGCCGATGGCCGCATAATCGAGCGCCGGATCGAGCAGGATCGCCTCGTTCGCGGCCAATGCGCGCAGCTCGCTTTCCTGCCGCGCGATATAGGGGGCATAATGCACGTCCTCGGCGAGTTCCGCGAGAATTGGCGGATCGATCCCCGCCAGTTCGGGCGCCAGATCGCCAAGCGTGGCCATCGTGACGCCGGGGAAGCGCAGCAGGTCGATTCGCTTGCGGCCGACGCCATCGCCCGGAATGGCGATTCCGAGCGCGTGATAATCCGCCGTCGCCACCGGCTCGTCGAGCAGCTGTTCGGCGCGCCGACGCTCCGCCATGCGCGCTTCGAACAGTTGCGCGGTTTCCGCGCGCACCAGCCCCAGATCGATTCCCTTCGGCGTCAGGCGCGTCGCGGCGTTGTCGGCGCGCAGCCGGAGCCGGTATTCGGCGCGCGCGGTCAGCATCCGATAGGGTTCGGTCACGCCCTGAAGCACCAGATCGTCGACCATCACCCCGATGTAGGATTCGGCACGGTCGAGGATCAGCGGGTCGCGGTCCTGCGCAGCCAGCGCGGCGTTGGCGCCGGCAACCAATCCCTGCGCCGCGGCTTCCTCATAGCCGGTCGTGCCGTTGATCTGGCCGGCGCAATAGAGGCCGTCGATGCCGCGGACCTGCAACGTCCGGTCGAGCGCGCGCGGATCGATATGATCATATTCGACCGCATAGCCCGGCACGGTCATCTCGACCCGCTCAAGCCCCTCCATCGTCCGCAACAGCGCGAGCTGGATTTCGGCGGGAAGCGATGTCGATACCCCGTTCGGATAAACGAGGGGCGTGTCGAGCCCCTCGGGCTCCAGAAACACCTGGTGCCCGTCGCGATCGGCAAAGCGGTGAATCTTGTCCTCGATCGACGGACAATAGCGCGGACCCTTGGCGCCGATCGCGCCGGTGAACAGCGGCGAGCGATGCAGATTCTCGGCGATGATCCGATGCGTCGCCGCGTTGGTCCGGGTGATCGCGCAGAATATCTGCGGAACCGTCCGGCCCCTGTTCCACGTGGAACAGGTCCATTCGCCATCGTCGGAAGGCTGTTCTTCGAGCCTAGCCCAATCGATCGTCCGTCCATCGAGTCGCGGCGGCGTCCCGGTCTTGAGTCGCGCCATCGGCAGGCCGGCACCCCGGAGCTGTTCGGCGAGCCGATGCGCGCCCGCTTCGCCGACACGACCGCCTTCGCTCTGCTCCTCGCCGCGAAACAGGCGCCCGCCGAGAAAAGTGCCCGTCGCCAGAACGACGTCCCGCGCGGCGAGCACCGATCCGTCGCCGAGTTCGAGCCCTGTGACCCGCGATCCGTCGCTCGACCGAACCAGCGCCGCCGCTTCGCCCGAAACGACGGTGATGCCGGCCTCGGCCGCGAGGAAGCTCTGGATCGCAGCGCGATAGCGCGCGCGGTCCGCCTGGATGCGCGGCCCCTGCACCGCCGCCCCCTTCGAGGCGTTGAGCATGCGATAATGGATGGCCGCCGCATCGGCGGCGCGCGCCATCCAGCCATCGAGCGCATCGACCTCGCGCATCAGATGGCCCTTGCCGAGACCGCCGATCGCCGGGTTGCACGACATGGTGCCGATCAGCGCCGGGTCGAAGCTGACCAGTGCCACCCGCGCGCCGAGCCGCGCCGCGGCGGCGGCGGCCTCAGTCCCGGCATGCCCACCGCCGACGACGATGACATCGAAATTGCTGCTGCTGTCCATGATCGTCGCGGCTTTTAGCGGAAAGCGAAGTTCAAATCCATCGGCGTCTCATTTCCGCTTCTTGTTCCACGTGGAACATTATTTGCCGATGCAGAAACGGCCGAACAGCGTGTCGAGCATCTCCTCGACGCCGGCGCGCCCGGTGATGCGGTCGAGCGCCGCCGCCGCGAGGCGCAACCGTTCCGCCAGCAGGATGAGGTCGCCCGCCTCGCGCGACGCCGTATCGATCGTCAGCCAGTTCCTCGCTTCGGCAAGTGCCGCGCGCTGGCGCTGGCGCAGCGCCGCTTCGCCTTCGCGCGGAAGCAGGGTGCGCGCCATTTCGACGATATGCCGGTGAAGCGCCTCCATCCCCTCGCCCGTGGCGGCCGACAGGACGACGTCGCAACGCGCCGCATCGGCTTCGGCGGCCGCATCGCCGCGCCAGCAATCCACCTGCGCCGCAATCAGGATGCAGCGCGGATGATCGGGCGCATCCTTCGGCGGCCCGAGCCATAGCAGAATGTCCGCGGCATCGACCGCGGCACGCGCACGGTCGATGCCGATCGCCTCGATCGCATCGGCCCCTGCGCCGCGCAGCCCAGCCGTATCGGAAAAGCGCATCGCGATGCCGTCGAGCGCGAGCGGCGTTTCGATCACGTCGCGCGTCGTGCCCGCCACCGGCGACACGATCGCCAGCTCTCTTTGCGCCAAGGCATTGATAAGCGTCGATTTCCCGGCATTGGGCGGTCCGGCGATCACCACCGACAGACCCTCGGCGATCACCTCCGCCGCCGGACGGGCAAGCCACGCACTCAGGTCCGCCGCCAGCGTCGCCATCGCTTCGGTCAGGCGATGCGCGGTCGCATCGCCATCGTCGACATCGTCTTCATCCGAGAAGTTGAGCTCGGCCTCGGCGCCCGCCATCAGGGCGAGCAGCCGCGCCTGCCAGTCCTCGACCGCGCGCGACACGTGCCCGCTCGCCATCTCCAGCGCCTGGACGCGCTGGCTTTCGGTCTCGGCGGCGAGCAGATCGGCGAGCCCCTCGGCCTCGGCCAGATCGATCCGGCCGTTGAGAAAGGCGCGACGGGTGAATTCGCCCGGTTCGGCGCGGCGCAGGCCGGGCAGCGCAGCCAGTGCCGCCTCGACCGCGGCAATCACCCCGCGCCCGCCGTGTAGGTGCAGTTCGGCCAGATCCTCGCCCGTCGCGGTGGCGGGGCCCGGAAACCACAGGATCAGCGCCCGATCGAGCGGGCCGCCCGCGCGGTCGCGAAGAAGCGCCAGCGACGCGCGGCGCGGCGCGGGCAATCGCCCCGCCAGAGCCTCCAGAGCCGCGCCCGCCCGCGGCCCACTGAGGCGCACGACGCCGATGGCCGCCGGCGGCATCCCGCTCGACAGCGCAAAGATCGTGTCGTTCGCTTCGGGGTCGATCAGCTCTTGCGTCCCCCGCCCGTCTTGTCCGGATCGGCCTTAGGCGCGGGCTTCGCGCCAGCCCCCATCAACCCGCCGCCGAACTGGCCGAGCAGCGACTGGACGAGTCCCAGGCCCGATTCGCCCATCGGCACCCAGCTCTTGACCATCGCCTGCACCATTTCGGGGGTGATGCCCTTGGCCATCAACTCCTTGACACGGCTCAGATAAATATCGTGCAGCGGTTCGAGATCGGGGAGCCCGAACAGGCGTCGCGCCTCTTCGGGCGTGCAATCCACCTCGATATTGAACTTCATCGCCCGTCTCCCACCGAAAGTGTCTCCCGCCCGAAAGCCGCGCTTTGGCTTGAGCCGCGCTGCCGCGACCGCTAGCTTCGCCTCTTCACCGGCAAGAAGCAAGAGTCAGGAGACCTCCCATGTCCGCAACCAACACCGAAATCCCCGCGCTCGACGGCGAGGGCCGGATTCCCGCCTATATCGCGCGCCCCGACGCCGAAAGCTCGCGCGCCATCATCGTGATTCCGGAGATTTTCGGCGTCAACGGCGGCATCCGGCAGAAGGTCGACGACTGGGCCGCGCTCGGCTATCTCGCCATCGCACCCGACATCTTCTGGCGCTTCGCCCCCGGGGTCGAACTCGATCCCGACGTCGAGCCCGAATTTCAGCAGGCGCTCGGCTATTTCGGCCAGTATGACGCCGACGACGGGGTCAAGGACATCGAGGCGACGATCCGCTGGCTGCGCGACCAGGGCGTCGACAAGGTCGGCTGCGTCGGTTTCTGCCTGGGCGGCCGGCTCGCCTATATGGCAGCCGCGCGCACCGATATCGACGCGTCGGTCGGCTATTATGGCGTGATGATCGACACGATGCTGAACGAAAGCCACGCGATCTCGAACCCGCTGATGCTGCATATCCCGACCGCCGACCATTTCGTCGGCCCCGAGGCGCAGCAGAAGATTCACGAAGCGCTCGACCCGCATCCCAAGGTGACGCTCCACGACTATCCCGGTCTCGACCATGGGTTCGCCGCCACCAGCGGCAATCGCCGCGACGCCGAGGGCGCCGGGCAGGCCGACGCGCGCACCCGCGCCTTTTTCGCCGAGGCCCTGGCATGAGCGGTCCTACGGGGCTCGCCGCCTGGCACGCCTATATGGCGGGCGGCGGCGACCCGCAGGCGCTGCGCGACCTGCTCGCCGAGGATGCGGTGTTCCATTCGCCGGTCGTCCACACGCCGCAGCAGGGCCGCGACAAGGTTTTCGCCTATCTGCACGCCGCCAGCCACGTGCTCGGCGGCGAGCATTTCCGCTATCTGCGCGAAATCGTCGACGGCGATCAGGCCTGCCTCGAGTTTGCGAGCGAACTCGACGGCATCCATATCAACGGCGTCGACATCATCCGCTGGAACGACGAAGGAAAGATACAGGATTTCAAGGTGATGGTCCGTCCGCTCAAGGCCATCAACAAGGTATGGGAGAAAATGGCCGCGATGCTCGCCGCGCAGGCGGGCTGATCGCGCGGCCGTCCGATGCTTCGCTGGATCGCCTTTCCCGTCCTTTGCGCCGCGATCGCGCTTGCCGCGTGGTGGGGGCCGGCGCGCTGGACATTGATCCTGTGGGTGCCGCTGCTCGTCGTCGCCTTGTACGACGCCGGGCAGCGGCGCCATACGCTGCGCCGCAACTATCCGCTGATCGCGCATATCCGCTGGCTGTTCGAGGCGCTGCGTCCCTTCCTCTATGCCTATGTCGTCGAAAGCCCGTTCGACGGGCGCCCCTTCACCCGCAGCGAGCGCGACATCGTCTATGCGCGCGCCAAGGGCGATCTCGACGCGCATCCCTTTGGCACCGAACTCGACGTCTATTCGGACGAATATGAATGGATGAGCCACAGCATCGCGCCCGTGGTCGCCGCCGACCGGACGCAGCGGGTGCGCGTCGGCACCGCGCAATGTTCGCGGCCCTATGACGCCGCACTGCTCAACATTTCGGCGATGAGCTTCGGCTCGCTCGGCGCGAAGGCGATCGAGGCGCTCAACCTCGGTGCCCGCCGGGGCGGCTTCTATCACGACACCGGCGAGGGCGGCTTCAGCCCCTATCATCGCATCCACGGCGGCGACATCGTCTGGGAACTGGGCAGCGGCTATTTCGGCTGCCGCGACGCGACCGGCCGCTTCGACCCCGCCCGGTTCCGCGACCGCGCACAGGACGATCAGGTCAGGATGATCGAGATCAAGCTGAGCCAGGGCGCCAAGCCCGGCCATGGCGGCGTGCTGCCCGGCGCCAAGGTCAGCGCCGAGATCGCCGCGACGCGCGGCGTGCCGGAGGGGGAGGACTGCATCTCCCCCGCCGCGCATTCGGCCTTCGCCACCCCGATCGAAATGGTCGAATGGGCCGCGAGGCTGCGCGAGCTGTCGGGCGGCAAACCCGTCGGCATCAAGCTGTGCGTCGGCCAGCCGCACGAAATCTATGCCGTCATGAAGGCGATGCTCGAAACCGGAATCCGGCTCGATTTCATCGTCGTCGACGGCGCCGAAGGCGGCACCGGCGCGGCGCCGGTCGAATTCTCGAACCGCGTCGGCATGCCGCTGCGTGAGGGGCTGATCTTCGTGCGCAACGCACTCGTCGGTTGCGGATTGAAGGAGGAGATCCGCCTCGCCGCGTCGGGCAAGGTCCACTCGGGCGCGGGACTCGCGGTCCATTGCGCGCTCGGCGCCGACTGGTCGAATGCCGCGCGCGCCTTCATGTTCAGCCTCGGCTGCGTCCAGTCGCTGCGCTGCCATACCGACCTGTGCCCGACCGGGGTCGCGACGCAGGACCCGGGCCGCCAGCGCGGGCTGGTGGTCGAGGACAAGGCGGCCCGCGTCCACCGCTTCCAGGCCGCGACCGTCTCGGCGCTATGGGACATCAGCTGTGCGATGGGGCTCGACAGCCCGTGGCAGATCCGCCCGCACCATCTGCACGAGCGGCTCAATTCGGCGCGCTCGGATTCGATCGACCGCATCTATAATTTCTATCCGCGCGGCATCCTGCTCGACGATCCGGGGTCGGTCGCAAGCGCCCGTTACTGGGCGATGGCGCGCGCCGACAGCTTTGGGGCGGCGATGGAGGGAACGCCGGGATAAAGGCCGGAGCATCGTGCGCCAGATCATGATGACGTGGGAAAGACGCGTCATTGCGAGCGGAGCGAAGCAATCCAGAGCGTGCGCGAACCGCCCTGGATTGCTTCGCTCCGCTCGCAATGACGAAAGAGGTCAATCCAAAGTCAGCAGGAAAAGCGGGACCCCGGATCGAGTCCGGGGTGACGACGAGAGCAAAATCGCGTTCCTGCTTAACGCACGACGCCCTAGATCAGGCTGAGCTGGGCCAGTTCGCGATAGAGGTGCGGCGGCAGGTCGGCGACGCCGCTGCCGTCCTCGGCGCTCGCCGGCGCATCGGCGTCGGCCAGGTAGCGCCAGCCCTGATGCGCGCGTTTCGGCTGCGGATGCACGCGCTCGAGCTTCGCCACGCAGACGATGTCGAGCCGCCCGTCGGTGCGATCCTCGAAGCGCAATATCTCGACCCGGCCGACGAGCGTGTGCCGGATGATGAAATGCAGCTTGCCGCCGATCAGCTCGTCGGCGCGCTTCGGCCGCATCCGCGTCGTGAAACGCACCTCGCCCCCCTCGTCCCATGCCGCGATCCGCGCGGCGAGCGACGGATAATCGGGGCATCCGACGGCGACGCGGGTCATGTGGAGCTGGGGCATGAAAACCAAAATGGGCGCGATCGCGGCTGGTTCAAGGCACACGTCGGAAGCGGGGCCGCACGCAAATGATATTCGCTCCGTCCGTCCATGTTGACCGGCACCTGCAACAGGAGCAGCGGCGCGGAAAGGATCGCGAGCAAGGGTTTCAGGCCAAAGACCAACAGGGACGGCAGCGAGAACAGAGCCAGCGCCCCAGCCGCCGCCAGGGCGAACCGCCCGAGGGCGCGCGCCGCATGACCGTTGGGCTCGGGCGCGCGCGCCGCGAGCATCTCCGACAGCACCGCCGAGGCGTCCCCATACTGCCAGGCGGGAACGGTCAGTCGAAAGCCGCCGATCGCCAGCACCTCGGGCGACACGCTCGCATAATGCTCGCCGCCGACATGGACGATAATCCCTGCCGCATCGAGCATGGCGGCGACGGCCAGCATCTCTCCGCGTCCCAATATCCACGCAATCGGCACCATCGCATCGTCCGCCATCGGCAGAGAATGAAACGGCGCGGCGGCCTTGTCCATGGCCGGTGGGGAATCGGGGTTCGGCACGGTTTCTCTTTTCCGTCACCCTGATCTTGTCTGGCAATGATCCCCTTTCGATAAGGAACCGTTCCCCGGCGAAAGCCGGGGTCCATGCTTGGCAGCGCTGTGCCATCTGGACCCCGGCTTTCGCCGGGGAACAGCGCTCGACTGGCCTGAAGAGGATATATGCCGACTTGTTTCAGAGCCTGCCCCGGACCCGATCCGGGGGGCCATGGTCTGTCCTTGAATGAGAGGCGGCGCAAATGGGAAGGGCAGACCATGGACCCTGAAACAAGTTCAGGGTGACGAAGGGAGACGCTGTGCCGAACCCCGATTCCCCACCGGCCATGGAGCAGGATGACATCGGACGGAATCGTCATTGCGAGCGGCGAAGCCGCGCGGCAATCCAGAGTGGGCGCAGGCCGCCCTGGATTGCTTCGCTCCGCTCGCAATGACGAAGTGGTCAATCCAAAGTCATCGGAGTCTAGCCGAACAGCGTGCCGACGCCGACGCTCGGGTCGACCCAGCCTTCATGGATCATCTTGACCGCGACATAGAGGATCACCGCCAGCCCGACATAGGCGATCCAGCGATAGCGCTCGATATATTTGGCGATGATGTTGGCGGCGATGCCCATCAGCGCGACGGCGACGATCAGCCCGACGATCAGGATGCCGGGATGCTCGCGCGCCGCGCCGGCGACCGCGAGGACATTGTCGAGGCTCATGCTGACGTCGGCGATCGCGACCGCCCAGGCGGCGCCGAGGAAGCTCTTCGCGGGCTTCAGGCCCGAATGCTCGTCGCCCTCGATCTCGGGCGATCCCGCGGAATGGGCGCCGGCGCGCAGTTCGCGCCACATCTTCCACGCCACCCAGATCAGCAGCAGGCCGCCGACGAAGATCAGCCCGACGATCTGCATCAGTTGCGTGACGATCAGCGCGAAGGCGATGCGCAGCACCAGCGCCGCGATGACGCCGATGAAGATCACCTTGCGCCGCTGGTCCGCCGGCAGGCCGGCCGCGAGCGCACCGACGACGATCGCATTGTCGCCCGCCAGCACGATGTCGATCATCAGCACCTGCAGGAAGGCCGACAGCGCCGCGGGTTCGGTGATGTTCGAAAAATCGTTGACGATATGCGCCCAGATGCCGCCCGGTCCGCCGAAGCCCGTGGCGGCGACGGCACCTGCTTGAGCTAGGATTTCCAGGATCACAGCGGGTCTCCGAAATAGCTGACCTCGGGAACGGGGTCATAGAAAGGATGCAGCAATGCGCGCCATTGCCGGTAGCGGTCGGACTGGCGGAAGCCATCGCGATGATCGGCGACCGACTCCCACAATGCCAACAGCAGATAGGGCTGTCCGGTTCCCGCCGGACGGCGGATCTCGAGCGAGATAAAGCCCGGCGACGCCTCGATCAACGGCCGCGCCTGCGCGACGGCCGCCTCGAACGCGGCCTCGCTTCCGGCGCGAACGGGAAGCAGCGCATGTTCGACGACGGCCATCCGCGCGGCCTATTGGTTCATCGACTCGAAGAAATCCTCGTTGGTCTTCGAATCCTTGATCTTGTCGAGCAGGAATTCCATCGCGTCGACGGTGCCCATCTGCATGAGGATACGGCGCAGCACCCACATCTTCGACAGCTTGTCCTTTTCGACCAGCAGCTCTTCCTTGCGGGTGCCCGACTTGCCGACGTCGAGCGCGGGGAAGATGCGCTTGTCGGCGACCTTGCGGTCGAGCACGATCTCGCTGTTGCCGGTGCCCTTGAACTCCTCGAAGATCACCTCGTCCATGCGGCTGCCGGTGTCGATCAGCGCGGTCGCGATGATCGAGAGCGAGCCGCCCTCCTCGATGTTGCGCGCAGCGCCGAAGAAGCGCTTCGGCCGCTGGAGCGCATTGGCATCGACGCCGCCGGTAAGCACCTTGCCCGAGCTGGGAACCACGGTGTTGTAGGCGCGGCCGAGGCGGGTGATCGAATCGAGCAGGATGACGACGTCCTTCTTGTGCTCGACGAGGCGCTTCGCCTTCTCGATCACCATTTCGGCGACCTGGACGTGACGCGTCGCGGGCTCGTCGAAGGTCGAGGAGACGACCTCGCCGTTGACGCTGCGCTGCATGTCGGTGACTTCCTCGGGCCGCTCATCGATCAGCAGGACGATCAGATAGACCTCGGGATGATTGTCGGTGATCGCCTTGGCGATGTTCTGCAGCAGCACCGTCTTGCCGGTGCGCGGCGGCGCGACGATCAGCGCGCGCTGGCCCTTGCCCTGCGGGCTGACGAGATCGATCACGCGCGCCGACTTGTCCTTGACGGTCGGGTCGAGCGCGTCGAGCGACAGCTTCTGGTTCGGATAGAGCGGCGTCAGATTGTCGAAATTGACGCGGTGGCGCACCGCTTCGGGATTGTCGAAATTGACCGCGGTCAGCTTGGTGAGTGCGAAATAGCGTTCGCCGTCCTTCGGCGCGCGAATCTCGCCCTCGACCGTGTCGCCGGTGCGCAGGCCGTATTTGCGGACCTGGTTCGGCGAGACGTAGATGTCGTCGGGGCCGGCGAGATAATTGGCCTCCGGACTGCGCAGGAAGCCGAAGCTGTCGGGCAGGACCTCGATCGTGCCCGACCCGATGATTTCCTCGCCCTCTTCGGCGAGTTCCTTGAGGATCGAGAACATCAGGTCCTGCTTGCGCAGCGTCGATGCGCCCTCGACGCCCAGTTCCTCGGCCATTTCGACGAGTTGGGCGGGCGATTTGGTCTTGAGTTCTTTGAGATGCATGGATGGATTTTCCAGAAATGAAATTCGGGACAGGGATATGGCAATTCAGCGCACCGGATGCGCCTATCCGGTCGGGGGACGACCGTTCACGATAGCATCGGCGCACGACGCGCCGCCCGCGCGGGACGGGGTTGATCGGCCCCTATATCCGGCTTTTGCCCAAGTCAATCGGGCCAAGTCGGATCGGGGGCAATCGGGCGGCGGCATGGCGGTCGCGTCGGACGAGGCGAGGCGATGACTTCGGCCCGCGTCGCAATCGCTTGCAGCGCCATGCCATCTGGACCCCGGCTTTCGCCGGGGAACCGTCGCTGCACGGTCAAGGTGCGATAATTGCGGGGCCAGCCTCGATCGTAGCCGGCGATTCCCTGCTCTTGCCCGATCAGGGCCGGACGATGACGAGGATGACGATGATCGCCGCGGCGATGCCGGGCACCTCGTTGAGCAGGCGGAGCCGCTTTTCGCTGAGCGGGCGCTCGCCCTTGCGCAGCTTCTTGAAATAGCCGACCAGCCAGCCGTGATAGCCGGAGAGCAGCAGCACGAGCAGCAGCTTGCCGTGGAACCAGCCCTCGCTCCAATAGCCGCCGTTGAAGGCGAGCAGCAGGCCGAACACCCAGACGAGGATGATCGAGGGGTTGAGGATGATCCGGCGCAGCCGGTCCTCGCGCTCGATCCATTTGCGGTCCTCTTCGGACCCCACCGCGCACTGGTGATGATAGATGAAGAAGCGCGGCATCATGAACAGCCCCGCCATCAGGAAGATGACGAAGATCACGTGCGCCGCCTTCATCCACAGCATCGTCGCCCCCAGAAATCCGACCCAGTCCGTCATTGCCCTACCCGCCTCGCACGCGCCTGATCAGATGTTCGACATGGGCAATCGGCGTATCGGGCACGATGCCATGGCCCAGATTGAAGATATGGGGGCGATCGGGGAAAGCCGCAAGGATGCGGTCGACCGCCGCGTCGAGCGCCGCGCCGCCGGCGACGAGCGCGAGCGGGTCAAGATTGCCCTGCACCGGCAGATGCGCGGGCAGCGCCGCATCGGCCCAGGCGGGATCGACCGTCTCGTCGAGCCCGATCGCATCGACGCCGGTCTCGTCTGCATAGGCGGCGAGCTTGCCACCCGCGCCCTTCGGAAAGCCGATGACCGGCGTATCGGGATGCAGCGCCTTCAACCGGCGGACGATCTCGGCATTGGGAGCGATCACCCAGCGTTCGAACTGCGCGGGGGACAGGCTGCCGGCCCAGCTGTCGAAAAGCTGCACCGCCTCGACCCCCTGCTCGATCTGTCCTGACAGATAGGCGACGCTGAGCTCGACGATCGCGTCGACGATCGCCTGGAAAGCCGCGGGATCGCCGAAAGCCATGCGCCGCGCCGCAGCCTGGTCCTTCGACCCCTGCCCCGCGACCATATAGGTGGCGACGGTCCACGGGCTGCCCGCGAAACCGAGGAAGCTCGTCTCCGGCGGCAGCGCCGCGGCGACGCGCGCGACGGTCGCATAGACGGGGTCGAGCCGCTGCGGCGCCGCTTCGAGCGCGGCGAGCGTCGTGTCGACGAGCGCGGGCGCGAGGCGCGGCCCCTCGCCTGCCTCGAACCACAGATTCTGCCCGAGCGCGTGCGGAACGACGAGGATGTCGGAAAAGAGGATCGCGCCGTCGAAGCCGAAGCGCCGGATCGGCTGCAGCGTCACTTCGGCCGCCGCCTCGGGATCGTAGCAGAGTTCGAGGAAGCCGCCCTTGGTCTCGCGAAGGGCGCGATATTCGGGGAGATAGCGGCCCGCCTGGCGCATCAGCCACAGCGGCGGCCGTTCCTGCCGCACCCCGCGCAGCGTCGCCAGCAAGCTCTTCGGTGTCGCCTTCACGCGGCCCCTCTTTCTTCTATCAAAACAAGTATAAATGGATTGTGGTGGATTGTTGGCGGGCGGATAAGTGCGCTTTAGGCGCAGGCGCCCCTTTTGCCAACATCTTGACTCCCCGGCCGCCGCCGTCCGCCGCGGAGTCGGTGGCGGTCGTCCCCGTTCTTCACAGCCTGTGGACAAGATTCGTCCCCTGTGGATAAACGGCGGGACGGAATCGGCGCGGCCGGGGATGGAATCGCTGTCCCGCTTCGCCCCCCGGCTTGTGCCGGACTTGTCCACAGCCGGCCCGCGATGCTTCGCCGCTTGCCTTTTCGGGCGGCGCGGGGACAAGAAGGGCGATGGACCGGCTCCACCTGCACCTCATATCCGATTCCACCGGCGAGACGCTCGAAAATATCGCCAAGGCGGCGATCGCCCAGTTCGACGACGTCGAGGTGGTGCGCCATTTCTGGCCGATGGTCCGCTCCGAATCGCATCTCGACCGCATCATGGCGGAGGTGCAGGCGAGCCCGGGGATGATCCTGTTCACGCTGGTCAACGGCGACCTGCGCGCGAGCCTCGAGCGGCGCGCCGGCGCGCAGGGGCTGCCGCTCGTCCCGGCGCTCGACGCGGTCACCGATGCGCTGTCGCGGATGCTGGGACAGGAAGCGAAGGCGCGCCCCGGACGGCAGCATGTGCTCGATGCGGCCTATTTCGCGCGGGTCGAGGCGATCCAGTTCACCGTCGCGCACGACGACGGCATCGGCTGGGACAATTGGGAGGAAGCCGACATCCTGCTCGCCGGCGTGTCGCGCACGTCGAAGACGCCGACGAGCATCTATCTCGCCAATCGCGGCTACAAGACCGCGAACATCCCGATCGTCCCCGAATCGCCGCCGCCCGAGGCGCTGTTCACGCTGAAGCGCCCGCTGGTCGTCGGGCTGACCACCAGTTTCGACCGGCTGGTGCAGGTGCGGCGCAACCGGCTGCTGTCGCTGAATCAGGTGCCCGAGACCGCCTATGTCGACGAGGAGCGGGTGAAGGCCGAGATCGCCTATGCCCGCCGCATCTTCGCCGACAACGACTGGCCGGTGATCGACGTGACGCGCCGCTCGATCGAGGAGACCGCCGCGGCGGTGATCCAGCTCGCCGAGGATCGCGCGGGGCGCGCCGCATGACGGAACTGGTCCTTGCCTCGCAGAGCAGCGGGCGCGCCGCGATGCTGCGCTCCGCCGGGCTGGCGTTCGAGACCACCCCCGCGCATGTCGACGAGGAGGCGCTGACCGCGTCGCTGCGCGCGGCCGGGCAGACGCCGCGCAACATCGCCGACGCGCTGGCCGAGGCGAAGGCGATCAAGGTGTCGGCGCGGCTGCCCGGCGTCACGGTGATCGGCGCCGATTCGACCCTCGCGCTCGACGACGGGACGATGCTGGCCAAGCCCGAAAGCCCGGAAGAGGCGGCCGCGCACCTGCGCCGCATGGCGGGAACGCGGCACCGGCTGTTCAGCGCCGCGGTCGCCGCGCGCGACGGCGCGCCGGTGTGGCGCGCGGTCGGCGAGGCGAAGCTGTGGATGCGCCCCTTGTCGGAGGGCTTCATCGCCGCCTATGTGGCGCGCCACTGGGACAGCATCCGCTGGACCGTCGGCTGCTATGAGATAGAGGGAGCGGGCGTGCAATTGTTCGACCGGGTCGAAGGCGACCCCTGGACCATCGTCGGCATGCCGATGCTGCCGCTGATGGCATGGCTGCGCGCCGCCGGGCTGGCGCCGGCATGAGCGGAATCCCCTATGCGCCCCCTTACGCCGAGGTGATCGGCGATCCGATCGCGCATTCGAAGTCGCCGCTGATCCACGGCTTCTGGCTGGAGGCGCTGGGCATCGCGGGCGATTACCGGCGCGCGCATGTCCGCCCCGACGGCCTTGCCGCCTATATCGCCGAGCGCCGCGCCGATCCCGACTGGCGCGGCTGCAACGTCACCATTCCGCACAAGGTTGCGGTGATGGATCTGGTCGACGACCCCGGCAATATCCGCGGCACCATCGGCGCGATGAACACGGTGGTGCGCCAGCCCGACGGCGCTCTGATCGGCACCAACACCGACGCCGCGGGCTTCTATGCGCCGCTTGCCGAACTCGACCTCGAGGGCGCGCCGGTCGCGGTCGTCGGCGCCGGCGGAGCGGCGCGTGCGGTGCTGTTCGCGCTTGCCCGCGCGGGCGTCGGCCCTGTGACGATCCTGAACCGCTCTCCGCTGAAAGCGATGGGCCTGCTCGTGACGTTCGGCCTCAAGGGCGACGTCGTCGCGCTCGACGCGCCGCTGCCGCCGGCAGCGCTGCTCGTCAATGCGAGCAGCCTCGGCATGACCGGCCAGCCGCCGCTCGATCTCGATCTGACGCCGCTGCCCGAGGGGGCGATCGTCTACGACCTCGTCTATGCGCCGCTGCGGACCGGGCTGCTTGCGGCCGCCGAGGCGCGCGGGCTCGACACGGTCGACGGGCTCGACATGCTGATCGGGCAGGCGGCGCTCGCCTTCGAGCTGTTCTTCGGCCGCCCGCCGCCCGAGGGCCGCGACGACGAACTGCGCGCGCTGCTGACCGCATGACGCATTACAAGCGCCCCGGCTCGCGGCTGCGCCGTCCCTTCATCCTCGGCCTCACCGGGTCGATCGGCATGGGCAAGTCGACCGCGGCGACGATGTTCGAGCGCGAGGGCGTGCCGGTGTTCGACGCCGACGCCGAGGTGCACCGGCTGCAGGGCCCGGGCGGCGCGCTGGTGGAGGCGATCGAGGCGCGCTTTCCCGGCACCACAGGGCCGGGCGGCGTCGACCGGCAGAAGCTGGGCGCGCGCGTCCTCGGCCACCCGCACGAACTCGCGGCGCTCGAGGCGATCGTCCACCCCGCGGTCGGTCGCGCGCAGAAGCGCTTCCTGGCGCGGCACCGCGCGCGCCCCGTCGTCGTGCTCGACATCCCGCTGCTGTTCGAAAAGGGCGGCTGGCACCGCGTCGGGGCGATCGCGGTCGTTTCCGCGCCGCTGTGGATGCAGCGCAAGCGCGTGCTGCGCCGGCCCGGCATGACCAACGCCAAATTCAAGGCGATCCGCCATCTGCAGGTGCCCGACCGGGTCAAGCGCGCGCGCGCCGACTTCGTCATCGAAACCGGCCGTCCGAAAAGCGAGACGCATCGCCAGATTCGGGCCATCACCTCTTGTTTCCGCGCCCGATAGGGTCCAGATTGGATCATCAGATGCGCGAGATAATCTTCGATACGGAAACCACGGGGCTCGACCCCAGATCGGGACATCGACTGGTCGAGATCGGATGCATCGAGCTGGTCGATCGCCGCGAGTCGGGCCGGACCTTTCACGCCTATTTCCATCCCGAACGCGACATGCCGCCCGAGGCCGAGGCGGTGCACGGCCTGTCGATCCAGTTCCTGTCGGACAAGCCGCTGTTCGCCGAGCGCGCCGACGAGCTGCTCGAATTCCTGGGCGACGCGCCGATGATCGCGCACAACGCCGTCTTCGACTTCGGCTTCATCAACGCCGAGCTCGAACGCGTCGGGCGTCCGGCGCTCGACCTCGCCCGCATGTGCTGCACCGTGCAGATGGCGCGCAAGCTGCATCCGGGCGCCAAGCACAGCCTCGACGCGCTCTGCACCCGCTACGGCATCGACCGCAGCCACCGCATCAAGCACGGCGCGCTGCTCGACGCCGAGCTGCTCGCCCACCTCTATATCGAGATGACCGGCGGCCGGCAGATCGGGCTTGGTCTGGGCGCCGAGTCCGCCGCGATGGCGGCGGGCCTGTCGATGCGACCCGCCGCCCCGTCCCGCCCGTTTCGCGAGCCGCGCCCGCACGCCGCCACCGCGGTCGAGCTGGCGCGCCATGCCGAATTCGTCGCCGCACTCAATCAACCTTTGTGGCACGATAGCCCGTGACGGCGGCTCCCAGCGCCGTCACCGACACTGGAAGGAGAAGAAAGATGGAAATCCGCGTCTCTGGCCACCAGATCGAAACCGGTGAAGCGCTGCAAGCGCGTGTTTCGGACCGGATGAACGCGATTGCCGACAAATATTTCTCTCGAGCGATCGGCGCGCATGCGATTTTCGGCAAGGGGCCGCACGACAGCTTCCAGTGCGACATCGTCGCGCATGTGATGCAGGGGCTGGTCCTCAAGGGTCATGGACAGGCGCAGGATGCGCATGTCGCCTTCGAGAATGCGGCCGAGCGCATCGAGAAGCAGTTGAGGCGCTATATGCGACGGCTCAAGGATCGCGGCACGCCGACGCAGCCGTCGCCGACCCTCGACGAGATCCGGGGCAATGCCGGCTACACCGTGTTCGAGGCCGGCAGCGAGGAGGAGGAAGCGGGCGACGCCCCGGCGATCATCGCCGAAACGCGCGTCGACGTGCCGACCAGCAGCGTGTCGGACGCGGTGATGATGCTCGACCTTCGCAACACCAATGCGCTGCTGTTCCTCAACAGCCGGACCGACACCTACAACATGGTCTATCGCCGCTCCGACGGCACGATCGGATGGGTCGAACCGCAATAGGGGCTGGATTTTCTCCGCCATCCGGCCTAAGGGCCGCGCCCAACGAAGCCCTGAACCCGGATGGCGGGGCCTTACGACCGATCCGTGATCGTTGCCATCAGGACGGCGGGACGGCGTTGCCCCGCGACCATGCAGATTTGACAAGACCGATGAACCTTTCTTCCCTTCTTTATCCCGCGACGGTGCGCGCGCACGTCCAGCTCGATTCGAAGAAGGCGCTTTTTCCCTACATCGGCGATCTTGCGAGCCGCGCGCTCGGGCTCGACGCCGGCGAGGTGAGCGAAGCGCTGCTCGAACGCGAACGGCTCGGCTCGACCGGCTTCGGGCGCGGCATCGCGCTGCCGCACGCCAAGCTGGCCGACCTGTCGGGGGTACGCGGCCTGTTCCTGCAACTCGCGCGGCCGATCGACTTCCAGTCGGTCGACGGCCTGCCCGTCGACCTGCTGTTCGTGCTGCTGTCGCCGCTCGACGCCGGCGCCGATCATCTGAAGGCGCTGGCGGGCGTGTCGCGGATGCTGCGCGACGAAAAGGTCGCCGAACGGCTGCGCGGCGCCAAGAATGACGAAGCGCTCTATGCGCTGCTCGCCGACACCGAAACGCGCGACGCGGCCTGACGCCGTCGGCGCCGGCCCATACGGCTTGCGGGCCCGCAAGCGCGGGCTTCCCGGCGAAAGCCGGAATTCCGTGGATGTCGTGCTGCGACCCGTGGACCCCGGCTTTCGCCGGGGAACGCTTCCTTGCCGGAAAGAGGCGGCACCCGGCCGCGCCCGCTATCGTTCCCGGCCGATCCGATGCCGCGGCTGAAAAGCCGCTTCCTCGTCGACCTGCTGCTGCGCGAGGCGCAGGCGGCGGGCGGTTTCGCGGCCGTCCTCGCGCGCGGCGACGCCGATGCGGGGGCGATCCTGGTCCAGTGCAGCGACCGCGGCCGGCCGGGCCCGCTGCTCGAACGGCGCTTCGCGCTCGATGGCGGCTATCGCTGGGAAGCGGTCGGACCGGCCGATGGTGAAGAGCGCGAAAACTATTGCGAGCGGCGGCGAAAGGCCGATCCCGACCTGTGGATCGTCGAACTGGATATCGCGGATGCGCCACGACTCGTCGCGGAGTGGGGCGCGTTAACTTGACTCTGTTGCACCGCACAATAGGTCGCCCGCACGTTTAACGCGTAGGTCGTCCCGCGGGTTGCATCGGTTTGTCCGACGCGCCCGGTCGAACGGTTCGGACACGCAGTCGGATGAGGACCGCAGGCGGTATCGGGTCGATGACCCCCCACCTGTTTGTCATGGTTCGGTTCCTCAGCCGCCCTTTTGACGGACCTTATGAGTCGCATTCTGAACGCCGCCAGCACGGCCGCCGTGGGCATGACCGCCCTTGCCATGCTGGTTCTGGCCGAACCGGGCTTCGCGAGCGACCTGATTGCCGACGCGAGCCCGCCCGCCATCACCCTGCCCGCCGCCGAGGCGCCGGAAGCGGAGATGGCGACAGCTTCGACCGATCCGGTTTCTCCGGTCGAAGCCCCCGAGACGATCGACGAACAGGACGAGCCGGCGCCGCAGGCCGATTCGCTCGCCGCGCTGGTCGCGGCGACGCCGCGCCCGGCCGAGCTCGACCCCGAACTGCGCTGCCTCGCCGGGGCGGTCTATTTCGAATCGCGCGGCGAATCGCTCGCCGGCCAGCTCGCGGTCGCGCATGTCGTGATCAACCGCGCCAAGTCGGGCCGTTTCCCGACCAGCCTGTGCGGCGTCGTCCATCAGAAGAGCCAGTTCAGCTTCGTCCGCGGCGGCCGGATGCCGAAGATCCGCGAAGGCGCGCAATGGGCGAACGCGGTCTCGATCGCGCAGATCGCCCGCGACGGCAGCTGGTCGAACCGCGCGCCGGGGGCACTCTTCTTCCATGCGCGCCACGTTTCGCCGGGCTGGCGCAAGACGCGCATCGCCGCGATCGACAATCACATCTTCTATCGCTGAGGCGGACCGGGGCGCCGCTGCATGGGCAGCGGGTTCGTTCGGGTTCGGTGCGGCCATCTTCTCCCCTCCCGCTTGCGGGAGGGGATTGGGGTCTTTGCAGCCATATTCGATCCGGCCGTCCACCGCTGCGCGCCGTTCATTGCCAAGCCATGTTTCATCGCGCATGGTGCGGCGATGACGCGTCTTTCTTCCGTCGCCCTGCGGACCGCAGCGGCGCTTGCTCTCGGTGGCTGCGCAACGGCGGTGCCGCCGGTCGAGGTCACCCGCTTTCACGCCAATGCCGCCGCCGGCTGGGCGCCGGGGACGCGCTATGCCGTCGATCCCGCGCCGCTCGGCGATCCGGCGGCGACGATCGGTTCGGCGCAGCCGTCGCTCGAATGGGCGAGCTATCGCACCGCGGTCGAGCGGCAATTGCAGCTTCTGGGGCTGGTCGCGGCCGATTCGGGTGCGGCGGCGCCGCTGAAGGTCCGCATCGGCTTCGACCGCAGCGACCGGCAGACCGCGGGCAAGCGGTCGCCGGTGTCGGTCGGCGTCGGCGGCTCGACGGGCAGCTACGGCTCGGGCGTCGGGCTCGGCATCGGCCTCAACCTCGGCGGGGGGGCGCGGCAGATGCAGGACCTGCAGCTCAGCGTGCGCATCGACGACGGGGCGAGCGGGCAGGCCTTGTGGGAAGGGCGCGCGCTGACCGCGGTGCCGGTGAAGGCGCCCGCGGCGCAGCCATCGCTTGCCGCGGCCAAACTGGCCGAGGCCCTATTCAGGGGGTTCCCCGGCGAATCGGGACGCACTATCACGGTGCCATGACCATCAGCATCAACGCCGCTTTCGACAGCGGCAATATCGTCGTGGAGTCGCTCGCCGGCACGTCCGCCCGCCTCTCGATTCGCAAGGACCGCGAGTCCGACTTTTTCCAGTGGTTCCATTTCCGCGTCGCCTGCGCCGCGGGCGATGCGCTCGACCTGGCGATCACCGGCCTTGCCGATTCGGCCTATCCCGACGGCTGGCCGGGCTATGCCGCCTGCGCGAGCTATGACCGCGAACATTGGTTCCGGCTCGACACCGGCTATGAAGCTCAAACCGATGGCGGCACGCTGACGATTCGCCACACGGCCGAGGGGCCCTTGCTGTGGATCGCCTATTTCGCGCCCTATTCGATGGAGCGGCACCACGACCTGATCGCCTCGGCCGCCGAATGCGAAGGCGTCGCCTATCGCTGCCTCGGCACCAGCCTGGAGGGGCAGCCGATCGACTGCCTCGAAATGGGCGAGGGGCCGGTGCAGGTCTGGCTCTATGCGCGCCAGCATCCGGGCGAGAGCATGGCCGAATGGTGGATGGAGGGCGCGCTCGACATGCTCACCGATCCCGCCGACCCGCATGGCCGCTCGTTGCGGCGCAAGTGCCGCTTTCACATCGTGCCCAACATGAATCCCGACGGCTCGCGCCGCGGCCACCTGCGCACCAACCATGCCGGGGTGAACCTCAACCGCGAATGGCACGCGCCGTCCGCCGAGCGCAGCCCCGAGGTGCTGTGCGTCCGCAATGCGATGGACGAATCGGGGGTCGACTGGGCGATGGACGTCCACGGCGACGAGGCGATTCCCGCGGTCTTCCTCGCGGGGTTCGAGGGCATTCCGTCGCTGAAGCCCGAACAGCAGGAAAAATTCCTCGCCTTCCAGGCCGCGCTCGCCGCCGCGACGCCCGATTTCCAGACCGAACTGGGGTACGAGAGTTCGGCGCCGGGGCAGGCGAATCTGTCGATGTCGACGACCCAGCTCGCCGAACGCCATGGCGCGGTGTCGATGACGATCGAGATGCCGTTCAAGGACAACCGCGACCTGCCCGACCCGGTGCAGGGCTGGTCGCCCGACCGTTCCAAGCTGCTGGCGCGCGCGTGCCTCGAGACGCTCGACCGGATGCTGTAGTGCGAAAACGGGGCCCGGAAGACCGGGCCCCGTTCGTCATGCCCCGAGAGGGAGGGGCACAAGGATATGAGCGGGCGGGTCAGGCCGCCTGCTTGCTGCCGTTCTCGACCAGCGTCGGCTTGCTGTCGCCGATCGCGATCTTGTGCGGCTTCATCGCCTCGGGCACTTCGCGCACCAGATCGATGGTCAGCAGCCCGTCGGCGAGGTCGGCACGGTCCACCCGCACGAAGTCGGCGAGCTGGAAGCGGCGCTCGAAGGCGCGCGTCGCGATGCCGCTGTAGAGCAGCTTGCGCTCCTCGCCTTCCCTGGCGGGCGCCTTGCGGCCGGTGATCGCCAGCATGTTCTGCTGCGCGGTGATGTCGATCTCGTCTTCCTTGAAGCCGGCGACCGCGATGGTGATGCGGAAATGATCGTCGGCGACCTTCTCGATGTCGAAGGGCGGATAATTTTCCGCCGAGCCGCTGCTCTCGAGGAAATCGAACAGCCGGTCGAAACCGACGGTCGAGCGGCGATAGGGGGTCCAGTCAAAACTGTTGCGCATGGGTCATTCCTTCCTTTCCAAGCGAAGTCATGGGGCTGCGGCAAAACCCGCCGCGGCCACCGTCCGGTCCCGTTCCGGCGACCGGATGCGATCAATCTGGTAACGGCCGAAACCATTTCAAGGGGGCATTGGCGTTCCGCGAAAAGCCGCGCTAAGGGGGCCGCGAATCCCCTCCAGCCGAAGGACAGACCATGCCGCAGCTCATCCTCATCCGTCACGGCCAGTCGCAGTGGAACCTCGAGAACCGCTTCACCGGCTGGTGGGATGTCGATGTGACCGAAAAGGGCGCAGCCGAGGCGTGGGCGGCGGGCGAGCTGATGAAGGCGAAGGGCATCGCGCCCGACGTCGGCTTCACCTCGGTCCAGACGCGCGCGATCAAGACGATGAACCTCGCGCTCGAGGCGATGGGGCGGCTGTGGCTGCCGGTCACCAAGGACTGGCATCTGAACGAACGCCACTATGGCGGGCTGACCGGGCTCGACAAGGCCGAGACCGCGGCGAAGCACGGCGACGATCAGGTGAAGATCTGGCGCCGCAGCTTCGACGTCCCGCCGCCGCCGCTCGACCCGGGCTCGCCGTGGGACCTGTCGCACGATCCGCGCTATGCCGGGATCGCGGTGCCCGCGACCGAAAGCCTGAAGGACACGATCGCGCGCGTCCTGCCCTATTATGAAAGCGCGATCGTGCCCGAACTCAAGGCCGGAAAGACGGTGCTGGTCTCGGCACACGGCAACAGCCTGCGCGCGCTGGTCAAGCATCTGTCGGGCATTTCGGATGCCGATATCACCGGCCTCGAAATCCCGACCGGCCAGCCGATCGTCTATGATCTGGCGGCCGACCTGACGCCGGGCGAACGCTATTATCTGAGCGAGCGCTGAGCCGGCCCCGCGCCGCGAACGGGGCGGATCATATCTGGCCCGTCACGGTGAGCTGGAAATAGCGGCCATAGGCGCGCCGCCGGCTTTCGCCGAAGGCGACGGGGCCGTCGCGCCGGTCGACGAAGACGGTGCGGTCGTAGCCGTCCTTCTGCTCCGCGAGATTGCGGTAGGACAGCTTGACGGTGAAGCCCGCGACATTCTTGTGCTCGACGAAGGCGGTGACGAACGGGCCGGCGGTATATTCGCGCCGGATCGTGTCGAGCCGGAAGCCGGGGCTGAGGCGCTCGTCCGAATAGCCGCCGCCCCAGGCGAAATCGGTTCCCGGCACGTCGTGGCGCAGGCTGAGGTCGGCGATATAATCCTGCCCGAAGCTCTGCTCGCGCCACGCGCCGGTCAGCGGGTCACGCACGCGGTTGCGTCGCCAGGTGACGTCGGCGTTGATCCGCGCGCCGCGCCACCCCAGCGGATCGAGCAGCAGCGTCCCCTTGGTCGTGATGCGATAGAGATGCGCGGGCGGCAGGTTGCCGCGCCCCTCCTCGTTCGGCGACAGCGGGATCTGGTCGACCAGATCCTGCGCATAGGCATAGGCGAGAGCGATCGACGCATGGCCCCAGCGGCCCATGTCCTGCACCACTTCCAGCTCGGTGCGGTTGACGATGGGCGGGACGAGTTCGCCGTTGCCCGTGTTCCCCTGATTGTTCGCGACGTCGACCGAGCTGGCGAAATCGAAGAAGTCGAGCTGGTCGACGCGGCGCTGGAGCAGCCAGTTGATCGTCGTCGCCGGCCCGACCTTCCACGCGAGCGCGAACTTGCCCTTCGGCCGGACGAAGCGCCGCGTCAGCCCGCCCGGCCCCGACGAGGTCAGTTCGCTATATTCGGCGGCGAGGTTGAGCTGCGCGGTCAGGTTGGGCGCCAGCGCCCGGCCCCAGGTCAGCGACGCTTCGGCGCGCCTTTCCTCGACCTCGGTCCGCTCGCCGCCGAAGGCGACGGGAAGGAAGCTGCCGTCGGCCTGGAGCAGCGCATATTCGGCATCGACGTCGAGCGTGTTGTAGGCGCCTTCGAGCGCGACCTGCCAGTCGGTGCCGCCAGCGGTGCGCCAGCCATATTCGCCGCGCAGGATCGATTCGCCTTCGTCGGCGGTCTGGCTGAAGCGTTCGCCGCTGCGCCCGCCCACCGCGCGATCGACGATGAAGGTATCAACGAAGGGGCTGTGCTCGAACCGGTAGAGAGCGATCAGCTTGAGCCGCCCGCCGGCGAGACCGAGTTCGTAATCGCCGCCGATGTCGTAGTTATATTCGTCCTCGGTCACGGTGAACAGTTCGTCGACCCGGCCGATGCCCGGCTGGACCGATTCGCCGCGGGTGCGGTTGTCGATCCGCTGCAATTGGCCGCCGACGCTGGCGTTCCACTTGTTGCCGTTCGCCGTCGTGCGCGTCAGCGCCGCCGACAGGCGCGGCGGATCGTTATAATAGCTGGCGTGCTCGTCGCGCACGAAGCGCAGGGCGCCGGCGCCGTCGAACACGCGCTCCGGGCCCCAATGCCCCTGCCGCGTCGCTTCGTTCTTCAGGCTCAGCGTCACGCCGGTGCCGCCGATCCGCCCGGTCGTCGAAATCTCGCCGTTCAGCCAGTTGTTCGCGAGCCGCGACCGCCATTCGGGTTGCCAGCGCAGCGTCGTCTTGAAGCCGCCGCCGCCTTGGCGGCCGGCGACGAGGACGACATTGGCGACCTGTCCGGTCAGCCCCGGCACGTTCAGGCTGGCGCCGTCGACGATGTCGATATGCGCGACGTCGCTGGCGGCGATGCGCGCCAGCGCCGTGCGTGCGTCGGTCGCCTTGCTGGCGATCCGCTCGCCGTCGATCAGCACATTCTCGGTCGCCTGCCCCAGCCCGCGCTCGCCGCCGTTGGTGCCGGTGACGATCAGGAAGCCGGGAACCTTCTCGACCATGTCGAGCGCGGTGCGCGGTGCGAACCGGGCGAGATCGCCGGGCGTGTAGCGCTGCGCGCCCGCGACGGGCGTGGCGATCGGCGGCGGGTCGTCGCCCGTCACCTCCTGCGCGGCGGCGGGCAGGGCGGACAACGACGCCGTCACGGCGATCGAAGAGATGCGAATCCAGGCTGGCACTTTTCCTCCCCCGTCGCAGCCCTCGACGAGGAGGTCGCGCGCTTCATGCGAATAGTTCGCAATAGGGAGGGTGCACGCGCTTGTCTACCAACGCCCGTCGGGCGTCGACGGGCGGCGGGCGGAGGGTCGCGGCGTCAGTCGCGCAGCAGCTCGTTGATGGCGGTCTTGGCGCGCGTCTGCGCATCGACACGCTTGACGATCACCGCGCAATAGAGCGACGGACCCGGGCTGCCGTCGGGGAGCGGCTTGCCGGGCAGCGAGCCGGGGACGACCACCGCATAGGCGGGTACCTCGCCGACGAACACATCACCCGTCGCGCGGTCGACGATCTTGGTCGATGCGCCGAGGTAGACGCCCATCGACAGCACCGCGCCCTCGCGCACGATCACCCCTTCGGCAACCTCGGCGCGGGCGCCGATGAAGGCGCCGTCCTCGATCACCACCGGGCCGGCCTGCAGCGGTTCGAGCACGCCGCCGATCCCGGCGCCGCCCGACAGGTGGACGCCCGCGCCGATCTGCGCGCAGCTTCCCACCGTCGCCCAGGTGTCGACCATCGTTCCTTCGCCGACGCGCGCGCCGATGTTGACGAAGCTGGGCATCAGCACCGCGCCCTTGCCGATATGCGCGCCGTGGCGGACGATCGCGCCCGGCACCGCGCGGAAGCCCGCGTCGCGGAAGCGGTTGTCGCCCCAGCCGGCGAATTTCGACGGCACCTTGTCCCACCAGGTCGCGCCGCCGGGGCCGCCCTCGATCAGCGCCATGTCATTGAGACGAAAGGACAGCAGCACCGCCTTCTTCAGCCACTGGTTGACCTGCCATGTTCCGGCATCGTCGCGCTCGGCGACGCGCAGGCTGCCGTCGTCGAGCCCGCCGAGCGCCGCCTCGACCGCGTCGCGCACCGGCCCCCGCGTCGTCACGCCCACCGTGTCGCGCGCATCCCAGGCGGCCTCGATCGTCTTCTGCAGGTCGGTCGTCATGAAAATCCCCAAGATTGCGGCAAGCTGTCGAGCCAGTCGGCGATGTCGGTGACGTGGAAATCGACATGCTCCGGCCGGTGGTCGCGATGGCCGCTTTCGCTGCCGTTGTCCAGCCACACGGTGGTCATTCCCAGCGCCTTTGCCGGGGTCAGGTTGCGCGTCATGTCCTCGACGAACAGGCTGGTCGCCGGGTCGACGCCGAGATGGCCGATCATCGCCGCATAGGCGGCGGTGTCGGGCTTGGGCGCATAGCCGGTGACGCGGATGTCGCAGATGCCGTCGAACAGGTCGGCGATCCCGCGCGCGTCGAGCACGCGCGCGGCATAGTCGGCATCGGCATTGGTGAACACCAGCCGCCGCCCCGGCAGCCGGGCGAGCCCGGCGCGCAGCCGCGCGTCGGGGCCGATGCGGTCGAGCGCGATGGCGTGGACGTCGGTCAGGAAATCCTCGGGATCGACGCCGTGATGGCGCATCAGCCCCGCCATCGTCGTGCCGTGATCGTGAAAATAGCGCTTCTGCACCCGCCGCGCCTCCGCGGCGTCGCAGCCCAGCAGCCGCATGATGAAGGCGCCCATGCGCGCGTCGATCAGGTCGAACAGCTTCGCCGACGGCGGGTAGAGCGTGTTGTCGAGATCGAAGATCCAGCTGTCGATATGGTCGATGGGCAGAGGAGGGGGCGGGGCCATGGCGCGGCGCTTAGGGCTTCGGGGCGGCGGCGGCAAGCGCGGCGCGGAGCGCCCGCCAGCGCGCGAGCTTCGCGTCGAAGCCGATGGTGTGGGCGGCGCTGCTCGACGGCAGGTCGATCAGCGTCACGCCGGGCAGCGGCGGCAGTTGCCGCCGTCCGATCGCCGCGGCCTTGCCGCCGTTGAATCCGATCATGCGCAGGTCGGGCAGCGTCGCGACCAGCGCGGCGAGATCATGCGGCCGTGCCTCGCGGATGTCGCCGTCGCTGCTGGTCCGCCGCTCGGCGCTGTGGATCACGTCCCACAGGCCGATGTGCGCGGCGCGCAGCGCGGCGAGCCGCTGATCGTAGGGCAGCAGCGCGAGCGGCCGGTCGATCACCGCGCCGAGCAGGCGCCAGAACTGGTTGGTCGGATGCGCATAATATTGCCGCTCGGCCAGCGAGCGCGCGCCGGGCAGGCTGCCGAGGATCAGCAGCCGCGCGTCGGCGGCGACGTGCGGGGCAAAGCTGGCGTGGCGCGTCGCGGTCATGCGGCGGGGCTATCGGCGGAATGGCGCGCCGACAAGCCGGCAGCGACGCGATCGGCGCAAGACGGTTCTTCTTGACCGGCAGGGGAATCGCCGCTAGGGGCGCCCGGTTCGAAAACGGCGGATGTCCGTCCTTTCGAGTCACAACAGCGCTTGAACATTGCTGGCGCGGATGGAGCCTCCGGAAGATCGTAGCGATCCGCCGGGGTCTTTTGCTGTTATCAGGTCGGCCTTTCTCACGACGGGACGAAGCTTCATCCACCGCGGTAGAGTAACCGTTCGCTCCCCCCTGAAACGGAGGGATGCGGACACGAAAAGGTGAAGCATTCATGCCCACGATCAACCAGCTGGTCCGCAAGGGCCGGACGCCGCAGAAGGCGAAGTCCAAGGTCCCGGCGATGGAAGCGAACCCGCAGAAGCGCGGCGTTTGCACCCGTGTCTATACGACGACCCCGAAGAAGCCGAACTCGGCGCTCCGCAAGGTGGCCAAGGTTCGCCTGACCAACCAGCGCGAGGTCATCTCCTACATCCCCGGCGAAGGCCACAACCTGCAGGAACACAGCGTCGTGCTGATCCGCGGCGGCCGCGTGCGCGACCTTCCCGGCGTGCGCTATCACGTCCTGCGCGGCGTGCTCGACACCCAGGGGGTGAAGGACCGCAAGCAGAGCCGTTCGAAGTACGGCGCGAAGCGGCCGAAGTAAGGCACCGCCTCCTCATCGCTATTTGATCGTCCCGCGAGCGCCTTGCGCCGGGATGCTGTTGCAAAGGAATATCCCATGGCTCGTCGTCGCCGTCCCGAACGTCGCGAAATCCTGCCCGACCCCCGTTTCGGGGATGTCGTGCTGTCCAAGTTCATGAACAGCGTCATGCTCGACGGCAAGAAGTCCGTCGCCGAACGCATCGTCTATGGCGCGCTCGAATCGGTCGAGGCCCGCGCGAAGAAGGAACCGCTCGGCGTGTTCCACGAAGCGCTCGCCAACATCCGTCCGAGCATCGAGGTCCGCAGCCGCCGCGTCGGCGGTGCGACCTACCAGGTCCCCGTCGAGGTCCGCCCCGACCGCGCGCAGGCGCTGGCGATCCGCTGGCTGATCACCGCGGCGCGCAACCGCAGCGAGACGACGATGGCCGCGCGCCTGTCGGGCGAGCTGCTCGACGCGTCGAACAATCGCGGCAACGCGGTGAAGAAGCGCGAGGACACGCACCGCATGGCCGAGGCCAACCGCGCCTTCAGCCACTACCGCTGGTAACGGCGGGGCCGGTTGGCCTCCGCTGATTAAGCGCGCGGACGCATCGCGCGTCTCGCAATCGTAACACATCTTCCTATATCGGGGGCGGCCCCAAAGCCTCCCCCAAAACCCAAGGAAAAGACCATGGCCCGCAGCCATCCGCTCGAACGCTATCGCAATTTCGGTATCATGGCGCACATCGACGCCGGCAAGACCACGACGACCGAGCGCATCCTCTATTACACCGGCAAGAACTACAAGATCGGCGAAACCCACGAGGGTAGCGCGACGATGGACTGGATGGAGCAGGAGCAGGAGCGTGGCATCACGATCACCTCCGCCGCGACCACCTGTTTCTGGCGCGACCATCGGCTGAACATCATCGACACCCCCGGCCACGTCGACTTCACCATCGAGGTCGAGCGCAGCCTGCGCGTCCTCGACGGCGCGGTCGCCGCGTTCGACGGCGTTGCCGGCGTCGAGCCGCAGTCGGAAACCGTGTGGCGCCAGGCCGAGAAATACGGCGTGCCGCGCATGTGCTACATCAACAAGCTCGACCGTACCGGCGCGAACTTCTATTATTGCGTCCAGACGATCATCGACCGCCTCGGCGCGGTTCCGGCGCCGCTCTACCTGCCGATCGGCGCGGAGAGCGACTTCATCGGCCTCGTCGACCTCGTCGAAGAGCGCGGCATCGTCTGGAAGGACGAGAGCCTGGGCGCCGAGTTCGAATATATCGAGATTCCCGACGACCTGAAGGACAAGGCCGCCGAATATCGCGAAAAGCTGATCGAACTGGCCGTCGAGCAGGACGATGCGGCGATGGAAGCCTATCTCGAGGGCACGCTTCCCGACGTCGCCACGCTGAAGGCGCTGATCCGCAAGGGCACGCTGGCGCAGGCGTTCGTCCCCGTGCTGTGCGGCTCGTCGTTCAAGAACAAGGGCGTGCAGGCGCTGCTCGACGCGGTTGTCGACTATCTGCCGAGCCCGCTCGACATTCCCGACGTCCAGGGCATCAACCCGGCGAACGACGAACCCGACACGCGCGAGACGTCGGATTCGGCGCCGCTGTCGCTGCTCGCGTTCAAGATCATGAACGATCCGTTCGTCGGCTCGCTGACCTTCGCCCGCATCTATTCGGGCACGCTGAGCAAGGGCACCTACCTGAACTCGGTCAAGGACAAGAAGGAAAAGATCGGCCGCATGCTGCTGATGCATGCGAACAGCCGCGAGGACATCGACGAAGCCTATGCGGGCGACATCGTCGCGCTCGCCGGCCTCAAGGAAACCACGACGGGCGACACGATCTGCGCCTCGAACGCGCCGATCATCCTCGAGCGCATGGAATTCCCCGAGCCGGTGATCGAGCTGTCGGTCGAACCCAAGACCAAGGCCGACCAGGAGAAGATGGGCGTCGCGCTCAATCGTCTGGCCGCCGAGGACCCCAGCTTCCGCGTCTCGACCGACCATGAATCGGGCCAGACGATCATCAAGGGCATGGGCGAGCTTCACCTCGACATCCTCGTCGATCGCATGAAGCGCGAGTTCAAGGTCGAGGCGAACGTCGGCGCGCCGCAGGTGGCGTACCGCGAATCGCTCGCGAAGCCGGTCGAGGTTGACTACACCCACAAGAAGCAGTCGGGCGGCTCGGGCCAGTTCGGCCGCGTCAAGGTGCAGGTCACCCCGGGCGAGCGCGGCAGCGGCGTCACCTTCACCGACGAGATCAAGGGCGGCAACATCCCGCGCGAATATATCCCGGCGGTCGAGAAGGGCTTCCGCGAATCGGCGGAGAACGGCCACATGATCGGCTTCCCGATCATCGACTTCGACATCAAGCTGATCGACGGCGCCTATCACGACGTCGACTCGTCGGCGCTGGCGTTCGAGATCGCCGGCCGCGCGGCGATGCGCGAGGTGGCGGCGAAGGCCGGCATCAAGCTGCTCGAACCGGTGATGAAGGTCGAGGTGGTGACGCCCGAGGAATTCATGGGCGACGTGATCGGCGACCTCAACAGCCGTCGCGGGCAGATCCAGGGCACCGACACCCGCGGCAACGCGCAGGTGGTCGAGGCGATGGTGCCGCTCGCCAACATGTTCGGCTACGTCAACCAGCTCCGCAGCTTCACCCAGGGTCGTGCCCAGTACACGATGCAATTCTCTCACTATGAGGAAGTGCCGACGAACGTCGCCGAGGAAGTGAAGGCGAAGATGGCCTGACCGGCCGCCGGCCGTGCGGGGGTTGCCTCGCACGGCAAGACCTACTAAGGGCGGCGCCTGATTCAGGCAGGCTCGTCCGGGACTGATCAACTCAACACGCGAACAAGAAGGTTCAAGAAACATGGCCAAGGCTAAATTTGAGCGGACGAAGCCGCACTGCAACATCGGCACCATCGGTCACGTCGACCATGGCAAGACCTCGCTGACCGCGGCGATCTCGAAGGTTCTTTCGGAACGTGGCGGCGGCGCTGCGGTCGATTTCGCCAACATCGACAAGGCGCCCGAAGAGCGCGAGCGCGGCATCACCATCTCGACCTCGCACATCGAGTATGAGACCGATGCGCGCCACTATGCGCACGTCGACTGCCCGGGCCACGCCGACTATGTGAAGAACATGATCACCGGCGCCGCGCAGATGGACGGCGCGATCCTCGTCGTGTCGGCCGCCGACGGCCCGATGCCCCAGACCAAGGAGCACATCCTGCTCGCGAAGCAGGTCGGCGTTCCGACCATGGTCGTCTTCCTGAACAAGGTCGACCAGGTCGACGATCCCGAGCTGCTCGAGCTGGTCGAGCTCGAAATCCGCGAAGAGCTTTCGAAGCGCGACTTCGACGGCGACAATATTCCGATCATCGCGGGTTCGGCGCTCGCCGCCCTCGAAGGCCGCGACGACAACATCGGCAAGGAAGCCGTCCTGAAGCTGATGGAAGCCGTCGACAGCTGGATCCCGCAGCCGGAACGTCCGGTCGACCAGCCCTTCCTGATGCCGATCGAGGACGTGTTCTCGATCTCGGGCCGCGGCACCGTCGTGACCGGCCGTGTCGAGACCGGCATCATCAAGGTCGGTGAGGAAGTCGAGATCGTCGGCATCAAGGACACCAAGAAGACGACCGTCACCGGCGTCGAGATGTTCCGCAAGCTGCTCGATCAGGGCGAGGCCGGCGACAACATCGGCGCGCTGATCCGCGGCGTCGGCCGTGACGAGGTGGAGCGCGGCCAGGTCCTCGCGAAGCCCGGCTCGATCACCCCGCACACCGAGTTCACCTCGGAAGTCTATGTGCTGTCGAAGGACGAAGGCGGCCGTCACACGCCGTTCTTCGCCAACTATCGTCCGCAGTTCTACTTCCGCACCACCGACGTCACCGGCGAGGTCATCCTCCCCGAGGGCACCGAGATGGTGATGCCGGGCGACAACGTCCAGCTGTCGGTCAAGCTCATCGCCCCGATCGCCATGGACCAGGGCCTGCGCTTCGCGATCCGCGAAGGTGGCCGCACGGTCGGCGCAGGGGTTGTGGCGTCGATCACAAAGTAATATAGGGCCGCGAGCCGCGCGATTCGGACGAGTCGCGCGGCTCGTAGCTTACAGGTTTTGATGGCCTCTCCGGTCTCCCCGCGGGGACTCGGAACAGGCCATTTCGGCTCTTTCGCATCGTCAGACGGGATTCGACTGGAACAGTCATGGAAACGCAGAATATTCGCATTCGCCTGAAGGCCTTTGATCACCGCGTGCTCGATCAGGCCACCACCGACATCGCCGACACGGCGCGTCGGACGGGCGCCCTCATTCGCGGTCCCATCCCGCTGCCGACGCGTATCGAGAAGTTCACCGTGAACCGCGGCCCGCACATCGACAAGAAGTCGCGCGAGCAGTTCGAGGTGCGCACCCACAAGCGGCTGCTCGACATCGTGCAGCCCACCCCGCAGACGGTCGATGCGCTGATGAAGCTCGACCTCGCCGCGGGCGTGAACGTCGAAATCAAGCTGGCATAAGCCAGCGCAGCCCCGGACTCGATCCGGGGTCTCTATCGGCCAGGCGCCACGGCGCCGGCACACGTCCGGAGCGATCCGGACCGACGATAGGGTGGATACCGCCGGTCGCTTCCATCGGAAGCATCCAGACCGGGCTGCGTCCCCCGTCTCGCCGCACCACCCCACCGGGGCAGGCGGCACCTCAGCCCGGACGGGGCGACGCATCGAAATTTCGGGCTGGGAGGGTTTCCGTCGGGACGTGTTCCGAGGGGGTCCCGCAAGCCGCGCGGAATGGTCCGCCCGGCCTCTGTTAGGAGTATGGATCATGCGGACTGGCGTGATCGCGAAGAAAATGGGGATGACCCGCCTGTTTCAGGACGACGGCCGCCACGTGCCGGTCACCGTCCTGAGCCTCGAAGGCTGCCAGGTCGTCTCCGTGCGCGATAAGGAACGCGACGGCTATG
This sequence comes from Sphingopyxis granuli, assembly GCF_001559015.1. Lineage (NCBI taxonomy): Bacteria > Pseudomonadati > Pseudomonadota > Alphaproteobacteria > Sphingomonadales > Sphingopyxidaceae > Sphingopyxis > Sphingopyxis granuli. Next base: position 319,362 of record NZ_CP012199.1, read on the forward strand.
TGGCCGTTCAACTGGGTGCCGGGTCGGCGAAGGCGAAGAACGTCGCCAAGCCGCAGCGCGGCGCCTATGGCAAGGCCGAGGTCGAGCCCAAGGCGAAGCTCGTCGAATTCCGCGTCGCCGACGACGCGACGCTCGACGTCGGCGCCGAGCTGTCGGCCGACCATTTCGTCGCCGGCCAGATCGTCGACATCCAGGGCGTCACGCAGGGCAAGGGCTTTGCCGGCGCGATGAAGCGCTGGGGCTTCGGTGGCATGCGCGCCAGCCACGGCGTCTCGATCAGCCACCGTGCCCATGGTTCGACCGGCAACCGCCAGGATCCGGGCCGCGTCTTCAAGAACAAGAAGATGGCCGGCCACATGGGCGCGCGCAACCGCACCCAGCAGAATCTGGAAATCGTCCGCACCGACGCCGAGCGCGGCCTCCTCTTCGTCAAGGGCTCGGTCCCGGGCTCGAAGGGCGGCTGGCTGCTCGTCCGCGATGCGGTGAAGCTGCCGCGCCACCCCGAGGCCCCCTATCCGGCGGGCATCAAGAGCGCGGCGAACAGCAACAATGCCCCGGCTGAAACCCCTGCGGACGCAGCGGTCGAAGCACCCGCGGCCGACGGCGCACAGGAGTCCTGATCATGAAGGTCAAGGTTCAGACCCTCGATGGCAAGGCTGGCGCCGACATCGACCTCAACGACGACGTCTTCGGCGTCGATGCGCGTGCGGACATCCTGCACCGCGTCGTCGCCTGGCAGCTCGAGAAGCGCCGTGGCCCCGCCCGCGCCGCCCGCGAGCGCAGCGACGTCGCCCGCACCGGCAAGAAGTTCGGTCGCCAGAAGGGCGGCGGCACCGCGCGTCACGGCGATCGCAAGGCGCCGATCTTCATCGGCGGCGGCAAGGCGCACGGCCCGCGGGCCCGCACCTTCGGCCATTCGCTGAACAAGAAGATCCGCACCCTCGGGCTGAAGATGGCGCTCAGCGACAAGGCGAAGGGCGGCAAGCTCGTCGTTCTCGACACGCTCGAGCTCAAGGATGCCAAGACCAAGGCGCTCGCCGGCAAGCTCGGCAAGCTGGAGCTTGGCGGCCGCGCGCTCTTCATCGACGGCGACGCCGTGCATGAGAGCTTCGTTCAGGCTTCGGCCAACATCGTCGGCGTCGATGCGCTGCCGGCGATCGGGGCCAATGTCTATGACATCATCCGTGCCGACACGCTGGTCCTGACCCGCGCGGCGGTCGAAAAGCTGGAGGCCCGCTGCAATGGCTAAGGCAAAGACCATCGATGCGCGTCACTACGACGTGATCCTGTCGCCGGTGATCACCGAGAAGTCGACGCTGCTCAGCGAGAACGACGCCGTCGTCTTCCGCGTCGCCAACGACGCGACCAAGCCGGCGATCAAGGCCGCCGTCGAGGCGCTGTTCGATGTCAAGGTGCTCAGCGTCAACACGCTGGTCACCAAGGGCAAGACCAAGCGCTGGAAGGGCAAGCCCTACACCCGCAGCGACGTGAAGAAGGCCGTCGTCCGCCTGGCCGAAGGCCAGTCGATCGACGTCACCTCGGGCGTCTGAGCGTCAGGGGAAGGCAAAGAAAATGGCACTCAAGCATTATAATCCGACCAGCCCCGCGCAGCGCGGCCTGATCCTCGTCGACAAGTCGTCGCTGTGGAAGGGCAAGCCCGTCAAGGCGCTGACCGAAGGCAAGCGCAAGACCGGCGGCCGCAACAACAAGGGCCATGTCACCTCGCGCGGCATTGCCGGCGGCCACAAGCAGAAGTACCGCTTCATCGACTTCAAGCGTCGCAAGTGGGACATGCCGGCAACCGTCGAGCGGCTCGAATACGACCCGAACCGCACCGCCTTCATCGCGCTGGTCAAGTATCAGGACGGCACGCTCGCCTATATCCTGGCGCCGCAGCGCCTGGCCGTCGGCGACACCATCGTCGCGGGCAAGAAGACCGACGTGAAGCCGGGCAATGCGATGGAACTGTCGCAGATGCCGGTCGGCACGATCGTCCACAACATCGAGATGAAGCCGGGCAAGGGCGGCCAGATCGCCCGCTCGGCCGGCACCTATGCGCAGGTCGTCGGCCGCGATCGCGGTCTCGTCATCGTGCGTCTCGGCTCGGGCGAGCAGCGCTACATCCGTGGCGAGTGCATGGGCACCGTCGGCGCGGTGTCGAACCCCGACAACGGCAACCAGAACCTCGCCAAGGCAGGTCGCGGCCGCTGGCTCGGCAAGCGTCCGCTGACCCGCGGCGTCGCGAAGAACCCGGTCGACCACCCGCACGGCGGCGGCGAAGGCCGCACCTCGGGCGGCCGCCACCCGGTCACCCCGTGGGGCAAGCCGACCAAGGGCGCCCGCACCCGCCACAACAAGTCGACCGACAAGATGATCATCCGGTCGCGTCACGCGAAGAAGAAGAGGTAAGCCATGGCACGCTCGGTCTGGAAGGGTCCGTTCGTCGACCTTCATCTCCTCAAGAAAGCCGAAGCGGCCCAGGACGGCGGCAGCTCTGCCCCGATCAAGACCTGGTCGCGTCGCTCCACCATCCTGCCGCAGTTCGTCGGGCTGACCTTCAACGTCTACAACGGCCGCAAGTTCGTGCCGGTGTCGGTCAATGAAGACATGGTCGGCATGAAGCTGGGTGAATTTGCGCCGACGCGCTTCTTCCCCGGCCACGCGGCCGACAAGAAGGGCAAACGCTAATGGGCAAGGAAAAGTCCCCCCGCCGCGTTGCGGACAATGAGGCGCTGTCGGTCGGCACGCAGATTCGCGGCTCGGCGCAGAAGCTGAACCTCGTCGCTGCGCTGATCCGCGGCCGCCGCGTCGAAGACGCGATGAACATCCTCGCTTTCTCGAAGCGGGCGATGGCGGTCGACGTGCGCAAGGTTCTCGCCAGTGCCGTCGCCAATGCCGAGAACAACCACAACCTCGACGTCGACGCGCTCGTCGTCAAGGAAGCGAGCGTCGGCAAGGCGTTCACGATGAAGCGCTGGCATGCGCGCGGCCGCGGCAAGTCGACCCGGATCGAAAAGCCGTTCAGCCGCATCCGCATCGTCGTCCGCGAACAGGAAGAAGAGGCGTAAGATGGGCCAGAAGAGCAATCCGATCGGCCTGCGCCTGCAGGTCAACCGCACCTGGGACAGCCGCTGGTTCGCCGAAGGGCAGGACTATGGCCGCATGCTGGTCGAGGATCTGGAGATCCGCAAGTTCATCTTCAAGTCGCTGCCGCAGGCCGCGATCTCGAAGGTGGTGATCGAGCGTCCCGCGAAGCTGTGCCGCGTGTCGATCTATGCCGCCCGTCCGGGCGTCATCATCGGCAAGAAGGGCGCCGACATCGAGAAGCTGCGCAAGAAGCTGGGCGAGATGACGGGCAGCGACGTGTCGCTGAACATCGTCGAGATCCGCAAGCCCGAGGTCGACGCCAAGCTCGTCGCGCAGGGCATCGCCGACCAGCTCGAACGCCGTGTCGCCTTCCGCCGCGCGATGAAGCGCGCGGTGCAGTCGGCGATGCGCCTCGGCGCCGAGGGCATCCGTATCAACTGCGCCGGCCGTCTGGGCGGCGCCGAGATCGCGCGCACCGAATGGTATCGCGAGGGCCGCGTACCGCTGCACACGCTGCGCGCCAACGTCGACTATGCCGAGGCCGAAGCCCACACCGCCTATGGCGTGTGCGGGATCAAGGTCTGGATCTTCAAGGGCGAGATTCTCGGCCACGACCCGATGGCGACCGACCGGCTGATGCTCGACGCGCAGACGTCGGGCGTTCGCCCGGCGCGCGATGAACGCCGCTAAGGACTGCTGACATGCTGCAACCGAAGAAAACCAAGTTCCGCAAGGCCTTCAAGGGCCGCATCCACGGCCTCGCCAAGGGCGGCACGACGCTGAACTTCGGCTCCTATGGCCTGAAGGCGATGGAGCCGGAGCGCATCACCGCCCGCCAGATCGAAGCGGCGCGCCGCGCGATCAGCCGTGCGATCAAGCGCCAGGGCCGCCTGTGGATCCGCGTCTTCCCCGACCTTCCCGTGTCGTCGAAGCCCGCCGAAGTCCGTATGGGCAAGGGCAAGGGCGCGCCCGAATATTGGGCCGCGCGCGTGAAGCCGGGCCGCATCCTGTTCGAACTCGACGGCGTCCCCGGCCCGGTGGCCGCGCTGGCGTTCGAGCGCGCGGCGATGAAGCTGCCGATCAAGACCAAGGTCGTCGCCCGCCTCGGCGACACCTCGCACCTGGAGGGCTGAGGGCCATGGCCAAGAGTGAAGACGTGACCAAGAAGACCGACGACCAGCTCTCCGAAGAGCTGGGCGAGCTGAAGCGCGAGGCGTTCAACCTGCGTTTCCAGGCCGCCACCGGCCAGCTCGAAAAGGCCTCGCGGGTCAAGGACGTGCGGCGCACCATCGCCCGCATCAAGACCGAGCAGACCGCGCGCGTCCGCGCGGCTGCCGCGAAGTAAGGAGACTGTCATGCCGAAGCGCATTCTGACCGGCACGGTGGTGTCCGACAAGGGCGACAAGACCGTCGTGGTGAAGGTGGAGCGGAAGGTCAAGCACCCGCTCTACGGCAAGATCATCCGCCGCTCGAAGAAGTATCACGCCCACGATGAGGACAACAGCTTCAAGGCTGGCGAAACCGTCCGCATCGAGGAAACGAAGCCGATTTCGAAGCTGAAGACCTGGAAGGTGCTCGACAAGGTCGAGACCCCCACCAAGGCGAAGGCGGCCCCCGCTTCGACCCCCGCGGCCGAAGTCGAGGCGTAAGAGTTTCACGGAACCGCCGGGACGGCCCGGTAGGCCAAGGAAGAAGGAAATGCATCGATGATCCAGATGCAGTCACAATTGGAAGTCGCCGACAACAGCGGCGCGAAGCGCGTCCAGTGCATCAAGGTGCTGGGCGGGTCGAAGCGCCGCACCGCCGGCGTCGGCGACGTGATCGTCGTGTCGATCAAGGAAGCGCAGCCGCGCGGCAAGGTGAAGAAGGGTGACGTGCATCGCGCCGTCATCGTCCGCACCGCCAAGGACGTGCGCCGCGCCGACGGATCGGTGATCCGTTTCGACAGCAACGCCGCCGTGCTCGTCAACAAGAATGAGGAGCCGATCGGCACCCGTATCTTCGGCCCCGTCGTCCGCGAACTGCGCGGCCGCGGCTATATGAAGATCATCAGCCTGGCGCCGGAGGTGCTTTGACCATGTCGATGGCCAAGATCAAGAAGGGCGACACGGTCGTCGTCCTGTCCGGCAAGGACAAGGGCAAGACCGGTGAAGTGACGCAGAGCCTGCCGAAGGACGGCAAGGTCGTCGTCGCGGGCGTCAACGTCATCACCCGCCACCGCAAGCCGAGCCAGGCGAACCCGCAGGGCGGCCTCGAACGCAAGGAAGCGCCGCTGCACGTCAGCAAGGTCGCGATCGCCGACCCCAAGTCGGGCAAGCCGACGCGTGTCCGCTTCGAAACCAAGGACGGCAAGAAGGTCCGCGTGGCCGTGAAGTCCGGGGAGACCATCAATGGCTGACAAATATACCCCGCGCATGAAGTCGCTCTATGACGACAACATCGTCAAGGCGATGATCGACAAGTTCGGTTACAAGAATGCGATGGAAGTGCCGAAGATCGAGAAAATCACGCTCAACATGGGCGTGGGCGACGCGGTCCAGGACAAGAAGAAGGTCGATACCGCCGCTTCGGAAATGGAGCTGATCGCGGGGCAGAAGCCCGTGATCACCAAGGCGAAGAAGTCGATCGCCGGCTTCAAGCTGCGCGAAGGCATGCCGATCGGCTGCAAGGTGACGCTGCGCCGCGAGCGGATGTACGAATTCCTCGACCGGCTGATCACCATCGCGATGCCGCGCATCCGCGACTTTCGCGGCGTGTCGCCGAAGAGCTTCGATGGTCGTGGCAATTATGCCATGGGCCTGAAAGAGCAGATCATCTTCCCCGAGATCAACTATGACCGCATCGATTCGGTGCGCGGCATGGACGTGATCGTGACCACCACCGCCCGCACGGACGACGAAGCCCGCGAACTGCTCCGGCTGTTCGGCTTCCCCTTCCCGATCGAGGCCAAGGAAAAGGAAGCCGCCTGATCCCGCGGGATCAGGCCGTGCTCTCTCAATAAGGAAAGAGAACTTAAGTCATGGCGAAACTGAGTTCGGTGAACAAGAACGAGCGTCGCAAGCGTCTGGTGAAGAAATATGCCGGTCGCTACGCGAAGCTGAAGGCCATCGCGGCCGACACCTCGCTCGACGATGGCGAGCGCCTGATCGCGCGCCTGAAGATGGCGGAGATTCCGCGCAACGGCAACCCGACCCGCATCCGCAACCGGTGCGAGCTGACCGGCCGTCCGCGCGCCTATTATCGCAAATTCCGGCTGTGCCGCGTTCAGCTGCGTGATCTGGCCAACAAGGGCCTGATCCCCGGCGTTGTGAAGTCGAGCTGGTAAGGAACACGCAAGATGGCAATGACCGATCCTTTGGGTGATATGCTCACCCGCATCCGCAACGGCCAGCAGGCGAAGAAGGACAGCGTCCTGACTCCTGCCTCGACGCTGCGTGTCCGCGTTCTCGACGTGCTGAAGCGCGAAGGCTATATCCGTGGCTACAGCGAGGAAGCACTGGGCGCGAAGGGCCAGCACAAGGGCCTGCGCATCGAGCTGAAATATTTCGAGGGCCAGCCCGCGATCCGCCATGTGGCGCGCGTTTCCAAGCCCGGCCGCCGCGTCTATTCGGGCTCGAAAGAGCTGCCGATCGTGCGCAACGGCCTGGGCATCACCATCGTGTCGACCCCGCGCGGCGTCCTGTCGGATGCCGAGGCGCGCGAGCATAATGTCGGCGGCGAAGTGCTGGCGGAGGTGTTCTGATGTCTCGCATCGGTAAAAGGGCAGTCGAGATTCCCAGCGGCGTCACCGCCGCGATCGATGGCGGCACGCTGTCGGTCAAGGGTCCCAAGGGCACGCTGGCGATGCCGCTGTCCGACATCATCAAATATGAGGTCGGCGAAGGCAGCATTTCGGTGCAGCCGGCGAACGACAGCCGCGAAGCGCGGGCCTTCTGGGGCATGCAGCGCACGCTGGTCCAGAATCTGGTCACGGGCGTGACCGAGGGCTTCACCAAGGTCCTCGAGATCACCGGCGTCGGCTATCGCGCCAACGCGCAGGGCAAGAACCTGAAGCTGAACCTCGGCTACAGCCACGATGTCGACTATGCGGTGCCCGAGGGCATCGAGATCAAGACGCCGGACAACACGACGATCGAGATCAGCGGCATCGACAAGCAGAAGGTCGGCCAGGTCGCGGCGGAGATCCGTCGCTGGCGCAAGCCCGAACCCTACAAGGGCAAGGGCATCAAGTATCGCGGCGAGTACATCTTCCGCAAAGAAGGCAAGAAGAAGTAAGCCATGGCACATCTCACCCCTTTCCAAAAACGTCGCCAGCGCGTCCGCACCGCGCTCCGTCTGCGCGCCGCCGGGCGTCCCCGCCTGTCGGTGCACCGTTCGGGCCGCCATATCTATGCGCAGCTCATCGATGACGCCGCCGGCAAGACGCTGGCCGCGGCCTCGACGCTCGACAAGGATCTGCGCGGCAAGACCGGCGCGACCGCGGAGGCCGCTGCCGAGGTGGGCAAGCGCCTTGCCGACGCCGCCAAGAAGGCGGGCGTGACGCAGGTCGTGTTCGACCGTGGCGGCTTCCTGTTCCACGGGCGCATCAAGGCGCTGGCCGACGCGGCGCGCGAAGGCGGATTGGAGTTCTAAGCATGGCTGACGAAGTACAGAACGTCGAAGGCGCGGTCGAAACGACCGAAAACACCGGCGCTCCCCGCCGTGGCCGTGGCGGCCGCGACGGCGGTCGCGGGGGTCGTGACGGTGGCCGTGGCCGCCGCGACGATCGCCGTCCGCGCGACGAGGACGGCGGCGAGGAGCTGATCGAGAAGCTCGTCCACATCAACCGCGTGTCGAAGACGGTGAAGGGCGGCAAGCGCTTCGGTTTCGCCGCGCTCGTCGTCGTCGGCGACGGCAAGGGCCGCGCCGGTTTCGGCCATGGCAAGGCGCGCGAAGTGCCCGAGGCGATCTCGAAGGCGACCGCCGCCGCGAAGAAGGCGATGATCCGCGTTCCGCTGCGCGACGGCCGCACGCTGCACCATGACGGCCGCGGCCATTTCGGCGCGGGCAAGGTCACGGTGCGCTCGGCCCCCGCGGGGACCGGCATCATCGCCGGCGGCCCGATGCGCGCCGTGTTCGAATCGCTGGGCGTCGCCGACGTGGTGACCAAGTCGGTCGGCACCTCGAACCCCTATAACATGATCCGCGCGACCTTCGAGGCGCTGGGCGAACAGACCAGCCCCAAGTCGGTGGCGCAGCGTCGCGGCAAGAAGGTTTCGGACCTGATCAAGCGGGGCGGCGCGGCCGACCGCGTGGCCGAGGCCGAAGCCGCGGCGGTGACGGAGTAAGACGATGGCCGACAAGACGATCAAGATCCGCCAGATCGGCTCGCCGATCCGCCGGCCCAAGGACCAGCGCAAGATCCTGACCGGCCTCGGGCTGGGCAAGATGAACCGCGAGGTCGAGCTGGTCGACACCCCGGAAGTGCGCGGCATGATCCGCAAGCTTCCGCACATGGTGGAAATCATCGAGGGCTGACGCACCGATGAAGCTCTATCGCCTGTTGACCGGACCCGATGACAGCGCCTTCTGCGCGCGCGTCGAGGGTCTGCTCAACCGGGGATGGCAGCTTCACGGCAGCCCATCGATCACCCAGGTCGATGGCCGCGGCTACGTCGCCCAGGCCATCGTGATGGAGAAGGCCGGGCCCTATCCCGGCTTTCAGCCGTCGAGTGAAATCGAACCGGACTAGCCCCCGAGGGGGACGGTCCATAGCGCGAACACAGCGAAAGCGAGTGCAATGACTATCAAGCTCAACGATCTTCGTGACAACAATGGCGCCCGCAAGGGCCGGATGCGCGTCGGACGCGGCATCGGCTCGGGCAAGGGCAAGACCGGCGGCCGCGGCCAGAAGGGCCAGAAGAGCCGCAGCGGCGTCTCGATCAACGGCTTCGAGGGCGGCCAGATGCCGCTCCACATGCGGATTCCGAAGCGCGGGTTCAACAACATCTTCGCGAAGGACTTCGCGATCGTGAACCTGGGGCAGGTCCAGAAGCTGGTCGATGCCAAGAAGCTCGATCCGAAGAAGACCGTCGATCATGCCGCGCTGAAGGCCGCGGGCGTCGCGCGCGGCGGTAAGGACGGCGTCCGCCTCCTCGCCAAGGGCGAACTGACCGCCAAGCTGAGCTTCGCGGTCGCCGGCGCGTCGAAGGGCGCGGTCGCCGCGGTCGAGAAGGCCGGCGGCAAGGTCGAACTGCCCGCCGCCGCCGCTGAGGAAGCGAAGGCGGAGTAAGGGATTGCGAGGGGGCGGTTCGTCCGGACCGCCCCCTCGCCATTTAGAGACGACAGATTCGCGTTCGTGTCGAGCGAAGTCGAGACACCCGTCGATGCGAACGGATAGATGGGGCGTTGTGAAGATCGCATCCCCAAATGGGCCTTTCCCCTTGCGCTTCGGCCTGAGCGAACGCACATAGGCGCCCGGGTCGCGGGGGGCGCGGTCCGCCACTGAGGAAAGATAGCATGGCCTCTCGCGCCGACCAGTTTGCTGCCAACCTGAACTTCTCGAAGTTCGGCCAGGCGACGGAGCTCAAGAACCGCATCTGGTTCACGATCGGTGCGCTGATCGTCTTTCGCTTCCTGTCCTATGTTCCGCTGCCGGGCGTCGACCCGGTCGCGCTGTCGCAGCTCTACAGCCAGGCGGCGTCGGGCGGCGTGCTCGACCTGTTCAACACCTTCTCGGGCGGCAGCCTCGAGCGCATGAGCATCATCGCGCTCGGCGTCATGCCCTATATCACCGCCTCGATCGTCGTGCAGCTTGCCGCGGCGCTGTCGCCGACGCTCGCCGCGCTCAAGAAAGAGGGCGAGAGCGGGCGCACCAAGCTCAACCAGTATACGCGCTACGGCACGGTCGGGCTGACCGCGATCCAGGGCTATTTCGTCGCGGTGGGACTCGAGACGCTGGGCGCCAGCCAGGGCGTCGGCGCCGTGGTCGATCCCGGCATGCTGTTCCGCGTCGGCGCCGTCATCAGCATCGTCGGCGGCACGCTGTTCCTGATGTGGCTGGGCGAGCAGATCACCAGCCGCGGCATCGGCAACGGCGTCTCGCTGATCATCATGGCGGGCATTCTGGCCCAGCTGCCGCGCAGCTTCAGCCAGATGTTCACGCAGGTCCGCGAAGGTTCGATGGGCGGCGGCACCGTCCTGCTCGTCTTCGTCGGCGGCGCGGTGATCATCGCCTTCATCAGCTTCATGGAACTCGCGCAGCGCCGCGTCCTCGTCCAGTATCCGAAGCGCGCGACCCAGCGCGGGGTGATGCAGGCCGATCGCAGCCACCTGCCGCTCAAGGTCAACACCGCGGGCGTGATCCCGCCGATCTTCGCCTCGTCGCTGCTGCTGATGCCGCTGACCATCACCCAGATGCTCGGCAACCGCGTATCGGGCGAATCGGTGTGGGGCGATTTCCTGATCACGCTCAACCAGTATCTGGCGGTCGGACAGCCGCTCTACATGGGCCTCTATGGCGCGAGCATCATCTTCTTCTGCTTCTTCTATGTCGCGGTCGTCTTCAACCCCGAGGAAACCGCCGACAATCTGAAGCGGCAGAACGGCTTCATTCCCGGCATCCGCCCGGGCAAGAACACCGCGGCCTACCTCGATTTCGTGCTGACGCGCATCACGGTGATCGGCGCGACCTATCTGGCGCTGATCTGCCTCATCCCCGAATATTTCATCGCCAACGCCGGCCTGCCCGTCCACCTCGGCGGTACCAGCCTGCTGATCGTCGTCAACGTGACCATCGACACGATCACCCAGATGCAGAGCCACATGCTGGCGCATCAATATGGCGACCTGATCAAGAAGGCCAAACTGAAAGGCGGCATTGCACGCCGCTGAGGCGTCGGTTACGGCCACCGCGACGGATCAGGGAACAAAGAGGGGCTTTCATGACGCGCAACATCATCTTGCTCGGCCCGCCGGGAGCGGGGAAGGGGACGCAGGCCTCGCGGCTCGAGCAGGAGCATGGCATGATCCAGCTCTCGACCGGCGACATGCTGCGCGCCGCGGTCAAGGCGGGCACGCCGACGGGCCAGCAGGCGAAGGCGGTGATGGACGCGGGCGGGCTGGTGTCGGACGAGATCGTTTCGGGCCTGATCGGCGAGCGGCTCGACGAACTGGGCGGCGACACGTCGGTCATCTTCGACGGCTATCCGCGCACCGCGGCGCAGGCGACCGCGCTTGACGAAATCCTGGCGGCGCGCGGCCGCAAGCTCGACCATGTCATCGAACTGGTCGTCGACGAGGATGCGCTCGTCGACCGCATCACCGGGCGTTTCTCCTGCGCGCAGTGCGGCGAAGGCTATCACGACCGCCACAAGCAGCCGAAGGTCGCGGAAACCTGCGACGTCTGCGGCAGCCACGAGTTCAAGCGGCGCCCCGACGACAATGAGGAGACGGTGCGCACGCGCATGGCCGAATATCGCGCCAAGACCGCGCCGATCCTGCCGATCTACGAAGCGCGCGGCATCGTCAGCAAGGTCGACGGCATGGCGCCGATCGAAACGGTGAACGGCGCGATCGAGGCGATTCTCGGCGGCTAGACTCCGATGACTCTGGATTGACCCCCTTTGTCATTGCGAGCGGAGCGAAGCAATCCAGAGCGGTTACCGCACGCTCTGGATTGCCGCGCGGCTCCGCCGCTCGCAATGACGAGTCCATTCGATGGCATCACGGTCTAGAACCGGCCCATCCGGTCCGGTGGTTCGGACCTGAAAGCCGTTAGCGCCCGACGGTTAGCGTCCCCGTCATGCCCGGATGATAGATGCAATAGAAGCGGACGGCGCCGGGCCGCCTGAGCAGCGTCCTGCCGCTCTTTCCCGCCGGCAGATCGACGTTGAAGCTGCCGTTGCGTGCGGTGGCGGTGTGCCGGAACAGGTCCTTGTTGATCCACAGGATCGTGTCGCCGACCCGTACCCCCGGCGGCACGGGACCGAATTTCATCTTGTCGATCACGACCTGGTGCACGCGGGGCGCGGGCGCCGCGCCGCCGAGCAGCGGCACGGCGGCGAGCGCGAGGGTGCAGAGGAGCGCGCGCCTCACCGGAGGCTCGCGGCCAGATGCTCGGCGTGCTTCTGATGCTCCCCGAACAGCGTCAGCCCGGTTTCGAGCAGCGATTTCAACTCGCCGTTGCTGGCGGACGGAATCAGCAGGTCGCGCAGCGCGCCGTTGACCGTCGCATGATAGGCGACTTCGTTCGCGACATAGGCGCGGTCGAAGGCGGCGCCGTCGAGCTTCGCCAGTTCGTCGTGCTTCTGCGCCGCCTGCGCGGTCAGCGCGGCGCTCGTCGCATTGGCCTCCGGCGTCACGCCGAGCCGCCCGACCAGCGCCAGCGCCTGCTCGTTCACCGCGCCATGGTCGCGCACCATCTCTTCGGCGAACGCCCGCACCGCCGGGTTCTTCGATTTGGCGAGCGCCTGCTTGCCGGCGTCGACGTCGATCTGTCCGGCCGTGTAGGCGATATGGGCGATCTGCGCGTCGCCGGGCTTCGCCGCGTCGTGCGACCAGGCCGTGCCGCCGACGGCGAGCGCCGCTGCGGCGCCGATCCGCAGGAATGTCTTGAGCATCGTGCTTCTCCTTGTCCGAATGCGGCCATTGGATGGCGCCGTGGCGATAAGGTTCCCGGGAACCTGTCGCGCGGCGCGGCATCCAATGGGCGTCACGAGGCTGGAGGCGCGAATGGAAATGTACGATCCGGATCCCGAACCGGTCGCGATGGCGGCGGGCGAATCCCCGTGCGGGACGCAGGCGCCGCCGTCGCGGGCCGCGGTCGAAGCGGCGGTCCGCACCCTGATCGCCGCGGCGGGCGACGATCCCGCGCGCGAGGGGCTGGCCGACACGCCGGCGCGGGTGGCGCGCGCCTATCGCGAATGGTTTGCCGGCTATCGGGTCGATCCGCATCGCCTGCTGGACCGCAGCTTCGGCGATGCGGCGGGTTATGACGAAACCGTCCTGCTGCGCTCGATTCCGCTCGTTTCGACCTGCGAGCATCATCTGGCGCCGATCGTCGGGGTCGCGCACGTCGCCTATCGCCCGCGAGGCCGGGTGGTCGGCATCTCCAAGCTGTCGCGGCTCGTCGATGCCTATGCGCGGCGGCTGCAGTTGCAGGAACGGCTGACGCGGCAGATCGCCGGGGCGATCGACGAGGCCTTGCAACCGCGCGGGGTTGCGGTGATCATAGAGGCCACGCACGGCTGCATGACGACGCGCGGGGTTCGGCAGCACGGCGTTTCGCTGGTCACCAAATGCTGGCTTGGCGAGTTCGGCGCCGACGCCGCGCTTCGCCGCGAACTGCTCGCGTCTTTGCCGTGTCGGGGCAATGGTGGGAGGATGGACGGATGACGGTGCAGACCCGGACCGATCCCGGCATCCTGTCCGACGTCGAACTGGCGGCGCGGATCGCCGCGCGTGACCGCGATGCGGTGCGGATCGTCACCGAGCGCAACAATCAGCGGCTGTTTCGCGTCGCCTGGAGCGTGCTCAAAGAACGCGCCGAAGCCGAGGACGTCGTGCAAAGCACCTATATGCGCGGCTTCGCGGCGATCGGCAGCTTCGCGGGCCGCTCATCGCTGTCGACCTGGCTGACGCGGATCGCGATCAACGAGGCGCTGGGCCGCGCCCGGGCGCGCGAGCGCCGGCGAAAGCGGCTCGATGCGACGTCGGTCGTCGACCTCAACGATTATCGGGATCATCTGATGCGCGGATCGATGCAGGGCAGCAAGCCGGACGCCGAACTGGCGCAGGGCCAGATACGCGAGATGCTGGAGGCGGCGATCGCGCAGCTTCCGTCCGAATTCCGCACCACCTTCGTCCTGCGCGAGATCGAAGGCGTGTCGGTCGAGGATGCGGCGACGCTGCTCGGCATCTCGCCGGCGACGGTCAAGACGCGCTGCCTGCGGGCGCGGCGGCGGCTCCAGCAACTGCTGTCGCCCGAGCTTCGCCTCGCGCTCAGCGGCAGCTTTCCCTTCGCCGGCGCCGACTGCCATGCGCTGACCGCGCGTGTCGTGGCGCAATGGTGCGGTTGAACCAGCAGCCCCTGCGACTCGGGTGATTTCCTCCGCGTGGAAAAGCCAGTATGGCCGCACGGTATCGCCGCCGATCGGGCGCGGCGCCGGGGCTGGGGGAATGGGACATGAAGCGCAGAAGCTGTTTCGCCGGGGCGCTGTTCGCCGCGGCGGTCGTTGCCGCGCCGGCGCACGCCAAGGTGATCGACCAGGGCGATGCCGGTTTCACCGTCGCGCACACGGCGCAGGTCGCGGCGAGCCCCGACGATGTATGGGCGATGCTTCGCATGCCCCAGAAATGGTGGTCGAAGGAGCATAGCTGGTCGGGCGATGCCGCCAATTTCTGGCTCGATTCGCAGGCCGGCGGCTGTTTCTGCGAAAAGCTACCCGACGCGGGGTCGGGGATGGGCAGCGTCCAGCATGCGCGCATCCTGTTCGCGAAGCCCAACCAGCTGCTGCGCCTGTCGGGCGCGCTGGGCCCGTTGCAGGGCGAGGCGCTGACCGGCACGCTGACGATCCAGATCAAGGAGATGCCGACCGGCAGCGCGATCCGCTTCGACTATGTCGTCGGCGGCTATATGCGCTTCAAGATCGCCGACATTGCGCCCACGGTCGATGCGGTGATCGGCGAACAGCTCGCCGGGCTGGCGAACGCCCTCGGCGGCGCGCTGGCGGTCGAGCGCGGGAACGACAGGGACGACGAGGCGAAGCCGGACGCCGAAGACAGGGAATCGGCGCGCGAGCCGGGACTCGACGCCGCGGTCGCCGATCTCGTCAGGGAGGCGCCGAAGGATTAGGCCGAATGGCGGGTTTGATTCCGCTGGATCGATTCGCGCAGAGGCGCTGAGATCGCAGAGAAGAATGGGAGTTCAGGGGGCGTGGCCGACCGGCCCCTTGATCCGCCGGCTTAGCGGATGATGACATCGCATGGACTCGTCATTGCGAGCGGAGCGAAGCAATCCAGAGCGGTTGCCGCCCACTCTGGATTGCCGCGCGGCTTCGCCGCTCGCAATGACGAGTCCATTCGATGCACGATGCTCTAGGCGTCGGGCTTGCTGCGCAGCCGGGCGAGCGCCGCGAAAGGCCCCGCCTGTTCCTCGCTCAGCACGCCCTTTTCGGCGAGGATGCGGTCGGCGTCGGGGTGGCGCGGGAAAGGGTCGAGCGCGAGCGACAGCGTCTGCACCGCCGCTTCGCCCAGATCGATCCGGTCGCCGTCGAGCGGCAATATGTCGCAATCCTCGCCGCTGATCTCGATCTCTTCATCGGCCGCGTCTCCGGTCTCCACCTCGCGCAGGAAGCGCAGGTCGAAATCTTCGCGCAGCGTCGCGGGCACCGGCAGGTCGGTCGCAGCGCACGACTGCACGACATCGGCCTCAACCGCGCCCGTGGCGGCGATGCCGCCGGCGACCGCGCGCACCTCGGCCGTCAGCGCGAAGCGGTCGAGCGCGACCAGCCCGAGCCGCGCGGCGATGCGCGCGCGCGCCGCGGCGTCGGCCTCGATCGCGATGCGGCGCCCCTGCCCGGCCTCGGCCAGCGTCACGAAGTGCGAAAATTCGGTCGCGCTCATGCCCCGTCTCCGGCCGCGTCTCCGGGCAGCCGGTCGGCGGCGATCAGCGCGGCGACGGGCATCGCCGCGAGCCCCGTGCGCAGCGCCGCCACCTGCGCCTCGACATGCGCGAGCGCGGCTTCGGCGGGTGCCTGCCCGCGCCACAGGTTACGGACCAGCGCCGCGCGCAGTTCGGGCGAGCCATCGGGCGCGGCATAGGCACCCAGCCGTCCGCCGAGCGCCCCCATCATCCGCCCGACCTGTTTGCCGACGACCATGTCGCCGAAGCCGATCTGGCGCATCTGGCCGTCCATGTCGGCGACGAACAATTCGGTGAGCTGCACGCCGGCGATCGTCTGCTCCGGCTCTTCGTCGATCCGGTGGAGGACCAGCGCGAGCACGAGGCTGATCATGTCGAAACGCCCGTCGAGCGTGTCGGGAACGCCGCCCTCGACATACCAGTGCGGGGCGCGGGCCGTCGCGACGACCGCCTGCCACAGCGGGCGGCGCGCCTCGCGGGGGTCGGGGTCGGGCCGAAAGAGCTTGCGGAGCGAGATCATCCCGCCCGCTTAGGCGCAATCGGCGGCGCGGAAAAGGGGGCGGCTGTCGCCGGGCGCGCCGGGGTCGTCGCGCGACAAGCGGCTTGTGCGCCGCGCCTGCTTGCGGTTAAGAGGCGCGGGAGATGCGCAGCGGCCTGCGTCGGTCGCCGGGGCGGGCGGCCAGGGGCGAGGTCAGGACTGCGCGCGACGGAGATTGCTGATGTTCGAAGCCAAGCCTGTCCTTGCCGCCCCCCGCCTGCGCCTGTTGGCGGTGGGACTGATCGTCGCGCTGGCCGCCAGCGGCTGCACGCAGCTTCGCGGGCGGCAGGGCTATGTGGTCGACCCGGTGCTGACCGACGCGATCACCCCCGGGGTCGACAATCGCGAATCGGTCGAACGGACGCTGGGCCACCCGACCTTCGTCGGCCAGTTCAGCAACAACGATTATTATTATCTGTCACGCGAGACGCGGGCGCTGGCCTTCGCCAATCCGCGCCCGGTCGCGCAGCAGGTGCTGCGGGTCCGCTTCGACCCCGCGGGCAATGTCGCCGCGGTCGATCGCACCGGGCTCGACCAGGTCAGCAAGATCAATCCCAATGGCGACAAGACGCCGACGCTGGGCCGCAGCCGCAGCTTCTTCGAGGACATCTTCGGCAATATCGGCGCCGTCGGGGCGCCGGGCATGGGCGGCGGAACGCCCGGCCAATAAGGCTCCCGCCCTCCCCGCCGCCGGTATGCGGGGGGAGGGTGCCGGGTCCTACCCCGCGATGCCGCCGGCGGCGAGCACGGCCAGCGTTACGAGATCGGATGCCGGCGACGCCATCGTCGCGACCTGCACCGGCTTTTCCATCCCGATCAGCATCGGGCCGATGACGGCGCTGCCGCCCAGTTCGCGCAGCAGCTTCGCCGACAGATTGCCCGATTGCAGTCCCGGCATGACCAGCACGTTCGCCGGTCCCGACAGGCGGCAGAAGGGGTAGTTCGCCATCACCTTCGCGTTGAGCGCGACGTCGGGCGCGATCTCGCCCTCATATTCGAATTCGGGCCGGCGTTCGTCGAGGATGTGCACCGCGTCGCGGATATTGTCGAGCCACGACCCCGGCGGGTTGCCGAAGGTCGAATAGGAG
Organism: Sphingopyxis granuli; assembly: GCF_001559015.1. Classification (NCBI taxonomy): domain Bacteria; kingdom Pseudomonadati; phylum Pseudomonadota; class Alphaproteobacteria; order Sphingomonadales; family Sphingopyxidaceae; genus Sphingopyxis; species Sphingopyxis granuli. Next base: position 336,697 of record NZ_CP012199.1, read on the forward strand.
AGGAAGGCGACGCGCGGTTCATGCCCCATGCGCCGCGCGACCTGCGCGGTGCGTTCGGCGATGTCGGCGAGCATTTCCGCCGAGGGGCGTTCGTTGACCGTCGTGTCGGCCATGAAGATGGTGTGATGCTGGCCGACGAGGACGTGGATGCCGAAGGCGGTCTTGCCCTCGGCCGGGTCGATCACGCGGCGTACCTCGCGCATCGTCTGCGAATAGGTGCGGGTGACGCCGGTGATCATCGCATCGCCGAGGCCGAGCTTGAGCAGCAGCGAGCCGAAGATGTTGCGGTCGCGGTTGACCATCCGCTCGATGTCGCGGCGCAGATAGCCACGGCGCTGGAGCCGCTCGTAGAGCATCTCGACCATCTGCGGAACGTGCGGCGAATTGACGCTGTTGTGGACCTCGAAGCTTTCGGGGTCGGCGACGCCCATGTCGCGCAGCATGTCGTGCAGCCCTTCGCGCCCGACGAGCACCGGAATGCCGTAGCCGCCGTCGCGGAACTGGATCGCGGCGCGCAGCACAACTTCCTCCTCGCCCTCGGCGAAGACGACGCGCTTCGGATTCGCCCGTGCCGCTTCATAGGCGAGGGTGAGCACCGAGGTCGTCGGGTTGAGCCGGGCGCGCAGCCGGGTGCGATATTCGGCCATGTCGGCGATCGGCCGCTGCGCGACGCCGCTGTCGATCGCCGCCTTCGCGACCGCGGCGGGGACGATTTCCATCAGCCGCGGGTCGAATGGCGAGGGGATGATATATTCGGGGCCGAAGCTGGCGGCGCGCCCGCCATAGGCCGCCGCGACCTCTTCGGGCACCTGCTGGCGTGCGAGGTCGGCGATGGCGTAGGCGGCGGCGATCTTCATCTCCTCGTTGATCGCGGTCGCGCGCACGTCGAGCGCGCCGCGGAAGATGAAAGGGAAGCACAGGACGTTGTTGACCTGGTTCGGATAGTCCGAGCGCCCGGTCGCGATGATCGCGTCGGGCCGCGCGGCGCGCGCGTCGGGCGGCGAGATTTCGGGGTCCGGATTCGCCATCGCGAAGATGATCGGCGCCGGCGCCATGTCCTTCACCATCTCCGGCTTGAGCGCGCCCGCGGCCGAGAGGCCGAGGAAGACGTCGGCGCCCTTGAGCGCCTGCATCAGGTCGCGCGCCTCGGTCGGCACCGCGTGCGCCGACTTCCACTGGTCCATCCCTTCGGCGCGGCCCTGGTAGATCGTGCCCTTGCGGTCGCACATGATGACGTTTTCGTGGCGGACGCCCATCGCCTTGATCAGTTCGGTGCAGGCGATCGCCGCGGCGCCGGCGCCGTTGACGACCACCTTGATGTCCTTGAGATCGCGCCCGGTCAGATGGCAGGCGTTGATCAGGCCGGCGGCGGTGATGATCGCGGTGCCATGCTGGTCGTCATGGAACACCGGGATGTTCATCTTTTCCTTGAGCGCCGCCTCGATGATGAAGCAGTTGGGCGCGGCGATATCCTCGAGGTTGATGCCGCCGAAGCTCGGTTCGAGCAGTTCGACCGCGTCGATGAAGGCCTGCGGGTCCTCGGTCTTGACCTCGAGGTCGATCGAATCGACGTCGGCGAAGCGCTTGAAGAGGACGGCCTTGCCCTCCATCACCGGCTTCGAGGCGAGTGCGCCCAGATTGCCAAGGCCGAGGATCGCGGTGCCGTTCGAGATGACGGCGACGAGGTTGCCCTTGATGGTATAATCATAAGCAGTGGCGGGGTCGTCGGCGATGGCCTTGACCGGGACCGCGACGCCGGGGGAGTAGGCGAGGCTCAGGTCGCGCTGGGTCGCCATCGGTTTCGACGCGACGATCTCGATTTTGCCGGGTCGGCCGTGTTCGTGGTAGAGCAGGGCCTCGCGGTCCGAAAATTGCACCTTGCTGCCGCTGTCCATATTTTTCCCCTTGGGTTCGTTCAAGGCCCGCGCCGTTTCCCAATCCCCTAGCGTCACCGGCGGCGATTGTAACCGGGCTGAGCGAAAAAGATTCGCGGGACAGGGGTCATCCGTCCCACTCTTCCGCGATAGCCATGCGCGAACTTGCCATGCCGCCCTCAATCACTAAGCAGGGTTCGATGTCCGCAACCGCCCGCACCGCCGCCAACAGCAACGCCGCCCCCGCCGCGACGCCGATGATGGCGCAATATTGGTCGCTCAAGGAAAAGGCGGGCGACTGCCTGCTCTTCTACCGCATGGGCGATTTCTTCGAGCTGTTCTTCGACGATGCGAAGGCCGCCGCCGCGACGCTCGACATCGCGCTGACGTCGCGCGGCGAGCATGGCGGAGAGCCGGTGCCGATGTGCGGCGTGCCGGTCCATTCGGCCGAATCCTATCTTGCGCGGCTGATCCGTGCCGGACACCGCGTCGCCATCGCCGAACAGGTCGAAACCCCGGCCGAGGCGAAGGCGCGCGGCGGGTCGAAGGCGCTCGTCGCGCGCGCCATCGTGCGGTTCGTGACGGCGGGGACGCTGACCGAGGAGGCGCTGCTCGAAGGGCGCAGCGCCAACCGGCTCGCCGCGCTCGCGCAGGTCGGCAGCGAAAGCGAGATCGCGATCGCCGCCGCCGATATTTCCACCGGCCGCTTCGAAGTCGTCGCGGTCCGCCCCGATCAGGTCGACGCCGAACTCGCGCGGCTCGCGCCGTCCGAACTGCTGGTGAGCGAAACCGCCGAGGCGCTTCCCGCCTGGACCGCGCGGCAGGTGGTGCGCCGCCCGGCCGGCGAATTTTCGAGCGGTGCCGGGCAGAAGCGGCTCGAGTCGCTGTTCGCGGTCCAGACGCTCGACGGCTTCGGCGCCTTCACCCGCGGCGAGATCGCGGCGATGGGCGCGATCGCCGCCTATCTCGACCATGTCGGCACCGGCGGCGCGGTCTTTCTCCAGCCGCCGGTGCGGCACAGCGCGTCGGGGCGGATGGCGATCGACGCGGCGACGCGCGAAAGCCTGGAACTCGTCCGCACGATGGCGGGAACGCGCGACGGCAGCCTGCTCGGCACCATCGACCGGACCGTGACCGCGGCCGGCGCGCGGCTGCTCGCCGACGATCTCGCGAGCCCGCTGACCGACAAGGGCGCGATCCTCGACCGGCTCGACCTTGTCGATGCACTCGCGCGCGACGCGCTGTGGCGCGGCGAATTGCGCGCTGCGCTGCGCGCGCTGCCCGATGCGGGCCGTGCGCTCGGCCGCCTCGTTGCGGGGCGCGGCGGTCCGCGCGACCTCGCGCAGCTTCGCGACGCGCTCGGCGGCGCACGGTTGCTGCGCGAACGGCTCGCGCGGCGGCCCGACCTGCCGCCGCTGCTCGCCCGGCTGCTTCCCGGTCTCGACGGGCATGGCGCGCTGGTCGACGAACTGTCGCGCGCCCTGATCGAGACGCCGCCGGTCGATTCCGCACAGGGCGGCTATATCGCCGAAGGCTATGACGCCGCGCTCGACGCGTTGCGCGAGACCGCGCGCGACGGGCGCAAGGCGATCGCGGCGCTGGAGGCGCGCTATCGCGACCGCACCGGCATCGCCTCGCTCAAGATCCGCCACAATGGCGTGCTCGGCTATCATGTCGAGGTGCCCGCGAAGCATGCCGACGCGCTGATGGCGCCCGAATCGGGCTTCACCCACCGCCAGACGCTCGCGGGCGTCGTGCGCTTCAACGCGTCCGACCTGCACGAGGCGGCGAGCCGGGTGACGCAGGCGGGGGTGCATGCGGTCGCCGCCGAGGCGGCGCACCTCGAAGCGCTGACCGAGGCCGCGGTATCGCGGCGCGAGGCGATCGCCGCAAGCTGCGACGTGCTCGCGCGGCTCGACGTCGCCGCCGCGCTCGCCGATCATGCGATGAGCCACAACTGGTGCCGCCCCGACCTTGCCGACGATCCGTGCCTCGACGTGTCGGGCGGACGCCATCCGGTGGTCGAGGCGGCGCTGGCGAAAAGCGGCGAGCGCTTCGTGCCCAACGACGTCGCGCTGTCCGAGGCCGACCGGCTGTGGCTCGTCACCGGCCCCAACATGGGCGGCAAGTCGACCTTCTTGCGCCAGAACGCGCTGATCGTCGTGCTGGCGCAGGCGGGCGCCTTCGTGCCCGCCGCGTCGGCGAAGCTGGGGCTCGTCGACCGGCTGTTCAGCCGCGTCGGGGCGAGCGACAATCTGGCGCGCGGGCGCTCGACCTTCATGGTCGAGATGGTCGAGACCGCGGCAATCCTAGCGCAGGCGACGCCGCAGAGCTTCGTGATCCTCGACGAGGTCGGGCGCGGCACCTCGACCTACGACGGGCTCGCGCTCGCCTGGTCGGTGGTCGAGGCGGTGCACGAGGCGAACCGCTGCCGCTGCCTGTTCGCGACGCATTATCACGAGCTGACGCGGCTCGCCGAAACGCTGAACGCGCTGTCGCTTTATCATGTCCGCGCACGCGAATGGCAGGGCGATCTGGTCCTGCTGCACGAAGTCGCCGAGGGGCCCGCCGACCGCAGCTACGGCCTCGCCGTCGCGCGACTCGCCGGGGTTCCCGCGGGCGTCGTCAAGCGCGCCGAGGCGGTGCTCGCGAAGCTGGAGGCGGGCCGCGAGGCGACCGGCGGCCTCGCCGCGGGGCTCGACGACCTGCCGCTGTTCGCCGCGACGATCGCCGAGGCGCCCGCGGCGAAGCCCGACGCGCTGCGCGAGGCGCTCGCCGTCATCGACCCCGATGCGCTCGCGCCGCGCGAAGCGCTCGATGCGCTCTACCGGCTGAAGCAGCTATGGGCCGAGCAGGAGGGGAGCGGGCGATGACCGACCTGTTCGCCCATCTCGACGACCGCCGCGCGATCATCGACCGGCGCGCGCTGGCGGGGCGGCTCGACGCGCTGGCGGCCGAGACGGGCGATACCGGGCAGCGCCGCCGCGCGATGGTCGCGCTGCTTCGGCAGGCGCTCGACGCGGGGCGCGCGGAGATCGGCCGCCGGCTGCTGCTCCATCCGTCGGCAGGGCGGGTGACGGCGCATGCGACCGCCTTTCTGACCGACCAGATCGTCCGCCTGAGCCACGATTTCACGATCCACCACCTCTATCCGGCGAGCAACCCGTCGGCGGGCGAGCGGCTGACGCTGGTCGCGGTCGGCGGCTATGGCCGCGGCGACATGGCGCCGTTCAGCGACGTCGACATCGGCTTCCTGACCCCGTTCAAGCAGACGAGCTGGACCGAGCAGGTGATCGAGGCGCAGCTCTATACGCTGTGGGATCTCGGGCTGAAGGTCGGCCATTCGTCGCGCTCGCTCGACGAGATGATCCGCGCCGCGAAGGAGGATCTGACGGTGCGCACCGCGCTGCTCGAGGCGCGTTTCGTGTGGGGCGACCGGGCGCTCTACGATCAGGCCTCGGCGCGTTTCGATGCCGAGGTGGTCGCGGGCAATGCGCGCGCCTTCGTCGCCGACAAGCTGGCCGAGCGCGACGAGCGGCACAAGAGGATGGGCGATTCGCGCTATGTCGTCGAACCCAATGTGAAGGAGGGGAAGGGGGGGCTGCGCGACCTTCACACCCTGTTCTGGATCGGCAAGTTCATCCACCGCGTGCGCACCGTTCCCGAACTGGTCGACGCCGGGCTGCTCACCAGCCGCGAACTGCGCCAGTTCGCGCGCGCCGAGAATTTCCTGCTCGCCGTTCGCTGCCATCTCCACATGCTCGCGGGGCGCGCCGAGGACCGGCTGACCTTCGACGTCCAGCGCGAGATCGCGGCGCGGATGCAGTTCGCCGAGCGCCCGGGCAAGAGCGCGGTCGAGCGGTTCATGCAGCTCTATTTCCTTCATGCGAAGAGCGTCGGCGACCTCACCGGCACCTTCCTCGCGCATCTCGACGACCAGCTCGCGGCGCGCGGCCGCCGCTTCCTGCCGACGATCCGGCGACGGCCGGGCAAGCTCAACGGTTTCGTGCTCGACCGCGGCCGGCTGGCGCTGCCGTCGGACGACTTCTTTCAGCAGGACCCGGTGCGGCTGATCGAGATTTTCGCGCTCGCCGACCGGCATGGCCTCGAAATCCACCCGCAGGCGATGCGCCAGGCGCGCCACGACGCCAAGCTGATCGAGACGCAGGGCGTGCGCCGCGTCGCGCGCGCGAATGCCCTGTTCCTCGACGTGCTGACGTCCCCGCGCGACCCTGAAACGGTGCTGCGCTGGATGAACGAGGCGGGGGTGTTCGGCCGCTTCGTGCCCGATTTCGGCCGCGTCGTCGCGCAGATGCAGTTCGACATGTATCATCATTATACGGTCGACGAGCACACGATCCGCGCGATCGGCCTGCTTTCGGACATCGAGCAGGACCGGCTGAAGGACGATCATCCGCTGTCGACCGCGATTATGCAGCATGTCCAGTCGCGGCGCGTCATCTATGTCGCGGTGCTGCTCCACGACATCGCCAAGGGGCGCGGCGGCGATCACAGCATCCTGGGTGCCGAACTCGCGCTGCGCGTCTGCCCGCGGCTCGGGCTGACCGAGGCGGAGACCGAGACGGTGTCGTGGCTGGTGCGTCATCACCTGCTGATGGCGGCGACGGCGTTCAAGCGCGACCTCGCCGATTTCAAGACGATCCTCGACTTCGCGCAGGTCGTCCAGAGCCCCGAGCGGCTGCGCCTGCTGCTCGTCCTCACCGTCGTCGATATCCGCGCGGTCGGCCCCGGCGTGTGGAACAGCTGGAAGCGGCAGTTGCTGGCCGAATTGTTCGACGCCGCCGAAGAGGTGCTGCGCCTCGGCCACAAGCAGCGCGGGCGGGCGGCGCGGATCGCGGGCAAGAAGGAAGAGGCGCAGCGCCTGCTCGCGCTCGACGACAAGGCGTTCGCGCGGCTCGCGAGGCGGCTTCCCGAAAGCTATTGGATCGCCGAGCCGGTCGAGGTGATCGCGGCGAACCTGATCCATATCCAGAAGGCCGGCGGCGCCCCGCTGCATATCGCGGCGGTGCCCGACGACGATCGCGGCGCGACGCTGGTGATGGTGCTCGCGGCCGACCATCCGGGGCTCTTCTATCGCATCGCCGGGGGCATCCACCTCGCCGGCGGCAACATCATCGACGCGCGTATCCACACGACGCGCGACGGGCTCGCGCTCGACAATTTCCTGGTCCAGGATCCGCTCGGCCGCCCCTTTGCCGAGGCGGAGCAGATCGTCCGCCTGACGCGGGCGATCGAGGATGCGCTGGCGGGCCGCCAGAAGCTGCTGCCGAAGCTGGAGGCGCGCGCGCTGCCGCGCACCCGCGCCGAGGCGTTTCGCGTCGCGCCGAACGTCTTCATCGACAACAAGGCGTCGAACCGCTTCACCGTGATCGAGGTCAATGCGCAGGACCGCCCGGCGCTGCTCAACCAGCTTGCCTATGCGCTGTTCCAGTCGAAGGTGACGGTGCACAGCGCGCATGTCGCCACCTATGGCGAGCGCGCGGTCGACACCTTCTATGTCACCGACCTGATCGGCGACAAGATCGACAGCGCGGCGCGCGTGAGATCGCTGGAAAAGCGCCTGCTCGAAGCCGCCGCGAGCCGCAGCGAGAATGCCGTCGCCGCCTGATCCGGCCTATCCCCGCAGCACCGCGCCCAGTTTCGCGGCGGCGGCGACGATCCGGTCGGCGATCGCCTTCAGATCGGCATCGGTGAAGCTTTTTTCCGCCGGTTGCAGTTCAACCTCGACGGCCAGGCTGACCTGTCCTTCGGGAACGCCCTGGCCGGCGAAGCGGTCGAACAGGCGGGCTCCGGTGATCGCGCCCTTGTCGGCGCCCTTCACCGCGCGGATGAGGTCGGCGGCGGCGAGCGTTTCGGGAGCGAGGAAGGCGAAGTCGCGGCGCACCGCCTGCAGCGCGGGCGGCGTAAAGGCCGCGCGGGCCGGACCGCTCGCGCGCTTCGCCGGGATCGCGTCGAGGAAAATCTGCACCGCCATCACCGGTCCGTCGACGTCGAAATGCCGCGTCAGCGCGGGGTGGAGCGCGCCGAACTCGGCGAGCACCGCCTTGGGGCCGAGCCGGAGCGTCGCCGCCTGGCCCGGATGCCAGATCGCGCCCTGGGCGACCGGTTCCATCACCTGCAGCCGGTCGGCGGGGGCGCCGGCGGCTTCGAGCAGCGCGAGCGCCGCCGCCTTGGCGTCGAACGCGTCGAAGGGCTGCGCCTTGCCCGCCTGCCAGCTGCGCGCGCGGCGTTCGCCCGCCATCAGCAGCGCCAGCGTCGGATGCTCGGCATCGGCCAGATAGCGCCGGCCGATCTCGAACAGGCGGATGCTGTCCGCGCCGCGATTCGCGTTGCGCGCGGCCGCGGCGAGCAGGCCCGGCAGCAGCGAAGGACGCATCACCTTGAGATCTTCGCTGATCGGGTTGGCGAGCGCCCAGGTGCCGCCGCCGAACGGCGCCGCCTCACGCTCGCTGACGAAGCTCCACGTCACCGCCTCGTGGAAACCCGCCGCCGCCGCGGCGCGGCGCAGGCGGCGTTCGAGCATCTGCTCGGCCGTCGCGGTCGGCTTCGCCACCCCGTCGCTGCGCGGCAACGGGGTCGAGGGAATGGCGTCGAAGCCGTGAATGCGCGCCACTTCCTCGACGATGTCGGGCGCGGCGTCGACGTCGCGGCGCCAGCTCGGCACCGTGACCTGCCAGCGTGCGCCCTGTTCGATGACCGTGAAGCCCAGCGCCTCCAGAATCTCGCGCTGGCGCGCGGGGTCGATCGCGACGCCGCCCAGCGTCGCGGCGAGCCCGGGGTCATAATCGACGTGCCGCGTAGCGACCGGCGGGGCGCCCGCGCGCGTCACCGCCGAGGGGGTGCCGCCGCAGATGGCGAGGATATGGCCGGTGACGATCGCGGTCGCGTCGTCGAGGAAAGCCGGATCGACGCCGCGCTCGAAGCGGCTGCGCGCGTCGCTGGCGAGGCCGAGTGCCTGGCCGGTGAGCGCGATCCGCTCCGGGGTGAACCAGGCGATTTCGAGCAGGACGTCGGTCGTCGCCTCGCTGCACCCGCTATGCTCGCCGCCCATGATGCCGGCGATGTCGTGGACGCCGGCATCGTCGGCGATCACTGTCATCGTGTCGTGGAGCGTATAGCTCTTGCCGTTGAGCGCGACGACGCTTTCGCCCGCCTTCGCCCGGCGCGCGACGAGCGGTCCGGTCAGCGTCGCGCGGTCGTAGATATGGCTCGGGCGGCCGAGGTCGAACATCACATAGTTGCTGATGTCGACGAGCGCCGAGATCGAGCGCTGGCCGATCGCTTCGAGCCGGCGGCGCATCCACTCGGGCGCGGCGCCGTTGGTGACGCCGGCGATCGTGCGGCCATAGAAGGCGGGACAGCCTTCGGGGTCGTGGGTGGCGATCCCGGTCGCGGGCTCGCCTTCGCCGAGGATCGTCGGGACGGCGAGCGGCTTGAGCGTGCCCAGCCCCGCCGCGGCGAGGTCGCGCGCGATCCCGCGCACGCCCATGCAGTCCTGCCGGTTGGGGGTGATCGATATGTCGATCACCGGATCGTTCGTGCCCGCATGGTCGGCGAAGGGCATTCCGACGGGGGCGTCGGCGGGCAGCTCGATGATGCCGTCATGGTCGTCGCCGAGTTCGAGCTCGCGCGTCGAACACATCATGCCGTTCGATTCGACGCCGCGGATCGCCGAGACCTTCAGCTCCATGCCGTTCGCCGGGACGACCGCGCCGGGCAGGCCGAGCACACCGACAAGGCCGGCGCGCGCGTTGGGGGCGCCGCACACGACCTGCAACGGCGCGCCGGCGTTGATGTCGGGCCCGGCGTCGACGGTGAGCACCTGCAGCTTGTCGGCCTGCGGGTGGCGCTCGGCGGTCAGGACGCGCGCAACGCGGAAGCCGGCGAGCTTCTCGGCCGGATTCTCGACGCCTTCGACCTCGTGGCCGATGCGGTTGAGGGTCGCGACCACCGCCTCGACGGTCGCGTCGGTGTCGAGATGCTCCCTGAGCCAGTCGAGGGTGATCTTCATGCCGAAATCCCCCCCGACAGCGTCGGAACGCTCAGCGCGCCGAAGCCGTAGTGGGACAGCCACCGGAGGTCGCCGTCGAAGAAGGCGCGCAGGTCGTCCATGCCATATTTGAGCATCGCGAGCCGGTCGATGCCGGCGCCGAAGGCGAAGCCCTGCCATTCGTCGGGGTCGAGCCCGCAATTGGCGATGACGCGCCGGTTGACCATGCCGCTGCCGAGCAGTTCCATCCACGCATGCCCTTCGTCGTCGCCGCTGCCGCCGACGATGCGGCGACCCTTTTCCTGCCGGTATCCGACATCGACCTCCGCCGACGGCTCGGTGAAGGGGAAATAGCTGGGGCGCAGGCGCAGCACGATGTCGTCGCGCTCGAAATAGGCCTTGAGGAAGGTTTCGAGCGTCCATTTGAGGTGGCCCATGTGGATGCCGCGGTCGATGACGAGACTCTCGACCTGGTGGAACATCGGCGTGTGGGTCGCGTCGCTGTCGCTGCGATAGACGCGCCCCGGCGCGATGATGCGGATCGGCGGCTGCTGGCTCATCATCGTGCGGACCTGCACCGGCGAGGTGTGGGTGCGAAGCAGCATCGGACGGCCGTCGGCGTTCGCCATCTGCGGCGGGAAATAGAAGGTGTCGTGCATGGCGCGCGCGGGATGCGTCTCGGGGATGTTGAGCGCGGTGAAATTGCGCCAGTCGTCCTCGATCTCGGGCCCGGTGGCAACCGCGAAGCCCATGTCGGCGAAGATTTCCGCCAGCTCGTCCATCGCCTGGCTGACCGGGTGGACGCTGCCCTGCGGGGCGGCGTCGGCGGGGAGCGTCATGTCGAGCCGCTCGGCGGCGAGCCTTTGCTCGAGCGCCGCGGCTTCGAGCGCGGCCTTGCGCGCGGCGAGCGCGCCGGTGACGGCTTCGCGCAGGGCGTGGATCTGCGGGCCGCGCTCCTGCCGCTCCTCGGGGCTCATCGCGCCCAGCGTCTTGAGCAGCGCCGACACGCTGCCCGCCTTGCCGAGCGCGGCGACGCGCAGCGCCTCCAGCGCGTCGAGGTCGGCGGCCGCGGCGATGTCGCCCACAAGCTGGGCCTGCATGGCCTGATATTCGCTCATCTTCGTTCGTCCTGCGGCGGCCGCCCGCCGAGGCGCGCGCGATCGTCTATATGGTGGTTTCCGGATGCCGGGTCGTTCCGCCGCCGCTTGCACCGAAGGCGGCGCGCGGGTCAACCCCGAAGCGCTCAGGCGCCGGGCCGGTGCAGGCCCTGCACCGCTTCGCCCGCGGCGGCGGCGCGGGCGCGGGCGGCGGCGCCGAGGATCGGCTTGGGCCGCGCCGCGTAGGCGCGCGGGCTCATCCCCATGAAACGCTGGAAGTCCCGGGTGAACTGCGCCTGGTCGTGATAGTGGTGATCGAGCGTGTCGATCCACGCCATCGTCGGGTCGAGCATGAAGCGGGCAAGGCTGCGCAGGAAGCGCTGGCGGCGGAGCAGCAGCTTGGGCGGAAAGCCGAACGCCCGGCGGCTCAGCCGCTCGACCGAGCGCGCCGACAGGCCGAGCCGGGCCGCGAGGTCGGCGACGCTCGCCAGTTCCTCGTCGACGAGCGCGCCGTGCGCGGCGCGGATCGCCGGGTCGTCGCGCGGCGCGGCGCCGAGCAGCGCGGCGAAATGCGCGTCGATCGTCCGCGCCGCCTCTTCCACGTCCGCGGCGCGGGGTAGTCGTGCGGCGAGCGGCGCGAAGGCGGCGAAGGCGGGGTGCGCTTCGCCGTCGCAGAAACGGTCCGCCAATGCCTCGGCGGATATCGGGACATATTTGGCCCAGCCCATCGGTAACAGGCCGATCCCCCAGACGCGCATCGCGCCGGCCGCGAAATAGCTCGCCTTGCTCGTCGGGCCGGTGGCGATGAAGCGCGGCGCCGGGACCGGGACGCCGCCGCCGATCGCCGCGAGCGGCGCGGTGCCGTCGATGAAGCGCATGTTCGCCCATTCGGGGTGCAGATAATCATCGACGCGGACCCCCGGCGGGGCGGCGACGTCGGTCAGATAGATGATGCTGGCATAGGGGCGCAGCGCCTCCGACACCGGGAAGAAGCGGGTCGTCACGCGCACATCGGCGCCCGGCCCCTGCGGTTGCATCGCGTCGGTCATGCCCTGTCGCTTCTGCGGACGGATGCGCAAAAAAACAACAAGCTAAGCGACCCGATTGTCGGGTTCTTACAATTATTGTCATGTTCCGGACGGCATATGTCACGCTTCTTCGGCGCGGCTTGTGCCAGAGGATGGGAACACTTCCACCGGCCGTCGGCTTTCTGCGACCCACGGCTTAGCGGCTCGGAGGGAGGGGGGCGGTGTATCGCTTTGATCATCGTCGAGACGGCGCGGGGCCTGGCTCCGCGCCGTCTCTCTTTGCGCGGCGCGCACGCAAAAGGGCGGCCCCGGATGGGACCGCCCTTTTGCGATTCGATGGCTCGATCCGGCGTTACGCGGCCTTGGGCAGCGCCGCCTTCGCCTGGGCGATGATCGTGGTGAACACGCCGCCTTCGTTCATCGCCAGATCGGCCATGACCTTGCGGTCGAGTTCGATCCCCGCGAGCTTCACGCCGTGCATGAACTGCGAATAGGTCAGGCCTTCGGCGCGGACCGCGGCATTGATGCGCTGGATCCACAGGGCGCGGAAGCTCCGCTTCTTCACCTTGCGGTCGCGATAGGCGTACTGGCCGGCCTTCTCGACCGCCTGCTTGGCGATGCGGATCGTGTTCTTGCGGCGGCCGTAATAGCCCTTCGCCTGTGCCAGAACTCGGTTGTGCTTGGCGCGCGTGGTCGTGCCGCGTTTGATACGGGACATGGGGTCCGCTCCTTACTTCAGGCCGTAGGGCGCCCAGAGGCGCACATGGGCGGTATCGGCATCGCTGAGCACGCTGGTGCCGCGATTGGTGCGGATATATTTCGCATTGTGCGAGATCAGGCGGTGGCGCTTGCCGGCGACGCCGTGCTTCACCTTGCCCGAGGCGGTGAACTTGAAGCGCTTCTTCACACCGCTCTTGGTCTTGAGCTTGGGCATTTTGGTCTCCTTTGGAAGTCCGTTTGCGTATCGGCCTGGCAGCCCTTTCAGCCAGCCGACACAATCGGAAGGCGCGCGCCTAGCGGGATTCGCGCCGAAATGCAAGTCTCGCTCAAGATCCGGTCATTGCGAGCGAAGCGAGGCAGTCTCCAGCCATCGAGGCTTCTGCATGCCGGAGGCTGCGGGTTGCTACGCCCCCCGGATCAAGTCGACATATACCCTTCAGGCGAGTCAGGAGCCGTTCCCCGGCGAAAGCCGGGGTCCAGATGGCACAGCGCTGCCTCGCATGGACCCCGGCTTTCGCCGGGGAACAGTGACTTGTCGAAAAGGGAGGGTTGCCGATCAAGTCCGGGGTCCTCGCAATGACGAGGTTCAGAAGCTCGCCCCGTCGACCTTCTGGATCGTCAGCAAATCGAGGTCGGCCGCGGGGACGCAGCGCAGGTTGACCGCCGCCATCTTCGCCCCGTCGGGGCCGGTGCCGACCGAAAAGCCCTGACAGCCGCAGTCGGTGCAGAACTGGTGGTCGATATTATGCTTGTTGAACTTGTAGGAGGCGAGCTTGTCGGCGCCGCCGGTCAGTCGGAACTTGTCGATCGGCACGAAGGTCAGCAGGAATCCCTTGCGCCGGCAGTGCGAGCAGTTGCAGCTCATCGCCGTGTCGGGGATGTCGCCTTCGACCGTATAGGTCACCGCGCCGCAATGGCAGCTTCCGTCGAACGCCATGGTCTTCTCTCCCTGGGTCTTGGCCCTAATGGTGGCAGGCGAGGCCCTCGATAACATCTTCGAGCCGCGCGGGATCGCCCAATGCGATGACATGGCCGTCACTGTCGGCGTTCAGCGGATCGCCGTTCCAGTCGCACATCGTCCCGCCCGCGCCCTCGACGACCGGCACCAGCGCCGCGAAATCGTGGAGCTTCAGCCCCGCCTCGACCACCAGGTCGATATGGCCGCTCGCCAGCAGGCCGTAATTGTAGCAGTCGCCGCCGAAGAGCATGCGCTTGTGCGCGGTCTTTGCCGCGAGTGCCATGAAATGCTCGCCGTCGTGATCGCTGAAATACTGCGGTCCCGTCGTCGCGAGCGCCGCGTCGGCGAGGCTGCGGCAGGCGCGCGTCGCGGCGGGACGGCCGTTGAACAGCGTTGCTTGTCCGGTAGCGCCGACCCAGCGTTCGCGCGCGATCGGCTGGTCGATGATGCCGAGCACGGGCCAGCCGTCCTGCAACAGCGCGATCAGCGTGCCGAAGATCGGCCGGCCGGCCATGAAGCTGACCGTGCCGTCGATCGGGTCGAGCACCCACTGGCGCGCGGCGTCGGGCCGCTCGGCGCCATATTCCTCGCCGATGATGCCGTCGCGCGGCGCTTCGGCATCGAGCAGGCGGCGCATCGCGGCCTCGGCGGCGCGGTCGGCCTCGGTGACCGGCGAGTCGTCGCCCTTCGCCTCGTGCGCGAAACCGGCACGGAAATGGGGGCGGATCACGGCGCCCGCGGCGTCGGCGAGGCGGATGGCGAGGGCGATGTCGGATTCGAGGGTCATGGGGCAGAATCCAAGTTTTTAGCGAACGGGTAGGGAAGGGGGGAGCAGGAAAATACGAATCCGGACTCCCGGTGTATGGCCTGTGAGGATTCGGCGTTCGGCGCGCTGCCTCATCTGTTCGTCATGCTGAACTCGTTTCAGGGTCCATGGCCGGACCTCCCCCTTTTGCGCCGCCTTTCAGGTGAGGGCAGGCCATGGACCCTGAAACAAGTTCAGGGTGACGAAAGGGAGACGCTGTGCCGAAACCCGAATCCTCACGGGCCTCAATCGAACAGCGACGACACGCTGGTTTCGTCGGCGATGCGCTTGATCGCCTCGCCGAGCAGCGGCGCGACGGTCAGTGCGCGCACCTTGTCGCTGTCGTTGACCGCGTCGGTCGGCATGATCGAATCGGTGATGACGAGTTCGGTCAGTTCGCTCGCGTTGACGCGCGCCACCGCCCCGCCCGACAGCACGCCGTGGGTGCAATAGGCGACGACGCCCTCTGCCCCCTGCGCCTTCAGCGCGGCGGCGGCGTTGCACAGCGTTCCCGCCGAATCGACAATGTCGTCGATCAGGATGCAGAAGCGCCCCGACACGTCGCCGATGATGTTCATCACCTCCGATTCGCCGGCGCGCTCGCGGCGCTTGTCGACGATCGCCAGCGGCGCGTTGTCGAGCCGCTTGGCGAGCGCGCGGGCGCGCACCACGCCGCCGACGTCGGGCGAGACGACCATCAGGTTGCGGTCGCCGAAGCGCGCCTGAATGTCGGCGCTCATCACCGGCGCGGCATAGAGGTTGTCGGTCGGGATGTCGAAGAAGCCCTGAATCTGCCCGGCGTGCAGGTCGATCGCGAGCACGCGGTCGGCGCCCGAGGTGGTGATGAGGTTGGCGACCAGCTTGGCCGAGATCGGGGTGCGCGGGCCGGGTTTGCGGTCCTGCCGCGCATAGCCGAAATAGGGGATGACGGCGGTGATGCGCTTGGCCGAGGCGCGGCGCAGCGCGTCGGTGATGATCAGCAGCTCCATCAGATTGTCGTTCGCCGGATAGTTGGTCGGCTGGATGACGAACACGTCCTGGCCGCGGACATTCTCGTGAATCTCGACGAACACTTCTTCGTCGGCGAAGCGGCGCACGCTGGTGTCGGCGAGCGGCAATTCCAGATAGTCGGCGATCGCGCGGGCCAGGGGAAGATTGCTGTTGCCGGAAATGAGTTTCATGCGTGGCCCCTTGTCGCCGTGTGGGGAAGGATGCGCGCCCCTTAACCAGCGGGCACGCGAAGGGGAAGGGGGTAAAGGCGGGCGGGCGGTCGCGAACGCGGCGACGCTCGGCGGTTGAAATCGGGGCGGTTGCGCTTAAACCCCTGCCATGACCGAACAGCTTAACATCGTCCTGTCGCAGATGACGCAGGCGGTCGGCGACCTTGCCGCCAACGCCGATGCGATGCGCGCGGCGCGCGCGCGGTACCCCGACGCCGACCTGATCCTGTTTCCCGAACTGCAGCTGATCGGCTATCCGCCCGAGGATCTGGTGCTGAAGCCCGCGCTGGCCCGGCGCGCGGCGGCGCTGCTGGGCGACCTGGCGGCCGAGACCGGCGACGGCGGTCCGGCGATGCTGGTCGGGTCGGTCGAGCGGGGCGACGACGGGCGACTCTATAATATCGTCGCGCTGCTCGACGCGGGGCGGGTGGTCGCGACGCGGCGCAAGCACGAGCTGCCCAATTACGGCACCTTCGACGAAAAGCGCGTGTTCGCGCCCGGCCCGCTGCCCGACGTCGTCACGTGGCGCGGGGTGCGGCTGGGCCTGCCGATCTGCGAGGACGGCTGGCTGCCGACGGTGTGCGGGCATCTGGCGGCGCAGGGGGCCGAGCTGCTGATCTCGGTCAACGGCAGTCCCTATGAGATCGACAAGGACGACCGCCGCCTGACGCAGGTGTTCGCGGCGCGCGTCGCCGAAACCGGGTTGCCGCTGATCTTCCTCAACCGCGTCGGCGGGCAGGACGAGCTGGTGTTCGACGGCTGCTCGTTCGTGCTGAACGCCGACGGGGCGCCCGCGCACCGGCTGATCGACTGGGGCGGGGAGGATCGCGTCACGCGCTGGACGAAGGGGGCGGACGGCTGGGCGTGCGCGCCCGGCGACCTCGCCGAATGGGAGGCGCACCCTGCCGACATATACAGCGCGATGATCGTCAGCCTGCGCGACTATGTGATGCGCAACGGCTTTCCCGGCGTCGTGCTCGGCCTGTCGGGGGGGATCGATTCGGCGCTGTGCGCCGCGATCGCCGCCGATGCGCTGGGGCCGGACAAGGTCTGGTGCGTGATGCTGCCGAGCCGCTTCACCAGCCGGGAAAGCCTCGACGATGCGCGGGGCTGCGCGCAGATGATCGGGTGCCGGCTCGACACCATCGCGATCGGCCCCGCGGTCGAGGCGTTCGACGCGATGCTGGCGGACAGCTTCGCCGGCCGCGCGGTCGATGCGACCGAGGAGAATATCCAGTCGCGCATCCGCGGGGTGACGCTGATGGCGTTGTCGAACAAGTTCGGGCCGATGCTGCTGACCACCGGCAACAAGAGCGAAATGAGCGTCGGCTATGCGACCATTTATGGCGACATGGCGGGCGGCTACAACCCGCTGAAGGATGCGTACAAGACGACGGTGTTCGCCATCGCGCGGTGGCGCAACGCGCATGTCCCGCGGCTGTCGCGCAACCCGCGCGCGCCGGTGATGCCCGATTCGATCATCACCAAGCCGCCGAGCGCCGAGCTGCGCCCCGACCAGAAGGACGAGGACAGCCTGCCTCCCTATGCGGACCTCGACCGGATGCTGCACATGCTGGTCGAGGAGGAAGCGAGCGTCGACGACGTCGTGGCGCGCCACGGCTTCGACCGCGCGACGGTGGCGCGGATCGAGCGGCTGCTGATGCTCGCCGAATACAAGCGGCGGCAGGCGCCGCCGGGGGTGAAGCTGTCGACGCGCAACTTCGGCCGCGACCGGCGCTATCCGATCACCCACGGGTTCCGGACGGGGTAGGACGACGTTCGGAACGATTCGCGGCGAGGCGCAGAGAAAGAAAAGAGCGCGGCCAAGCCGTCCATTTCTCTTCTTCGCGTCTTCGCGTGAACCATTGTTTCCGCCGGGCGCGCAAAGCCGCTATAGGCGCGCACCATGACCGTCATCACCCGCTTCGCGCCCTCGCCGACCGGCAATCTCCATGTCGGCAACGTCCGCACCGCGCTGCACAACTGGCTGTGGGCGCGCAAGCATGGCGGGCGCTTCCTGCTGCGTATCGACGACACCGACCGCGAGCGGTCGAAGGAGGACTATGTCGAGGCGATCCGCACCGACCTTGCGTGGCTGGGGCTCGACGTCGACGGCGAGGAGCGGCAGTCGGCGCGCTTCGCACTCTATGACGAGGCGTTCGCGCGGCTGAAGGCGGCGGGGCGCGTCTATGCCTGTTACGAGACGCCCGAAGAGCTGGACATCCGGCGCAAGGTGCTGCTGTCGCGCGGGCTGCCGCCGGTGTACGAGCGCCAGCCCGAGGGGGCGCCGGTGCCCGAAGGGCGCGCGCCGCACTGGCGCTTCCGGCTCGACCATGACGCGCCGATCGCATGGACCGACCTGATTCGCGGGCCGCAGCATTTCGAGCCGAAGACGCTGTCCGACCCGGTGGTGCGGCGCGCCGACGGAAGCTGGCTCTATCTGCTGCCGAGCGTGATCGACGATATCGCGATGGGCATTTCGCACGTCGTGCGCGGCGAGGATCATGTGTCGAACACCGCGGCGCAGATCCAGATGTTCGCGGCGCTCGGCGCCGAGCCGCCGGAATTCGCGCACGAGGCGCTGCTCGTCGGCACCGAGGGCAAATTGTCGAAGCGGCTCGGCGCGCTCGGCATGGCGGACTGGCGCGCGGCGGGGATCGAGCCGATCGCGCTCGCGGCGCTGCTCGCGCGGCTGGGGACGAGCGACCCGGTCGAGCCGGTGACGACGCTCGATCCGCTGATCGCGGGCATCGACTTCGCGCGCTTCGGCCGTGCCCCGGCGCGCTTCGACGAGGGCGAACTGGCGCTGCTGAATCAGAAGATTCTCCACCACACCCCCTATGCCGCGGTCGCGCCGCGCCTGCCTGCGGCGATCGACGAAGCGCGCTGGATCGCGATCCGCCCGAACCTGGCGACGGTGGCGGAGGCGGCCGACTGGGTGGCGGTGTTCGACGGCCCCTTCGCACCGCCCGCGCCCGACGCGGCGGACCGGCCGGTGCTCGCGGCGGCGGCGGCGGCGGCGCCGGCGATCGACTGGAGCGCCGATCCCTGGCACGCGCTGACCGGTGCGGCGAAGGCGGCGACGGGCGCGAAGGGTCGCGCGCTGTTCCTGCCGCTGCGCCGCGCGCTGACCGGGCGCGACCACGGGCCCGACATGGGCGAGCTGCTGCCGCTGATCGCAAGGGACGAGGCGATCGCGCGGCTGTCGACGGCATAGACGGGGCGGCTGTCCCGCCCCTGTCCTGCATTGAAAAGGGCGCGGTACGACGCTCTTTGGGTTTGAAGGCGCCTGCTTCTTCGTCACCCCGGACTTGATCCGGGGTCCCGCTTTTCCACGTTGCTGAACGGGACCCCGGATCAAGTCCGGGGTGACGGGCGGCGGCGGAGCGTCCCGGCATCTTGCCCTTTCCGGCTCTCCATTGACAATAGCGGTGACGTTATATTATCACATCAATCGACCCGACCGATAGCGGCGGTCGATACGCGGCGGGGCCGGGTCGGCACAGGCAAGGAGAGATGCCATGACGCTGATACCCCTGATTTCGGCCCTCGCGGCGGCGCCGGAGCGCGCCCCTGCCCCCGCCGGCACCCCCGCCATCCCGGCACCGGGCGCGCGCTACGACCCCGGCGCCGGGCATCGCCCGCTGGCGGCGCTGTTCGCCTTTGGCGTGCCCGCGGCGCTCGTCGTCGCGGTGGCACTGTCGCCGATGATCATCGAGCGCACGCCGACGAGCGCGCCGGTGCCGTGGAAGAGCTTCACCCTGCCCCCGGCGCCACCGCCCGAACCCCAACCGCAGCCGCCGCAGGCCGAGCCGCAGCCGTCGGCGATGACGACGACGGTCTCGCCGCTGCCGCCGGTCGCGGCGGACCCGCCGTCGGTGCCGCCCGCGCCGCCGCTGACGCCGCCGTCGGGCAGCGGGGCGGGTGTGGCGGTCGCGGTCGATCCGCCGATCCCGCCGCGCCCGGCGCTCGTCGCCGCCGCGGTCGATCCGCGCTTCGCCGGGACGTTCCAGCCCGACTATCCCGCGCGCGAGCAGCGCGCCGGGATCGAGGGCGTCGTCCGCGTCCGCGTGCTGATCGGCACCGACGGACGGGTCAAGGCGGTCGAACTGGTCAGCACCGACGACCCCGCCTTCTTCGAGGCGACGCGCAGGCGCGCGCTGTCGAAATGGCGCTTCAAGCCCGCGACGCGCGGCGGCGTGCCCGAGGAAAGCTGGAAGGAAATGACCGTCCGCTTCCAGATTCGCGACGCCTGACGGCGCAGCGAGTTGGGAGCGGATGCGCTTGCCCCGTTCTCGCGCAGCATCGTTCTCCGCCATGCTGAACCGATTTCAGCATCCATGATCGGACCCTGCGACAGGCACCGCCCGGCTTTTGCCGGGCCGCTGGAAGTGTGGTTGTCTTTGAGCGAACAGCCATGTGCTCCCGCGAAGGCGGGAGCCCAGAGTGTCGGAGAGCCAGCGGTGGCGCGATGAGGCTCTGGGTCCCCGCCTGCGCGGGGACACGGCGGTGCTCGATTCAAGAACGATCCAGCCACACGGTCGATAAACCGGCATATCCAGGCCGGGGCAGCCTCTCGCCCGGCCCGGCTTTCGCTTGACATAGGCGCCGAATCCCGCCAAGGGCGCCGGGATGAAGGGGGGCGGCGTGCGACGCGGCCCTCTTTGTTTTTCAGCAATCGCCGGGGCCATCGTCCCGCCGTATGCGCCGGACGGGCCGGCGGATGCGTCAATAGTTCGAGGAACATGAGGCCATGGCCAAGCCGACGACCGTCAAGATCAAGCTGGTGAGCACCGCCGACACGGGCTTTTTCTATGTCACCAAGAAGAACCCGCGCACGATGACCGAGAAGATGGCGGTGCGCAAATACGATCCCGTCGCGCGCAAGCACGTCGAGTTCAAGGAAGCCAAGATCAAGTGACGCCGCGCCCGGCGCGCCCGATGGCGCGCGGGGTTCGAAAGCGCGTCATCCGGCAAAGGCCGGACGATGGACAGAAGGGCGGCCGCGAGCCGCCCTTTTTCGTGCCCGCCGGTGCGGGGCGGCTTCCGGGGCCGTCCTGTCGGACTTGAATCGTATCCCGCCCCATCAGGAGATGGGTGGGGGCAGCGGCCTTGCGCAAGGGTTCGAGCTCGCCCCCGACCCCTCCCGCAAGCGAGAGGGGAGATCGGATGAACGCACGAAATCCGCATGGACCCGCGCCCGTCGGCGGCTGTGGGTCGCTTTCGCAGGCCAATCGCGGACGGGATCGATTCGGGCGTGCTCCGCACCGTCACCCGCGAGGGAGATTGCTTCTTCGCCGTGCTCCTCGCAATGACGATTCCCTATCATGTCATCATGCTCTAACCCGCTGGGCGGAAGGAGCGGGCATGCAGGTGATGATCCTGGGGGCCGCCGGTTTCATCGGCCGGCACATTCTGACCGCGTTGCGCGACGCGGGGCACGAGGCGGTCGCGGTGGTTCGCCGGGTCGGGCACCTCGAGGCGGCGTTTCCGGGGGTCCGGTTCGTGGCGGTCGACCTGGCCGGAGCGACCGATGCGGCGGCGTGGCGCGCGCATCTGGCCGGCGTCGCCTGCATCGTCAACGCTGCGGGCGTGCTGCGCGGGCCCGACATGGAGGCAGTCCACGTCGCGATGCCGCGCGCTGTGTATGCCGCCGCGCGCGACGCGGGGGTCGCGCGCGTGGTGCTGCTGTCCGCGATCAGCGCCCGCGAGGAGGTCGCGACCGACTATGCGCGCGCGAAACTGGCGGGCGAGGCCGTTCTGCGCGCCTCGGGGCTTGGCTGGACGATCCTGCGCCCGTCGCTCGTCTATGGCGACGGCAGCTATGGCGGCACCTCGCTGCTGCGCGGAATGGCGGGGCTGCCGCTGGCCGTCCCGTTGCCCGGCGCGGGCGACCAGCGCTTCACCCCGATCCATGTCGACGATCTGGCGCGCGACGTGGCGCGCCTGTGCGCCGACGACCGCTTCGCCGCGCGGACGCTCGAGCCGGTGGGGCCAGAGACGATCGACCTGCGCGGCCTGCTGCGCGCCTATCGCGGCTGGCTGGGGTTCGGCGCGGCGCGCTTCGTGTCGATCCCGATGCCGGTCATGCGCCTGCTCGGCCGGATCGGCGACCTCGCGGGCGACGGGCCGATCGCGAGCAACAGCCTGGCGCAGCTCGTCGCGGGCAACGCCGGCGACAGCGCCGCCTATGCCCGCGAAACCGGCAGCGCGCCGCGCCGGCTGAACGATGCGCTCGCGGCGCGGCCGGCCGAGGTGCAGGATCGCTGGCACGCGCGCCTCTTCTTCCTCGCGCCCACGATTCGCGCGGCGCTGGCGCTGCTGTGGCTCGCCTCGGCATGGCTCGGGCTGGCGCATGGCGGCGAAGCGGCGCGCGCGCTGGCGGCGAGCCTGGGGCTGCCCGCCGGTCTGGCCGACCCGCTGCGCATCGGCGCCAGCCTGGCCGATATCGCGGTGGCGGCGCTGGTGCTGCTCGACCGCAAGGCGCGCTGGAGCACGGTCGTCCAGATCGGCCTGATCCTCGGCTACACGATCGTCATCGGCCTCGCGCTGCCGCGCCTGTGGCTCGATCCGCTGGGTCCGCTGCTCAAGAATCTGCCGATCCTGCTGCTCGTCGCGGTGCACGGCGCCATCGGGGACAAAAGGTGACCGACCTCTATCTGCTGGTGAAGATGCTGCACATCGTCAGCAGCACCGTGCTGTTCGGCTTCGGCGCCGGGACCGCCTGGTATCTGTGGAACGCCCATCTGACTCGCGACCCGGCGACGATCGCCGCCGTCGGCCGCATGGTGGTGCGCGCCGACTGGATCTTTACCGGCACCAGCGGCGTCGTGCAGCCGGTGAGCGGCTTGTGGCTCGCGCATCACGCGGGCTATTCGCTGACCGAGCCGTGGCTGCTCGCGACATATGCGCTCTATGCGCTGGCCTTTGCCTGCTGGGCGCCGGTCGTCGGCCTGCAGATTCGTGCGCAGCGGCTTGCCGAGGCGGCGGCGCGCGCCGGGCGGCCGCTGGGGCCGGATTACGAGCGGACGATGCGGCTGTGGTTCCTGCTCGGCTGGCCTGCGTTTCTGGGGCTGGTCGGCGTCTTCTGGCTGATGGTGGCGAAGCCGGCGCTCTGGTGAGCGGTCACAGGTCGCGCAGCGGGCGGCGCGAGGTGTCGTCCTCGACGATCGTGCGGATTGCGATCAGCGTGGTGAAGGAATGCACGCCCCTGTCCTCGCCGAGTGCGCGGCGCGTGAAGGCTTCATACTCCTCCATCGACCCGACCTGCACCTTCAGCAGGAAGTCGTCCTCGCCGGTCACGTCCCACGCGCCGGTGATTTCGGGGTGGCGCGCGATCTCGCGCGCGAAGCCGTCCATCGTCTGCGCGCCCGCCTGTTCCATCCGCACCAGCACATGCATGGTCAGCGCCGATCCGGTCAGCGCCGGGTCGACGATCGCGCGGTCGGCGACGATCACCTTTTCGTCGCGCAGCCGCCGCAGCCGGCGCAGTACCGCCGACACCGACAGCCCGACCTTGTCGGCGAGAGTCCGCGCGGGTTCGAGATTGTCGGCGCGCACCAGTTCGAGCAGCCGGCGGTCGAAACGGTCGAGGTCGATCTTTTTTCGCATTCCCTGCGTCATAACGCGAATTTTGGTCGCCGCCATGACCAAAATCGGCGCCAATGGCCGGGCCCGATGGCGTAGATACCTGGCTGCGCCAAGGGTTTCTCCCTTCCCCTCCCTTCTCCTTGCGCGCAACGATCGATTCAGGAGATACGACATGACTCGCAACGCATCCCGTTCGGGCCCGATCGGCCAGTTCTGGACCATGATGATCGAAGCGTCGACCGCCGCGGTGGCGGTTCATTATGATTCGCCGTGGCAGCGGCAGCCCGCTCCGGCAGGCCTGCGCCGGACCGCGCGGCGTTCCGTCCTCGCCTGATCGCGGGCGGAGTTGGAGCGATCGTCTTTGGATGACGCTCCGGTCGACCCGTCATTGCGAGCGGCGAAGCCGCGCGGCAATCCAGAGCGGTGTAAACCGCCCTGGATTGCTTCGCTCCGCTCGCAATGACGAAGTGGGCCAATCCAGGGTCGTCATGTCCCAGTCCGGGGCATCGGAAGCCGTCTTCGGCGCCGGGACACATCGATTGATGGGACGGTCCTAGGCGAAGGCGCCGACGCTTTCGATGAAGCGGATCACCGATATGGGTTTCGAGACATAGGCTTCCGCCCCCGCCGCGCGGATCTGTTCCTCGTCGCCCTTTCCCGCATAGGCGGTCACCGCCATGATCGGCACCGCGCGCAGCGCCGGGTCGGCCTTGACCTGCCCGATCAGTTCGAGCCCGCTGACGTGCGGAAGCTGGATGTCCATGATGATCAGGTCGGGCGCGATCTCGCGCGCCTTCGCCAGCGCATCGCGGCCGTCGCGCACTGGGTGCGCGCTGTAGCCATGGGCGTTGAGCAGGTCGCAGAACAGGCGCAGGTTGAGCTCGTTATCCTCGACGACCAGGACGGTCTTTCCCATGATCTGCCGCTTTCCCCGCTTGCGTCCGCGGCTCGTTTAGGCGAATCGGCGGCCGGACACAATTGCTTCCCATGGAAGGATCGCCTCTTGCGGGATGATGACGCGGCGCTGGCGCTGCGGGCGCTCGGCTGGATCGTCGGCGACGAGCCGCGCGCCGAGCGGCTGCTCGCGACCACCGGGCTGACGCCCGATGGCCTGCGCGCCGCGCTGGGGCAGCGCGCGACGCTGGCGGCGGTGCTCGCCTTCCTGACCGCGTACGAGCCCGACCTTGTCGCCTGCGCCGCGGCACTCGATATAGAGCCGGACGCGCTGGCCGCCGCGGCGCGCCGACTGGAAGGACAGGAAGGACAGGAAGCATGACCCGCCCGCTCGTCATCAGCGATTGCGACGAGGTGCTGATGCACATGGTCGTGCCCTTCGCGCAGTGGGTCGACGAAGCGCACGGCGTGCTGTTCCGCATGGAGGACACGAGCTTCGCCAATGCGCTGAAGCGCAAGGATTGCGGCACGCCGCTGGAGGCGGCCGAGGTGTGGCCGCTGCTCGACGGATTCTTCCGCACCGAGATGGCGCGGCAATATCCGATCCCCGGCGCGGTCGCCGCGATGGCCGCGATCGCGCGCGTCGCCGACATCGTCATCCTGACCAACGTCGGCCCCGACCACCAGCAGCGCCGCGCCGACCAGCTCGCCGCGCTGGGCCTCGACGCGCCGGTGATCGGCAGTCGCGGCGGCAAGGGCGAACCGGTGCGCCGGCTGATCGAGGAGCGCGCGCCGAGCGTCACGGTGTTCATCGACGACCTGCCGAACCACCACCATTCGGTCGCCGCCGCGGCGCCGGGCGTGTGGCGGCTGCACATGGTCGGCGAGCCCGCGATCGCCGGCCGGATTCCCGCCGCCGCGCACGCGCATGCGCGCATCGACGAGTGGGCCGCGGC
Source organism: Sphingopyxis granuli (assembly GCF_001559015.1). Taxonomy (NCBI): domain Bacteria; kingdom Pseudomonadati; phylum Pseudomonadota; class Alphaproteobacteria; order Sphingomonadales; family Sphingopyxidaceae; genus Sphingopyxis; species Sphingopyxis granuli. The sequence goes on from NZ_CP012199.1 coordinate 361,850, forward strand.
GCGCGAGTGGATCCTCGCGCGCATCGCCGGCAACCTGCCCGCCCCGCCCCTTTGACCGGACAACCCATGGAAGGATGTATGATGGATATTGCCGCCAAGCTTGCCGAACTCGGCCTGGACCTGCCGACGCCCGCCGCGCCGGTCGCCGCCTATGTGCCCGTCGTCGAGCAGGGGGGGCTGCTGCACGTCAGCGGGCAGCTGCCGTTCCGCGACGGGCAGCTCGTCACCGGGCGGCTGGGCGCCGACATGGACGAGGCGAGCGGCTATGACGCCGCGCGCCGCTGCGCGCTGATGATCGTCGCGCAGGTCGGCAAGGCGGTCGGCGGCGACTGGTCGCGCGTCGAACGGATCGTCAAGCTGGGCGTGTTCGTGAACAGCGATCCCGGCTTCACGCAGCAGCCCAAGGTCGCGAACGGCGCGTCGGAACTGATGGAATCGCTGTTCGGCGAGGCCGGGCGCCATGCGCGCAGCGCGGTCGGCGTTCCGGTGCTGCCGCTGGGCGCGGCGGTCGAGGTCGACGCCATCGTGGCGGTGCGGCCGGCGTAGCGGGCCCGATGGCCGACGCCGACCCGCCCGCGCGGACGATTTCGCTCGGCACCGGGGTCGCCGCGGTCGAGGCGGCGGCGTGGGACGCGCTGGCGGGGGGCGCCAATCCCTTCGTCGGCCATGCCTTTCTGTCGCTGCTCGAGGAATCGGGAAGCGTCGGGCCGGGGACGGGCTGGCAGCCGGCGCCGCTGCTGGTCGACGACGGCGCGGGCGCGCTGGTCGCCGCGGCGCCCGCTTACCTGAAGACGCACAGCCAGGGCGAATATGTCTTCGACCACGGCTGGGCCGACGCGTGGGCGCGCGCGGGCGGCGCCTATTACCCCAAGCTGCAGATCGCGGTGCCCTTTACCCCGGTGCCGGGGCCGCGGCTGCTGGCGGCGGGCGACGAGGACGCGCGGCTGCTGATCCGCGCCGCTGAGGCGGTGGTGCGGCAGAACGCGCTGTCGTCGGCGCACGCGACCTTCGTCGCGCCCGAACAGATGCCGCTGTTCGAGGCGGCGGGATGGCTGGTGCGGCGCGACGTCCAGTTCCATTTCGCCAATCCCGGCTATCGCAGCTTCGACGATTTCCTCGCCACGCTGACCTCCGCGAAGCGCAAGCAGCTGCGCAAGGAGCGCGCGCGCGCGGTGGCGGGGCTGCGGATCGAGCAGGTGACGGGCGATGCGATCGGCCCCGCGCACTGGGATGCGATGTGGGCCTTTTATCAGGACACCGGCGCGCGCAAATGGGGGCACCCCTATCTGACGCGCGCTGCGTTCGACCTGATCGGCGCGCGGATGGCCGATCGCGTACTGCTGATCGTCGCTTATGACGGCGATACGCCGGTCGCGGGGGCGATGCACCTGATCGGTGCCGACACGCTCTATGGCCGCTATTGGGGCTGTGTGGCCGACATCCCCTATCTGCATTTCGAGCTTTGCTATTACCGCGCGATCGACGTCGCGATCGAGCGCGGGCTGGCGCGCGTCGAGGCGGGTGCGCAGGGCGGGCACAAGCTCGCGCGCGGCTATGGCCCCGTCGCGACCTGGTCGGCACATTTCATCGCTGATCCGGGGTTCCGGCGCGCGGTGGCAGATTTCCTGGAGCGCGAACGCGCGGCCGAGATGCAGGAAATGGAATGGCTGGAAGGCCATATGCCGTTCCGGCGGGCGGATTGAACCTCACCCAAAGGCGCGAAGGCGCGCAGAGAATTGCATGGCCGGTTTTCGGATAATCTCACACGAAGACACGAAGAGGGTGTGATGCGACTCGATCGTTGCGCCGGTTTCGACGCCGGCTGGAAAAGGGCCGGACAAAGTCCGGCCAGATAATCTCCGATGACGATCGCGAGTCGGAACGGCAGAAACCGCCCTCTTCGTGTCTTCATGTGAGATTTTCTTCTTCGCGCCTTCGCGTGAGTTTCAAGAACGCCCACGCGGACCGGGCATGACGTCAGGCCGCGAAGCGGCGGGCGGCGGGACGGCGGGCGGTCTCGTCGAGCCAGGCGCGCGCCTGGCGCTGCGCCTCGGCGATTTCGTCGCGGCTCATTTCGTTCGACACGTCGGCGCGGCACTGCTGGCCTTCGACATTGCCGCCGAGCGCGGCGAGGTTGAACCATTTGTGCGCCTGGATCAGGTCGACATCGACCCCGCCGGTGCCGGTCGAGAATGCGACGCCCAGGTCGAAATAGGCACTCGCATCGCCGCGCGCGGCGTCGAGCAGCCGGCTTTCGATCAGATATTGGGCAGACTTCAGACTGTTCGCCATGATAACCCCCTGTCGCCTCCACCCCACATGGAGACCTCGGCCCCAAAGTTGCGGCTTATGGTCAACAAAGCGTTAACGACGCGTCGGTTTTTTGGGGATTAGTAGCGGCGGGCGCTGAAATCCGCGGGTTTTCAAACCATGTTTTCCCGAAAGATTCGTCGCCCCAGCGAAGGCCGGGGTCGCTATCGGCTTACGCGACGATGACGGGAAACGCCGACATCGGCCCCGGCTTTCGCTGGGGCGACGGTGCTACTCGACCGCCAGATTGTCGATCAGGCGCGTGGTGCCGATCCGCGCCGCCGCGAGCAGGCGGGCCGGGGGGCGATATTCGGTCAGGCGTTCGAGGCTGTCGGCGTCGGCGAGCGCGACATAGTCGACGCTGGCGAAGCCGCCCGCGCGGATCGTCGCCTCGGCATCGGCGAGCGCCGCGGCGACCGCGCCGCCGCCGGCGATCGCCGCCGCGGCGGCGCGCAACGCGGCGGGAAAGGCGGCGGCGGCCGCGCGCTGCTCGGCGGTCAGATAGGCGTTGCGCGACGACAGCGCGAGCCCGTCGGGATCGCGCGCGATCGGCGCCCCCAGGATATCGATCGCGAAGTCGAGGTCGCGCGCCATGCGGCGGATGATCGCAAGCTGCTGCCAGTCCTTTTCGCCGAAGATCGCGATGTCGGGGCGCACCTGGTTGAACAGCTTGGCGACGACGGTCGCGACGCCGTCGAAATGGCCCGGCCGCGCCGCGCCGCAATAATCGGCGCCGAGTTCGGCGACCGCGATATGCGTCGCATGGCCGGGCGGATACATGACGGAGACGTCGGGCGCCCAGAGCAGCGCCGCGCCTTCCTCGACCAGCAGCGCGGCGTCGTGCGCCTCGTCGCGCGGATAGGCGGCGAAATCCTCGTTCGGGCCGAACTGCGTCGGGTTGACGAAGATCGACACGACGACATGGTCGGCGACGCGCCGCGCCATCCGCACCAGCGACAGGTGCCCCGCGTGCAGCGCGCCCATCGTCGGGACCAGCGCGACGCTCTTGCGCCCCAGTTTGAGCGCGTCGACCGCGCGACGAAGCGTGGCGATATCACGGATGATTTGCACGGCCGCCCGCCCTCCGATATTGGCGGCGTCCATACGCCACCCCATGCGGCCGCCATGCCGCGCCGACAGGAAAATCGCAACGCTCATGACGAAGCCAGCCCCCCACCGGATCATCTTTGCCAATGAAAAGGGCGGGACGGGCAAGTCGACCTGCGCGGTGCATTTCGCGGTCGCGCTGGCGAGCATGGGGTGGCGCGTCGCCGGAATCGACCTCGACCCGCGCCAGCGCACCTTCCATCGCTATCTCGACAATCGCACCAGCACCGCGAAGCGCCGCGGCATCGAACTGCCCATCCCGCATTTCGAGGTGTTCGAAGGCTCGACGGTCGAGGAACTCGACGAACAGGTCGCGCGGCTGGCCGAGGACGCCGACTATCTGATCGCCGACACGCCGGGGCGCGACGACCCGTTCGCGCGGCACATCGCGACCAGCGCCGACACGCTGGTGACGCCGATCAACGACAGCTTCATCGATTTCGACCTGATCGGCCAGGTCGATCCCGAGACGTTCCAGGTCGTGCGCCCCAGCTTCTATTCGGAGCTGATCTGGGACACGCGCAAGGCGCGCGCCAAGAGCGACGGGCGGACGATCGACTGGATCATCCTGCGCAACCGCCTGCAGCATGTCGACGCGCACAACATGCGGCGCGTCGGCGAAGCGCTGAACCAGCTGTCGCGGCGCGTCGGCTTTCGCGTCATCCCCGGCCTCGGCGAGCGCGTCATCTATCGCGAGCTGTTCCCGGCCGGGCTGACGCTGCTCGACAAGGCGCATCTCGGCGGCATGGGGATGGGGCATGTCGTCGCGCGGCAGGAACTGCGCGAGGCGATGGCGGGACTGAACCTTCCGGCGCGCGAGCGGTTTCATCCCGATGGCGACCTCTTCGCCGTCGCGTAACCCCTTCGCGCAGGAGCATTGTTGATGACCGCCGTTTCCGAGCCCGTTGCCGCCCACGTCTTTCACCCGACGATGCTGCGCGAATATGATATCCGCGGCATCGTCGGCGACACGCTGACCGCCGACGATGCGCGGGCGATCGGCCGCAGCTTCGCGACGCTGATCCGCCGCGCCGGCGGCCGGCGCATCGCCGTCGGCTATGACGGGCGGCTGTCGTCGCCGATGCTGGAAGAGGCGCTGGTCGAGGGGATCAACGCGGCGGGGGTCGATGCGCTGCGCGTCGGGCTGGGGCCGACGCCGATGCTCTATTACGCCGCGTCAACCGAAGACGTCGATGGCGGCATACAGATAACCGGTAGCCATAATCCCCCCGATTACAATGGCTTCAAGATGGTGTTTCAAGGACGCCCCTTCTTCGGCGCCGACATCAGGCGGATCGGCGAAATGGCCGCCGCGGGCGACTGGGACAGCGGCGAGGGTACGGCGCAGAGCATCGATATCGTCGACGCCTATGTCGATCGGCTGGTCGAGGGATTCGCCGGCGGCGCCTTTCGCATCGGCTGGGACGCCGGTAACGGCGCGGCGGGCACCGTGATCGAAAAACTCACCGCGCGGCTGCCCGGGGAGCATCATCTGCTGTTCACCACCATCGACGGCCATTTCCCGAACCACCATCCCGATCCGACGGTCGAGGCGAACCTCGCCGATCTGCGCAAGCTGGTCGCGGAGAGAAGCCTCGATTTCGGCGTCGCTTTCGATGGCGATGGCGACCGCATCGGCGCGATCGACGGCCAGGGCCGCGTGATCTGGGGCGACCAGCTGCTGCAAATCTATGCCGCCGCGGTGCTCAGGGAGCATCCGGGCGCGACGATCATCGCCGACGTCAAGGCGAGCCAGGCGCTGTTCGACCGCGTCGCCGAGCTGGGCGGCACGCCGCTGATGTGGAAGACCGGGCACAGCCTGATCAAGGCGAAGATGAAGGAAACCGGCAGCCCGCTCGCCGGCGAAATGAGCGGGCATATCTTCTTCGCTGACCGCTATTACGGCTATGACGACGCGCCCTATGCCGCGGTGCGGCTGATCGAGGCGGCGACCAAGCTGGGCAGGAGCGTCACCGAATTGCGCGACGCGATGCCGGCGATGGTCAACACCCCCGAATTGCGCTTCCAGGTCGACGAGGCGCGCAAATTCGCCATTGTGGACGAAGTTCTCGATCGGCTGACGGCGGCGGGCGCGCAGGTCGACCGCACCGACGGCGCGCGCGTGCTCACCGACGACGGCTGGTGGCTGCTGCGCGCGTCGAACACGCAGGACGTGCTCGTCGCGCGCGCCGAGGCGCGGGACGAGGCGGCGCTTGCGCGGCTGCTCGCGGCGATCGACGACCAGCTCGCGCAGTCGGGGGTGGAGCGCGGGGAAAGCGTGGGGCATTAGGCGGCTCATGAAACCATCCCCTTCAGGGGGGTGGTAACCGCGCGAGGTAAAGCAAGGTTTCCGGCCCCCACCCGCCGCGACTAGGGCCCGGCTGACGCCGGATCCAAGTCTCGCTGCCCTCCCCTGAAGGGGAGGGCGATAAACGGTGATGCAAAATCCCTGCCAGATTGACGGTCGCCGCGTCGCTGCGCTAACGCCCCAGCGGGGGCCCGAACGGATCTGACCTGCCTATGACCGACGAATCCACTGCTGCACCTTTGGCCGAAGGCGACCATGGCGTCGCCGAGCATGTCTCGCACGTCCAGCAGGATGCGGCGGCGGGCAACGGGCTCGCGGTCGTGTCGATCGCCAAGAGCTACGACAAGCGCGTCGTGCTGTCCGACGTGTCGCTGTCGGTCGGCAAGGGCGAGGTCGTCGGCCTGCTCGGCCCGAACGGCGCGGGCAAGACGACCTGCTTCTATTCGATCATGGGGCTGGTGAAGCCCGACGCCGGGCGCATCATGCTCGACGGCGCCGACATCACCGAACTGCCGATGTATCGCCGCGCGATCCTGGGCCTTGGCTATCTGCCGCAGGAAACCTCGATCTTTCGCGGCATGACGGTCGAGCAGAATATCGCCGCGGTGCTCGAACTCGCCGAGCCCGACCGGCTGGCGCGTCAGCAGCGGCTCGACGAGTTGCTCGACGAATTCGGGCTGACGCGGCTGCGCAGCGCGTCGGCGATGGCGCTGTCGGGGGCGGAGCGGCGGCGTGCCGAAATCGCGCGCGCGCTGGCGGCGAACCCGTCGATCATGCTGCTCGACGAACCCTTCGCGGGGATCGACCCGATCTCGATCGCCGACATCCGCGACCTCGTCGCCGACCTCAAGACGCGCGGCATCGGGGTGCTGATCACCGACCACAATGTTCGCGAGACGCTCGACCTCGTCGACCGCGCCTGCATCATCTATGACGGCAAGGTGCTGCTCGCGGGATCGCCCGCCGAACTGGTCGCCGACCCCGAAGTGCGCCGCCTGTACCTGGGCGAGGGCTTCTCGCTGTGAGGGATTCGGCAGCCCCTCGAAGCGCCCTGTGTTCCCGCGAAGGCGGGAGCCCAGAGCGTTTTCATGCTTCGTTGCGCGTCGACGCCCCGGGTTCCCGCCTTCGCGGGGACACACGGACATATTGATCGCATAGCCGGTCATGGCGTTGGGTCCGCGCCTCGATCTCCGCCAGTCGCAATCGCTGGTGATGACGCCGCAGCTCCAGCAGGCGATCAAGCTGCTCGCGCTGTCGAACCTCGAACTCGAGGCCTATCTGGCCGAGGCGCTCGAAGGCAATCCGCTGCTCGACACCGCCTCCGCCGACGGCGACGGGGCGGGCGACGAGCGCGGGGAAGAGGCGGGCGAGGCGGCGCCCGAGGCCGCCGATGAAGGCCCCGATGCCGAACCGACGCTCGCCTCCGACGCGGGCAGCGACCTCGACGTCGATTTCGACGAGCGCTTCCACCACGACAGCGCGAGCGACAGCGTCGGGCTGTCGGGATCGGGCGAGGCCGTCGATTTCGACAGCTTCGCGGGTGCCGAGGGCACGCTCTACGACCATCTGCTCGCGCAGGTCGGCGAGCGCTTCGACGGGATCGAGGCGATGGTCGCCGAACAGATCGTCGCGCTGATCGATGAGGCGGGCTATCTGCGCGCCGACCTCGCCGACCTCGCGCAGCGGCTCGGCGTGCCGCTGGCGCTGGTCGAGGCGGTGCTGGCGGGGGTGCAGGGCCTCGACCCCTCGGGCGTCGGCGCGCGCGACCTCGCCGAATGCATCGCGATCCAGGCGTGCGAGGCCGACCGCTACGACCCCGCGATGGCGACGATGATCGCGCACCTCGACCTGGTGGCGAAGGGCGCCTTTCCGCAGCTCAAGCGCATCTGCGGGGTCGACGACGAGGATCTGGCCGACATGATCCGCGAGCTGCGCGGCTACGATCCCAAGCCGGGGCTGCGCTTCGGCGGCGGCGCGGCGCAGGCGGTCGTCCCCGACCTGTTCGTGCAGCGCACCGCGCAGGGCTGGGCGGTCGAGGTCAACAGCGGCACGCTGCCGCGCCTGCTGGTCAATCGCCGCTATTACAGCGAGCTGGCGCGCGGGGCGGCGGCGAAGAGCAAGGCATGGCTGTCCGAACAGCTCGCGGGCGCCAACTGGCTGGTGCGCGCGCTCGACCAGCGCCAGCGCACGATCGTCAAGGTGGCGAGCGAGATCGTCCGGCAGCAGGAGGGCTTCTTCCTCCACGGCGTCGCGCACATGCGCCCGCTGACGCTGCGGCAGGTCGCCGAGGCGATCGGGATGCACGAATCGACCGTCAGCCGCGTCACCAGCAACAAATATCTGTCGTGCGCGCGCGGCCTGTTCGAGCTGAAATATTTCTTCTCGAGCGGCATCGCGGCGACCGACGGCGACGGCGCGGTGTCGGCCGAGGCGATCAAGAGCCGGATTCGCGCGCTGATCGAGGCCGAGGATGCCAAGGCGATCCTGTCCGACGAGACGATCGCGCAGAAGCTGGCGGCCGAGGGCCATGCGGTCGCGCGGCGCACGGTGGTCAAATATCGCGAGGCGATGGGCTATGGCTCGTCGGTGCAGCGGCGGCGGCAGAAGGCGCTGGCGGGGTAGGCGGGACGTTGCCGCGGCCCCGCTGCCATGTCGGTGATCTTTGGATGATTCGCGCAGCGGTGCAAAGATCGCAGAGAGAGGAAATGGGCGGCAATGCGGCCCGTCTTTTTCATTCCGTCGCAATCGGGTGCGTCGGGTGAAGCGGTTCGCCGGCTTCTCTGCGAACTTTGCGCCTCGGCGCGAATCTTTTCCGGGCCGATCGGCGGCGGCGCGGTTGACTTTTCGCCGGCTTCGCCATAGGTGCGCGCCTTCGCGTGACAACGCTCAGACCTTTACGGAAAAGATCATGAAGATTCGCAACAGCCTGAAGTCGCTGAAGGACCGCCATCGGGACAACCGCGTGATTCGTCGCCGCGGCCGGACCTATGTGATCAACAAGACCAACCGCCGCTTCAAGGCGCGCCAGGGCTGACGGCCTTGCCGGGACCACGGGTCCCCGCGCATCTGCGAGCCAGCGTGACGCCGTCGGATGCTTCCGGCGGCGCTTTCGCGTGTCGGGAGCGGCCATGATCCGCCAAAGCGTGATCTTCGACGTCGGCAAGGTGCTGTTCGACTGGGACCTGCGCCACCTGTTCGCCAAGCTGATCGACGACCCGGCCGAGCTGGAATGGTTCGTGACCCACGTCGTTACCTCCGAATGGCATTTCCAGCACGACGCGGGGCGCCCGCTTGCGGAGATGGTGCCCGAGCGCAAGGCCGAATTCCCGGCGCACGGCGCGCTGATCGATGCCTATGCGACGCGCTTCAACGAGACGATCCCGGGGCCGGTGCCCGGCAGCCTCGACCTTGTCGCGCGGCTCGACGAGGCGGGAGTGCCGCTGTTCGCGATCACCAATTTCGGGCATGAATTCTGGCAGGCCTTTCGCCCGACGCAGCCGGTGTTCGACCGGTTCCGCGACATCATCGTGTCGGGCACCGAGCGGCTGACCAAGCCCGACGCGGCGATCTATGCCCTCGCGATCGAGCGATTCGGTATCGACCCGGCGGGCGCGCTGTTCGTCGACGACAATGCCGCCAATGTCGCGGGCGCCGAAGCCGCGGGCATCGCGGCGCATCTGTTCAGCGATGCGGCGGGGCTGGAGGCCGAGCTGGCGGCGCGGGGATTTCTGGCGCGATAATTCTATTTCACGCGAAGACGCGTAGCCATCACATGAAGCCCGATCGGATGAAAACCCACGTGCTCCCGCGAAGGCGGGAGTCCAGAGCGACACAGGCCAGCGTCGGCCAGGACGCTCTGGGTCCCCGCCTGCGCGGCGACAGGTTAAAGAGCTCGCGCTTCGGCCTCTTCGCGCCTTTGCGTGGGAGTCCCGGAAAAAGCCCTATTTCTCCACCCCGAGCTGGGTCAGCACGAAGGCATATTCCTCGGCATCCTCGCGCAGCGCGCCCCAGCGGCCCGACTTGCCGGCGTGGCCCGCGCCCATGTTGGTGCGCAGCAGCAGCGGCGCGTCGTTGGTGCGCGTGGCGCGCAGCTTCGCGACCCATTTCGCGGGCTCCCAATAGGTGACGCGCGGGTCGTTGAGGCCCGCCGACACCAGCATCGGCGGATAGGCTTTTGCCGTCACATTGTCATAGGGGCTGTACGACAGCATATAGTCGAACGCCGCCTTGTCGGTGATCGGATTGCCCCATTCGGGCCATTCGCCGGGGGTCAGCGGCAGCGTTTCGTCGACCATCGTGTTGATCACGTCGACGAAGGGCACCCCCGCGAGTACCGCGCCCCACAATTCGGGCGCCTCGTTATACACCGCGCCCATCACCTGCCCGCCCGCCGAGCGGCCCTCGATCGAGATCCTGCCCGCGCTGGTATAGCCTTTCGCGATCAGCCCCTTCGCGACGTCGATGAAGTCGTGGAACGTATTCTTGCGCCGGCCGGTCTTGCCCGCGAGATACCATGCGCGGCCGAGATCGTCGCCGCCGCGGACATGCGCGATCGCATAGATCATCCCGCGATCGACGAGGCTGAGCCGCGTCGTCGAGAAGCCCGGCGCGACGCGATAGCCGTAGCTGCCGTAGACATAGAGGTGCATCGGCGCGCTGCCGTCACGCGGCGTGCCCTTCCTGTAGACGAGCGAGGCGGGAATCATCGTCTGCCCGTCGCGCGAGGGAAGATTAACCCATTCGGTTACATATTGACTTGCATCATAACCCGAAGGGATTTCCTGCACTTTCAGTGTTTCGAGCGTGCCGGCGGCGACGTCATAGTCGTAGACGGTGTCCGGGGTGACCATCGATTCATAATCGATGCGGATCTTGTCCTGATGATATTCGGGATTGTCGCCGAGCCCCGCGACGTAGGTCGCCTCCGGAAAGGCGATGCGCCCCGGCGTCAGCGGCGCGTCGTAGCGGCGCACGTCGACCTGATCGAGCCCGTCCTCGCGGCTTTCGAGCACGAAATAGTCGCGGAAGACCGACAGGCCGGTGATGTAGCTGTGGTCGGACCCCGCGATCAGCGTCGTCCATTCGCCGGGCGCGGAAAGGCTGGCGGTCGCGACGCGGAAATTGGGATGGTCGTCGTTGGTCAGGATGTAGAGCGTGCCCTCGCGCTCGTCGACGCTGTACTCGCGGCCCTTCCGGCGCGGCGACACGAGCAGCGGTTTCGCCTCCGGATCGGCGGCGGGGAGCAGATAGACCTCGCTCGTTTCGTTGTCGCCGGTCGCGATGACGATGTAATTGTCGGCGGCGGTCTTGCCGATGCCGACGCCGAAGCCGATGTCGGCCTCCTTGTAGAGCAATTTGTCCTCGGCCACCGGGGTGCCCAGCCGGTGCAGATGGACATTGTCGGTGCGCCAGTTCTCGTTGGCGAGGCCATAGAGCAGCGCGTCGCCGCCCGCGGTCCACACCAGCGCCGACAAAGTGCCGGGGATGACGTCGGGCAGCATGGCGCCGGTTTCGAGATCGCGGAAGCGCACCTCGAACCGTTCGGAGCCATTGTCGTCGACGGCATAGGCCATCAGGCGGCCGTTCGGGCTGACCGCCATGTCGGAGAGGCGGAAATACTCCTTGCCCGCGGCGAGCGCGACCTCATCGAGGATCAGCTGCGCGTCGCCGCCCGCGACGGGGCGGCGGTACCATTTCTTATACTCCGCCCCTTCCTCGAATTCGATCCAGTAGAGCCAGTCGCCGTCCTTCTGCGGCACGCTGGCGTCGGCCTCCTTGATGCGGCCCTTCATTTCCTGGAACAGCGTTTCGACCAGCCCCTCGTGCGGCTTCATCGCCGCGTCGAACCAGGCGTTCTCGGCCTTCACATAGGCGAGCACGTCGGGGTCGTCGACCACCGGATAGCTTTCGTCGCGCAACCAGTGCCACGGGTCGGACAGCGTCGTGCCGTGCAGGGTCAGCGTATGCGGGCGCTGCTCGGCGACGGGCGCGGAGGGCAGGGGGACGGCGGGCTGGGTCAACGCTTTTTCTTCCTCTTCGGCGAAAACGGGAACGGTCCCGACAAGCAGGGTGGCAATTGCCGCCAGAAACGCCCAAATAGCGCGCATCGCAAAAACTCCCGCGGCATCGCCCCGACAGCGGGGATCGGCCGCGATGTAGGAACAAGGAAAGCCATATGTCCAGCGCCGTTCATGCCGACCGCCTCGCCCGCCTGCGCGCCGAGTTGAAGGCGCGCGGCCTCGACGGCTTCGTGGTGCCGATCAGCGACGAGCATATGAGCGAATATGTCGGCGCCTATGCGCAGCGGCTCGCGTGGCTTACCGGCTTCGGCGGCTCGGCGGGCACCGCGGCGGTGCTGCCCGCAAAGGCGGCGATCTTCGTCGACGGCCGCTATACGGTGCAGGTGCGCGACCAGGTCGACGGGACGCTCTACGACTATGTCGGGGTGCCGCAGTCGAGCGTTGCCGAATGGCTGGGCGCCAACGTCGGCGCCGGGCAGCGGATCGGCTATGACCCGTGGCTGCACGGCATCGACTGGGCGCGCGGGCTCGCGCATGCTCTCGCGGCCAAGGACGCCGAACTGGTCGCGGTCGACAGCAATCCGGTCGACGCGGTGTGGGACGAGCGGCCGGCGCCGAGCGCCGCGCCGGTCGCGGTCCACGACACCGCGCTCGCGGGGCAGTCGGCGGCCGACAAGCGCGCGATCATCGCCGACTGGCTGAAGGCGAAGGGACTCGACACGACGGTGATGACCGCGCTCGATTCGATCGCCTGGACCTTCAACATCCGCGGCACCGACGTCACCCATACGCCGGTCGGGCTGGCCTTCGCGCTGCTCCATGCCGACGCCACCGCCGACCTGTTCATCGCGCCCGAGAAGATCACCGAGGCGGTGCGCGCGCATCTGGGCAACAGCGTGCGCATCCACGACCGCGACGCTTTCGAGGCGGCGCTAGCCGAGCTGGCGGGCAAGAAGGTGGCGGTCGATCCCGACCGCGCGGTCGCGGCGATCTTCACCGCGCTCGAGGCGGCGGGGGCTCGGATCGAGCGCCACCGCGACCCGGCGGTGCTGCCCAAGGCGATCAAGAACGACACCGAGCTGGGCGGCACCCGCGCCGCGCATGTCCGCGACGGCGTCGCGGTCGCGCGCTTCCTGAAATGGATGGAGGCGCACGCGCCGCAGGGCGGGCTCGACGAACTGTCCGCTGCGGCGAAGCTGCGCGCCCTTCGCGAGGAGAGCGGCGCGCTGAAGGACCTGTCGTTTGATACCATCTCGGCCGCGGGGCCGAACGGCGCGCTGCCGCATTACAAGGTCGACGAGACGACCAATCGCGCGGTCGAGACCGGCACGCTCTACCTCGTCGATTCGGGCGGCCAATATGCCGACGGCACCACCGACATCACGCGCACGATCGCGATCGGCCGGCCGACCGCCGAGATGCGCCGCCGTTTCACCCAGGTGCTGAAGGGGCATATCGCGCTCGCCACCGCGCGCTTTCCCAAGGGCACGCGCGGCAGCCAGCTCGACATCCTCGCGCGGCAATATCTGTGGGCCGACGGGGTCGATTATGCGCACGGCACCGGGCACGGCGTCGGTGCCTATCTGGCGGTGCATGAGGGGCCGCAGCGCATCGCCAAGCCGTCGGGCGGGCAGGCGGGGACCGAGGAGCCGCTGCACGCCGGGATGATCCTGTCGAACGAGCCCGGCTATTACAAGGCGGGGCATTTCGGCATTCGCATCGAAAATCTGGTGATCGTCGTGCCGCAGGCGATCGCCGGCGCCGAAGAGGAAATGCTGGGATTCGAGACGATCACCTTCGCGCCGATTGCGCGCGATCTGGTCGAGGGCGCGCTGCTTTCGCCCGCCGAGGCCGACTGGCTCGACGCCTATCATGCGCAGGTGCTCGAAAAGCTGGCGCCCGGCATGGACGAGGCCGACCGCGCGTGGCTGGCCGCCGCCTGCGCGCCGATCGATCGCGGCGCCGCGGCGCTGGCCGCCTGAGGCCGCGATGGACCGCGACACCTGGGCCGTCCCGCTCGCCGATTTCCGCGTCCGCGAACGGGTGCGGGTGCGCTATAACGAGATCGACGGGCAGAACAGCGTCTTCAGCGCCATCTATCTCGTCTATGCCGACATCGGGGTGACCGAGTATTTCCGCGCGCTGGGCGAAGGCCAGCCGGGCCCCTATTTTCACCAATATGGTACAGATATCCGCGAAACGCATAGCGAGATCGATTATCATGCCCCGGCGCGGCTCGACGATCTGATCACCATCGCGGCGCGGATCAGCCGCTTCGAGCGGACCAGCTTCACGCTGCACTGCGCGATCGCGCGCGACGAAGAGCGGCTTGCCGATATCGAGATCAGCTATGCGCATCTCGACCTCGACAGCGGGCAGCCGACGCCGCTGCCGGGCAGCTTCATCGCCGAGGTCCGCCGGTTCGAGACGCGGACCCCGCTGCAAGATTAGCGGTTTTTCAAGTCTTTGGGATATATGCCGCCGGATTTTCCCGGCGCTTTCCGGGCGCGGCGGGGCGCGCGGCCGCGTCGTCCGATCCGGCCGTCGCGGGCAATTCGGCACGGACGAAAAAAAAGGGCCGCCCGAGGGCGACCCTTGAAAGTTTTTGGGAGAGGATGCCTAAAAGGCAAGTGTGATATTGCACTGCACAATGATTTGTGCAACTGCGAAAAGAGCATTTATTGTTGCATTTTTTGCAATCGTTCGTGCCGGGGCTTTTGCGGCGCGCATTAGTCCTGCCCCCTCGCAAATCGAGGCGATATCGCCTAGATTGGGACGATGGGAATGTTCAACAATTGGGATGTCGGCGGCGGGCTCGGCGATTTCTGGGCCTATATCCGCGAACCGCGCCCGCATCGCTGGACGATGTGGGGGGTCGCGATCGCGCTGACCTGGGTGATCTTTCACGGCGTCTCGCAATATCTGATCCCCTATGAGAAGCCCGAGCGGCAGATCATCTATTTCGAGAACTGGCAGGCCGATCGCAGCGAGGCGGATATCCGCGCCGACTGGGTCGCGCGCGCCAAGGAAACGACGCGCGAGAATGCCCGGCGCCGCGCCGAATATCAGAAGCTCGCCGACCTGTTGGGGGTCGATTATGATTCGAGCGAGGCCGACAAGCTGACGCGCGAGACGCTCGGCCAGGAAGCCGACGAGCTGGCGAAGAAGCCCGCGCCGACGCGCTCGACGCTCGCCGAACGCGCGGCGCGCGGGCCGAAACCCGCGACGGCGCCCCGGCAACCCTAGCCGCCGATGCCGCCCGCCCCGACCGATGCCGACTGGATGGCGGCCGCCGTCGCGCTGTCGCAGCGCGGCCGGCCGACGGCGGCGCCCAATCCCAATGTCGGGTGCCTGATCGTGCAGCGCGGCCGGGTCGTCGCGCGCGGCTGGACGCAGCCCGGCGGGCGGCCGCATGCCGAGGCGATGGCGCTGGCCGCGGCGGGTGACGCGGCGCGCGGCGCGACCGCTTACGTCAGCCTCGAACCCTGCGCGCACGCCAGTCCGCGCGGCCCCTGCTGCACCGACGCGCTGATCGCCGCCGGGGTCGCGCGCGTCGTCGTGGCGGCAATTGACCCCGACCCGCGCACCGACGGGCAGGGCACCGCACGGCTGCGCGCCGCGGGGATCGCGGTCGGGACCGGCGTGCTCGCCGACGCGGCGCGCGCCGCGATGGCGCCGTGGTGGACGCGGCAGACGCGCGGGGCGCCGTTCGTGACGCTGAAGCTCGCGACCTCGCTCGACGGCTGCATCGCGCTCGCCGACGGGTCGAGCCGCTGGATCACCGGGGAGCGCGCGCGCGCGCACGGTCATCTGGAGCGCGCGCGGCACGAAGCGATTCTGGTCGGGCGTGGGACGCTGCTGGCCGACGCGCCGCGCCTCGACGTGCGCTTGCCGGGTCTGGAAGCGCGGAGCCCGAAGAAGCTGCTGCTGACGCGCGGCGGGACGGCGCCCGAAGGCTGGACGGCGGTCGCTTCGCCCGAATCGGTTGCGGGCGTCGATTCGCTGCTCGTCGAGGGCGGCGCGCGCGCGGCCTCCGCCTTCCTCGCTGCCGACCGCGTCGACCGGCTGCTGCTCTATCGCGCGCCGATCCTGATCGGCGGCGGCAAGGCGGCGCTCGGCGACATCGGTCTCGCCGATCTGGCGGCGGCGCACGGGCGCTGGAGCCTTGTGGACAGCCGCCTGCTTGGCAGCGACCGGCTCGACGTCTACGAGCGCATCAGGAAGGAATGACCGCGCCATGTTCACAGGACTCATCACCGATATCGGCACCATCCGCAGCCGCGAGGACCGCGGCGACGCGCGGCTGGTCATCGGCACCGCCTATGATGTGAGCGGGATCGATCTTGGCGCGTCGATCGCCTGTTCGGGCGCGTGCCTGACCGTGGTGGACAAGGGCGTGGATGACGGCGGCAACGGCCCCGGTGGCTGGTTCGCGGTCGACGCCAGCGCCGAAACGCTGGCTTGCACCGCGCCGGGCATGTGGGACGCGGGCCGCCGCCTGAACCTCGAACGCGCGCTCAAGGTTGGCGACGAGCTGGGCGGGCATATCGTCACCGGCCATGTCGATGCGGTCGGGCGGATCGTATCGGTCGAGCCGGTCGGCGACAGCGTCAAGGTGACGGTGGAGGCGCCCGCGTCGCTGGCGCCGCATATCGCGCCCAAGGGCTCGATCACCCTCGACGGCGTGTCGCTGACGGTCAATGAGGTGACCGATCAGGCGGACGGGACCGCGCATTTCACGCTCAACATCATCCCGCACACGCAGGAGATGACGACGCTCGACGAGGCGGCGGCGGGGCGGCCGGTGAACCTCGAGATCGACATCCTCGCGCGCTACCTTGCGCGGATGCAGGCGCGGGGATGAACGCGGGTTTCCGATAAATCTCACGCAAAGGCGCGAAGGCGCAAAGAAGAGCTGCGCCGACGGCTTCGCTTTCGGATAATCTCACACAAAGACACAAAGAGGGCGTGCGCCGCTGCGTTGTACGTTCCTGGGCAAGAGGCAGCTCATTGGAGATTGGCCGGACAAAGTCCGGCCGTTCAATGATCAAGGGCGACGCCACGGCTATGCCCGCCCTCTTTGTGTCTTTGTGCGAGATTCTTCTTTTTTTGCGCCTTCGCGCCTTTGCGTGAGATTATCCGGGTACCGCCCTCACCTCTCGACCCACCCCGCCGCCAGTTCGGGGTCCGCCATGATCATCGAGCGGCGCATTGCGAGGCGACCGATGCGCAGCAGTTCGGCCTTGCGGCGCGCCGGGGCGAGCGTGCAGCGCGCGGCTTCGCGCACCACCGCCGCGCCGTAGCGGTCGGCGACGATCAGCCCGGAGGTTTCGGGGCGATAGGCCGCGGTGTCGAGGATCGCGGGGTCGAGCCCCGCGGCGAGCGCCCAGTAGAAATGGTCGCACCAGTCGCAATAGTCGGGCCATTTGCCGTCGCCGTGCAGGTCGGCGCGGCTGACCTTGATCTCGACGATGGTGATATGCCCGCGCGCGTCGATCGCGGTGAGGTCGGTGCGGCGGCCGTTGGGCAGCGGCACCTCCGGAATCGCGACCAGCCCTGCCTGCGCGAACAGCCGGCAGACGCCGCGTGCGACGTCGGGAGCGGTCAGGGGCGGTGCGAATTCGAGGCCCGCCATGGCGAAGCCTGCTTTCCTCTATAGTCGATCAGAACGGAACATCGTCGTCGAGGTCGTCGTCGAAGGGCGGACGTCCGCCACCGCCGCCACCGCCGCCCGATCCGCCGCCGCCCTGGTTCCAGCCGCCGCCGCCGGAAGAACCGCCGCCGCCGCCCTCTCCCCAGCTGTCGCCCGAACCCGATCCGCCGCCGCCGCCCCAGTCACCGCCGCCGCGCGATCCGCCGCCGCCGGGGGCGCCGTCGAGCATCGTCAGCGCGCCGCCCATGCCGGCGATCACCACCTCGGTCGTATAGCGGTCGTTGCCGTCGCGGTCCTGCCACTTGCGGGTGCGCAGCGACCCCTCGACATAGACCTTGCTGCCCTTCTTCAGATAGCGCTCGACGACGCCGACCAGCCCGTCGCCGTTGATGACGACATTGTGCCATTCGGTGCGCTCCTTGCGCTCGCCGGTCATCCGATCCTTCCAGCTTTCGGAGGTGGCGATGCGGATATTAGCGATCCGGCCGCCGTTCTGGAACGACTTGATTTCGGGATCGGCGCCCAGATTGCCGATCAGGATAACCTTGTTGACGCTGCCTGCCATCGCCGCTCCGCTCCGCTTTCCAAGTTGGGGGATCAGCCGAGTCCGAAGGCGACGGCCGTCCAATAAGTGATACCAGCAGCGGCATAGGCGAGCGCGAACAAATAGCCAACCATGAACAGCGGCCATTTCCACCCGTTGGTCTCTCGCCGCGTGATCGCGATGGTCGAGATGCACTGCGGCGCGAAGACGAACCAGGCGAGGAAGGCGAGCGCGGTGGCGAGGCTCCAGCGCCCCTGGAGGCGCTCGCCGAGCGACTGGGCGACGGCTTCCTCGTCGTCGTCGGCGTCGATCGCATTGGCGGTCGCCATCGCCGATACCGCGACCTCGCGCGCCGCCATCGCCGGGATCAGCGCGAGCGCGATGTCGTGGTTGAAGCCGATCGGCCGCACCGCGACCTCCAGCCCGCTGGCGATGCGGCCCGCGATGCTGTAGTCGACCTGGCGCACGTCGCTGTCCGCCGGGGCCTGCGGAAAGGTGAGCAGCAGCCACAGCACGACGGTGGTCATCGCGATGATCGTCCCGGCACGGCGCAGGAAGATCCACGCGCGCTGCCACAGCCCGATCGCGACGTCGCGCAGCCGCGGCCATTGATAGCGCGGCATCTCCATCATGAAGCCCGCCGCGCTGCCGCGCACGACGGTGCGGCGCAGCACGAAGGCGACGACGAGCGCGCCGACGATCCCCGCGACATAGAGGCCGAACAGCACCAGCCCCTGCATCCCGATCGGCGTCCCCGCGACGCCGCGGTTGGGGATGAAGACGCCGATGATCAGCGTGTAGACGGGCAGGCGCGCCGAACAGGTCATCAGCGGCGCGATGAGGATCGTCGTCAGCCGGTCCTTCTCGTCCGAGATCGACCGCGTCGCCATGATTCCGGGCACCGCGCAGGCGAAGCTCGACAGCAGCGGGATGAAACCGCGCCCCGACAGGCCGACCTTCGCCATCAGCCCGTCCATCAGGAAGGCGGCGCGGGTCATGTAGCCCGACGCCTCGAGCAGCAGGATGAAGAGGAAGAGGATCAGGATCTGCGGCAGGAAGACGACGACCGCGCCGACGCCCGCGAGCAGCCCCTCGACGATCAGTCCGCGCACGAAGCCGTCGGGAAGCGCGGCGGTCACCGCGCCCTGCAGGGCGGCGATGCCGTCCTCGATCCAGCCGATCGGCGCTTCGGACCAGGCATAGACCGCCTGGAACATCACGAACATCAGCGCGAGCAGGATCAGGAAGCCCGCGACCGGGTGGAGGATGATCGCATCGATGCGCTGCGTCCAGCGGCGCACCGGCGTTTCGGCGAGGATCGCGGCGCGCGCGAGCGCGCGGGCGCGCTGGTGGAGCGCGGCGTCGGAAGGCGCTGCGGCCGGCGGCCGCGGCTCGTCCTGCGCGCGGCTCGCCTGCACCGCGGCATCGACCGCGGCGAGCAGCTCGGCGATCCCGCGCCGCCGCACCGCGACGGTCGGCACCACCGGCACGCCCAGCTCGCGCGCCAGCCGGTCGGGATCGAGTGTCAGCCCGTCGCGCTCGGCAAGGTCGACCATGTTGAGCGCGATCACCGTCGGCAGGCCGAGCGCGATCAGTTCGAGCGCGAAGCAGAGATGATTGTCGAGATTGGCGGCGTCGACGACGACGATCAGCGCGTCGGGACGCGTCTCGCCCGCCTGGCGGCCGAGCACGACGTCGCGCGTCACCGCCTCGTCGGGGCTGGACGGGGTCAGGCTGTAGCTGCCCGGCAGGTCGACCAGCGCCAGCGGCCGGCCGTCGGCGAAGCTGGCGTGGCCCGCCTTGCGCTCGACGGTGACGCCGGGATAGTTGGCGATCTTCTGCCGCGCGCCGGTCAGCGCGTTGAACAGGCTCGACTTGCCGGCATTGGGATTGCCGACCAGCGCGACGGTGGGGAGCGGGCCGGTCATGGCGTCGTCGGTTCGACCTCGATCGCCGCGGCCTGCTTGCCGCGGATGATGACCTTCATCCGCCCGATGGTCAGCGCGAGCGGTTCGCGCGAGAACAGGCTGCCGCGGTGCATCGGTACCACCTCGCAGCCCTCCATCAGCCCGAATTCGCGCAGCCGGCGTCCTTCGTCGTGCGTCATCGACGTCCAGTCGATGCGCGCGATGCGCACCGTGGTGCCGAGCGGAGAGGAATCGAGCTTCGCAAGCATTGCGAGCGATTATCAATAACCCCGGGGGAAGGCCAGCCCTTTGTTGGGTGCGGTCAGCGCCCCGGATAGCGCAGGCGGCCGACGAAGCGGGCGAGGCTCGGGCGTTCGGTGCGGCGTGCGGCGCGGCGGTGCTTCCAGCCCTCGAAGCGCATCACCTGATCGATACGGCGCGCAAGGAAGGCGCGCGTGTCGGCGAAATCCTCGCTCTCGTCGTTCAGCGCCACCGCCATCGTCGCGGCATAGACGCCCGCCAGGATCGTGCGCTTGCTGTAATGGTTGAAATCGGTCGCGGTGTCGCCCGCCAGCCGCCACATCAGGTCGGCGGCACGCCAGCCGAGTCGGGCCGCGAAGCGCGCGTTGGTCGGCAGCGCGAGCAGCGCCAGCGCGCGGCGCAGCGATTCGCGATCCGGCGCGATCAGCGCGAGGCGCGTTTCGACGAGCGTCGTGATCCGCTGACGGATCTTGAGCGTCGCCAGCGCCTCGGGCGGGCAGCGTTCGGCCATCGCGGCGTCGATCGTGGCGAACCAGGCGTCGACCATGTCGCGGCCGCCGCCGGGAAAGGCGAGCCGCGCCACGTCCGGATCGACGCCCGCGCGCGCCGCGGCATCGGCGAGCGCGGCGTCGCCGAAGCCGTCGAACGCGGCGTTGCGTGCGATCAGCGGAGCGAGCGCGGCGCGAATCTCGTCGAGCGTCGGGTCGGCGGGCAGGGCGGCGGACGGGGACTGGACCATGACCATCAGATAGGCGCCATGCGGCGGCTCGGCAACCGAATCAGCACGAGCGCGGCGCCGACGAGCATGCCGCCGAACAGGTCGATCGGCCCCAGCCGCTCGCCGAACATCAGCCAGCCGGCGAGCGCCGCCACCGCGGGCTGGACGAGCAGGGTCAGCCCGATCACCAGCGGCGTGAAGCGCGGCAGCGACCAGATCATCAGGCCCTGTCCGACGATCTGGCTGGTCAGCGCGAGCAGGATCAGCGGCGTCCAGTCGCCCGGCATCACCGGCTCGCCGAGCACGAGCGCGACCGCGAGGAGCAACGGCACGCACACCGCCGACGCGATGGTGAGCGCGGTCCACGGCTCCAGCGTGCCGCGCACCTGCTTCATCAGGATGACGTAGCCGGTGTAGAGCATTCCGGCGAGCAGGCTGAGCAGGTCGCCGGCGAGATAGGCGGGCGACAGCTCGTAGCTCTGCCCCATCAGCAGCGCCGAGCCGGCGAAGGCGAGCAGGATCGCCAGCGCCTGCCAGCCGCGCGGCAGCTCGCGGGTCAGGAAAATGCCCCACAGGACGAGCAGCAGGCTCGCGCAATTGCCGAACAGCGTCGCGTTGGCGATCTTGGTCTGGAGAATGCCGACATGCCAGGCGGCGAGGTCGAGCGCGAAGAAGATGCCCGCCGCGGCGGCGACCATGACGGCGGGGCGGGGCGGGAGCCGCCCGCCGGTCTCGCGCCACGCGAAAAGCAGCAGCAGCGGCAGCGCGAGCGTCATCCGCCAGAAGGCCGAGGCGGTGGGGCCGACGTCGTCGGCGAGCCGCACCAGCATCGCGCCGAGCGACAGCGCGATATTGCCGCCGAGCAGCGCGGCGAAGGCCCAGCGGTTCGCCCGCGCTTTCGCCTGCCCGCTGCCGTCGCCGCTGTCCATCTTCGCTGTCATTTAGATTTTCTTTTGCTACCTAGCATTGTGCCGGCACCGGAGCGTCCATAGCTTCGCTGCCCATAGCGGCGGCCATCGGGGCCGTCGCGCAGAAAGTGGATAGTGGAGGAATCATGCCCGCAACGCTGTTCGATCCGATCAAGCTGGGCGCCATCGCGGCGCCGAACCGCATCGTCATGGCGCCGCTGACGCGCGGCCGCGCCGGCCCCGGCTTCGTGCCGAACGAGCTGGCCGTCGAATATTATCGCCAGCGCGCCTCGGCGGGGCTGATTATCTCCGAAGCGACGGGAATCTCGCAGGAAGGTCTCGGCTGGCCGTCGGCGCCGGGGTTGTGGACCGACGCGCAGGTCGAGGGCTGGAAGCCGGTGACCGAGGCGGTGCATGCCGCGGGCGGGCGCATCGTCGCGCAGCTCTGGCACATGGGCCGCGTCGTCCATTCGGTGTTCAACGACGGCCGCCCGCCGGTGTCGGCCTCGGCCACCACCGCGCCGGGCAAGGCGCACACGCCGGTCGGACGGCGCGAATATGAGGAGGCGCGGCCGCTGCGCCTCGACGAGATTCCGCGGCTGATCGACGATTATGCGAAGGCGGCGGAGAATGCGAGGAAAGCCGGGTTCGACGGGGTCCAGCTCCACGCCGCCAACGGCTATCTGATCGACCAGTTCCTGCGCGACGGGACCAATTTGCGCGACGACGCCTATGGCGGCCCGGTCGAGAACCGCATCCGCCTGCTCGGCGAGGTCACCGCGGCGCTGATCGGGGTGTGGGGCGCCGATCGCGTCGGCGTGCGCCTGTCGCCCAACGGCGATTCGCAGGGCGTCGACGACAGCGCGCCCGAGCGGCTGTTCCCGGCGGCGGCGGCGGCGCTCGACGCGCTCGGCATCGCTTTCCTCGAACTGCGCGAGCCGGGCCCCGACGGCACCTTCGGCCGCACCGACGTGCCCAAGCAGTCGCCCGCGATCCGCAAGGTCTTTGCCGGGCCGCTGATCCTCAACAGCGACTATGACGTCGACCAGGCGAAGGCGGCGCTGGAAAGCGGCGTCGCCGACGCGATCAGCTTCGGCCGCCCCTTCATCGCCAACCCCGACCTCGTCGAGCGCATCCGCACCGGCGCCGCATGGGCGCCCGACAATATGCAGACCTGGTATTCGCCGGGGCCGGAGGGCTATATCGACTATCCGGCGCTGGTTGCGGCCTGACCCGGAAAGGCGCGTCGCCCCTGCGAAAGCAGGGGCGACGTGGGGGTCAATCGCGCGCGGCGACCGCCCTGTCGACGATCCCGGCACCGATCGGACCCAGTATCTGCCCGCCGAAGCGGAAGAGCAGGAAGGCGCCGGCGAAGGCGACCAGCGGCGCGATGAACAGCGCGGCGATGGCGACGACCAGCAGGACGAGGGCCAGCGTCGTGAAGCCGCTCGACAGCGTCTGCCGGCCCCTGGGGCCGAGCGCGATCGTGCGCGGACCCTTCGCGTCCCACCATTTGCCGGTGACGATCGTCTTGCGGCCGCTTGCGGCAACGGCGGCGGGTCGTGACGCGCGGGCGGGAGCGGCCGGAGCGGTGGGCCTTGTGTCGCGATTCGTCCACGGCTGCTTGCGATTCGCCTTGGCTGCGACCGCGCGATCGGCCGCGGGGCGTGCGGGCGGCGGGGGCGCTTCGGGGATTTTGGCAGGCGCCGGGATTTCGGGGACGGCGCGCGCGGCGGGGCGGATCGGCTCGTTGCCCATCCGCCGGTCGTGCTCGGCCATCCGCTCGGCGGCGGTCGGCGGCGTCCGGCCGGTGTCGCGGTCGAGCACCACCAGCCGCCCGCCGCGCTCGACGATCGCGTAGCGGCTGGGGGGCGGCCGGTCAGCCAATGCCGAATTTTTCCTTCAGGTCGAGCATCGCCAGCGCGGCCTTCGCCGCCCCGCCGCCCTTGTCCCCCCGCGTCCGGTCGGCGCGCGCCAGCGCCTGCGCCTCGTCCTCGACGGTCAGGATGCCGTTGCCGATCGCCAGCCCGTCGAGGGTCAGCGCCATCAGCCCGCGCGCGCTTTCGTTCGACACCACCTCGAAATGATAGGTCTCGCCGCGGATGATGACGCCGAGCGCGACATAGGCGTCGAAGCGTCCGGTCTCCGCGCCCAGCGCGATGGCGGCGGGCACCTCGAGCGCGCCGGGGACGGTCACCGTCTCGTGGCTGTGTCCCGCCGCCTCGACCGCGCGGCGCGCGCCGTCGAGCAGCATGTCGTTGAGATGCGAATAGAAGCGCGCTTCGACGATCAGGACATGCGCCATCAGGCCGCCTCCCCCGGGATCGCGCGCTCGCCGACGATCGACAGGCCATAGCCTTCCAGCCCGACGATATTGGTGTGCGACGGGGTGAGCAGCTCCATCGCATGGACGCCGAGGTCGGCGAGAATCTGCGCGCCGATGCCATAGGTGCGCAGGTCCATGCCGCCGGCGGGCGGCGGGCTGGCATCGGCGGCGGCCGAGCCGGGCAGCGGGCGCATCAGCATCACGATGACGCCGGCGCCGGCCGCGCCGATCGCCTCCATCGAGCGCTGCAGGCGGCGCTTGCGCGGCCCCGGCCGGCCCATGATGTCGTCGAAGATCGACACCGGATGCATCCGCACCAGCGTGACCGCCTCGGGATCGACGACGCCCTTCTGCAGCACGAGGTTCACCGACCCGTCGATCTTGTTGCGATAGGATTTGAGCCGCCAGTCGCCGCCGTAATCCGATTCGAAGGGTTCGTCGGACACGCATTCGACCAGCCGGTCGTTGCGGTGGCGATAGGCGATCAGGTCGGCGATCGTCCCGATCTTGAGCCCGTGGCGCCGCGCGAAGGGGATCAGGTCGTCGAGCCGCGCCATCGTCCCGTCGTCGTTCATGATCTCGCAGATCACGCCCGAGGGGTTGAGCCCGGCGAGGCGGCTGATGTCGACCGCGGCCTCGGTATGGCCGGCGCGCACCAGCACGCCGCCGTCGCGCGCGATCAGCGGAAAGACATGGCCCGGGGTGACGATGTCGTCGCGGCCCTTGCCCGCGTCGATCGCGACCGAGACGGTGCGCGCGCGGTCGCCCGCCGAAATGCCGGTGGTGACCCCCTCGCGCGCCTCGATCGAGGTGGTGAAGGCGGTTTCGTGGCGGGTGCCGTTGTTGCGGCTCATCAGTTCGAGGCCGAGCTGTTCGACGCGCTCGCGGGTCAGCGTCAGGCAGACGAGCCCGCGCCCGTGGGTGGCCATGAAGTTGATCGCGTCGGGGGTCGCCATCTGCGCCGGGATGACGAGGTCGCCCTCATTCTCGCGGTCCTCGTCGTCGACGAGGATGAACATGCGGCCGTTGCGCGCCTCCGCGATGATCTCCTCGGGCGTCGCCATCGGCGACAGGTCGCTGCCGTGCGTCAGCCAGCTTTCGAGCTTGCGCAGCGTTTCGGCGGTGGGGTTCCAGCCGGGCGATTCGAGGTCGCGCAGACTGTTGGCATGAAGACCGGCGGCGCGCGCAAGCCCCGAGCGGGACATGCTGCCGTCATCGACGATGGCGCGGATGCGCTCGATGAGTTGCGTGGACATGGAGGGCAGTTTTCACACTGTGGTGTGAATGTCAATGCGGATATCACATTGATACTGCATTGTCGGGTTTTGGAGGGCGTGCGAATGCTTCTCCTCACCCCGGATCAAGTCGGGGCCATGCCCCTCAGGCCAGCGCCCCGGCGAAAGCCGGGGTCCAGATGGCGTAGCGCTGCCCTGCGTGGACCCCGGCTTTCGCCGGGGAACGACACCGTGCTGGAAGAAGTGCGAGGCAGGGAAAGCCCCGCAGCCGGCCGGGTCACTTCGGCCCGAAGACCGGCCCGATGTCGCGCATCGGCGCGTCGGGCTTGGCGTCGAGCAGCGTGAGGAGCTGGCCGCTGCGGTCGTCGCGCTTCGCATAGTCGCGCGCCGACATGCCAGCGATATGGTCGGCCTTGTCGGGGTTGGCGCCGCGCCGGACGAGCAGGCGGACCATCGCGCTGTTCTTTGCCTGCACCGCCAGGATCAGCGCGGTTTCGCCGCGGCGGTTGGTCTGGTCGACCGGCGCGTTCCGGTTCAGCAGTTCGTCCGCGCCGTCGGTGAAGTCGAGCAGCGCGCTGTGCATCAGCGGCGTCACCCCCTGCCGGTCGGCGATCGCCGGGTCGGCGCCCTTGCCGAGCAGGAAGCGCAGCCAGGTCGCGTCGCGGCGCTTGACGACGATCGCCAGCGCGGTTTCCCCCGTGTCGGGGTTGCGCGCGTTGATCAGCGTCGAATCGTCCTTCAACGCGTCGGTCGCCTTGTTGCCGTCGCGATTCTCGACCGCTTGCAGAAAGGCATAGCCGCCGCGGAACTGCGCCTGCGCGCCCGGAACGGCAAGCGTCCCCAGCGTCGCCGCGATCAGCAGGGTGGAAGCGAAGCGAAAGGACGCGCGCCTGGACATGATCGAAGAACCCCCGAACAGGATCGTCGTCCCCCCAGCGACGACAAAGGTTGATTTTCGGCGTCTAGCCCCGCAAGGCTGGCCCGATGATGAACGGCCTGAATATCGCCCGAAGCCTGCTCCGCGCAAGCCTGATGCTCGTCTTTTGCACCGCGCTCGCCGCGTGCGGCGGCCCGGCCAAGGCGCCCGAGGCGCAGCCGCCGCTCGCCGGGGCGCGGATCGGCGGCCCCTTCACGCTGACCGACCAGGACGGCCGCACGGTGCGCGATAGCGATTTCGCGGGGAAATACCGCATCGTCTATTTCGGCTACAGCTATTGTCCCGACATCTGCCCGGTCGATTTGCAGAAGCTGATGCGCGGGCTGGCGCAGTTCGAAAAGGCCGACCCCGCGCGGGGCGCGAAGGTGCAGCCGCTGTTCGTCACCGTCGACCCGGCGCGCGACACGCCCGCGGCGCTGAAGCCTTTCGTCGCGCGCTATCACCCGCGCCTGCTCGGCCTCACCGGCACTCCCGAACAGATTGCGGCGGTCGCGAAGGACTATGCCGTCGTTTACAACAAGGTCGCGGGATCGGCGCCCGACCGCTACCTGATGGCGCACAGCCAGATCGCCTTCCTGATGGACCCCGACGACAAGCCGCTCGCGATGCTGCCGCTCGACGACCCGTCGACCGATGGCGACGAGGGCGCGCCGGCCGAGGTCGCCGCCGAGCTGGCGAAATGGGTGAAGTAACGCCCGCGCGCCGCTTCTGGGAGGCGCCGCTCGCCAGCCTCGACGCCGGCGAGTGGGAGGCGCTGTGCGACGGCTGCGGCAAATGCTGCCTCCACAAGCTGGAGGACGAGGACACGGGCCGCATCTATCCGACCAATGTCGCGTGCCGCCTGCTCGACCTGACGACCGCGCGGTGCGGCGACTATCGGCACCGCCGCCGCCACGTCCCCGACTGCCTGACGCTGACCAAGGCCAAGGTCGCCGAGATCGAATGGCTGCCGCAAAGCTGCGCCTACCGACTGCGCGCCGAGGGGCGGCCGCTGCCCGACTGGCACTATCTGGTGTGCGGCGACCGCGACGCGGTGCACCGCGCGGGCGAATCGATCGTCGGCTGGACGGTCGGTGAGGATTTCGCCGGGCCGCTGGAGAACCATCTTGTGGAACGCGTCGTCTGATCGCGCGGCGGAGGCGCCGCAGATCCGGATCGGCGACGAGGTCTGGCCGGTGCGGCTGGTCCACCATGCCCGCGCGCGGCGCTATCGCCTCGTCCTCGACGCCGCGCGCGCCGAACTGCGGCTGACGCTGCCGCGCCGCGGGAACAGCGCCAAGGCGCTGCGCTGGGCGAGCGAGCAGCAGGACTGGCTCGCCGAACAGGTCGGCAAGGCGGCGGCGCCGGTGACGGTCGGACCCGACACGCTGCTGCCCTTGTTCGGGGTCGAGCGGCGCATCCTCTGGTCGGTCTCCGCGCCGCGCGCGGTGCGGCTGGCGGACGATGCCCTGCATGTCGGCGGTCCGGCCGCCGGGGTGGGGCGACGGGTCGAGCGCTGGCTGAAGGTCGAGGCGCTGGCGCTGATGGAGCGCGAAAGCCGCGCGATCGCGGCGGCGGCGGGGCTGCGCGTCGGCCGCGTCGGGGTCGGCGACCCGCGCAGCCGCTGGGGAAGCTGCACCGCCGCGGGCGACCTGCGCTATAGCTGGCGGCTGATCCTGGCGCCCGACCATGTCCGCCGCGCCACCGTCGCGCACGAGGTCGCGCACCTCGCGCACATGGACCACGGCCCCGCGTTCCACGCGCTCGTCGCGGCGCTGCACGACGGCGACGTCGCCGCCGCGCGCGCCTGGCTGCGCCGCGAAGGGCGCGGGCTGCACCGCTATCGTTTCGGCTGACCGGAGCGGCCGACGCCCGATCTGGATTGCCGCGCGGTTTCGCCGCTCGTGGGGACGTCCTTGCCGAACGTCACCCCGTCCGGTCGCCCTCGCCGTTCGGCGGGCGCGCCGGGGTTTTGGGCAGGGGGACGATGATCTTCGGGGCGGCGGCCGGCGGGGCCTTGAGCTGCGGCACGGCCCTGGGCGCCGCGCCGGGGTCGGCGGGCGGGCGGCGGCCGGTCTGCTCCTCGATCCACTGCTGGTTCAGCACCGGGCCGTCGGCGGGCGGGGGCGGCGGCGCGGCGGCGCCTTCTTCGGGCGGCGGGCCGAGCGCGGGCAGTTCGATCGGCATGCCGTTCTCGTCGACCAGCGCGCCGTCCTCCTCGGGGGCGCCGAAATAGGCTTCGCCATCCTCTTCGAGCTGCCATTCGGGCAGCTTGACCTCGGTATCGAAGGGCTCGATCGGGCGCTTGGCGACCGCGACGCGCATGAAGTCGGCGAAGGCGCGCGCCGGCGCGCGGCCGCCCTGCAGCCCGCCGACCGGCTTCGCATCGTCGCGGCCCATCCACACGCCGGTGGTGATGCCGCTCGAAAAGCCGAGGAACCAGCCGTCCTTGTTGCTCGACGTCGTGCCGGTCTTGCCCGCGACCGGGCGCCCGATCTGCGCCGCCTTGCCGGTGCCGGTGTTGACCGCGGTCTGGAGCAGGTCGGTGATGCCGGCGGCGACCCAGTGATCGACCAGCACCTGCCCGCGCTCGGCGGGGCGCTGATAGAGCAGGCGGCCGTCGGCGGTGGTCACCCGCGTGATGCCATAGGGCTGCACCGACACGCCGCCGCGTGCGACCGCGGCGAAGGCGGCGGTCATGTCGATCACGCGCACTTCCGCGCTGCCCAGCACCATCGACGGATGGGTGTTGATCGGGGTGGTGATGCCCAGCCGGCGCGCCATGTTGGCGACCGACGAAAAGCCGATCTCGTCGCCCAGCTTCGCGGCGACGGTGTTCACCGAATAGGCGAAGGCGGTGCGCAGGCTCATCGGTCCGGCGAAGCGCCCCGACGAGTTGCGCGGGCTCCAGCCGTTGATCGTCACCGGCTCGTCGACGACCTGGTCGTCGACCTTGTAGCCCGCCTCGAGCGCGGCCATGTAGACGAACAGCTTCCACGCCGACCCCGGCTGGCGCACCGCCTGCGTCGCGCGGTTGTAGTTGGAGGTGACGTAATCGGTGCCGCCGACCATCGCGCGCACCGCGCCGTCGCGGTCGAGCGCGACGAGCGCGCCCTGCACGCCGCCGGGGGCGTTGGCCTGGATCGCCGCGGTCGCCGCGCGCTGCATGCCGAGGTCGATCGTCGTGTAGACGTCGAGCGGCTCGTTGCCCTCGTCGATCAGCATGTCGAGCTGCGGCAGCGCCCAGTCGGTGAAATAGCGCGCGCTGTTCTGTCCCGTCTCCTGCGCGAGCTGGACGTTGGCGGGCTCGGCGCCGGCGGCCTGCGAGCGGGTGATGAAGCCCGCGTCGACCATCGTTTCGAGCACGACGCCGGCGCGGCCCAGCGCCGCCTGCGCGTCGGCGGTCGGCGAATAGCGCGACGGCGCCTTGACCAGCCCCGCGATCACCGCCGCCTCCGACAGCGACATCTGGGTCGCGCTATGCCCGAAGAAGCGGCGCGACGCGGCGTCGACGCCATAGCTGCCGCCGCCGAAATAGACCTTGTTCAGATAGAGTTCGAGCAGCTCGTCCTTCGAGAATTTCCATTCGAGCGCGAGCGCGAGCACCATCTCGCGCCCCTTGCGCGTCCAAGTGTAGCTGTTCGACAGGAAGATGTTGCGCGCCAGCTGCTGGGTGATCGTCGAGGCGCCCTGCATGCGCCGCCCGGTGCCGTGGGTGCGCACCGCGAACACCGCCGCGCGGGTCATCCCGACCGGGTCGAGGCCGGGGTGATAGCGAAAGCGGCGGTCCTCGACCGCGACCATCGCATCCTGCATCACCTGCGGCACCTCGCGCAGCGTCAGCCAGCGCCCGTAGTTCGGCCCGAGCGAGAAGAAGACGGTGCCGTCGGCGGCGTGGATGCGCACCGTCTGGCCGGCGGGCGATTTCTTGAGCGCCTCGAAGCTGGGCATCCGCTGCACCGCGAGCCCGACCGCGACCGCCAGTGCGACCGCGCCGACGAAGGCGAGCGCCAGCCCCCAGCGGACGGCGCGGCGCAGCCACAGCCGCCAGCGCGGCAGCGCCGCCGCGCCCGAGCGGGGCGTTTTGCCCGAAGACGAGGATTTTCCCGACGAAGCCGGCTGTCGTTCGCGGCGCAAAGTCCGTGTTCCTTCCCTCGCTGCGCCCTGTCAGTCACAGCCCGTTGACGTCGGCCCCTTGGGCGCGAGGGATGTAGGGTCCTGACCCTGGTCAGCCCGCGCCGGTCTCCGCCTCATCCCGTCCGCGCTCGGCGAAGTCAAGCGCCGCGCTGTTGATGCAATAGCGCAGGCCCGCCGGGCCGGGGCCGTCGGGAAAGACATGGCCGAGATGGCCTTCGCACGCGGCGCAGCGCACCTCGATCCGCGTCATGCCGTGGCGCGTATCGCGATGCTCGCTGACCGCGCCCTCGTTTGCGGGGGCGGTGTAGCTCGGCCAGCCCGAGCCGCTGTCATATTTGGTGCGGCTGTCGAACAGCGGCGCGCCGCAGCCGGCGCAACGATAGATGCCGTCGCCCTTGAAATCATTGTATTTGCCGGTGAAGGCGCGCTCGGTGCCGCTTTCGCGCAGCACATGATGCGCCATCGGGTCGAGGGCGGTTCGGTTGTCGGTCATCGGGGCTCTCCTTGCGGGTGCGCGCGGCGGGGCGGCGCGGCCTTCCGCTCGCATATATCGGCCCGCCGCCGCCGCGTCGCAAGGGGGCGGGCGGAGGCTGCCCCCCTTTGCGACGGGGCGGCTTTACGCGCACTTAACCATGATCGTGGCAGGGTGGGGGCGTGAGATGGCCCCTCGCCCTCGTTCCGATCCTGGCTTTCGCGGCGGCGCCGGCGGCGGCGCAATGCCTGCTGTGCGCGCCCGGCGCCGCAGCCGGGGCCGCGCCGCGAATCGGGCCCACCGCGGAAACGCCGCTGCGCGTCGAGATCGAGACGCAGCTCGACATGGGCCGCGTCGCGGTCGGCGCCGCGGGCGGCGAGGTCGAGATCGACCCCGTATCGGGCGCGCGGCGGCTGCGCGGTGCGCTCTTCGATCTCGGGGGTTTCGCGCTGTCGGGGGTGGTGTCGGTGCGCGGCGAGCCGGGCGCGGCGGTGCGCGTCGTGCTGCCGGCGGTGGTCGACCTCGAAAGCGACAGCGGGCGCGCGGCGCGCGTCACCGGGCTCGTCACCGACCTGCCGCCGGCGCCGCGGCTCGGCCCCGACGGCCGGCTGCGTTTCCGCTTCGGTGGCCGCCTGCAGGTCGCGGGGCTCGACGACGGCGATTATCGCGGCCGCATCCCGGTGACGGTCGAATATCAATAGTGGGTCCGCACCCCAGGCCGATGCGGACCCGCCGTTGCGCGCGTCAGGCCGAGGCTTCGAGTTCGACCGAGCGGAGATAGGGCTTCAATGTCTTGAATCCCTGCGGAAAGCGCTGCTTCGCGTCCGCGTCGGACAGCTTCGGCGAGATGATGACCGCATCGCCGGGGTTCCAGTTGACCGGGGTCGCCACCGGCTGCGCGTCGGTGAGCTGGAGGCTGTCGATCGCCCGCAATATCTCCGCGAAATTGCGGCCCGAGCTGGGCGGATAGGTCAGGATCAGCCGGATCTTCTTGTTCGGGTCGACGACGAACACCGAGCGCACCGTATAGGTCGGGTCCGAATCGGGATGGATCATCTCGTAGAGCGCCGAGACCTTGCCGTCGAAATCGGCGAGCAGCGGATAGTCGAGCTTCTGCCCCTGCGTTTCCTCGATGTCCTTCGCCCAGCCGAAATGCGAGTCGAGCGGATCGACCGACAGGCCGATCGTCTTGACCCCGCGCTTGTCCCACTCGCCGCGCAGCCGCGCGACCTCACCCAGCTCGGTGGTGCAGATCGGCGTATAATCCTTGGGGTGGCTGAACAGCAGCCCCCACGAGTCGCCGAGCCATTCGTGGAAGCGAATGGTCCCCGCGGTGCTTTCCTGTTCAAAATCGGGTGCGGCCTGTCCCAGCAAAATCGACATGTCAGCTCTCCTTGGCAATGGCGGCGACCATCGCAGAAGGCAGCAGGCGACCGAACCTAGATATTGTTGGGCGGCGCAAATCAAATATTGAATCCCGTGATGACTGCAGGATCGGAGCATTAAACAGAAAATATATTGAACATCATCATAAAAATTTTTGCTGCTTATTGAAGCGGTAAAGAATCCTTTGGCCGATCCCAACTTATTATCGCCGCGGATTCCCAACATTTCCTTTGCCAGTTTTCCGCCCGCCGTGCGATCTGCGCCGCCATTGCGCTCGCCTCGCTGCCGCGCCGCATACGAGTGGGCAGCCGGAGGCGAAGCGCCTCCCTATCGTCGAAGGGTCGAGAGAGATGACGGCTGAAATCATGACGGCACCGCAGCATGCCCCTGCCCTGCTGACGGGCGAGCAGGCCGGGCTGGTCGAGGCGCTGGGCGCGACGCTGACCGCCGAGCAGGCGCGCTGGGCGAGCGGCTATTTCGCGGGGCTGGCGCTGGGACTGGCGCGCGGCGGCGGTGCGGCGCCGCTGACGCCGTCGGCCCCCGCTGCGCCGCGCCCGGCGGCGCGCACGCTCGCCATCCTCTATGGCACCGAGACCGGCAACGGCGCCGAACTGGCGAAGAGCCTCGCCGCCGCGGCGACCGCGCAGGGTCTCGCTCCGGTGCTGTCGGACATGGCCGACTACAAGCCGCGCCGGCTGAAGGACGAGCAGGACCTGCTGATCGTCGTCGCCACCCATGGCGAGGGCGACCCGCCGCAGCCGGCGGCCGATTTCTTCGATTTCGTCGAGAGCCGCAAGGCGCCGCCGCTGCCCGATCTGCGCTATGCCGTCCTCGCGCTCGGCGACATGAGCTATGAGCAGTTCTGCGGCGCCGGCAAGCGGATCGACGCGCGGCTGGAGGCGCTGGGGGCGCAGCGACTGCGTCCGCGCGTCGACTGCGACGTCGATTTCGACGAGCCCGCGGCCGAATGGAGCGTCGACATATTGGCGCTGCTCGCCGCCGAACAGGCCGAAGCGGTGCCCGCGGTGCCGGCCGCGCCGGCCGGTGCGGCGCCCGCGTCCGCCCCGGATGCCGGCCACGACAAGCGCAATCCCTTTCCGGCGACGGTGATCGAGAAGATCCGCCTGTCGGGGCGCGGGTCGAGCAAGGAGACCCAGCATGTCGAGCTGTCGCTCGCGGGATCGGGGCTCAGCTATCAGCCCGGCGACGCGCTGGGGTTCGTCGCGCGCAACGACCCGGCGGCGGTCGAGGCGCTGCTGACCGCGCTCGACCTGTCGGGCAGCGCGCCGCTGACCCTCAAGGGCAAGGCGACGACGCTGGAAGAGGCGCTGGCGACGTCGCTTGAGGTGACGACCGCGACGCTGCGTTTCCTCGACCATTGGGGCGCGCTGACCGGAACGGGCGACGTGTTCGCGGCGATGGACAGCGGCGAGCGCGCGGCCTTCCTCCACGCCAACCATATCGTCGACATCGTCCGCGCCTTTCCGCTGAAAGGCGTCGATCCGCAGCGCTTCGCCGATGGGCTGCGACCGCTCCAGCCGCGGCTCTATTCGATCGCGTCCAGCCTCGCCGCCTGCCCCGACGAGGCGCATATCACCGTTGCGCCGGTGCGCTATGCGCTGCACGACCAGCCGCGGTCGGGGGTTGCCTCCGGCCAGATCGCCGACCGCGTGGAAATCGACTCGGTGGTTCCCGTCTATATCCAGGCCAATCCGCATTTCCGCCTGCCGCCCGAGGGACGGCCGATCATCATGATCGGCGCCGGCACCGGCGTTGCCCCCTATCGCGCCTTCCTGCAGGAGCGCGAGGCGCGCGGTGGCGGCCGGGCGTGGCTGTTTTTCGGCGAGCGTCATTTCCGCAGCGACTTCCTCTACCAGACCGAATGGCAGCAATGGCTGGCCGACGGCACGCTGACACGGATGGACGTCGCCTTCTCGCGCGACGGCGCGCAAAAGCTCTACGTCCAGCACCGCCTCCGCGAGCAGGCGCGCGACGTCCATGCCTGGCTGGAGGAGGGCGCGCACCTGTATGTCTGCGGCGACGCGGCGCGGCTCGCGCCCGACGTCCACGCCGCGCTGGTCGCGCTGATCGCCGAACAGGCGAGCGTCCAGATCGAGGATGCCGAGGAGTATCTGCGCGATCTGCAGCGCGACGGCCGCTACCAGCGCGACATTTATTGAGGAACCGCCCGATGGACCTGCTTCCCCCCACCGACCGCAGCCAGGACGTGTCGCAGCCGCTCGACCGGCTGAGCCCCGACGAGACGCTGAAGGCCGAAAGCGACCAGCTGCGCGGGACGATCGCGCTCGGGCTGCTCGACCGCATTACCTCCGCGGTGCCCGGCAACGACATCAAGCTGATGAAGTTCCACGGTATCTATCAGCAGGACGACCGCGACGTCCGCGACGAGCGCCGCCGGCAGAAGCTGGAGCCCGCCTTTCAGTTCATGATCCGCGTCCGCCTGCCCGGCGGCATCTGCACGACCGAACGCTGGCTGAAGATCGCCGAACTGGCCTGCGCGCACGGCGGCGAGACGCTGCGCATGACGACGCGCCAGACCTTTCAGTTCCACTGGGTGCTCAAGCAGGACCTCGTCCCGCTGATCCGCGGGCTGCACGAGGTGCTGCTCGACACGGTGGCGGCGTGCGGCGACGATTCGCGCGGCGTGATGGCGACCGTCTATCCCGAATTCCCCGCGCTCCAGGCCGAACTCGCCGATCTGGCGAAGGCGGTCAGCGACCATGTGATCCCCAGGACCGGCGCCTATCACGAAATCTGGTACGGCGAGGAACGGGTCGCGGCCTCGGGCCCCGAGGAGCCTTTCTACGGGCGCACCTACATGCCCCGCAAATTCAAGATCGGCTTCGTCATCCCGCCGAACAATGACATCGACATCTATGCCCAGGACCTCGGCTATATCGCCATCGTCGGCGGGGACGGGCGAATCGCCGGCTTCAACGTCGCGATCGGCGGCGGCATGGGGCGCACCGACAAGGCGCCGCACACCTATCCGCGCACCGCGTCGGTGATCGGCTTCATCACCCCCGACCGGCTCTATCCGGTGACCGAGGCGGTGATGGGCGTCCAGCGCGACTATGGCAACCGCGCCGACCGCGCGCGGGCGCGGTTCAAATATACGATCGACGACAAGGGGCTCGACTGGATCAAGGCGGCGATCGAGGATCGCGCCGGGCCGCTCGACCCCGCGCGCCCCTATGCCTTCACCTCGAACGCCGACCGCTATGGCTGGACCGAATCGGACGATGGCGTCCACCATTATACGCTGTTCGTCGAGAACGGCCGGCTCGACCGCGATCTGCTCGACCGGATCGAACGGATCGCGCGCGTCCACAAGGGGCATTTCCGCCTGACCCCCAACCAGAATCTGATGATCGCCGGGGTCGCCGCTGCCGACCGGCCGGCGATCGAGGCGCTGCTCGCCGAGACCGGGCTTGCCGCGCTCAACGCGCGCAGCACGCTGCGGCTCAATGCGATGGCATGCGTCGCGCTGCCGACCTGCGGCCTCGCGATGGCGGACAGCGAACGCTATCTGCCCAGCCTGATCACCCGCATCGAGGCGATCCTGTCGCGCCACGGGCTGGAAAAGGAGCCGATCACGCTGCGCATGACGGGGTGTCCCAACGGCTGTGCCCGCCCCTATATCGCCGAGATCGGGCTGACCGGCCGCGCGCCGGGCAAATATAATCTCTATCTGGGCGGCGGTTTCCACGGCCAGCGCCTCGGGCGCCTCTATCGCGAGAATATCGGCGAGGCGGCGATCCTCGAGACGCTCGACGAGACGCTGGGCCGCTATGCCGCCGAGCGGCAGCCGGGCGAGCATTTCGGCGATTTCACCATCCGCGCGGGCATCGTCCGCGAAGTGACCGAGGGCCGCTTCTCGAACGATTAGGGCGCGTCTTCGGGCAAAGGGCCGATCAGCGCGCCGCCGCCGCCGGGCGGTTGCGGTCGGCTTCGTCGAGCGCGAGCAGCGACGCCCCCCTGGTCTCGCGCATCGCCAGCGCCGACAGCAGGCTGACCGCGGCGGCGATGGCGATATAGACGGCGATCGGGGTCCAGCTGTCATATTCGCGCAGCAGCGCGGTGCCGATCAGCGGCGCCCACGACCCCGCGACGATCGCCGTCACCTGATAGCCGAGCGACACGCCCGAATAGCGCATGCGCGTCGGAAACATCTCCGCCATGATCGCGGGCTGCGGCGCATACATCAGTGCGTGGATCGCGAGGCCGAGCATGATCGCGGCGAGGATCGTCGCGGTGGCGCCGGTGTCGAACATCGGAAAAGCGAGGAACGGCCAGACCATGGTGAGCGCGGCCCCGGCGATATAGACGGGCCGGCGCCCGATCCGGTCGGCGAGCGCGCCGACCAGCGGAATCGCGACGACGTGGAGGATGTGCGCGGCGAACAGCAGCGCGAGGATGCGCGTCGTGTCGATCTCGCGGTGGTGGAGATAGGTGATCGAGAAGGTGACCACCATGTAATAGACGATATTCTCGCCGAAACGCAGACCCATCGCGGTGAACACGCCGCGCGGATAGTGGCGAAACACCTCGGTAAGACCATAGCCCGCTTCGGCCGAGGCCTCGGCGTGCGCCCGCGCCTCCTCGAAGATCGGCGAGTCGCTGACCTGGGTGCGGATATAATAGCCGATGACGACGATCACCGCCGACAGCCAGAAGCCGACGCGCCAGCCCCAGGCGAGGAAATCCGCGTCGGATAGCGTCGCCGCGAGGATCAGCAGCACCGCGGTCGCGAGCAGGTTGCCGAGCGGCACTCCCGCCTGCGGGAAACTGCCCCAGAAGGCGCGGCTGCGGTTCGGGCTGTGCTCGGTGACGAGCAGCACCGCCCCGCCCCACTCGCCGCCGAGCGCGAAGCCCTGCACGAAGCGCAGCAGCACCAGCAGCGCCGGCGCCCAATAGCCGATGCTGTCGAAGCTCGGCAGGCAGCCCATCAGGAAGGTCGACACGCCGATCAGCACGAGGCTGAGCTGGAGCAGCGCCTTGCGGCCGATGCGGTCGCCGACATGGCCGAACACCACCCCGCCCAGCGGCCGGGCGAGGAAACCGACGGCATAGGTGGCGAAGGCCGCGATGATGCCGTCGAGCTCGTTGCCGGTGTCGGGGAAGAAGAGCTTGCCGAACACCAGCGTCGCGGCGGTGCCGTAGAGGAAGAATTCATACCATTCGACGACGGTGCCGGCCATCGACGCGCCGACCACCTTCTTCAGATAGGGAAGGTCGGCTGTCTGTTCATGGTCCATCTCGCTTTCCTCCCCGACGCTGCTGTCTTCCTTAGTCCCGCGCCCCGAACAGGGCGGTGCCGACGCGCACGTGCGTCGCGCCCAGCATCACCGCGGTCGGATAATCGCCGCTCATCCCCATCGAGCGCAGCGGCAGCGCGTGCCGTTCGGCGAGTTCGTCGAGCAGCGCGAAATAGGGCGCGGGTTCGCGGTCCGCCGGGGGGATCGCCATCAGCCCCTCGATGCGCAATCCGGCGTCCGCCGCATCGGCGAGCAATGCGGGCAGGTCGGCGACCGCGCAGCCGCCCTTCTGCGCCTCGTCGCCGACATTGACCTGGACGAAGAGGCGCGGGCGCCGGTCCAGCCGGTCGCACGCCTTCGCCAGCGCCTGCACCAGCGACAGGCGGTCGACCGAGTGGATCGCGTCGAACAGCGTCACCGCATCCTCGGCCTTATTCGACTGGAGCCGGCCGATCAGGTGCAACGCGATGCCGGATGCTTCGGCGCGCAGCGCGGGCCATTTGGCTGCGGCCTCCTGCACGCGATTCTCGCCGAAATGACGCTGGCCGGCGGCGATCAGCGGGCGGATGGCGTCGGCGTCGTGCGTCTTCGACACCGCGATCAGGCAGACGGCGTCGGCCTCGCGGCCGGCGCGCTTCGCCGCCGCCGCGATGTTGCCCCGCACCTCCGCCAGCCGCTCTGCCGCTTGGTCCATTCCGTTCGCCTCCGGGTGGCGTGCGCGTTGCGCGCTGCCCCGACGCGCCTATAGGAAGAGCGATGCCTCGACGCCACCCCCCGCCGCGCGGTGCCCGCCTTTCCGGTGTCTGGTTGTTCACCGACGAACGCGCCGCGACGCCGCTCGCGCGGCTGGCGGTGCTGCTGCCGCCGGGCAGCGGTATCGTCGTGCGGCACGACGGGCTGGCGCCCGGTGCGCGCTGGCGCCTGTTCCGGCGGCTCGCGCGCATCGCGCGGGCGCGGCACCTGTCGCTGCTGCTCGCGGGGCCGCCGGCACTGGCGCGGCGCTGGGGCGCCGACGGCGTGCATCTGCGTCGGCAGGGCGGCGGCGCGGCGGCGCAGGCGCGGCGGCTGGATCTGGTTCGCACGATGGCTGTCCACGACCGCGCCGAGGCGCGCGGCGCGCGTCGTGCCGGGGCGCAGGCGGTGTTCGTCTCGCCGCTCCATCCGACGCGTTCGCACCCCGGCGCGCCGACGCTGTCCGCCGCCGAGTGGTTGCGGCTCGCGCGGCTGGCGGGCGGGCAGGCGGTCGCGCTCGGCGGCATGACGCCGGCGCGCGCGCGCGCGCTGCGCCGCCGCGCGGCGGGCAGCGGCATCGCCCTGCCCGGCTGGGCGGCGATCGACGCGTGGGATGATCGGGGAAAGATGAAAGCGGCGAAGCGCCAGCAGCGTCAGAAGCGGAACGCCGTCCCGACATAGACCGCCTGGCTGTCGCGGCGCGAATCGGTCAGCGGCTGGAAGCGGTCGTCGGTACGATAGCGCACGCCCGCGGTGACATCGAGATTCTTCGTCAGGCGATAGCTGCTGACGACATCGACGCTCTGGTTGTCGCCCGGCGCGGTGATGCGGTCGGTCGCGCCCGCCGGATCGCTGGCGCGGTTGATGACGCGGGTGGCGAAGCGCGACTTGGCCTCTTCCTGCTCGGGCGCCTTGGCGACGGGCAGGTTGCGCAGGTCGGTGCCGCTCGGCAGCGCCGGGGTCACGAACTTCTGGAAGCCGACCGATGCGCCCAGATCATAGGCGACGGGGGCGATGCCGATCGGTGTCTTGCTGCGCCCGGCGGCCAGCGCGGCGGTGCGTGCGGCGCTCGACGCCTCGTCGCGGGCGCGGATCACGACGGTGATCGCGCGATTCTTGCGGCTGTCGTCGGTGATCGCGGGGGTGAAGCTGAACGCGCGGCGCGATTCTTCCGACATGCGGGCATAGCGCGCGATCAGGCGTGGATCGCCCGACGCGGGGGTGAACTGGCCGAGCAGGGTCTGCGACAGCGTCGTGTCGCGGATGCGGTCGGCGCGGCTCATCGCGGCGAGAGCAGGGGGCAGGGCAAGCGAAAGGGTCGCCAGAACGACGACGCTACCCCTCCAAAAATGTCGCGGTTTCCGCGCCATTATCCTGCGACTCCAACCCCAATCGAATCTTCAGATAGGACGGCTGCCGCCGGATTGCCAGCGTTTCCGCTTCGCCCGATCGTCCCATGCCCGCTTTTGCCCGGATTGTTGCACGATGACCACAGTCGGGACCGCGGCGGATGGCGCATTGCCGCGCTTGCCGGACGGCGGCAACGGCGATAGAGACGCTTGCAATTCCCGCAGCGCAGCCGGCCGCCCGGCCCGGCGGCGCCCCATGATAAGGTATTCGGCATGCCCCAGCTTTCCTTCCTTGCCCGGCTCGGCCGCCGCCCGGCGGCGCTCGCCCTGCTCGGCGTCGCGGCGCTCGGCCTCGCGGGGTGCGGCGGCGGGAAGGAACGGCCCAAGGCCGACCTCGCCGCGTCGCAGGTGACGACGATCGGCGTGAACAGCTATCTGTGGCGCGCGTCGCTCGATTCGCTGTCGTTCATGCCGCTGCTCCAGGCCGATTCGTCGGGCGGGGTGATCATCACCGACTGGTACGCCAATCCGAGCAACCCGAACGAGCGCATGAAGGTGACGGTTTCGATCCTCGACCAGGATCTGCGCGCCGACGCGCTGCGCGTCGCCGCGTCGCGCCAGGTTGCGCAGGGCGGCGGCTGGGTCGACGCGCCGGTGCAGGCGGCGACGGTGCAGAAGCTGGAGGAGATCATCCTCACCCGCGCCCGCGACCTGCGCCGCAGCGCGTTCGAAGGCTAATTCTCCGGCGCGGACCCGCGCCAACCGACAGACAACGGGGTAAACAGGACATGACCCGCGAATCGCGCTTTGGCGCCCTGGCTGCCGACGCCCGCTGGCAGGCGGCGTGGGAGGCCGCGAACAGCTTTGCCACCGACGACACCAAAGATATGGTCGGGGGCGACAAGCCGAAAGCCTATATCCTCGAGATGTTCCCCTATCCGTCGGGGCGCATCCATATGGGGCACGTCCGCAACTATGCGATGGGCGACGTGCTCGCGCGCTTCAAGCGGATGACCGGGCACGCGGTGCTCCACCCGATGGGCTGGGACGCCTTCGGCATGCCGGCCGAGAATGCGGCGATGGAAAAGGGGGTCCATCCCGGCGGCTGGACGCGCGACAATATCGCCGCGATGCGCGCGCAGTTGAAGCGCCTCGGCCTCGCGATCGACTGGAGCCGCGAGCTCGCGACCTGCGAGCCCGACTATTACGGGCAGGAACAGGCGCTGTTCCTCGATCTGTTCGCCGCGGGGCTGGTCACGCGCAAGGAAAGCTACGTCAACTGGGACCCGGTCGACATGACCGTGCTCGCCAACGAGCAGGTGATCGATGGGCGCGGCTGGCGGTCGGGCGCGTCGGTCGAGAAGAAGAAGCTGTCGCAGTGGTTCCTGAAGATCACCGCCTTTGCCGACGATCTGCTCGACGGGCTCAAGAGCCTCGACCATTGGCCCGACAAGGTGCGGCTGATGCAGGAGAACTGGATCGGCAAGTCACAGGGGCTGGAATTCTCATTCCGCCTCGCGGGCGGCGCGCCGGGGTTCGATGTCTTCACGACGCGCCCCGACACGCTGTACGGCGCGAGCTTCGCGGCGATCGCACCCGACCATCCGCTCGCCGAGCGCCTCGCCAAGGATTCGCCCGAACTCGCGGCCTTCATCGCCGAATGCCGGCGCCAGGGCACCTCGGCCGAACAGCTCGAAACCGCGGACAAGATGGGCTTCGACACCGGCGTATCGGTCCAGCATCCGCTCGACCCCGACTGGCATCTGCCGGTGTGGGTCGTGAACTATGTGCTGATGGATTATGGCACCGGCGCGATCTTCGGCTGCCCGGCGCACGACCAGCGCGACCTCGATTTTGCGCGCAAATATGGCCTGCCGGTCCACCGCGTGATCGCCGACGGCGACGAGACCGAACAGGTCTTTGCCGGCGACGAGGCCTACACCGGCCCCGGCAGGCTGGTGAACAGCCATTTCCTAGACGGCATGACCGTCGACGAGGCGAAAGCCGCGATCATCGCGCGCGCCGAGCATGAAGGCTGGGGCAAGGGCACGACCGT
The DNA here is from genome assembly GCF_001559015.1 of Sphingopyxis granuli. Lineage (NCBI taxonomy): Bacteria > Pseudomonadati > Pseudomonadota > Alphaproteobacteria > Sphingomonadales > Sphingopyxidaceae > Sphingopyxis > Sphingopyxis granuli. The sequence continues at coordinate 403,474 of NZ_CP012199.1, forward strand.
GTGGCGCCTGCGCGACTGGGGCGTGTCGCGCCAGCGCTATTGGGGAACGCCGATCCCCTTCATCCACTGCCCCGCGTGCGGCACGGTGCCGGTGCCCAGGGACCAGCTTCCCGTCGTGTTGCCCGAGGACGTCGATTTCTCGGTCCCCGGCAATCCGCTGCTGCGCCACCCGACGTGGAAGCATGTCGCCTGCCCGTCGTGCGGCGGCGCCGCCGAGCGCGAGACCGACACGCTCGACACTTTCGTCGATTCCTCCTGGTATTTCCTGCGCTTTGCGAGCGCACCGGCGGATCGGCCGTTCGACCCGGAGGTCATCCGCCGCTGGCTGCCGGTCGACCAGTATATCGGCGGCATCGAGCATGCGATCCTCCACCTGCTCTATGCGCGCTTCTGGACGCGCGCGCTCGAACGGCTGGGGATGGTCGAGATCAAGGAGCCGTTCGCGAGCCTGTTCACGCAGGGCATGGTCACGCACGAAACCTATAGCCGGGCGCAGGGCGAGGGGATGCCGCCGCTCTATTTCACCCCCGACGAGGTGACGCGCACCGCCGACGGCGCGACGCTCGACGCCGACGGCGCGCCCGTCGCGGTCGGCCGCGTCATCAAGATGTCGAAGTCGAAGAAGAATGTCGTCGATCCCGACGCCATCCTCGACCAATATGGCGCCGACGCGGCGCGCTGGTTCATGCTCTCCGACAGCCCGCCCGAGCGCGACCTGCCGTGGAGCGAGGCGGGAATCGAGGGTGCGTGGCGCTTCGTGCAGCGATTGTGGCGGATCTTCGGCGAGACCGAGGCCGTCGGCGATGGCGGTGAGGACAAGGCGCTCGCGCGCAAGCTGCACCAGGCGATCGCCGGGGTCGCCGCCGACATCGAGGCGCTCGGCTTCAACAAGGCGGTGGCGAAGATCCACGCGCTCGCCAACGAGATCGAGAAGGCGAAGCCCTCGGCGACCCGCGGCGAGGCGTGCCGGACGCTGATCCTGCTCGTCGCGCCGATGATGCCGCACCTTGCCGAAGAGGCGTGGGCGGCGCTTCCCGACAGCCGGCGCAGCGCCGCGATGGTCGCCGACGCGGCATGGCCGGCCGCCGATCCGGCGCTGCTCGTCGACGACGAGGTGACGATCGCGATCCAGATCGCCGGCAAGCTGCGCGATACGATGACGCTGGCCAAGGGCGCGGACAAGGAGGCGGCGGAGGCCGCGGCGCTGGCGCGGCCTCGCATCGCCGACCTGCTCGGCGGCGCATCGCCGAAAAAGGTGATCGTCGTCCCCGACCGGCTGGTGAATATCGTTCCCTGAAGATGGATGCTGCCGACTCTCCGGCTTCGTTGAATGCGAAAGGGCCGCTACCTTGCATCGACTTCGGTCGGAGGCCCCCTGCTGGCGGTCGACGGGCTCGACACGAACAGGGATTGCGGTCATTATTCCCCCGATGCGTAGCCTCCTGACCTTCTCGCTCGTCGCCGCCTCGCTGTTGCTCGGCGGCTGCGGACTGCGCCCGCTCTATGCGAACGGCAGCCAGGGCGCGGTGGCGCGGACGCTCGCCGATGTCGATGTCGCGCCGATCGAGGGGCATTCGGGCTGGCTCGTCCGCAACGCGCTGCGCGACCGGCTCCAGCCGACGCAGGCGGGGCAGGGCGCGGGCGCGCGGCTGCGGCTCGACGTGCGGCTCGAGGATTCGATCACCGGCTTCGGCGTCCGCTCGGACGATGCGGTCACGCGCGAGCGGCGGACGCTGCGCGCGCGCTACCAGCTCGTCGATGCGGGGTCGGGCGAGGTGCTGCTCGACGCGACCGCCGCGGCCGACGCGGGGATCGACGTCGTCGGCAGCGAATATGCGACGATCGCCGCCGAATCCTCGACCCTCGAACGGCTCGCGCAGGGCATCGCCGACCAGATCGTCGCGCGTGTCGCGGTGTTCGCGAGCCGCGGCGGCGGGCAGGCCGCGACTGCCCCGGCACTCCCGTCGGCGCGCTGAGCGGCGATGAAGCCGCTCAAGCCCGCCGACCTCGAACGCCAGACGCGCCTCGATCCCGCGGTCCGCTTCGTCCTGCTCACCGGTCCCGACGAGGCGACGATGGGCGCGGTCGCCGCGCACCTCGTCGGGCTCGCGGGGGCGGAGGCCGAGCGGCTCGATCTCGCCTCGCCGCAGTTGTCGCAGGATGCGGCGCTGCTCGCCGCCGAGGCGGCGTCGATGTCGCTCTTTTCCCCGGCGCGGGTGATCCGGCTGGAGATCGCGGGCAGCGGCGACGATTGCCTGTCGGCGGTCGAGGCGCTGCTCGCCGCCGACACCGCGATCAACCCGGTGATCGCGACCGGCGCGTCGGTGAGCGCGCGTTCGAAGCTCGTCAAGCTGGTCGAGGGCGCGGCGGGGGCGGTCGCCGCCATCTGCTACCAGCCCGACCGGCGCGCGCTGGTCGGCATCGCGATGGACGCGGCGCAGGATCAGGGGTTGCGCCTGTCCAACGCCGATGCGCAGCTGCTCGTCGATCTCGTGTCGGGCGACCAGGCGCTGATGCGGCGCGAGATCGAGAAGATCGCGCTCTACCTCGACGCCGCGCCCGACCGGCAGCGGCAGGTGACGGCGGCCGACATCGCCGCGCTGGGCGCCGCGACGCACGAGGAGGACGTCAGCGCGTGTATCAACGTCGCGCTCGGCGGCAAGGTGCGCGACCTGCCCGACATGCTGGCGAAGGCGGCGGCGATCGGCGTCGCCGAAATCCGCATCATCCGCGCGCTCGGCATCCGTGCAATGCAGCTCGCGCGGCTGCGCGCCGAGGTCGATGCGGGCGCACATCCGGCGACGGTGGTGTCGGCGCGGAGCAGCGGCGTCTTCTGGAAGGAGCGCGATGCGGTGACGGCGCAGCTCCACATCTGGGATTCGCTGCGTGTCGCGCGGCTGATGACGCGGCTGCTCGATTGCGAGCGCGCGCTCAAATCGTCGGGCACCGCGGGGGCGGTGCTGTTCCGCAAGCTGATGACCGACATCGCGCACCAGGCGGCGCGGGCGCGCTAAGCTGGACCATGATGACATCAGACGGCCTCGTCATTGCGAGCGGCGAAGCCGCGCGGCAATCCAGAGTGTGCGCAGGCCGCCCTGGATTGCTTCGCTCCGCTCGCAATGACGAAGTGGGTCAATCCAAAGTCATCAGAGTCTAATTCAGGGATCGGCTCAGGGAGCCGCCTCGCGCGCCTCGATCCGCGTGCGCGGGTCGTCGGGCGGGACGAAGGTCCAGATCGTGTCGCCCGGCTCCACCGGCGGCCGATGCTGGGCGGAAAAGACGGCGAGGTCGCCCGACGGCCGCGCGACCATCAGGCTGTCGCCGCCCGACGCCTTCATCCGCGCGACGAAATCGGCATAGGGGAATTTCTCGGTGATCCGGGTGCGGCCGAAGGTCCAGCCCGCCTGCAGCCGGTCGAGCTGCGTCTCGATCGGCGTGCCCGCGAGCGTCAGGACGCGCCCGCGCCGCCGGCTGCCCTGCGGCGCTTCGGCGATCACCCGGCTGACCCGGTCGTGGCCGACCTCGGGCGCCAGCTCGCTGCACACCAGCGCGTTATAGGCGTCGTTGTCGGTCGCGGCGATCAGCTGCTGATAGCGTCCCATGTCGAGATGGTCGTCGTGCGTCTCGTCCAGTATGTCGCCGTGATAGACGGACAGGTCGGCGTGCCGCGCGCGGCGCAGCGCAAGCTGGCTGGTGTCGGCGACCAGCACCGCGCGGCCCTGTGCCTTGACGAACTCGGCGAAGGCGATCGTCCAGCCGTTGGCGCCGACGAGCAGCACCCCGTCGCCCTTGCCGCGGTCGAGCCCCAGCCAGCGCGCGAAGGGCGCGGCGGTGAAGCCGTGCGCGAAGATCGTCGCGATGACCACTGCAAAGGACAGCGGCACCGGCGCCTCCGCGCCCGGCACTCCGTAATCCGACAGGCGTAGCGCGAACAGGCCGGTCACGGCGGCGGCGACGATGCCGCGCGGCGCGATCCAGGCGACGAACAGGCGCTCGCGCAAGGGGATGCGGGTGAAGAGCAGCGCGGTCATGATCGTCAGCGGCCGCACCACAAAGAGCAGCAGGACGAGGAAGAGCAGGAAACGAAGCTGGAAATTCTGCACGACGGTCCAGTCGAGCGTGGCGGACAGGATGATGAACACGCCCGAGACGAGGAGGACGGTCAGATCCTCCTTGAAGCGCATCAGCATATGGCTCGAATCGGTCTCGCGGTTCGCCATCACCACTCCCATAACAGTGACGGTGATCAGTCCCGTTTCGTGCATGATGAGGTCGGAGAGGACGAAGACCGCGATCACCGTCGTCAGCAGCACCGGCGCCTTCAGATATTCGGGCACCCAGCCGCGCACGAAGGCCGCGGTCAGCGCGAAGGCGGCGGCGCCGCCGATCAGCATCGCGAGCAGGCTGGCGGCGACGACATCGGTGACGATGCCGACGCCGTTCGCCGCGCTGCCGCCGTGGATGATGTAGGAATAGATGCCGACCGCGAGCAGCGCGCCGATCGGGTCGTTCACGATCGCTTCCCATTTCAGCATGTGCTTGACGCGCGGCGTGATGTTGAGCGTGCGCAGCAGCGGCACGATGACCGTCGGGCCGGTGACGACCATGATGCCGCCGAACAGCGCCGACAGCTCGAACGGCAGCCCCGCGCCGTAATAGGCGGCCGCGGTGCCGAGCGCCCAGCCGACCGGCACGCCGACGAAGACGAGCATGAACACCGCGACGCCGGCATGGCGCAGTTCGCGGAATTTCAGGCTGAGCCCGCCCTCGAACAGGATGACGGCGACCGCGAGCTTGATGATCGGTTCGCGCAGCGCCCCGAAATCCTTTGCCGGGTCGATCAGGCCCAGCACCGGGCCGGCGACGATGCCGGCGAGCAGCATCAGCGCGATCGCGGGCCGTCCCGTCCGCCAGGCGACCCATTGCGCGCCGATACCGATGACGCCGATCAGGGCGATTTTGACGAGCAGGGAGTCGATCGCGAACATCGCGCAAGCCTATGCAAGGACAGGCGAAAAGCAAAAGAAAACCGCCCGCGCGCGGGATGGCGCGCGGGCGGTCGAAGCGCGATCGCGCCGGATCAGAACTGGCCGCGCAGCGTCACGCCATAGGTGCGCGGTTCGCCGGGGAAGCCGACGAAAAGCTGGCTCGCCGTCGCCGGGAAGCCGAGTGACGCGGGCGCCGCGACCGAGCGGAAGGTGCCGCTGCCCTGCAACGGCATGTCGGCCCCGATCTGGTAGTAGCGCTTGTTGAGCAGATTCTGCCCCCACAGTTCGATTCCCCAGCGCCGGTCGGGACCGTAGAGGCCGACGCGGCCGTTGACGACCGCGAAGCCGTCCTGGATCTTCTCGACGTCGAGGTCGGAGCCGGTGTTGGTGTCGCTTTGCAGGCGCGTATCGAGATAGAAGAGCGCGCTCATCCCCGAGCCGCCGATCGGCGGCGTCCAGCTGATCCCCGCGGTCGCGACATATTTGGCGGCGTTCGACACGCCGCGACCGGGAAGCTGGAACAGCACCGGCGACAGCGGCCGGCCTCCGGTGCCGACGAGATTACGGCGATAGAGGGTGTCGACATAGGTCAGCCCCATGTTGACCGACAGATAGCGCGCGGGGCGCAGGAAGGTCTCGATCTCCAGCCCCTTGGCGACGACGCCGGGTTTCAGCCGGTCGGCCGCGCAGCCGCCGGTAAGGGCGCTGTTGTCGATCGGGCCGGTGCCGAGGTCGTCCTTGCACGCCTGGATGTTCGTCACCTCGAAATTGACGCCATTGTAGGTGTTGAGCTGGTAATTGCTGTATTCCTGCCAGAAGGCGGCGATGTTGACGTCGATTCCCGGCCCGTCCCACTTGATGCCGAGTTCGTAGGCGTCGACCTTTTCGCTCGCGAACTGGAGGTCGCTCGCCTCGGGCCGCCCGTTGGCCGGGGTGTTGGCGGGAAGCGCGAGCAGCGCGGTGCAGGCGGCGTTCTGCGCCGGCGACCCCGCGGTGGTGCTGCACGGCCGGTCGAGCGCCGAGAAGTCGAGGTTGAAGCCCCCGGCCTTGTATCCCTTCGACGCCGAGCCATAGATGAGCAGGTCGGGCGTCGGTTTCCAGCTCAGCACCGCGGTGCCCGTCCACTGGCTGTCGCTGAAGCGCGTGCCCGGCGCGCCCTTGACGAGGTCGGGCGCGGTGCCGTTGATGACGCAGGCGAGGCTCGCGAGCGCCTGCAGCGACGAATTGACGATCGCCGGGCACAGCGTGTTGGTGAAATTGGCGTCGCCGGCCAGCGTCTTCTTTTCATGCGTGTAGCGCGCGCCGATCGTCAGCGTCAGCCGGTCCTCGACGAGGTCGAAGCTGTTGTGGGTGAACAGCGCATAGTTGGTGCTGCGCTGGTGAAAGCTCGGATCGGCGGCGCCCGTGCCGTTGAGGCGCGGCGCGTTGAGCAGTGCCGCGATCCCCTGGAAGCCGGGGAAGGAGGCCGCGGGCAGGTTCGAGCAGGTGGCCGAGGCGGGATTGACCAGCGTCGGCGCGAGCGTCACCGCCGCAAGGCAGTTGGCGAAGCGCTCGTAATCGGCCCCATAGACGATGTCGTCGTCGACATCGAGCTTCTCGTTGGCGAAATAGCCGCCGATCAGCCAGTCGAGCCGCCCGTCGAACGCATCGCCCTGCAACCGCAGTTCCTGCGTGAACAGGCGGAAGCGGCGGTCGAGGTCGGTGCGGTGCAGGATGTCGAGCGCGTTGAAGTCGGCGTCCTGCCCCTGCGCATTCTTGTAGTCGCGATAGGCGGTGATCGAGGTCAGCGTCGCCGGGCCGAGCTCCCACGTCAACTCGCCCGAAACGCCCCAGTCCTTGGTGTCGGAGCGATAGGTGATGCCGGGGGTGGTCGCCTGGGTGCGGATGAAGCTCTCTCCCGGGGGCGGCACCTGATGGTTGGCGCCGAGAAGCTGGAGCAGCGGCAGCAGCGTGTTGGGTCCGGCGACCGGAAAGCCGTCGGCGCCGCGCGTCAGGCCGCGCACCGGGCCGAGCAGCACGCCGCCGCAGCAATTCTCGTCGCGCTCGCTGTAATCGGCGATCAGGCGCAGCCTGATGCTGTCGCTCGGTTCGAACAGCATCTGCCCGCGCACCAGCCAGCGGTCGCGGTCGTTGATGTCGGGTTCGCCGGGCGTCGCATTCCTGATGAAGCCGTCGCGCTTCTGCCACACGCCGTCGAGACGCAGCGCCGCCTTGTCGCCGAGCGGCGCGTTCAGCGACCCGTCGATGCGCCAGTAATCATAATTGCCGTAGCTGACCGACCCCTTGCCGCCGAAATGGCCGAGTTCGGGCCCCTTGGTGACGATGTTAATCAGCCCGGCGGTCGAGTTGCGTCCGAACAGCGTACCCTGCGGCCCGCGCAGCACCTCGACGCGTTCGATGTCGCCCAGTTCGGACAGGCCGACTCCGGTGCGGCTGCGATAGACGCCGTCGATGAACAGGCCGACCGAGCTTTCGAGCCCGGGATTTTCGCCGACCGTACCGATGCCGCGGATGCGCGCGGTGAAATTGACCTCGCTCGTCGCGCCCGACACGAGCAGCGACGGTGCGACCTGCCCCAGCGCGCGCACGTCGGTTGCGCCGGTCTTTTCCAGCGTCTCACCGGTCACGGCCGATACGGCAATCGGCACGTCGGACAGCATCTCGCTGCGCCGCGTCGCGGTGACGATGATCGAATCGGGATCCTCATATCCCTCGCCGCCGCGCGCCTGCGCGAGCGCCGGGGTCGCGGCGAAGGCGACCGCCAGCGATACCCCTAGCGCGCTGGTGTGAAGCAGGTGGGACGCGGAAAAACGCTTGGCTTTCATCGGTGGTCCTCCTCTCGCAATATCTTTTCATTCTGCGAGGAAGGAGCATATCAAAATGGCGTGAAGCGACCAGAGGCCGCCCGTTTCCGTAGCGGTTTTGCGCCGCGGGCGCGTCTTTTCTGCCACAGCTGCCACGAATGCCAGTTTGACAAAAAGAAAAAGGCGGGGCGCGTCGGCCCCGCCTTTTCCAATCGGGGCGGCCGCGGCCGCCCCGACCCCCTTGCGGCTCAGAACTTGCCGCGCAGCGTCACGCCATAGGTCCTCGGTTCGGCGAGGAACATCGAGAAGATCTGGCGGCCGCCCGGATATTGCGGATCGGCGAAATCGGCCGTCGTCGCACCTTCCTGGAACGGCGAGTTGAAGGCGACCTGCGAATATTGCTTGTTGAAGATATTCTGCGCCCACAGCTCGATGCCCCATTTCTCGTCGGGGCCACGCACGCCGAGGCGCGCGTTGAAGATGGCATAGCCGTCCTGTTCCTTCTGCGGAAAGAGGTCGGAGCCGGTGTTGTAGTCGCTGGTCATGCGGCCGTCGACATAGACGAGCCCGGTCAGCCCGCTGCTGCCGATGTCGGGCGTCCAGGCGATGCTGCCGGTCGCGACCAGTTCGGGCGCGTTCGACATATTGTCGCCGGGAAGCTTGCGAAGCGCCTGGTCGAGCGGCGTGCCCGACGAGTTGCCGACCAGATTCTTGTTATACTTGGTCCGGGCATAGGTCAGCCCCGCGGTCATGCGGAAGCTGCGTGCCGGGATCAGCGAGGCTTCGAGTTCGAAGCCCTGCGAGCGCACGCCCCAGGTCACGTCGTCCGGGGCGCAGGCGCCGGTCGTTCCGGCTGCCGCGTTGTAGTTGGGCGCGCTCGTAAACTTGCTCTGGTCACGGTCGGCCCCGCCGAGATCGGCCGAGCAGCCGTTGATCGTCTGCACGATATAGGTCGAGCCGTTGAAGGTGTTGAGCTGGAAGTTCTTGAAGTCGGTGCGGAACAGGGTCAGCCCGGCGCTGAACGGACCGCCCGAATATTTGGCGCCGAGTTCGTAGCTGGTGACGAGTTCGGGGTCGAACTGGAGGCCGCTGACCAGCGCCTGCGCGCCCGCCTGACCGCCGAACGGAACGATCGGCGATTTCAGCGCCGAGCGGTCGAGGTTGAAACCGCCCGCCTTGTAGCCGCGCGAATAGCTGGCATAGGTCATCAGATCGTCGGTGGGTTTCCACGACAGGATCGCGGTGCCGGTGAACTTGTCCTCGCTGCGCTGGTCGCTGATCGACACGCCATTGAGCTCGGCGGTAGCATTGCCCTGACAGCCGAGACCGATCAGCGCGCCGGCGAGGGCCCTAGCCGTTGCACGTTGCCCCAACACGGCAACGCTATCGCCGGGTTGGTTCTGCTGGGTCAGATCGTCGAGCACCAAGCCCTGGATCGTCGTGCAGACCGTGTTGTCGTTGGTGAAGCTGGCCGAGAATTTCTTCTTGTCGTGCGTGTAGCGCAGGCCGAGCGTCAGATCGAGCGTGTCGGTGATGTGGAAGATATTGTGCGTGAACAGCGCCCAGTTCGTTCCGTTCTGCCGATAGCGGTCGTTGATCGAGCCGAGGTCGTTGAGGCCGTCGAGCGCGGAGAAGGCGGCGACGATATCCGCCCCAGAAGCACCCGAAGCGCCGAGGATCGTATTGCGGCCAACCCCGAGCGGATTGTCGATACCCCCCGCGACGCAGCCTTCTTGGCCTGGCGAATAGAGGCCCGCAAGCGGGCTGCCGCTAACGAGGCGGCAGTTGGCGAAGCGGCCATAATCGTCGCCGAAGCGCAGATTGTCGCGCACCGTCAGCTTTTCGTTCGCGTAGAAGCCGCCAATCAGCCAGTCGAGCTTGCCGTCGAAGGCTTCGCCCTGCAGCCGCAGTTCCTGGGTGAAGGTGTGGAACTGGCGATAGGCGTCCTTGTCGTCGGCGCGATAGAGGATGTCGACCGCGCCGTAGTCGAGGTCGCCCGCCTGTCCCGAGCGATATTCGCGATAGGCGGTAATCGACGTCAGCGTTGCGCCGCCGAAATCATAGTCGATCTGGCCCGAGAAGCCGTAATCCTTGGTCTTGCCGGCATAGCTGCGGCCCGGGGTGACATAGATGTCGCGGTTGTAGCCGGGGGTCAGCGCCGCGGCGGGCTGTCCCAGGTCGATCAGCACCCGCGTGATGTTGTTGGTCGTCGCGGTCGCGGCACCCGTCGGGCTCGGATTGTTGAGGTTGCCGATATAGGGATTGACGCTGTTGTCGACATAGATGGCGGCGCAGCAGCGCTCGTCGCGGTTGGTGTAGTCCGCGATCAGGCGCAGCGACAACGCATCGGTCGGTTCGAACAGCAGTTGCCCGCGCAGGAAATAGCGGTCGCGGTTGTTGATCTGCGTGTTGTTGTTGACGTCGTTGTAGAAGCCGTCGCGCTTCACCCACACGCCGTCGATGCGCGCCGCGAGCGTGTCGCTGATCGGCCCGGTGACGCTGCCGCCGAGGCGCCAATAGTCGTGGTTGCCGTAGGTGACCTCGCCATTGGCGCCGAAGGTGAAGGAGGGTTTCTTCGAATAGATGCTGATCAGGCCCGCCGACGAGTTGCGGCCGCCCAGCGTGCCCTGCGGCCCGCGCTGCACCTCGACCCGGTCGATCTCGCCCAGTTCGTTGAGGCCGATGCCGGAGCGCGAGCGATAAACACCGTCGATGAACACCGGAACCGAGCTTTCGAGCCCGGGGTTGTCGCCGACGGTGCCGATGCCGCGGATGCGTGCCGAGCCGTTGGCCTCTGAACCGGTCGACGAAACGAGCAGCGACGGGGCGACCTGGTTGAGCTGGCGGATGTCGTTGGCGCCGCTGTTCTGCAGCGTCTCGGCGCTGACCGCCGAGATGGCGACCGGCACGTCGGACAGCAGCTGCGCGCGGCCCTGCGCGGTGACGATGATCGGCGCGTCGCCGCTGTCGTCCGCCGTCGCCTGATCCTGCGGCGCGGCGTCCTGCGCGAAGGCGGGAACGGCAACCGCGGCGACCGCCAGCGATACGCCGAGCGCGCTCGTGCGCAGCAGGTGGGCAGACAGAAGGGAAGATGATTTCATTTTGGGGCACTCCTCTCATAGAATTTCTGTTCTCGTTGCCGCGCGATCATAGCCCGATCGCTTCCGCGTTCCAGTCAAGCTCGCGCTTTTGCGCGTTTCTTTGCAACGAGTGATGCTTTTTCGCCACAGCCGCGCCGGGGCACGCCGGGCGGAATTTAGGGGAAGTCCCCTATGCCGTAGCGTCACATCCGGCGGCGTCGCGGCACGGGAAAGCGAGCAGCCGTCCCTGCGCGACGAGCATTGCGCGATAGGGGCCGGAAAATTGCTCTGCGATCGCCGCGTCGCGGACGTCGAGACCGCCCGTGAGGCTGCCGAAGGCCGGCAGCATCAGGCGCCGGTCGTCGGCGGCGAAGCAGGGGCGCGACACGCTGCGGCCGCGCAGTGCGAGGCGCAGCTTGGGGTGGAAATGCCCCGAAATCTCGGGCCGTGTTTCGCCGGGCAGGCATTGGTGGCGCAGCACGATGCCGTCGACGACCAGCTCGTCGGCGACGGTACCGCCCCACGCGTCGCCGCTCAGCCCGTCGTGATTCCCCGCCACCCAGACGAGCCGCGCCTGCGCCGCATGGCGGGCGAGCCGCCGGGCGATCGCCGGTGCGACGGCGCGCGCCGCCTGTGGATCGTGAAAGCTGTCGCCGAGGCACCAGATCTGCCGCGCCCCGGTGTCGGCGGCGAGCCGCGCGAGCCGGTCGAGCGTGTCGATGCTGTCATAGGGCGGCAGCGGCTGGCCGCGCGCGGCATACCAGCGCGCCTTTTCGAGGTGCATGTCGGCGACGATCAGCGCGCCGTGCCGCGCCCAGAACAGTGCGCGGTCGCCCGCCACGGCAAAGCGGTGGCCGGCGAAGTCCAGCGTCGGCGAAGCCGCGGACGGCGATGGGGCGAGCGGGGCGGGCGCCATCGCGCGGCTATGGCAAGGCTGCGGGACGGCGGCAAGCGCCGGGCGACAGGCTGCGACGATCAGCTTCCGGCAGCGATCCCCGCGGCGGCATAACGCAGCGCCGGGTCGCGGCTCGCGCGTTCGGGCAGGTCGAAGACGACGCGCTTGTTCGGGAAATCGATCTCGACCCGATCGAACAGCGACATGCTGTCCATGCCGAGCAGCAGCGCCGGACGCTCCGCGAGATCGAGCGCGCGAAACGCCTGCGAATCGGCGAAGCTGACCGGCAGGTCGTTGACTTCCATCCCGTTGATCGAGATGCGGCGGACGATCGTACGCATCGCCGCGACCGGCTCGCCGGTCACTGCGTTGAGCGTCACCGGAAGAAAGGGCAGGCGGTTCTGCTTCCGGTTGGCGACGAGCCGCTGGAAGGCGAGGTTGCCGACGCTGGTCTGCGCCCCCGTATCGACGATCACGTCGACGCGGTGGCCGTCGAGCCGCGCGTCGGCGAGGATCAGCCGCCCCGCCTGATTGCGCGCGGTGACGACGATCGCATCGTCGTCGCGGATGATCGGCCGCGCCCGGCGCCGGGTCTCGAGAATCGCCATGCTTTCCTTGCGGAAATCGATGAGGACGCGGCGGTCCTCGAGCATGTCGACGCCGATCAGCCCCGCGGCGCCGATATGGCGGCCGGCGAAGGCCGGGGCTTCGAACCCGCTCATGTGCAGGTCGGTCATCTGCAGCGCCGCGACGCGATAGCTCTGCGCGGTCGCCGAACCGCCGATCGTCGCGAGGCGCAGCGTCGCGCCGGGAAGCAGGCCGAGCCGCTCGGCAAGCTCCTTGGCGATCACGGTGCGTTCGGCGCCGGTATCGACGAGGAAGGAAAAGGGCCCTTGCCCGCCGACCATGACGTTGACCGCCATGCGCCGCGTCGCGTCGAGGTCGAACGGCTGGATGAAGGGCGTGACCTCGCTCGTCGTCGTCGCCGGGTCGGCGATGCCGTCGGTCGGGGACGCGGGCACGATCGGCGCCGTCGGGATCGTCGCGCCCGGCGGGGTCGATCCCAGCAGCACGGGGGCCGCGAGCAGGAGGATCCAAAGCGGCGCGCGGGTGGCGGCGTGTCTCATGGCGGCATCCTTCTTTTGATGCCAGTCTACGCCTGCGGCGGCGCCGCGGCAAGCGGGACGAGGAGTCGCCTTTTGGGTGGCCCTAGGGCCCCATCGCCGCTTCGGCGAGCGTGTCGGCGAGTTCGCCGAGCAGCGCGTCGTCGAGATCGGCGGCGGCGACGTTCTCGCGGCCGATCAGGACCAGGACGGGGATTGCGAGCGGGCTGATGCGGTCGAGCCGCTGGTGCACCATCGTTCCGGCCGCGCGGTCGAGCAGGTCGCCGAGCCGTGCGACGTCGGTCAGCCGCTCGCGCGCATCGGCCCAGGCGGCCTCGAGCAGCAGATGGTCGGGCTCGTACTTGCGGAGCACGTCGAAGATCAGGTCGGTCGAAAATGTCACCTGCTTGCCCGTCTTGCGCTTGCCCGGATGCTGGCGCTCGATGAGGCCGCCGATCACCGCGACCTCTCGGAAAGCGCGTTTCAGCAGGTGCGATGTCTCGACCCACTCGACGAATTCGCCTTCGAGGATCGTCGCGTCGAACAATGCCTCGGGATCGGTGACCGGCCTCAGCGACCAGAGCGCGATCGCATAGTCGGAGGCGACGAAGCCGAGCGGCTGCAGCCCCGCGCGCTCCATCCGCTTCGACAGCAGCATCCCCAGCGACTGGTGCGCGTTCCACCCCTCGAACGGATAGCAGACGAGATAATGCGCGCCTTCGTGCGGAAAGGTCTCGACGAGCAGTTCGCCGGGACGCGGCAGCACCGACCGCAGCGCCTGCATCTCCAGCCAGAAGCGGACGTCCTCGGGAAAGCGCCGCCAGCTTGCCGGATCGGCGAGGAAAGCCCGCACCCGGTCGGCGAGGCGGGTCGAGATGGCGAGCCGCGCGCCCATATAGCTGGGGATGCGCGCGGGGCGCGTCGTCGCGCGGACGATCAGGTCGGTGTCGCGGATCGCCTCGACCTCGAGGCTGAGCCCCGCGAAGGCGAAGGTGTCGCCGGGCGTCAGCGTGCTGGCGAAATATTCCTCGACCTGTCCCAGGCGCCGCCCGTTCCGGAACCGCACCGCGGCCATTGGCGCCTCGACGATGATCCCGGCGTTGAGCCGATGCTGCGCCGCGAGCCGGGGGTGCGCGACCCGCCAGCGCCCCGGTCCATCGGGCGCGAGGCGGCGGAACCGGTCATAGCTCTTGAGCGCATAGCCGCCGTCGCGCACGAAGCCGAGCAGGCGCGCGAAAAGCCCGGCATCGACCCAGCGATAGGGCGTCACGGTGCGAATCTCGGCAAGCAGTTCGGCCTCGTCGAACGGCGCCGCGCAGGCAAGCGCCATCACATGCTGCGCGAGCACGTCGAGCGCGCCGGGGCGGAAGCGGTCTGCGTCGCGCTCGCCCGCCGCGACCGCGTCGAGCGCGGCGCGCGCCTCCAGATATTCGAAGCGGTTGCCGGGCACGATCAGCGCGCGGCTCGGCTCGTCCAGCCGGTGGTTGGCGCGGCCGATGCGCTGGAGCAGCCGCGACGAGCCCTTGGGCGCGCCCATCTGGATCACGCAGTCGACGTCGCCCCAGTCGAGCCCGAGGTCGAGGCTGGCGGTCGCGACAAGCGCGCGCAGCCGCCCCTCGGCCATCGCCGTCTCGGCGCGCTGGCGCGCCTCGCGGTCGAGGCTGCCGTGGTGGATCGCGATCGGCAGCGACAGGTCGTTGACCTTCCACAGTTCCTGAAAGATCAGCTCGGCGAGCCCGCGCGTGTTGCAGAAGATGATCGTCGTGCGGTTCTTCGCGATCTCCGCCATCACCTGATGCACCGCATAGCGCCCCGAATGGCCGGCCCACGGCACCGCGCCCTCGGGCAGCAGGATGCGGATGTCGGGATCGGCCCCGGGCTCGCCCTCGACCAGCGTCACCGCCCCGGCATCGGCGTCGGGCGCCAGCCAGGCGCGATAGGCGTCGGGGTCGGCGATGGTGGCCGACAGGCCGACGCGGCGCAGGCCGGGCGCGATCCGCTGAAGCCGCGCCATCGCGAGCGACAGGAGGTCGCCGCGCTTGCCGGGCGCAAAGGCGTGTATCTCGTCGATCACCACCGTCTTCAGATCGGCGAACATCGCGAAGCTGTCGGGCCAGGAGAGCAATAGCGACAGCGATTCGGGCGTCGTCAGCAATATGTTCGGCGGCTTCGCGCGCTGCCGCGCCTTCCTGTCCGAACTGGTGTCGCCGCTGCGGCTCTCGACGCTGATGTCGAGGCCCATGGCGGCGATCGGACCGAGCAGGTTGCGCTCGACATCGGCGGCGAGCGCCTTGAGCGGCGAGACGTACAGCGTGTGCAGCCGGTCGCTGGGACGACCCGCAAGGTCGGTCAGGCTGGGCAGGAAGCCCGCGAGCGTCTTGCCCGCACCGGTCGCCGCGACGAGCAGCGCATGCTCGCCGCGCTCCGCCGCCGCGAGCATGGCGGCCTGATGCCCGCGCAGCCGCCATCCGCGCGCAGCGAACCAGTCGGCGAAGGGGGGCGGCAGGGCCATGCAGCGGATGTGGCGCCGTGGACGGCAGGGGGCAAGCCCCCGGACCGACGGCCGCGCTACGGATGTTCGCTTTCGACTGGAAGACGTCGTCTGTTCTTTCGTCGCCCTGAACGTGTTTGGCGTATATGTCCTTCAGGCAAGGCAGGAACTGTTCCCCGGCGAAAGCCGGGGTCCAGATGGCACAGCACCGCCTCGTGTGGACCCCGGCCTTCGCAGGGGAACAGCTACTTGTCGAAAAGGGATCATTGCTGAGTTGGTTCGGGGTCCATGGTCTGCCGCTTCCTTAGGGCGTCGCATTGGATGAGAGGGCGGGCCATGGATGCTGAAACAAGTTCAGCATGACGAAGGGGGGGAGGACCGTTTCCTACCCCAAAGCCAGCACCGGTTCAGAGAAGTTCGCTCAACCCCTTGAGCAATCTTCGCCAATGCTCGCCCAGCCGATGCTGGAACAGCATCAGCTCGAACCCGTGCCGCGCGGCGTGATGCTGCGGAATGCCGTCCCATCCGCGATGCTCGACCGTTACCCGCGTCTCGGCGCCGGTCGCCTCGAAGCGCACCTCGACTTCGGTGGTCTGGTCGGGCGCGAAGCTGGGCAGCCGCCAGCCGAAGGCGAGGCGTTCGCCGGGCGACCAGTGCCGCACCGCCCCGATCTCCCACTCGGTGTCGTCGGCGAAGCGGGTGACGAGGCGGCCGCCGGGGCCGGGAGGATCGAAGCGCAGTTCGCCGTCGCCTTCCGGCGTCAGCGGGAAGAGCGGGTGGCTCGTCCACCAGCGACCGATGTCGCGGGTGAAGGTGGTGAAGGCCGTTATCGGCGACGCGGCGACGCGCAGCGCGACGATCACCGCCGCACGGCTCACGCGCTCCGCCCTTCGACATGCGTCTTGAACGCCGCGAGCTGGTGCGCCCAGCGCGCCTCGGTTTCGGCGAGCCAGGCCTTGAGCTCGTCGGTCGCGCCGTCCTTCAGGCGATAGATGCGCACGCGCGCGTCGAAATCGGGATGCGCATCCTCGACCAGCCCGCCGGCCTTGAGCGCGCGCAGATGGCGGCTCATCGCGGGCGGCGCAAGACCGAGCGCGCCGGCGAGATCGCCGGCGCTGCGCGGCCGCTCGCGCAGCAGCTCGACCGCGCGGCGGCGCTGCGGATCGGCGAGCGCGGTGAGGGTGCGGTCGAGCGCGGCGCTCAATTGTCGAGCCGCGTCTTGGTGGTGAAACCGCCCTCGGCGTCCCATTCCTCCGCGGTTTTGGCTTCGACGGTGACCCCGAAGGTCCAGATATGCCCCTCCGGGTCTTTGGCGCGATAGGTACGGTCGCCGTAGAATTGCGTCTCGGGCGCGGCGATGATGTCGGCGCCCGCGGCGCGCGCGCGGTCGCAATGCGCGTCGATGTCCTCGCCGGCGCCGAGCTGGACATGCACCGACTGCGTATTCTTGCCGCCTATCGATTTGGGGCTGCGGTGATCGTCCGACCATTCGTTGCCGACCATCACCACCGAATCGCCATAGCCCATCTCGCTGTGCGCGAGATTGCCGTCGGCATCGAGCAGCACGAACAGCGGCTCGAAACCGAACGCCGCCTCGAGCCAGCGGAAGGCGGCCTTGCTGTCCCGATAGCTGACCGCGCTCGAAAGTCCCTTGGGACGGTGCTGTTCGGTCATTTTCCGTCTCTCCTGCGAATCATATGATTTCGTATATCTATAATATTTGCAGGAAATTAAAAATATATAGGTGAAAAGCGATGTTCGGATCCTGTCGGCGGCGCCTGTCTTTTTGAAACCAGCCTCTCCCTGAGAGGGGAGGAGCTTATCGGCCGTTCGGCCTGACCGGTCGACCGCTCAGTCGTCGAGCAAGGTCATGTTGACGCGCGCGGTGCCGGAGCGGTGCATGCCGATCTCCTTCGCGGCGGCGTGACTGACGTCGATCACGCGGCCGCGGCCGAAGGGGCCGCGGTCGTTGATGCGGACGACGACGCTCTGTCCGTTGGCGATGTTGGTCACGCGCACCTTGCTGCCGAACGGCAGCGTGCGGTGCGCGGCGGTCAGTTCGTCGGGATCGAAGGGTTCGCCGCTCGCGGTGCGGTTCCCGGCGAGTTCGTCGCTGTAATAGCTGGCGACGCCGCTGCCCATTTCGGTGCCGTCGTCGGCGTCGGCTTCGCCCGGACCCTGATCCTGCGCGATCGCCGGCGCGGCCGACCACAAGGACGGGGCCAACAGCAAGGCCAGGGCCAATCCCATCGAACGCCGCATATGCAGACCTTCCCCTTTGACGTGGGCGGCATCAAGCAGCGGCGCCCGCGGGGTGCAAGCGGCCGGCGTCGTATCGGTTCGAATTCGCGGCCAGCGGTGGACCGGTCAGACGTCGAGATTGGCGACCGACAGCGCGTTGGTCTGGATGAAATCGCGCCGTGGTTCGACCTCGTCGCCCATCAGCCGCTCGAAGATGTCGTGCGCGATGTCGGCCTGTTCGGCCTCGACGCGCAGCAGCGAGCGGTTGGCGGGATCGAGCGTGGTTTCCCACAATTGCTCGGCATTCATCTCGCCCAGCCCCTTGTAGCGGCTGATCGCCAGCCCGCGGCGGCTGTGCGCGAAGATCGCGTCGAGCAGTTCGGACGGGCGCGTGACCGGCGTCGCGCGCGCCGCGGGCGTCCGGGCGGCTTCCGCCTCCTCGTCGTCGGACGCCGCCTCGACCTCGGCCGCGGCGCTGCCCGCCTTCACCAGCCGGGCGGGGCGCGCATAGGTTTCGACCTGCTCGGCGGCGAGCTTGTGGAGGCGGCGCGCCTCCTGGCTCGCGAGGAAGGCGGGGTCGATCGCATGATGATCGCTG
The DNA here is from genome assembly GCF_001559015.1 of Sphingopyxis granuli. Classification (NCBI taxonomy): domain Bacteria; kingdom Pseudomonadati; phylum Pseudomonadota; class Alphaproteobacteria; order Sphingomonadales; family Sphingopyxidaceae; genus Sphingopyxis; species Sphingopyxis granuli. Next base: position 421,674 of record NZ_CP012199.1, read on the forward strand.
ACCCCGCGCCAGCGGCGTTCGAGCGTATAGCCGCCGCCCTCGACCGCGGCGATCGTCCACACCGCTTCGTTGCCGCCGGTCAGCGCGCGCTCGGCGGCGTTCAGCCAGCGGCTGGCGGTTTCGGCGGCGCTGTGGCGGCCCGCGGCGTCGAGTTCGGGATCGAGCGCGCCCGCGAAGGCGAGCGCCTCGATCAGCCCGGCGTCGAGGGTGCGCGGCACGTAGCGCATCAGCGCGCGCAGCCGCCGCCCGTGCTCGATCAGCTCGCGCAGGTCCTTGCCCGAGCGCGCGCCGCCCGCGGTTTCGAGCAGCAGCGCGTCGATGCCGGCGTCGATCAGATAATTTTCGAGCGCGGTGTCGTCCTTCAGATAGACCTCGCTGCGCCCCTTCGCGACCTTGTAGAGCGGCGGCTGGGCGATGTAGAGATGGCCGTTCTCGATGATCTCCGGCATCTGGCGGTAGAAGAAGGTCAGGAGCAGCGTGCGGATATGCGCGCCGTCGACGTCGGCGTCGGTCATGATCACGATCTTGTGATAGCGCAGCTTCTCGACGTTGAACTCGTCGCGGATGCCGGTGCCGAGCGCCTGGATCAGCGTCCCGACTTCCTTCGACGAGATGATACGGTCGAAGCGCGCGCGCTCGACGTTCAAGATCTTGCCCTTCAGCGGCAGGATCGCCTGGACGTGGCGGTCGCGGCCCTGCTTGGCCGACCCGCCCGCCGAGTCGCCCTCGACAAGGAACAGCTCGCATTTCGCGGGATCGCGCTCCTGGCAGTCGGCGAGCTTGCCGGGCAGGCTGGCAATGTCCATCGCGCCCTTGCGCCGCGTCAGCTCGCGCGCCTTCTTTGCCGCCTCGCGCGCGGCGGCGGCGTCGACGACCTTCTGGATCACCGCCTTGGCATGGCCCGGATTTTCCTCGAGCCATTCGGTCATGCGGTCGGCCATCAGGCTTTCGAGCGGCTGGCGCACCTCGCTGCTGACCAGCTTGTCCTTGGTCTGCGACGAGAATTTGGGGTCGGGCAGCTTGACCGAGACGATCGCGGTCAGCCCCTCGCGCATGTCGTCGCCGGTCAGGCTGACCTTCTCCTTCTTGAGCAGTCCCGACTTCTCGCCATAATTGTTGAGCGTGCGCGTCAGCGCGGCACGGAAGGCGGCGAGGTGGGTGCCGCCGTCGCGCTGCGGGATGTTGTTGGTGAAGCAGAGGACATTTTCATAATAGCTGTCGTTCCATTCGAGCGCGACCTCGATGCCGATGCCGTCGCGTTCGGAGGTGATCGCGATCGGATCGGGAAGCAGCGCGGTCTTGTTGCGGTCGAGCCATTTGACGAACGCCGCGATGCCGCCTTCGTAGAAGAGGTCGTGGACGACATGCTCGGTGCTGCGTGCATCGACCAGCTTGATGCGGACCCCCGAGTTGAGGAAGGCAAGTTCGCGGTAGCGATGTTCGAGCTTCTCGAAATCGAACTCGGTGACGTTCTTGAACGTCTCGGTCGAGGCCTGGAAGGTGACGCGCGTTCCCTTCTTGCCCGCCGGCGCGGGGCCGCGGACGACCAGCGGCGCGACCGCGTCGCCATGCTCGAAGCGCATCCAATGCTCCTCGCCGCCCCGCCAGATGGTGAGTTCGAGCCATTCGGACAGCGCGTTGACGACGCTGACGCCGACGCCGTGCAGGCCGCCCGACACCTTGTAGGCGTTGTCGTCGCTGGTATTCTCGAACTTCCCGCCGGCGTGGAGCTGGGTCATGATGACCTCGGCCGCCGATACGCCTTCCTCCGGATGGATGCCGGTCGGGATGCCGCGGCCATTGTCTTCGACGCTGACCGACCCGTCGCTGTTGAGCGTGATGAGAACGAGGTCGCAATGCCCGGCCAGAGCCTCGTCGATCGCGTTGTCGCTGACCTCGAACACCATGTGGTGCAAGCCCGACCCGTCGTCGGTGTCGCCGATATACATGCCCGGCCGCTTGCGCACCGCGTCGAGGCCCTTGAGGACCTTGATCGAATCGGCGCCATAGGCATTGGTGTTGGGATGCTTGCCGCCGTGGTCCGGCGCGTTCGTCTCTGCAGTGTCCGTCATGTCGATCATATAGGGTCCGGGGGGGCAAAACCCAAGCGAAAATGCGCCTCTTGCCGCGGCGCCGGGGGGCGTTGCACCGACGCCGCAGGACGGCTAATTTCGCGGCATGAGACAGACATATGCTCCCCGTTCGATGCTGTGCGCGCTGGCGCTGATCGCGCTGCCGGTCGCCGGCTGTTCCAAGCCGGCGCCGCCGCCCGCCGACAATGCCCCGGCGGTGGCCGGCGACCCGATCGCCAGCCGGCCGGTGATGGTCGGCACCGAAGGGCCGAGTCTGCCCGCCTGTTCGAGCGTCAGCCGCGTCAAGGACGGCGGCACCGACGTCTATTGGGCGCCGGGCGAGACGCGCGCGGTCAAGGCGAAGCTGGCTGGCGGCGCGCCGGTGTCGCTGTGCGAGGCGACCGACGACGATGCCTGGTTCGGCGTCGTCTTCATCGCGCCGGGCACCGACAAGGACATGTGCGGCGTCGGCAAGCCGGTGCCCGCGGCGCGCGAATATCAGGGCCCGTGCCGCTGGGGCTGGATTCGCGGCGGCACGGTGCGGCTGGGGGCTTAAAGGGACAAAAACTCGTATCGGTGGGTCCGGTTTGTATCCTTTGTGGCTTTAAGGAGACGTTGCGCGGGCGCGGGGCGGTCTGCCTTGCCGTGTCAGCGCGGGGCAGGGGGCGCGGATGACGAGCCGACGAGCGGTTACCGCCTGCTCCGGATTGCCGCGCGGCTTCGCCGCTCGCAAGGATGGTCCCCAATATATGAATCCCTTTACGGTCTGCGGGAATCCGGGGTTCGGCGCGTTTTTTCTCATTCGTCACCCTGAACTTGTTTGGCGTTTATACCCTTGAGACAGGGACGCTGGTGATCCCCGGCGAAAGCCGGGGTCCATGCGAGGCAGGCGCACGTAGCTGGACCCCGGCTTTCGCCGGGGAACGCTCACCTGTCGGAAGGGGATAATTGCCAACTGGTTTCAGGGTCCATGGCCCGTCTTTGAATGAAAGGCGGCGCAGAAGGGAAGGTCCGGTCATGGATGCTGAAACGAGTTCAGCATGACGAAGGATGGGGCAGCACGCCGAAACCCGAATCCCCACAGGCCGTAGAGCAGCGTGCCGTTAATGCGCCGTTTGCCCTGAGCACGAACGGAAGAAGGGATGGCGCATCATTTCCGAGCGCGTTTCATCGGCAATCCTCGATCACGCGGCCGATTTCGGACTGCACCGGCAGGGTTAGGACGCGGCCGGCGCCTTCGAGCGCGAAGCGGCCGCGGCTGAAGGCGATGCGGTCGAGGCGGATGTCACGGTTCGGCACCGTCGCGCTGCCGCCGTCGAAGCGGATCTGGTCGGTGCCCGCGCTGGTGCGCAGCGCGACCGGGCCGTCGAGCCCGGCGGTCAGGCGGATGACGCCGCCGCTGCACGCCATCGTCAGCAGCGGGCGGGCGCCGCCGGTGGGCACGAAGCGGGCTGTGCGGCTGCCGGCGTCGTAGCGCCACGCGCCGCCGTCGAGCGCGCGTGCGTCCCACGCCGCGGCCGGCGGCGGCGCGGGGGACGGCGGCACCGCGGCGGTCGGCGGAGGCGCGGGCGGCGGCGCCTCTGGCGCCGGGATCGCGGTGCAGCCGGCGGCCGCGAGCAGCAGCGCCGCGGCGGCGGCGGAACGAAAGCGGATGGATGGGCGGTTCATGCGTCGAATCCCTGCCAGTCGATGACTTCGTCCAGCCCAACGCGCGGCACCGGCCAGCGGTTCACTGGCGCCTCCTCGTCGGCGTGGCCGATCGCCAGCCCGCAGAATAATATCTGCCCATCGTCCAGCCCCAGTTCGGCGCGCACGGTCGCACCATACATCGCCCAGCATTCCTGCGGGCAGCTCGCAAGGCCGTGCTCGACGAGTAGCAGCATCACCGATTGCAGCCACATCCCCATGTCGGCCCATTGCGGCGGCCCCATGATCCGCGAGCAATGGAGGAAGACCATCACCGGCGCGCCGAAGCCGCGGTAATTCTGCTGGAACTGGGCGATCCGCCCCGCCTTGTCCTCGCGCGCGATGCCGAGCGACGCGTAGAGCGCCTCGCCGACGCCGAAGCGGCGGCTGTCCCACGGATCGGTGAGCCCCCGGGGATAGATGTCATATTCGGGCTGGAACCCCTCGCGTCCCATCGCGATACGCGCCGCGACCGCGTCCTGCACCGCCTGCCAGCGCTTTCCGGTGACGACGGTCGCCTGCCACGGCTGGAGGTTGCCGCCCGACGGCGCGCGCTGCGCGCTCTCGAAGATCCGCGCGAGCAGCGCGGGGTCGACGGGCCGGTCGGTGAAGGCGCGCACCGAACGGCGGCGGGCGAGCGCCTCGCTGGCCGAAAGGGAGAGGGTGTCAGTCGCTGGCATATTTATCCTCGCGTCGCTTGCCGAACAGCAATTTGCGTTCGAGCCGGGTCTTGAGCTGGCGATAATAGGAAAGCAGGAAGACGTCATCCTCTTCGGCGATCGGCCGGCCGATCTTGTGCCGGATCGTGTCGGCGACCTCGCGCATCACCCGCGCGTCGCGCCCGCGCAGCACGCGTTCGAGCTCCTGCAGTTCGAAGATGCCATAGACCGAGAGTTCGGCATCGGTGAAGCGCAGAGCGTCGCCCGCCTCCGCCCCCGCCGCCATGTCGCGGTCGAGCTTCGCGCGCTGCGCCATCACCACCCAGGTGCCCGCGATCAGGTCGCCCATCCGCATCCGGTCGCGGTTGAACAGCAGGAACAGGCTGAGCGTCGCCGACCACAGCACCCCCGCCAGCGCGGTCCAGCCCGACACCATGTCCTCTGCCGCGCCGAAGCCGATCATCATCAGCGGCAGGAAAATCTCCAGCTCGCGCATCAGGTTGCGGGCGATCACCGCATCGGCGGTCAGCCGCCCGCCGTCGCGCGCGACGACGCGGATGCCCATCGCGCGCTTGCCGGGGGTCGCGGCGCGCTGGCCCAGTTCGAAGCCGACGAACCAGAAGGTCCGCAGCACGAAGGCGCCGAGCAGCCAGATGCTGATCATCAGGTCGGAGTTCGACGCGAAGCCCGCCCAGACCATTAGCAGCGTGAAGGCGACCAGCGCCGCGAGCAGCAGCATGAGGTCGATCAGCAACGCCCCGAATCGCAGCGACGCGCTGGCGATCCGCAGTTCGAGGTCGACGCCCTCGGGCGTGACGAAGGCGCGGACCTTGTCGCGCCGCGGGCGCGCGACGGCGGTCATGCGGCGTCCTTTCGCCGCGGGAGGTAGTAATAGGCGAGCCAGAAGAGCAGCATCGCCGTCCCGATGCCATAGCGCAGCAGCGTGTCGGTGACGAGCTGCCGCCCGAAGCCTTCGAGCAGGCCGGCGGCGAGCAGCATGAGGATCACCCCGACCATCACCTTGCCCGCGGTGCGCCCCGCTTCCGACGCCGCCTGCAGCCGGCCGCGCGCGCCGGGGAAGAGGATCGCGGTGCCGATGCGCAGCCCGGCGGCGCCCGAAAGCGCGGCGGCGAACAGCTCGGTCGTGCCGTGGATGAACAGCCAGCCGCCGAAATCGACCCCCAGCCCCTTGCCCGTGAACAGCGCGAGCATCGCGCCGAGCCCGATCCCCTGATAATATTCGAGCATCATCGTCGGCACGCCGAAGGCAAAGCCGAGCGCAAAGGACAGGATCGACACGCGGCTGTTGTGCGTGAACAGATAGGTCGCGAAGATGTGCAGCCCGCTCTGTTGTTCGTCCGCCGCCTTGCCGTGGCCGAGCGTCGCTTGCAGGAATTCGGCCGTGGCGCGCGGGTCGCGCCCGCCCGCCATCTCTTCGGGCACGAAATTGAAATACCATTCGGGATTGTGCGCGACGAGCGTCCAGCTGGTCAGCGCGCCGAGCAGGATGACGAGCGCGACGATCAGCGTCTCCTTCCACAGTGCGCGCACCGCGGCGGGCCAGTCGGTGCGGAAGAAGCGCCGCACCCGGCTCCAGCGCGTCTCGCGCACGCCATAGATCAGGAAATAGCCGCGCATCGATAGCGATTCGAGATAGTCGAGCAGCGCGCGGTCAAGGCTGGTCGCGCGCGCGATCGACAGCGACGACAGCGTCGCGCGGTACAGCGAGGGCAGTTGCAGCAGCTCGTCGCTGGTCAGCGCCTTCGCGCCCTTGCGTTCGAGCCGACCGAGCAGGGTTTCGAAGGCGATCCAGTCGGCCTCGCGCTCGGCGCGGAAGCGGCTGGTCGAGAAATTCGGCGTGTCGAGCCGGGCGAGCGCTTCGGGGGCCGGGATCGCGGGCGGCATCACAGGCTGCCCTGGCGCTTGATCGCCAGATAGGCCTCGACGACGCTGGCGCCCATCGCGTCGGCGGGCACCTCGATCACCTCGACGCCCAGCCGCTGGAGCCGCGCGATGACGCGCTGGCGGTCGCGCAGCATCGCGGCGGCGACGTTCGACCGGGTGACGTCCGACGCCTGTTCGGGGCGGCGGCGCTCCTCGCTCTCCAACTCCTCGTCGCGCAGCACGACGCACAGCAGCCGGTGTTTGCGCACCAGCCGCCCGGCGGCGCGGATCATCAGGTCGGCGCTGGTCGCATCGGTGAATTCGGTGAACAGGACGATCAGCGAGCGGCGGTCGAGCCCGGCCGACAGCGTTGCCAGTGCGAGGGTGAAATTGCTTTCGACCGGCGCATAGTCGATGCGGCTCGCCGCGCGCTGCAGTGCCGGGAAATCGCGCGTGTGCATGTAAGCCGGGGTCAGCGCCTGCGGCTGCGCGGCGAAGGAGAAGAGGCTGATCCGGTCGCCAAGCTTCAGCCCCGCATAGGCGAGCAGCATCGCCGCCGACACCGCGCGGTCAACGCGCGGCATGCCTCCTGCCGGTTCGGCCATCGTCCGCCCGGCGTCGATCGCCAGGACGAGCCGGTTGTCGCGCTCGACGCGATATTCCTTCGCGAGCAGGCGGCCGTGGCGCGCCGAAGCCGTCCAGTCGATTGCGCGGCGGTCCATCCCCGGATGATATTCGGCGAGCGCCTCGAACTCGCTGCCCTCGCCGCGCAGTTGCTGGCGGCGCAGCCCGAACCAGTCGCCGCGCCGGAACAGTCGCGCCCCCTCCTCGCGCACCGCGCGCAGGCTGGGGACGACCGCGACGACGTGCCCGATCGGAAAGCGGCGCTGTTTCCACGCGAGCCCGAGCGGCCCCGCCCAGCGCAGCCACAGCGCCTCGACCGGCGCCGGCCCGCGCCGCGCCGCCGCGAGGGTCAGCGTCGCCGACAGCACCCCGCCCATCGCGCCCGCGCCGCCCGCGCGCATCGTCGCGGCGATGCGGCCGCCGGGCGCCAGTCGCTCGTCGAGCGCGAGCGCCATGTCGGCGCGCGGCGGCACCGCGCCGCCCGCCGCGGTGAAGGCCAGCTCGAACGGATCGCCGACCCCCGCCTGATGCGGAATCCGCGCGTCGAGCGCCAACCGGCGCGGATGCGGCCCGGCGAGCGCGTCGAGCGCGAGGCAGGCAAGGATGACCGCGATCCATCCCGGCGCAACGAGCCACAGCTCGGGCCGCGCCAGCCCGAGCAGCAGCGCCGCGGGGGCGCCGAGCAGCAGCAGATAGATGGCCCGGCGGGTCGGGTAGATCACCGCGGCACCTCTTCGCGTTCGAGCAGTGCGGCGACGACCTGTTCGACGTCGCGGCCCTCGATCTCGGCCGCCGCCGACAGGATGACGCGGTGACGCAGCACCCCCGCCGCGAGGCGCTGGACGTCGTCGGGGATCACATAGTCGCGCCCGTCGAGCGCCGCCGCGGCGCACGCCCCGCGCGCGAGCAGGGTCGCGGCGCGCGGGCTCGCCCCGCATTCGAGGTCGGGGCTGGCGCGCGTCGCGCGGATCAGGCGGACGATATAGTCGACGATCTCGTCGGCGAGGCGGACCGTCGCGATGGCGTCGATCGCGGCGGCGATGGCGTCGGCGTCGGCGATCCGCTCGACCCCGAAATCGGCGACCGCCGGGGTGCGGAAGCGGCCGCCATGCTCGGTGACGATGCGCCGTTCGGCGTCGGCGTCGGGATAATCGACGACCAGCTTGAACAGGAAGCGGTCGAGCTGTGCCTCGGGCAGCGGATAGACGCCCTGCTGCTCGATCGGGTTCTGCGTCGCGAGGACGGTGAAGCGCGGACTGAGCGCGTGCGGCTCGCCGCCCAGCGTCACGCGCCGTTCCTGCATCGCCTCCAGCAGCGCCGCCTGCGTCTTGGGCGGGGTACGGTTGATCTCGTCGGCGAGCAGCAGCTCGGTGAAGATCGGTCCCTTGGTCAGCGTGAAGCTCGACGTCTGGAAGTTGAACAGGTTCGACCCCAATATGTCGCCCGGCATCAGGTCGGGGGTGAACTGGATGCGCCCGAAATCGAGCCCGACCGCGCGCGCGAAGGCCTGCGCGAGCAGCGTCTTGGCGGTGCCCGGCGGGCCTTCGAGCAGCACATGGCCGCCCGCGAGCAGCGCGATCGTCACCATGCGCGTCAGATCGGCCTGGCCGATCACCGCCTTGGCGACCTCTGCCTCGATCGCGGCCCCGAGGGCGCGGACGCTGTCGATGGAACTAGCTGTCACGGAGAAGATCCTTCCTGATGGCATGCAGCGCCTGTGCGTCTGCAAGGAAATCGTGCCGGCTCCGCGCCAGCGGCAGGCGCCGCGCAAGGGCCGAGAAACGCGGGCCGTCGGCGCGCATCCGACGGTCGATCCAGGCGTCGGTCGCCGCGGCGTCGAGGCCGGGGGGCGCGTGCAGCCGCCGCGCGATGGCGCGGCGCTGGCCCTGGACATAGGCGTCGGCGCCGTCGAGCTCGCGCCGCGCCTGGCGGATCAGGTCGGCGCTGTTCGCGATCAGCGCTGCCTTCGACACCGGGATCGCGCGCTGCGGGCGCAGCGTCGGGCCGAAGCGCATCCAGGCCTGCCACAGCGCGAGCAGCCCCGCCGCGATCAGGCACAGGGTGATGCCGATGAAGGGCGGCACGAAGGCGAAGCGGAGCAGCGACCGCTGGCCGCCGAAGCCGTTCAGCGTCAGGTCGAAGGCGAAGCCGTCGGCATCGGCATCCTCGGCGACCGCGTCGATCAGCAGCGCCGCGCCCTCGGCCTTCTGGCGCGAGGCGAAGGCGAGATTGTCGACGAGGTCGGGGTCGGCAAGAATATAGAGGTCGCGGTCGGTCGCGCGCGCCAGCACCGCGCCGCCGTCGGGGGCCGCGACCAGCGTTTCCAGGGCACCGCCCGCGATCGTCTGCGCGCGGTCGGGAAGATGCGCGGTGAAGCGGCGCCCCGCGACGTCGGCGGCGACCGCCCGCGGCCCCGCCTTCGAGGCATCGATGCGCACCGGGCCGACGAGCGCCTCGACCAGGCGCGAAGAGGGCGCGCTGCGATAGGCCTGCGCGACCCAGCCGGGCTTGCCGCCCTGCCCGGGCGTACGCATCGCCTGCCACTTGGGCAGGATGACGAGCAGCCGGCCGCCCTGCCGGTCGGCGAGCGCGCGCAGTTCGTCCGGCCGGGTGCGATGCGTCGGGGTCAGGATCAGCAGCGGCTGGTCGGAATAGCCCGTGCGCGGACCGGGCTGGCGGCGCAGCTCGACATCGCCGCCCGCGCGCTCGATCAGGTCGACGATCCCGGCATAGCCCGGCGCCGCGCGCGACAGGGCGTGGCCGCCGCCGTCGTTGCCGCTCGAAAGCTGGGGGCCGAGCGCGACGAGCGCCCACAGCGCGATGAAGGCGACGACGCCGATCGCCACCACCCCCGCGATCAGGCGCGGATCGAAGCCGCCCTCGGCGTCCGGCGCCGCGCTCATGTCCGCGCCCAGGCGCGCGGGACGGTCAGCTCGGCATAGGCGGTGCGGCACTGCTCCCACGCGGCGGCGTCGATCGGCCGGCCGCCGAACAGGCTGATCTCGACCGCGCGGGCGATGCGCCCGAAGGCGTCGCGCGCCGCGCCGGGCAGGTCGCGCGCCCCCGCGAGAGCGCGCGAGGTCGTCGCGGGCCGGACGAGGCCGGGACGGCGGCCCGCGATGTCCTCGATGCTGCGGAAGAGCAGCAGGTGGACCGCCTCGGCATAGCGGCCCGCTGCGGCGAGCGCGTCGGCCTCCGCCAGCAGCGCGCGCGCCGCGCCCGCCTCGGCCGTCCCCACCGGGTCGGGCGCGGGCGCGTCGCCGCGCCGGCGGCGCAGCGCATCGACAAGGCGCGCGAAGGCGGGAACGAAATGATAGAGGAGAACCAGCGCGAGCAGCGCCACCACGATCCACAGCAACGGCTTGCCGGCGGGCGCGCTCCATTCGAAGAAGCGGGCGAGCGCCCTGCCGATCGCCAACAGCCATGTGGGCGTTTCGGGAACCGGCGGCGGGGGCGGGATGCTGGTCTGGATGCTGCCGGACGCCATCGTCTGGCCGAAGCCCGGGCCGATCAGTTCGGGGTCGAGCAGCCATCCCCGGTCGGATGCCGCAGCGGATGGGGCAGCCGCCGACGCCTGGGCGATTGCCAATGCCATCATGTGGAAAAACAGGCCCCGCGCCGCTCGCTCATCGCGACAGGTGGTAGCGCGAGGCGGCGCGGCAAGGCAAGAGATGCTTGCGCCGCCGGGGACCGCACGGCAAAGGCGGCGATGGTTGCAGGCGTAACCGGATGGCGAAGGCGCAGCAGGAGGATCGGCGTGGACGCGGCACAGACGGTGCATGAAAAATTCCTCGCGGCGTTGACGGCGGGCGCGCTGCCCGATCGCGCCGATGCCCCCGATCCGGGCGCCGTCGGCCTGTCGCGCGCCGAGGCGACCGACATCTTCCTGTCGCAGCTCAACAGCCGCCAGATGGACCGGCTGTCGCGCGCGCTGCAGGCGCGCGGCGAGGGTTTCTACACGATCGGGTCGTCGGGGCACGAGGGCAATGCCGCGGTCGCGGCGGCGCTGCGCGTCACCGACATGGCGTTCCTCCACTATCGCTCGAACGCCTTCCAGCTCCACCGCGCGCGCCAGCTCCCGGGGCAGACCCCCCACTGGGACATGCTGCTGAGCTTCGCTGCGTCGGCGGAGGACCCGATTTCGGGCGGGCGGCACAAGGTGATCGGGTCGAAGCCGCTTTCCATCCCGCCGCAGACCTCGACGATCGCATCGCACCTGCCCAAGGCGGTCGGCGCCGCCTTTTCGATCGGCATCGCGCGGCGGCTGGGGCGCACCGGCCTGCCGCTGCCCGACGACGCGGTGGTGCTCGCGAGCTTCGGCGACGCCTCGGCCAACCATTCGACCGCGCAGGGCGCGTTCAACACCGCGGGCTGGGCGGCGTATCAGCGGACGCCGCTGCCGTTGATCTTCCTGTGCGAGGACAATGGTATCGGCATTTCCACGCGCACCCCTGACGGCTGGATCGCGGCGCAGTTCCGCCAGCGCGCGGGGCTGCACTATATCGCGTGCGACGGCAGCGATCTCGTCTCCGCCTATGCCGGGGCGAGAGAAGCGGCGGACTTCGCGCGCCGCACCCGCAAGCCGGTGTTCCTCCACATGCGCACGGTGCGGCTTTACGGCCATGCCGGGTCGGACGTGCAGGGCGCCTATCTGCCGAAAGCGCTGATCGAGGCCGACGAGGCGCGCGATCCGCTGCTGGCGGGCGCGGCGCTGATGACCGAACGCGGCTGGATGACCGCGGCCGAGGTCGCCGAGGCCTATGAGGAGATCGGCGCGACGCTGGCGCGGCAGGCCGAGGCGGCGATCCGGCGGCCGAAGATCACGACTGCCGCCGGGGTGATCGAAAGCCTGATCCCGCCGAGGCGCGAGCGCGCGCGGGCGAACACGCCGTCGGCCGAGGATCGCGCGGCGCTGTTCGGCGGCGACGCCGCGCAGATGGGCAAGCCGATGCACATGGCGCGGCTGCTGTCGTGGGCGCTCGCCGACCTGATGCTCGCGCACGAGGAGATCGTCGTCGCGGGCGAGGACGTCGGGCCGAAGGGCGGCGTCTACAACGTCACCGCAAAGCTGCATCAGCGCTTCGGTTCGGCGCGCGTCGTCAACACCCTGCTCGACGAACAGGCGATCCTCGGCCTCGCGATCGGGCTGGCGCACAATGATTTCCTGCCGATGCCCGAGATCCAGTTCCTCGCCTATGTCCATAATGCCGAGGACCAGATCCGCGGCGAGGCGGCGACGCTCAGCTTCTTCTCGAACGGCCAATATGCGAACCCGATGGTGATCCGCATCGCCGGGCTCGGCTATCAGAAGGGGTTTGGCGGCCATTTCCACAACGACAACAGCCTGGCGGTATTCCGCGACATTCCGGGGCTGATCCTGGCGGTGCCGTCGAACGGCCGCGACGCGGTGGCGATGCTGCGCGAATGCGTGCGGCTGGCGCGCGAGGAGCAGCGGGTGGTGGTGTTCGTCGAGCCGATCGCGCTCTACATGACCCGCGATCTGCACGCGGAGGGCGACGGGCTGTGGACCAGCGTCTACGAGGCGCCGGGCGAAGGCGCGCCGATCCGGCTGGGCGAGCCGGGGGTGCATGGCGACGGGACCGACCTGGCCATCGTCACCTATGGCAACGGATATTATCTGTCGCGGCAGGCGGAAAAGCTGCTCGCCGCCGAGGGCGTCGCGGCGCGGGTGATCGACCTGCGCTGGCTGGCGCCGCTCGACGCCGACGCGCTGCTCGCCGCGACCGGCGCGGCGGAGCGGGTGCTGATCGTCGACGAATGCCGGATCACCGGATCGCAGAGCGAGGCGCTGATGGCGCTGTTCGCCGAGCGCGCGCCGGGCAAGCGGCTCGCGCGGATCGCCGCCGACGACAGCTTCATCCCGCTGGGCAAGGCGGCGACGCTGACGCTGCCGAGTCGGGACTCGATCGTCGCGGCGGCGCGGGAGCTTCTTTCCAGAGACTGATCCTCAAATCCGTTCGCCCTGAGCTTGTCGAAGGGCTGTCCTTATTTTGAACCGAAGAGAGAAGAAAGAGAAGAACGGTGCTTCGACAAGCTCAGCACGAACGGAGGGCAGGATGACCGCGAACAAGAAGACCGCGATCGTTGTCGCGCCGGGGCGCGGCACCTATGGCAAGGGCGAACTGGGCAGCATCGCGCGGCTGCACGGCGCGCGCTTCGCAGACCTCATCGCCGATTTCGACGCGCAGCGCCGCGCGCGCGGGCAGCCGACGGTGAGCGAACTCGACGGCGCCGACCGCTTCAGCGTCGCGACGCACATGCGCGGCGACGTCGCGGCGCCGCTGATCTATGCCGCGACGCTGCTCGACTGGCTGAGCATCGACCGCGAGCGCTACGACGTCGTCGCGGCGCTCGGCAATTCGATGGGCTGGTACAGCGCGCTCGCGATCGGCGGCGCGGTGTCGGTCGCCGACGGTTTCCGCATCGCCAATGCGATGGGGCTCAACAGCCAGGCGCACGGGCCGGGCGGGCAGATATTGCTCCAGATCGTCGATGCGGACTGGCGACCGGTGCCGGGGCTGCGCGACACGCTGCTCGCGCTCGCCGCCGCGATCGACGCGCGGCCGGGGCATGCGCTGGCGCTGTCGATCGACCTTGCCGGGATGCTGGTGTTCGCGGGCAATGAGGAGGGGCTCGCCGCGCTGCTGGCAGAGGCGCCGCCGACGCCGGGCCGCGACCCGCTGCGGCTCGCCGGGCACGGGCCGTTCCACACGCCGCTGATGGCGGGCAGCGCCGAACGCGCGCGCGCCGAACTGCCGGCGGCGCTGTTCGGCCGGCCCGCGCTGCCGCTGGTCGATGGGCGCGGGCATATCTGGCGGTGCTTCTCGGCCGACCCGGCGATGCTGTGGGACTACAGCTTCGGACACCAGATTCTCGCGCCCTATGATTTCGCGCTGTCGGTGCAGGTGGCGGTGAAGGAATATGCGCCCGACGTCATCATCCTGCCGGGCCCCGGCGACACGCTGGGCGGCGCGATCGCGCAGGCGCTGATCGGCATCGGCTGGCAGGGGCTGACGAGCAAGGCCGCCTTTGCGCAGCGGCAGGCGTCGGATCCGATCCTGCTGGCGATGGGCCGCGCCGAGCAGCGCGCGCTGGTGGCGGGGTAGAGCATCGAGCCATGAATCCGAACGATTGGGAGTGATGCAGATTTACGGCACGCCGCTTTAGGTTGCGGCCGGCGGAGGTGGAACCTCCTCCGCCGGCACGCGTGGGACGCACGGTCCAGGTGGGGTTGGGCCCGTGCAGACGAACGGCGACGCCGATGGGGACCAACTCAAGGGCGGACCGCCGTTCGATCTCCTTATAGGCGGGGCGCGGCGCCGCCGGTCGCGCCTGCGCCGAAATGGACCGGATTGCCGCCGCGCGCGCCCTCCTGCTCGACGGTGAAATGCAGCCGCAGCAACTCGGCGACGCTGGCGGCGCCGGCGCGGCGCATCATGCTGGCGCGGTGCACCTCGACGGTGCGCGGGCTGAGGTCGAAGCGCCGCGCGATCGCCTTGTTGCCGAGCCCGGCGGCGACCGCCTCCAATATGTCGCGCTCGCGCGGGGTCAGCGCGGCGAGCCGGGCCGCGGCCTCGCGGTGCCGCGCGGCGGCGCGTTCGCGTTCGCGCCACTCGTCGAGCGCCGCCTCCACTGTGCGGCGGACGAGCCGCGGGTCGAGCGGCGCGGGCAGCAGGTCGCGCGCGCCCGCGCGCAGGATCGCGCGCGCTTCGTCGAAGCTGAGCCGCTCGGCGGCGACGAAGGCGATGAGGTCGCCGCGCCCGGCGATCCGGTCGAGCAGCGCGGCGCCGCTCGTCGGGCCGGGCTGGCGCCAGCGCAGCAGCAGGATGCCGCCGCGCGCACCGTCCTGCGCCTCCAGCCAGGCGTCGGCGCTGGCGAAGCTGCGCACCACGCGGTTGGCGCCGCGCGCCAGCAGCCGGAAACAGGCCGCGCGCTCGACCGGGTCGGGCAGGACGAGATGGATATGGCCGCCGCTGTCGCTCACGCCCGCGATGCTGCGGGCGGGCGCCGGCAAAGCCCAGCGGGATTCGCTCGATTCCGGCGCCGATCCGAAGCGATCGCAGGGGTGCGGGGGTCAGGTGGGCTGGTTGTACATCTCCGTCGGCCCGGGATATTCGCGGCCGTCGTCGGCCCCGACCTCGCGCGCGACGAGCGCGTTGACCATCTTGTTGAGCCGCAGCATCGTCGCCTTGTGCTTCGGGTCGTTCGCGAGGTTGACCATCTCGCCGGGGTCGGAGCTCGTATCGTAGAGTTCGAGGTCGTTCATCGCGGTCAGCGTCTTCCAGTCGGTCGGCGTGTGGTGATGCGCCGGCGCGAAATAGCGCGCGAACTTGTAGCGGCCGTCGTGGATGCCGCGGTGCAGGCGGCGCTTCGACAGATCGAAGCGTTTGCCGTAATCGGGCTCGCCCGACGGCAGGTTGGCGGCGCGGTTGGCCGCGACCGACGTCGGCTCCCAATAATGGGCGACCGCATAGTTGAAGAGATGCCCCTGCCGGTCGCGCTCGGTCGGCGCGGTGGGCGCCGCGAGCAGCCCCGAGACGTCGAGCCCGGGCAGGCCGGGGAAACGCGTCTTCTGCTCGTCCGCCGACAGCCCCGCGAGGCTCATCAGCGTCGGGGCGAGGTCGATCGCGCCCATCAGCCCGCGTGTCGTGCGCCCGCCCGCGAAATCGGGGTGGGCGACGATCATTGGGATATTGACCTCTTCGCGGTACATGGTCGCGCCCTTCTGGCGCATCCCGTGCGCGCCGGCGCGCTCGCCATGGTCGCTGGTGTAGATGATGATCGTGTTGTCGATCTGACCGCTTTCCTTGAGCGCCCAGAGCAGCTGGCCGATGCTGCGGTCGACGTCGCGCAGGCAGTTGTAATAATAGTTGATGAAGCGGTGCCAGCTTTCCTCGTCGTCGTGGGGCATGGCGCCGTAGAAGAGGTCGTTGAGGCGGACGATCGCGCGATGCGCCTCGGGCTTGCCTGACAGATCGTCCTTGTAGAAGCTTTCGGGCAGGTCGAACTTGTTGTCGACCGCATAGAGCGGGTCGCCCGGCTCGCGGCGCAGAGGGCCCAATATGTTGGGATCGGGGCGGCTTTCGGCCTGCTTGCCGGTCGCGTCATAGAACATGATGTCGTGCGGATTGACGAGCCCGACGACCTGGAACCAGGGCTTGCCGCCCGCCTTGTCGCGCTGCGCATAGTCGAAGATCGAGCGCGCCGCGTCGCCGGCGACGAACCGGTCGGCGCGATAGCCGTCCCAGGTCAGCCCGACCTCCTCGCCGTCGAAGCCGTAGTCGTGGAAGCCGTATTTCTCCATCGCATGCTCGGTGGTCGGATAGATGCCGCCCGGAATGCGCGTCCAGTTGCGGTCGAAGTTGATCCGGCTGAGGTGCCACTTGCCCTTGTAGCTGGTGTAATAGCCCGCGGCCTGCATCATGTGGCCGAGCGTCGGCATCGTCTCCGCCGCGACCGGATAGGGAGCGTTGTCGCTGTTGAGGAACAGCCCCGTCTGCTGGGTGTGGTGCCCCTGGAAGATCGTCGAGCGCGACGGGGTGCAGGGGGTGGTGTGGACGTGGTAGTTTTCGACCAGCATCCCGCGTTCGAGCAGCTCGCGGTGCGCGGGCAGCTTTTCGAGCAGCCCCCTGGGATAGCTGGCGATGCTCTGTTCCTGGTCGGTGACGATCATCAGGACGTTCAGCTTCCGGCCGTTCTTCGCATAGGCCGGCAGCGCCAGCCCCGCGGTGGCGAGCGCCCCCATGCCGACGAACGTGCGGCGATCCAGATCCCAGGTCATCAGACTCTCCCGTATAGGTCCTTTTGCAGAAACAGAAAATCCCGCGGCGCCGGTTCGCGCCGCGGGACATGGCCGTCAGAATTTGACCGCGAAGTCGACCCCGAATTCGCGCGGCGGCTGATAGAATTGCGAGATCGGGGTCGCGCCGGCGTTGGTCGCGCCCGAAATCACCTTCTGGTCGGTGAGGTTCGAACCGTAGAGGGTGACCTTCCACCGGTCGTCCTCGCCCGCGACCGCGACGCTCGCGTTGAGCAGCACGACCTCGTCGCGGTAATAGCCGGGCAGGTTGCTGCGGCCCCAGGTGTTGAAGCGCGACGAATAGCGCGCGTCGCTGTGCAGCTTGATCTCGCCGAACGACATCGGGATCGCATAGTCGACCGCCAGGCTGCCGCTCCACTTGGGCGCGTTGGCGAGGTCGAGGCCCGACGAATCGGTGGGGACCGCGAAGGTGCCGTTGGGCACGCCGTTGATCAGGATCGGCTGCGCCGGACCGCACTGGCCGGGTTCGGGCGCCCCGTTGGTGAAGACGCCGTTCGTGTCCGCGCAGAAATCGGTATAGCGCGCGTGGAGATAGGCGAGGTTGGCCCCGATCGTGAGGCCGTCCGCCGGACGCAGCAGCGTCTCGACCTCGAAGCCGTAGATTTTCGCCGCGGCGATGTTGGTCGTGATATTCTCCGCGCGGACGGCGCCCATCTTCGTCACCGACCCCTGAAGGTCGCGGTAGTTGTTGACGAAGCCCGCGACGTTGAAGCGCAGCAGCCGGTCGAACAGGTCGGTCTTCGCGCCGACTTCGAAGGCGTTGACATATTCGGGGTTATAGGGGCCGACATTCTCCGCGATCGTGCCGCGCGAGTTGAAGCCGCCCGCCTTGTAGCCCTGCGAATAGTTGGCATAGATCATCGCGCTCGGCGAAACGCGATATTCGACGGTCAGGCGCGGGGTGAATTCGGACCACGACGCCTTGAGGCTGGTCGCGAAGGACGAAAGCTGCGCGCCGCTGAGCAGCGACTGCATCACCGCCTGGGTATAGGCGTCCCCGGTCAGGTTCCCGACCGAGGTGGTGTTCGTGCGCACCTGCGTCGCGATGTCGTATTTCTTGCTGTCATGGCTGAAGCGGCCGCCGAGGGATAGTGTCAGCCCTTCGACGGGGTGCGCGTTGACCAGCGCGAAGACCGCATAGCTTTCGGTGTTCTGGTGCAGCTGCGCCAACGTCGTCGTCGTGGGGGTCGCGAACACCGTGTTGAACTGCCGCCACTTGTCGGTCTGGTAATAGAGGCCGACGACGAAATCGACCGGCTCGCCCGCCGGCGAGACATAGCGCAGCTCGCCGCTCTTCGATTCGCCGGAGAAATCGCGGATGACATCGAGCGCCGGACGGGGATCGATCAGCCCGTCGAAATCGCCGCGCGTGACATAGGTCAGGTGGCGATAGCCGAGCACCGAGGTGATCGTGCCGTAGCCGACGTCGAGGTTCGAGGTCCACGACCCGCCATAGGTTTCGGTGTTGGCATAGGGATCGAACAGCACCGCCGCCTTGCGGACGTCGGTCTTGACGACGTCGGGCAGCAGGTCCCAGTTGGCATCGCCGTTGTCGAGGACGTGCGGCGCCGGACCGGTGGTCTTCTGCTTCAGCCAGTCGGCGACGATCGTCGAATCGAAAGCGCCGCCCCGGTCGAAGTTGAGCGCGCCGCGCACCGACTTCACATTGGCGCCGTTGAGGCGGTTGCCGGTGATCACGTTGCGGGCGTAGCCGTTATAGTCGCGGAAATTGACCGAGACCTTGGCCGCCAGCGCGTCGTCGGCGAAACGGCCCGAATTGAGCTTGCCGCGGAACTGCTTCAGCCCGAACGAGCCGAGCGTGACGCGCGCCTCGCCGCTGAAATCGTCGGTCGGCCGCGCGGTGATGACGTTGATCGTGCCGGCCAGGTTGTTCTTGCCAAACAATACGCCCTGCGGACCCTTCAGCACCTCGATGCGCTCGACGTCGAACAGGTCGAGCATCGTGCTCGACACGAAGGGGATGTAGACGCCGTCGATGATCGTGCTGACCTTGGGGTCGGCGTTGGGATCGGGGTCCGCCGTGCTCATGCCGCGGATCGAGATCATCGGCACGTTGGCGACCAGCCCCTGCGTCTGCAGCACGACGTTGGGCGCGATGCCGTTGAGGCTGGTGATATTGGTGCTGCCGCTCGATTCGACCATCTCGCTGTTGAACGCGGAGATCGAGATCGGCACGTCCTGCACGCTCTCGCTGCGGCGCTGCGCGGTGACGACGATGTCGCCGAAACCGCCGCCCGAAGCGCCCTCGTCGGCCGACTGGGCGTGGGCGGGCGCGCTCGTCAGCGCGACGGCGGCGACCGAAAGAAACAGAAATGCGGTTTTCATCATGTCCTCCCTGATGGGCGGACGCACGCGCCCGCCCGCGCATCTGCGCGGCGAACCGTCATACGGCCGCTGCCTTGGTGGAACGGGAGTCCTGGGGGCTTTTTGCCTCTTCACTCGCGATGCGGCCCCGGCCTGTGTCCGGCACCGACGGGTCTGCGATCCTCACGTCCCACGGCTCCATTAGCATAGGAAAAATATACTTCAAGTACTAAGTATTATCAGGCTGAAAAAGGGGAAATCCCCGGAAAAGCGCTTGCTACATCGGGAGTGGATTGGCTACAAGTTAGATATCTAAGTATTTTGCGCGACTCCGCCCGGCAGGCGGGAGGCGCGTCGGGGGAGCGCGGCGGTGCGAGAATCGAAAGGCGGCGACGAAAGGATGGCGGCGGCTCGGCGCGCGCTGCGCCCGAGTCGTTTCGCCGCGCGCGCCCGGCGCGGAAAGGCTGCCCGCCGATGATCGCGCCGCGCACACTCTACGACAAGATATGGGACGCGCACGTCGTCGCCGAGGACGATGGCGAGACCTTGCTCTACATCGACCTGCACCTGCTGCACGAGGTGACCTCGCCGCAGGCTTTCTCCGCGCTCGCCGCCGCCGGCCGGCCGGTGCGGCGGCCCGCGCTGGCGCTCGCGCTTTCCGATCATAATGTCCCGACCGAAGAACAGGCGGGCGGGCCCGCCGCGGTCGCCGACGGCCAGGCGCGCGCGCAGATCGAGGCGCTTTCCGACAATTGCGCGCGCTTCGGCGTCGAGCAGTTCGCGATGGGCGACCCGCGCAACGGCATCGTCCATGTCGTCGGCCCCGAACAGGGGCGCTCGCAGCCCGGGATGACGATCGTGTGCGGCGACAGCCATACCTCGACCCACGGGGCCTTCGGCGCGCTCGCCTTCGGCATCGGGACGAGCGAGGTCGAGCATGTGCTCGCGACGCAGACGATCCGCCAGCGCCGCTCGCGCAACATGCGGATCACGGTCGACGGCGCGCTGGCGCCGCACGTCCACGCGAAGGACCTCGCGCTCCACCTGCTCGCGATGCTGGGGGTCGACGGCGCGACCGGGCATGTCATCGAATATGCCGGGTCGGCGATCCGCGCGCTGTCGATGGAGGCGCGGATGACGCTGTGCAACCTCAGCATCGAAATGGGCGCGCGCGCCGGGCTGATCGCGCCCGATGCGACGACCCATGCCTATCTGAAGGGGCGCCCGGCCGCGCCGGCGGGGGCGGCGTGGGACGCGGCGCTGGCGCGCTGGGGCGCGCTGGCGAGCGACGAGGGCGCGCATTTCGACCATGAGCTGTGGGTCGATGCCGCCGCCGTCGGTCCGATGGTGAGCTGGGGCACCAATCCGGCACAGGTGGTCGGAATCGGCGGCCACGTCCCCGACCCGGCGCGCTTCGCCAGCGCCGAGGCGCGCGCCGCCGCGGCGCGGGCGCTCGCCTATATGGACCTGACGCCCGGGCAGCCGATCGCCGGGCAGCGGCTCGACCGCGTGTTCATCGGCAGCTGCACCAACAGCCGGATCGAGGACCTGCGTGCCGCCGCCGCAGTGCTGCGCGGGCGCCGCGTCGCGCCGCACGTCCGCGCGATGGCGGTGCCCGGGTCGGGGCTGGTCAAGCGACAGGCCGAGGCGGAAGGACTCGACGCCGTGTTCCGCGCCGCGGGCTTCGACTGGCGCGAGCCGGGCTGCTCGATGTGCGTCGGGATGAACCCCGACCGGCTGCATCCCGGCGAGCGCTGCGCGGCGACGTCGAACCGCAATTTCGAGAATCGCCAGGGGCGCGGCGGCCGCACCCATCTGATGAGCCCGGCGCTTGCGGCGGCGAGCGCGGTGGCGGGCGCGATCGCCGCGCCCGACGACCTCGACGCGCCGCGCTGAGCGGCGTGCCTGCGTTCAGCTTCGCTGCGCCACCCTCATCGCGTTTGACCTATATGCCCGGCGGTCGGGCAAGGGGCCTGTTCCCCGGCGAAGGCCGGAGTCCTGATGGCGTTTTCGCCGGGGAACGATCCGTGCCGGACCGGGACGATCGTCAACTTGTTTCCGGGGGCATGGATGCTGAAACAAGTTCAGCATGACGAAGGTGGGGATAACCCCGTTGAAACCGGAATACTCACGAATCCCCGACCGAACGCGCCTCGCGGGCGGATTCGAATCGGGCGATCGCGGCGGCGTGGCGCAGCGTGCGGTTGATGTCGTCGAGCCCCTCCATCAGCGTGCGGCGGTCGTCGGGATCGACGGTGAAGGCTAGCGATTCCCCGGAGGCGAGGTCGATGCGCTGCTCGGCGAGGTCGACGGTGATCGGCGCGAACTGCGCCAGTTCGACCTCGCGCCGCAGCCTCTGGCACAGCGCGTCCGGAAGGCGGACCAGCAGCAGCCCGTTCTTGCGCGCATTGTTCGCGAAGATGTCGCCGAAGCTGGGCGCAATGACGCAGCGGATGCCGAAATCGGTGAGCGCCCACACCGCATGCTCGCGCGACGAGCCGCAGCCGAAATTGCGGTCGGCGATCAATATCTGCGCGTTCCGGCACGGGCCGCGGTTGAGGATGAACGAATCGCGCTCGGCGCCGTCGTCGCGGTAGCGCAGTTCGTGGAACAGGTGGCGGCCCAGCCCGTCGCGGGTGAGCGACGTCATGTAGCGCGCCGGTATGACCATGTCGGTGTCGACATTGGCGAGTGGGAGCGGTGCGGCGGTCGCGGTCAGCCGATCGAATTTTAGCATGGCCCATCCTTTGAACTTAGGATACTAAGTATATCGGATCGGCGGCGCTGTCCAACCCTGCCGGCGCGCCGAAACTATTGCCGGACGAATCATAGGCCCCTACGGTCGGTTTCAGGTTCGTTCGATCAGACAGGGTCCGCGCGACCGGCGGACCGACGGGGGAAGAGCATTGGCCAAGACGAATCCGACATTGCGCTATCCGGCCGAATATTTCACCAATCCGGAAAACAGCATCGGCTATCTCGCCCGCATCACCTTTCGCTCCTTTTCGCGCCTGCTCGAACGCGGCACGCTGTCGCACGGCGTATCGTCGGGCCAGTGGCGCTTCCTGCGTCAGCTGTGGCGCGAGGACGGCATCACCCAGCGCGAGTTGAGCGAGCGGGTCGGGATGCGCGAGCCGACGACGGTGGTCGCGCTGAAAGGGCTGGAGAAGGCCGGCTTCATCACGCGCCGCAAGACCGACGCGGACCGGCGCAAGACCTTCATCTATCTGACTCCGCACGCGAAGAAGCTGGAAATCCTGCTCGCGCCGATCAACGCCGAGGTGCACCAGATCGCGACGCGCGGGATGAGCGACGAGGAGGTCGCGCAGCTGCAGGCGCTGATGCGCCGCGTCATCGCCAACCTCGCCGACGAGACGGCGAAGCTGACGATCCTGTCGGACGCCAGCGCCTGATCCGTTCGTCGGCGGTTGCCCCCGCTACGATTGAAGGTTAGAACACTAACCAATTTCGATCGGGAGGGACCATGACCCATATCGCAGTCATCGCCGGCAGCACGCGCGCCGGATCGTTCAACCGTGCGCTCGCCCGGCTTGCCGCGGCCCGGCTCGCGGCGCATGGCGCCGAGGTGGTCGAGGTCGATCTGGCGACCTTCGACCTGCCGCTCTATTCGGCGGCGCTGGAGGCGGAGGCCTTTCCGCCCGACGCGCTGCGCCTCAAGCAGCTGTTCGCGGCGCAGGACGGGCTGCTGTTCGTGTCGCCCGAATATAATGGGTCGGTGCCGCCGCTGCTCAAGAACGCGATCGACTGGGCGTCGCGCCCGACCGGCGACGAGGGGCTTGTCGCGCTGACCGCCTATCGCGGCAAGGCGACGGCGGTGATGGCGGCGTCGATCAGTCCGTTCGGCGGGCTGCGGGCGCTCGCGCACCTGCGCCAGATCCTCTCGACCGTGCAGACGCTGGTGATTCCCGAACAGGTGCTGGTGCCGAACGCCCATGCGGCGTTCGACGCCGACGGCGCGCTGAAGGATGCGCTGCCCGCGTCGCTGGTCGACATGACCGCGGCGCGGCTGGTCGCGGTCGCCGGGGCGTTGGCGGGCTAGGACGTCGAGGTCAGGCGCGTCCGGCGGCGTCGGGCTGGCGCTCGATATTGTCGCCCCAGTCGGCCTCGAGCGCCTCGAGCAGCGCGTCGAAGCGCTCCTGTCCCAGCTTTTCGGCGAGCTGGCCGGTGAGCGCGTCCATCGCGCGCTGCGCGTCGCGGCGCATCCGCGCGCCGAGTTCGGTGAGCGACACGGTCATGTGGCGGCGGTCGCGCGGGTCGACCTCCAGCCGGACGACGCCGAGCCGGACCATCTGGTTGATCGTGCTGTGGATCGCCTGGCGCGACACGCCGAGGTTGCGTGCGATGTCCGACGGGCGCACGATGCCGCTGGCGATGTTGGTCATGATCATCGACTGCGGCCGGCTGATGTCGGGCCAGCCGCGATCGTGAAGCCGCGACTGCAACCCTTCGTCGAGCCAGCAGAAGCGTTGGAACAGTGCGATGATGAGCTGATTGGTGCGCATGGAATGCCGCGATGAACCCCTGTTTCCCGGTCGGACGCCGGCGGCGCGACGCTAGAAGAAGGGGCGGGGCGAAGCAAGGCAGAGCGGCGTTGCAAACCGGAGATACTTAGTATACTATGCTTTTACCGGCCGGGGATGCAAGGAGGCCGGACCAACGAGGGAGGATCGCGGGCCCATGGACGGACTGATGCAGAATGTGCCGCTGACCGTCGATCGCATCATCGATCATGCGGCGGCCTGGCACGGCGCGCGCGAGATCGTGTCGCGCGATGCCGAGGGGCGCGTCACCCGGTCCACCTATGCCGCCGTCCGCGCCGACGCCAGGCGCGTGTCGAACGCGCTCGCCGCCGAGGGGATCGCGCCCGGCGACCGCGTCGCGACGATGGGCTGGAACGGCGCCCGCCACCTTGCCGCCTGGTACGGCGCGGCGGGGATGGGGGCGGTGCTTCACACGCTCAATCCGCGGCTGTTTCCCGAACAGATCGCCTATATCGCGAACCATGCCGGCGACCGGCTGCTGATCGCCGACCCGGCGACCGCCGACCTTGTCGAGGAATTGCTGCCGCAGGTGCCGTCGATCGAGAAGGTGATCTTCTTCTGCGATGCCGCCTCGCTGCCGAAGACGAGCTTTCCCGCCGTCGCCTTCGACGACTGGATCGCGGATCATCCGGCTGACTATGCGTGGGGCGGGTTCGACGAGAATGCCGCCTGCGGCCTCTGCTACACCAGCGGGACGACGGGCAATCCGAAGGGCGTGCTCTATTCGCACCGCTCCAATTACATCCACGCGCTGATGACCTTGCAGCGCGACGCGCTCGCGCTGTCGGCGCGCGACACGGTGCTGCTCGTCGTGCCGATGTACCACGCCAACGCCTGGGGTGTCGTCTATTCGGCGCCCGCGGTCGGTGCGAAGCTGGTGCTGCCGGGGCAGCGGATGGACGGCGAATCGATCTACAACCTGATCGAGCAGGAGGGCGTCACCTATTCGGCCGCGGTGCCGACCGTGTGGCAGATGCTGCTGCAATATATGCAGGAGAACGGCAAGCGCTTCACGACGCTGGAGCGCGTGACGATCGGCGGCTCGGCATGCCCCGAATCGATCATCCGCACCTTCCGCGACGATTATGGCGTCGACGTCATCCAGGGCTGGGGGATGACCGAGACCTCGCCGCTCGGCACCGTTTCGGTCCCGAACGCGTCGGTCGCGGCAAAGTCCGACGCCGATCAGATGGCGTACAAGCTGAAGCAGGGCCGGCTGCTCTGCGGGCTGGAGATGAAGCTGGTCGACGATGCGGGGAACCGCCTGCCGCACGACGGCCGGACGCCCGGACGACTGATGATCAAGGGGCCGACGATCGCGGCGGGCTATTTCGGCGGCGAGGGCGGCGACGTGCTCGACGACGAGGGCTTCTTCGACACCGGCGACGTCAGCACGATCGACGCCGAAGGCTATATGCAGATCACCGACCGCGCCAAGGATGTGGTGAAATCGGGCGGCGAGTGGATCAGCTCGATCGAGATCGAGAATATCGCGATGGGGCACGAGGCGGTCGCCAACGCCGCGGTGGTCGGCGTCGCGCATCCGAAATGGGACGAGCGGCCGATCCTGCTGTGCGAGCTGAAACCCGGCGCGACGGCTTCGGCCGACGACCTCAAGGCCTTTCTCGACGGCAAGATCGCCCGATGGTGGATGCCCGACGACGTGCTGTTCGTCGACGCCATCCCGCTCGGCCCCACCGGCAAGATCGACAAGAGGGCGATCCGCGCCGGGCTGGAGGGCTATGAACTGCCTTTCGAGGTCAGCCGTTGATATGTTCCCCACTTTCGTCATCCCGGATCAAGTCCGGGATGACGATGGTGAGATATAACCAGCAGGAGAGAAACTAATGGACCCGAACGGGATCGAAGGACTGGACGCGCAATTCATCGGAAGGGTGTCGCCGACCGCGCCGCGCATCCAGGCCGGCGGGCATCCGTGCCAGGGCATCTACTGGACCGAGGCGGGCAAGCGCCCGAAGGTCGCGATCATCGCCACCCATTACAACGTCGATTTCTCCGAACATTATATCGCGCCCTATTTCGCGCGGCAGGGCTTCGGCTTCCTCGGCTGGAACACGCGCTATCGCGGGATGGAGGACCAGTTCCTGCTCGAACATGCGGTGCTCGACATCGGCGTCGGGATGAAGTGGCTGAAGGAAGAGGCCGGGGTCGAACAGATCGTCATCCTCGGCAATTCGGGCGGCGGCTCGCTGATGGGCGCCTATCAGGCCGAGGCGATCGCGCCGACGCTGACCGACCGGCTGTCCTCCGCCGGGCAGGACGCGCTCGCGCAGCTGGTGAAGGGCGACCTCTATATCAGCTTCAACGCGCACCAGGGCCGGCCCGAGGTGCTGACCGACTGGATGGACGCGTCGGTGATCGACGAGAATGACCCGACGCTGACCGATCCCGCGCTCGACCCGTTCAACCCCGACAACGGTCCGCCCTATTCGGAGGAATTCATCGCCAGATATCGCGCCGCACAGCGCGCGCGCAACCAGCGGATCACCGACTGGGCGAAGGCCGAGCTGAAGCGCCTCAACGACGCCGGGATTCCCGATCGCATCTTCCCGATGTTCCGCTGTTGGGGTGACATCCGCTGCGTCGATCCGGCGATCGACCCGTCGGACCGCAAGCCCAACTGGTGCTATCGCGGCGACCCCGCGATCGCCAACCGCTCGCCGAGCATCGGCCGTGCGAATACGATCAAAACCTGGCTCAACATGTGGAGCCTCGAAACCTCCCCCTGCCAAGGCCAGCCGCACCTCGCCAAGCACGACACCCCGGCGCTGGTCGTCCAGGGAACCGCCGACACCGGCGTCTTCCCGAGCGATGCGCGCAAGATCTTCGATTTCCTCGGATCGACCGACAAGCAGATCGAACTGATCAAGGGCGCGCATTATTTCGAGGATTCGATCGAGGAGCGGCAGAATGCCGCCGACCTCGTCGGCGCGTGGATCCGGGAGAAGCTGTAAGTGGACACGGCCGGTGCCGACATCGTCGAAGGGCTGCGCGGCGCCGGCCTGATCGGGACGGAGGCGCCGGCGCTCGAGCCGCTGACCGGCGGCGTGTCGTGCGACGTGTGGAAGGTCGAGACGGCGGTGGGCCCGATCGTCGTCAAGCGCCCGCTCGAACAGCTCCGCGTCGCCGCCGAATGGCACGCGCCGGTCGAGCGCGGCGCGAGCGAGGTGCGCTGGCTGAAGCGCGCGCGCGGCGTCGATCCGCGCATCGCGCCCGAGGTGCTCGCCGAGCTGCCGCACTACGGCTTCGCGATGCGCTTCCTGCCCGATTGCCCGGTGTGGAAGGACGAACTGATCGCGGGACGCGTCGATGCGGATTTCGCGGCGATGGTGGGCGCGCGGATCGCCGCGGTGCACGCCGCGACCGCGAACAGCGCCGCCGACCGCGACGCCTTTCCGACCCAGGCGATGTTCCGCGCGCTGCGCATCGATCCCTTTCTGCTGCACGTCGCCGATCACGACGCCGAGCTGGCGCCGGTGCTGCGCGACCTCGCCGACGCGCTGTCGGCGGCGAAGATCGCGCTGGTGCATGGCGACGTCAGTCCCAAGAATATCCTCGTCGCCGCCGACGGCCCGGTGTTCCTCGACGCCGAATGCGCGGTCTATGGCGATCCGGCCTTCGACCTCGCCTTCTGCACGACGCATCTGCTGCTCAAGGCGGTGTGGCTGGACGATGCGCGGCTGGGCGATGCGGCGGCGGCGCTGGTCGCGGCCTATCGCGCCGGCATCGACTGGGAAGCGCCGGACGGGCTGCTGCTGCGCGCCGGCCGGCTGACCGCCGCGCTGCTGCTCGCGCGCGTCGAGGGCAAGTCGCCCGCCCCCTATCTGACCGACCCCGAACACAAGCGCATCGTGCGCGATCAGGCGCGGGCGCTGCTGCGCGATCCCGCGCCCGTCGACGCCCTCGTCGCCAACTGGAAAAGGACTTTTGCATGACCTCGCGTATCGCCTCCGTCACCGGCCGCCAGCTCTGGGATTCGCGCGGCCGGCCCACCGTCGAGGCCGAGGTCCTGCTCGAATCGGGCGCGGTCGGCCGCGCGATCGCGCCGGCGGGCGCCTCGCGCGGGGCGCATGAGGCGATCGACCTGCGCGACGGCGGCACGGCGTTCGGAGGCTATGGCGTCAATGGCGCGGTCGCCGGAATCGGCGCCGAGATCGCGGGGGCGATCGCCGGCATGGACGCGCGCGATCAGGCGGCGGTCGACAAGGCGCTGTGCGACCTCGACGGGACGCCGAACAAGGCGCGGCTCGGCGCCAATGCGGTGGTTGCGGTGTCGATGGCGGTGCTCCACGCGGCCGCGGCCGATGCGCGCGAGCCGCTTTGGCGCTATCTGGCGGGCGGGCGCCCGGCGCGCATTCCGCTGCCCGAAATCCAGATCTTCGGCGGCGGCGCGCATGCGGGACGGCGCACCGACGTGCAGGACTTCATGGTGATGTGCCCGAAGGCGGGCAGTTTCCGCCGCGCGCTCGAGATCACCGACGACGTCTATCGCGCCGCAGGCCGGCTGATGGAGGCGAAGGGCCCGCTGTCGGGGGTCGCCGACGAAGGCGGCTGGTGGCCCAATTTCGACTCAAACGAGGACGCGCTCGACACGCTGACCAGGGCGATCGAGGCGAGCGGGCACCGCGCGGGCGAGGAGGTGTTCATCTCGCTCGACATCGCCGCGAACGAGCTGGGCGACGCATCGGGCTACAGCCTCGCGCTCGACGACGGGCGCCTGACGAGCGAGCAGATGGCGGCGCGGATCGTCGAATGGGCGAAGCGCTACCCGATCCTGTCGATCGAGGATCCGGCGGGACAGGACGACTGGACGGCGATGGCGGCGGTGACCGCGGCGATCGGCGACCGGGTGCAGATCATCGGCGACGACGTGCTCGTCACCAATGCGGAGCGCGTCGAACGCGCGGGCGAGGCGGCGGTGTGCAACGCGGCGCTGATCAAGGTCAATCAGGTCGGCACCGTGACCGAGGCGAAGGCCGCGCTCGACGCGGCGGTGGCGCGCGGCTGGGGGGCGATCGTCTCGGCGCGCTCGGGCGAGAGCGAGGATGTCACCATCGCGCATCTCGCGACCGGATGGGACGCGGGCCAGCTCAAGGTCGGCAGCTTCACCCGGTCCGAACGCATGGCGAAGTGGAACGAGATGCTGCGGATCGAGGAGGCGATGGGCGCCGACGCGGTGTTCGCGGGCTTCGGTGCCTTTGCCGCGCCGATCGGGACCGTCGCGGCATGATCGTCCTCCACGCGCGCCCCAGCCCCGGATTTCGCGACGCGGTCGACGCGGTCTTCGGCCCTGGCGTCGTGGTGCATGTCGACGAGGCGGCACCGCTCGACGCGGTGGCGCCCGACATCACCGCGCTGCTTCACGTCCTGACTCCCGTCACGCCCGACTTCATCGCCTCGGCGCCGAAGCTGAAGCTGATCCAGAAGCTGGGGGTCGGCGTCAACACGATCGCGCTCGACGCGGCGCAGGGCCACGGCGTCGCGGTGTGCAACATGCCCGGCACCAACAGCCAGGCGGTCGCCGAGATGGCGCTGTCGCTGATGATGGCGGTGCTGCGCCGCACCTGCTTCTTCGACGCGCGGACGCGCGCCGGGGAGGGGTGGAGCGCCGACCCGTCCGAACTCGACAGTGTCGGCGAGGTGGCGGGGCGCACGGTCGGGCTGGTCGGTTTCGGCCATTCGGCGCAGTTGCTCGCGCCGGTGCTCGCGGCGCTGGGCGCGAAGGTCGTCTACACGGCGCGCAGCCGCCGCGACGCGCCCTACGCCTATTGGCCGCTGGAGCGCATCGTCGCCGAAGCCGACATCGTCTCGCTGCACATGCCGCTGACCGACGAGACGCGCGGCGCCGTCGATCCGCTGGCGATGAAGCAGGGCGCGGTGCTGGTGAACACCGCGCGCGGCGAGCTGGTCGATGCCGCGCGGCTGGTCGAGGCGCTCGCTTCGGGGCATCTGCGCGGTGCCGGGCTCGACGTGTTCGACCGCGAGCCGGTGGCGCCGGGCGATCCGCTGCTGGCGCTGCCCAACGTCGTGCTCGCGCCGCATATCGCGTGGCTGACGCCCGAGACGCTGGTGCGCAGCCTGTCGGTCGCGCACGAGAATATCCGCCGGCTCGGCGCGGGCGAAGCGTTGCTGCATCGGGTGGTATGATTTTGTCCGTCATTGCTTCGCTCCGCTCGCAATGACGAAGCTTCAGGAATGAACCCATGACTCTCCCCATCGTCCTCATCACCGGCCAGCTTCTGACCGACGCCGTCTGGCAGCCGCTGCTCGACGCGTGGGCCGATCGCGAGGTCATCCTCGCCGACAACCGCAGCGACGACCGGATCGAGGATTTTGCGCAGCGGTTGCTCGACAACGCCCCGCCGCGCTTCGCGCTGATCGCGCACGCGATGGGCGGCTTCGTCGCCTTCGAGGTGATGCGCCGCGCGCCCGAACGCGTCGCGCGGCTCGCGCTGCTGTCGACGCTCGCCTCGGCCGACGGTCCGGCGCAGACGGCGCGACGGCAGGGCTATATCGACCTGGTGGAAAGCGGTCGCTTCGACCAGGTGGTCGAGGAACGCATCCCGATCCTTTTTCCCGAGGAGAAGCGCGGCGACGAACGGCTGCTCGGCATCGCGCGGCGGATGGCGGCCGACACCGGCGCCGACACCTTCCTCGCGCAGCAGCGCGCGATCATGGCGCGCATCGACAGCCGCCCGCGGCTCGGCGAGATCGCGGTGCCGACGCTGCTAGTCTGGGGCGAGAAGGACGGCATCACCAGCCGCGCGCATCATCAGGAGATCGCCGACGCGATCCCCGGCGCGCGGCTGGCGGTGGTGCCCGGCGCGGGGCATCTGACCACCATCGAGGCGCCCGAGGTGGTGGTGCCGCTGCTGACGGAATTCGTCGACGGGTGATTTGCGGCGCAATAACGCCTTGTCATTCCCGCTTTCGCGGGAACGACAGAGCTATTTCAGTTCCGCACGCGCCAGCGCCGCGCCGTCGACCATCGCCTTGAGCTTGGCCAGCGAATGCTCGCGGCTGTGATATTTCATCCCGCAGTCGGGGGCGATCCAAAGCCGGTCGGCGTCGACGTAGCGCAGCGCCTCGCGGATGCGGCCGGCGACGACCTCCGGGGTCTCGACCTCGGGGATCGAGAGGTCGAGGACGCCGTACATGATCGTCTTGGACGGCAGCTCGGCGAGGATCGCGGGGTCGAGCCCCGGCTGCGCCGCCTCGATCGAGATGACGTCGATGTCGGAGGCTTCGAGCTCGGCGAGGAAATCATAGGCCTTGGGCTTGGGGCCGGTCGCCCCCGCGCCGTGGTGGACCATCGCGTAGCCGAAGCAGATGTGGAGCGCGGTCGTGCCCTCGACCCCGTCGAGCGCGCGGTTGATCGCCTCGATCGCATAGCCCTGCGCTTCGCCCGCGCGCGCCTGGAGATAGGGTTCGTCGAGCTGGACGACGTCGACCCCGGCGGCGAACAGGTCGCGCACCTCGGCATTCACCGCGTCGGCATAGTCCATCGCCAGCGACCGCGCGTCGGGATAATAGCCGTTCTCGGCCTGTTGGGTCATGGTGAAGGGACCGGGAAGGGTCAGCTTCACCGGCTTCGTCGAATGGCGGCGCAGGAAGGCGGCGTCCTGCGCCTCGATAGGCGCGACGCGGCGGATCGGGCCGGAGACGAGCGGCACCGGGTTCGCATTGCCGGTGCGGTCGATCGCGGTGCCGTGCCGTTCGCGGTCGATCCCCGACAGCGCGGTCGCGAGCCGGTTCGAATAGCTTTCGCGCCGCATCTCGCCGTCGCCGACGATGTCGATGCCGACCTCTTCCTGGTCGCGGATCGCCATCAGCGTCGCGGCTTCCTGCGCGTCGGCGAGCCACGGGTCGGGGATGCGCCACAGCGTTTCGGCGCGCACGCGCGGGGGCAGGCTGGCCTTGAGCCGCTCGCGATCGATCAACCAGTCCGGCTGGGGGTAGCTTCCGACGATGGTTGTCGGCAGGATGGGGTGATCGACCAAGGCAAATCCTCTCTTTTTGGACTAGTCAAATATTTACTTAGTATTCTATCTAACTCAAGATCAAAGTGACGGTGGGAGAGCGAAATGATTGACCTGGATGCCATCCGCACGCTGGCCGACATACCGGCGGCGCAGGCGCGCAAGCGCGGTGACGCCGTCGCGGTGAAATTCGGCGACCGCGAGACGCGCTTCGCCGAACTCGACGCGCAGTCGAACCGCGTCGCGCACGCGCTGATCGCAGCGGGGGTCGCGCCGGGCGACCGCGTGTCGGTGCTGACCAAGAATCACGACGCCTGGTATCCGCTCTTCTTCGGCACCGCGCGCGCGCGCGCCTGCCTTGCGCCGACCAACTGCCGGCTCGCGGCGGGCGAGATCGAATTCATCCTGGGCGATGCCGGGCCGAAGCTGCTGTTCGTCGGCGAGGATTTCTTCGACACCGCGCTCACCGCGGTCGCCGGATTGCCGAACCCGCCGCGCCTCGTCGCGCTCTATGGCGCGCATCCGGCGTTCGAATCGCTCGACGCCTGGATCGGCGACGCGCCCGCGACGCCGCCCGCCGACGAGCCGCAACTCGGCGACGACGTGCTCCAGCTCTATACCAGCGGCACCACCGGGCGGCCGAAGGGCGTGGTGCTGGCGAACCGGACCTATCGCCGCTTCCTCGAGATGGCGACCGAGATCGACGGCTTCGCCTATGACGAGGACGAGACGGTGATGATCGTCATGCCGCTGTTCCATGTCGCGGGGACGAACGTCAGCTTCTCCGGCCTCGCGCAGGGCGGGCGGCTGGTGCTGGTCAAGGATTTCGCCGCGGGCGACGCGATCGCGATGCTGAGCGAGGAACGCGTCGCGCACGCCTTCCTCGCGCCCGCGATGATCCAGATGATGCTGCAGCAGCCGGGGGCGGAGACGGGCGACTATGCGCGGCTGCGCTCGATCGCCTATGGCGCCTCGCCGATCGCCGAGGATGTGCTGCGCCGCGCGCGCGCCGTCTTCGGCTGCGACTTCGTGCAATTCTACGGCATGACCGAATCGGCGGGGGGCGGTTCCTATCTGTCGCCTGCGGCGCACGACCTGCCCGGCAAGCTGACCTCCTGCGGCCAGCCGTGGCCGGGGGCCGAGATGGCGATCCTCGACGGCGAGGGTCGGCCGCTCGGCGACGGCGAGATCGGCGAGATCGCGATCCGCGGCGACATCGTGATGAAGGAATATTGGAACCGGCCCGAAGCGACTGTCGAGACGGTCGTCGACGGCTGGCTGCACACCGGCGATGTCGGCTATCGCGACGCCGACGGCTATTATTTCGTCCACGACCGGATCAAGGACATGATCGTCTCGGGCGGCGAGAATGTCTATCCGGCCGAGGTCGAAAGCGCGATCATGGGCTGCCCCGGCGTCGCCGACGTCGCGGTGATCGGGGTTCCCGACGCCAAGTGGGGTGAGGCGGTGAAGGCGCTGATCGTCCCGGCGCCCGGCGCCGAGGTGGCGGCCGACGACGTCATCGCCTGGGCGCGCGAGCGCATCGCCGCCTACAAAGCGCCGAAGAGCGTCGACATCATCGACGCGCTGCCGCGCAACCCGTCGGGCAAGGTGCTGCGCCGCGAACTGCGCGCGCCCTATTGGGAAGGCCGCGACCGCGCGGTGGGATAAAGGCTTTCCGACCCTGACGGCGTCGTGGCGGGGACCGATTTCCGTCGTCCCGGCGAAAGCCGGGACCGCCTGAAAGGCTGACGCCGGCGCGACAGCGGTCCCGGCTTTCGCCGGGACGATAATTTGGCGCTTTGGCATTCGATGATTCCCCCAAAAAAGGGCCCGGCGCGCGGCCGGGCCACAGGGGGTTCCCAGTGACCCGGGACTATTCGGCGGGCGTCATCTCGCCGGCCAGCGCCGCGTCGTTCGCCGCCAGCGCCTTGTTGCGCAGGACGAATCCCTCGCGCCGGGTGCCGTCGGCCTGGCGCGGGTCGTGCGCGACGTCGGCGTCGGTGAACTCGCCGTTCGCCATCGTCCACGCCGCGAATTCGAGGCAG
The DNA here is from genome assembly GCF_001559015.1 of Sphingopyxis granuli. Classification (NCBI taxonomy): domain Bacteria; kingdom Pseudomonadati; phylum Pseudomonadota; class Alphaproteobacteria; order Sphingomonadales; family Sphingopyxidaceae; genus Sphingopyxis; species Sphingopyxis granuli. Next base: position 455,375 of record NZ_CP012199.1, read on the forward strand.
ACGCCGTCGGGGTCGAAGAAATAGATCGAGCGGACATAGACGCTGTCGTCGAAGCTGTCGGCGACCTGCGTTTCCGAATTGTCGTGGTTGAGGATCGGCGTGACGTCGATACCCTTGTCGATCAGCCGCTGGTGATATTCCTCGAACTTCTCGGCGGGCACGTTGAAGGCGATGTGGTTCATCGACCCGTGCGCCGACATGAAGTTGCCGCGGGTCGGCAGCGCCTCTGGCGCCGCGATGCCGGGCGCCGCCTCGGGCGCTTCGGGGAACCAGAAGAAGGCGAGGCTGTCGCCGTTGCCGAGGTCGAAGAAGAAATGCTGTCCGCGCCCGCCCGGCAGGTCGAGCGTCTTGACGAGCGGCATGCCGAGGACGTCGCGATAGAATTCGACCGTCTTCGCCATGTCCTTGCATACCAGCGCCAGGTGGTTGACGCCGCGAAATTCGAATTCTTTGTTGGTTGCAGCCATGATCCGTCTCCTTCGTGCAATCGGCTGTAGTCAGTTCGGGTTGGCGCCGGGGCGGGCCTTCATCCCCGCGAACCAGCGCGCGATGTTGGTGCAGGCGGGGTCGAGCGGCTGGCCCACCGTGGCACCGAAATCGAGAAAGGCGAAAAGCAGCAGGTCGGCGAGGCTCAGCCGGTCGCCGGCGATGAAGTCGCGCCCGGCGATCAGCGGATCGAGCCAGCGCAGCCCGTCCTGGGCGATCGCCTTCAGCCCCGGCGCCGCCTCCGGCACGCAGCGCATCCGCGATTCGAACAGCGGCAGCCCTTCGGCGAAGCGGAAGCCGTTGGCGAGCGGCTCGCAGATCTTGAGGTCGACACGGCGCACCCACATGCGCGTGCGTGCGCGTTCCTCGGCCGTGGTGCCGATCAGCGGCGGCGCGGGAAACAGCTCCTCCAGATATTCGCAGATGGCGGTGATCTCGGTCAGCACCGAGCCGTCATCGAGTGCGAGCGCGGGGGTCTGCCCGGCGGGGTTCACCGCGCTGTTATAGGGCGCGCGCCGGTTCTCGCCGCCGCGCAGGTCGACCTCGACCGTGGGGATGTCGATCCCCTTTTCCGCCATGAACAGGGTCACGACGCGGGGGTTGGGGCCGACCGAATTATAGAATTGCATCGCTATCCTCTCGGCACGATTCCTAGCATGTTCGGAGCCAACCGTCAATTAACTTGACGATTGGCTCCGCGTCCCTTCGCACGACCCTTTCGCCCGGTCATTCGGGCTTGCGCGCCGGGGCGCTCAGGAAGTCGGCGGCGTTGAAGCCCTCGGGCGCCGCGATCTCGACGATCGGCTCCTCGCGCGCGTCATATTCCATGCGCAGCGCGCGGGTGATCACCGCGTGCATGTCGTAAAGGCAGGTGATGTAGGTGAATTCGAAGATCTGCTCGTCGTCCCAGAAGCTCTTGAGCTTGTCGAACACCGCGAGCGGGACGCGGCCGCCCGCCTGGCTGAGGCAGTCGGCATAGGCGAGCACGGCGCGTTCCTGCGCGTCGAAGCAGTCGGCGACCGCCCAATGCGGGATGGCGGCGATCTTCTCGTCGGACACGCCGAGCCCGCGCAGCGACTTGCAATGCTGCGAAAAGACGAACTGGCTGCCCTTCACCCAGCCCGCGCGCGTCTGGCCGAGCTCGCGCAGCACCGGGTCGATCTTGCGCGCCGGATGGCGATAGACCGCGAAGCCGTCGACCGCATGCTTGAAGATGTCGGGCGCAAGCGCATAGACGGTCCACCAGTCGCCGGGTGTGCCGGTCGCGGTGCCCGGCTCGGCGACCGGGTCGCGATCGCCGAACAGGCGGTTGTAATAGGCGATGACGGTCTCGTCGGTCACTTCGGACCGGGGGACCTGGCGCAGCACGGGCATGGCGTCCTCCTCAGGCGTCGGCATATTTGCGGAATGCGGCAACATGCGCCGAATCGAAATATTCGTCGAGCCGCGCGATCTTGCCGTCCTCGACGCGGCAGACGATCGCGCAGGGCAGCCGCACCGCGACGTCGTCGTGCACCCGCCGGCCCTTCAGCACATGCTGCTGGACGAAGCCGCCGGGAAAGACGTGGAGCTGGCGTTCGGCATAGGCGCGGTCCTTGATCCGCGCGACCATGCCGGTCAGCGTCGCGGCGGTCTGCTCGGGGGTGACGATCGCCTCGTCGCTGTTGTGCCAGATCTCGGCATCGGGGGTGAAGCTGGCCTTCATCGTCTCTATGTCGCCGGCCTCGATCGCGTCGAAAAAGCGCTGGGCCATCACCCGGATATCGTCCTGTTCTGCCATCATCGTCTCCCGATCATTTCCTGAAAATAGGGTCACTCGGCGAAATCGCCCTCGAGGTGGCGGGCCATCGCATATTGCGCGACCCCCGCCGCGGCGGCGAAGGGCAGGATGCTCAGCAGCGCCCAGCGCAGGCTCTCGTCGCCATGGGCCGCCTTCAGCGCGTCGCTGACCATGCCCACGAACAGCGGCCCGAGCCCCAGCCCGACGATGTTGAACATCAGCAGCAGCAAGGCCACCGACGTCGCGCGCGAACCCGGCGGGGTCAGGTTCTGGACCAGCGCCAGCGCGGGCGCCACATAGACGGTGCAGGCCGCCATCGGCAGCAGCATCAGCGCCAGCGACAGCCGCCAGTCGTCGACCAGCAGCGCCGCCGCCAGCGTGGGAACGAGGATCAGCGTCGCGAGCGCCGGGATCGTGCCATAGGCCCGTGTCGAGCGGCGCGCGAAGCGGCTGACCAGCCAGCCGCCGCCGAGGATGCCGATGCCGAAGGTAAGCCCGGCGGCGCTCGCATACCAGGTCGCCATCGCTTCGAGCGGCATCTTCTGCGTCCGCATCAGGAAGGCGGGAATCCAGTTGAGCATGCCATAGCTGACGAAGGCCGCGAGCCCGCTGCCGACCAGCACCATCCGCAGCGAGGGGCGGCGGACGAAGGCAGCGAAGCATTGGGCGAAGGTCGGGCTGGCGTCGGCGGCCATCCCGGCGCCCGCCGGCACGCGCGCCGGCGCGTCCATCTGCCCGCGCGGCGGCTCGCGCACCAGCCAGACGAGCAGCGGGGCGACGACGAGCCCGACGAGCCCGACCGCGAAAAAGGCCTGGCGCCAGCCGATGTGCGCGGCCGCCCACGCGCCGAAGGCCGTGCCGAGAAAGACCCCGAACGGCCCGTTGAGGGTGAAGAGGCCCGACACGAACGGCCGCTGCGCCGGCGGATAATAGTCGGCGAGCACCGACAGCGACGGCGCGGTCCCGCCCGCCTCTCCGGTGCCGACGCCGAAGCGCATCACCGCCAGTTGCCAGAAATTCGACACCATGCCGCACGCGGCGGTGAAGACGCTCCATATCACGCAGGCGATGCCGACCAGCTTCACGCGGTTCCAGCGGTCGGCGATCATCGCCACCGGCACGCCCATCGCGGCATAGAAGAGCGCGAAGGCAAGGCCGGTGAGCAGCCCGAACTGGGTGTCGCTGAACTGCATCTCGGCACGGATCGGCTCGACGAGCACAGAGAGGAGCTGGCGGTCGAGGAAGTTGATCGTCCCGACGAGGAACAGCATCGCGAGCGCGACGGTCCGGCGAAGGCCGAGGCCGCGATCGGGCGGCGCGGCGCCTGCTTCCAGCGCGGTGGCTTGCGTCATGGCTCTCCCCGAAACGTGATTCTTGCTTCGCCGGAATGCTTAGGTATTTAAGTTTATCTGTCAACGCGCTTTACGGTCGACCGGGCGCGGCAGCGGGAGAGATATCATGGACATCAAGGGAAAACGCGCGATCGTCACCGGGGCGGCGTCGGGCATCGGCCGCGCGACCGCACTGATGCTCGCCGGGCGCGGCGCGGCGGAGATCGCGCTCGTCGACATCGACGGCGCGGGGCTGGAGGATAGCGCGCGGCAGGTCGCGGCGCTGGGCGCGCACGCGATTCCGCACCGACTCGACCTTGCCGACCTCGCGGCGGTCGAGGCGTGGTTCGGTGCGCAGGGCGATGTGGACATCCTGCACAACAATGCCGGGGTCGTGTCGGGCCCTGACGCCTTTCCTGAAATGCCCGTCGACCGGATCGGCTGGATCGTCGACGTCAACCTGACCTCGCTGGTCGTCGCGACGCAGATCGCGGCGCGGGCGATGCGGGCGCGCGGCGGCGGGGTGATCGTCAACACCGTGTCGACCGTCGCGCTCGGCCCCGGCTTTCGCGATGCGATGTATGCGACGACCAAGGCGGGGGCGATGATGTTCACGCGCTGCTGCGCGGCGCTGAAGGCCGACTGGAACGTCCGGGTCATGGGGGTGCTCCCCGGTCTCACCGACACGCCGATCCTCCACACGACCGGCGGCGACCGCGCCGCCGACTGGATGGCCCCGATCCTCGCCAACAACGAACGCTGCCAGCCCGAAGACATCGCTGCGGCGGTGATCGACCTGATCGAGGACGACGGTCTTGCCGGCGGCGACTGGGTCGCAGTGCGGCGCGAGCAGGGCGTCGTCACGCGGCAATGGGGGCATGAAACGCCGGCCGCCTAGAGTGTTTTCAAGTCAGGCGGAATCGCCTGACGACTGGGAAAACGCGGCAAAACAACAATCCGGAGTGCCGGTTTCGATTCGATCAAAACCGAACACACTATAGAAAAACGGCCCCCTCCGCAGATGCGGAGGGGGCCGCCTTCACCCCAGGGACTGGCCCCTGTTTTAGAATTTCACTCCGGCCTCGATCGCGATGTTGCGCGGCGGTTCGACGAACAGGATCGAGCGTTCCGAGGTGGTGATCGGGACCGGCAGGCGGAAGGCGCTGCCGGTGGTCAGCTTGTCGGTCAGGTTCTTGCCGACCAGCGCGATGTGCCAGCTGTCGTCCTGCGGCGCGAATTGCAGGCGCAGGTCGAGCTTCGCATAGCCGCCCTGATAGCCGTAGAGCGGGCTCTGGTCGTCGGAGTCGAAGAAGCCCGAGCGGCCGCCGAGCACCGCCGTGCCGTCGAGCTTGTAGTCGCTGACGTCGACGCGACCGTGGACCGCGACGTTGCCGGTGAACTTCGACGTATAGGGCAGGCGGCGCCCGCTGAGATCGCAGATCGGGCCCGTCATGCCGGCCAGGCAGGGGGCGTCCGGATAGCGATCATATTTGATGTCCTGATAGGCGGCCGACGCCGTGATGTCGAAATAGCGGCTCGGCGCGATGCGCAGCGAGGCCTCGACGCCCTTCGCCGTCGCCGACGCCGCGTTCTTGGTGATGTAGGACGAGGAATCGGGGTCGTAGCCCGAGGTCTGGAGGTTGGTGAACTTGGTATTGTAGACCGACATGTTCAGGGTCGCGCGGCCGTCCCACAGCGTCGACTTGATGCCCGCCTCCCAGTTGCGCGAGCGTTCGGGCTTGTAGACGAAGGTCGCGTCGGTGGTGCCGAAGGTGTTCGACACGAAGCCGCCCGACTTCGACCCGCGGCCATAGACCGCATAGACCATCAGGTCGCGCGACAGGTCGTACTGGACCGTGATCGACGGATCGGTGAGACCTTCGCTGATCGAACCGCTGGCCGTGGTCAGCGGCCGGAACATCTGGCCGTCGAGCAGCTTGCCGCTGAACGTCCCGTCCTTGTGCGTGTTGGTGTAGCGCAGGCTGCCGATGATCCGCACGCCTTCGACCGGACGCACGGTCGCCTGACCGAATACCGACAGGGTGCGCGATTTCTGGTGGAAATAGAGTTGGTTCAGCGAAACCAGATTATAGGCGCGCAGATCGTAGTAGAGAAAGGGATCCACATTGTAGCGCGCAGTGTCGTAATAGGCGCCCACGACATATTCGAGCGTGCCGCCGGTCGGCGACAGCAGGCGGAGTTCCTGCGAGAACTGGTGGAAATTCTCGGGATATTTGTTGGCGACCGAATTTTCGACGACCGGACCCGCGGGCGTCTGCTGGTCGAAATAGTTGGTGACGTCGCCGTTGAACCACGAATAGCCGGTGATCGAGGTCAGCGTGTGGTCGCCGACCTTGAGATTGGCGATGACCGAACCGAGCACCGAGCGGTTGCTATAACCTTCCAGGCCGAGCGGATATTCCTCGGTATAGCGCTCCAGCTTCGGGCGCTGGCTGGTGTTGACGGGACTCGACACGCCGAGCCCGCCGATGCGGTCGTAGTTCGATATTTCGAGCTTCGCCGACATGTCGAAGCTGTCGCTGGGTTCCCACAGCGCGCTGACGCGGAACAGCTGCAGCTTGTTGCGCGGGTCGTCGCGGCCGGTCGCGACGTTCCGGATATAGCCTTCCTGATTCTGGAGCCGCGTCGCGACACGCAGGCTCAGCGTGTCGCTGACCGGGCCGGAGACATAGCCGGTCAGGTCATAGCCTTCGAGGTCGAAATTATAGGTGCCGGTGACGCCGCCCTCGAACGACGAGGTCGGACCGGCGCTGACGACGCTGACCGCGCCCGCCGGCGTGTTCTTGCCATAGAGCGCACCCTGCGGCCCGCGCATCACCTCGACGCGCGCGACGTCGAAGAAGGGGTTGAGCGCCTGGCGCATCTTGCCCGCGTAGATGCCGTCCATATAGACGCTGACCGCCTGGTCGAACGAGAAGTTCTGCGGCGGCGAGCCGAAGCCGCGGATATAGATGGTGTCGTTGCCGTTCGTCTGCTGGACGAAGACGTTCGGGACGTAATTCTGCACCGCCTTGAAGTCGGCGGCGGCGAAGTCGGCGATGCGCTCGCCGCTCACCACTTCCATCGAGATCGGCACATCCTGCAGATTCTGCGCGCGCTTCTGTGCGGTGACGATGATCTCGCTGCCGGTCGCGGCGGTGTCGGCGGCATCCGCGGCCTGCGCCATCGCCGGCGCCGCGCCCGCGGTCATCGCGGCCAGGGCCACGCCGGATAGCAGAATCGGATGAAGAAACTTCATGTGCACCCTCCCTTTTCGTTGTTTCGGCATCCCGATAGCGTCCGGGGTCCGTCAATCTGATTGACCCTTAGTATACTAATGGTTTTATACTGTCCATAGCTTTGGCAGGAGGATTCAGCATGACGCAGCAGGATAAGGCACCGGTTCCGGCGGGACTCGAAAGCCGCCACCTGTGCACGGTGGAGTTCGATGTCGGCGGCGGCATCATCGCGATCGGGGCGTCGCCCTTTGGCGAGCAGCGCGTCGGCTATGTCACCGGTGGCCGCATCCTGGGGCCGCGAATCACCGGCGAAGTGCTGCCGGGCGGCGGCAACTGGCCGCGTTCGGGCCGGATCGGCGACGCGGCGGTGGGCACTTTCGACGCGCGCGCGGTGTGGAAGACGGACGAGGGCGACCTCATCTACCTGACCTATACGGGACGCAGCCTGATCCCCGACGACGTCCGGGCGCTGTTCGCCGACCCCGCGAAGCCGCCGGTCGATCCGTCGCGCTATTATCTGCGCATCGCCGCGGTGTTCGAGACGGCGAGCGAGACCTACGGCTGGCTCAACGGCACCCTCGCGGTCGGGGTGGGCGAGGTCACCAGCTTCGGCGTACGGCACGTCTTCTACGAGATCGGGTGACGGTTCCGCCGTTCCGGAGCGTAGGGATTTTGAATGGACCCGCTTGCGTCATTGCGAGCGGAGCGAAGCAATCCAGGGCGGTTTACGCTACTCTGGATTGCCGCGCGGCTGCGCCGCTCGCAATGACGGGTCGTTTGGGGGCGCCTTATCCCTCGCTCCATTCGCGATGACAATGCGCTGGCGTCCTATCCCTCGCGCCCCAGCCAGCGTTCGAGCACCGCGTCGGTGTCCTGTCCGACCGCGACCGGGGCGGGGCGGCGGATGCTGCCGGGCGTCGCCGACAGCTTCGGAAAGACGCCCTGCATGGTGACGGTTCCGAACTCGGCGTCGGGCACCGTGACCAGCGCCTCGCGCGCGGCGAAATGCGGGTCGGCCATCATCTCCCCGGCGTCGTAGATGCGCCCGGCGGGGACGCTCGCCTCGATCATCTTCGCTTCGAGTTCGGCGACGGTCAGCGTCGCGGTCCATGCGGCGATCAGCGCGTCGAGTTCCTCCTGATGCGCGCCGCGCGCGAGATGGGTCGCATAGCGCGGGTCGGCCGCAAGTTCGGGCCGCCCCATCGCTGCGGCGAGGCGGGCGAAGATGGCGTCGCCGTTGGCGCCGATCAGATATTCGCCGTCGCGGCACGGATAGACGTTCGACGGCGCGATCCCCGGCAGGGTCGATCCGGTGCGCCGGCGCCGGGTGCCGCTGACCGAATAGTCGGACACGGTCGATTCCATCACCTGCAGCACGGCTTCGTAGAGCGCCGAATCGACGATCTGTCCCTCGCCCGTCCGCTCGCGGTGGTGGAGTGCGGCGAGCGCCCCCATGCAGCCGTAGGTCGCGGCGAGGGTGTCGCCGATCGAGACGCCCATGCGCGCGGGCGGCCGGTCGGGATAGCCGACGATGGCGCGCCACCCGCCCATCGCCTCGCCGATGCCGCCGAAGCCGGCGCGCGCCGCATAAGGGCCGGTCTGGCCGTAACCCGACACGCGCACGACGATCAGCCGCGGGTTGGCGGCGCGCAGGTCGGCGGGGTCGAGATTCCATTTCTCGAGCGTGCCGGGCTTGAAATTCTCGATCAATATGTCGGCGCGTGCGGCGAGGCCGCGCGCCAGCTGCTGCCCCTCGTCCGACCGCAGGTCGCAGGCGACCGAATATTTGTTGCGTGCGATCACGCGCCACCAGCTCGGCTTGTCGCCCTGGCCCCAATGACGCATCGGGTCGCCGGTCCCGGGGGGTTCGAGCTTGACGATCTCCGCCCCCATGTCGCCGAGCAGCTGGCCGCAGAAGGGACCCGCGATCAACTGTCCCATCTCGACGACGCGAATGCCGTCGAGCGGCCCCTTGCTCTTCCCCGTTGCAGTCATGATCTTCCTTTCGGCATCGATGTCGGTTCATGATAGGGCGCCGGACGCGATCCGTCGTCCCCCCTTGGCTTCGATATACTTAGAGTGCTATGTATTTTTCAACCGCCAATGGGATGGCGAATGCGGAAGGGCAGGCGATGACGGGGTTTCGCAAGGTCGAGATGGTCGAGGTCGGGCCGCGCGACGGGCTGCAGAACGAGGCGGCGGTGGTCGCGACCGCCGACAAGGCCGAACTCGTCCGCCGCGCGCTGGCCTATGGGGTGCGGCGCATCGAGGTGACGAGCTTCGTCAACCCGAAGAAGGTGCCGCAGCTCGCCGACGCCGAGGAACTGGTGGCGCTGCTCCCCGACCGCGACGACGTCACCTACATCGGGCTGGTGCTCAACCGGCGCGGCGCCGAGCGCGCACTGGCGACCGGGCGGATCGACGAGCTGGGCGCGGTGTGCGTGACGAGCGATACGTTCGGAATCCGCAATCAGGGGCAGAGTTCGGCCGAATCGCTGGCGGCGGCGACCGAGATCGTCGCGCGGGCGAAAGCGGCGGGGCGCGGCGGCCAGATCACCATCGCGACCGCCTTCGGCTGTCCCTTCGAGGGAGAGATCGCCGCGGCGCGCGTCGTCGAGATGGCGAAGCGCGCCGCCGACGCGGCGCCGCGCGAGGTCGCGCTCGCCGACACGATCGGCGTCGGCGTCCCGGCGCAGGTCGCCGAACTGGTGGGTCGGGTGCGCGAGGCGATCGCGCCGCTGCCGGTGCGCGTGCATTTCCACAATACGCGGGGATCGGGGCTCGCCAATGTCTGGGCGGCGGTCGGCGAGGGCGCGGCGAGCGTCGACGCGGCGCTCGGCGGACTCGGCGGCTGCCCCTTCGCGCCGGGCGCGGCGGGCAATGTCGCGACCGAGGATGTCGCCTATATGCTCGAACGCAGCGGCGTCGCGACCGGGCTCGCGCTGCCGGGAGCGGTCGAGGCGGCGGGCTGGTTCACCGGCGTGATGGGCCGGCCGCTGCCCGCGATGGTCAGCAAGGCGCCTGTCTTTCCGCCCCCCGCTGCCTGAGCGCGGTGCGCGCTAGGACGGATCGACCTTGACGGTCCAGCCGCCGCGGCGCGACTGCTGGGGCGGCCCGAAGCGTGCCGATGCGCCGAGCCGGTCGCTGAGCGCCTCCAGCCGCTCGGCGACGGACCGCGCCGACGCGGCGGATGCCAGCCGGGGACTGCCCCGCACGCGCCGCCCCTCGTGGACGAGCCCCCGGGCGTCGAGCTGGACCGGGACCAGCCGCGTCGCCGCGACCCGGCCGTCGACAAGGTCGAGTTCGGCGATCGCCGATTGCCACGCCTCGGGACCATAGGCGCCGTCGGGCTTTTCGGACTGGAATATGAAGGACGACAGCCCGTGGAACAGCGGCGCGCCGCGATGAAATTCCATGCCTTGCAGTTCGGGAACGCCGTGCGCGACGAAGGTCGCGGCGCCCGCGTCGACGGCGCGCCGCGCCAGATCGCGCTGCCACGCCGGCGTGTCCGACTTGCGCGGCTCCCAATAATGATTGTGAAGATAGGCGATCACCGTCGCGCCGCCGGTCGCGGCGAAGCGGATGGCGCCGAGATAGCGTTCGACGTCGGCCGCGACCAGCGCCCCGTCCGGTTCGCGCCGCAGCTCGTTGACGCCCGGCCGCGTCGCGGTCGCGGCGGCGCCGTCGCGGATCGCGCCCGCCGCCGCCGCGACCAGCGCGACCCGCCCCGCGACGCCCGGCGCGCTGGCCTGCGCCAGGTCGCGGCCCGTCCCGGCAAAGGCCAGCCCGCGCGCCCGCAACGCCTCGATCGTCGACACGATGCCGCCGGTGTCGAGGTCCCAGGCATGGTTGTTCGACGTCGCGACGATATTGACGCCGATCGCCTGCAGGCAGTCGATCACCTCCGGTTCGGCGACATGGAGCACCTCGCTGTCCGCCGGGCGCGTCGACCGGCCGGCCAGCGGTCCGCCGATCACCGTTTCGAGGTCGGTGAAGACGAGGTCGCGTCCCGCCAGTATCCGCCGGAATTCGCCCAGGCCCTGCCAGCCGATCCGACGCAGATCGGTCTTGATCAGCGATTGGCCGAGCAGGCTGATGCGCAGCGGGCGACGCCCGGCTCCCGCCACGACCGGCAGGAATATCAGGGGAAAACCGGCCTTCAGCAGCAGCCGCCGCGTTGGCGTATCGAAACCGGTCGACCCCATGACTCATCCCCCTTTGATATCAGCCATACAAAGATTGTTTGGATCGGGGCAATCTCATGCGCTTTCGTTATGACTGCATCCGCGAGCGTCATAATATTTTTCGCCGCCGCGCTTCCTCCTAAGCCGATGCGCGAATCACAAACTTGGGGGACATCATGATCATCGCATCCGCTCGCTTCGCTCGGCGCCGTCATCTGGCCAAACTGGTCGCTGCCGCTGGAATCAGCCTCGGCGCCCTGGCCTGGCCGACGCTCGCGCAGGCGCAGGCATCGGGCGATGAAGCGGCCACGGCGTCGGGCGGCGGCGACATCATCGTCACCGGGTCGCGCATCGGGCGCAAGGATGCCGATTCGGTCGGGCCGATCCTGACGCTGACGTCGGAGGACATCATCAAGTCGGGCACCTCGTCGATCGGCGACCTGCTCCAGAAGCTGCCATCGGCGGGGGTCAGCCTCAATTCGAACGGCACGCAGGGCACCTCCTACGGCGCAAGCTCGATCAACCTGCGCTATCTGGGCGGTGCGGAGGGCAGCGGCAATCGCGTCCTCGTGCTCGTCGACGGCCATCGCTGGGTCGACGGCGTCGGCCAGCGCGGATTCCGCGACTTCGTCGATCTCAACACCATGCCGCAGGGGATGATCGACGGTATCGAGATACTGAAGGACGGCGCCTCGGCGATCTATGGCGCCGACGCGATCGCAGGCGTCGTCAACATCAAGACGGTGCAGCCGTTCGACGGGTTGCGCGGGTCGGTCCGCGCCGGAATCACCAGCCATGGCGACGGCGCCGAACTGGGGGGCAAGCTGACGGTCGGCAAGACCTGGGACCGCGCCTCGATCATCCTGTCGGGCAGCTATTCGCGAACGCACGCGATCCGCACCGACGCGCGCCAACTGACGACGCGGACGCTGGTGCCGCAGACCGCGGTCGGCACCAACCCCAACGGCCTGTTCATCCTGCCGGGCCTCGCGAACAACGGCTATTTCGGCACCGCGGCGGGCTTCGCCAGCTCGGCGAACCCGATCGTGCTCAATCCGGGCGCGACGATCGGCGCGGGCAATCTGGCCGACAACGCCTTTCACGTCGGCGCGCTGCCGGGCGACGCATACAACACGCAGGCGCAGGGCATCTATTCGGCGGGGCCGTCGGAACGCTACGGCGTCTATGGCCGCTTCGACTATGAACTGGCCGACGACGTCACGATCCGGATCGACGGCGTCTACAACCGGCGCAAGTCGAACCAGCTTTTCTCGCCCGTCCTGCTCGACGTCGGCGGCACCGCGGGAACGGTGCGCGGCTTCGCGATTCCGAACAATCAGGCGTATAATCCCTTCGGCACCGCCAACGGCGTTCCGGCCGCCAATGCGCTCGCCTTCGGCGCCAACAGCGCGTGGCGCATCCGCAAGGTGATGACCGACGTCGGCAACCGCAACAATGTGCAGGATGTCGAAACGATCCGCCTGTCGGTCGGCGTCGACGGCAGCGTCACGATCGGCGGCGGTGAATGGCGCTGGGACGTCTTCGGTTCCTATGCGAAGAACAGCATCCACACGATGGCGGAGAACGGCATCAACTACGACAATCTGTTCCTCGGCCTCGGCTCGCCCGCGACCTGCGCCGCGACGGCGGGCTGCGTGCCGATCAACCTGTTCGCCCCGATGACCGAGGCGCAGGCGGCCTATATCCGCTACACGACGCGCGAGTATAATCGCACCGAACTCTACAACGCCGCCTTCAACGTCACCGGCAACCTGTTCGACCTGCCGGCAGGGCCCGTCGCGCTCGCGGTCGGCTACGAATATCGCCAGAACCGCGGCTTCGACGCCCCCGACGCCTACGTCAACGCCGCGTCGCGTTTCCTGGCGTCGCAATATGCGACGACCACCTCGCAGACGCGCACCGCGACGGTCGGCAGCTACGACCTGCACGAGGCCTATGCCGAGCTCAACGTGCCGATCTTCCGCGACCAGCCCTTCGCCGAAAGCCTCGAGCTGAGCCTGGCCGGCCGCTATTCGGACTATTCGACCGTCGGCAACAAGGTGACGCTGAAGGCCGGCGTCGGCTATCGCCCGATCGAGGACATCCTGTTCCGCGGCACCTATTCGCAGGGCTTCCGCGCGCCGTCGATCCTCGAACTCTATCAGGGCGCGCGCCAGACGAGCTTTCAGGGCAACGATCCCTGCAACGGCGGCGCGGCGGCCAATCCGGGGCTGCCCGGCTGCGCGGGCGTGCCGGCGGGCTACAACCAGATCAACTATAATCTCAACGGTCTGATCCCCGGCGTCATCAGCGGCAACACCAGCCTGAAGCCCGAAACCGCCGATACGTTCAGTGCCGGGATCGCCATCTCGCCGCGCGGCGTGCGCGGGCTGTCGCTGACGGTCGATTACTACAAGATCAAGATCAAGGATGCGATCGCGTCGCAGACGCCGACCCAGATCATGCAGCTCTGCGCGGTGCGCGGCGGCGTCTTCTGCGACCTCGTCAGCCGCGACGCGGGAACCGGCGCGATCCTCGAACTGCTGCAGGGGGCGCAGAACCTCAACTCGATCACCACCGACGGGGTCGATGCGACGCTGCGCTACGATTTCAGCACCGGCATCGGGCGCATCTCGGCGGTGGTCGACGCCTCCTGGCTCCATTCGTTCAAGACGACTGCGCCCAATCCGGCGGGCGGCGCCCCGATCGTCGACGAACGCGCGGGGCGCGGCGATTCGCCGCGCGCGACCTATCCGCACTGGAAGGGACAGGCGTCGCTCGGCTGGACCGGCGACACCGCCGACGCGACGCTGCGCGCGCGCTACATCGGTCCGACCACCGACGTCGTGAATGCGGTGAAGGATGCGCGGACGCGGTCGATCATCTACACCGACCTCGAAATCGGCTTCGCCATCGCCGACGACGCGGCGCGGTTCAGCCTGGGGGTCAACAACCTGTTCGACAAGGCGCCGCCGGCTTCCTACGCCAATGCGCCGATCAACTACGACATCTATACCTATGACGCGCGTGGCCGCTTCCTCTACGCCAGCTTCTCGGTGAAGATGTGATCGGACGGCCGCGCCGGCACCCCGGCGCGGCCACCGAAACGGGATTGCGGGGCGGGTCGGCGATGCCAGCGAACAGCAAGACGCAGAAATGGCTCGACCGGGTCGAGCGCTGGGGCAATGCCCTTCCCGACCCGGTCTTCATCTTCCTCGGCCTGATCGCGCTGCTCGTCGCGGTGTCGGTCGCGGCGGCACAGCTGGGCTGGAGTGCGGTCCACCCGGTCACGGGCGCGACCCTGACCGCCAGTAGCCTGCTTTCGGCCGAAAATGTCCGCAAGCTGCTGACCCTGATGCCCGAGACGATGGCGGATTTCCCGCCGTTGGGGCTGATCCTGGTCGTCATGCTCGGCGCGGCGGTCGCCGAGCGGTCGGGGCTGTTCACCGCGCTGATGACGCGCGCGATGCGGGGCGTGTCGAACCGCTTCCTCAGCCCAGCCATCTTCCTGATCGGCCTGTTGTCGCATCAGGCGGCCGACGCGGCCTATGTCGTGCTGATCCCGCTCGCGGCGATCATCTTCGCGGCGGCGGGTCGGCATCCGTTCGCGGGCATCGCGATCGCCTATGCCGGCATTTCGGGCGCCTTCGCCGCCAATCTGCTGCCCGGACAGTTCGACGTGCTGATGCTGGGGATCACCAAATCGGCGGCGGCGCTGCTGGGCCCCGCCCCGATGCTCAATCCGCTCGGCAACTGGTATTTCACCGCGGCGCTCGGCCTGATCCTGATCCCGATCACCTGGCTGGTGAACGACCGCATCGTCGAACCGCGGCTCGGCGTCTGGACCGATCCGCCGCCCGAAGGCGACATGGAGGATATCGCCGACCCCGCCAGCCAGCGAAAGGGCCTGCGCCGCGCCGGGATCGCGGCGCTCGTCATCGCCCTTGCCTTCGCGGTGCTGGCGCTGTGGCCCGGTTATAGCCCGCTGATCGACGCGGGCGCGACGGGGCCCGCGCGCCTCGAACCCTTCTATTCCTCGCTCGTCGCGGGCTTCATGCTGCTCTTCCTCGTCTGCGGCTGGATCTATGGCGCCGCGGTCGGCACGGTCCGCTCGCACCGCGACGTCGTGAAGATGATGACCGAGGGGCTCGCGACGATGACCCCGTTCCTCGTCATCGCCTTCTTCGCCGCCCATTTCATCGCGATGTTCGCCTGGTCGAACCTCGGCCCGGTGATGGCGATCAACGGCGCCGACTGGCTGCGCGCGCAGCAGCTCGCGACGCCGGTGATGCTGATCCTGCTGCTGCTGATGTCGTCGGTGTTCGACCTCGTCATCGGGTCGGCGTCGGCGAAGTGGAGCGCGATGGCGCCGATCGTCGTGCCGATGCTGATGCTGCTCGGCGTCTCGCCCGAGATGACGACCGCGGCATACCGGATGGGCGATTCGATCTTCAACATCGTCACCCCCGTCGCGTCGAACTTCGTGCTGGTGCTGGTCCTCGCCCAGCGCTGGCGCGCCGATTTCGGTGTCGGGTCGCTGATCGCGCTGATGCTGCCCTTCTCGATCGCCATCGGGCTGACGGGCCTGTGTCTCGTCGGCCTGTGGACCGGCCTCGAACTGCCGGTCGGGCCGGGCGCTCCGGCCACTTATGCGATGCCGCTTCCGTGACCGGCGTCCTCATTCCGAACGTCATGGTGCCGATGCGTGATGGCGTCCGTCTTGCCACCGACGTCTATCTTCCCGAGGGCGCAGCAGACATCCCGCTACCGGTGCTGCTCGAACGCACCCCCTATGACAAGCGCGGCACCAACCATGCCGACTTCTCCGTCGCCGACGAAGTGCCGCTTTCGAAGCCGGAGATCGCGCGGATATTCGCGGCGAACGGCTATGCCTTCGTGCTTCAGGACTGCCGCGGCCGCTATGCCTCCGAAGGCATGTTCCGCAAATATCTGTCGGAGGCGGAGGACGGCGCCGACACGCTCGCCTGGATCATGCGCCAGCCGTGGTGCAACGGCCGGATCGGCACGCTCGGCCTGTCCTACAGCGCGCATGTCCAGGCGGCGCTCGCGACGCTCGACCCGCCCGGTCTCGCCGCGATGTTCCTCGATTCGGGCGGTTTTTCGAGCGCCTATCACAGCGGCATCCGTCAGGGCGGCGCCTATGAGCTCAAGCAGCTCACCTGGGCGCTGAAACATGCGCAGCTCGCGCCCGAGACGATGGCTGATCCCGCGCGCCGCGCGGCGCTCGAGGCCGTCGACATCCGCCGGTGGATCGGGGTCGAGAAATGGCGGCCCGGCCATTCGCCGATCAGCGCCGCCCCCGAATATGAGGATTTCATCCTCGAACAGTGGAACGAGGAGGGATTCTCCGACTTCTGGAAACAGCGCGGCATCTATGCCCGCGGCTGGTACGACGCCTTCGCCGACGTGCCGATGGTGCATATGTCGAGCTGGTACGATCCCTATGCGCTGACCGCGGTCGAGAATTTCGTCGGGCTGTCGCAGCGCAAGCGCGGCCCGGTGAAGCTGATCATGGGGCCGTGGACCCACGGCAAGCGCTCGCTCACCTGGTCCGGCGATGCTGATTTCGGCCCGCAATCGACGCTCGATCATCTGTTCGGCGACTATGTCGCGCTGCGCCGGCGCTGGTTCGACCGCCACCTGAAGCGGGAGGGCGCCGATCCGCTGCCCGAACCCGTCTATCTCTTCACCATGGGTGGGGGGTCGGGACGGCGGCTGCCGAGCGGGCGGCTCGACCACGGCGGGCGCTGGCGCACCGCGCCGGCGTGGCCGCCACCCGACATGGCGATGACCCCCTTCCACCTGCATCCCGACGGCGGCCTCCGCGCACAGCCTCCGGCCGCGCCGGGCCGGTGCAGCTTCGTCCACGATCCCCGTCATCCGGTGCCGACGATCGGCGGGGCGATCGCGTCGGGCGCGCCGGTGATGGAGGCGGGCGGCTACGATCAGCGCGAGGCGCCGGCCTTCTTCGGATCGCGGGCGCCCTGGCGGCCGCTCGCCGATCGGGCCGACCTGCTCGTCTTCGAAACCCCGGCGCTCGATGCCGACGTCGAACTGACGGGACAGGCGGTCGCCGATCTGTTCGTGAGCTCGACCGCCGCCGACACCGATATCACGATCAAAATCGTTGATGTTTATCCGCCGAACGCCGACTATCCGGACGGCTATGCGCTCAATATCGCGCACGGCATCTTGCGGATGCGGTTCCGGGATTCGTTCGAGGCGCCCGAACCGATGGAGCCCGGGAAGGTCTATCGCGTGCGGATCGCCTCTTTTCCGATGAGCAACCTGTTCGCGAAGGGGCATCGCATCCGCGTCGAGATCGCGGGCAGCAATTTCCCGCATTTCGACATCAACCCCAATGTCGACTGGCGCGTGCCCGGCCTGCCGCCGGTCGCGGCCGAAAGCAGCGTGCATCTGGGACCGCGCGCGGGATCGCGCCTCCTGCTGCCCGTCGTTCCCGCAAGGGCGGGCTGAGGATGCGCAAGCCGCTGGCACCCGCGGGCGTCGAGCCCGACAAGGATGTCAGCTTCCGCGCGCTGCGCGTCTTTGCCGAGATCATGCGGACCGGCTCCGCGACCGCCGCCGGCAAGCGACTTTCGCTGTCGCAGCCCGCGGTCAGCCGCCTGATCGCGCAGCTCGAGGCGCAGGTGGGCTTCGACCTCTTCTATCGCGACCGCGGCAAGCTGGTCCCCACCGCCGACGGCGTCAAGCTGCTGCAGGAGGTCGAGCTGACGCTTGCCAGCCTCGACCGCTTCAACAGCCTGGTGCGTGACATCGCCGGCTATTCGGCCGGAACCGTCCGCATCGTCGCGCCGCCGAGCTTTGCCGAAGGGGTGCTGCCCGACATCGTCTCGCGCTTTCGCGAGCGCTTTCCGGGGGTCGAATTCAACATCGATTCGCGTAGCGTCGAAACCGCGCGGACGATGATCGCGATGCGCTACGTCGACTGCGGCTTCGTGAAGCTGCCGATCGACGAGAGCGACCTGGCGGTCGAGCGGATTGTGGCGAACGGTTCGGTGTGCGTGATGCGCCGCGATCATCCGCTGGCAGCGCTCGCCGCCGTCACGCCCGCCGACATCGGCCAGCATCCGCTGATCCTGCTCGGCGCCGGCCGCTATTGGCGCACGCAGGTCGATGCCGCCTTCGCGGCTTTCGGACTGCGCCCGGTGGTCGCCATCGAAACGCACACCCACGGATCGGCGTGCGCGCTCGCGGCGCGCGGCAACGGCATGGCGATCCTGAACGCGCTGCTCGTGAAGCCCTATCTGGACCCGGCACTGGTAACGCGCCCCTTCGATCCGCCGATCACGCACGAATATGCCTTCGCCGTGTCGAACGTATCGCGCCCGTCGCGCCTGACCGAAGAATTCCGGAAAGAGGTCCGCCGCTATTTCGATAGCCGCGCGTCACAGGGCGCGCTGCAGGCGTAGGGCGCGCGCTATCGAAATCTGCGGGTGAGAGTTTTTCAAACCGCAGCGAACTGTCATTCTGAATCTCTCGGAGAGGGGTTCTGATGAACCAACCGACCACTATCGAAACGCCAGCCCATTACAGTTCCTGATCGATATTGCCGCGATCGGCGAAATGATCGCCGTGGCGCGCTCGCAATTCGGTCTTGAGAAGCTTCCCCGTTGCCGTGTGCGGCAGGTCGTCGACGAACAATATATCGTCGGGAAGCCACCAGCGCGCGACATGCGCGGCGAGATGGTCCAGAATCTCCGCCCGGTCGCCGTTTTCGCCGAGATGCAGCCGGATCAGCATCAGCGGCCTTTCCTGCCATTTGGGATGGGCGACACCTATCACGGCCGCCTCGGCGACCTTGGGATGCGCGACGGCCGCATTTTCGAGGTCGATGGACGAAATCCATTCGCCGCCCGACTTGATGACGTCCTTGGCACGATCGGTGATCTGGAGGAAGCCGTCGGCGTCGATCCGGGCGACGTCGCCGGTATCGAACCAGCCGTCGGCATCGACGGCGCTTCCCGATGCCTGACCGTGATAGGCGTTGAGCACCCAGGGGCCGCGCACCTTGAGCAGACCCGATAGCTCGCCGTTTCGCGGCAGCTCGCGGCCTTCTTCGTCCTCGATTCGCAGTTCGACGCCGAATACCGCGCGCCCCTGCAGCGCGCGCAGGTCGATCTGCGCGTGCGAAGGCAGGTCTGCATGATGAGCCAGCGGACGGCAGACGGTGGCGACGGGGCTCGTCTCGGTCATCCCCCACGCCTGTATCGTCTCGACGTCCAGAAGCGTGCGGAATTGTTCGATCAATGCACGGGGTGTCGCGGCGCCGCCAGTGAACACCCGGTTGAGCCTGAGGGCCGCCCGCTCGTCGCTCGATCGCTCGCGGCGCAGATGATCGAGAAGGGCCAGCCAGACCGTCGGGACGCCGAGCGAGAAGGTGACGCCCTCGTCGCGCATCAGATCGTGAAGCGAGACGGGATCGAGTGCCGAGCCGGGAAGGACGAGCTTCGCGCCCGCCATCGCCGCGGAATAGGGAATTCCCCACGCGTTGACGTGAAAGAGCGGCGTCACGACAAGGATCGAATCGGCAGCGGCGAGCGCCATGGAGTCGGCCGCGAGTGCGCTCATCGCATGCAGCACCGTGGACCGATGGCTGTAGAGGACGCCTTTCGGATTCCCCGTCGTCCCCGACGTATAGCATAATGCGCTCGCCGAATTCTCGTCGATGATCGGCCAGCGCTCGATCGGGCGCGCTTCGGCGATCAGGCCGTCATAGGCGATGGGGGTGGTGATCGTCGTTGCCGGTATCGCCGCCTGCGGCGCGAGGACGATCACCCGTTCGATCTTCGGCAGGTCGGCCAGCATCGGTTCGACCAGTGGCAACAGGTCGGGATCGACGCAGAGCACCCGCGCGCCGCCATGGTCAAGAATATAGCGGATCTGTTCGGGAAACAGACGCGGATTGACCGTGTGCAACACCATCCCGGCCGCGCTGACCCCATAATAAAGCTCAAGGTGCGGCAGGCGATTCCACGCCAGCGTCGCGACGCGGTCTCCGGGACGAAGTCCCAGGCCGGCCAGCGCCGCTGCGACGCGGCGTGCGCGGCTTTCCACGGTCTGCCAGTTCGACCGGGTCAGCCTTCCGTCTTCGCCGCGCGACACGATCTCGCGGAGCGGATGATTGGTCGCGGCATGCTGGATCAGCATTGCGGTCGTCAGCTGGTGCGCCTGCATCGCGCCGAGCATCATCTCTCTCCTTCCAAAGCCGGACTGCGACCTGATCGCGTGCCGCGGCGCGCAAGCGAAGCAGGGCATGATGCGTGCCCCGACAATCACATTTGCGAAATTGGCGCTCTCGCCGCCGGACCGCGAGCCAGGCGGCGGCGGCCGTGGCTATGGGCACCCCAAGCAGGATGGGAGATGCCCGATGAATCTGGCCCTGACCCCCGAAGACCGGGAATTCCAACGAGAGGTCCGCGCCTTTTTCGCGAATGCCATTCCCGACGCATGGAAAACGACGGTGCGTGCCGGACTGCGGCTGCCGCCCGAAACATTGACCGCCTATCAACGCTGCCTGGCCGACCGCGGCTGGGGGGCGCCCACCTGGCCGACCGAATATGGCGGTACCGGCTGGACGCCGCAGCAGCTCCACATATTCTGGTCGGAAGCTTCGGCCGCCGATGCACCTTCGCAATATCACCAGGGGCTCGAACTGATCGGACCGATCATTTTCACCTATGGTAGCCAGGCGCAGAAGGATTTCTATCTGCCGCGCATCATCAGCGGCGAGGACTGGTGGTGCCAGGGTTATTCGGAGCCGGGCGCGGGATCGGATCTGGCGGCGCTACGCACGCGGGCGCTACGCGATGGCGATACCTATATCCTGAACGGCCACAAGATGTGGACCAGCTATGCCCATGTCTCGACCCGCATGTTCGTGCTGGCGCGCACCTCCAGCGAAACGCGGCGGCAACAGGGCATTTCGCTATTACTCGTCGACATGGACACCCCCGGCATCAGGGTCAGCCCGATCCGCACGCTCGACGAAAAGCATCACACGAACGAGGTGTTCCTCGACGATGTCCGCATTCCGGCCGCGAACCTGGTCGGCGAGGAGGGCATGGGCTGGAATTAC
Organism: Sphingopyxis granuli; assembly: GCF_001559015.1. Lineage (NCBI taxonomy): Bacteria > Pseudomonadati > Pseudomonadota > Alphaproteobacteria > Sphingomonadales > Sphingopyxidaceae > Sphingopyxis > Sphingopyxis granuli. The sequence goes on from NZ_CP012199.1 coordinate 476,515, forward strand.
GGCAAGGTCCTGCTTGATCGCGAGCGGATGGTCGCCGCTGCGACCGCGATGTTCCTGCCGCAGACGCTGCGCGCAGTGCGCGCCGCGGCCGCGCGGTGGCGGACATGCACGGGTCCGTTGATCGAACAGCCCGGCTTTCGTGCGAAGCTGGCGCAGGTGGAGATCGAGGCGCTGGGAGTGCAATCCATGGTTTTGCGCCTGATGGCCGACGCGGCGGCGGGCGCGGATTCGGGACCGCGCGGATCGATGGTCAAGTTGCGCTGGTCCGAACTCATACAGCAGGCGATGGCCCTGTGGATCGAAGCGCTCGGGCCGCAAGCGCAGCATTTCGAATCGCTCGATGACGGCGGCCTGTCCGACGACATGCCGCTGGCGCTTCAGGGCGCGCTCTTCTCGCGTGTCACGACCATCTATGGTGGGTCGAGCGAGATTCAGCGCAACATCATCGCGCGCCGCGCGCTCGGGCTTTGAAGGGGAGGGGCCGATGCAGTTCGCCTATAGTGACGAGCAGCAGATGCTGCGCGACAGCGTCGAGCGTTTCGGCGAAGAGGAATGGAACGCCGCCGACCGCCTGAAGCGCCTGGCCGAAGGCCCCGCGGGCGGTCGCCGCCGCTGGGCGAAGATGGCCGAACTCGGATGGCTGGCGCTGCCGATTTCCGAGAGCGAGGGCGGACTGGGCGGCGGGCCGGTCGAGGTCATGGCGATCATGGAAGGCATCGGCCGACACCTGATGACCGAGGCTTATGCCAGCCATTGCGTCCTTGCGCCGGCGCTGATGCGCGGCGGCGGCGAACATTGCGCGGTATTGCTCGAACAACTCGGCGCCGGCGCGATCCGCATCGCCGCCGCGTTGATCGAGGATAGCGGGTTCGACCCCGCATCGATCCGCACCGAAGCGCTCGCCGATGGCGGTGGCGTTCGTTTGTCCGGCACGAAAATCCATGTCGAGGACGGGGCCGACGCCGACTGGTTTCTCGTTTCGGCGCGCACGTCGGGAAGCGTCGGCAGCCGGGACGGCATCGGCCTCTTTCTCGTGCCCTGCGATGCGGACGGACTCGACGTCCGGCGATTCCGGTCGGTCGATGGGCATCGGCATGCCTCGCTCGTGCTCCGCGGAGTCTCCGCCACCCCCGTCGGACAGGTGGGGGAGGCGGCCGATCGGATCGATCTGGCGATGGATCGCGCCATTCTCGCCGTGCTGGCGGAATCGGTCGGTTCGATGGAAGCCGCTCTTGCGGCGACGCTGGACTATGTCCGGACGCGCCAGCAGTTCGGCGCGCCGATCGGAACATTCCAGGCGGTGCAGCACAAGCTGGTCGACATGAGCCTCGCCTGCGAGGAGGCGCGCGCCCTGACGATGGTCGCCACGGCCCAATATGCGCAGACGGCATCGGATGCGGCGCTGGTGGCGGCGGCAAAGGTCCGCGTGGCCCAGTGCGGCATCGCCGTCACCCAGCAGGCCGTCCAGCTGCACGGGGGTGTCGGAACGAGTGAGGAACTGGTGGTCAGCCATCATCTGCGACGCCAGATGATGCTGGAGCTGGCCTTCGGGGATGCGTCCTTCCACAAGGCCCGCTTCGCCGACGCCTCGTTCCGGTAGGCGCGTCGCGTTCATCGCGGCGGCGATTCTGGCGGGCTGCCGGGATCGGCCCGGCAGCCGCATGTTCAGATGACGAAGAAGCCGTGCGTGCCGTCGCGCTCCAGCTGGGCCACCAGCCCGAATTCCCAATCGAGATAGGCCTGCATCGCTTCGACCGGGTTGTCGGTGCCTTCATAGGGTCGTCGATAGCGATCGTCTGCCGCGGTAAGCCGTTGACCGGCTCCGGCGACCCATGCCAGCCCCTCGCTGCGCCAGACCCGATTGCCGCCGTCGAGGGCGAGGACCTCGGCATTCACCAGCGGCTGCAATTCGATGGCCGCGAAGCGCGCCGTATAGCCGTCTTCGCTTGTCACCACGATCCGGCCGAACGTGTCGAGAGCCGCAACCGCATCGGCCAGGCGACTGCGCATCGCGAACATGGCGTCGGGAATATGCCCTTCCGAATAGCATGTGCTGAGCGATACATCGACGACACCGCACGCGGCATCGCCAGCCATGTCGTGCAACTCGGTCGCGGTGATCGTCGGCGCTTTGGGCGCGGGCGGGCGTGGGGCTTCATGCTCGCCGGTCGCCAATTCGCCGTCGAAGCCGCCTTCGAGCACATAGGCATCCCATCCCATCTGGGCGAGCCAGGAGGCGGACATGTCGGCGCGAGGCCCGATGTCGTCGGCCAGCACGATGCGGGCGCCGCGCACCGGCGCATACATGTCGGTCTCCTGCACGAGCTGCCCGCCGGCGATGTTGACGAACCCCTCGATATGGCCCTTCCGATATTCTTCCGCGGTTCGCACGTCGAACAGATAGAGCGTCCGCGACCGATCGTCCTTCAGCGCATCGAGCTGTTGGGGGGAGAGGCGTTTCACTCCGGCGCGGTAGGAAACTGCCTGCGCCGCGGTCCGGGCATCTTCGCGCTCCTTTTCGTCGACGTCGGGGAAACTTTCGGTGTGACCGTGATTCAGTTCCTGCCCGGCCAGCGTCCATCCGATCGTGCCGTTGCGAAGCGCCATCACTCTGTTCGGCAACCCCGCGTTGATCAGCGATTGTGTCCCGATCAGGCCGCGCGTGCGCCCCGCGCAATTGACGATGATCGTCGTTGCCGGGTCGGGCGCGATCGTCCGCGCGCGCATTACGAGTTCGGCACCCGGAACGCTGATCCCATGCGGAATGCTCATCCGCTGATATTCGTCGAAGCGGCGCACATCCAGAACGACCAGGTCTGCGTCGCTCTCGATTAGGGCGCGAGCGTCCTGCGGGGAGACGGACGGGGTATGGCGGCGGGCCTCGACCAGTTCCCCAAAGGCCTTGCTGGCCGAATTGACATCTTCGAACAATTCATAGCCGGCGCCCTTCCACGCGGAGAGCCCGCCCTTCATGACCGAAACATCGGTATAGCCGATCGCCGTCAGACGATCGAAAGCCGGGACCGCATATCCTTCGCCGTCATCATAGACGACGACCGGTGTTTCCTTGCGCGGCACGAGGAGGAGGATGCGCTGTTCGAGATGGCCCAGGGGCAGGTTGGCGGCGAACAGGGGATGGCCGGTCGCGAACGCCGCCTCTCCGCGAAGGTCGAACAAGGCGATCTCCCTTTGCGATAGCAGCGCGAGACGGATCGCTTCGGGCGTCGTGAATTTCATTGCGGCAGGCTCCCCGGCCAGTCGTCGGGAACGTGCGCCGCGGAATAGTCCGAGACGAAGCTCCGTCGCTGCCCGTCGATGGTGTAGATGTGGCGTTCGATGCGGCCGATGTCGCCGCCATACACATGGATGCTGACCGACGCCGTTTCCGCGGCGTTGCTGACCCTGTGAATATCACCGGTTTCGGGGTCGAGAACCGCGACGTCCCCCGGATGCAGTATCTGCGTGCCGCCGGCAACCAGCGATCCCTGCCGTCGATGGAAGCCCTGCGAGGCTTCCCGCCCGCGAAGCATGCCCACGAGCCCCCATGTGCAATGATCGTGGATCGGCGTCGACTGGCCGGCCGCCCAAACGAAACTGACGACGCTGAAGCGCGCCCGTGGATCGAGATGCAGCAGATATTGCCGGTAGCTTCGTGAATCGGGGAGCGCGAAGGGCGCCGGCAGCCAATCGTCGCGCGCCACGAGGTCGGACAAGAGGCTGGCGCCCCGATCGAGATCGGGCCGCCGATTCCACCCGTCGACCGCCTCGGTGAATTGGGCGATGAATCGGTTCCAGCGCGCGATGGGAAGGGCCGCGTTCATCCATCGACCGATAGCGCAGCAGAAATGCCAATGCCCGCCGGACGGCCGCGCGGCCGGCTTATTTCATGCGTGATTTGGATCGCAGACGGGCAAGTTCCATTGCAGCGCCGGGGCTGATCCGGCGGTGTGCCTGCGCGAAATTCATCGAAAAGGAAAATAGGGTCATGATTCTTCATCACGCAAAAGGAAGCTGTTCGCTCGGAATCCTCGTGCTGATCGAGGAATTGGGGATCGATTGCGAGGTTCGTCATGTCGATCTGCCCGGCGGTGAGCAGCGAACGCCGGAATTCCTGGCGATCAATCCGAAGGGCAAGGTGCCCGCGCTGATCCGCGACGACGGTCAGGTCATCACCGAATGGCCGGCCATCGCTTCCTATCTCGCGGCCCTGAAACCGGAACGGCAACTGCTGCCTGCCGATCCTCTGGGTCTGGCTCGTGTTGTCGAAGCCGTCGAATATGTCGTTTCGACCATGCATATGCAGGGGTTTTCGCGAATCGTCCGGCCCGAGAATTTCTGCCCGGAACGGGATCAGGCCGAACAAGTGAAAGAGCGGGGGCTCGAGATTTTTCGTTCGGGTTTCGACCTGTTCGACAGGGCGCTGGAGGATCGGCCGTTCGTCGCCGGATCATTCTCGATCGCCGACGCGGCGCTCTTCTATGCCGAATGGTGGATGGTCAATCGGCTGGACGGCCGATTGCCGCGCAATTGCAACGCACATTATGAGCGCCTGATGGACCGCGCGGCCGTGCGGCGCGCCCTCGATCGCTAAGACGGGCGGCGTCGCCGGTCAGACTCCCAGACGGACCGCGGCGAGGGTGATCGCCAGGGCGGTCAGCGTCGCGGCGGCGACGACGATCAGCTGCCTGCCGCCGCTGCCGGTCAACTGCCGCAGCGGCGAACGAACCGCCGTTGCCGTCACGGCCGCCGCCAGCAAGCCCGCGGCCAGGCGATCCGCCTGAGTTCCCACGAATCCGGGAACGATCCCCAGCGAGTTGATCCCGGCCATGACGAAAAAGCCGACCACGAAAAGCGGGACGCCGGGGCGCCGTCGACCGGCCGTTTCCGTCCGGAAGCAGAGTGCGATGATCGCCAGTACCGGGGCGAGCAACGTCACCCTCGTCAATTTGACGATCGCCGCCGTCTGCCCGGCCGCGTCGGAGAAGGAATAGCCCGCTCCGATCGCCTGCGAGACGTCGTGGATGGCGGCGCCGAGCACGAAACCGGCGTCGATGTCGCCGAACGAAAGTTTGTGCAGCAGGATGGGATAGGCGATCATCGCGATGGCGCTCATGCCCGACACCCCCACCAGCACCAGCGTGAGCTGCGCCTGGCTGATCCGCCGTTCGCCAAGGGTGGATGCGATCGCCATCGCCGCCGACGCGCCGCAGATTCCGACCGCGCCGCCGGCGAGCACCCCGAAGCCGTTGCCAAAGCCGAGCAGGCGGCTGATCCCCACGGCGACCAGCATCACCGACGCCATGACGATCATCGTCGCGATCAGGACGCCCGGACCCAGGTCGGCGATCTGGCCGAAAGTGATCCTGAGCCCGACGAGCACGATGCCGGCGCGGAGCAGATATTGCGATGCGAAGGCCAGCCCCGCGTCGAGCCGCTCGTCGGCAGACAGGAAGTTCAGGGCAAGGCCGGTCAGCAACGCCGTCAGCGTCAGCGGCATGGCATAACGGTCGGCGATGAATCCGGCCGCGAGCGTCGCCATGCAGACGACGACGAGCCCCGGCAACAGGCTCCGCCACGTGTGGCCCGGGCGGTCGATGATGTCGCCGTAAAGGTCGCATGCCATGGGATAGGGCGAGGATCCGGCCATGGAATCTCCTGCGGCCCGCGGCGGCGAGCCCTGAGCGGATGGAAAGGGGATGGGCCGGCCGGCAGAGGCCGGCGACGCTATCGGGCGTCCAGATCGATCACGCGCGTCAATTCCCGACGCGCGATCTTCCACCCTTCGGGCGTGCGTCGATATTGGTCGCGATATTCGCCGACAAGCTCGACCCCTCCCATGGCGACCGGAAGCGAACGGTCGCCCGCCGGGCCATAGATCGCCAGGCCGATGCAGAAGCCTTCCGCACGGTCGGGACCATGGACGATGATCCTGGGATTGACGAGCAGATGCCGGCGCAGCCTGTCGGAGTGGACGATGATCTGATCCATCGCCGCGCGCAGACCGTCATGGCCGGACACCTCGAACACGGGTTCGGGAACGACGCGCGAAAAGACGCAATCCTCGGTCCACAGCGTCAGGAACGCCTCGATGTCGAGTGTGTCGTTATAGATATTATAATCGACCATCAGTCTGTGGCATTCGCGCTCGATGAGCATCTTGTCGAGTTCGTTCATCGGTGAATCGACCTTCTAGCGGAGACCAGCAGTCGCGGCGCTGCGGTCATCCTCGGAATAGGCGGGGTTGCGCGAAGCGGCGAGCAGCCAGTCCGGATCGACATACCCGTCCTGAGCCGACGATCCGATGTCGCGCCGTATCGCCGCATAGCGTTCTTCGATAAGGCCGGCATATTCGGGATGCGAGAAGATGTAGAAATCATTGTCGCGGATGGCGCGCAGAACGCGACGACCGACCGAGACCGGCTCCATCATCTCCGGATTGATCGGCCGGTTCGACAGAAAACCTGCCTCGCGATCGAAACCGGAGCCCAATTGCTCGTTGCGGCGCTCGGCGGACGTGGTGTCGAGGCTGCTCTGGACGCCGCCGGGACATAGAAGCGAAACGCCGATATTGCGAGCCGCAAGCTCTGCACGCAGCGACTCGGACAGCGCCGTCACCGCATATTTGGAGGCGCTGTAGGTCGCGAGGCCGGGCGGGGCGATCAGTCCCGCCATCGATCCCGTATTCACGATGTGCCCCGCCGCCCCCCGTGCGACGATGCGCGGAACCATCGTGCGGACGCCCAGAAACGCCCCCGCGACATTGATGTCGAAGACAAGCCGGAAAAGCTCTTCGTCGGTTGCTTCTAGAAGTAGCCGCGTTCCATCGGTCCGTCGTCCCTGTCCGACGCCGGCATTGTTGCAGAGGATGTCGACTGCCCCGAATCGGGCTTCGGCATCGTCGGCCGCGGCTTTCCATGATGTTGCAGAGCGCACGTCGAGGTCGACGCCGTGGCAGGCGAAACCGCTTTCCGACAAGGCGCCGACCGCCGTCTCCCGCCGCTCGGCATTGACGTCGGCGATGACCAGCTTCATCCCCGCTTCGCCGAAGGCCTGCGCCATGCCGAAGCCGATGCCGCTGGCGCCGCCGGTGATGAAGGCGACCTTCCCCTCCACTCGTTCCATGTCGATGTTCTCTCTGCTTCGGCCGCCTGCGGAGGGACCGGAAAAATGTGGCAGCGCCGCGCGGCGCCGGGCTCATTTGATGGCGAAGACGTGGTACAATGGGCCGTCGTCGGTGCGCATGCCGTTCGAGACGGCGATCACGCGGTTCAGCCATTCATATTTTTCATGTGCGGTTTCGAACCGCGGCGTCGTGTGCAGATAGAGGTCTTCGTAAGGGCCGGGTTCGCGGCGGGCGAAGCGCGCGGCGGCTTCTGGCGAGGTCGGTGTCGACAGCCCGGTATATTGCATCGAGATCAGGGCGCCGTCGTCGGTCTCCAGGGCCGTGCGCACGTCGATCAGCATCGTTCCGTCGCTGCGCCAGGATACCCAGTCGGCGCCCCCGTCGAGAACGCGGCCTCGCATTCTGGGGCCTTCGAAGGTGCCTCCGACGACCGGGAAGATGCCCCGCTTGTTCTCACCGCCGACGGGCTGCGCCCGATCATAGGCGACATCCAGCCGCATCGCGAACAGCGGTTCCCAGGAAAGGGTTTCGATTCCGGCCATCTTCATCCTCCACTCGATTTCAGGGCGGCCATGCCGCAGTCATTCCGGCTTGTAGAGCAGCAACCTCGGCCGGCTCCAAATCGGGCGCCGGGCCCGGCCCCAAAATCACATTCGTAAAATTGGGGCGCAAGGCGATTTGGACTACGACTTGCCGACCGAATTGCGCCACGATGTCCGCAAGCCTTCCCACAAGAGGCATGGCTGAGATGGCAGAGGAGCGACCATGTCTCGTGCAACGGGCACCGCCCAGGGATCAGGCGGCGAAGGCGGAACCGCGAGCGTTTCGCCATCCTACCGCCGCTATATTCTGACATTGCTGCTAGTCGTCTCGACGCTCAATTTCCTGGATCGCCAGATCATCAACATTCTGGTCGAGCCCATCAAGCAGGACCTGCAGCTCGCCGACTGGCAACTGGGAATGCTGACCGGGCTGAGTTTCGCACTCTTCTATTCGGTATTGGGATTGCCGATCGCGCGACTGGCCGATCGCTCCAACCGGCCGGTCATCATCGGGATTTCGCTGCTCGCATGGAGCGCCTTCACCGCGCTGTGCGGCCTCGCCAGCTCGTTTGTTCAGTTACTGCTCGCGCGCATCGGCGTCGGATGCGGCGAAGCGGGTGGCGGGCCTCCCTCTCATTCGCTGATTGCCGATTTCACGACGCCCCAGAACCGCGCGTCCGCCCTCGCCTATTTTTCGCTGGGCAGTCCGATCGGCACGCTGCTGGGCCTCGGCCTCGGCGCAATCGTCGCCGATGCGTTCGGCTGGCGAATGGCTTTCTTCGTCGCGGCGGTTCCCGGCATTCTCCTCGCCGCCGTTCTGATGGCGACGGTCAAGGAACCGCGGGACCTTCGTTCGCTCAAGGCCGGGCCGAAGGCGGGGATCAGAGAGGCGTGGATCGAATTGAGGTCCAAGCGCACTTTCTGGTGGATATGCCTTGCAGGTGCTGCAACATCCGTCGCAACCTATGGCCAAGGCGCATTCTGGAGTTCCTTCTTTCTCCGTGTCCATGGGGAGGAAATTGCGGCCTTGGCCCCGACCGGCACGGGGCCGCTCGTGCTGGTCGGTCTCAGCCTTGGTCTGGTAAAGGGACTTAGCGGCGTGGCCGGCGTCATCACCGGCGGATTGATCACCGACCGTCTCGCCCGGAACGATCTGCGCAGCTATTGCTCCGTCCCGGCCATCGCTCTCATGCTGGCCTCCCCGGCCTTCGTCCTGGTGATGCTGGCGCCTGATTTCACGACCGCCGCCGGCCTTCTGATCCTTCCCGTCTTCCTGTCGAGCCTGATATTCGGCCCGTCCTTCGCGGCGGTTCAGACGCTGGTTTCGCCCGGAACGCGCGCGACGGCCGCGGCGATCCTGCTTTTCATCCTGACACTGACGGGCCTTGGACTCGGGCCGCTGCTCATCGGCATATTCTCCGACCTCTTCGCGGCATCGCTCGGGAGTGCAGAAGGGTTGCGCTGGGCGCTTCTCCTGACCGCGCCGGCGAATCTGGTTGCCGGGATAGGCTTTTGGTTGGCCCGCCGAACCATCGTTCAAGAGCTTGAACTTGATTGAACCGAGGATTTTGTATGATTCCCGACCATCTTTTTGAGCCCTTTCGTTCGCAAGGACTCGATCTGCCCAACAGGATCGTCATGGCCCCCATGACGCGGTGCTTCAGCCCCGATGGCGTGCCCGGCGACGATGTGGTGCAATATTATCGCCGACGGGCGGAGGGCGGAGCGGGGCTCATCATTTCGGAGGGGACGGCGATCGACGAGCCTGCCGCGATCACGAGCCCCCGAATCCCGCGATTCCATGGAGAAGAGCCGCTCGGCGGCTGGCAGCGGATCGTTGATACGGTCCATGCTGCCGGCAGCGCGTTCTTCCCGCAGCTCTGGCATACCGGGGCTGCGCGGCAGTCCGAACTGAGTGCCAATCCCGAAATCGAGGCCATTTCGCCTTCCGGGTTGTTCGCGCCCGGACAGGCGGTGGGACGCGCCATGACCGACGCGGACATCGAACGGCTTGTAACGGCTTATGGCCAGGGGGCAGAGGATGCGAAGCGGCTGGGCTGCGACGGCATCGAACTCCACTTTGCCCATGGCTATCTCGTCGACCAGTTCTTCTGGCCAGAGGTGAATCTGCGCGAGGATGCCCATGGCGCCGACCGCTATTTGCTCGCCGAAGCGATCGTGGCCGAGTGCCGGCGGCGGGTGGGCCCCGGCTTCCCGATCGGTCTGCGCTTCTCGCAGTGGAAACAGCAGGATTACGATGCCCGGATCTTTGCAAACTCCGCGGACCTCTCCGCATTTCTGACGCGCATGGTCGATGCCGGCGTGACCATCTTCCATTGCTCGTCGCGGCGTTTCTGGGAGCCTGAATTTGCAGGCGAAACGCTCAATCTGGCCGGGTGGACCAAGAAGCTGACGGGCGTGACCGTGATCACCGTGGGCTCTGTCGGACTGAACCAGGAATTTCTGGTCAGCAGAACGGGGATCGATACCGCGATCGACGAAAGCCGTCTGGAAACGCTGAACGGCATGCTGGCTCGCGGCGAATTCGACCTGGTCGCGATTGGCCGGGCGCTTCTGGCTGATCCTTTCTGGCCGCGCAAGGTGCGCGCCGGCCGCTTCGAGGATCTGGTCACCTATTCAAAGGACGCCGAACGGACGCTCGTCTGAGCGGTCGGGCGCACTCATTCGAAGGGAGAAGAGTATCATGGGTTTGATCGATTTTCGGGCGCGCCCGAATACCAGGGAAATTATGTCGCTCTACGATCAGCCGGGGCGTGAATTCCTGTGGAAACGCTGGGGCTGCCCCCCGCCTCCCAAGGTCGAGCTCGCCGATTTCATGGCCGATCTGCGCGATGCCGGCGTGACGCGGGCGGTGGTCACCGGACGGCAGGTTGTGTCGGATCAGGGTGTCGCGTTCGGGACGAGCAACGACTATATCGCCGATTGCGTGAAGCGGTATTCGGACGTGCTCATCGGCTTTGCGGGCATCGACGTCTCGTCCGGCGATCGGGCGGTCGCAGAGATCGAAAGAGCCGTGCGGGACCTTGGCATGAAGGGAATCTCGATTGATCCCTTCACCGCGCGTATCCTTCCCAACGACAGGCAGCTCTATCCACTGTATGAAAAGGCGGCCGAACTCGGCATTCCGGTCGTCACGACCGTGGGGCCGCTAGTCGGTCGATTCGGCGATCCGTATCTGTTCGATGAGCCGACCGCGGATTTTCCGATGGTTAAGTTCGTCTATTCGCATGCGGTATGGCCGCAGGTCCTCGATTGGCTCGGCCTGGCATTCCGGCGGCCCAACGTTTTTCTCGAACCATCGATCTATTGGACCAATCCGGGATGCGACGCGATATGGATCGCGGCCAATGGGCAATTGTCGGATCAGATCATCTATGCCAGCGCCTTTCCCTTTGCGTCGCTGAACGCGATGGAAAAGATTCGCGCGCGGTGGGACTGGAGCGACGAGGCCTGGCACAGGTTCACCTATACCAACGCCGCCCGGATTCTCGGCATTGAAGAAGGGTGAGCCGGCGACGTCTCGCGCGCGCCTGGCTCTCGTCACGGGGGCTGGTCGCGGGATAGGTCGGGCGATTGCCGAGGGGCTTGTGGAAGACGGGTGGCATGTCGTCGCCGCGGATCGTGACAGTGATGCCCTTGATGCGTTGGTCCATTCCTCGCCCGGCTCCGCGCCCCTGTCGACCGAGGTCATGGATGTCACCGATCGAGGCGCGGTGGTAGCTGCGCTCGCCCGGCTTGGAACGCTCGACCTCCTCGTGAACAATGCCGGGATCGCCGGAAAGCGGTGTGCGGTCGGGACCATTTCCGAAGCCGAATTTCGAGATGTGCTGCGCGTCAACATGCTCGGGATATTCATCGCGTCGCAGGAAGCAGTGCGGCGGATGGGGAAGGGGGGCGCTATCGTCAATATTGCATCCGCTTCCTATCTGGTGAGTCCCAATGTCCCTCACTACGGCATGACCAAAGGTGCGGTGGTCGGTCTGACACGGTCGATGGCCCTGGAATTCCGTCGCCACGGGATCAGCGTCAACGCCGTCGGACCGGGTGCGATCGACACGACGATGCAGAGCGCGCTGTCCGACGAACAGCGCGCGCATCTCGCCCGTATCTATTCCGATGGACCCATGCCGCCCGATGTCATCGCCGCCGCGGTTCGCTATCTCGCGTCTTCCGAAGGGCGACGGGCGCGGGGCCAGATGCTTATCGTCGACGAGGGCACCAGCTTGGGCATCGACCTATGGTAGGCGCGCGCTCCCTTTCCCTGAAAGTGTTCGGGAACGGGTCCGGGGTTGCGGAGGCGATCGCCGGGCGGCTGACGGACATTCACGGTCTCGTCGAAACCAGCGATGGACCGTTCGACCTCGTCGTGATCGATGCTGTCGACGAGGCGCGGAGCATTCGCTTTCTCGACCTTTCCGACGAGGATTTCGAGCGGCTCTATCTGGCGCCTACGATTCGTCTCGAGCGCATGGTCGGCGTGGCGCGTGCGCTGACCGGATCTTCGGGCAGTCTCCTGCTCGTCGGAACGGATGCTTTTCTGGGAAAGCCGGAAAGCGCGCCCCAGGCAGCGGCGGCGGGTTCGATGATCCAGCTCGGGCGCTCGCTCGGACGGATGCATCCGCCCGTGCGGTGCAACATGCTCATCCTGCCGATCGAGCCCGTCCGGAGAAGCTCGGGCATGTTTGATGATGCGGCGTGTTTCGCGTCGGTTGTGGCCGGTTCGGAAAGGCTGTGCGGGTTACGGCTGTTCCTGGACGGCGCCTCGCATCTCGACAGCCGCTACGTCGACCATCGCTGAAAAGTGGTGATGCGCTTGCGTGCGAGCGGGCCGGGCCCGGGCGCCCGGCCTGCCATGAAGTCCGGTCAGGAAGCGGATTCCGCCGCCGAAACGGCATCGAGCGCGCGGGCGGAATAAACGAGCGCAGCGCCCGCGTTCAGCGCGACCGCGACGCCGAGAGCTTCGGCAATTTCTCCCTTGCCGGCCCCCGCCTTTACCGCCTTGTCCGAATGGACCGCGATGCAGCCATCGCAACGGGTGGTGACGGCCACGGCCAAGGCAATCAGTTCCCGGGTCTTCGCGTCGAGGCAATCGGTTTTAGCGCCGGCGCCGCTTGCCATCATGTAGCCGCCGACAGTATCCGGCGACAAGGCGCCGAGCTCGCCGATCCGGCCCATCAGCGCTTCGCGATAATCTTTCCAGTCGATCATTCCATCCTCCGTCGATTGGCCGCTGAGATGCCATCCGGCCGTCACGGGCCTTTTGTCGATCATCGACGACGTCGCGAAGCGTCGCGCCGAAAGGTGACGGATAATCACATCTTGAATAACGGACGAATGTTCCCGCGCGATGGCGACAGACGGGAGCGCCGATTGTATATTTCTCTTATAAAATATCGTTTTTCGAGAATGAAATATAGGAACTAATTTTATTTCTTTCTTATGAATAGATCAAAATTAATTTCAAATGGAACAAGGTCTGTGGGAGAGTTGTAAATGAATATTTCTATCAGGAAGATTTGTCTATCGAGCGCCTCGGCCGCCACCATCATGGTGGCCTGCCCTGCTTTTGGGTATCAGGCGGCGGAAGACGCGAACGCCTCCGCGGAAACCGTCGGTGCCGGCGACATCGTCGTCACGGCACAGCGGCGCGAGGAAAGCCTGCAGAATGTGCCGATTGCCGTGTCGGCATTCGGCACCGAGACATTGAAAGCCCAGAAGATCGAGGGCGGTCTCGACATCCAGACGGGCGTGCCCAACATGACCTTCGCGCAGGGGCAGCGCGGGGACAATGTCACCATCCGCGGCATCGGGACGAAGGCGTTCTCCGGATCGAGCGATTCGGCGACCGGGGTCCATTTCGCCGGTGCGCCGGTCACGGACAATCGCCTCTTCCAGATGGACCTGTACGACGTCCAGCGGCTCGAAGTGCTGCGCGGGCCGCAAGGCACACTTTACGGCCGGAACGCGACGGGCGGCGTGATCAATGTCATTCCGGCGCGCCCGACCGATGACTTCGAGGCGTCGCTGAACGCCGAATTCACCAACCATGGCGGCCGCAAGTTCCGGGGCATGGTCAATATTCCGCTCGCCCGGGATGTTCTGAGCCTGCGGCTGGCGACCAGCATGTTCGACCGGAACGGCTATGTCCGCAATCTGATGAACGGCGACACGATCGACGGCCGCAGCATGTATTCATTCCGCGCGACACTGGGCTTCACGCCGACCGAGCGCCTCAGCGGCTATTTTACCTGGCAGCGCTTTCGCGAGGACGATGACCGGCTCACCACGGGCAAGGGCGTGTGCGCCGCAGATCCCGGCCCGGCTTCGCTCGGCGGTGTGGACATCACCAATCCCATCGTACGGGGGTTGCTGAGCCAGGGCTGCGCGAATGAGGTGCTGACGCCGGGGAAGGCGACGGCGCTTCCCAATTCGCTGGCTACATTCTTCGGCCTTGCCGCCTATCGGGCGGGCCTTGCTTCGGGCGACGTATTTGTCGGCCAGACGCAGATCCCGGGTTTCGATCAGGTCGCTACGCCGGTCACGCCGGCCTATGTGGCGCAACAGGACATCTATCAGGGCGGCCTGACCTGGGACGCGACGGACAGCATCCGCGTCGAATATCTGGGGTCGTATCAGACCGGCAGGACCGCTTCGCGGCAGGATGCGCTTTTGGTGTATCCGGAGATCGCATTCAATTCGACCGCCCTTTATCCCGGCGGAATCGTGAACGATCCGCAGTTGGGCGCCTATGACAGGCTGATGTACCTCAACTCGAACGATCGGACGAGCAAGCAGCATTTCCACGAATTGCGGGTGGCTTCGTCCTTTTCCGGTCCCTTCAATTTCAGCATCGGCGGAAACTATCTGGACTACCGGCTGGTTCAGGCCGCCGGCAATTATTCGCACACGCTGACCGCCTTCGCCAATGTCGCGAACGGTGGTGCTTCCTGTGCCATCGGCAACAATAGCTGCATCTATATCGATCCGGACTCGAGCCTGATGGGTCAGGGGCATAATTATTTCCTGAGCTATCAGCCCTACCGGCTGCATTCCTACGCCGGTTTCGGAGAACTCTATTTCGAGCTTTCCGACACGGTGAAGCTCACGGCCGGCGCACGGTACACGAAGGATGACAAGCGGCTCGACAATATTCCGGCCCGGCTTCTTACGCCCGGGTCGGGTTATCCGGCCGGCGTGCCGGCTGCCCTCAAGGCCAGCTTCGAGGCATTCACCGGACGTATCGGGATCGACTGGAAGCCCGAATTGAGCTGGACGGACTCGACCCTTGTCTATGCGTTTGCGTCGCGCGGATACAAGGGCGGCGGCCTCAACCCCGTGACACCCGACGTCGGGGCGACCTTCGCACCGGAATATGTCAATGCCCTGGAGATCGGAACGAAGAACACGCTTCTGAACGGCGCGCTGTCGCTGAATGCGTCGGCCTTCTATTACGACTACAAGGATTATCAGATTTCCAAGTTCGTCAATCGGGTCAATGTGACCGAGAATGTCGACGCGCGGGTGATGGGACTGGAACTGGAAGCGGTTGCGCGGCCGCTCGATGGCCTCCGCCTTAATTTCACCGGCGGTCTTCTGGACTCGAAGATCAAGAACGGCACCTCGCTCGATCTGTTCGATCGCACTCAGGGTGATGCCGATCTCGCCATCGTGAAGAATGGCTCGGCTTCGGTGTGCGTCGTGCCGAAGGCGGCGCTCGCGGACTTCGTCGCGATTGTGCAGCGGAGCAACGGAGCGCCGGAAGTGGCTGGAATTTCGGGCAATCCGAATTCCATGTTCAACATCTGCGGCGGGACCTATGCGTCGATGGGACTGGTGCCCACGCAAGGGGCACCGGCCAATCTCGCCGGAAACAAGCTGCCCAACGCGCCGGACTGGACCGTTTCCTTCGGCGCCGAATATCGCTGGAACCTGAGCGACAGCTGGTCGACCACCTTGCGCGGCGACTATTATCGCCAGGGGAGTTCTTTCGCCCGGCCCTATAACGCCGCGGTGGATTATCTGCCGGCTTGGGAAAATCTCAATCTCAGCCTCAAGTTCACGCAGGAGGAGATGATGCTGGACGTCGAATTCTACGTGAAGAATGTGACGAACAATCGTGCGACGACCGATTACCTCTATAACGATGATTCGATCGGCCTGACCGCGCGTGCATTCCTGCGCGAACCGCGGATCTATGCCATCTCGATTTCCAAGGCTTTTTAAAGGGGCCGGCCGGACGGCGGCACCCTTGCGATGCCGCCGTCCGTTCGAACCGTTGCCGTTCTATCAGGGAAAGCGACTGTCATGCGGAGCGAAGACGAACTGCTCATCGAAGCGGCGTGCCGGAAATTGATGACCCGCTATTGCGTCGGGCTCGATACACGGGATGCGGACCTGTTCCTTTCGGTCTTTTCGGCCGATGCCATTTGGGAACTCGTGAACGACACGCCGCGGACCCTGGCCGGGCACGATGCCATTCGGTCCTACTTCGAATCGCGTCAGAAGAAGGTCTTCAACCTGCACCTCCTCCAGAACCCGCTCGTGACTGTCACGGGGCCGACCGAAGCGGAAGGCTATTGCATCGCGTTGATTGTCGATGGGCCGTGGGGCGACGGCGCGCTGCCCGTGCCGCTGCGGGGAACGGAAATGGTCACGGAATATCGCGACCGGTTTGAATTGCGGCCGGAGGGGTGGCGGATCGTGCGGCGGACGATGCGAAAGCTCATCGACAAGAAATCCGCGCCGCCTGCCTGAAAAGGCTTGGCTCGCCGCCACGGCAGCAGTCCGCCGCGACAGCCCGGATGGGTCCCCGGGGAGCCCGGGCCCGTCTCGTCGCATCGCGCTTTCAGCGAAATCACATATGTGATATGCTTGGCGGGCATGGCGGTTTGGGTGGAGTCTGTCTGCCATTCATCCTTCATGGGCATCGCAGAGATCGCCTCGAGGCGACAAATGACTGATCGGCATTATGCCGCAGCAGTTGGGTGGAGAGATGAAACGCAGGCCCGTCAAATCGGCTTCGCGCACGTTCGAAGTGCTGGAGCTGTTCCGTGATCGTCGCACGCCGTTACGGCTCAACGAGATTTACTCGGCACTCGGCTATCCTCAGTCGAGCACCACGAATCTGCTCAAGAGCATGGTGATCGAGGGGTATCTGAATTACAATCGGGCCACGCGCACCTATCTTCCCACCTTGCAGGTTGCGTCTCTCGGAAGCTGGATATTCAGCCACATTGCCTTGGCGAATGGTTATCATTGGCTGATCGACGAGCTTTTTCGGCTTACCGACGAGACGGTGGTCCTGGTCACGCAGAACGACCTGTTCATCCAATATATGATGATGCGGGTTCCCGACCATCCGCACAAGCGGCCCCCCAATACCGGGGAGATGCGGTTGATGCTCGATGCCTCCTCGGGAATGGCGCTGATGAGCCAGATGCGCGACCGCGAAATCGACAAAATCTATCGCTATTCCAACTATTACGAGCTGAATCCGGGCCAGAGGATCTCCTTGCCCGACGTGATGCAGCATATCCGCTGGATACGGCATACGGGCTATTGCTATTGGCCGGATCATCCGGTGCCCGGCATCGGTTCGATCGCCATGCCGCTCGGGGAGACCCTGCACGGAATACCGCTCGTCATCGGTATCGGCGGGACGACCGAGCGCCTGTCTCCGCGGCGCGCCGAACTGGTGGAAATCATGCGGAACACGATCACGGAGTTTCGTCTGCGCTATCCGCAGGAGGATCGTCCGGCCCCCGACCTGGACGATTGCCTCGACGAATTGGCCGTCGCCGCCGAATGACGCCATCACAGTCGCGATAAACTGCGCTGGAGACCTCGTCTGCAGGGCGCGCATCCGGCCGCCGTCTATCGTGCGGGCAGAGAGGAAGTGCCGATGCCCGTGGAAATCGATTTGCTGCCGGTCGGGGTTGCCGGTCTGGGTGAAAGCCCATTGTGGGACCATCGTTCGAAACGGCTGTGGTGGGTCGATTCGACCGGCCCGACGCTCCATGCATGCGATGCCGAAGGGCAGAACGCGGAGCATTGGGTGCTGAATCAGCCGATCGGCAGCATCGGGCTCGCCAAGGAGGGGCTGCTCGTCGCACTGGCGGACGGCTTCTACCGGTTCGATCCCGATGGCGCGAAGCTGGTGCCGATTGCCCAGCCCGAGATGGCACCCGCGACGCGGCTCAACGATGGCAAGGCGGATCGGTGCGGACGCTTTCTCTCTGCGTCGATGTGCACCGGGGCCAATGTCCGAGCCGGCGGCCTGTTCCGGCTCGACGCCGACGGCGGGTGCGAACGGCTCGAAGACGGCGTCACCATCGGCAATGCCATCTGTTTCTCGCCCGATGGCGACACGCTCTATTTCGCCGACAGCATGGACGGAATATTGAGGCGCTACGATTATGCCGGGGACAGCGGAACGATCGGGCCGCGAGCCGATCTGGTCGATTGCCGGGACCAAGGGTCCGCCCCCGACGGCGCGACGGTGGACAGTGAAGGATATATCTGGGTCGCGCTGGTGCTGGCGCAGGCGGTTGCCTGCTATTCGCCCGAGGGCCAATTGCTGCGTTCGATCCCGCTGCCGCTTCCTTATCCCTCCTGTCCCGCGTTCGGCGGTCCGGGTCTCGATACGCTCTATCTGACGAGCATCGCCAATTCGGGGCACCGGCTTGTCGCGGACCATCCCGATGCGGGCCGGATCACCGTCA
The DNA here is from genome assembly GCF_001559015.1 of Sphingopyxis granuli. Classification (NCBI taxonomy): domain Bacteria; kingdom Pseudomonadati; phylum Pseudomonadota; class Alphaproteobacteria; order Sphingomonadales; family Sphingopyxidaceae; genus Sphingopyxis; species Sphingopyxis granuli. The sequence goes on from NZ_CP012199.1 coordinate 494,922, forward strand.
TTCGCGGGCTGGGCGTCACCGGGCTGGTCGAAGGCGTCTATCGCTGAACGATCACCGCAGCGCGATCGAGATGCCGCCGTCAACGAGCAGCGATTGCCCGGTGACGAAGCCCGACCGCGCGCTGTCGGCGAAGAAGAGAACGGCCTCCGCAATATCGGTGGTTTCGCCCAGGCGGCCCAGCGGCGTGCTGGCCACGCGCGCCGCGAAGGCCGCCTCGTCAAGCATCGCGCGCACGCCTTCGGTGGCGATCGTCGAGGGAGCGACCGCGTTGACGCGGATGCCCGCAGGCGCGAGTTCGATAGCAGCCGAACGCGTCATCCCCTCCACCGCTGCCTTGATCCCGCAATAGACCATGGCGTTGGGCAGGCCCATCCGCGCCGAAACCGATGCGATATTGACGATGGCTCCGCCGCCGCGCGGCCGCATGTATCTCGCCGCCGCCTGCGTTCCCCAGACGATTCCGGCGATTCCGACCCCGAGCATCCGATCGAGGCTCTCCTTCTCGATCTGCTCCACCGGCGCATAGCGGGTCCACATGGCATTGTTGACGACCACGTCGAGGCCGCCAAGCGCCTCAACCGCGGCATCGAAGGCCGCGTGGAGCGCCTCGCGATCCGAGACGTCGCAGCCAAGGGCGATCGCCCGTCCGCCCGCCGATTCGATCTCCTGTGCAAAATCCTCGGACCAACGCGCCTTGCGGTCGACGAGCGCGACTGCTGCCCCTGCCGCCGCGAGCCGTGCGGCGATGTCGCGGCCCAGCCCCCGCGATGCGCCGGTCACCAGCGCGATGCGTCCATCGAGTTCGTTTGCCATGATCGATCCTGGATGTGGAAGGGGCCGGTCGATACCGTCGATGCGGCTGCCCCGCTTTGACCGCGGGAAATCGTTCGACGCTACGGCGGAAATCGCAACCGTCGATGCGGTCGGCGGTGCGATATCACAGGGGCGATGCCGCCCGGACCCAGGATCGAGCGCCAAGTTTCTCAGATGAGATTTTCGCCGTCCGGCGCGGCTTTTCCGAAGGGATCGGAGCGGACGATGCCATCTTCCCGCCGATATGGGAGAAACCTGATGGGCAATGTCCGCACCGAAATCGAAAACCACGTCGCATTGGTGACGCTCGACAATCCGCCGGTCAATGCGGCTGCGCTCGCCATGCTCGAAGAAATCACCGACACCTTCGACAGCTTCAACGATCGCGACGAGATACGTGCGGTCGTCCTGACGGGTGCGGGGCGTTGCTTCAGCGCGGGGGCGGACCTCAAGAACCGTCCCGATCTGTCGGTGGCCGGCACGCGCTGGCGCCGCAACCGCGTGGTGCGCGAGGTCGGCTATTCGATCGCCGACTGCGCCAAGCCCGTGATCGCCGCGGTCAACGGGCCGGCCCTCGGCGCCGGCCTCGGGCTGGTGGCGAGCTGCGATATCATCGTGGCATCGGAGGATGCCGTGTTCGGACTCCCCGAAATCGACGTCGGCTTGATGGGAGGCGGCACGCATGCGGGACGCCTGCTGCCGCATTCGCTGGTCCGCCGCATGATGCTGACCGGTTACCGTGCGCCTGCCGCGGAACTCTATCGGCGCGGGATCATCGAAGCCTGCCTGCCGGCCGGCGATCTCCTCCCATATTGCCTCGACATGGCGGCCGTGATCGCATCGAAAAGCCCGCTGGCGACGCGCCTTGCAAAGGACAGCATGCGCACGATCGAGAATATGACGCTGCGCGACGGCTATATCTACGAGCAGGGCAACACGGCGAGACTGTCGACATCGCACGACGCGCAGGAAGCCGTGGCGGCGTTCGTCGAGAAACGCCCGCCCGTCTTCCTCGGTCGCTGAGTAGGAATTCCCATGGATTGGAATTTCGGTGACATCATGGACGTGACGGCGGCGCATGTTCCCGGCGAACGACCCGCGATCATCCGCGGCGACCATGTGACCTGTTGGTCGGATTTCGACGCTCGCACCAACCGCCTGGCGCGCGCTATGATGACGGCCGGGCTGGCGCCGGGCGATCGGGTCGCCATCCTTGCGCGCAACATTCCCGAGTTCATCGAGGTCGCCGCCGCCGCTTTCAAGGCGCGGCTGACGCACGTCAACCTCAACTATCGCTACACCACCGCAGAGATCGAATATGTGCTGCGCGACTGCCAGGCTGCGGGTCTGTTCTATCAGGACGAGTTCGCGCCCATCGTCGCCCCGCTGATCGGTGGTGCGATCGATCATCTGATCCATGCGGTGCAGATCGGCGGAACGGGCGCCTATGACGCCGTCGTCGCGCAGGGCGATCCGACACCGCTGGGGATCGAGCGTTCTCCCGACGATGGCTACCTGCTGTACACCGGCGGGACCACCGGTCGGCCAAAGGGCGTGATGTGGCGCTCTGCCGATGCCCGGCGCTCGCAGCTCGAATCGCCCGTTGCGGTCGCGACGCCGGAAAGCATGGACGATCATATCGCCCAGGTTCGCAGGGGCACGGCCGGACGCGTGATGCCGGCATGTCCGCTGATGCATGGTGCGGGGCTCAACAGTTCTCTTGCCGAATTGCTGATCGGCGGCACGACGGTGCTCCTGCCTTCGGATCGCTTCGATGCCGCCAGCCTGTGGGACGAGGCGGAGCGTCATCGCGTCACGCGCATCCTGATCGTCGGCGATGCCTTTGCGCGGCCGATGGCCGACGCGCTGCTCGCCCATCCCGGACGATGGGATCTTTCGGCCCTGCGCCTCATTTCCTCGGCGGGCCTCATGTGGTCCGAACAGGTCAAGGCGGCGCTGCTCGCCGCGCTGCCGGATCTGACGCTGCTCGACATATTGGGCGCGTCGGAAGCGTCGGGCTTCGGCTACGCCATTACAAACCGGGACAGAACGACGCCGACCGGTCTGTTCGAGCCCGGGCCGCAGACCGTCATCATCGACCAGCACAGCGACCGGGTGCTCGCCGACGACGAGCCGGGGCAGGGGTGGCTCGCGCGCCGGCCGCCGTTCGGGGTGGGGTATCACGGCGACCCGGAGAAGACGGCGAGCGTCTATCGGACGATCGGCGGACAGCGCTACGCGATCCCCGGCGACATGGCCGAGCGCCTGCCCGGCGGGCGGCTCCGTCTGCTCGGTCGCGGCAGCCTGTGCATCAACACGGGCGGCGAGAAAGTCTATGTCGAAGAGGTCGAGGAAGCGCTCAAGCGCGTGCCGGGCATCGCCGACGCAATGGTCTTCGGCCTTCCCGACCCCAGATGGGGCAGCGCCGTGACCGCGTTGATCGAGGCGGGCGATGCGCCGGACGACAAGGCGATCCGGGCGCATCTGTCGCAGGACCTCGCCGTCTACAAACAGCCGCGAACGATCGTTCGCATCGCGGCGATGCCGCGCCACGCGAGCGGAAAGAGCGACTATCGCCAGGGGATGGAACTCGCAAGGGCGCGCATCGGCGCCGCCTGACCAGCGGCGCTCGCCTTCACGCATGTGATGTTCGGGCTTCGCGGGCGGCCGCGCTTGGTGGCCTGCAAAAGCCGATTAACGACGGGGCAAGTTCCAAATTTCTTCGGGGAATCATCAATGAAGCAATCTTCCGATCGGGCCGCCACGATGCCGCGCAGGCTCGACGCGCTGATCATCGGTGCCGGCTTTGGCGGCATGTATGCGCTTCACCGGGCGCGCGGCATGGGGCTCGACGCCCACGCGATCGAGACCGGTGACGACGTCGGCGGGACCTGGTACTGGAACCGCTATCCCGGCGCGCGCTGCGACGTGATGAGCATCGACTACAGCTATTCCTTCTCCGACGAGATCCAACAGGAATGGACGTGGAGCGAACAATTCGCCGCGCAGCCCGAAATCCTGGCCTATGCGCGATTCGTCGCCGACAAGCTGGATCTGCGCCGCGACATCAGCTTTGGAACGCGCGCGACGGCGGTTGAATATGACGAGGATGCCGCGTTGTGGCGGATCACGACCGACGACGGCACGACGTTCGAAGCCTCCTATTGCCTGATGGCGACCGGCCCGCTGTCGGTGCCGAAGCAGGTCGACATCCCGGGGGCCGACCGCTTCGGCGGAGAACTTTATCTATCGGGCAAGTGGCCGCACCATCCGGTCGACTTCGCCGGCAAGCGGGTGGCGGTGATCGGCACCGGATCGTCGGGTATCCAGATCGTTCCGGTCGTCGCCGAACAGGCGGCGCAGCTTTATGTCTATCAACGCACCCCCAGCTTCACGCTGCCGATGCGGAATCGTGAACTTACCCCCGACTTCATCGCGCACATCAAGACATATTATTCCGACCTGCGCGCCTCGGCGCGCCACTCGCTGACCGGTGGGGTCCGGCCGATCACCTACCGCCCGCTGTTCAGCGTTTCGCCTGCCGAGCGGGACGAATTGATGGAAGGGGCGTGGCAGTATGGTGGCCTCGCCTTCCTGGGCCTCTTCTCGGACATTCTGACCAACCGCGAAGCGAATGAGGTGGTTGCCGAATTCGTTCGCGGCAAGATTGCGGAGGTCGTCGAAGATCCCGATACCGCGCGCCGCCTGACGCCGCGGGGCTATCCGATCTTCGCGCGGCGCCCCTGTCTCGATACCGGCTATTACGAGGCATTCAACCGCGACAATGTGACGCTGATGGATTGCCTGGAGCATCCGATCGTCGAGATTACCGAAAAGGGCATTCGGACCGACCAGGGTGAGGTCGAGGTCGACATCATCATTGCCGCGATCGGCTATGACGCGCTGACCGGCGCCATGCTGTCGATCGACGTCAAGGGCAAGGACGGACGCAGTCTGAAGGACAAATGGGCGGAAGGCGGCAGATCGCACCTTGGCCTGATGATCGAGGGTTTCCCGAACCTGTTCGTCATTGCGGGGCCCAACGGTCCGTCCGCACTCGCCAACTTCATCCTGCTCAACGAACAGAATGTCGATTGGGTTTGCGATTGCATCGCCCACCTGCGCGCCAACGGCTTTCGCTCGATCGAGCCGCGGCTCGAGGCTGAGGAAGACTGGATGACGAAGGTACGCGAACTGGGTTCGCGCTCGCTCTATCCCACCGCCAATACCTGGTATACCGGCGCCAATGTGCCGGGCAAGCCGCGGACCTTTCCCGTCTATATCGGCGGGCTCGGCCGTTATCGGGAGATTTGCAGCGAAGCCGCCGCCGGGGGATATCGCGATTTCAAACTCCTTTGACGGAGTCGGCTCACCCATCATCGGCGCGCCCACTCGGCACAGTCGACCGCGCGCCATAGCCGGGCCGATGGCTCCATCGCCAAGCCGCTAAAAACGATGTGCAGGCAATGGGCGACTTCGCAGCCGCCACATTCTATAATGCCGGGCCCGGCCAATGCGTCCCCATCCAAAGAGGGGGAGCCATTTCTTCTATCTTGTTTTCCGTGATTTAGGGAGTGTCAACACACATGTCTTGTGATTTGTCCCATCGGCCGCCCCTGTCGAGGCAGCTATCCACAGTCATGTAGTCCCAAAATAGATAGCTGATACCCAGGACGGCCAAAATCACAGCGGCAATAACAACTATTCTTATTTTCATTGCAATACCCTCAATACTCATCCGGCAGTTCGTGAGGGCGAAGCGATCCGCAACCAGCAGTGCAGATATTAGGAGCAGTCTGATTTTGTACGCCGGAAATTGGAGACATTCCGCGCGCTGCTGCATCGGCTCCTGCTGCGCATTATAGCCCAGCGCATAGCTCACGTCGTTCGCCGTCGACGCTAGGTCGTGCGTCAGGCTCGTCAGACGGCCTGTTGTCGTAATTTAGAGAATTATGCACCTGTCACCGTAACCCGTAATTCAATTCCAATTCCTGTCACCGTAATTCTAGATGCAACTACCAGCGATTAATTTCTAATCGTATCGCATCAGTCACAAAATTTTCATCGATACCAGAAATACTGGCCCAGTAGTAGATCATATCAGCTAGTTGATCATTAAGGATATCGATATCTGATGTAATACATACTAGCAGCCTATTTCGTGCATTATATACAGGATCATTTGCAAGTGAGTCGATAACTGACCATATTCTTGATCGAGCTTCAATCAGTTCGGATTGCGAAATTTCACCAGATTTAAAGCGTGATATAAGTTCTTTATCTGGCAAAGATATATCACTCAAATGAGACGCGACCTCAGCTGCTACCCTCTGTCCAGCAATGGGGGGCAAGGGTTTCGCTTCAAGTGCTTCAAGAAGTTCAATATCGGGCATTTAAAACTTAATTCCAAACTCTTGCAGAATTGCTTTACAACTCGAACAGGCTTCCATAACTTTCCCAGTCTGCACACTGATGGTCCTTATTGTCGAGCCCGCAACATCCGCGCCCGCGTTCAATGCTCTACTAACGGCATTGACTTCCCCGCAACAGCCATGAAACACCGAGCGAGAAGAGGCTGGGACATTTTCAGCTATCTTTGCAACGGTTGGATTAGTCGGAACTCCAGGCCCCCCGGCGCGGGTGCTGGCGCCTGTGAATACCTCCTTTGCGCGAGTAACGAGGCCGGAGACCGCACCTCGTGTCGAGCCTCCAGCAACTGCCTCGGTCACTGCCGTTCGAGCTGCATTAGTCGCTGCCACAGCCGCAGTTTCTGGTGCAGTTGCGGCAGCGGCGGCGATAATTGCGCTCCCCGCGACTCCAACTGCGATGCCCTGCGCCATCATTTTCCCACAAGCTGCACCCTGCCCCGCACAATCTTTTCCGACGTCGCGCAGTGCCTGGTTTCGGCGATCCATGACAGAGTCGGACTGCTTTCCATCTGGATCGCTCCTATTGACGGGATCGTTCCCGACATAGGCATACCAGTTGAGCCCATCCTCATACCCGATGGGATCGGTCTGCAGGAACCGTCCGAGGGTGGGGGAGTAGATGCGGGCCTTGTAGTAATAGAGCCCGATCTCGGGCAGCCACGCCTGGCCGGTGTACTGGAACCGCCCGCTGTTGGTTGCCGAGGGGATACCCCATTCGTCGTAGCCGTTGATCGCGAGCGCGGCGCCCGCATCGTCGGCGATCGCCACGATGCTCCCCTGCCAGTTCGCGCGCAGCCGACGCAGCGCGGTGGTGGCGACGCTCGCTCCCTCGTACCAGATGATCGGATCGTCGACGCTCGCCCCGTGCACATAGCGCCGCTGCAAGGTGCCCGCCGCATGATATTCCCCGACCAGCTCGTCGCCGTCGTAGAGGAAGCGCGTCGTCAACCCGCCGCCGACGGTTTCATAGAGCCGGCCCAGCGGATCGTAGCGCAGGCTCGCGGTCGCGCTGCCGCCCGTGCCCACCAGCCGGTTCTCGATGTCGTAGAGATAGGTCTTCGTCCCGTCGCCGGTCAGATTGCCGTTCGTATCATAGGTGAAGTTCGCGGCCCCGGCGGACGTATACTGGTTGAGCCCGTTGACGCCGTACGCCCGGTTCACATCGACCGAGCCCGTCCACCCATAGCCGTCGTTCGACAGCGTCCGGTTCGAAAGCTGTGACGCCGCATTATAGTCCAGCGTATAGCTCACGTCGTTCGCCGTCGACGCCAGGTCGTGCGTCAGGCTCGTCAGACGGCCCAGATTGTCATAGCCGTAGCTCGTCGCCACTCCGGCCCCCAGCGTCGCGGGAAGGCCCTGGCCGTTATAGGTGAACGCCGCCAGCGACGTCGCCCCCTGGAGAATGGCCGTCACCCGCGCCGCGCCGTCATATTGATAGGTGAAGGCCTGCGCGTCCGGGTGTGTCACCGATGTCCGCCGGCCCGCGATGTCGTAAGCATAGCCCAGCGTTCGGGTCACGCCGTCCATCTTCAGCGCCGCGCTCGTCTGACGGCCGAGGCCGTCATAGCCATAGGTCAGCCCGTCCGAACCGCTCGTCGCGCTGTCGAAGCGGACGTAGAGCGGATTGTTGCGCAGGTCGTAGCCCGTATAGACATCGCGCGTATGCGTCACCGCAAGCCCCGAGCGTTCGGGGACCAGCTTGACGATGTTCCGGTTCAGCGCATCATATTGATAGGTCAAAAGGCTCCCGTCGCGTTTGCGCAGGCTGGTCCGGTTGCCGTTCGCGTCATAGCCATATTGTTCGTAATCGGTGGTCGAAGCCTGGCCGGGGGTGGCCGGCGAAGGGAAATTCCATCGCGACAGCCGGTCGAACCCGTCATAGGTATAGCCGGAGCGATTGCCCTTGGCGTCGGTGACGCTCGCCTGTTTGCCGTTCGACGTATAGGTGTAGGTCGCATAATCCTGCTGGATCGGGGTTCCCACCGCGCGCTGAACCTTCAGCAGCTGCCCGGCATCGTCATAGATGTTCTTCGTGATCCGGTCGGCACCCTGGCTGCCCGACGTTCCGGCGACGCAGGCATCGGTCGTGACCGTCGCGAACACCGCCGGGTTCATCCGGACGGCGGTGCAGACCGGCTGGCCGCGGCCGTCGAAGGATTTGTCGGTTATTTGCAGCGTGGTGCCGCCGCTCGATACTTTTTCGCGGATCGGATAGCGCGCGGCGCTATAGCTGGTATCGATGCGTGAAAATGTTTGCGTCAGGGCCGTGGCATTGGGATCGGTGACATAGCCCGACTCGACGGCGATGACCTTGTCGTCGCTGTCGCGATAGGTGTAGCGCTTCGCCTGGCGGACACCGTCGGTCGCGGCCGGGCCGATCTCCCACGTCTTGCGGCCATGGATGTCATAGCGGTTGTAGCTCGCATCCGACGTCCCCGCGACCGGCCCGTCGGTGACGAGCAGCCGTCCGGCGGCGTCGTAGCTGTACGTCGTTTCCGAGGTCAGCCCCGCGGCCTGATCGACCTGCCGCACCGACGAGGGCAGAAAACTGTTGCCCCAATAGCTGTATACGGTGCGCAGCTCCTGCGTCGTCCCGCACGTCGTCGTCACGCCGCACACGCGAGTGACGGTCTTTCGCGATACGAATCCGGCCCCGGTATCGACCTCGGCATATTCGTTGATCGTACGGCGGCGGACGCCGTTCTGATCGGCGGGGTCGGTCTGCTGCGTCAACTGGCCGCGCGCGTTGTAAACATAATCGGTCTGGTGATTGAGAGCGTCGCGTGTCCAGACCGGGCGCCAGCACAGCGATGTCAGCTTGCAATCCAGAACCCCGTTCGCGTCGGTATAGGGCGCGAGATCGACATGGGCCTGCGTGACGATATTGGCGAGGCCGGAGCCGGGCTTTGCGGCCATCGTCCGGGTCGAAATATTGCCCGCGGCGTCATAGACGACCGTTACCGAATTGCCTTCCGGCTCGATAATCTTCGTGACGCGGCCGTTCCCGTCATATTCATAGCTCGTCGTGCGGTTGAGCTCATCCTTGACCTGGGTGATGCGATTGCTGAGCCCGATAGTCTTGATCGCCCCGCCCAACTGCACGGTGTAGCTGGCCGCGTAACCGGCCGGGCCGGTGACATTGACGGCGCTGTACGTATAGCCGCCAAGCTCCGGAGCGTAGGTCGGGCTGGTATAGCTATAGTTCCAGACCGAGCCGTCACGGTTGATCGAACCGATCATCTGCGCCAATGCCGGCAGGCCGGACTTCGGCGTAACGACCAGCGTATTGGTGCTTTCGGTCGGGAGTTTCTGCGAATAACTCGCCGTCTCGGTCTCGACGCCGAGTGCGCCAGGGTCAAACCCATGATAAACGCGGCCGTTCAGATCCGTGACCGATCCATCTAGACCATAGGTCAGACGCGCGATGGGGGTGCTCGGCGCGCTCGTCTTGTACAGCGTCGCCTGGCTCGGCTTGCCCCAATTGGGCTCTCCGAGCACCGATCCGTGATAGGCGATCGAAATATGGTAGCCGAGATTCGTCGAAACCTGGATCGGGCGATAGAAGACGCGACCGTAGCTGTCCCCAGGAAGACCGGCGGTGTCATAGGCGAAGCTGATCACTTCGCCATCGGGATATTCGACGCTCGATGCATAAAATTGCCGGACGTGCTGAGGGTATGGATTGCTTGGTGGCGGAATGGTGAACAGATGAACGAGGCTGTAGTTATATTTGGCGCCCGTACCGCTTTGCCGATAGGTTTTGCCATTATAGGCAAGCGATGAGCCCTTGCCGGTCACACTATCGCATCGCTTGATTGTCGTATTGGCAAGAAATTCCCAGTCGCACTGGAAGGCTTCCGATACTCCATCTATGGTATGCGCCGTCCAGGCGCCGCTCAGTTCGCCATCATCGTCGAAATCCCGAATCTCGTTACCCTTGATAAAGGGGGCCGCATTCTGAATCTGGTCGAATTTCAATCTCGGCGCGGCCGGCACCGACAGCGTAAGCGTATCAGGGGTGGCCTTGCCGGTGGCGAGGTTGACCCCATTGGGATCCGGTTCGATTGCGATCGGTGAGATCGGCTGCGGCATCTCCTGCGCCATTCCCGGAATCGTGAAGAGACCGGCGAAGGCGAGGGCGATCCCGGCAACGAACCGTCTCAACGCGATGCCAGGATGCACTTTTCGCCCCCGCTGTATGATGTGAGATGGGCCGTTCAACATTCCCGATGCGTCGAAGAGGCTCATTTGCCCTTCTCCTCGCTGGGCGCCTCTTCGCTGGCATCTCCTGTGCCGGCGGGCCGGCAAGTCAAACAGACGCTGTCGTCGTTGAAAAGTGTCCCAATGCCCTGCCCATCTGATATGGTCGCACCATTCGTTGGGTTGGACAGGTTCACATAGAATGTTTCGTTCGGTTCGACTTTGAAATCGGTTCTCGTCACCACGGAAATCGTTTTGGTCATCTGCGTTGGTGCGAATGTCAGGGTTCCTGACGTGGCCGTATAGTCGGCCCCCGTCGCAGTGCCGTTTGCGGTTGCATAGTCCACGCTATACGTGGACGTTGTGGAACCCGTCTTGGTGACGGTGAACACGAGCGTCTCGCCTTCTGTCCCCATTGCGTCGTTGATGCTGAAGCTGGGTCCCGGAGGCCCGCCTCCGGAGGCGGTGCAATCGATCGTTCCTGTCGTTGTCGTCTGATTGGAGCGATTGTCTGCGGCATCATATGTCGTGGTGGTCTTTTTGCCCGACGCCGGCCCGCCGGTCTTGCCGACCTGCGTCAATCGCCCCAGCTCGTCATAGCAATAGGAAACCGACTCGCTCGCCGCCGACGGACTCGGCGTCAGCGCGAGCATAACGGCAATGACGAATGCAAAGCATGTCGTCGTCGCGCATCTGAGCGATGCAATTATGCCTCTGCTTTTTTTGAGCCAACTATGATGCGACGCCCCCGTTTCGCAATTCATATATTCCCCCATTTGTTCTTCTGGTCGCAATTCATTCGTTCGGAGTCAATCGTACACGGCGCATGGTTAGGGGGCGACGTGGACGCTGAGCCGCCGGTGGAACGACGACGGGCTGCGCACGCGGGTGACGCGCGGAGACGGCAATTACACGGCCTATGGCTATGATGGGCTCGATCGGCTGACGAGCATCCACAGCAGCGCGGCGCTGCTGGTGTCGCAAGCTATAATGCGAAGGGCGAGGTGATTGGCCGGTCGCGGAGCAACGACGCCCATATTTACGGCGGGGACGCGGACATTGCGCGCAGCTATGCGGTGAACGGGCTCAACCAATATGTGTCGACGTCGAGCGGCGCGGCCTTTTGCTGCAATGGCAACGGCAATCTGACGGCCGACGAAACGAACGTGTTCCTCTACGATATCGAGAACCGGCTGGTGGAGGGCGGGCGCAGGAGAGCGGCAATGGCAACTGCGCGGCGCAGCTTTACACACGGGCGCGCTGCGCGCGTCGCTGCGTTACGACCCGTTAAGGCGCCTTTACGAGACGACGGCGCGAGCGGGCTGGTGCGCTATGAACATGACGGGGGCGAGTTGGTCGCGGAATATGACGGCGTGGGGACGATCCTGCGGCGCTACACGCACGGCGTGAGTCGGGGCGACCCGGTGGCGTGGTTCGAGGGGGCCGCGATGACGAGCGTGGCGCAGCGGATGTTGCTGACGGACCATCAGGAGCATTATCGCGGCGGCCGACGCGAGCGGGACGACGCCGGTGAGATCAGCCGCTACCACGAATGGCGGCGGCGGCGTAGGTGCTATAACAGCTGGTTTCGCTCAAGTTAGCCATGCCAGACTCGAGAGCTTGAATCTGTTCTACATACCTTAAAACGCCGTGATGGCGCTTATTCTTACGAGTGTGACGAGGCCGCAATTGAACTGACAATCACCAGTTTCATTGATACGCACCCGTTAACAGCGGTTTTCCCAGAATTGGAAGCATAATTTTTCATCGTTATCCATAAATTATTGATTCTACTTATCCCGAAAGATACGCTATTCAGTATCCGTGGTCTTGTGACATAATCGCGTCTGGGGGGCGTCTTGATGGGCAGGCAGAGGGCGGTGCTATTGACGTCGTGCGGTGGTGCGGCGTTGTTGGTGGCGGCGGGGGCCGGGGCGACCGAGACGGTCAGTTATAGCTATGATGCGCTGGGCCGGCTGACGACCTCGACGGTCAGCGGCGGCCCCAATGCGACGGTCGGCACGGCGACCTGCTTCGATGCGGCGGGGAACCGGACACGCTACACCGTGGGAGCGGGAGTCACCGCTTGCGGCTCGACGCCGACGCCTACCCCCACACCGACGCCGACACCCACGGCGCCGGTCGCGGTGGCCGACAGCGTCAGCGGACCATGTGGTGGCGTGCGCACCTACAATGTCGTCGCGAACGATTATGATCCGAACGGGCATACACCGCTGACCCTCGTCTCGGTGACGCATAATTCCGTCGTCGATGCCTCGGTGATCAGCAGCACGACGGTACAGTTCACCGGCTATGCGCCGGGCAACACGAGCGTGCTGTCCTATGTGGTGAAGAACAGCGTCGGCGGAACGGCGACCGGATCGATCACCTACAAGACGACCGGCACGACGAGCACATGCTACCAATGATCGGGGCGGCGGCAGGAACTTGACGGCAAGCGGGGGGTAAAGGTGGACAAGCAAGGGGCACGGCATGTCTTCATTCGGGCGGCGGCCTGGGCCGCAGCCGCCCTGCTGGGCGCCGCGGCGACCGCGCCGGCGTCGGCGCAGACAACCGCGACGGTGATCACGCCGCTGGAGACGCAGCCCGACGTCAACAACGTCAATATCGGAACCGGACTGATCCGGGTCGACGTCCCGACCCTTTCGGTTCCGGCGGCGCCGCGGCTTCGCTTCGATGCGCTTCAGAATGCGGTGCCGCATCTTCGCGCCGACATCTGGGGCGGCATGGGCAGCTATATCGAATCGTCGATCGCCGTTCACACGGGCGGATCGACGTCGGAACTCTTCCGATGCCGATATGACGACGTCTGCACCAACGAGAAATCGAACGGCGCGCTGATCGAGGGCAATATCGTCGACGGCGGCCCCTATCAGTTCACCGAGAGCGGCAGCGGCGCCGTCTATAATTACAACTCGCTTCAGCTCGACAGCGGCACGACGCAGCGGCGGGTCTGGTATTATGCGTCGAGCATCACCTACCCCGACGGCGAGATCATCTCCTTCACCTACAACAAGCAGACCTATTCGAGCGGCGCGGGACCGATCCATCACCGGCTGGCCCGGATGAGCAGCAACATCGGTTATGCGATCGAATTCACCTATGAGGGCAGCGACGTCAACTATCCGTCGTGGACCTGGATTCGGCAGGCCAGGCTCTATGCCATTGCGGACCCCGGAACGACATTGGGGCAGCTCGACTATACCGCGACGGGCACGATCACCGACCTGTCGGGCCGCACCTACACCTGCTCGGGCTGCAACAACGGCATCCGCAGCGCGCCCGAATGGTCGACGGTCAGCCTCTCGCTGCCCGGCGAATCGGGGACGCACCTGACCGTGACGCCGACTCCCATTCCCGCGGGCGGGGGGAAGAATGTCGTCGCGTCGGTGGTCCGTGACGGCGTGTCGTGGACTTATACCTACGGCAATCTGCAGGCTGCGCCGGAACCCACGGGCTATACTTACGACAATGTCGTGGTGAACGGCCCGGCCGGCTATCATGTCACCTATGCGATCCGATCGGCGGGAAAAGGTGTGCGGCTGATCGAATCGGCGGTCGATTCGATCGGCCGGACGACCGCCTATAGCTATACCAAATTTCGGCCGACCCTCGTCACACTGCCGGAGGGCAACAAGGTCAGCGCGACCTATGACGACTATGGCAATATCGTGTCGAAGATCAGCTATCCCAAGCCGGGCTCACCGTTGGCGGCGGTGACTGAAAGCGCCGCCATCGACACCGTCGCCTGCGCCGCGCAGCTGGTGCTCTGCTTCCGGCCGACCTCCTACACCGACGGCCTCGGGCGGACGACCGACTATGTCTATGACAACAGAGGCCGGCTGATCCAGCGGACCGACCCCGCCGACAGCGCGGGGGTACGGCGCGTCACCTATCTGAGCTATGGCGCGTCGTTCACCGCGCCGATCCTCGTCCGCACCTGCGGGCTCGGCACGACCTGCGGGACGAGCGCCGAGTGGAGGACCGAATACAGCTATGTGGGCAAGACCGCCTTGCCCGCGACCGAGACGGTGGTCGACGGCGTCGCGGGAACCTCGGCGACGACGGGCTACAGCTATGATGCCGCGGGCCGCCTGCTGGTCCAGGACGGGCCGCTGGCGGGCACCGACGACGCGCGTTATTTCCGATACGACATATTGGGACGCAAGACGTGGGAGATCGGTCCCGCCAACGCCGACGGCAGCCGCCCGGCGACGCGCTACACCTATCGTGCGTCAGACGACAAGGTGACGCTGGCGGAGACGGGAACGATCCCCGACGCGACCAGCAGTGCGCTGACCGTCGCCAGCAGCGTGCAGACCGATTATGACGCGCGCCGCAATCCGGTGCGGACGGCGACCGTGGCGAGCGGCACGACCTATCGGGTGACGAGCGCCTCGTTCGACGACCGCGGCCAGCCGATCTGCCAGACCGTGCGCATGAACCCGGCGGCGTTCGCGTCGCTGCCGTCCGACGCCTGCACGCTGGGGACGGCGGGCGCCGACGGCCCTGACCGGATCACGCGCAACACGCACGACGCGGCGGGGCAACTGCTCAAGATCCAGAAGGCCTATGCGACGCCGCTGCAACAGGATTACGCGACCTATACCTATACCGCGAACGGCAAGCAGGCGTCGGTGAAGGACGCGAACGGCAATCTGGCGACGCTGGCCTATGACGGGTTCGACCGCCTGTCGCGCTGGACCTTCCCGTCGAAGACGGTGCCGGGACAGGTGAACGCCGCGGATTACGAGGCCTATGGCTATGACGCGGCGGGCAATCGCACGTCGCTGCGCAAGCGCGACGGGGTGACGCTCTACTATCAGTACGACAATCTGAACCGGATGACGGTGAAGACGGTCCCGACGTCGGCGAGCGGGGCGGCGGGGTACAGCATTCATTACGCCTACGACCTGCGCGGGCTTCAGACCTGGGCACGGTTCGGCTCGTCGGCGGGCGAAGGGGTGACCAACGCCTATGACGGCTATGGCCGGCTGATGTCGGCGACGACGACGCTGGGCGGGGTGAGCCGGACGATCGGCTATCAATATGACGCGGCGGGGAACCGGACGCGGGTGACGCATCCCGACGGCACGCGGTTCGACACGGTGTACGACGCCGGCGGGCGGCTGCTGACGATGGGCTGGACGAACGGTCTGGGGACGACGCCGTTCCTGACGCTGACCCACGACACGCTGGGCCGGCGGACGCAGCGGGCGCAGGGGGCGAGCTGGACCAGCTACGGCTATGACGCGGTGTCGCGTCTGGCGGCGCTGGGGCAGCATTTTGCGGGCGGCACGGGGAATGCGGCGACGGCATTCGGCTATAATGCGGCGTCGCAGATCGCGACGCGGACGCGCGACAACGACGATTATGCCTTCACCGGCTATGTGGCGGCGGATCGCGCCTATGCGGCGAACGGTCTGAACCAGTATACAAGCGCGGGCCCGGCGGCGTTCACCTATGACGCGAACGGCAATCTGACGGGCGACGGGACGACGAGCTATGTCTACGATGCCGAGAACCGTCTGGTGAGCGCGACGGGCGGGACGACGCTGTCCTACGACCCGCTGGGGCGGCTGTGGAAAACCTCGAGCACGGCGCAGGGGGTGACGCAGTTCGTGTACGAGGGCGATCATGTGGCGGTGGAATATGACGGGTCGCACGCAATCCGGCGGCGGTTCGCCTGGGGTCCGGGGGCGGACGAGCCGCTGCTGCAGGACGAGGGCGGCGCGCTCGACTGCTCGGGCACGCGCTTTCTGCACCCCGACCAGCAAGGCTCGATCGTCGCCTACGCCAACTGCGCGGGCGGCCGGCTGGGAGTGAACAGCTACGACGACTACGGCATCCCCGGCGCGTCGAACTGGGGACGGTTCCAATACACCGGCCAGGCCTGGATCGCCGACCTCGGCATGTATTACTATAAGGCCCGCTTCTACTCGCCGACGCTCGGCCGGTTCCTGCAGACCGATCCGGTGGGGTATGACGACCAGATCAACCTCTATGCCTATGTCGGCAATGATCCGATCAATGGAAGTGATCCGAGTGGCACGGATTCCCTATGGGTGACAGATCCAGAAGGAAATACGATCGTCATGATTCCAGTCAAGTACTCTGGTAACGGAGTTACCCCTGAGATTATTTCTCGAGTGGTAGAACGTGCCGCGGCGTTGGACACTGGAGATTCGAAGCTTAAAATCCAGATTATCCCTACTAGTAAAGCAATCTCCGGTGTTTTGAATAAGATGGATTACAGCTCGGGGTGGGATTTCAAGCGCTTTAAAGAGGTCGGGGAGGGGGTTAATAAGATCGGAGGGAATCGCGGACATATTAATAGCGATGCAACAGATGAATCGGGTAATCCAAGAGATCCTGAGGGAGCCCTGCTGCATGATACATTGCATATGGCCGGTTATCGTGATGGATATACGGGCGGCGGCGGTGATGGTCGAGGTGCGCGTGCTCCCAGTTCCCCAACGCCAGGTCTTTCTAATCAGAATATAATGGCAAATCGCGGCGGTACATCTCTCACTCAAGGGCAGTCAGCAGAAGCGCTCTCAAACAGGAGTTCAAAGGTATGTTCGATACGGACAGGATCTCTTATTCCAGATTGCAAATAATATCTGCTCTAACAGTTTTTATATCTTCCATTATATATTCGCCCCTCTCCAATGCAGAGCAAAATACCTCCCCCATATATGTATCAGTTGCACTTAATGGAGATGATAGTCTAACACAGAAGTTATCTTCTTTGATAAAGAGTGGAATAAATTTAAATAATAATATACATCTTGTAGAAGATAAAAGTGATATGTACTATAACATATCATCAGATTCAAATGTTGATTTGGATATTTTGTCAGGTAAAGAAGTTATTATATATAACGTTTATCTTCGAAAAGACGGAATCATAAAAGGTCATATTGTTGGCGTATGCTTTGAAAAAAAAATGATCAAGTGCTCAAAAGACATTTTGGATAAGTTTATATCAATAATGGAAATAAATAGATAATATATAGCTAAATAGTAAAATTATAGATTACAATACGCACTATCTTTTCCATGACCCTCGCACCAGTATTTCGGACACGCTCCGGCCGGTCGCGTCGCGTTTGAGCTGGACGATCAGGTCGATTGTCGCGCGCGCATAGGCGATGATGTCGAGGCGCTGGAGAGTCGAGCCGCCTTCCAGGACGAGCAGGGCCAATTGTTCGAACGCGCGGTCGACGCCGTCGGCGTGGATCGTCGTCATCGATCCCGGGTGCCCTGTGTTGACGGCGCGCAGGAAGGCGAAGGCCTCCGGGCCGCGCAGTTCGCCCAGGATGATGCGGTCGGGGCGCATGCGCAGCGATGCCGACACCAGGTCGTTGGCGCTGACCGCCGCCTCGCCCAGCGCGCTGCGGGCGGCGATCAGGCCGACCGCATTGGCGTGTGCCAGCCGGATTTCGGCCGTATCCTCGATCAGGATCAACCTTTCTTCGGCCGGAATCTCGCGGATCAGCGCATTGAGAAAGGTCGTCTTGCCCGACGAGGTGCCGCCCGAGATCAGAATGTTGAGCCGCCCGCGCACCGCCTCGCGCAGCGCCGCGGCGATATCGCCGGCCGCGACGAGGTCGTTCACCCGCCCGATGATCGCAGTCGCCGCGTCCCCGGCGATGCGGACCTGCCGGAACGCGTCGGCCGCGATATAATCGTCGAGCGCGAGGTCGGCCGCGACATGCTTGCGGATGGCGAGCGCCAGGTCGCCGCGCGTCGCCGGCGGCGCGACGATCTGGATACGCGAACCGTCGGGCAGGCCGGCCGAGAGCAACGGATGCTCCCGGCTGATCCCCTGATGGCCCAGCGCGGCGACCTGCCGCGCCAGCCGGGCCAGCAGCGGCGCGTCGAGCGCCGGAACGTCGTGCCGCTCGATCCGGCCACCCAGCGTTTCCAGCCACAGCTCGCCGGGCCGGTTGATATAGATGTCGGTGACGTCGGCGCGCTCCAGCGCGAAGGAGAGCGGCGCGAGATAGCTGTGCAGATAGACTTTCCCGGCGGGCGCCATCGCCATCATTGCGCGGCCTCTACCCCGGTGAAATCGAGATCGCGCGCCACGAACACGCTGATGCTGGTGCCCTGCCGGACGCTGAGCGTCGGAGGAATCTGCGTGGCGGGGGTGGTGACGCTGGCGCCGGGCAAAGCGCCGGGAAGCGCGATCACGACCGAATCGCCCGCGGACCGCGCGGCGATATTACCCCCGATCAGCATCGCCGATTGCAGGATCGATCCGGCGAAGCGTTCGAAGAAATGGCTGTTGACCTTGGCGCGCATGCCACCGACGCCGACCGGATCGGTGGCGGGCGAGCCAATCGCGATCGTGACGCCGTCGGGCCGGATCAGCCGGGTCCACGTCACGAAGGCGCGCTTCTGCCCGGGGCTGGTATCCGATCGATATTCGCCGATCAGCCGGCTGCCGCGCGGGACGAGCACCCGTCTGCCGTCGAAGCCATGGACGTCGCGCTGCACCAGTGCCCGCGCATAGCCCGACCCGGTCGAATTGAGCGCGGTTTCCAGCACCGCGGGGATCAGCGTGCCCTGCGGCACCGTCGTCGAGCGGTTCGACATCGCCCCGGCGCGGCTGCGCGCCGACGCCGCGTCGCGCGGGTCCGCGGGGGCGCCGCTTTCTCCCGATGCCGTCACGCGATCCGTGGCGGGCTGCGACCCGTCGATGACCAGGATCGCGCCGTTGCTCGTCCGCGGCGGAGGCGCGGGCTCCGGCGGCGGGGCATAGGTTTGCGGCGGCATGGGCTGGGGTGGCGCCGGTTGCGGCGGCACCGGTGCGGGACGCGCTTGCGCTGTGCGCGGCGTCGGCTCGACGTTTTGGAGAAGATCGGGCGGCGGCGCGCCCGCGTCATATGACACCGGCGGGATGTAGAGCGGAGGAAGCGCTTGTGGTGCGCCAATGACATCGGCCCGTGCAGGCCGTACGGCCGGTGCGGTCAGCGCGCGGCGGCGGGCATCGAGGATCGAGAAAAGGATGGCCGCGGCCAATATGGCCAGGATCGCGATCGCCATAGCCGACAGCCCGGCCCGCGGCGGGGCGACACGGGGCATCGCACCGCGTTCCGCCGTTTCGGCGGCGGCTGCCGGATCGGGACCGGGCGCGGTCATGGTGCATCCTCTTTCGCTGCGTCCTCCGCCTTCAGCGCATGGCGCCGGGCGCGCGCCGTCTTTCGATCGATCCGGAAAAGCAGCCGTTCGTGGACGCTGTCGATGACATAGAAAGGCCCGCGCATATAACCGTTCGCGAGCCGCTCGCGCCCATGGTCGTCGATGATGAAGACGGCCGGGAGGGCGACGTGGGCCGGCCAGTCGATATAGGTTTTCACGCCGTCGTCGCCCATCTGCGCGGGCCACAGCGACCTGCTGCCGCTCAGGCGATACTCACCGACCTGCCGCCCCATTTCGGCCGGCGCCCCCGAAGAATCGTCGCCCGCCTCGGCCGGATAGCGGAACCGCACTTCATAGGGCGGCAATCCGACGGCAGGTACGAGATCGAAGGCATAGAAGCGCGCGCTGGTGATGACCGTCATGTTGGTGCTGACGCCGCCCTGGGTCGGCCGCACGAAGAGCATGTTGCCGCTCTGGCTCGCGACCGCCTGCCATGCGCCACTGTCGCCTATGGCGACATTCTCGATCCGCTCGTCGGGAGCCAGCGCGATCAGAAGCTGATAACCGGGGGCGCCTTCGATCTGCACGACTTGGTCGCGCCGATAATCGACGGTCTGCATGCGCGCGTCCCCCGCCCCCGGATAGGGACGCATCTGGGCTGCCGAAACGATCGGAAGCAGCGCGAGGAGAAGGGCCGACGCGCGCGCGATCACGGCCGTGCCTGCTGCGGCTGTCCGGTTCGTTGCCCGGCCCGGGGTCCGGCTCCGGCCGCGGGAATCGTCTGAGAAGGGATCGCAGAGGTTTCTGGCGGCATCAGCGCTTCGGCGCTCTTGCGGTAGGCGCTGACCTTGAAGCCGAGCGGGTTGACCATCCGGTCCGCGACGCTCATCGGTTCGTCGCTGTAGCCATAGCGGACGATCGCAACCCAGGGCTGCGCCGGCAGCGTCCGGCCGCCCGCGTCGCGGCGCTGCGTGTCGAAGCGCACCATCGCCGTATCGCTTCCCATCGGTGTCACGCTCTTGACCTGGACGTCGATCAGCGAAGAGCGCGGAAGCTGCACCAACGGGCTTTGCGGATTGGACGCCTGGATTCCCGAGATGTAGCTGTCACGCGCGGTCCCCGCCGACCAGAGCGCGACCTTGCGATAATCCTGCTGGAGCGAATTGATGTCAAACCCTTCGCGGGCGATGACATATTGGACGAGAAAGGATTGGGTGAGCGCGCGGTCGCGCGACATCGTCTGCGGTTCGAGTGGCTTCAACTGCTGGACGAAACCGGTCTGCCGATCGACGAGCAGCGTATAGGGCTCGACCGTCTTGAGCGGCATCAGGAACAGCAGGGCCAATGCCTCGCAGATCGCGACGATGCACGCCGCAGCCGCGACCCACCATGCCGTGCGACGCGACGCGCGCAAAGCCTCGGTCCGATCCTTCGCCCAACTGTCGGCTTCGGCAAAATAGGCATCGAGCGCTTCGCGGCTGGATTTGTTCATGATCGCCGGTCCCTGGCCGTGCTGTGGGCGGACAGGCGCCGCCGCGTCCGCCGGACGGCGTGGGTCGACGACCGGGCGGCGGCTCGCCCTTCTCCCGCATCCCGTTGTGCGATGCCGCGGGCGATATGGACGGCGCGTGGCCCGCCGGCGACTTCGGAGGCCGTCAGGTCGCGCCGCTGGCTGATCGCGATGGCGTCGGCGATCGCCGCGGCGCGCGAGCGGCCTGCGACGGACGCACGCGGCTCGGCGATCGGCCGCGACACGTCAGGCTGAGCGGCGCGGCCATCGACACGCGCGCCGTGCGATGGCCTCATCCACGCTGGAATCCGGAGGGCGAGCGCAACGCGCGCGAACAAATAGGCCGCGCAGGCTAGCGCGATGGCGAAGATCGTCGACGCGGCAAGCAACTGCGCCGGTGTACCGACGATATCGAGGCCGCTCGCGCGCCTCGCGAGCAGATTGGCAAGCCAGGGCTCGAGATAGGCCAGGGAAAGTCCCAGCGCGACCGAGATCGCCAGGCTCGCCAGCGCCGTCCCGATCAGCGCCTTGACCCAGCCTTCAAACAGTCCGCGCGTCCCGTCGAACAGCAGAAAGGCCGCGAACAGCGGCGCCAGCGCCAGAAGCAGGCCCGCCGCCACGCGCACGACGGCAAATGCGGCTACGGTCGAGACGAGGAAGATCACGCGCGCGAAGCCGATGGCGAAACTGTCGAAGCCCAGAAACGGGGGAGGCGCGACCGCTGCCATGCGGGGGAGCCCGTCGGCGCCGATCGGCGGCGCACCGACCCCCTCGATGGCCAGGATCGTCAGCGCCCGATCGACGCCGTCGATCCGCTCGATCAGCCCGCCGCCGCTCCCCGGCAGGCTCGTGGCGCCGCCGATTGCCGCCGCGAACTCGGCCGGCGAGCGGAGAATGACGTCATAAACCAGCAATTGGTATGCCGGCCAGCTGGTCGCGAGAAGCAGAACGAGCCCGATCTTTACGAAGGTCAGCACGCCTTCGCGGACCGTCGGCGTCTGGCCAAGGAGCATCCGGTATCCGAGGAATGCGATGAGCAGCGTCACGATGCCGGTCAACAGGACCGAGGCGGTCGATCCGGGCGCCGCCAGCGCCCTGTAGCCTTCTGTACCGATGACCTGCGCCTGGCAGTCGAGAAAGCGCAACAGGCTGGGCGCGAATGCTTCGGGCGTGGGGACGGAATCGCAGATCGTGGCCATCAGGCGCGCTCCATCAGCGCGTCGTACCAGGCTTCCGGCGCATCGCCATGCGCGGCCCGCAGCTCATCGAGCAAGCGCACCGTCCGCTCGCGCCCCGACAAGATCGTTAGCAATTCCCGCTCGCCGGACAGGTTCAGGCGTACGACGACGCTTTCATTGCCATGTTTGACCAGAAAGCAGTGGGCGCTGTCGGGCAGGGAGCGGACCAGCTCGAACTCATGGGGGGTCAGGCCGAAACCCTCGACATAATCGGCCTGGCGCGCCTTCGGATTGGCCATGAAGATTTGCGTCGCCGCCTGCTCGATGATCGCGCTCGCGATCCGGCTCTCGAGGGCGTCCTGCGCGCTCTGGGTCGCGAAGCCGACGATGCCGTTGCGCTTGCGGATCGTCTTCTCCCAGTCCTTGATCCGGCGGACGAACACGTCGTCGTCGAGCGCCTTCCAGCCTTCATCGACGACGATAATCGCCGGGCTTCCGTCGAGGCGTTCCTCGACGCGGTGGAACAGATACATCATCGCCGGGGTCCGGACCGAGGAATCGTCCAATATCTGCGTCATGTCGAAACCGACCGAGCGCGCCGACAGGTCGGTCCCGTCCTCCGCATTGTCGAAGAGCCAGGCGCGCTCGCCATCGCCCCACCACGGGCGCAGCCGTGACCACAGGTCCGCGGCATGCGGCCGATGGCCGCCTCGAAACAGTTCGACGATATGGCGCAGCCGACGATGATGCGGCGGCTGCGCGTAATTGGCGTCGATCGCATCCTTGATCTGCGCAAGCTCGTCGACGTTCACCCCGCCGGCCAGGAGCGCCAGCCAGTCGATGAGAAACTGGCGATTGGCGGGCCCGTCTTCGAGCTGGAGGGGATTGAGCCCCGATGGATGGCCGGGCCGCAGAATATCGTAGCGCCCCCCGATCGCGCGGACGAAAAGCTCGCCGCCGCGATCCTTGTCGAAAAAGACGATCCGCGGGTCGAACTTGCGCGCCTGTGCGAGCAGGAAATTGAGCGCGACCGTCTTGCCCGAACCCGAAGGGCCGATGATGGTGAAATTGCCTAGGTCGCCCTGATGGAAGTTGAAGAAATAGGGGCCGGCCGCGGTGGTTTCGAGCAGCGCCACCGCATCGCCCCAATGGTTGCCATGCGCTTGGCCCAACGCGAAATTATGTCCGCTCGCAAGCCCCGCGAAATTCCCGGTCGATACCAGACCGCGCCGCGCGATATATTTGAAATTCCCCGGAAACTGGGCCCAGAATGTCGGCTCGAGCGCGATCTCCTCGCGAACCGCGATGATGCCGAGGTCGGCAAGCGTGGCCTGGACCTCCGCGATGCCCGCGTCGACGATGGCCGGCGAGCCACCGCGCAGCGCGATGCTCATATGATGTTCGCCGAAGCTCGATCGTCCTGCCGCCACCTCGTCCTTGGCGCTCGACAGTTCGGCGCGCAGGCTGAGGGCCTCGTCCTCGGCCGAGCGCATGCGCCGCAGCGTCAGATTCATCCGGTCGAGCGCGGCCTGGCGCTCGACGAAGCCGAAGGATTGAGCGATGGTGAGTTCGAACGGCAGCCGCAACAGTTCGTCGAACATGCCGGGGCTGGTCTGTCCCGGATAGTCCTTGATCGACACGAGTCCGAGATAGCTTCTGTCCGCATGCCCCGAAGGCCCGAGTTCGATCGCCTCCTGTCCGAAGCTGATGCGCCGGTCGGGCAGGTAGGCGCCGATATCCTGCGTCGGCAGCAAGACCGGCCGGCTTTCGCCATGGAAGAGCGTCGAAAGGAATTCGAGCGGTTCCGAATAGAGCCCCGCCCCGCCCTCATAGATTCCGAGCAGCGAGGGCTCATAACCGGCAAGCGCCGCCATTAGCGCTTCGCGGGCGGTATCGAGCTGGCGAAGGTCGTGCACGACCGTCTCGGCTGCAGCACCCGCCCGGCCCAGCTTTTCGCGCAAGCCGTCGAGCAGCCCCACCCTCCCTTGCAGCGGACGACGGATCAGCGTCAGATAAAGGTCGTTGACGAAGAGCTGGCGCCGATCGAGCCTTCGCTGCCAGGCCGCATCGAGCTTCGCCGAGAACGGGTCGCCGAATATCCCGTCCAGCCCGGCATCGACACGACGACGGACCACATGGTGATAGATTGCAAAGCGCGACGAGCCGATCGCCTGGAGCATCGCATCGCGCATGCGCTTGCGATAATTGATCTCTTCGGTATCCGCGGTCTCGAACAGCATGCCGCGCATACCGATGACCTGCAGCAGCAGGCCGTCCCGCGTTGCGATCGTGTGCTCGTCGACATGATGGCTATAGGGCAGATGCCGCCCGGCCGGCGCTTCGCGCGCCACCGTGCGGGACGATGCCGCTAGGGCCGGTAGGAGTTGCATCGCCAGATCGCATGGTTGCGAACGCGCGGACAGCGTCCGACTTTCGTGAGCCAGAGATCGAAGAAACGCGGCTCACGCAGGCAGAGCAACACGCCTGCCAGATGGACGATCAGCGCGATCGCCAGCGCCCATATCGTGCGAAAGATCAGGAACAGTTCGGTCGCGACAACGGCGTTGGCGACGAAGTAGCTGTAAGTGACGCCGGCGAACATCTGCGGGCGGGTCAACGCGACGAACAGCGAATCCCGCTCGATCCCCTCCACGCCTCAATGGCCCAGGCTGGCGGTGGACTGGATACCGGCGACGATGCTTGCTGCGCCGAACAGGATGAAGCAGCCGAGGATCACCGTCGCGCCGTAACGCCAGTTGATGCGCCCCGTCAGCATCATGAAGCCGACCGTGGCGACAGCGATCACCGCCACGACCGTGGCGACCGTGCCGAGCAGCGTGCCCTCCAGCCATCGCACCGCCGACACCAGGACCCCGGATCCGGCGGGATCGGCGATCTCCTGAGCCTGGACTGCCGCTGCATGAAAAAGTCCGGTCGCCAGGCCGATCAGGCCGGCGATCCTGCTTCCTGTCCTTACTCCATTCATCCCCTGCTCCGCCAAGGCCCCGCGGTTGTCGGCCAAGATACCGACAATAGGGCGCAACCGCCCTGTAAATCAATGCAGCGAATATAGTCGCACGAACGATTCCGATTTACTAGACTGCGGTCCGACTAGAATAGCGTTCGATCAAAATTACCTGGAAAACAAATCTTCCGGAAGAAGAAACCGCCGAAACCCCGATGATCCACGCCGTCCCGTCGCTCACCGATCCGCCTCCCGGCAGCCCGATTGCCGAAAGTCTGTCGTGGATCCAGGACGCGACCCTGGGCGCCGTCGCAACCACTATCGCGGTGATCGCAGTGGCCGCCATCGGATTTCTGATGCTGTCGGGGCGACTCGATCTGCGGCGTGCCGTTACCGTCGCCGTGGGGTGTTTCCTGTTGTTCGGGGCCGGCCGCATAGCGGTGGGGCTCACGGGCCTGGCTGGCGCAGCACCGCCCCCGATGGCCGTCCCCGATACTACCTCCTTGCCACAGGGGCAGCTCTCCCCGCCGCCGACCGTCTACGACCCCTATGCGGGCGCGTCGGTGCCGACGGTCCGCTGAAACCGAAGCCGGCGTCGACATTCGACCTGATGGCGCTCCTTGTAGAGGCTCCAATCGATTGGCGGTTTGCCGGTCCGACTGGGATTAGCCTTGATGTGCTCTGTGGCGCCAAGATCGCTGGCAATGAAGGTGCGTAGAGGGTCTGCGTCGTAGGCGGCGTCGGCAATGATGTGACCGACGCCTTTCAGACCTGCCAGCGGCGCTTCGGCTTGCGGGCGGTCACCATATTGCCCTGGCGTCGGATGGATACGGATCGGCGGGCTGATCGCATCGACAGCAGCATGCAACTTGGTCGTCAGGCCGCCGCGCGAACGACCGATCGCGGCAGCTTCAGCCCCCCTTTTGCACCACTCGCATCCGCGTGGACTTTCGAGATCGTGCTGTCGATCAGCACATACTCAAAGTCCGGCGTGTCAGCCATCGCATGGAACATGCGTTCCCATACACCTGCGTGAGACCAGCGCCGGAACCGCGCATGCACCGCCGTCCACTTGCCGAACACCTCCGGCAGATCACGCCAATGCGTCGCATTACCTGCCATCCACGGGATCGCGTCAACGAATAGCCGGTTATCTACACCGCTCCGACCCGGCCGCCCCGCCCAACCAGGAAGATACACCTCTATCCGGTCCCATTGTTCGTCCGTCAGCTTCCGTCTGCTCATTGAGCATCTCCTTCGATGACATTGAATCAATCATCCCATCAAGGAACCCCTGAATGCAGACAGCGCCTAAGCCGAATTCTGCAAACTCGCACGAAGAAGGGCTGGTGACAAAAGAGCGTCAGATGCCGCAGGTGCCGAGCTTTCCGAACTCTGCGCGGCTGAGGTTATTGCTCTCGTCGCAGAAACGAAGGCGGTCGCAACGCTATCTGCGTGATGCACCTGACTGTCGGGCAATGCACAATAACTAAATTATGGGGAAGCAGCAGTTTGTCCTACCGAGGACCGAATCATTTCACCACGACCCACACGAAATGTGGGAACATCTGTGATATCGATCCGAATGATTTCTACAAATACCATGTAAAATCAACGCGATAAATCGCTTGTCTGGTGACCCCTACGGGAATCGAACCGGATTTTCAGGGCGCTACAGGGGATCAGAGGGGAAATAAACCTCTATTTTTCAACAACCGACTTACCCTGGATTGCCCTCCATTACCCTAAATGTGCCACGAAATGTGCCACGGCGGAGGGTCCGTTCAATCCTCGGTGATTCCAGGGGCTGATGACAGAATGCGATCGCTGTTTGTCTCCGAGCAAACTGCGTGCTTCTACCGCAATACTGATCGCTCGAGTCTGACGCTTCTCACGCCGACGGCATTGAGTCTGGATGCACGGCCTTGACCACGAAGCAGCCGATGCAATCAGCTCTATGGTGATCGATCATCGGAAACGATGAACCGCGCTGCGAACCAAAAATCCAAGAAACCGCATAGCTTGTCTCTTTGTCTATTGTTCCCATCCCCCGCCCAAGGCTAAAAATACCCGGACTCTATCGTTCGCAATCGTAGCGCTTGACGCTGCTAGCGCCGATTCGGCGGCAGCGAGGCTTCTTTCGGCATCGAGCAGGTCGAGGCCCGTTCCCAAGCCGCCGCGAGTCATTCGCGTCTGCAGGCCGAAGGCTTTGCGGTTCTCATCGCGCGCAATCTTGAGTTTTGCGTTCTGCTCGAGGTCGCGCGCATAGGTGCTAAGCGCGGTTTCCACTTCGCGCAAAGCAGACAGGACGCTGCCGTCAAATGCCGCCAGCGCCCCGCGAGAGGCGGCGTCGGCCTCCACGATTCGCGCCCGTGCCACCCCCCGGTTAGGGAATGTCCAGGAGATCAGCGGTCCCAGGCTGAACCTGAACGCCGAACTATCGAACAGATTGCCGACGCCGCGCGACGTCGTGCCCAGCGATGCGCCGAAGCTGACGCTCGGATAGAGTTCGGCCGTGGCCACGCCCATGCGCGCGGTCGCCGCCGCGAGTTGGCGCTCGGCCTGGCGGATATCAGGTCGCCGCCGGATTAGTGCCATTCCGTTGCCTATCGGCAGCGGCTGGTCGATGGTCGGGATTATCTGGCAGCTCGCGAGGCCGGGAGGATAGTCTTCGGGTGCCCTGCCGAGCAGCACGGCGAGACTGTAGAGGGCCGCCTTGCGGTCCGCTTCCAGCGGCGGCAACGCCGCTTCCAGCTGCGCCAGGAGCGCACGGGAGCGCATAGCATCAAGCGGGGTGTAGAGGCCTGCGCGCACGCCACGGTCGGTGAGCGCAAGACTTTGCCGCTGCAACTCCATCGAGCGGCGTGCGACGACCAGCCGCGCACCGGCGGCACAAGCGTCGGAATAGGCTCCGACCACGCCCGCAACGACTGTGGTACGCGCAAGATCATAGGCAGCCGCCTGCGCCTGGGCATCGGCATCCGCCGCTTCGATGGTGCGCCGGATCCGACCCACCACGTCCAGTTCGTAGGAGATCCCGACGCCTGCATCGAATGTTGCATGAGTTCCCGCTGGTGATCCGAGACCGAGATTGGAGGTCTCTCCCGCGGAGGCGCCACCATTTACCGACGTCTGGACATGGGCGCTTGCCCGTATCTCCTGGACGATCGCCTGCGCGCGTTCGAGATTGGCCGCGGCAATCCGCAGATCGGTATTGGCTCGAATGGCTTCCTCGACGAGCGCGTCGAGTTGGGGAATGGCATAGAGCCGCCACCAACGGTCCGGCAACGGCTCAGCGGCAAAGGCCGGCGAATTCCCCTCGGCGAAGGCGGTCGGTTTCTCTGCTATCCCTGCCGGCGGAGGCGGCGCGTGATAGTCCGGGCCGACAGTGGCGCAACCCGCCAACATCAGCGCGCCCGCGAAGGCCCATGATCCCCTCGTGCCGAGACGCTTCATTGTCATGCGCCCAGACCGACCGTGCGTGCATCCCCCGCGCTATCAAGCGACACCGTGACCGTTCGTCCCGCGATCAGGTCGATGCCGGGAGGAACCTTGTCGATGGCGATCCGCACCGGGACGCGCTGGGCAAGCCTGACCCAGCTGAAGGTCGGGTTGACGTTGGCGAGCAGTGTGCCCGAGGCAGTCGTTCGCTCGCGATCGTCAATGCCGGCTGACCGACCCTCGACATGACCGGAGAGGGGGCGGTCCTCACCCATAACGCGGATGGTCACCCGCGCGCCCGGATGGATATGCGAAAGCTTGGTTTCCTCGAAATAGCCCGCCACATAGTAACTGTCCGAATCGACCAGCGCCATCACTGGCTGGCCGGCGGTGGCATAGGCACCGGGACGAAGCGAGAAGTTGGTGACGATACCGTTGACGGGCGCACGCACCTCAGCGCGTTCGAGATTGATACGGGCAAGATCGCGATCGGCGATCGCCTGCGCATAGCGGGCGCGGGCCTCCTCTGCGGCGGAGCGGCGGTCGTCGCGCTGCTGACCCGAGACGATGTCGGCAAGGCCCTGATAGCGCCGGTTCTCACGCTCGGCCGCATTCAATGTGGCGCGGGCGGTGGCGACCGCCGCTTCCGTCTGCTGGAGGGCGTTGCGCAAGCGGACATGATCGATCGTGAACAATATCTCGCCGCGCCTCACGACCTGATTGTCACGGACATGCACCTGTTCGACCCGGCCGGATACGTCGGCGGCCAGTGGAACCACATCGGCCCGGATCTTTCCATCTCGCGTCTGGGGGGCGTAAGTATAGTAATTATAGAGCTGCCAGAAGACGAGCACCGCGACGCCCAGCACGAGCAGGGTAAGGAGCGGCTTGAGCAGGCGCAGGATCGTATCGCGGTCAATGGTCATGGCGTGTGCTTCAGGATGAGGTGACCAGGCGCAACGCGAGAAACGCGGCGCCGGTCAGGATGAGGAAGAGGGAAGTATCGAACAGCGGTCGCTGCCAGACGAGGCGATAGAAACCCGCGGCTTCGAGCAATAGCGAGACGAGCAGGCGGGCGGCAAAGCCGATGCCGACGCAGAGGAGCAGCGGCGAGAGGAAGATGCCGGCAATATCGATCTCTCCGATCATCGGGAGGGCTCCCACGCCGGTGCGCGTTCGAACAGGGCGATACGCAATCCCGCAAGGGCATGGATAACGCGGTCCGGCCGGTCTCCTGGAACCCTGTGCTCGAACCATAGCCGGTCCAGGGCATCATCGATCATCGTGAGCAGCCGCGACGACGGCTGCGGCGCATCGAACTCGGCGCGGAACTGGTCGAGCACGCTATCGGTCGCCGCGCGGGCTGCGGGCGGAAGCGCTTTCCCGATCATACGCAGGTCGGCGACGTTCACGCCGACACGAAGGCGGGAGAGCAGGCTCGCGCTGCGTTCGATCTGTCCCGTCGCGGCAAGCCGGGCGGTCATGACGGCGATGCGATCGAGCGCCCTCTGGACATAGCTGTCCCGTATTCTCTGGTTTGCCGAGCGGCTGAGCCGGGCGATGTCTCGCGCTTCCTTGCGCAGGAAACGCTGAAGCTGATGCTGGACGCCCCAGCTTCTGAACAGCCCCGCGCCCAGAAAGGCGACATAGACACCCAAAAGGCTGGCAAGGCCGGTCTCGAGGAAGGCCCCGAAATCGAACGGAGAATAATGGCCCTGGAGGTTGATGTTGCTGAGGCCGTAGGCCAGCACGAGGGTCGCCATCGGATTGACTGCCGCCCATGCTCCGAGCGGCAGCATGAACAGACCCATGACGAGCGCAAATGCCGCAAAATCATTGGCGAGCGGCAGAAGGCCATAGCAGAGCAGCCCGGCAAGCGTCAGCGCGAGCACCGCGAAGCGGCCGAACATCGCGATCGCCTTGCCTGGCTCGTCGCCGCCTCCAAAGAAGGCCAGCGCGACGGTGCTGAGCAGCACGGCATTCGCGCCCTGATGCCAGCCCGTCATGTACCAGAGACCGCAAAGCAGCGCATAGGAAACGAGAATGCCCCCCGCCAACCTGCTGGCGTGATCGAAGTCTGGGATCAGCGGGAAGGCGCGGGTTTCCCTGACCTGTCCGGCGAGCGCCGGCGTCAGCACCGCTTTCCCGTCGAGCACCGCCTCGATCCGGCGCACCTCGCTCCAGAGCGTGAGCCCTTCAGTGAGCATCCCAGCCAGCGAATCGTGCACGAGTTGCTGCCAGCGCCTGCCGGGCCCGGCATCGAGCGGAACCGCCCGCACATCGTCCGCAAGTCCCGCCGGCGGTTCGGCACCAGTTGCAAGGCAGGCGCTCGCAGCCGCCAGACTGGGCCGGAGCGCTTCACGCTCCGCCTCGCTGAGCCCGGCGATCCGGCTGCCGATCGCCGAGAGCAAAGGGATCATGCGGAGCAGACGCTGCTGGATCGCAAGCGCATGGCGCAATTCCGAGCGGCTGATCGTTGGATCGTAGCGCAACGTACTGATGAGCTGCGAGAGCGAGGTGATGTCGGCCAGCGTCTTCAGCCGATCATGTTCGCCCTTTGCATCCGCCTCATGTCCGTCGAAGATGTCCCTGGCCCAATTCTCCATGTCCGGCAGCCAGCGATGGATGCTCGCGCGCAGGGTCCCGCCGAGCGACCGCGGCATGACGATGGCATCGACGATCGTGGTCGAAAGAATCCCAAGCGCGATTTCGCTGACCCGCGCCACCACCGTGTCGAAGCTCGTCTCCGGATGGTCCACGCCGGCGACAGCGACCAGCATGAGTGTGATCGAGAAAAGCTGGAAACCATAGCTGCGGGGCGTGCGATCGAGAAACGATAGGCCAAAGCCCATGGTCGCGACGATCCCTGCGGCCGCCACGAGCAGCAGCGGCGTGCTCGCAAACATTGCCACCAGCCCGAGAGTGACTATGCCTGCGCAGAATGTTCCTGCGAAGCGATAGACGGCCTTTGACCGGATCGCGCCCGACATCGGGTTCATGCACACGCAGCAGGTGACAAGCGCCCAATAGGGGTTGGGCAGGCCAATCCGCACGGCAAGCGCGAAGGCGATCATGCCGGCAACGAACAGCTTGGCGGAAAAGATCAGTTGGTCGGCGCTGACCTTCATCGGCCCGAACGCTCCTGCTGCAGGTATTGACCGATGCGCGCCTCGAACAGACGGAGCGTCCGGGTCGTCGTCTCAATGTCCTGAGACGGCAAATCCCCGAGGATCCCGGCCCGCAGCTCGTCGACTGCCTTCTCCATCTTGCGGGCTATTTCGCGGCCCTTGGGCAAGGCCTGGATGATTTTGGCGCGGCGGTCGTCCGGAGAATCGCGGCGCTCGAGCAGATCGGCCGCTTCCGCCTGGTCGAGGATGCGGACCATGGCGCCCGGGTTTACCCCGACTTCCTCGGCCAGCGCGTTCTGCCTGATGCCTTCCTCTCCACGGCGCGCAGCCAGGATCAGAGCCGACGTCAGCGATGCCGGAAGCCCGAAGTCAGCCAAGGCCATGTTGACCGCCTGAACCCAGATGCGCCGCACTGGCTGCAACGCGTTGGTGAATTCAAAAAGCGTCGCCGCGCTGACTACGGATCGGTGGGTTGGCATGGACGTCCCTGTAGACCGACGTGTCTATATATTCAATAGGCAACGGTTGCCTTTGCAACATATTTGGCTATGAACGCCTATCTACGCTCATGTTGAAGGAGGATTGGCCATGAGCCAGGAGCAGCTTCAAATCGAGACCGGCGAGGGCAACTGCCCCGCCTATTTTTTCACGCCGGACGGGGCGGGCCCCTGGCCGGGCGTGATCTTCTGCATGGACGGGTTCGGCATCCGCCCAACGCTGTTCTCGATGGCGCAACGGCTCGCCGACAGCGGCTACGCCGTCTTGCTGCCCGACTTCTATTATCGCGCAGGTCCATATGGACCGCTTGTGCCCGCGGAGGTTTTCGCGAGTGGTGACCTCATGGGCGCCATCGGTCACTTGCTGGCTTCCACCGACAACCATCGGGCGGCACGGGACGCGGAGGCGTTCATCACGTTGCTTGACGAACGACCTGATGTTGTCGGCCCTCGATATGGCGTAACCGGCTATTGCATGGGGGGCGGCATCGCGCTGTCGATCGCCGGAAGCTGGCCGAAATACATTGCCGCTGCGGCGAGCTTTCACGGCGGCAATCTCGCAACGGACGCGGATACCAGCCCGCACCTGCTGGCGCCTTCGATCAGTGCGCGGGTCTATGTCGCCGGCGCCGACAAGGATGATTTGTACCCGCCCGAAATGGCCGAGCGTTTGGAAAAGGCGCTGACGGATGCTGGCGTGGACCATCGATGCGAGATTTACAGCGGAGCGCTGCACGGGTTCACCATGGCTGACTTTCCCGTGTTCGATGTAGCGGCCGCGGAAAGGCACTGGCGAGAGCTTGTCGGGCTTTTCGATGGTTCGCTGCGTTAGGCAATGTCAGCATCGCCAACAACGGGACGGCTATGGCACATATGATGGAACAGCGGCGTTTCCTCACACCCGATGGTTTGACGCTGATCGGAGATGTCGGCGGACCGCCCGATGCGCCGACTGTCATTCTGCTGCACGGCGGCGGCCAGACGCGACACAGCTGGGCCGGTGCGACGAACCAGCTTGCCGATCGAGGCTATTTCGTCGTGAACTACGACGCTCGCGGACATGGGGACAGCGACTGGTCTCCCGATGGGGACTATTCGCTTCCCGCGCTTGCTTCAGATCTGGGCGCGGTCCTGTCGACAGTTTCCCGGCCTGTAGCGCTGGTCGGCGCTTCCATGGGTGGAATGACGAGCTTCTATGCCATTGGTAGGGCGTCTCGATCTGTCGCGGATTTGCTCGTCATGGTTGACATCGTTCCGCGGCCGGCAGCGGAAGGTACGGAGAAAATCCGGCGGTTCATGAAGGCTCACCCACATGGGTTCAGCGATCTCGATGAGGCGGCCAACGCCGTGTCCGCCTATAATCCGCAGAGAAGGCGCCCTTCGGACCCGAGCGGCTTGATGAAGAATCTCCGTCTGCGCGACGACGGACGTCTTTACTGGCACTGGGATCCGCGCTTTCTCGAAAGCCTCCCCAACTCGGAACCGCCGTCCTTCGCAGACGATATGGAACGGGTCAGCGGCAATGTCACGCTGCCTACGCTGCTGGTCCGCGGAGGGCAGAGCGATATTGTCGACGATGAAGGTGTGGTCAGCATGTGCAGGCTCGTGCCGCAGACGGAGGTTCGGGATGTGCCGAAGGCCGGACATATGGTCGCCGGCGATCGAAACGATGTCTTCAACGATATCGTGATCGATTTCCTGCAGCGGCACATACCGTCATTCGGATGATGCGGGGTGCCGCATGAACGGAAGGTGGAAGGCTTGCGGCTCAGCGCTGGAGCATTTGTCATGACGGCCGTCCAATCAGTCGGATTGAAACGTCACATCGAGACTGCCGGCCTCAGCGCTGCTGGTGAGATTCAACTCAGGCGGGCGGCCGCTGGCTCATAAATGTCCGCCAGTTTGAGCAACCCCGCTCTTTGTCCACGACGCACGGCAGAGCCCTCGCATCGAACTGGCTGAGCCGGATACGTCCCCTGACCGTCACCGCTTCCGATGCTGCCTTCGACTTCAAGTGCGCTTGATGGATAATTGAAGAACCAGCACGCCGGCTATGATGAGACTGATCCCAAACATAGCCGTGAGACTCAGGCGCTGCTGATATACGATCCAGCCAATCAGGGTGAGCAGGGCAATCCCGACGCCGCTCCAGATCGCATAAGCGATACCCAGCGGGATAGTCTTCAAAGACATCGCCAGCGCGCTGAAGGCGACGATGTAACCCAGGATCGACACTAACGCCCACACGGGGCGGGAGAAGCCATCGCTTGCCTTCAACGCGGAAGTCGCGATGACTTCCGCGCCTATGGCCAGGGCAAGAAGCAGATAGGCTTTCATTTGTCTGCGATCATGGGGAGTGCTGTCGGGAAGCTTTGCAACGAGCGCAGACGTCATGCGGGATGTGCATTAGCGTTTCCCCTGCCTTCAACGTCACGAAGCCAAGATTGCCGGGTCGAACCCTTCCTCCCAATAGTGTGGACGGACAATGGGAAGGCCGAGTGCCGCGAAGGCGCGATTGTCCTCCCAATAGGTCGATTCCAGCACGATCTTCCCGCTATTATCGAACTCGAGGAAGGTGGAACCGAGCGTGCTGATCGTTTTCCCGCCCGTCGCAATGCCACGATAGCTTTCGGCGCCCTCGATCTGGACGTTCCAGTGGATGAGGCCCCTGCGTTCGTTACCGAGATATTCGGTCGCCGTGAAACGATAGCGACCATTCTCGCCGGCCGCGATGCCGCCCAGATTGCGGACCAGCATTTCGGTATCGGTGAACGTGTCGTTTTCATGATCGTCAATTTTCGACCAGTCCGACGAAAAGAAGTCGGCGTAAAGCGCACGCAGCACATGGATGTCGCCGCCGAGCGCATTGCACCAGTCCTGCGCGAATTCGAGCGTTCCGGCGGGAGCCCCGCTCAGTTTGACATCCGCCGAACGGGCAGGCCCTTCGTGCGGTTTGCCGGTGAGGATCTTGGTCGGGCTGACGGGGCCTACGGCGCGCAGGACCGCAGCGGCATCCCACCAGGAGGATTCCCGCTTGATGAAGCCGTCCTTGTAGATGTGGAATGTATGCCCCTGGGTCGTGAAGGGCTTGTCCTTGACGTCGAGGCCGATGAACATGGCCGCATCCTCGGGTCCCCATTCCCAACGCAGGAGCCCGAAATTCTCATCGCCGATATAGGAGCGCATCCTGAAATTGTGGATGCCGACGCCATTGGTGCGATCCTTGTTGGCGTAGGGGACGAACAGCCGGTGAAGGTCCGCCTGGTTGTCGATGTTGTGCTGGTCGAGCATCACATCCTCGAAGACGAAGTCGTCGCCTGGCCCATATAGGCTGCAGATCGCTTCCGGGCTGTGCCTGAAGGCTTTCAGCCATTTCACGCAAAATGAATAATGCATCGTCCTGCTCCTTCCGTGCGACGAGCGTTGCGCTCGATAATCCGATGTGTCGGCATTACATCCTGAAGACCCCGTATCGCGGTTCGGGGATGGGGGTGTTGAGCGCGGCGCTGAGCGCGATCGCAATGGTTTCTCGGGTGGCGAGCGGATCGATGACGCCATCGTCCCACAGTTCGGAGGTGGCATACCAGGCACTGGACGAACGCTGATATTCCGCGATCACGGGCTCGCGGATGGCCGCGATCTGCTCATCGGTAAGCGCGCCGCCTTCTCGTTCCATCTGCCTGATCTTGACCGTGGTCAGCACGCCAGCGGCCTGCTCGGCACCCATCACGGCCACCTGCGAGCGCGGCCAGGAGAACATGAAGCGCGGATCGAAGGCACGGCCGTTCATGCCGTAGGTTCCGGCCCCGAAGGAGGCGCCGCAATTGATCGAGATCTTCGGGACCGAGGCGCCGGACACCGCCATGATCATCTTGGCGCCGTCCTTGGTGATCCCTCGCCGCTCATATTCGCGGCCGACCATGAAGCCGGTGATGTTCTGCAGGAACAGGAGCGGCGTGCGGTTCTGATCGCACAGCTCGATGAAGTGCGCACCCTTCAGCGCACTGTCGCTGAACAGCACGCCGTTGTTGGCGAGGATGCCGACCTGCTGGCCCCAGATGCGGGCATAGCCGCAGATGAGGGTGGTGCCGTAGCCCGGCTGATATTCGTGGAAGCGGCTGCCGTCGACGATGCGGGCGATCACCTCGCGCATGTCGAACTGGACGCGGCCATCGGCGGGCAGGATGCCGTAAAGCTCCGCCGGGTCATAGGCGGGCGGTTCGGGATCGATCGCCGGCTCGCCAGCCTTGGGTTGCCTGCGCCATTGCGCGACGATCTCTCGCGTGATCGCGATGCCGTGCAGCTCGTTGTCGGCCGGATAGTCGGCAACCCCGGAAACCGACGTGTGCATGTCCGCGCCGCCCAGCTCGTCGACGGTGACATCTTCCCCGGTCGCCGCCTTCACCAGCGGCGGACCGCCGAGGAAGATCGCGCCCGTGCCGCGCACGATCACGGAATAGTCGCTGAGCGCGGGGATATAGGCCCCGCCCGCCGTGCAGTTGCCAAGGACAAGCGCCACCTGGGGCACACCCATCTTCGAGAGGGTGGACTGGTTGCGGAAGATGCGCCCCGCGCCGTAGCGATCGGCGAAGAATTGGGCCTGGAGCGGGAGGAAGCCGCCGGCGCTGTCGCACATATGCACGACCGGTAGACGGTTCTCGATCGCGATGTCGAGGGCGCGGACGATCTTCTTGACCGACATGGGATACCAGGCGCCGCCCTTGACGCTGCTGTCGTCGGCGCGGATCACCACTTCCTTGCCTGAGACGATGCCGATTCCGACAAGCTGGCCGGCGCCCGGCGCATCCTCGGCATAGGGTGTTTCGCCTGCCGCCAGCGTGGACAGTTCGAGAAAGGGCGTGCCGGGGTCGAGCAGTTGCTCGAGCCTGGCGCGGACCGTCATCTTGCCTTGGCGTTCGAGCCGCTGAAGGTCGCGTTCGGGACGAATGGTGCGGACCGCGTGCTGGCGCCTCTCCAGTTCCGCCGCAAGCGCGCGATTATGCTCGACATTGGCGAGAAAGGCGGCGTCGCGGGGATCGATCCGGCTGTGAATGCGGCGCATCATGCGTCCTCTCCCAGCGGAGCGAGCGTGACGAGCGGCGCGTCGCGCTCGAACGACTGCGAGAGTGTGACGTGGACCGCTTCGACAACGCCGTCGCGCGATGCGCGGATGGCCGTTTCAAGTTTCATGCTTTCGATCACCAGCAATATGTCGCCTTCCATGACGGTCTGCCCGGCTTCGCTCGACACGCCAACGACAGCGCCGGGCATGGGCGCGCGCACCGTATCTTCCGATCCACTTGCCGCTCCGGCCGCATGGCGCAGGACGGCATCCTTGAAGAGCAGCTCATGGGACTCGCCGTTCCAGTGGATGAAAAGCCTGTCACCTTGCCCGGCGATGTGGACGGGGCCCTGGCTGTCGCCTGCGCGCAGCAAGCCGTTGTCGAGGGAAATCGCGACATCGCCGCCGTCGAAGCGCAGGATGTAGCCGTCAGCCGTTCTCGACAGCCAGATCAGATGGTCATGGCCATCCAGTTCGATACAATGCCGCATCAGTTCCTCCATCCGCCGATGGCGGCGTGAAGCGGGGGAACCGCGTTCGCGGCATCGAGGACAGGGCGGGCCGAAAGCGCCGCCGCCGCCAGCAGGGCGCGGACCGTGGCGCCATCCACAGCCGGGTCGGCCGCCAGTTCGGGTTTCTCACCGATCAGGCCCGTATGTATGGCGCCGGCGCGCACATCGGGATCGGCGAGCAAGCGTCGCAGATAGGCGATATTGGTGCGGCACCCCAGAATGACGAAATCGGCGAGCGCGGCATCGGCCTTGTCGAGCGCCGCTTCGCGGTTCGCCGCATGGACGATGAGCTTGGCGATCATCGGGTCGAAGGCCGCCGTCACGGCGCCACCCTGTTCCACGCCGGAATCGATCCGCACGCCGGCGCCGCCGGGCGGAATCATCGTCAGCAAAGGGCCGGTCGTGGGTGCGAAGTCGCGCGCGGCGTCCTCCGCATAAACGCGGACCTCAATGGCATGGCCGTTGATAGCAAGTGCGTCCTGGCCGTAGCCCAGCGGTTCGCCCGCGGCTACGCGGAGCTGTTCGGCGATGAGATCGGTGCCGGTAATCTCCTCGGTGACGGGATGCTCGACCTGGATGCGGGTGTTCATTTCGAGGAAGTAGAACTCGCCCCTGCCGTAGATGAACTCGACCGTCCCCGCGCCGACATAGCCCGCCGCCCGCGCGATACCGGCGGCCACCTCGCAGATGCGCTCCCGCTCATCGGCGCTCAGCGTGGGGGAAGGGGCTTCTTCCACCACCTTCTGGAAACGGCGCTGGAGCGAGCATTCGCGCTCGAAGAGATGCACGACATTGCCGTGCGTATCACCCAACACCTGAACCTCGATGTGGCGGGGACGCTCGACATAGCGTTCGGCGAACAGCCGGCCATCGCCGAAATAGCGTTGTCCCTCGTTGCGACCGCGCTCGATCTCCTCTTCGAGAAGGGCAAGATCGCGCACGATGCGCATGCCCTTGCCGCCGCCGCCGGCCGAGGGCTTGATGAGCAACGGGGCGCCGACCGCGCGAGCGCGTTCCACGAAGGTCGCGGGGTCATCGTCCTCGATCGCGGACGGCGCGACCGGGAAGCCCCGGCTTTCCACGAAATTGCGCGCGCGCACCTTGTCGCCCATCAAATCGATGGTTTCGGGCCGGGGGCCGATGAAGGCGATGCCCGCTTCCTCGCAGGCCCTCGCGAACCCTGCATTCTCCGACAGGAAACCGTAGCCCGGATGGATCGCATCCGCGCCGGATTCCTTGGCCGCCGCGATAATCTGCGCGCCGTCGAGATAGGCCGCCACTGGCGTTGCGCCGGTGATTTCCACTGCGGTGTCGGCCTGCTTCACCGCCGGCGTCTGCGCGTCGACGGCATGATGCACGGCGACGCCCTTAAGACCGGCCTTGTGGACGGAGCGGAGGATGCGAACGGCGATTTCGCCGCGATTGGCGATCAGGACTTTTGTGATCTTCGTCATGCGCCCGCCTTTGCGAGATACGCGGCGCGTAGCGCCTTCTTGTAGAGTTTCCCGTTCTCCTGGCGCGGCAGTTCTCGGGCGAGGTCGAAGGAACGGGGTACCTTGATCGGCGATAGATGAGCGCGGCAATGCGCGGTGAGCATCTCGACAAAGGCGGTTTCGTTCTCCGGCCACTCGGTCGGTTGGACAACCGCTTTCACTTCCTCGCCGAACTCCTCGTTGGGAACGCCGAACACGGCAACATCCGCGATCGCCGGATGCACTGAAAGCAGGTCCTCGATCTCCTTGGGATAGACGTTCACCCCGCCTGTGATGATCATGAAATCCTTGCGGTCGGAGAGATAGAGATAGCCTTCCTCATCGAGCCGGCCCATGTCGCCCATGGTGATCCAGCCTTCGCGATGATAGACCGAGGCGGTCTTTTCCGGGTCGTTGTGGTAGGCGATCTGCGGTCCGTTGCCGAAATAGATCTGGCCGATTTCGCCCTGGGCCAGTTCCTCGCCATCATCGCCGACGATATGGATTTCGCCCAGCACCGGACGTCCCACGGACCCAGGATGCGCCAGCCACTGTTCGGTGTCGATCGCGGTATAGCCGATCGCTTCCGATCCGGCGTAGAACTCGTGGACGATCGGTCCCCACCAGTCGATGAGCTGGCGCTTCAATTCCGGGGGGCAAGGGGCTGCTGCGTGAACCGCGACCCGGTGACTGGAAAGGTCATATTGGGCCTTCACCTCGTCCGGCAGACGGACCATGCGGCTCAGCATGGTCGGCACCCATTGGCTGTGCGTCACATGATAGCGGTCGATGGCGGCCAGCGCCTGTTCGGCATCGAACTTGGTCATGATGACGTTGGTGCCGCCGATGCGGTGGATGGCGAGCGTATATTTGAGCGGGGAGCCGTGGTAGAGCGGCGCGGGGCACAGATAGACGCTGTCGGGCGTGAAGCTATAGAGTTTGGCGAGCAGCACCGAAAGCGGATCGGCTTCGTCGCGCGTGCGGCCGAGCTTGGGCAGGATGCCCTTGGGCCGCCCGGTGGTGCCTGACGAATAGAGCATGTCGGCGCCCGCTGGGGTGTCGGAACTGGTTTCAAGCGGCGTCTGGCCTTCGATCAGCGCCGTGACGGACAGGAAGCGATCATTCGCCTCGCCGGTGGTGAACCAGTGGCTGACCGGCGTTTCCCAGCCCTGCAACTCCGCCATCAGCGGCTCATATTCCGGCGCCGTGACGACAAGGCGGGCGTCGCTGTCGGTGAGGATATGCGCCACTTCCGCATGCTGAAGGCGAGTGCTGATCGGCGTCCAGTAGAGGCCCGCGAGCCATGCGCCCCAGCCTATGGGATGATACCAGATGCCGTTGGGGAGCATGAGGGCGATATGATCGCCGGGTTGAAGGCCCAGCGCGCGGAAGGCCGAAGCGATCTTCCCCGCCGTGTCGGCCAGTTCGCCATAGGTCATCGTGACGCCGCTTTCCGCGATGATCGTGGCGAGGGCGTCGGGTTTTTCCTTTGCGACCAGGAACGGGTTCATGAGAAGTCACCGCGCATGGCTAATCCATCCTCTCCGATTCTTTGACTGTGCATTAGATGAAATGTTCAATTTATGCAATGTTGTCGCATGGATGATCCTGGCCATCGCTGGTGCCTCTCCGATCCTAGCGGTTCGATAGACTGGCGAGGGTCGCTGCAAAGCGCGCCGACCGTCCCGCCTGGTGCTGAAGTTCCCGTTCGGTCGCGAGCGATTGCTCAAAAGTCTGGGTTTCGGCGAGAGCGGCGGCGCGCTTGGTCCCGGCGACGGCCAGGGGATCGAGCGTCGTTGCATTCTCGATGAGCGACGACAGAAGGGAAGCTACGGCGCCGGACTCGACAAGGCGGGAAACCATGCCGATGCGGACAGCCTCTTCGCCGTCGATCGTCTCGCCGAAGAGAAGCAGGCGCCTTGCCTGAATCGGGCCGACAGTTCGGGAAAGCAGCCAATTCAACCCGCAATCGGGGATGAGGCCGATCCGGGTGAAGGGGAAGGCAAAGCGCGCCTTCTCGGTGGCCACCACCATGTCGAAGGCGAGCACCAGCCCGCAGGCGCCGCCGACGACCAGGCCGTCGACCATGCAGACCGTGGGGCAGGGAAGGCCGGCAAGGCGTCTGAGCAATGGGTGATAGTGGTCGTCCAGCAGGGTTCCCAGTTCGCCCGCATGCGTCATGGGATCGGCAAGGTCGCCGCCGCTAGAAAAGGCTTTTCCCTCCGCATCGAGGATGAGAAGATGCGCGCTGGTCCGCTCTACCTCACCCAGCGCCTCGCCGATCTCCGCGAGCAGGGCACGACTCAGCACATTGCGCTTTTCCGGCCGGGCCAGCGTCACTCTCGCGACGCCGTCCGTGATGCCGAAATATATGTGCTGCCAACGCATGAAGAGCCTCGCTGTCAGAGAGCTTCGATGATCGTCACATTGGCGATGCCGCCGCCTTCGCACATCGTCTGGAGGCCATAACGCTTGCCGCGCTTGCGCAAGCCGTGAACCAGGGTCGCCATCAGCTTGGCGCCGGATGCGCCGAGCGGATGCCCCAGCGCGATCGCGCCGCCGTTGACGTTGAGACGGGCTGGATCGGCCCCGGTTTCCTTCAGCCAGGCGAGATTGACCGACGCGAACGCCTCATTGACTTCATAAAGGTCGATATCGTCGATGGTGAGGCCCGCGCGATCGAGCGCGCGCCGTGTTGCACGGATTGGCTCGTCGAGCATGATGATCGGATCGCCGGCGGTCACGGTCAGATTGACGATGCGGGCGAGCGGCGTCAGTCCATGGACTTTAAGCGCCGCCTCGCTCACCACCAGAACGGCGGCGGACCCGTCGCAAATCTGGCTGGAGTTGGCGGCGGTGACGACACCGCCCTCCTGCAGCGTCTTCACCGAGCCGATCCCTTCCAGGGAAGCGTCACGGCGAACGCCCTCATCGTGGACATGTAACTGCGAATTGCCCTGTGCATCAGTGATTGCGACGGGGACGATTTCATCGTCGAACGCGCCGGCATCGATCGCGGCGACCGCCCGCCGATGGCTTTCCAGCGCGAAGCGGTCGAGCGCATCCCGGTCGAACCCATATTTGTCGGCCATCATCTGCGCGCCGGTGAACTGGCTGAACTCGGCGACCCCGAACCGCTCGCGGATACGGTCCGCGAACGGCGTGCCCAGGCCCGCCTCGGCGGGGAGCTTCGTCGCGGTGAACATAGGTACGCGGGTCATGCTTTCGACGCCGGCGGCAAGGACCACATCCTGCGTGCCCGACATGACCGCCTGCGCCGCGAAATGGATCGCCTGCTGCGACGAGCCGCACTGGCGGTCGATGGTGACGGCCGGCACGGTCTCCGGCAGGCGGGACGCCAGCACGGCATGGCGACCGACATGGAAGCTCTGTTCGCCCACCTGGCTGACGCAGCCCATGATGACATCGTCGATCGCGGCGGGATCGATGCCGGTGCGGTCGAGGGTGGCGTTGAGAACTTCGGCGGCCAGCTCGACGGGATGCCAACCGGCCAGCGCGCCCTTCCTGCGTCCTCCGGCGGTGCGCGCCGCCGATACGATATAGGCTTCACTCATGGCTGAAATCTCCGGTGATGCTGAAGGGGGAGCAAAGCGTGGTCATTTTCCGCTCCACGCGCCTTTGCGCTTTTCGACGAAGGCGACCATGCCCTCGCGCTTGTCGGCGGTCGCGCACAGGCCATTGAACAGGCGGCGCTCGAACAGGAGGCCCGCCGAAAGACCCGTCTCGAAAGCGGCGTTGACCATTTCCTTGTTGGCGATGGTGGCGAGCGGAGGGTAGGCGGCGATCTCCGCCGCGGCCTTGATGGCGTCCTCCACAAGGGTCGCAGCGGGCACGATGCGAGACACAAGACCGGCGCGTTCGGCTTCATGCACGTCCATCATCCGGCCGGAAATGCACATGTCCATCGCCTTCGCCTTGCCGACCGCGCGGGTCAGGCGCTGCGATCCGCCCATGCCGGGCGCAACGCCCAGCTTGACTTCGGGCTGGCCGAATTTCGCCGTGTCGGCGGCGATGATGAAATCGGCCATCATGGCAAGCTCGCAGCCCCCGCCCAGCGCGAAGCCCGCGACCGCCGCGATCCAGGGCTTGCGCGTCGCCACGACCCGGTCGAAGCCGCCGAAATAATTTTCGCCGAACATCTCGGAAAAGCCGCGGTTGGACATTTCCTTGATGTCGGCACCGGCGGCGAAGGCTTTCTCACTACCCGTGAGCACCGCGCAGCCCTGGCTGGCGTCCGCCTCATAGGCCGCGAAGGCTTCGATCAGGTCGGCCAGCACCTGGCTGTTGAGGGCATTGAGGGCATCGGGACGGTTGAGGCGGATGAGAGTGACCGCTCCGTGCTGCTCCACGATGATCGTCTGAAACTGGCTCATCTTGTGTCTCCGAAAGTCGAAGCGGCGCCGGGGTCAGAACCCGACCTTGTCGCCGCCCTTGAGTTTGAGGATGTCGCGCGCTTCGTCGGGGGTGGCGATTTCGAGGCCAAGCCCTTCGAGGATCTGTCGGACGCGGATGACCTGCGCGGCGTTGGAGGGCGCGAGGACGCCCCTGTCGAGCCAGAGATTATCCTCCAGCCCGACGCGGACATGACCGCCCATGGCGGCGGCCTGCGCCGCGACCTGCATCTGGCTGCGCCCGGCGCCCAGCACCGACCAGCGGTAGTTGTCGCCGAACAGGCGGTCGGCGGTGCGCTTCATGTGCAGCACTTCTTCCGGGTGCGCGCCGATGCCGCCCAGGAGGCCGAAGCAGGTCTGGATGAACAGAGGCGCCTGAACCAGCCCCTCGGTCCAGAAATAGTGGAGATTATGCAGATGGCTGGTGTCGTAGCACTCGAATTCGTAGCGCGTGCCAGTGGCGTTCAGCGTGTCGAGCGCGTAGCGAATGTCCTGGAAGCTGTTGCGGAAGACGAGGTCATGGCTGGCCTCGAGCATTTCCGGCTCCCAGGCGTGCTTCCATGTCCGATCCTTCTTGAGCATCGGGAACAGACCGAAG
Source organism: Sphingopyxis granuli (assembly GCF_001559015.1). Lineage (NCBI taxonomy): Bacteria > Pseudomonadati > Pseudomonadota > Alphaproteobacteria > Sphingomonadales > Sphingopyxidaceae > Sphingopyxis > Sphingopyxis granuli. Next base: position 539,310 of record NZ_CP012199.1, read on the forward strand.
TTCATCGACCCCATGTTGAGGCTGGCGACTTCGGGCTTCCACACTTCCGCCGGCTTCACCCGATAGTCCACCGGCATATAGGGCGAGGCTCCCGTGGTGATATTCACCACGACATCGCTGCCCTGCTTGATGACCTTGAGGAACGGCTCGAAATCCTCCGGCGTGTGAACGGGTTTGCCGGTTTCGGGATCGCGGGCGTGCAGATGGACGATCGCGGCACCCGCTTCGGCCGCCTCCAGCGCGCTTTGCGCGATCTCGGCGGCCGTCACCGGCAGATGGGGCGACATCGAAGGTGTGTGGATCGACCCCGTGATCGCGCAACTGATGATGACCTTGGACATGGAACTTACTTCGCGGCCATGCGGATCGATCCGTCGATACGGACGACCTCGCCGTTCAGCATGTCATTGTCGATCATGTGGAGCGCGAGCTTGGCGAACTCCTCCGGCTCGCCGAGGCGCGGCGGGAAGGGAACCGAGCGGCCGAGCGATTCCAGCGCCTCATCGGGCAGGATCTTGAGCATCGGCGTCAGGAAAATGCCCGGCGCGATGGTCAGCACCCGGATGCCGTAACGCGCAAGTTCGCGCGCGGCGGGAAGCGCCAGGCCGACGACACCGGCCTTGGAGGAAGAATAAGCGGGCTGGCCGATCTGTCCATCGAAGGCGGCGACCGAGGCGGTGTTGATGATGACGCCCTGGGTCTGCTTGCCGTCACCCGGCTCCTGATCACGCGCGATCGCGTCGGCGACGAGGCGCAGCATGTTGAAGGTGCCGATCAGGTTGATGCGTACGACCTTCTCGAAGGCCGAAAGCGCCAGCGGACCGTCCTTGCCAAGAATCTTCATCGGCGTGCCGACGCCCGCGCAGTTGACGAGGATACGCGGCGTGCCGAGTTCGGCAACGATCTGCGCGACCGCCTTCTCGCCTGCCTGTGCATCCGCAATGTCGATGGCGAACGCCTTGCCGCCGATCTTCTCCGCGACCGCGTTCGCCGCATCGGCGTTGAGATCCACGACCGCGACCCTGGCGCCGCCCTCCGCAAGCCTGATCGCCGTCGCTTCGCCGAGGCCCGAGCCGCCGCCGGTGACGATCGCTACCTTGTTGCCGATATCCATGGGTTTGCTCCTTGATGGTTTGCGCGCTTCATTCAGGCGCGTAGAGGTTGCCGAGGCGCATGCCGCCGTCACAGTCGATGGTGGTTCCGGTCACGAAGCTGGCCGCCTCGCTGCACAGCCAGGCCACCGCATTGCCGATGTCGATACGTTGGCCGAACCGGGGGAGCGCGAGCGCGCCGCGAATGCGTTCGGCGAGGTCCGCATCGGTCGCGAGCCGCGCCAGCCCCTCGGTGTCCGCGATCGGGCCGGGGGAGACAGCGTTGACCCTGATCCCTTCCGCGCCCCATTCGAGCGCCAGGCAACGGGTCAGCATGTCGATGCCCGCCTTGGCCGCGCAGGCATGGGCCTGCATGGGCATGGCGCGCTGGGCCTGGGGCGCCGTGATGTTAACGAGGACGGCGCCGGGACGCCTGAGATGCGGATAGGCGGCCGAAAGCACGTTGAATGTGCCGATCAGGTCGATGTCGACGATCGTCTTGAAAGCGTTGGGCGACATCTTGGCCGCCGGCACGAAGAAGTTGCCCGCCGCGCCCGAGAGAACGATATCGATCGGCCCCTTGGCATTCGCCACCTCTTCCATGATCGCCTGCAGGGCGGCAGGCTCGCGGACATCACCGGCATGATGCGTGACGTCCACGCCATCGGCGCGCAGCGTGTCGGCCGCTGCGGCGATGCGATCCTCGGAGCGGCTGACGATCGCCAGGCGCGCGCCCAACGAACCCAGCCGATGGGCGACGCCCAGGTTGATACCGCTCGACGCCCCGACGACGATGGCATTGCGGCCCGAGAGACATTGCGGGTCAAGCGACATGGATTTCTGCTTTCTGAAAGGAGTCGGAGAAATAGACCGGACGCTCGATCGTCCAGAGGTCGCCCCACAGGGCGCCGCCGCCATCGGCCGTGATGGTCGTGCCGGTGAGGAATCGCGTGGTGTCGCTGGCGAGAAACGCGATGATCTGGGCGATGTCCCAGGGATCGCCGGTCGCGCGCTGGGGATTGGCGCGGGCGAAGGCGGCGCGTGCGGCTTCCGGATAGACAGAGAGGCCGCCGCTATCGACAAGACCGGGCGCGAGGCAGTTGATGCGGATGCCATGGGGCGCCCATTCGACCGCGGCGGTGCGGGTCACATTCTCGACGCCGGCGCGCGCGGCGGCGCTGTGCGCGATGCCCGGCATGCCGCGGCCGTTGGCGGCCGTGACATTGACGATGACACCGCCCCTGCCTCCGTCGATCCATCGCCGGGCCACGGCCTGCATCATCAGCCAGCACCCCGTCAGATTGGTTTCTATGACGGCCCGCCAGCCCTTGGGCGCGATCTGCGACGCGCCTTGCGCGAACTGGCCGCCGGCATTGTTGATGAGGATATCCGGCAAGCCGAAACGCGCCGCTACGGCGTCCAGCAGCCGTTCTATCCCGGCCTCGTCGCGAATATCGCAGGGGTGGGCGAGGATGGGCCAACCACGCGCGTCGAAGGCGGATTGCACCGCTTCGAGCCGTTCGGGGTTGCGCCCGCAAATCGCAACCCTTGCACCGAGACGCGCCAGCACCCATGCCGCCGCTTTGCCGATCCCGCTGCCCCCGCCCGACACGATGGCCGTGCGCCCGTCGAGCAGGCCGGACGCAAGCGCCAGCGGAGCATCGTCCAGCCGAAGATCATCGACAGTACGCGCGCTCATTTGAGCAGTTCGCCGGCGATGATGAGCTTGCGGACCTCTGTGGTTCCCGCGCCGATCTCCATGAGCTTGGTGGCGCGGAAGAGCCGGTTGATCTCCGACTCCCAGATATAGCCGGTGCCGCCATGCACTTGGACCGCATTGTCCAGCACCTGGTTCATGGTGTTGGCGGCGTAGAGGACCGAGGCGGCCGTCAGGGCGTGAATCTCGCCGCGTCCGCCCTCGCCATGCCCCAGTTCGGAGCAGCGCGAGAGAACCTGATAGCAGAAGCCGCGCAGCGTCTGGACGGCGACATACATATCGGCGAGGCGCGACTGCACCATCTGAAACTCGCCAATGGCCTTGCCGAACTGTACGCGGGTCTTGGCATAATCGACCGACAATTCGAGCGCCCGTTCGCAAATGCCCAGGCACAGGGGCGAGATCATCGCGCGTTCGAGATCGAGGCCGCTCATGACGACCCGGACGCCGCTATTCTCCTCTCGCAGCAGATTGGCGGCCGGTACGCGGCATTCGTCGAATACCAGCTCACCGGTCTGGCTGCCACGCCAGCCCATTTTCTCGAGCTTCTGGGCAACATGGAAACCCGGCCGATCCGTTTCGACGACGAAGGCCGAGATTCCCTTGGCTCCCGCCGCCGGATCGGTCTTGGCATAGACCAGCACCACGTCAGCGACCGGGCCGTTGGTGATGAAGATCTTGGTGCCGTTGAGCACATAGTCGTCGCCATCCCGGCGCGCGGTGGCGCGCATCGAACCGAGCGCGTCCGAACCGGCACCGGGTTCCGTCAGCCCAAGCGCACCGGTCCATTCGCCCGAGCACAGCCTTGGCAGGAAGCGCGTACGCTGCTCGTCGTCAGCATTGGCATAGATGTTGTTGAGGCAAAGATTTTCGTGAACGACCCAGCTGAGCGCGAGGGCATGGTTCCATCGTGCGAAGGCTTGCGCGACAAGTCCAGCGGTGAAAATGTCCGACTCAAGCCCGCCGAACTGCGCCGGAGTCGTAATGCCGAGATAGCCGGCATGGCCAAGCCGCCTCATAATATCGACCGGCCACCATTCCTCGCCATCCATCCGCTCGGCAAGCGGATAGAGTTCGGCGCGCGCGTAACGGTCGGCCTGGTCGAGAATCTCCTGACGCTCGGTATTGAGCCGATATGTCCACGCCTCGGATTGATCGCTTTCCGCCATGCCGCATGCATCCTCTTCCGCCATTGATCAGGCTGTGAATCGTCTCCTAGCAGGAATGTGCATTATGGCAAGTATTCTATTACGACACTATTCAGAACTGCGGCAAATGGGCATGCAAACGCGGCCCTCATGCGAAGGCCGCGATGAAAAGAGAATGACGCTGAATTTAGCGTGTTGGCGGATGCGACCGCTCGTTGGCCCCTTCGATCTCACCGGGCGGGGGCGCAAGGTGCGGGATTGCGCCGTTGAGGCGCGCTTCACGGGCTGAATTGCGGAACGATAAGGCAAAGAAATCGACGCCCCAGCGCAATTCATCCGTGGTTAGATGCGATAACTGGCCCGCCAGATAGTCGACCGACGCCTTGACCATTCCGTCGACGAACTTCTCGCCGGCCTTTGTCAGTCTGACGACTTTCTCACGCCCCGAATCAGGATTCTCGATTTGCGAAACGAGAGAGAGGGGCGGCTTGGACAATTCGCGCAACAGCTTCGATACGTTTGAATTGCTCATCTCGAACCAAGTGGCGAGGCGAGTTTCGATATCCTTGCGCCGCACCCAACCGGCTGCATCCGCGCGCGAATGAATGAGCCACAGGATCGCCGCCTGCTTGCGAGAGATGCGCCCCTGACACATCACCGTTTCGAGGTCCATGCCGATCCGATAGTGGATCGGATAGAAGAAGTTCAGCAACTCGCCGACCAACGGGAGCGGCGGGCCATATGCCGGCTCGGCTACCGCATCATCCTTCCTCTTCTGCCGGGTGGCCGTTTGCGCCGTCATCTACGTCCTCGATATCTGCCTGCGCCCTTCATAGAATATTCAGTGGCGCTTGAAAACATTACAATCAAAGGACAATGACGAAAGTGTATTATTGTGCGATCTGATGTGGCGTATGCGTGCGATTTGGGGGCGTCTCCATGAAAGAGCAAATCTCTCAAAGCGCCTCTCCGACCAGCCGATAAATGTGCTACAATCAGGCTATGGTGCGGGTTCCCCGCCGCCGCTAGCCGTGCGGAGCCGCGCGAAATCATATACTTGGCGCCCGACCAAAGCGAGTTGATCGCAAACGGCCGCGTCCGTGCATCTGCCATCCCTGAACAGGCCTCCGGAACTGTTGACAGCCGCGCCAAGCGGCGTCGGCCATCCCCGCAGGGCGTGGGTGATCGAGCGAAGCGCAGCGAGGGTAGACCCTGTTGCCTGCCAGCCATAGGCGGTAGCGATCAAACCGACCGGAACACCGTCCAGATAGGCACGGGGATCTTTCGCGGTTTCTTCGACATAATCGATCGCGTTCTTGACCAGGCCGGAAATCGACCCGTGATATCCCGGACTGGCGATGATCACGCCGTCGGCGCGCCGCACCGCGTCAACCAGCGTTCTCGCCTCCGGAACATCCATGGCGCGAGGGCTGAGGTAGTGTGGTAGTCGGCCCAGGTCCGCGCCGCCGAACAACAGCGTCCGCGCACCCAGTTGTTCGGCCGTTGCGAGAGCCATGGCAAGGGCCTGCTCGGTTGATCCCCCAGGAGAGACCGTTCCGCCTATGCCGAGAATGAAGGGCGATGCAGCAGTCATGAAATAATTACCTTCGCCGGGAAGAGGGCGAGCCCAGGGGCCGGCACCGGCGCTTACGTGCCGGTGCCGGACAGCGACCTTAGCCAAGTACGCCGAGTTGCGATTTCCCAAGCAATTCGTAAACGGCATCTCCGGAAAGTGGGTGGTAGATGCCGGCGCGCGCGTCGCGGAACGCGCGCTCCAGCGGTCCACCGCGCCGGATCGCTCCGCCGCCGGTCAGGCGCATGGCGATATCGGAAACCCGCACGGCGGCCTCGGTCGCGGCGATCTTCGCGATCGAAATCCGTGCAGGGCGCTCAGCCGCGCTCCAGTTCGCATCTTCGCCTGCCGCCAGAAGGTCGGCGGTTCCGCGCACTGCGCGTTCAGCCAGTTCCAGTTCCACGATCGCCTGGCCGAGCTGGTGCTGGATATGCCCCACGTCCCGGACCATCACGTTCGCGCCCGACACGGTATGGCCGAGCGACTTCTTCGCGAGCGAATCCCGAACCAGGCGCAAGGCCCGGTCCGCAACGCCCAGATAGACGCCGGCGAACGGGAAGCTTACCCATTCCATTTCGCCGATCAGGCCGGTGCGGAACGGGCCGCCATAACCGTCGGCGGGCACCGGCACCTTGTCGAACACGCAGGTCTGCGTGCCCGAAGCCCGCATGCTGAACGTATCCCAGGTACGCTGGATGCTGATCCCCGGCGTGTTCACCGGAACAATGAAGACCGACTCGCGTGCCTTGTGCTCTTCATAGTCCTCCGGAACCTTTCCATCGGCGTCGGTAATGGTGGCGTTGAAGGTGACGATGTCCGCCCCCTCGATGAAGGTTGCCCAGTTCTTCTTGCCCGAAACATGCCATCCACCATTGCCGTCGGGGACGGCAACCGTATCCGCGATGGTGGAAAAGCCGGCGCGTTCCTCGCTGAACGGACCGGAGATCAGGGCATTGTCCTCGACCACCTGCCTGAACAGCCTGGTTCGCGCTTCCTCCTGCAAGAGATCGCGAAAGATGCCCACCATCACATGGTGCATGTTGAAGGACAGGGTGATCGCCGGATCGCCCCAGGAAGCCAGTTCCTTCTCGACCAGCGCCACGGTCCACAGGTCGGCGCCGAAGCCACCATATTTCTTGGGAACGATGAGCTTCGCGAGACCGCTTTCCTTGTAGAGGGGGACGAGTTCGAGCGGCAGTTGGTTTTCTTCGTCGGCCTTGGCGCCTACCGCCGAAAAGCTCTCGGCGAGCTTGCGCGCACGCGCCACGAGATCGTCACGTTCGGCCGGTGTGATTTCGATACTATGCTTGCCCATGGGCCTCTCCTTCGCATCTGCAGAGATCGCGAAAATGGGCGATCTTGCGACTGGCTACGCGCCGATCGGTCGCACCAGGGCAGGGACTCGATCGCTTGAAATCCAACCTGTTTCCGGGCGGAAATGTAAGCGGTTCGGCCTCGATCACGGCATGTTCCCGATCAGCACTTGGGGTTCTATCTAGCCAAACACTGCATTTTGGCAAGTGTTTATTGAATGAACAAAATGGCGCTTGCGATGCGCTGTCTCACCGGATGGCGGGGCCTCCCGTCAGGGCCTCTACGCGCTCCATCCACGGCAATATGGCAGGCTCGCTGCGCAGCACGTCCAGGCCGCGCCCGGAACCGGCGACACATTCCAGTTGGGACACCACCGCAATGTCCGCCAGCGTGAGGCTCTCGCCAACGAGGAAGTCCCGACCATCCAGCAGGGCGCCAAGCGCCCGCGCGTGGCGTTTCAGTTCTTCCAGAATGTCGGCTTCGCTCCGGCGCGCGAGGCCCTGTCCGGTTCCTTGCTTTCGCGTGAGATAGGGAACCAGCGGCCGGGCGATGCGCCGCATCAACGCATTGTCATATTTGAGGATTTCGCTCACCCAGCGTTCGCGGTCATAAGGCCAGGTGAACCGCATCGTCATCTCGAAGAAATAGAGGCTCTCGTCTGCCCAGTCTTCCAGCAGGTCGACCAGCGCGCGGGCCTTCGGCTCCTGCGGAAAAAGGGCGGGCTGGGGGGCGTGGAGGTCGAGCGCGCGGCAGATGTCGCTCGAATCGTGCAGGACGCGCCCATCCAGTTCAAGGATCGGAACCTTTCCGACCGGCGACAGCCGCTTGAGTTTGCCGAGGTCCGCCATGGGCACATTATGCACCGCATAGTCGAGGCCTTTATAGGTGAGAACACGCCGCACCTTGTCGCAAAACGGTGAAATTTCCAGTTGATGGAGGATGATCCCTGCCACGGCGCTCTCCCGTCATTCTTAAAACTGTGCATTGACGACACTATTTAGGGAAGATAGGGTTTGGGCGAGCTTGGGTCAATGCACATCACAAGCTCGGCAATGAGAGGATAGCGTCCTATGGCCCTTGTCGAATATGCGCGTGAAGGCGCGGTAGGGCGGTTGACCCTCAACCGCCCGGAAGCAGGAAACGCCGTCGACCCTGAGTTCATTGCCGATCTCGCAAAAGCGATTGAGGCCGCCTGCGCCGATCCGGGCCGCGCGATCCTGATTGACGCGCGCGGCGCGAATTTCAGTCTTGGCGGTGATGTTCGTCATCTCGCCGCTTCAGGAAATGGCGTGGCGGATGTCCTGCGCGATATGGCCGCCCGCTTCCATGAAGCCCAGCTCAAGTTGTGCGAACTGCCCCTGCCCATTGTTTCCGCCGTCCAGGGCAATGCGATTGGCGGCGGCTTCGGACTCGCGCTTTCGGCCGATTTCATTCTGTGCGCCGACACGGCTCGGTTTTCGACCGGCTATTCCCGCCTGGGCCTGAGCGCCGACGCGGGCGTCAGCTACTTCCTGACCCGCGCGTTGGGGGCCAGGCGCGCGACGGCGCTTCTGATCAGTTCACGTTTCCTGTCGGCGCAAGAGGCGCGAAGCATCGGAGTCGTGGATGAGGTCGTGCCCGAAGCGGACCTTCAGGGCAAAGCGGTGGCCTTCGCCGATCAATTGGCTTCGGGGCCGACAGCGGCCTATGCGGCCATCAAGCGCCTCACCGAGGCGGCCAGGACATCGGGACTGGCAGACCATCTCGATCGCGAAGCCACCGAAATTGTCGCCCTTGCATCGGGCGATCAGGTGCCCTGCGCGATCGACGCCATCGCAACCCGTAAGCAGCCGGTTTTTCAAGGCTGAACCAACAAGGACATCAAGAATCGACATGGCCGGATTATATTTCGAGGAATTGGCGCCGGGCCTGATCCTGGATCATGCAACCAGGCGCACCGTTACTGAAACGGACAACGTCCTGTTCACGACGATGACGATGAATCCCGCGCAGATCCATCTCGACGCGGACTATTGCGCGCGGACGGAATTTGGGCAGCCGCTCGTCAACAGCATCTTCACCCTTGGCCTTATGATCGGTCTTTCGGTTGGCGACACCACGCTGGGCACGACCATCGCCAATCTCGGCATGACAGATGTCGGCTTTCCGGCTCCCGTATTCGTGGGCGACACCATAAAGGCTCGAACCACGGTCAAGGAGGCCCGCATCAGCAAATCGCGGGATGATGCCGGCATCGTCACCTTCGAGCATCAGGCCTTCAACCAGAAGGACCAACTTGTCGCCCGATGCCTGCGCGCCGCACTGATGCTGCGGCGATCGGTATGATGCTGCGCTCCTTCCTCTTTGTCCCCGCGGACAATGAGCGGAAGATCGCCCGAGGGCTGCAATCGGAAGCCGACGCCTTGATCCTCGATCTGGAGGATTCCGTGGCGCCCGACCGCAAGGCGGAGGCCCGGAAGCTGCTCGCCGGCCAACTCGCCGATCTCGATGGCAGCACTGTGCCCAAGCTCTATGTGCGGATCAATCCGCTCGACAGCCCCCATGTACTCGAAGACCTACTCGCGGCGACTCACGCGGCCGTCGCCGGCATCGTTCTCCCCAAGGCTTGCGGCCGTCACGACATCGATCGTTGCGGGCATTACCTGGATATGGCGGAGAGCGCGAAGGGCATCGCTCCCGGTGCCATCGGCATTCTCCCCGTCGTTACCGAGACGGCTGCGGCGGTGCTCAGATTGCCGGAACTCACCGCGCCGATCGGGCGGCTTCATGCCTTGACCTGGGGCGGCGAGGATCTGGCGACAGTGCTTGGCGCCCGCGGGAACAAGCGTCCGTCCGGCGAATGGGACGACAGCTTTCGCCTGGCGCGCGCGCTTGCCCTTCTGGCCGCGGCGGCGTGCGACGTGCCTGCGATCGATACGCTTCATGCCGATTTTCGTGACGGCGAAGGATTGCGGGCAGCCGGTCTTGCTGCACGGCACGCCGGCTTTGCGGGCAAGATTGCGATCCATCCCGATCAGGTTTCCGTCATCAACGAGGTCTTCGCGCCGAGCGAGACGGAGATCGAGGACGCCAGGGCAGTCGTCGCGGCCTTCGCCGCGTCGCCTGGAAGCGGCGTCGTGGGACTTGGCGGCCGGATGCTGGACCGTCCGCATCTTGTAGCCGCGCAACGGCTGCTCGCGACAACAGGAGAGGTACTTCAATCATGACCGACGATCCGGGCGCGATCCTTGAAAGCCAGCGCGCGCAATCGCGCGATCCATCGCCCGTATCGGCTGCGCTGCGCAAGGACCGCCTGCGGCGCGCCATTGAGGCTCTGTCGAGTCATGAGTCCCGGTTCTGCCACGCGCTGGCTGAGGATTTCGGTGTCCGCGCGCGCGAGCAGTCCCAGCTCTACGACATTGTCGCGTCGCTCCAGACCTTGCGGCATACGCTCAAGCATGTCGATCGCTGGATGCGGCCCGAACGGCGGCCTGTGGACATGGCGCTCCGCCTGTTCGGCGCCTCTGCCTGGATTGAATATCAGCCCAAGGGGGTTGTCGGCATATTGTCGCCCTGGAACTTCCCGCTCTATCTGACCTTCGGCCCGCTCGCCGGAGTCCTTGCCGCTGGCAATCGTGCGATGATCAAGCCGTCCGAGCATAGCCCGGCGACATCGAGCGTATTGTCGGATGCCATTTCGTCGGCCTTCGATCAGGACGAAATCGCGGTGGTAACGGGCGGCGCGGACGTGGCGGCCGCCTTCTCCGCCCTGCCGTTCGACCACATGATCTTCACCGGGTCGACGGCCGTGGGGCGCCATGTCATGCGCGCGGCGGCGGATAATCTGGTGCCTCTCACGCTCGAACTGGGAGGCAAGTCGCCGGTCATTGTCGGCTCGAACGCCGACACGGCGCTGATGTGCGATCGAATCGTCACCGGCAAACTTCTGAACGCCGGCCAGATCTGTCTCGCACCGGACTATATGCTGGTGCCCGCCAGCGAAGAGGCCGCGGTAGCCAAGGGGATCGCTGCGGCGGCGGAAGCCATCTATCCCAATCTGACCGCCAACCCGGAATATGCCTCCGTGCTCGGCGACCGCAACCGCGAGCGGCTTTCGCGCTATGTCGAGGAGGCCCGGGCGCACGGCGCGCGCGTGACCGAGATCGGTGCGCGCGCAAACGACGGGCGGCTGCCTTTCACGATCCTTCAAGATTGCCCGCTCGACGCCGCGGTCATGAAGGACGAGATTTTCGGGCCGATTCTTCCGATCCTGTCCTATGGCTCGCTTGACGAAGCGATCGCGTTCGTCAACGCGCGACCGCGCCCGCTCGGCCTGTATTTCTTCGGTCGCGACAAGACTGAAGAACGGGAAGTGCTGTCGCGGACCGTCTCCGGCGGCGTCACGCTCAATGATGTCGTCTTCCATGTGACTGTCGAAGACTTGCCCTTCGGCGGCATCGGGGAATCCGGCTTCGGCGTCTATCATGGCATCGAGGGCTTTCGCGAGTTCAGCAATGCGCGAGGCATTTTCCGCCAGTCGCGCTTCGATGTCGCCCGCATCGCCGGCTTTCGCCCGCCCTATGGTGCGAAGCTGAGGAAATTCATCGCAAAGAACCTTGGCGGCAGCCGGGCGCATTGAACACGAGGAGAAGGATATGACCCCGCCGATCGATCATCCGCTCAATCTCACCACGCAGGCGATATTGACATGGGGGAGTTGGGGATTGACCGCCGTGGCGCTGCTCATCGCGGCTAGGCTCGGCGTCCGAGAGAGAACGCCGTTCTACGTTCTCCTGATTCTGGCCGCCATGTTCGGCGCCTTTGCTGAACCGCTCTATGATGAAGGTCTGATGCTCTGGTTCTATGAACCCGGCATCTGGTCCCATTTTACGGCCTTTGGCGTGGCTCAACCCAATTGGACCCATAGCGGATATGCCATCCTCTATGGCAGCGCGGCCATGATCATCACCAAGTCCATTCACGACGGCGCGATTTCTAAAAACAGCGTGTATATTTTTTTCGCGCTGGAAGTGGTCATGTCCTGCGTGTTCGAGATGTTCGGGATCAACGGCATAAACGGCGGTGCCTATGAATATTGGGGGCCGCACGTCTTTCGCTTGTTCAACTACCCCATCATCATCGGCATCCTCGAAGCAACGCAGGTCATTTGTTTCTCGCTTGCTGCTATCGAGCTTCGCCAACGGGCAACGCATCCTGCGCACCTTCTTGGCCTCTTCGCCATTTTCCCGATGACCTTTTACGCCGCGAACTTTGGCATCGGCGGTCCGGTCATCATCGCGCTGCATCTCGACGCGCCAGCCACGTCTACGGCATTCGTGACGTTTGGCACGCTCTTGAGCATCGGTTTGGTATTCATCGTCCTGCGGATGGCTGGAGCCGTGATGATAGAGCAGGCGCAAGCAAGCAGGAATGCGGCCCGCTCACTCGGCCAAGGATAGGAGCAAGGATCGTGGTCGAACTATCCCTTGCAGGAGCCATTGAGTCCTTCACCCTGCGCGTCGAGGACCAGGTGTTGGACCGGCTCCGCCAGCGCCTTGATGACGTTCGATGGCCCGACTGCGAGCCGGTTGCCGATTGGTCGCAGGGTGTACCGCTCTCGCGGATGAAGGAACTGGTCGACTATTGGAAGTCTGGCTATGACTGGCGGCGCTGCGAGCGCCGCCTCAACGACCTCGGGCAGTCCCGGGTGCGGATTGATGGCATTGACATCCATTTTCTTCATATCCGTTCGCCTCATGAAGGGGCGATGCCGCTGATCCTCACCCACGGTTGGCCGGGTTCGGTGATCGAGTTTCTCAAGTGCATCGAGCCGCTTACCGATCCCACACGTCATGGCGGCAAGGCCGAGGATGCATTCCATCTCGTGATCCCATCGCTGCCGGGCTTTGGTTTCTCCAGCAAGCCGGTCGAACCGGGTTGGAACGTGCAGCGTATCGCCGGCACCTGGGACATCCTGATGCAGGCCCTGGGCTATGAACGCTACGGCGCTCAAGGCGGAGACTGGGGCGCCGTCGTCACGACCGAGATGGGCGTGCTGCGCCCCGCTGGGCTGCTCGGTATCCACCTCAATCTTCCATTCGTAATCCCCGATCCGCTTCCCGCTGAACCGAGCGACGAGGAGGCGGCGATGCTGGAAGCGCTCGTCTATTACAACCGCTGGCAATCGGGCTATTCGACACTGCAGGCGAGTCGTCCCCAAACGCTCGGTTATCTGCTTGCCGACTCCCCCGTCGGCCAGGCCGCCTGGATATACGAGAAATTCTACGAGTGGTCGGACTGCGACGGCGATCCGGCAAATATCTTCACGGCCGATGAGTTGCTCGACAACATCATGCTCTACTGGCTGACAAACAGCGGGGCCAGCTCAGCCCGATTATATTGGGAAAGCTTCCACGGTGCCTTTGGCGCAAGGGAGCTTCACCTTCCGGTGGCATGCAGCATCTTCCCTGGGGACATCTACAGGGCACCGAGAAGCTGGGCAGAGAAATGCATGCACAATCTCGTCTATTGGAACGAGTTGGCCAGGGGAGGGCATTTTGCGGCCTTCGAGCAACCCCACATCTTCGCCCGCGAAGTAAGACAGGCGTTTCGCGCCATGCGGTGAGCCGGCAACGCCGACAGGTGCTTGCTGGCTGAATTTCACAGCGGGATCGCCGATCGCTTCCGTTTGGACGGCTTCTCAGAATCGTGCCAGATTTCAACCATGCACTATCTGCATCGTTTATATATTGCACTATCCCCAGAATGTTGTAATGGCTGGGGCAGCGATCGGGGAGTCGATATCATCGACGTGAGCCCGACGAGGTTTCGACGGTCATGATGGCCGCAGAAGGAGGATGTTCATGATAAAGGCGCCCTTGAAGGCTCGGGTTCTGTTTCAGTCACTCGGCATGGTCGTGCTGGCGCACCAGTTTGCGTCGCCTGCGCTCGCGCAAACCGAACCTTCGTCTGCGCCGCAGGCTTCCGCTCAGTCATCCGGCGACCAACTGGGCGAGATCATCGTCACGGCCCAAAAGCGTTCGCAGTCGCTCAACAATGTCGGTCTTTCGATCACGGCCGCGGATGGCGAGCAGCTCACCAATCTGGGCATTCGTGAAACCGGCGATCTCGTCAAGATCTCGCCCGGACTGACCTTCACCAAGAGCCAGGACGGCACGCCGCTCTTCACGATCCGGGGTGTCGGCTTCAACGACTATACATTGGGCGCGAGCCCTGCTGTCAGCGTCTATGTCGACCAGGTTCCCCTCGTTTACAGCGCCTACACGCAGGGCGCCACGCTCGATCTGGAGCGTGTCGAGGTGCTGAAGGGGCCCCAGGGCATTCTCTTCGGCCAGAATTCGACGGGTGGTGCGATCAACTATATCGCCGCCAAACCGACGTCAGACTTCCAGGCTGGCGTGAAAGCCTCCTATGGCCGCTTCGACACGTTTGACGGTGAGGCGTTCGTCAGCGGGCCGATCACCGACACCCTGGGCTTCAGGCTGGCCGGCAGTACAACGCAATCGGGTAGCTGGCAGTATAGCTACACCCGCGATGACAAGCTCGGTAAGCAGGACATCCTGCGCGGTCGCCTGCTTCTGGATTGGAAGCCGACCGATACGCTGTCCTTCCTGTTCAGCGCTAACGGTTGGCGCAACAAGTCCGATACCCAGGCGGCGCAGCTTGTCGGACTCAAGCTCCAGCAGGACGCTTCCGCGCCCGGTCAATATGATCCGGTGGAAACTCTCCGGCGTGTCGCCGCATTCCGGGCCCTTTCTCTCGCACCGGGCAACGCACGTGCCGCCGATTGGGATATGGGCAGGAACCTGAAGCGCGATGACAGCCTGTGGCAGCTTTCCCTTCGGGGCGATCTGGAGCTGGGCAGCGGCATCACATTGACGTCGCTAACCTCTTACACCCGCTTCCGCCAGGACTACGAACTGGACCGCGATGGCACGACCCTGCAAAACGCAGGCGTCGAATCGCGTGGCAATGTCAAAACCTTCACTCAGGAGTTGCGGCTTTCCGGAGAAAGCGACAGGCTGAACTGGACGCTGGGCGGCAATTACGCGAAAAACAAGATTCGTAGTTCCGACAATTTTCTGGTGAATGATTCGACCAATACGGCCATCTTGCCTGGCTTTGGCGTCGACAACGGAGATACCACGATTACGGAGAATATCCGCGATCTGGCCGCTTTCGGAAACGTCGAATATAAGCTCACGGACCAGCTGACCGTCCTCGCGGGTGCGCGCTATACCGATACCAAAAATGACTATACCGCTTGTATGCGCGGTGGTCCCGGCCAGCAATTTGTGTTTTGGCAGCTCTCTCAGGCGATCAGCGGTGTTGCTCAACCGGCACCCGACGCAAACACCTGCGTCAATATGGATGAAACAACGTTCCTGTTGATCAGGACTCCCTTTGAGAGCACGCTCCACGAGGACAACGTCTCGTGGCGAGTGGGCGTCAACTACAAGCCGACACGCGATGTGCTGCTCTATGGGCTGGTGTCGCGCGGTTATAAGTCAGGAAATTTCCCGACTGTTCCGGCTTCGACAACGCAACAGTTCGCGCCGGTTAAGCAGGAATCGGTCACCGCCTATGAGGTCGGGATCAAAGCGACCGCTCTGGATAGGAAACTGCAGATCAACGCAGCTCTTTTCCACTATACCTATGACGACAAGCAGATTCGTGGTCTTGTGATTGATCCGATCTTCAACCAGCTCGAAAAACTGGTGAATGTTCCCAAATCCCGGATCAACGGGGCGGAGATCGATATCACTGCTCGTCCATTGTCCGGGCTCACGCTGCGGGCGGCGGGTACCTGGATCGACTCGAAGGTTCTGGATTTTGTCGGGATCAACAATGACCGGGTCCTGGGTGACTATCGCGGATCGGAGCTGCCCTTCTCTCCCAAATGGCAGTTGGTCGGCGATGCGGAATATCGTTGGGCTCTGAGCAGCGACCTCAACGCGTTCGTCGGTGCCAATGTCCTCTACAACAGCAAGACCAATTCGACGCTTGGCGCTCCGGCAAGCTCGCGCATCAAGGCTTTCGCGACACTCGATCTGCGCGCCGGGATTTCCGGTCCGGATGATAAGTGGACGTTATCAGTCTGGGGACGGAACGTGACGGACACCTATTACTGGACCAACCAGTTCGTCACCCAGGATGTGATCGTGCGATATACAGCGATGCCTGCCACCTACGGGGTTTCTGCGAGCTATCGATTCTAGCTGCTTCCTTGTTGGTGTAAAACCGAACCTTCGGGGTAAGCAGGGGAAGCAAGTTCTTGATTTGCGGTGCGCCAATTTGCCCTCCGTTACCCTAAATATCCTACGGAAATGCTGCCGGATGGGTTCCGTACGCTTCTTGCCTTTCGGGCTCAGAGCGCACGCTAATTTGTCGACTTTGGCTTCACGTTGGCGCGGTTCAGTTCGATGAGATGAGAACGGCGGTGCAAAATTAGACCACGGTAGCGGCGGCGAAGTGCTGCTGCGGGCGGCGTAAAAGTCGTCCACTTTTTCCCTTTTCGCGATGCTGGCGAGGAGGGATGAGGGATTTACACCGTGGAACTTTACCTGAAGGTTCGTCTTGCCTGCGCGGGCGGCATGAGCGCCCGGGCGGCAGCGAAGCATTTCAACATATCGCGCGACACGGTCCGCAAGATGCTGTCGTATTCCGAGCCGCCCGGTTACCGTCGCAGCGCCCCGGTGCGGCGACCGAAGCTGGAAGCGTTCATACCGATCATCGACGGCTGGCTGGATGGGGACCGGTCGGTTCCGCGCAAGCAGCGCCATACGGCGAAGCGTGTGTTCGATCGCCTTCGCGAAGAGCATGGCTTCACCGGAGGCTACACGATCATCAAGGATTACATCCGGGAGCGGGATCAGCGCAGCCGGGAGATGTTCGTGCCGCTGGCACACGCACCCGGCCATGGGCAGGCAGATTTTGGAGACGCTCTGGTCGAGATCGGCGGGGTGGAGCAGAAGGCGCACTTCTTCGTGCTCGATCTGCCGCACAGCGACGCCTGCTACGTACGCGCCTATCCGGCTGCCGTTGCCGAGGCCTGGATGGACGGCCATGTTCACGCCTTTGCGTTCTTCGGCGCGGTGCCGCTGTCGATCGTCTACGACAACGACCGCTGCCTGGTCTCGAAGATCCTGCCTGACGGGACGCGGCTGCGCGCGAGGCTGTTCAGCGCCTTCCTGTCGCACTACCTGATCCGTGATCGTTACGGTCGCCCCGGCAAGGGTAACGACAAGGGCGGCGTTGAAGGCCTTGTCGGCTATTGCCGTCGCAACTTCATGGTGCCGATCCCCCGGTTCCCGACATGGGAGGCGTTCAACCTGTGGCTCGAGGAGCAATGCCGCAAACGGCAGAACGACCGGCTGCGGGGCGAGAGCGAGACGATTGGCGAGAGGCTGCGGCGCGATCTGGCGGCGATGCAGGAACTGCCGGCTTCCCCCTTCGAGGCCTGTGACCAGACCAGCGGCCAGGTCTCATCGCAGGCGCTGGTGCGTTACCGGACCAACGATTACTCGGTGCCGGTGCGCTTCGGCCACCAGGAGGTGTGGATCAGGGGCTATGTCGACGAGGTGGTGATCGGTTGCCGGGGCGAGATCATTGCCCGCCATGTGCGCAGCTACGAGCGCGAGGATGTGATCTTCGATCCGATCCATTACCTTCCCCTGATCGAACAGAAGATCAATGCCCTCGATCAGGCCGCACCATTGCAGGGCTGGGACCTGCCCGAGGTATTTACAACGCTGCGCCGGCTGATGGAGACGCGCATGGGCAAGCATGGCCGGCGCGAATATGTGCAGGTACTGCGCCTGCTGGAGAGCTTCGCTCTAGCCGATCTGCATGGCGCGGTGAAGCAGGCCCTTGATATGGGCGCGATCGGCTTCGATGCGGTGAAGCATCTCCTGTTATGCCGGGTGGAGCGCCGCCCGCCCCGACTGGACATGGCGATCTATCCCTACCTGCCCAGGGCCAGAGTGGAGACAACATCGGCGCGCTCGTACATGCGGCTGCTGACCGGCGGAGCAGCGGCATGAGCAGCCAAGCTCCCGAACTGCTGCTCGCCAGCCACCTCAAGACGCTCAAGCTGCCAACCTTCCTGCGCGAGCATGACAAGCTGGCCCGGCAATGCGCAGCAGAGGGCGTAGATCATGTCCGCTACCTTGCCCGGCTTGTCGAACTGGAACTGATCGACCGGGAACGCCGGATGGTCGAGCGCCGGATCAAGGCCGCGCGGTTCCCGGCCGCCAAGAGCCTCGACAGCTTCGACTTTGCCGCCATTCCGAAGCTCAACAAGATGCAGGTGCTCGAACTGGCGCGTTGTGACTGGATTACCCGTCGCGAGAACGTCATCGCCCTTGGCCCGTCGGGGACCGGCAAGACCCATGTCGCGATCGGTCTTGGCCTGGCGGCCTGCCAGAAGGGCCTGACCGTCGGGTTCATCACTGCTTCCGCGCTGGTCAGCGAGATGATGGAGGCACGCGACGAACGCCGCCTACTGCGCTTACACAAGCAGATGACCGGCTATAAGCTTCTCATCATCGATGAGCTGGGGTTCGTGCCCCTGTCAAAGACCGGTGCGGAACTGCTGTTCGAGCTGATCTCACAGCGCTACGAACGCGGCTCGACGCTGATCACCAGCAACCTGCCGTTCGACGAATGGACCGAGACGTTCGGTTCCGAGCGCCTGACAGGCGCGCTCCTCGACCGGCTCACCCACCACGTCAGCATCCTCGAGATGAACGGCGAGAGCTATCGCCTGGCCCAGAGCCAGGCACGCAAAGCACGTCCCAACCCCTGACAGAAACGGCAATCCGGGTGTTGGCGACCCCCGCTCGGGCTACGCCCTCCCGGCGCTCGCCAACACCCGGATCAAGTGGCCTGGTTTTGCTCCGCCCAATGGACGACTTTTACGCCGCCGTTGACAGATGAGAAGCCAATCTCGAAACTTGCCCATATATCCGCCTGTATCGGCGGCGATCTGTGCCAGCAGTTCATCGCTCAGTTCATCTTGTTTGAGATCGAGATCACGCAACGCGCGTCTCACCATGTGGCCTTGGAAAACGAAAATCGCATTGCGCAAATATCCGCGCACGATTTTTTCGATCTTTTTATCGTCCCCTTTGGCGGCATGGATGAGCTTTTCTATGGCAAGAACCGTGGGATCGGGCTCCGCCATCGTCTGGCGCATTTCCGGTGTGAGCTTCATCTCCTCGTCAGACATGGATCATTCCGGCTCATTTGCTTTGGGCATATCAGTATAGTCGCATGGTCGCCGCAGGTGAACAAGGTTCAGCTACGAGGCTCCGTCAGAAAAACCAGCTGCGGAAGATGGGCCATCCCACCATGAAACAGACGGCATTGCTGCCAGATATTTTGTCATGACTTCGCGGTGCCACACAGGTTTTCTCGCGCAGTGATGGCAGGGGCGTGGGAATGTCCTTTGATGTTAACCATTTCCGCGATGAAATTCCCCTCCAAAAGTCACATTGCCGAATGGTGAAATTCCATGATGATAGCCTGTTGGAGCGTTTTGTTCGGTTAGCGGGGGGCAAGCAGACATAGGGCATCGGCGCGGTTTGCCCGATGCCCCCGAATGGGATGGAGAGCGAATGCCCATGCGACACGAAGCCCGAATTGAACCCATGCTGGAGGAGACAGGCCGTCCGGCTGTCTTCGCGCCACTATGCAGGTCGATCATCAGCGCAAGAGCGGCGTCGGCCACCATGTTCGGCTCTCTATGCGCCGACCCAGGATGCGAAATGCTGCTCGATCTCTATTGGCGCGACAGCCAGGGATTGAAGACTTCACTCACCAGCTTCTGCCTCGCGTCAAAAGCATCTGAGATGACCGGCCGGCGATGCCTTGCCGAGATGGAGGCGCAAGGCATAGTCGAGCGCTTCCCTGATCCCTTCGATAAACGCCGGATATATGTCCGGCTGACCGCTGCCGGGCAGGATAAGATGGATGCGTGTTTCCAGACCTTGCTGTCCGGATATGCGCAAACCTGTCACGACTGTGCCCGCAAATGCGGCGACGCTCCAGACGGGGCCCGGCAGGCAGTCCCGTTCTGCATTGCGATAGACGGCGTCCGGCGCTTCCGGCGGTAGAAGTTCAGCGTCGGTATCATTGGTCGGTAAATAGGTCGGCGTAGCGCGAAGCGCTGCGCCGGTAAAACCGGGACGCGCTGCCCGTTGATCCGAGCTGAGATCACGCTGTCAGCAAGTATCGGCCGCGGCCTGAAGAGAAGGAGGGGTGGGGCGAGGGAGTTTTCCTATGCTGGAGTTTCTCCCATGGCCCTGTCGCGCACGAGCGCCGATCCGCGCCTGCATGCCGCTGCCGCCAATATTGTCAAATCACTTGGTGGAGCATGGAAGCCATCGGGCGCGATGTGCCGTTGTCCTGCCCATGACGACCATCGTCCGAGCCTGTCGGTCCGGGTCGGCGAGCATAGCATATTGTTCAAATGCTTTGCCGGCTGTTCCACGATTGATGTCATCCGCGCGCTGCGCAGCGACAGGCGGCCTATCCCGACAGCCGATGCTGAAACGGAATTCACACGCGCAGATGGCAGTGAGCGACGGTTGGCCGGCCGAATTCGTTCGCTCTGGGAGGAGGCGCGCCCTGTCACCGACATCGCGGTGAGCGTCTATATGGCGACGCGCGGCTTCAACGGAACGCATCCGGTTTTGCGCTACCATGATCATGTGCCGCTTGGCCGCGGCGTCGACGTCCGTTTTCGTCCCGCGCTACTGGCCGCCATCGAAGCCGACACCGGCGTTATAGCGCTCGAACGCCTGTTCCTTGATCCCCGCACCGGATTACCGGCGACTGATCTCGATCCGCCCAAATTGATGCTCGGCCGCCCCTATGGCGGCACGGTCCGCTTCGGAGCCGCCACCGATGTGCTGGGGCTGGCTGAAGGCTGGGAGACCGCCTGGTCCGCCCATTTGCTGCTGGGCATCCCCGTCTGGGCCGCGCTTGGCGCCGACCGCTTCCCCTTGGTCACTGTTCCGGAGCGGGTGGAGCGCCTCTTCCTCCTCCATGACAACGACCTTTCCGGACGGCGCGGCGCGGCGCGGGCAAAACATGCCCATGCGCGAGACGGCCGATCGATCGAGGCGCTGCCACCACCGCCGGGCTTCAATGACTGGAACGATCTGTACCGGGCGAAGGGAGGGGGGAGGGAGATGGTTGCGGAATGCAGGCTGATGATCGGCCGCGTCCCGCGCATTCGGACACGCGCAGCGGCATGGGCACCCAGCCAGTCCTGAACGCGAACCTGCTACAATCCACACAGGAGACGAGCCTTGACCTCGCCACAACCGAGCTATCCCTCCACGCTGCCGCTCTCCAGGATCGAGCCGGGATATAATCCCCGACGCTATTTCGATCGGAAAAAGCACGAGGAACTCGTAGAATCGTTCCGTCTGCGCGGACGAATGCTGCAACCCATGCTGCTGCGACCGGCTCAGGATGCCGAGGGCAAATATGTCATTATTTGCGGCGGCCGTAGGTATAGGGCTGCCCTCGAGGTGTTCGGGCCCGATGGAGAAGTGCCGGTCATCATCCACGAGATGACAGACCAGGAGGCGCTTGAAGCCGCGATCGATGAAAATGAGGTGCGCGACGATACCTCGGAGACGGAGCAGGCCGATGCTGCCGTCCGTGTTCTCGCGGCGTGCAAGGGCGACCGCGCCGAGGCCGCATGGCGATTGGCCTGGTCCCGCACCAAGCTCGATCGCCGCCTGGCGCTCGCTGAACTCACCGAGGCCGCCAAAACCGCGCTTGATGAGCGCCGGATCAAGGTCGGGCACGCCGAACTGCTCGCCGTCATCCCCAAGGACAAGCAGGACACGGCGCTCGAAACGATCCTGCGTCTGAACCTCGACGTGAACGATACGCGCAAGGAACTCATGCGCATCACGCATAGTCTCGCCAGCGCGTGCTTCGATAAGACCGAATGTGCCACCTGTCCGTTCAACTCGGCCGCGCAGCAGGTCCTTTTCGAAACCCATGTCGACGATGGCCATTGCACCAATCCGGGTTGCTTCAAGCTCAAGACCGAAGCCGCCGAAGTGATCCGTTTCGAGGAGGAGGAACGCGCCGCGAAAGCGGCAAGGAACGCGATGCCCACTGTCGTCGATGATGCAGATGGTGAGGAACAGGACGATGTCACGGACAAACCCGCACAGTCGATGGATATCCAGCCGCAACCAGAAAACGGCGCGCTATCATCCATTCCTGTCGAAAGCCGCGAGCTTCCTCCGGCGCGCACAGCCGACATCGTGCGGGCCGCGTCGTCGGCGCATAAACCGACTGTCACGGCCAGGTCGATCGCGGCCCGAACCGTCGAGCTTCGCGAGGCGACATGGCGAACCGCGCTTGCCCGTGCGCTCGCCGGCAATGCTGTCCACGCGCGGACCACGATCCTTGTCGCGGCGATGTCGGGCACGCTTTCGCAGATCAAGCCCGGCACGCTGACGTCCCGTGCCGGCATCCTCGTCGGCGCCTCGTTCCCGGACCTCGACTTCAAGGGCAAGATAGCGGAAATCCGGGCGCTTGCCGATGCACGAGCCGCCAACGTGCTGGCCGTCATTGGCGGCGCTTACGCCAAGGATGTGCTCAGCTTCGATCATGTCGCGGACCTTGCGAGAGTGTTCGAGGTCGACCTGCGCGAGACGTGGCAAGTCGATCAGGCCTTTCTCGAACGCTACACCAAGGAAGAGCTCAAGTTCATCGCCCAGGAATGCGGCCTGATCGCGCATGTCGGCGAGAAACGGTTCGCCAAGCTGCTCGCATCGAAAAAGACCGAGCTTGTTACCGGCATGCTCAATCGCATCGGGTTCGATTGGGCGGGACGCCTACCGAGCGCGATGACGCTCGATGGCGCCTATGGACCGCCCCCGGATCGCGCTGCCCAGCCGATCGAAGCTCCCATCCCGCAAATCGCCGCCTGACCGGCATCCTCGCCCTTCCAGACAAGGATTCACGCCCATGTTGATTTCCAACCTGCTCCCGCTTCTCGCCAACTATTCGCTCGGTTTCGATCTTGTCGCCAGCCCTGACGATACCGTCACGCTGACCGTGATCCCCCGCAAGGCGGTGGGCGCGAAACACAGTCTCGAATCCGGCGAGACCCGCCCGATATCGATCACGGCAACTGCCGCGGAGATCGATGCGGAACTTGGCCGCGGCGCGGACGGCGCGCTCGGCCAGCTCATCGCCACGCGCAAGACCCTCGCCGACCAGATCGCCGATCAGCGCCAGGCGGCCGAGGACGCAAGGGTCGCCGCTGCGGAAGCTGCGAAGGCCAAGGCTGCGACGAAGGCCGCGACGGCAAAGTCGACGCCGCCCGCCAGTCCCCCGAAGCTCCAGCACTCGGTCACTCCGCCGGTCGATGCCAAACCGGACCAACCCGCCACCCTGTTCTGACCGAACTCCGCCCAAATCTCGCCACGACCCAAGCCGGGAGTTTTCCCTCATGCAGATCAATCATCTCACCCGCGCGTACCGTTATGACGGCATCGACCTTCCGGTTCCGCCGCATCTCGCCAACGATCCCGACAGTCTGCGCGCCTACCACGCGACCCTCTACCCTGCGGTTCTCAACGCCGAGATGGTCGATGCCGGCGTGTCGGGCGGCGCCCACGTCACCGAATACCGGCGCGCCGTCGGCACGAAGGGCTGACCGTGGCGCGCAGCAGCAGCAGCGCCGCGATCCCGTCCGCCGTTCGCAAAACGCTCATCGAATGGATTGAACCCGGCAATGGCGTCACATCCGACTTCACCCAACCAATCTGCAGCGAGCAGACTCAGGCGCTCCACGCGCGCATCCTCCTCGCCTCCGGGGACAGCAGGAGCAACGCTCCCAGGCCGCTCCCGCCGCCGCCGGGCCTGCGCCTTCCACCCCTCGGCTGACCTCGCGGGACGCGTCGTCGCGCTGTCCGGCGACATTCCCGCCCACTTCGATGCTCCGCTGGCGCCTCATCATAAGCTGATAGGCCGTTGGGCTGCGTCTCGGGAAACGACGGCCAAACGCTATACCCGCGCCGAGGCGCGCCAGCGCATCGAACGGGTGTTCGACAAGGCGGTGCTCGACATTCTCGGCTCCGTCGAATTCGCTGACTTCAGGGTCGTGGTTCTTCACGGCGAGGAAGACTATCCGCCGGCGATCGCGGTGATCTGCGACAGCATGGGGCAACTGGAGCTCGGGTGGATCGAAGACAGCGATGCACCCATTCCCTGGCGCGCCGCGGCCTACAAAGCCCTGGACGATATGCTGGCGCGCGCCCTTCCGATCTTCGGCTACGATGATCTCTTCGATGAAATCTCCATGTATTATTGGGACGGCGCGACCGACGATGAAACCGCGCGGCAGTGGATCACCGAATATCAGGGCGTGGATCCTGAGTATCTCGACGAACTCACTCTGCCATCCAATATGGAGTCTCGTCGGCCCGAATGGATGATCGCGAAAAACGCGGGGGCATCGGCGGAACTTCCGAACGGTTTGCGCCGGAAACTGGAGGAACTTCGCAAGGCGCATGCGGCCCTTGGGAAGCTTCGGCCGGAGCGCAACGCCTGGCGCTTCGATCTCCAGATTGCCTACGAGTATCTCCCCGGCATCGAGGAATGCTCGACATTGCCCCCGCTGACCCTCGTTCCGGTCGAGCAATTCGCGCGCGAGGTCGATGACGTCGGGCGCCACGGGATGGAATACGGCTTCATGGACATCGCCGGCTTCTGCCCTCTGCCGGATTCGGTCCCAGTCGATGACTGGTTGGCGTCCTTGCGTGTCGGCGCGCGCTTCCTGCTTGCCGCCCAGGACCTGATCCAGCTCGACCCAGCCAACCTCTGAGGTTCCTTTATATGTCTGACCACAGCACCCAGTTCGAAGCCACCGCCGGCGGTCTGGCGCTGACCAACGCCATTCTCCTCTACCGCAGCCAGCCGATCCGCAACGCCAGTCCCTACGCCACCACTCGCGAGGGTGCCGCGGCATTTGCCAGCATCCATGCGATCGAGCATGACGACGAGGGACGACCGACTATCGGCGCGGGCACATCGCTGTCGCGCGCGCATCTACGTCAATGGACCGAGGCCCTGGGGCGGACCGTTCTTCCCGAATTCCTGCCTGACAATGTGCTGGTCGCGCATCCCGACATGCTCGCATGGTGGATCCCGGCCCAGGTTCGCCCAGCATATTTCGCGCTTACGACTCCACCCGCCGGCCTGCAGGTGCTCGCAGCGCGAACTACCATGCCGGTCCCTTATCCGCCGCATCTGTTCATCGCGACCCGATCAGGGTTCGGTGTTTATGCCTTGTCGGCAAACGAGCGGCCCGGGATCGATACTCCAGTGCTGCACTCGCCGGTGCTCAATGTTTACCTCGATGGGCAACTTTGCTGGGGCAACATTCCAAGGCCAAAAGCGCTGACGACAGCCTCCATCCCGGAATTCGAGCGCGCGGTGTTCGATAGCTGGTCCACTCACCCAAATCCCGGACAGGAACTGACCATCACCGGCAAAGGCGGTCTGGTTCGGCTCTGGGATGACCTCGCCGCGCGCAAGGCGAAGCGCTTTCCTGTCAGGCGTCTCAGGCCGTTCGATCCCGGTCGGACACGTCAGGCTTCCCGGCGAATGATCCGGACCGACCCGATGACTCTGGGGAAACTCATTGCGAGAGGAGCGAACCAATGACCGTGCTGGCTGACGACCCGACCGCGGCCGCGGTCCTTGCCGCCGTGCCATGCTATCCGGTCCCACCGCAAGGACGCTCGCCCGCCCTCGATAGGCTGCGCGCCGCCCGCGCCGGGCGCGGCCTTGCGATCGGGATAGACGGCGTCATGCTCGTCCTGCGCCGGGCCTGGCTGGAACTCGATTTCCCGATCACGACGCCTCTTGCCTTGCATGTGCCCTACGGCAGCACGGGCGCTTGCCGCGCTGAGCTGCGTTGCGGCCTCATTCCGGGCGAGCATCTCGCTCATATTCTCGATCATTTCCGCGCGGCGTTGCCCAATGAAGCCGCGGCGTTCGTCCTATGGAACGAAGCGACCCACGAATTCGCAGTGGACTTTCCGGCCATCGACGACGCCACGCCCTCGCGCCTCGTCTACCGCACGCCGGTCCCGCAACCCGATTGGCATGTCGTCTGCGACCTTCACAGCCATGGGACCGGTCCCGCCTTCTTCAGTGCCACCGACGATGCCGACGATGCTCATGCGACGAAGATAGCGATTGTGGTCGGACGGCTCGACGATCCCAGTGGCCTGGCGATGGTCGCGCGTCTTTGCGCCGACGGCATGTTCATGCCGCTGCCGCGGAGCCCGTTTTCAGGAGACCGCCATGCCGACTGATCCTACGGATCGCCACTATCTGCCCGCCGGGTTCGACAATCGCACGATCAACGTCCTGCTGGTCGGATGCGGCGGAAATGGCGGGCAGATGCTGATGGGACTCGCCTCGCTCGATACCGCGCTGCGTGCGATCTCCTCACGATCGCTCCACGTTGCTGTGGTCGACAATGATATCGTGACCGAAGCCAATCTTGGCAGGCAGCCATATTATCAGGGCGACGTCGGCAATTCCAAGGTCCGCACGCTCACCGAACGGATCAACCTCGCACATGGCCTGACCTGGCAGGCGGTTCACGGCCGCGCCCCTGAAGCCATTGGTCTAGAAGGCGCCGACATCGTCATCACCTGCGTTGACACGGCATCGGCCCGCCGTGCGATCGGCGCGGCGCTCGCCGAGTGCAGGACCGTTCCCGCCTATTGGATGGATCTCGGCAATCGCGCGAGTGACGGGCAATATCTCATCGGCTCCCCGGAGGCCCGTTCCGACAAGCGCCGCCGTCGCCTGCCGACCGTGCTCGAATATTTTCCTGAACTCGCCGACGAAAACCTGCCCGACGATGATGCACCATCCTGCTCGGTTGCCGAGGCGCTCGAGCGTCAATCGCTGTTCGTCAACCGTGTCGTCGCGAGCCATGCTCTGGCGCTCCTGTTCGACCTCCTCGGACGCGGCTCCATCGGTCACGCGGGCGCGTTTATGAATCTCGCGAGCGGTCAGGCCGTCCCGATCCCGTTGCCGCGCGGCGACTGAACCTATCCGCATCACCCCGTCCAAGCCGGTCCGGAGCCGGCCGAAACCACACGCCAGTTCGGCGGAGCGGCAGGAGAATCGTGCCACCAAAATTCCAACCAAAGGAGAACGTGTATGGCTTCCATTTCCGAAAATGGATGGACCCTTCATTACACGATTTGCACCTTGCTGGCCGCCAAGGTGAGGCCGGGCGATATCATTCCCATGCCGGGCGGGGGCGGCGACTTGATGATACTCGGCGGGCGCGCCCCGCAGCGTGCCAACGACCGTGGCAGCGTTTTCGTGCGCGACCCCCTCTCCGAGACCAGTGATCGCATGGAAATGCCGCTCCGCGCGCTCGGCATGGTCTGGATCAGTGCCGCCGGTGGCTGGTCGGAACTCCCGGCATGAGAGAGTTCCATGTCCATGTCTATACGACGATCAGGGTCAAGGTCGCGGTGACCGCCGATGATCATGCGGACGCCATGAGACAGGCTGACGCGATCGTCGAACGCGGGATTTTCCCTGTTCGTCTCCTTCCGAACGCCGCTGGCGTGCTGGAGGCGGAGCCGGCCGAAGAGGTCACCGGCTATCTGGTCGATGAAACCAACGATCCCGAATTCGAAAAGAGTCGCTCCTACGATGCCGAATACCGGCCTTGCGGCGCGGGCGACAGTCCGGGCTGCGCCTGAGGAGGGGGAGAGGGAACGGGGAAGGGTGCTCCGCATGATGGAGCAGTCTGGAGAACCCCCATGCAAATCGAACTACGGCGCATCTCCTACAGCGCCGCGCTATCGCAGGAAACTTCGGCTTTCTCGGCAGAAGTCTGGATCGACGGCGAACTTGCCTTTCATGCCCGAAACCAGGGAACGGGCGGCGCGGACTTCTATCATCAGGTCGGTCGGTGGACCGTGGCCGAGGTCGATGCCTGGCTCAAGGCCAACCGACCGGTGCGCTACCTGGATGAGAATCTCGGCTGCGACCATGATCTCGAGATTGAGGTGAGCGATCTCCTCCTTCGCGCTGTCGAAGGCCGTCGCCTGAAGCGGCTGCTCCGCACTAATCTCGTCACGATCGAGAGTGATGAGATCCTGCAGTATCCGCTGCGCAAGCGGCCACTTGCGATCGTCACCCGCGCCGTGCGCGCCACCAATCCCACCGCGGTCATCGTCAATGACGCCGGCGATGAGGTGTTCGCGCGCGCGCTCGACCTGCTCCTCGCCAGCTGCTGACACTTCAGGCTGGAGATCGTCATGACCGATAAGTTCGATCCCGCCGATGCGGGATGCTGGATGGCACGCGGCCGTCCAGCCCATCACGCCCATGCGCTGGCCGATGCCTGGCGCCGCTTCCCCGACCTGCCGAACGATGCGCCCCTCGACGCCCGCATGGCGCGTTCCCGCGAGCGCGTTCAGGCGCTTCGTCCCCTCAACGAGGCGATCGCCCAGGAAACCGAGCGCCAGCGCGTGGCCGCGAACTTTGCCTGCATCGAGCGCCAGATCGCGCAGGGCAGCAGCGACAGCCGAAACCCCGCGATCCTCCACGGCCGTGACGTCCATGGCTATGGCTGGGATGCTGCCGTTGCCTACGCCGACGGACTCTATGCAGCCCGGGCGGGATGGGAATCCAGACCACCGTCGCCGTCTCGCCGGGGAGAGCCGGATGTCCGCCGGCTTGGCTACGATCGTGGATTTCTGGATGGCGGCGGCAGGCCCGATGACATCTTCGATGTCGCCCGGCGATCCTTTCTGGCAGCGCCGTCAGAGCCCGATCGAATGGAAGAACCGCGCATCGCCCGGCCGCTTCCCAGCCAATGGCCAGCTCCCACGGACATTCCCGCACCCGTATCCTGGCACAGGCGCTTGCTGGTGCTCGGCGCTTTGGAAAGCGCGACGGGCGTGATTGGCATCCACGCGATGCTGCGGGAACGGCCCGGACATGAAACCGCAGGGCTTTATCTGCTCGGCGCTGACTCAGGGTTGAGATCCATCTCGACGACAAACGGAGCAACGCCTGGCGATCAAACTGCGCTTCGCCATACGCTGCGCCAAGGCGACTATACCGACATCCTTGTCGTTGCCGACGACGCCGAGATGTCCCGACTGGACGCCGACGCCGATATCCTGCCGCTTGCGCGAACGATGGAGCGCACGCGCAATTCGGTGCTCCAGCAGCGCGCGCAGTTCCGTCTCTGGCTGGCTCGTGGCCGCGCGCCCGGCGACCAGTTTGCCGGCGGCCATATCCGTTGGAGCAAGATGGCCGCCGGGCTGTCGGGCCGTCTCGGGGATTTCACCGCGCGCTATGCTGGCCCGGCGCGGCCTCGCGGGCATCGCATCGTCGTCGAGGATGCAAGCGGTGGGCCGGCACTCGGTTACCGCACGCCGCTGGGCCGCGAGCTCCAGCCCGAGATCGTGATCGGCAACAAGGCGCATGCGCGAACCGCGATGGCCGACCTGCTGCGCCAATATGCAGCTTCGCTTCGCCTCGGCTGACCTGACGCCTGAGACGATGCTCAACCCAGGGCCTCACGTCGCGCCCTGATCTTCGACCAGCCTGAGACGCTTGTGGGCCGCAGCGCCGCGCCCGCGAACCCACCAAAAAGGAAGCATTCCATGCGAAACAGTGCATCCGCGCTGGCTCTCCAGCTATGCCTCGATTTCGACCAGCCGGTCAGGCCTCCCGATCCGGCGCCCGATGCAGCGGGCGTCTCCCAGGTTTGCGAACCTACGCTCTTCTCGCTGGCGCCGTCGGAGGTGCTTGCCCCCAGCGATTTCTCCTTCGCCGCCGGGCGGATGCTGGCGTCGTCATGGAAGGTCCGCGCGCAGGACAATGTCGAGGCGATCAGGCTGCTGAACCTCCTGGACCGCGAAGAACGAGGGGCGACGCCGGCCGAGCAGGAAGCGATCGCGAAGTTCATCGGCTTCGGCGCCTCCGAGCTTGCGAACAACATCTTCGCCGATCGCGCGGGCACATTCCGCGATGGCTGGGAGGAACTGGGGCAGGGCCTTGCCGCGGAGACGACCGATGCCGAACTCCAGTCGCTCAAGCGCGCGACGCAATATGCCCATTATACGCCCGAATATATTATCCGCGCCATGTGGGATGCCGCCCGCATCCTCGGTTTCACTGGCGGACAGGTTCTTGAGCCGGGATGCGGCAGCGGCCTCTTCATGGGTCTGCGGCCCGACTGGCTGGCGAGCGACACGCTGTTCGTCGGCATCGAGAATGATCCCGTCACCGCCCGCGTCGCGAACGCGCTCTATCCGGGTCAGATCATCCGCTGCATCGATTTCGACAAGGCGTCGCTGCCGCGCGACTTCGACCTCGCCATCGGCAATCCTCCGTTCTCGAACCTCAGCATTCAGAACAAGACCAGCCTAGGCCGGCTTGGGCTTTCGCTCCACGATTTCTTCATCGCGAAATCGCTGGAGCACCTTCGGCCCGGCGGCGTCGCCCTGTTCGTGACCTCACGCTATTCGCTCGACAAGAGCGATCCCAAGGCCCGCAGCCATATCGACGGCATCGCCGATTTCCTCGGCGCCGTGCGTCTTCCGGGCCGGGCCATGCGGCAGGAAGCTGGCACGGACGTCGTCGTCGATATCCTGCTCGTCCGTAAGCGCGAGCCTGATCTCCTCCGGCCCGGCCACAACTGGATCGATCTGGCCGATGTTCCCGACAGCGACGAGGGCGAGGGGCCGCTGCGCATCAACCGCTATTTCCTGGACAATCCCGGTCATGTGCTCGGGCGCCATGAATGGAAGAGCGGCCAGTTCGGCATGGACTATCACTGCGCCGCCGAGCCGGGCGTCGACCTTGGGCAGGCTCTCACCACCGCCCTGTCGGGAATCGCGTCCCGATATGAAGGCACCTGCCGCCCCGTTCATCGCACGACATCGCTGCGTGACCGGGTCGATGTTTCCCTCAACGTTGAAATCGGCACCGCCGCCGACGAGGCCGAATTCAAGGAAGGCAGTTATCTCGTTTCCGGCGGTGTCCTGCACCAGGTCGTCGACGGCATGCCCACCGCGGTTGACGTCAAATCGGGGCGGGGCACCACGGGCCTGTTCGCCAAACACGCGAGTATCATCAAGGCGCTGATCCCGATCCGCGATGCGGTCCGCGCGATCCTGCGGGCGCAGCTGAACGACCAGCCCTATGCGGCGTCCCAGGAGAGGCTGCTCACGCATTACAGGCAGTTCACGAAGAAGTACGGTCCGATCAACCGGACCATCACCAGCATCCGCACCGACCCGGACACCGGCGCCGAGAAGGAATATCAGCGCCGCCCGAACCTCCAGCCCTTCCTCGACGATCCCGACGTCTGGCT
This sequence comes from Sphingopyxis granuli, assembly GCF_001559015.1. Lineage (NCBI taxonomy): Bacteria > Pseudomonadati > Pseudomonadota > Alphaproteobacteria > Sphingomonadales > Sphingopyxidaceae > Sphingopyxis > Sphingopyxis granuli. Next base: position 570,571 of record NZ_CP012199.1, read on the forward strand.
GGTCGCGTCGATCGAGGCCTATGACGAGGCGAGCGATACCGGTACGCCCGGCGCGATCTTCACCGAACGTGTCGTCAAGCCGCCGGTCGCCCATGAAATCCACTCGGCGCAGGATGCGCTGGCGGTGTCGCTCCACGAGCGCGGCCGCGTCGATCTCCCACTCATCGCCGGTCTGCTCGGCGTCACCGAGGCCGAGGCCCTCGCCGACCTTGCCGACGACGTCTATCTCGACCCCATCCGCACCACGCCCCATTTCGACCACTGGGTTACGGCGGACGAAGCGCTTTCAGGCCCCGTGCGCACCAAACTCGCCCTCGCGCGCGAGAAGGCTGAATCCGATCCCCGCTTCAATGCCGTCACCACCGCGCTCGAGGCGGTCCAGCCGGTCGATCTGAAACCCAGCGAGATCACCGCGCGGCTCGGCGCCCCCTGGATTCCCACCAATGTCATCAAAACCTTCGTAGCGGAGATCATGGAGGTCGAGACTACCATCTATCATACCGTCGATATTGCGAGCTGGACCGTCGACAAGGCCCCGTTCGCCGGACACGTCAGTTCCACTTCGACCTGGGGCACGGCGCGCCGCGGTGCAGCAGACCTGCTCGAAGATGCCCTCAATTCCCATATCCCCAAGATATACGACGTTCACCGCGAAGCTGACGGTTCAGAACGCCGCGAGCTCAATGTCACCGACACCGAAGCCGCGAAAGAGAAGCTTGCCAAGATCAAGTCGACCTTCGAAACTTGGGTGTGGCAGGACAGTGAACGCGCCGACCGCCTGGTCCGGATTTACAACGACGCCTATAACAACCTCGTTCCCCGGACCTTCAACGGCAAGCATCTGACGCTCCCCGGCGCGTCGACCACCATCCAGATACGCGATCACCAGAAGCGCGTTGTCTGGCGGATCGTCGCCGCGGGCTCGACCTATGTCGCCCATAGCGTCGGCGCGGGAAAAACCTTCAGTCTGTGCGCTGCGGTAATGGAGCAGCGCCGTCTCGGTCTCGCCAACAAGCCGATGATCGCCGTGCCCAATCATTGCCTCGCGCAGATCGCGCGCGAGTTCCTGATGCTCTATCCCACCGCGCGCATCCTGGTCGCCGACGACACGAACTTCATCAAGGAGAAGCGGCGGCGGTTCCTGGCCCGTGCGGCGACCGGCAACTGGGACGCGATCATCATCACCCATGATGCGTTCAAGTTCATCCCCACGCCGGCAGCGTTCGAAAAGCAGCTGATCGAAGACCAGCTTGCCAGCTACGAGGTGCTGATTACGGGCATCCAGAGCGACGACCGCGTCTCTCGCAAGCGGGTCGAGCGGCTGAAGGAGGGACTCCAGCGGCGGCTTGAGAATCTGAAGGCCCGCAAGGACGACATCGTCCATATCGGCGAGATCGGCATCGACCAGATCCTGGTCGACGAGGCCCAGCAGTTCCGCAAGCTGACCTTCGCCACCAATCTGGGTGACCTCAAGGGCGTCGACCCGGTTGGCTCGCAGCGGGCGTGGGACCTCTTCGTCAAAAGCCGATACCTTGCAGACATCAATCCCGGTCGCGAACTGATCCTGTCGTCGGGGACGCCCATCACCAACACCCTCGGCGAGATGTACACGCTCCAGCGCTTCATGCAGCCCGATGAGTTGCATGCCAAGGGCCTGCACGAGTTCGACGCCTGGGCCGCGAACTTCGGTGACACCCGCACCGAACTCGAACTTCAGCCGAGCGGCAGCTACAAGCCAGTCACGCGCTTCTGCGAGTTCGTCAACGTCGCCGACCTGATGGCGATGTATCGCAGCGTTGCCGATGTCGTATTGAAGGACGATCTGCGCCAATATGTCCGGCTGCCCACCATCAAGGGCGGCAAGCGCAAGATCATTGTCGCGCAGTCCGGGCCGCCCTTCAAAGCCTATCAGAAGGTGCTCGCCGGACGCATCAAGGCGATCGAGAACCGCAGCGGGCGGCCCCAGAAGGGCGACGATATCCTCCTTTCGGTGATCACCGACGGGCGGCATTCGGCGATCGATCTCCGCTTCGTCGATCCCTCGATGGGGAACGAGGAGGGCAACAAGCTCAATCTCCTGATCGAGAATGTCCACCGTATCTGGCGCGATACGAGCGACAATCGCTACACCGATCCCGAAACCGGCAGGCCCTATCCGCTGCCCGGGGCGGTGCAGATGATCTTCTCCGATCTCGGCACCGAGAACGCCATCGAGACACGCGGCTTCTCCGCCTATGTCTGGATCCGCGAACAACTGATCGAGATGGGCATACCGGCCGATCAGATCGCCTTCATGCAGCATTACAAGAAGAACAGCGCGAAGCAGCGCCTGTTCAACGACCTCAATCAGGGGCGCAAGCGCATTCTCATCGGCTCGACTCCCACTATGGGAACGGGCGTCAACGCGCAGCAGCGCCTCAAAGCCCTGCATCACCTCGACGTTCCCTGGATACCCTCAGATATCGAGCAGCGCGAGGGTCGGATCGAGCGCCAGGGCAACCAGAACGACGAGATCGAGCTCTACGGCTACGCCACCAGCGGCTCGATGGACGCGACGAACTGGCAGATGCTTGAGCGCAAGGCCCGCTTCATCGCCATGGCGATGTCGGGCGATCGCTCCATTCGCCGGATCGAGGATGTCGGCTCCAACGTCAACCAGTTCGCACTGGCCAAGGCGTTGGCGTCCGGCGATGATCGCCTGATGCGCAAGGCCGGGCTCGATGCCGAGGTCGCAAGGCTCGAACGCCTGCGCGACGCGCATATCGACGATCAGTATAATATCCGCAGAACCATCAAGCGAACCGCGGACGCCATCATCGACAGCTCCAACCTGATCGCGAAGCTGGAAGCCGATATCGCACGCCGGGTTCTTCCGCGGCACGACCAAGTTCTTTTCGATTGCGGCGGCACGATGATCACCGACCGCAAGGCCGCCGGCGAACGTATCCTGAGGCAAGCCTTCGAATTGCGGCTGCACGGCGGCCAGGCCCGCCAGTCGCTCGGCACCGTCAACGGTATCGATGTAGAACTCGCAGGCTACGAGGCCGTCGACGATGATGGCGAACCCGGTATCCGCACGTCTGTCGCGGCACTGCACCACGGCGAGCGCAACGGGTTTGAGGTATCCGACAAGACGCGCTGGAGCACGGCGTTGGGTCGGCTCGAATCCTCCATTCTCAATCTCGACGCCGAACTTGCCGCCGTGCAGGCCGATCTCAAGGCGAACGAGCGGCGCCTTCCAGCCTTCGAGGCGCGTCTCGGCCAGGACTTTCCCGATGCCGCCCTGCTGGAAGACAAACTGCGGGAACTCGCCGAACTGGAAGCCGATCTGGCGACGACCAAGGGCGAATTCGAGCCGGGGAATGACGATGGCGCAATCCTGACGCCGCCTTCGAGCAACGAAGGCGCAGCGGTGTCGCAAGCGGCCTGACCGGTTTCCTGTCGTAATCCAGCTCGACAGATCACGCGCTGGCCGCCGAGGAGGCGCTGTTCAGAAGCGGCGACCAGTAGCGATCGCGTTCGGCGACGGCATCGGACGAAAGGGAAGGGGGTAGGCGTGGTTGGTCGTCGGGGGGCGGAGATCATCGCGGTAGCCACACAGCATCAGATCCGCAACGCCGCTGAGCGCACCGACAATCCCGCCGCGATCCCCCAGCATGGTGGAATGTTGGCTGCGGAAAAACCCACGCCACAAGCCCTTTGTCCAATCTCCACTTGAGGAGTCACGCGCATGGAAATCACTTTCCACTTCGGTGCCGCCGGCCATCCCGTCAGCAGGATACTCCACGCTGTCTACGGCTCCCACTATGGCGTGGCGCTGGCTGCGGCGCGCACCTGGCACCAGCGCATGATCGCCTCCGCGCGAAACGGAACCCCGCCCGGCGGTCAATTCGTGATCGAGGTCAAGAATGATGCGGTGGTTCGGACCGATCTCATCTTCGATGCTTATTATTTCCGGCAGCATCAGGAACCCGATGACTCCTCCTGGTTATGCCAGTTCCAGTCCTTTCCCCTCGCCATTCCCGAAACCGTCAAACAGATCGTGACCGAGGCGCTCCGGCACACCCTGGTCGATGTTGGCTTCCTGATCCCGCGCGCCGAGTGGGAGGAACGATACCCCGAGCAAGCCGAGATGCTGCGCCAGTTTCGCCAGGCGATGCACGATCGCTTCGGCCCGCGCGATGATCAGGGGAAGGACATGCCATAAGCTGGCACGGCCTCTACCCGCTCGCCGACGCGATCCGGCCCTTCGTGGTCACTCGCTATAAACTGGCTACAATCCTTGGCGCCGCTCGGCTCCACGAGATCAGCTCTCCGCCCGTGTCCTGGAAGTGCCGCGGGCGGCCATAAGGAGTGAAGGGGGAAGCTGGGAAGGGAGCAGGCGAGTGAGTCCGAATGGACCACGGACCACCACACCCCGGTTCTGCGCGGGGTGGGCTCTTCCTTCTTCGGAGACATTTCCCATGACCACTCCCAGATCCGCGCCATGGACGGCGCAGGAAATCACTACGCTGCGCGCCTGGTATCCGGCCGAAGGGCACGGCGTCGCGCAGCGGCTACCGGGCCGAAGCATCCATGCCTTGCAGGTCAAGGCCCACAAGCTCGGTCTGAACACAGCGCATAGAAATTCCGCGCCCAGACCGCATCTTGAAGGCGAATCACTCGAGGAAGCCATCCGGCTGCGCGAGGTCGAAAACTGGTCGTTCAACGCCATCGGCAAACATTTCGGCATCTGCGAAGCCAGCGCCTGCAATGCGGTGACGATCGCCCTTTGTGTCCGGCGCGGATACCGTCCCGCGGAGCGCGATAAGCATGGCCGCCTGACGGCCGAGGGCATAGAGCGACTGCGCTACGCATTGAAAAAGGGCTACAAGGGCATCGACATCCAGTTGCGTCTTGGCGTCTCGGCCGCCTGCGTTTCCGAACAGCGCCGCCGATATAACCGTGAACTGCTTGCCCGCGGCAAGGCGCTACTACCACCGCCGGGAGGTGGCCAGGCCTACAGCGGCGTCAAGGTTTCGGCGGCGAAGCGCAAACAGGTAGAGGAACTGTTCCTGCAGGGGCTTGGCACCCAGAAGATTGCCGAGCGCACTGGCGTGTCGCGGACGAGTTGCACACGCATCCGGACCCGGCTCTTCCGGCGCCTGCGCCGCAAGGGTGAAACGCTTCCCGGATGCGATGCCGCCGGGGTTCGTCGTGTCCATGCCGAAACCGCCCGCTTCGTCACCGATGAGCAGAAAGACCTTCTGCGCGCGATGCTCCTCGATCGTGTGCCTGTCCAGCGGGCCGCGCGCGAACTCGTGATCGGCGCATCAAGTGCCTATCGTCTTCGAGATGCGTTTGCCGCCGAACTGGCGGGCGAAGGACAGGTTCTCCCGCCTCCCAGGCGTCCCGGCCGGGTTCGCCATGCGCCGGTGCGTAGTTCGTCCTGGCCTCCAGCTTCGCCTCAGGAGATTTACGCATTTCGGCGTCTCCTATGCACGATGACCTTCGCAGACGCGAAAACCCATTGGCAGGACATGCGGCGGGAGGCGGTGAAGGCGGAACGGGAAGCCGCCGCGACGCAAAAGCTGACGTTCGAGGAGCAGCTTGCCAAGGTCGCATCCGGCGAACTGCGGATCGTGAGCGGTTTCGTCCGGAACCACCTGGAGCCGCGGCTGCCTATGCATTCTTCGCTACGAAGCAGGAGCGAGACCCTGATCGACGCCTGATCGGGCGATCGTCATCGTCGCCGTTCCATATCGCCCATCCCGGTCTGAAATGGTGGCGGGCGTCTCGGACGCGTTGTCCATTCTCGATGTGCGCCATGCCCATTTCGGGCCTGCGGGGCTTCTGGACCCGAATCGGCGGACGTCCGCCCCTCAATCAGGACATCATCATGGATTCTCACGAAAACCATGTCGCGGCCGTGACCCGGCTGTTGCGATCATGCGCCTATCGCCATGATCTTCACCGGCTGTTTTCGGACTGCATGGAAGCAAGCGCGATCAGCATCTCCAACAGCATGGACGTGCGCAATCGAGAACCACGCGAGAAGCGCTATCTCGATATCGTTGGTCAGTATGAACGCGATATCGTCGAGCTATTCCCTCAGGTCTTTGCGGGAATCGTGATGGCCCTTGAGGCCGAACCCCGCGATGCGCTCGGTACGGTGTATAATAGCCTTGAATTGCCGAGCGCAGACAAAGGACAGTTCTTTACGCCGTGGCCCATATGCCAAATGATGGCGGAGGCGACACTTGGGGACCCGAAGCTGATCCAGGATATGATAGCGCGCAAAGGTTTTGTGCGCGCAATGGAGCCTGCCTGCGGCGCGGGCGCAACGTTTATCGCCCTTGCACAAACCATGCGCGCACAAGGCATCAACTATCAGCGGCACCTCCATGTGACCGCTGTCGACATTGACGCGCGGGTCGCCCACATGGCGTGCATCCAGTTCAGCCTACTGCACATTCCTGCCGTCGTAATCGTCGGGAACTCGCTTTCGCTCGAAATGCGCGACCACTGGTATACGCCCGCGCACATCATGGGCGGATGGTCGGCAAAACTCGCTCGGTGCGATAGCGAGCCAACGGCAAGCTCCGCTCCAAACGAGAACCCTCCCGTTCCGACGACCATTCTTCCTCCGCCAGCCATAGCGGAACGCTCGGAACACCATGTCGCGCCGCGCCAGCTCAGCCTCTTCTGAGCAGACCATCGCGATAATCAGATTGGGCATTGGCACGCCCAAGCCGCCGATGTGCCCCCGGCGTTGCCGATCCCGCGATCGCGATCAGGCGCGATGTCCGCGCAATTGCTCAACCACTCATGATGAAGGAGATTGTGATGAAAGATCATCCACGATTCACGCACCTCACCTTGCTGGCGCGCGCCAGAACAGCACTGGCCTCCCATGCCGAAGCGTCCGCCGACATTGCGGAGGTCATCGCCGATCTCGATACCGCGATACTATCGATCGACCGGGCGCCTGTGGCTTGGTCCATTCCCGTCTATCTCGCCACAATCGGGCATGGCCGCGGAACCACCAATGTCGTCGCGGTCAGTTATGGAGGGCTGCAGGTGCAGGTAGCGACCTTCTGCCGCTCACAATGGGCCGAAATCAACGATAGTCGCGATCCGGGGCAACTCGACGATGCCATGGTGATACGCGACTATTTCAATCTCCATCCAGAAGACGAACTGACCAGCCGCATGGAATGGATCGACCCCGACCTCGGCTACGATCCCGAACGCCTCGAGATCGGCAACTATGTTGCCTTGTCCTCCAGCCATATATCCTGGCCGACGACAGAAAGGATCGATGAATGGATGAAAGTCGATCCGTGCGAGCGGCCCGTCAGCATCGCGGATACTCATTATGGCTGGGTCGTAGCCACCAATCCGTCCTCGTTCGGCGACTTTTTGGAGATTCCTGACGATCTGTTCCATGCGCTGACCTTCGCGCGGGGACTGGGCTGCAATTACCTGATCCTGGACCGCGATTCTTCCACGACCGATCGGCTCGTCTGTTATGAATGGTGACGGCCTGATCGAAGGGGAGGGGGAGGGGTTGAGGCGGGTGTGTGGATGCGCCCAGGCCTCAGGAGTAGAACCCCATGTCCTATGACGCCGCGTTTCGCTTTCAACAGGCGCTTGACCCCTCCGCGCTGACCACGCTTGCCGGAGGGCTGAATGTCCTGATCCGGGCAATCGACGAGTGTCGGCGCAACCAGATCGATGCGGAGCGCGATCCGGCCGTCCTGCTGCTGGCGCGCCATCTTGGCAACCTTGCGGCTGAGAACCGTCCGCCTCAGACGGAGTTGCGCCTTGCCTGCGTCGAAGCCGTCGGCGCCGCCGAACGCACGCCGATCCTGGTGACGCTGGCACGGCGCGGTGTCGACTATGACAGCGCCGCAAAGGCTACTTTTCACAAGGAGGGCCGCAAGGCGATGACGCGGCTCGCCAAGGCGCTCGGCCTCCAACGGGGGCAATTCGAGTTGCGTTCCAACATGGCGGGAATCGCGTGCTCAGGCGAAATTACTATTCACTCTGCCGATCTCTATATTCAGTTCGATCTGGGCTGCATGGGCCCCGGCCACGAGGTAATGTTCCGTAGCTGCGAGGGGCTTAAGGATTATGTCGGCGGCCGCAACCATTTCGCTTCCGTGGCGGAGTTGATCGAACCTACCCGGCTCGCCGATCGTATCCGCCGCGATCTCAATCTTCCCCAACCGGACGTCGCTGCAACCCAGCTCTTCGCCTGAGGACAGTCATCATGGAAATCATCGTCACCCGTTCCCGCATCGCGGGGACGCTGCCCCACTATGCCTATCGCGCGCTGGTCCCCGCCGACAAGGTCGCGGCCGAACGCCGAGCACTGACCGGCACGGTTGTCGGGCCAAAACATGTCGGGCGCCTCCCGTGCGTTCGTCTTGCACAGTTGCTGGCGCCCGACCGCTATTTCACGATGGCGCATGCCGAGCGCGCCGTGCTTGCCTCACGCATCGCCGCCCTCGGGCGCCGGATCGAAACCTTGATCATCCAGGCCAGCTTCCCGGAGATGACCGCGGCCTTCACACCCATCATCTTTCATCTCGATGCCGATCCCGGCGACGCTTTCAACTGGATCGACATCGACGACCTGACGGCCGCTTTCGACCGTCTCGAGTTGCGGTTCGCCAATCTCACCGCCTTCGATCTCGGCCTTCGTCCAGACGATGGCCGCTGCGCCGCCTGATGCCCGCATCGATCTCATATCCTCATCACCCGGAGAATCCGACATGGACATTTTCGTCGCCAACGGAACGCACTTCTCGCAACCGTCGAAGATCGCGCGCTATCACGCCAGCGAACGCGAAGCCCGGATCGCCGCGACCAATATGGTGAATCAGCTTCGCGCCGACCTCGATGCCAAGGGCCTGCCGCCGATCGATACGAGCAACTGGCAATTGGGGCTGGTCGGTGCGCAATGCCGTCACCTCGCCGCGCAGGGCATCGAAAATACAGACATAGACCCCGATGACCTCGCGGAAACCGCCGGCTTCGACGTGTGGATCGAACAGGCCGAACTCCAGGGGATATCGGTTCTTGCGCTCAACGATCGGGAGCTTTCGACAGTCCTTGCCGCGTTGCGCGACCACCAGCGACGTCACTGCGCGTCCGATCCCGGCGACATCGCCAGCAATCTCGGCCGGCACGAACCGCTGAACCCGGAGGAGATTGATGATCTCTGTATGCGGATCAACGGCGCCGGGCAGCTCCCGCTCGAAGCCAATGTCGTGATCGAACTCGAGGGCGGTCTTGTCCAAGGAGTCATCGCCGACCGGCCGATCGCGGTGCGAGTTGTCGATTATGATGCCGAGAGCGCCGATCCCGGCGGCCTCGTCATGGTCCCGCGCGACAATGGTGACCCCGTCCCTGCATCTATCAGCGGTTGGGCCGTTGAGGACGCCTGCATCGATCCGGAATGGATAGCGCGCCTTGATGCAGCCGACGCTCTAGACGACCGAGCCACGCCACCGATGGCAGCGGAATGATCTCGATCGATTCGACGACGATCGAGGACAGGTTCCAATGCACCGCGAATTGTGCGAGCGTCGCACGATGAACGAGCTCACCGGTCTATCGCAGGCATTGCAGGAAGGTGGCGGGCCGGGGTTGCTTGCCGAATATGGCATTGCCGTGGAAGGAAGCCCGGAAGCCCTCGCGACACTTCGTCGATTGCTTGTCGGCAAACCAATTGGCCAAGCCTTGGTGCTCATCGCTCAATTCGGGCGTCAGTATGGCATCCGGCTTTTCACGACGTCCCAATTCGATGAACATCTCTTCCTGAAAGACGCGGCCCGCTTCGGAATGGATTATGAAGAGGCCACTATGTTTGCCCTCAACCTGATTCCTCAGCCTGGTGCCGTCCCCAAATTGAGTTCGGAAATACGCCCGCTGCATTTAGGCGCCACCCGGAAAAAGCGACCACCCAGGCAATAGGCGCCCGCTCGCTACAACTTCGCCATGCGGTGGTCTGAAGGATATAGACATCGCGATCGCACCGTCACCGGCTCGATCCGACTGGTGCGCTCGTTCCCGCTGACCGTTGGGCCTCTGCCTGAACCTATAGTCGCCGCCCGGCGACCGGCAAACCATCAAACCGCCAGGTACGCCGGGTCGCCGCTCATCTCACGGGCCATTCCTCACCACCACCATCCCCACAAGGAGTATCTGCATGACGACTTCCGATATCGATACCGCAACCGCCGAACAGCTCGCGCCGGTCCTTTACGCTGCTATTCAGCGTCTCGGTCAGTTCGGCCGCACGGGCGCTGTCGCGCTCGCTGCCCTGGTCGAAGATGACGACGCCGATTTTGAGGAGGGTGCCTCCTGGATTGGCGACATCGCCGCCGGCGATCTGCGCGAATAGCCACCCGACACCGACATTCCTTGTTTTCCACGAAGCCCGGCCATCGCGCCGGGCTTCGTGATTCTGGGGAAACGTAGATGCACTGCCTCGCCCCGAAACCTGATGATCGCGGGCCCCTCGAAAGGACGATCGATGACCAGCTTTACCGCAACCTATAGCCCGGAAGACAACAAGATCCGCATTTACGCATCATCGCACCTTGATGCCGAGACCTATGCACAGGTCAAGGCGGCCGGGTTCAGATGGGCTCCGAAGCAGGAGCTTTTCGTCGCTCCCAGGTGGACGCCGCAACGCGAGGATCTGGCCATCGAGCTTGCGGGCGAGATCGAGGCCGAGGAAATGAGCCTGGCCGAGCGCGCTGCGATCAGAGCAGAGCGACTCGAAGGTCTTGCAGACAAGCGCAACGCCCAAGCCAATGCCTTCGCGCACCGCGCGGATGAACTATCGCAGGCCTTCTACATGGGTCAGCCGATCCTTGTCGGCCATCATAGCGAACGCGGGGCGCGCAGGACACAGGGACGAATGCACTCCGCCATGACAGCATCTGTAAAGGCGGAAAAGGCAGCAGGCTACTGGCTCGGCCGCGCGAGCAGCGCCGGGCATTATGCCAGCAGGAAGAGCGACCCGCGCGTCCGCGCCAACCGAATCAAGGCCCTGCTGGCAGAACTGCGGGACTTTCAGCGCGGTCTCAACAGGGCCCATGCGGCGCTGGCGATCTGGGAGGAGATCACGACCGACGAACAAATCCGTCACGCGCTCGGCAACATGGATTCCCGCGAACTCTGGTCGGGCTATGATGTCTATTACAAGGTCAACAGGGGCGAGATCACGCCTGCCGACGCACGGCAACAGTGCATCGACGGGGCAACCGTCGCCGTCAACGGTCCCAACCGCCGCCGCTGGATCGAGCACATCCTGCACCGGCTCGCGTTCGAGCGTTCCATGCTCGGCGACGTGCCGCGCTATGACGGCGAACTAACCCCGGTCATCATCCAGGCCTTCGCTCGCGAGCATGGCGCGGAAAGCCCGAAATGTAGCGCGCTCACTGTCGGCCGTTTCCGTCTCGAAAGCCCGGTTCCACTTCCGGCGCATATCGCGTCGGCATCCTCTCTTGAACTGAACGAGGATGACTGGCGCGACCTGATGCAGGCGTGCGGCTACATCGTACTGGAGAAGAAGGCTCGCCGGGCGGGCAAGCCGGGCACGGTGCCGCTGATCAATCCATCGCGCGAGCAGGCCGAACAACTTCAGCGGATATGGAACCTGCGCATGGCCGCAGCCCGCAAGGGCAAGCAAGGTGCAGCCAAGCCCAACGAGGTACGTGCGACGGAGCAAGCCTTTTATTCGGCCAATTCAAAGGGCGACTATGACGTATTCAAAACGGTGGAGATAGCCGCAGATGGCCGCCCCGTGCGAATGGGCTGGCAGGGGCATGAGCGCGTGCGGTCCGGCGAGCCTGTCGCCCGCATCCGCATCTCTGATCTAGGCAACGAAATGTACCAGCCGGACGCCGTTGTCTTCATCACCGACAAGCCGAGCAAGGCGTTGCCGATCGACCTCGACGCTCTTGAAGCCGATGCCCGCCATGCCGTGAACGAGGAGGCCGCAGCATGAAAGCAGGCGTCTCTTCCTGGCCCGCAGAGCCATCACGGATCGCGGTCCATCCGCCCAGCGTTTTCGCAAAGGCTGAGATCGCGTCCGCTGCGGAAAACCAAAACCGCACCATGCCGACGGATAGTCTCGTATCCGCCCTCGAAACCGCTGCCTGCCTCTGGGAGGCGGTGCTGACATTGCGCGATCATCCCAGCTCCGACCCGGACGCCGTCGCCTTGGCGCTGGCCATCCGCGAAACCTGCAATGCGGTCGGCGCCGCTGACCTGCGCTTGACAGTCGTGGGCTGGGCCAACGCGGTCGAGGCTGCCTGGAGTGTGGTCGCCGACACCTACGACCTGTGTTTCGACTGGGACTTCGTGCCGGGCTGGATCGTCGATCATATCGACTGGTCCGATCCTACCCATCCCACGATCAGGCCGGAACCCGTGCCGGAAGGCCCCGATCGTGCTGCGATCGACGAACCCGTCACCGCCCAGCCGCCCGCTTGGCGGCTATCTGCTGACGAGGGGAACTGACCATGGGGCGCTCGGTATCCCATCCCAGCGGAGCGCATGTCGCGTTCGCGCAGTGGGACGCGGGCTGGATCGAGGACGACGACGATTCCGACACCCGCCATTTCGATGAATTTGCCGCACAGGATGACTGGGACTTCATCGTCGCGGATTTTCGGGAGCAGGTGCTCGCACTCTATCCTTCGGCATGGACTCATGACGGATGGATTGACCGTGAAGATCGGATTGTCGCCATGAACGGCTATGCCCGTTTCGGCCTCTCGGAATATTGCGGCTGCATAGCCTATTGGGTGGTCTTGCGGGATGACATCGGCGCCGGCCGGGAAGGGCTGGCAGAGCAATGGTTCGACCAGATCGGGCCAAAGTTCGAGCAGCGTTTCGCGACGCTTGTCCGGCTGGGCAGCTTCTCGAACGGCGAGTCCGTCTATCGGCGTATCGCCGCCTGATCGCCCGGCCGGCCGATCCCATATTTAGCTCATTTCACGATCGCAGGATGCCGCCGGAGCGCTGCTTACCGATCGCACAATCGCGCCATGAAGGGGAGGGGGCGGGAGGTGGGGGCGATGATGAGGTCGCAGCATTTCCGGAGACTCACATGACTTTCCCCACCACTATCCACACCACGGTCGGAGATTCCCTGCTTACCAGGATCACAAGGTTCTTTGACGGCTCGGTTTCTGCGTGCCTGATCGAGGCGATCCAGAACGCACGCCGGGCTGGCGCCAAGCGGATCGATATTTCCCGGATCGAGAGCGATCGGGGACCTGTGCTGCGTATCCGTGACGACGGATGCGGCATCGCCGATCCGGTCAAGTTCCTGACGCTTGGCGACTCCGGTTGGGACGAGACGATCGCCCGATCCGAAGATCCGGCGGGCATGGGCGTGTTCAGTCTTGCGGGACGTTATGTCACGGTCCGTTCCCACGCGGCTGAACTCGAGGTGGCTTGGCAGGTGACCATCACCCCCGACGCCTGGGAAAGTGGCATGCCGCTCGATCTTGCGCCGGCGGCCATCGACAAGGGCACCGAGATTGAGGTCGACATGACCGAAGACTGGGTGAAAGCACTCAATCAGGCGGTGAAGGATGCCGCGCGCTTCTGCCCGGTGCCGGTCTGGCTCGACGGCAAGAGGCAACTCCACGAAAGCTTCCTCGCCGATGCGACACGCGTCGAGAAATGGAACGGCTGCAACATCGGCATCTACTGCGACAATATTCATGTTCCACGCGAACTGGCGCGGATCAACTTCCATGGCCTCACGGTCCCGTGCCAGCTGCCGCATATCCATGACGTGGATGGTGGCCGTGGATGGTATGCCAAGGTCGACATCATAGACGCAGGCCACCTACAACTCGTGCTCCCTGCGCGCAAAGAAATGGTGCAGGGGCCGGCGCTCGAGGCGTTGCGCGAGGCCTGCGAGGCGGCGATCTTCCGCACCGTCGCCCGCAAGGGTCACCATCGGCTGTCGCATGCCCATTGGCTGCGGGCCAAGGCGCTGGGCGTGTTCCTCCCTGAAGCCGCACCCTGGCTGTCGGTCTGGACTCCGCGCACCGCGGAAGCGGATAGCACCATGTTCGGCGAGCGGGTGGCGGGTGAACCGATGATCCTGATGCCGACGGACCAGGCCCATATCGAGCAGTGTGCCGAGCGCGCCCTCGCGTCGGGACGTCTGCACGGCGCGACCCCAGTCGAGCCCGTCGATGAATTCGCGGGATACGCCTGGTATGACGAACTTCCGCGAGTGCTCGGATGGTCCTTCCGGGTCGACCAGGGCGAAGGCGACGTCTTCGATTATGCGGCTGACACGCAGCTGTCGCAGGTCGTGGTCTCCGGGCGCGTCGATGCGATCGAACTCGAAATCGCCGTGCAGGCGTCAGCCGATTCCGGCGAACCTGCCGAAATCCTCTCGTTACCGGCGGATGTGCTGATTATTCCCGATGACTGCTCGAACGATCTCGATAACGTCACCATCCTGCTCAGCGCCGACTGTGCAATCACACCCAGCGAACTCGCCTACCTGCTCGAAGCCGCCTGTTTCTATCACGACGACGATTGCGACGCCGACAGCTATCATACCCAGCAGGCGACATTCGATATGCAGGCGCGCTTTGCTGCGAACATGTTGCTGCTCGGCGAGGATGCCGCAATCCTTGAGCGAGTCCGCGAGGCGATCCGCGAGCATGTCTCCTGGCTGATCCCCAAGGACCGGGCGATTAGGATGCAGGCTGTCAACTATCTGGTTGAGGCCAGCTTCGCGGACAATGACGACGGGGCCGCTCTCGGCGCCGCCGAATAGCCCATTCTCTTTCCGGCCTGCCCGGCGCGTCATCACGCGCGCCGCGGCACGCCATGTCCATGAGGAATCGTCCCATGACCCAGGCTCCTCCATTCAGGAAGATTTTCGACGGCGTCGCGACACGCGAGCAGATGTTCGAACTGTTCAACCGCGTTCCCGATTGTTCGTTAGAGGATCGCATTTCGGGGAAGGCTTTTGAGAATAGATGGTTCGAGATTGAACTCGAATCCTACGAATCCATGCTTGAGGAACTGCCGCCGCTCTTCATGCGCGCCGGGATGTTTGCCTGGTCTGAACTCAAGGCCGGTTTCGTCGGTTCGGTCTTCTTCGCCATCACGATCGGACGCAAGCGCTGGTTTACCGGTTATTGCAATCTTGGAGATCGCCATAGCCCCGACGCGATGCGGGCGGCAATCATAGCCCATGAGACAGCCGCCGCTCCGGGCATGACCCGCGAACAGAAGCTGGAACTGATCTGGTCGCACACGCATCCTGATATTCGTGGTCTTGCAGGCGAGGCCGATCCCGATGCGTGGCCCCCGGAAGACCGGGGCAAACGCACGATCGTCATTTGTGAACCGGACGGCGGTTCCGCTTTGAAACTGCTCGAACGCCTCACCGATGATGAGATCGACCACCGGCTGCCGTCGGGGCCGGCGATCTAGCCTGCCGGGTGCTGTTCCATCCTTTCCATCCAGGAGCTGAAAGATGGCCAATCACTATCTGCAAACGGCGTTCGCCATTCCGCTGATGCCGCAGGAAGCAATCCTGCTCAAGGAATGCTTCGCCGTATCGACCCAACTGTCCAGCGACTTCGCCGAACTCCCGTCTAACGGGATGCAAGCGGTGAAGACCTATTACGCGTCGCTCAGCGAGGGATTCAGGAACACCTTTCCGAACAAACCGGAGGAGGAGGATCCTTTCGCGGACTTTCTCGATCTCTGGTCGGATCCGGGCTTTCCCGAGTTCGATGCCGATCTCATCATTCAAGGCGACCCGGAGGCCAAGACACAGTTCGCGTTCATCAGCGGCCATGAAGCCGACGTTCCGGCCCTCGCATCGCTGATCCAGAAAGTCTGCAAATCCGCGCTGCCGTTCGGCTTTCAATGGGCGGAGGTGGCCGACAAGGACATCGCTGACGGTTTCGGAGGCGGTTACTATGTCGTCACCGATACTGAGATATTCGGCGGCTCGACCCGGTGGCTCATGAAGGAGACGCTGCAAACATTGCGAGCTGGCGCGACATGAAGCCGCTGCTCAAGCAGCCGTGCAACGAATGCCCCTGGCGCCGCGATCATCCCGCCGGCTGGCTGGGCGGCTACCGGCCGGAGGATTTCACGCAGCAGATCCAGTTCGACGGGCCGCCGCTGCCTTGCCACAAGACCATTCCGGGCGATGGCAGCGATGCCCGCGCGATGTGCGCCGGCGCACTCATCTTCATGCGCAACAGCTGCAAAGGCGCGCATCACCCCGAATATGGCGACGCGCTCGATATGATCGAGCCGGATACTGAGACAGTATTCGCCTGGTCACAGGAGTTTATCGACCACCATAATAACCCGGCGCATTGGGTCGAGAACGTCCGGGCTCGGATGATGAAGCGCCCCTGAGACCGCCAATAGCTCTTCCATCCCCGACATAGCACCGGACACCTCGTGTGCCCCGTCTGGTCGCACCCGCGAAGGAGATTCCGATGAACGACGATCAATTCGACGCGCTGGTCGATGACGCTACCCATGCGGTCAACACCCTCATTCCCAACACTGTGCTGGACGGTCTGCGCGATAGCGAAAGGTCGGATCTGCTTTTCCAGATCAATGACGCGCTGACACCGATCCTGCGCGAAGCGATCGACAGGACCGATAGCGACAATCCGACCCGCGCCAGCACGATTGCTGCCCTAATCTGCGAGCTGCTGGAGACTCATGCCAAAAAGTGCGACGAGAGCGGCGATTGCAAGGATGACCGTCCGCCCCATGTAATTTCGGAAATCCATGGCACAAGCGCCAATATCGACAGCATCGCAAGCTGCGATATCCAGACGGGGACGCAGATCTACCTCGTGCTGGGCGATCGTTCCGCCTTCCGCATTACCGTGGAGGCGGTCTCCACATGATCGAGATGCACATGGGGCTTCGTGCCCTGAGGCAGATCGCGCTCGCTGCCGACCAGAGCGAACGCGACGTCGTCAGGACGGATGTATCCGATATCCTTGAGCGCGCCGGTTGGGAAAATTCGGCGCGCACCGTCATCGACAGCATCGGTTGCCCAGTCGTCTCCCACGATGCCGCCTCCGACGATCAGGAAGACCCGTCACAACAAGGCTGATCCCGCATCGGCCATGCCCGCCTACCGGGCAGCAAACCTTCCCCATCTCAACCTCATGGAGGATATCATGGCCCAACTGTCTCCCCTTCGCGAGCGTTTGGCGAGCGCGGAGCACGCATATGCCTGCGCGATTCAGCGCCGTAGCGCCACCGGCCGCAACCAGTATGTCATCCGCACCGGCAGCCCGATCCAGCCGTTCTGCGTGACGGAGACGCGCCCGGCGAAGGACGAAAATCTCGTACTGCACGTCGCCTGATACCAATCCCATCGTCGTGGAGGCGCCAATGAACCCTGCCGATCGATACCCGATCACGCCGGGCATGTGGATCAGGACCGAGGAGAACGAGAAGTTCTTCTTCCTGCGATATTCATCGACCGGCCATTGGGGTTTCTTTTCCGAGGAGCGTCATCACACCGTGCGGGAATACAAGCTCCCGCTCGCGGGCCTCAAACCTTGGCACAAGGAACGCTGCCCATGAAAACGCACGCGATGGCGAGCGGCCTTCGGGTCACTCTGAGCAAGACCGAGCTGCAAGCCTTGCTTGCGCTCGCGCGATATGGCGCCGAACAGATCGCGGCCGCACACCATTCTTATATCGTGCCAAAGCGGCAGGAAGCCCTGGCGGCCGACGTCATCAAGGGCCTCGAACAGGGGCTGTCGTCGGTCCGCTGGAAACAGGCGGAGGCCAAGGCAAGACGCGACGCACCGAAACGCGAGGCCGAGCGACGCGCAGCACGCGAGCATCATGCACAGATCGACGGCTATACGGTTTGGGGGATGTTGAGCGACTGGACCGATCTTTCGGACGATCCCGACCGGCACCAGTGGGCGGATCTATTGAATCCTCTAACCGAAGCGCGTGAGCAGGCAGAAATTCGCCATAATGTCTGGCGGATATTCATCAGCAAGGGCAGCGCCGCGGCGGACGATCTCATCGTCTATCCGGGTGATTGCACGCAGACCGCCGATCGTCAGGAAATCGAGGTGCTCGCCCGACGAATCATCGCGCAACATCGGGAATGACGGGATCGCGCTGGCAAGATATGCGCGCGCCCTCGGAGGTGACCACAGGATCGGCCATTGCGAAAGGGCCCGCAAGGAGGGGAGTAGGAGGGGCTGACGGTGAACTTCCCTGGGAGCTTGCTATGACCGCCAGCGATTTTGCCACATACCATCGCGTATCCACGCCACCCATATTCATCTCCGGATCGCTTTCCATCCGGCAGCTTCCGGCCTGCGTAATGAAGCGGCTCGGCGTCGTCATCGAAAAGGAGTTGCCCGTCGTGATTGGCGACGCATCTGGCGCGGATGCAGCGGTCCAGCGATTCCTCGCCGATTGCGGTGTGCGTCACGTCACGATCTTCTGCGGAGGTTCCGTCCCCCGGCACAATATCGGCATATGGCCGGTCCGGCAGATCCGAGCAGATGCTCCTGCGGGTACGCGCGCCTTCCACAGCGCGAAAGATCGGGAAATGTGTCGCCTCGCCGGTGTCGGGTTCGTCATATGGGACGGAACGAGCCAGGGCAGTCGCGCCAACATCCGGCGACTATGCGAGCGCGGGCGGTATGTCGTCGTCTATCTTCGCCCTGACGACTGTTTCGTGACCCTTGCCAGTGATGCGCAAAGGATGGCGTTTTTGGCCTCCGGCCGTCTCGGCTGACATCACTGCGGAATGGTGGTTGCACGCCTCGCTAGAACCCGCCCCCAGCCTCGAACTTCCATCACAAGGATGCCATCGATGACCGAATCCATTCGATTGTCCGCCGATGACGTCCGGCAGCTGCGAGACGTCGCCGAGCGTATCGCCCGCCGCCACAGTTCCGTCCGCCGCTTTGCGATCGAGATCGCCGAGCGCTTCAGCCTCACCACCGGCAACGCTGCCCTCAATATCCGTGCGATCAGCGCCGACCCGGATTGGGCGGACACCGATCTCAATCAGACGTTCCCCTGGTCGCGCATCCGCGAGCGCCATATACTTGCGAACGGAGGTGCGCTGTTCGACCTCTATATCTACGAACGGCCCGGCATCGGGGAAACCGGCGACCTTGTCTGCTGCGTCCAGGCCGAGTTAGATGGACAGGGCCTCATTGCCGTCCACGCGGATAGCACCAGGGATGTCTGGCGCCGGTCGGACCTGTAGACTGTCTTTCCGCCCATTCGATACGATGAGCGCGATCGCTCACAGCAACCACATCTTCGGGAATCCCGCCATGCGCCTGTCAGACGAGCTTGCCGCCAGACGCCGCCTCTATGCCATGCCGCTCGTCACCGCTCCGGCGGTGATGGTCATCGACATTCCGCCGCGTCTCGCGGGGCAGGGGCTCGCACTCGATCGCTATTATATCGTCATGATCGAGACCGATGAGGAGCTTGCCGCGTTCGAAGCGTTCCTCACCGTGGACCGGGACGGCCTGCGAGCACCCGATCTACTCGATCGCAAACCCAGTTGCCGCGAGGCGGGAGAGATAAGCTTCTTCGAATTCTCGCCCCCTGAGCCGGGCTGGCCATGGATCCTGCTTTGTCACTGGCCGCGGCACTTTGCGCGGATGTTCGGCACCGACCCCGATGCTCTCGCGCGCCGGGCCTATTCGATGGAGGCGTTCGACGATCGGGAAGGCCTGGAAGCGGCGCTGAAGGCGCATATTGCCGCGTTCGGCGAACTGGCGGACGTCAAGGTCATCCAGCCGCTGGCCGGCACGGCGGGCCGGGCGTGATCAGGCTGCCTGACTTGCCCCTATTCTGGATGAGCAACTGACCGCAGCGAACAGTCCTGGGCCGCAGGAGGGGAGGAAAGAGGTGATGGGCGAGGGAGCCATAGTGGATCCTCCGATCTCCATAAGGAAACAGCCCATGCCCACCCATCAGCTATCCGGTTTCACGACGGAAGCAACCGCCGACATCATCTCTCGGCCGTCCGCCGATCTTGTCGCGCTGTCCAGCAACGAACTGATGGTTGCGCGCAAGCTTGCCTATAATCCCGAAAACGACGCGCTTGGCGAAGGTGATTTCTGGGCCGAATATATGGAAAGCGAGGACGACTGCATGGCCGCGCGCCAGGTCGTTCCGTTCGACACATTCACGCTTTCCGTCTGGCATACCCTTGCCGCCGACATGTTCGAGGAACGATCCGATGAACGCGATGCATCCCAGATCGACCGGCTGATCGAAAGGCGCGGCCTGTTTCCTCATGATCCCGCCAATCGTCCTTGGCGTATCGCGCTTCCCGCAATCGAACTCCAAATCGCGCTTGAAAAGGATATCAAAGCAGGTTCGTGTCGGACTGCCGATGCCCGGATACGGGTCGATGCCCTCGATCAATTGTCCGGCATGGAGCCCGACTTCTATACGGATAGGGAAGCCATATCGACCGCAGGCTGGGACGCTCTTTCGGTCACCATCTTCGAACAGACCTGCACTGCGCCGACGGGCGTGCGCTTCGGGAACATCTTCGATCGACCCGACCTGACGACCGGAACGCCGCTCGCGCACGCCCGCGCCCAACTCTTCGAACTCCAGACGGCGCTCGCTTCCGCCACACGGAGCCGACGGCAGGATCCTGCGTTCAAAATCTATGTGCGGGGCATGATGGACGAGCTGCTCGCGATGCCTCCGCTGCTGGAGGCGATCCATAATGACCACAGCGGCGCATTCCGCGTCGTGGCCGCCTTTCTCGACGATCATCATCCCGAATGGTCCGAGGGGCTCTCGAAGAACCAGGCATTCAGTCCCTTGCTGCCCCTGCCTGTCGACTGGAATGGCCACGTCGATATCGTTGGCCTGGTGCAGGACTCGCGCGCCCGCATGTCCGCCGAAACGGTGGGTGTCGCGCCGCAGTTCTTCGGACTCTATGCCGGACGCCGCGATGGCAGTTCCGTCTGGCTCGGGGCGGCGGCCTGCGAAGCCGATGCTCATGCGCTGGTGACCCGGTTGGGCTAACCCGGCCCCATATCGATCCGCTCATTGGCGCGGCAGACTGGTGCAACAACAGGGCGGCAACATGGCGCCCTTCGCGTTCTCCACAGGGGGAAAGGGGGTGGTTGGTGGATGAGTTTCATCTGGGAGTTCACCAACCATGTCCAGCAGCCAGCGAACCACGAACACCCCCGAAATCATCGTAACCGACAGCATCACCTGTCCCAACTGCGGCGCAGCCGAGTGCTATGATGATCCCACGAGCCCTACAGGCAAGCGGTTCAACATCAACGCCTATAAGGTCGGCGACAAGCACGGTTACTGGTGGAGCCGTTGCAACCTTTGCAATAGCTGGTTCTAGAAGGGCAGGAGGATTTCCGGCTCCCGCAAGCGTAACCGTCTTTCGTCTCACCGACCCTTCGCTTGAGAAGCGTGACGTCGCGGAGGCCAGCATGAACATAGAGATCATCGTCGGCCTCCCGCATCTCAATCGTGGCCCGCTTCTCCAGCGCGCGATCGAGATGCGCTATCCGGTCCTCATTTCAGCGAACGCGCTGTCGCGATGGGATCGCCGCGAGGGCTATGCGCGCTGGGCGGGCTGGAACCTGCGTTCGCTGGCCAATGCCTCGCGCCTGGTGTCGATCGACCTCGACTCCGCCGGCTTTGTCGTCGCTCATCGCTACCGCGGGCTGCCCTGGACGGCCGATGACTATATCGAACTGGCCGCAAGCTACCCATTTCGGCGCTTCGCGAGCCTCGACCTGTGCACCGAAGAGGAAATTGCCCGCGACCGCGACGAAGTCCTCGACCGTATCTCGCGCACCATCGCGCTCAATCATGCCTGTCATGCAAGAGCCGCCGATCGCGGAATCGATGCCCGGTTCATGCCCGTCATCCAGGGACGGCATCCCGACGACTATCTGCGATGCCTCGACGGCATTGCCGGTATCCTTCGGCCAGGCATGGTTGTCGGTATCGGCTCCATGTGCCGCCGCACGGTGTCCGGTCCTGATGGGCTTCTCGCGGTGCTAAGCCGGCTCGACCGGGACGCAGACCCTGCGCTCCGCTTCCACCTTTTCGGTGTGAAGGGAACAGCCCTCCATTATTTGCGGCCGCTTGCGCATCGCATCGCCAGCCTCGATTCCTGCGCCTATTCTCTGGCCGCGCGGATCGAGGCGTGGCGCGAAGGCTTTTCGAAGACCGACGAGTTCGTTGCCGGTCATATGGAGCGATGGCAACGCCGGCAGCAGGCCCGGCTCGACGGGGGCGACGCCGCATTCCAGCATCATCTGCCGCTCACGAAACCTGCGCTTTCGGCCGGAAACGCATGGGACAGAGCACTCGATCTCGCCCGGGCGGAAATCCGCACTTTGATCGAACAAGGGGAGATCGCGCACGAGCAAATCACCGAAGGGTGGGTCGCGCAGTGGGCGGCTGAAACCTATAGCGCCACGTAGTAACGCAGGTCCTGGTGAATTTAGCCTCGGTCGCTGACCTATGCGGTGTGCGAAGAACTCACCGGCCTATAAGGTCGAGGACGCCACGCAGGGTCTTGCCCATCGATCGAATCATCTCCTCGCCCGCCTCACCTCGTCATCCCGACAGAAGTTCCAATACTCGTCCATATCTGCGAGCGTTAGCTTCTTCGGCTGCATCTTGGCCCAGGCATCCGCCATAAAGAGCATGAAGCTCATTGCGCCGTCATCAGAAACGGCATGCGGCTGATACACGATAGGCAGGTTCATCACGAGCATCCCTGTCGGAGCACTTTGTTTCTTTTTCAAAGCGGCGATAGGCGACCGCCCGTTTTTCACAGGTCCGAGACGCTCCGATTACGCCTGTCGCTGCGAATTCACAAGATTGACCGCCAGATTGGCGTGAACGACGCGCGGTTGCAACCACCGATCACCGTCGCCGCACGGCCTGGCTGTGCCGATGGGGGCAATTGCGGCCTTCAAGCCCGCAAAAAGGAGGTATCCGTGACCCAGTGTCCCGAATCCAATTCGGCCGAGCGTCATTGCTATGGCGTGATTCTCCATCATCGCGCCGAATGGTGGCTTGTCGAATTTCCCGAGCGCGATCCGGACCCTATCAAGGCATGGGCCCTGACCGGCCAGCTTACGCCGGCGATGGCGGATTGGTTTCGTGCCGATACGGGCAATAACGCCGCCAAGGCAGAGGTCCCCGCGTTGAACCCGGACAGTCGCTGCTGGTCTGGTGAATTCTCGATCCGTCCGTCGCCGGATAGCGCCGATCGCTTCGACATCGATGCGCATCCCTGGGGCTCCGAAGCGGGCGAATTGGAGACGCGGCTTGCCCGCGCCATGATCGAAAGCACACTCTTCCCTATCCCGCCCGGCTTCCTTTCAGTCTTCACAGGCCTTCCGGACGACGATCGACCCGTTCTTGCCATCCGCCTCAGCGGCTATATCTGCTCGACGTTCGAAGTGCTCACCGCCCGTTACATGCCGGTCTATCGGCCTCGATCGCCCTGGCGGGACATATCGGGCGAGGCCGTCAGCGACAGCGGCAGTGACATTCTCGGATGGGCACCCGCCCGCGACTGGATCAGGCCGGCATGACACACATGGCCTACCGATGCCGGATCGAGCTTGCGCCGATACCGCTGGATCATTATATCTGACTAACTAGTCAGATGGAGAATTTTCATGACTACCTCCAAACGCGCCGGTGACGGCCCCGCACGCAAAGGTGGTTCCAGGCTTCCACCAGCGGCGCGCGGATGGAAGCTCGAAGACGCCAAGGCGCGGTTCAGCGAGGTGGTTCGCCTGGCCCGCAGCGAAGGGCCGCAACGCGTCACGGTGCGCGGCAAGGATGCCGTCGTTATCATCAGCGCCGACGAACTCGAAAGATTGCTGCCGCCTGAACGCAAGAAGCCGCTTGTCGCCTTTCTCGAAGGACTGCACCTCGAAGGCGTCGATCTGACGCGCGAACGCGATAGCGGACGGGACATCGTCTTGTGATCGGCTGGCTTCTCGACACCAATGTGATTGCCGCCCTCATAAATCCCAACGGCGCGCCGAGCGTGAAGACATGGGCGTCGGAGCAGCCCGAAGAAGCGCTGTTCCTCAGCATCCTGACGCTCGGCGAATATGACAAGGGAATCCACGCCATACCCGCGAACCATCCCGAGCGGCCCCGCTATATCGGGGCTCGCGATGCGCTCGAAGCGCGTTTCAAAGGTCGCATTCTGTCCGTTGATGACGCGATTATCCGGCGATGGGGAGCAATCTCCGGCGACGTCAAGCTAGGGACGGGCCATGCGCCGGGCGTTGTCGACACAATGCTGGCGGCCACCGCGATTGAGCACCAGCTTTATCTCGTGACTCGCAACGTCAAGGATGTGCGTCACAGCGGCGCAGCCATATTCAATCCGTGGGAGGATGATCCCACAACTCTGGCGCTATCCTGACCAGTTCGGGAATGAGATCCTTCCTCAGGCCCCTTCGAGCAATCGCTCCCGCGCCAGATCCAGCGCGTGCGAAAGCCGTATCGCCACCACCTGGTCCTTAGGGTCGACGAGGCATTCGAGTGCCGCCTCCATGTGCTTGATGGCGTTTTCCAGCCCTGGCTCTTCGTCTGTCATCTGTGCTTCTCCGTCCCGTCGCGCTCAGTCGGCGGGCACCCCCCCGGAGGAGGATGCCGGCCCCTGAGCCGGACGGTAGAAAGACGCGAACAATAGAACGCGTGCCTGATCTTTAGCCGGAGCCTGGACATAATCAGGCAATCCGGCCGCAAGGCATGCGCCGACTCTATTGTTCGGAGTTTCTACTCTCCGGCCCACCACCGGCGGACCCGCCCCTCTAACCCAATCGGGCAGCAACTGCCAATCGGTTCCGTGCGAAATTACCGGATGCCGCAGGTGGGGACGGGATATTCAGCGTGTCGATAGACGCGCCGCTTCGACCGGCCGATACATATCCGCGCGATCACGCATTACGCTGGTAAGCCAGGCGAGATGGCTGGCCGCGTCCGCCAACGGCAACGTGGCTACCGCGTCGAACAGGCTGCGTTGATAGGGTGGACCGCTATCGAGGATATCCACCAGCTTTTCCCGCGCCGGGCTATGGGGATCGGTGATCTCGGCATTGGCTTCGCGAGCCGCCTCCAGAAAGGCCTCAGCCAGTTCTTGCGTGGCATAGTAGCCGCTGTCGAGACCTTCCCCGAGCGCGAGGGCGGCGATCTGGCTGCGCACATCCGCGATATCGGGGTCGTTGACTGCATCGATCAGCGACAGGTTGAAATCGAAGGTGGCGAGATAGTCCGCGATCATGGGAAAGTCCTTTCATCCATGAATAGAACATAGGTCGAACATGTTTACAATCGGAATGATGCCCGCAATAGGATCGCGATCATGAGTTTCGCTTCCGCATGGGCCGCCCCGATCGGCCGGCACCCCGCGCCGTGACCATGGCGGCCGCGCCTCTGCGCCTCCGTGGACAGCTGCGCCGATCCGAGCGCGGTTTCCTCCTCGAGATGGAGGATGGCCACGTCTGGCGTCTCAATGGCGCGCAGGATTTCCCGCCGCTGGTGGACGCCACTGTCATCGTCGAGGCACGCAAGGCCAGCAGCAGCCTCCTCGACGTTCTCTGGCTCGGGCCAGCGTAGCAACCCCAAAGGCACGCTCCGATCTCTCCTCGGGCATCGCGTTTGGGGAACCGTCGCCGCGGGCCTCGGCGAGGACGCCTCGGCCCGCAATCAGCGTCGCACGCAGTCTGTCATCACATTCTGCGCCGCCTCGCAGGGTCTCGGCGTGCCAGGGCTGGTCGGGGCAAGCAAGGGCTGCCTCCGGCCAAGAAAACCTAGGAGTAGAAGGGGCCTGCCGACGTTGTCGCTTGGGGTAAGCGGTCGGCAGGCCCCTTCTACTCCAAGCTTTTCTAAAGGCCGCAGCGCGACGTCCCTTGCTTGCCCCGACCAGCCCTGACCCTTGAGCCCCGGCGACGGCGGCTCCGAATGCGATGACAGACGGCCACCGTCGCGTCCTCCGCTGATCAGGAAGGAATGGCTTCGCCATACTTTTCTTTGTTCGGGACGCTGCCGCGTCCGTTTTATTGGCTCTGGCTCACCAAATGCGATGAAATACTGTCAAGAAAACAATGACATATACTCAAAAAGGGGGAGGGGGTATAAGTATAGGTGCTGATGGGGATTGGCCCCGGATGCATCGTTTGGAGTAAAGGCTATGAATATCGGTGAGTTTAACCTGAACAAGGGCCGCATCATCGGGTGGATTGCCACCCGCGCAATCGACCTGCCCAAGCTGGCCTTGCGCCCGGTGGAAAGCGAAAACGAACTGGCCCCGGCTTATGAAATCATCGCGCCCAATGTCGGGGGCCGTGTCGTTCAGGTCGGCGCGCTTTGGGAAGCCGTCGCCAAGAAAACCGGCGAGGTTTTCCTGCAAGGCCATGTTGATGACCCGTCGATGCCCGAAGCCCTGCCCATCGCGCTTTTCGGCTCGGTGGAGGAAGGCTATCGGGTGGCATGGCGCAGGCCGGAGCGCGACGATTTCGGTCCCGCCATTCGCGCCACCCGCGACAATGCGCCTTCCGGCAACCGTGGCGACGACTACGGTTTCGGTGACAGCACCGCCGATGAAAGCGGCGGACTGTCCAGCCAAGGAGCCGCCGCCGATCTGGACGATGAAGTTGCGTTCTAGGGGCTAGGCCGAGACGGGCCGGGGGAGCGTTGCACCGCTTCCCCGGACCCTAACCGATCATCCTGCCATCAGGAGTCAGACCCATGACGAAGAAGTCAGCTAAGAAAACCGTTAGCACATTTGCGGACCTGCCGGAACTTATCGCGGAGGAAACCGCAAACCCTGCCTTTGAAGCATCCTTTGGCGATCCGCTGCCGCTGTCCATCATCGAACCCGGCGACGAACCGGGCGAACACACCATGCCCGAACCGTTCACCGCGCAGAAGGTATGCGGCGAACTTATCACGTCGCTTTACTGCCTCTTGACCGACACGCGGCTTGACCCGCTCGCCCCGCAAATCGCTTGGGGTATCGTCAACAGCTTCCATTTCGTTGCCGGAACGGTGGAGCGCCAAGAGGATAGGCTTGCCGACAAAATCCGCGACATGACGCGGCGCATGGAACCGGGCGAGGTATTCAACAAAGACCTTGAGGATACCCAGTTGCAATGCCGCTCGCTGGCCGAACAGCGCGCAGCCATCGAGACATTGCGCGACTATGCCGCCGCCATGTATCGCGCTTGTTGGCGTCGCGCATGGGCACCGACCAAGGGCAGCAAGGCGTCATCTGTCACCACCGCAAGCTATATCAATGCGCTGGATTTCTTGCAGGAGCGCGCCCTTGCCAAGCGCGAGAAGCACCAGCCGCAAGGCCCCGTCGTCATCTTTTCCGGCCCAGCCGTATGGGAGGAATGGCAACCGCTTTGGGCGAAGCTAAGCGAGATCAAGGCCCGTGTTCCGCATATGACGCTTGTTACCACCGGGCAACGGAAAGGGGCGGACGCCATCGCGGCGGCATGGGCAGCGCGGGAAGGCGTCCCCGTTGTCGCCTATGGCCTCTATGGTGGCGGGCGCAAGGCTCCCTATCAGCGCAACCGCAAGATGGGCGAGCTTGAGCCGGTGGAAGCCGTCCTTTGCGAAGGGTCCGGCATCCAAGCCAATCTCTATCAGACCATGCGGAAACAAGGCGTTCCCATCCATGCTTTCCGCAAGCCCAAGGATGCCCCCGCATCCCGCAAGCCGCAGAACGGCGAGGGGGACACGTTCAGGCAAGCACGGCGCAGCGCCTGAAACCAAACGGCGCGGCGCTTCCCCCAGCGCCGCGCTACCCATCACACGAGACCCGCCAAGGCTGGCGCGCATCCCCGCGCGCTGGCCTTTTGTCGTGCCCCCGGCCGCCGCCGCGCCTGACGGCGCGGCGGCGGGAAGAACCAAAAGGGGAAGGGCCGACAGGTTCACGCCCCCACCGAAGGGCCGAGCGCCCCACCGTCATCCCCCTTTGCGGGCCTTGGCGCGGCTGGCGCTTTCCCCGAATGGGAAGCATCGGAGGCACCCGACGCCCCCTTGAGCGCAGCCAGCGCGGCAGCGCCGCCCAACCGCAACACATGGCCCAGCACGTCCCGGAACTCGCGTTCCGTCAATTGCTCGACCGGCAGCGCCGTCACCATTGCCGCATAGCGATCGCGTAGCCGCTTGCGTAGCGCAGCCTTCTCGACCGCAATCCTCTTCTCGCGATCTTCCAGATCAGCGAGCCTATCGCGTTCAGACATTTTAGGCATGACCAGTTTCCTTCTCAGGCTGGCCCGCTCGTCACGCGATCCTTGTCGCACAGGCGCACCCGCGCCACAAGCGACCCCACCGCATAGCGCGACCTATCTCCCCACATCGACCACCACCGCAATGGGTGCGCCCGGCAGCGGTAGGGATGACGCAGCAACTCCGTTGCTGCGGGCAAGCGACGCACGCGCTTCGCGGTTTGTAATGCACCGTACGCACGGGTGCTGTGGCCTGAAACTGCCCTATAATCAATGGTTTCCGTTGGCAGACGCGTCAGCCAGATTTCACGTTATTTGGCTGACGCGTCTGCCGCCTCAGTACTATTGCCCGAAAAAGCCCCGCAATTCCGCCGTTTCCGGCTGGCAGACACGTCCGCCACGCTGATTTTATTGTGATCGTCGCTTGTCTGCGCTATAGTTGCTGTGCGTCGTGACCTCCTTGTCGAAGCTCCAGTCGGAGCATCACCTTGGCAAGGGTCACAATCCGGATCGACGATGCCCTTTACGAGCGGCTGCAGCGCCGTGCCCGTAAAGTCGGCGTCAGCGTCGCCGAACTCCTCCGCCCCGCGATCGACCAGACCGCCGATCCCCGCGGCGGCTACGTCTACACGACGCAGGACGAAATCCTCTCCTGCGTCCTGCAGACGCTCTCTATCCTCGCGGCATCGGTGCGACGCCGGTCGCCCGAGACGCTCGAACAGGGCATGGCCGACGCCAGGGCGCTGCTCCTCGAAAAGGGGCTGCTCTCACCGGACGAACAGCCATGACCCGGCGCGCGGATCCCCACCTCGCGGACACATGCCCGGCCTCGCGTTCCCCCTCGGCGGGCTTCCCGTCCGGCCGCGCGATTGCCTGCGATTATTCCCTGCCGGTCAGGGCCATCCCAAATCCGGGGGCATGCCGTAGCGCACCGCCAGCCGTTCGGGGGAGGGGCCGGCCATGAGCATCTTCCGCAACGACACGTTGGGGAGCTGGACGCGGGGCGGGCAGGCGATCGTCCACAATGTCCGCATGACCACCCAGGTCTTTTTCCAGACCGTGCTGGCCGGGCTGATCCTCTGGTTGATGGGGACCTGCTGGTATGCGTTCGAAAAGTCGACCGACTATCAGCGCTTCGTCCTCGCCAAGCTGGTGGAGGCGACCATCAAGGCGGATGCGGCGCCGGGGACCAATGACCCGGTGCTGTTCCGCACCCCCGACGGGCGCCAATACTGGACCTCGGCCGACACCCTCGCCGACTCCGGTGTCGCGAAGCAGGCGCTCCACAAACTCGAAAAGGACCTCATCCACGGGGCGGCCATTGCCGGTGTGGTCGCCCTCTTCGGACTGGTCAGTGCCTGGTTCTATTTTACCAGAACTGGGAAGGGGCTCGGCTCCAACGAATATCTGCGCGGCGCCCGCTTCGGGACGGCCTCGGAAGTGCGGCGCGCGCTCCGGGGGCAGAAGAAGGGGGCGCTCACAATCGGCGGCGTCGCCGTGCCGGAAGCCTTCGAGCCCGAACATATCCTGCTGGTCGGCGCTCCAGGAACGGGCAAGACCAACCTCATCACCACCATGCTCGAAGGCATCCGCAAGCAGGGTAAGCGGGCGATCGTCTATGACACGGCCGGGAGCTTCGTTGAGAAATTCTATCGCCCCGGCAGGGACATCCTGCTCAACCCGCTCGACAAGCGCACCGACATCTGGAGTCCCTGGGTCGATGTTCCGCGGGAGTATCATTACGACCAGATCGCGGAATCTACGATCCCCGACAAACATGGCGATCCGTTCTGGAGCAAGGCCGCGCGCGGCACGCTGGTCGCCGTCCTGCGCAAGCTCGCGCGGCAGAAGCACACGCTCATCTCGGTCCTGCTTGATCGGGTGCTGCGTTCCCCGCTCGCCGATCTTGCCGCCTATGTGAAGGGCACCGATGCCGCCGCTTTCATCTCCGCCGAGGGAGAGCGCACCTCGGCCGGCGTCCAGGCCGAGCTTGCCTCGGTCATGCGCAGCTTCGCCTATCTCGACGATACCGAGGACGGCTTCTCGATCCGGCGTTGGGTCGAGGACGAGAAGGACGACAGCTGGCTGTTCGTCACCGTCAAGGCCGACCAGCTTCCTTCGCTGCGCCCCCTGATCACGGTCTGGCTCGACATCGCGATCAGCGCGATCATGAGCCTCACGCCCGACCGCGACCGGCGGCTCTATTGCGTCATTGACGAATTGCCGACGCTCCAGAAGCTCCCCAGCCTATCCGACTTCCTCGCCCGTGCGCGCAAATATGGCGGCTGCGGCATATTGGGGTTCCAGTCCTATCCCCAGCTGACCGCGACCTACGGCAAGGAGGATGCGGCGGCCATCACCGGCTACTGCTCGACCTGGGTCGCGCTCCGGGCGAACGATAGCGACACCTCGGAACTTATCTCCAAAAACCTTGGCCGGGTCGAGCAGGTCGAAGCCAACGAGGGGATGAGCTACGGCGTCAATGACATGCGCGACGGGGTGAACCTCAGTCGCATGCAGGTGACCCGCCCGCTGGTTCTGGACACCGAGGTCACCCATCTGCCGAACCTTTCGGGTTTCCTCCGTTTCGGGCGCAATCTCCCCGTCGTCCGTTTCACCGATCGCTTCAATCCGCTGCCTTCGATCGCGGCCGCGTTCGTTGAACGCACCGAGCCCCCCAAAAGGCTGCCGCTCGGCAAGGCCATCATCTCCCAGGCGTGGGCAGAGCGCCGCGCGCGCCAGGCGCGGGAGGAGGCCGCGAGGCGAGGGCAGGGTCCGGGACATCCGGACACGCCGCCGTCTCCCGGAACGGGGCAAGGCGATCTTTTTACCGGCGAGGCCAATCCCCCGCCGGCGCGGGAGCCGACCCAGGAGCCGCCCAGCCTGCCGGATCCCCAGGACGCCGTGCCGCAGGATGAGGTGTTCGGACCCACCGACCACAGCGATTCCGGCATGACGGACGAGGGAGCGCCGATCGACGATCATCCCGACGAGGAGAACAGGGTTGCCACCCCCATCCCCTTGTTGGGGGCGACGCGCGGCACGATCCGTGTGCGGCTCGACAGCCATGGCCGTTCCGAAGGCCCGCGTGAGAAGGCGAAGCCGGCATGATCCATCCTCGCCGCCTCAAGGGGACACCCGCCAATATCGGCCGCTACTATACAATCGGCGACTATTATACCAAGGGCGGCAACGAACCCTCCGAATGGGGCGGCAAGCTCGCCGCCAGCCTCGGCCTGTCCGGGCCTGTCGACCCCAAGCAGTTCGAGGAACTGCTCGCCGGCAAGGTCGGCGACCAGCAGCTCGGTCGCCGGCGCAAGGAAGGCATCCAGCATCATCCCGGCTGGGATTTCACGATCAGCGCGCCCAAGTCGATCTCGATCCTGGCGCTGGTCACGGGCGACGAGCGCATCCTTGCCGCGCACGAGCGGGCGGTCGGGGTTGCGCTTGCCTATGCCGAGGAACATGCCGAGCTGCGCCGCCGGGTGGACGGCGAGATCGTCCACGAGACGACGGGCCGGCTGCTGTTCGCGCGTTTCACCGAATATGCCAGCCGCGAGCACGACCCGCAGCTCCATACCCATGTCGTCATTCTCAACATGACCAACCATCTCAATGGCGACCGCATGTCGAGTCTCGAGACGCGCTCGATGTATGCCGAGCAGCTCGTCATGGGTCAGATCTATCGCAACGAGATTGCCCGCGACGTGCGCGCGCTGGGGCATGAGATCGTGTTCGATCCGCGTAAGGGGCTGTTCGAGGTCGAAGGCATGCCCGGCCAGCTTATCCGTGACTATTCGCAGCGCGCCGAGCAGATCAACGAGCATGCCGCGGAGCACGGGCTTGAGGGACAGGCCCAGCGCCGGATCTCCTTCTTCGCGACCCGAAAGGCCAAGGAGACGATCGGCCTCGATGACCTGCGCGAGCAATGGCGCGTGCGTGCTGAACCCTATCGTGAAGATCTCGACAGGCTCCAGGCCGCGGCGCAGGAGCGGGGTGAACGAACCATCGAGACCGATCCGCGCGTTGCCCGCCGCGCCGCTCTGTTCGGCATCCGCCAGAATGAAACGCGCGAGGCGGTCAACAATATAGGCCGTCTCTATCGCACCGCGCTCGCATCGCATGTCGGTGAGGTCCGCCTGGGCGACGTGCGGCCGCTCTACGATGCGCAGGAGAACAAGGGCAAGCTGCTGGTCACGGTGCGCCAGACCGGCGACCAGCCGCTTCCGCGCGGCCGGACATCGCGCCGGACCGCCAAACTCGAACTCGCCCTGTCCGAGCATCTGTCGCTGGCCATGGGCGATGCGAAGCCGGTTGCCACCCGTGAACGGCTGGAAGAGGCTGCGACGGCCGCCAGGCTGAAGCCCGAACAGACCGCGGCGCTGATCGCCATCGGCAGCGGCACAAACCGGGCGGTCGGCGTGCATGGTGTCGGCGGCGCAGGCAAATCCACCCTGGTCGCCGCGTTGGTCGATGCGACCCGCGACGACTATACCACCG
This sequence comes from Sphingopyxis granuli, assembly GCF_001559015.1. Lineage (NCBI taxonomy): Bacteria > Pseudomonadati > Pseudomonadota > Alphaproteobacteria > Sphingomonadales > Sphingopyxidaceae > Sphingopyxis > Sphingopyxis granuli. The sequence goes on from NZ_CP012199.1 coordinate 603,378, forward strand.
TGGCGCTCGCACCGACCTCTTCGGCGGCGGCGGAACTCGGGCACAAGGCGGGCATCGAATCCCGCACGCTCGCCTCGCTGCTCGCGAGCGGCGGTTATGGCATTACCGACAGGCATATTCTCGCGCTCGACGAGGCGGGCCAGCTCGGCAACCGCCAGGCGCTGCGCGTGCTGGAGATCAGCCGCGCGACCGGCGCGCGTCTCATATTCCTCGGCGACAATAAGCAGACGGGCGCGATCGAGCAGGGCAAGGCCTATTGGCTGCTCCAGCAACTCGGGCTGCCGACTAGCCAGCTCAAGGAGTCGCGGCGCCACCTGACCGACGCGACGCGGGAGGCCGCGGACATGGCGCGCAAGGGCGACTATGCCGCGTCGCTCGCCGCGCTGGATCGCGTGACCACCGGCGACACCGCGGAGAACCTCGCCAAGGCGATGGTCGCCGATTGGACCCGGCTCAAACCGGAGATACGGGGCGAAACCAATATCCTCGTCCTCGACAACGCGACCCGTCTGATCGTCAACAGCCATATCCGCGAAGTCCTGAAACGCGAGGGCACCGTCGCGGCCGAAGACCATCGGCTCGAAGTGCTGACCCCGTCCGGCCTGACCGACCAGGAAAAGCAGATGGCGCGCTTCTACAGCGCGGGCCAGGTGCTCAAGTTCACGCGCGACAATCCCAGGCTGGGGATCGCACGCGACGCCGACTATCGCGTCGTCGGGGTCGGCCGGAACAATCATGGCCGCCAGGTCGTGCGCCTGGTCGACGAGCATGGCCGCCAGATCGAATGGCGTCCGGGCCTCGGCAAGGCGGCGCATGTCAATGTGTTCCTGCCTGAGAAGCGCGACCTTGCCCAGGGCGACCGCATCCAGTGGCGGCTGGTCAACAAGGAACTCGAGGTCAAGAATGCCGAACGCGGCACCGTTCTGGCGCTCGAGGGCAATATCGCGACGATCAGATGGGACCGCGGCGAGCGCGTCCAGCAGGTCGATCTCTCGGTCCACCGGACCTGGGATCATGGGTATTCGGAAACCGTCTATTCGTCGCAGTCCAAGACCTATGACCGCGTCTATGCGCTGGCGCCTGTGGAATCCGGCCTCGTCAACGGTCAGAACTATTACACCGCCATCACTCGCGCCGCCTATGGCGTGAAGCTCTGGACCGAGAGCCAGCAACGTCTCGCGGAAAAGCTCGCCTCGCGATCGGGCGAGAAGACCTCGTCGCTCGAAGGGCTCGGCCGGATCAGGGCCGACAGCCACAAGATGCGGGGACTTCGCCACAAGGACCGGCACGACCGCTCCCGCGAGGAGAATGCCCGCGAGCGCGCCGCCCGTAATGCCGAGCGGGAGCAGCGCGAGCGGAAACGGCAGGGCCGCTCCGAACCCCGCCCGAACAGTCTTGCCGAGATCCTCGCCGGCCGCGCGCAGGAGGCTGCCTCGCTGGTCGACCGCTTCCTGCGCGGCACGATCGAACGGGACCGTCAGCACGCGCCGGCGGAGCCCGATCGCGCGGGTACGCGCGAGCCTGTCCACCAACCAGAACCCCAATCCCAACCTCAGCCGCAGCACGATCATGGCGATCGTGGCGGCGGGCATGACCGATAGGAGAAGATGATGGAACTTTTGCTGATGGCGATCGCCTGCGCCGCCCTCGTTGCCCTGCTATACCGCCATTATCGCGTTCCGATCCGTCATCGCTGGCGACGCCGACAGGCTCGAACGATGTGCGAGCAGCTGCGCGGACCGGATCGCGATCAGCCCGCCGTCTTGCACTATGCCCGGCTGCGCGCGATGGATCCGCTGGCGTTCGAGGAATTACTGCTCGAAGCCTTCGAGCAGCGCGGGCACCGCGTCATCCGTAATCGCCGCTATACCGGGGACGGCGGCGTCGACGGGGAGGTCATCATCGATGGCCGGCGCTGGCTGATCCAGGCGAAGCGGTATCGCGATGCGATCAAGCCTGAACATGTGCGTGAGTTCGCCATGCTTTGCGCTGCGCGGCGGCGGCGCGGCATGTTCATCCACACCGGTCGCACCGGCGGGATGAGCCGCACGATCTGTTCGAGCGCCGATGGCATCGAAATCGTCTCCGGGCAGCGATTGCTTGCGCTGCTGACCGGCGCTCCGTTCGAGCCGGATGGTCTGCCGTCTCGCGATCTTCTTCGACGTGGCCCCTCCGATTTTCGTGATCGGATAGTGCAATGAGGGCGTGTCGATCAATGATTTTCCAGGCCTCGGTAGCGGGAAGGGCGCTCACCAGTATAGCGATCCTGTCCGTCATACTGACGCCGGCTCCTGTGCTGGCGAAGCAAGCTGCACCTGGTGAGGTCGCCGAAATCGCCCGTTGCATCCGCGTCGCCGCGCGGGGGCGTGCCTGGCTTGAAAAGACGCTTTGGGGCTTGCGGACACAGGAGGCTGGCTGGCTGGGCGCGGAGATCGCGAATACCAACGGCACCCACGATCTCGGGCCGCTTCAGATCAACAGTAGCTGGGTGCCGAAAATGTCCCGACTGCTCGAACGACCCCAGGAGCAGATCCGTCATTGGCTGCGCTACGATCCCTGTTTTAATGTCGAGGCGGCACGCTGGATATTCCTGTCCGGGCTGGAAGCGACCGGAGACTATTGGAAAGCGGTTGGCGTCTATCATAGCCCAACCGAGGCGAGGCAGGTCGCCTATGCGAAGAAGGTCGCAAGCCACATGCGTCGGCGGTTTGGCCCGGACGTGTTTGCGGCAAGCCGCGGGAACCTGGTGAGGTAGTTTTGGGCGATGAATACAAGCGGTTGAATAGCTTTCAACGCTGGACTCCAAGGCTGGGCAGGCAGCCCGTTCGCTGCATCTGCCCTCCGAGGTCATCCCTTTTCAGCGAACACTGGGATCGTACCTAAGATCGTGCGCTGGCCACCTGCGCTTTGCAGCTTCCGCCCCAATTCAGCGATGCGTCGTTCGCCGTCCTCTTACGTCAGTGTACTCCTTCGATGGGGCTGGCGGACTTGCACAGCTTGGCAGGCTTGGTGGACGGCCTGCGATCTGCTGATCGGTGAAACTGACGACAGGCAGGCAATGGCGCGATAGGGTGAGTATTACGCCCGCGCCCGCAGTTCGTCGATCATGCATTTGTGTTGCCCATAACCTGCTCTCGATCTTGGGCCATCCGGCCGGAGCTGATCCGGTCAATCTGATGATCGAGCCGAAGTCCATCGATACACTCAGGAGCCTTACGTAGTGACGTTGCCAGTCGGCGCGGTGATGGTGACCACAAAAGAGGTGGCTGGGTGAAACCTTGAGGCGGCCTCTGGCACCTTACGCAAGCTGGAGATGAGCTATGTCCAAGCCGATGATTTTGTGGTTCGAAGACATCGGTATCGCTGATGTGCAGGCCGTAGGCGGCAAGAACGCGTCTTTAGGCGAGATGACCGCGGCCCTCGCTCAGAAGGGCGTGAAGGTGCCCTCTGGCTTTGCCACCACTGCGGACGCTTACAGGGCGTTCATTCACGACAATGAGCTTGCACCCCGCATTACGGAACATCTCTCCGCCTTCCACTCCGGCGGATGCACCCTTCAGGAAGCGGGGCAGGCTATAAGGAGTCTGTTTCTGGAAGCGGAAATGCCCTCCCATATCGCCGAGGAGATTGTGTCCGCTTATGCGGAACTTGGCCGGCGTACCGGCACAGAGCGTCCCGCCGTTGCCGTGCGCAGCAGCGCGACCGCCGAAGATCTGCCGGATGCGAGCTTCGCGGGCCAGCAGGAAACCTTCCTCAATGTCCGGGGCCGGGCCGCACTTCTGGCGGCCTGTCGTCGATGCTTCGCCTCGCTGTTCACCGATCGCGCGATCAGTTACCGCGATGCGAAAGGCTTCGATCATCTCGAGGTTGCGCTGTCGATCGGCATTCAGCAGATGGTCCGCTCGGACCTGTGCGGATCGGGCGTCATGTTCTCGATCGATACCGAAACTGGCTTTCCAAATGCTATCGTCATCAGCGCCGCCTGGGGGCTGGGCGAGACCGTCGTCCAGGGGAGCGTAAACCCGGACAGATATGTCGTATTCAAACCGCTTCTCGCGCAGCCGGGGACCGAACCGATCATCGACAAGGAGTTGGGCGGTAAGGCGTTCCGCATGGTCTATGGGGAAGGCGGAAGCCACCGTACGAGGATCGTCGAGACAACCGAGCAGGAGCGTCAGAGCTTCGTTCTCGATAACAGCGATATCGTCCAGCTCGCGCGGTGGGCCGTGGCAATCGAGGACCATTACCAGCGTCCCATGGACATGGAATGGGCGAAGGACGGCGAGACTGGTGAACTCTACATCGTCCAGGCGCGTCCCGAAACGGTTCAGGCCCAGGCCAGCACTTCGACATTCCGGCATTACCGCCTCAAGGAGAAAGGCGACCCGCTATTGACGGGCGCGGCGGTGGGAACAGCCATCGCTGCTGGCAAGGCTTGTGTCATCCGGACCGCCGCCGACATCGCCCAGTTCCGGGACGGGTCTATTCTCATCACTGAGACGACTGACCCCGATTGGGTTCCGGTCATGAAACGCGCGGCGGGGATCGTGACCAATCATGGCGGCACCACCAGCCACGCTGCCATCGTCAGCCGCGAACTCGGTGTTCCCGCAATCGTCGGCACCGGAAACGCGACCGAGATCATTGCCGAGAACAGCGAGATCACGATCAGCTGCGCTGACGGTGACGTCGGAACAATCTACGCCAGCATACTCGATTTTTCCGTGACGGACGTGGATATCGGCTCCCTGCCGGCCACCCGGACGGACATCATGGTCAATATCGCGAACCCGGCGGCGGCATTCCAGTGGTGGCGGCTTCCTGCCCGAGGGGTCGGCCTTGCGCGCATGGAGTTCATCATCAACGCGCATATCAAGGTGCATCCGATGGCACTGGTTCACCCGGATCGCGTGAGCGCTGAAGCTCAACGGCAAATACGCGATCTGACCAAGGGGTATTCCGACCCATCGGAGTTTTTTGTCGATGTCCTCGCGCGCGGCATCGCGAAGCTTGCAAGTCCCTATTACCCGCACCCCGCCATCGTGCGCCTGAGCGATTTCAAAACGAACGAATATGCGCACCTTGTGGGCGGCGACGCCTTCGAGCCGGATGAGGAGAATCCGATGCTCGGCTTCCGCGGCGCCTCGCGCTATTACGATGAACGGTATCGCGAAGGCTTCGCTCTCGAATGCCGCGCGCTCAAGCGGGTCCGGGAGGAACTGGGCTTCTCGAACGTCATCGTCATGGTCCCCTTCTGCCGCACGCCGGCCGAGGCGGATCGCGTGCTCGAAGCGATGGCCGAGAACGGTTTGCGCCGCGGGGAGAATGGGCTGCAAATCTACATGATGTGCGAGATACCCTCGAACGTCATTCTCGCCGAGCAGTTCGCTACGCGCTTCGACGGATTTTCCATCGGCTCCAACGACCTCACCCAGCTTGTGTTGGGTGTCGACCGCGATTCCGGGATTCTGGCCAATCTCTTCGATGAAAGAGACGAAGCCGTCACCCGCATGATCTCGGAAGCCATTCGCAAGGCGCACGCGGCGGGCATCAAGATCGGCATATGCGGCCAGGGGCCGAGCAACCATCCGGACTTTGCGGCGTTCCTGATTTCGGAGGGTATCGATTCCATGTCGCTCAATCCCGACAGCTTCGTGCGAACGATCAAGGCCGTCGCGGAGGCGGAGGGACAATCGGGCTGAGCGCCGGGTGAAATGACACTGATGCGAGGTACAGGAAATTGCGTCTACCGGTGCTGATCCGCCTGGGTTCACCCGCATATTGTCGCGCAATCGCGAGCTCGGGAAGGTTACCCGAGAACGTCGTCTGAGTCCGGCGGCATTCGTAAAAGCCCTAATGGCCCCATCCTGGAACCGCCGATAGCCTTTGAGTGCTGGCTGGAATCGGGGAACAGGGTCCGGCCAGATGACGTTGATAGCAACAGTCGGAATGAGCGCCGCCGGTAGCGGGGAGACGGACGGCAACAGGAGGTTTTCCTATGTCTGCCGTATCTGCCTTTCCATCCTTCTCCCAGCCCCGAATGTCCGCGAAGACATCCGGCGTCGTCGCGTGCATCGATTGCACCGATCGCAACGCGTGGATCTATCCACACGCTCTTGCTCTGGCTTCAACGCTCGACGTTCCGGTAACGCTGCTTCAGGTCTTGGACAGAGACGCGTCGCCCGACGCACGGCCTGACCCCATCGAGTGCAATCTTCGTCGCCGCGAGGCCATGCGGGTGCTCGATCGTTGTGCTGCGACGATCGAACCGTCCTCATCTCAAACGACCATTGAGCTCGCAGAAGGACCGGCGGCGGAGGAAATCTGCCGGTACGTGCGGGAGTGTGACGAAGGGATGGTCGTGCTGGGCAGGCGCGGACGAAAGGAAGCCGGCCGCGACGGCGTCGGGGGCACAGTCCACAAGGTGCTGTCCCAGGCACCAGGCCCTGTCCTGCTTGTTCCGGTGGAAGCGCCCGTCCCGGGTTCGGCCTATCGACGGATCGTGGTGCCGCTCGATGGCTCGCGCTGGGCCGAAAGCGTGCTGCCCCTTGCGGTGCGCCTCGCGAAGGCAGCCGACGCTGAGCTGCTGCTCGTTCATGTCGTCCCCACGCCCGAAATGATCCAGGCGCGACCCCTGGAAACCGAAGACGAGACGCTGCGCGAAAACCTGATCGAACGCAACGAGCAGGCCGCGCGCAGCTATCTGGATCGGACCAGGTCCAATCTTTCGGCGATGGGCCTTCGCGCTCGCGCGATTGTCATCCGTGGCGGCGACGTTCGCGACACGCTTTGCGCGTTGATCGATCGCGAAGCGGCTGATCTCGCGGTGATGTCCGCACGCGGGCACGGGCATCAGCATGTCAGGGACGTCCCGTACGGAACGGTTGCCTCCTATCTGATGGCCCATTGCAGTGTCCCGATGCTCGTCCTGCCTTCGGCGAGTCGCAAGGCGCAAATGACTTCGCCTGCCGCCAGCCAGAGCGTGAGATTGCCAACGGCCATTCAGGTCTGATTGATGGCCGATTATGAGGAGCGCGATCCGCTCGCCGGGGCGGCGGAGGAGGTCGCCGACCGTCATCGCCTGACAGGACTGCTCGGCAAGTCGGTGCCGCTGCCCGCATGGGCGCATCTCGAGGAGATGAAGACCTGGCTGAGGCAGGCCCGACAGGCGGCCGCCAAGGCCGACAAGCGCGCAGGCGCCGCGGCTGAATGGCTGCTCGACAACGATTATCAGATACAACGCGCCATCCTGCAGATCCGCGAGGATCTTCCCGGAGAGTTCTACGCGAAACTTCCGGCGATCTCCGGGGACGGGCTCGGTCGCCCTCGCGTGCATCAGCTTGCCCATGCCTTGCTGCAGGCTTCTCACCTGCAGGTCTCGCTGAATGGCGCGGTGCTGTTCGTAGAGCAATATCAAAAGAAGATGCCGCTCAGCATCGCCGAGACCTGGGCCTTCCCGACCATGCTGCGCATAGTCTGCCTGGAATTGCTCATCGGAGGTTTCAGCCACCTCTTCCCGGAGGTCGAGCCGCCCTTTGAGATCGTCGAGACGCCCGACACGGCGATGGTTGGTTTTGACGATACGGAATGCGTCGCGCGCGCAATCGCGAACCTTGGCGTGATCGCGACGATTCAATGGAACGACTTCTTCGATCGAACGAGCCAGGTCGAAGCCATCCTCCGGCGCGACCCGGCAGGCGTCTATCCACATATGGACTTCGATACGCGCGATCGATATCGCCATGCGGTCGAGCAGCTTGCCGACCAGTCGGGACTCCCGGAATGGGATGTCGCCGAGCGTGCCTTGCGCCAGTGCTATAGCAGCGACGAAGCGCCATCGGGCCATGTAGGCTTCTGGCTCATCGATATCGGACGGCCTGCCTTTGCCGACGCGATCGATCCTCGTCCATGGACGCCGGGCTCGATATTGCGACGCGCGCTGCGTTATCCAGGCCTGCTTTATGCAGCCGCCTTGCTGCTCGCGGGCCTTGCGGGCTTTGCTCTACCCGCAGCCTATCTGGTTTCCACCGGCGCCACCGCCGGATCCTGGCTTCTAGGGATCGCGCTCACCCTGCTACCCGCATCGATCCTGAGCATCACCTTCGTCAATTGGCTCGTGACCCACATCGTTCGGCCGAACGTACTCCCCAAGCTCGATTTCAAGGACGGCATCCCCGAAAGTTCGGCGACGGCAGTCGTGATGCCTGTCTTGGTCGCGCGATTGTCGGATATCGCGCCGCTGCTTCGGCGCCTGGAGGCACACCGCCTTTCCAATCCCGATGCCGCGCTCGAATTCGTGCTGCTCAGCGATTTCGCCGATGCGTCACAGGAAAGTGTCTCGGTCGATGCCGATATCGTTCGCGCGCTGACCAGCGGGATCGAGGAACTCAACGCGCGCTTTGCCAATGCCAAGGGACATGGGCCGTTCCATTTGCTGCATCGGCCACGACGGTTCAACGCGGCCCAGGGCTGCTGGATGGGCTGGGAGCGAAAGCGCGGAAAGCTTGAGCAGTTCAACGCCTTCATCCTGAACGGAGATGCGTCCCCCTTCAATGTGACCGTCGGTAGCATCGAACGGTTGCGGCGATGCCGTTTCGTGATGACGGCCGATGCCGATACCAGGTTGTCGGCCGGCATCGTCCGGCGACTGGTGGGGACGCTATCTCATCCCCTTAACCGCGCCCACTTCAACGCTGCGACCGGCGCGGTCGAACGAGGATATACGGTTCTTCAGCCGCGCGTTGAGCTGGCGCCGGAAGCGACCGGCCAATCCTTGTTTTCGCGCCTCTATGGCGGTGACACGACCATCGATATCTATTCGCGCGCCGTATCCGACGTCTATCAGGATCTGCTCGGCACAGGCGTCTACGTGGGCAAGGGCCTCTATGATGTGGCGGCCTTTCATCGGAGCCTCGAAGGGCGCGTTCCCGAGAATACACTTCTCAGCCATGACCTGTTCGAAGGACTGCACGGGCGAGCGGCGCTGGTCAGCGATGCGATCGTTTATGAGAGCTTCCCGACCAGCTATCTCGACTTCACCTGGCGCTGGCACAGATGGGTCCGTGGGGACTGGCAGATCCTGCCATGGCTCTTTCCCTTCGTGCCCGGCGGCGATGGCCGATGGCTGCGCAACCGGCTCGGCTGGTTCGATCGGCTGAAGATATTCGACAATTTGCGGCGCAGCATAATTCCAGCGAGTATTGTGGCGCTGCTGGTGGGTGGATGGTTTCTTCTCCATGGGCAGCCCTGGGTCTGGACCTTGCTTGCCGTCATCGCGCCCGGTGCATATCTCTTTACGGACCTCGTGACCGGCCTCGCGCAGGGCCGCCGCCGCGGCGTCATGCAGAACCTGCTGCGACGTCTGGCGGATCACGCGGGTCGCTGGTTTCTCGCTATCGTCTTTCTCGTCAGTGACGCGATGATAGCGCTGCATGCCATTGCCATCACCCTATGGCGTCTCCATTCGGGCCAAAGAAAGCTCGAATGGACGTCGGCCGCCCACATGGCGACGCGCAACGCGGCGCGACATCCGCGACTGGCGGCATGGCGTGACATGGCCGCCTCTCCGGTGTTCGCGCTGATCATCGGCGCGGGTCTGTTCCTTGCGGCGCCCGCTTCCCTGCCTGTCGCGGCTCCCCTGCTGCTGCTCTGGTTCATTGCGCCTGAGATCGCGATCCGGATCAGCCGTCCGATTGAGCCGGCAAAGGACACGCTGTCCGAAAACGATCGAAAGTTCCTGAGACTGATGGCGCGGCGCACCTGGCTCTTTTTCGAGACCTTTGTGCGCCCCGAGGACAACTGGCTGCCACCCGATAACTATCAGGAGCCGCCCGACGAGGAAATCGCGCACCGAACCTCGCCGACCAACATCGGAATGATGATGGTATCGGTCCTCACTGCCTGGCGCCTCGGACATATCGGCCTCAACGAGGTTGCGACACGGCTTCACAACACGCTCGATACGTTGGATCGCCTGGACCGCTACCGCGGCCATATTCTCAACTGGTACGAGACGAGAACGCTCGCGGCCCTGGAGCCCCGATATGTTTCGACCGTCGACAGCGGAAATCTCGCGGTCAGTCTGATCACCGTCGCGCGAGCCCTTCAGGAAGCCAGAAGCTTGCCACCGGTCGCCACGGATTTGTGGCGAGGGTTTGACGACAATATCGAGTTGCTCGCCGAAGCGATTGCGACGATCGACCTCGAAGCGGCCTCCGCCGCCGGCTCGATCCTTGAGGCTATGCGGGAAACCGCCCGCAGGATTGAGGAAGGGAGGCAAGACTGGGCCGAGAGGATCGACGATCTCCTGTCGATCGATCTTCCTCGCCTGCGCGAGCAGATTACCCTGATGGCCGAAAGCGTCGGCGAGGATGAAATCGCCTCCCTGCGGAATGTCCAAGCCTGGCTGGAGCGGCTCGAACATCATCTGTCCGGCATGCGGCGAGACCTTCGGCTGTTCTCGCCCTGGTGGGAGACGCTCGCGGCGCATCCGGCAGAGTGTTCGAACGTCGCGGCAAAAGTCGCCGACCTGTTGGCGAACGACCGGCTGCCGTCCACGCACGCGGGCGCCGCGGCAGCAATTGGCGTCCTCAATGCGGCGAGAGACCAGCTACCGGCGGAAAGCCGGCAATGGGCGCACGATCTCCAGGCGGCGATCGAGGAAGGCCAGGCGGCCCGGCAAGCGCTTCATGACCGCCTCGATGACCTCTCCAGTCGCGCTAACGCCGCCGCGCACGCCATGGACTTCTCGTTCCTGTTCGATGCCGGCAGCCGGCTCTTTCATATCGGCTACAATGTGAGCGCCGATCGAATAGATCCGCACCACTACGATCTGCTCGCCAGCGAAGCACGCCTCGCCAGCTTTTTCGCCATCGCGAAGGGCGACATAGAGCCTCTGCACTGGTTCCATCTCGGGCGGCCCATCACCAAGCAGCACGCAGGCCTGGCGTTGATATCGTGGAACGGCTCGATGTTCGAATATCTGATGCCGAACATCTTCCTGCAGAGCGATCCCCAAACCCTGCTCGGAATGAGTGACCGGACCGCGATTGCTATCCAGATCGCATTCGGGCGGTCACATGATATGCCTTGGGGTATTTCGGAGTCGTCCTTCGCATCGATGGGCGAGGACCGCGTCTACCGATATCACGCATTCGGCGTCCCTGCGCTCGGCCTCCAGCGAGGTCTGGGGCGCGATCTGGTTATCAGCCCCTATGCGACGGCGCTGGCGCTGACGATCCGGCCCGCGCTGGCGACGCGCAACCTTCAAACTCTGGCGGATCTTGGCCTCATCGGCCGATACGGATTTTTCGAAGCGGTCGACTTCACGCCCGAGCGGGCGCCTGACGGTGAACGCTTTGCCGTCGTGCGCTCCTACATGGCTCATCATCATGGCATGAGCCTTGCCGCGCTCGGAAACGCGTTGTGCGATGACATGCTCGTGCGCTGGTTCCACACCGATCCTCATATCCGCACCGTCGACCTGCTCCTTAACGAAAGGATTCCATGGGAGCTGCCGCCCGAGATCGCGCGGCTTGAGGTTCGTGAGCCACAGCCGGAACCCGACGAACTGATTCCGGGCCTTTACGGCTGGGCACCCACTCGGCGCCGTGGGGAGCACGCGTGGCAGATTCTCGGCAATGGCCGGCTTTCGAGCCGCATTCGGACAGACGGTGCAGGTGGGCTGAGCTGGAACCAGCATGCCCTGACCCGTGGGGACGCAGGTTTCTGGATCTATCTGCACGACCGGGATGCAGATGTTACCTGGTCGGCAACGGGCGGCCCCTTTTCTCGACCCGAAGACGCGCCGGAGGTGATCTTCCAAGCGCATCAGGTGGAGTTCCACCAGCGCGCCCACGGCTTGTCGGTCACGACAACGATCAATGTCGCCAATGCCGACGACCTGGAGATCCGGCGTGTCGCTCTTGTCAATGATAGCGATAAGCCCCGGACCATCGAAGTCACGGGCTACGCGCAGATCGTTCTGGCTCCGGCCCAGGACGCGGCGCGCCACCCTGCCTTCAGCAAGCTGTTCGTGGGGGCGGAAGCCTTGCCTGGCAATGACGGCCTGCTTTTCACGCGGCGGCCGCGCAGTTCGGCGGAACGTCCGCCCGTCCTGCTGACCCGTGTGATCGGGGATGAAGATGGCGTTACCCTGCTCGGTCTCGAAGCCGATCGCAGCGCTTTCATCGGACGATATGGGTGCCCCAGGCGGCCCGCATTGTTGACCGGGGAACTGCCTGGTGGCCCGCTCGGCTGGACGCTTGATCCGATCTGCGCGATCAGGATGACGGTGGAACTGCCTCCGCGCGCGCGACGTGAATTCGCCTTCGTCACCATTGCGGCTGGATCCCGGCAATCGGCCCTCGAACTTGCCGAGCGCTTTACCACCCTGCCGTCACTCGACTGGGCTGTGAGCGATACGGCAAGTGCGGCGGCGCGCGAGATGCACAAGCTGGGCCTGCAGCCGCACATCGTGCCGCAGGCGCAGGCGTTGCTGTCCACTCTTCTCACCAGAGCGGCAGAGCCGGGATCGGCCGGCGCGCGCACATTTCGGCGCGGGGACCTTTGGGCGCTCGGGATATCGGGCGACCATCCTATTTTGATGCTGCGTTCCGGAACCGCGGAGCAGCAGGACCTGCTTCGACAGCTTCTCTCCTTCCACAAGCTCATGCGGCAGCGTGGTATGCCGATCGACCTGGTGGTGACGCATGAAGGAACGTCGGGCTATATCGAGCCCGTCCGCGAGCGTCTTCTGGAAGTGCTGAAGGATGCCGGGCTACAGGATCGCCTTGGCACCCATGCCGGGATACACCTCGTCGGCATCGGTCCATCCGATGGCGAGCGGGCGGCGCTTCTCGATCAGGTTGCCCGCCTCATCCTTGACGAAGCCGGCGGCAGCCTAGTCGACCAGCTTGCGCGATACGACCAGCCGCCGCATCCGGGCCCGCTGTTCGCGCCGGTCGGGGCGAACTCCGGTACAATCATGACGGCGCCCGTACCGCGCCCGGCTGATCTGCAATTCGATAATGGGTGGGGAGGCTTCGATCCGGATACGGGCGACTATACTATCTATCTGGAACCCGGTGCGCCGACCCCTGCGCCCTGGGCCAACGTCCTCGCCAACGACGGCTTCGGGACGATCGTGACCGAGGGCGGTCTGGGCTTCACCTGGGCGATAAACAGTGGTGAAAACCGTCTCACGCCGTGGTTCAACGACCCTGTCGAAGATCCTCAAGGCGAACGCCTTTATCTGCGCGATGAGGAAAACGCACGGCTCTGGACGCCGACGCCGCTTCCGGCCGGTGGAGACACGGCATGCCGCATCGATCACGGCCCCGACCGTACGTCCTGGCACCGGCATAGCGAAGGCCTTGAACAGGAGCTCTCCGTCATCGTGCCGACGCACGACACCGTGAAGCTTGTCCGGCTTCGCTTGCGTAATCAGTTGCCGCGTCCGCGCCGGATCACGGCTACCTACTATGCCGAATGGCTGATGGGCGCTGTGCAAGGAGAACAGGCGCCCCTGCGCCGCTCATTCTATGATCCGATCTCGCACGCGATTCTCGGCCAAAATCCCTGGACCGACGAATTTGCCGACCGCATCTCCTTTCTTGCTTCGACACTTCCGGTCCACACGCTCACCACCTCACGCTACGATTTTCACGGCGATGACGCCGACCCCACCAGTCCCCTCGGACTTCTGAACTGGGATCTTGGTCACCGGCAGCATGCTGCCGGTGACGACTGCTGCGCCGCCCTGCAGGTCCATCTTGATATCCCGGCTGAAGGAACCGCAGAAGTTTGCTTTGTGCTGGGGCAGGGCGACGACCTGGATCACGCGCGTGACCTTGTCCGTCGCTGGCAGGACCCATCGGCCTTCGAGACCGCGGCGCGGGAGTGTGCCGGTTTCTGGAAGGACAGGCTGGACGCGGTGCAGGTCAAGACGCCCGATCCCGCCTTTGACCTGATGGTCAACCGGTGGCTGCCGCACCAGTCGCTCAGCGCCCGCATCCGCGCTCGCGCGGGCTTTTATCAGGCGAGCGGCGCTTTCGGTTTTCGCGACCAGCTGCAGGATGTTCTGGCACAGATCCATGCCGATCCGAATGCAACACGGCAGCATATCCTTGCCGCGGCTGCCCATCAGTTCGAGGAAGGCGACGTGCTGCATTGGTGGCATCCGCCATTGGATCGCGGCGTCCGCACGCGCTGCTCGGACGATCTGGTCTGGCTACCGTACGCCGTTGCTCATTATGTTGAGGCGACCGGAGACAAAACCATCCTGAGCGAGCTGGTTCCTTTTCTGCGGGCGCCCCCGCTCACGGCCGAAGAAACCGATCGCTATGCGCGTTTCGAGGTGAGTGACTACACGCAATCCCTGTTCGTTCATTGCGAGCGCGCGCTTTCCCACGCCTACCGCCTCGGGTCTCATGGCCTCCCGCTGATTGGTGCAGGGGACTGGAATGACGGCATGGATCGCGTGGGCAACCGGGGGCATGGCGAAAGCATATGGCTCGCCTGGTTTCTCATCGCGACCATCCGAAATTTCACGCGTCATTGTGTGGATGCGGACCGGAACGAGTTCCGCGACCATTGGAACGGCCGCGCAGAGACGCTTGCGGCCGCGGTGGAACGGTCGGGGTGGGATGGCGAATGGTATTTGCGCGCATTCGACGACGACGGCCGTCCATGGGGCGCGTCGGAAGAACAGGAATGCCGCATCGATTCCATCGCGCAGTCGTGGTCCGTATTGTCGGGTGCCGGCAAGGTCGAGCGTACCCGATCGGCGCTCGCTTCGGCCAGACGATATCTGGTTCGGGATGACGACAGTCTCGTGCGTCTGCTGGATCCGCCCTTTGACCGCACGCCGCGTGAGCCGGGTTATATCAAGGCCTATCCGCCGGGAATTCGCGAGAATGGAGGCCAGTATACCCACGCGGCAAGCTGGCTCGCGCTCGCGTTCGCGCGCACGGGGGATGGTGATGGGGCCAAGGCGCTCTTCGACCGAATCAATCCTATTCAGCATGCCGCGACGGCTCGCAGCGCCGCCCATTATCGAACCGAGCCTTATGTCGTGGCGGCTGACATTGCCGGCATGGAGCCCCACCTCGGCCGAGGTGGCTGGACCTGGTACACGGGTGCCGCAGCCTGGACATGGCGGTTGGCGGTAGAGGAGATTCTTGGCGTTCGGCTCGTGGGCGGCGAACTTCAGGTGCGCCCCGTCTTGCCCAGGGACTGGGAGAGCGTCGAATTGACCCTGCGGCGAGGCCGTGGGTCTATTCATGTGACGATCGAGACGGATGATACTCTGGAGAGCGAAGAACCGGTAATCGAGGTTGAAGGGACGCTCTGGGACGCACGCGGAATCCCGTTCCCCGAGAACGATCATACGCGGATAGTCGTCGTGCGGGTTGCGCAGCGAGCCTGAAGAGCAATCCAGGACCGGGGCCAACGTGTATCCGGTGCTTTACGTAGCGCCCAGTGCTTCAGGCTCGGCTACAGGAACACTTCTCAACACCTTGTTGCCGGGGAGCGACCGATGAGCACCATTGAAGAACTTAAGGCTGATCTTGCCAAGCTCCGGGACGAAGCCAAGGTCCAGGTGCATCTGGGCGCGATGGAAGCTCGCGAGGAGTGGGACGAGCTCGAAACCAAATGGCACCATTTCGTTGCAGAAGCTCGCCTTCAGGAGAGCGGCGGTAACATCAAGGCCGCGCTCCAGGTGCTCGCTGATGAACTTCGTTCGGCTTACCTGCGTCTGAAGAAGGCGCTATAAATCTGCACCGAACCCCAAGCCGATTTCGGTACCTACTGTTCTGAAGGAATCTCCGTGACTGACACAGCCGCCATAGAAGAGCGCCTGACAGAGCGACTGTCGGAACTTCGCGCTCGGCTGACGCGAGTGAATGCGGATCTGGCTGAGCCCCTTAATGCGGACTCATCGGAACAGGCCGTCGAAGTCGAAGATGATGCGGGTCTGGAAGCCGAGGCAAGCTTGATCGTGCGGGAGGCCGCTTCGATCGATCGTGCCCTGGAGCGAATTGCGAAGGGCACCTATGGCGAATGCGTTCGTTGTGGGTCGCAGATTGCACCGGCTCGGCTGGATGCACGGCCGGAGGCAGCATTGTGCATCGATTGCGCGCGCGCCGAACAATGATCGGCATCGCGACCTCACCGGATGGAGAATCCCTTCGGCTGGGGCGACATGCGCGGCCTGCATCATTCCCCGTCACAAATGGCGAACATCCAGGACGTCCATGACTTGCGTTGCGACCGTCTTGCGGTCATCCGCCGCGTTGACGCGGTGCCAGTCGATCTCACCCAGATCATAGCGAGTCTGCAATTCGACAACGGCGCCGTTGGCGTCGGAAGCGTCATGTGTCCGGGCGGATACCCTCGCCGTCAGCATATCGGGTGATGCGTCGAGCCATATCCCATCGAACCGCACATCTCGTCGCAGTGCGACCTGATGGATCTCCGTGCGCTCTTCAGGCTTCGCATGGACAGCGTCGGCCACCACCGAATGCCCGGCGTAAAGCATGTGTCCCGCCAGCCGTCTCAGCTCTGTGTAAATCGCTGCGTTCGCGGACAGGGTATATGCGTCTTTGGGAAGCGGCGATTCTGGCGGCACGCCGGCAAGTCGCTTCCGCAGCACATCGGATCTCAGAATACGCGCGCCTGGAACCTCGCCGAGGGAATGGCCGATCAGTTTCGCTATTGTGGACTTGCCGGATCCGGAAAGCCCGCCAATGGCGACGAGCCGCGCGGGCACCGGTTCGAGCACTGCGCGCGCCAGCGTCAGATAGGCGCTGGCCTTTTGGGTCAGAGCTTCGTCTGAACCATCGCTCGCCTGTGCGGCCGATGTATGGGCGCGAATCCCGGCTCGGATCGAAAGAAACAACGGCACAAGGGCCACGCCGGCATCGTCCTGAGGGGAAATGTCCAGATAGCGATTGAACAGGGCATTCGCTTCGCAATGAAGGCCGCGGCCCCATAAATCCATGAGTAGGAACGCAAGGTCGTAAAGGACATCGCCGGTCGCAAGTTCGGGACTGAATTCCAGGCAGTCGAACAGGACGGGGCTCCCGTCGATCACGGCAATGTTACCCAGATGCAGATCGCCATGGCCATGTCTCACGCGCCCGCTTCGCGCACGTGAATCGAGCAGATCGGAGTGCTGGGCCAGCAGGGCGACTTGCCTGTCGATCAGGTCTCTCACGAGCCGAGCGGGAAGAATGTCGGGGAATCGAGCCATGCTTCGATCATTCCCGGCAATGACGGCTTCCAAACGGCTGCGCCCCGATCCGGACAGGCACGTCTCGGCGCCATCATGAAATGCCTTGATCCGGTCTGCGAGCTGCGTGATCAGCACATCGGTCAGGCCACCTTGGGTTGCCACATGATCGAGCAAGGCGTCATCGGGAAAGCGGCGCATCTCCAGAAGCCAATCGACAGGTTCTCCGTCGCCATCGAGGTTCAGGCAGCCCGCCGAATTCTTGGATACCGGGCGAACCGCCAGGTAGAGTTCCGGCGCGGTCCTGCGATTAAGCCGTAGCTCCGCTTCCAGGGCGGCGCGGCGTCTATCGGCGGTTGAAAAATCCAGATAGTCGAACTGGACGGCACGCTTGAGCTTCCATGCGCGATCGCCGACGAGGAATAGACGCGCCGCATGCGTGTCGATCCGACGCATGGGCTCTCCAGAGCCGAAGGCTCGTCCCTCGAGAAGGGTTATGACGTCGGCTTGCGGGTCTGCGTGGTGCCGAGGTCCCGTCGAAGCCTCCGGCAAACTGCTATGCCTGCCCGATTTCGATCTTCCGACTCCGCGCTGGCGCATTTTCATCCTTGGTCAGTGTGACGGTGAGGACACCATCCTTGAATGCAGCGGTGATCGCGTTCGGGTCAACGTCGCTGGGCAAGGATACCTGGCGCCGGAAGGAGCCATATCGCCGTTCGCTGAATACATAGCCCTTGTCCTTGCGTTCGGTCTCCTCCTTCTTTTCGCCGGCTATCGTCAGGAGACCGTCAGCGACGCTGATATCGATATCATCATCGGACAGGCCAGGGAGCTCGGCGGTGAGGCGATAGGCCTTGTCCTCATCGACAAGTTCAACAGCCGGAACTGGCGCGATTGAAGATCGATTGCCGACACCGAACAGACTGGCGGCGGGGCGGCCAAAATCTTCGAAGAGGCGGTCAATCTCCGTGCGAAGCCAATCAACCGGATGATCGAGAATTGGGCTGATCGGATTGGCCTTGGACGTGGTCGCTGGAACCTGATCATTCATGGCGGACCTCCTGCGAAATGAATGCTCGAGGTCCGGATTGGGCGGGGGGGATGGCCGATGAATCAGGCCAACAGCGATCCGGCCCTCGAGCGAGGAGGAGGCTATGCGGTTGCCTGGGTGGGCTCTATCCGGAAAGTTACTGAGGGGCGTTTGGGGCGCTCACCATCTCACAATGGACCCGCGGGTCCATTGGTTCAGGTAGCAGCGCGCAAGTCGCACGGATGATGACAATCCGAAGAGCCCGGCCTAAAGAACGCCGACGGTTTGAAGCTCGTGGATGCGACGGTCTGGACATGTTTCCAGCGCTGAACTCCAAAGCAAGTAACATCATCGTTGAGATGGTTGCCAATTTTAATGGATCGCACGAGGCGCTGTTGATAGGCTTGAGACAGAAAGGGGTATCAGCGCTTGCTGCTTCCTTCTGACGACGAAGAGGCAGAGTCATCATTAAAACCGCTCCGCGATCCGGGAAATTCCTCCATTCATGGCAAGCGGGTGCCATTGCGCCACTGGTTGACCGTTCGATCCATGCCCGGCTTTTGACCGCGTCCCTTGCGGGACTGGCTATCGCCGTCATCGCGGTGGTCACACGATGGCAGCTTGGCCGGCAGATCGACGAGAGCGTTCATTATTTCGTCTCTCTCGGCGTGGCCGGTATGGTGCTCGTGGCGCTCAGGCCGGATATCGTGGTGTTGGCGGGCGTCACGCTCGTTACCCTTACGACGCTCGCAATCGTTGACGGTTGGCCGACCGTGGCAGAACAGTGGGTTGCCCTGTTCCTGTTTCTCGCCGCCATGGCTCTGCTTTGGCGGAATCACCATCGTACTCTCTCACGCGCTCGCGATCTCGCGGACGGGACGAGGATGCTGGCCGCAGAACTGAACCTGCTCATCGATGGGGCGGAAGATTATGCGATCTATATGCTCGATGCTGAAGGACGGGTCACGATCTGGAACGGGGGCGCCGAGCGTCTGAAAGGCTGGACAGAGGCCGAGATGGCCGGCCAGCTTACAGATCGGTTTTATCCGGCCGATGTCGTCGCCAGCGGCAAGCCGACGTCCTTGCTTGCCGAAGCACAACACCGTGGCAAGATCGAGATCGACGAGTGGCAGATTCGTAAGGATGGCAGTGAGTTTCTGGCTCACATTTCCATCACCGCGTTGAAAAAACCCGACGGATCGTTGGGCGGTTTCGCGACAATTGTCCACGACATCACCGACCAGCGAGCAACGCTGAGCTCTCTTCGCAACAGTGAAGCGCATCTTCGTTCGATTTTGTCGACGGTCCCCGATGCAATGATCGTCATCGATGAAGGCGGCACGATGGTGTCGTTCAGCACGGCGGCCGAGCGTTTGTTCGGTTACACTCAGGAGGAAGTCCTGGGTTCCAATGTCAGCATGTTGATGCCCTCGCCTTATCGCGAACGCCATGACGGTTTTCTCGAGCGCTATCTGCGTACAGGAGAGAGGCGCATCATCGGGATCGGACGCGTGGTTTTTGCACTGCGAAAGGATGGGACGACCTTCCCGATGGAGTTGTCGGTTGGAGAAGCGGCCGGCGAGAGCCAGCGGCTGTTCACCGGCTTCATTCGCGATCTGACGGATCGCCAAAGGACACAGGAGCGGCTAGAGCAGCTTCAATCCGAACTGATCCACGTCGCGCGCGTCAGCGCGATGGGGACGATGGCGTCGACGCTCGCCCATGAGCTGAATCAGCCGATCACCGCCGTAGCCAACTATCTCGAAGCGGTCCGGGACCTGCTCGACCAGCCAGATCCCGATGATCTGCCCGACATCCGGGAGGCGCTGACAGACGCCGCGGGGGAAGCGATGCGCGCGGGTCATATCGTGCGCCGTTTGCGTGATTTCGTTGCCAGGGGGGAGGTCGAGAAGACTGTCGAGAACTTGCCCAACCTCATTAACGAAGCGGCTGCCTTCGGCCTGATGGGCGCGGGCGAGAAATCGATCGAAACCCGCATGGACATCGATCACGAAGCTGCGACGGTCCTCGTCGATAAGGTCCAGATCCAGCAGGTCCTCGTGAACTTGATCCGCAATGCGGTCGAGGCCATGAATGCGCGCGCCAGGCCTGTGCTCACCATCCGCACCGGTCCCGACCAGGCGGGTTTTGTGCGTGTCACGGTGTCCGATACCGGCACGGGAATGGCCCCCGAGGTCGCTGCCCAGCTCTTCAAGGCCTTTGTCAGCACCAAGTCGGACGGCATGGGGTTGGGTCTCTCGATTTGTCGAACGATTGTCGAAGCCAATGGCGGGCGCATCTGGATGGAGCCTGCGGAAGGGGGCGGCACGCAATTCCATTTCACACTGGTCAGGGCAGATAGGGAGCAATCTTATGGAGGATAAGCGGATCGTCCACATCGTCGACGATGAAGATGCAATCCGTCGATCTGCCGGTTTCATGCTCAAGAAATCAGGTTTCTCGGTCGAAACCTGGTCCTCCGGTGTTGAATTTCTGAAAGACGTGAGGAACGCGGCCGAGGGCTGCATTCTCCTCGATGTGCGTATGCCTCAGATGGATGGGCTCGAAGTCCAAAAGGAATTGAACGAACGCGGTATCGCGATGCCCGTCATCATCCTGACCGGGCATGGCGATGTGTCGATCGCTGTAAGCGCGATGAAGGCCGGCGCAGTCGACTTCATCGAGAAACCGTTCGAGAAGGCGGTGTTGCTCGCGGCTATTGAAAGTGCCTTCGAACGGCTTGCCGACGTTGAAGGCAGGGCAACCCGCGCCGCCGACGCAACGATCCGCATCGCCGCTCTGTCCGGGCGCGAACAGGATGTGCTCAAGGGGCTTGCGCGAGGACTGCCAAACAAGACGATCGCTTATGATCTTGGGATTTCGCCGCGCACCGTAGAGGTGCATCGCGCCAACCTCATGACCAAGCTGGGCGTTCGCAGCCTGTCGGAGGCGCTCCGTATCGCGTTTTCCGCGGGGATCACGGGCTGAGGATCGGGACACTTACGTAGCGACCCGGGGATCGTTTCCTGACATCGTCCGAGGGACCAGCAATGCCGCTGGGCCGATGGTGTGAGATGTCAGGCGAGAATATTGCGGCCCCGTTGCGGGAACGCCCGCGTCTTCTTCTGGTCGAGGATGACGCCGGTGTTCGCCGTTCACTGCAGCTTCTCTTTCGTGCGCAGGGTTTTGACGTCCGGGCCTATGCGGCTGGTGCGGCGCTTCTGGACGATCCGTTATCGGGGGATGCCTGCTGCTTCGTTGCTGATTTTCGATTGGAGCAGAGCGATGGCATCGAGGTGCTTTGCCGCCTGCGCGAACGTGGCTGGCCGGGTCCAGCCATACTCATCACCGCGTTCCCATCGGCCGAACTGACCGAGCGTGCCTTGGCGCAGGGGTTCGCCCAGGTTCTGGAAAAGCCCCTGCGGGAACATGCGCTGACTGGCGCGCTTGCCAGGCTGACGGGCGTGGGAAAGCGCATTTGAAACGACGCTCGACCAAAAGGGAGTGCGCAGCATAACAGGAGAAACGTGTGACAGCAGCGGAACAGAAACAGCAGGCGCCCTATGATCTGGTTGGAGGGGCCGTCGTCGTCCGGAATATCGTAGACCGCTTCTATGATCTGATGGATCAGGAGGACGCCTATCGGGAGTTGCGTGCGCTACACGCCCCGGAGTTGGGGCCGATGCGCGTTTCGCTTGCCGGTTTTCTCAACGCATGGCTGGGCGGACCGCGAGATTGGTTTGATGATCACCCTGGCGTTTGCATGATGTCGGCCCATGCGCGCCTGCCGATCACTGGTGAGACAGCGGATCAGTGGTGTGACGCGATGCGCCGCGCCATCGCTGATTCGACGGTAGATCCTGCCCTGGGCGTCAAGATGGCCGAAGCCTTGTCGAACATGGCGCAGGGCATGGCGGCGCGTGCCGCGTCGGCAGCGTGACCCCGCGGCGCGAACAGGCGAAGAAATCACTATGACCGAGATGTTCGCGATGCAGCTCGAAGCGGTCGGCACGCCGCTGCGGCTCGTTGCGCGACAGGTTCCAACGCCTGGTCGAGGCGAGCTTCTCATCGAGGTCGCTGCTTGCGGCGTCTGCCGAACCGATCTGCATATCGTCGATGGGGAGATCGAATCCCGCCTCCCCATCGTTCCCGGGCACGAAATTGTCGGCATCGTTGTTGCGGCGGGGGAAGGGGTCGCCGATGTCGCGATCGGTGATCGCGTCGGCGTTCCCTGGCTCGGACATAGCTGCGGCCATTGCGACTATTGCCGAACAGGTCATGAAAATCTGTGCGATAGTCCCGCATTCACGGGATGCACCCGGGATGGCGGTTATGCGACCCATACGGTTGCGGACGCTCGCTTCTGCTTCAGGATACCCGACGCCTTTTCCAATGAAGAAGCCGCGCCCTTGCTGTGCGCCGGGCTGATCGGCTGGCGGTCCCTGCGCGCTGCGGGGGAGGGAACGCGGATCGGTCTCTACGGATTTGGCGCCGCCGCGCATATCATCGCCCAGATTGCGCTGTGGCAGGGCCGGGCGGTTTATGCCTTTACCAGGGCGGGAGACGACGAGGGACAGGCTTTTGCGCGATCACTCGGCTGCGCCTGGGCCGGATCATCGGAGGATGACCCGCCCGTGGAACTCGATGCGGCGATCCTCTTTGCCCCCGTCGGTGATCTTGTTCCGCGCGCGCTGCGTGCAGTCCACAAGGGAGGCAGGGTGATCTGCGCAGGGATCCACATGAGCGACATTCCGTCGTTCCCCTATGCTGACCTCTGGGGTGAGCGAACCATTGCATCGGTGGCTAATCTGACCCGCGAAGACGGCACAAGCTTTTTCGAGATCGCGCAGAAAGCCAACGTCAAATCCGTGACGACGGTCTTTCCGCTGGCTCAAGCCAATGTCGCGCTTGAGCGGTTGCGCAGTGGCGCCGTTGTTGGAGCGGCCGTCCTGGTGCCATCGAACTACGCGAAGGCTTGAGTATGCACTCGCCGCGAAGCGCCCTCTTCACGGCCCCAGGGGCGAGTGCGCGTCACGCGGTGCCTCTGTAAAGTTACGGAGTGCGGTCATCAATGGCCGGGGCCATGATGCGATCATGAGCAGCATTTCACAGATCAAACATGTGCTCGTCGTCGTGGACGGTGCAGAGCATTCCCTGACCGCCGTTGATCAGGCGCTTGCCTATGCCGGTATGCATGAAGCGGCGCTTACGATCGTCGTCGTGACCGAAAATCTCGCATTCGCCGCGGCGGCTGATGCGATGGCTTTCGCGCAGGCCATCACGGTATCCGAGGACCAGCGCGACGAACATCTGGCGGCCGTTCGCGAACGAACCAGGAATACCGCGATCGAAGTAGAGGTTCACTCGGTGTTCGAGGCCAGCGGGCTGATACCCGGTCTCGTGAAGGCTGAAGGCCAGTACGCGGATATCGCGCTGATTCCGGGTGTCGGGCGCTGGCAAAGGGATGGCTTGAGGCGCCGTATCTCCGAGGCGCTTCTGTTTACGGGCGTGCCGACGGTCATTTTGCCGGCCTCCTGGAATCCTGGTCCCATCGATCACGCCGTATTGGGCTGGAACGCATCACTTGAATCGTTCCGCGCCGCGAGGGCGCTTCTCAATCTGGCCGAACCCGATGCCCGTATCGACGTTGCGATTGTCGATGATCCGGGTGTCGAATCCGGGGAGCACCGGGGCGGTGTCCAGATCGCCCGCCTTTTCGCGCGACATGGCCATAGCGGCGGCGTTTGTCCGATCAGCTCATCCGGTAAGGATACGTCGGCTGTCCTTCAGAATTACGCAGTGGAGCAGAAAGCCGATGTGCTCGTGATCGGTGGCTATGGGCGTTCGCGCGCACTCGAGTTCGTGCTTGGCGGCGTGACGCGGGAACTGATCGATCATCAGCGCCTGCCGATCGTTTTCGTACACTGACTGGCGAACCCGTCTAACGGTTGAACGGAGGAGATCATGAAAGCTCTCGTTTATCATGGCCCCGGCGAGAAGAGTCTCGAGGATCGCCCGAGGCCGGCCTTGCAGGCACCCGGCGATGCGATCGTGCGGATCACGAAGACCACCATTTGCGGCACCGACCTGCACATCCTGAAGGGGGATGTGCCGACGTGCGAGCCGGGCAGGATCCTCGGACATGAGGGTGTCGGGATCGTGGAGGAGGTCGGAACCGCGGTTGGAGCCTTCAAGCCCGGAGATCATGTCCTGATCTCCTGCATCACCTCTTGTGCCCGGTGTGAATATTGCCGGCGCGGCATGTATTCGCATTGCGTCGAGGGCGGCTGGATATTGGGCAACAGGATCGATGGCACGCAAGCCGAATTCGTGCGCATCCCCCATGCCGACAACAGCCTTCACGCGATCCCGCCGGGGGCCGATGAGGATGCCCTCGTCATGCTGAGCGACATTCTTCCGACGGGCTATGAGTGCGGCGTCCTGAACGGGAAGGTTGCACCGGGCAGCAGCGTCGCGATCGTCGGCGCTGGACCGATCGGCCTGGCGACCCTGCTGACTGCGCAATTTTATGCACCGGCCCGGATCATCATGATCGATCTCGACGACAATCGCCTCGCCGTCGCGCGCAAGTTCGGCGCGACGGACACGTTCAACAGCGGACGTGATCCGGTCGTGAGCCTGGTTCGAGAGCTCACCGACGGCAAGGGGGTCGATACGGCTATCGAAGCAGTCGGGATCCCTGCGACATTCGCGTTATGCGAAGAACTGGTCGCGCCCGGCGGGGTAATTGCCAATGTCGGTGTCCACGGCGCCAAGGTCGACCTCCATCTGGAGGAACTCTGGTCGCGCAACATCACCATCACCACCCGGCTCGTCGACACCGTCAGCACGCCGATGCTCCTGAAGACGGTCGAGGCCAAGCGCCTGCGGCCCGAACAGCTCGTCACCCATCGTTTCGTGTTGTCGGACATATTGGAGGCGTATGAGACGTTCGCGCGCGCAGCCGATACTCATGCCTTGAAGGTGGTGATCGACACGTGATCGGGGTTTCCAGCGATATTCCGGGCGATGCGCAGCAATTCCATCCGAATATAGGGAGTTCCGAACCGGCGGAACCATCGTTCGCGCGCGCGCGCCGGCTGCGCCTTCACACGCATCATGAGCTGGTCGCGATCATGCGGACCGACAGCCCGGTGTGCCATGCCGAGGGCCTTGCCGCGCACACCCAGGTCTATATCCGCAACGGCAGCCAGCCGATCGCGGCCACGCTCTATCAGGTGGAGGGCGACTTCCTGGCCGGCGACGAGATCGGTCTGTCCGAAGCGGCCTGGGTCGCGCTTGGCGTGGAGGAGGGAACCGTTGTCCAGGTCGGTCATGCGCCGCCCCTCGAATCGATCGCCTGCGTCCGCCAGCGCATCTACGGACACAGGCTGAACGGGGCCGCGCTGACCAGCATCGTCGGTGACGTGGTGGCGGGCCGCTATGCCGATGTGCACCTCGCCGCCTTCCTCACGGCTACCGCCACGCTTCCCTTCGACGAGGACGAGACCTACCATCTCACCAGGGCGATGGTCGAGGCCGGCGACCGTTTGCGCTGGCCGAGCGAGATCGTCGTCGACAAGCATTGCGTTGGCGGTCTGCCGGGCAACCGCACGAGCCCGATCGTCGTCGCCATCGCTGCCGCCTGCGGTCTGACCATGCCCAAGACGTCGTCGCGGGCGATCACGTCCCCGGCGGGAACGGCCGATACCATGGAGACGCTCACCCGGGTCGATCTCGACCTTGGCGCCATGCAGCGCGTGGTGGCGGTCGAGGGCGGCTGCCTCGCCTGGGGCGGCGCGGTCTGCCTCAGTCCCGCCGATGACATCTTCATCGGCGTGGAACGCGCGCTCGACATCGATACGGAGGGGCAGCTCATCGCCTCCGTTCTGTCGAAGAAGATAGCGGCGGGCGCGACCCATGTGGTGCTCGACATTCCGATCGGGCCGACCGCCAAGGTGCGCAGCGTCGCGGCGGCCGAACGGCTGGAAGCCACGCTTGGCGCCGTCGCCGCCCGTTTTGGCCTTGTTATCCGCTGTGTCCAGACCGATGGCACCCAGCCCGTCGGCCGGGCGATCGGGCCCGCCCTGGAGGCGCGCGACGTGCTGGCGGTGCTGACAGGCGATGCCGATGCTCCGCCGGGCCTTCGGGACCGCGCCTGCACGCTCGCCGGCGTGGTGCTCGAACTCGGGAAGGTCGCGGAAGAAGGCCAGGGACGCGCGCGCGCCGAACGCACATTGGCCGACGGCAGCGCCTGGGACAGGTTCCAAAGGATATGCCAGGCCCAGGGCGGCATGCGCACCCCGCCCACGGCCAGGCTCACCCATCCGATCCTGGCGGCGCATAGCGGCCGCGTCACCCATATCGACAATCGCCGGATAGCGCGCCTTGCGAAGCTGGCGGGCGCGCCCGACTCGCCGGCCGCGGGCATGCTTCTTCATGTTCGCCTGGGCGACGACGTTATCGCTGGCCAGCCTTTGCTGACCCTCCACGCCCAGTCGCAGGGTGAAATGGCTTATGCGCTGACCTACGCCGCCGCCAATGCCGACATGCTTGCGATCGTGCCATGACGGCGATGCTGTTTTCCATGCCCGGGAACGAACGGCTGGCCGCATCCATCGCGGAACATACCGGGTGGGCGACAGGCACGCTCGAGGTTCGCCGGTTTCCCGATCAGGAGAGCTATGTCCGGCTCCGCTCCGGGGTGTCGGGATCAGCCGTGGCCGTCATATGCACGCTCGCGCGGCCCGACGACCAGATCATGCGGCTGCTCTTTGCTGCAAGGCTGCTGCGCGAGAGCGGGGCGCGGTCGGTCCATCTCGTGGCGCCTTATCTTGCCTATATGCGACAGGATCGGCGGTTCAAGGATGGCGAAGCGCTGACGTCCCGCCAGTTCGCCCAGCTCCTTTCATCCGAGTTCGATGGGCTCGTGACCGTCGATCCGCATCTCCACCGCTACGCGGATCTGGGGGAGATCTATTCGATGGAGACGGCTTCGCTCGCGGCATCTCCGCTTCTGGCGGACTGGGTCCGGGCCAATGTCGATGCACCGCTCATCATAGGACCCGACAGCGAGAGCGAGCAGTGGGCGGGCGCAATCGCCAGGCTTATCGGAGCGCCCCATGCGGTCTTCGCGAAATCGCGGCGCGGTGATCGGGACGTCCTTATCGCGGCCTCGGACCTGGGGGCATGGAAAGGCCGCACGCCGATCCTCGTCGATGACGTGATTTCGTCGGGACACACCCTTGCCAACGCCGCGCGCGAGATCATCGACCAGGGCTTCCCTCCGCCGATCTGCCTGGCTGTTCACGGCCTCTTCGCGGCTGGTGCCGAGGCTTTGCTCAGGGAAGTCGGCTGCCGCATGGTTACGACCGAAAGTATCTCGCATGCCAGTAACGCGATCACTCTTGGCGCACTGCTTGGCGATGCGCTGGCCCGGCAGATGGAAGGGGGCGCCGGTCGGCTACGTATAACACCCGAATGAATCCCATCACGGCGCTGGGTAGCAGGAATAGCTCAAAGCTGGAGGGACATATGGCTATCAAGGACATTCTCGCCGTCGTCGATACCGGAGACAAGGACGAGCGGTTTTTGCGCGATGCGCTTGCCTTTGCCGAGTTCCACGACGCCAGCCTTGCCATCGTCGTGCTGTCGGCTCTCCCCGCGAGCGACTATGCCCTGACGGTTGCACTGCCTTATGTACTTCTTCCCGATTATACTGAAGCGGTGGAGGCGAAGCAGCAGCGGATCGCGATGCTCGCCCGCTCCACGAACGTAGAGGTGAGGACGATTTCGGACCAGCCGGCGGTGATCTTCGCCAAGACCGCGGTCTATGCCCGTTATGCCGACCTCGTCCTGTTCGGTCCTTCGGACAATTACGACCATCCGCCAATTCGACGTGATACGCTTGAGCGTTGCCTGTTCGCATCTGGGCGTCCCGTTCTGATCCTGCCCACCGGCTATAAACCGGCCGCCATCGATCACTTGGCGATCGGCTGGAATGCGACCCGCGAGGCGACGCACGCGCTGCGCGACGCGACCATGTTCGCGGCGCCTGGGGCAAGGATCGATATACTCATCCTCGATGCGAAGCCGACGGCCCAGGGCCACGGTTCCGAACCGGGAGCCGATGTCGCCCACCATCTCGCCCGGCATGGCTTTACGTCGACCGTAGTTCCCATCCAGGGCGGTGACGTGTCGGATGCGGAGGCGCTGGTCGAAGCGGCTCACCGGCGTGGCGCCGGGATGCTCGCGCTTGGCGCTTATGGCCACTCTCGCCTGCGCGAGATGATCCTGGGCGGCGTCACGCGCGACCTGCTCACTGGCGCGCCGCTGCCGCTGCTGTTTGCGCATTGAAGCCCATTCAATCGGCGGCACGCAAGCGCGGAACCGCGGGCCGGGAATGAAACCGGTCCGCACGGTCTTCGCTCCGCATGCTCAACACGAGATGGTTTGATGTAATACGAAAGAGATTTGATGTCAGGACCCATGGAAACTTCCGAAGTGCGCTGGCATATGCTGTCAACCAGCGAAGTTGCCACGGCACTCGACGTCGGTTGTGCGGGTCTCTCTTCTCCGGAGGTGGATCGGCAATCGGCCCGCTTTGGGCCGAACGCGCTACCCCGGTCGGCGCGTCGCAATGTGTTCCTTAGGTTCCTCGCGCAATTCCATAACACGTTGATCTATGTGCTTCTTGCCGGGGCATTGGCCGCAGCGCTGCTCGATCACATGATCGACGCGGTGGTCATCGTCGCCGTCGTGATCGTGAATGCGGTGATCGGGCATATCCAGGAAGGAAAGGCTGAACAGGCGCTTGAGGCCATCCAGCAGATGATCGCGCCCAAGGCCAGCGTGGTGCGTGACGGCGTGAGGCAAACGATTCCCGTCCGCGAGATCGTGCCCGGCGATCTCGTGATGATCGAGGCCGGTGATCGCGTTCCCGCCGATCTCAGGCTTCTCCATGCGCGGCGAATGCTTATCGACGAGGCGCTGCTGACGGGCGAATCGGTGGCTGCCGAAAAGCAGGAAGCGGTGCTGCCCGAGCAGACCGATTTGGCGGATCGGCGTAATATGGCCTTTTCGGGCACGATGGTTGCGGCTGGGCACGCAAGCGGGCTCGCTGTTGCCACCGGATCTCGCACGCAGATCGGACGGATCAGTTCGCTTATCCAGTCGGTCGAACAACTGGCAACCCCGCTGCTGAAGCAGATCGACGGTTTTGCCCGGCGCTTCACCTGGTTCGTACTCGCGGGGGGGCTTGCGCTGTTCGCCTTTGCCGTTCTGGCGCGGAATTACGATTGGATCGACGCGCTGATCGCCGTGGTCGCGCTCGCCGTGGGGATCGTGCCGGAAGGGCTGCCGGCGGTCATCACGATTACTCTCGCGATCGGCGTGCGGCGGATGGCGGGGCGCAACGCCGTCATCCGAAAGCTCCCGGCCGTCGAAACGCTCGGCGCGACCTCGGTGATATGCACCGACAAGACCGGCACGCTCACACGCAACGAAATGACGGCCCGCCGCGTCATCACCGAGCGGCATACGATGATCGCGAGCGGATCCGGCTATGTTCCCGATGGTCAAATCCGGATCGTCGGGTCCGGGGACCAGGCAGAGGCTATGGCCGATGCGATGCCACTGATCCGCTGCGGGCTGCTGTGCAACGATGCCGCGCTGCGCAAGGTCGGTGCGGAATGGCGTGTCGAGGGCGATCCGATGGAGGGGGCCCTCTTCGCCCTGGCAATGAAGGCGGCCATCGATCCGGAGCAGGAGCGGGCGGAATGGGAGCGGCTCGACGAGATTCCCTTCGACGCCGCGCATCGGTTCATGGCGACGCTCTGCCGGGGTTCCAACGGCACGCGCTTGCTGTTCGTGAAGGGCGCGCCCGAAGCGCTCTTGGCGATGACCGCGCCCGACAATTGTTCCTATTGGGAGAGTTCCATCGCTACCGCCGGAAGCGATGGCGAGCGCGTTCTCGCCTTCGGCGCGAAGGAAATGCCTGCCGGCAGCGAACGGATCTCGTTCGAAGATCTCTCGACTGGCGTGTGCCTCCTGGGCCTTGTCGGCTTCATCGATCCGCCTCGTGCGGAGGTCAAGGACGCCATCGCCGAATGCCGGTCCGCCGGAATCGGCGTCAAGATGATCACTGGCGATCATGCGGCGACGGCGCTGGCGATCGCCCGGCAACTCGACCTTGCCGACGACCCGCGCGTGCTGACCGGGCTGGAACTGGAAAAGCTTCCGGACACCGAACTGGAGCAAGCGGTCGCGGATGTCTCGGTCTTTGCCCGGACCAGCCCGGAACATAAATTGCGGATCGTCCGTGCGCTGCAGGCTCAGGGAAAGATCGTCGCGATGACGGGGGACGGCGTGAACGACGCGCCGTCCCTCAAGCAGGCCGACGTCGGGGTCGCCATGGGCATCAAGGGCACCGAAGCGTCGAAAGAAGCGGCTTCCATGGTGCTGCTCGACGATAATTTTGCCTCGATCGTCAGCGCCGTTCGCGAAGGCCGAACGGTCTACGACAACATTCGCAAGGTCATTTCCTGGGAAATCCCTACGAACGGCGGTGAAACACTGGCGGTCGTATTGGCGATCCTGCTGGGCTTCGCGCTGCCGATGACGGCGACGCAGATCCTCTGGGTGAACCTCGTCCTCGCCGCCACGCTCGGCCTCGTGCTGGCGTTCGAGCCCACGGAACCCGGTGCGATGTTGCGCCGGCCACGGGAGCGCGGCGCGCCGTTGCTTTCGCCGTTCCTGCTTTGGCGTGTCCTTCTCGTCTCTGTGCTGTTCGCGGCCGTCACTCTCGGAATCTTTTTCCATGTTCTGGCGCAAGGCCGGAGCCTGGAGATGGCGCGCACCATGGTCGTCAACATGTTCATCATCGCGGAGATCTTCTACCTCTTCAACGTCCGCTATCTCCACATGACGTCCCTGACATGGCGCGGCGCGATCGGTACTCCCGCCGTGTTGATCGCGATCGGCGTTCTCGTCATCGGCCAGGCGCTCTTCACCTATGCGCCGTTCATGAACGCGATTTTCCACTCGCAGCCGCTGGGCTTCGCGGACTGGGTGTTGCTGGTGGCGTGCGGCATGCTTCTCATGCTGTCGCTGGAGGTGGAGAAGCATGTGATGCGGCGACTGGGCTGGTTTAGCGAACTTAATAATCAGGAGGACATGCCATGACGCGTGACGGTTTCCCTAAATGCATCGCGCTCGCGACCGACCTCAGCCATCGTTGCGACCGCGCCTTCGATCGCGCCCTGCTGGTAGCCCAGGCATGGCGGGCGGAGCTTATGGTCATCCACGCGCTGAACCCGCCGGAAGACGGGATGCTGTCCGTCCGACTCGGCGATCTGCCGTCCTGGCGTCGGCCTCTCGAAGACCCGGTGCGGGCGGCGCGCCATCGCATCTACCACGACCTTGTTCGCGAGGCGCCGCCAATCGACATTTCGGTCCACGTCGAAACCGGCTCGCCGGCACCGGTCGTCCTCGATATCGCCGGAAAGGGCGAGGCGGGCCTGATCGTCACCGGCGTGGCTCGCGATGGGCCGCTGGCCCGGATGCTGCTCGGCGATACCGTGGACCGGCTGATCCGCAAGGCGCCCGTTCCGATCCTGATCGTACGCGACCGCGCTTTCGAGCCTTACCGCGCCATGGTGGTCGCGACAGATTTCTCCGCGCCCGCCCGGATCGCTCTGGAGACCGCCGTCCGCTTTTTTCCCGATGCGGCTATCTCCCTTTTCCACGCCTACGATGTGCCCTTCGCGGGCTATCTCGGCCGATCGGAAATCGAACGGCAATTCGAGGGTTATGGCGAGGCTGCGGCCGACAAGTTCCTTGCCGAAGCGGGACTGTCTGATGTGGCGGCCCGGAACGTCACGCGCATGATCGAGCACGGGGTTCCCGAAGCGCTGCTTCGCGACCGTGCAGAAAATGCCGCACGTCACCTGACGGTCGTTGGAACCCATGGCGGTGGCCTCGTCTATGAGGCTATGATCGGCAGTACGGCGCGCAAGATCCTTGATGCGGTCCCGGGCGATGTCCTCCTCGTACCCGATCCCGCCAGGCGCAAGGTGAACCCGGCCGGATGACGCTGGCGATCGTTTCCAGCCTCATGGGGCTCGCCGCCCTGATCGCTGGTGCGGAGTGGCTGGTGAGGGGAGGCTCGGCGCTGGCCGCGCGGCTGGGCGTTTCGCCGCTGCTCATCGGCCTCACGATCGTGGCGCTGGGAACGAGCACGCCCGAACTCGCCGTCGGGATCGAGGCGGCGCTCCAGGGAAACGGCTCGCTCGCGGTTGGCAACATCGCCGGCACCAACACCGTCAACATCCTCCTTATCCTCGGCCTCAGCGCGATGCTGCAACCACTTGCCATTCGGATGCAGACGCTGCGTCTGGAACTGCCTGTCATCGTCATCGCGTCGGCCGCGCTACTCGTCTTTGCCTGGGACGGTGTGCTCTCGCGCCTTGAGGGGCTGTTTTTGATCACGATGGGAATGGCCTTCACGCTGACCGTCATT
This sequence comes from Sphingopyxis granuli, assembly GCF_001559015.1. Taxonomy (NCBI): domain Bacteria; kingdom Pseudomonadati; phylum Pseudomonadota; class Alphaproteobacteria; order Sphingomonadales; family Sphingopyxidaceae; genus Sphingopyxis; species Sphingopyxis granuli. The sequence continues at coordinate 636,159 of NZ_CP012199.1, forward strand.
CGCGTCGCCCGGCGGGAAAGCATCACGGTGAAGCTGGAGTTCGCGCGGGAATTCGCGGCGCCGCGCTTTTCCCGCCGCCACGGTTTCTCCGCAATGGCGATGCTGGCCATCGGCCTCGTCGTGATCGTCGTGGGCGCCAACTGGCTGGTGGATGGTGCGGTCGCGCTTGCCCGGTTGTGGAACGTATCGGACGCCTTTATCGGACTGACGATCGTTGCGATCGGTACTTCCGCTCCTGAACTCGTTACGACGATCATTTCGACGATTCGTGGCGAGCGCGACATCGCGATCGGCAATCTGATCGGCAGCAGCGTTTACAATATTCTGGTGATTCTCGGCGCGGCCTGCCTGTTTCCGTCGAACGGGATCGAGGTCAGCGCGCAACTGATCCGGGTCGACATCCCGGTCATGTTGGGGGTCGCGCTGGCCTGCATTCCCGTATTCATCAGCGGACGCCAAATTTCGCGGTTCGAGGGTGGAATGTTTGTGAGTGCCTACTTGCTATATCTTGCCTATTTGATCAATGATCGGATTTAACCGATAAGGAAAGCGCGAGGGCATCTTTTGACAACGCCGCGATTTTCCCGCCTTTCGTCTATTATCCAGTGATTTTGGGTCGCAGGCGGTGGCTGCTGCTGTCAGGTTGCTAACGCGGGTCTTTCGATCCCGGTAGAACTTCGCACCCTTTCGATCGGAGCCTTCGCATTCGTGGACCCGCGATAGCGTAACGATTAGGGAAATCCCGGATAGACCCGAGCCCATCCGGGTCCCTCAATGGCGGCCATGATGAACATCGCGACCCTCACCCTGAACCCGACGATCGACGTCGCCTATGAAGTCGATCATGTCTACCACACCCGTAAAATGCGGACGAAGACAGAATTCTATTCGCCGGGTGGCGGGGGAATCAACGTGGCCCGTGTCTATGTCCGGCTCGGCGGGAACGCGCGGAGCTACTATCTTTCGGGCGGTGCAACCGGCCACGCGCTCGATGGTCTGCTCGACCTGCACCAGCTGGTGCGCAACCGTATCCCGATCAAGGGGCATACCAGGGTGGCCACCGCAGTGCTCGAGCGCGAAAGCGGGAAGGAATATCGCCTCGTTCCGTCCGGACCGATGGTCGAACCTGCAGAATGGCGGCAGTGCCTCAATCAGCTCCAGACGGCACAATGTGACTATCTGGTCGCGAGCGGTTCGCTCTCACCCGGCATTCCGGATGATTTCTATGGCCAGGTCGTCGCGATGATGACGGAACGCAATATACCGGTCGTGCTCGACAGTTCAGGCGCTGGCCTGCGCGGAGGCCTTGAGCAAGGCGGCGTCTTCCTCGTCAAGCCCAGCATTGGCGAGTTGCGCCAGTTCACCGGTCGGGATCTTCCCGACACGGAGTCGGTGGGACGGGCGGCCATGCAGATCGTCGGGGGCGGTCATGCGCAATATGTGGCGGTGACGATGGGGCACGAGGGCGCTCTCCTTGCCTCGGCCGAGCGCCAACTCCTGCTTCCCGCAGTGGACATCGAGGTCAGAAGCGCGGTCGGCGCGGGCGACAGTTTCCTTTCGGCGATGGTCTTTGCTATCTCCTCAGGCTGGGAGATCGAAGAAGCGTTCCGCTTCGGCATCGCGGCAGGCGCGGCGGCCGTGATGAATCCGGGGCACGATCTTGCGCGACCCGAAGACATCCGGCGGCTCTATTCGCAGGTCCGTGCAGCCTCCTGAACCTTGCGTTGAACTTGAGCGTACTCCACCGACCAGTTCATGATCGTGGTTCCCGGTCGCGAAATTCGCGACCGGTTCGGCGCACTGCCGGTCAAGTGTTCGGCTGTTTCGATTTCACGGCGTATTATTGTTTCGCTTGATCGGAGAACTGATCGAAGGCCTCGACCGCCTGCGCGGCATACATGAGGCTGGGGCCAGCGCCCATGTAGAGCGCCATGCCCATCGTCTCCATCACTTCATCGCGCGTGGCGCCATGCTTGACGGCGGCCTTCGAATGGAAGGCAACGCAGCCGTCGCAGCGGATGGCGACCGAGATGGCAAGAGCGATCAGTTCCTTGGTCTTGGCATCGAGCGCCCCGGCCTTGGTGGCCGCAGTCGCCATGGCGGAAAAGGCCTGCATCACGTCGGGCGTGCCGAGCCGCACTTCCTTGATGGCGCCATTCAGCTCGGTCGCCATTTTCGGCCAGTCCTTGTGCATATCGTCTCCTGTAAAGTTCAGCGTCCGAGAAGGGCAAGCAGTCGGTAAGCCGCGACGATGCGATCGCTTCGCGCGCGAGCTTCGCTGACCGCTGCGGCGGTTGCCTCGCGTTCGGCATCGAGCAGATCGAGCTGGGGCTTCATCCCCACGCGAACCTCGTGGCGCACGCTGTCGCGCGCCTGTCCGGCGGCAAGGGCTTGCTGGGAAGCAGCCGCTTCGACCAGGGCGGCCGAGCGCACCCCGGAAAAGGCGCTGATCGTCTGTTCATCGACGGCGGCGCGTGCGGCGCGCATACGCGCATCGGCGGCCCTGACCGCACTATCGGATTCGGTAATCTTGGCTGAGACTCGCCCGCCCGCGAATATCTGCCAGCGCGCCCGCACGCCGACCGTGGCGGCATCGGAGCGATAATCGGGAAAGAACTGGTCACGCACCGTCGAACCTTCGGCGAAGGCGCCGATCGTGGGCAGGCGTTCGGCCCGCGCGCCCCGCGCGCCGGCCTGGGCGGCATCCAATGCCGCTTCGGCTTGCGCCAGCGCCGGGTTGTTCCCGCGGGCGCTGTCGAGCGCTTCATCGAGCGAGGCAGGCAGGACCGGACTTGCCGGAATGGGCTGGAGATCCTGCGGGGCAAGGCCAGTGAGGTTGGTGAATCGCGCATCGGCCGAGATGGCAAAGCCGCGCGCGCCTTCAAGGGCTGCCTGTGCTTCGGCAAGGCGCGCCGCCGCCTGCGCAACATCGGTGCTGGGGCTTTCGCCTGCCTTGAAGCGGAGCCGGGCCTGGCGCTGGATCTCCTCCATCTGGCCGACCATCTGTTCATAGAGCGCTATCATTCGGTGCGTGGTCAGCACGTCGCCATAGGCTTGGACCGTCGCGACAACGATCTGGCTGCGGGTCATCGTTTCACCGGCGCGTGCTGCTTCGCTGCCCGCTTTCGCCTGTGCGATCCCGGCGCTGACCCTGCCGCCCATAAAGAGGGGCTGTTCGATAGTGAGCTGCGCCGCGCGCGGCGTGACGTTGGCCGCCGGAAGCCCGAAGAAACCCTGCGGATCGAGTCGTCCATAGCCGATCGTCCCGCTCAGCGTCGCGGTTGGCAGACCCTGGCCGCGTGCTTCCCTGATCCGGGCGTCGGCCGCATCGGCATCGGCCCCCGCCGCCTCGATTTCCGGCGCGTGGTTCACGGCGGCCGCAATGGCTTCTTCAAGCGTCGTTGCCTGCGCGGGCATGGCGACACTCGCCAGCAGGCCGGCGAGCAGGGGGAGGGGGATCGTCCGCCTGAGCGTCATTTGAAGGCGGTTCCCGGACGGACGCCGAACGCCTTGAACACCATCGCAGCCGGGCAGAAACCAGTGAAGCTTGCCTGAAGCATATTGAGGCCGGCAAAGGCGGTGAGCGCGATCCACCAGGGATGCACGGTCAGCGACAGGACGACGCCGAGCAGTACGACACAACCGGCGAACGCCATCACGGCACGATCGAGAGTCATCAGTCTCACTCCTTCGCTTGGGAAACCAGAAGCCGGGGCATCAGAAACGCAGCTTGCGGATGCCCATCGCGTGCATGGCGAGCTTTTCGTAGAAGGGCTCGCTCTCGCCCTTGCGGACCTTGCGCAGGAAATATTTCTCAAAGCCGACCTTGGCCAGATGGACCCATTTGCCGCTGGACGACCAGTTGACGTTGCGCGGCGGGATCTGCGGCTGGGCGACGAAGGCGACGCCTCCGTCGCCAAAATCGGCGAGACACACCGCGTTCCACGTCGCTTCCGCCGTCGGCTCCTGGCCGTCGAGAACCAGCGAGAGATTGGCGGCGATCGCCGTGACCATGGATTCGATCATGAAACCGGTCTTGGGCACGCCCACCGGAACCGGCGTCGGGCCGGTCGGCGGGATGGCGACACAGACACCGAGCGCGAATATCTCGGGGAAGGCCGGATTGCGCTGGTGCTTGTCGACGATGATGAAGCCGCGCGGATTGGCCAGCCCTTCGATATTGCTGACCGCGGGGACCCCCCGGAACGCAGGGAGCATCATCGAGAAGCCGAAGGGCAGGTCGTGCGTCTTCTTCACCGCGCCGTCCTCGCCGACTTCCTCGACGTGCATGACGCCGGGCTCGACCTTGGTGACGCGGGCGTTGGTGATCCATTTGATGTGGCGATCACGCAGCTCGCTCTCGAGCAGCGACTTGGTATCGCCGACGCCGTCGAGCCCAAGGTGGCCGATATAGGGTTCGGGCGTCACATAGATCATCGGCACCTTGTCGCGGATCTTGCGCTTGCGCAGTTCGGTGTCGAGGATCATCGCGAATTCGTAGGCCGGGCCGTAGCAGGACGCGCCCTGCACCGCGCCGACGACGATCGGGCCGGGATTTTGTGCAAAGGCATCGAACGCATCGGCGGCGGCTGAGGCGTGGGGCGTCTGGCAGATGGAGAGGGTATGGCCGCCATGCGGACCCAGCCCCTCGATCTCGTCGAACGCGAGTTCCGGGCCGGTAGCGATTACAAGATAATCGTAATTGATGGATGAGCCGTCATTGAGTTCGAGTCGCTTTTCGCCGGCATGCAGCCGCTTCGCGCCGACCGAGGTGAAGCCGATCTTCTTTTTGGCGAACACGGGAGGGAGGTGGACCTGGATGGCTTCAGGCTCGCGCCAGCGCACGGCGACCCAGGGATTGGACGGGATGAAGTTGTAGGTATCGCTATCGGATACCGTCATCACGTCGGCGCGGTCTTTGACGGCAGCCTTGATCTCATAGGAGGCGATCGTGCCTCCCAGACCCGCGCCCAGCACCACGATCAAAGGCTTGCCCATCTGCGATCCTTCCATGTCTCAATGGCATTGACGAATATCATCATTACACGTTATATGCAAATAACAAAGTTGAGGAAGCTGCCATGTTCGGATTCAAGAAACGTGATGCCCACCGTGAGATCGGCCCCGCCGAGCTGGACGCCATGCTGAAGGGCGGCAAGGCGCTCCTGATCGACGTGCGCGAGACAGGCGAGTTCGCCGCCGGCCACATACTGGGCGCAATAAACATGCCACTGTCGGGCTTTTCACCTCGTAACATCCCTGATCCCAAGGGCCGGACTGTCGTGCTGCAATGCGCGGGCGGAAAGCGCTCGGGCCAGGCACTCGATCAATGCGCGGCGGCGCAGAGCGCGATCGACACCCACCTCGCTGGCGGGATCGGTGCGTGGAAAGACGCCGGCTTCCCGGTCGTTGGTGATTGAGAGCCTGAAAGAGAACCAAAAAAGAGGGGTATCGGCGGCATGATGAGCGGCAGGGGCAAGTGGCTCTGGTTGGCGGGCGCCGCGCTGGCGCTGTCGGCATGCGGGAGCAAGCCGGAGCAGGAGCAGGCGGCGGCGACGCTACCCGCCGGGGAAACTCTGCGGCTCGCCGCAACCGAAATCCCGGACATGAAGGTAGTCGGCGCGGAGATCGCCACGCGCGACCAGGCCGAAGTGCTCGCCCGCATCCCCGGCATCCTCACGTCGCTTTCCGTCCGTGCCGGCGACACGGTGCAAAAGGGCCAGCGGATCGGCATGATCGTCGATTCGCGGCTCGGCTATGAGACAAGCGCCTATGGCGCCCAGACCGCCGCCGCCCAGGCCGAAGCCGCGCGGACCAATGCCGATCTCGCCCGCATTCGCGATCTCTATGGCCAAGGCGTCTATGCCAAGGCGCGCCTGGATCAGGCCGTTGCGGCCGCGCGCGCGGCCGATGCGCAGGTTGCTGCCGCTCGGGCGCAGCAGGGCGCAAGCGTCAGCGTCGCGGGGCAGGGGGCGGTGATCGCCCCGGCGAGCGGTCGGGTGCTTCGCGCCGATATTCCCGCCGGATCACCGGTGGCGCCGGGCATGTCGATCGCGACGGTTACCGCGGGGCCGCCGGTGCTGCGGTTGATGCTGCCGGAGTCGGTTGCCGGACAGGTCCATCCCGGTGCGCGCGTGATCGTCAATGAAGCGGATATGCCGTCCGGGCAGCGCGAAGGCAGTGTGGCGCAGGTCTATCCCGCGATCACTGGCGGCCAGGTCCGCGTCGATGCGACTTTGCCTGGGCTTTCCACCCAATTCATCGGCCGCCGCGTGAGCGCGTCGGTCGAGATCGGCACGCGCAAGGCGCTGGTCGTGCCGCGCTCCTTCATCACCACGCGCTATGGCATGGATCAGGTGCAGATCGTCGCGGAAGGCAAGCGGCTCAGCATGGTGCCGGTCCAGATCGCGCCGACGGCCGATCCCGCCCTGGTCGAGATATTGAGCGGTGCGGCCGCCGGCGACGTGCTGTTCGCCCCCGGTAAGCCGGCCAAGGCTCCGCGGCCATGAATCTCGGTGTTTCCGGTCGCCTCACCAGGGCCACTATCGCTTCCCCCCTGACGCCGCTGTTTCTGCTGGCGGCGATCGCTGTCGGTCTGCTGGCTCTTCTTTCCATCCCAAGGGAGGAGGAACCGCAGATCAGCGTGCCGATGGTGGACATTCAGGTGATGGCGCCCGGCCTGTCCGCCGCCGATGCGACCGAGCTGGTGGGCATTCCGCTCGAAACCATCGTCAAGAGCGTCGACGGGGTGGAGCATGTCTATACCCAGGCGCAGGACGATGGCGTAATGGTGACGGCGCGCTTCCTCGTCGGGTCGAACCCGGAGGATGCAGCGATCCGCATCGAGGAGAAGCTGCGCGCCAATTGGGATCGTAAGCCGGTCGGCATCCCCGATCCCAAGGTGACGGTGCGCGGCATTAACGACGTTCCCGCTGTCGTCCTGACCCTTGCCCCCAAGCCCGGCGCGGCAGGGCAGTGGAACGATGCCAGCCTCTACGAACTCGCCGCGAAGCTGCGCACCGAGATCGCCAAGGTCGACAATGTCGGGATCAGCTTCCTCGTCGGTGGCCGCCCCGAGGAAATCCGCATTGCGCCCGATCCGGCCAGGCTCCGCCAGTATGGCGTGCCGCTGGGGAGCGTGATCGAGGCCGCGAGCCAGGCCAATCGGTCCTTTCCGCTGGGTAATATCCGCGAGGACGGCAAGGCGGTCGGCGTCACGGCGGGCCGCACCCTGTCATCGGCGCAGGAGGTCGGACTTCTGACCGTGCGCTCTGCCTCCGGCTCGCCCGTCTATCTGCGCGACGTTGCCAGCGTAACGCAGGGGCCGCGCGAGGATCAGGCGCGGGCGTGGCGCTGGGCGAAGGAGGAAAACGGCAAGTGGCATAGCGCCCCCGCCGTCAGCATCGCCTTCGCCAAGCGCGCCGGCGCCAATGCCGTGGTGGTGTCCGATGCGATCCTCGAGCGCGTCGAGAGCCTGAAAGGCAAGCTCATCCCCGATGACGTCACGGTCGCCGTCACCCGCAACTATGGCGAGACGGCGAACGAGAAGGCCAACGAGCTGCTGTTCCATCTGGCGCTGGCGACCGTCTCCATCGTCGTGCTGATCGGCTTCGCGATCGGGTGGCGCGAGGCGGGCGTGACCGCCGTGGTCATTCCGACGACGATCCTGCTGACCATGTTCGCCTCGAACCTCATGGGCTACACCATCAACCGCGTCAGCCTGTTCGCGCTGATCTTCTCGATCGGCATCCTCGTCGACGACGCGATCGTCATGATCGAGAATATCGCGCGCCATTGGGCGATGGACGATGACCGCAACCGTACCCAGGCCGCGATCGAGGCGGTGGCGGAGGTCGGCAATCCCACGGTGGTCGCGACATTGACCGTGGTTGCGGCGCTGCTGCCGATGCTGTTCGTTTCCGGCCTGATGGGCCCCTACATGGCTCCCATCCCGGTCAATGCGTCGGCGGCGATGATCTTTTCCTTCTTCGTCGCCGTGGTCATTGCGCCGTGGCTGATGATCCGTTTTGCCCGCAAGACGCTCGGCTCTGGCCACGGCCATGACGAGAGCGGCGGCAAGCTGGGGCAGCTCTATGCCCGTGTCGCGCATCGCGTCATCGATACGAAGAAGTCCGCCCGCAATTTCCTGATCGCGGTGGGCGTGGCGACACTGGTCGCCTGCTCGATGTTCTATTTCAAGGCCGTTACCGTGAAGCTGCTGCCCTTCGACAACAAGTCGGAGGTTCAGGTCGTGGTCGATATGCCCGAAGGCACCGCGCTCGAAAACACGGGCCGCGTGCTGGAAGATGTTGCCGGCGTGGTGCGAGGCTTGCCCGAAGCGACGGCGATGGAGGCCTATGTCGGCACATCGGCGCCGTTCAACTTCAACGGCCTTGTCCGCCATTATTTCCTGCGCTCGCAGCCCGAGCAGGGCGATGTGATGGTGACGCTGCTGCCCAAGGGGGATCGCAGCCGGTCCAGCCATCAGATTGCGCTCGACCTGCGCCAGCGGCTGAAGGCGCTGCGCTTGCCCAATGGCGCATCTATCAAGGTGGTCGAGACGCCTCCAGGACCGCCCGTCCTCGCGACCCTGCTGGCCGAGGTCTATGGCCCCGACGAAGTCACGCGCCAGAAGACAGCGTCCGAGCTGGAAAAGATCTTCAAGTCCGTCCCCTTCATCGTCGACGTGGACAACAGCTTCGGCGAGGCGCGCCCGAAGCTCCGCCTCGACGTGCAGCGCGACCGGCTCGATTATTACGGCCTTTCCCAGCGGCAGGTCGCCGACAGCATCGGTATGCTCATGGGGAGCCAGACTGTCGGCTACGCGCCGCGCGGCGATGGCCGCAGCCCACTACCGATTACAATCGCGCTGGAACAGAAGGACCGCAGCTGGACGCAAGCCTTGTCGAGTATGCCTGTCGCACAGACGCCGGGCGGCCAGCTCATCGACCTTGGCGCGGTGGTCGAAGCGCGCACCGAGACGGGGAGTCCTGCGATCTTCCGCCGTGACGGTCGATATGCCGACATGGTCACGGCCGAGCTGGCCGGAGCCTATGAAGCGCCGATCTACGGCATGATCGAAGTGAACCGCGCGGTCGATGCCTATGACTGGGCGGCCAAGGGCCTCCAGAAGCCGGAAATCCGTCTCAACGGTCAGCCCGAGGATGAGAGCGTGCCGTCCCTGCTCTGGGATGGCGAATGGGAGATCACCTGGGTCACGTTCCGCGACATGGGCGGCGCCTTCATGGTCGCGCTGCTGGCGATCTACATCATCGTCGTCGCGCAGTTCAAAAGCTTCCGCCTGCCGCTCATGATCCTGACGCCGGTGCCGCTCACGCTGGTCGGGATCGTCATTGGCCACATGCTGTTCCGTGCACCGTTTACGGCAACCTCGATGATAGGGTTCATCGCGCTCGCCGGTATCATCGTGCGCAACTCGATCCTGCTGGTCGACTTCATCCGCCATTCGGCCACGCCGGACAAATCGCTGCGCGACGTGCTGCTGGAAGCCGGCACGATCCGGTTCAAGCCGATCGTTCTCACGGCCGCCGCGGCGATGATTGGCGCGGCCGTGATCCTGACCGATCCGATCTTTCAGGGTTTGGCGATCTCGCTGCTGTTCGGCCTTGCGTCCTCGACGCTGCTGACCGTGCTGGTTATTCCGGCCATTTACATCGTGCTTCGAGATGATGGGAAACCCGCGACCAGATGATGCCGCTTGAGACGCCCCTTGCACAACTCGCCGAGCACGCCGCCCATGCGGCGAGCGTGCTGAAGCTGCTGGCCAATGAACAGCGTCTGCTGATCCTGTGCCGGCTGACCCAGGGCGAATTCTCCGTCGGGGAGATGGTGGAGTTGTGCGGGCAATCGCAATCCAGCGTGTCCCAGCATCTGGGGAAATTGCGAGAAGGGGGTCTGGTCAAGACCCGGCGCGAGGCGACGACGATCTACTACAGCCTTGCTGACAGCGACGTCCGCAAGTTGATCGACATGCTCTGCGATCGCTTCGGTCCCGGTGCTGGACAATCCTGAGAAATCCGATGCGACGCGCCGTCCTTCCGCTCCTGTCCATGGTCTCTCTCGGGGCTTGCGCCTCGAATGAGCCGCCGTCGGATCCGGCGGTGATGGTGCAGGAGGCACAAGCGCGCTCCGATATCCTGGCCGACCGCTTCCAGAAGGAATTATTGAGCGCGCTGACCGCCGCGATGGCGGCGGATGGTCCGCAAGGCGCGATCAGCGTCTGTTCGAGCATAGCGCCCGCGCTCGCCGCGCAGATCTCCGAGGAAAGCGGAGCGACCGTCCGGCGCACGGCGCTGCGCACGCGTAATCCCGCTGCCAGTCCTGACGCTACCGAACGCCGCGTCATGGAGAGCTGGGCCGCCGCGCCGTTTGGCGTCGACGGCAAGCCCAGGCGCTGGTCGGCGTATGAGGGCGGGCAATATCGCTATATGCGCGCCATACCGACCATGCCCATGTGCCTCGCTTGCCATGGCGAGAATGTCGCCCCGGAGGTGATGGCGGCGATCCGCGCGCATTATCCCGCAGATCAGGCGACGGGTTTTGCTTCCGGCCAGCTTCGGGGCGCCTTTTCGATCCGGTGGGAGGAGGCAGCCCTGGCGCGTGCGATCAAAGGCGGGGAGGGCGCGCAGCGAGGTCTGCACCCATGACGATCTTGCGCGCGCTTGCGCTGGCCCGATTTTACAGCGCTGCGGCAGCTGTCGCCTACCGCTCAGCGGCGCCGTGATCGCCAGAGTGCTTTGCCATCAGGTTCGGCCCGGCAGCATTCGGCGCAAGGTATCATCCTTGACGATGTAATGATGGAAGAGAGCGGCAAGGGCGTGAAAGCCGATCAGGAAATATCCGATGGTCCCGACTGTCTCGTGCCAATCCTTCATCTGTCCCGCCAGGGCTTTGCTCTGGCCGACAAGAGCCGGCAGTTCCAGACCGAAGAATGGAATCGGCTTGCCCGACGCACTCAGGATCACCCAGCCCGCCAAGGGCATCGCCAGCATGAACGCGTAGAGTGCGAGATGCGTCGCATTGGCTAAAAGCGTCTGCCATGACGGCGGTTCCGGCGTGATCGGGGGGGTGCGCTGGCTGAGGCGTGCCAGCAGGCGGATGATCGCCAGCGCCAGAACGGTGAGTCCGAGTATGAAATGCCAGGTTTTCAGCCCCTCGCGGATGTCGGTTCCCTTGGGATAGTTCTCCCGCAGGAGAATGGTAGCGTAAACGACCGAGATCAGCAGCACCATGAGCCAGTGCAGAGTGATCGACAGGGAAGAGAAGCGGTTACGGATATCGGTTGTACTCATGGCGAACCTCCCATCAATTTTCATATTGCCAGCGAGATGAGAAAAATGCCTTGATCCTTCTCAAGAAGCTTTGCGCCGAACAACCGCAATAACCGGTCAGCTGCGCTTGCGGACAAATTCCGCACGAAGCACCAAACCTTTGATGCCTTCATACCGGCAGTCGATTTCCTGCGGGTCATCCGTGAGGCGGATCGACTTTATCAGCGTTCCCCGCCTCAGAGTCTGGCCGGCGCCCTTGACGACCAGATCCTTGATCAACGTGACCTGGTCGCCGTCGGCAAGCAGGTTGCCCACGGCATCGCGGACTTCGATCCGGTCCGCGGTGGCGCGCCGTTCCTTCAGTTCGGATGCAGCCATCCATTCACCGGATTCTTCATCGTAGACATATTCATCTTCGCTCATGGAGTTCTCCATCGGTCAGGAATGTGCGTCAGGCACCGAACAGATCGCGTTCAATCAGCCAGGCGCGCATTGCCAGCAATGCGGCGACGAGGGCAGCCACGGCAAAGGCTCTGGCGTCGAGCGTGATCCACGCAACAGCGCCTGCAAGCCCGCCAATAAGGAAGACCAGCCAAAAGGATGCATGCAAGCCAAGCTGGCGATAGTTCGCGTGATGCCGTCCGCCGGCCAATGCCTCCCCGAACCGCACGACCTGCGTGGAGGGCGAAATAGCCTCCTGCAGGTCGGGATCATCCCTCTCAAAAGTGCAATGAGCACTACCCATGGCCATCGCGATCAGCACGGCCGGGATGATCGCCAGATGCGAGAGGAATGTCAGATAGGCGGCGGCCAACGCGATTGCGGTACAAACGAGCGCGATTGTGCGCCGGTACCGGCCTAGCCAGTGCGTAATCAAGGTCGTGAGGACCACACCCCCCACGAAGCTGAAGATCATTCCGCCCACAAATTTCGTGATACCAAAGCCACCGGGAAGGCTCGTGCCCAGAACAGTGGCGTTGGCCTCGGGCGAGGCAAGGAAGACGTGCCCGAATGCCAGAAAGCCGGCTGCATTGATCGCGCCGGCAAGGGCCGCCAGCATGGCGGCCAGTTGGACCAGCGCGCGCTGCGCTCTGCCGATATCCAGGGAGCTGGGCCGTCTGCCTGTCCGATCCGGTTCGCTCATGCTCGCCTCTTACGCATCCTGGCTCGGCAATCGCTCGATCACGAGTGCAATGCCTTGTCCGCCGCCAATGCACATGGTCACAAGCCCGTAGCGGCCGCCAATACGCTCGAGCTCGTAAAGCGCCTTGATGGTGATGATGGCGCCGGTTGCCCCGACGGGATGCCCAAGTCCAATGCCGCTGCCATTGGGATTGACCTTCTCGGGCGGGAAATCGAGCAGTTTGGCGACCGCGCAAGCCTGCGCGGCAAAAGCCTCGTTCGCCTCGATCACGTCGATGTCGTCAAGCGATAGTCCGGCCCGCTTGAGGGCGATGGGCACGGCTTCGACGGGACCGAGCCCCATCACTTCGGGGGCAACACCGGCATGTCCCCAGCTTACAACCCTGGCGCGGGGTGTCAGGCCGTGTCTCTCGGCGGCGGCGGCGGAAGCCAGCACCAGAGCCGCGCCAGCGTCGTTGATGCCGCTGGCGTTGCCCGCCGTTACGGTCCCGCCATCCTTGCGGAAGATGGGCGTGAGTGCGCCGAGGCCTTCGCTGGAAACGTCGGTGCGCACATGCTCGTCGGCCTCGAACATAAAGGTGCCGCTACGGCCCTTGACCTCGACGGAAACGATCTGCTCGCGAAAACGGTCTTCCTGCTGTGCTCTTGCTGCCCGGCGATGGCTTTCGGCCGCCAGCGCGTCCTGCTCGGCCCGGGTGATGCCATGACGTTCGGCAACGTTCTCGGCAGTGACCCCCATGTGACCTGCACCGAACGGATCGCTCAGCGTCGCGTTCATCGCGTCGATCATCATTTCATCGCCCATCCTGCGCCCCCAGCGCAGGCCCTTGAGAACGTGTGGGGATTGGCTCATGCTCTCGACACCGCCAGCAACGGCGATGTCACACTCGGCCAATGCGATCATTTGGGCGGCGGAAATAATCGCCTGCACACTCGATCCGCAAAGGCGGTTCAGGGTGAGCGCCGGGGTCCGATCGGGAATCCCCGCCGCGATAGCGGCAATTCGCGAGACATATGCATCGCTGGGTTCGCTTTGAATGACCTGGCCAAGGACAACATGCTCGACATGGCCTGGTTCGATTCCGGCCCGCTTGATGGCTTCGGCAATGACGATGCGGCCAAGCTCCCACGGCGCGACGTCCTTAAGGCTGCCTCCAAAATCCCCGATAGCGGTGCGCACACCCGACAGGATCACGACGTCGTTCAAATTTCCTTCCTTTCGACAATATGTTCGCCCGAACCGCAGCAGGGTGCGCCGATCAGTGCGGCTGAGTTTTGGGCGCTTCGAGCAAGCTGACCGCGAGCGACTGGGCGCTGGCGAAGTCCGCGGCATAGAAAAGCTTGTCCGAACCAGCTTCCAGGTGAACGCGCGCAAGCATCGACTTCGGTTGCGGCTGCACGCCGGACAACACGACCGTTGCGCCGGCGACGCGCGCTTGTTCGATGAACTGTTCGAGCGCCTGGACGCCGCTTGCATCGAGCAGGGGAACGAGCCGCATGCGCAGGATGATGACTTTGGGCGACTGACCGACGCGGCGCAGCGTATCGAGCAGTTCGCCTGCTACGCCGAAGAAGAACGGGCCGGTGATCCGGAACACCTCGACACCCTCCGGCAACGCGTCGCGCTGGTGAACGTCTTCGGAATCGAGATCGATGTCCTGCCGGCCGCTGCTGTCGACCTCGACAGCCTCGCTCATGCGGGCCATGAAGAGGAGCGAGGCCAGAGTTACGCCGACGCCGATTGCGACGGTGAGATCCACCAGTACCGTCAGGCCGAATGTCAGTAGCAGCACGGCCCGGTCGCTGTTGGGCATGTGCAGCAAGGCAATGAACCGCTCATATTCACTCATGCCCCAGGCGACCATGAACAGGATCGCGGCAAGCGCGGCCATGGGTACGAATGCCATCAGGTCCGTGGCGAACAGGATGAACAGAAGAAGGAACACGGCATGCATGATTCCGGCAACCGGGGTTCTGGCCCCGGAGCGGATATTGGTGGCGGTACGCGCAATCGCGCCCGTCGCGGGTAGCCCACCGAACAGGGCGGATCCGATATTGGCGACGCCCTGGCCGATCAATTCCTGGTTGGAGCGATGCCGCGTTCCGGCCATGCCATCGGCGACGACGGCCGACAGCAGGGCTTCGATGCCGGCGAGAAATGCAATGGTGAATGCCGAAGGCATCACCGCATTGATCTTGGCGAAGGTGAATTCCGGCAGGGACGGCATCGGCAGGCCGGAAGGAATGTCCGGGAAGCGGGAGCCGATAGTGTCGACCGGGAGCTTGAGCAGAGCGACGGCGAGGGAACTTACCACGACCGCGATCAGGAACCCGGGCAGTCTGGGCGCGAGTTTGCGCAGCACGATGATGGTCGCAAGTGCTCCGACCCCGACGCCTAGAGTTGCCCAACTGGTGCTCGGCAGAGCGGCGAGATAGGACTGCCATTTGGGCAGGAACTCAGCCGGGACCTCGGTCATCGAGAGCCCGAGGAAGTCCTTCACCTGACTCGAGGCAATGATAACGGCGATCCCCGCGGTGAATCCGGTGACGACCGGATGGGGGATGAATTTGATCATCTGCCCGAGGCGAAACGCACCGGCGGCAATGAGGATGATGCCTGCCAGGAGCGTCGCGATCAGCAGCCCATCATAGCCGTGCTGGGCGATAACATTGAAAATGACGACGACAAAGGCGCCCGTGGGTCCGCCGACCTGGACCCGCGATCCGCCGAGCGCGGAAATCAGGAACCCCGCCACCACGGCCGTGACAAGCCCCTTGTCGGGAGAAGCGCCGCTGGCGATGCCCAGGGCCATGGCAAGAGGCAGCGCGACGATCGCGACCGTCAGGCCCGCTATGGCGTCGGCGCGGAAGGTCTGAGCGGTGTACCCTTCGCGCAAGGTCGTGATGAGCTTGGGCGTATAGGCTTTCGCGCTCACCTGACCGGTTCCTCCGCCTTGTCATAGAGAAGCGACTGCCCCTGGCCGCCGGACTTTCCCGCGGTCGTTTCGCGCAGACGCACACCGCGGCCCACGCCCGTGCTGGGCGCATTCTCGCCCAGCAGTTCGATGCCTGCGCCTTCCAGCGCGGTGATCACCTTGACCAGCGTGTCGACCACACCGCGCACTTGGCCATCGGATGATTCCATGCGCTGGATGGTCGGCAGGGAGAGGCCGGCCAGCGCGGCGAGCTGGCGTTGATCAAGTCCGAGGAGGGCGCGCGCGGCGCGCATTTGCTGCGACGTGATCATGTTGGCTCCATGATGTTTAATACATCAAATATCACTCTTAACAAATTAGGAGGGAGTTGTATATGTGCATTGTACCGGATAATCGATCACACGCGCTTTGTCGGGGTGAGGTATTTCCGCGTCTGAGAAAGCCGATGGTCTTGAGGGCTGCGACCTTCGAGCCTCCAGATCGGAGATGAGCAAATGATCGTGGAGAAAAAGCACCGCCGCAAAGGTGCAGGTCGACAGGCGCCGCCATCGGATGCCCCGGCGGCGGCGAGTCCGGTGTCGCAACCCGATCGTCTTCGGCGCCCGAAGCTCAGGCTGAAACTTCCCGTCGGAACAGGTTCGGGCGACGCCCGATCCGCCTGCTTCCTTCCAACCCGATCCGAAAGGCCACACAGCAAAATCACGCAGATCCCCGCAGCTTTGGACATCACGGTCAAATCCGGTGGGACGCTTCACGAAAATCTCGATACGCCCGAACTCGTCGAGATCGCCTTGCGGCGCGGTGAAGGCCGCCTGTCCGAGCATGGCGCCTTCGTGGTTGAAACCGGAAAACATACCGGCCGTTCGGCCCAGGACAAATTCATCGTCCGTGATGAGGTCACCAGGGATGATGTCTGGTGGGGGGCTTCCAACAAGCCGATGTCGGAAGAAGCCTTCGCCAATCTGCGCGAGGATTTCCTCAAGCATCTTGCCGCACTCGACGACGTCTTCGTCCAGGATCTGTTCGGCGGCTCGCAGCCGGAATTCCGTGTCGGAGTCCGGGTCGTCACGGAACTGGCCTGGCACTCGCATTTCGTGCGCACCATGCTGGTTAGGCCGACGGCGGATGAACTCACGCATTTCACGGCGGATTACACCATCATCGACTTGCCCGGCTTCCGCGCCGATCCCGAACGCCATGGCTGCCGGTCGGAAACCATCATCGCGATCGATTTCACCCACCGGCTGATCCTGATCGGCGGCACCGGCTATGCCGGCGAGATGAAGAAGGCGGTGTTCTCGGTGCTGAACTATGTGCTGCCGCAAAAGGGCGTCATGCCGATGCATTGTTCGGCGAACATCGGTCCCGATGGCGACACCGCGATCTTCTTCGGCCTCTCGGGCACCGGCAAGACCACTTTGTCCGCTGATGTTTCGCGCACGCTGATCGGCGACGACGAGCATGGCTGGTCGGACAGCGCCGTCTTCAATTTCGAAGGCGGCTGCTACGCCAAGATGATCCGTCTCTCGGCCGAGGCGGAGCCTGAAATCCATGCGACCACCCGCCGCTTCGGTACGATCCTCGAGAATGTCGTCATGGATCCGGAAACCCGCGCACTCGACCTCGACGACGCCTCGCTCGCCGAGAACAGCAGGGGCGCCTATCCGATCCACTTCATCCCCAATGCCTCCGCCGAGAACATGGGGCCGGTGCCGAAGAACATCATCATGCTGACGGCCGATGCCTTCGGCGTGCTCCCGCCCATCGCGAAGCTAACGCCCGAACAGGCGATGTATCATTTCCTGTCCGGCTACACAGCCAAGGTCGCGGGCACCGAACTCGGTGTCACCGAACCCGAAGCGACGTTCTCGACCTGCTTTGGCGCGCCGTTCATGCCGCGGCATCCCAGCGTCTACGGCAATCTGCTTCGCAAGCGTATCGCCGCGGGGAATGTCGATTGCTGGCTGGTCAACACCGGCTGGACCGGCGGCCAATATGGAACGGGATCGCGGATGCCGATCAAGGTGACGCGCGCACTGCTCAATGCTGCGCTTTCCGGGACTCTCGAAGGCGCACAGTTCCGCACCGATCCCAACTTCGGCTTCGTGGTCCCCGTTGCTGTAGAGGGTGTGGATTCGAGTATTCTCGACCCGCGTTCCACCTGGGCTGATGGGGCCGCCTATGACGGCACGGCGCGTTCCCTGGTCGACCGCTTCAAGCGCAACTTCACGCAGTTTGTCGCTCATGTCGACGAAAGCATCCGCGCGGCGGCCCCTCCCGGATGGTTCGATGCCTGACCTCATCCGGTTCCCCTTTGACAAGTTTCACGAAAAGCCAGAATCCATGCCCGCTCATGAACAGGGATCGGTAACCGGCAAGCTTGTCTTGCCGGTCACAGGTTGGGCCGCGATCCTGCGCGGGTTGCGCGGGCGATGCCCCCGGTGCGGCGAGGCGCGCCTGTTCATGCGGTTCCTGAAACCGATCCCTCATTGCCCGCAATGCGGCCAGGACTGGACGCATCAGCAAGCTGATGATTTCCCGGCCTATGTCTCGATCTTCGTGACGGGGCATCTGATGGCGCCGCTCATTATCGCCGTGACCAGTCGCGCGGAAATGTCCGTGCCGATGTTGATGGCGATCCTGCTTCCGTTGGCGTTGCTCCTGATGGTCGGGCTGCTTCAGCCCGCCAAGGGAGCCATCATTGCCTTGCAGTGGTGGTTCGGCATGCATGGGTTTCGCAGGGAACGCCCGGGAGCAATTCCGGACGACGCCGATACATGATCTTCAGCTTCGGCCGTGGCCAGTCTCGAGATTGACCAGGGTATGAGGCTGTCGGGCCGATGCGCGACTTCTCAAATTCAACTTTTTGCCGGAGAACTTTGTCTTGCCTCAGAGCAAAGTCCTGACGCGTTACGTGAACGCCATTTCAACGGGTCAGCTGCGCCCTGACGACGCCCAGCGGCAGGTCGCTCTGCGTTTCGGCAAGGCGGTTGCGGAATTGGAAGCACAGGCGCGCCGTCAGGGCCTCCTGTCGCGTTTCGTCAGGCGCAAACCCGATCCCGTGCGGGGAGTCTATCTCTGGGGAGGGGTCGGCCGCGGCAAATCGATGCTGATGGATCTCTTCTTCGACTGCGTCGAGATCGCCGGGAAACGGCGCGTCCACTTCCACGAGTTCATGCAGGAGGTGCATGACCAGCTACGCTCCGAACGCGCCAAGGAGACCGGCGATCCGATATTGCCGGTCGCCGATGCCATCGCGGCCGAAGCGCGGCTGATCGCCTTCGACGAAATGATCGTAACCAATTCGGCTGACGCGATGATCCTGTCGAGGCTGTTTACCCGGATCATCGGACATGGCGTTACCGTGGTCGCTACATCCAACCGGCCGCCTCAGGACCTCTACAAGAACGGCCTCAACCGCGAACATTTTCTGCCATTCATCGCGCTCCTCAAGGATCGGCTCGATGTGCTCACCCTGGATGGGCCGACTGACTATCGCATGCAGCGCCTTGGAGGGTTCCAGACCTGGCACGTGCCCAATGGCGATGCGGCGACGGAAGCCCTGAGCCGGGCGTTCTTCCGGTTGACCGATTTTCCGGTCGAGGACCGGGAGCATGTTCCCTCCGAAACACTGGCAATCAAGGGCGGACGAGAACTGTTCGTGCCCAAGTCGCTGAAAGGCGTGGCCGTCTTCTCATTCAAGCGGCTATGCGGCGAACCGCGCGGCATTCCCGATTATCTTGCATTGGCCTACCGCTATCACACCGTGATCCTGGTCGGGATCCCCGTTCTCGACGCAAACCGGAAATCGGAAGCGGCGCGATTCAAGACACTGATCGACGCCTTCTATGAAAATGGCGTCAAGCTGCTGGCTTCCGCCGATCGCGAACCCGACGCGCTGTATTGCGCGGCAGACGACGCCTTCGAGTTCGAGCGGACGATCTCGCGCCTCAACGAAATGGGATCGCAGGACTATCTCGCCCGCGGTCATGGAGTGAGCGACGAGGTCGCGCTCGCCGAGGTTCAGCGTCCATCGAGAACACAAAGGCTTATGGAATGATTCCGAAACCGGATCTCAAGCCGGCAGTCCGAAACAGCGATGTCTATCTGAACAGACGTGATGTGTGCCTCGCCGAGGCGAAGGAAATGTACGAGAAAGCGCAGCTGTTCGAGGAACGCCAAAGGCGCTGACGCCGACAGGTCATGCCTCGCGCCCTCTGTCGATGCCATCCACCGTCGATTACGGATCCCAAAAGCAGCCTGTGCCTGAGTGATCGCGATTGAGGGAGGCCGTCACGAACGGCGATCGCGTTCCCGCTCCAGGCATTGCCTGAAAGCTGGAAGGTGGCGCTCGCGCGAGGCGGCCTGCAGGTTTTCCATCACCTGGCGCGCCGCGGGGTCGTCGACCATCGGGATCAGCCGGTCGTAAAGCGCGATATTCTCGATCTCGCCCTGGACCGCGCTTTCGCAAGCCTGCGCGAGAGAAGCTGGTGCCGCCACTTTCCCCGTCCATGGATCGGGCGGTACGTCGATGCCCAGCCGGGCAAGCTGGCGCTCAAGTGCGGCGGCATGGCGCTGTTCGGCCTCTATGATGTTGGAAAAGGGCCGGACAGGGCCGAACTTTTCGATCACGGCGGCATAGGTCGCCTCCGCCTTCCGCTCGTCTTCGAGCGCATCGAGGAGGATGTTTGCCAGCTTTGACGTAGCCAAGGTCTCGTCCTTTCAATGGCGGCAGTTCGCTAACGGCCCCGGCCTCGCAGAGATTGCGCGGCCGGGGCCAGTCGTTGAGCGTGTCTTACTCTTCGAGCAGGGCGCGCAGCATCCATGCGGCCTGCTCATGCACGCCGATCCGTTGGGTGAGCAGGTCCGCGGTCGGCTCGTCGCTCGCCTTCTCGACCAGAGGGAACAGCGTGCGCGCCGTGCGGGCGGCCGCTTCATGCCCCTTGGCGAGGATGTCGACCATGTCGAGCGCCTTCGGCGGCACTTCCGGCGCGTCGGGCAGGGAACTGAGTTTGGCGAACTGCGCGTAGGAACCGGGTGCGGGCTGTCCGAGCGAGCGGATGCGTTCGGCGATCGGGTCGATCGCGTTCCACAACTCGGTATATTGCGTCATGAACATGGCATGGAGGCTGTTGAACATCGGCCCGGTCACGTTCCAGTGAAAGTTGTGCGAGGTCAGATAGAGAGTGTAGGTGTCCGCCAGGAGGCGGCTCAGGCCTTCGCAAATCGCAACCCGATCTTCCTCGCCGATTCCAATATTCACTTGTCTGGTCATGGTCTTCTCCTTGATCGAAACTCTACTTCAGATCGCGTAGTCCCGCGAGCAGGGCGGCCCGCGAGATTTCACCGACATGGAGCGCACGGATCACGCCTTTGCTGTCGACGAACAGCGTCGCGGGAAGCCCGGCCGAGCCGGTCGCGGCAGCTATGCGCAGGTCGCGGTCGAGATGGACGTGCGCCGCTTCAAGGCGCTTGCTGTCCAGCCACGCACGTACGTTGTCTGCATCCTCGCCCTGATTGACAAGCAGGATCGGCACGGCCGAGTGTGCCGCTTCTACGACCATCATCGGCATTTCACGCTGGCACGGCGGGCACCAGGTTGCCCAGAGATTGACGACGAACGGCTTGCCCCGGCGATCGTCGAGCAGGCTCGTTCCGCTGTCCAGCGACTGGAGAACGATTCCTTGCGGTAGAGGTCGCTGCGCCGAGGCAAGGGCCGCTGCCGTGGCGCCGGATGTGACCGCGACGCAGCCCGCGAAGACGAGTGTCAAAGGTGCTAGGGCGCGAGATCGCCGTAGTGACACGCCCAGCACGATTGCGGCAGTCACCAGACCGGGGAGCGGCGAGAAACCTCCTTGCCAGACATAGAGGATGGTTGCGGGTTCGATGGCGAAGGCATGCCAGTTCTGCGCCACAAAACCCGCGCGAGCTGCAACGAGGCCAGCGAGCAATGCCCGCCACGCGGCCGTATCGCAATCCACGCCGCGACGGCGGCCTATCCAGTTCGCCGCCGCCAGGAAGGCGATGATCCCGAGAATCGCGAACAGCCGTTCCAACGCGAGCGCGAGAGGGCCGATGGCAATCATGATCCGTCGCGGTCAGGCCGCAATGTCCTCATCGGGATCGGCGTGGAATTCATGCCACATGCCGTTGAGGATACCGAACCCGACGGCGAGGCCCACGCCCAGAATCCAACTGAAATACCACATGGAAAGTCGTCCTTTCAGTAATAGTCGGGGTTGGTGTCGACATCGCGCAGCGTGATGCGGCCGAACAGGACCTTGTAGACCCAGGCGGTGTAGAGCAGGATGATCGGCAGGAAGATCACCGTCACGGCCAGCATGATGAACAAAGTCACATGGCTGGACGAGGCGTTCCAGACCGTCAGGCTCGAGGCCGGGTCGATCGAACTGGGCAGGATGAACGGGAACATCGAGAGGCCCACGGTCGCGATGATGCCGATCGCGCCGATCGATGAGCCGCCAAAGGCCAGAACCTCGCGGCCCTTGCGGATGCCGATCCACGCCAGCAGCGGCCCCGCGAAGCCGAGGATCGGGGCGATCAGCATCCAGGGATGGGCGCCATAATTGTTGAGCCAGGCCCCCGGCGCCGCGACCGTTCCCGACAGCAGCGGATTGGACGGGCCGAGCGGATCGGCCGCATGGGTCAGGCGGAAGCCCATGCCCATTTTCGCGACCATGACCCCGCCCAGCGCGAACAGCAGGATCGACGCGACCGCCGCGACCTTGCCGAAGGCGCGCGCGCGGTCATGCACGACGCCGCGTTCGATCTTGATCGCAAGCCAGCTCGCGCCGTGCAGCACGATCATGGCGACCGAGAGCAGCCCGGCGACCAGCGAGAACGGATGGAACAGGCCGAGCAGGCTGCCCTCGTAGAAGGAGCGCAGATCGCTATCGAGCCGGAAGGGGATGCCGGTCAGGACATTGCCGACCGCGACGCCGAACACCAGCGCAGGCACGAACCCGCCGACGAACAGCGCCCAATCCCAGCGCGAGCGCCATGTGGCATCGGGCTTCTTCGAGCGGTATTTGAAGCCCACGGGCCGCAGGATGAGCGCGGCGAGGACGAGGAACATGGCCAGATAGAAGCCCGAGAAGCTGACCGCATAGACGAACGGCCAGGCCGCGAAGATCGCGCCGCCGCCGAGGATGAACCAGACCTGGTTGCCTTCCCAGGTCGCGCCGATCGAGTTGATGACGAGACGCCGTTCGGCGTCGGTCTTCGCGACGAAGGGCAGCAGCGCGGCGGTGCCGAGGTCGAAGCCGTCGGTGAGAGTGAAGCCGATCAGGAGGACGCCCATCAGCAGCCACCAGATCAGCCGGAGCGTTTCATAGTCGATGGGAGGTGCCATGACCTGTTCTCCTTATTCGGCAGGGATGGGCGCGTAGCCGCTGTGGGTTTCGGGGGATGGCGCCGGAGGCCGATGCTGGTCCGGTCCCTTGCGGATTGCCGCCAGCATCAGCCGCACTTCGATGACGGCGAGCGCGCCATAGATCACCGTGAACCCGATGATCGTCGTCCAGAGCTGCGCGACGGTCAGGCTCGAGGCGGCAAGGAACGTCGGCAGAACGCCATCGATCGCCCAGGGCTGGCGGCCGATCTCGGCCAGGATCCAGCCAAATTCGATGGCGATCCACGGCAGCGGGATGACCCAGACCGCCGCGCGCAGGAAGGTGCGGCAGAAGCGGCTGTCGCAGTTCAGCTTGCGGATCGAAGCCATCCAGAAGGCGGCGCCGAAGAAGGCGATGAAGAAGAAGCCGAGGCCGGCCATCACCCGGAACACCCAGAACATCACCGGGACATTGGGCACGGTCGACCATGCGGCCTTTTCGATGTCCTGGGGCGTGGCTTGCCGCGGATCGGCGACGAAGCGTTTCAGCAGCAGGGCATAGCCAAGATCGGCCTTGGCTTCCTCGAATGCCTCGCGCGCGACCATGTCCTTCTGGTCCACCTTCAGCTTTTCCACCGCATCATAGGCCTTGATGCCGTTCTCGATGCGGTCCTGCGCCCTGGCGACCAGTTCGAAGATGCCGGAGACTTCGCCCGTCAGGCTGCGCGTGGAGATGAGACCGAGCACATAGGGGATCTTGACCTCGAAATAGGTCTCGCGGTCGGCGACGCTGGGAAAGCCGACAACGGCAATGCCCGCGGGCGCGGGCTCAGTGTGCCACATGGCCTCGAGCGCGGCGAGCTTCATCTTCTGGTTATCGGTCAGCGCGTAGCCGCTTTCGTCGCCGAGCACGACGACCGACAGCGACGAGGCAAGGCCGAAGGCGG
Organism: Sphingopyxis granuli; assembly: GCF_001559015.1. Classification (NCBI taxonomy): domain Bacteria; kingdom Pseudomonadati; phylum Pseudomonadota; class Alphaproteobacteria; order Sphingomonadales; family Sphingopyxidaceae; genus Sphingopyxis; species Sphingopyxis granuli. Next base: position 659,827 of record NZ_CP012199.1, read on the forward strand.
CGGCGACCGTGAAGCTGCGCCGCGCGACCGCGACCCACTTGCCCTTGAGCAGATACCAGGCCGAGACGCCCAGCACGAAAACGGAGGCGCAGACATAGCCCGCGCTCACCGTATGGACGAACTTCGCCTGCGCGACCGGATTGAACAGCACCGCCATGAAGTCGGAGACTTCCATCCGCATCGTTTCGGGATTGAAGCGCGATCCCACCGGATTCTGCATCCAGCCATTGGCGACGAGGATCCACAGCGCCGATAGGTTCGAGCCGAGAGCCACCATGAAGGTGGTGAGCAGATGCCCGACCCTGGACAGCTTGTCCCATCCGAAGAACATGAGGCCCACGAACGTCGCTTCGAGGAAGAAGGCCATCAGCCCTTCGATGGCGAGCGGCGCGCCGAAGATGTCGCCGACATAATGCGAATAGTAGGACCAGTTGGTGCCGAACTGGAATTCCATGGTAATGCCGGTAGCGACGCCCAGCACGAAGTTGATACCGAACAGCTTGCCCCAGAAGCGCGTGACGGTGCGCCAGATCTCACGGCCCGTCATCACATAGATGCTCTCCATGATGACGAGGATGAAGGAGAGGCCGAGCGTCAGGGGGACGAACAGGAAATGGTAGAGAGCCGTCAGGGCGAATTGGAGGCGTGAAAGCTCGATCACAGCCATGTCCATGGCAAGACTCCTTGCGTTCCGGCCCGGCTTCCATGGGTGTCCTGAGTCGGTTGAAAAGATTATGATTATTCGTTACTCGTAATTGAGTATATGAGCAACCCGTTAGATAGACAGGCTGCGGCCCTTTTCTGGATCGGCGACAGCGGCGCGGCGATCCTCATGGCGGCGGCGCTGGCCGGAGCCGTGGCATCAATGGAGCAAGGGGCGGGGCAGGGCCATCTTGCGCTTGCCGCGGGCGGACTGATAGCCGCCGCCCTGCTTCGCGCCGGGATGCAGATCGGTGCGACCAACGCCGGCGAAGCGGCTGCTATGCGCGTCAAGACGAACTGGCGCCAGCGGGTGTATCCAGGCATTCTCGTCGCCGCGCCGGGGGATCGCCGGATGCTGGGCGAGGCGGTCGCCGATGCCGTCGACCGGATCGAGGACCTGGGCGGCTTCCATGCCCGCTTCCTGCCGCTGCGCCGCGCCGCGGTCCTGTCCCCGCTCATAATCGCGATTGCTGCCGTATTTGGGAGCTGGGTCGCCGGCGTGATCATGCTCGCGACGCTGATTCCCTTTGCCATGGGCATGGCGCTCGCAGGAACGGCGGCCGCGCGGGCCGCCGCGCGCCAGCTCGATGCGCTGAGTCGCCTGTCGGGCCTGTTCGTCGACCGGGTGCGCGCGCTCCCGGTGATCGTCGCCTTCGCCGCGCAGGACCGTATCGGCCGCCACCTTGCCGACGCTACCCGCGAGGTCGCCGCGCGCACGATCGATGTGCTCAAGGTCGCCTTCGTGTCGAGCGCGATCATCGAGTTCTTCGCGGCGCTGTCGGTGGCGCTGGTCGCGCTCTATTGCGGCTTCAACCTGCTCGGCATCCTGCCCTTTCCGGCTCCCGAAAAGCTGACCCTGGGCCAAGCCCTGTTTGTTCTTGTCCTCGCGCCGGAATTCTATCTTCCCATGCGCCGCCTTGCCGCCGCCTATCACGACAAGCAGGTCGGGGAGGCTGCGGTGGAACGCCTTGAAGCGCTCGCGCCCGCTTCTCCGCCCGCGCCGAAACCCGCGATCGAAGGGCCGCCAGCGCTGCGCTTTGACGGCGTGGTGATCGACTATGGCGAGACGGCCATCGGTCCCTTCACGCTGGATATCCCGGCGGGCACCAGCCTTGCCCTGCGCGGAAGCACCGGGGTCGGCAAATCGAGCCTGCTCCATGCGCTGCTGGGGCTGGCCCCCATTGGTGGGGGACGGATTCTGGTTGACGGCCGGGATGCGGCCGAGGTTGCGCTTCCCGGCCATGTCGGCTGGGCGGGCCAGACGGTTGCGTTCGTCCCGGGCACGCTGGCCGACAATATCCGTCTTGCGCGTCCCGATGCCGACGATGCGGCAGTCGAAGCCGTGGCCCATCTGGCAGGCCTTGGGCCGATGATCGAAGCGCGCGGACAGGGATTGGCCTTGCCGCTCGATCATCGCGGGTCGGGCCTGTCCGGTGGGGAACGCCGGCGCGTCGGCATCGCGCGCGTGTTGCTCAAGGACGCGCCGCTCTGGCTGCTCGACGAACCGACCGCGGATCTCGACGCGGGATCGGCGGCCGACATCGCCGGGATACTGGCGTCCGCCGCAAAGGGCCGCACGGTCCTGATAGTGACGCACAGCGCCGAGCTGGCCGCGATCGCCACCAAAGAAATGGTGCTTTCATGAGCCGCGCGGATATGGACCTGCTGCTCGCTGAAGCTATCGGCCCCGAACGCCGCGCCTTCCGAATCGCGGGCTTGCTTGCCTCCGCTGCGACAATCGCCGCGGTCCTGCTGCTGGGCCTGTCTGGATGGTTCATCACCGGCGCGGCACTGGCCGGGCTGGGCGGCGTGTTGGCCGCGCAGGGTTTCAACTACCTGGTGCCGAGCGCGATGATCAGGCTGCTCGCGATCGTAAGGACGACGGCGCGTTACGGCGAACGGCTCTATGGCCACCGCGCGGCCTTGATGGCGCTCGCCGCGGTTCGCGCGCGCCTGTTCGACCGCATCCTGTCGGTGCGCGACGTGCGGGCCGTATCGGCGGGCGATGCCGTGACGCGGCTCGTGCAGGACATCGGCGCGCTGGAGGACAATCTGGTCCGTAAGCCGGCATTGCCCGCCGCGTTCGCCGGCGCTGCCATCGGCCTTGCCCTTGCGTGGCTGGCCAGCCCCTGGACGAGCCTTGCCTTGCTGGCGTTGCTTGCCGGTCTTGTCCTCTGGGCGCATCTGGCGACCCCCCGCCTGCTGGCGAGCGCCGCGACCGATATGGCGGAGGCGCTGGCGCGGCTCAAGGCGAGCATGGTGGACTATGCCGCCGCTTCGCCCGAAATCCTTGCCTACGATCTCGCTCCGGCGATCGGGCGAAGCCTCGCGGTCGAGACGGCCGAGTTGGACAGCGCGCGACCTCGGTTCGCGCGCGGCGAAGCGATCATCGATGCGGGCCTCGTGTTGGGTGGGGGCATCGCCATGGGCGCGATGCTGATCTTCTCCCATGCCTCCCTGCCGGTGACGGTCCTTGCCGTGCTGGCGGCGGCGGGCGCGATCGAAGCGCTTTCCGGCTATGTGCGCGGGGTGTCGCGCGGCGCGCTGGTCGCGGCCGCCCTCTCGCGATTGGAGGGCATGGCGGGTCAACCGTCTGCGCCTGTCCGAAAGGCGACGGCATCCATGGCGCCCGCGCGGACCATTGCCTTTGACCGGGACGGCATGAATATCCGGATCATGGCGGGCGAGCGCTTGGGGATTTCAGGCAAATCCGGCAGCGGCAAGACCAGCCTTCTGGAAACGCTCGCTGGTATTCGGCCCGCTGGCGAGCATTGCGGCATTGCTCTTGATGACCAGCTTCTTGCTTCCCTGCCGTCCGAGGACGTGCGAGCGGCATTCGCGCTCTCGCCCCAGGATGCCCAGCTCCTGTCGGGAACCATCCGCGACAATTTGCGTGTGGCGCGCCCCGGCCTCAGCGACGAACGGCTTTGGGCGGCGCTGGAAGTCGCCTGCCTCGCTGTCGATATTCGCGCGATGCCGCATGGGCTTGACCAATGGGTCGGCGACGGCGGAGCGCGGTTGTCGGGCGGCCAGCGCAAGCGGTTGTCGATCGCCCGCGCCTTGCTTGCCGGCAGGCCGTGGCTGCTGCTCGACGAGCCGAGCGAGGGGTTGGACATGGCGACGGAGGCGCGGCTTGCGGGCCACCTCGACGCGTGGCTTCGCGAGACAGGGACCGGAGTCGTGGTGGTGAGTCATCGACCGATTTTCTTGAGTCTCGTCGGCAAGGGTCGAACAATCAACTTGAAGGATCGCCGCTAATATAGGGATATCTGTAGCTGGCCTGGGGGCGGATCGATTTGGCGCGCGTAATCAAATCCATTCAATCCACGTCGCGCATAAGGAGGAGCCTATCTGCCGCGTTCATACTACCGTTCCCGATCGATTACCTTGCCGTGGAGTGATCATTTGATATCGCTTGATATGGAACTGCTTCGTTCGCTTGCTGCGGCGCTCGCGGTAGGCGTGCTGATCGGTATCGAGCGAGGCTGGCGGCAGCGCGAGGCAGCGGATGGCAGCCGGGTCAGCGGTTTGCGCACCTTTGGCCTGCTCGGTCTTGCCGGCGGCCTTGCCAGCCATATGCCCGAAAGCCTTGCGGCGGTAATCGGGCTGGCGGTCACTGCCAGCCTGGTTCTTGGATATCGCAGCGAACAAGCCCGCACGGCCAGCCTGTCCATCACCAATACGTTGGTCGGCATTATCACCTTCGCCTTGGGATATATGGCCGGGCAGGGCCTGGTGAGCGAGACGCTGGCCGTCGCGGCGGTAACCACCTTGATCCTGACGCTCAGGCAGCAATCCCACGCCATGCTCAAAGGGATGAGCCACAAGGAGGTCGAATCGATCGCCACGTTCGCGATCGTCGCGTTGGTCATCCTGCCGCTGCTGCCGGATGCGAGCTACGGCCCCTTTGAGGCCTGGAACCCGCGGCAAATCTGGATGGTCGTCGTCGTCGTGCTCGGACTCTCCTTCGCCGGCTATGTCGCCAGTCGTCGGCTCGGCGCGGACAAGGGGGTCATGATAACCGCTTTGTTCGGGGCATTGGTATCGTCCACGGCGGTCACTGTTGCCTATGCCCGGCGTTTGCGCGCCAATGATGGTCCGCAAGGCCCCTTGATTGCTGGTATTGCGCTCGCCTCGCTCGTGATGTTCGCGCGCGTCCAGATACTCTCTTTTACCCTCATCCCCTACGCCAGCACATCGCTCGCGCTTGCAATGGTTCCGGCTTTCGTCGTCGGCGGTCTGACAACCCTTCTGGCGCTACGCTCCAAGGTGGATGGTGATGGCGCCAGCGAGGTGAAGCTGGGCAATCCGCTGGATTTCGGGCCGGCGCTTCTGCTGGCGGGCGCGGTTGCGTTGATTGCTGTCCCGGCACGTTGGGCGCTCGCGCGGTTCGGCGATCAGGGCATTGTCGTTGTGCTTGGCCTTACGGGCATGTGGGATGTGGACGCAGCCGTACTCACGCTCGCGGGGCTGCCTGAGGATATGCTGAAACCCGACACGGCCGGACTGGTGCTTGCGGTGCCCGTGCTCGCCAACACGATGTGGAAGGCTGTACTCACGCTGGTACTGGCAGGGCCATCAAAGCAAGGCTGGAAGGCGTCCGGCCCACTCTTCGCATCAGTTCTGGCATCTGCTGCCGGTATCGCCGCGCTCATGGTGTTTCGCTAGGAGCGATGAGCGGGCAGCTCGTGACTGGTTCGAAGCTGGTTCAGGTCCATTCCTGAGCGGGGATGCGCGCTTTCGTTGCTGGCCGTGAATTTGTGGCGACGCAGAGCCATGGCCGGCTATTGTCGTAAGGGCCGAACGCGCGGCATCCGGCCCTTGGGCAGATCAGGCGGCCTGCGACAGGGCTTCGGCGATCTGATCCTTGATCGCGAGGCGGCGCTTGCGAAGTTCGGTCTCGTGATCTTGCGAGGTCGGTTCGATATTGGTTTCAGCCACGTGGATTTCGTCATTCACGACATCATAATCGAGAAGAAGCTGCGCGAAGCGAGAGTCCGAAGCCTTCAAGGCGTGAATCTTGTCCATCTGACCGGGGAATTCCTCGCTCAGGGTGTGGGGGGTATTCGACATAATTACTCCTTTGATGAAACTATGATATATAGCGAATTCGCGGGTGGCCGCACCCGTTTATGTCTGGGGCTGGTCACTTTGTTTTCGCCGATCAGCTCGATCGGCTCTTACGATGCTCGCGATAGGCCTGATAGGAATGCAGAATCTCGGCCATGCGGGCGAGTGCCTCGCGCCGGCCCGACGCGCTCTCGATATTCTGCAGTTCTTTTTTCAGATGGGTCGAAAAATCCGCATAGTCATTCTGCCAATCGCGGCCGACAGCCTCCTGTAGTTCCGGCTTTCCGGTCTTCAGGCGCTTGGACGGGGCGCGTGACGGCAGTGAATAGGTTTCCCCGATCTTCGGCGTGACAATCGATGCCGCGGCATCGTCCGCCTGCATCAGGCGGCGGAACGTCTCGATCGAGCCCTCTTCGCCGTGTCCCAGGAACAGGCTGCCATCGATCGGCTTCCGCGCCCTTATCCAGCGCTGCAGATCCTTCTGGTCGGCATGCGCCGAATAAGTGTCGATCCGCCGGATCTGCGCGCGCACCGCGACGTCCTGCCCCCAGATGCGCACGCGGTTCGCGCCATCGAGGATTGTCCGGCCAAGGGTGCCTGCGGCCTGGAAACCGACGAACAGGATCGTCGATTCACGGCGGCCGAGATTGTACCGCAGATGGTGACGGATGCGTCCCGCTTCGCACATGCCGGATGCCGCCATGATGATGGCTCCGGACATGTCGTTGAGCCGCATCGATTCCATCGTGCTGGCAGTGTAGTGGAACGAGGGGTGACGGAAGATTTCACCCGAGCCCATGTCTTCGAGTTCCCCGGCATGTTTGGCGAACACCTCTGTCGCGCGGGTCGCAAGTGGCGAATCGATGAACACCTGCGGATGCGCCAGGCGTCCGGTGTTGATCAGGGTCGCGATATCGAGGAGCAATTCCTGGGTGCGTTCGAGCGCGAAAACGGGAATGACGAGGTTGCCGCCGCGCGTAAGCGCTGCATTGATCTCGGCTTCCAGCAAAGTCCGGCGCTGCTCGATCGTCACGTCCTCGCGGACGCGGTCGCCATAGGTGCTCTCGCAGAACACATGATCGAGTCCTGCCGGACCCTCGGGATCGGCATGAAAGGCCTTGTGGTCTGGACCCAGGTCGCCGGAGAAGAGCAAGTGCACGCCACCGACCTCGATCTCCACGGATGTGGAACCCAGGATATGGCCCGCATTCCACAAGCGCGCCCGAAAACCGGCGGCAGGTGCGAACCAGTCGTGCAGCGCTACTGTCTCGACCTGTTCATAGGCCGCTTTGGAATCCGCTTCGGTATAGATCGGTTCGATCGGCTCCTCGTCCCGGCGATCCTGCCGTCGATTGCGGCGCTCCGCATCGCCCTCCTGAATTCGTCCGGCGTCGGGCAGCATGTAATACAGAAGGTCGCGGGTTTGCGGTGTCGCGAAGATCGGCCCGCGATACCCTTCCGCCGTGAGCCTGGGCAGCAGGCCGCTATGGTCGATATGCGCGTGCGTCAGGACAACGGCGTCGATCTTGCGCACGTCGAACGCGAAGGGGTCGCGATTGAGTGTTTCCAGCGTCCGGGATCCCTGGAACAAGCCGCAATCTATGAGGATCGTCTTTCCGCCATGGCGTAGTTCCATGCAGGAACCAGTGACTGTGCCGGCAGCGCCGTGGAAGGTTATGGTGGGTACGCTACTCATCGGTCCTCTCATTCTCTCGCCGGCGGTCCAATAGGCTGGTTATGCGCGGGTCGCAGGCCAATCATCTGTAAACTCGCCGATCTTCGTCTGTCCTTACGTATGGTTCCGAATTTGATCGGTGAAGCCCGGATCGATAGTGGCGCTGAGATTGATTCCATGGAGTTCTTGCAAGGACGTGGGCGACGTCCGCGAACTGGTTGAGCTCAAGCAGGGAAAATGGAGGACGATGCCGCCCTCGAAGGCCAGACCTCGCTTCTTGACCGCGAAATTGCTCCCATGAGCCGGGCGCTGGAGCGGATCAGGCGAGGCGCTTACGGCGAATGCTTGCAGTTATGGTATTCCACAAGCCTCGAAATGCTCTCTAACGTTGCAGCGATGATGTTCAGAACTTTCTTGGAAGACATCGTCCAGGACAATATCGTCACAAAATCTTGGCGAAGGTAGCGACCGATCCCTGGGGAAAAGGTCGCTTTGTTTTCGCGGCAGTGTCTCCTCTATTTATCGGAGTTCCCGCTAGAGCGCATAGCAATTTCGCTGTTCCCTCCATATTGGCCGATACGATGCTATAGAAAACGAGTTTCGCATCGCGGCGCGTCTGAACCAGTTCCGCCTTGCGCAAAATTGCGAGTTGTTGGGACAGGCCCGGTTGACCGATGCCGGTGAGGGCTTCGAGTTCGCCTACAGACTTCTCGCCATGTTCGAGGAGCGTCCGCAGGAGCTTCAGGCGGACGTCATGGGCGATCGCCTTGAGGACGCTGGCAGCCTCTTCAAGCTGCGTATCGGTGAAAGTCATCACTTGCCTGTCTTCCCATGCTTGTCGGGCTGCGTGCGGTGGAACCAGCAGCCATCGCCCGCCGCATCGAGCGCACCGTGCTGGTCCTGATAGGGCGGAAGAAGCACGTCATCGCCGGGATGCCAGCCTTCGGGGGTCACTATGTTGTCGTTGTCGACCCGTTGCAGCGCGGTCAGGACTCGAAGCAGCTCCTCCACCGATCGCCCGATGGTGGCTGGATAGCAGAGCTTGGCGCGGACAATGCCTTCGGGGTCGATGAAGAAGGTCGAGCGCAGCGTGGCCGCGTCGGGGGCGTTGTCCGCGAGCATTCCATAGGCGCGGCCGATCACCATCGAGGGATCTTCGACGATCGGGAAAGCGATGGTCACGCCGAAATGCTCGCGGATCGCCCTGATCCATCCGAGATGGGAATAGAGGCTGTCGACCGACACCGCGACCAGGTCGCAGCCGAGCGCCTTGAACCGATCGCTGGCGCGCGAGAGGGCGACGAATTCACTGGTGCAAACCGGCGTAAAATCGGCGGGATGAGAGAACAGCAGTACCCAGCGGCCGCGATGGCCGGACAGGGTCATGTCGCCCATCGTCGTGCGGGCGCGGAAATCAGGCGCGGGATCGCCGATCTGGATAGGGGAGCACACGGCATTGTCGTCTGCGTTCGAGTTCAACTTTCTCACTCCTGCAGAGAGGCAAGTCTTGAACCCTCTCCCTTACACGGTTACATCATGCGGGTAAACGATTAAGCGGTATTGGCGTTCCACAGGAGAGAAGCGCATGTCCGATGTCCCGCTGGTAGCCTGCCCGGTTTGCGCGAGCATCAACCGCGTTCCTGCAGCGAAGATCGGCGCGGCGCCAATTTGCGGGAAATGCGGAATGCCGCTTTTCCAGGGACAGCCGGTCGATGTCGACCAGGCGGCATTCGATCGGCATGTAGGTCGCGGAAGCCTGCCGGTTCTCGTCGATTTCTGGGCGAGTTGGTGCGGACCTTGCCGCGCCATGGCGCCGGCGTTCAAGGCGGCCGCTGCGGAGCTGGAGCCGCATGTCCGGCTCCTGAAGGTCGATACCGAAGCTGAGCAGGGTATTGCCGGGCGCTACCGCATTCAGTCGATTCCGACGCTGATCCTGTTCAGGGGTGGCCGCGAGGTCGCCCGACAGGCCGGGGCGATGGACCGTGCGCGACTCGTCGCCTGGACAAGGCAGGCGCTCGTCACCGCCTGATTCGGGGTGTGATGACCCCATACTTAGCATAAACGATGCTTTGACGTGTTCGCGCCTCTGGTCCCGTGCGCTGCGAATCCGGCCTAATTCGGCCGATTGCAGAAGTGATTGAAAAATCCGATCAAAGGAATTAGATTTATCGTGTTATCACGATTAATAGAAATGTGTATTCAATGTCTGTCACTCACTCAGTCATAGGAGACGATAAAATGACAGACCAGGTCACTCCCTCCATGCCGCGGATCAACGAACCGGCGCCTCCCTTCAAGGCCAAGACGACCCACGGCGAACGCTCGCTCGACGATTACAAGGGCAAGTGGCTCGTTCTCTTTTCCCACCCCGCCGACTTCACGCCGGTCTGCACGACCGAATTCATGGGCTTCGCCAAGGCCGCCGACCGCTTCAAGGCGCTCAACTGCGAGTTGCTGGGCCTCTCCATCGACTCGGTGCATTCGCACATCGCCTGGATGCGCAGCATCGAGGAGAAGTTCGGCGTCGAGATCCCGTTCCCGATTATCGACGATCTGTCGATGAACGTCGCCAAGGCCTTCGGCATGATCCATCCCGGTGCCTCGGACACCTCGGCCGTTCGCGCCACCTTCATCATCGACCCCGAAGGCATTGTCCGCGCGATGGTCTATTATCCGATGTCGAACGGCCGCTCGGTCGATGAATTCGTCCGCCTGCTCACCGCGCTCCAGACGTCCGACGCCAACAAGGTGGCGACGCCTGAAAACTGGCAGCCCGGCGAGCCGGTGATCGTGCCGCCGCCCGCGACGGCCGAAGCCGCCAGGGCCCGCAAGGACGAAGGCTACGACTACACCGATTGGTATTTCAGCAAGAAGACCCTCTGAGGCAGCTGGGCCGGCTTCGCGTCCCAAGTGCGAAGCCGGTACGCCGGGCCAGACAGGAAAGGACAAGGCCATGGCCGACCCGCAAATCCGTGAAGCCACCCGCATCGTCGAGGCCGCGAGCAATGCGCGGCCCGCCGTCATCCGCAGCTTCTTCGACGAGGACACGTTTACCGTGACCCACGTCATCTCAGATCCCGCCACGGCCAAGGCCGCGATCATCGATAGCGTGCTCGATTTCGATCCGGCTTCGGGGCGCACCTCCTTCGCGTCGGCCGACAAGGTGATCGACTATATCCGGAGCGAAGGGCTCGAGGTCGAATGGCTGCTGGAGACGCACGCCCATGCCGACCATCTGTCGGCCGCGCCCTATCTTCAGGAGAAGCTGGGCGGCACGCTGGCGATCGGTCGCCATATTCTCACCGTGCAGGAGGTCTTCGGCAAGATCTTCAACGAGGGAACGCGCTTTGCTCGCGACGGCTCGCAGTTCGACCGGCTGTTCGATGACGGCGACCGTTTCAGGGTCGGCTCGATCGAGGCGATCGCGCTGCATGTGCCGGGCCATACGCCCGCCGACATGACCTATGTGATCGGCGATGCGGCGTTCATCGGCGACACGCTGTTCATGCCCGACTACGGCACGGCCCGCGCCGACTTCCCGGGCGGCGATGCGCGCACGCTTTATCGGTCGATCCGCCGCCTGCTGTCGCTCCCCGATCAGACCGGCCTTCATCTTTGCCACGACTACAAGGCCCCCGGGCGCGACACCTATGCCTGGGAAACGTCGGTCGGCGAGGAGCGAGAGCATAATGTCCATGTTCGCGACGGGGTGAGCGAGGACCAGTTCGTCGCCATGCGCGAGGCGCGCGATGCGACGCTCGGGATGCCGCGCCTCATTCTGCCGTCCATCCAGGTCAACATGCGCGGCGGCCACCTGCCCGAGCCGGAAGACAATGGCATGCGCTACCTCAAGCTGCCGATAAACGCGCTGTAAGGCCATGGCACTCGAATCCATCCAATATCTGCTTGGTGCCGGATCGGGCTCGCTCGTCGGATTCACGCTGGGGCTGGTGGGCGGTGGGGGCTCAATCCTCGCCGTCCCGCTCATGGTCTATCTGGTCGGCGTCGCCTCGCCGCATGTCGCGATCGGCACCAGCGCGCTGGCGGTCGCCGCCAATGCCGGGGCCAATCTCGTTCCCCACGCGCGCCAGCGGACGATCAAATGGCGTTGCGCCGGCATGTTCGCCGCTGCTGGTGTCGCCGGCGCCTATGCCGGATCGACACTCGGTAAAGCGTTCGATGGACAGAAGCTGCTGTTCCTGTTCGCTCTGCTGATGGTCCTGGTTGGCGGGCTGATGCTAAAAAGCCGGGGCGATCCCGGCAATCCCGATGTCCAATGCCGGCGCGAGAATGCGCCCAAGGTGATCGGTTATGGGGCCGCCACTGGTCTCTTTTCCGGGTTCTTCGGCATCGGCGGGGGCTTCCTGATCGTGCCGGGACTGATGGCTTCGACCGGGATGCCGATGCGCAACGCCGTCGGATCGTCGCTGGTCGCCGTCACCGCTTTTGGTCTGACGGCCGCGCTCAACTATGCCCTTTCCGGCTTGGTTGATTGGGGGCTTGCTGCGGCGTTCATCGCCGGCGGCGTCATCGGCGGCCTTGTGGGCGCGGCGCTCTCTCGGCGGCTGTCGGCGCACAAGGGGGCGCTCAATACGATATTCGCACTGCTGATCTTTGCGGTTGCCGCCTACATGCTGTGGCAAAGTACCGCCGCGATCCTGGGCTGATTCTTGAAACGACGATGGGAGTACATCGATGAACGATGCTGGCGAGAACAGGGAAGGTTTGGCCGCGCACGATTGGGCCGGCCAGGCGGGCATGCGTTGGCTCGCCCAGCTCGACCGCTTCGAAAGCATGATCGAGCCGATCGGCAGGGCGTTGCTTGCCCAGGCCGCATACAACGCCGGCGAAACGGTGGTCGATGTCGGATGCGGCGGTGGCTGGACCACGCGGCAGATCGCCACGGCCGTCGGCAACACCGGATTTGCGCTCGGCCTCGACATCTCACCCGATCTGGTGGGGATGGCCAGGGAACGGGCACAGCGCGCGGGCCTTGCCAATATCCGCTTCGAGCAGGGCGATGCCGCGACGACGATGCTGGAGGAAGCGCCGTTCGATCGGCTGTTCTCGCGCTTCGGTTCGATGTTCTTCGCTGAGCCTTATCCCGCTTTCGCCAATCTGCGCCGGATGTTGCGCGATGGCGGGCGGCTCGACATCGCTGTCTGGGCGTCCATCGCTGACAATCCGTGGCAGCTTAGTGTCATGGGCATCATCAAGGAGCATATGGACCTGCCGACGCCGCAGTCGCGCGCGCCGGGACCATTCGCGCTCGGCGAGCAGGACTATGTGATCGACCTTCTCCAAAGCGCGGGTTTCTGCGAGGTCAGATTCGATGCCTGGACAGGTGAGCAGCGCGTGGGCGGCCCCGGCAGTGATCCCGAGAGCGCCGCTCGCTTCGTGCTTGAGGGGATGCAGATCGGCGATCTTGTTCGACAGAACGGGGCAGAGGTACGCAAGGCCATTCACCAGCATCTTGTCGAGCTGTTCGAGCGCCATTGCGATGAGAATGGCGTTCATATGGGGGCGAAGGCCTGGCTGGTGAGCGCACGGGCCTGAGAGCATTCAAGAAAAGGGTGATAATATGGCGCGCAAGAAGCTATCGCTTCGGCTTCCGGGGAAAGGTTCATCCGATGGTGACGCTGCCAATTCCGAGGAAATAGCGGCGGCGCTCGCACTGATCGAGACGCATGGGCAACGTGCCGGACAGGCTCTTGTCGATGAGGCGCAGGCTGCCATCAAGGCTCGCGACGATCACCGTGTTTTGTTTCTGGAACGTGTGCGCGTCGCCCTATTGACGATCGAGCCATCCTCGTCCGCCATGCGGCCTCAATGAAAGCTGAATGGTATCGTAAAGACCAACTGCTCGCTTTCCACGCCCATAGGCGGTGTTGGAAAAGGAGCAGCATTGCGCACCGTGCGGAGCGCCAGGCGATCGAGCGCGGCATTCCCGCTGCTGCCGGCCAGCTCGACGGCAATCAGCGCGCCGTCAGCCCCGACGATGAAGCGGACCGTTGCGACCCCGTCGAGGTGGATCCCCGCGGGCTTGCGCGCGGCTATTCGCGCCCAGAGCTGGCGCTGATAGGCCGCAAGCGCGGACTGTTTCTTATCATCCTGGGCTTGCGGCGGCGCGACCTCGGGTTCCGGCGCGGGCGGTCTGCTTACCGGCGCGACAGCGAACGGAGAGGCGATTGCTGGAGCAGCGGGTATAGGCGACGAAGCTGGTCCGCCTCTTTCTCCCGTCGTAGCCAGCTCGGGCGGGTGCGCAGGGCGCCGCTCCGGCGATAGGCGGGCCTCGTCTGTCCGCGATCGCGACAACGTTGAAGGCGGTGGTGACGGTGGCGACGGGGTAAACAACCGGAAGCGGCTCACCTGCACAGGCTGCGTCATTCGCAGCCGTCCCGATAGATTGGCATTGAGCGCCACTAGCACCAGCAGGCAGCATGACGCGGCGGCAAGGCCCGCGCCCAGGCGCTGCGACCAGGCCGAGGGCTGGCCATAGCCTGCCCTCGGCTCCTCGTTCATGTCGTGCGAGTTCGGGAGCATGGGCGCTCAAAACGCAATCGTGATCCCGGCGTTGACCGATCGCCCCCGGCCCGGAACCGGGCGGCGCACGCCGGTCGCCTTCAGATCGCCGAGCGACATGCCGCTAAGCGGAGCATAATAGGCCTTGTCGAACAGATTGTCGGCGCCGAGCGTCAGGCGAACCTTGTCGATGCGATAGGCGAGCTGGACATTGAGCAGCGCGTAGCTGCCCGTCCGCGGTTCGTTGCGGGTCGGATCGGCGCGATCCTTTTCCGTCACGATGTCGAGGTCAATCCGGGTTTCGAGGCCGCCGATCCGATGCTCGAGGCTCAGCGCCGCATTGAACGGCATCTGGTGATAGAGCGGTGCGTGGTCGGTCAGATTCTGGCCGTGCAGCCAGCTCGCGCGCGCGGTCAGACGCGCGGTGCCGGCCGACGACGATGACCATAGCGGCACGGCGCCCGATATGTCGATGCCGTAGATCTCTGCCTTCTGGTTGGCGAACTGCAATTGAACGAACCCGGTCGGACTGCCCATCATGTCGGTGAAGTCCGCCAGCTTAAAGGCGTCGATATATTCGTCGACATGGGTGTAATAGGGCGCGATCTTGAACGACCAGCCATCCTTGCCGCCTCCGGAAATGGCCAGGGCGGCGCTCAGCGTATCGGCCTTTTCGGGGCGAAGGTCGAGGTTGCCGACATAGCCGTTCCCGTCGCCGAACCACCCGATCATGCGGCTCGCCATGCTGCCCCGGCCCCAGCTATAGCGCTCGTAGATATTGGGCGAGCGAACCTTGCGGGCATAGCCGATCTCGATATCCGCCCCGTCCGAAAGCGCGTAGCGGACCAGCAGGCTGCCGCTCCAATTGCTGTCGTGGCGCTTGCGGTCGGCCTTGTTGAACGCCGCTGCCGCCATGACATCGGCCATCTGCATCATGCCGGTGCCATAGGGCGCGACCTTGCCGGTGTTCATCCAGACCTGATCGTTACGGATGCCGGCGATGAGGGAGAAACCGCTATCCCAGCGCGTTTCCCACTCGAGGAAGGTGCCGAGCCGATCGCGCTTGGCCCCGTTGACGTTGATGAACGCATTCGGCCCCATCATCATATTGCCCACAACGGGCGGCCAATAGTCGTTGAGCCATTGATGCTGGAATTCGCTGCCCAGGCGCAGCGTGCCGCCGCCGAGCAATATATCCGCCTGGACGGTATAGCTCGCGCTGTGGACCTCCGTGTTCATCGGCATCCCGCCGGTCGCGGTCCCGCCCTTGTCGGCGAGGAAGTTCATGACGTGGTCGGTGTCGCGCCAGCTCGCCCGCACATCGAGATTGCCCCAATCGAAGACGCCGGCATAATGGCCGTTCAGGAACCACGACTTGTTGGACGTCATGTCCATATATTGGTTCGGGAAACCCTCATAGGGCGCGAAATGATAGCCGCCTTTCAGCTCGATCAGGCCGTTGCTGACTTGCGCTGCGAGATTGAGGCTGTGGTCGGTCTTGGCATATTCGCTGGATCGCACGACGCCCAGCGAGCCGCCGCCCTTGAAATTGTCGGCTTGAGTGTAGGAGCCATTGTAAGTCAGGCTGACCTTGTCGCTCGCGGCCGTCACTGACAGGGCGCCGCCGAACCCGTCGCCATTGCTGCGATAGAAGGCCGAGGTTTCGCCGGTCAGCAGCGTTTCCCCTTGCTTAGCAAAGCGGGGCGGAGCGCTCTCGACGCGAATGATCCCGCCGATGCTGTCGCCGCCATAGCTGACTGGCGAAACGCCGGTAATGACGTCGATCGCGCTCACGGTTTGCGGATCGGTGTAGGACAGGGGCGGATTCATATCGTTCGGACAGGCCGAGGCAATCGCCACGCCGTCGACCAGCACGGTCAAGCGCTGCGCTTCAAGGCCCCGGATCACCGGCAAGGTCGAGAAGCCCCCGGCCCCATAGCCGCTGACGCCGGGTACGCTTTGCAGGATCGCTGCGGTATCGCTCGAGCCGACCTGAAGGTCGCGCAGGCGCGAGGGGGAAAGCCGCTCACCCGAAACCGTCGACCCCGCCTCGCTCGCCGAGCTAACGTCGACCTCTGGCAGCGGCGTCCCGTCCTGGGCGAAGGCTCGCGAGATGGGGGCGCCCGCCAGCACAGCGACGAGTGCGGGAAAAGCGAAGCTCCCGGCGAGGCGAACCTTGAAAGTTGGTTGCTTGCTGGTGGAGCGAGCGAAGGCAGGCATGGTGGTTGCCGCGCAATGCGCGGAATCAAGCATAATCGTCATGTCGGAATCCTGATTCACATGCGGCGCCCCGGCGAGGGGCGCCCATCAACGGGGAATGTCGAAGGAATCAGGTGGTGGGAGGACCGATCGCCGGCGGGCGCAGATAGGTGCCGCGCCGGAGGACTAGGCGGTTTGGACGCCGAAAAACCGTTGCGAGGATGAAGGCGAGGGCGACGGCTAGGAGCAGCGCATCGACGGCCGCGAGCGATGGCGAGGACAGGCCGGTAAAGGCGCAAGGCGCTTCCGCCTTCTTGTGCTCGTCATGGTCCTGCTCGCCGCCTTTGCTCGGCAACTTGATTGCGATCTTCTGAGGCCCTTGCCCCGAGCACAGCTGGACCAGGATCACGCCATTCGAGACGACCGGCATGAAACCCGCCGGCACCAACGCCTTCACGAGCAGCGCAGCGCCTAGCAGGAGCGCGCACAGCCAATGGTGCCGGACAAGGAATTTGCGAGCTTCGGTCACGCAGCATCCTCTAAGTGCAGGCTCGTTTCATGTCGAGAATGTTTGCTTGCCGTATGTTAGCTAGTCGTGCCCCGCTTCATCTGGTGCCCAGATGCTGTGGGAATCGATCTGGATCTTGAGCAGAGCACGATCGGCTTCGGAGCGCGCCTCGATTTCCATTCGGCGCGCGTCATTGGCCTGCCGGCGGGCATAGAGCATATCGGAGAGGTCGATCTGCCCGAGTTGGTAACCGCGCACCGTCCTTTCGGCGGCGTCGCCGGCGCTGCGCGCCGAAGCGTCGGCATTGCGCCAGGCATCGAGCCGGGTGTGCGCGTTGGAAAGGTCGGCATTGGCGGTCGCCTCGATGCTGCGCTGCACGGCCGCGAGTTCCATGCGCGCGGCATTGGCCTCGGCTGACGCCTGATCGGCTGCGGCTCTGCGATAGCCACCGCCGAGCGGGATTAAAGCCACCACGCCCGCGCCGGCTTCCGCGCCGCCGCGCTCGCTGAACAGGCGGACGCCGAAGCTCGGGTCTGCGATGCGATCCGCTCGCACCCGACGCGAAGTCACGTTCAGACGCTGCGCTTCCTTGTCGGCGGCGCGGATCTCGTGACTGCGCTCGATTACCAGGTCGCGCATCGCTTCCAGCCCCTGGGCGGGCAGCATGGGGTCGGCCAGTTCTGGTGGTTCGGAGGGGAGCGGGATTTCCGGAAAGGACGCTGCGAAGGTCACGCGCGCCTGTTCGCGCAGCGAGAGTGACGATGCGGCCTGCGCGCGCGCCTGAGCCAGCGCCGCCTGCGCCTGGTCGAGGTCGAGTTGGGCGGCGTCTCGCAGCGTGACCCGCCGCTTTATGGCGGCGATTGCCTCCTCCAGCCCGCGGACGCTGTCGAGATCGTTGCGATAATGGCTTCCCGCAGTGAGCCAGTCGTGCCAATAGCCGGCCAGCAGCAGCGCGGTTTGATGGCGGACATCCTCCATCTGGTTTTCCGCGACCTCAATGCCGAGCGCACCGGCTTCGCGGTCGAGCGCGGCCTTGCCCGGCAGGCGGAATGGGCGGCTGATTGTCGTATCGAATTCGTCGAACCCGCCTTCGCGATCGACGGTTCGGCGAATGTAGCTGCCGCTCACCGTCACTTCGTGGGGGCCTTTGCGCAGCATATCGCCGCGTGCCCGTGCGGCTTCGACGCGCGCAATTGCGGCGGCGACGCTGGGGTGATTGTCGAGCGCTTCGTTGACCTTGTCGGCAGGCGGCAGATCGGTATGCTGGGCCAGGGCAGGCGCGGTCGTCAGAAGGCCGAGAGCGGCGAGTACGATCCGCATCAGGCGATCCTTCCATGATCGAGCAGGGGCGTCGTGCGCCACCGGACCGGCAGATCGCGCCGCGCGTCTTTTACGGTGCGGAGCAGGTCGGGCACCGCGTCCGCGCTCACGATCAGTTCGAGCGTCGAACGCTTCAATTCGCCCGACACGCGCTCGGCGGTTCCCGCATCGCCAAAATCGCGACCTCGCACAGCTTCCCCGCGGACATGGATTGGCGTGGGGGAGACGGCGCGGATCGCGTCCACGAGAAGCTCGGTATCGCGGGTGGCGCAATGGAGGGTGAACAGCAGGTCAGGCATTAGCGGCCTCCCCGGCGCTTTCCCCGAAGCGCTCGAACAGGATCGGCAGCAGGACCAGCGTCAGCAAAGTGGAGGTAATGAGGCCGCCGATCACCACGATCGCGAGCGGCCGCTGGATCTCGGACCCCGGCCCGCTGGCGAACAGCAGGGGGACGAGGCCGAAGGCCGTGATGCCGGCAGTCATCAGCACCGGTCGCAGCCGACGCTGCGCGCCCAGGCGCACGGTCTCGGCCATACCCACCCCGTCGGCGCGCAACTGGCGGAAATAGGCCACCAGCACCAACCCATTGAGCAC
Organism: Sphingopyxis granuli; assembly: GCF_001559015.1. Taxonomy (NCBI): domain Bacteria; kingdom Pseudomonadati; phylum Pseudomonadota; class Alphaproteobacteria; order Sphingomonadales; family Sphingopyxidaceae; genus Sphingopyxis; species Sphingopyxis granuli. The sequence goes on from NZ_CP012199.1 coordinate 678,417, forward strand.
GGCGATGCCGAGCAGGGCGATGAACCCCACCGACGCCGGGACCGAGAGATACTCGCCCGACAGCCACAGCGAGATCAGCCCGCCGACCATCGCGAAGGGGATGTTGGAGAGGATCAGCAGCGCGGCGCGCAATGAGCGCAGCGCCGCCAGCAGGACGAGGAAGATCAACACCAGCGCTACGGGCACCACCATCATCAGCCGGGCCGATGCGCGCTGCTGGTTCTCGAACTGACCGCCCCAGACGATGCTGTAGCCTGCCGGTAGCCGTACCTTGGCGGTGACCTGCGCCTTCGCCTCATCGACATAGCCGACCAGATCGCGGCCGGAGACGAAGGCCTGCACCAGCGCGAAGCGCGAGCCGTTCTCGTGATCGAGCTTCACCGGTCCCTGCGTGCGCTCCACCCGCGCCATGTCGCTGACACGCGCCAGCGTGCCATCGGGCGTGCGCAATTGCAGGTCGGCGAAACGGGCCGGATCGCTCCGGATGCCGTCGTCACCGCGAATGACGATCGGAATGCGTTTCTGACCTTCGGCCACGACCCCGGACCGCACGCCCTCGACCTGTCCGCGCAGCGCGTCCTGGAGCTGGTCGACCGGCATCCCGAACCGCCCCGCTGCCGCGCGGTCGATGTCGAGTTGGAGATAGTCCACATTGTCGTTGGCGACCGTCAGGACCTCCGATGAGCCGTGGATGCCGGACAGGATATGCTGGATCCGACCCGCGAGCTCGGCGAGCGTTGCGGTGTCAGGCCCGAAAATCTTGACCGCTAGATCGCCGCGCGCGCCGGTGAGCATCTCCGAGACGCGCATCTCGATCGGCTGGGTGAAACTCGATTGGATACCGGGCAGGCCGTCCAGCGCCTTGCGCATTTCCCCGACGACGAAATCCTTGTCCCCGCGCCATTGCGAGCGCGGCTTCAACTGGACGAAGCTGTCGGTCTCGTTCGGTCCCATCGGATCGAGACCGATCTCGTCGGAGCCGACGCGGGCGATCACGTCCTCCACCTCCGGCACGGTGCGGAGCGCGCGCTGCACCGCCATGTCGCCGGCCACCGATTGGTCCAGGCTGATCGAGGGCAGCTTGGTAAGCTGCACGATCACCGAGCCTTCGTCCATCGTCGGCATGAAGGTCTTCCCGGCCGCGCCATAAGCGAGGCCCGCCAGCACCAGCCCGGTGGCGGAGAGACCATAGACCAGCTTCTTGTGCGCGAACGCCGCGTCGAGCAGCGCCTGGTAGCGTGGGCCGATCTGCCGCATGATCCATGGCTCACCATGATGGCCGCTCCTGAGGCTGAAGGAGGCAAGGACCGGCACCAGCGTCAGGGCGAGCAGCAGGGAGCCCGCGAGCGCGAAGACGATGGTGAGCGCGACGGGCGCGAACAGCTTGCCCTCCAGCCCCTGCAGCGAAAGCAGGGGCAGGAACACGAGCGCGATGATGACGATGCCCGCCGACACCGGCACGATCACCTCGCTGGTTGCGCGGAATACGTGGTTGAGTCGGGGCGTGTCCTCGCCCTGGGCATGGCTCAGGCGCTCGACGACATTCTCGACCACCACCACCGCGCCGTCGACCAGCATCCCGATCGCGATGGCGAGCCCGCCGAGGCTCATGAGGTTCGCGGACAGCCCCATGCCGCGCATGAACAGGAAGGTGATGAGCGCGGCCATCGGCAGGGTCGCCGCGACGATCGTGGCCGCACGCCAGTCGCCGAGGAACAGGATCAGCAGCACGACGACCAGCACGGTCGCTTCCAGCAGCGCCTCCTCGACCGTGCCGACCGCGCGCCCGATCAGATCGGAGCGATCGTAGAAGACATGGATCTGCGTGCCTGCGGGCAAGCTGTGCTGAAGCCCGGCAAGCCGCGTCCGCACGCCATCGACCACCGCCCGCGCATCCGCGCCGCGCAGCGCGATCACCAGGCCCTCCACCGCCTCGGCCTTGCCGCCGCGCGTCACCGCCCCATAGCGGGTGAGGCTGCCGGTGCCGACTGTGGCGACGTCGCCCAGGCGGACGATGCGGCCGTCCCGGCTGGCGATGACCAGCGTTTGCAGATCCTCCACGCTGCGGATCGCGCCCACGGCTCGGACGATCAGCGATTCCTCGCCATCGGTCAGGCGCCCCGCGCCGTCATTGCGATTGCCGCTTTCGATCGCGGTGCGCAGATCGGAGATCGAGAGCTTCGCGCTCGCCAGCGCCACCGGATCAGGCCGGACCTCGAAGGTACGAACATAGCCGCCCAGCGCGTTCACGTCCGCGACGCCGGGCACTGTGCGCAGCGCCGGGCGGATCGTCCAGTCGAGCAGTTCGCGTTTCTGCTGGAGAGACAGCGGCCCTTCGATCGTGAACATGTAGACGTCGGACAGGGGCGTCGAGATCGGCGCGAGACCGCCGGTCACGGCAGCAGGCAGATCGCCCGTCACGCCCGCCAGCCGTTCGGCGACCTGTTGGCGCGCCCAGTAGATGTCGGTGCCGTCGGTAAAGTCGATGGTTATGTCGGCGATGGCATATTTGGCGCTCGAGCGCAGGATCGCCTGGTTGGGAATGCCGAGCATCTCCGTCTCGATCGGCGTGATGACGCGGCTCTCGACCTCCTCCGGCGTCATGCCGGGGGCTTTGAGGATCAGCTTCACCTGGGTCTGCGCGATGTTGGGATAGGCATCGACCGGCAAGTTGACAAAAGCCCAGACCCCGAGCCCGGCCGTGGCGGCGGCAAGGATCAGGACGAGCAGACGATAGGACAGCGCGGTGGCGACAAGCGAACGCAGCATCGGGAGAGCCTATTGCGCGGTGGCGAGCGCCTTGAGCGCGCTCGTACCGGAAACCACCACCTGTTCACCGGGCCTGATCCCGGAGAGCAGCACCGTGCGGCCATCACTGCCGCTGCCGCCGGTCACGGCGCGCACGGCAAAGCCGCCGCGCGCGGTCACGAACACAACCGGCTTGCCGTCGATCATGGTGACCGCCGTATCGGGCACGCTGACCGCGCCCGCCGGCGCCGGGCCGACGATGACGATGCTGGTTGCGCGCCCCGCGACAACACCGGGTCCGGCCGGAATCTCCGCCTTGAGGCCGGCCGAACGGGTCGCGGGATCGATGGCCGTTCCCACCGCGACGATCCGGCCGGTGAGGTTGGGAAGTAGCCGCACGCTCATGCCGGGGCGCACTTGCCCGATCAGCCGTTCGGGCAATTGGCCGACCACTTCATAGCGATCCGTCGCGTCGATCACATAGGGCGCGGTGGTGCCGTCCACCGGATTGCCGGTCTGGATGGAGGCGCTGGTGACGCGACCCGCGATAGGAGCCGTCAGCGTATAGGAGCCGCTGGCGCCATGACCGCCCACCATCGCCAGGATGCGCGACTTTTCCGAAACGTCGGCGCGAGCCTCGGCTGCGATGGCATTGGCTTCGTCAGCGCGCGCGCCTGCGATGATGCCTTCGCGGCTGAGCAGGGAGAGCCGCGCGGCATTGGCCTCGGCTACGCCACGCCGCGCGTTCGCGCGGCTGAGGTCCGCGCCGATCGTCAGCACGTCGCGGCTGGCGATGATCGCCAGCGGCTGGCCCCGCCGCACGCTGTCGCCCTCGACCACGAGAGTCCGCAACACGGTGCCGGGAAAGGTCGCGGCCACCGCCACCCGGGCGTTGGCGGGAGGCTCGATCATCGCGGGGATGGTGGCGAGCGCCGCATCCGCGGCTGCCGTCGCGGGCATAAGGCGGATACCCATCTGCGCGGCGCGGCGCGCATCCACCGCCAGGATCCCATCTGTCGGTTGGGCGTTGCTTGCCGGCGCGGAGTTGCCCGTCTCGACCGGTCGACTGGCGAACCACCACAGGCCTGATAGAATCAAGGCGATCGTCGCGGCGCCCGCAATGAGGGTGTATCGTCTGGACATGCGCTCGGGCTAGGGAGCGTTCCTGACCGAACCCTGACGGGATATGAGGATTGAAGATCAGGTCGCGGGAAAACGCAGCACCAGTTCACGGTCGGCCGGATCGGTCTCAAGCGTGCCGCCATGGGCCGCCATGATCCGGTCGACGATAGCGAGGCCGAGGCCGGCGCCATCCTTGCTCGCATGGTCGGCGCGGCGGTGGCGTTGCACAAGGTCGCGCAACCTTTCGAGCGCCAGCCCAGGGCCCTCGTCCCGCACGCCCAATAGCGCGTGGGGGCCGGCGAAGACCTGGATCGTGCCACCAGCCGGCGTCACGCGCGCGGCATTCTCGATCAGATTGCGCAGCGCTGCCGCAATCGCTTCGCGCCTGCCGTTCACGACCGCAGCCTGACCGCGGGTATCGAACGCGATCAGCTTGCCTTGTGCGATGATCCCCGGCGCCACGGCGCTGACGACCTCGCTCGCCACATCCGCGAGTGACACCTGTTCGGGAGCGGTCTGGGCGGCCTCCGCCGCGTCGATCTGCGCGAGCAGCATGAGTTGGTCGATCAGCCGGCGCATGGCCGCCACGTCTTCCTTGAGGCGCGCGGCGTCGTCATAGTCAAGCCGGTCGAGTTCGAGAGACAGGAGGGCGAGCGGCGTGCGCAACTCGTGCGCGACGTCGGCGGCGAACGCTTCCTGCCGCCGCGCGGCCTGATCGAGCCGCGCCAACAGATCGTTGACCGCATAGACGAAGGGTAGCGCCTCGGCGGGCATTTGCGACGCATCGATGCGGAACCCTCGTTCGTGGCCCTGTGCAGCCTCGATCCGGGCGGCGGCATCTTCCAGCGGTGCGAAGGCCTGGCGGATCACTCGGAGCACCATGATCGCGACGGGAACGAGCAGGACGACAAGCGGCAGAGCGACATGCTCAAGCATTTCCTTGATCGCGCGGATCATCGCCGCGCGTGCATCGAGATGTGTGAAGGTGACACTGTAGAAGAAGGCGACCGCCGCCAGCAGCAGAACGGTGCCCGCCACACCAATCAGGCCCAAACCGCGTTTGAGGCGCCGTGAGATGGAGCGCTGCACGGTCATGCCTTCCCGTCCTTCAGCATATAGCCGACACCCCGAACGGTATGGAGCGCGCCGGCCACGCCCGTGTCTTCGAGCTTGCGGCGCAGACGCGAAATGGCGGCTTCGACCGCATTGGGGGTCACCGGATCGTTGAAGCTGTAGAGCGCGTTCTCGATCACTTCGCGATGGACCACCGTGCCGGCTCGCCGCATCAGCAGTTCCAGAAGGTCCGCCTCGCGGCGCGAAAGGTCGATCTCGCGATCGCCAATGCTGGCAGAGCGGCTTGCCGTGTCGAAACGCAGCATGCCGACTTCGATGACGGGCTGGGTTCGAACGCCAGGCCGGCGCAGCAGGGCGCGGATGCGCGCGGCGAGCTCGTCGATCTCGAAGGGTTTGACGATATAATCGTCTGCGCCGGAATCGAGACCGGTGACGCGATCCTCCAGCGCCCCACGCGCGGTCTGGATGATGGCAGGCGGCATCTGCTGATATTTTCGGCGGCTCGCGAGCCAGTCGATCCCGTCGCCGTCGGGCAGGCCGAGGTCGAGTATGATGGCATCATAGCTCGCGCTGCCCATCGCAGCGTCGGCTTGTGCGAGATCATGGGCAACATCGCACACGAAGCCCCGGCGCTGAAGACCGTCGGCGATCAGTGCCGCCATTCGCTCATTATCTTCGACGATGAGAAGGCGCATGGGTTTAATGTAGACTTTCCACCAGGAACGAAAGGCAAGAAGGATTGAAGCTTTCTACCAGACCATCAACCGATGTTTTCAATCCCTTTCCTCGTGCGAACCGTGATGGGAATGGCGTTGCTGCGGCGCGAAGGCGGTCGGATCCACCATGACAATGGCGATGATTGCCAGAACGATCGCTGCGGCACCAAGTAGAGCCGCAAACAAGCCTGGTCCCCGAGCCTCACGCACATTCGGATAGAGGCTGTTCTTCTTGCGGCCGCTGATCATCGCGCGAACAAGGTTTTCGCCGGTGAGCAGCGACATCAACAGCACGGCGCCGACATGAAGCCCGATCAAAGCAAGCAGGCTGTAGGCGAGGGTTTCATGAAGGTCTTTGTCCATGCCGCCTGCCGCAACGCTGCTGCCGCTCCAGATGACGATTCCGGTCAATCCGATCAGCGCCACGACTGCGATCGCGCCCAGTGGATTATGACCCACGGAACGTCGAGGATGGCCAGCTAGAAGGTCGCGTGCATGGGTGGCGATTGCTGTTGGCCGAATGAAATTCACGAACCGGGCATGCTCGCCTCCGACGAAGCCCCAGATCAGACGGAACGCAAGCAAGGCAGCAGCAGACCATCCTGCGACCATATGCCACGATGCGATCGGACTATCGTCGTCGGAAGAGAGAAACGCGATCGAGATCGCTAGGACCAGCAGCCAATGGAATAGCCGTAGCGGCGTGTCCCAAACCTTGAATGTCCTTGTATATTCAGAATTTGTCATCACGTTCGCCTTTCCAGCTGGAAGGGCTACGGGTGTTCACTGACCGAATCCTGACGATGTGAGCAGCGTGGTTCAAACCACTGTTCCGAACAGCCTCCCGATGCCCGCGGTCGCAGCCAGGGCCAGCGCGCCCCAGAATGTGACCCGTAGGATTGATTTCATGGGGCGGGCGCCCCCGGCCCAGGCGCCAAGCGCGCCCAGCAGTGCGAGAAACAACAGGGTTGCCGCGACCTCGATTGCGACGAGGCTATCATGCGGAACGACGGCGACCAACAACAGGGGCATGAGGGCGCCTGTGCTGAAAGTTGCGGCGGATGTGAGCGCGGCCTGGATAGGGCGGGCGGTCACGACTTCGGAAATGCCGAGTTCGTCGCGGGCATGCGCGGCCAGCGCATCCTTTGCCATTAGTTCGTCGGCTACCTGCCGGGCCAGTTCCTCATTCAGACCGCGTTTGACATAGATGTCCGCCAGTTCCTGATGCTCGAGCACCGGTTGAACGGCGAGTTCACCTCTTTCCCGGGCGAGGTCGGCATTCTCCGTGTCCGCCTGAGAGCTGACCGAGACATATTCGCCGGCGGCCATCGACATGGCGCCTGCCACCAGCGCCGCCATCCCTGCGACCAGGATATTGGCCTTGCCCGCGCCGGAGGCTGCGACGCCGACGATGAGGCTCGCGGTCGAAACGATCCCATCATTGGCTCCCAGCACTGCCGCGCGTAGCCAGCCGATGCGTGACACCGCATGGCGTTCGGGATGGGATCTTAGTCGGCTCATGGTGTCCTTCGTAAAATGCCGTGAAAAAGTTCAACAGTCTTTCCTGACGAAACCCTGACGATGATTGGTAGCCGGCATAGCTCAGCAATCCCTACTTGAATCGGTCTACATTTGTCGCACCACGCTGAAATCGGCACTCGGTGAAGGGGCCGTCACGCTTGAATCCATAGAGATTGGAGAGACCCGGCCTAGTTCATGTGATCATGGCCTCCTGCAGGCGGCTCATGAGAGGCAGCGCCAATTCCAGATCATCCGGTTCGACGGCTGCCTCCAATATGGTTTCGACGTGCATGACGGCTATGTTCACAGCTTTGGCCTTCGCATGACCGCGGGGATCGATTTCGGAATCCGTCTTCTTGCGAAACTTCGGGGTGAAGAGACTGCAAAAATTACGTAACTCGCGATCGAATATGATCCAGCCCCCCGTTCGATACGGGTCGTCCACGTAATGCGAGTCCTGAACTAATCGCGACAGCGCGTGCGATTATGGGTGAGGATGCGGCCTATCAGGCCGCTTTGATCGCTGCGGAACGTCGCGTATGAGTGAGAGGCGCGTTAGAGGGGCTTACAAGCCGCATCAGCTTCCAGCCCAGGAAATAGCGGAACGGGAGCCGAACTGGGCAAGGATAACTTGCACTGCGTCGCTCAATAACTGCGGCAATCCCCATTCGGATAACGGAAACCGAGCGTATATTGCGAGATGAAGTGATACGGCCTTCCGCTCGAACATGATCGCCGTCGCTGGACAATGGAAGCCGTGGACCGAAAGGGAGGTCCACGAAATCGTAGCCCGATCACGGGAAAGGAATTATCTTTCCCGATTGCTGACCCACATGCTTGCCGTTTTTCGCTGGCGGATGATCGAACAAGATTGGCGGCGCCTCCTCTCGCTGCTTGCTCCGTCAAAGTGAGCGGTTTCGCGCGGGCATCGTCCCCAGTCTACCGTTTCGGCGCCTTTGGGCGCTGCGCGCGGATTTCCGCCAGCAGCACGCCAAGATATTTCTCAGCTTCGGCAGCTTCGCTTTCGGGATAGGCGGCCGTCATGCGTCCGCTCCAATAGCCATAGTCGACTGTCGTCAGGCTGGAACGCCATGGTTTGCCGTCGCGATAGCCGGTGAAAGTTCCGCGATAGGCCTTGAGGCGGCGATTGGTTGGGATCGTCGCCGGTCCTTCCGACACGATGGTCGGCGCGGCAAAATGGGACATCGTAGCCTGACGCATGATCATATAGTGGTCGCGTGGCGACATCTGGTCGATATGGACCACCGCCATCCGCACCACGATGCGATCGTCGCCGGTGCCGAGTGGCCGGTCGTAGCCGATGGCGATATACTCGCCGCCCGGATCGAATGCCCGTTCCCTGAGGCGGGTAAAGCCCTCGAATTCCTCCGGGAAGCGCAGGCCGCTGGCCACGTGGACAAGAGTTGTGCCGTCCGGCGCCAACTCAAATCCGTCGGGTACCGCGATTGCCGTGGCGTCGGCCGAAGGCGGCGCAGCGGGCGCGGTTTCAGCCAGTGACGGAGCCGCCGAGGACAGCCCCAGCAGGATGGCGGCGGCAAGGGAAACTGGAACGCGCAATGATCGGGACATCGAAGTCAAATCCTCTGGTGAGTATGTCGTAATTAGGCCGGTCTTCGCAATTATGGCAGGGGGCTGTTTGGAATCAGGCGGTAAGACGCTGCGATGGACGCGAAGTCGGGATTGCGCAACGTCATCGTTCGTTTGTATCCGCTTGGGCATCCTCGCCCGTGAGCACGGTCAGGGATGTGCCTGTACTCCCGCTTTCGAGGGTATCGGCCGTGACGATCAGCGTGCTTCCCGGTTTGAGCACCGACAGCAGGCCCCGTCTGAAGTCCTCGGGAAGGATTAGCCGCTCCCGGTCCTGCCGCGAGACTTCCCCCGTCTGTGCACCGCCAAATACAGGGAGGAACATCCAATGCGTCCCGTGTTCGTCGATGGAGGCGAGGTTGAAGGCCTGAAGGCCGGAGATCTTGCCGCGGATGGCGACAGGCGCCGAACCGATTTCGATGCCGTTTCGCAACACCACGGCGCGCTGGTCCGCCGCGCTGACGATTATGGAGATCGGCCCTGTGAGTGCTTTCTCTGGCTGCCAGACCGTCAAAAAGGCATTCCCGAACGACGAGCGCCGGGCCGTATCCTGCAGGATACGGGGAGCTGGGGCAAAGCGCGGAATCTCGCTTGCCTGCGTGATGATGACCGTCAGGCCAAGCTGCGTGACATCATAGAGGTGCTCGGCGAACGTCAGGGGAAACCGGATGCATCCGTGCGAGGCGGGATAGCCCGGAAGATTGCCGGCGTGCATGGCAATCCCGTCCCAGGTGAGGCGCTGCATGTAGGGCATCGGCGCGTCATTGTAGAGGTTCGATCTGTGCGCGACTTTCTTTTGGAGGATGGTGAAAACCCCGGTCGGCGTTTCGTGGCCGGCTGCGCCGGTGGAAACGGTCGAGATGCCGATCAGGACGCCGTTGCGATAGACATAGGCCCGCTGCCTGGCGAGGCTGACGATGATGACCACCGGACCATCGGGAGCCGCTTCGGGCGCCCACAGGAACTCTCCTGGCCGTAACGCTTCCACGCTCGCCGCGATCGATCCTGGATCAAGCGCCATAGCGCGGATCGGAGCGGCGGTCAGGCAGAGCGCGGCAGTCATGGTGCCGGCAAGAAGCGTTCGGCGCGAGAAGCGTGTCGATGGTGCGTGGGATGCGCCGGCCGTTGCCACGGCAGTGAGCGTCGGGGTTCGCAATATGATGTCTGGTGTTGTGATTTTATCCATCCTCTTCTGATCAGGCCATAATATCGGTCTGCTTCGCGACGGCCAGCGAATCCTTGCCGAAGAACATTTCTGTCCGTCCTGCAAATACACGGCGACACGTTCCTTGGTTGGCGGACCACTGCTGATATGTTGCGTCGATATGACCCCGCGAACGATTCTGTTTCCAACCGATTTTAGCGGTCGCTGCGACCGAGCCCGCGACCGCGCGATACAGCTGGCGAGCGAGTGGCGCGCACATCTGGTTCTTCTCCACGTTCAGAGGGATCCCGATCCCGCAGACATGCTCGACGGACTGCAGGCCGCCGAGAGTCGCCTTCATGCCCGCTTGCGGGCGGAGGTGGCGGACCCGGATATTCCGGTCGAGACACGCCTCGCCACCGGCGCCGTCTCGCAGGCGGTGCTGGAAGCGTCAACCGCATGCGGGGCGGATCTCATCGTGACCGGCATCTCGCGCCATGACGATATCGGGGATTTCCTGATCGGCACGACCGTGGAGCGCATGATACGCCATGCTCATGCGCCGGTGCTTATCGTGAAGGAAAAGACCCAGCACCACTATCGCCGGGTCTTGGTCGCAACCGATTTCTCCGGCTGCTCGGCCCAGGCGCTTCGCACGGCCATGGCCGCATTCCCCGCTGCCGAGATCACTCTCGTTCACGCCTATCACGTGCCGCTGGAGGCACTTCGGGGCCGGGAAGGGCCGGCAGCTGCGCTGCAGGCCAGGATAGCCTATGATCTGGATGCCTTTCTGGACAGGACCGATCTGCCCGCCGACGCACGCGACAGGCTGGATATCAATGTCGACTATGGCGAGGTTTGCGAGGTTGTCCGCAATCATGTGAAGCTGAGCGAAACCGACCTGGCCGTGATCGGAACGCACGGTCGATCGGCCCTGACGGTGGCGGTGCTCGGCAGCACGGCGCGGGCGCTGCTCAGCCGTCTCGATTGCGATGTCCTGCTCGTGCGCCAGCAGCCGCAGGCGGATGCTGCCGTCTGATCCGGATCGTCATCCTTGCCTGCCTGGGCTTCGTCGCGGCGTCGATGCTCGCGACTTGGGTCTACGGCCTGTTCGCCAGTCGCGCGCAGGGGGAGCCTTCCTACGCACTGTCGATCGAACGCGGCCGGACGCCGCTCGATCAGCGTATCGGCGCCACGACGGATGCGCACCCCGGTGAGAGCGGCCTGCTTTTGCTGGACGAGAATCTCGACGCCTTCGCGGCACGTGGATTGTCGGCGCGCAAGGTCGAGCGCTCGCTCGATCTGATGTATTACATCTGGCACGACGATCTGACCGGCCGCCTTCTTCTGGCCGAGGCCCTGTCCGCGGCCGATCGCGGCGTCAGGGTGCGGATCCTGATCGACGACATCGGCACCAGCCATACATCTGATGCGATGATCGCCATGGCGCATCATCCGCATATCGAGATCCGTATCTTCAACCCGACCCGGGCGCGGCAGGGCGGCTTGCGGCGCGGCATCGAAATGATGCTGCGCGCCTTCAGCGTGACCCGGCGCATGCACAACAAGGCCTGGATCGCTGATGGCCGCGTTGCCATCCTTGGCGGGCGCAATATCGGCGACGCCTATTTCGATGCCGCGACGCAAACCAATTTCCGCGACATGGACGTGCTGGTGATGGGGCCAGCCGTCGCCCAGACGGAGAAGATCTTCGACGATTACTGGAACAGCGGCCTGGCGTTGCCGGTCGATAGGCTTTCGCCCTTGAAAGATCCTGGCGCGGCGCTGACGCGGATCGCCGCCGAATTGAGCAACGCTGCCAATGAGGCTGCCGCGCGCCCCTATCTGGAGCGCATCGCCAAACGGCTCTCGCTTCTCGATCCCGAGACCACGCGGCCCGACTGGACTCGCGCCGCCCGCGTGATCGCCGATCCGCCGCGCAAGGTGCTGGGCAAGGAGGGCAAGAACTGGCTGATGCACGACCTGCTGCCGGTCTTCGATGCGGCGCGGGAAAGGCTTGAAATCACTTCGCCCTATTTCATCCCCGGCGAGGAAGGCACGGCGGCGCTCGCCGCGATTGCGGCAAAGGGGGTTTCGGTCTCGGTCCTGACCAATTCTCTTGCGGCAACCGATGTCGCCGCGGTCCATGGCGGTTATGCGCGCTACCGTGTTCCGCTGCTCGAGGCAGGGATCAAGCTCTGGGAATTGCGCCCCGAGCATCAGGAGCGGGACTTTTCCCTGCGAGGATCGAGCCGGGCAAGCCTGCACACCAAGGCTTTCACTGCCGACGGGCATATGGGGTTCATCGGCTCGATGAACCTGGATCCTCGTTCGGCTTCCCTCAACACGGAAATGGGCGTCCTCTTCGAGTCCGAGGCCCTGGCCCGGAAGATGGCTGCCATCTGGCAGCGCGATACCGCGCCCTCCCGCAGCTATGAGGTCTGTCTGACGTCGGATGGCGACGTGGCATGGGCCGGGAGCCGGAACGGCGTGCCCGTCCGATACGACCGGGAACCGGAAGCCTCGTTCTGGCGCAGACTAACCGCACAGGCCATTGGCCTTCTGCCGCTGGAATCGCAGCTTTGACCCAAGCAGGCTTTCGGCGCCGTCTTCAATTTTGCGTGTTGCCGACGAATGGACCGTCTGCGACGGGGACCTGTTTCCTTGAGATCATGCGCTTGAGCGCGGATCGTTGTCGGAGCGCAGAAATCTGCTCCAGTCGATCTGGGCGAGCGCAGCAAGCAGGATGATCATGCCGATCTGCATCGCGATGCCCCACGGACTGGTGAGGCGCTCGGTAAAGACGTCACCCAGGCTCGATTTGCGGATCACGCCTGCTGTCGCGGCATAGATCGAATAGGAGACGAGACGCCCGACGAAAAACGCTGCTGTGAACTTCCCCAGCCTGATACCCGCAAGGCCGGCCGCTTCGAACAGTTGCGCCGAGGGAAGCGGAGAGAGCGCGAACAACGCGAGCCCGAAAATCGCGCTTTTCGGTCGGTCCTCGACGACTTTTTTCGCTGCTTCGAGGTTGCGCTTTTGTTTCGCGGGCAAATAGTCCTTGAGAAATCGAAAGCCCCAGGCAAGCAGCAAACGTCCAAGAGCGGCCGCGAGCGCGCCAATGAACACGATCAAGGCGACAGGCAGATCGGTCGTCAGGCCATAGAGAACGATGATCGACCATGTCGGGGGACCGAACGCGGGCAACAGGTTGATACCAAGGACGATCAGGAAGAGAATCAGGCACGCGGTCATTTCGCCTTCGGCGTTATCGCATTTGCGCAGGGTCAGCGAGCCGGATGGGAGAGGTGTCTTTCAGCCTGTCAATCCATGCGTCTACTTCTCGACGCGCGTCCAGATCTGCGACCGGCACCCGATGCGCCCGACGAGGCAGCCGTTCGCCTCGAGCCTGTTGCTGTCGAGTACCGTGACGCGCCCGGTGAAGGTCCGGCCGATATCGGGCACGAAAACGCGGCCGCGCCACACGCCGGGCTGCTCCTGCTCGAAATCACGAAACAGCTGTGCGCCCACCAGAGGATCCGGGCTGCCCTTGCGCGCATCGGCTTTCGCCTTGTCGTTAGCCCAGACGACGACACCGCACATCCTGTCGTCGCACGGTTGCGCGCGGATATGCACACTGTTTGCAGGGTTGCGCCAGATAGTCCCGGAAATGCTCGATGCCGGAGCATTTCCGACCGTTGCCGCCAGGATGAGCAAGACCGAAAGCGGTTTGTATCCTCCGATCATCCTGGCGTTTCCTTTGTTGTTCGGGGCAGGGCACCCTTGCCGCACTAAGTCTATAGCTTACCGATGCGGCGCAGACCCATGGCGAGGATGATGAGGAAGGTTCCTCGCAGCAGGAAGCTCAGGCCGACCGCCAATGCCAGGAAGGCAAGTCCGGTCGCGGGATCGCTGAACAGGAGGAGACCGCCCAGAACAGTGTCGAGAACGCCGAGTAGCAGGCGCCAGCCCCGGTCATGCGCAGACTGGAATGCGCCGACGATTTCGAAAACGCCGATGATGAGCAACCAGGCGCCGATCAGCGCGACGAGCGTCAAGGCCCCGGCGAAGGGATTGAAGAAAGTGATGGCGGCCGCGACGAGGCTCAGCACGCCGAGGAGGATCTCGATCCAGCGTGCGCGCCGGGAGAGCGAGGACAACCCGGCCGCGATAGCCAGTATTCCGTATATGAGGAGCGCCACGGCAAGGAAAACACCTGTCGCGAAGCCCGTCGCGATTGGGTTGAGGAGCGCAAAAACGCCGATCAGGATCACGAGCAGCCCATAAGCCAGGACCCAGCCCCAACTGGTCTCCAATGCCGGGTCGGCCATACCATAGGGGCTGGAATAGCGCCTCGATTGTGACGGCATGTGAAGGGCTCCTTCTTGGTGACTCGGAACTTTTGCTGTGAGCGTGTCGACTATTGCCAGAGTGCAACCTCAAGTCGAGCAGGAAGCGCTGATGTCGCAGGAGGCGTCGCTCAAGTGCGTGATGTGCATGAAGGCGGGTTTCAACGCACCAGTGCCACGCCCAGACGAAAACGGGTCGTATGGCGATCATAGTCGAGCAGATTCTCGCCATAGCCGATGAAGCTCTGGCCGAAGAGATAGAAGTCGGGTCCCCCGCCCAATAGCCGCGAGAGCGGATAGGAAAAATCGGCGGCGAGTGCGCCTTTGCCGCTGGAGACGCTGAACCGCGTGGATGTCGTAAGGCGTAGGCCGTCATCTTTCCCGACTTCCAGGAAGAGCGAGCTATTGCCTCTGTAGCGGCGGATATCGGGATTGTCGGATTTGTCGCCGACAAGGAGGGAGAAGCGCGGAGCTACCGACAGGCGATAGCCGCCGCCGAGCGGGAAGGCGGCCATCGGCGCCACATAGAGCGTGTTGAGGCTGCGGGAATCGAGACCGGAGCGACCGTTGGATTCATGGCGAAAGCCGCCCTGTGCGCTCAGCGAGATGCCGCGTGTCAACGTAGCTGAAGGGGTCAGGTAGAAGAGTTCCGGCTGATAGTCGATGTTACGAAACGGCGAGGAATCCGCGCCAAGATCCCAGAACATGCGCTGGGTATAGGCAAAATGCAGTCCGTCGCGCCAGGAAAGTGGCAAGCCCTGGGCGCGTCTCGTTCCGAAAATCTGATATTTGAAGCTGATCTGGATGCGTGCGGCGCTGTCGGTGCCCGGACCATAGACAGCATAGATCGGTTCATAGGCCGACAGGTTGGCGAAAAAGGCGTTGCCCGCCGACCGGTCCGAGGGAGGCGGCACAGCCTTGTTTTCCAACCCCGGCGCGTTGGGAGGCCCGGATTGCGCGGAGGTGTTCGTGGCTATTTGCGCCCCTCGGTCCGCGGGCCGCAATGCCAGCGTGATCTGCCGCGTGCCCCATGCGGGAACGGAGATCGCGGCGCCTTCCAGCGACAGATTGGTCCTCCGCGCAAGCCGGTAGGTCGCGCGCGTGAAACCGCCAGGTGGAATGATCGGGTTTGGAGGCGTCGTCGCCATGCGCTCCAGCCAGGCGGTGCGAGAGACGCCGCTCTGCTCCACCTGCGCTTCGATGCGGTCCGGAAGGGCCATGCCCTGCGGATCGCCGCTGTCATTGAGCAGGCGCAGATCGACTAGGACAGCGCCGGTTTCGTCCTCCTGCCCGGCATCGCTGATCAGGATTTCGACGGGCGATGCGGCATGAGCCGCGGCAGGGACGGCAAGCGCGATGGTGGCAAGGCTTATCGCGCGCCTCATGATGGATTCTCCCCCAGCACGTGCAAGGTGTGGAGCGCGATCATCCGTTCCTCGTCGGTGGGAATGACGCGCACCGCGACATGGCTGCCGGGCGTGCTGACAAGCGGGGCGCCGGCAGCGTTCGCCTGTTCGTCGAGTTCCACGCCCAGCCATGCGAGGCGTGCGCAGATACGCTGGCGCATCGCGGCGTCGTTCTCTCCGATCCCGGCGGTGAAGACGATGCCGTCCAGCCCGCCCATCGACGAGGCGAGCGCGGCCGTCTCGCGCGCGGCGCGCCAGGCGAACAGCGCCATGGCTTCTTCCGCTTCCGGCGCATCGCTGGCCGCGAGCGCCCGCATGTCGCTCGACAGGCCGGACACGCCGAGCAGGCCGGACTGCCGGTAAAGCATGTCCTCCACATCGGCCGCGCTCATGCCCATGCGGAGCTGAAAGTGCAGGATCACGCCGGGATCGATAGTGCCGCAGCGCGTGCCCATCACCAGGCCGTCGAGCGCAGTGAAGCCCATGGTCGTATCGACGCTCCTGCAGTCCCGCATGGCGCAGAGGCTGGCCCCGTTGCCCAGGTGCGCCGCGACCACGCGGCCCGCGGCCAGCGCCGGGTCGATCTCCGCGAGACGCATTGCGACATATTCATAGGACAGGCCGTGAAAGCCGTAGCGGCGGATGCCCTGATCGTGGAACTTGCGCGGGATGGCCAGGCGCGAGGCGACGTCCGGCTTGTCGTGGTGGAAGGCCGTATCGAAGCAGGCGACCTGCGGCAGGTCGGGTTTCAGCTTCGCGATCGCGCGGATCGCCGCGAGGTTGTGCGGCTGATGCAGCGGGGCGAGGGGGCACAGCGTTTCCAGCCTGTCCAGCAGGTCGGCATCGACCAGGCGGGGCGTGACGAAGTCCAGGCCGCCATGCACCACGCGATGGCCGATGGCGATCACGTCCCGCCCTTCCAGCGGATGGTCTCCTGCCCAGGCGAAGAGGTCCATAAGCAGGTCGGCATGGCTGAGCGCGGCGCCGTCCGGCCAGTCCCGCTCGATGAGCGTTTCCCCCGTCGCGGAGCGGGCCCGCAGGCTGGGCGCGATGCCGATCTTCTCGATCTTGCCGCCTGCCGAGAGCGTCAGCCCGTCCCGGCCATCGAGCGTGAACAGCGAGAACTTGATGCTGGACGAACCGGAGTTGATGGCGACGACGGCTTTCATGCGCTCGCCGCTCCCGGCAGGCCGGGCGCGGCCTTGGTGGCGGCGCGCGCCATCAGCACCGCGACCGCGCAGGAGGCGAGGCGGGTGCGCAGGCTGTCGGCCCGGCTGGTGAGGATGATCGGCACGCGCGCGCCCATCACGATGCCCGCCGCGTCCGCGCCGCCCAGGAACGTCAACTGCTTGGCCAGCATATTGCCCGCTTCCAGGTTGGGCACGACGAGGATTTCGGCCTTGCCCGCCACCAGCGAGACGATGCCTTTCTCCTTGGCGGCGGCTTCGCTGATCGCGTTGTCGAAAGCCAGGGGCCCGTCCAGAATGCCGCCCGTGATCTGCCCGCGATCCGCCATCTTGCACAGGGCGGCAGCGTCCAGCGTGGATTGCATCGCGGGATTGACCGTCTCCACGGCGGAAAGGATCGCCACTTTCGGCTTCTCGATGCCGATGACATGGGCAAGGTCGATGGCGTTGCGGATGATGTCCGCCTTTTCATCGAGCGTCGGGGCGATGTTGATCGCGGCATCCGTGATGATGAGCGGCGTCGGATGGCCCGGCACGTCCATGATATAGGCATGGCTGATCCGCCGTTCGGTCCGCAGGCCCGTGGCGGAGCGCACGATGGCGCCCATCAGTTCGTCGGTATGGAGCGAGCCTTTCATCAACAGCTTCGCTTCGCCGCCGCGCACCAGGTCCACGGCCTTTGCCGCCGCTTCGTGGCTATGGGCGGCGGATACGATGCGGAAAGGCGAAATGTCCTTGCCGGCGTCTTCGGCCGCCTTGCGGATCTTCGCTTCCGGCCCGACCAGGATCGGCATGATGAGATTGGCTTCGGCGGCTTCAATCGCGGCCAGCATGGCGGCCGCGCTGCAGGGATGAGCCACCGCCGTCGGTTCCGGCACGCCATTGGCGGTCATCTCGATCAGCTTGCGGTAGCCGTCATGGTCGCGCAGGCTGACCTCCGGCAGCGCCGCACGGGGGCGGCGGACCTTCTCGGCCGGCGCCTTGACTTCGGCCTGGCCGCTGATGACTTCCTCGCCGTCCTGGTTGACGCAGCGGCAATCGAACAGGATATCATGGTGCGCGCGTTTTTCCGCCACCGTCACCGACGCCGTGATCGTGTCGCCAAGGCCTACCGGCCGCGTGAACTGCAGCGACTGGCTGAGATAGATCGCGCCGGGGCCGGGCAGTTCGGTGCCCAGCACGGCGGAGATGAGACCGCCGCCCCATAGTCCGTGCGCGATGACGCGGCGGAACATGTCGGTCGCGGCATAGTCGGCGTCCATATGCGCCGGGTTCACGTCGCCGGACACGAGCGCGAAAAGCTGGATGTCCTCTTCGGTCAGCGTGCGCGAGATACTGGCGGTATCGCCCACTTTTATCTCGTCGAAGGTGCGGTTCTCGATCATGGTTCCGTCAGTCATTGCTCAATGCTCCAGCACATAATGGCCGGGAGCATCGGCGATCGCCGCATAGCCCTTGTCCGCTGCGCCCATGGGCGGCGGCGCACCAGGTTCTCCCGAACGCGCGGCCAGCCATTCTCCCCACGCCGTCCACCATGAGCCTTGCTTTTGCTCGGCGCGGCTTGCCCATTCTTCGGGATCGTAGGAGGTGCCGTCGACCTCGCGGGTCAACACGCGGTAGCGGCGGCCCTTGTGGCCCGGTTCCGAAACGATGCCGGCATTGTGCCCGCCGCTGGTCAGGACGAAAGTGATCTCGGCCCCGGTCAGCAGGTGGATCTTGTGGACGGAATGCCACGGCGCGACATGATCGCGCTCGGTTCCGACCACGAACAGCGGTTTGCGGATGGAGGCAAGGTTGATGGTTCGCCCATCCACCCGGTATTTTCCTTCGGCCAGGTCGTCGTCGAGGAACAGGCGGCGCAGATACTGGCTGTGCATGGCATAGGGCATCCGTGTGCCGTCGGCGTTCCAGGCCATGAGGTCGTTCATCGGTTCGCGCTCGCCCATCAGGTAGGTGGCGAGCACACGCGACCAGACCAGGTCGTTGGAACGCAAGACCTGGAAGGCGCCGCCCATCTGGCTGCTGTCCAGATAGCCCCGGCTCCACATCATGTTCTCCAGCAGGTTGAGCTGGCCTTCGTCGATAAACAGGCCCAATTCCCCCGGCTCGCTGAATTCCGTCTGTGCGGCCAGCAGTGTGACGCTGGCGAGCCTGTCATCTCCGTCGCGCGCCATGGCCGCGGCCGCGATGGAAAGCAGCGTGCCGCCAAGGCAATAGCCCATGGCATGGATGCCCGTCGCGCCGGTGATCGCCGTCACCGCATCGAGCGCCGCCATCGGTCCGAGGTGCCGGTAGGCGTCCATGTCGAGGTCACGGTCGGCACTGCCGGGATTGTGCCACGAAATCATGAACACGGTGAAGCCTTGCGCCGTCAGCCAGCGGACCAGCGAGTTCTCGGGCGACAGGTCGAGAATATAGTATTTCATGATCCACGCGGGCACGATCAGGATTGGCTCGGGCCGCACGGTGTCCGTGGTCGGTTCATACTGGATCAGTTCGATCAGCTTGTTGCGGTAGACGACCTTGCCTTTGGCAGTGGCGACGTTTTCGCCCACGCGAAAGGCTTCGGCGCCGACCGGCGGCAGGCCGCGCGCCATGTGCTGCATGTCCTCGACCAGGTGCCGGAAGCCGTCGACCAGGCATTGGCCACCTGTTTCCGCGATCTTGTGTTGGAGAACGGGATTGGTGGCGAGAAAGTTGGTCGGCGCGAGCATGTCCAGCATCTGCCGTGCGGCGAATTCCACCATGTCTTCATGATGTTTCGAGACACCGCCAATGCCTGTCGTCGCGGCGTGCCACCATTGCTGGTTGAGCAGGAAGGCCTGAGCGACGAGATTGAAAGGTAATTCTTTCCAGGCGGGATCGGCGAAGCGCCGGTCCTGCGGCAATGGTTCGATGGCCGGTTCGGCCTCGCTGTCTTCCATGCGGCGCTGCAGATAGTCGAAAAGCCGGGCATGCTTGCGGATGGCCTTGGCGCCAAGCTGCATTTGTTTGCCCGGCGACGTGGCGAGATGAATCCCCCAATCGGCCATGGCAAGCAGGAGCGTGGCCGGCGAAAGGCCGAAAGTCGTCTGCGCGATGGCCGCCGATGCCGTGCGGTCGAGCGTTTCGCTGATTCCGTCCAGCGGATCGTCGGAAGGCGGAGGGGACGTGGCCATGACTATATACTCCGAGTTCCGCTGGAAGGTGCCTCGTCTCTCCGACAGGATTCCACAGCAGATGTTTGGGCCGCCCCTCCCGGTTCTTCTTATGCCGAACGGTACTGCATAGGTAAGATAGAATGCAAGCCGCACGGAGCTTGGTTGCGACCGGACGGCTGTCTGACGGCCAGTCGCAACCGCGGGCGCGGGGATATTCGGCCATGGCCTGCTGGAGAAAAAGGAGCCTCAATCATTGAGCGTAAAGCCACTAGGTATAGTTCACGATGGCGATGCATTGCCTGGAGATACAGTGTACGGCGGTCGTCATCCCGGGCAATTTTGCGGGAAATTGAAGGAGAATGGATGATCCGCGAGATCGCCATGATGGCAGCGGTTGCGCTGGTGCTGGCCGGCCGGGATGGAGACGCGTACTGACCCGGCTTTTGAGGGACCTTGGCGGAAATCTCGGGCATGATGCCCAACTCGTATCGCCGGCCGCGCGTTCGGAGAGCGAGCCGCTTGCGCCCGCGTCAATCGGACCGGTCGCAGTCGAGCGCGCGCCGACGGTTCTTTCGATCGCCGGGATCGAGAAGTCCTTTGGCAAGCGGAAGGTGCTTGACGATGTCGCGCTCGAAGTGCGGGCAGGCGAAATCGTGGGGCTTCTGGGGCCAAACGGGGCCGGCAAGACGCTCTGCTTCTATGCGATTGCCGGCCTGATGAGCGTGGATGCCGGCAGGATCGAGATTGGCGGTCAGGATGTCACCGCGCTTCCCATGGATCGAAGAGCGAAGCTGGGCCTCGGCTATCTTCCCCAGGAAGGATCGATCTTCCGCGGCATGACGGCTGCGGAGAATATCGCGGCCGTGCTCGAACTGCATATCGCCGATCGCGATGTAGCTGCCGCGCGGCTCGATGAACTTCTTGCCGAGTTCAATATCGCCCACATTCGCGACGTTCCCGCACAGCGGTTGTCCGGCGGGGAACGCAGGCGCTGCGAGATCGCCAGGGCCATGGCGGCAGCGCCCTCGGTCATCCTGCTCGATGAACCGTTCGCGGGCATCGATCCCATGTCGATCGCCGACGTCAAGGCGATGGTGCGAAAGCTCAAGCGAGAAGGCGTGGCGATCCTTCTGACCGACCACAATGTGCATGAGATGCTCGAACTGGTCGAGCGGGCCTATATCATCGATCAGGGCAGGATGCTGTTCGAGGGCGGCCCAGAAGCGGTACTCGACAACCCCGAAGTCCGGCATCGCTATCTTGGCGAGGGCTTCAGGATGTGAGGCGGTTACCGCGCCCTTCGTTCAGGAACGGAATGGCCTTTGCCATGAGGTCGAGCGCTCGCTCGATATAGGCAGCCTTTGTCCGGGTGGTGTTGTGCAGATCATGGCGCTGCAGGATGCGCTGGCGCGGCACGGTGACCAGCGCGTCGAAGAGAAAAGCAGCGAGGAACGGAAGATCGCCTGCTTCCTCGCTGTTCGGTTCGCTCGCCTCGGCAAGGATCGTCTGCATCAGATCGATGCCGAACTGGGTGCCGATCGCGGGCTGTGCCCGCATCATGCCCGGATTGTGGTTTGCCAGCCAGATGATGAGCGCTTCGATGCCCACGACATCGCCTTGAAGCGACAGGTCGAGCATCCTGCGAGCGATATAGGCGATTTTTTTGCGGGTGCTTCCTCGAGGGACCGATGCCGCGATCGGATCGAGATAGCGGGCAAGGCCGTGTTCCATGGCGGCGACGAGCAGGGCGAGCTTTGAGCCGAAGCGGGAATAGAGCGTTCGCTTCGATGTCTGTGCGGCGGCGGCGATAGCTTCCATACTCGTACCCTCGACGCCGCCGGCGATGAATTGGGCAAGCGCCGTCTCGAGGATATGATGTCCAAGCCGGGCTGCGACCTCCTGTGGCGGCCTTCCTCCCCTGGGATCGCGGGCAGGCAGACGCGAGCCGGTTCCCGATGCGGCGCCGTCATCTTTCATGAATCGCTCGCGGCCCATCGCTGCTTCATTCCAGCTTTCGCGCTTGATCGGCAAGTGATACCGGGCAATATCAAAACCACTAAGTGTAGATACTAATAGTCCGGAGAGGTGCTTGCCCATAGGCGTACCGCCTGTTTGAACCAGAATGGAACCGGACTAGATGGCTCGCCGCGCTCATATTACTGGCCGTTTATGCGGGTTCCGGGCCGTCATGGCGGCGATGATCGTGCCATCTTTCCTGTCCGGCTGTTCCTTCGCGCCGCCCAATGTCCGGCCGGCCCAGCCGGTGCCGCAGGACTATCCCGCGCCAGCCGCGCTGGGCGCGTCCATCGCGCGGATCGGTTGGCATGATTTCTTCCGGGAAGAGCATCTGCGTGCGCTGATCGCGGCCGCGCTGGAGAACAACCGCGATATCCGTATCGCCGCGGCCCGCGTCGATCAGGCGCGCGCGGCCTGGCGTATCGAGGGATCGGCGCTCTATCCCGAACTCAACGCCGTCGGCACCGGCACGCGGGGTCGTTCCATCATCAGCCTGCCGGGCGCAGGCACGCAGAGCTATGACATCAAGCAGGTCACCGCGCAGGTGAGCGCGAGCTGGGAAATCGATTTCTGGGGCCGTCTGCGCAACCTGAACGACGCCGCGCGCAATCGTTATCTGGCGACGGAAGAGGCGAAGCGCGCCGTTGCCACCGGCCTGATCGCGCAGGTCGCCAATGGCTATCTGCTGGAGCGCGAATATGAGGAACGCCTCGCGCTTGCCCGGCGGACGATCGTCACGCGCGAGGACTCGCTGCGGATCATGCGTCGCCGCTATGAAGTTGGTTCAGGTTCCAAACTGGAAATGACCCAGGCGCAGTTGCTGCTGGCGCAGGCGCAGGATGCGCTGCAAGCGCTTGAGCAGGACCGCGACGTGAACCGCAACGCGCTGGCGCTGCTGGTCGGGCGGCCCGTGGAGATCGTGCCTGGGCCCCTCGGTCTTGCCGAAACCGGACCGGATATCGCCCTTCCGCCGGGCTTGCCCTCCGACCTTCTGGTCAACCGGCCTGATATCGTGGCGGCGGAATATCAATTGCGGGCGGCCAACGCCGATATCGGCGCGGCGCGGGCGGCGTTCTTTCCCAATATCAGCCTGACGGGTGCCTTCGGCACGGCGAGTTCCGATCTCGACGGGCTGTTCGGCGACGGGAGCCGCGCGTGGAGCTTCACCCCGACGATCGCCCTGCCGCTGTTCAATGCGGGCCGCCTTTCCGGCAACCTCGATCTGGCGAAAGCGCGGCAGGTCGAAGCCGTGGCCAGCTATGAAAAGACCGTGCAGGGCGCGTTTCGTGATGTTTCCGACGCGCTGGTCCGGCGCCGGCAACTGGCGTTGCGGATCGACACCGCGCGCAGCTCGCTGGACGCCTTGCGCGAACGGGCTCGGCTGGCCGGGTTGCGGTTCGACAACGGGCGTTCGGCCTATCTGGAAGTGCTGGACGCGCAACGCGACCTTTTCGACACCGAACAGGCGCTGATCCAGTTGCGCCGCGCTCATCTGGCGAGCGGCATAGCCCTCTACGCGGCGCTTGGCGGGGGTCCCGCCGAAGTCGTCCACGACAGCAACGATCAAGGCGGAGAACACAGGTGATGACGGCGTCCCGGAAGACATGGCTCATCAGGGGCGGCATCGCGGCGGCGCTCGTCGTTGTAGCTCTGCTCCTTTGGCAGGTGCTCAAGCCCGGCGATTTGCCCGAAGGCATCGTCGGCGGTAACGGCCGGATCGAAGCGGTTGAAATCGACGTTTCCGCCAAATCGCCCGGCCGCATCCGCGAAATCCTGGTCGACGAAGGCGCGTTCGTGCAGGCGGGGCAAGTCGTCGCCCATATGGATACGGACGTGCTGAGTGCCCAGAGGGCCGAAGCCGAAGCGCAACTGGCGCAGGCGCTGAACGGCATCCAGATCGCGACCAGCCAGGTCGCGCAGCAGCAGAGCAACCGGGCGGCGGCTCTCGCCGGCGTCCGCCAGCGTGAGGCGGAGCTGAACGCGGCGCGCAAGCGGCTGGCGCGATCGGAAACGCTGGCGCGAGAAGGTGCGACCGCCGTGCAGGAACGGGATGACGATCAGGCCCGCGTCGAAGGCGCGGCGGCGGCAGTGGAGGCCGCTCGCGCCCAACTCGCGGCCGTCGACGCGGCGATCACGACGGCGCGCAACCAGGTGATCGGCGCGCGTTCGCAGGTCGATGCCGTGCGCGCCACCATCCAGCGGATCGAGGCCGATATCCGCGACAGCGACCTCAAGGCGCCGACGGCCGGCCGCGTGCAATATCGCGTCGCCCAGCCGGGCGAAGTCGTGGGTGGCGGCGGGCGCGTGCTCAACCTGGTCAATCTGGGCGACGTCTACATGACCTTCTTCCTGCCGGAAACGGTCGCGGGCAAGGTGGCGCTGGGCAGCGATGTACGCATCGTGCTCGATGCGCTTCCGGATCGTGCGATCCCTGCGAAAGTCAGCTTCGTTGCCGATGTGGCCCAGTTCACGCCCAAGACGGTGGAGACGCAAAGCGAGCGCCAGAAACTGATGTTCCGCGTGAAGGCGCAGATCGATCGCAAGTTGCTCGATCGCTATATCACCCAGGTCAAGACCGGCCTTCCGGGCATGGCCTATGTGCGGATCGATCCGAAATCCGAATGGCCCGCGAAACTGACCGTCAACGTGCCGCAATGACGGAAGCTGTCGCCCGCGTTTCGGGCGTGAGCCTGCATTACGGCAAGGTGCTGGCGCTCGATGATGTGAATCTTGAAATCCCCGCCGGGCGCATGGTGGCGATGATCGGCCCGGACGGCGTCGGCAAGTCCAGCCTGTTTTCCCTGATCGCGGGCGCGCGAGCCATCCAGGAGGGCCGGGTCGAGGTGCTGGGCGGCGACATGGCCGAGGCCCGCCACCGCAACGCCGTGTGTCCGCGCATCGCCTATATGCCGCAGGGGCTGGGCAAGAACCTCTATCCTACGCTCTCCATCGACGAAAATCTCGAATTCTTCGGGCGGTTGTTCGGGCAGGACGCGGCCGAACGCGAGCGCCGCATTGCCGACCTCACCGAAAGCACGGGCCTCGCGCCGTTCCGCAAGCGCCCGGCGGGCAAGCTTTCGGGCGGCATGAAGCAGAAGCTCGGCTTGTGCTGCGCGCTCATCCACGATCCCGATTTCCTGCTGCTGGATGAGCCGACAACCGGCGTCGATCCCATGTCGCGCGCGCAATTCTGGGATCTGATCGACCGCATCCGCGCGAACCGCCCGCACATGAGCGTGCTGGTCGCCACGGCCTATATGGAAGAGGCCGAACGCTTCGACTGGCTGATCGCGATGGACGCGGGAAAGGTGCTGGCCACCGGCACCGCAGCCGACTTCTATGCACGCACCGGCGAACAGTCGCTGGAACAGGCGTTTATCTCGATGCTTCCCGAGGAGCGCCGCCGCGGGCACAAGCCGGTGGAAATTCCGCCGCGCAGCGACGGCGGCGAGGCCGAGATCGCCATCGAGGCGCAGGGGCTCACCATGCGTTTCGGCGATTTCACGGCAGTCGATCATGTCGATTTTCGCATCGAGCGCGGCGAGATCTTTGGATTCCTCGGCTCCAACGGCTGCGGCAAGTCAACCACCATGAAGATGCTGACCGGCCTGCTGAAAGCCAGCGAAGGCCAGGCCTGGCTGTTCGGCCGCGAGGTCGAGAATGACGACATGGCGACGCGCCGGCGCGTCGGCTATATGAGCCAGGCCTTCTCGCTCTACTCGGAACTGACGGTCCGGCAGAACCTCGAGCTGCATGCCCAGCTCTTCCATGTTCCCGCCGAAGACGTGCCGGCCCGCGTGAGGGAAATGGCGCAGCGGTTCGGCCTGGATGGCATCATGGATGCGTTGCCCGGCGCCTTGCCGCTGGGCCAGCGCCAGCGGCTCAGCCTAGCCGTCGCCATGATCCACAAGCCGGAAATGCTGATCCTCGATGAACCGACGTCCGGCGTCGATCCGATCGCGCGGGACCAGTTCTGGCAGATGATGATCGACCTGTCCCGGCGCGACAAGGTGACGATCTTCATTTCCACGCACTTCATGAACGAAGCGGAGCGGTGCGACCGCATATCGCTGATGCATGCGGGCAAGGTGCTGGTCAGCGACACTCCCGCCGCCATTGTCGAGAACCGCGGCGCGGCGGACCTGGAAGAAGCGTTCATCGCCTATCTTCAGGATGCGAGCGGCGAGACGCCGACAGAAAAGAGGGACGATCCGGTTCCTGCGGGCGCGCCTGCCGCGGCCGATCAGGACATTTCGGCTGCACCGGCCCGCTCCCCATGGTTCATGCGGCGCCGGATGATGAGCTATGCCCGGCGCGAAGGGCTGGAATTGCGCCGTGATCCCATCCGCGCCACTCTGGCTCTGCTCGGCAGCGTCATCCTGATGTTCATCATGGGCTATGGCATCAGCATGGACGTGGAGGACTTGCCGTTCGCCGTGCTGGACCGCGACGGCACGACCACCAGCGAGAACTACGTCCTCAACCTGGCCGGATCGCGCTATTTCATCGAACGGCCGCCGATCACCGACTATAGCCAGTTGGACCGGCGGATGCGCTCGGGCGAACTGAGCGTGGCCCTGGAGATTCCGCCCAATTTCGCGCGCGACCTGCGCCGGGGCGTGCCGGTGCAGATCGGTGTATGGGTCGATGGCGCCATGCCGCAGCGGGCTGAGACCGTGCAAGGCTATGTCCAGGCCCTGCATGCCCACTGGCTCAGTGAAATGGCCGTGCAGGAAACAGGTGCGCGGCCATCGATGGGTCTCGTCAATATCGAGCTGCGCTATCGTTACAATCCGGACGTGAAAAGCCTTGTGGCCATCGCGCCGGCCGTGATTCCGATGATGCTGCTCTTGTTCCCGGCGATGCTGACGGCTTTGAGCGTGGTGCGGGAAAAGGAGCTGGGATCCATCGTCAATTTCTACGTGACGCCGATCAGCAAGGTGGAATTCCTGCTGGGCAAGCAGCTTCCCTATGTCGCGCTCGCCATGCTGAACTATGTCCTGCTGGTGTTCCTCGCCGTCACGATGTTCGGCGTGCCGTTGACGGGCAGTTTCCTCGCGATGACGCTGGGCGCTCTCTTCTATACGCTGTCGGCGACGGCCATCGGCCTGCTGTTCTCCATCTTCATGCGCAGCCAGATTGCCGCGATGTTCGCCACCGCCATCGGCACGATCCTGCCCGCCGTGCAGTTTTCCGGCCTGATCAACCCGGTGTCCTCGCTCGAGGGGGCGGGCGCGGTGATCGGATCGATATATCCCGCGACCTGGTTCGTCACCATCTGCCGCGGCGTCTTTTCCAAGGGGCTGGGGTTCGCCGACCTCTGGCCCGACCTTCTCGTGCTGTTCGCGACGTTTCCCGTCATCCTGGCGCTGTGTGTCGCGTTGCTGCGCAAGCAGGAGAGCTGATATGCGCCACGCGGCCAACATCTACCGGCTCGGCATCAAGGAACTGCGCAGCCTGTGGCGCGATCCGATGATGCTGTTCCTGATCCTCTATTCGTTCTCGGTGGGGATCTACGTCGCGGCAACCGCCATGCCGGAAACGCTGCACAAGGCGCCTATCGCGATCGTCGATGAAGACCAGTCGCAGCTTTCCAGCCGGATAACCGGCGCCTTTTATCCGCCGCACTTCACGCCCCCTTCGATCGTGGGACTGAACGAAGTGGACAAGGGGCTGGATGCCGGGCGCTATACGTTCGCTCTCGACATCCCGCCCGATTTTCAGCGAGACGTACTTGCGGGACGCCAACCCGGCTTGCAGCTCAACGTTGACGCTACGCGGATGAGCCAGGCTTTCACGGGCGGCGGCTACATCCAGCAGATCGTGCAGGGCGAAGTTGCCGAATTCATGAAAGGCACGCGTGCGAGCACGCCGGTCCCGGTCGAGCTGGCGCTGCGCGTGCGGTTCAATCCTACGCTGGCGCAAAGCTGGTTCGGCGCGGTCATGGAAATCATCAACAGCGTCACCATGCTGTCGATCGTGCTGACGGGCGCGGCCCTGATCCGCGAGCGCGAGCACGGCACGATCGAACATTTGCTGGTGATGCCGGTGACGCCATTCGAGATCATGGCCAGCAAGGTCTGGGCCATGGGGCTCGTTGTCCTGGTCGCCTGCGCTTTCGCGCTTTTCGCGATGGTGGAAGGGGTACTGTCCGTTCCCGTCGAAGGGTCGATCGCGCTGTTCCTCGCCGGAGCGGGGCTGCACCTGTTCGCCACGACCTCCATCGGCATCTTCATGGGGACGATCGCGCGCTCCATGCCGCAGTTCGGCTTGTTGCTGATGCTGGTGCTGCTGCCGTTGCAGATGTTGTCCGGCGGTTCGACGCCGCGCGAAAGCATGCCTGAGTTCGTCCAGACGGTCATGTTGGCCGCGCCCACCACCCATTTCGTGAAGATGGCGCAGGCCATCCTTTACCGGGGCGCGGGCTTTGACGTGGTCTGGCCCCAGTTCCTGGCTATCATTGCTATCGGCGCGATCTTCTTCGCCATTGCGTTGGCGAGGTTCCGGCGAACCATCGGCACGATGGCGTGAGGAGGCAGTCGAATGTCAGAACACCAAATTGCGTGGGGCATCGTAACGATGCTTCAGACTAACGATTGCCGAACGGTTCCGCGCAGGTTTCGCAGGAGAATAATACCGGCGGCGGTGTCACGGATCCTGAGCCAGGTTTTCGAAACAGCGAATCCACGATTGCCCTAGCAGCCTCACGCGTCAGCCATAGCGCTGGCTGACGGCTGTGAATGCCCCCTATCTCCCATAGGTATCACAACGGCTTCTTCTGGCACGTTTGCCGGTGCACGGCCAACACAACCCAAGGAGGATGCCATGTATGTCAATGCCAGACTGCGTGAGACACTCTCACGCTTCAATGTCGCTTCTTCAATGGAAGCGCTGCTCGCCGCCTTAGCTGATGCCGCCACGAAAATGGGCTTCCCCTATGTCGCGATGATCCAACATGGCGGCCTCCCACGCTTGGTCGAACGGGCGCTGGTTATTACCAACTATCCGGCGGAGTTCGTGCGTTTCTACACCGAGAGCCACGCGTACGTCATCGATCCAGTCTATGAGGTGAGCCAGTTGCTGGACCGCCCGTTCAGCTGGGACGAGATTCCCGGTTATGTCGATCTCACAGGCACACAATCAGCCCTGTTCGAAGAAGCGCGGCTGCATGGTCTCGTCCACGGTGTCACCGTGCCGCTCCACATACCGAGCGAATCCCATGCGTCTTGCACTTTCGCACGCGCGGAGCCGATCATGGCTTCGCCATCGCTACTGACGACGCTCCACATCGTCGCTGCCTTCGGGTTCAAGGCGGGCCTCAGACTACATCATGCCTCGCGCGGACATGACGTACCCAGGCTCACGCGCCGCGAAGCTCAATGCACGGCATTGGTCGCCGTCGGCAAGAGCGATTGGGAGATCAGCCAGATACTCGGTCTGAGCGAGACCTCGGTGCGCTATTTCGTCTCCCACGCAAAGCAGCGTTACGGCGTCTACAAGCGCTCAGAGCTTGTCGCCAGGGCGCTCATCGACGCGCAGATCCTTCGAAACGACCAAGGGATCATTGAGGCTGGACCCCGCCGCCCGCGCCACAGGGCGAAACGGCGCAGTCCTTGACAGTCCTGTCGGTGTCGCCGTGTTGCGCATCCCGTCAATTGGCCCGCGAACCGCCATGCCTAGGGCGGATAAGTGTATTGACCTACGGTCGCACGATCCAGTTTGCCGAGCTCTGATAATGCCAAGCAAGGCTTAGCTAATTTCGAAATTAATAAACTCGACAGTAGTTTCCCAATCTGTCAAAATGCATAGCATGGCTTCGCAAACATTAGGAAAATTAAACCGGCTGCAACGGGATCTCCCAGAGAGCCTGCTGGTCGACGCGGCATGGATGGAAGCCCATGGTTACTCATCATCGCTGCGGAGCCAATATGTTCGCGCGGGATGGCTCGATAGCCCGACCCGGCGCGTCTATCGCCGCTCGCGTGGACCGCTCACCTGGGAACAGGCCGTTATCTCACTGCAATCCCTGTTGGACCTGCCTTTGACAGTTGGCGGGCGCACAGCGCTCGAACAGCAGGGCTACGCTCATTATCTCTCCATAACGGTGCGCGAAGTCCATCTCTATGGGCCAAGCCGGCCGCCGACATGGCTCGACAGCCTGCCACTCGATGTCTCGTTCCGCTGGCATAACAGCCTCCGGCTGTTTCCAGTCGACGGCGAGATTCCTCCCGAGCCTGCGCCCCGGATGTCCAGCACCGCCGGCACGACCTTGCCGATCCGCTGTTCGAGCAAGGAACGCGCCGTTCTCGAACTGCTCGATGAGCTTCCCCATGAGAGCTTCCATCAGGTCGACATGCTGATGGAAGGAATGAGCGACCTCAGCCCACGTCGCCTTCAGACACTTCTTGAGGCGTGCGCGAGCGTAAAAGTGAAGCGTCTCTTCCTCTTCTTCGCGGATCGCCATGGCCATGCCTGGCGTTCGAAGCTCGATGTTTCCCGCCTGGATCTCGGATCGGGCAAACGCGTCCTGGTCAAAGGAGGGAAGCTCGACCGGCGCTACAACATCACCGTGCCCTCCGACCTGGCGGGAGAATAGCTGTATGGCGTTTCTCGACGGCTACCGGAGACAGGTCGCTCTTCTTCTGCGTGTTATGCCTCACGTCGCGAAGGAGGATATCTTCGCGCTGAAAGGCGGAACAGCGATCAATCTGTTCGTGCGTGACCTGCCGCGACTTTCGGTGGACATCGACCTCACCTATCTGCCGATCGAGGACCGCGCGACCTCGCTCGCCACGATCGATGCGGCGATGCTGCGGATCAAGGAACGCATCGAGGAAGGACTGGTCGGAGCCAGGATTCATGCGTCGCGTTCCGCTGACGAAAAAATCGTCACCAAGCTCATCGTTCGTGCGGATGATGTGCAGATCAAGATCGAGGTCACGCCAGTGTTGCGCGGGACGGTCTATGATCCCGTCGTTATGGGTGTCGTTCCCGCAGTCGAGGACGCCTTTGGTTTTGCTGAGATTCAGGTGGTGTCCTTCGCCGATCTCTATGCGGGAAAAATCGTGGCGGCGCTCGACCGGCAGCACCCTCGCGACCTCTTCGACGTCCGCGACTTGCTGGCGAACGAAGGCGTCACAGACGATTTGCGACGTGCATTTCTCGTCTACCTCGCCAGCCATAATCGCCCGATGGCCGAGGTTCTCGCTCCCGCCCGTAAACCGCTCGCCGAGGAGTTCGAGCGCGGTTTCGTCGGAATGACTCACCAGCCGATCACTCTGGCGGAACTGGAATCAGCGCGTGAAGACATCATCGCGTGCATGGTTGCCGGGATGCCTGACACTCATCGGCAATTCCTTGTCGGCTTCAAGCGTGGTGAACCGGACTGGGCGCTTGCGGGCATTGATGAGGCGAGGCGACTGCCCGCGGTTTTGTGGAAGCAACGTAACCTGGACCGGTTGGACCCTGGCAAGAGGCAGGAGCTTGTTGCCGCGTTGGAGAAGCAATTGCTGCCGGGATAGGTCAGGCGCCCCTCCGACGCCTGCAGGTCAGCCTGTTTGCGGCGAGCAGCGCGGAAGGGTGGTGGTTAGGTGAAGTGCGGGAGCAGCGAGGAAAGGGTGGAGGTGATGGGAGAGGGAGCCGCTCGCGTTTGGGACCAGCAGGTACATTGAAGGCTTACGGTTCGACATGGATTTTGGCGGAATGGCCGGGCAATGTCTTTCCGCCAGCGCTGGCTATATTCTTGGTGATGCAGGCGCGCGAACATAGCGCACAGCGTGGTCGAGGCGCTCCGCCGCGTCGGCCTCGCTGATGCGGAGGCGGCGTGCGATCTGGCCAACGGTAAAGCCGTCATTGCGATGAAGGAACAAGGCCCGCATGGTCAGGTGCGGTAGATCGGTAAAAACAGAATCCCATACCTCGCCTTCTTCCCCCATCTTGCCCGACGACCCCATGACCCTCTCAATCACATCGTGGAGATCGGCAGCAGCGGGTTCCTGCAAGGCGTATAGGATCGCCAAGGACTGCTCCATCATTTCCAGCGCTTGTTCTTTTAATTCGTCGTTGCCCGGCTCGTTACCGCTCCCCATGCTCTCACCTCCTTCTTAGTTGCAGAGGAGCATGACAGAAATCGCGGGATTTTCATCAACAACAACCCCCAACTTGGATATTGTTGTGCGCTGGCTCTTTGCGCGAAGGTGCCATGCGCTATTTTATGGTTTCCGAGCCGTTAGCCGGACTTCAGATTTTGAAAACATCATGACTGCCAGCCTTACAGGTCGCGCCGCCGCTCGCATCAGCGGAGGTGCCGAGAAGGGGGTTGCCCGGGGATGGAGATGCTCGAGATATGGAAAATGCACGGTCTCGTGCCGACCTTGTAAGTCATATGCCCAGCAGAAGCGGCTGAGACGCAGTCCGTGTTGGACACCGCAAAAGCTGTCCCAACCGCGACATTTACCGGAACTGGCAAGAACGACCGTCATGCATTGACATTGGTGACGGTTATTGCGGCGGCGCCAATACCCTCTCTCTGGAATTGACGCCGCCACATCGATCCCTGTTCGCAAAGATGGGTCAATGCCGATAGATTAGAAGCGTTGTTCCCAATCGGTTTCCAGATCGAGCCGATTCACAAATGATGGAACACCGACAGAATTCTGCTATAGTCCTCCAGTGAGGATATAGCGATGAACAACGCCGCCCATATTCAAGCGCCCGAACCGGCATCGCCTCGGCTGAAACCGGCCGATTGGCTTTGGCGTCCGTGGTACGCGAAGCTGTGGTGGTCGGCAATTCCGGTCTGGTGGATCGGCATGGCTGCATCGACCAGGATCGCGCCGCTTGAGGCGTTCTACGACAGCGCGGCGGCCGGTTTTCTCAACGTCCTGTTCTTCCCGATGATGGCGCTTATGGTGCTCGGAATCGGCTATGCACAGCATTGGCTCGCGCAGTTTCCAAAGCAGGGTGACGGAACTTCGCTGTCCGATGAAACGGTAGCTAGAATCGCCGATGTATGGGAGGAGCATGATCGGGCAATGGAGGATCTCCATGCCAGCTCCGATATTCTCGATCCGAGGTCTGGTGCATTGTGGATCGGAAATCCTTTGAGCTCTCACTGGCCTCACAAACGACTTTAACGCTTCTTGAAGCTACTGTCCCCGTCGCCGGGGCTGTTATCGAGATCGGTCGAGAACCGACCACTTTTCAGGACGGAATTCTGTTCGATTGAGGTGAGCGGACCGGTGATATCGAACGTAGCTCGCCCGGAATCCGCATCCTGCAGGTAGCGATTGCGCATCCCGTTCGGGCCAAGAATGCGTTCCGATAGTTCGCGCGAGAAGGCCGCTTCCGGGCTGCCGGAGCGGGCAGCCGCCCGTTCAGCCGCTGCTATTGCATTGCGGACGTCGTAGTTCACGATATCAATCGCTGACTGCGCCGTCTCGCTCGTGGTGCCAACGTCACGGCTCTCAAACCCAAGACTCCCACCGACACGCCCCGATGTGGAGCGTCCCTTTTGGGTGATCGGGCTTTGGTTCGATTGTTGCCCTTTGCCGCTAGGTTGTCCGCGACCGCCCGTCGCTTCCGACTCATTGGCACTGATAGTGCCGCCAACATGAGCGCCGATAGTGGTCCCCATCGTGGTCTGGTCCTGCGCGGATCGTGAGAGCCCGCGCTGCCATCCGGTCTGCGCGATGATCGCCTGGACGTCGCGCGTAAGCGTATCGGCCACCTGCGGGTTAAGCCGCCAGTTGCCATGCCGATCCATCTCGAACCCGCCGCGCAGCCAGTTCTGCATCATCGCCTGGCCCTGTTCGCCGCTGCTGAGGAAGTGTTCAATGGTGTCAGGGCCTGCCTGCTTGCCCGCCTCGAACCGCGTGGAGGTGTCGTTGCGTGCCGATTGCTGGAACCCGACCGAGCTGGAGACGAGAAGATCGTTGTCGGCGAACGAGAACCTTGCCCGCCCGCCATTGGCGACCGCGCCGAGCTGGCTTTCGTTGATGAGCCCGCCACGCCACATCTGCGCCGCCGTCTCCGGGGTAAGATTGAGGCTCAGATCGCCATTCTGCGCCATGGCGATCTCGCGCTTCGACATGTCCACCCCATGATCGGCCAGCAACTTCTGCATGCGGGTCAAGCGCTCATTGTCGATGATCCGCGTCAACCGTTCGTTGCGGGCGCGATCAGCGATGCCTGCCGCGCCGCCTTCGGCCATATCGACCTGATTGCCGGCACCCTGGCTGAGCGTGCGGATGAAGCTGTCGAGATGTGCGGCCTGTCGCACCGACATGCCCGCCGCGGCCGCGCCTTCCGCGAACCCGGCGTTGTCGGCCTGCCGCCGCTGCTCACCGATCCGGGCGGCGGACCGTGTCCCGTCGTGACCGACCTCACGCTGCGCGTCGAGCTTGCCCGACCGTTCGGCAAAATCGAAGCCCGCTGCCTCGCGGGTGCGCCCATAGACGCTGGTGCCCTCGCGCGCGGCCTCGGCGGTCGCACCGTCGGCGGTGCCGACCTGCACGGCGGCATTGTAGGTTTCGAGCGCCCGCATGACCTGCGCTTCATTTCTGCCCGTTGCGCGCGACAGTTGGGAAATGGCGGTGGAGCGAGCCTCTCCGGATAGCGCGTTGATAAAGGCGACGCGTCGGGAGGTTTCCTGAACGGAGAGGCCGAGCATGGAGGAAGCGTTGCGCTGGCCCTCATTGCTGCCGGTCCTATGCGCCTGCTCGGTCGCGACATTGCCGCGCTCGATCCGCCTTACATTGTCGCCAGCAAAATCGCGCCTGCCTTCCATCGCGCCGACCTGGATCTGCGCGCCGGTCAGATCGTTCCTCAGCATCTGCTCCTGGTCGAAGGTATTAGCGATCAGCTTGGCGAAGGTCGGATCGGCCGACGCCTGCGCGATCACCGTCGAGGCTTTGAGCGCGGCATCCTGCTGGTCGTAGCCGCTCCTCTCGAAATGCCGCTGCGCGCCGGACAGCATCATGTCATAGGCGCGGGTATCCCCGAACGCCTTCCACTGGACCATCTTCTGCGCGAAGGCGGCGAAGGCGCGCTCCCCGGACTGTCCCTCGCCAAAATAGCCGGTGCCAAGGCTGCGCAGCGCATCCTTCTCGGCAAAATTATGGATGGCGCTCGTCGTCGCATTGTCGCGCACGGCGCGCACGGTCGCGGGATCGGTGAGGCTGCGGCCGGTGAGGGCAGGGGAGAGGCCGCCCAGTTCGCGCGCCGCATCGAGCTTGCCCAAGCCGAACGCGGCCGTCCCGCTGGCGCCGCCGCCATGTTCGCCGAGCACGCTGCTCGCCGCACCGAACGCCCGATTGGCGCCGAAGGTCGTGCGTTCGCCGAAGTCCCCGAAGTTCGAGGCCGCGCCCCGGCGCGCCATCGTGCCCGCAGCCCCCGCCTGCGCTTCGAGCGCGCCGGCATAGCCTTCGCTGGTGGCAAGCGGCGCTGCCGCCGCCGTGCCCTGGCCCTGCACGCCGAGCGCGCCGGATGTGAACGAGGTGAATACATTGCCGGAGAAGCGGAACACGGTGAACACGAAAGCGCCTGCCAAACCGGCAGATGCGGTGCGGAAACTCCCGAAGATGGCGAGCGCCTTCATCGCGGACGACGGCGCCAGCATCCAGGCATTGGCCGCGACATGGTTGGCGCGCATCTCGGCCAGCACATCGGTCGCGCGGCCGAGCGTCAGCTGATAGATCCCGGCGTCGATCACGCCCCAGAGCGCCACGAACACGAACAGGCCGAGCGCGAAGC
Source organism: Sphingopyxis granuli (assembly GCF_001559015.1). Lineage (NCBI taxonomy): Bacteria > Pseudomonadati > Pseudomonadota > Alphaproteobacteria > Sphingomonadales > Sphingopyxidaceae > Sphingopyxis > Sphingopyxis granuli. The sequence continues at coordinate 714,200 of NZ_CP012199.1, forward strand.
TTGCGACGCGCAGGTTGATCGGGGTGAGGATGAACAGCAGCGCGACGGGCATCATGAACAGCATGATCCCGAACACCGTGGCGCGGATCGTCGGCATCCACTCGTTCGCGGTGGACATGGTGGCAAGGCCGGACGAGACGACCGCGCGATTGGCCATGACGCGCGCGGCGGTGGCGGGGCTATCCTCGAACAATACGTCGCCCACCGTGCTGCCGAGCATCACGTTGGTCAGGAATTGCTGGAGCGAGAGCGGCGTATCCATCATCATCTGGCCGAGTTCGCCGATGTTGGACCGGCAGCGCTGAAGCTGGGTCGCATTGCCGATGTCGTAGCCGGTGCGGGTGCAGACCTGCGCGACATAATTGTCGAACAGCGCGGGCTCCGAAAGGCGTGTCGAGATATGCTCCCAGGCCTCATTGCAGCTCACGGTCGTGCCGCCCTTGTCGGTAGCGGTGAACACGGTGCTGAAGGTCGCCGGTCCGGCCATTGCCGCAAAGGCGCCAGGAAGATCGGTCGCCGTGCGGAACAGCTGATCGTCGTCGACCCCATAGGCCGGTGAAACCCGCGCGACCGGATAGCATTGCCGGACATAGTCCTTGATCGTCGCATCGAGGAAGGTGTCGGTCATCGGCCCGCGCGGGGATGCGGCATTGAGGAACAGGTCGAAACTGTGCCCGCCCGCGCCAAATTCCAGCTTGGCATGCGGATCGGTGGTGTTGTCGTCGATCACCTCCGCGAGCGCGCGTTCCATCATGTTGGTCATGCCCGCGACCAGCACGATGAGGTTCGGCACATCGCCGACCGGCTGATAGGCGTTGCGGACGCGGTCATAGACATGGACCGTGCCGGTAGTCGCGACCAGGCCGACGAACAGCCCGACGCCGATCAGCATCTGGAACCCGAAGGTGACGATACCCATGCCTTGCCCGCGGATGCTCGCGAGCAGCACGCCGACCGCGATGCCCACCACCGCGACGATCAGCACCAATGTCTCGTAACGCGAGTCACCGAAGATCATCGAGACGAGGCGGAAGGCATCCACCGTCTCGGCAAAGCCGTCATAGGTGTGGAAACTCGCATCGATCGCCAGGGCGGGACTGGCCGCGAAGAGAGCGATCAGGACCGAGAGAGCGCGAACGAGGCGATGCATGACGCGGCCCTCCGTCAGCGGTTGCGGTTGGCGGCGGCGCCGGCGGCGTCGCGCGCATCGCGGTCGCGCTGGCGCACGACCCCGGCATAGTTGGCCGAGAGGTTCGCCTGGTTGAGAGCGGCCATGTAGGATTGGCGCATCTGCGCGCGCTGGCGCAGCACCTCGTCGCGCAGCCCGCTCAATTGCTCGATGCCCTTGGCGAGGATGCGAGTCTGGCAGATCCTGGCGCTGCCGGCATCGGCCGCACCGGCGGCGGTCACGCCACGTTCGGCATTGGACACGGCAAAATCTATGCTGCGCGTGAGGTCGTTGAGCATCTGGTATGCGAGCGTCAACGCGACCAGTTCGTCGGTATCGCCGATCACGCTCTCGACCAGCCCCTGGCGCACGCCCCATTCCAGAAGACGATAGACGGGGAGGGTGCGCACATTGGCGACGAACTGCCGCTCCTCTGCCGTCAACGCCGCGCGCGTGCGAATCTTGACCGCGATCGACTCCATCCGGCCGCGTGCGAGCACCAGTGCGCCCTTGCCGCTGCCGTCGGTCGAGCAATCGGCCGCGGTCGGCGGCACTGCGATCGCGCGGGTCTGGACCTTGCCGGTCAGGAAATCGTCGACACTCTCGGTGTCCTGCCGTGCGCAGGCGGGGATGGCGGTGAACAGCGGAACCTTGTCCGCCGGGTCCCAGCGCATATAGACGTCGCCAACGCGGGCGCGCATGACGCCGGCCCAGTCGGACGCGCCGACACGCGCGGCGGCGTGGGCTAGCAGCGAGCCGGTCTTGAAGATATCCGTGACTTCCGCCGGGCAGTTTTCCAGCGCGTCGCGCAAATCCTCGGTCGGATTGCCCTGGTTCGCCTGGATCTTCTCGCGGCTCTGCTGATAGCTCTTGGAAAAGCCCTCCCGCACGCTCTTATAGCCGGTCATTTCCTCGATGATGCCCGACATATTGTCATCGCCCTTGGCGATCTGCACCATGCGGTTGGCGAGGCGGCAATCGTTGACCTGGATCGAGTTCAGGAAATTGGTGGCGGCCTCCATCTTCGAGATGATGTTACCCATCTTCTCGTCGAGCGTTTCCAGCAGATACTGGAAAGCGACCGCCGGGGCAGCCTGAAGGATGCTTTCGAGCTTCTGGACGAGATAGTCGGGGTCGAGGAACGACATGCCGCCCAAAAACATATCGATCCCTCCGCAGCCCGCGCGGACCTTGGGCAGCGTGACGCTCATCAGATAGTCGTTATGGACGTCGATCCGGCCCGACATACCGCCCGCGGTGATATAGCCGCGGGTCTGATCCTCGAAAGAGCCCGGGCTGGTGTAGGTCACATTGTCGAACCAGCTCTCGGCCCAGCTTTGCGCGGAAGCCGGGGTGGCAAAGGAAAGGCATGCCAGCAGAGGGAGGGTGAGCAGGGGCAGGCGGCGACGCGGCGAAGTCATGGCAGAGAGCCTTCGATGATGTGGGCGAGGAAGCGGCTCTCCATGTCAGTTCCTCGCCCGGTTGGAGGAGAGACGCGTGGCCGCGGCCACGATCCCGGTGAACTTCGCCATGCCGCGCACGCCGACAGCGGGCTTCACCCCGGTCAGCATCTTGGCGGCGAGGTAGAGATTGCGCGCGAGGTTGGGCTCATGATCGGTGCCGATCGCGACGGGAATGATGCGATTGGAATCGGCGACAGGGCGGACCCAGGCGACGGGATGCCCCACCCAGGGCAGGCCGAGACGCCCGGAGCGCAGCATCGCTTCCTGGCTGCCGATGGTGCGGACTTTCCAGCCATAGCGTTGCCCCAGGGTTCCAAGCCGGGCCCAGAGATCGGCGCAGGGGATGCAACCGGGTGCCGTGCTCATCTCGACGATGAACGCGGGGGGCTGGCCTTTCATGGTTTCGGCGAAGTCGGGCGGCCAGTCGCGGGTCACCGGAACGCGGGCGAGCCACTGGCGCATCTCCGCGTCGGTCGAGATGGGGTGGATTGCCGCGCGCATCGCCTGTTCGCGCGTCGGCGCCTGCGCGTGAGTGGGCGCACTGGCCATGACCAGCGCCACAAACAGGATGGCGACGAAGCGGATCATGGCCGGGGCTCCATCCGAACGTCCACCAGATCGCCGCCCAGCACGCGCGGATCGGTGGCCGACACCGGGCCGTTGGCGAGCGCGTCGAAGAAGCCGTCTTCTTCGCCCGCGCCGGTCAGGAACTGTTCGGGCCGGATATCGCCCGCGAGCAGCCGGACCGCCTGGTAGGCCATCTGGATGAGGTTGGGATAGGCCTCGACCCCGCTGGCGATCACCATGCGCTGCTGGCTGCCCCGCCGGATCACCATCGTCGTGGGCGTGACCTCGACCCCGAAACGCTGCGCGAGTTCGGGCTTGCGGTCGATGTCCTGCAGCGTGACCTGCCAGCCCATCTCGTCCTGGAAGCGCTGGACGATCGGCCACTGGACGCGGCAGTAGCCGCAGGTCGAGCGCGAGAACATGACGAGCGCAAACTCGTTGGCGCGGCTGCGCAGATACTGCCGCCGGACCTGATCCTTCTGCGCGGAAAGCTGATCGCGCGCCTCGCCGACCATCGGGTTCGCCGATTTAGCGTTGAGTTCGGGATTTTGCAGCATGGCGATCTGGGTGACGCCGGCGAAGGCGCGGGCCTTGCGCCGGGCGAAGTCCTGCAGGCGCCAGAAATCGCTCACCGCATCGACCGTCAGCACGGTCGCCGCGTAATCCCGTTGTTCCTCGATCAGCTTCCTGATCTTCGGCGGCGTCCAGGTCGCCAGCTCGACCATCGGCGGGATCGCGGGCTTTTTGAGCGCGTCGGGATCGGGTTCATCGTCGGCGGGTTTGGGCGGCGCCTGATACCACCAGTAGCCGGTGCGCTGATCGCCGGTCTGCGCATGGACAGGCAGGATCGGCAGGAGCACCGCCACGATGAGGAGGGCGACGCGGATCACAGCAGCTTCTCCATGCGCTTCAGCCGCTCGATTGCGACCGGGCCGTAGTAGCGGCTGTCGAACCCGCTGGCGTGCGACGAGCCGACATAGATCATGCCCGCCGGGATCGTCGGATAGAACGGCCGCCAGTGCTCGAGCTTCTGGCCGTTATGCCCATAGGGCTTGCTGATCCCGAGCAGCTTGCCGTTGCAGAAGTACCAGCCATCCCATTCGCCGGGATGGATGGGCCCAGATGCAGACGACGGCTTCTCGATCCAGTCGATGCGGTCGCCCGGCAGGCACAGCGCCATCTTGGTGACATCGACCGGCTTGGGACCGGCGAGCGGATGCGACAGGGTAAACGATACGAAGTCGCCGCGGTTGATCGGCCCTGGCGCCTTGCGGACGAGCCAGGCGTCGATCGACGGGCTCATCACGATGGTCGCCTGGGGAATGGCCCACCAGGCCAGTAGGCCGACCGGCAGGACGATCCCGAACGCCTTCCATAGCTGTTTGGGCCGGGGTGGCTGGCCGAGGCCGGAACTGCCGAGCGCGACCGCGGCCTTGAGCGGCAGCAGCTTCAGTTCGGCCCAGCCGGATCTAGCGGCCCTGAAGGCGAGTCTGAGCATCGCGGACCTCCTGCTTGCCGCCGAGGCGGGCATATTCTTCGAGAAGTCCGGAAAGCGCCGCGTCGCCGTAGATGACATGCGCGGCGCGCGGGGCATCATCCTCGCGCTCGCAATAGGGGAGCGCCGGATCGCCCGGCACCATGGCGAGCGCGGGCACGCGGGTGACGCCCTGCTGGCGGAAAATCAGCGGATCGACGATCAGCTGCACGTCGCGCATCGCGCAGGCCGGGCCTTCGCATCCGGGATCATGGCGCAGGATTTCCGCCGAGAGTTTCGCCATCGGCGCGACCCTGGTGAGACCGCCGGGCATTCCCCGGAACGCCAGCACGCCGCCAACCCGTTCGAGTTGCCCGGCATAGGTGCGCAATGTCGTCACCGGCATCGAGGACGAGACGAACAAGACGGGCACCCAGCCTTTGGCATCCAGTGGCGTGGTCGCGCCCGCCACCGCCGCCATGTCGGGCGCATCGAGACCGAGTGCCTGGCCGAGCCGTTTGGCCATGGCGTCGCGCTCGGCGGCCATCGCTTGCTTGCCCTTGTCGAGCGCGGTGCGCGCCCGCGCGTCCATCGCCGGCGACGGGGCGCGTTTGCGCAGCCCCTCGAAGGCGCGGCGGCGGCTCTCTTCGGACGGGGTTGGCAGCGCCGTCGGGCCACGCGCTTCCGCTTCGGCCTTGCGCGCGGCCGTGGCGCGTTCGAGCCGGTCCATCGCCGCGCCGCCTTGCTCTTGCGCGTGTTCCCTGGCGTTCACCGGCGGCGCGGCGTCCTGCGCGTGGGACGGCGCGGAAGTGGAAAGCAGCAGGGCGAGCGCGGTGAGGACGCGCGCGTTACTGGCCGATAACCCGCATATACGCATCGATCTTGTCCTTCATGTCGATCTGGATGTCGGCCTGGGCGCGGGCCTCGATCTCGGAATAATATTCGGAAAGGTCCATTTTGGAGAAATCCAGCGCCTGGAACTCTTCGGGGGTGAAGCCGCGGCAGTAGGGGTTCTTCGGCGTGCCCCAGCCAAGCCTATTGAAGCTCTTGAGCTGCGGGCGGCCCTGCTCCTGGATGATGCGGCCCAATTTGGTGTTGAAGCAGCAGTGGCCCTTCGACTTCTGCACGCAGATGCCGAGGATCTTGGAAGAGCAGTAGGTGCCGACCTCATGGCACATGCCCGAGCCCCGGAGCATGCCCACTTCCATGTCCTGGCTGTCACAGCCGGACAGGAGGAAATCCATCATGAAGTTGATCGCGAGACTGATGGCTATCGAGGTCGGATCGATCCCGGCGATGATCGCGTTCGCGCCCGAGCTTGCGGCCTGGCCGGCGGTCGCGCCCGCCTTGAACGCGCCGTAGGCGGCCTTCATGCCGGTGAACACGCCCTTGGCCACCGCGATCTTGGTGCCGATCGACGAAATGGACGAGCCCATGCCGTCCTTGACGATTTTCCCCTTGTCCTTGCAGCAATTGGAGAAGGTGGTCTTGAGGCCCGCCGGGCGGCAGCGCACCGCGCGTCCCGCGAATATCTCGATATTGCCGAGGCAATGCCCTTCGGCGTCGACTTCGCCATCAGCAGGCGCGCCGGGATCGTCGACGATGGGATCGTCCTCAATTCCGGCACCATCGCTGCCGGTGCAGGCATTGGGCGAGCACATCGGCGTGCCGCCGCCGACCGGCGTCAGGCATGGGTGCTGGCTGCCGAGCGGGCAGCTATAGGCGCCCTCGGCATCGGCTACGCACATCGTCTGCTGCATCGGACAGAGCCAGGCATCATCCGCCATGATGGTGCAGTTCGCGACCTCGCCGGGATCACCGGCATCGCCATTGCCGTTGAGATCGACCGCGCAGACTGGGAGTGTTTGCGCCTGTGCCGGGGTGACGTGCGCCGCGAGCAGGAAGCCGGACAGGCCGAGCGCGAACAACGCCGCGCGCTTCGGCCAGGAAAGGCGGCGCCCGATCATCGCACTTCTCCCGTGCAGACCATGTCGGCCCCGCCGAGGCGGACGGTCTGCATCATCACTACCGCTTCGGGAAAATCGTCGAGGCAGCCGCAGGGCGAGACGATCTCCTCGCCCGGACCCACAGGGCAGACATCGCCGCCGCTTGCCGCCGTGCAGGCATGGTAGAAGGTGTCCCACCCGACAGGCGCATTCTGTTTGGCGCCGACCACCCCGTCGATCGCCGCCGCCGTGTTGCGCGCGGGCGCGCGGGTCTTGCAGACCGGCTCGCAGGCCGGAACCGAACCGCGATCGGGCAGCGCGAACGAGCGCGACGAGGTGGAGTAGCCGCCGTCGGCTGTCCTGACGCGGTCGGCCAGCATCGTCTCGGTCGAATGGTCGATGATCCAGGCGCCGCGGCCCAGATCCGGTTCCGGCATCGATCCGGTATCGACGGTGCAGCGGTAGCGCCGTTGCCGCTCGAACCATGGCCGCGCGAGACGGAGCGAACAGGCGCCGCTCTCGAACAGGCGCGTCTGCGGCAAGGGCGTGAGCCCGGTTCCGACGCCGCTGCGGAACGTGTCCACGCCATCGACGTTCTCGTCATGGAGCGCGCAATTGGCGTCGCCGGCATAGCCCGAACAGAGATCGATGATGCGCTCGCTCACATCGCAGGCGGTGTCGGCCTGGATTTCAACGACGACATAGCCCCAGTTGCCGCCGCCACCGCCGCGCACCCGCGCCGACACGGTGGCGGCGCCGGCCTTCAACTGGGTGGTGATGTCGATCGGCGCATGGTTGTACCAGGCGCTGCCGCTGATCCGGCAATCGCCCGACGGGATGCCGTCGTGCATCCACACGCGCTTGCCCGCATAGCCGACCGCGACGCCGTTGACGCGGGCCTGCACCCAGTCGTCGGCGCCCATTTCGACGATGCGCGCGGAGGTGATCCGCTCCGGCGCTTGCGTGCTGAAGATGGCGGAATAGACCGGCGGATTGCTGCCGCAGGCGCCTGCGCCGCGGATCTGGTAGCGGCGGCAGCCATCGCCGCAACTCCAGCTCGACGTGATGCCGCCGCTCGCTGAGACGATGTCGTCGAACTGCCAGGGCTTGATACTGATCTCCCGCGTGATCGTGCAGGACCGGATCTGATCGGCCTTGCCGACCCCGGCGGGCGATGCTTTCAGCGCCTGAAAAATGCTGTTCGATGCGGCGACGCTCGCGGCATCGCCCTGGATCGTAGCGGGACTGGCGCGATAGGCCGTCTGCGGGAGCGCGGGGTCGGGCGAGCAGGCCGTGCTTTGCGCGCCGGTATAGCGGATGGCCGGGCCGTCGATCACCGCCTGCGCGACGCCGACGCGTGGATCGGCGGTGGTGAGCGCACCGATCACGCCGCCGCCCAGGTCCTTCAGCACCGAGGCCATATTGCCCCAGACAAGATTGCTGCCGCAGCTATTGTTGACACAGTAGCAGCCGGCGAGATCGGTCAGCTCGACTTGCGCGAGCTTGAGATCGCCGCCAGACGCGACGTCCCATTTGAAGCTCTTGCACTGGTTCCAGGTGCCGGGCTGACAGGAGACCACGCCATTGGCGCAAATGCCCGATACCGGCACCGGCAGGGTCAATGTCTGGTCGACCGTGCCGTCGAGATCCTTGTCGCGCGATATCCGCAGCGTGCCGATATCGCCGGTCGCCGCCGGCTGCGCGATCAGCTCGAGCAGCGTTGCGGTCTTCTGGCAGGCGATGTTGGGGTTGAACGTCTGGCTGTTGTCGACCGTCGAGATCGGCTGTCCGGCAAGACCCGGCGTCAGGTAATTCTGCTGGATCGCATCGCTGTCCGAGGTCTTCGCGCGGGATACTTCGGCGGCGGCGCGGGCGCGGTCCTCGACCGTCTGCGCCGAAACAGGAGACGCCATCAGCGCGGTGGCTGCGAGGAGGAATATGCCGCGCCTCACCATGGCGTCCTCGCGCGGGTGGTCCGCGAGCCATAGGCAAAGCGCAGCACGTCTCCCGCCCGGAACGCGGCGGAACCGGGCGAGAGTACCTTAAAGACGGCCTGTCCCTCAAAAATGGTCAGCGCGGCCGCCACCGGGGACACGGCGGGAGGGGGTATTGCCGGCCCCGGCGGGGGGCTTTCGGCCGCGCTGACCGAGGGGGGAGCGGCGGCGGAAAGGGACACCGCCGCTCCTTCCGCGCGCCCGCTCACGGTGGGGAGCGTTCCGTGACGAGCGGGGCAGCTACCCGTGCGTGGCGCACGGTTTGGGGGAAGCGATCGGCTCACGGCGTGGAAATCCCCGCGCAGCAAATCGCCTTTTCGAACAACATGAATTGGGCGTTGTCCTTTCCGGGCGCGTGCTTGCCGGAAGTCCAGAGCGCGCCGGGGCGGCCGATATTGACGCATTTCCCGCCCTTGACGGGCTCCATGATCTGCATCTTGTAGCGGCTCTTGGTCCAGATCGGCTGCGGCTTGAACGAGCAGCCGTCCGCCGAGTGGATCGTGAGGGCGCCCAAACGCCCCATTATGAAGGTCGAGCGTGCGGCGAGCCCGGCCCAGGCTTCGACCCGGTCGCCCATGTGGATGTCCCCGGCCACCGGATAGGTCGCGCCCCAGGACCCCATGCACCAGAATAAAGGGTCAATCGTCTTGCCCGCGGCGGCCGCGGCACTGTCGGCCATGCAGGCAAGCCCGGCGGCGGGATTGCCGAACAATATGCCTTCAGGCTGGATGATCGCGCCGAGCGTTCCCGACTGCCAGGTGGGCAGGACCTCGGTGATCATCGCGACGTCGAAGCCGTCATCCTCGATACAGGGCAGGTCGGTGAACATGTCGAGCATCTTCCAGACCGGCGAGATATAATAGTGTGCTTGGGCGAACAGCTTGGTGGTGTTGGTGCCATCTGAGATCGACGACTGGCTGCCCTGCAGCTTGCCGCCCGTCGGCATGAGATCGACGCCGAGCGCCATCATGCAGCCCGGCTCGGTCACGACGTCGACCATGCGGTTGGGCGACCAGAAGCTGACCTTGACCCCGAACCAGAAGGTCGCGCCCTTGCGGCACGCGCACAGGGGTTTGGACGCCGACTGCGCGTCGAGTTCCTTGTCGAGCTTGTCGTAGGAGCCGACCCGAACCCCGCCGATGGTGATCGGGAAGATGCAGTTCCAGCGGACCTTCGTGATCGGATTGAAGACGGTGCCCGCCTCGCATTTCGAAGCGTGCGCAGGCGCGGCGGGCGCGAGCAGCGCCAATGCGAGGGCGGCTGCGGTGGCGCGGAGGGTGGATGCGATGCGGCTCATGGGTTTGGCCTGCCCTTGGGTTCGAGACGAATTTCGCGAAGCTCGAGGCGCTGGCCGACCTGCCGGACGATGACCGGCGCGACCGTGAGACCGAGGCGGTCCTTCACCCGCTCTTCGAGCACGAACAGCGCGCGGCCGTGGCGTTCGCCGAGCGATAGCGCATCGTCCTTGGGGGCGCCGCCTCCCGTCAGGATGATCCAGTCGGTGAGCGCGGCGGTCTTCAGCGCCCAGCCCAGATCGCGGGGATGCACGACCACCAGTTTCTGCGGCAGCGACACATAGGTCAGCGGGTTGAAGGTGAAGCCGGCCGGATAGAGCAGCTTGCCGTCCGGCAGCCGGATTTCCCGATCGAGCGTGTAGAACGGCACAACGCTGCGAACTTGTGTCTGGCGCGCGACGCCGAGCATCGCGCCCTTCAATGCGCTCCAGCCCGAACGTGGTCCGAACTTTTCCGCCATATTGGGCGGCTGCTTTGCGGCGCGCGCCTCGATCTCGGCCATCGCGTCGAGCTCGGCGACTGGCCAGGTGCGCCCGATGGTCGATGTCTCGGCGTGGGCCACGCCCGCGACGATCAGCGCGCCGGCCAGACACCCGGTGATGAGCGCCGACTGGATGGCGACGACATGCCAGCCCTGGGGAACACGTCTATCGGCCACGGCGGCGCTCCCTCCAGGGAACGGCAGGTGTGCGGCTCTCGCCGCAGACCGCGCAGATGAACGCGGTGACGCCCAGGAACAGGGTGAGCCAGATCAACGCCTGGCCGCCGCCGAGATCGGGAGCCGACCAAAGCACCAGCGAGGACTGGAGTATCAACAGCAGATGCGTGCCGACCAGCAGGCGAATGGATGACGGACAAGGCGCGCCGGAGAAGATGCCGTTCATCGGCCCCACCTTTCGGCATGTCGGGCGAGGGCATTTGCCATCCTCGACGCGCGGTACAGGAACCACAGCCCTCCAAGCACAAGCGCGATCGGCGTCAGGACAAGAATGGCCGCCCGCATGAACAGGGGCATTTCCGGGACGAGCAGGAACAGGCCGACGATGATCGAGGCCGCCATCGCTTCGAGGCCCATGATCTGCCGAAAGCGCAGAGCCGCGATCCTCTCGTCCCGACCGGACGTATATTCCATGGCAAGCGCGGCGCGGGCCATGATCAGGAGCGCGGCTTCATTCGAGCGATGCAGGCGTTCGACGTAGGCTTCCTGCGTTTCGCCCGGCAGGTGCGGCGCCATCCCTGGACGGATCAAAAGATCCTCCGGCCGTTTTCCGGGACGAGGAGGGATTTCGTCGATCCCGCCGTCGATCTGCCGGGCAAGCCAGCGGATCATGTCGCCGACCAGCGGGCGGATCGACGACGGGTCGGGCGAGCCGGAGAAGCTGCCGTTCATGCCCATCTCCGTGCCCTCCGCGCGACCAGCCAATTCGGGATGCTGTCGATGATGCGGGCGATGCCGATCGCCAGCGCGGCGCCGGCAAGTCCGGCACAGGCGATCAGCCCGGCCATAAGCGGCACTGGCACGCTGTCCGCGGCCCCGCACAAGCCAAGACCAGCGGAGGCCAGGGCAGCGATGACCGGCCCGGTGAAGGTCAGCAGCAGGCTGCGCCGCCGCCAGCGCTGGCGTTCCATTCCAAGGATGGTCCATTGCGCGTCGCGAACGGACGCGAGGAACCGGACCCGGTCGCCCAGTTCCCACTGGCAGCGGACCAGATAGTCGTAAAGGGATTCGTCGGGCCTGCGCACGACGAGGGTCAGGCGCTCATTGCCGCCACTGGGCGGGAGCATATCCAGCATCATCTTTTCCTCCTGAGTTTTGCGAGCAGACGGCCCGCGGCCCCGGTCAGGCCGATGAGGATGAGCCCGGTCAGGAAACAGCCGCCCCCGACGATTGCCGCGCCGCGAAGAACGATGCCGGCGGGCTGTTCGAGCACCAGCCCGGCCGCGAGCACGAGCGATGCGATCATCACGGACTCGATGACCACCAGGCGGAAGCGCCAGCGCAATGCGTCGGCTTCCGCCCGTGCGGCGACGCGCGCCTCGATGATCCGCTCGATATCCTCATCCGGGCTCTCCACGAGCCGGAGCGGCAACTGGTCCGGAGAGGGGGAGCGCCGCGTCATGACAGCGCACTCCGCTTCAGCGGCGCGACGTCAGCGAAGGACGTGCCGATTATCCCGGCGGGGTCGACCCCGGCGAGGTCGCACACCGCCTCGAGGGGCGAGCGTCCGGCGCGGACCAGCGCCTCGAACGCGGCCACGTCTTCGGGCGCGGAGGTGTTGATCCAATAGCTGAACGGGTCGACGACGAGCCGGGCGATGCCGAGGCCGAGCGGGCTGTCGATGAAGACTTCCGAATAATTCGGCTTGTTGTTGCGGACCGATTTCAGGAGGTCGAGGATGAAACCCGAATAGTCGAGGATCTTGTTTTCGACCGCCTTGTCATAGGTCGATCCTTGCAGGAGGAAGCGCGTCGCGGCATTTTCCAGGATCACCTGTCCCGTGCCGCCGAACAGCAGCAGATCGTTCATGCTCTGGAGAATGATGCCGAAGCTGCCGCGATATTTGCGGGCGCGGCGATAGCCCTGGCTGATCGCTTCGGCGAGGCGGGACAGGTCCTGGCCCTCTTCGCGGGTCATGAACTGCGCGGCTTCGTCGCACAGCACGAAGCGAGGGCGATCGCGGGCGGACAGGTAGAGTTCCTGCGTTACCGCGTTGATCACCACCATGACGACCACGTTGAACAGGTCGGGCATGGCCTTCAGGCGCTCGAGTTCGAGCACCACGAATTCATCGTTCGAGATGTCGAAAGTGGACGGCCCGTTGAAATAGTGGCCGTAAGCGCCGTCCGACCCGAAATCACGCAGGTTGAAGGCCAATTCGCGCGCCGTGGGCACCAGGTGGTCGACCCGGTCGAGATCGGAGACGGTGTTGGCCGGATAGGAGCCGAGCCATTCGCGCACCGCATCGATGCCCGCTTCCGCGCGGCCGCTCTCGATCGCCCATTGCACGGCGGACTTGAGCAGGTTCCATTCGGACGTCGTGACGGGCTTGCGCGTCCCGGCGTTGGCCATCTCCGCGACGATCGACACCGCCATCGAGATCGCGGACTCGCGATCGTCGCCGTCGAGAGCCAGCCCCAGGTCGAAGGGATTGAGGACGAGGTGCTCTTCGCCGAGATCGATGTAACGGCCCGAGCAGAGCGTGCAGAGCTTCCTGTAGCTGCCGCCGATATCGACGATGCGGATGAGGGCGTTTTGCGCGAAATATTGCTGGCACAGGTTATTGAGCAGGAAGCTCTTGCCCGCGCCCGATTCCGCTGAGACGATAAAATTGTAGTTGTTGATGCGCGGATCGAAGAGGTCGAGCGTGATGAGCTGTCCCTTGCGCCCTGTATAGAGCAGCGCCGGCCGCCCGCCGCCCCGGAAATCGGTCTGGATCGGCGACATCAGCACGCCCGCGCGCACCGGCACGCGGAAATCGCGCTGGAGCATGCCGATCGTGCGGCGTTCGGGGTACAGGCCGAAGGGCAGGCTTGCCGCCAGCAGGATCGGATTGAGGTAGCTTTCCTCCTGGACCATCCAGGGCAGCGGCTCGCTCTCCCACAGCCGCTTGGCGCGGGCCGCCATCTCGCGGGCCTGGTGCCGGTCGCGGCCGAACACCCACATGGTCGGGATCACCGAGACGAACCGGGTGTTTCCGGCCTCGTCCAGGATCCAGCCTATCTCTTCGATCTGCTTGCCGACTTCGACCGCGAAGCTGCCTGCCGCCTTCTGCGCCGAGAGAATCTGCGCGCGCTTGTGGATTTCGAAGGCCGAGTGATCGAAAAGGACATTGAGCGTATAGAGGAACGGCCCGCCGATCTGGTCGCTGTCCTCGGCCGACCCGCGCATGCCGCCGGTCAGGCGATTGGCGCGTTCAGCCGTGATCCGGCGCGGCGGCGACTTGGGCGTCAGGCAGCGCGCCACCTGGTTGCCCAGATACACTTCCGGTCCGTCGAAGCGGAGCGCGGGCCCGGCATCGATGATCTGGCGGCGCAGCGGCACATCGGCGGTCTGGGTGAAGACGCCGGGCGCGGGCGCATGGACGCCGTTGAATATGCGGCGATAGAGCGAGATGATCTCGCTCGGCGCCATCGGGCGGATGCCGAGCTTGGCGAGCTGCTCCTCGATCTGGCGCTTGAGGTCGCTGTCCATCGGCGCGCGCGTCTTGACCGACAGGAAGGTGCGGAAATCGCGGATGGGAATGCCATGCAGGGCTTTCAGGCCCATGGTGCCGGCGCGCAGATAGTCGAAGGTGCGCCGCGCCGAGGCCTGGATCAGCGGATCGGGCCGGGTCTTGAGGTCGAGGAAGGCATCCAGCGCATCGTCGATCAGCGGGTCGGCGAAACTCTGAAGCTGGAGGATCGTGCCTTCGGGAAAATTGACGTTGAGCAGCCCCAGCAGCGCCTCATGGACATGCGCGAACATGTAGGGGGAGGGGACCAGTTCCCAGCTATACCCCCAGCCATCGTCGATGGTGAGGAAGGCCTGTTCTTCCTCGACCCAGGCGGCGAGCGGCAGGAAATCGGAATAGCTGTCGCGCTCGACGCTGCGGCGCAGCCGCGCCAGCGTCATGCCCGATTGATAGCTGGTCATGGCCGTGGCCCCGCATCGTTCGGCCCGTCGTCCGGGCGGTCCCGGACCTGTTCGAGCACGTTCGCGCGGGACGCGGGCGAAACCGGGGCGACGAGATAGTCGCCGACGACCCATTGCGGGCGCTCGACCAGCGAATAGACATAGCGCGGCATGTAGAGCCGGTCGGGCCGCTGGCGGTCGGCATAGGGCAGGATCAGCGTGCGGACCGAACGCGAGGGCTTGAGCATCGGCGTGACCGGCTGCTCGATCAGCCCCTGAAGCTCGCGATAGACGCTGTCGCGATAGCCGGCGAAGGCGCCCGATGCCGCTCTGCCCGAGCCTGATCCGCCCGAACCGCGCGCAGGCTTGCTGTCCCTGATCAGTTTCCTGTCCCTGGTGACCGCCGGATCGGACTTCGACGCGACGCCCGCAACGGCATCGGCATAGGCCTTCTCAGGGTGGATGCACTGGCCGTGATCGTTATTTTTGCAACTGAACTTCTCGCTATAGGGCGACATGACCGAACCCAGCGTCGCGCAGCCGCTCAGCATGAAGGCGGCGCAGACCGGAAGAAGCGGGGAGAGGGCGCGCGATCGGCGCGCGGGCGATAGAGGCCGCATGGGCGATACTCCCTGTTGGATGAGAGGCCGGCGCATCAGAACTTGCTTCCGGCGGTCGGCTTGATTTCGAGGGTGACGCCCTCCTGGATCACGACCACGACGTCCTTCGCCGCGCCGACCTCGACGATCGGCCCCGCCTGGCGCGCGAGATCTAGATAGAAATCGGTGAGCTTCTCGGACGATCGCGACAGGCCGCCGGCGATGCCGGCCTTGGCGGCGTCGCCCGCATCGAGCGTGCGCACCGAACCCAGCGCCGAGGTCGAGACGTCGCCGATCGTGTTCTGGACGGTATCGGCGACCCCGGTGATGGTCCCGGCGATGAACGCGCGGGCGAGCGCCGCGCCGGCGCGGGTCACGACCTTGCCGGAGAGGCCCTTCTTGCCGTCGGCGTCGACGAAGAAGCCCTTGATGGGCTGGTCGACGACCGAGCGTTCGTCGAAATCGACGCAGGAGAGACTGACCAACTGGATCTCGACCCGTTCCTTCGCGAGCGACCCGGTGGCGTTGCCGATGACGAAGCAGCCGGCGAGGTTGGCCTTGACGTCATTGGGCAGGACGGCGGGGGCTTGCACCCGCGCGATCAACGGCTCGGGATTGTTGGTCGCATCCCGGCTCGCCAGCGCATCGATCCCGGTGAGGAGCCGCGCCTTCATGAAACCAGGTGGCAAATAGATGGTCCGCGTCTTTTTTTTAGCGGCCTGTGCCCCATCGGCGGCCGCGACCGGACTGGTTGCGGCGCCGATCGCGCCCACGGTCTTCTCGACCGGCGGGGCCGGAGGCGCGGGCGGAGCGGCAGGCGGCGCGGGCGGCTTCGCGACGGACGGATCGATGTCACCGGTCGCGGGCGGTTCGGGAAAATCGGGAACCGCGCCGGGGATCGCCGGAGGCAGATCGCCGTCCAGCGCATGGGGCGGCGTGCCGGAACCGGGTACGACCTTGCCTTCCTCGATGGCGGTGACGCGATCGCCGAGCAATTGCTGGCCGTCGAGGATCTTCTGGAGGTCGCCGCGCAGCTTGACCTCGAGGCTGTCGCCGCGAAGGCCTGCGCCCATGTCGAGCTTCGAGCTGGGCGATGGCGCGGCCTGCTCGGTCTTGTCGCCGCTCGCCGTGTAGAGGCCGAGCCCCAGCACGCCGATCGCACCGGCAACGCCAAGCTGCCTCAACCGCAGCTGCTGACGAGCCGTCAGCGTCTGCCACCGCGTCTTGAGATCGAGCAGCGCGGGGCCACGCGGAGTCTCGCCGGGACGAGGGCGGTCCGCCTGATAGCCGTCGAGGTCGAGTTCCTCCGCGCGATCGTCAGGACCGCGCCCGCGGGGACCGCGACTACCGCGAGAGTCTCCGCCGCTCATTGCCCGGCTCCCCGGCGAACGACGATCAGCCGCGCGGCTTCCCCGGCCTCGATATTGCCCCGGTCGAGCGTGATCGCGAAGATGTTGGCGCCGAGCGCGCCGTCGAGAAAGCCGCGTTCGTCGAGCTGCGCGCCGCCGGCGGCCGAGACCAGATATTCCGATGCCGAGAGCCCGGACCCGTCGATCTCGATGCGCCGCCGTTCCTCCAGCGTGGCGCCCGGCAGTGCCCGGAGCCGGATCGGCCCGGATCGGGGCGCGACGCTGGTGAAGCTCGCCGGGATCCGGTCCTGGAGCATCGAGAGCGTGATCGAGACCGCCCGTTCTTCTTCGACCAGAGGCCCCAGCAATTCCTCATTGGCGCGGGCGCGCTGGGGAGCGCCGGGCTGAAGCATTACCGTCTGCGCCGGAATATCCGACGGCTCGGCATAGAGCGCATAGACCGCGCCGTTGCAGGTGATGAAGAACTCGGACGGCACGGTGACGAAGCTGCGCGTAACCATCCCTGCATCGTCGATTTCGCGAACGAGGAACTTGATCCACGCGTCGGAACCGGCGCGCTCGACGGCGATCGCCTTTTCGGCCGAGAACCTGACGTCCTCGATCTCGCCGCCGGCACAGACGACATGGTTGATGTCGCGATTGGACAGGCGGATCGTGCTGGTCTGATCGGGCAGCGCGGTGACGGTCTGCGCGATTGAGGGCAATGGCGCGGCCAGGAGGGCGAGCGCCAACGCCCGCTTAACGGGGGTTCGCATCGAAATTTTCCTCGGTGAGGGCGGTCAGCCAGAAACGGCCATTGTCGATCACGTAGCGAATCCGCAGATTGCCCCGGAATTTGCGGATCACGCCGCCGATCACGCGGACCTTCTCGACCGGCACGAGTATCTCGGTCCGGGTCCAGGTCACGGGCTGATCGGGACGGATATAGGTCGCGATCGAGAGCGTGGGGTTGTTGGCCAACTCGTCGAGCAGCCGGTTGAGGCTGTCGCGCAGGCTGTTGTAGGTCGAGGGGTGCGTGATGCTGAGCAGTTCCTGGAACTGCCGGTCGGCAGAATAGGCCGAGTAGGTGCCCGAGAGCGACACGACATTGCGGGTCATCGAGCGCAGATAGGCCTCGGACGGCTCGCCGCCCGTGACATAGAGGTCGCCGCCCGCGCCGAAGGGGACGATGACCGTCCGGGTGTTCTGGTTGGAGGTGTAGATCACCATGCCCAGCACCGCCGTGATCCCGAACAGGCCGATGACGGCGAGCTTCAGCAGCCGGTTCTCCTCGAACAGGTTGCTCGCCCCCTGCAGGTAGCGGTGGATGCCATAGCTGCCGGGCCTGCCGATCAGCGGATCGCGTGGGGGTGTGCCGGGGGATTTGCGTCCGAACATGGCCCGCCTCATTCGTAGAACCGGGTCTGGGTCGGACCCGGATAGTTGGACCAGCGGACGAGGCCCCAGCGCCAGGCCATGTGCGGGATGAAGCCGCGCGGCTTGGTGCGGAGCCAGGGTACGAAAAGGAGAAGACCCGCGACGAGCGCCCAACCGAGCATCCCGCCCACGATCACGGCGACGAAGATCACCGTGATCACGAGCACGAACTCGTCCGATCCGAACCACAGGATCTGGACGGGTTTGTGCAGATATTGGGGTAGCCGCTCGTCCACGAGCCTTCTCCTCCTTGCGTCGTGACCTCCCTGCGAAGCTGGTTGAACTTCGGGGGGTGTCCCGCCAGCGCGCCTCATGCGCCCTGGCCCGTTGAGGTCCGCCGGCCGCGCCCAGGCGCGGCGGCGGACCAATCCGTCAGATGACCATTCCGAATGTCTGGAGGATCGAGTCCGCCTTGATCAGGCAGACGGCCGCCACGATGGTCGGGATGCCGATCATGATGTTCGAGAAGAGCCTGCTCACGCCGAACAGGAAGGCCGCGACGCCGCCGACGAAGCCGAGCGGGCCTTTGACCCCTTGATTGACCACGATATCGTAGATGTCGTAGCCGAGGTCGCCGGCAGCCGGCGCCGAGAAGGCGTGAGCCCCGCCGGCTCCGAGCAGCGCGAGGAGGGTAACGGGAATACCGACATTGGCGATGTCGGCGGTTTGTCTGCGAAGAGTCTTCAACATGCACTTGCTCCAGTGAAGATGGGCCGCTCCGGGGACTGCTTGCCGGCATCGATTGGGATCGCTGTCGGCCGACGGCGAGGCTGGACGGCCCGGTTCGGGTCCCGCCGCCGGCATTGGGATTTGCGCGGCGGCGCCGACCTGCCGGACGGCAGAAGCGATGCGCCGCGCGTTCGCGATGGTGGGGGTCAGGAGGCGATCAGCGGCCGGCATTCGCGAGCGCCTTCTTGCCGTCGAGGAACGCCTCGATCTCGGCCTGCCGGAACCCGGAAATCATCTGTCCGTCCGCGATCAGGGTCGGCGTGCCGGTGATGCCGGTCTTGCCGACGATTCCGGCATGCGCCTCGACCCTGGCCTTGCCCTCCGCGCATGTGCGCAGAGGTGTCGGCGCGGCTCCGGCGTAGATCGCCTTGAACGCCGCTTCCTTGTCCGGCGAGCAAAGGACATGCTCCGCCTTGG
Organism: Sphingopyxis granuli; assembly: GCF_001559015.1. Taxonomy (NCBI): domain Bacteria; kingdom Pseudomonadati; phylum Pseudomonadota; class Alphaproteobacteria; order Sphingomonadales; family Sphingopyxidaceae; genus Sphingopyxis; species Sphingopyxis granuli. The sequence continues at coordinate 733,250 of NZ_CP012199.1, forward strand.
CGGCGGCCTCGGCGTGGATGCCGGAGACGAAGAAGATCAGGCGCCGTACCGGCTTGCCTTCAGCGGCCTTCGCGGCCCAGAAACGGTCGAGCGCGCGGCAGTAGGGGCAGTCGGGATCGGTGAATTCGACAACCGTGGGCGCGCCCGCCGGACCGATCGCTAGCGCCTTGTCAATGTCGATCCCGGCGAGTTTCTTCGCTGAAGCGGCGTTCTGCGCCAGCGCGGTAAGGTTCTGGCCGTTGCGGTCGTAGATCTCCGCGAACAGCAGATGCTCGCTGTCAGGCGCATAATAGATGATGCGGCCGCCTGCCGTCGCCTGGTAGATCGGGCCCTTGACGGGCGCCGGCCCGAAATCCTCGAATTGCAGATTGACGAAGGTCTGCCGCAATTCGTTTTCGGCATCGCGCGCCGTGGCCGTAAGCGGGTCGGCGGCTTGCGCGAACGCTGCGCCCTGGGCGGCCAGCAGCAGGGGCAGGGCGGGGACGCTCGCCCCGAGCGAGGCGGCGAACTTACGGATGCGCATGCGAAGTCTCCTGAAGAGTGCTGGCAGGGCGGGAGAGCAGGCGCGCATCGATATGCGTGCCCGAGCCCACCGGGATGTGATTGGCAGTGAAGGATGCGGGCGCCGGCTCCGTCCGGTTCGTCGCGGCGACGCGCAGAACGAACCCATCGACCGTCGCCACCACGATGCGCGGCCGTTCGGCGGTCGGCGTGATACTGGCCTGTCGGCCATGTCCGCCGGGTCCGGCACAGGCTGTCGTCGTGGCGATCAGTGTGCCCAGGGCAGCCGTCATCGCTTTGGCAATCGGCATCATGCACGACTCCATGTTGGCGCCCCGCGCCATGGTTGATGAATATTTACCAGTCCGAAGTATCAGGTCCGATTCGACTTGAATCCTCGGAACCCGATCTGAGTGATTTGAAACGAAGGGGATTGCAACAGGCCCCGGCAGCAGGGTGCCTGAAATGGCGATATTAGCCGTAAATATACGAACTTAGCCTTATAAGTTCGCTTTCGGGATCACATGGCCTGATCCGGTGCCGGTTCGGCAATAAAGTTCCTGAATGATCCGATATGGAGGAAAAGGAAAATTATCTGCCCATTACGCGCGTCAGAAAATAAATATGCACGCGCATCCGTTGCAAATGAGCAGAAATATTCCTCTAAAATCATCGGCATCTATTCTTGATGCCGACCGCTTCGCGATTCTACCTTCGCCGGATAACCCACAGAGCCCGACGGGCCGAACCGGGGAGGAAGGACATATGGCATCCGATGGAAAATTCGCCGACGTCGACCTGTCGATCTTCAAGGAACTCAAGAAGCTCTCCGGCGAAAAGATCAGGCAGGCGCGAAAGGCGCTCGGTTTCACGCAACTGGAGGTCGCCACCGAAATGGGCGGAAGCCTGCGCTGGTATCGCGCGATCGAGTCCGGCGATCCGGGGATAAGGCTGGAGGATCATCTGATCGCAATGCTCCGGCTCGGTGCATCGACCGCGCATATCGCGCTGCCCGTCCTCTATGCGGGCCAACGCATGCGGTTCCCGCGGCAACTGATCCACGGCGACCTCGCCTACATCGAGCGCAAGTGCATCGAGGCGATCTCGGACGCGGTGATCACCGGATTGAAACAGGACCTCTCGCCCGAATGGTCGCGGGACGACGGGAAGGACCAGTCATGAAAATTGACGGTCCGGTTCGGGCGTGACGCCGGGACAGGAGGAAAAGATGGCGATCTTTCATTTCCATGTGGATATCATCAGCCGCGGCGCCGGGCGCAGCATCGTCGCGGCCGCGGCATGGCAAAACAGCTGCCGCCTGTACGATGAGCGCTACGGCCGGTTTTCCAATTTCGCGAACAAGCGGGCGGTTGCCTGGTCGGCGCTGATACTGCCGTCCGGGGCCCCCGCGCAGTGGGAGGATCGCGAGTGTTTCTGGAACGCATTGGAAGCAGCCGAAATCCGCAAGGATGCGCAACTCGCCAAGCAGTTCGATGTCGCGCTGCCCGATGAACTGGACCTGCCGGCGTCGATCGAGGTTCTGCGGCGTTTCGCCAGCGAGATATTTTGCGTCGCGGACTTTGCCGCCGATCTGACGCTGATCGAGATGGGCGATACGCCCAGGGGCAAGCGCCATCATGGCTATCTGCTGATACCGACCCGTCCGATCGTCGACGGGCTGTTCGGCCAGAAACCGCGCGAATGGAACAGCCGCGGGAAGCTGCTCGAAATCCGTGCCGCCTGGGCGAGGGTCCTGAACGACACGTTTGCGGCGCCGGGATATGATGTCCGCGTCGATCATCGATCCAACGAAGAGCGCGGCATCGAAGCTGCGCCGGTCAAGCATATCGGCATGGCCCGCAAGCGTATCGCGGCGCGCGCCCGGCAAGCACCCTGACAACGCCTCTCGCTGATGAACATCGACCGCACCACCATGGCTTGGCCGATCGCCACTTCCAGGGCAGCACTCAATTCGTTTCAGTTGCCGTTTGCCGATGCGTTACCGACCGCCTTGTTGAGCGCGGCATAGCGGGTTCCGAGGCGCCCATTGCTGTCCGCCAGATCGCGCGACGCCTGCAGCATCGTGCGCTGGCTGTCGATCACATCAAGCCAGGTAATGACCCCGCCCCGATAGCGCGCCGAGGCGAGGTCGAACGCGGCCCGCGCGCACCACGCCATCGACCGGCGCGCGCAGCACGCCCTGGTCGATCCGGTGCTGGAGCAGCGCTACTTGCGCCTGCGCGGCCTTCACCTGCGCTTCGCCGCCCGCGACATCTTCGGCCCGCGGGCCACGCCGGGCGAGACGGAGCGCTTCGGCCTGCTCGCGCGCCCTGGCGCGCGCCGCCAGGGCCGTCTTGCTGGCATGATCGACATCCTGTGCGCTGACGCCGCGCCCCTGGGTCGAGGCGGCGATCCCGCGCAGACGCGTCAGGTCACCCTCGGCACGCGCTGCCTCGGCTTCCGCCGACGTCAGGCGCGCCTGGGCCTGGGCAATTTCCTCGGGCCGCGAGCCATTGCGCAGGCGCAACAGATTCTGCCGCTGCACCTCGCCCTGTGCTCTGGCTTCCTCTGCCTGCAGGTTGAGCGACACGGTATCGAGCGTGGCTAGGATGCTTCCCGCCTTCACGCTGTCCCCTTCCTCCGCCCGCACTTGCGCGACGCGGCCGCTGTCCTCGAACGCGAGCGAGACCTGCCGCACATCGACATTGCCCTGAAGGACAAGCTCGGTCTTGCCGGCATCTTTCCCGCCACACCCACTCAGCGCCAGTGCGGCCATGCCGAGGATACCAAGGGTGCGATTGTGCATGTGACGACTCCGGACGGTGAGGACTGCGGCGAAAAGAATCTTAGTCTAAATCAGATTTAATGTTCGACTTGTCCTACAATCCGATCCGGTTCAAGAGCAAATCATGAATGGCAAACCCCTCCGAGGCCCCCGGTCGGACGGTGCGGCGACCCGCGCGCGTATATTGGAAAGCGCTGGCACATTGTTCGCATCGCAAGGGCTGGCCTCGACCACGAGCAAGGCAATCGCCGCGAAGGCGGAAGTCGATCTTGCCTCGATCAACTATCATTTCGGCAACCGCGATGGCCTCTACCGGACCGTGCTGGTCGAGGCGCATCGACGGTTTGTACGGCTTGAGGAACTCGAGCAGATATCTGCAAGCCAGGCGATGCCCGAAGAAAAGCTTGGCACGCTGCTCGATGCCATCGTCGGCCGCCTCGCCGGGTCCTCGCATTGGAGTACTGCCGTGCTGGTTCGGGAACTTGCGGCGCCGTCCGCGCATTTTTCGGTCCTGCGCGACGAGGAAGCGCCGCCCAAGCTTCGGGTCGCGCTGCGGATATTGAGCGACGTGAGCGGGATACCCATCGGCGCGCCGGAACTGCTCTGCTGCCTGATCAGCGTGGCCGCACCATGCGCCATGCTGCTTGTCGCCGGGAACAATCTACCCGCGCCCGGCAGGGACATATTGCGGATCAATCGCCGGACGCTGGCGGACCATCTGCATCGCTTCGCGCTCGCTGGCCTGCACGCCGCCGGGCAGGACTATCGCGCACGCCATGAGGAAGATCATGCCCAATTGCCAGTCTGACGCGCGACAGCGCCAATCCGAGCGGACAATCACATCCCTGCGTAGCACTGTTGTCCTCTCCCTTGCGCCGCTGCTCCTCGCAGTGCCCGGCACGGCCATGGCTGCCGGCATGGAGGTCCTGCTGCGCGGAACCACGAGTAAGGAGGGGCAAGCTGACACCCTGGTGGAACTGCGCCTCCTAAATCCCGACGATACCGAGGACAGCATCACGCTTCCCGACCGAACCGAGGCACGAATCGATGGCTCCGAGGGCGAGAGAACGATCATCCTGATGCGATCCGCCGATACACCCGCGAACATCACAGTCGCCGCCCACGGATTTGCGGAGGCGCGCTATCGCATGCCGCCCGGCGAAGTCCGGGAAGACGCCTTGCTCTCTGTTCCGGCATGGTCGACGCAGGCCGTGCGTCTGACGCGGTCGGACACGGTTCGATTGGCCGACCAGGAAGCAACAGGCGTTCCATCCCCCGAAAGCCCGCCTGCAGCGCCGCCCACGGACAAGGCGGCCGGCAACGCCTTCCTCGCCAACCTGGCAGCCTACGAGCCCATCTATGCGGTGTATGGCCCCGGCACCAACAGCGACGCGCGCATCCAGATCAGCTTCAAATACAAGCTGTTCGGTTCCCGCGCAGCCGGCAGGGAGCCCGAGGGCCTGCACTTCGCCTATACCCAGAGAATGTTCTGGGATCTCGGTGGACGTTCCTCGCCGTTCCGCAATATCGATTTTCAGCCAGAAATCATCTACATCACGCCATCCACCAGGCTCGACAACGGGATCACGCTGGCAGCGCAGGTGGGCATTCGTCACGAGTCCAACGGGCGAGACGGCCTGGAATCGCGCAGCATCAATAGCCTCTATGTGGCGCCGATGGCGGCGGTGTCGCTTGGTGGCGGGTATCGGCTGAGCGTGGCGCCACGGCTCTCTGTCTATATCGGCGACAAGTCCGATAATCCTGATATCGTGCGCTATCGTGGACATACCGGGCTGTTCGTCGAACTCGGGAAGGATGACGGACTTCGGCTGTCCACGGCCACGCGGTTCAATCCCCGGTCGGGCAAGGCCGCGCTCAACGCTGATCTGTCCTATCCATTGCCGCGCCTGTGGAACGGCGGCCCGGATTTCTACCTCTTTGCGCAGTCCTTCGTCGGCTATGGCGAGAATCTGCTCGACTATGACCGCCATGCGACGCGTCTCAGGATCGGCGTGGCTTTAGTGCGGTAGTGTGCCGGTATTGGGCGCAACATCTCAGGAAAATTACTGCTGAAGGCATCAGGAAGACAGAAATTTGAATATCCGGCAAATCGATGCCTGAAAGTGCGATTTTGGCTCCTTTGGGTGCCGCCCCGGAAATGCTAGACTGACGTCGCGTCATGGCCTGCTTGCGCTGCCCAACGGGTCAGCGATCCATGCGCCATTTCTGTGAGAACTATCCAGACCCGCGTTCGCGAGCGCCTGCCGAGCTTGGTCGGCCGACTATGCGGTCATCGCAGATCGGCCGGAAGGGAAGGGAGGGGGAGGAGAGAGGAAGCAGCGGACGGTTAGCTGTCCGTGGCTTCCTCTCCTCAACCGCAGCACTGTCATGACGGGCACGCGCTATGTGCGCATCAAGCGCTTCGCCGAACTGACCGGCTACACCGAGAAGGCGGTCTATCGAAAGATCGCCGACGGCGTGTGGATACAGGGCCGCGAATATCGCCGCGCTCCCGATGGCAGCATCTGCATCGACCTCGAAGGCTTCCAAAAATGGGTAGAAAACGGCCAGGGACTGGCGTCGAGCCGCTGAAAAGCTGTATTCGCGTCCGCTTCCGCTGGAATGGGCGGCTCTATCGCGAAACGCTTCAGCTCCAGCCCACATCCGCAAATATCAAGGCGACCGAGCGCTTGATGGCCCGTGTCCATCAGGAAATCGATCTCGGCGTCTTCGATTATGAAAGCACGTTCCCCAAGGGTAATGCCAAACCTGACCGGAACAAATATGCGGGATTCAAGACTTACGCGAAAGAGTGGCTCGGAACGCTCGTAGTCGAGAAATCGACGATGTCCGACTATGTGTCGGCGATCAACAATGTCTGGTCCCCGGCCTTCGGTGATCGACAACTCAAGAGCATCAAGCCGAGCGAGATCAAGAAGATCATCGCCGATCGCGCGAAACATGTCAGCGGCAAGACGATCAACAACAACGTCATCCCGCTGCGCGGTATCTTCGAGATGGCGCTGGATGACGAATTGATCGACCGTTCGCCGCTGGAGCGGATCAAGAGCCAGAAGCATCAGAAACGCGAGCCGGACCCGTTCGACCGGGAAGAAACCGAACACATCCTCACCTATATGCACGAGCGTTACGACGAGCAGGTCTGGAACTGGTATGAGTTCGCTTTCGGGACCGGCATGCGCCCCAGCGAGCAGATTGTCGTCCAGTGGCGCGATGTCGACTGGAAACGCCAGTCTATCCGGGTCGAGCGCGCCCGCGTCCGGGCTGTGGAGAAATCGACCAAGACAAGGACCGTGCGCGACGTCGATCTCACTCCGCGAATGATGGCCGTGCTGCGACGCCAGAAGGCACACAGCTTCATGCGGGGCCTCGATTCGCCGATCTTCATCAACCCCGTCACAAACGCGCCGTGGCCGGATGTGCAGGATCAGCGAAAACTCTATTTCCATCCCGCGCTGCGTGCGCTTGGCATCCGCAGCCGCGATGCCTATCAAACGCGCCACACTTACGCGACGACAGCGCTGATGGGCGGGGTGAACCCGGCCTATATCGCCCGCCAGCTTGGCCACAAGAGTGCGGCGATGCTGTTCCGATACTACTCGAAATGGATCGATCACGCGGACTATGGCCGCGAAGCAGCCAAGCTCAATCAGATATACGGTTCCTGATGCGGACGTCTGGTTGGGCTGTGGGAAGGGTCTGCCTGTCGGTGGCGGCTGCCGCGACCGAATCCCTAGTCTGCTAGGCAGTTTTTAAGGTGATCGGAAAAGGGCCGGAAACGGGGGCTGGGCTGGCCCCGAAAAACGCCAAATGTGCCACAAAAGTGCCACGGGAACCGCATTCTCGCGATTCCGCCTAACAATTTCAACCACTTAGGTGGTGACCCCTACGGGAATCGAACCCGTGTTTCAGCCGTGAGAGGGCCGCGTCCTGACCGCTAGACGAAGGGGCCATGGCATGGCCGGGCGGGTCTCTACCCTGCTTCCGCGGCGCAGGCAAGAGCCGGTCGCTTTTCCGCCCGCTACGCAGACAGCCTTGTCGTTGCGGCGATCAGCGGCGCGGTGCGGGCGAGGTCGCCGCGGGGATTTCGATTTCCATTCCGGCCTTGACCCGGTCGAGCGCGATCAGGCTGCGGAAGCTCTTCACCGATTCGTTCTGAGCGAACAGCCGGCGCGTCGAGGCTTCGTAGGCGGCCATGTCGGGCACGACGATCACCAGCACCAGACTGATCCCGCCGGTCACATAATAGCATTGCTGCACTTCGGGCGCGGCGCGGAACAGTGCCTTGGCCCTGTCGACGGACGGCAGTTTCTCGTCGATCAGATGCACTTCGACGATCGCGGTGATCGCCATACGGACCGCGGCGGGATCGACGATCGCCACGTTCCGATCGATGATACCCGCATCCTCCATGGCGGCAATGCGGCGCTGCACCGCCGCCGTCGACAGGCCGACCGCCTCGGCGATCAATCGCTGCGGCTTCTTCGCGTCGCGCTGCACGATGCGCAGGATGGCGCGATCGAAATCGTCGAGTTCGCTGCGTCTGGTGGAGCGGGCCGGCATCACGAAGCGAGTTTTTGTTGCATTTCGCCCTCGAATCAAGAGCGCAATTCTCGTTTTGACGGTGATATTTTCCGGCAATTGTTACCGAGGACAGCGTCATGATCCCAGATACTGCCGGACTGCATGCGTCGCGCCGCACAATGCTGGGGATCGCGTGCGGAATGGGGGCGGGGGCGCTGTGGGGGCTGGTGTTCCTCGCGCCGGCACTCGCGCATGATTTCAGCCCGCTCCAGCTCACGATCGGCCGCTATGTCTTCTACGGCCTTTTTTCCGCGGCGATCATGGCGCCGCGCTGGCGCCGCACCATCGCGCAGGCGACGCGCAGCGACTGGCTGGCGCTCGGCTGGCTGGGGCTTTGCGGCAACATTTTCTATTATATCCTGCTGTCCGGCGCGGTGCAGCTTGGCGGGATCGCGATGACGTCGCTCGTCATCGGCTTCCTTCCGGTAGCAGTCACCCTAGTCGGAAGCCGCGATCATGGCGCGGTTCCGCTCGTCCGGCTATGGCCGTCGCTGTTGCTGTCGGTCGCCGGCGTGCTGTGCATCGGCTGGCAGGCGGTCGCGGCGCCCGCGGCGGGATCGGCCGGCCGACAGCTCATCGGGCTTGCATGCGCTGGCGGCGCGCTGCTCAGCTGGGTCGTGTTTGCGGTGGGGAACAGCCGCGCGCTGAACCGCCTGGACCATATCGGCGTGCACGACTGGAACCTGCTGATGGGGATCGTCACCGGTTCGCTGTCGCTGCTGCTGGTCCCTTGGTCGCTGGCATTCGATGGCGAACCGCATGCGATGCTCGACTGGGCGCGGCTCGCCGGCGTGTCGATGGGCGTCGCGCTGCTCGCGTCGATCCTCGGCAACCTGCTGTGGAACCGGATGAGCCGGCTGCTGCCGCTGACCCTCGTCGGGCAGATGATCCTCTTCGAGACGCTGTTCGCTCTCCTATACGGTTTCCTGTGGGAAGCACGCCTGCCGACCGGGCTTGAAGCGGCCGCTTTCGTGCTGGTCGTCGCCAGCGTGCTGTCGTGCATCGCCGCGCACAGGGGCCCGGCGGCGCCCGAAGCGATCCAGCCGGCCTGAGCGGAGCGGGCGGGGGTCTGCCCGCGCGCGCTGCGCCGCACCCTTGTCGAACGGACCGGGCGATTCTAACCTTGCCGTCGAGCCGCCGATTCAACGGCGCGCAGGATGATGGAGAGATGTCTCGTGGCGAATGATCCGACCGGCGAACCCGTGGTACCCCTCGACCCCAGCTGGCCGAAGATGTCGCTGGCCGATGCAACCGCGGCGCTGACCGCGCCGGGGGCGCCCTTCGAGATGGAAGTGGTGCCGGTCCGCGGCATTCCGACGCGGGTATGGAAGAATGCGCCGCACGATCTGGGCGAACTGCTCGACCTGTCGCGCACGCACGACGGGCGGCTGTTCACTATCCTCGACGACGAACGAATCAGCTATGCGGCGAACTGGCGTGCGACCGCGGCCTTCGCGCGGGCGCTGCAGGCAATGGGCGTCGGACCGGGCGACCGGGTCGCCTTCGCGATGCGCAACCTGCCCGAATGGCCGATGGTCTTTTTCGCCATCACCACGATCGGCGCGATCGCGGTGCCGCTCAACGCCTGGTGGACCGGCGCCGAACTGGCCTATGGCATTCGCGATTCGGGATCGAAGATCGTGATCGTCGATGGCGAGCGCTATGAGCGGCTGCGCGAGCATCGCGCGATGCTGCCCGACGTCGAACGATGGATCGTCGCGCGCGGCGCGGGGGCGGTCGCGGATACGACGGCGCTGGAGGAGATCGTCGGCGCGCCGGCAAGCTGGGCCGCGCTGCCCGGCGACGATCGCCCGCGCATCGCGATCGACAGCGACGATGCGGCGGCGATCTTCTATACCAGCGGCACGACGGGGCAGCCCAAAGGGGCGCTCGGCACGCATCGCAACATGATGACCAACATCCTCTCGGGCGGTTTTTCGGGAGCGCGCAGCTTCCTGCGCCGCGGAGAGCCGGTGCCGGAGCCCCAGCCGCGCACGATATTGACGGTGATCCCGATGTTCCACGTCACCGCCTGTTCGGCGATGCTGATGGGCGCGATGGCGGGGGGCAACACGACCATCTTCATGCGCAAATGGGACGCGGTGCGCGCGATGGAGATCATCGAGCGCGAGCAGGTCAACGTCACCGGCGGCGTCCCGACGATCGCCTGGCAGCTCATCGAGCATCCCGACCGCGCGAATTACGATCTCTCGTCGCTCGAGGCGATCGCCTATGGCGGCGCGCCGTCGGCGCCCGAGCTGGTGCGGCGCATCTATGAGGAGTTCGGCGCGCTGCCCGGCAACGGCTGGGGAATGACCGAGACGATGGCGACGGTGACCTCGCATTCGTCGGAGGATTATCTGAACCGCCCGACGAGTGCGGGGCCGCCGGTCGCGGTCGCCGACCTCGAAATCCGCGCCGAAGACGGCGTTACGGTGCTGCCGGTCGGCACGGTCGGCGAGCTGTGGGCGCGCGGGCCGATGATCGTGATGGGGTATTGGAACAAGCCCGAGGCAACCGCCGAGACCTTCGTCGACGGCTGGGTGCGCACCGGCGACCTCGCGCGGCTCGACGGGGAGGGCTTCCTCTATATCGTCGACCGCGCGAAGGACATGGTGCTGCGCGGCGGCGAGAATATCTATTCGTCGGAGGTCGAAAATGTGCTGTACGACCATCCGGCGGTGACCGACTGCGCGGTGATCGGCATTCCGCACCGTACGCTGGGCGAGGAGCCCGCAGCGATCGTGCATCTCGCGCCCGGCACGACGGCGACCGAGGTCGAACTGCAGGATTGGGTGCGTGCCCGGCTCGCGGCGTTCAAGGTGCCGGTCGCGATCCGCTTCGCCGCCGACACGCTGCCGCGCAACGCCAACGGCAAGATATTGAAGAAGGATCTGAAAGCGCTGTTCGCCGACCGCGAGAGCGCTGCTGCCTGAGCGGCCGTCGGTCCGGCGCTTCAGAACAATCCGGGCAGTTCGCGCTGCGCCGTGGTCGGCCGGGCTGGGGCGAGCATCCCGGTCGGTTCGCGCACCGCGGCAATGCTGCGCGTCGTCGATGCGCTGAGCCCGGCGATCGGCGCGCCGCAGCTTCGCCCGGCCAGGAAATCGATCGCTGCGCGGATCGACGCCTCGCGCGGGTCGCCGAGCGGCAGGTCGAGATCGTCCGTGGCCGCGCAGCTGTTCGCGATCCGGGGCGCCAGCCCGCCGAAATAATCGCCGGCCCCCGCCGCATTACCGGTCGCGAAGGCGATCACGCGCAAGCGGTCGTCGCACTCGGGGCGGTCGAGCGCGATCTGCCCGACCGGCTTGCCATAGGTGTTGCCGCCGACCAGCGTCATGTTGGTGCCGAGCCACGGCAGCATGCCGTTGATGACGAGCTCGCTCGCCGAGGCGGTCGACCCGGTGCCGATGAAGGCGACGCGCGTCGGCGCGATCGCCTGGGCCTGCGCGGTGAAGAAATGCCGTTCATCCTTCGATGCCTTTTCCGGCCGGAACCGCGTCTGCGAAAAAATCTCGCTCGCGTTGCGGCTGTGGCCCAGCAGGTCGCCGAACAGTTCGGCGGTCGAAACCAGCCCGCCGCCGTTGTAGCGCAGGTCGACGACGATGTCGGTCACGCCCCGGTCGCGGAAGGTCTGGAACGCGTCGCGGAGCTGCTGGTCGGCCGAGCGGATGAAGGTGCGCAGATTGACGTAGCCATAGCTGCGCCCGCCCTCGCTGATGACCTTGGCGCCATAGCGGTCGGACACCGGGTCGATGTCATATTCGGCCTTGGTCACGCGCACGTCGCGCGTGCCGGAGGCGTCGGTGACGCGCAGCACGCGCGTCACGCCGGCTTCGTCGGGACCGAGCGCGGCGATGATCGCATCGGTGCCGCCCGCGGCGGCGAGCGACGACAGCGTGCGCATCGAATCGGTGCTGGTGCCGATCGCCGATATGCGCGCGCCCCGGTCGATTCCCGCCGCCAGCGCCGGCGCACCTTCATAGGCTTCGGCGATGACGATCCGCTGCGCATAGGGATCATAGGCGAGCCGCAGCCCGAATCCCGCGCTCGCGCCGCGCGCATAGAAGGCCGTCTCCTCGGCGATCGAGGTAATGTAGGTGAAATAGCGATCCTTGCCGAGCGCGCGCGCCGGCGCGGTGAGCGCGTCGATATAGGATTGGACGTCGGCGTACCGCGCCGGATCGGCGTTGCGCGCCATGTCGCCGGGGAACAGATACCATTCGTCGAGCACCGCCTTCGCGAAACCCTGGCGCGCCGAAAGGGTGCAGCCCGCGGTTGGCGTCGGGGCGGGCGATGGCGTCGGCGTCACCGTGACCGGCGGCGCGCCGGTTCCGCCGCCACCTCCGCCGCCGCACGCGGCCAGCATCAGCGCCGCCAGCACGACCGAAGCCCCCGATGCCCCTGTCCGCTTCATGCCGTCCCTCCGCCTTCGTTCAAGGCATCTCGTCTTCGCTTGCCCCGTCGCCTTCCCGGCCCTTGAAGCCCTGTGCGACGACATAGAGCTCGGGCGATCCCTTGCGGCTGGCCGGCGGCTTGGCATGCTTCACCGTGGCGAAATTCCGTTTGAGGATGGTCAGCAGCTCGCGGTCGGCGCCGCCCGCGAACACTTTCGCGACGAAGGCGCCGCCGGGCCGCAGCGTCTGCACCGCGAAATCGGCCGCGGTCTCGGCGAGCGCGATCGTACGCAGATGATCGGTCTGAGGATGGCCGACGGTGTTCGCCGCCATGTCCGAGATGACGAGATCGGGGACGCTGCCCAGCGCCTCGATCAGTGCGTCGGGGGCGGTGTCGTCCATAAAATCCATCTCGAGGATCGCGACCCCCTCGATGGGCTCGCAGGCGAGCAAGTCGATCCCGACAACGTGTGCGCGCGGGTTGGTCTTGCGCACGACCTGCGACCAGCCGCCCGGCGTGATGCCGAGGTCGACGACCGCGCGTGCCTTTTTCAGGAAGCCGAATTTCTCGTCGAGCTCGATCAGCTTGTAGGCGGCGCGCGAGCGATAACCCTCCGCCTGCGCGCGGCGGACATAGGGGTCGTTGAGCTGGCGCTGCAGCCAGCGCGTCGACGATGCGGTGCGCCGCCGCGCGGTCTTCACCCGCTCGTGCAGGCCGCCGCGTCCGCTGCCGCCCCCGGCGCCCCCGCCTTTGCGATGCGGGCCGCTCACCGGCGATGCTCGCGGCGCGTCACCGGCACGTCGCGGCCCTGCACCGCCAGCGTGCGCAATATCCCCTCGCGGATGCCGCGGTCGGCGACGCCGACACGCGCGGCGGGCCACAGGTCGATGATGCTTTCGAGGATCGCGCAGCCCGCTACGACCAGGTCGGCGCGCTCGCGCCCGATGCAGGCGATCTCCGCCCGGTCGGCAAGGCTCGCCTCGGCGAGGCGGTGGCTGATGTCGCGCATCGATTTGGTGGGGACGATCAGCCCGTCGACCGCACGCCGGTCGTAGCGCGGCAGGTCGAGAAAGACGCTGGCGAGCGTCGTCACGGTGCCGCTGGTACCGAGCAGACGCAGCGGCTGGCCCGCGAATCGCTGCGCGCGATCGGCGAAGGCGGCGAAGGCGGCGCGCGTTACCTCGCGCATCTGCGCATAGCTTGCGCGCCGCGCCGACAGCTCGTCGGTCGTCGTCGCGGCATGCTCGGTCAGCGACACGACGCCCCACGGCACGCTCACCCAGTCGTGGATCGCGACGTCGTGACCGTTCACCTCGACCTGCATCAATTCGGTTGATCCGCCGCCGATGTCGAAGATCAGCGCCGGCCCGTCGCCGGGCTCCATCAGATTGTGGCAGCCGAGCACCGCGAGCCGCGCCTCTTCGGCGGCCGAGATCACGTCGAGCACGATGCCCGTCTCGCGCCGCACCCGGTCGACCAGTTCGCCGCAATTGGATGCGCGGCGGCAGGCTTCGGTCGCGACGGCGCGCGACAGCGCGACATGGCGGCGGCGCAGCTTGTCGGCGCAGACGGCGAGCGCCGCGACCGCGCGGTCGATCGCCGCCGCGCTGATCCGCCCGCTGCCGTGCAGGCCCTCGCCCAGCCGCACGATCCGTGAAAAGGCATCGATGACGACGAGTTCGCCGTCCTGCGGCCGTGCGATCAGCAGGCGGCAGTTGTTGGTGCCGAGGTCGATGGCGCCATAGCTTTTCGGTCGCGTGAATGCGAAGGGGCGGGGTAGGGAACCGCCCTTTCGTCTGTCCGTCGCCACCGCTGCTCCGGGCCGCGGCGGCTGCCCTGTTGGCGCTGCCATTTGCCGCATGGCTATGATTACCTGTCTCAATTCACGCGCCCGCAGGACCGCGGACGTGCACTTGGCGTCGAGACTAGGCGCGCCCTGCGGCGATGGCAAGCCGCATCGCCCCGCTTCCCCATCCCCATTCGGCGCAAGCAAAACCCCGCCCGGCGCAAACCGGACGGGGCAGGAGGGAAGAGCATTTTCGTTGGGGGTCGGGTCTGCCTTCTTAACGGCAGCCGTCATTCCCCTTGTCGATCGCGCGGCCCGCGATGGCGCCGACGGCGCCGCCGATGATCGCGCCGACGGTGCGGTCGCCGCGGCCGGCGATCTCGTGGCCGGCGAGGCCGCCAGCGATGGCGCCGATCACCGTGCCGCCGGTGCCGTTGTCGCACTGGCGATAATTGCGACGGTCATAGCGCTGGTTGTAATAGCGCCGGTCGTTCCGATAATCGCGGCGGTCCGAGCGATCGTAGCGCCGGTCGTAGCGGCGGTTATCGCGATGGCCCGCATAATAGGTCGAATAGCCGTCGCGGTCGTAATAGCCGGTCTGCGCCGCGGCCGGAGTCGCCAGGCCCAGGGTCGCAGTGGACATCAGGGCGGCGAGGGAGAGCGTCATCATCTTTTTCATCTCTTGTCTCCTTCTTTCGTCTTGGGCCCTTGCCGGGCGGTGGGTCGATGATGCGGTTTTGCCCGATTCGGTTTGAGCCAAGCCTGAACATGGCTGTCGGCTGGCGTTCAGCTTCGATGCGCGGCTTTCCTTTCCCGCGTCGCGGCCCTACGCCCGGCGGCGATGCGCCGCCGCCTGCTCTTCGTCCTGCTGATCTTCCTTGCCGTCGGCCCCGTTCCGGGGACGGCCTTTCGCTTTCCGGCCGATAACTTCACCCAAAGCGTCGTCGCGCGCCCGCTCGATGTCGCGCCGGGTCGGACCGGGGCGCTCCGCTTCGTGCGTGGCTGGCATCTGGTCAGCCCGAACAGCCGCTTCGGCGGCTTCTCCGCGCTCGCCCGGGTGGGGCCGGGCCGCTTCCAACTCGTCAGCGACGCCGGCGGCTGGACACGCCTGACGCTGCACCCTGACGGCCGCGTGACCAATGTGCGCATCGGTCTGTTGCCGACGCCGGAGGGCGGATCGGGGCGCAAGTCGCTGGTCGATGCCGAGGCGATGGCGATCGATCCGGCAAGCGGCGCGAGCTGGATCGCATTCGAGGGCATCAACGAGATCCGGCGATACGATCCGGCGCTGTCGCGGATCGAATCGCGCCGGACGCTGCCGCAGCCCGCCTGGCCGGGCAATGGCGGGCCGGAAGCGATGGCGCGGCTGGCCGACGGACGTACTATCGTCTTTTCGGAAGATGCCGACGATGATCCACGCGGCCGCGAGGCGCTGCTCTACGCCACCGATCCGGCGGCGCCGGGCCCGCCGCCGCTGCGCTTCTTCTACGATGCACAGGGCAAGGGATCGGTCAGTGATGCCGCGCCGCTTCCCGACGGGCGCATCCTGCTCGTCCATCGCAGGCTGGGCCTGCTCCCGATCTTCACGACGATCCTGGCCGTCGTCGATCCCGCCGACATCGGCCCCGATACGGTCGTCCGGTCGCGCGCCATCGACCGCGTTCCGCGCGCGCTCGCCGACAACTTCGAAGGCGCGGCGGTTTCGGTCGAGCGCGGGCGCACCTATGTCTGGCTGGTGTCCGACGACAATTTCACCAGCTGGCAGCGCAGCCTGTTGCTGCAATTCGAACTCGTCGAGCTGCCGCCGCGCGCTGCGGACAGCAAAAAGGCGGCGCCGTAACCGGGGCCGCCTGATTGCGTCGGCGATGGAAAGGCGGTCAGGCGGCCGTTTCGGCCAGCTTCTTCGCCACTTCCTTCTTCACCTTGCGGGCGTTGGCCGAAAGCTGGTCGTCGCCGGTCTTCATCAGCCAGTTGTCGAGGCCGCCATTGTGCTCGACCGAGCGCAGGCCGTGCGTCGAGACGCGCAGCTTGACGCCGCGACCCAGCGCTTCCGACAACAGCGTCACATTCTGCAGATTGGGCAGGAAGGTGCGCTTGGTCTTGTTGTTGGCGTGGCTGACATTGTGGCCCACCTGGCGGCCCTTGCCGGTCAGTTCGCAAATGCGCGACATCGTCTTCGTCCTCACAAAATCTGGGCGGCGCGCCGGTTGGCGCGACAAGCGCCAAGGAAACCGGATCGGCCGGGAAAGGCGCGCGCTTATCCGCTTGCCGGAGATTCGTCAAGCGATTAGCGGGAAAGTCATGGTCCGTTTCCCGCTTCCCGACCCGATGCGCCGCGCGCTCGATCTGGCGCGAATCGCCGCCGAATGGGGCGAGGTGCCGGTCGGCGCCGTCGTCGTCAAGGGCGGCGCGATCATCGCCGAAGGACACAACCGTCCGCGCGAATCGCACGATCCCACCGCGCATGCCGAAATCGTCGCGATTCGCGCCGCGGCGGCCAAGCTCGGCAACGAGCGGCTCGACGGCTGCGACCTCTATGTGACGCTGGAGCCCTGCGCGATGTGCGCAGGCGCGATCGCCCACGCGCGGATCGCGCGGCTCTATTACGGCGCCGACGATGCGAAGGGCGGCGCGGTCGCGCACGGTGCGCGCGTCTTTTCGCAGCCGACGGTCCATCACCGCCCCGAAATCTACGACGGCATCGGCGCGGGCGAGGCGGCGGCGCTGCTCCGCGATTTCTTCGCCGCGCGCCGCTGAAAGGCGCGCGGACGGCTCCGGCTCAGACCCCCAGCATCCGGTCGACCCATGTTGGCACCAGCCGCGTCGCCGGACCGTGCCGCGCCTCGGCGAACCAATGGCTGCCCTCGCTCGGCTCCATGTTGAGTTCGAGCGTGCGCGCGCCCGACTGGCGCGCTTCGCGGACGAAGCCGGCGGCGGGGTAGACCGCGCCCGAGGTGCCGATCGATACGAACAGGTCGGCCCGGTTCAGCGCGCGATAGATGTCGTCCATCCGATAGGGCATCTCGCCGAACCATACGACGTCGGGGCGCAGATGGCCGGCCACGCCGCATGCGGGGCAGGGGGGGCGGTCGATCAGCGGCCCCGTCCAGCGGCTGCGCGTGTCGCACGTGGTGCACCAGGCGTTCAGATGTTCGCCGTGCATGTGGACCAGCCGCCGGGCGCCGGCGCGTTCGTGCAGGTCGTCGACATTCTGGGTGACGATCAGCAGGTCGCCGGGCCAGTAGGCGTCGAGCCGTGCCAGCGCCTCGTGCGCCGCGTTCGGGACCCTGGTCTGGATCGCCTCGCGCCGCGCGTCGTAGAAGCGGTGGACGAGGTCGGGGTCGCGCGCGAAGGCCTCCGGCGTCGCGACGTCCTCGACCCGATGCTGCTCCCACAACCCGCCCGCGTCGCGGAAGGTGTCGATGCCGCTTTCGGCCGAAACCCCGGCGCCGGTCAGGACCACGATATTCTGGATGGGAGTCATGTTATCCTTGCTTCGTCCCCCCGAACGTGATTCGGGGTCCATTCTCGCTACGCGGGTGCGAATGGATGCTGAACCGGATTTCAGCATGACCGGGACGGGAAAGGCAAGTCATGACCAGCATCGGGATCGTCGGCAGCCAGGGGCGGATGGGCGTCGCGCTCGCCGCCGCAGCGGCGGAAGCGGGGCATGGACATTGCGGCATCGACAAGGGTGGCAATATCGCGAAGCTGGCGGCGAGCGCCGACGTGCTCGTCGATTTCTCCTCGCCCGCCGCGCTCGAAGCGACGCTCGATGCCTGCGTGGCGGCAAAGAAGCCGATCGTCATCGGCACGACGGGGCTCGAGGAGCGGCATCATTATCTGATCGATGACGCGGCGCGCGATATCGCGGTGCTCCAGACCGGCAATACGTCGCTCGGCGTCACCCTGCTCGCGCATCTGGTGCGCGAGGCGGCGGCACGACTCGACCCCGAATGGGATATCGAGATTCTCGAAATGCATCATCGGAACAAGGTCGACGCGCCGAGCGGTACCGCGCTGCTGCTCGGGCAAGCGGCGGCCGAGGGGCGTCGCATCGATCTCGTCCGCTGCTCGGAGCGCGGCCGCGACGGCGTCACCGGCGCGCGCGGGCACGGCAAGATCGGTTTCGCCAGCCTGCGCGGCGGCACCGTCGCCGGCGACCATGACGTCATCTTCGCGGGTCCCGAGGAGATGATCACCCTGTCGCACCGCGCCGAGAATCGCATGATCTTCGCGCGCGGCGCGGTGAAGGCGGCGCTGTGGCTGATCCACCAGAAGCCCGGGCGCTATACGATGCCGCAGGTGATCGGGCTGTCCTGATCCGCGATGACGAAAGCCGACATCTTCGAATTCTTCCGCCGCCTGGCCGAACTCAACCCCGACCCGCAGACCGAGTTGGCGTTCGGTAACACCTATCAGCTGCTCGTCGCCGTCGTGCTCTCGGCGCAGGCGACCGACGTCGGGGTGAACAAGGCGACGCGGGGGCTGTTCGAGACGGTGAAGACGCCGCAGCAGATGCTCGACCTCGGCGAAGACGGGCTGAAGCAGCATATCCGCACGATCGGGTTGTTCAATGCCAAGGCGAAGAATGTCATCGCCCTGTCCGAAATCCTCGTCCGCGACCATGGCGGCGAGGTGCCTGCCGACCGCGATGCGCTGGTCGCGCTTCCGGGAGTCGGGCGCAAGACCGCCAATGTCGTGATGAACTGCGCGTTCGGTGCGGAAACCTTCGCGGTCGACACGCACATCTTCCGCGTCGGCAACCGCACCGGGCTCGCGCCGGGCAAGACGGTGCTCGCGGTCGAAAAGCAGCTCGAACGCAAGGTGCCGGCGCCGTTCCGCGTCGGCGCACACCACTGGCTGATCCTGCACGGCCGCTATATCTGCAAGGCGCGGACGCCCGAATGCTGGCGCTGCCCGGTGGCGGACCTGTGCCGTTACAAGCCGAAGACGCCGGCGCCGAAAGCGAAGAAGGCCGCTTGACCCGAAAATTCCGCTCGTCATGAACTTGTCGAAGGCTCGTTCTTCCGTCAGCATGGCGGCCGGGACCGGGCTTTTACAGGCTGGGGCCGAACGAATCAGAATAACTCGCAAAAGGGGTCGATCACATGCGTTTTGCTTCCATCTTTCTGGCCTCCGCCGCCCTGCTGGCCGCGGCGCCCGTCCACGCCAGGCCCGCCGATCCCGCGGCGGCGAAGACGATCCTGAAGGACAGCATCGCGATTCCGACCGTCGCGGGACGCGGCAAGGTTCCCGAACTGGCGGCCTATTATGCCGGGGTGCTCAAGGCGGCGGGCTTTGCCGACGGCGATATCGTCATCACCCCGATGGGCGAGACCGCGACCTTCGCCGCGACGCTGAAGGGCACGACCGACGCGAAACCCATCCTGCTGCTCGGCCATATGGACGTCGTCGAGGCCGATCCCAAGGACTGGGTGCGCGACCCCTTCGTGCCGGTGGAGGAAGGCGGCTATATCTTCGGGCGCGGGTCGGAGGACAACAAGTTCGACGTTGCGATGATGGTCGCGACGCTCGCGCAGCTCAAGAAGGACGGGTTCCGGCCGAAGCGCTCGATCATCCTGCTGCTGTCGGGTGACGAGGAAACCGCGATGGACACGACGCGCGCGCTCGCCGCGGCCTACAAGGGGGCGGAGTTCGCGCTCAACGGCGACGCCGGCGGCGGGTTGATCGGAGAGGACGGCAAGGCCCGATATTACGGTCTGCAGGCGGGCGAGAAGACCTATGCCGACTATGTGCTCGAAGTGACCAATCCCGGCGGGCACAGCTCGCGCCCCGGCGCGGTCAACGCGATCGTCCAGTTGTCCGAAGCGCTGACGAAGATCGGCGCCTATCGCTTCGCGCCGCAGCAGAACGAACTGACGAAAGCGGGGATGCCGATCGTCGCCGACCAGGTCGGCGGCGCCATCGGTGCGGCGCTCAAGGCCTTCGCCGCCAACCCTGCCGATGCCGGGGCGGTCGCGGCGATCCGCGCCGACCCCGAATATGTCGGCCAGATCGGCACGACCTGCGTGCCGACCCTGATCAAGGGTGGCCACGCCGAGAATGCGCTGCCGCAAAGAGCGACGGCGAACGTCAATTGCCGCATCTTTCCGGGCGTGAGCATCGAGGCGGTGCGTGCCGAACTGGAAAAGGTCGTCGCCGATCCCGCGATCAAGGTGAACACCGACCCCGACGCCACCGCGAGCGACGCCTCGCAGCTGCGGCCCGAAGTCGTGGCGGCGGTGACGAAGGCGGTGCACGCGCGCTACCCCGGGCTGCCGATCATCCCGTCGATGAGCGCGGGCGCGACCGACAGCCTGCATTTCCGCGCGCAGGGCGTCCCGAGCTATGGCGTCGCGGGGCTGTTCAGCAAGGCGAGCGACAGCTTCGCGCACGGCCTTGACGAGCGCGCGCCGGTCGATGCAATCCCCGGCGCGCTGGCGCATTGGGATAGCCTGTTGCGCGATCTGTCGAAATAGAGCGTGATCACCTTGGATTGAAAATGCCGGATACTTCCGTACTGGCGGGAGCCCGGAGCGGGAAGAGCCGAGGTCGGCACCGGTCCGCTCTGGGTTCCGGCCTAGGGGCCGATCGGCAACTATCTCTTTCCGGCAAGGGCCGTTCCCCGGCGAAAGCCGGGGTCCAGATGGCGTAGCCTGCCCCGCGCGGACCCCGGCTTTCGCCGGGGAATGGGACCTTACCTGAGGAGCATATACGCTGGGGGCCCTTCGCTCGCCGTCGGGCGGGCGAAGAGCGGGTGGCAAATCTCCGTCGTCGGGTCCAATATGGGGCGAAGGGGCGGCAGCGGCTGGAGCGAAGATGGGCGAGAGGCTTTCCACCGTGATTGTCGGCGGCGGTCCGGCCGGCATGGTCGCCGGGCTGCTGCTCGCGCGCGCCGGCGTTCGCGTGACGGTGCTCGAAAAGCATCGGGATTTTCTGCGCGACTTCCGCGGCGACACGGTGCATCCGTCGACGCTCGACCTGTTCCGCCAGATCGGGCTGCTCGACGAGTTGCTTGCCCTGCCGCATGCGCGGTTCGACACCGCGACGCTCGACCTGCTCGGCCGCCGCTATACGATCGCGACCCTCCGGCATCTGCCGGTCGCGGCGCCCTATATCGCGATGATGCCGCAATGGGACCTGCTCGATTTCATCGCGCGGCAGGCGCGGCGTTATCCGACCTTCGACCTGCGGATGACCACCGAAGCGGTCGCGCCGGTGCTCGATTCCGCGGGCCGCGTCGCGGGGGTGACGCTGGCGAGCGGCGAGACGCTGCCTGCGCGGCTCGTCATCGCCGCCGACGGCCGCCGCTCGGTGCTGCGCGAGACAGCCGGCCTGCCGCGCGAAGACCTCGGCGCGCCGATGGACGTGCTCTGGTTCCGCGTCCCGATGCCCGAAGGCGGCGCATTCGCCGACGTTCCGCTCGGCTCGATCTGCCGGCGCGGCATGGTCGTCGCCATCCCGCGGACCGGCTATTGGCAATGCGCGCGGATCATCGAGAAGGACGGTTTTCCGGCAATCGCGGCGCGGGGGATCGACGCCTTCCGCGCCGACGTGGTCGCGCTTGCGCCGGGACTGGCCGCCGGAATCGAAGCCATCGCCGGCTTCGACGACGTCAAGCTGCTGTCGGTCGCGCTCGATCGCCTCACCCGCTGGTCGCGGCCGGGCCTGCTCGCGATCGGCGACGCCGCGCATGCGATGTCGCCGGTCGGCGGCGTCGGCATCAATCTCGCGGTACAGGATGCGGTCGCTGCGGCGAATGTCCTGGCCGCCCCGCTGGCACGTGGTGACGACCCCGACCCGCTGCTGCCGCGCGTGCAGGCGCGGCGCTGGACGCCGACCGTGCGGATGCAGGCGATCCAGCGTATCGCGCACGACCGCGTGATCCTGCCGGTGCTGCGCGGCGAGGTCGACCATGTGCCCTTTGCCGTGAAGCTGCTCGACCGCGTCCCGCTGCTGCGCCGCATTCCCGGCCGCATCCTCGGTCTCGGCTTCGGGCGCGAGCGTGTCGAATCGCCGCTGGCCGGGGCCGGGCGATGACGGCACCCTATGATGCGCTGATCATCGGCGCCGGGCACAACGGCCTCGTCTGCGCCTTCTATCTGGCGCGCGCAGGATTGAAGGTGCGGATCGTCGAGGCGCGCGACATCGTCGGCGGTGCCGCGGTGACGGAGGAATTCGCGCCGGGCTTCCGCAACTCGGTCGCGAGCTATACGGTCAGCCTGCTCCAGCCGAAGGTGATCGCCGACATGGCGCTGGTCGAGCACGGCTATCGCGTGATCGAGCGTCCGATCAGCAATTTTCTGCCGCAGCCGGACGGCGGCTATCTGAAGCTCGGCGGCGGGATCGAGCGCACGCAGGCCGAATTCCGCAAGTTCAGTTCGCGCGATGCCGACGCTCTGCCTGCCTATTATGCCGCGCTCGAACGGGTCGCCGACCTGCTCCGCGACCTTGCGCTGCGCGCGCCGCCCAATGTCGGCGAAGGGATGCGGACGTGGCTCGACGGGGTGCGGCAGGGGCGGCGTTTCGCTCGCCTCGACCTCGAAACGCAGCGCGACGTGCTCGACCTGTTCGCGCGGTCGGCGCGCACCGTCCTCGACGGCTGGTTCGAGAGCGAGGCGGTGAAGGCGGCCCTCGGCTTCGACGCGGTGGTCGGTAACTATGCCTCGCCTGACACGCCCGGCAGCGCCTATGTCCTGCTTCACCATGTCTTCGGCGAAGTGAACGGGCGGAAGGGGGCATGGGGCCACAGCGTCGGCGGCATGGGCGCGATCACGCAGATCATGGCTCAGGTCTGTCGCGCCGCGGGGGTCGAGATCAGCCTCGAAAGCCCGGTCGCGCGGGTGCTGGTCGACGGGGAGCGGGCGGTCGGGGTGCGGCTGGTGGGCGGCGAGGAGATTGCTGCCGACCGCGTCGTCGCCAATGTCGGGCCGAAGCTGCTCTACGATCGCCTGATCGACGCCGCCGACCTTCCAGCCGATTTCCGGCGGCGGATCAGGGCGTTCAAAGTAGGAAGCGGCACCTTCCGGATGAATGTTGCGCTGACCGGACTGCCGAAATTCACCTGTCTTCCCGAACCCGGCGAGCATCACCAGTCGGGAATTATTCTGGCCCCAACGCTCGATTACATGGACCGCGCCTTCCTCGATGCGAAGCGCTACGGCTGGTCGAAGGCGCCGATCGTCGAGATGCTGATTCCCTCGACCGTCGACGACGGCCTCGCGCCGCCGGGCTGCCATGTCGCTAGCCTGTTCTGCCAGCAGTTCGCGCCCGAACTGCCGGACGGACGCGACTGGGATGTAGAGGAAGGCGCGGCGGCCGACGCGATCCTCGACACAGTCGAGGCGCACGCTCCCGGCTTTCGCGCCAGCATCGTCGCCCAGACGCGGCTCAGCCCCAAGGGGCTCGAGCGCCGGTTCGGGCTGGTCGGCGGTGACATCATGCACGGCGCGATGAGCCTCGACCAGCTATGGGCGGCGCGGCCGGTGCTCGGTCACGGCGGCTATCGCGGGCCGGTGCGGGGACTCTATATGTGCGGTGCGGGCACCCACCCCGGCGGCGGCGTCACCGGCGCGCCGGGGCATAATGCCGCGCACGTCATCCTGCGCGACCGCGGTCTGTTCGCGCCGCGCTGGCGCTGAGCGGGCGCGTTCAGCCCTTCGCCCGCGCCTTGGCGATCGCCTGCTTGAGCGCGGCGAAGCCGACCTGCCCCTGGAACAACTGATCGCCGACGACCCAGGTCGGGGTGGCGTTGAGCTGGAGTTGGCTGGCGATGGCGAGGTTGCTGTCGAGTTCGCGCTGGAACAATGCCTCGTTCGCGGTCGCGTCGGCGCTGCCGTCGGTGACCACCCCCGCCCTGGACGCCGCCTCGGCGATCGCCGCAGGGGATAGCGAGGAGGCGGCGAACATCGCGTGGTGGAAGGCGTCGTAGCGCCCCTGCCGCGCCGCGGCGAGCGCCATCAGCGCGGCGTCGCGGCTCTGCGGCGCGATGATCGGCAGTTCGCGGAACACGACCTTCAGCCTCTTGTCCTCGCGGATCAGCCGGTCGACGTCTGGCACGCTCGCGCGGCAGAAGCCGCAGGCATAGTCGGTGAAGACGACCAGCGTGACGTC
This sequence comes from Sphingopyxis granuli, assembly GCF_001559015.1. NCBI lineage: Bacteria > Pseudomonadati > Pseudomonadota > Alphaproteobacteria > Sphingomonadales > Sphingopyxidaceae > Sphingopyxis > Sphingopyxis granuli. The sequence continues at coordinate 757,438 of NZ_CP012199.1, forward strand.
GCCGTCGGCGTGCCCCGCCCAGGCGCCGGCATAGGGCTTTTCGAGCGCGGGGCGGATCGCGTCGATCGCTTTGGCGATCTCCTTGTCACGCTGCGCCTCCAGCGCCTGCGGGATGATCTGGGGATTGGCGTGGATATAATCGGCGACGATCGTCTCAACCTCGCCCTTGCTGACGCCGCCGCCGAAGCGCCCGCCGAGCCAGAAAGCCGCGGCAAGCAGCACGATCGCGGCGATGCCGCCCGCCAGCCATGCCCGTGTCGATCCGCCGTTCATTCCCGCTCCCCCGATATGCGGCATCGGCCCGGCCGCTGGCGCGCGCGGGGGCGGCGGCGAACGGTCGTCCACCTCGGCGACCGCGCCGGATTTCGTCTTCTTCGGCGCCGGCGCGACCGCAGGCTCGCCGGCGAACAGCGGCAGGTCGGGTGCCGCCGGTTTCGCCTCGGCGGCCTCGCGTGCGAGGAGCTGTTCGAGCCCCGAAGGCGGCGGAGCAGGCTCCTCGGGCGGGGCGGGGCGCAATTTGGTCGCCGCCTCGCCGATCCCCTCCTTGCCTGCCTTTGCGACCGATTCGAGTCCGGCGCGCGTCCGGTCCGCGACCTCGCCGAGCCCGTGTCCGGCCTTGCTCGACAGCTTCGCGACCCTGTCGCCGAGCGCGAGGCCGGCCCAGGCCGCGCCGCCCGCCTTCGTGGCAGCGCGTCCGGCGCCCGCGGCTCCGCGGCCCACGGCGCGCGCCGCGCGGGCCGAGAGGGCGCCGCCCTGCCGCGCGAGCGTGCGGCTGCGGCGCGGAATCTCCATCGCCTCGACCTTCGCGGGAATGTCGGCGCGCTCGCCGACCGCGATCGTCCAGTCGGCAAAGGCCTCGGCGCCCGTACGCAGCCGTTGCCACGCGCCCTGCGCGCCCGCGCGTATCCGGTCGGGCTTCACCAGCGGCGCACGCGGCCGCTCCTCCGCCGCGGGATAGCGCGACAGGTCGATACCGACCGGCGGCGACTCCTTCGGCTTGGCGAGCCCGCCGTCGTCGAGTCCCCCGCCGGCGCGCGGTGCGCCTTGCGGACCCGGCACCGGCCCCGGATCACGAAGCCAGGGCTGGTAATAATCTTCCTTGTTGTCCGTCACTTGCTGCCCTTGTGCATCACAGGATCGCGATGCCGTCCCGTCGTTTGCGCGAATCTAGCGCCGTTTGCGCGTTCGTTCCACCTCGGCGCGGGCGACCAGCGAAATATCCTGCGCCCGTATCCAGTCGGGCGACCCTTGCGGCAGGCCCTGCATCGCAGTTTCGGCATTACGCAGCGCAAGCGATGCCTGTCCACCCTCGAGACTGTATCGCTCCGCCGAGGCGAGCGCGGCGCGCGCCTGATCGCCCTTGCTCGCATAGACGATGCCGAGCTGGTACCAGGCGAAGGGATTTTCATTGTCGAGCGCGACCGCGGTCTTCAGCACCTTTTCGGCCTCGGGGTAATTGGCCGAATCCTCGGTCGCGATCAGCGCATGGCCGAGCAGCGCGGCGATCAGCGGCTGCGACCGCGAATTGGCGACCGCCTTGCGCAGCGCCGGGATCGCGTCGCGCGGGCGCCCCGATTCGAGCAGGATCTGGCCTTCGAGTTCGAGGAAATAGGGATCCTCGGGATCGGCGGCGATCAGTCCCTCGACCTCGGCGAGCGCCTTTTGCGGATAGGCGCTCTTGTGCCAGGCATAGGCGCGGGCATAGCGCGCGGGGACGCTGGTGTTGCTTTCGGGATAGAGGCGCAGCGTCTTCGCCGGTTCCGCGACGAATCCCACCAGTTTCGCCTTCACCCGCTCGAAACGCCGTTCGATCTGCGGGTCCGACGGCTTGTCCCACGCCGGATCGACGACATAGACCTCGCGCAGCGCCTGGATGCGGTCGCCCGACAGCGGGTGGGTGCGGCCATAGGCCTGGTCGTCGTCCTGCTTGATCGCATAGCGGAATTCGATGTTCTGCAGCCGCTTGAAGAAGGCGAGGCTGCCCTTGCCGCTGATCCCCGCCTTCGACAGATACTGCGCGCCCGCGGCGTCGGCGGTCGCCTCCTGCACGCGGCTGAAGGCGAGGAATTTGCCGAGCGCCGCCTGCTGGCCCGCCATCAATATTCCCATGCCCGCCTCGCCGCCGCCCGCCGCGATCGCCGCGGCGCCGAGCAGCAAGCTGACCAACGAAATGCCGGTCGCGGCCTTGATGCCGTCGTTGGTGCGGATCGCGTGGCCGCCCATGACGTGGCCCAGTTCGTGCGCGAGCACGCCCTGCACCTCGTTGGCGCTGCCGGCCGCCTCGATCAGCCCGCTGAAGACATAGATGTCCTGGCTGCCCGCGACGAAGGCGTTGATGCTGAGATCGCCGAGCATGTGGACGCGCACCTGGCCCGGGCGCAATCCTGCCGCGACGAGCAGCGGGTCCATCATGTCCTTCAGCAACGCCTCGGTCTCGGCATCGCGCAGGATCGATTGCGCCATCGCCGGCCGCACCGCGACCGCGAGCATCGCCAGCAGCACCAGCAGGGCGCGCAGCAAGGAGCGCGGGCCGGTGGCCCGGTGCGTGGCGTGCGGCGGGGTCATCGCTGCCTTCGTGGCGCCTCGCGCCTGAACATCGACTGAAGCCATGCAGGACTTATTGGGGCGCGGCGTGCGGCGGCGCAAGATGCGCCGCGCCGATTCTGCGGCCGGGGCGGAATCTGCGTTGCGAGGAAGGCGGCGCCGATACCCCCGACGAAAGCTGGGTGCCGGACGAGGACGCGCCAGAGCATGATGACTTTGGTTCGACCCGCTTCGTCATTGCGACCCCGGACCTGATCGGCGTTTATACCTTGGAGACAGGGACGCTGGTGATCCCCGGCGAAAGCCGGGGTCCATGCGAGGCAGGCGCACGTAGCTGGACCCCGGCTTTCGCCGGGGAACGGTTGCCTGTCGAAAAGGGGTAATTGCCGGCGTGATCCGGGGGAAGCCATCCAGGGCGGTTTGCACTGCTCTGGATTGCCGCGCGGCTTCGCCGCTCGCAATGACGAGTCCATTCGACGTCATCGCGCTCTATGGTCTGTGAGGATTCGGCGTTCGGCGCGCTGCCTCATCCGTTCGTCATGCTGAACTCGTTTCAGCATCCATGGCCGGGCCTTCCCTTTTGTGCCGCCTGTCAGGCGAGGGCAGACCATGGACCCCCGGATCGGGTCCGGGGCAGGCTCTGAAAAAAGTTCAGGGTGACGAATGGGAGAAACGGTGCCGAAATCCAAATCCCCACAGACATAGAGCATCGTGCATTGAATGGACTCGCAATTGCGAACGGAGCGAAGCAATCCAGGGCGGTTTATGCCACTCCGGATTGCTTCCCCCGGATCAGGTCCGGGGTCGCAAGGACGAGTCCAGCCGATGTCATCACGCTTTTGGAACGGCCCCCGACTTTCGCCGGGGACCGCGCGGCGCCGCGCGGTCCGGCGTGGATCAGTTGCCGAAGGTACGCTGCCACCAGCCGCGACGCGGCTCGCCCGTGGCTTCGTCGAGCGCGCCTTCGTCGAGAGCGCCCTCGTCGGCGACGGTCGCCGGCTCGGCCTCGCGTTCGGGCGCCGCGACAGGAGCCTCGGCGGTTTCCGCAGGGGTGGCTTCGGCGGCGGCGACAGCCTTCTTGCTGCGGCTCGCGCGCTTTTTCGGCGCGGGCTTGGCTTCGGCTTCCACCGGCAGCGTCGCTTCGGGCGCGGCGGCGGGGGCTTCGGCGGCTTCGGTTTCGGCGGGGGCTTCGACCGGAGCAGCCTTGGGCTTGCGCGGCGCGCGCTTGCGCTTCGGCTTCTCTTCGGCGGCCGGCGCTTCGGCCTCGACCTCGGCTTCGACGGCGACGGGCTCGGGCGCTTCGGCTTCGGGAGCTTCCGCTTCGACCGGCGCGGCTTCGGTCACGCCCTCGTCGGCGGCCTCGGCCTTCTTGCGGCCGCGTCCGCCGCGGCGACGGCGCGGCTTGGCTTCCGCTTCGTCGGCCGGAGCCTCGGCAGGCGCTTCGGCTTCCGCCGGCTCGACGTCAGCCGATTCGGCCGCCGTTCCGATGTCCGCTTCCGCGTCGGTATCGGCATCGCCGGCGTCGCCATTCTCGCCGCTTTCGCCATTTTCGTCGTCGCGACGTCCGCGGCGCCCGCGGCGGCGGCGGCGGCGGCGCTTGCGGCCGTCGCCATCGCCTTCGTCGTGCGGACGATCGGCGCGTTCCTCCTCGTCCTCCTCGGCGGTCTCATCGTCGAAGCTCTCGTCTTCCTCTTCCTCGATCTCGACGATCGGGGCGAAGCTGCGCTGCTGCGTGGGCGGCGGACCGCCGACCTCGACCACCATCCGCGCGCCCTCGGTCTCGCCGTCGGGCAGGATTTCGACCGAGACGCCGTAGAGTTCCTCGATCTCGCGCAGTTCGCGGCGCTTTTCGTTGAGCAGGTAGAAGGTCGCTTCCTGGCTCGCGCGCAGCGTGATCCGGCTGCCCTTGCCGCGCGCTGCTTCCTCCTCGATCAGGCGCAGCGCCGATAGGCCGGCCGAGCTGGCGGTGCGGACGAGCCCGGTGCCCTCACAATGCGGGCAAGGGCGCGTCGAGGCTTCGAGCACGCCGGTGCGCAGGCGCTGGCGGCTCATCTCCATCAGCCCGAAGCCCGAGATGCGGCCGATCTGGATGCGGGCGCGGTCGTTCTTCAGCGCGTCCTTCATCGCACGCTCGACCTTGCGGACGTTCGAGCCGTGATCCATGTCGATGAAGTCGATGACGATCAGCCCCGCCATGTCGCGCAGGCGCAGCTGGCGCGCGATCTCGTGCGCGGCCTCCAGATTGGTGTTGAGCGCGGTCTGCTCGATATTATGCTCGCGCGTCGAACGGCCCGAGTTGATGTCGATCGACACCAGCGCCTCGGTTGGGTTGATGACCAGATAGCCGCCCGACTTGAGCTGGACGACGGGATTGAGCATCCCGGCGAGCTGATCCTCGACGCCGTAGCGCTGATAGAGCGACACCGGGTCGGCATATTGCTTCACGCGCCGCGCGTGGCTGGGCATCAGCAGCTTCATGAACTGCTTCGCGGCCTTGTAGCCCTCGTCGCCCTCGACGAGCACTTCCTCGATATCCTTGTGATAGATGTCGCGGATCGCGCGCTTGACCAGGTCGCTGTCCGAATGGACCAGTGCCGGGGCGCTCGACGCCAGCGTCTTTTCGCGAATCTCGTCCCACAGGCGGGCCAGATAGTCGAAGTCGCGCTTGATCTCGGTCTTGGTGCGGCTCATCCCCGCGGTCCGGACGATGCAGCCCATCGTCGGCGGCAGATTGAGATCGTCGATCATCGCCTTGAGCTTGCGACGGTCGGCGCCGTTCGAGATCTTGCGGCTGATGCCGCCGCCGTGCATCGTGTTCGGCATCAGCACGCAATAGCGGCCGGCGAGCGACAGATAGGTGGTCAGCGCGGCGCCCTTGTTGCCGCGCTCCTCCTTGACGACCTGAACCAGCATCACCTGGCGGCGGCGGATGACGTCCTGGATCTTGTAGCGGCGGCGCAGCGACATGCGGCTTTCGCCGTCGTCGTCGCCGTTCCGGCCGCGCCCGCGACCCTTGCGGCCACCGCGCGCCCGTCCGCGCCCGCGGCGCCCGCCGCGGTCGTCCTTCAATTCCTCGGCGTCGCCATTGTCCGCATCGGATTCGCCGTCGCCATCGCCGGCCTCGGCGTCCATGTCGTCGTCGCTGTCCTCGCCGACCGTCACCGGCGCCGGGGCGTCGCCATTCTCGTCGTCGTCATGTCCCTCGACCTCGGCGACGTCGCCTTCCAGCTCGTCGAGATCCTCTTCGGCGCGCATCGCCGCCTCGGCGGCATGCTCGGCCTCTTCGCGGAGCAGCGCTTCGCGGTCTTCCTTCGGAATCTGGTAATAATCGGGGTGGATTTCGCTGAAGGCCAGAAAGCCGTGACGGTTGCCGCCATATTCGACGAACGCCGCCTGCAGCGACGGTTCGACGCGGGTGACCTTGGCCAGATAGATATTGCCCTTGAGCTGCTTGTGCTCGGCGGACTCGAAATCAAACTCCTCGATGCGGTTTCCCTTGGTGACGGCGACCCGGGTTTCTTCCCGGTGCCGCGCGTCGATCAACATGCGCGTGGTCATTGTAAACACTCCAAGCGCGCCGCGGCGCGCCAACAGAAAATCCCGCGGACGCGCCCGATCGGCGGCCGCGGCGGATAAGGGTGAAACGGAAAAAGACGTTATTGCCGCGCGGGCCCCGCGTCCGATCGTGGACGCGCATGCGGTCTTCCGCCGCGACGACCGCGGGCGCGAAGACGCCTGCGTCGCGGGAAGAAGAGGGCATGGCAAGCCTCATGCGGCATCAACCTGGTTATCGGGGCGACCGGATCGGCTGGGCGACACCTGAAGGATCGCGTCGGCCGCCCGGTCATCCGGGTGGACTGGCGGCGGGTCGTCCTTCCCCGCGTGTCCGGCGCCGGGGCGGCCGCGATCCGCGATTCGCGCGGGTCGGGCCCTTCCCCTCGAAAGGCCGGACGGCGCCGGGAACGACACCGCCAGTGCGGGGGGTGCTAGCATCGGCATCGCCGGACGGCAACCTCCACCGCCCGATAAAGATGGGAAGGCGCCCGTGCGTTGCAAGATTGCCGCACCGGCGCGCACCGGCGAATCGTGCTGAATCGCCGGTTAACCCTGCCGGTTGACGCCCGTTTGAGGTGCGATGGCTAATGGACGGTTCACGACTTTCCGCCGCCGGGGGCCTCGATGTTCTGGAATAAGCGCTGGACCACTGCCTGTCAGGGACGGCATAATCGCCCGATGGGCCTGCTGTTCGTCCTCCTGACGCTGCTGTGGAATCCGCCGGCGGCGCTCGCGGGGCAGATCGGTGCGATCGAGATCGGCGATTCCGAAATCACCCTGCGCTTCGACGATCTCGTCGCGGGCGCCTCGACGCTGCTGCTCGCGGGGCCGGACCGCATCGCGCTCGACATCGCGGGGGCGCAGGCGGGGCGGTCGCCCGGCGGGGCGGGGATTGTCCGCGCGGTGCGCCAGGGGCAGCGCGACCCCGCGACCGCGCGCGTGGTGCTCGACCTCGCGCAGCCGGCGCTGGTCTCCGACGCGCGCTTCGCCGCCGACGGCCGCAGCCTCAGCCTGCGCCTGCGGCCGGTCTCGGCCGACGCGTTCGAACGCGCCGCGCGCGGACCGCGCCTCGAATTGCAGCCGCCCGCGCAATTCCGCGCCAAGCCGCCGCAGAAGCGCTACAGCGTCTCGGTGCCGATCGGCAAGCCGAAGCCCGCGCTGCCGCTGCCGCGGATCGAGGGGCCTGACAATCCGCGCCTGCCGCTCGTCGTCATCGACGCCGGGCATGGCGGGCACGATCCCGGCGCCATCTCTCCGCACAGCGGCAAGCGCGAGAAGGACATCACGCTGGCGATCGCCCGCGCGACGCGCGACGAGCTGCTCGCGTCGGGCCGGGTGCGCGTCGCGCTGACCCGCGCCGACGACCGCTATCTGGTGCTCGAGGAGCGCTACGGCATCGCCCGGCGCCTGAAGGCCGACCTGTTCATCTCGATCCACGCCGACGCGGCCGAGAATGAACAGGCGAACGGCGCGTCGGTCTATACGCTGTCCGAGGTCGCGTCGGACCGCGAGGCCGCGAAGCTCGCGGCGCGCGAGAACAAGGCGAACATCATCAACGGCGTCGACCTCGGCGCGCACAGCAGCGAGGTGTCGTCGATCCTGCTCGACCTGACCCAGCGCGAGACGATGAACGTCGCCTCCGACTTCGCGCGGCTGCTCCAGCGCGAGGCCGCCGACGCCGTGCATTTCCGCACCACCGCGCATCGCTTCGCCTCCTTCGTCGTGCTCAAGGCGCCCGACACGCCGTCGGTCCTGTTCGAAACCGGCTTCATCTCGAACAAGGAGGACGCCGATTTCCTGAGCTCGGCGACGGGGCAGAAGAAGGTCGCGCGCGGGGTTCGCGACGCGGTGCAGGTGCATTTCGCGCGGCAGATCGCGGCGCGCTGACGCTTCGCCTTGATTTCGGCGGCGCCCGGCGCCAGCCTCGGGCCCTTCTCCATTCGAGGCAAGAAGGCGACGCATGGCCGACGATCTCTCCCTCCACGCGCATCTCATCGGCCGTCAGGGCTCGCGCGCCGACCTCAACACCCCGGTGCTGGTGCTCGATGTGGACGCGCTCGACCGCAACATCGCGGCGATGGCGGCAACGGCCGCGCGGCACGGCGTCGCGCTGCGCCCGCATGCCAAGACGCACAAGAGCGTCGACATCGCGCGGCGCCAGATCGCCGCCGGGGCGGTCGGCGTCTGCTGCGCGAAGATCGGCGAGGCCGAGGCGCTGGCCGGGGGCGGCATCGCGGGCATTCTGATCACCTCGCCCGTCGCCGCGCCACGCGCGATCGAGCGGCTGGCGAAGCTGGCGGCGCACGCTGACGGGCTGATCGCGGTGGTCGACCACCCCGACGTCGCGGCGCGGATCGACGCCGCGCTCGCCGCGGAGGACGCGCGGCTCGACGTGCTGATCGACATCGACCCCGGCATCGCGCGCACCGGCGTCGCGTCGCCCGAGGCGGCGGTCGCGCTGGCGCGGACGATCGCCGCGCTGCCGCGCCTCGCCCTGCGCGGCGTGCAATTTTATTGCGGGTCGCAGCAGCATATCGCCGACCATGCCGAGCGTGCCGCCGCGATCGCGGAGCGCACCCGCTATCTGGAAAGCGTGATCGCGGCGCTGGCCGGCGCGGGCTTCGCGTCCGGCATCGTCAGCGGATCGGGGACGGGCACCCACCGCATCGACATGGACCTAGGCGTCTTCACCGAATATCAGGCGGGCAGCTATGTCTTCATGGACAAGCAGTATCTCGATTGCGACCTGACCGGCGACGGCGCCTGCCCCTTCGAGGTCGCGCTCGGCGTCGATGCGCGCGTGGTCAGCGCCAACCACGAGCGGCTGGTGACGATCGATGCGGGCTTCAAGGCGCTGTCGACCGACGGCGGGGTGGCGGTCGTGCGGCGCGGCGCGCCCGAAAGCGCGCAGTTCGCCTTCATGGGCGACGAGCATGCCGCGCTCGTCGCGCCGGGCATCGGGGCGATGCTCGCGCCCGGCGATCCGGTGACGCTGACCGTGCCGCATTGCGACCCGACGGTGAATCTCTACGACCATTATCATGTCGTGTCGGGCGACACGCTCGTCGCCATCTGGCCGGTCAGCGCGCGCGGCCGGGCGCGATAGCGCGCCTTCGCGGGCCCGGGCGGGCCGTGCGGTCCGCCGCAAGCCCGCTTCCCTTTCGACGATGCAGGCTTTAGAGGCTGTGCGCATATGGCTTCCGACACCGCGTCCCATTTTCGCCTGCGCCTGCGCCGCGACAGCAATGCCGTCATCGCCTGGCTGCGCGAGATGTGGGCACGCCGCTGGTTCCGCTGGCTCGGCTCGCTCGCGGTGGCCGGGCTGGTGGCGTTCCTGCTGGCCTGGGCGATCTTCGCGCGCGACCTGCCGTCGGTCGACCAGTTGCGCGATTACGAGCCGCCGCTGCCCACCCTGGTCCGCGACGGCGAGGGCAAACCGGTGCACGCCTATGCCCGCGAACGGCGCGTCCAGCTCGAATACAGCGAATATCCGCAGCTGCTGGTCCGCGCCTATCTGGCGGCGGAGGACCGCACCTTCTTCGAACATGGCGGCATCGACTATCCGGGCGTCGTCTCCGCGATCCTCACCAATCTGAAGAGCGACGGCCGCCCGGTCGGCGCCTCGACGATCACGCAGCAGGTCGCGAAGAACCTGCTCCTCTCCAACGAGGTCAGCTACACACGCAAGATTCGCGAGGCGATCCTCGCCAAGCGCATCGAGGCGGCGCTGAGCAAGGAGCAGATCCTCGAACTCTACCTCAACGAAATCCCGCTCGGCCGTCGCGCCTTCGGCGTGCAGGCGGCGGCGCGCGCCTATTTCGACAAGGACGTCGACCAGCTCGCGCTGCACGAGATGGCGTTCCTCGCCATCCTGCCCAAGGCGCCCGAAACCTATGGCCGCGCGCGCAACGCCGACAAGGCGCTGGCGCGGCGCAACTTCGTGCTCGGCCAGATGCAGCGCAACGGCTGGATCACCGCGGCGCAGCGCGACGCGGCGCAGGCGATGCCGCTCGGCCTGACCGACGCCGGCAACCGGGCGGTCGCGCAGGTCGGCGGCTATTATATGGAAGAGGTGCGGCGCCAGCTGATCGACGCGTTCGGCGAAACCGCCGAGGACGGACCGCACAGCGTCTATGCCGGCGGCCTGTGGGTGCGCACCGGCTATGATGGCGCGATGCAGACGGCGACGACCGCCGCGCTGCGCCGCGGCCTGATCCGCTACGACGCGGGCAAGGGCTGGTCGGGGCCGATCGCGACGATCGAGGCCGACGACCAATGGGCGAGCCGGCTCGCATCGAGCTTTATCGGCATCGATTACGACGGCTGGCGCGTCGCCGCGGTGCTGTCGAAATCGGCGGGCGAGGCGCGGATCGGTTTCGCCGACGGGTCGACCGGGCGGTTGCCGGCGGGCGCCGCGGGCATCGGCTATCGCAAGACCGGCGGCAGCGCCTTTTCGGCGCTGCGCCCCGGCTATCTGATCGCGGTCAAGGCGACCGCGCCCGGCGTCTACGCGCTGAAGAACATTCCCGAGGTGTCGGGGGGCATGGTGGTCGAAAGCCCGCATTCGGGCCGCATCTATGCGATGCAGGGCGGTTTCGACGTCCGCCTGTCGCCGTTCAACCGCGCAACGCAGGCCGAACGGCAGCCGGGATCGACGATCAAGCCCTTCGTCTATGCGACCGCGCTCGACAACGGCATGACCCCGGCGACGATGATCGTCGACGGACCCTTCTGCGTCTATCAGGGGGCGAATCTCGGCAACAAATGCTTCCGCAACTTCGGCGGCGGCGGCGGGTCGGGCGAGCACACGATGCGCTGGGGCCTTGAACAGTCGCGCAACCTGATGACGGTGCGCACCGCGAGCCAGATCGGCATGGAGCCGATCGTCGAAACGATCAAGACGATGGGCATCGGCCAGCACGAACCCTATCTGTCGACCGCGCTCGGCGCCGGGACGACGACGGTCGAGAAGCTGGTCAACGCCTATGCGATGCTCGCCAACCACGGTCGCGAACTCAAGCCGCGCGTCATCGACTATGTGCAGGACCGCCGCGGCAAGGTGATCCTGCCGAAGAACTGGAAGCCATGCGAGGGCTGCAACGCGTCCGACTGGAACGGCCGGCCGATGCCGCGCTTCGCGCCGTCGGGCAAGCAGCTGATGGACCCGATGACCGCCTATCAGACCGTCCACATGCTCGAAGGCGTCGTCCAGCGCGGCACCGCGGTGCGGCTGCGCGACCTGGGCGTGCCGCTGTTCGGCAAGACGGGGACAACCTCCGGGCCGAAGGACGTGTGGTTCGTGGGCGGCACCCCCGATGTGATCGCGGGTGTCTATATCGGCTTCGACCAGCCGCGGAACATGGGCGGCTATGCGCAGGGCGGCAGCCTCGCGGCGCCGATCTTCAAGGATTTCTTCCTCGCCGCGCTGACCGACGCGCCGCCGGTGCCCTTCACGGCGCCGAAGGGGGTCCGCATGGTCCGCATCGACCGCCAGTCGGGCCGCCGCGTCTATGGCAGCTGGCCGGGCAGCGATCCCAAGGCGTCGGTGATCTGGGAAGCCTTCAAGCCCGAAAGCGAGCCGCGGCGGACGATCCGCGAGGAAGAGATCAAGCCGTCGAAGCCCGCGGCGCGCCCCGACGCCCCGGTCCAGCAGGGGCCGAACCGCCGCAGCGACAGCGATTTCCTCGACGATCGCGGCGGGATTATCTGACGCGCGGCGGCTTTTCCTCCGGCGCGCGAGCCTCTATGGCCGGCCCGACTTGATTCAGGAGCAAGACCATGCGCGCCGAAGCGCAGGACCATATCGACACAATCAACGCCGCGCTCGCGCTGGTGCGCCGCTTTCTCGACTGGGACCGCGCGCTGCGCCGTCTCGACGAACTCAATGCGAAGGTCGAGGACCCGACGCTGTGGGACAATCCCAAGGCGGCACAGGAGGTGATGCGCGAGCGTCGCCGCCTCGACGAAGCGATCGGCGCGACGCGCGCGATCGAGACCGAGATGGCCGACACCGCCGAGCTGATCGAACTGGCCGAGGCGGAGGGCGACGACGCGCTGGTCGACGATGCGGTCGCCAGCCTCGCCGCGCTGGCCGTGCGCGCCGAGGAGGACAAGGTCCGGGCGCTGCTGGCGGGCGAAGCCGACGGCTATGACTGCTATATCGAGGTGCATGCGGGCGCCGGCGGCACCGAGAGCCAGGACTGGGCCGAGATGCTGCAGCGCATGTACATGCGCTGGGCCGAGAAGCGCGGCATGAAGGTCGAACTGATCGAATATCAGGCCGGCGAGCAGGCGGGCATCAAGTCGGCGACGATGCTGGTCAAGGGCGAGAACGCCTATGGCTATGCCAAGACCGAAAGCGGCGTCCACCGGCTCGTCCGCATCTCGCCCTACGACAGCTCGGCGCGGCGCCACACCAGCTTCTCCAGCGTCTGGGTCTATCCGGTGATCGACGACAATATCGAGATCGAGATCAAGGAAAGCGACCTCAAGATCGATACCTACCGCGCGAGCGGAGCGGGCGGCCAGCACGTCAACACGACCGATTCGGCGGTGCGCATCACCCACGTGCCGACCGGCATCATCGTCGCCTCGCAGATCGACCGGTCGCAGCACAAGAACCGCGCGACCGCGATGAACATGCTGAAGGCGCGCCTCTACGAAGCCGAGTTACAGAAGCGCGAGGCCGAGGCATCGGGCGAATATCAGGCGAAGACCGAGATCGGCTGGGGGCACCAGATCCGTTCCTATGTCCTTCAGCCCTATCAGCTGGTGAAGGACCTGCGCACCGGCGTCACCTCGACCGCGCCGCAGGACGTGCTCGACGGGGCGCTCGATCCGTTCATGGCGGCGGCGCTGTCGCAGAAGGTGACGGGCGAGACGGTCGAGGTGGAGGACATCGACTGATGGCCTTCGCGGGCGTCCGCCCGGCGGCCGCCGCGCTGGCGCTGCTCGCCGCGCCGCTGGCGCTCGCCGGCTGCGACGCGCCGTGGAGCGACGATAGCGACCGCGTCGAGACCGCGCGCGAATTTCCGCCCGCCGACCGCCCCGTCGCGCCGATCACCTCGACCAAATGGTCGACCGAGGAGGCGCGCGACCGCGTCAACGAGGCAGAGGACGTCATGGATTCGGCCGATGTCCGTCCCGGCATGACGGTCGCCGACATCGGCGCGGGCGACGGCTATTACACCGTCCGCCTCGCCCAGCGGGTCGGCCCCGGCGGCCGCGTCCTCGCGCAGGACATCCAGCCCGAGGTGATCGAGCGGCTCGCCGATCGCGTCGCGCGCGAACGGCTCGACAATGTCTCGCTGAAGCTCGGCGCGGTCGACGACCCACGGCTTCCCGCCGCCAGCTTCGACCGTGTCTTCATGGTGCACATGTATCACGAGATCGGCGAACCCTATGCCTTCCTCTGGCGGCTGCGCCCGGCGCTGCGCCGGAACGGGCAGGTGATCGTCGTCGACGGCGACCGGCCGATCGCGCAGCACGGCACCCCGTTCCGCCTGCTCGTCTGCGAATTCCAGGCGGTCGGCTACAAGCTGCTCTCCTACAACGACAAACAGCACGCCGGCGGCTATCTCGCGCGCTTCGTCCCCAGCGGCCAGCGTCCGCGCCCCGACGCGATCAGGGTGTGCAAGAATCCATAGGGTTCGGATTCGCGATCCCTAGAGCGTGATGACATCGAATGGCCTCGTCATCGCTTCTCGCGGATCGGGTCGCCAATTATCCCTTTTCGACAAATAACCGTTCCCCGGCGAAAGCCGGGGTCCAGATGGCACAGCAATGCCCCACGTGGACCCCGGCTTTCGCCGGGGAGCAGCGCCTTACTTGCCTGAAGACATATGTGCCGATCGGGTCCGGGGTGGTAATGACGAAGTGCGTCAGTAAACGATCAGCGAATCCCCCGGCCCCAGCCCGGCGAGGAAGCTGACGAGTCCGCCCGCCTGCGCTTGCGGCACCAGTTCGCCCGCGGCGGTGCCGGTCAGCGCCAGCCCCGACTGGCAGACGATCAGCGCGACGTCCATCGCGGCCGCTTCCTCGACCATCTGCGCGAGCGTCGGCTGGCCTGCGGCACGGCGCGGCGCGTCGCCGGCAAAGCGCACGGGCGCGCGCAGCAGGGCCGCCGCATCGCCCTGCAGGAACAGGCGTGCAGGCCGCCCGAGCGCCGCCGAAGCCATCGCCGTTTCGAGCGCGGCGTAGAGGCGCCGCGCGTCGTCGGCCGCCACGATGATGCTCAGCCCCGGCATGTCGGGCAATCCGGGTCCTTGGCGACTGCGACCTCGCGCCAGCGCCGATCGAGCATGTCAACGATCGCCAGCCGGCCGGTCAGCGGCCGTCCCCAGCCGGTCAGCGCGCGCACCGCCTCGAGCGCCGCCATCGTCCCGATCATGCCCGGCAGCGCGCCCATCACGCCCTGCTCGGCGCAGTTGATGCCGGGGCGGTCGGGGTCGTCGCCGACTAGGCAGGCGTAGCAGGGGCTGTCGGCGCGCCATCCTTCATAGAGCGCGACCTGCCCGTCGAACGCTCCGATCGCGGCGCTGAGCAAGGGGATGTGCCGCGCGACCGCGGTGCGGTTGACCGCGAGCCGGGTGGCGAAATTGTCGCAGCCGTCGAGGATCAGGCTCGCGCCCGCCAGCAGCGCGTCCGCATTGTCCGCGCCGAGCCGCTCGACCATCGGCACCGCCTCGACATGCGGGTTGATCCGCCGCGCGGCCCGGGCGGCGCACTCGGCCTTGGGGGCGCCGATGTCGGCGTTGGTGAACAGCGGCTGGCGGTGGAGGTTCGACAGTTCGACACGGTCATGGTCGATGATGGTCAATCGGCCCACGCCCGCCGCAGCCAGATAGGCGGCGGCGGGACAGCCGATCCCGCCCGCGCCGATCAGCGCGACGTGCGCATCCTTCAGCTTCGCCTGGCCCGCGCCGCCGAACTGCGGCACGATGATCTGGCGCGCGTAGCGGTCGAGTTCGGCGTCGGACAGCAAGCGATCAGTCGCCCGGGCGCCGCATCTTCATCGCGGACAGTGACCCGACGTCGCGCGGCTTCTGCTCGTCGCCCGCGCCGCCCGCGATGCCGGTCGACCCGAAGCCACCCGCGCCGCGCGCGGTCTCGTCGAGCGTCTCGACCTCGGCAAAGGCCGCGCGCTGGACGGGGGCGGGGACGAGCTGGGCGATGCGGTCGCCGCGCTTCACCTCGAACGGCTCGTCGGACAAGTTGGCGAGGATCACCTTCACCTCGCCGCGATAGTCGCTGTCGATCGTTCCGGGCGTGTTGAGGCAGGTGATGCCATGCTTGAGCGCGAGCCCCGAACGCGGACGCACCTGCACCTCGTATCCGGCGGGAATCGCCATCGCGAAGCCGGTCGCGACGGCGTGGCGGGTGCCGGGACGCAGCGTCAGCGTCTCGGCGGCGACGACGTCCATCCCCGCCGCGCCCGCGCTGGCATAGGCGGGCAGCGGCAGGCCGCCGCCATTGGGCAGGCGCTGGATGGCGATCTCAATCGTGGGGAAGGGGAATGCGGGTGTCGAGCTCATCGGCGATCTTTTCCATCAATTTGCGGGCGACGGCCTCCTTGGGCAATCTCTCCCAACTGTCCACGCCGTTCTTGCCGACGATGTGAACGCGGTTCGTCTCGCCGCCCATCGGGTCGGCGGCGACGTCGTTGGCGACGATCCAGTCGCAGCCCTTGCGGGCGAGCTTGGCCTCGGCGTGGGCGATCACGTCGTTGGTCTCCGCCGCGAAGCCGACCAGCAGCGGGGGGCGCCGCGGGCTCTTCGCGAGGCTGGCGAGGATGTCGGGATTCTCGGCCAGCGCGAGCGGCGGAACCCGGCCGCTGCCGTCCTTCTTGATCTTTTGCGCCGAGGTGTCGGCGGCGCGCCAGTCGGCGACCGCCGCGACCATGATCGCGGCGTCGGTGGGCAGGCCCGCCTCGACCTCGGCCGCCATCTCGCGCGCGGTCTCGACATCGACGCGAATCACCCCCGGCGGGGTGGGCAGCGGCACCGGCCCCGCGATCAGCAGCACCTCGGCCCCCGCCTCGGCGGCGGCGGCGGCGATCGCGAACCCCTGCTTGCCGCTCGACCGGTTGGCGATGTAGCGCACCGGGTCGATCGGCTCGTGCGTCGGTCCCGCGGTGATCAGGATACGGCGGCCGAACAATGGACGGTGGTTCGCGGGGGCGAAGTCGGGCTGGCCGTCGATGCCTCCCGTCCCGCTGGCGGGCGAGGAAAGAAGCGCCGCGTCGATGGCTTCCATGATCGCGGCCGGCTCGGGAAGCCGGCCCGGTCCATATTCGCCGCACGCCATCTCGCCCTCGTCGGGATCGAGGATCGTCACGCCGTCGCGGCGCAGCGTCGCGACGTTGCGCTGCGTCGCGGGGTGCAGCCACATGCGCACGTTCATCGCGGGCGCGGCGAGCACCGGCTTGTCGGTGGCGAGCAGCAGCGTCGTCGCCAGATCGTCGGCGAGGCCCGCCGCCATCCTGGCGAGCAGGTCGGCGGTCGCCGGGGCGACGACAACCAGGTCGGCCTGCCGACTGAGCTGGATATGCCCCATCTCGACCTCGTCCTTCAGGTCGAAGAGGCTGGTATAGACCTTGTCCTCGCTGAGCGCGGCGAGCGTCAGCGGGGTCACGAACTGCTCGCCGGCGCGGGTGAGGACGCAGCGCACGCCATGCCCCGCCTTCCGCAGCAGGCGCACGAGCTCAATGCTCTTGTAAGCGGCGATGCCGCCGCCGACGATCAGCAGGATGCGCTTCGCGGCCATCGTTCAATATCCTGTCAGAAGTACGTTGAGTGCGCCGACGATGGTAAAATGCTCGCTCTCCAGATTGGCCACCGGCCGCTGAAGCCGCTCGCGCGGTATGGCGAAGATCAACTGGGTCGCCATGACCAGTCGTGCGCCGTTTATGGCAAAGACGGGGTTGAGACGCGGCACCGGGTCGAATCCAGTGACAGGCATAAGCGGAACGACGACACGCGTGACCAGATCATCGAGCAGATCGCTTTGGCAATCGAGCAGGAAACCCAATCCCCGCGACCCCGGATAGATATCGTAGCGTGCCATCAAAACTGCCGATATTGATCATACGGCATGCCATTTTTGCGGATATAATCGTTCCAGCTTTCGATTGCGGCGCGATTCTCTTCCTTCCACGCGGCTTCGCGTGCCTTCTTCACCTCGGCGGCGAGTCCGGTCTGGCATGCTTCGCTGACATTGATTCCCAGCCGCCTGGCCTCTTCGACCAGCTCGGCGCTCAGCGACACGTTGGTGGCTTTCTTGGGACCTTCGAAGCGCGCGGGCCGATTCATCGCCATCTCCTTTGCGCATAAGATATGCGCATATATGACCTGCTTCAACCCAGCCAGTGCAGCGCGCCAGCGCCCACCGCCGCCCCCGCGAGCGCGGTCAGCGCGTAGCGCCAGCCGGTGCGCGTGCCGTTCCGCTCCCACATCAGCGGAATGTCGGGCAGCGGCGGGGCGGGCGGGGCGGCGCCCTTGCGCGGAAGCTGGTCGTCGAGACGGCGGATGATGTCGGGGATCAGCGCCAGCGTCCGGCCCTGTTCGCGGATGCCGTCGGCCAGCGCCGCCTCCGGCCCCAGCTCGTCGCGAATCCATTCCTTCACGAAGGGGCCGGAGACGTCCCACATGTTGATTTTGGGATCGAGCATCGTCGCGACGCCCTCGACCATCACCATCGTCTTTTGCAACAACAGCAGGTGCGGCTGCGTCTGCATGTCGAAATCGCGCGTGATCGCGAACAGCCCGTCGAGCATCTGCCCGACCGACAGCTCGCTCACCGGCTTGCCGCGCATCGGCTCGCCCACCGCGCGCAGGGCTGTCGCGAACTCCTCGACGCTGTGATAGGCGGGCACATATTGCGCCTCGAAATGGATTTCGGCGACGCGGCGGTAATTGCCCGTGGTCAGCCCATAGAGGATTTCGGC
This sequence comes from Sphingopyxis granuli, assembly GCF_001559015.1. Lineage (NCBI taxonomy): Bacteria > Pseudomonadati > Pseudomonadota > Alphaproteobacteria > Sphingomonadales > Sphingopyxidaceae > Sphingopyxis > Sphingopyxis granuli. The sequence goes on from NZ_CP012199.1 coordinate 775,481, forward strand.
GAGCCAGTAGCGCGCCTGGCGGTTGATCCGCCCCATGATGCCGAAATCGACCGCGGCGATCGTCCCGTCCGCCTTCACGAACAAATTGCCCTGGTGCATGTCGGCGTGGAAGAAACCCTCGGCGATCGCCTGGCGCAGGAAGGCGTGGACGAGATTCGCAGCCAGCGCCTCCATATCGTGCCCGGCGGCGATCAGGGCGTCGCGGTGCGAAATCTTGATGCCGTCGATCCAGTCGAGCGTCATCACGCGCGTCGCCGTGCGGTCCCAGTCGATCGCCGGCACCTGATAGGTCGGCACCGCCGCCATCGCGTCGGCGAGTTCGGACGCCGACGCCGCCTCGCGCCGCAGGTCGAGTTCGCGCAGCGTCCAGCGGCGGAAATTGGCGATCACCTGCCGCGGGCGCAGCCGCGCCGCCTCGCCCCCGAATGCCTCGAGATGTGCGGCCGCCCATTCATAGGTCTCGATATCGCGCGCGAACTGCTTGTCGATGCCGGGGCGGCGGACCTTGACCGCGACCTGGCGTCCGTCGGTGGTCACCGCCCGGTGCACCTGCGCGATCGAGGCCGATCCGACCGGATCGGGATCGAATTCGGAATAAAGGCTGTCCAGCGGCGTCTCGAACGCCGTCTCGATTTCGCGGCGGATCGCGTCGAAGCCGACCGGCGCCAGCGCGTCCTGAAGCGTCAGCAGGTTGCGCGCCGCCTCGTCGCCGACGAGGTCGGGGCGTGTCGCGAGCGTCTGCCCCAGCTTGACCGCCGCAGGACCGATCGCCTGGAAGGCGGCGGCATAATCGGGGATTTTGGGTTGGATCGTGCCGAGCCGCGCGATGCGGCACAGCCGCTTGACGCCGGGCGGCGTCTGCGGCGCGCTCTCGATCCCGCGCAACGCCCCGTGGCGCGCGAGGATGCGGCCCCATTTGAGCAGGCGGAGGATGTGGGTGACGGGGCGGGTCATCGTGACTCCCCTCCCGCAAGCGGGAGGGGTTGGGGGTGGGCCAGCGACGGTGTGGCCGCCACCCCGCTGCGACTAGCGAACAGGTTCGCAAGTCTCGCTGCCCCTCCCGCAAGCGGAGGGGCAAAATAGATGTGCGACCCTCACGCCTTCCACCCGCTGTGGATCGCGACCAGTCCGCCCATGATCGGCTCCACCTTCACCGCGGTAAAGCCCGCATCGCGAATCATCTGCGCGAAGGCGGGCATCGGCGGAAAGCGGCGAATCGATTCGATCAGATAGCGATAGCTGTCTTCGTCGTCTGCGATCAGCTTGCCGAGCCGCGGCACCAGATGGTGCGAATAGGCGTCATAGGCCTGCGCGAAGCCCGGCCATTCGTTGGTCGAGAATTCGAGGCAGAAGAAGCGCCCGCCATAGCGCAGCACGCGGTGCGCCTCGGCGAGCGCGGCCGGAATGTCGGTGACGTTGCGGATGCCGAAGGCGATCGTATAGGCGTCGAAGAAGCGGTCGGGAAAGGACAGGCTTTCGGCGTTCTGCTCGCTCCATACGAGGCTGTCGATGCCGCGCGCCGCGGCGCGCTCCATGCCGACGGCCAGCATATCGGGATTGATGTCGGCGACGGTGATGCTGGCGCCCGACGGCTCCATGCGAAAGGCGATGTCGCCGGTCCCCCCCGCCATGTCGAGGATCGCCTCGCCGGCGCGCGGCTTGACGCGGCGCACGAAGCGGTCCTTCCACAACCGGTGGAGACCGCCCGACATCGCGTCGTTCATGATGTCGTATTTGCGCGCGACGCGGCTGAACACCTCGCCGACCATTGCGGTCTTCCGACCCGCTGGAACCTGTTCGTAACCGAAGCTGACGGTGTCGGGCGTAGCCATGGAGTCGCGCCTTTGCGGGATGGGGGAGAGAAGTCTGACCGGCCTTTAGCCGGGCCTTGCCGCCCGCGCAAATGCCAGTTACCGCGCGGAGGAAATGCCCGAACTTCCCGAAGTCGAAACCACCGTCCGCGGTCTGGCGCCCTTCCTCGAAGGGCAGCGGCTGGCGACGGTGACGACCTTTCGCCCCGACCTGCGCCGTCCCTTCCCGGCCGACCTCGCGCAGCGGCTGACCGGCGCGACGGTGACGGGCCTGTCGCGGCGCGCCAAATACGGCATCGTGTCGACCGATCGCGACGACCACATGATCTTCCATCTCGGCATGTCCGGACGCTGGCGCACCGAGGGCGGCGAGGCGGGCAAGCACGACCATCTGCTCCTCGAAACCGGTGCGGGGCAGCGGTTGTTCCTTCACGATCCGCGCCGGTTCGGTTCGGTCGACCTGGTGGCGGGCGACCCGCTGACGCGCTTTCCGGCCTTCGTCACGCTGGGCCCGGAACCGCTGTCCGACGCGTTCGACGCCGCCTGTCTCGCCAAGGCGCTCGCGGGACGCCGGGCGCCGATCAAGGCGATGCTGCTCGACCAGACGGTCGTTGCCGGCCTCGGCAACATCTATGTCTGCGAGGCGCTCAACATGGCGCGGATCGCGCCGACGCGCGCCGCGGCCGACGTGCCCGAGGCGAAGCTCGCCGCGCTCGTGCCCGCGATCAAGGCGGTGCTCCTCGCCGCCATCGCGGCGGGCGGCTCCACGCTGCGCGATTTCCTGAGCCCCGACGGCGATCTCGGTTATTTCGCGAAGGACTGGCGCGTCTATGGGCGCGAGGGCGAGCGATGCGAATGCGGCGGCACCATCGCGCGCATCGTGCAGAGCGGCCGGTCGACCTTTCATTGCCCGAAATGCCAGCGCTGATGCGGTCTTTTCCCGCGAAGAGCATTGACCGGGACGCCCTTCATGGCTATGGGCGCACCCTTCGAGCAGGGTCCGGTCTTCCGGAACCGGCCGCATCCGGACATTGATTCGCCGCACCCGCGCGATTCGGCTGCTCCGCTTTCGGCTGTGCTCCGACCGTTGAACCGATTGGAAGTTTGAGGAATTTATGGCCAATACGCCGCAGGCAAAGAAGCGCATCCGCCGGAACCAGGCGCGCGCCAGCGTCAACAAGAACCGCGTTTCGCGCATCCGCACGCTGGTGAAGAAGGTCGAAGCCGCCGTCGCCGCGGGCGACAAGGACGCGGCGCAGGCTGCGCTCAAGGTGGCGCAGCCCGAAATGGCGCGCGGCGTCGCCAAGGGCGTGCTGCACAAGAACACGGTCGCGCGCAAATATTCGCGCCTGACCAAGAGCGTGAACGCGATCGCCTGATCCGTCGTCCCGAAAGGGGACAAGAGGGCCCGCCGGATATCCTCCGGCGGGCTCTTTTTTGTGCCCGCGATCATGACGCATCGATGACCATGCTGTTGCATCGCGGTAAGTCGCGGATTTGCCGCGATTCGTTGCCGGCGCCCCGTTGGCGACTATCTATAATACTGAAAAATAAGAAAAAAACGGGCATTTGACGATTTTCCGAGGGGTCCGGTGAGTCAAGGTTTTTATTTCAGTATTTTTACAGGCCGCGCCCTTGATCGACTCGCCAGAGCCTGACTAGACAAGGGCGTCGCTGGCCATCGCCGACGGCCGTCACTCGACATGATTCGATTCCCCTTCGGGCCGTGCGCCCGGGGTCGGATGCATGCGCCCGGCTGGAAACGCCGGGTCGGGACGGACAGGCGCGGCGGCGGACGGGGGCGACCGGAACTCAAAGGGGGCGGGACGGCGTGACAGGGAGTGGCGATCGGCATGACGGCAATGCGGACCTTGGAGCGATGAGCGGCGATGCCGCGGCGCTCTGGCCGCGCGTTGCCGAAGGGCTGCGCCGCGATCTGGGCGCCCGCACTTTCGATCATTGGCTGAAGCCCGTGCGCTTCGCCGATTACTGCACCCTGTCGGCGGTCGTCACGCTCGAAACCGCGAGCCGCTTTTCGGCCAACTGGATCAACGACCGCTTCGGCGAGCGGCTGCTGCTGGCATGGCGCCAGTATCTGCCGGCGGTGCGCAGCGTCACCGTGCGCGGCGGCGCGGCGGCGAGCGATCGCGCCGCGACGCTGGCGACCGCCCCGCTTCCCGCCTTCGACGCGACACCGGTCCCGGCCGTGCAGACCGTGCCGTCGCCGTTCGACGCGCGGCTGTGCTTCGACCGCTTCGTGGTGGCGCGCAGCAATATCCTCGCCGCCAACGCCGCGCGGCGCATGGCGATGGCCGAGGCGCCGCAGTTCAACCCGCTCTATCTCTGCTCGGGCACTGGGCAGGGCAAGACGCATCTGCTGCACGCGATCGCGCAAGCCTATGCGGCGATCCGGCCGACCGCGAACATCATTCTGATGTCGGCGGAGAAATTCATGCTCGAATTCGTCGGCGCGATGCGCGGCGGCGACATGATGGCGTTCAAGGCGCGGCTGCGCGCCGCCGACCTGCTGCTGCTCGACGATCTGCAGTTCGTGATCGGCAAGAATTCGACGCAGGAAGAGCTGTTGCACACGATCGACGACCTGATGTGCTCGGGCAAGCGGCTCGTCGTCACTGCCGACCGCCCGCCGGCGATGCTCGACGGGGTCGAGGCGCGCCTGCTGTCGCGCCTGTCGGGCGGGCTGGTCGCCGACATCGAGGCGCCCGAGGACGACCTGCGCGAGCGGATCATCCGCCAGCGGCTCGCCGCGATGCCGATGGTCGCGGTGCCCGACGACGTCGTCGCCTATCTGGTCCGCCATTTCACGCGCAACATCCGCGAGCTCGAGGGCGCGCTCAACAAGCTGCTCGCCTATGCCGCGCTGACCGGCGTCGATGTCGACCTCGCGCTTGCCGAGGACCGGCTGGCGGAGAATGTGCGCAGCGCCCGCCCGCGAATCACGATCGACGAGATCCAGCGCGCGGTCTGCGCGCACTACCGGCTCGACAAGGCGGAGATGGCGTCGAAGCGCCGCGTGCGCGCGATCGCGCGTCCGCGCCAGGTCGCCATGTATCTGGCGAAGGAACTGACGCCCCGCTCCTATCCCGAGATCGGGCGCCGCTTCGGCGGGCGCGACCACTCCACGGTGATCCACGCGGTGCGCACGGTCGAGGCGCTGCGCGTCACCGACAGCGAACTCGACGCCGAGATCGCGGCGATCCGGCGCAGCCTCAACAATTAGGCTTTTCCCCTTCCGGCGCGGCGCGCGCCGGAGAAGGACGGGGGTCGCGTGCGCTTACCGCTTTTCGGGCGGGGCCACCGTGATGCGGACCCGCTCGCCCGAATTGCCGGGGAAGCCGGTGAACATCGCCTCGACGAGATTCGGCACCAGCTGCTGAAGATCGTTGCTGCGCGATTGCGCCTGCGCGTGACCCTCGAACAGGCGATGGCCGTCGGCCGCGCGGTCGATCTGCAGGTCGAGGCCGCTGGTATAGACGGTATAGCTCTGAACGTCGTTATAGCCCCAGCCGGGCCCGAAACCGCCCCAATACCAGGGATCGTACCAGCCGTGGACATAGCGCCGGCCGTTGGGGCCGCGTATCACCATCGGGCGATAGAAGCCGCGGTTGAACCCGTAGCCGCCATACCAGGGATCGCCGAAACCGGGGCTCGACACGACGCGTTCGCGGCCCTTGTCGATGCCATAGTCCATGCGCACGACGAGGTCGGCCTTCTCGCCCGGCGCGGCGGGGCGATAGCCGTAGCGGGTCAGTTCGCCGGCGACGAGGCTGGCGTACTGGCTGAACTCGATGCCGCCCTGCAGGGCCGGATTGGCCGCCTCGATGGCGAAGCTCTGCCCCTGCGGTGCCGGAAGCTGCGTTTGGAAGCGCGCGACGTCGGCGCGGAACGGGGTCGCGCAGCCGGCGAGCGCCAGCGCCGCCCCTGTCATGGCAGCGAGACCCAGCCGCCGGAGATTCGTCTTGCTCATTGTCATGCTCCGTATTCGGTGCGCGGATGACTCCACGCTTTACCCCATGACTATGCCGATGCGACTTAACCTTGGTTGAACCCGGCTCGCCGCGATTTCGTTCCGAAAAATCCCCGGACCTTACCGGCAAAGCCCCAGCACATGATATGTGGCGTCGAGCGTCGGCTTTGCAAGGGTGCGCGCCTTTGCCGCGCCGCGCTCGAGAATCGCGTCGAGCGCCGCGACATCGTCCCTGAGCGCGACGAAGCGCGCGTTGATCGGCGCGAGCTTTTCGACCAGCAGTTCGCCGAGCGCGGGCTTGAAGGCGCCGAAGCCCCGGCCGCCGAAATCGCGCAGCACGGCGTCGACGCCGACGTCGGCCAGCGTCGCATAGATGCCGACGAGGTTGCGGGCCTCCGCCCGCCCTTCCAGCCCCGCCGCCTCCGACGGCAGCGGCTCGGGATCGGTCCTCGCCTTCTTCACCTTCTGCATCATCGCGTCGGCATCGTCGGTCAGGTTGATCCGGCTCATGTCCGACGGGTCGGATTTCGACATCTTCGCGCTGCCGTCGCGCAGACTCATGATCCGCGCGGCATCGGCGGGGATGATCGGTTCGGGCAGGGTGAAGACCGGCGCCTCCTCGCTGGCATAATCATTGTTGAACTTCTGCGCGATGTCGCGCGCCAGTTCGAGATGCTGCTTCTGGTCCTCGCCGACCGGGACGTGCGTCGCCTGATAGAGCAGCACGTCGGCCGCCTGGAGCACCGGATAGGTGTAGAGCGCCGCCGAAGCGCTTTCGCGATTCTTGCCCGACTTGTCCTTGAACTGCGTCATCCGGTTGAGCCAGCCGAGCCGCGCGGTCCCGTTGAGCAGCCATTGGAGTTCGGCATGCGCGGGGACGCGCGCCTGGTTGAACAGGGTCGACCGATCGGGGTCGATCCCGCAGGCGACGAGCGCCGCGGTCATCGCGCGCGTGCTCGCGGTGAGTTCGGCGGGCACGTGCGGCATCGAGATCGCATGAAGGTCGGCGAGGAAGAAGAGGCAATCGCCGCCTTGCGCCGCCGCGTCGTCCTGCATCCGAACCCAGTTGCGGATCGCGCCCAGATAGTTGCCGAGGTGCAAGTTTCCGGTGGGCTGGATGCCCGAAACGATCCGCATGTCCTATTCCTTCGTGGTCGCCGCTCCAGTGCGGCGGCGCCGCGTCAACATGGCGAGCAGCTCCTTGTCAAGCGCGCCGACCAGGAAAGCGGCGGCGAAGAAGACCGCGCCGCCAGCGACGACGAGCGCGCTCAGCGACCAGACGCGCTCGAATGCGCTGCCCGCATAATGGGGCGCGAGGCGCGGCATCATCCACCACAGCAGCGCCGCCATCGCCGCGACCGCGACGATCTGGCGCGCGATCCGGCTCGCAAGCCGCGCGGTGAAATGGAACCAGCCGCGCCGGTGGAGAACGATGTAGAGGAGCAGGCAGTTGAGGCTGGCCGAAACCGCGGTCGCGCCCGCCAGCCCGACGATGCCGAAGCGGCGCACGACATAGAGGTTGATCGCGATGTTGACGATCAGCGAGGCGAGCGCGGTCCACACCGGCGTCCGCGTATCCTCGCGCGCGAAGAAGCCGGGGTTCAATATCTTGACGATGACATAGGCGGGCAGGCCGGCGACGAGCGCGACGACGATGTTCGCCATGATCGCCCCGTCGGCATCGGTGAACTTGCCGCCGACGAAAAAGGCGGCGGTGAAGGCGGGCGCGCAGATGGCGAGCGCGGCGGCGGCCGGCAGGGTGAGCAGCGTCGCCATCTCGAAGGCGTTGCTTTGCAGGCGCTGCGCCTCTGCCGCGTCGCCCGCGTGGATGTGGCGCGCGAGCATCGGCAGGATCGCGGTGCCGAGCGCGATGCCGACGATGCCGAGCGGCATCTGGTTGAGCCGATCGGCGAGCTTGAGCAGCGTGAGCGAACCCTGCGGGAGCGAGGTGGCGAAGAATGTGTCGACGAACTGGCTGATCTGATAGATGCCGGCGCCGAAGGTCGCGGGCAGGATCAGCATGCCGAGCCGCCGCACCTCGGGCGTCAGCTTCGGCAGCCGCAGATGCAGGCGCAGGCCGGCGCGGCGCACCGCCCACCACAGATAGGCGAATTGCGCGAGCCCCGCGACGCTGACCGAGATGGCGAGCGCGAGTGCTACGATGCGGTCGTCGCCGCTGTCGCCGCGCAGTTTCCAGCCGGCGACGATCCCGGCGATCAGCACGATGTTGAGCAGCACCGGCGCGAAGGCCCCCGGCGCAAAGCGCGCCCGCGCGTTGAGCACCCCCGACAGCATTGCGACGAGGCTGATGAAGCCGAGATAGGGGAAGGTGATGCGGCTCAGCAGCACCGCGAGCTCGAACTTTCCGGGCACGTCTTGATAGTCGCGCGCGAGAATCCAGACGATGGCCGGCATCGCGATCATCGCGACCGCCGAAAAGACCAGCAGCACCCACAGGAACACCGCGAGCACATCGTCGGCGAAGCGCGCCGCCGCCGCCTCTCCGCCGCCCTCGCTCTCGCTGCCGTGCAGCGCGCGGCTGTACATCGGCACGAAGGCGACCGAGAAGGCGCCCTCGGCGAACAGGCGGCGGAAGGTGTTGGGCAGAGTGAAGGCGAGCTGATAGGCATCGGCCGCGAGCCCGGCGCCGAGCACGCGCGCGAGCAGCATGTCGCGCACGAAGCCGAAGATACGGCTGACCAGCGTCAGTCCGCCGATCGTCCCGACGCTGCGGACGAGGCTGCTCATCCCGAAGCCCCCTCCCCTTCAGGGGCGGGAGAGGGGCGATTCACCGCGTCGCGCAAGGTCGAGGGGCCCACCCCGCTGCGCCCGTCCGGTCGGGTCAGGCCTGGCCGACCGGCGTGGGGATGTCGCCCTGGCCCTCGGCCTGCGCCTGGGCCTGTTGCAGGAACAGGCCGTGGAAATCGATCGGTTCGAGCAGCAGCGGCGGGAAACCGCCGTCGCGCACCGCATCGGCGACCACGCGGCGCGCGAAGGGGAAGAGGATGCGCGGCGCCTCGGCGAGGAAGAAGGGCTGGAGCTGGTCCTCGGGGACGTTGCGGACCCCGAACAGGCCGGCATATTTCAGCTCGATGACGAAGGCGGTTCCCTCGTCGGCCTTCGAGGTGACGTCGATCTTCAGCGTCACTTCGAACAGATTCTCGCCGACGCCGTCGGCGCCGATGTTGAACTGGACGTCGATCTGCGGCGCGGCCTGCCACTGATAGACGGCGGGCGCGTTCGGATTCTCGAACGACAGGTCCTTCACATATTGCGAGATCAGGCCGATCGCCGGGCTGGTGTCCTCGCCGTTGGACAGGGTTTCGGGGGTGAAGTCGCTGCTGGTCTCTTCGGCCATGTCCAAAATGCCTTCATTCTCTGGTCGGGAAGGGTCCGGTCCCCTGTCCCGAGGGGCAGGCGGCGGACGGTTGCCGGGCGCTTAGCAGCGGCGGGCGGCGAGCACAATGGGCGCCGGACCGGCTTTATCGTGGGTTCGAATCCCACCGCTTCCGCCATCCCCCTGTAGCAGCGCCCGCTCGAAGGCGCTGCCAGCGTCAACGGCTATTTCGCGCCCGTTGCCTGCTCGGACTGTTCCGCACCGTCATTCAACGTCAGGTTTTTCACGCGACCATCTGAGTTGATGATAAATCTCCCGCCACCATATCCGGTTGCGCCCGTCGTGGTGCCTACCTCATATACTACACCTCGCCGCAAAGGGCTGGCTTTGATGGCAGGCCATTCCGGTTGATGGCGACCTTTGAAACTCTCGCCATAAGGAATGGGAAATTTGTTGGCGCAGTCGTCGTCATAATCCACGCTTTCTCGCCAGACGCTTTCTCGTTCGTCCACAGCGGAAACTTCGATACGTCGAAGACAAGACGGCGAGCTTGATGATTTGGGATCGACGACGAAAACTATCCGCCCGTCACGAACGACGGCGATGACGTCATAGCTGTATGAACATCCACCGAGGAGCATGGCCAAGGGCGCAAGGATAGCGAGTCGTTGCTTCATTTCTTCATTCTCAACGCCAAATTTTAGACACGCAAGTTTCATTGCCAAACTGACGGTCCGGCTCGCGTCATGCTACCAGCGAGGCCGGGGCACGGTCACCACTCTGCATATGCCGCATTTGCGGCGGGCGAATCGTTGACCTGCCGCGCGGCTGCGGCCATGGAGATTTGAAACATGGCGGCGTATCGCCTATGTTGGAATCGAGACTTTCCCCACCGTCCGCATCGGATATCTGCCTGTGACCGCTTTTTCGATCGTCCTGCTCGCCATGATCGCCGCCTTTCTGGGCATGCGGCTCTATTCGGTCCTCGGCAAGCGCACGGGGCATGAACAGGAGCCGGTGCTGCCGCGTCGCGACGAGCGCACGGCGCGCGCGCCCGTGCGCCTCGACGAAAGCGACGCGCAGACCGCGCCGCAGCCGGGCGCGCCGGCGACCTCGGGCCTCGTCTACGAACCCGCGGCCGAAGCGGGGCTGCGCGCGCTGCTCGCCGCCGATCGGAATTTCGACGCCGGGCGCTTCATGGAGGGTGCCGAGGCGGCGTATCGCATGATCCTCGAGGCCTATTGGGCGGGCGACCGCGACACGCTGCGCGACCTGTGCGACGATGACAGTTACGAAGCCTTCGTCGCGGCGATCGATGCGCGTGCGGCGCGGGGCGAAACGCTGGAGAACCGCCTGATCGGCATCGATTCGGCGAAGATCACCGCGGTCGAGATGAACCGCAGCGAGGCGCGCATCACGGTGCGCTATCAGGCCGACATCAGCGCCGTCACGCGCGACGCCGACGGGCGGATGATCGCCGGTTCGATGAGCGACGCGGCGCAGACGAACGATCTGTGGACCTTCCGCCGCGCGATCGGCGCCAGCGATCCCAACTGGCTGCTCGACGAAGCCGAGGCGGCCTGACCCGCATGCCGCGCGACGGGCGGGGGGCAGGCGACGGGACGGCTGCCGTCCGGACCGCCGTGCGTGCGAAGCGTGGGAAAAGCCATCGACCGAGGGTATCGCGTATCGGCCGCTATGCGTTGCTCGCCGCGCTGCCGCTGCTGTCGGCCTGCGCGTCGGTGATTCCCGAGGCCGGCGGCGCACGCCCCGGCACCGCGCCGCCATCCGCTCCGCCGACAGCGCCACAGCCGCCGCCCGCGCCGAGCGGGCCGACGCGCCCCTATCAGCCGCGCCCGTCGACGCCCCCCGGCGCCGCCGCCAAGCCGATCCCCGCGACGCCGCGCCCGCCGCTCGCCGCGCTGGCGGTGCCGGCGACCGCGACAACCGCCGCCGAGGCGGGCGTCGTGCTGGGCCCCGAATATACCGAACTGGGCATCGCGCCCGACCAGGCGACCGCCGCGCTCAAGGCCTTCCGCCTGAGCTGCCCCTCGGTGCAGCGCCGTGCCGACGCGAGCGGCCTCACGCAGAATGGCGAATGGACCGAAAGCTGCCAGGCCGCCGCGGGCTGGCCCGACCGCGACGCCGGCAATTTCTTCAGCCGCTATTTCGGCACCGTGCAGATCGGCGCGGGCACCGCCTTCGTCACCGGCTATTTCGAGCCCGAGATCGCGGCATCGCGCGACCGGCGTCCGGGCTATGACGTGCCGATCTATCGCCGCCCGCCCGATCTGATCGACGTCGATCTCGGTCTCTTTTCCGACGCGCTGCAGGGAAGGAAGATCCGCGGCCGCGTCGACGGCAACGCCTTCGTTCCCTATTACGACCGCACGGCGATCGAGCGCGGCGCGCTGGGCGGACGCGGGCTCGAAATCGCCTGGGCGGCCGACGCCGCCGAATTCTTCTTCCTGCAGGTGCAGGGATCGGGGCGGCTGCGCCTGCCCGACGGGTCGATCATGCGCATCGGTTATGACAGCCAGAACGGGCGCGACTATGTCGGCATCGGCAAGCTGCTGCTCGACCGCGGCGAGCTTCAGCCGGGGCAGGCGTCGATGCAGGGCATCCTCGATTATCTGCGCGCCGATCCGGTGCGCGGCGCCGCGGTGATGAACGAGAATCCGAGCTGGGTCTTCTTTCGCGAACTGACCGGCCCCGGCCCGCTGGGCGCGCTCGGCGTGCCGGTGACGGGGCGCAGCAGCGTCGCCGCCGATCCCAAATATGTGCCGCTCGGTGCTCCCGTTATCCTGTCGCTCGACCGGGCCGAACCGAATGGGCTGTGGATCGCGCAGGACACCGGCGGCGCGATCAAGGGCGCCAACCGCTTCGACAGCTTCTGGGGCGCGGGCGATCAGGCGCGCGCGATCGCGGGCGGCATGGCGGCGCGCGGATCGGCGCTGATCCTGCTGCCGCGCGCCGCCGTGGCGCGGCTGACCGCGCGGCGCTGACCGCGATGCCGCGGCGGCTCGCCCCGGAGGAAAGCGCGCTCTGGAAAAAGGTCGCCGCGACGGTCGAACCGCTCCGCAAGTCGGTCCCTTCGCTCGAACCCAAGGCCCCGCCCGCCGTCCGGCCGCCGAAGCCGGCGCCGCGGAGCGCCGCGCCGCCGGCCGCGCGGGCTCCCTCGCCGTCGCCGTTGCCGCCGCTGCGCCGCACCCACGCCGCGGCGACGCTCGACAGCCATTGGGACCGGCGGTTGCGCAAGGGGCAGGTCCGCCCCGACAGCAGCATCGACCTCCACGGCCATAGCCTCGCCTCGGCGCAGGCGCTGCTCGACACGGCGATCGGCCACGCCCTGCAGCGCGGCGCGCGGGTGCTGCTCGTCGTTGCGGGGCGGATGCGGCCGGGCGCCGACCGCCTGCCGCAGATGCATGGCGGGCCGCGCCCGCGCGGCGCGATCCGCGCCTCGCTCGCCGACTGGCTCGCCGCCTCGCCGCACGCCGACCGGATCGTCGCGCTGCGCCCCGCGCACGTCAGCCACGGCGGGGCGGGCGCGGTGTATGTGATCCTGCGCCGGGGGCGCGAGGGATAGAGTCAGGCGCCGAACGCGCGCGTCAATATGCCGCGATAGATGGCGGCGAGCGTTTGCAGATCCGCGACCGCGACCGCTTCGTCGAGCTTGTGCATCGTCGCGTTGATAAGGCCGAATTCGACCACCGGGCAGAGCGTGTGGAGAAAGCGCGCGTCGGAGGTGCCGCCGGTGGTCGACAATTCTGGCGTCAGGCCCGTTTCGGCGTGGATCGCGTCGGAAACCAGCGCCGACAGCGCGCCCGGCGGGGTCAGGAAGGCCTCGCCCGAGATCTTGCCGACGACCTTGGCATTCGGTTCGACATCCTGCGCGATGCGTTCGACCATCTGGATCAACTCGGCGCCGCGCTGCTGGTCGTTGAAGCGGATCGACAGCCGCGCCCGCGCCGAGGCGGGAATGACGTTGGTCGCGCCGTTGCCGACCTCGATATCGGTGAATTCGATGTTCGAGCGCTGGAACCAGCGCGTGCCCTCGTCGAGCGTCACCGTGTCGATGGCGGCGAGGATGCGCACCAGTTTCGGGATCGGATTGTCGGCGAGGTGTGGATAGGCGACGTGCCCCTGCGTCCCCGGCACGTCGATCCAGATGTTGACCGAGCCGCGCCGCCCGATCTTCACCATGTCGCCGAGCCGCTGCATCGAGGTCGGCTCGCCGACGACGATCAGGTCGGGTTTCAGCGCGCGCGCGTCCATATGCTCGATCAGCGCGCGGGTGCCGAAGACCGCCGGGCCTTCTTCGTCGCCGGTGACGATCAGGCTGATCGTGCCCGCTTCGGGCGGGGTCGCCGCCGCCGCAGCGACGAAGGCGGCGATCGCCCCCTTCATGTCGACCGCGCCGCGGCCGTAGAGCAGGTCGCCGCGGACCTGCGGGTCGAAGGCGTCGCCGGTCCAGCCGATGCCGGGCGGCACGACGTCGAGATGCCCGGCAAAGCCGAAATGCCGCGGCCCCGCGCCCTTGCGGACGGCGAGCAGATTCTCGACCGGCCCGTCGGGCTCGATCCCGTCGATGAAGCGCTCGACCGTGAAGCCGAGCGGCGCGAGCGCCGCTTCGAGCACGTCGAACACGGCGCCGGTGGCGGGGGTCACGCTGGGCGCGGCGATCAGCGCTTTGGCGAGGTCGACGGGGTCGATGGTCATCATCGCCGGCTTTTAGCCGTTCGGGCGGAGCGAAGTCGAGACACCAATCGTCGGGCGCGCCTTGCCGGGGAGCATCTCGACTTCGCGCGGCGCGGGCGGCAAGAAGGGGGCAGGAGGACCGCCATGCCCAAGCTCGACCTCGACGCGATCCCGCAGACCAACGCGACCGGCTATCCCGCGCCCTACGATGCGCCCGTCCAGGGCCGCTGGTATCGCCGCCTCGCGCCGCCCACGGGGCTCACCGATTTCGTCGCGAGCCACGTCGTGCTGAAACCCGGCGCCTGGTCGTCGCAGCGCCACTGGCACGACGGCGAGGACGAGATGCTGGTGATGATCGCCGGCGAGGCGGTGCTCGTCGAGGACGACGGCCGCTGGCCGATGCGGCCGGGCGATATCGCCGTGTGGCCCAAGGGCAGCACCAACGGCCACCATCTGATCAACGAATCGGACGCCGACTGCGTGTTCGTCGCGCTGGGCGGCGGCAAGCGGTGCGACACCGGCGGCGGCTATTCAGACATCGACATGCTGTTTACGCCCGACGGCTATTTCCACAAGGACGGGACGCCCTATCCGACGAAGCGCATCCCCTGATTCGCCGGGGGACCGCGACGGGCGTCAGCCCTCCGCCGGCCCCTCGAACTGTTCGATCACCCAATCCTCGGCCTGCGCGCCGCCGATCCATTCCTGCATGTGCGGGTGGCTGACCACCGCCTGGCAATAGGGAACGGCGAAGCGCGGTAGCGGGATCGAATAGGTGATGAGGCGCGTCACCACCGGCGCGAACATCATGTCGGCCGCCGACCATTCGCCGAACAGATAATCGCCCTCGCCGCCGAAGCGCGCGCGGGCCTCGGCCCAAATCTGCATGATGCGCACGACGTCGGCCTGCACCTCGGGCAGCAGGTCGGCGGAGGGGTAGATGCGGCGGATGTTCATGCTGTGATGGCGGCGCAGCGCCGCGAAGCCCGAGTGCATTTCGGCCGCCATCGACCGCGCCATCGCGCGCGCCGCCCAATCCTCCGGCCAATAGCCGCGCGCGCCATCGGTCTTTTCATTGAGATAGTCGATGATCGCCAGACTGTCCCAGACGACGATGTCCGCGCCGTCCCACAGGATCGGCACCTTGCCGCCCGACGGCGCAAACTCGTCGCCCTCGCGGCGGTTCGACCAATCCTCGTCATAGAGCGGGACGTTGACTTCCTCGAATGCGAGGCCGCTCTGCCGCACCGCCAGCCAGCCGCGCAGGCTCCAGCTCGAATAGGCCTTGTTGCCGATGACCAGTTTCATGCGTCACTCTCATTCCCGGCCCGCTTGCGGGAGGGGTTAGGGATGGGGCGAGCCGCAGGCGAGCGGCGGCGGTTGCAGCCTTCATGCCCACCCCCGACCCCTCCCGCAAGCGGGAGGGGGGAATTTATGACTCCACCGCCTCCAGCACCGCGGTGCGCAGGTCGGCGATTCCCATGCCCTTTTCGCTGCTCGTCACGATTACCTCCGGATGCGCGGCGGGGTGTTTGCGCGCCTCGGCCTCGGTCGCGGCGTGGACGGCGGCAAGGTCGCTCGCCTTCACCTTGTCGGCCTTGGTGAGGACGAGGCGATAGCTGACCGCCGCGACGTCGAGCATCGCCAGCACCTCGCGGTCGACGTCCTTGATGCCGTGGCGGCTGTCGATCAGCACCAGTGTGCGCTTGAGCACCGCGCGACCGCGCAGATAGTCGTTGACCAGGAAGCGCCATTTCCGGACCACGTCCTTAGGCGCCTTGGCGAAACCGTAACCGGGCATGTCGACGAGGCGGAAGGCCAGCGGGCTGCCGACGTCGAAATAGTTGAGTTCCTGCGTCCGCCCTGGCGTCACCGAGGTGCGTGCAAGGCCGTTCCGTCCCGTCAGCGCGTTGAGCAGCGACGACTTGCCGACGTTCGAGCGGCCCGCAAAGGCGATCTCGGGCACGCCCGGCGCCGGCAGATGCTGGAGCGCGGGCGCCGATTTCAGGAAGGCGATCGGACCCGCGAACAGCTTGCGCGCGCGTTCGCTCCTGTCGTCGGCACCATCCGTCACTTCGCCACCGCGGTCCTGAGCTGCGGGAACTTGCGATACATCCACTGCTGCTGCGCGATCGACAGCACGTTGTTGGTGATCCAGTAGAGCAGCAGCCCCGCCGCGAAAGGCGCCATGATGAACATGAACAGCCACGGCATGATCTTGAAC
The DNA here is from genome assembly GCF_001559015.1 of Sphingopyxis granuli. Classification (NCBI taxonomy): domain Bacteria; kingdom Pseudomonadati; phylum Pseudomonadota; class Alphaproteobacteria; order Sphingomonadales; family Sphingopyxidaceae; genus Sphingopyxis; species Sphingopyxis granuli. The sequence continues at coordinate 791,539 of NZ_CP012199.1, forward strand.
ACCTGCTGCTGCACCGGGTCGGTCGCCTGCGGGTTCAGGCGGAACTGCAGGAACATGGTGATGCCCAGCATCAGCGCGAGCGGCCCGAGCGCCAGCAGCGACGGCGGGGTGAAGGGCAGCAGGCCGAACAGGTTCAGGAAATGCAGCGGGTCGGGCGCCGACAGATCCTTGATCCACAGCGCGAAGGGCTGGTGCCGCATCTCGATCGTCAGCATCAGCACCTTGTAGAGCGCATAGAAGATCGGAATCTGGATGACGATCGGCAGGCAGCCGGCGAGCGGATTGATCTTCTCGTCCTTGTAGAGCTTCATCAGCTCCTGCTGCATCTTCGGCTTGTCGTCCTTGAAGCGCTCCTGCAGCGCCTTCATCTTCGGCTGGACGAGGCGCATCTGCGCCATCGAGTGGAACTGGCGCTGAGCGATCGGGAACATCGCGCCGCGGATGATCAGGGTCAGCACCATGATCGCGACGCCGAAATTGCCGATCTGGCGGAACAGCCAGTCGAGCAGCTTGAAGATCGGCACCGCGAAGAATTCGAACCAGCCCCAGTCGATCGCGTTCGACAGGCGGGTGATGCCCTGGTCGTCCTGATAGGCCGACAGCGTCCGCACCTCTTTCGCGCCGGCGAAGATACGGCTGGTCGTCGTGACCTGGGTGCCGGGGGCGATCTGGCGGAAATCGCGTGCGAACAGGGTCTGGTAATTGTCGGGCGCGGGGGCGCTCATCGACGCGGTGACGCGCTCGCCCTTTGCCGGGATGATCGCGGCGAGCCAATATTTGTCGGTGAAGCCGAGCCACGCCGCCGAATCATATTTGACCGCGCCGTCCTTATCGAGGTCCTTGTAGTCGACGTCGAACACCGACTTGCCGCCCAGATAGCCGGTCGGGCCGACGTGGATCGTCCAGCTATCCTGTTCGTGCGGGTCGGTCGGCTTGCCGAGGCGGTCGATCAGCGCATAGCTGCTGACCGTCACCGGCGCGGCGCCGGTGTTGGCGATCGTCTGTTTCGCGGTGATCAGATAATTGGCGTCGATGCTGTATTCGATGCGGAAGGTTTGGCCGGTCGGGTTCGCCCAGTTCAGCGTCACCGGCGTTGTCGGGGTCAGCTTCGCGCCCGACGCGGTCCACACGCTTGCGGGGCCGGGAACCTCGATCCCCTGCGCCGACCAGCCGACGCTCGCGAAATAGGCAGCCTTGGTGTTCGCCGGCGCGAACAGGCGCACCGGCGGCGCATTCTTCTCGATCGTCTGGCGGTAGCGGGTCAGCGTGATGTCGTCGATGCGCGCGCCGACGAGGTTGATCGAACCCGACAGTGCCGGGGTCTCGATCGCCACGCGGTTGTCCGCGGCGAGCGCCGCCTCGACCGGGACGGTCGCCTTGGCGGTGGGCGCGACCTGCGCCGGGGGCGTGGGCAGGCCGCTTGGCTGACCCTGCGGCGTCGCGGCGGGCGCGCCGTTCGCGTCGGTCCCGGCGACCGTGGTGGTCACGTCGGGTTTGGCGGGGGTCGGGAAGAATTTCTCCGCGACGAAGTTCCAGCCCAGCAGGATGGCGACCGACAGTAAAATCGCCGCGATCAGGTTCCGCTTGTCATCCACGCTTTTCGGTCTCTCTTCATCTCAACAAATGTCGGGAAATGCCTGTCTCATGGCACCGGGTCGTAACCGTGTCCGCCCCAAGGGTGGCAGCGCAATAGCCGCTTTGTCGCCAGCCAGCCACCCTTGATCGCACCGTGACGCTTCAGCGCGATGATCGCATATTCGCTGCACGACGGCGCATAGCGGCACGTCGGCGGCAGGATGCGCGACGGACCGAGCTGCCAGCCGCGCGCGATCAGGATCAGCAGCCGGGCGATCATGCGGAACGCCCCGGAAACCGCCGAACTTCACGCGCGATTCGCATGTTCGATACGGGCAGGGCCATGCTCATGCCGAAATATTATGCCAGCGAAGCAATGCAGGACAGCCTCTCATTGCGCCAGCTTCTTCGCGGCGCGCTTCAGCGCCGAATCGAGGTGTCCGGCCAGCTCGGCGAAGGCGATGGCGTTGCCGCCGGGGCGACCGATCAGCACATGGTCGGCGCCCGCGATCCCCGATTCGGGCAGGGCGGCGCGGGCGAGGGCGCGCAGGCGGCGCTTCATCCGGTTGCGCACGACCGCGTTGCCGACCTTCTTGCTGACCGTGAAGCCGATACCCGGCGCGTCGTCGCCGTCGCCGCGCGGGCGGACGAGCAGGACGAAGCCGGGCATGGGAAAGCGAAGGCCGCGATTCGCGGCCAGAAACTCGCTGCGTCTGGAGAGCGTTCGCACCAGCCCAGATCCTTCCAGGCTCGGCGGCGAAGCGACGGCGCTTAGGCCGACAGCTTCTTGCGGCCGCGGGCGCGGCGGGCGGCGAGGACCTTGCGGCCGCCGACGGTGGCCTTGCGGGCGCGGAAGCCGTGGCGGCGCTTGCGCACGAGGCGGCTCGGTTGATAGGTGCGCTTCATCGCGAAATCCCCAAAATCTCTTCAATCGTTGCAACGAAAAAGGGCCGCCAAACGCGGGCGGCCGCCAGTGGGGGCGCGGATAGGCGAGAGTCGGCGCAAAGTCAATCGCCATCGAGCCGGTCGAGCGCGGCGCGCGCGCGCCGCCGCGCCGCGCTGACCCGCCGCATCAGCCGGTCGGCCCAGTCGCCGTAGCGCGGGTGGCGCATCTTGAACCGGACATAGCGGCGCTTTGCCCACAGGCTGTTCTGCAGCGCGAGCATCAGCCCGATCGGGAAGAGGATGACGAAGCCGGGACCGGGCAGCGGCCCGATCAGCGCCGCGACGATCATCAGCAGCACGCCGGTCACGAACAGCGCGTAGCGCACCTGCGCATTCGCCCGCAACCGCTGGTAGAGATTCGGCTTCGCCATGCCCGGCGATGTGGGAAGGCGGGCGGCGTGTTGCAAGGATAGGGCACGTCGGCCGGGTGCGCCGACACGACGGCTCGCTATGCGGCGGCGGGGTCAGTCGAGCGCGACGAAGCGGGCCATGTCGGCGCGCGTCAGGGTGCGGACGGTGTCGAACGGCGTGCTGTTGGTCAGCGCATAGAAGGCGCGCGCCCTGGCATCGTCCATCCCCAGTTCGCGATAGAGCCCCAGATATTCGGCGTGGACGGGATCGTCGGCGGGATAGTCGTTCGCCTCGCGCCCTTCTTCGTCGATCCAGCTGTGGACGCCGAATTCGGCGTCGGGCGCGGCGCGGCGGACGGCGCCGGCGAGCCACAGTTCGACCGCGCCCGAGCGCACCGATCCGCCGCTCGGCACGACGGTTTCCAGCCCCGCGCGACGGATCGCGCGGGCGAGGATCAGGTTCGCCTCTTCGTCGAGGCTGCCGGGGCAGTCGATCATCTCGATTCGCCGCAGCGCCGGAAAGGCCGCGAGCATCGCCGCGAACTGGCGCGGCGTCGCCGCGGTGACGTCGCCCGCCATGCGCGCGGTGCCGGCGTCGACCACCGCGAAGGGACCGAAGCGCGCCTTCGCGGGACCGAGGGTCGCGAGCGTCGCGGCGGGCGCATAACGCCGCGTCGCGCCGAGGTCGGTCGCATCGGCGAGCGCCGCATCGTCGAGCAGCGCCGCGTCTTCGTCGAGGGCGGTCCGGTCGAGAATGGCGGCCGGACCGTCCACCTCTTCATAGGTCCAGTCGATCGTGGTGGTGATGGTCACCACCGTCTGCGCCTGCGCGGGGGCGAAGGCGAGCGCCGCCGCCAGCAGGGCGACGATCGCGGAACGCAGCAGCGCGGGCGGCAAGGCGGGCGGGCGGATCATAACGCCGCTCTCGCGCGCGGGCGCCTACCAGAGCGTCAAGCCATGCGGTCAGCGCGGCGTTAACCGCGTTTCGGGACGTTCCGTCAGGCGGCTTCGCACAGCGCCTTGAGCTGTTCGGCGACGACGGTCCAGCCAGCGGTGAAGCCCATGTCCTGATGCTGCTGGCGCGCCTCATCGCTCCAGTGGCGCGCCCAGCCGGTGAAGCGGGTGCCGGCGCCGTCGGGCGCGATCTCCCAGCCGCCGATCATGAACGGATCGCGCGGCGCGATGCGGCCGTCGGCGCCGCGCACCACCGCATCGGTGGTCACGAAGCGCACCCCCGGCACGACCTCGAGGAACAGGCCGTCGGTCGGCTGCACTTCGCCGTCGGGGCCGCGCATCGTCATCGCGCAGCGTCCGCCGGGGCGCAGGTCGACGTCGTCGAGCGTGACGGTCCACGGCTTCGGACACCACCATTCGGCCATCCGCTCGGTCATCACCCGCCAGACCGCGTCGGGCGGCGCGGCGATGCGGATCGAGATCGACAGTTCGCGGGGATCGTCGGACATGCTGTTTCTCCTTTGCGGGTCAGTCGCGATCGGGGGCGCCGAGCGGGAAGAAGGGGCGATAGGGCCGCGCATCCTCGACGCAGCGGCGGACCGACGGATGCGCGAGCAGCCGCGCGCGATAGGCGCGCAGATTGGCGTAGGCGGGCGCGATTTCGTGCACCCAGTCGGCATAGAAGAGCGAGGGCGCCGCCGCGCAATCGGCGAGGGTGAAGCCGTAGGGGGTCGCCCAGCCGCCGCCGGCCAACTCGGTATCGAGCCAGCGGTAGACGGTCTCGAGCGACTCCTTCGCCTTGTCGACGATGATCTGGAGATGATGTTCCGGCCCGCGCAGCGCGTCGGCCACCACCTCCTGCATCGGGGTCATCACATGATTGTCGAACACCCGGTCGAGCAGCCGGACGCGCAGCGCCGCGTCGCGGTCCGCCGGGATCAGGCGCGGCTCGGGGGCGAGCGCGTCGAGATGCTCGATGATGATGGAAGCCTCGAACAGTGCGGTGTCGCCGTCGACGAGCAGCGGGAACTTGCCGACCGGCCAGCGCGCGCGCAACTCGTCGCCATGCTGCGGCGTGTCGGGGCCGATCACGCGGTAATCGAAGGGAAGCTCCTTCTCGTAGAGCGCGATCAGCGCCTTCCACGTGTAGGAGGAGAAGGGGTGGCCGTAATAGATCAGCATCAGCGGGCCTCCGGACGCGCGAACAGCCATGCGAGCGGCAGTCCGACGAAAAAGATGTGGGGGAAGAGCGCGACCGCGCCCTTGAACAGGTCGGCGGGTGGAAAGGGCGTGCCGAAGCGCAGCGGCAGCACGATGCCGTTCATCACGCCATAGAGGATCAGGCCATAGACAAGGCCGACCCATCCCCACGGCCAGCGGCGCAGCCCCGCCCAATGGCGCGCGAGCAGGACGAAGGCCGCGACCATCGCGCCCATGATCGCATAGTGGGTGACGAGGCCGAGCAGCGCGCCGCCGAGACCCCAGTCGCCCGCGGCGTCGCCGAACGGCCCCTTGGCGACCCCGCGCAGCATGCCGCCGACGGTGCCGCCCGCCGACAGGCTCCAGAGCGCGGCATAGACGATATCGAGCGTGCCGCAGAGCAGCCAGGCGGACAGGGGCGAGGGGGAGAGGCGGCGGCGCGTCACCCCGGCTCCCCCCGCACCGCGGTCTCAATCGCCGCGACGTCGATCTTCTTCATCGTCATCATCGCCTCGAACGCGCGTTTCGCCGCCGCCTTGTCGTCGCCCATCACGGCATCGGTCAGGGCGCGCGGGGTGATCTGCCAGTTGAGGCCCCATTTGTCCTTGCACCAGCCGCACATGCTTTCCTGGCCGCCGTTGCCGACGATCGCGTTCCAGTAGCGGTCGGTTTCCTCCTGCGTCCCGGTATGGATCTGGAAGGAAAAAGCCTCGCTGTGCGGAAAGGCGGGGCCGCCGTTGAGGCCGACGCACGGGATGCCGAGCACGGTGAAATCGACGGTCAGCACGTCGCCCTCTCTGCCGCTCGGGTTGTCGCCGGGGGCGCGGTGGACCGCGCCGACGCGGCTGTCGGGGAAGGTGGCGGCATAGAAAGCCGCGGCCTCCTCGGCATCCTTATCGTACCACAGGCACAGCGTGACGGGATCGCGGGTCATCCTTCCTCTCCTTGCAGCGGGGTGCCGAGCGACCAGAGGTGGCCGAACGGGTCGCGCACCTGCGCATAGCGGTCGCCCCAGAACATGTTTTCGGGCGCCATCACGCTTTCGGCGCCGGCGGCAACGGCGCGGTCGTACCAGATGTCGGTGTCGTCGACCTGCAGGTGCAGCACGACGCTGGCCGGCGCGGGTGCCGGACCGCCCGTATATTCGGGGAAATCGTCGTGGATCATCAGCGAGGCGCCGTTGAGATGCAGGTGTGCGTGCATCAGCCGCACGCCGTCGTCGGCGGGGACGCGCACGACCTCGCTCGCGCCGAAGGCGGCGGTGTAGAAGGTGATCGCTTCGACCGCGCGCCTGTCGCGGATCGTCAGGTGCGGGGTCAGGCCGCCGGTCGGCGCCTGGTTGGCGGGGATGGTCATGGTTTCTCTCCTCTTCCAACGCCCCTCCCCTTCGGGGGAGGGACTTGTCTGTCAGCGCCGCGGCCCCACCAGCCCGAAGGCGGCGCCCTGCGGGTCGATGCCGTTCATCGCATATTCGCCGCCGGGGATTTCCATCGGGCCGTTGGTCACCGTGCCGCCGGCCGCCGCGACCGCCGCCGCGGCGCGGTCGATGTCGTCGACCCCGATGTAGAAGGTCCAGGCCGGCGCCGGGGTTTCGGGCATCAGCGGCATTACCGCGCCGATGCCGACGTCGCCGACCTGGAGGAAGCGGTAGGCGTCCAGCGCGCCCATATCCATCGCACCTTCCTGACCCCAGCCGAAATGCCTGCGGTAGAAGGCGATCGCGGCGTCGGGATCGCTCGTCATCAGTTCGTTCCAGCGGACATGCTGCGCCTCGGTGACCGAGAAGGCGTCGCTGTCCATGTCCTCCTGCCCCGCGGGCGGGATCGGGTTCATGACGTAGAAGGGCGCGCCCTGCGGGTCCGCCAGCATCGCGATGCGCCCGACGGGCAGGTCGGTCGGCGGCATGTGGACGCTGCCGCCGTCGGCCCCGATCGCCGCGACCGTGGCGTCGACATCGGGGGTATAGAGATAGCCGAGCCACGCCGGCCGCGCGCCGCCCGCCAGCATGTCGGCGTTCAGCGCCAGCACGCCGCCGGCCTGGCCGCCGTCGCTGCGGCCGATCATGCGATAATCGACGCCGCCGGCCGCGGGGTCGCCGTGCGCCGCGATCGTCCAGCCGACCACAGCGCCATAAAAGCGCGCTGCGCCGTCGGGGTCGCTCGTCATCAGCTCGTACCAGATGAAGCTGCCCTTGGGATTCGTCATCGTCCTTCTCCTTGTGCGTCCCGGCGGTGGGGATGTCAGGCGTCGACGATCGGGACGAAGCCGCCATAGATCATGCGCGCGCCGTCGAAGCTCTGATCGTTCGGATCGTGCCGCATCCGCTCGTCGGCCATGACCTTTTCCCAGCCTGCGACGCGCGCCGCCTTGTCGGGCCATTCGATCCAGCTGAAGGCGGGGGTCTCGCCGGGCTTTGCATGCGTCGCGCGCCGATAGTCGGTGACCTTGCCGTCGGGCACGTCGTCGCCCCAGCATTCGAGGACGCGCGTCGCGCCATGATCGAGGAAGACGAGCGAAGCCCGGGCGGCGAGCGCGCGATAGGCCTCCTTATTGGCGTCGGGCACCGCGAATACGAAGCCGTCGGTATAACCCATCGATCCGCCGAGCCCTTCCTCGACGATCGGCGCGAAGCCGCCGACGATCATGCGCTGGCCGTCGCCTGGCATGTCGGTGCCCATCTCCGCCATGCGCGGATCGGTGCGAATCTTCTCGTTCGCGGCGTCGCGCGTCGCGCGGTCGGGATATTCGAACCAGCTGAAGACGACCGTCTCCCCGTCCTTCGCCTGCACCGCGGTGCGGAAGTCGTTGAGCTTGCCGACGGGGATGTCGTCGCCCCAGCATTCGACGTGGCGACGCACGCCGAACTCCTTGAAAAGCGGCACCGATCGGGCGGCAAGGTCGCGATATTTGTCCTGCTCGGCGGTCGGGACCGCGAGCACGAAGCCTTCGACATAGGTCATCATCTCTCTCCTGCTCTGTCTTCCCCCTCTTTGTGAAGAGGAGGGGCTTATGCTTATCTTTCCGCCGGTCCCGCCTCTTCGCGGAAGGCGGCGAACTGCGCCTTGAGCGCGCGGTCGAAGGCGGGGCGTTCGAGGCAGCGGGCAAGATAGGCCTCGAGCCGCGGATGCTCGGCGACCGCGCCCGATTCGATACCCTCGCGCAGCACCGTCGCCATCGCGATGTCGGCGACACTGAAATCGCCCGCGAGATACGGCCGGTCGCCCAGCGCCTCGGCGAGCCTGCCGAAGCGGGTATGGATGAAGTCCATCAGGCTGGGCCGGCGCAGCTTCGCCCACGGCTCGCCCGCCGCGAACAGGTCGACGGTCGACAGTTCGAACATCGCCGGTTCGATGCTGTTGTAGGCGGCGAACAACCAGCTCGTCACGGTCGCGCGGCCTTGCGGGTCGCGCGGCAGCAGCCGCTCGTCCTTTTCCGCCAGATGCAGCAGGATGGCGCCGCTTTCGAACAGATGCACGTCGCCATCGCGCAGCACCGGCACCTGCCCCCATGGCTGGTCGCGGAAATATTCGGGCGGGCGGTCGACCGCGCTGATCAGCCGCTCGGCATAGTCGAGCCCGATCTCCTCGCACGCCCAGCGCGGGCGCAGGTCGCGGACGAAACCGCGCGCGAAATCGGGCACCCAGTCGAAGGCGGCGATCTCGATCGTGGCGGCGGGGTTCACGGGCATGATGCCGCTCCTTTCGTCGCCTCAGGCGGCGGGAGGGGGCGCGTCGCCGTTCGCGACCGCCGGGTCCATCCAGAATGGTTCCCAGACATGGCCGTCGGGATCCAGAATGTCGCGGCCGTACATGAAGCCATGTTCCTGCACCGGGTTGACGTCGATGGTGCCGCCGTGGGCGGCGGCGGCCGCGACCATCGCATCGACCGCCTCGCGGCTGTCGAGGGCCAGCGCGAGCATCGCCTCGCTCGATGTCGTCGGCGGGATCGGCCTATCGGTGAAGCTGCGCCACTTGTCGTGCGTCAGGATCATCACGAAGATCGCGTCGGACCAGACCATGCAGGCGGCGGTCTCGTCGGTGAAGCGCGGCTCGTTGGCGAAGCCAAGCGCCTTGTAGAAGGCGATCGACCGGTCGAGGTCGCGGACCGGCAGGTTGACGAAGATCATCCTGGGGGTGGGCATCGGAAATTCCTCTCTCGTCGGAAGGCTTCAGGGGAAGGCGTCAGGGGATGGTTTCGCGGCGGTCACGTCCGTCCGAACAGCATGCGGACATAACGCGTCAGATGGGCGACGCTTTCCCGGGCAATCGCCGGATCGTTGGTGGTTTTCGCCAGAACGAAGCCGCCTTGCAGCACCGACTGGATATGGCGCGCGAGATCGATCGCGGTCATCCCGTCGGGCGCGCCATATTGCGCCATCGTCGCCTCGATGTCGGGGGAGAGCGCTTCGCAATAGGCGGCGATGCTCGCTTCGCAGGCGAGGCGGATCGGCTCGCTGGTCGCATAGGCGTCCTGCACCATCGTGCCGATGAAGCAGGTGAAGCCGTCGACCGGGCCGTGCAGCAGCGAAAAGCGGAAATCGATATGGCCGAGCAGCCGGTCGAGCGGGTCCTCCAGCTTCGTGTGCGGCAGCATGTCGAACATCGGCCGCGCCCGCTCGGTCCACGCTTCGGCGGCGGCGACCGCCAGCGCCTCCTTCGATTCGAAATGGTGGAAGAAGGCGCCCTTGGTCACCCCGGCGGCGGCGCAGATCTGGTCGACCGTGGTCGCGGCATAGCCGTGCCGCCGCACCTCCTGATGCGCGGCGGCGATCAGCTTCGCGCGCGCGCTGCCCCGCGGTGCGCGGCGGGGCGGCGTCGGAGGGGGGGAGGGGTGAGTCGGCGTCATGGAGATTTACATACCAACTGGTTGGTATGATGTCAAATTGGACGGCGATGACGGTCTTGGGACAGGATTTCGCGCAGAGGCGCAGAGATCGCAAAGAAAAGGGGAAGGCGGCAAAGCCGCCATTTTCTTCTTTCTTCTCCGCGCTTCCGCGTCTCCGCGCGAACAAAAATCTCTGCGGACTCTGCGCCTCTGCGCGAAATTCCTCCCTTTTTGTCTCCGTCATTCCCGCGCGATTCCTGTCCCCGACAAAAAGGGACTCGACGCCCGGCCTCTCCCGCCTATGAAGGATGGGGAACAAATGGGGGCCGGCTGCAAGGGGGTATCATTGGTCGCGATCGTTTCGACCGTCGCCTATCTCGGGCTCGAGGCGCGCGGGGTCGAGGTGCAGTGCCAGATCGCGCCCGGGGTGCCCGCCTTCGCGGTCGTCGGCCTGCCCGACAAGGCGGTCGCCGAAAGCCGCGAGCGGGTGCGCGCGGCGCTGTCGGCGATCGGCCTTGCGCTGCCGCCGAAGCGGATCACGGTCAACCTGTCGCCCGCCGATCTGCCCAAGGAGGGCTCGCACTACGACCTGCCGATCGCGCTCGCTCTGCTCGGCGCGATGGGGGTCGTCGATCCCGAAACGCTCGCCGCCTATGTCGTCGTCGGCGAGCTCGGCCTCGACGGGCGCGTCGCGGCGTCGCCGGGCGTGCTGCTCGCTGCGCTGCACGCGGGCAGCGTCGAGCGCGGGCTCGTCTGCCCCGCCGTGCAGGGGCCGGAGGCGGCATGGACGGGGCATGTCGAGGTGCTCGCGGCGCCCGACCTCCTGTCGCTGCTCGGGCATTTCAAGGGCGCCGCATTGCTGCCCGCGCCGGTGCCGGGCGAGGTCGCGGCGCCGGTGCGCACCGCCGACCTGGCGCAGGTGAAGGGGCAGGAGACGGCGAAGCGCGCGCTCGAAATCGCGGCGGCGGGCGGCCACAACCTGCTGATGGTCGGGCCGCCGGGGGCGGGCAAGTCGCTGATGGCCGCCTGCCTGCCTGGCATCCTGCCCGAACTGACCCCCGCAGAAGCGCTGGAGGTGTCGATGATCGCCTCGGTCGCGGGCGGGCTGGAAGGCGGGCGGCTGGTCCGCGCGCGGCCATTCCGCAGCCCGCATCATTCGGCGTCGATGCCGGCGCTGATCGGCGGCGGGCTGCGTGTGCGCCCCGGCGAGGTTAGTCTCGCGCATCTGGGCGTGCTGTTCCTCGACGAGCTGCCCGAATTCCAGCGCGGGGTGCTCGACAGCCTGCGCCAGCCGCTGGAGACGGGCGAGGTCAGCGTCGCACGCGCCAATGCGCACGTCACCTTTCCGGCGCGCGTGCAGCTGATCGCCGCGATGAATCCGTGCCGTTGCGGCCATTTGGGCGATCCGGCGCTGGCGTGCAGCCGCGCGCCGCGCTGCGCCGCCGACTATCAGGCGAAGCTGTCGGGGCCGCTGCTCGACCGTATCGACCTGCATGTCGAGGTGCGCGCGGTGAGCGCCGCCGACCTCGTCCTGCCGCCGCCCGCCGAGGGCAGCGCCGAGGTCGCGGCGCGCGTCGCCGCGGCGCGTGCGGTCCAGACGGCGCGCTATGCCAGGCACAAGGCGCGCACCAATGCCGAGATCAACGGCGAGCTGCTCGAAGCCATCGCCACCCCCGACGAGCCGGGGCGCCATCTGCTCGCGCAGGCGGCCGAGGCGATGCGGCTGTCGGCGCGCGGCTATACGCGGATGCTGCGCGTGGCGCGGACGATCGCGGACCTTGCCGGGGCAGAGACGATCGGCCGCATCCATATCGCCGAGGCGCTGAGCTATCGCCGGCAGGCACCGCGGAACTGAGGGCGGGTTCCGACCGTCGATTTCCGGTCCGTGCCGGTGTCCCGGCGGATTTCGGCTCGCCGCTGGTGCCGGGCCGACGGCGGTACCCCGATGGAACGGCCGGGCGCAGCGGCGCGTAGGGACGAAGCAGGAGAAAGGCCATGCTCGACATGATCGACAGCGCGGACGATGTGATCGCGCTCAAGGTATCGGACCGGATCAGCGGCAGCGAACTCGACGCGATCATGGACCGCCTCGATGGCGCGATGGCGTGTCATGACAAGGTCCACGTCTTCGTCGAGACGCAGGCGATCGACAGCATCGAGATCGCGGGACTGGGCGCCTATATGAAGCGCGCGCTGCCGCTGTTCGGCAAGCTGGATCGCTTCGGTCGCGTCGCGGTGGTTGCCGATCAGGGCTGGATTCGCGCGGCGACGAAGATCGAGAGCTCGTTGCTGCCGCGCATCAGTTACCGCGTCTTCGAGCCCGGCGCGCGCAACGAAGCGCTGGCGTGGGTCGTCGGCGGCGCGTGAGCGCGCGCGCCGCTACGCGGTGCGGGTCTCGACGATTTCCAGCGGCGGCGGCGCCTTGGCCGCGCCCGGCGCCGCGGCGCCGTGGCGGCGGTGCGACAGCTTGCCGTCGACCCGGCCGCCATTCTCGATCGTGATCGTTTCGTAGGTCACGTCGCCGGTGATCCGCGCGGTCGCGTGGACGATCAGCGTCTTCGCCTCGATCGAGCCGTCGACCAGCCCGGCGATCTTCGCCGTTTCGGCGGCCACGGCGCCCTTGATCTCACTTGCCTCGCCCTGGACGAGGTTGGCACATTTCAGGTCGCCCTCGATCTTGCCGTCGACGTGCAGGTCGACGCTGGCCGACACGTTGCCGGTGACGACGACATCCGATCCGAGGATCGAGAAGGTCGTATGGCGCGCGCCGGTCGCCATCCTAGCGGGTGCCCCGGCCGGTGGCGGCGGAAGCGAGGGCGCCGACTCGCTGTCGCGCGTCGTCTTTGACTTCAAGAACATCGGCTTTGGCCTCCAGGAACCGGCGCGGGTTGACCGCGACGCCGTTCAGACGGACTTCGAAATGCAGGTGGCTGCCGGTCGAACGCCCGGTCGAGCCCATCTTGGCGATCTGCTGCCCGGCGGCGACCTGCGCTCCCGCCCGCGTCGTGAAACCCGACAGGTGGGCATAGCGGGTCATGATCCCCTGGCCGTGATCGACCTCGATGACATTGCCATAGCCCGCGCGCTGGCCAACGTACAACACCTTGCCCGGCGCCGCGGCGAGGATCGGGGTGCCGAGCGGACCGGGGAAATCGAGCCCCGAATGCATCGCGCTTGCGCCGGTGAAGGGATCGCTGCGATAGCCGTAGCTCGACGAGAGCATCAGCACATGCGCGGGCTGGCCCGAAGGGATGGCAACGAGCGTGCGTTCGAGCACCTCCATGCGGAACAGCGCGCCTTCGAGCGCCGCGAAACTCTTGCCCAGCGCGCCTGCGGCGCCGATGCGGCCGCGGAAGGGAATGAAGGGACCGCCGCGGCCGGCCGCGGCGTTGCGGACCAGCGACGCGGGGTCGAGCCCCAGCTTCGCCACCGCGCCCTCGGCCTTTGCGGCGCGCGCGCCGACCGCGGCGAGCAGCCGCGCCGAAAAGGCCTCCTGCCGCGCCTCGATGCGTGCGAGCGCCTGCGCCTCGGGTGGCAGGCGCGGATCGACCGCGCTCGTCTCGACCGGCTTGTCCGCGGCGGCCCCGGTCTTGTCGTCATCGGCGGCGGCGGGCAGCGCCTCGGCGCCGAAATAGGTCTTCTGCCACTCCTCGAGCTGCGCCTGGCGCTCGTCGAGGTCGGCGGCGATTTCGCCGACGCGGTCGCGATACTGGGCGATGCGCGCCTCTGCGGCGGTCGCGGCGGCCTGCTTGCGCGCGACCTCGGCCCGTTCGTCGGCGGAAAGAAGCTGGTTGACAAAAATCGCGACGGTGACCGCCGCCCAGGCGAGCAGTACCGCCGCGGCGATCAGGGCGACACGCTTTTGCCAGACCGCGCTGACCCGCACGAACCGGACATGGCCGTGGGTGCGGATGAAGATTTCATGGTCCTGAAACAGCGCATTCCAGCGCTGGCGCCATGGGCGCAGGCCCGTCGATTGGGAAGACAAGTCACGACCCCGTCTTGTTGTTCTGCTTGGAGCCCTCCGCCCCCGACTGGAACGGCGCCTTACCAGCGACTCCCCGCCAGCGCGAATCCGCACGCCGCGAGTCGGGCTGAATCGAACCGATGGCACGATGAACGGTGGAAAACGGCCAAAATGGTTGTTTTCTGGCGTGGCGAGGGCGCGCGACTCGCCCGCATCGTTGACGGCTTGCTTACCATTTCGGACTAGGGGAAAAGCGTGACCGCCATGTCCGATCTTCCGCTCTCCCCCGCGAACGGCGCCGCAGCCGACGACGCGCCCGCCGCCGATTCGCGGCCGCGTTCGGCGGTCAGCGCCGGGGTCGGCATCGTCGGTATCGCCGGACTCTTCTCCTACCTGCTGATCGCGCGCCACGCGCCGCAGATCGCGGCCGCGTTCGGCATCGACTGGGGGGCGCGCGGCCCGATGGACGGTCCCAATTCGGCGATCGCCAGCGTGCTCGCCTGCGGCATCCCGATGGTGCTGTGGTCGCTGTTCGTCGACAAGGTGCATCGCAACCCCTCGACCGGCATCGACTGGTCGCAGCGCCGGCCGTGGCGCGAAACGGTCGACATCAGCCTGACCAAGATCGCCGGCCTGTGGGCGACCTGGGGGCTGATCGCGCTCTTCTATGCGACGATGCGCTATTATTGGGAGGGCAATTATGCCTTCGCGATGGACCTGCTGGAGCGGGTGGTGCCGTGGCTGCTGCTCGTCTCCGTGCCCTATATGCTGTGGCTCGACCGCCGCATGGTCGAACCGCACGACGGCTGCTACCAGTTCGGCCGCTGGCTGATTGCTCCCGGCCAACCCGTCGACGGCCGCGCGATCGGCCATCATTTCCGCGCCTGGGCGGTGAAAGGCTTCTTTACCGCCTTCATGCTGTCGATCGTGCCGGGCAATTTCGCGGCGCTGGTCACCGTGCCGATGAGCGAGGCGCTCGCCAATCCCTACATGATCGCGCTGTGGACGATCAATCTGCTCTATCTGGTCGACGTCCATGTCGCGACGGTCGGCTATATCCTGACGCTGAAGCCGCTCGACTCGCACATCCGCACCGCCAACCCCTATGGTATGGCGTGGGTCGCGGCGCTCGTCTGCTACCCACCCTTCATCCTGATGAACGGCGGGCCGCTCGACTATACGGTGAACGGGTCCGACTGGGGCTATTGGCTGGAGGGGCACGAGACGTTGATGATGCTGTGGGGCGTCGTGCTCGTCGCGCTGGTCGCGGTCTATGCCTGGGCGACGATGGCGTTCGGCATCCGCTTCTCGAACCTCACGCATCGCGGCGTCATCACCCACGGTCCCTATGCGCTGACCCGCCACCCCGCCTATGTGTCCAAGAATCTGAGCTGGTGGGTCGGCTCGCTGCCATTTCTGGTCACTGCCGGCGGCTGGGTCGAAGGCGCGCGCAACATGGTCATCCTCGGGCTGGTCAGCGGTGTCTATTACTGGCGCGCCAAGACAGAGGAAAAGCATCTGCTCGCCGATCCCGCCTATGTCGCCTATTGGAACTGGGCCCAGCGGCACGCGCTGGTGCCGCGCCTGTTCACGCGGCTGACGGGTCGGGCGCGCCCGCTGATCCGCCTGGAGCCCGACCCGCGGGTGGGGCCGGTGGCGTAACAGCATTTTCGGTCGAGAGCCGACATTTCCATCGCCGTCATCCCGGATCAAGGCCGGGGTGACGAAGGGAAGCGAATGGCGATTCCGCTATCCCGAATGCGTGTCTTTCAGAAGCTAAGTTCGTCGTAGATGTGCGACAGGTCGCGGCCCCATGCGCCTTCGTAGCGGTCGAGCAGGTCGTGCGCGGGCGACTTGCCGCTCTTGGCGATCTGCCGCAGCGGTTCGAGGAAACCGACCTCGTTGTCGCCCATCGAATTGACCTCGTCGCGCGCCGCCAGCCCCTGCGCCGCGATGTCGAGAACGCGGTGCGCGAGGTCGCCGACGGTGCCGCCGCCCGGCGCCGCGGCGTACAGCCCCTCGCGCGGCACCGCGTCGCGCAGCGCCTGCTGGTCGGCGATGCTCCAGTCCTTGACGAGGTCCCACGCCGCGTCGAGCGCGCCCTGGTCGTAGAGCAGCCCGACCCACAGCGCGGGCAGCGCGCAGATGCGGTTCCATGGTCCCCCGTCGGCGCCGCGCATTTCGAGGAAGCTCTTGAGCCGCACCTCGGGAAAGGCTGTCGACAGATGGTCAGTCCAGTCGGAAAGGCGCGGGAGCTCGCCGGGCAGCGCCGGAAGCCGGCCCTTCAGGAAATCGCGGAAGCTCTGTCCCGCCGCGTCGATGTAGCGTCCATCGCGGAACACGAAATACATCGGCACGTCGAGCATATAGTCAACATAGCGGTCGTAGCCGAAGCCGTCCTCGAACACGAAGGGCAGCATGCCGGTACGCGCGGGGTCGGTGTCGGTCCAGATGTGGCTGCGATAGGACAGATAGCCGTTGGGCCGGCCGTTGGTGAAGGGCGACGCCGCGAACAGCGCGGTCGCCAGCGGCTGGAGCGCGAGCGAGACGCGGAATTTCTGCACCATGTCGGCCTCGCTCGCATAGTCGAGGTTGGTCTGGATGGTGCAGGTGCGCAGCATCATGTCGAGCCCCATGCCGCCGACGCGCGGCATGTGGTCGAGCATGATCGCATAGCGTCCCTTCGGCATGCGCGGCAGTTCGTCGCGCGTCTTGTCGGGCCACATGCCGAGGCCGAGGAAACCGAGGCCGAGTTCGGCGCCGACCTCCTTCACCTGCTTCAGGTGGCGGCCGGTTTCGGCGCAGGTCTGGTGGAGATTCTCGAGCGGCGCGCCCGACAGTTCGAGTTGCCCCGCCGGTTCGAGACTGATCGCGCCGTCGCTGCCCGACAGGGCGATGACGTTCCCCCCCTCCTCGACCGGTTCCCAGCCATAGCGGGTCAGCGCGGTCAGCAGGTCGCGGATGCCGCCCGGCTCGTCATAGGAGGGCGCGCGATGATCGGCGGTGCGATAGACGAATTTCTCGTGCTCGGTGCCGATTCGCCAGCGGTCCTTCGGCTTCTCGCCCTTGATCATGGGCGCCGCGAGCTGGTCGCGGCTCTCGATGATGGGATCGTTTCGATCTGAAACCGTACGCGTGCTCATCGCGCCGCTTTAGGCAGGCGCCGCGGCTTGCACCAGCAAAAAGGAAGGGCCCCGCGCAGGGGTCGAAGGAGGGGACAGGTTGACCGCGAATTAACCTTTCGCTGCCACAAGCGCGGGCATGACTAGGGACCAGATTGCGTCGCGGGCCGGTGGGTGGCGGACCGCGAGCCCACCGCCGTGCGCCTCGTCGATGCGAGCCTGCGCGCGGCGCGTCTTTCGCCCGCTGCTGGCCTGTTTTGCGCTGCTGATGGCGTTGCTGCTCGCCGCCGCGCCGGCGCATGCCCAAAGCTGCGCCCCCGCGACGAGCCAGGGGACCGCGCCCGCGGGGTGGGAGACCTATTGCTGGCTCGACCTCAGCCAATATAGCGACGCGACCGCGCGCAGCGCGGCGGGCCAGAATATGAGCTTCACGCTGACCGACGGTTCGGTCCTGCGCTTCAACCTGCGCGTGACGCCGACATCGGGCAGCGCCTTCTCCGCCGTCGCCGCGCCGTCGTGGACCGGCGCCGCGGTCGGCAACTCGGCCTTCCTCGGGATACCGGGCCGCCCGGTGCTCTATTCGACGGCATCGGGAACGCGCACCGTCACGATCGGCGGCATCGCGATCACCCCGCCCGCAGGGGCGGCCGCCTCCGCCTATTCCTTCGTCGTCGCCGACGCCGAATCGTCGAACGAGACGGAATCGCTGGTGTTCACGACCAACGGCGGCGCGTGGCAACTGCTCGACCAGGTGCCGCCGACCAGCGGAACGACCTATCCGGCCCGATCGGGCATCGGCACCTCGACCGTCACCGTCACCGGCACCGCCGGCACGGTCGGCGCCTATATCGTCGGGTCGAACAGCCCGACGACCGTCACCGCCCAGATCACCTCGGGCGGGTTGCAGGGCATCATGCTTGCGGTGCGCTTCGCCTCGGTCCGGCTGTCGAAGCAGATCGCGGGGGCGCGGATCGACGCCAGCGACCAGTTCCTCTTCCGCATCCGCGCGGCGAGCGGCGGCGCACTGCTGGGACAGGGGGCGACGAGCGGCAGCGGCAACGGCCCGTTCAACGCGATGCCGGTCAGCCTCGCCTCCAGCCTGTCGGTGACGCTGAGCGAGGACATGGCGGCGGGCAGCGCCAGCGCGCTCTCCGCCTATCGCTCGACGATCAGCTGCACCAACGGCAACAGCGGATCGGCGACGCCGCTGCCCGTCGGGGTGGTCGCGACATCGTTCACCCTGCCGCCGCTGCAATTCGGCGATGCGATCGCCTGCACCTTCACCAACACCCCCTATCCGCACCTGCGCCTCCGCAAGGCGCTGGGCAGCGGGGGGCGGCGCTACAGCGGCGACCAGTTCACCGTCCGCATTCTCGATGGCGCGGTGGCGGTGGCGAGCGCGACCACCAGCGGCACCGGCGCCACGGTCGGCGGCGGCGACACCGGCATGGTGCGGCTGACCCCCGGCACAGCCTATACGCTCGACGAGATCGCGGCGGGGACCGCCGACCTCGCGCGCTACGATGCGGTGCTTGGCTGCACCAACGCCGCCGCCGGCTCCTCGACCGTGCTGCCGGGTGTGGCGCCGGGGACGATCACGCCGCAGCTCGGCGACGTCGTCACCTGCATCGTCACCAACACGCGCGCGACCGGCGGCGTGCTGATCATCGCGAAAAGCTCGACGCCGATTTCGGACCCCGTCAACGGCACGACCAATCCCAAGCTGATCCCCGGCGCGATCGTCGAATATGCGATCACCGTGACCAGCATCGGGACCGGAAGCAACAGCAACCGGGCGAATGCGATCGTGCTCGTCGATCCGCTGCCGCCGGGCGTCACCTTCCAGGCCGGCTCGGTCAGTTTCAGCAACGGATCGCCGGCGAGCGGGCTGGGATTCAGCGCGTCGAACGTCGGCTATTCGAACCAGCCGGGCGGCGGCGCACCCTACAGCTACACGCCGATGGGGACCTATGACCCGGCGGTGCGGGGGCTGCGGATCGCGCCGTCGGGCAATATGAGCCACGCGACCAGCGCGACGAGCCGCCCCAGCTTCACCATCCGCTTCCGCGCCCGCGTCGACTGATCGTCACGCTTCAGGGGAGACCTTTCCGGCTGCTGTCCCCCAGTCGCCGTGCTGCGCCATCCACAGGGCGGTCGCGGCGACGGCGGCGGTCTCGGCACGCAGGATGCGCGGGCCGAGCGCGATACGGCGGACGGCGGGGCAGGCGAGCAGCGCGGCGCGCTCGCGCTCGGTGAAGCCGCCCTCGGGGCCGGTCAGGATTGCGGCGGGCGCGGGCGCATCGACCGTTCCGAACGGCGCACCCCCCGCTTCGTCGGCGAACAGCAGCGCGCGGTCCTCCGGCCAGTCGCGCAGCAGCGCGGGCAGCTTCACCGGCTCGGCCAGCGCCGGCAGCGCGGTGCGGCCGCATTGCTCGCATGCCTCGACGATCTGCGCCTCCAGCCGCTCGCGCTTGACGCGCTCGACGATCGTGCGCTCGGTGATGACCGGCTGCAGCCGCGCGACGCCCAGTTCGGTCGCCTTCTCGATGATCCAGTCGAGCCGCGCCTTCTTGACCGGCGCGAAGCACAGCCAGAGGTCGGGCACCGCCTCGATCGCGCGCATCCGGCGCTCGATGCGGACGGTCAGCGCGCGCTTGCCCGCATCGGCGACCGTGGCGAGCCACTCGCCGCTGCGATTGTCGAACAGCAGCAACGGGTCGCCAGACTTCAGCCGCATGACGTGCAGCAGATAATGCGCCGCCGCGCCGTCGACGACCGGTGCGGCGTCGGGGCCGAGCGGCGTGTCGACGAACAGGCGGGGCGTGCTGGCGGGCGGCCAGGCGGGAGTCGCGGGCATCGCGGGGCCATAGCATGGGCGGCGGCGGCGCGCACCCGCGCGCATCCCTGCGCGCGGACTGTCCCGTTGCGGGGCAGGAGGCGCGGTTTTCCGGGCCATGCGGGCGATGCGGCTTAGCATTTTGGTAAGCAGTTTTCCGATAGAGGCAGGATACCCGCCGCGCATCTGTGGGGCGTACGCGGGGCGATCGAGGGGTTTGAGACCATGGGTGGGACCGACATCCGACATATCGGGCGCCGTCTTGGGTGCCGCCTCCGGCAGGGCGCCGGACGCCTGATCCGCGACCAGCGCGGCAACGCGCTGATGCTGACCGCGGCCGCGATCGTGCCGGTGATCGGCATCGTCGGGTCGGCGGTCGACATCGGCCGCGCCTATATGACGCAGCTTCGCCTGCAACAGGCGTGCGACGCCGGCGTGCTAGCGGGGCGGCGCGCGATGGCGGCGGGCGTCTATGGCGACGACCACAAGGCCGAGGCGAACAAGATGTTCGCCTTCAACTTTCCGAACGGTATCTATGGCAGCGAGGCGGTGAACTTTTCCTCGCAGTCGACCAGCGCCGCCGATGTCGTCGGCACCGCCAGCGTCAAGCTGCCGACGGCGATCATGTACATTTTCGGCAAGGACAAGTTCGACCTCGGCGTGAACTGCACCGCCAAGCTCGAAATCTCGAACGTCGACGTGATGCTGGTGCTCGACGTCACCGGGTCGATGGCGCGCAAGGCCTCCTCTTCGGACGACGACACCAAGATCGAGGCGCTGCGCAAGGCGGCGGTCGATTTCTTCGACACGCTGACCAACGCCGACATCGGCGACGGACGGCTGCGCTTCGGCGTCGTTCCCTACAGCTCGTCGGTCAATGTCGGCCAGATTCTGGTGGCGAAGAATCCCGATTGGATAGCCGACACCGTATGGCTTCCTTCGCGCGAGCCGGTGACCAAGGAAGTCTGGGGCGACGCGCGGACGGTCGTGTCGGAGGACTATACTGCGACCAATCCTGTTGCCAACACGAACTGGCAAGGGGCCGAAAAATGGGAGGATGCGGGGAAGGCGGACAAGGCCCAGGCGGATTGTACGACCTGGGACGATAGCGATTTGCCCAGGATGGTCAGCGAATCGTTGAATCCCTCGAATCCGGTTGTTGACGGCAGCACGCGTATCACCGTTTCCGACTCGAAACGGACCTACGAATATTATTCCTACAAGGGGACGTGGAAGGCGGCCACCTGGAGCAAGCCAGCGAGTTGCGAGGCCAAAAAGCTGCGCTGGACGTTCACGCGCACCTATCAGGTGACGAAGACTGAAACGCTGACCAAGGTCTTCGACGGTAAATATAACTATAAGGACCGCGGTTTCGACACGCGTCCCCTGAAAACCGGGTCGACGATCGAAGAAGACACCGGCTATCAGGGTGAACGGGTCACGATCGACTGGGCAGGCTGCATCATCGAGCGGGCGACGACGCAATTCGCATCGAACGCGTCCGCGCCGTCGAACGCCTATGACATGGACATCGACATGGTCCCGTCGGCGACCGATTCCGATACGCAGTGGAAGACATTCCTGCCCGCCCTTACCTACGATCGCGAACGTGTATCCGAACGCAAGGGTGTGACGACCAATTACCAGAATTTCGTCGACAAGGGCGGCGATTATGCCGCCTGCCCGGTCGCGGCGATGAACCTGACGACGATGACCAAGGCGGATCACGACGACTTCGATAAATATATCAAGACGCTGCAACCCAAGGGCTATACCTATCACGACGCCGGCATGGCGTGGGGTGCGCGCCTGATCTCGCCGACCGGTCTGTTCGCGGCCGACAACGGACCCTATAACGGACGGCCGGTCAGCCGCCATATCGTCTTCATGACCGACGGCGACATGATGACGCCGCGCGCCAACCTGTCGCACCAGGGACAGGAGCGGTCGATGCCGCGCATCGGCGCGACCAGCGACAATGATGCGATCGACCGGCACAACAACCGTTTCCGGCAGCTGTGCGAAAGCGCGAAGCGCAAGGGTCTGACGATCTGGGTGATCTCGTTCGGCGTCGGCAGTAACAGCAACCTCAACAGCTGTGCCTCAACGGGGCAGGCGTTCGAGGCCGACAATGCGGCGCAGCTCAACGCGCAGTTCCAGGCGATCGCCCGCCAGATCTCGAAGCTCAGGCTGTCGCAATGAGCCGTCGTCGCGCCCTGATCCGCCGGCTTCGCAGCGACCGTCGCGGCGTCGCGCTGGTCGAATTCGCTCTCACCGCGCCGCTGTTCCTGCTGATCCTGATGGGAATCTTCGATTTCTGCTGGCAGATGTACGCGCAGCAGGTCCTGCAAGGCGCCGTCGCCAAGGCGGGACGCGATTCGACGCTGGAGCTTTATTCCAGCGACCAATCGGCGCTCGACGCCCGCGTCAAGGAGCAGGTCCAGCAGGTGTTCGCGGGCGCCGATGTGAAATTCACGCGGCGCGCCTATGACGAGTTCAGCAAGCTCAACGTCCCCCGGCGCTATTATGATACGAACAAGAACGGCTATCTGGATGCCGAGGATTGTTTCGAGGATGGCGGCAAGGCCGGCAACGGCGGCGCCGACGACGTCGTCCTCTATACGGTGACGATGCGCTTCGACCGCGTGCTGCCGGTGTGGAAGATGCTGGGGCAGTCCCCCTATTCGACGCTGTCGGCGGTAACGATCCTGCGCAACCAGCCCTTTGCGAACGGTAGCGACATTACACCGGATAGCTGCCTGAAATGATGCTTCTTTCCCGCCCTCGCCGCCGCCTGGCGATCACCGCGCGGCGCCTGGCGCGCAACATTCGCGCCACGGTGCTGATCGAGATGGCTTTCGCCATTCCCTTTCTGGTGCTGGTGGGATTCGCCGGACTGGAGATCGCGAACCTCGCGCTGACTCACACGCGGATCAGCCAGATCGGCCTCAACACCGCCGACAATGCCTCGCGCATCGCGGCGGGCAGCAATCTGTCGCTGCCGCCGATCCGCGAGATCGATATCAACGAGTTGTTCATCGGGGCGGAAAAGCAGGCCGACGCGCTCGATTTCAAGCGGCACGGGCGGATCATCCTGTCGAGCCTCGAACGCAACAAGGATGGCGGCCAGTGGATTCACTGGCAGCGCTGCTATGGCGATCTCGCGGTGTCCTCGGCCTATGGCGCGCAGGGCACCGGCAAGACCGGAACCAGTTTTCCGGGCATGGGGCTGAAAGGCAAGGAGGTCACGGCCGCGGCGGGGACGGCGGTGATGTTCGTCGAGATCAGCTATGACTATCAGCCGCTGCTCTACGGCAAATGGCTGGGGCCGAGGCGGATCTCCACGACGGCGGCCTTCAACATCCGCGAGCCGCGCGATCTGGATGGGCCGAAGGACGGCGACGGCGTCTACAACCCCTCTCCGGCGGCCACCAAGTCCGCCTGCTGATCGGCGCACGCCGCGCCTGGTCCGGCATTTATCTCGTCGGCGCGCTCTGCTATCGCCCCGGTACGCATGACCACCGCCCCTCCCCCCGACAGCCAGCTTCGCGGCTTCCTGGCGTTCCTGCCCGCGGGGTTGCGCCCCTATGCGCTGCTCGCACGGTTCGACCGGCCGATCGGCTGGTGGCTGCTTTATTGGCCCTGCGCGTGGGGGATCGCGCTGGCGGGCGGCGCGCGCGATCACTGGCCGCTGTTCTTGTGGATGCTCGCCGGCGCGGTCGCGATGCGCGGCGCCGGCTGCGTCTATAACGACATCGTCGACCGCGACCTCGACGCGAAGGTCGCGCGCACCGCGTCGCGCCCTGTCGCCAGCGGCGCGGTTTCGGTGCGCGGCGCGGCGCTGTGGATGCTCGCGCTGTCGCTCGTCGGGCTGGTCGTGCTGGTGCAACTGCCGCTGCGCGCGCAGGTCGTCGCGGTCGCGAGCCTGCTGCTCGTCGCCGCCTATCCGTTCATGAAGCGCATCACCTGGTGGCCGCAGGCGTGGCTGGGGCTGGTCTTTTCGTGGGGCGCGCTCGTCGGCTGGATCGCGGCCGGGGGCAGCGACGGCCTCGCGCTGCCGCTGCTCTATGCCGGATGCATCGCCTGGGTGATCGGTTACGACACCATCTATGCGCTTCAGGACATCGAGGACGATGCACTGGTCGGCGTCAAGTCGAGCGCGCGCGCGCTGGGCGACCAGGTGCGCGGCGGCGTCGGCCTGTGCTATGCGACCGCGCTCGCGCTGTGGGCGGGGGCGCTGTGGATCGTGCGGCCCGACCCGCTGGTCTTCGTTGCGCTGGTGCCGGTGGCGGTGCATCTGGCGGGGCAGGTGGCGACGCTCGAGCCCGCGAACGGCGCCGACGCGCTCGCCAAGTTCCGCAGTAACCGCTTCGCCGGACTGCTCGTCTTCGCCGCGATGCTGGTGGTGGGCAGCGCGCCCTGACCGATCGACCTATTCGGCCGCGAGCAGTTCCTCGGCGCCGCCGAGGTCGACCGAGACGAGGCGGCTGACCCCGCGTTCGATCATCGTCACCCCGAACAGGCGGTGCATGCGCGCCATGGTCACCGCATTGTGGGTGACGATCAGGTAGCGCGTGTCGGTCTCGCGGCTCATCCGGTCGAGCAGGTCGCAGAAGCGCTCGATATTCGCGTCGTCGAGTGGCGCGTCGACCTCGTCGAGAACGCAGATCGGCGCCGGGTTGGTGAGAAAAAGGCCGAAGATCAGCGCCACGGCGGTCAGCGCCTGCTCGCCCCCCGACAGCAGGGTCAGCGTGCCGAGCCGCTTGCCCGGCGGCTGCGCCATGATCTCGAGCCCCGCTTCGAGCGGATCGTCCGAATCGACGAGTTCGAGATGCGCCTGGCCGCCGTTGAACAGGGTCGTGAACAGGCGCTGGAAATGCGCGTTCACCGCCTCGAACGCCGCGAGCAGGCGGACGCGGCCCTCGCGGTTGAGGTTGCCGATCGAGCCGCGCAGCCGGTTCACCGCCTGCTGCAGTTCCTCGATCTCGGCGACGCTCCGCTCGCGCTCGGCGTCGAGCTCGGCGAGCTCGTCGGCGGCGACGAGGTTGACCGGTCCCAGTCGCTCGCGGTCGGCGATCAGCCGGTCGTGCGCCGCCGACTCGGCGGCCGCGTCGCCGACCGCAGCGCTGTCGAAACCGGCCTTTTGCGGCAGCAGCGGCGGCGGGCATTCGAAACGCTCGCCCGACAGGCGGCCCATCTCGACGCGGCGCAGCTCGGCGTTTTCGGAGCGCGCGACCGCGCCGGCGCGCGTTTCACGCGCCGCGGCGACGCGCTCGCGGATCGTCGTCAGCGCCGCCTCGGCCTCGCGCAGCGCTGCTTCGGCCGCCCGCTCGCGCGTCTCGGCCTCGGTGAGTTTCTCGCGCAGCTCGGCCTGCCGCGCCTCGGCGACGGCGCGGTCGGCGGCGAGCCGTTCGGGCAGGTCGGCGAGCTTCGCGGCTTCGGCGGCGAGCGCATCGGCGCGCTTGTCCATGTCGGTGACGCGCCGCGCGGCCTCGCCCGCTCGCGCCTTCCAACTCCGAATCTCGGCGCTGACCACCGCCTGCCGCTCGCTCAGCGCGGCGAGAGTGCGCTCATGCGCGGCGAGCGTGCCCTGCGCGTCGGTCGCGGCAGCGCGGGCGCGGTCAGCGGCCTGCTCCCCGGCGTCGAGCGCCGCGCGCGCCAGCCGCTCGTCGGGCAGCGCCGCGAGCGCGTCTTCCTGTGCTGCGAGCTGTTCGGCGGCGTCCTTCGCCGCACCGGCGATCTCGGCGCGCCGGCGTTCGAATAGCGCGGCGGTGGCGTGGTGGCGGTCGAGCGCACCCTGCGCCTGGTCGGCGGTGCGCAAGGCAGCGCGGCGCGCCTCATCGGCGTCGGCGAGCCGCTTGCGCGCGGCGGCGGCCGCCTCGGTCCGCGCGACGAGCGTCGCCGCCGCGGCCTCGCGGCGGTCGCGCAATTCCTGCACCCCCAACTCGACCTGCGGGCGCTGCGCGGCGAGCGCGTCGAGGCGATTCTGGCGCATCAGCCGCTCGCTCGCGGTCGCGCCGTCGCCGCGCGTCACGAAACCGTCCCAGCGGCGCATCACCCCGCCCATCGTCACCAGCCGCTGCCCGACCGCGAGCGGCTGGCCCGCATCGTCGTCGGCGACCGCGACCTGAGCGAGACGGCGCGACAGCGCGGCGGGCGCCTCGACGAGATCGGCGAGCGCGCGGGTGCCGGCGGGAAGCGCGGGATCGTCGGCGCGTGCGTCGGCGCCGCGCCAGCTTCGCGCCGCGTCGTCGTCGGTGCCGGCGTCGAGATCGTCGCCGAGCGCCGCGGCGAGCGCGGCCTCGTAGCCCGGCGCGACCCTGATGCGGTCGAGGATGCGCATCGCATCGCTGCGCGCAGCGGCGAGCGCGCGTTCGAGCGTTGCCGCCTCGCCTTCGAGTGCTGCGAGCGCTGCGCGCGCCTCGGCGAGCGCGGCATCGACCGCCGCGAGGTCGGCCGTCGCCGCCTCGCGGTCGGCTTCGGCGTCGCCGATCGCGGCTTCGGTCGCGGCGATCGCGGCCTCCGCCCGCTCGGCGGCCGCCGCGCTCTCCTCGACCGTCCGGGCCAGCGCTGCGCTGTCGCCGAGCGCGGCAACCTCGGCTTCGAGACGTTGCTGTTCGCCCGCGATGCGGCGCACCGCGGTTTCGGCGCCGTCGCGCGCGCTGAGCGCGATGCGGCGGTCAGCGGCTTCGCTTGCGGCGCGCGCGCGCGCCTGTGCCAGCGCCACCTCGGCATCGCGCAGCCGTGCCTGCGCCGCCTGATTCGCCTCGACGAGCGCCGCCTTGCCATTGTCATGCGCGCCGACCTGCTGCGCGAGTTGCTTCGCCTCGGTGTCGAGCGCGGTCAGCGCGGTATGGGCATCGCGTGCCAGATCGCCCTCGCGCGCGCGATCCTCGGCGAGCCGCGCCTGCTGCGCGCCCAGGTCGTCGAGGCGTTGGCGTGCCGCGCGCTCCTCGCCGGCAAGGCGGACCTGCGTTGCGGTCGCCTCGGCCAGCGCGTCGCGCTGCGCCTGCGCGTCGCCGCGTGCATCGGCGACGCGCGCGGCGACCTCTGTCTGCGCGTTCGACACGGTTTCGAGTTTGTCCTGCGCCGCCTTCACCGCGGTTTCGGCCGCGTCGGCGTCGCGGCGCGCCTGATCGGCGGCGGCGGCGGCGTCGCGCCAGCGGGCATAGATCAGCCGCGCCTCGGCAACGCGGATCTCTTCGCTCAGCCGCTGGTATTTCTCCGCCGCGCGCGCCTGTCGGCGCAGCGCGTTGGCGCGCACCTCCATGTCGGCGACGATCTCCGACAGGCGGGTCAGGTTGGTTTCGGTCGCGCGCAGCTTCTGTTCGGCATCCTTGCGGCGGACGTGAAGGCCGGCGATGCCCGCCGCCTCCTCCAGCATCGCGCGGCGGTCGGTAGGCTTGGCGGCAATGACGTTCGCGATCTTGCCCTGGCTGACCAGCGCCGGGCTGTGCGCCCCGGTCGCGGCATCGGCGAAGATCAGCGCGACGTCCTTGGCGCGTACGTCGCGGCCGTTGGCGCGATAGGCGCTTCCCGCGCCGCGCTCGATGCGGCGGATCACCTCCAGTTCGTGCCCGTCGGTCGCGTCGGAAAGCCCGGCGACCACCGCGCCGCCCGTATCGCAATGGATCGCGACCTCGGCGAAATCGCGCGGCGGGCGCGACGCGGTGCCGGCGAAGATGACGTCCTCCATCCCGCCGCCGCGCATCGACTTGGGGCTCGATTCGCCCATCACCCAGCGGATCGCCTCGAGCAGGTTCGACTTGCCGCAGCCGTTCGGACCGACGACGCCGGTCAGCCCCGGCTCGATGCGCAGCTCGGTTGGTTCGACGAAGCTCTTGAAACCGGTCAGGCGCAGCCGCTTTATCTGCACGGGCGGTCCCCGTGCAGTCGGTCGAATCGCAGGCTGTGCAACGCTTGGGTCACATATCCCCCTTGCCCGCCGTCATGCCGCGTGGGCGGGGGAGTCGCAAGGGGGACGATTCCGCCCGCGCCGCCGCTCGCGGGGCGGGAAGCGCGACGGTCAGCGCACGCCCATCGTGCGCAGCCGGTCGCGCAGCGGGCCCCAGGCCGCGATGCCCTCGGCCAGCTGGCCGTTGATGATGAAGCTGGGGGTACCCGAGATTCGATAGGTCTCCATCGCGGCATTGGTGCTCTGTTCGAGCTTTTCGATGTTGGGAAGGTTCGACAGGCAGGCGTTGACCTGGTCGGCGGTCATGCCGCGCGACTGGAAGAAGGTGTCGAGCTTCCACGCCTTGGCGAGCGCCGGGAAACGCTGCGCGGGGGGCAGCGACATCGCCTTTTCGCCGCCGTCGGGATTGGCCTGCGCGCCCGCGAACAGATCGGCCTGCGAGGCGAAGACGTTCGCCATCAGCGGGAAATAGCGCTCGGTCGGCGCGCAGCGGATGATCGCCGCGGCCGATGCGTCGAGCGGATCGCGGATGAAGTTGCGCAGTTCCAGGCTGACGCGGCCGGTGTCGATGAAGTCGCGCTTCAGTTCCTCGTGGCTTTCCTCCGAGAAATCGGCGCAGTGCGAGCAGGTGAGCGAGGCGAATTCGATGACCTTCACCGGCGCGTCGGGATTGCCCATCAGATAGCCGCCGTCGGGAGTGACGGTGACGGTGTCGGACCAGCTCTTGCCCGCGGGCGCGGCGACCTTCGCGATCACCGCCTGCTCCTGATTCTGGTCGGTCTTGCTTTCGCCGCAGCCGGCGAGCGCGAGCGCGCCGAGCGAACAGAGCAGGGCTATGCGCAGCGGGGGAAGGGTCATCCTTTGGTCTCCGAAAAATCGTGTCGAGGCGTTCTTAAGCGCCCTTGAGCGCGAGGTCGAGGCGCGTTTTGAGCTTCGGCCAATCACTGACCTCCGCATTCTTGCCGTTGATGAAAAAGCTTGGGGTCGCGGCGACACGGTCGGCGTTCTGGCCGATATTGGTCATCCCCAATATCTCGGCCGACGCGACGTCGCTGTCGAGGCAGGCGTCGACCTGTGCCTTGGTGTAACCGCGGCCGCGCATCAGCGTGTCGAGCCCGGTATCGGCGGCGATGCGCCGGGTGCGTTCGCCTTCGCTGCCCTGATACCAGGGCGCGAGCTGCTCCTTGGTCATCTTCGCCGCCTTGCCGAGCCAGGTGGGCTGCGCGAGCATGATCGCCTGATGATTGCCGACGAACGCCCTGGCGCCGCCGCACCGTGCGAGCAGCGCGGCGGTCAGGTCGAGCGGATCGCGCACCAGATTGCGATATTCGAACTGCACCAGTCCGGTGTCGATGTAGAGCGTCTTCAGCGGCACCGCCGACTGTTTCGCGAAGTCGGCGCAATGGCTGCACGTATAGCTGAAATATTCGACCAGCTTCACCTTGGCGCCCGGCTTGCCGACCAGATGCGCGCCGATCGGGCTAGTCGAGATGGTCGCCGACCAGCGCTCAGCGGCCGGTTTCGCGGGCGCCGCCGCGACCAGCGCGGTCAGGGCGACGCCGGCGAGCGTTCCGATCGCGAGGCGGCGGGTCGGCAGGGACGGGATATGTCTGGGCATGGGCGGCCGGTCCTTCGTTCAACTGATGCGGGGAAGCTTCGGCGGCGCGGCCAGCCCTGCAGCCATGCGTTCGAGCACGGTGCGCAGTTCCGGGTCGCCGATGTCGCGCAGGCTGTCCCCCAGTTCGGCGGGTACGGGCTTCAGCATGGCTGGCGGCTGAACGGGCGGCGCGGCGGGCGCGACCTGCCCGTGCGTCATCCGCACCTGCGCGATCGCGGCGTAGCCGAAGAAGCGGTTGACCGCGCCGATGATGTCGGGCGCGACATGCTGGAGCATCGGGGCGTGCGCGCCGTTGATCGTCAGATGCAGCGTGCCCCCCGCCTTCTGCCCGGCGGGGAAGCGGATCATCGCGGGCTGGGTGACGTCGGCGAGGCGGTCGCCGACGATCTCGCGCCAGCGGCTGACGACCGACGACTGGATGAAACCGAACTTGCGGAAGGCGGTGCGGCCGATTTCGGGGACGAGGTCGGCGATCGCGCGCGCTTCCCCGCCCCGCGGACGCTCGTAGCTGCGGGCAGGCGTCTTCTTCGCCTTTGCGTCCTTCGCCTTTCGGGCGGGCGTCTCTCCGCTCTGTGCTTTCGCCATGCGCGCCGCCATGCCATAGGCGGGGGGTGAGCGTCCAGACTTCCGACAGAACCGATCGCGACAAGACTGAAGCCGCGCCCGTCGATTTCGCCGCGCGCCTGCTCGGCTGGTACGACCGCTCGGCGAGGGTGCTGCCGTGGCGCGTGCCGCCAGGAAGCGGCGCGGTGCCCGATCCCTATCGCGTCTGGCTCGCCGAGGTCATGCTCCAGCAGACGACGGTCGCGGCGGTGACGGGCTATTTCGAGCGCTTCACCACGCGCTGGCCGACGGTCGCCGATCTGGCCGCCGCCGCCGATGCCGACGTCATGGCGGCGTGGGCGGGGCTCGGCTATTATGCGCGGGCGCGCAACCTGCTCGCCTGCGCGCGCGCGGTGGTCGCCGAGCACGGCGGGCGATTTCCCGACTGCGAAGCCGACCTGCGCGCGCTCCCCGGCATCGGCGACTATACGGCGGCGTCGGTCGCGGCGATCGCCTTCGGGCGGCGGGCGGTGGTGATCGATGCCAATATCGAGCGGGTGATCGCGCGCCATCGGCTGATCGAGATTCCGCTGCCCGCCGCCAAGCGTGCCATCCGCACCGCGCTCGAACCGCTGGTGCCTGCCGAACGGCCGGGCGATTTCGCGCAGGCGCTGATGGACCTGGGCGCGGGCATCTGCACGCCGCGCGGCCCCGCCTGCGCGATCTGCCCGCTGATGGCCGATTGCCGCGCGCGCGGCCGCGCCGACATCGAGCGGCTGCCGGTCAAGCCCGCGAAGAAGGCGAAGCCGCAGCGCTACGGTCTCGCGCGCTGGATCGAGCAGGGCGGGCGCGTCTGGCTCGTCCGGCGCCCCGAAAAGGGCATGCTCGGCGGCATGCGCGCGCTGCCCGGCGGCGAATGGAGCGCGATACCGCCCGCCGAGTCGGGGGTCGCCGAGGTCGACCATGGCTTCACCCATTTCGATCTGCGGCTGACGCTGGTGCGCGACGAAGCCCCGCTTGCCGCAGCGGAAGGCGAATGGTGGCCGCTTTCGGCGCTTGACGAGGCCGGGCTGCCGACGCTCTATCGCAAGCTCGTCGACCAGATGCGGGAGAAGGACGGATGAACATGATGGTGTCGCGCCGGGCGCTGCTCGGCGGCCTGGCGTTCGGCGGCGCGGCGACGCTGCTGCCGCGCAGCGCCTTCGCGTGGAAGGCCGACGGCGCGGCGCTCTATCCCGCGACCGATGCCTTCGTCACGGGCTTCGTCGAGCGCGGCCAGCTCGCCGGCACGCTCGCCTGCATAGGCAAGGGGCAGGCGGCGGCGGTCAGCTTCGGCGCCGGGCGGCAGGCGATGGATTCGAGCAAGGCGGTCGGTCCCGACACGCTGTGGCGCCTCTATTCGATGACCAAGCCGGTCACCGCGATGGCGGCGATGCTGCTGATCGAGGAAGGCCGGCTCGGCCTCGACCAGCCGATCGCCGACGTGCTGCCCGCCTTCGCGAACATGACGGTGCAGAACACGCCCGACGGCTCGATCACCGACGTGCGCCCGGCCAAGGGGCCGATCACGGTGCGCCAGCTGCTCACCCACACCGCCGGGCTGGGCTACAACATCATCCAGAAGGGGCCGCTGCGCGACGCCTATAACGAGGCCGGACTGGTCGGCGGACAGGTCAGCCGCCTGACGATCCCCGGTTTTCCGGAGATCACGCCCGTGCCCAGCCTCGCGGCCTTCGCCGACCGGCTCGCGAAGCTGCCGCTCGTCTACGAACCCGGCACGCGCTGGAGCTATTCGGTCGGGCTCGACCTGATGGGGCGGGTGATCGAGGTGGCGGCGGGCCAGCCCTTCGACGCCTTTCTGAAGGCGCGGCTGTTCGACCCGCTGGGGATGACCAGCACCTTTTTCCAGGTGCCGGCGAGCGAGGTCGGGCGGCTGTCGACCAATTATTTCCCGATGGGTCCGGTGCTGCTGCCGGTCGACCCGGCGACCAGCTCGATCTACCTCGATCCGCCGCCGATGCCCTATGGCGGCGGTGGCCTGGTTTCGAGCGCACGCGATTACGACCGCTTCCTCGCCATGCTGCTCGGCGAGGGCGAGACCGGCGGGGTGCGGATCATGAAGCCCGAAACCGCGCGGCTGGCGATGTCGAACCTGCTGACCGACTCGGTCGACCGCAAGGGCACGTTCATCGAGGGCGAAGGCTTCGGCGCGGGCGGGCGCGTCTCGCTCGCCGATTCGCCGACCGGCGAGGGCGTCTATGGCTGGGGCGGCGCGGCGGGGACGATCGGCTTCGTCGACCGCGCCCGCGGCTACCGCGTCGGCGGCTACACCCAATATATGCCGGCCGAGGCGCTGCCCTTTCAGGCGAAGTTCGGCGAGGCTTTCTACAAGGACGCGCTGCGCTGATGCCGGCGCCGCTCGGCTTCACCGGGGCGTGGCTCGACCGCGCCGACCAGCTTCGCACCGACCCGGAGGCCTTCGCGACCGCGACCGCCGACCCGCGCGCGCGCTGCCTGACGCTCGACGGCATCGATTTCGTGCCCGGCGACGACGGCACCGGCCTGCGCTGGGAACTGCTCGACCCCGCCGACGCGCGCGCGCCGATGCTGCTGGGGCGCGACGAGCGCGGCATTCCCTATTTCGTCCGCGAACCGCACCCGGCGCAGCGCATCGACGCGCGCTCACGCACCGTGATGCGGCTGCTGCCGCTGCTCAGCGCGCAGGACCTCGCGCTTTACGGCGGCGCGCGCAGCCTCGTCGACTGGCACGCGCGGCACCGCTTCTGCGCCACCTGCGGGTCGCCGACCGAGCTGTTCCGTGCCGGCTGGGGGCGCCGCTGCGGCCAGTGCCGCGCCGAGCATTTCCCGCGCGTCGACCCGGTGGTGATTATGCTCGCCGAATATGACGGGCGCGTGCTCGTCGGGCGCCAGCGGCAGTTCGCGCCGGGGATGTTCTCGGCACTCGCGGGATTCGTCGAGCCGGGCGAGTCGCTCGAGGAGGCGGTGGCGCGCGAATTGTTCGAGGAAGCGGGAATCCGCGTGTCGGACGTCACCTATGTGGCGAGCCAGCCCTGGCCTTTCCCTTCGTCGCTGATGATCGGATGCCGCGCGCGCGCCGAGGGCAGCGCGCTGACGCTCGACGAGACGGAGATAGAGGCGGCGATCTGGGTCGATCGCGACGAGGTGCGCGCGGCGCTGGCGGGCGACATGGATGCGCCCTTCCTCGCGCCGCCGCCGCTGGCGATCGCGCGCCACCTGCTGGAGGATTGGGCGGCGTAGGAAGCGCGCGTCGGGGCTAGACTCTGATGACTTTAGATTGACCCACTTCGTCATTGCGAGCAGAGCGAAGCAATCCAGAGCGGTTTGCGCCAACTCTGGATTGCCGCGTCGCTTCGCTCCTCGCAATGACAATTCCAACGCATGGCATCGTGCTCCAGGTCGTAGTTTCACCGCGTTTTCCGGGTCGTCATGCGGTTCCGCCCGACTTGAAAACGCTCTATGCGCCCGGTGCCCAGCCGCTCGCGGCGAGGAAGGCGTCGGGGTCGCGCATCTCGATGATCTCGCGCAGCGCCTGCGTCTTGTCGGGCGCGCGGTCGTAATAGGCCCGGACGATGCGGTAGCCCGCCCAATAGCCGAGGTCGCCGGGCCAGTCGCCATCGCCCTGCTGGTTGTAGAGCCAGCGCGAACCGAGCGCCTTTTCGTCCTTTTTCGGCGAGGAAGGCGGTTTCGAGCTCCGCCGTTCGCTCTGCCGCCCATTGGTGGAGCAGCGGATAGGCGACCGATCCGGTCATCCGCTCGGTGACGAATTCGGCGGCACCCTCGACCAGCGCGGCGTGGAGGACCGTGGCGTTCTCGTCATCGACCTGCGCGAGCGGCTGCTGTACGTGCGCATATTCGTGCGCGATGACGTGCACCATGCGATCCTCGTCGTCGGCCTCGATGAATTTCGCCGCGCACAGCATTTCGAGGCCGATATAGAGCCCTTTCGCATTCGCGGTTCCCGCGCTCGACGCGCGGCCGATGGCGATGGTGATCGGCGGGAAGACCGCCTTCGGATAGAGCGCCGCGAGCCGGTCGGTCGCCGCGACCAGACGGCCGCGAACCTTGTCCAGCTTCGCCGCGCAACCGCGCGCGTCGCGATAGACGGCTGGCTTTGCGCGCAGCGCCGCCGCCAGCCGGTCGGGCGTGATCCGGCGCAGCGCCATGAATTCAACGAGACCGGGCGAAGGCGTGGCGAGGTAGCGCGCGGCGAGCGCATCGGGGTCCGCCGCCAGCGCCGGGTCGTCATAAAGCGCGAAGAAGCGGTCGACGTCGCTCGTCACGATGGCGACGCGCGAGCTGTCCTGCACTCCCTGCGCCATCGCGCCACCGCCGGCCGCGGCGAATATAGCCGCGGCCAGCAGGGCGAGGCGGCGCATCACGCCTTCGTCTCCGCGATGTATTCGTCGACATTCTGCGCGAGCACGTCGAGCGGGACATTGCCGCCTTCGAGCACGACATTGTCGAAGTCGCGCAGGTCATAGCGCGCGCCGAGCGCCGCCTGCGCGCGCTCGCGCTGGCGGTTGATCTCGCTGTGCCCGACCTTGTAGCCGCACGCCTGCCCGACCCAGCTGCAATAACGATCGACCTCGCTCGCGACCTCGAGCGGGTTCGACCCGTTACGCTCGACGAAGAACTGCACCCCCTGCTCGCGCGTCCAGCGCTTGGTGTGGATGCCGGTATCGACGACGAGGCGGCAGGCGCGGAAAGCGATCGACTGGAGATAGCCGAGGCGCCCGACCGGGAAATCGTCGTAGAGGCCGAGTTCGTCGGCGAGCTGTTCGGCATAGAGGCCCCAGCCTTCCGAATAGGCGTTGAAGGCTAGCATCGAGCGGATCAGCGGCATCTGGTTCGCATACTCGCCCTGCCACGCATGGCCGGGAATCGCCTCGTGCATCGCGAGGTCGGGCAGCGAATATTTGCTGTGCAGGTCGGTCGTGCGCAGGTTGATCCACATCCGCCCCGGCGTCGCACCGTCGATCGACCCCGCGCCGCCATAGGCGGCGGGCGCGCCGGGCTCTTCCTCGGGCGGGAGGCGCTTTACCTCGACATTGCCCTTGGCGAGGGTGCGGAAGGCGCGCGGCAGTTCGGCGCGAATCCGGTCGAGCCACGTCTGGATATAGGCGACGACCTCGGCGCGGCCCTGATCATTGTCGGGGAATTTATACGCCGGGTCTTTGGCGAGTGCGTTCATCCGGTCGCCGACCGAGCTCTGCGTATAGCCGAGCTGCTTGAGAATGGGGTCCATCCGCCCGTGCAGCTCGGCGAGCTGCTCGACCCCCATGCGGTGAATTTCCTCGGGCGTCATCCGCGTCGTCGTCGAGGCGCGCAGTGCCCAGGCGTAGAATTCGTCGCCGCCGGGACGTGCCCAGATGCCGGCGTCCATTGTCGCCTTCGTGCGCTGCGCCTGCAATTCGGCAAGCTGGCGTTCGAGCGCGGCGACGACCGGCCCGGTAGCGATGGCCCCGGCGCGCCGGCCCCAGTCGCCCGCGATCTTCGCCTCCGCGGTGCGGCGGACGAGGCTGTCGACCAGCCCGCCGCCGCCGCGCGCACCGGCGAGGCTCGCCTCCATCTGCCTGATCGCCTTGTCGAGCAGGAAGGCGGGGGCGATCACGCCTTGCGCGCCCGTGGCCTTCAGCCGCTCGGTCTCTGCATCGAGGGTCGCGGGATAGGCGTTGAGGCGCGCCAGATAGGCCTCTGCGTCGGCGGCGTTCTTCACCGGATGATCGCTGTCGAGGAATTTCGGGATGTCGAGATAGGCGCCGACATTCTGGATCACGACATAGGGGGTGTTGCGCCAGCCGCCGACCGACACGTCGCCATAGGGCAGCGCGAAGCCGTCGAGCGCGACGCCATAGGCGCTTTCGATCACCGCCAGGCTGGTGCGCGTGCCATGGTCGAGCTTGCTCCGATCCACGGCGCGGACGCGCGCGAGATCGGCCTTGAGCGTGTCGGCGAGCGCCTGTTGTCCCGCCGCCGAGCGATCGGCGAGCTGCGCGCGCAGCGCGGCGCGCGCGCCGGTATCGATGCCGAGGCTCGTCGCGCTTTCGGGCGACCGGGCGAGCAGATTGTCGGCGATCGAGTCGAGCAGCGCCTGCGCGCCGTCCTGCTGCGGAGCGGCTGCCGCCAGCGCGGGCGAGCGCGCAGCCAGCGCGAGGCTCGCGGTTCCGGCGCCGAGCGCTGCGAGCGTCCGGCGGCGGCTGATCGAAGTGGACAGTCTGTCGTGCACGTGCGGGCTCCCCGTTTGTTTCCTGTGAAACCTGTCTGGAGCCGCGACGCGCGGGGGTCAATGAAAAGGGGCCGGAAACGGCGCTGCGTCCCGGCCCTCGTCGAAGAATATCGACCGTCCGTCAGTCGGTCAGGTCGGCGGGCACCTTGCCGCCGTTCGCGGCGAGCTCGCGCATAACCGCCTTGTGCAGCCAGATGTTCATCTCGGCGCTGCCGTTGAGTTCGCCGGTATAGCCGAGTTCCTGCGCGAGCGCCTTGCGGTTGTCGAGACTCGAATCGATGCCGAGCAGTTTCATCAGGTCGACGATCGAGGTGCGCCAGTTGAGCGGCTGGCCCGCCTTCGCGGCCTCGGCCGACAGGATCGCCTCGACATCAACCTCGCTGACGGCGGTCGACGCGGCGGCCATGGCGCTCGACGCGGCTTCGATCGCCGCGCCGATCGGAAGCGCCGACGGGGTGGCGGGAGCGGGCTCGGCCGCCTCCGCCTTCTTGCCAAAAATCGCGTCCTTGATGCTGCTGAAAATACCCATTTTTCAATGCTCCCACTCGTTGAGGCGGCCGAACCACGCGGCCGGGACAGTCGCAGGGCCGCAGGATAGGATTAGGCACGGCGAAATGACAGCAGAATGAACGGCTCGCCCCACGCCGGTGCGCTGCTATAAGAACCCGCATCGGCGCTTTTCGATCCGCGCCTTGTGGGAGATTGACGACATGAACCTCAGCGACATCCTCGGCCAGGCCGGCGGCATCGAATCGATGGCGAAGGAACTGGGCGTTTCGCCCGCGATCGCGCAGCAGGGCGCCGAAGCGCTGCTGCCCGCGATCCTCGGCGGCTTCCAGAAGCAGGCGCAGGGCGGCGGCGAGGGGCTGGGCGGGTTGATCGCCGGGCTGGGCGGCGGCGGCCTGCTCGACGCGGTGCTCGGGTCACAGCCGACCCCGGTCGGGCAGGGCAACGACATTTTGGGCCAGATCTTCGGGTCGAAGGACGTCAGCCGCACCGTCGCCGGGCACGCAGCCGGGCAGACCGGGATCGATGCCGGGCTGCTCAAGAAGATGCTGCCGCTGCTCGCGATGCTGGTCGCCGGCGCGATGGCGAAGCAGGGCGGCGCCAAGGGCGGCGGCGGAGTCGTCGGCGGTGGTCTGGGCGACCTGATCGGCGGTGGCGGTGGATCGGGCGCTTTGGGCAGCCTCGGCAAGCTGATCGACCGCAACGGCGACGGCAACCCGCTCGACGACATCCTCGGCATGGCCGGCAAGCTGAAGGGGTAGCGCCGGGCCGCCCGTCTCTCGTCGGGCGCGATCATCTTTGGATGAACCATGCCCCGTGTCCCCGCGAAGGCGGGGACCCGGAGTCATGCGACGCTGACCTCGGCTAGAGAATGAGATGACATTGGACTGACCCAATTTGTCATTGCGAGCGGAGCGAAGCAATCCAGAGCGGTTTGCGCACGCTCTGGATTGCCGCGTCGCTTCGCTCCTCGCAATGACGATTCCAACTCATACCATCATGCTATAGCCGCTCCGGGTTCCCGCCTGCGCAGGAGCACTCGGCTTTGGAGGTCAGATGATCGACGCTCCGGAAGAGGGAGCTTGATTTAGAACAAGGCGGATTTCTGGATATTTCCGCCCGGTTTCAACCCCATTCGACTCGATGAAATGCCTCTATCGCGGTCCGGGCGAGGGCAGCGGCTCTTCGTTCGGATCGTCCGGGGTCGGTGCTGCGGGCGTGAGGGCAACGCCGCTGGCCTGGCGTTCGAGCTCCTCGGCGGCGCGCTGGCGTTCCTCGAGCGCCTTTTCCTCGGCGACGACCGCCGCCTCGACCTCGTCCGCCGCGGCGTCGATGCCGGCGATGCGCTTGGCGCGTTCGTCGGCGATCATCGTCTGCCAGTCGGTCTTGTCGGCGGCGCGGCGCTCGGCCTTGGCGCCGGCGACGAGTTGCTGGGTGCAGCCGGTGAAGCCGCCGAGGCCGGTGGGCGAGCAGCTGTCGGTACCGAAACGGCCGACGCGTTCGAGCGCGACCACCTTGTTCGCCCACGCCTCGTTGCGCGGGTCGAGCGGGCTGCCGCCGCGGAAAATCTGCGGGACGCGATAGCGCTCGGTTTCGGGCAGGCGGCTGCACACGACGATCTCGTCGGGGCTGCTCTGCTCGCACTTGTCGTCGCCATAGACGATGACCTGGTTGATCTTTTCGCCGTCGACGACGGTTTCCTGCGCCTGCGCGGGCGCCGCGGCCGCGCCGGCGGCAAGGATCAGCGCGAAGAGGGGGAGGCGGGTCATCGGTTTTCCTTCATCTGTCCGGACGGACTGCCATGGATAGCCTGCATGCGGCCTGAACGCCACCGCCGGGCACCGCGTCAGATGCGCTTCGCCAGCGCGATGGCGGCGCGGCAGCCGGCGCGGATCGCGAAGCTGAGCAGCGGATAGCCCGGCGCGCTTTCGGCGCCCGCGGCCAGCGCGGCGTCGCGGTGCTCCAGCTCCTCGGCACGGAACTCGGCGACCGCGTCGCCCAGTTCGGGGTCGCTGTCGCCCAGCTCGGCGATCTGTTCGCGATAGTGGCGGTCGATCTCGGTCTCCACCGCCGCGGTGCACGCCATCGCCGCGCGGGGCCCCATCGCGGCGGTCGCGGCGCCCAGCGCGAAGCCCGCGACGTTCCACAGCGGCTGAAGCGCGGTCGGCCGCACGCCGCGGCGCGCGATCAGTCCGTCGAAGAAAGCGCGGTGCCGCTCCTCCTGCTCGGCCATGTGCGCGATCTCGCGCGCCATCGGATGCCGGTCGCCCATCACCGCGAGCTGGCCGGCGTAGATGCGCG
The DNA here is from genome assembly GCF_001559015.1 of Sphingopyxis granuli. NCBI lineage: Bacteria > Pseudomonadati > Pseudomonadota > Alphaproteobacteria > Sphingomonadales > Sphingopyxidaceae > Sphingopyxis > Sphingopyxis granuli. The sequence continues at coordinate 830,464 of NZ_CP012199.1, forward strand.
TCGCACCATATTCGCCCGCCTGGTCGACCCGGATCATCGACGCCGTCTTTCGGTCCGCCTTCATCATGCCGCCGATGTGGGCCGGCGGCGCAGCAAGGTCAAGACGAGCGCGGCGGCGGCGAAGGAGAAGATCGCGTTGAACCCCGCGAGCGAGACGCCGAACAGCGTCCATTGCGGCACGTCGCAGCGGGTGATCGGCGCCGCCAGGATGCTGTCGAGCGAGACCGGGCCGGTCGCCGCGGTGCTGCACGTCGTCAGCCCTTCCCACAGGCCGTATTCGACCCCGGCGTGGAAGACGCCGATCGCGCCGCTGACCGCGATGGCGACGGCGGAAAGCAGCGTCAGCGCGCGCATCACGGCGTCGCTGCGGCGCAGCAGCAGCGCGAGCGCCGCCAGCACCATCGCCACCTGGTGCGGCCAGCGCTGCCAATAGCACATCTCGCACGGGTGGAGGCCGAAGCCATATTGCGACACCAGCGCGCCGCCATAGAGGAGCAGCGGCGCGATCAGCGCGAGGAGCGGCGCGGCGTAGCGGTTGTTCGGCATGGCTGGCCCCCCGACTGCGGATCAGTTGCGCCGCGCCGGCCGGGCGGCGGGCGCCTTGCCCTGCGCCATCTGCGGCGTCGCCGGGCCGATGCGGCCGATCGTCTGCAGCGCATAGTGGAGCTGATAATCCTCAATGCCCTTCGCCTTCAGCTCCTCGGCGGTCGCGGCGAAGCGCGGATCGTCCTTTTCGTCCTTTTCGAGCAGGCCGTCGTCGACCTTCTTCTCGTTGATCAGGTGGCGGCGCAGGTCGCTTTCGCGGAAGCGCGGGCGGTTCTTGTAATCGGGGTCCGAAAGCTGCGGCACGCGGATGTCGGGCTCGATGCCGCCTTCCTGCACGCTGCGCCCCGACGGCGTGTAATAGCGCGCGGTGGTCAGGCGCAGCGCGGTCGTGTCGGTCAGCGGCAGCACCGTCTGCACCGATCCCTTGCCGAAGCTGCGCTCGCCCATGACGAGCGCGCGGTGCTGGTCCTGCAGCGCGCCCGCGACGATCTCCGACGCCGAGGCCGACCCCGCGTCGATCAGCACGATCACCGGCGCGCCCTGCGCGAGGTCGCCCGGCTCGGCGAAATAGCGTTCGATGTCGCTCTTCTTGCGGCCGCGCTGCGACACGATCTCGCCGCGTTCGAGGAAGATGTCGCTGATCCCGACCGCCTCGTCGAGCAGCCCGCCGGGGTTCGAGCGCAGGTCGAGCACCCAGCCGCGCGGCTTGCGGCCCAAGGATTTCTCGACCGCGAGCATCGCCGCCTTGAGGTCGCGGGTCGCATCGGCCGAGAAGTTGGTGACGGTCAGCACCCCGACGTCGTCCTTCACCTCCCACTTCACGGGTTTCAGGTCGATGATCTCGCGCGTCAGCGTCAGCTCCATCGGCTTGTCCTGCCCCTCGCGCACCACGGTGATCTCGATCTGGGTGCCGGGGCGGCCGCGCATCTGTTCGACCGCCTCGTCGAGCGTCAGGCCGAAGATCAGTTCCTTGTTGATGTGCGTGATATAGTCGCCGGCCTTGATCCCGGCACGCGCGGCGGGCGTATCGGCGGTCGGCGCGATCACCTTCACCACGCCGTCCTCCATCGTCACCGACAGACCGAGGCCGCCATATTCGCCATCGGTCTGGGTGCGAAGGTTGGAGAAGCCGCGCGCATCGAGATAGCCCGAGTGCGGATCGAGGCTGGCGAGCATGCCGTTGATCGCGCCCTCGATCAGCTTGTCGTCGCTGACCGGTTCGACATAGTTGGATTTCACTTCGAGGAAGACGTCCATGAAGCGGGCAATCTCTTCCTGCGTCGAGGCGTCGACGCTCGCCATCGCGCCGGTAGCGAGCGGGACGAGCGCCAGCGTGCTGAGCGCGGCCGCCCCCTGCCACAGGGCGAAGCGGCGCCGGGAGGAGGGAGAAGGCTTGGTCGATTCGGTCATGGTCGTCTTTCAATCGCGCAGGCGTGACTTTGCCTTATAATGGCCGCGGCGCCATCCGCCTATGCCTTTCTGGAGGCGATGCGCGGTCACCCGATCATCGCGACGATGTCCACCGGGCGCCCGGCGCGGCGCAGCTCCACGGTGATGCGGGCGTCGTCGGACCCGGCGCGGCCGACCGGTGCCCCGGCGCCCAGCGTATCGCCGACGCCGACCGACAGCGCGATCATCCCCGTGATCAGCGAGGTCCAGCCGCCGCCGTGATCGATGATGACGATCTTGCCATAGCCCTTGTAGTCGCCGGCGAAGCCGACATGCCCCGCGGCGGGCGCGACGACCTGTCCGCCGGGCTGCGCCGCGATGGTCAGCCCGCGCGAGCGGACGCCGCTGTCATTGACCTCGCCCAGCCCTGCGACGATGCGGCCGACGACGGGCAGGCGATAGGCGCCGTCGCTCAGCGAGGCATCGCTGGCAGGCGGCGATGCGGCGGCCGGAGCGGCGCTTGCCGGGTCGCGCGGACGCGGCAGGGGGCCGGCCAACTGCGCCAGCTCGGCGCGCACCAGCCCGTCGGCTTCGAGCGCGTCCATCAGTTCGACGATGTCGCGTGCCTTCTCGCCCAGCCCGAGCGCGCGGTCGGCCTCCAGCCGTGCGCTGCTCATCAGGTCGCGCGCGTGGAGCCGGCCCTCGTTCTCGAGCCGGGTCAGTTCGTCGCGGCGCGTCGCGAGCTGCGCCCGGCTTTCGGAGAGCGTGTCAAGCGCGATGCGCTGCTGGCGCCGCGTCGTCTGAAGCTCCGCCAGTTCGTGTCGCACCCCGGCGGTGCGACGGCGGATCACCGGCATCACCGCGTCGAGCACCGCGCGTGCGTGGACCATGTCGGTCAGCGATCCGGGCTGGGCGAGGACGCTCACCGGCGGCTGGCGCGAAAGCTGCTGCAAGGTGGCGGTCAGTTCGAGCAGCGGCTGCTGCTGTTCGGCGAGCCGGGCCTGTCGCTCCGCGAGGCGGCGGCCGACAAGCGCGACGCGCGCTTCGCCGGCGCTGATGTCGGCCTCTGCCGACTGGATGCGCGCGGCGAGCGCCGCGCTGCGCTTCTTCAGGCGGTCGGCCTCGCTCCGCGCAGCGCGTGCCTGCGCCTCGAGCGCGTTGCTGCGCGCCATCGCGTCGGCCGATTGCTGCTTCGCGGTCACGAGCTGCTGCCGTTCGTGCGCGACGAGCGCCTGCGGATCGAAGACATCGCCCTGCGCGAGAGCCAGCGCGCCTCCCGCGAGCGCGGCGCAGCCTGCGGCCAGCGCGATCGTCCGCCTCATTGCCGGCCCTCGCGATGATAGGGGTGGCCCGCGACGATGCTGGTCGCGCGCCACAATTGCTCGGCGAGCATCGCGCGCGCCATCAGGTGCGGCCAGGTCGCGCGGCCGAAGGCGATCACCCTGTCGGCGCCCTGCCGCTCCGCGGGCGTGAAGCCGTCGGCGGCGCCGAGGCAGAAGCGCGCCTCGCGCACCCCGCCGTCGCGCCATGTTTCGAGCAGCCGGGCGAATTCGAGCGACGCCATCTGTTCGCCGCCCTCGTCGAGCAGCACGATGCGGCTGCCCGCGGCGGCGGCGGGCATGCGGCCGCCGGTGTCTGGCAGTTCCGAAATCCGGTGCGGCCAGGTCAGGCGCTTCATGTAACGCTCGACCAGTTCGGCCTCGGGCCCGCGCCCGATGCGCCCGCGCGCGATGATGTGCAGCAGCATGGCGTTATCGTTCACCTTCGGTGAAAGCGGCACCAGCCCGCTCCCCTCCCGGCCTCCCTGACGATCAAGGCCCATGGGAGGCCGGGAGGGGGAGCGGGCTGGTGCCGCCCCCGTTCGGACTTTAGGCCGAACGGAACAAAAGGGTCAATTCGCGGCGGCGGCGGGTGGGGCGTCGCCGAACGACCACATGCGTTCGAGGTTGTAGAAGCTCCGCACCTCCGGCCGGAACAGGTGGACGATCACGTCGCCGGCGTCGATCAGCACCCAGTCGGCGTTGGGCAGCCCCTCGACGCGGACGGTGCGGCCCGCTTCCTGCTTGATGCGCTGCGCCAGCTTGTCGGCGATCGCCGAGACGTGGCGCGTCGAACGGCCGCTGGCGATCACCATACGGTCGGCGATGCTGCTCTTACCGGCAAGCGGGATGGAGATGGTGTCCTGGGCCTGATCCTCTTCGAGCTGGTGGAGGATCAGGGCGTGGAGTGCGTCCACGCTGTCGCCCGAAGGCTGGGGAGCGGGTGCGGCGCCGGGCGCGGCATCCTTGCTGGCGGCTATCAAGCGGTTCCTTTCCTTTCGGAGGCCCCGAGGCGCGAACGGGTGATCGGGTCGCGCGGGGCGCGGCCTTCATGACGTTCGAACCAGCGGGGGTCGGCCTGCCGTATCGCAGTTGCGGATCGCACATCGGGCGAAAATCGCAGGAACACGAGGGCAGGCGGTCTCCAGTCCGTCCAATGAAGCTTCTGGCCTGCGGGCCGGACGAAGCGCCGCAGCCAGCCCATCGCCTGCGCGGCGTGGGTGCGACCATTATAGCCCGGGCGCGCGACCACCGCAATCGGCATCAGTCGCGCGATGTCGCGCCAGTCGCGCCAGCGGGGCAACTGGGCCAGATTGTCGGCCCCCATGATCCAGATGAAGCGCCGGTTCGGATAGCGGCGGACGAGCTTTCGGAGCGTGTCGACGGTGTAGCGCGTGCCAAGTTCGGCCTCGAGTCCGGTGGCGCGGATCGGCGAGCGGCGGGCCATGCGCTGCGCCGAGGCGAGACGGGCCGGAAGCGGCGCCATGCCTTTCGCATCCTTCAGCGGATTGCCGGGCGACACCAGCCACCACAGGTCGTCAAGCCCGAGCGCGTCGATCGCGTTCAGGCTGATCGCGCGATGCCCGCCGTGCGCGGGATTGAAGCTGCCGCCGAGGAGGCCGGTGCGGATCATGCCAGCGACTGCCAGTCGCTGCGATTGTGGACGATGCGAAGCAGCAGGATCGCGTCTTCGCGAACCATGTAAAGGATCAGGCAGGGCGTGCCGGCGATCGGCCATTTGCGGATGCGGCTGCTGTCGATGGCGGGGCCGACCCGGGGATGCGCCTGCAATTGTTCGGTTGCGGCGACGGCGCCGCGCAGCAGGGCGGTTTCGGAGCCGGGATCGCCGGTCGATTCGGCCAGCCGGAAAAGGTCTTCGCGGGCGTGCGGCGTCCAGTGAAGGCGCATCAGGCCGCTTTGCGCGCGGCCAGTCTGGCCTTGATGTCGGCCATCACCTCTTCATGGGGAATCAAGCGACCGGCGGCCACATCCTCGAGCGCCGGTTCGACCAGTTCGACATACTCCAGCTCGTGCGCCACCGCTTGCTGCAGCAGGCGCGCAATCACCCAGGCCCGGCTGCGGTCGTGAAATGCCGCGATCCGGTCGAGGTCATCCAGCATTGCCTCGTCGACGCGTGCGGAAATGACAGTCTGCTTGGTCATTGCAGCAATGTATCATTTGTATACAAATGATTCAAGGGCGCGTCTGGCCGCTCCCTCGCACCAGCCATTTATAGGTGGTGAGGCCTTCGAGCGCCACCGGGCCCCTTGCGTGCAGCCGCCCCGTCGCGATGCCGATTTCGGCGCCGAGGCCGAATTCGCCGCCGTCGGCGAACTGGGTCGAGGCATTGTGCATGACGATCGCGCTGTCGACTGCGGACAGGAAGCGCTCGGCGGTTGCCGCGTCCTCGGTGACGATCGCGTCGGTGTGATGGCTCGAATGCGCGTCGATATGCGCGAGCGCGCCGTCGAGGCCGTCGACCGTCGCGATCGAGACGATCGCGTCGAGATATTCGCAGTCCCAGTCGCCGGCCTCCGCGCGCGCGATATGCGGGCTGAGCGCCGCGATGCGGGCGTCGCCGCGCACCTCGCAGCCCGCGCGGACCAGCGCGTCGACGATGGCGAGCGGCGCCGGATAGGCGCGGTCGATCAGGATCGTCTCGGTCGCGCCGCAGATGCCGGTGCGGCGCATCTTGGCATTGACCGCCAGCTCGACCGCCTGCGCCGGATCGGCGGCGGCGTCGATGTAGAGATGGTTGATCCCGTCGAGGTGGGCGAGGACCGGGACGCGCGCCTCGTCCTGCACGCGGGCGACGAGCCCCTTGCCGCCGCGCGGGATGATGATGTCGATCAACCCCTGCGCGCGCAACAGCGCGCCGACCGCCGCACGGTCCTGTGTCGGGACGAGTTGCACCGCGTCTTCGGGCAGGCCGCTTTCGGAAAGGCCAGCGGCGAGCGCCGCATGAATTGCGCGGTTCGAATGTGCCGCCTCGCTGCCGCCGCGCAGGATCACGGCATTGCCCGCCATCAGGCCGAGCGCGGCGGCGTCGGCGGTGACGTTGGGGCGGCTTTCATAGATGATGCCGACGACTCCCAGCGGTACGCGCACCCGGCTGAGCACCAGCCCATTGGGTCGTTCGGTGCGGTCGATCTCGGCCCCGACCGGGTCGGGCAGCGCGGCCACCGCCTCGACCGCGTCGGCGATTGCGCCGAGCCGCGTGGCATCGAGCCGCAGCCGGTCGAGCATTGCCGGGCCGAGACCGCCCGCCGCGCCCGCCGCCATGTCGCGCGCATTGGCGTCGAGGATCGCGGGCGCCTGCGCGCGCAATTGCCGCGCGGCGGCGCGCAGCGCGGCGGCCTTGGCGCCGGTCGTCGCGGCGGCGAGCCGCTTCGCCGCAGCGCGCGCGCGCGTGCCCAAGGCGACGACCAGCGCGTCGGCATCGGCGAAGGGCGGGGATTTCGGGGCTTCGGCGGTCATCGCGCGGCTCCTATCACGCTTTGGCGCGGCGGTGAAAGCCCCGTTGCGCCGCCCGCCTGCGCTGCTACGAAGGCGCGATGAGCGGGGATATCGAAGGCATCGGGGCGGCGGTGACGGCGGGGCTGGCGAGCCGCGCGGTCGAGCCGCGGCACGGCGGCGCAGGCGGCGGTCACGAAGGCACGCGCTGCCTCAATTGCGGCACGACGCTCGTCGGGTCGCATTGCCATCGCTGCGGGCAGAAGGCCGACGTCCACCGCAGCTTCGGCGCGATCGGACACGATCTCGTCCACGCCATCTTTCATTTCGAGGGCAAGCTGTGGAACACGCTGCCTTTGCTCGCCTGGCAGCCGGGTGACCTGACGCGCCGCTATATCCACGGCGAGCGCGCGCGCTTCATCTCGCCGCTCGCGCTGTTCCTGTTCGCGGTCTTCCTGACCTATGCGGTGCTGTCGATGGTCGGCGCGGGCGGCGGCGTCGGTGAGGAGATCGCGCGCGCGGCCGCCGAACAGACGCGCTCCAACGCGATCCGGTCGAGCTTGCAGGACGAGGTCGAACGGGTCGAGACGCGCCTCGCGGACAAGAGCCTGCCCGCCGCCGAACGGCGGAAGCTGGAGAGCGAACGCGACACGCTCCAGAAAAGCGCCGACTATCTGGGCGTGGCGCGCAGCCTGACCCGCGAGGAGCGCGCGGCCGGCCCGCCCGTCCTCGCCGATCCGGTGCAGCAGGTCGCGACCAGCGCAAGTTTCGCGACGCGTACGAAAGCCGATACCGGGATTCCTGCCATCGATCACGGCCTGGATAAGGCGATCGCGAACCCTGGGCTGCTCTTCTACAAATTGCAGGCTAATGCCTACAAGTTCGCCTGGGCGCTAATCCCGCTGTCGCTGCCCTTCATGTGGACGCTGTTCCCGTTCAGTCGCCGCTTCCACATGTACGATCATTTCGTCTTCGTGACCTATTCGATCAGCTTCGTGCTGCTGCTGTTCGTTGTCGTGCGGCTGCTCAACCTGACGCTGATCGGCGAGGTCGCGACGCTCGGCGCGATGCTCTATCTGCCCTTCCACATGTATCGGCAGCTTCGCGGCGCCTATCGCCTGCCGACCGCCGGCGCGCTCCTGCGCACGGCGCTGCTGCTCTTCTTCAGCCTGTTCGCGGCGATCAACTTCATTTTCCTGCTGCTCGCGCTCGGGCTGATGGGCTAGGATCGGGGCATGGAGAATGAGGACAGCAGCGCGTCGGATCTGATCGACGCCCGGATCGCCGCCCTCGGCGGCTGGCGCGGCGCGACGTTGGCGCGCATGCGCACCCTGATTGCCGAAGCAGAGCCCGAGGTGATCGAAACGGTGAAATGGCGCAAGCCGTCGAACCCGCTCGGCGTGCCGGTGTGGGAGCGCGGCGGCATCCTGTGCACCGGCGAAGTCTATAAGGACAAGGTCAAGCTGACCTTCGCGAAGGGGGCATCGCTCGACGATCCGGCGCGGCTGTTCAACGCCAGCCTCGACGGGAATACGCGCCGCGCGATCGACCTGTTCGAGGGCGATTCGATCGACGCGGCGGCGTTCAGGGCGCTGGTGCGCGAGGCCGTGGCCGCCAATGCGGTGAAGAAACCGCGGGGGTAATAGTCGACCGGTGGGCAAGGCCCGGACTTCGATGGCTTTGGATTGACCGGTTCGTCATTGCGAGCAGGGCGGCTCCCGCTCACTCTGGATTGCCGCGCGGCGCGCCGCTTGCAATGACGAGGCCTTCCAACCGCATCTAGCTATACGGCGGCGCGTCCTCGAACTCGGCGAACCACGGATAGTCGTTCGCGACACTGGCGGTGAAGTTCGGCGGGCGCTTTTCGAGGAAGCTGGTCACGCCTTCGGCCGCGTCGGGGCTGCGGCCGCGCGCGAAGATGGCGCGGCTGTCCCAGCGGTGCGCGCTCATCGGGTGCGGCGCGCCGAGCATGCGCCACAGCATGTGACGGGTCAGCGCAACCGATACCGGCGCACTGTCGGCGGTCATCTCGCGGGCCTTGGCGATCGCGGCGTCGATCAGGTCGCCGGGCGCGTGGACCGACTGGACCAGCCCCTTCTCCCGCGCCTCTGCGGCATCGATCAGCCGGCCCGAAAAGCACCAGTCGACCGCGGTCTGGATGCCGACGAGGCGCGGCAGAAACCAGCTCGATGCGGCTTCGGGCACAATGCCGCGCCGCGCGAAAACGAAGCCGTAGCGCGCCGTCTCGCTGGCGAGGCGCGCATCCATCGCCAGCGTCATCGTCGCGCCGATGCCGACCGCGGCGCCGTTGATCGCGCCGAGCACCGGCTTCCTGCTGTCGAAGATGCGCATCGACACGCGCCCGCCCGAATCGCGGATCAGCGGGTGCGACCAGTCGATCGTGCCGTCTTCGGCGACGGGGCTTGCCGCCACCCCGTCGGGCAGCGTCGCCGCCTTGTCGGTGCGCTTGTCGTAATCGAAGGTCGCGGCCCCCTGGCCGAGGTCGGCCCCCGCGCAATAGGCGCGGTCGCCCGACCCGGTGAAGATCACCGCGCGCACCGCGTCGTCGGCGTCGCACTCGTCGAGCGCGGCGACGATCTCCAGCATCATCTGGGTGGTGAAGGCGTTCATCCGGTCGGGCCGGTGCAGCGTCAGCAGCGCGATACCGTCCTGCTTGTCGAGGCGAATCTGGTCGAAGCTCATATCACTCTCCTTGGGGCTCGGGACATGGTTGCAAGCAGGACGGGTGAAGGCAAGCGCTAGTTGACGTGGACGTAAGCGTAAACCCGTGCAGCCTGCCTGCGCGGCCGGTTCGAGACCGGGCTCGTCCTTTTCTTCGACAAGGAACCGTTCCCCGGCGAAAGCCGGGGAACGGGCGAGACCAGCCCGAGGGTCGCATAGGCCAGACAGGGTCGGGTGGTGAGGGACCGGGATGCGGCCTTGCTTCCACCTTTCCGCCCCGGCGACGCGAGGGATGACGCGCCGCGACTTTGCCGCTATAGGCCGCCTCGTCGCCCCGGCGCCGCGCCTCGCCTGAGTCGCTTGTCGCCGGGGTCATTCTTTTGGTTCCGGCAGAAAGTGTTTGCGCCATGGCCCGTCGCCGCCAGATCTACGAAGGCAAAGCGAAAATCCTCTACGAAGGCCCCGAACCGGGCACGCTGATCCAGTATTTCAAGGACGACGCGACCGCTTTCAACGCGCAGAAGCGCGGGACGATCAACGGCAAGGGCGTGCTCAACAACCGGATTTCGGAGCATGTCTTCACGCTGCTCGGCAATATCGGCGTGCCGCATCACTTCATCCGCCGGCTCAACATGCGCGAACAGCTGATCCGCCAGGTCGAGATTGTGCCGATCGAGGTCGTCGTCCGCAACGTCGCCGCGGGCTCGCTGTCGAAGCGGCTGGGGATCGAGGAGGGGACGCAACTTCCCCGCACGCTGATCGAATATTGCTTCAAGGACGACGCGCTCGGCGATCCGCTGGTCGCGGAGGAGCATATCGCCTGCTTCAACTGGTGCAGCCAGGACGAGCTGCACGACATCCAGGACCTGGCGATCCGCATCAACGATTTCATGAGCGGCATGTTCGCGGCGGTCGGCATCCGCCTGATCGACTTCAAGCTGGAGTTCGGGCGCCTGTGGGACGGCGACTACAGTCGCATCATCCTGGCCGACGAGATCAGCCCCGACGGCTGTCGCCTGTGGGACATGACGACGAACGAGAAGCTCGACAAGGACCGCTTCCGCCGCGACCTCGGCGGCGAGGTCGAGGCGTATCAGGAGGTCGCGCGGCGGCTGGGGCTGATGCCCGAGGGTGGCGACACCGCGGTGCTCGACCTGGAAAGCCACCGCAAGAAAAAGGGATAGTCCGCGGTTCGCGGCGGGCGGCGGACGCCGTTCGTCGAAGGATCGCGCGGCCGGCGCTTCCACGGCTTGACGGGCGGGAAATCGCGGCCAGAACGGACGCATGACGCTTCGCCTGATCCGGCGCGCTTCGGCCGCGCTGTCGCCCCTTCTCCTGCTTGTTGCTCTTGCGCCGCCGACTTTCGCGCGCGCCGATGGCGCGCCGCCCGCCGCCGCCGCCGTCAACCCGCAGACCGACGCCGCGCGCGCGTGGAATTTCGCGGCGAGCGACATAGCGGTCGATCCGAACATCGTCTTCGGCGTGCTGCCGAACGGGATGAAATATGCGCTGCTCCGCAACACGACGCCGAAGGGCAGCGTCGTGATGCGCCTGCGCTTCGACGTCGGCAGCTTCGCCGAGGCCGACGACCAGCGCGGGCTCGCCCATTTCCTCGAGCATATGGCGTTCAACGGATCGACCCATGTGCCCGAGGGGGAGATGGTCAAGCTGCTCGAGCGCAAGGGGCTGGCGTTCGGCGCCGACACCAACGCCTCTACCGGGTTCGACGAGACGATCTACAAGCTCGACCTGCCGGACGCCTCGGACGACCTGATCGACACCGGGCTGATGCTGATGCGCGAGACGGCGAGCGAACTGACGATCGATCCGGCGGCGGTCGACCGCGAACGCGGCGTCATCCAGTCCGAACGGCGCGCCGGCGACAATTACCAGCGGCGCAACACGCTCGATCATTTCGCCTTCCTCGCGCCGGGCATGACGATCGCCGACCGCTTCCCGATCGGAACCGAGGCGGTAATCCGCACCGCCACCGCGGCGCGCATCCGCGACCTCTACGACCGCTATTACCGGCCCGAGCGCGCGACGCTGGTGATGGTCGGCGATTTCGACCCGGCGGCGGTCGCGGCGAAGATCGAGGCGCGCTTTTCGGACTGGGCGGGGCGCGGCCCCGCCGGGCCCGATCCTGATATCGGCACGATCGACTATGCGCGGCCGTCCGCCGCCGACGATTTCGTCGACCCGGCGGTCGCCGATACCGTGACGCTGGCGATGTTCAAGCCGTGGGTCGAAGAGGCCGATACGCGGGCGAAGCGTGCCCGCTCGCTCGCCGAATCGGTCGGCGAGGCGATCGTCGGCCGCCGGCTGTCGAAGATCGCGCTGCGCGAGGATTCGCCGATCGTCGGCGGCTCGTTCAGCGAGGCGGCGGGCTGGAAGGTCTTCGACCAGATCACGCTGAGCGCGGTCGCGAAGGAAGGCGCGTGGCGCGAGGCGCTCGCTATCCTCGAACAGGAATATCGCCGCGCGGTCGAGCACGGCTTCACCCAGGCCGAGGTCGACGAACAGGTCGCGATTCGCCGCACCGCGCTGCGCAACGCGGTAGCCGGGGTCGACACGCGGCGCAGCACGACGCTCGCCGACACGCTGGTCAAGGCGGCGAAGGGCGACTTCGTCTTCGTCCGCCCCGAAACCTCACAGGCCTTGTTCGAACAGGTCGCGCCGACGCTGTCGGCCGCGGCGGTCGCCGACGCCTTCCGGGGGCGCGTCGCGGGGATGAGCGCGCCGCTCGCGCGCGTGACGTCGAAGACGGCGATCGAGGGGGGAACCGACGCGATCCTCGCCGACCTGCGCGCCTCGCAGCAGGTCGCGGTGGCCCCGCCGGCCGAGGCGGCGACCGCCGCCTTCGCCTATCAGCATTTCGGCACGCCGGGGACGGTGGTCGCCGACGACCGCGTCGAGGACCTCGGCATCCGCCGCGTCCGCTTCGCCAACCATGTGATGCTGAACATCAAGCGGACCGATTTCCAGAAGGACCGCGTCTACCTGTCGGTGCGCGTCGACGGCGGCGACCTGCTCGCGACGCGCGACGACCCGACGAAGGTGGCGCTTGCCGGGTCGCTCTCGCTCGGCGGGCTCGCCGCGCACAGCCTCGACGAACTGCGCAGCATCCTCGCCGGCCGGACGGTCAGTCCCAGCTTCGGCAGCGGCACCGACGCCTTCGGCGGCAGCGCGCTGACCTCAGCGGAGGATTTCGCGCTGCAGGCGGAGTTGATGGCGGCTTTCGTGACACATCCCGGCTATCGCGCCGATGGGCTCGCGCTGATCCGCCGCTACCTGCCGCAGCAATATGCCGCGAATGACGCGACCGCCGCGGCGGTGCTCGCGCGCGACGCCGCGGGCATCGTCGCCGACGACGATCCGCGTGCGCAGACGCCTCCGCTCGACCGGCTGATGACGCTCGACTGGTCGCAACTCGAACCCGCGATCGCCGACAGCCTGGCCCACGGTGCGATCGAGATCGGCGTCGTCGGCGACATCGACGAACAGGCGGCGATCGACGCGATCGCGGCGACTTTCGGCGCGTTGCCCGATCGCCGCGCCGGCTTCGATCCGCGCACGGAGGCGCGAGTGCGGCATTTCGCCACCGACCGCAGCGAACGCACGCTGATCCACAAGGGCCCCGCCGAGCAGGCCGAGCTGCGCGTCTATTGGCCCGCCCGCGACGACAGCGACCTGGCCGAGGCGATGCGGCTCAACCTGCTCGCGCGCGTGATGCAGCTCGAACTGGTCGAGGAGCTTCGCGAGCGGCTGGGCGAGACCTACAGCCCGGGGGCCGGCGCCAGCCTGTCGGACGAATATCCGGGATTCGGCTATCTGGTCGCGGCCGGCAACGTCGATTTCAAGGATCTCGCGACGACGCGCGCCGCGATCTTCGCCATCGCGAAGGCGCTGCGCGACACGCCGGTCGACGCCGACATGCTCGACCGCGCGCGCCGTCCGCTGGTCGAGGCGATGACCAAGGCGCGGCGTGAGAACAGCTATTGGCTCGCCTATGTCGCCGAGGCGACGAGCCGCGCCGACCGCCTCGACCGCAGCCGCAACGGGATCGCGGAAGTCGAGGCCGCGACCCCCGCCGAGCTGCAGGCGCTCGCGCGGCGTTATCTGGTCGACGACAAGGCGCTGGTGATCCGGGCGATGAGTGACAAGGCGGGGTCCTGATCGGAAGGAGGCCGGTATCTCGCCCCCTCCCGCCTGCGGGAGGGGGCGGGGGTGGGCCAGCGACTTTGCGCCGGTGAGCACCCCAAATGCTCCCCGGCGAAAGCCGGGGTCCAGATGGCATAGTGCTGCCTCGCATGGACCCCGGCTTTCGCCGGGGAACAGGCCCTTGCGTGTGTGAAGGGTTTGTACGCCCTTTGCGTCTGCCCACTCCGCTGCGGGTAGAGAACGCAGTTGCAATTCTCGCTGCCCCGCCTGCAAGCGGCAGGAGAGGTCGTTTCAGCCTCCCCCGACGCTTCCCGGCGCTCTGGCGCGCAGGAAATTGCCGAGTGCGACGAACAGCATCTCGCGGGCGTCGCCGCCGAGCATCTCGCCGCTCAGCCAGTCGAACTGCGCGCGGTTGCCGCGCGCCACGGCGCCGATCATCGTTGCGAGCAGCGCCTCATCGAAGCTGACGCGCGGACAGCAGGGCGGGGCGACCGCGAAGGGATCGGGCCAGATCTGGCCGATCGCCTCGACCACCAGCCGATAGCGCCGCGCGGCGAGCACATTGCCCCAGCGCCGTTCGAGTTCGGGCATCGGATCGCGCTCGCTGCGGCGGCAGAGAATGCAATAGCGCAGCGCGAGCACGGCCTGCGCGGCGTCGACGGGCAGGTCGCGGACCAGCGGTTGCGCGGTAAGCCGGCGAACCAGCGTGCTGCTTTCCATGGTGCCTCCCGTCGCGGCCCGGTCGCCTTGCAGTCCTCCCGCCGGGTCCGAAAAAGGTGCCGGCTGCCGCTTTCGCAGCAGCCGGCAGGAGGTGACTGCCTCACCGTGCTATTGAGAATTAATCGCAAATACAAGCAAAAAAAGAGGCACCGTGAAGGTGCCTCCGATTCTCGCGGAAATCCGTGCCGGAGGCGCCTTCGCGGCGCCTCCTTGCGGGATGCGTCAATCGTCCCCGGCGGGCTTCGACTGGAGCTGGATGTAATTTTCCATCCCCATCCGCTCGATCATCTCGAACTGCTTCTCGAGTTCGTCGACATGATGCTCCTCGCTTTCGAGGATGTCGGCGAACAGGTCGCGGCTGACATAGTCGCGCACGCCTTCGGCATGGGCGATCGCGTCCTTGAGCAGCGGGATCGCCTCCTCCTCGAGCGCGAGGTCGGCCCTCAGTATTTCCTCGACCGTTTCGCCGACACGCAGCCGGCCGAGCATCTGGAAGTTGGGCAGGCCGCCGAGGAAGAGGATGCGGTCGGCCAGCTTGTCGGCGTGTTTCATTTCGTCGATCGATTCCTCGCGCTCGAAGTGCGCGAGCCGCGCGACGCCCCAATTGTCGAGCATGCGATAGTGCAGCCAATATTGGTTGATCGCGGTCAGCTCGTTCTTGAGCGCCTCGTTGAGGAAATCGATGACCTTTTCGTCGCCCTTCATTCGTCTTGTCCTGTCATTGTCCGGGTGTGGGATGGCGGGCGGCATCATAGCCGCCCGGACCCGGTCAGGCCAAGGCTAAAAAGGACGGAAATCCTAGGAAAATCAGGCGGTCGCCGCGGCGTCGCTGATGATATTGCGAGCGAATGACAGGCACTGGCCGCACTTGGGTTTGCGACCCAATTGCGCATAGGCGGCCTTGGCGCTGCGCAATTCGCCATTCCGCGCCACATCGCGCAGTTCGCGTTCCCTTATTGCGTTGCAGACACAGACGACCATGTGCGAATCCCTCTCAACAATCCTTCCTCTAGAGATAGTGCGAAGGATTCGCAACAACAAAGATGCGACTGGTTCGCAATCCCGGTTCGTGGCTCGCCGCCGTTTTTTCGCTCGCCGCTCCGTTTTCGCCGCCCCTTGCCCGCGCGGCGATTCGCGGGCATAGGCGCGGTCCTTCTCCCACGCTGCTTCGCAAAGGTTCGCCGCCATGAAAGTCCAGGTTCATGTGACGCTCAAGCCCGGGGTGCTCGATCCGCAGGGCAAGGCGATCCACCACGCGCTCGAAGGGCTGGGCTTCGCGGGGGTCGAGGACGTTCGCGCCGGCCGCTTCATTGAACTCGACGTCGCCGACGACGTAACCGACGCCGACCTCGACGCGATGTGCGCGAAGCTGCTCGCCAATACCGTGATCGAAAATTACCGCATCACCCGCGCCTGACCGGCCGATACCGAAGGAGCCACGCCCATGAAGACCGCCGTCATCGTCTTTCCGGGCTCCAACTGCGACCGCGACATGGCGGTCGCGCTCGAAACCGTGACCGGCCGCGCCCCGGCGATGGTCTGGCACCGCGAGAGTGAACTGCCCGCGGGGACCGACTTCATCGCGCTGCCGGGCGGCTTTTCCTATGGCGACTATCTGCGGTCGGGCGCGATGGCGGCGCGCTCGCCGATCCTGCGCGCGGTTGCCGAGGCCGCGGGGCGCGGCGTTCCGGTGCTGGGCGTCTGCAACGGCTTTCAGGTGCTGACCGAGGCACAGTTGCTGCCCGGCGCGTTGATGCGCAACGCGGGACTGAATTTCGTCTGCCGCAGCGTGCGGTTGACCGTCGAGAACAGCCAGTCGCTGTTCACCGCCGGCTACCGCGCGGGCGAGACGATCACGATCCCGGTGGCGCACCACGACGGCAATTATTTCGCCGACGACACGACGCTCGACCGGCTGGAAGGCGAGGGGCGCGTCGCCTTCCGCTATGCCGATGCGGTCAACGGATCGGCGCGGCGGATCGCCGGGGTGCTCAACGATGCCGGCAATGTGCTGGGCATGATGCCGCACCCCGAGCGCGCGATCGACCCCGCGCACGGCGGCACCGACGGCCTAAGGCTGTTCGAGGCCGCGCTCGGCGTCCTCGCCTGAGGCAACCGGATCGAGCGCCCCGGGCGCATCGCCGCGTGGCGGGTGCAGCCAGCGCCCGACGAGCAGCAGGATCGTCGGCCAGAACATCGTGTTCCATATGTCGTGCCAGTGCGCCGCGTCGGGCTGGATCGCGGCGTCGCTCGCCTCGACCGTCATGTCGAGCCATTCGCCGCCGCACGCCATCGCGAGCACCGCCAGCCAGGCGACGAGCCAGCCGCCGCGCCAGCGCCAGATCAGCCGGACGAGCAGGAAGAGCGCGAGGCCGAAATAGATGTGCAGCGCATCCTTGTCGAGCCCGGTCGCCTCGATGACCGAGACCTTCCGCGCCTCGAACAGCGAGGCCAGTTCGATCAGCGTCATGCCGGTTCAGCCTCTGGCGCCGAAGGGATTGAAATCGGTGCCTTCGTCGAAGACGTCGACACCCTCGCGGCGCTTCAGCGTCCCGACCACCCAATAGGTGAGGGGGGTCAGCGCGGCTTCCCAGCCCGTCTTGATCAACCATTGCGACAGCACGACCTGCATCAACTGGTCGGGCGGCCATCCGGCAAGCCCGTAAAAGGCGAGCGGGTAGAAAATCAGGCTGTCGAGACCCTGGCCGACGATCGTCGACCCGATGGTGCGCATCCACAGGAAGCGCCCGCCGGTCCACAGCTTCATCCGCGCGAGAACATAGGAGTTGGCGAATTCCCCGGCCCAGAAGGCGGTCATCGAGGCGATGACGATGCGCCAGCTGTTGCCGAAGACGAATTCGTAGCTCGCCTGGCCGGGCCAGCCGTCGGCGGGGGGCAGCGCGACGACGACCCACGCCATGAAGGCCATGAAGGCGAGCGCGGCGAAGCCCGTCCAGATCACCCGCCGCGCGCGCGCATAACCATAGACCTCGGTCAGCACGTCGCCGATGATGTAGCTGATCGGAAAGAAGAGGACGCCGGCGCCGAACGCCCACTGACTGCCGTCGGGCATCGGGATGTAGCTGGGCTTCGAGGCGCCGATGATGTTCGACAGCAGCAGGATGGCGACGAAGGCCGCCATCACCAGGTCGTAATAGCGGAAGTGCCGGACGCTGGCGGCGCTGACCTGGGCGGGCCGGGCCGAAGCGGCCGAAAGGGAGACGGGGGAGTCGGGCATGGCGTTGCTGCTTAACCTGCTTTGCGCGATGCGCAAACCACGCTATGCGCCAGCGGGCGCCGACCGCGCCGCGCGCCCGTAGCTCAGCTGGATAGAGCACCCGCCTTCTAAGCGGGTGGTCGCAGGTTCGAATCCTGCCGGGCGCGCCACATTCTCTTGGACGTCGATCCCCGTACCGTGGGGCCTATCGCGACTTCGACTATTCGCGCGGCCTCGTCCGGCTGGGCTGGACCGATGGTGGCGTCGAAGCTGGCACGCATCGACCGTGCGCCTGTTCGTGTCGAGCCGATTCCCTTTGCCGGTCAGCGATCCCCAAGCGCTGCGGCTCAACCATTCGCGAGGTGTCGGAACGCCGCCTCGAGCGCTGCCATGAGCTGCGCCGGCTGTTCCAGAGGTATCAGATGGCCGGTCCGATCGATGATCGTCATCGTCGATTGCGGGATATGCTCGTGCAGCGTCACGCTTTCCTCGACGGATCTCAGTTCGTCATCGGCCGCGGCGACGACGAGCGTCGGGCACCTGATCTCGCCGAGGCGCGCGGTGTCGTCGTCGCGGTGGAGCCGGGATTGGCGATCGAAGACGTCGCCGCCCAGGCGGCTGCTCATCCGCTGGACGCGCGCGATCAATTCGTCGCTGCGATGCGCCGGATGAAGGGAGCGGCTGACCGCGCCGCGGCTGAGTTCGCGAAAGCCCGTCCGGCCCAGCTGCGTGGGCGCGCGCGGGGTGCTGCCGCGGGACGATGTCGCGATCAACGCAAGGCCAAGGACCCGTTCCGGCGCCCGATACGCGATCTGCCGGGCAACATATCCACCCATCGAAAAGCCGACCAGCAGGGTGGGTTCGGTCATCGACTGAACGGCGCGGTCCGCCATCGCCTCGATCGAACCGTCCCGCGTCGTATCGGCATCGACGACATGGCCGAGCCGTGCAAGGCCGGGACGCATATCGCTCCACAGGTCGGCGTCGAGCATGAAGCCGGGAACGAGAAGAATATCCATCGACCCGCTTTGGCACGACCGATGCCCTTCGTCACCAGCGCGACGCGCAGTACCCCATTACCACGCCCCGGGGGCGCGGTTTCGGCTGCGCCCTCCGCTGCGCGGGCGGTGCGGCCGTCAGTGTGCGCTGCCACCCAGCGTCGACAGCGGGACGTGCCGCCAGAGCTGGCGAATCTCGTCGTCGTGGCCGGTGAGGTCGTACCGCAGCAGCGAGACCGGCAGGCGGCCGGTGTTCATCAGATAATCGTGATAGTCGCGGATCGAGAATTTGTCGCCGAGCTGCCGCTTGCGGTCGACGAGCAGCTTCTGCAACTGCATCGCCCCGATCGTGTAGGTCATCCCATAGCCGGGAGGACGGCGGATATAGATGCCCGCGTCGACGCGCGCGACATTGTCGTCGAGATAGGGCGTCCATTCCTTCCAGAAATTCATCGTCTGCTCGACGCTCATCTCGTTGCGCTGCATCTTCACGTCGCCGATTGTGCGCGCCGCGCGGAACAGGCCGAAGATGTAGATGAGCTCGCGCGTCCGCGGCCGGTCGTCGAACAGCCCGAGCTGGAGCGCGCTTTCCTCGAGATAGAAGCCCCACCCCTCGGTCCGCCCGCTGTCGCTGACAAGGCGGCGGATCGGGTGCGTCACGCGTTTGCCCGTCATGCCATCGAACCGGTGCCCCGGGAAGGTGGCGTGAAGATGGTCGGGCGAGGCGTCGCGGAACTGCACCTGTTCCCAGAACATCGGGCCGTTCGGCCGGACGATCCACGGGGCGTTGAAGCCGACCTCCTGATAGCTATCCGGAATATAGTCGGGGATCGAGATGATCTCCTCGTCGCGCAGCCATTTGCGGATCTTGGCGTCGGTCCCGGCGAGCTGCGCCTCATATTCCTCGGCCGATCCGGGCAACTGCAGCTCGGGCAGATTGCGGTTGCGGTGCCGCTCGGTCGTGTAGTTCGCCCAGTGCCGATCGAGCTCACGCTCGGCGAGCGTGACGATCTGGTCCGAATCATAGGGCATCAGCCGGACGTTCTTCAGGAACCAGTCATAGGCGGGCTTGCCGACGCCGGCCTGCGCGGTCATCGTCGGTCGCGATGCGACGAGCCAGTCGCGAAAACCCGCGATCGCCTTTTGCGCCGCGTCGATGTCGGCCACCAGTGCGGGCTGCTGCGTCGTGGCGCGCCCGCGCAGGTCGGCGAACCAGCCGATCAGCCCCTCGGGCTCCACCGCGCGATAGGGCATGCCGTGACCGACGCCGTCGCCATGCGACAGGCTGTGGATCGCCAGGTCGGCATAATCGGCCGCGACAGAATCGAGATTGACCCGCGCCTGCGCCAGATAGGCGGGAATGGTCCGCAGTCGCGCCTGGAACGCCGTGAGGGCGTCGCCCTTCAGCGGCAGGTCGGTGTAGGCGAGGCGCTGCAGCTCGTCGACATACATGCCCGGATCGCGCGCCCACGGCTTGGTGACGTTGAGCGTGAAGTCCATCAGGTCCATCTGCGCGCGGACGGCCAGATAGTCGACCTGCCGGTGGCGGTCCCAGCGCGCGACCCCGAAATCGGGCAGCTTCGCCTGAAAGGCGCGCAGCTCGGCGCGGCGCTTCTCGACGGTGGCGGGGCTGTAATCCACCACGCCGTTCACGGCCGTGGGCGTCTTCCATTCGGTGAAGGCGGCGAACAGCGTGACGAGATCGTCGTAGCTGCCCTGGCCGTCGGGTGGGCTGTCGGGGCCGGGCGCCGCCTGTTGGGTGGCCGCGGCGGCGACGGGGATCGGGCTGCTCGCGCCCGCCAGCAGCGCCGCGATGACCAGGATGGATGCCTTGCGCATGGATCGTCTCCTCCCGTGTATCTGCCGTGACCGGGCCGGCAGTTTCAATTTAGTTCTAAAAACGCGTGAATTTGGTTATGATGTAATGCTTGTGGCGCGAGGTCAAGAGACCATTTACTGCTGGGTGACGGCATCGGCGGCGGCCGGCGAATTGTAGCCGCCGCAGCAGGCGGCGGGCGATCGCGGTCGTGGCGTGGACAGAGCGATCGTTCTAATATAGCTTTATATATCAGCATATTATCTGTTTCTTACCCTTCGGCAGAGTGGAAAGGGTCTCTCGTCCGGGAAGGCTGCTTGCTTCAAAAGTGACAGTTTTCACATTTTTTTATGTCGCGGAATTGACTGTCGCTTCACATTATGCTCAAAATCACGCAACTGTTCACAGGAATGGCGGTAATCAATGCCGGCGACCGTGGAAGTCACAGACGGGTTTCCAGTTCGGGGAGTTTAGGAGCATGGATATGAAGCGGGTTGCAGGCATTCGGGCGGGATTGCGGGGCGGATCGGCGCTCTTCCTGTCGATGGCGGTAATGGGGACGGCCATGGCCCAGACCCCGGGTTCCGAAAATGACGGCATCGCCGACGACAGCGTGGGCATCGTCGTCACCGGGTCGCGCATTCCGCGCCCCGACGTCGATTCGAACAGTCCGGTCAACGTGGTCGGCGAGAGCGAGATCAAGCTGGCGGCGACGGTCGAGAGCGAGCAGCTCCTCAACGCGCTGCCGCAGGCCGTCTCAGGGTCGGGCGCGCAGTCCAACTCCGGCAACGGGTCGGCGACGGTCAACCTTCGCAACCTCGGCGCCGTGCGCACGCTGGTCCTCCAGAACGGTCGCCGCATCGTCGGCGCGTCGCAGGACGGCGTCGTCGACCTCAACATGATCCCGCCCTCGCTGGTGTCGCGGGTCGAGGTCGTCACCGGCGGCGCTTCGGCCGTGTACGGTTCGGACGCGATGGCGGGCGTCGTCAACTTCGTCACCAAGGACGATTTCGAGGGACTCGAGATCGGCGGTTCATACGGCATCAGCGACGAGGGTGACGCGCAGCGCTACAACGTCGACCTGACCGTCGGCGGCAACTTCGCCGACGGCCGCGGCAATATCGTCTTCCACGGCAGCTATTACGATCGTGCGATGGTCAAGGGCGCGGCCCGCGATCATGCGGTCGTCTATCTGGCCGACGCCATCGTCGACGGAAAGCCGGTGCTGGTCCCGTCGGGCAACGGCGTGACGCCGCAGGGCACGATCTTCAGCCCGCAGCTGGTCGGCCTCACCGATCCCTACGGCAACACCATCGGCACCGCGGGCATCTTCTTCGCGCCCGAGGGGTGGCGCGCCTATCGCGCGAGCGACGGGTTCAACGACCGTCCCTATACCAATCTGCAGATGCCGATGCAGCGCTGGCAGGGGTCGGTCATCGGTCATTACGACGTGACCGACGATGTTACGGCCTTCTGGGAAGGGTCGTACGTCCACAGCAAGATCAACTCGACGCTGGGCGCCGTGCCGATGAGCAGCTCGGGCTTCATCCCCGGGTTCCAGCTCGACCTGCGCAATCCCTATCTCGCGCCGACGCTGCGCGATTTCCTGAGCGCCAACATGGATGCCGATGGGGATAATCTGGTTCCCGTGAACATCAACCGGCGCCTGCTCGACGGCGGGTCGCGCACCAGTGACCAGACGCGCGATTTCTATCGCTTCGTCGTCGGCCTGCGCGGCAATCTGACCGATCGGCTGAAGTGGGAGGTCTTCTACAACCAGGGCGAGACCAAGGTGACCGACGTCCAGGGCGGCGGCGTTCTCATCGACAATTTCGCCAACGGCTTCCTGACCGATCCGACCGATCCCTACAAGTGCGCGGTCGCCGATCCGAAGTGCGTCGTCCTCAATCCCTTCGGCCTCAATTCGCTGACGCCGGAGATGATGAACTATATCTACACCGACCTCACCAACATCACGACGATCCGGCAGAAGCAGGCCGGCGCGAGCGTGACGGGGTCGCTCTTCTCGCTGCCTGCCGGCGACGTCGGCATCGCGCTGGGCGCGGAATATCGCAAGGAAAGCTCCGCCTTCGATCCCGATCAGCTCTATGTGCAGGGCAAGGCGCTGTCGCGTGCGGCGGGGCTCAGCCCGACCGCAGGGTCGTTCGACGTCTCCGAACTCTATGGCGAGCTCTATGTGCCGATCCTCGCCGACATGCCGGGGATCCAGCTGCTCGCGTTCGAGGGCGGTCTGCGCTACTCCGACTATTCGACCGCGGGCGGGGTCTGGTCGTACAAGCTGGGCGGTGAATATTCGCCGTTCCGCGGCCTGAAGCTGCGCGGCCTCTATCAGCGCGCGGTGCGTGCGCCGAACGTCGTCGAACTCTATTCGGGTGCGACGAACACGGCGCCGCAGGCGGTCGACTTCTGTAACGCGACGCCCGAACGCACGGCGGCGGAGCGCGACTTCTGCGTCAACTCGCTGGGCGTTCCGGGGGCCGTCATCGACGTGTTCCAGCAGGAAAACCAGCAGATCCGCGCGATCACCGGCGGCAATCCGAACCTTCAGGAAGAAACCTCGGACACCTGGTCGGTCGGCGCGGTGGTTCGTCCCGACTTCGTCCCGAACCTTCAGTTGACGGTGGATTATTACAATATCCGCATCAAGGACGCGATCGGATCGTTCGGCGGCGGCCTGCAGTCGGTGATCAACGCGTGCAATGCCAACATGTCGATGAGCAACATCTTCTGTCAGCCGCTCAGCAAGCGGACCCCCGACGGCCAGCTCTATGACGTTGCGCTGCTCAACGCGAACATCGCCAACATGAAGGCGTCGGGCATCGACTATCGTATCGACTACCGGCACAGCCTGGGTTCGGGTAGCCTCAGCTACTATCTGGCGGGCACCTATCTGATTGATTCGATCACGCAGGGCAGCCCGATCGCGAACTCGGTCAATTGTGCCGGCTTCATCGGCGGCGGCAGCTGTTCGACGGCCAACCCCAAGTGGCGCTTCACGCAGCGCCTGACCTGGGAAGTCGACAAGCTGCAGCTTTCGCTCCGCCACCGCTTCATTGGTTCCGCGAAGGATGGTCGAATCGCGGGAGCAAAGGCTTCGGGCGCGGCGATTCCCTTGCTCGCCGTGCCCGAAACCGGCGACGTCCATTACTTCGACCTCAGCGCCAACTATGACGTGATGGACAATTTCAGCTTCTTCGCAGCGGTCGACAATCTGTTCGACCGTGATCCGCCCTACTACCTCTACGAGCGTGAAACCTACGACGCCATCGGTCGCCGGTTCACGATCGGGTTCCGGGCGAACTTCTGAGTGGAAAGGCACCGGCCGCGGCGGCATCATTCCGTCGCGGCCGGGCCGCCGTGCGAAGTGCGTTCAAGCTGGGGTTGCGATAGATGAACAAGGTGGGTCTGTTCCGGTCGGTCGGCGTTGCGCTGGCGTTGGCTCTTTCCTCGACGGCGGCAAGCGCGCAGGATCGCCCCGCACCGCATGCCCCCGTCCACGGCGGCGCGAAGGTGGCGGGGACGTCGCTGTCGATCGACGAACTCTATCGCACCAAGAGTCTGATCGGAACGACGCCCGAAGGCTATAGCTGGGCGGCGGACGGCGACACGGTGTTGTTCCTGTGGAACGACGAAGGTTACAGCTTCCGCGACATCTGGTCTTATTCGGTCCGGACGGGGAAGAAGACGCGGCTCACCTTCCTGGGCCGCGACAGCAAGCCCGAGGCCGAGCAGAAGGGGATCGCGCAGGCGGTCGCGCTCGACCGGGGGCGGGTGGCGTTCACGCTGGGCGGACAGCTTCATATCCGCGAGGCGAACGGCACGGTCACGCCGGTCGAAACCGACAAGCAGGCGGTTCGCAAGCTTGCCGTGTCGCCCGACGGCACGCGGCTGGCCTTCATTTCCGGCAACCCCGTCGATACGCGCAATCGCGTGACGCTGGGCGGCGTGCTCTGGGTCCGCGACGTCACGGCGAAGGGCGGCAATGCCGCGCGCCGCGTCGCGGGGGACGATGATCCCAAGGTCTATATCGGCGATTTCCAGTGGTCGGCCGACGGCAAGGCGATCGCCTTCGAGCAATCCGACGACCGCGCCATGCCCGAGCGCGACATCTATTATTATGCCAAGGGCGGCTTGCAGAACAATCGCGTCATCCGGGCCTTTCCGGGCGACGAGACGACGAAGGCGACGGTCGGCGTCGTCACCCTCGCGTCGGGCGACGTGCGCTTTTTCGAGCGCCCGAACGCCAAGGATCATATCTGGGACTATGGCCTGTCGAACGACGGCAAGCGCCTGTTCGTCAGCGGCTCCGACATGGAGGCGAAGGAACATAGCATCTATGTCTTCGACGTCGCGAGCGGGACGCGCGAGACCTTCTATCAGCTGCGCGAGGCGAAGCATCTGCGCCCCGACTGGAAGGTCGCATGGGCGCCGCGCGACGACGGGCTGATCATCCTGACCGACCGCGACGGTTGGCTGCACCTCTATCACCAGCGCGCCGCGGGCGAAGCGCCGCGCCAGATCACGAGCGGCCGGTGGGAGATCGAATCCTTCGCGGTCGACGGCAAGCGCGGCCAGCTTTATTTCACCGCGAACGAATCCTACATCCCCGACCGCCAGCTCTATCGTGTGCCGGTCGCGGGCGGTGCGATCGAGCGGTTGAGCGGTGCCGCGGCCGGGACGCACCAGCCGGTCTATTCGCCCGATTTCCGGCATATCGCCGACTGGTACAGCAACGACACCACGCCGCCCGAGCTTTTCCTGATCGACACGGCGAAGCCGGGCAAAGCGGTGCAGGTCACCAAGTCGCCGCAACCCGAATTCTATACCCAAACCTGGGCGAACATCGGCTATGTCGAGTTTCCGAGCCATGTCGACGGCACCAACCTTGTCGCGCGGCTGAGCCTGCCCGCCAACTACGACCCCGCGAAACGCTATCCGGTGATCGTCGGCTCGGTCTATTCGGACGCGGTGCGCAACCAGTGGGGCGGCCGCCGCGCGCACCCGACCTGGGGCCTCGACCAATATTTCGTCGCGCAGGGCTATATCGTCCTCAACGTCAATATCCGCGGATCGTGGGGGCAGGGACGCGACCACAACCAGACGCAATATCAAAGCTATGGCGAGACCGACATCAACGACCTGGAAAGCGGCGTCCGCTATCTGGTCGAGAAGGGCTATGCCGATCCCAGGCGGATCGGCATCTGGGGGTCGAGCTATGGCGGGCTGATGACGATCATGTCGCTGGCGAAGAAGCCCGGCGTCTATGCCGCCGGAATCGCCGGGGCGCCCGCGACCAACGTCTGGCATGCCTATCCGTCGCAGATGTGGATCATGGGGCCGCCCGACGGTGCCGACATGCCGGCCCGCTACGAAGCGCAATCGGCGCTCTATCAGGCCAAGGGCATCAAGG
Organism: Sphingopyxis granuli; assembly: GCF_001559015.1. Classification (NCBI taxonomy): domain Bacteria; kingdom Pseudomonadati; phylum Pseudomonadota; class Alphaproteobacteria; order Sphingomonadales; family Sphingopyxidaceae; genus Sphingopyxis; species Sphingopyxis granuli. Next base: position 856,196 of record NZ_CP012199.1, read on the forward strand.
ACGCGCTGATGATCATCCACGGAACGCGCGACCCGGTCGTGCTCTATTCCGACACGATCGCGCTGATCGAGGGGATGATCCAGCGCGAGCAGATGTTCGAACTCGTCACCCTGCCCGGCGCCAACCATGCCTGGGCCAGCGACAACCTGCCGCAGGCGCGTTTCGCCTTCAAGAAGATGGTCGATTTCTTCGACCGCAATGTGAAGAACAGGGAGTGACATGCTGCGGCGTGCGATTTCCCTGATGATCGGCGGCGCGGCGCTGCTGTCGGCTACGGGCGCCGCGGCACAGGCCGAGGTGCAGGCGCTGGGTGCTGACTTCTGGGCGTGGCGCGCCACGACCCAGCCGGCGACGAGCGACGACATTCCGCGGATCGTGCGTCCCGAAAAATGGACGCCCGACTGGTCGCCCGCCGCCGTCGACGCCCAGAAGCGGCAGCTCGCGGCGTTCGAAACGCGGTGGAAGGCGCTCGCGCAGGCGCCGCGCTCGGTCGGCGAGACGGTCGATTACCGGCTGGTCGGATCGGCGCTGGCGCGCGTGCGCTGGGAACTCGACCATGTCGCCGCGTGGCGGCGCCAGCCGCATTTCTATGTTGCGCAGGCGCTGAACCCGATCTTCGAACTGCTGTTGCCGCCGCCGCCGCTCGAACGGGCGCGGATCGACGACGTCATCCGGCTGCTCGGCCACGCGCCGGCGACTCTCGCTGCGGGCAAGACCAATCTCACCGACATGCGCGGGCCGTTCGTCGACGCCGCGCTCGCGCAGGTCGCGCAGGTCCCGTCCAGCCTGAACGGGATGATCGCCGGCATCGATCCGCACGCGACGCCGGGCCAGCGCCGACAACTCCGCGCTGCGGCCGACAAGGCGATCGCGGCCTTCGCCGATTTCGAAGCCTTCCTGAAGGCCCGGCGCGCCGGCCTGTCCGATGCGACCGCGGTCGGCCGCGACAGCTATCGCTATTTCCTCGGCAGCGTTGCCCTCTATCCCTATTCGCCCGAGGAACTGCAGGTGATGGGGCGGCAGGAATGGGCGCGCTCGGTATTGTTCGAGGAACTCGAGCGCAACCGCAACGCGGGGCTGCCCGAACTGCCGATCGGCGCATCGATTGACGCGGTGACGGCGAAGCTCGACGCCGACGAACGCAAGGTCCGGGCCTTCCTGCGCGACCGCAAACTGCTGACCGTGCCCGAATGGGTGGGCCATTATAACGCCCAGCCCTTTCCGGCCTATCTGGCGCCGATCGGCTGGCTGGGGCGGACCTTCGACCTGACGAGCCGGACGCGCGTCGGACAGAATGCGACCGTCTATCTTCCCGAACCGTCGCCCGGGCTCGGCTATTTCAACCTGTCGATCACCCGCGATCCGCGCCCGATCATCGTGCACGAAGGCGTGCCCGGCCATTTCTTCCAGCTCAGCCTGGGCTGGAAGCATCCGAACCCGCTGCGCCGCCATTATTACGACAGCGGCGCGAACGAGGGGACGGGCTTCTATGCCGAGGAAATGATGCTCCAGGCGGGCCTATGGGCCGACGCGCCCCGGACGCGCGAGATCATCTACAATTTCGCCCGGCTGCGCGCGCTGCGGGTCGAGGTCGACGTGAAGCTGGCGCTTGGCGACTTCAGCATCGCCGAGGCGGCGGACTATCTGGAAAAGATGGTGCCGATGGACCGCGCCACGGCGGAAGAGGAAGCGGTCTTCTTCGCCGCCGCGCCGGGACAGGCGATCAGCTATCAGATCGGCAAGATGCAGACGGCGGAATTCCTGGCCGAGGCGCGGGTGCGCGAGGGCAAGGATTTCGACCTCAAGCGCTTCCACGATTATCTCTGGCTCAACGGCAATGTGCCCATCGCGCTCCAGAAGCAGGAGTATCTGGCGATGGTGGACGGGAAATAGGGAGCGCCATGCGTATCATCCGACTGACCGAACCGCAGTCCGGCCTGTCCGCGCGCTGCCGCCTGATCGAGGATGCGGCGCCCGAATCGGCCGCTTTCCTGTGGGACCTCGCCGAGCGCCGCGCGGCGTTCGAAGCCATGCATGCGATCTGGACCGGCCCCGAGATCTCCGTCCCGATGCCGGCCAGCACGCTGCCGGCCGGGATGGCGCAGCCCGCCATCCCGGCCGAGAACGCGACTTCCTATCCCGAGGCGGGCGACATCGTCCTCGCCTATCTCGCCGCGGGCAGCACCAAAGGGCTGCCGCCGGGCCCCTTCTACGACATCGGCCTCTTCTATGGCGGCGGCGGGCGCCTGCTGATGCCCTTCGGGTGGATCCAGGCGAATGTCTGCGCCCGCATCCTCGACGAGGATCTGGCCAAGGCGCAGGCCGACTGCCGCGCCATCCGGCGCAGCGGCGCCTGCACCCTGACGATCGAAACCGCCTGAGGACGCCCGCCCATGACCTATGACGATCTGATGTCCTTGCTGGGCAACTGGCTGCTTCCGGGATCGCTGGTGGCGATCATGGTGTCGATGGGCCTGTCGCTGACCGCCGACGATTTCCGGCAGGTGTTCCGCAACAAGCGCGCACTGATCTTCGGCGTCTGCTCGATGCTGGTCGTGCCGCCACTGATCGGGCTCACGCTCGCGCTGACGGTGGTGCCCACCGCGGCGCTTGCGGTCGGCTTCGTCCTGCTCGCGACGACCCCCGGCGGCATGTTGTCGAACCTGTTCACCGATATGGCGAAGGGCGATCTTGCGCTGTCGATGTCGATGACGCTGATCCTCAGCATGATCTATATCTTCGTGGTCCCCTTCTACGCGCATTTCGCGCTGCTCCATTTCATGGGGCTGGAGGCGGACGTGCAGGTGCCGCTCGCCTCCTTTTTCTGGGACATCTTCTCGATCACGGTGCTGCCCGCGACGGTGGGCTTCGCGATCCGCGCGTGGCGGCCCGATTTCGCGATCTGGTTCAAGCGCTACCTGAAGAATGCGGCGACGATCGTCCTGTTCAGCTCCTTCGGCGTGATCCTCTACGACCAGGTTCCGGTGCTGCGCGAGAATCTGGGGGCGCTGTTCTGGATCACGGTCGCGCTCAACCTGACCATGGTCGTCGTCGTGATGACCATCGTGCGCTTCGCCGGCTTCTCGCGGCGCGAGAATGTCGCGATCGGGATCGAGCATCTGATGCGGCAGGAAGGCACCGCGATCTTCATCGCCGTTTCGATCGTCGGCAACAACGAGATGTCGTTGCCGATGATCATGAACACACCCGTGGCGCTTTGTTTCGTGCTGCTCTTCGTCGCCATCGCGCGGCGGACGGGGCGGTCGGAGCAGGGCGTTCCAGCCACGATCTGAACCATAGCAAGATAGAGCGCCCGGCAAACGGGCGAGCAGGAAAGTTCGCAGTTATGACAGTGTCCCGAGTTGTGGGCGTCGCGACGGGGTCTCTCCCGCTCGTCGCGATGGGCACCCTCTTCGTCGCTTCGACGGAGCGATGATGCAGCATCGATCGATCTCCCGCGCCGCTCGCAAGGATAGTGTCACGAGCCCGCTGTGGACGGCGACCGCCGCCCCGGGGCCCGCGCTGGCGCCGCTTTCGGGCCATGTCGAGACCGACGTGCTGGTCGTCGGCGGCGGCATCGCAGGAACCGCGACGGCGCTTCATCTGGCCGAAAAGGGTGTCCCGGTCGTGCTGGTCGAAGCGGGCCAGCCGGGCGACGGCGCGACCGGGCAGAGCGGCGGGCTCGTCGCGCCCGATTATATCCGCCATTCGCCCGATTCGGCACGGCAGGCGTTCGGCGCGGAGGACGGCGAACGGCTGAACCGGATGATCGGGGCCTCCGGCCGCTTCGTCTTCGACCTTATCGCGCGGCACGCGATCGATTGCGACGCGCGCCCGGACGGCTTCTACACGCCCGCGCACACCGAGGCGCTCGCCGATAATCAGCGCCGCTCCGCCGACCAGTGGCGGTCGCGCGGCTATGCCGTCGATTTCGTCGAGGGCGCGGAGGTCCGGCGGCTGTTCGGCGCCGACCGCTATTGCGGCGCGCTGCGCTTCGGCGACGGCGGCAGCCTCAACCCGCTCGCCTATGTCCGCGGCCTTGCCCGCGCGGCCGAGCGCGAAGGCGCGCGCCTGTTCGCGAACAGCCCAGTCGCCGCGCTCGAACGGACGACGGACGGGTGGCTTTGCCGCACGCCCGGCGGGACGGTGCGCGCGGACCGCGTCGTTCTGGCTGCCAACGGCGGCAACGGTGCGCTGCACCCGGCGATGCGGCGGACGACCCTGCCGCTGCACGTCTTCCAGTTCGCGAGCGCGCCGCTCGACGACGCGCAGCGCCGGGCGATCCTGCCCGAAGGGGGCGCCTTCACCGACAAGGTCCCCTATCTGTTCACCGCGCGGCTCGACGGGCAGGGGCATCTGGTCTCGGCCTTTCCCGCGTCCTTCCTGATCCGCAGCGATGCCGCGCTCTATCGCGAGGCCCGACGGCGGCTGGCGCAGCATTTCGCGGCGATGCCCGATCCGCAGATCGATTTCCTGTGGCGCGGCCTAGCGTGGGTGAACACCTCCTTCCTTCCCGAAGTCTATGATCTCGGCGAGGGGGCGATCGCCATCCAGGCCTGCAACGGCCGCGGGATCGCGACCAACAGCGTGCTGGGGGCGGAGGTGGCCGCCATGCTGGCGACGGGCGATCGCACGGCGCTTTCGGTGCAGCCGCGCGCGCCGGCGCCGGTGCGCTTTCATGCCGGCGCGGCGTGGCTGCCGAAGCTGCTGATGTCGATGGCCTATCTGTCGAACTGAGGCATGGGCGATCCGGGGTCGATCGACGTTCAGCTCTGGTCCGCAAACAGCGGCGCCATCGGAATGCCGAACTCCGGCACCGGCAAAGTCGCCATTTCCGGCTCGCTTGAACCGCGACCGCCGCTAGGGCGCCAGCGGTTCCAGATTGTCGTGAAGCCGGCCGAGCAGCGCGATCAGTTGCTCGAACTCCTCGGCCTTCAGCCCCGCGATCAGATGGGCATAGATGGGTGCGGTCGCCAGCCGCGCCTCGGCCAGCTGCGCTTCGCCAGCCGGGGCGAGCGCGACCAGCGTCACGCGGGCGTCCTCCCGGCTCGGCGTGGCGGTCACCAGTCCGGCCGCGGTCATCCGCTGGATGATCCGTGTCATCGTCGACAGGTTGATGACCGCCGCCTGCGCGATCTCGCGCGCGCCGCGCGGCGATTCCTCGCCGAGGATCATCAGGACGCGCCAGCTTGGAATATCGAGGCCGATCGCGCGCAGCCGCGCATCGATGATGCTGTTGTACCGGCTGACCAGCCGGTTGAGCAGATAGAAGGGGTATCGATCGACCCGAAAGGCGGTGTCGCCGGGGTTCCCCGACTGAAAGACGTCCATGACCGCCGCTTTAGCTCAAAGCTCTTCGGTTTCAATCCGCCGCGTCCCGGTGCGGCGCCGTTCCCCTGAAAGGAATTCGCCATGGCTCCTGCAATCCCCACCCCGATCCGGCGCTGGTGCCGCGTCGTAGCGCTGTGCGGAGGAGCCCTGCTGCTGGGCGGGGCCGCGACACCCGACCTGCCCGACCTGATCGATCGTTACGAGCATTTCGCGGAAGACTATCCGATGGAGGCGGGGCGCTCCGATCCGTCGCGGGCGCGGGTCGGCTGGCCCGACGAGACGCCGGCGGGCATGGCGCGGCGCAAGGCCGAACTCCAGCGGATCGCCGCAGCGCTCGATGCGCTCGACGATGTGGCGCTGACCGACGAAACGCGCGTCGATCGTGCCTATCTGCGCCAGCTCATCGCCTGGCGGGTCGAGGGGATAGACTTCGACGAACGGCGCTTCGCCTTTGTCGCGCATGAAGGCTTCTACAACACACCCTATTCGCTCGCGCGCGGCCTGACGCTGCGGAGCGAAGCCGATGCGCGCGCGTGGGTCGAGCGGATGCGCGGCATTCCGCGCTATTTCGCCGAGCAGCGCGCCAACCTCGCGCGCGGGGTGGCGTCGGGCTGGACGCACCCCGCGGTCGTGATCGACGTGGGGGTGGCGATCCTGCGCAACCAGATCGCGCAGCCCGTGGCCGAGGACCCGATGTTGGAGCCGCTCAAGCCCTATCCGGCGATCGCGGCGGAGGCGCAGCGATTGATCGAACAGGAGATCCGGCCGGCGCAGCGCGAGGCGCTTGCCTATATCGATGGTCCCTATCGCGCGAAGGCGCGCAAGGAACTGGGTATCGCGGCCGTGCCGGGCGGGCGGGCCTATTACGATTTCCTGCTGCGCTATTATACGACGACCGACCTGACCGCCGAGCAGATCCACGAAATGGGGCTGGCGGAGGTGCGCCGGATCCGCGCCGAGATGGACAAGGTCATCGCCTCGACCGGCTTTGAGGGGAGCTTCGCCGACTGGCTGCGCTTCCTGCGCACCGATCCGCGCTTCTATGCGACGAGCCGCGAAGGCCTGATCGAGAAATATGCCGCGGCGGCCAAGCGTATCGACGGCGTGCTGCCGCGCTATTTTTCGGTTCTGCCGCGCCAGCCCTTCACGATCGTGCCGGTGCCGCGCGAGCTGGAAGAAGGCTATACGACCGCGCGCGGCGGCGGCGGCGGCGATTTCGAGAAGGGCTTTGCCGGGACCTTCGTCGTCAACACTTCGCATCTCGACCAGCGGCCGCTGTACGAGGTCCCGGCGCTCAGCCTGCACGAGGCGGCGCCGGGGCACCACACGCACGGCGCGCTCAACAACGAGAACAAGGCGCTCCCCGGCTTCCGCCGCGCCCGCGACCTGCTGGCCTTCCGCGAGGGATGGGCGCTCTATGCCGAACGGCTCGGGCACGAGATGGGCGTCTATCGCGATGCCTACGAGACCTTCGGTAGCCTCTCGACCGAAATGTGGCGCGCGTGCCGCATGGTCGTCGATACCGGCATCCACGTGATGGGCTGGAGCTATGACCGGGCGCGGCAGTGCTTTGCCGAGAATACGGCGCTGGCCGACATCAACATCGACACCGAACTCGCGCGCTATATCGGCGCGCCGGGGGGCGCGGTCGCCTACAAGGTCGGCGAACTCAAGATCGTCGAGCTGCGCCGCCGCGCCGAACAGGCGCTGGGCGACCGCTTCGACATCCGCGCCTTTCACGACCTGATCCTCGCGCAGGGGCAGTTGCCGATGACGATGCTGGAGGCGAAGGTTGACGCCTGGATCGCGGCGAAACGTTAGGGCATTTGCCGCTCGCAATGACGATTCCGGTCGATTTCATCTCGCTCTAGATTGGGCCCCATTCAAGCTCTTCCCCGAAGGAGGGCTTTTTCGGGCTTCAGCCTGTCTTCCTCGGCAGGGCTTCGCTGAGCGTCGGCGATCAGGAGGCCAGGGCTTGATCGAGTGCCTGGCCTTCCTCGTCCGCCAGCGCCGCTTCGCGCAGGCGGGCGATGTCCGCGGCGGCGAGGCCGCCCTTGCGATACCGCTCGACGATTCGCTCGTAATTGCCGAGGCCGCGCTCGAACGTGTCGCCATAGCCCTTGATCAGCCGCTGGCATTTCACGATCTCGACCGCGACATCGGGCTCGGCGGCGCGGGCGAGCGCCAGCCATGCTTCGATCCGCGCCTGCTCGATCCGGTAGCGCAGCGTGCCGCGCCGCCAGCGCCGCCAGCCGGCGAGCAGCGACAGCATCAGGAACCAGCGCAGGCTGGTCGTCTCGACATGGCGGCCTTTCGCGAACAGCGGCTTCAGCCGCCGCGTCAGTCCCGGGCTGGCGAGGATGCGGCGCCCGATCGGCGTGGGCAGCGTCTCGCAGACCTCTTCGAGCCGCGGATGCATATATTCGGTGAGCTCGACGATCTGATCGTCCTTCGCCTTCACCTCGGCGCGGACGCGGGCGAAGCGGCTCGCCCGGACCTTCAGGGCCGCGACGCGGATCGTGTCCTCATAGGACATCCACAGCGCCAGGTGACGCGCGGCTTCGGTCAGCAGCGCGGGATCGGTCCCCAGCGCTTCGAGCCGGTCGAGGTAGAGGGCGGCATAGGCCGCGTCCTGATAGTCCATCAGCCGTTTCACGCCCTCGACCGCGAAGTCATGCGCTTCGCGCGGCAGATTCGCTTCGATGCGCGCCAGCAGCGCGCGGCCGGCCGCAGTGGTCGGCGCAGTGGCGCGCGGCGTTTCCTGCGGCGTTCCGCCCTTGCCCTGCGCGGCGTCGAAGCCGGCCGCGAAGCCTTGCAGATTGGTTTCGATCGCCTTGCCGCCCGCGCGGATCGCATCCTCGAAGGCCGCGCGGGGAAAGGGCAGGATGCCGCTGCCCGCGAGCGCGCCGAACATGATCGAACTGATGACGCTGCCCGTGCGCGCGGCGGCATCGTCCATGTCGAAGCCGATGAAGCGGCGCGCCCGCTCCTGCGCGGCGGCCAGGATGCGCTCGCCGCTGGCGCGGCCGTCGCCCATCGCCGATTTCTCGTCGATCGCGTAGACACGGTGGGTCGAGCCGATCAGCAGCGTGTCCTTCGACACGAAGCCGCGCAGGATCGCGCGGCCGGCCTCCATCAGTTCCGATGCAAGGACGACATCGACGTCGCCGGGCACCGGCATGAGCGCGAGCACCGGCGGTGCGCTGGCGCAGCCGGCCGGGAACATCTCGATATAATAGACGGTAGCGCCGGTGCGCTGCGCGACGCCGGGGACCGATGTGCCCTGCGCGACATAGTTGTTTGCTTCGCCGAGCTGGACGATCCAGTCGGCGAGGACGCCGCCGCCTTGTCCGCCGAGCCCGAGGACGGCGATGGTGATGCGTTCGCGCCGGGCCATCAGAAGGCCCTCGCGGCCAGCCGGCGCGCCGATCGCTGCTGGAGCGCGCCGATCACCCAGCCGCGCAGCCGATGGCGCAGCCGGTCGCGCCGATTGGGATTGGCGATGATCCGCGCCTTGTAGAAGGACGGGCAGAGGACGGCCGCGTGGCTGACCTCTCCGCACACGCCGCATCCGACGCAGCTGTTCTCGACATGCGCAATCGGGTCCTGGCGCAGCGGATCGGGGTTCGACCGGATCGTCAGCGACGGACAGCCAGACAGGCGGATGCAGCTGTGGTCGCCGGTGCAGGTGTCGGGGTCGACCCCGAAGCGTTCGCGCACCACCCGCTCGCCGGCGCGCAGCGCTTTCGCCATCTGGGGCTTGATGCGCCGCTGGCGGTTGAGCTGGCATTCGGACTGGGCGACGAGCACCTTCGGACCCTTTTCGGGCGAGGTCAGCGCATCGCGGATCGCATCGCGCATCCCAGCCACGTCATAGGTGCGCGTCCGCGTCTGCGCCCAGCCGATGCCGACGCCGCGCACCGCGCGCTCGATCGGGTTGTTGGTCTGGCGGTGCGGCGGTCGCGCGCGCGACGAGGGGATGTCCTGTCCGCCGGTTGCGGCCGAATAGCCGTTGTCGACGATGATCGTCAGATTGTCGTCCTGGTTGAAGACGGCGTTGCCGATGCCCGACGTCAGGCCGTTGTGCCAGAAGCCGCCGTCGCCCATGATCGCGACCGCGCGCTTGCCCTCGGGCTTGAACGCGGAGGCGCCCGCGGTGCCGAGGCCATAGCCCATCGTTGTGTTGCCGATGTGAAAGGGCGGCAGGATCGAGAAAAGGTGACAGCCGATGTCGGCGGAGACGTGCAGTTCCCCGACCTCCTTCTGGACCAGCTTCATCGCCGAGAAGATCGGTCGCTCGGGACAGCCGGTGCAGAAGCCCGCGGGCCGCTGCGGCACCGCGCCCGGCGGTAGCGCGGGCGGCTGGGCGGGCTCCTCGGCCGGTGCGCGGTCGGGAGCGTGGGCGCGCAGGAAGCGGGCGATGCCGTCCTTGATGACCGCGGCCGTATATTCGCCCGCGCGCGGCAGCACATCCTTGCCGATGATGCGCGTCTGGAGGTCGGCGCGGCGGACGAGCGTGTTGAGTTCGTGCTCGATGAATTCGGGCTGGCCTTCCTCGACCACCAGCACCGCGCGCTTGCCGGCGCAGAAAGCCTGCACCTCGTCGGGGATCAGCGGATAGGTGACGTTGAGCACATAGACGGGCAGCGCCGCATTGCCGAAGGCGTCGGACAGGTCGAGCAGTTCGAGCGCGCGGTTGAGCGAATTGAACAGCCCGCCCTGGACGATGATGCCGATTTCGTCGCGCTCGGTGCCGAAATGCTCGTTCAGTCTGTGCCGCCTGACGAAGTCGATGCCGGCGGGCCAACGCTTCTCGATCTTCTCGACCTCGTGCAGGAAATTGGCGGGCGGCAGGACGATGCGGTTGGTGTCGCGCGTCGGTGCCGCCGCGGCTTCGGCGACGGTCAGCGGCGGCCGCCGGTTGTCGCGCGCCGTGAAACTGCCCGTGACATGGCAGGCACGCACCCTGAGTTCGAGCATGACCGGGGTGTTCGACGCTTCGGAAAGCTCGAACCCCTTTTCGACCATGTCGACGATCAGCGGCAGGCTGGGGCGCGGGTCGAGCAGCCACATCTGCGATTTCATCGCGAATGCGTGGGTGCGCTCCTGCATGATCGAGGAGCCTTCGCCATAATCCTCGCCAAGGATGATCAGCGCCCCCCCGGTGACGCCGCCCGATGCGACGTTCGACAGCGCGTCCGACGCGACGTTGGTGCCGACCACCGATTTCCACGCGACTGCGCCGCGCAGCGGATAGTTGACCGACGCGGCGAGCATCGCTGCGGCGGTCGCCTCGCTGGCCGAGCTTTCGAAATGCACGCCGAGCCCGGCCATCAGGTCGCTGGCGTCGGAAAACACGTCCATCAGGTGGCTGATCGGCGACCCCTGGTAGCCGCCGACATAGGCGACGCCCGCTTGGAGCAGCGCTTTGGTGACCGCGAGGATGCCTTCGCCGTGGAAGGGCTCGCCGTCGCCGAGCTTGAGCTGCTCGACCTCCGCCTTGAAGGAACGTTCCGCCATTGCCGCGTCAGCCCGCGACGAGCGCGAGCACGCGCAACGGGCTGCCCGAACCGCCCTTGATCTTGAGCGGCGCGGCGACGACCACGCTGCCCGTCGGCGGCAGCAGGTCCAGATTCTCGAGGCACTGGAGCCCATAGCGGCCCGCCGCGTGGAACAGCGTGTGCGCCGGATAGGCCGGGTCGAGCAGATGCGCCTGCCCCGCGTCGGTGCCGATCGTCTCGACGCCCAGCCCGTGCGCGTCGCGTTCGTCGACCAGAAAGCGCACTGCCTCCGCCGACGGCCCCGGCGTGTGCGCCCCGTCCTCGCGCCGGTTGGTATAGGCGTCGACGTCGCGCTTCGACCAGTCGGTGCGCAGCATGACCCAGCTGCGCGGCGGGATGCGGCCATGCGTGGCTTCCCATTCCTTTATATCCTCGACCGTCAGCAGATAGTCGGGGTCGGCGGCCGCCTTCTGCGAGATGTCGATGACGACGGCGGGCGCGATGAAATCGGCGGGCGCCACCGTGTCGACCGAATTGTTTGGCAGGTCCTTACCCGTGATCCAGTGGATCGGCGCGTCGAAATGGGTGCCGGTGTGCTCGCTGACCGTGAAATTGTTCCAGTACCAAGCGACCCCGCGCTCGTCGTAGCGCGAAATCTCTTCCTGGCTGAAGGCGGCGCACTGGCCGAATTCGGGCGGCAGAACGAGCGTCGGCGTCTCGGGCGACAGCGTCTGGGTCAGGTCGATGGTGTGGATCGCGCCCGATGCGACGCCCGCGGCGAATTGCTGGATAATGTTTGCAGTCATGATCTTTTCTCCCGAGCCGGATTGTGCGTCGAAAAACTTGCATATGCAAGTAAATTGATGATCCCCTAGTCCGCCGGCACGACGTCGAACGCGATCGTCGTGCGGTGCCCCTCGTCGGCGAAGGGGATGGTGCCGTGGTAGAAATAGGACGGGAACAGGACGAGGCGCCCCGGTTCCGGACGCACCGTGCGGACGATCCGTTCGCGGGCGCCGAGGCGCAGGCCGGTTTCGCCGAACTTGAGCCACCCCTGTTCGCCTTCGGCGACCGCCGCGGGGAGGGCGACATAGTAGACCGCGCTGATCCAGCCTTCGGGGTGGATATGGTTGGTGTGATGGCCGCCGTCGTGCAGTCGCACCGACCAGGAGCCCGAAAAGGCGAAGCGGGATGCCTTGCGGTTGAGGAAGGGGTGGGCGGCATCGTCGGGCAGCGCGGCGATATAGCGGCGGACGCCTTCCTCGATCAGCGCCCGGACCGCCGCGACCTCCGGCACGTCGCGGCCGAACAGGTCGTCGGCCGTCTGCGTCCCGCCGCGCAGCGTCTGTTCGAGCGGATGCCGCTGCCCGAGGTGCAGCGCGCCAAGCGCTTCGTCGAGCCGGCGATTGAAACCGGCGACGTCGCCGTCTGCGGGACTGAGGGCCAGTGTGCCGATCAGCGCCACATCGTTCAGCCATTCGGCGCGGGCGTTGCCGGTGAACCGCCACGCGATACCTTGGAGGGCGAGCGCCTGCTGGTCGCGGGGGTCGGTATCGAGGCGGCGCGCGATGCGCGGCATCGCCTCCGCCGGCCGGTCGAGGATCAGGAGCGAGCGGGCGGATTCGCGCAGGGCGGCCGCATGCTCCGGGTCGCCGTCCAGCGCGGCGTCGAAGGCGGCGAGCGCCTCTTCCGACCGGCCGCTCGACCAGAGCGCCTGCCCCAGCCGATATTGCAGGTCGGCGCCGCCGACGCCGCGCGCGACCGCCGGGGCGAGCAGCGCCACCGCCTCGCCCGGTTCGCCGCCGAGCGTCAGGCGGTTGGCAAGCCCCGCGAGCAACCCGGCGTCGTTGGGATGGCGGCGCAGCGCCTCGCGATAGCTGTCGAGATGGCGATCGGCGCGGCGATGCTCCCAGAGCAGTCGGCTGAGCGAATCGTGCATCGCGGCGTCGGTCGGCGTCAGGCGGATCGCCGCGCGATAGGCCGCGGCGGCTTCGTCGATGCGACCAAGATCCTGCAGACAATGCCCGAGGTTGTACCGGATCTTCGCTTCGTCGTGTGCCTGCGCGGCGCATTCCTCGAAGAGCGGCAAAGCCTCTTCGGGGCGCCCGACGAGCCGCAGCGCCACCGCGAGATTGTGCTGCCAGGGCGCATGGCCGGGGCGCAGGCGCAGCGCGGTGCGATAGGCGTCGACGGCCTGCTTTCCGTCGTTCAGCGCGTTCAGCGCCTGACCGAGCACGGCCCATGCGCGCGCATGGTCGGGGCGGGCGCGGACGAGCGGAGCGAGCCCGTCGCGCGCCGCGACCGGATCGCCGAGCGCGATCCGCGCCAGCGCGAGGTTGATCCGCGCGTCGTCGTAGCTGGGCGCAAGAGCCAGCGCTTCCTGATAGGTGGCGGCGGCCTCGGCGTGCCGTCCGAGATCGGAAAGGCTGCTGCCCAGATTGTTGAGCACGTGCGGCTGGGCCGGACGGACGGCCAGCGAGCGGCGGAACAGCGCCGTCGCCGCGGTGTGATCGCCGCGCTGCCGCGCGACCATGCCCAGCAATTGCAGCGCGTCGGGCTGATCGGGGCTGTGGGCCAATATGGCTTGCAGCCCGGCCTCCGCGGCATCGAAACGCCCCGAACGGGCGAGCGCCATCGCCTGACCAAGCGCCTGTTCGAGGCCTGCCTGCGGTTGCGCCAGCGGCATGTCGTGCTCCGGCGGCCGCGATCGCCCGCCGATCCGGCCGCCGGGCATCGAAGCAAATCCCTCTTGTGTCGTCAAGCAAATCGCGCTTTAAATCATATGTAAATTCACATTTTAGGGGACGTTGCCATGCAGGATCATATCGCACGTCGTCGAGGGGGCGGTCACTGGAAGCATGCGGCGCTGGGCGTCGGCCTGCTGGCATCGCTCGCCGCCTTGTCGCCGGTCGTGCAGGCGGCCGAGCGCCCGATTCCCGAAACGACTGACGACGTGCGGCGCGTGCCGATTCCCCCGATCGATCGCAGCCACGAACCGATTGTCGTGATCGCCGGCGGTACGCTGATCGACGGACGCGGCGGCGCGCCGATCTCCAATGCGGTGGTGGTGACCCAGGGCGACCGGATTCTCGCCGCGGGACCCGCCGGGTCGGTGGCGGTGCCCGCCAATGCCGCGCGCACGATCGACGCCTCCGGCCTGTACGTGATGCCGGGCCTGATCGATCTCCACATCCACTTCACCCAGCAGCGCTGCCACGATTTCGGCAAATATTCGGACAGCCCGGCGGGCGCCGCGATCCGCGGCGTCGCGCTGGCCGAGCAACTGATCAACGCCGGCATCACCGCGGCGCGCGACGTGGGCACCGTCGACGATGTCGCGCTGCGCATCAAGGAAGGGGTCGACCGCGGCATTATCCGCGGACCGCGCGTCCTGTGGAGCGGGCGCATCATCGCGACCACCGGCGGCCACGGCGACGAGGTAACGTCGACGGCGACCGGGCGGCAGAAGCCGGCGCTGGGTGGGCCGTCGAAGGGCGCCAACGGCCCGTGGGAATGGCGCACCGCGGTGCGCGAGCAGATCCGCAACCTCGCCGACTGGATCAAGCTCGGCGCGCCCGCCGACAAGGAGGAACTGGCGGCGGCGATCGACGAGGCGCACTCGCTGGGCGTGCCGGTCGCGATCGACAGCTTCGGCAAATATACCGACTGGGCGATCGAGGCGGGGGTCGACACGCTCGAACATCCGCTGGCGATGAGCAACAATGCGGTGCCGCTGATGAAGAAGCACGGGACCGCGTTCGTCCCGACGATCATCGCCTTCGACAACCTGCTCAACGGCGGTTACCCGACTGCCGGCATTCCGAGCGGCGGCTTCTATCACACCCATTCGCGCCGTTTCGTGATCGACCAGCGGGACCATCTGAAGCGCGTGACTGAAGCCTATCGCGCCGGCGTGCCGATCGGCGTCGGGACCGACATTCCGTTCGAAAACGACGAACGCTATCCCGACGCCTATTTCCACGAGCTCGATTATCTGAGCCAAGCGGGGATGAGCAACGCCGACATCCTCGCGTCGGCGACCCGCGTCGGCGCGCAGATCATGCGAATGGGCGACAAACTGGGCACGATCGAAAAGGGCAAGATCGCGGACATATTGATCGTCGGCGCGAACCCGCTCGATTCGCTCAAGAATCTGCGCGACGTCCGCTACGTCGTCGCGGACGGCAAGGTGGTCGTCGACGGGCCGGCGCGTTAGGCCGGATCGACATTCCGCTCTGGCGACCTGCAAATGGCGGTTTTTCGCGCTTCCGCTGCTCAAGTTGGGAATTATCCCTTTTCGACAAGGAACCGTTCTCCGGCGAAAGCCGGGGTTCACGCAGGGCAGTGCTGTGCCATCTGGCCCCGGGCTTTCGCCGGGGAACAGGTTCTTGCCGCTTGCGGGTGGCGCGTCCGTACAATGTCATCGTCCGCCCGCGCGGTGCTATTCGATTGGCAGTTTGCTGAGGTTGGCGCTGATCTTCTGAAGCGTGCGCAGCAGGTGGGCGAGGTCGCGGTTGCTGATGCCGTCCATCGCGCGCGTGAACTGGCGCCCGACGATCGGAGTCAGCTTGCGCAGCGTCTGCTGGCCCGCGGGCGTCAGCGTGACTTCGGTGACGCGGTTATCCTCGGGATTGGGCTCGGTCGTCACGAGCCCCTGTTCGATCATCCGGTCGATGATCCGGCTGATCGTCGACCGCTTGGTCAGGGCGGCTTCCGCGATCGCGCCGATGCTTGCGGGCTGACGCTCGCGCAGCACCGTCATGACGCGATAGACGGGCTTGGACACGCCGTGCTTATGCAGCACCTTGTCCATATCCTCATGATATTTGAAATCGGCGTGCGCCATCAGATAGAATGGCGAATTCTCCAGGCGAAACGTCGGACTGCTCGGGTCGTAATCGCCACGATTTTCCATTTCGCCCCCCAATTTGTCCGTCGATTTCCTCGTCGACCTTGCGTTCATGTGTTCCCCAAATGCCCTGTAGGATCAAGCCGTTCCGTCACGGCGGAACGCTCATGGCGCTCGAATTAGCCGAAAACATATGTATTTGCACTTGGTTATGAGGGGGCGGTTCCGAAATCGTCTGTTGGGTGCCCGCGCCGGCGCCGGGAAGGATTGCGAGACGGCCCTCGATCTCCTCCCTTGCCGTTACGACTGCCGTTCTTTTTTCCCATAGTAGTCGGTGACGCCCGCCACGGCATCACGTGGTCCTTTCCGTGGTGGATAAATTGACACTAATCGCGTGAATATGAATATATAAGTCGCGCTGAGCCGAACGGCCGCTTCCGCGGGACGGCACGCAATACAGGAGGAGGGTGGCGATGCGGGCGAATCGGCTGGTGCGGACGATGGGAATGCTGACGATGCTGTCGGCGGTGGTCGCGGTTCCCGCCCCGGCGCAGGAAGCGAAACAGCGCTGGGACCAGCTATGCCAGATCCGCAAGGACAAACTCGACCTGATCCTGCCGGAGGCGATGCGCGAGAACGGCATCGACATGTGGATCGTCGCGTCGCGCGAAGGGCATGACGATCCTAATGCGGCGATGCTAGGCGGCGGCTATGTCGGCGACATCGGCTATTATATCTTCACCGACCGCGGCGGCGGGCGGATCGAGCGGGCGGCGCTGGGCATCGGCGGCGCGGCGTTCGACCAGTGTCCGCTCTATGACATCAAGGGGCCGCCGTCGGACCTGCGCGCCTTTGTCGAGGCGCGGGTGCCCGCGCGCATCGGCATCAACGTCGCGACCGAGATCGGCACCGCCGACGGGCTCAGCCATTCGCTTCACGAAGCGCTTCGCGCGGCGCTGGGTCCCGATCTGGCGGCGCGGCTGGTCTCCGCCGAAAAGCTCGTCTCCGATTTCCGCTCGCGGCACAGCGCCACCGAGATCGCGGCCTTTGCGCGCGCCGGCGAATATTCGCGGACCATCGCCGAACGGGCGCTATCGAACGAGGTGATCCGGCCGGGCCACACGACGACCGGCGACGTCGCCTGGTGGATGATGGAGGAATTGCACCGGCAGGGGCTGGACAATAGCTTCGGCCTGCCCAGCATCTATGTGCTGGGGCCGGGCGAACGCGGGCCGACGTCGGGCGATCACATGATCCAGCCGGGCGACCTCATCACCATGGATTGGGGCGTCAACTATCTGCTCGCCTACACCGACATGAAGCGTATGGCCTATGTGCTGAAACCCGGCGAGAATGCGCCGCCGCCGGGGGTGCAGCGCGCCTTCGACAAGGCGATGGAGATACGGCGGATGATCCTCGACGCGATCCGCCCGGGCGTGACCGCGGGCGAGGCGCTGGCGGCGGTCAACCGCCGCGTCGCGCAGACGCCGGGGCTTGCGCTCGGCCGCTACGACGATCCGAGTCCCGACCCGAAATATTCGGACGTGGTGATCGGCAGCCATTCGGTCGGCGACTGGGGGCATGGATCGGGGCCTTCGATGGCGGATTTCAACCCGCTGCGCATGACCTATGCTTTGCGGCCCGGCAATTTCCTGTCGATCGAGCTGTTTCTCTATACCCCCGTTCCCGAATGGGGCGAGCGCAAGATCAAGATTCCGCTCGAGGACAATGGCGTGGTGACCGCGCGCGGCTTCGAATGGACCGCGCCCCCGGCGAGCCGCATCCTGCTGGTGAAATAGCGGCCGATCCAGCCCTCCCCCGAAGGGGAGGGCTCGATTCACGCTTCGGGGACGACCGCGATCGTCTCGATCTCGATCTTCGCTTCGGCCTCGACCAGCGCCACGACCTCGGCCACCGCCATCGCGGGGAAGTTGCGGCCGATCAGGTCGCGATAGGCTTCGCCGATCGCGGGCAGGCTGGCGAGATATTCGTCGCGGCTCGTCACATACCAGGTCATGCGCACGATATGCTCGGGGCCCGCGCCGGCCTCTGCGAGGATCGCCAGCGTGTTGGCCAGGACCTGGCGGAACTGGCCCGCGAGGTCGGGGCTGACGAAGCGTTCCTCGGCATCCCAGCCGACCACGCCGGCGGTGAAGACCATGCGGCCGGTCGCCGCGACGCCGTTGGCGTAACCGCGCGGCCGCTTCCAGCCGGGGGGGAGCAATGCTTGATGAGCGGTCATGATATTTCCTTGTTCAGACGGTCGAGAAGCTCGGGCGGCCAGGGGCGCGAGCGGCCCTGCGCCAGATCGATGAGCACCTGGGTGTAGCGGACGGAGAAGCGGGGCTGGCCCGCGCAGGCGATGGCGACGGCCAGATCGACCGAACTGCGGCCGGCCCGCGTGACCGCGACGGTGAAATCGAGCCGGTCGCCGAGGCGGCTCGGCGTCGCGAATTCGGCGTGCAGGCTGACCGTCGGCAGGCCGAGCCGCATGTCGAGATGCAGCGTGCGGCGGTCGATCCCCAGCACCGCTGCGGTCCAGTCCTCGATCGCCGCATCGCACAGCTCGAAATAGCGCGGATAGAAAGCGATGCCCGCGGGGTCGCAGTGTGCGAAGCGCAGCGGCAGGCTGGTGTGGAACATCAGGGCACGCTCTGGGCGAGATGCTGGCGTGCGATGACGACCTTCTGCACCTCCGACGCGCCCTCGTAGATGCGCAGCGCCCGCACCTCGCGATAGAGTGCCTCGACCGGTGTGCCGACGGTGACGCCGAGGCCGCCGAACATCTGCACCGCCTTGTCGATCACCTGCTGTGCACTATCGGTGGCGTGCAGCTTGGCGAGCGCCGCCTCGCGTGTGTTGCGCTCGCCGCGCACGTCGCGGAGCCAGCCGGCGCGGTAGATGAGCAGCGCCGAGGTGTCGACGTCGAGCACCATTTCAGCGAGCTTCGCCTGCGTCACCGCATTGTCAGCGAGCGTGCCCGCGCCCAGCTTGCGGACCCGCGCGCGCGCAGTCGCCTCGTCGAGCGCGCGGCGCGCGAAGCCGAGCGCGGCGGCGCCGACGGTGGTGCGGAAGATGTCGAGCGTCGCCATCGCGGCGGCGAAGCCGCGTCCAGATTCGCCGAGCAGCGCGGTTTCGGGCAGTGCCATGCCGGTGAAGGTCAGGGTGGCGAGCGGATGCGGCGCGATGACGGCGATGCGCTCGGTCACCGCGAGGCCGGGGGTGTCGGCATCGACGATGAAGGCCGACACGCCCTTTGCGCCGGGCGCCTCGCCGGTGCGGGCGAACAGGACATAATAGTCAGCGATGCCGCCGTTCGAGATATAGGTCTTGGCGCCGTCGACGCGATAGCCGTCGCCGGTGCGGGTCGCGGTCGTCTCCATCGACGCGACATCGGAGCCTGAGGCGGGCTCGGTGAGCGCGAAGGCCGCAATCTTCCGCCCCGCCGCGACGTCGGGCAGATAGGCGCGCTTCTGCGCCTCGGTCCCGAACAGGCTGATCGTGCCCGACCCGAGCCCCTGCATCGCGAAGGCGAAGTCGGCGAGGCCCGAATGGCGCGCCAGCGTTTCGCGGATCAGCGCGAGCGAGCGGATGTCGAGCGTGTCGTGCATCCCGCCATAGGCGGTGGGGACGCAGTAGCGCAGCCAGCCGGCGTCGCCGAGCGCGCGGACCAGCGCGCGGCATTCGCCGTCGACATCTTCCGAATGGGCGTGCGCGACGTTCGCCGCGCACCAGTCGTCGAGCTCGCGGCCGAGGCGGCGGTGACCGTCGTCGAGGAACGGCCAGTCGAGGAAGCTGCGGTCGGCCATCAGTCGCCCGCGAATTCGGGGCTGCGCTTGTCCGCGAACGCCTCGAAGGCGCGGCGGAAATCGTTGGTCGCCATGCAGATCGCCTGCGCCTGCGCCTCCATCTCGATCGCGGTTTCGACCGAGACCGCCCATTCGGTGTTGAGCTGCGTCTTGGTGATGCCGTGCGCGAAGGTGGGGCCGCTGGCGAGCGAGCGGGCGAGGCCGAGCGCCTCGTCGAGCAGCGCGTCGGGTTCGACGAGACGGTTGTGGAAGCCCCAGCGTTCGCCTTCCTCGGCACCCATCATCCGGCCGGTGTAGAGCAAGTCCGACGCGCGGCCCTGGCCGATGATGCGCGGCAGGATCGCGCAGGCGCCCATGTCGCACCCGGCGAGGCCGACGCGCGTGAACAGGAAGGCGGTCTTTGCCGCCGGGGTCGCGATGCGCATGTCCGACGCCATCGCCATGATCGCGCCGGCACCGACGCAGATGCCGTCGATCGCGGCAATGATCGGTTGCGGGCATGTGCGCATGGCTTTGACGAGATCGCCGGTCATTCGCGTGAATTGAAGCAGTTCGGGCATCGCCATCTTCGTGAGCGGCCCGATGATTTCGTGCACGTCGCCGCCCGACGAGAAGTTGCCGCCGGCGCCGATGACGACCACCGCCTTGACCGCGGGCGCGTAGACGAGCGCGCGGAAGGTGTCGCGCAGTTCCGCGTAGCTTTCGAAGGTCAGCGGATTCTTGCGTTCGGGGCGGTTGAGCGTGACCGTGGCGACGCCGGCGTCGAACCGCCAGCCGAAATGTTCGGGCGAAAAGCTTTCGGGATTCATGCCTCTTCCTTTCCAGTGTCGGCGGCCAGCGAGTGCTTGAGCGCGCCGAGCAGATCATAGAGTGCCGTGCGCTGGTCGCGGCTGAGCCCCGCGAGCATCGCGTCGATCCAGTCGTGGTGCGCGTCGGCGAGACCGGCGAAGCATTCGCGCCCCTGTTGCGTCAGGCGGACGATCGACGCGCGGCCGTCGGTCGGCGACGGGGCGATGCTGACATAGCGGTCGCGGGCGAGCGTCTGGACGACGCCGGTGACATTGCCGTTCGAAACCAGCAGCGCCTGCGACAACTGCCCCATCGTCATGCCTTCGGGATGGCGGTCGAGCGCGGCCATGACGTCGAAACGCGGCAGGGTGACGCCGAACCGGTCGGCGAAACGGCGCTTGATGCGCTTTTCGATCACCGTCGCGCAGGTCAGCAGCCGCAGCCAGAGGCGGACGTTGCCGTGCGCGCCCATCGCGCCATCGTGCTTTTCGCGGATCGCGGCGGGGGCGGTCACATCACCTCTCCACCCGCGACCATCACCGCCTGCCCGGTCACCGACCGGCTGGCGGGCAGGCAGAGCCACAGCACCGCCTCCGCGACCTCAACGGGGTCGATGAGCCGCCGCTGCGGGTTGAAGCGCGTCAGTTCGGCCAGCGCCTCGGTTTCGCTGCGGCCGGTCTTCGCCCGGATATTGGCGACCGCCTGTCCGACGATGTCGGTGTCGGTGAAGCCCGGGCAGACCGCGTTGGCGGTGAGGCCGGTCGCCGCATATTCGATCGCGAGCGCGCGCATCAGGCCGATCGCGCCATGCTTCGATGCGACATAGGGCGCGGTATAGGCATAGCCCTTCACCCCCGCGGTCGAGGCGACGGTGACGATCCGTCCGGCGGGCGCCGCCAGCAGGTCGGGCAGCGCCGCCTGGCAGCAATGAAAGAGGGCGTCGAGATTGATCGCCATCGCGCCGCGCCATGCTTCGGCCGTGACGCGGGCGAATGGCGCGCTCGGCGCGATCCCGGCGTTGTTGACGAGAATGGAAATCGGTCCATGGGCGCCGCGCGCGCTGTCGAACGCCGCCTCCACCGCCGCGCGATCGGCGACGTCAGCGGGGGCGACATGCGCGTGGGGCAGCGAGGCCGCCGTCGCTTCGAGGGCGTCGCGCCTGCGCCCGATCAGCGTCAGCCGCGCACCTTCGGCCGCGAGCGCCCGTGCGATGGCGGCACCGATTCCCGATCCGCCCCCGGTGATGACGGCATGCACGTCCTGCAAACGCATTGGGGCTCCTCCCGCCTCAGCCCCGCAGGGCGGCTTCCTGTTCGGCCGCACGCTTCATGTTGCGCGCGAGCTGGCTCATCCCGTTCAGATAGGGGGAGGGCACCGCGGCGCCGCGATAGTCGTGCTGCGCCGCGGCGCGCAGCGTCCACATCGGATCGATCATGTGCGGGCGCCCGAGCGCGACGAGATCGGCGCGGCCGGCGGCAAGGATCGAATTGACATGGTCGGGTTCGAAGATGTTGCCGACCGCCATCGTCGACACGCGCGCCTCGTTGCGGACCTGGTCGGCGAAGGGAGTCTGGAACATGCGGCCATAGACGGGCTTGCAATCGGCCCAGGTCTGGCCGGCGGACACGTCGATCAGGTCGGCGCCCGCGGCGCGGAAGGCCTCGGCGATCAGCACCGCCTCGTCGGGCGTCACCCCGGCGTCGCCCATCCAGTCGGTCGCCGAGATGCGGACCGACATCGGCCGTTCGGCGGGCCACGCCTCGCGCATCGCGGCGAAGACCTCGAGCGGGAAGCGCAGCCGGTTTTCGAGGCTGCCGCCATATTCGTCGGTGCGCCGGTTCTGGAGCGGCGTGATGAAGCTCGACAGGAGATAGCCGTGCGCGGCGTGCATCTCGACCATGTCGAAGCCGGCGTAGATCGCCATGCGCGTCGCCGCGACGAACTGGTCGCGTACCATGTCCATGTCGGCGCGCGTCATCGGACGGGGCGTCTGGTTCGATCCGCTCCACGGCACGTCGGACGCGGCGATCAGCGGCCAGTTGCCCTCGTCGAGCGGCTCGTCCATCCCTTCCCAGCCGATCTTCGTCGATCCCTTGGCGCCCGAATGGCCGAGCTGGAGGCATATCTTCGCCTTGCTCTCGCGGTGGACGAACTCGGTGATGCGGCGCCACGCGGCGGCGTGCTCGGGCGCGTACATGCCGGGGCAGCCCGGGGTGATCCGCGCCTCGGGCGAGACGCAGGTCATCTCGGTATAGACCAGCCCCGCGCCGCCCTGCGCGCGAACGCCGTAGTGGACGAAATGGAAATCGCCCGGCGTGCCGTCGACCGCCGAATACATCGCCATCGGCGACACGACGATGCGGTTTTCGAGCTGCATGTCGCGCAGCTTGTAGGGGGCGAACATCGGCGGCGCGCTGTCGTTGCGGCCGCCGGGCGCCTGCGCCTGGAACCAGCGTTCGACGCTTTCGAGCCAGCGCTTGTCGCGCAGGCGCAGATTTTCGTGGCTGACGCGCTGCGAGCGGGTGAGCAGCGAGTAAGCGAACTGGATCGGCTGGAAAGGCAGGTAGCGGTCGAGCGTCTCGAACCATTCGGTCGAGTTGCGCGCGCTGTTCTGCAGCTTCAGCACCTCGATGCTGCGTTCGGCCTGATATTCCTCCAGCGCCTGCGCGCGGGCGAGACCCGGGCGGTTGAGCACCTCGGCAAGCTTGATCGCGTCCTCGAGCGCCAGCTTGGTTCCTGACCCGATCGAGAAATGCGCGGTGTGCGCGGCGTCGCCGAGCAGGACGAACTTGTCGTGCGACCACTGGCCGGTGATGATGCGCCGGAAATTGAGCCACGCGGCCGAACCGCGCAGATGCGACGCGTTCGACATCAGCTTGTGACCGTCGAGATATCTGGCGAACACGCGCTCGCTCCACGCGATCGCCTCGTCGGGGGCCTGCCGGTCGAGGCCCAGCCTTTCCCACGTTTCGGGCGCCATCTCGACGATGAAGGTCGAGAGATTGTCGTCGAAGCGATAGGCGTGCGCCCACACCCAGCCTTCTTCGAGCTGCTCGAAGGCGAAGGTGAAGGCGTCGAACGTCTTGTGCGTGCCGAGCCAGATATAGCGGTTGCGGCGGGTCTGGATGTCGACGTCGAAATGTTCGGCATAGGCGTCGCGGATGCGGCTGTTGGCGCCGTCGGCGGCGATGACGAGGTCGTAATCGACCCAGTCGGCGAGATCGGGCCCCATCTCGGTTTCGAAATGGAAGCGGACGCCCAGTTCGCGGGCGCGGTCCTGCAGGATGCGGAGCAGCCGCTTGCGGCCGATGCCGATGAAGCCGTGCCCGGTCGACCGGATGCATTCGCCGTGGATATGGACGTCGATGTCGTCCCAATGCGCGAATTCGTCGCGGATCGTCGCCCCGCTGACGGGATCGTTCGCCATCAGATTCTCGACCGTCTGGTCGGAAAAGACCACGCCCCAGCCGAAGGTGTCGTCGGCGCGGTTGCGCTCGAACACGTCGACCTGGTGCGCGGGGTCGCGCAGCTTCATCGAGATGGCGAAATAGAGGCCGGCCGGGCCGCCGCCCACGCATGCGATCTTCACTGCGAACGACTCCCTACCGTTGACGATGCGGCGATTCCTAAGCCCATGCCGGAAAAGCTTCAAGCCTAAAATTTTAAGCTTGAAATATCATATATCATGCAATTATTCACGTGTATGGACAGCATCGGAGGCATGATGATGAAGTGGCCGGCACAGCGTCTGACGACGGGATCGAAGAAAAGCTTCGGCATGTATGACGAGGCGGCGAAGCTCGATGCGCAGGGCGCCGACCTGATCCACCTCGAATTCGGACGGCCGCACGCCGACACGCCGGTGCATATCAAGGAAGCGGCGAAGGCGGCGCTCGACGCGGGCATCGTCCACTATGGCGATTTCCGCGGCACGCTGTCGTTCCGGCAGGCGCTGGTCGAAAAGCTGCGCAGCTTCAACGGCCTCGATTACGGCGTCGACGAGGTGCTGGTGACGAACGGGCTGACGCATGCGTCGTTCGCCGCGTTCATGGCCGCGATCGATCCGGGCGACGAGGTCATCCTGCTCGATCCCTATTATCCGCAGCATGTCGGCAAGACCGAACTCGCCGGCGGCAAGGTGGTGATCGCCGAGCTCGACAAGGCCGACAATTTCGCGATCTCGAAAGAGAAGATCGCGGCGAAGATCACCGACAGGACCCGGATGATCGTGCTGATCAACCCCGCCAACCCGACCGGCCGCGTCTATAGCCGCGCCGAGCTTCAGGCGGTCGCGGACCTGGCGATCGCGCACGATCTGCTCGTGCTGTCGGACGAGGTCTATGAATATATCACCTATGACCAGGCGCAGCATGTCAGCATCGCGAGCCTGCCGGGGATGCGCGAGCGCACCATCACCTGCTTCGCCTTCACCAAGGCCTATTCGATGGACGGCTGGCGGGTCGGCTATCTGACCGCCGACGCCCGCCTGATGCCCGCGATCCTGCGCATCACCATGACCGACGTGACGCACGTCAACGTCTTCGTCCAGGAGGGCGCGCGCGCCGCCGTGGAGGGGCCGCAGGACGCGATGCACGCGCTGGTCGAGGCCGACCGGCGCAAGCGCGACATCGTCGTCCAGGCGCTCAACCAGATGCCGGGCGTGACCTGCGCCGAGCCCGAGGGCACCATCTATGCCTTTCCCGACATCAGCGGCACCGGGCGCGGTTCGCAGGAGCTTGCGATGGCGATCCTGCAGGAGGCGCATGTCGTCGTCGAATCGGGCAGCTTTTACGGCCCGAGCGGCGAAGGCCACCTGCGCATCTGTTTCGGATCGGAATCGGAAGCGCGCGTAAGCGAGGCGATGGACCGGCTCACCCGCTTCTTCAACACGCTGTAGCCCCGGCCGTGCGCGCCGCGACGGAAGGACGAAAGGGACATGCCATGAGAAAGACGCTTCACCTCGCCGCCGCGCTGACCGCGATGCCGCTGCTGTCGCTTGCCGCGGCGGCGCCGCTCGCCGCGCAGGACCAGGCCGCGCGCCCGGACCATGCGGCGCTCGTCGCGCTCTACGACGCGTTCCGCGCCTTCGTGCCGCCGCCGATGGTGAAGGGCGTCCCCGATTATTCGCCGCCGGCGATGGCGAAGCAATATGAGGAGCTGAAGCGGTTCCAGGCCCGGCTCGCGGCGATCGACGACAGCGGCTGGCCGGTGTCCGAGCGCGTCGATTACATGGTCGTGCTCGCGGAAATGCGCGGGCTGGAATTCCAGCACCGCGTCGTTCAGCCGTGGAAGCGCGACCCCGCTTTCTACAGCACCACCAACCTCGGCTTCGGGCCGAAGATGCACGGCGCGATCGCGATCCCGAAACTGCCGCTGCCCAAGGACAAGCTGGCCGAGTTCGCGGCGCGGCTGAACGCCGTGCCCGAAGCGTTGCGCCAGGCGCGCGTCAACCTGACCGAGCCGCGCGGCGACCTTGCCCGGCTGGGAATCGCGCAGAAGCAGGTCGAGGTGAACGTCTATGGCGAGCTCGCGGCGCGGGCGGCGCAGGTGCAGCCCGCGCTGGTCGCGCCGGCGAAGCGGGCGCAGGCCGCCGCCGCGGAGTTCAAGGCGTGGCTCGAAAGCATCGAGGCGGGGCTTCCGGCGCACGGCGGCGTCGGCCGGGACAATTATGCCTGGTATCTGAAGAACGTCCTGCTGCTGCCCTATACGCCCGAGGACATCGCCGTGATCGGCGAGCGCGAATATCAGCGGCAGGTGGCCTTCCTGAAGATCGAGGAGCATCGCAACCGCAATATCGCGATGCCCGAGCCGGTGCAGACGCGCGCCGAATTCGATGCCAAGCGCAAGGCCGAGGACGAGGATCTGCTGAAATTCCTGCGCGACGGCGACTGGGTGACGATCCCCGATTATGTGCAGCACGATCCCGAGGAGGGGCCGTATCAGTTCCCGTTCGAGAAGGACCCGGCCAAGCCGGGGCTGTTCGATCCGCCGCTGCATCTCCATTTCTTCTTCCAGGCGGAGTTCCGCGACGGGCGCCCGCTGCGCGCGCACAACCTGCCCGGCCACGCCTTCGACGCGCTGCAGGCGGCGCGCGACACGCGGCCGATCCGCGGCAAGCCGCGCCTGTTCTTCGTCAACGGCCTGCGCAACGAGGGCTGGGCCTTTTATCTGGAAGAGATGATCCTGCAGGCCGGGCTGCTCGAGGACCGGCCCAAGACGCGCGAGATCGACTATATCCTGGGCGCGAAGCGCGCCGCGCGCATCCTGCCCGAGCTGAAGATGCAGGCGAACGAATGGACCTGGAAGCAGGCCAACGCCTCGCTGATCGCGCGCACGCCGAAGTGGATGGAGCCCGGCGACGCGGTGGCGCAGTTCGATATCGAGCTTTATCTGCGCCAGCCCGGCTATGGCATCGGCTATTACATGGGCAAGGTCGAGCTCGAGAAACTGCTCGCCGACGTCGCGATGCAGGAAGGCGACAGGTTCGACATCAAATCCTTCCACGACCGTTTCCGCGCCGCCGGGTCGATCCCGATCTCGCTCATCCGCTGGGAAATGACCGGCCGCGACGACGAGATCCGGGCGCTGCGCTGAACGAAAGGACCCGCACGAAGCCGATGCGCCGCGTGCGGGCCGACGATCCCGGTCAGAAGGCGATCCGCGCCGTGATCCGCGCGCCGTGGCTCTGGCGGCCCGAGGCGAGGGCGCCGCTGTAGGCCGCGCCGATGTGGAAGCCGCCCGCGCGATAGTCGAAGCCGGCCTCGACCTCCGCCGCATTCTTCGGGATCGCGCTGCCGCGGATCGCGAACGATGGTCCGCCCGCGACGAACCGGCCGTTCGCCAGCGCCGCGCGGTCGCCGAACGCGCGGTTCCACGCCAGCGACGCATAGGGCTGAAAGCCCGGCGCGTCGGCGTTGAGGCGCCCGCGGACGCCGAGGCTGAGGAAGCTGGTGTCCTGCCCGGCGTCGGCGACGGCGAGCGCGCCGCTGCCGCCCGTCTCCGCGAAATCGTCGCTGCGGGTGCGGACATGGGCGAGGCGCGCGAAGGGCGTGATCGCGGCGCCGCCCGCCGCCAGATCATATCCCATTTCGCCGAAGAGCTGGAGCGTGTCGGCGTCGCGGCCGGAGGTCAGCGTCTGGGCGAGCGGCGCGACGGTGACGGTGCGGCTGGTGTCGATGGCGTGCCAGCCATAGCTGACCCCGAGCGCGCCGCTGAAGCCCGTGCCGGTGCCGTAGCGGGCATGGAGCGCCAGATATTTGCTGTCGACGTCCGCATGGTCGCCGCGCCCGCCCTGCCGGAAATCGGAGTTGCCGATGCCCGCGGAGAGCGCCGCCGCGAAGCCGTTGCCGCCGATGCCGACGCCGGCGACCAGCCCCTTGTGATCGGTGTCCATCGCGCGCTGGCCGCCGCGGGCATCGAAATCGCCCCAGCCGCCGAAGGCCGATCCCCACACGAACAGGCCGCCTTCGTCCGGGACGGGAAGGCCGAGCAGGGCGCCGCGCAGATGGCGGCTCTCGTCGGTCAGCCCGCTGACCGCGCCCGAAAGCAGCTCGCCCGACAGCTCGGTATAGGCCGTCTGGGCGGTCGCCGCGCTCTGCACGAGCACCGCCTCGAACAGGGGATTGTCGAAACCGAGCGATTCGATGGCCGCGGCGACGCCCGTCTGGTTGAACCCCAGCGCGACGTCGGCGAAACCGATGTCGTTGCGATAGAGCGACAGCGTCACGCGATCGGCGCCATAGCGCAGCAGCGGATCGAGGAAGGCGAGGTTCGACGTCACCGATCCGAAGCGTCCCTCGACGCCGCCCGCGCCGGTCAGGATGACATAGTCGGTGCGCGGCCGGTAATCGCCGCTCTCCGCCAGCACCGCGACCTTCGCCGTGGCGCTGATCGTGACCCGGCCCGTCGCGTCGATCCGATCGGCCTCGCCCGCGGCATTGGCCTCGACCTCATAGGTCGACCCGGCCGCGAACGCGAGGTCGCCGGCGACCGTCAGGCGCCCGATCGAGTTGCCGGGCGCGATGATGCCGCCCGCGAGCGCGGTGGTCGAACCGACCGTGCCGTTGCCGCCGAGCACGCCGCCCGCATTGATCGTCACCGGCGAGGCGATCGAACCGTTGACCGCGAGCGTGCCGCCGTTGATCGTCGTCGGCCCGGTGTAGACATTGTCGCCGGTCAGGTTCAGCGTCCCGGCGCCGGTCTTGACGAGGCCGCCGGTCCCCGAAATCGTGCCGCCGAACCTGCTGTCGTCGCTCTGGTCGACGGTCAACTGGTTGGCGCCGACGACGACCTGCGAATGATCCTCGCCCGACAGGCCGCCGATCACCTGATCCGTACCGGTGATGTCGAGCGTCCCCTCGGCGCCGAGGTCGAACTGCGTTTCCGGCGCGATGACGCCGCCGATGCGGACCGAGCCGCCGAAGATGTTGGTGACGCCCTGAAAGCTGTAATCGCCGAGGAAGGCCAGCGTGCCGGCGCCGCGCTTGTCGAGGATGCCGCTGCCCGAAAAGGCGCCGAGGAAATCATAGCTGTCGGACCGGTCGAAGACGAAGCGGCCATCGTTGACGATGGAGCCCGCAAAGCTTCCTTCGGTGCCGCCCGCGCCGAGCGTGAAGACGCCGTCGCCCTGTGTCCGGACGTCGCCGGCGAGCTGTCCGGTCAGGACGAGCCCGCCGTTCGCAACCGTCGTGCCGCCGCTGTGGGCCATGTTGGCGGTGTCCAGCGTGAGCACGGCGTCGCCGACGAGCTCGACTGCGCCGGTTCCCGTCATGGCGATGTCCGCGAAGCCGGATAGTGCGGCATCGTCGTCGAAATCGAGCACGAGCCGTCCGGCGTTCGCCACCGACGCGGCACCGATCGGGTTCGCCCCGGCGGCTTCGTTGATGTGCAGGGCTGCGCCCGCGCCGATCGACACGGTATCGAAGGCGCCGACCGCCCCCGAGGTCGACCAATAGCCCGCGTCGACGTTCAATATCTCGAAATCATGCGCGGCGCCGAGCATCTGCGCGGTCGTGAGTTCCAATATGTCGCCTTCGAGAGCGAGCGTGTCGGTGCCTGCCCCCGCTTCGATCGCGCCGGTGATCGCGCTGCCCGTGCGCAATGTCACCTTGTCGTCATAGTCGCCGAGTTCGATGGCGACGCCTGCGCCGCCGCGCAGCGTGCCGCTATTCTCGACGGTCGCCCGGACGAAGCTGATCAGCGCCGCGCCGTCGGCGCTGGCGATCGTGCCGCTGTTGACGATGCTCGCGGTGAAGCCGTCGGGCCCGCCCGCATCGCCCTGCACCAGCACGCCGCCGACCGTGCCGTCGATGGTGCCGGCGTTGGCGATCGTGCCGCCGCCCGACAGGATGATGCCGAACCGCTCGCCGATGATCGTGCCGGCGGCGGCGTTGGTGACCTGCGCGACATAATCGGCCTGCGCCTGCGCATCGTGGCGGAAGATCGAGATGCCGTCGGCAAGGCTGGCGCCGGTGCCGCTGATCGTGCCGCTGTTGGTGACGCTGCCGCCGCCCATCAGGCGAAGCCCGTCGTTGCTTTCGCCGGCTATGGTGCCGCTGTTCGCGACCTCGGTCGCCGCCGCAAAAACAATGAGGTCGTTCGTGCCCGGCTCGCGGAAATCGCCCGCGACGATGCCGCCGCCCGCGCCCGAAATGACGCCCTCGTTGACGATGCGCGATTCGCCTGCGGAGACGAAGACGCCGGCGTCGGATGCCGCGGCGCCGTTGCCGCGGATCGTGCCGCTGTTGGCGATATCCACAGCCCCCAGCCGCGCCAGCACGCCCGACATCGCGCCGGTGATCGTGCCCCCGGCCCGATTGTCGATCGTCAGCGCGCCCGACTGGTTGTTCGCGATGCCGGACCCGGCCGTTCCGGTGATGGTGCCGCTGTTTTCGAGCGACGCCTGCTCCAGGATGCCGCCGAAGGTGGCGCCGTCGGCGCCGGTCAGCGTGCCGCTGTTGCGGATCGCCGCCGCTCCGCCGAGGACCGGGTCGCTCTGGACGGCGATGGCCGCCACCCCACCGCTGATCGTGCCGGCGTTGGCGATGGCGGACGGGCCGGAGAGGATGGCGCCGAAACGGTCGCCCGTGATCAGGCCGCTGGCCGCATTGTCGAGGCTGACGATCTCGCCCGGCCGCAGGGCCGAAGCGAGCATCGAGACGCCGTCGGTCAGCGATCCCGACACGCCGCGGATCGTGCCGCTGTTGACGACGGTGCCGCCCCCCATCAGCCGGATGCCGTCATTCGCCTCGCCGATGATCGTCCCGCTGTTGCGGATCGACGTGGCCCCCGCATTCGATTCGAAGCTGTCGGTCGCCGCATTGTAATAGGCGTCGGTCGCGATCCCGAATGTCGCGCCGCTGATCGTGCCGCCGTTGACGATCGACGACGATCCCGCCAGCAGGATGACGCCGCCGTCGGGCGTGGTATTGCCCGCATCGGCACCGTTGCCGCGGATGACGCCCTCGTTGGTGACGGTGACGCCGCCGCCGCGCGCGACGATCGCGGACCGGGCACCCGAAATTTGCCCCGCGGCGCGATTGTCGACGACCAGCAGGCCGGGCTGATCGTTGACGATGCCATGGGCGTCCGTGCCCGAGATGGTGCCGCTGTTGTCGATCAGCGCCTGTTCGAGCAGGCCGCCGACGCGGACGCCGTCGCCGCCGGTCAGCGTGCCGCCGTTGCGGATCGATGCCGTGCCGCCGAGGATCGGGTCGCTCTGCACCGTGATGGCTGCCTCGCCGCCGCTGATCGTGCCGGCGTTGTCGATGGTGGACGGACCGCTGAGGATGGCGCCGAACCGCGCGCCCGCGATCGTCCCGCCCGCCGCATTGTCGAGGGTGACCGCTTCGCCCGGCGTCAGGGCCGACGCCAGCATCGAGACGCCGTCGGTGAGCGGTCCCCACTGGCCCTGGATCGAGCCGCTGTTGGTGACGCTGCCGCCGCCGAACAGGCGGATGCCGTCGTTCTGGCTGCCGATAATCTGTCCGCTGTTCTCGACGCGGGTCCGCGGGGCGTTCGATTCGAAACTGTCGGTTTCAGCATTGTAATAGGCATCGGTGGCGATGCCGAACATCGTTGCGTTGATCGTCCCGCTGTTCACGATGTGCGACGAACCGGCGCGGAGGACGATGCCCCCGTCGGGGCTGTCGTTGCTGCCGCTCGTCCCGTTGCCGCAGATCGCCCCGGCGTTGGTCACGTCGACGGGGCCATTGTTCGCCAGGATGCCGATCCCGTCGCCGCAGACGGTCTCTGCCGGGCCGACGTCGATCGACAGGCGCGCGGCCTGATCGTTGACGATGCCGACGGTCTGGGCCTGCGCCGCGGCGGCCGGGACCAGGAAGGCCGAAGAAATGAGAAATTTCTGTTTCAGCGAAAGAATCATGTCTTGCCCCCGTCATCCGTTCGTTGCGCCGCCGAAGCGGCTTTTTCCTCGTCGAAGCGCCGTAGCGGGGCCGTTTGCGGGGGGCATCACCACTAATGGGGAGATTGCCGGCCTTCCGGGGGCGGCGGAGGGCGTCCGTAATTTGACAGCGCGCGCCATTTTCCTAATCTGCGCAGATGGATGCGAGGGGGTATCTGGAAACGCGCGAGGCCCTGGCCCAGGCGCCGTTCGAGCCGGCGCGCTGGGCCGATGCGCTGACGTCGCTCGCGTCGCTGTGCCACGCGACCAGCGCCCAGCTGCTTTCGTTCGGGCCGACCCGCTTCAATCCGATGGTGGCACCGGGCGTCGGCGAAGCCGACGTGATGGATTTCCTGGCCATCGGCGGCATGGACCCGGCGACGAATCATGGCCTTGCCGCCATGCTGCGCGCGGATGCCGGGCATGTGGTGACGGACCATGAATATCTGTCGGACCACGACCGCCGCCGCGATCCCCTCTACAACGAGTTTTTCGCGAAATATGACGGTCACTTCGTCAGCAGCGGCGTCCTGTTCCGCGAAGGGGGCAGGCTGCGCAATCTCAACCTCTTTCACCATCGCAGGCAGCAGGGACTGGGGCCGAACGAATCGGGCCTGATGGCGCGGTTGCTTCCGCATTTCGCCAAGGCCGTCGACCTGTCGATCCAGCTGGAAGGGCGCGCCGCATCGCTGAGCACGAACGCGATCGAGCAGGCCGGCCCGGCGACGATCCTGTGCCAGGCCGACGGAAAGATCGTCGCCGCCGGCCGCAAGGCCGAGGCGATGCTGTCGCGGGGCGATGTCGTCGGCGCGCGCGACGGGCGGCTGCGCCTGTCGTGCCGCGAGGCGCAGGCCGAACTGGACATGCGGATCGCGGCGGCGGCGCGGCGGTTCGCGCCCGAATCGGGCAGCGTGATGGTGCAGCGCCTCTGCGACCGGCGCGTCCGCATCGCATGCGCGCCGGTGCCCGAAGGCGACCACAACCGCTTTCTCGAGCCGCTGGCCTTGCTGATGATCCGCGACGACGACCGGCCGATGCTCGACCGCCGGGCGGTGGGTCGGACCTTCGCGCTCACCGAAGCCGAGACGAGCATCGCGGAACTGCTGATCGAAGGCGCGTCCTCCTCCCGCATCGCCGAGGTGCGGGGCGTTTCGGTGGAAACGGTCAACAGCCAGATCAAGTCCATCCTGTCCAAGACCGGATGTTCCAAGCGCTCCGAAATCCCGAACCTGATGCGGATGTATCTGTCGCTGTAGCGCGGCGGCGCCTATAGGCGAGATGTATCGATCGGGAGGCTGCGATGAGCGGGAAGACGCATGGATATGAGGTGCGCGTCGTCTGGACCGGAAACGACGGGACGGGGACCCGGACCTATCGCGGCTACCGGCGCGATCATCAGATCGCGGCCCCGGGAAAAGCGCCGATCGCCGGGTCTTCCGATCCCGCCTTTCGCGGCGACCCAGCGCGGTGGAATCCGGAAGAGCTGCTCGTGGCGTCGCTGTCGGCGTGCCACAAGCTCTGGTATCTGGGCCTTTGCTCGCAATCGGGCGTCAATGTCCTGTCCTATGAGGACGATGCGCACGGCGCCATGATCGAGGAGCCCGGCGGCGCGGGGCAGTTCACCGCCGTCGTGCTGCGGCCGCGGGTCTTGATCGACGCCGCGTCGGACGCGGCGCTCGCGCGCGATCTCCACCGCAAGGCGCATGCCATGTGCTTCATCGCGCGATCGGTGAATTTCCCGGTCGAGGCCGAGCCAGAGATCGTCGTCGCCGCCTGAACCGTGCGCTGCGGAAAATCCTCTTCCTCCCGGCCGCACGGGTCATCCGGCGCTTTGCGGCGCGGCCAAGCGCCGCTATGGACGCCCGCATGACTCACGCTGCCTTTCCCGATCTGCGCCTCCGCCGCACCCGCCGCACCGCCTGGAGCCGCGCGATGGTGCGCGAGCATCAGCTGACCCCGTCGAACCTGATCTGGCCGCTGTTCGTCTGCCAGGGCGAGGGGACCGAGGAACCGATCGCCAGCCTGCCGGGCGTGTCGCGCTGGTCGGTCGACCGGCTCGTCGACCGTGCCAAGGATGCGGTCGCCGCCGGCATCCCCTGCCTCGCGCTCTTTCCCTACACCCAGCCCGAGCGGCGCAGCGAGGACGGCGCCGAGGCGCTCAACCCCGACAATCTGATGTGTCGCGCGACCGCGGCGGTCAAGGATGCGCTCGGCGACGCCATCGGCGTGCTCACCGACGTCGCGCTCGACCCCTATACCAGCCACGGGCAGGACGGGCTGATCGACGAGGCGGGCTATGTCCTCAACGACGAGACGGTCGAGGTGCTGGTCGGGCAGGCGCTGTGTCAGGCGCGCGCCGGCGCCGACATCATCGCGCCCAGCGACATGATGGACGGCCGCGTCGGCGCGATCCGCGAGGCGCTGGAGATCGAAGGGTTCGGCCATGTCCAGATCATGGCCTATTCGGCCAAATATGCGTCGGCCTTCTATGGCCCGTTCCGCGACGCGGTCGGATCGCGCGGGCTGCTGAAAGGCGACAAGAAGACCTATCAGATGGACCCCGCCAATGTCGAAGAGGCGCTGCGCGAGGTCGAGCAGGATCTGGCCGAAGGCGCCGACAGCGTGATGGTCAAGCCGGGCCTGCCCTATCTCGACGTGGTGCGCGCGGTGAAGGATGCCTTCGCCGTGCCCGTCTACGCCTATCAGGTGTCGGGCGAATATGCGATGATCGAGGCCGCGGCGGCGGCCGGGGCGGGCGAGCGCGACGCGCTGGTCCTCGAAACGCTGCTCGCTTTCCGCCGCGCCGGCGCTTCGGGCGTGCTCACCTATCACGCGCTCCACGCGGCGCGGCTGCTGGGCGCCTGATACGGTGCCGCGCATGACCGCGGTCGCCTCGCCGCGCCGCTGGCTGTTCGTGCTGACGATCCTCGTCGGCAGCTTCCTGCTTTTCCTCGTCCAGCCGATGGTCGCGCGGATGGTGCTGCCGCGGCTCGGCGGCGCGCCGATGGTGTGGAACAGCGCGATGCTCGTCTATCAGGCGCTGCTGCTCGGCGGCTATGCCTATGCGCACTGGCTCGGCCGCTTCGCGGTGCGGCGGCAGGCGGCCATCCATATCGCGCTGCTGCTCGCGGCCGCGCTGTGGCTGCCGATCGGCATCGCGCAGCTTCCGCCGCCCGCGCCGGGGCAGGAGGCGCTGTGGGTGCCGCTGCTGCTCGCGGCGTCGATCGGCCCGGTCTTCTTCGCGGTCGCCGCGCAGGCGCCGCTGATGCAGCGCTGGTTCGCCGCCGATCCGCGGGCGGGCGATCCCTACATGCTCTATGCGGCGTCGAACCTGGGCAGCTTCGCCGGGCTGATCAGCTATCCCGCGCTCGTCGAGCCGGCGCTGCCGCTCGCCGTGCAGAGCTGGGGGTGGAGCGCGGGCTATGCGCTGCTGGTGCTGCTCGTCGCGGCGAGCGCCGCGGCGCGTTGGCGCGGCGGGGCGGACATGGCCGGGGACAGCGGCGGCGCCGAGGCGCGGCCGACCGCGCGCCGCCAGCTTCGCTGGCTGCTGATCGCCGCGGTGCCGTCGGGGCTGATGCTGTCGACGACGACGCACCTGACCACCGATATCGTCGCGATGCCGCTGCTGTGGGTGCTGCCGCTGGGCCTCTATCTGCTGAGCTTCGTCATCGCCTTTGCGCCGCGCGCGCCGGCGCGCATCGCCATCGTCATCGCGCCGGCGGTGCTGCTGGGGGTCGGGGGACTCGCGCTGCTCAGCACGGGGGGCGCCGCGATGCTGATCGCGATCGCCAGCCTGGGGATGCTGTTCGTCGTCGCGACGGCGCTGCATGCGCATCTGTACGACCTGCGCCCCGCGCCGCGCTATCTGACGCTTTTCTATCTCGTCATGTCGGCGGGCGGGGTGCTCGGCGGCCTGTTCGCCGCGCTGGCGGCGCCGCTGCTGTTCGACTGGGTCTACGAGCATCCGCTGCTCGTTCTCGCCGCGGCGCTGCTGCTGCCGCTGCCGCCGCTGCTGGCGTGGGAGAAATGGACGCATCTGTCGGCCGGCGCGACGCGCATTATGGTGGCGCTGTTCGTCCTGACCGCGCTGTTCGCCAGCTTTCATCTCGTCCGGACATGGACCGGCGAATTCGCGGGGGCCGCGCTGCTGTGGGGCGGCTTCATCTTCGCGATCGGGCTGCTGGTGACGCGCTGGCGCTGGGCCTATGCGACGGTGCTGGCGCTGCTGATGGTCGGGCTCGGCGGCTGGAGCACGCTGCACGACAGCCTGTCCGACATGCGCGTGCGCAGCTATTTCGGCGTCTATACCGTCACCGACGATCCCTGGCGCCACCAGCGCCGGCTCGCGCACGGAACGACGCTGCACGGCCTGCAGCGCACCGACGCGGGGCACGAACTCGACCCCACGACCTATTATGGCCCGCAATCGGGGGTCGGTCTCGCGCTCGACAGGATCGAGGTACTTGCCGGGCCGGGGGCGTCGGTCGGAATCGTCGGGCTCGGCGCCGGGACGCTCGCCTGCTATCGCCGGCCGGGCCAGCACTGGACGATCTTCGAGATCGACCCGGTGATGGTCGACATCGCGCGCGACCCGACGAAGTTCACCTTCCTGTCGCGCTGCGCGCCGCATGCGCCGGTGGTGATCGGCGACGCGCGGCTGCAGATCGCGGGCCAGCCCGCGGGGCGCTTCGACATCCTCGTCATCGACGCCTTTTCGTCGGATGCGATCCCGCTGCACCTGCTGACGCGCGAGGCGATCGGCATCTATGCGCGCGCGCTCAAGCCCGACGGGCTGCTGCTCATCCATATCTCGAACCGCTTCTTCAACCTTGAACCCGTGCTCGATGCCGAGGCGAAGGCGCGCGGCTGGGCCGCAGCGATCCGCAACGACCCGGCGGGCCGCGGCGACGATCCCGACATGCTGACGCGGTCGAGCTGGGTCGCGCTCGCCGCGACGCCGCAGCGGCTCGCGCAGTTGACGGGACCCCTCAAGTCCGCCGACAAGGCGCACGAGGACGGCGCGTGGATCGCGCTGGCCGGCCGCCCGCATTTCGATCGCTGGACCGACGATTATGCGTCGACCCTGCCGATCCTCTATTGGAACCACATCTTCTTCGGACGCAGCGAATGACCCACAGCGACATCAGCATCATCAGCGTGAACGGCAAGACGCCGCGCATCGACCCCAGCGCCTTCATCGCGCCGGGATGCCGGATCATCGGCGACGTCGAGATCGGGCCCGACGTCAGCATCTGGTACAATTGCGTGCTGCGCGCCGACGTCAGCCATATCCGCATCGGCGCGCGGTCGAACGTCCAGGACGGCAGCGTGATCCATTGCGACGGTCCGACCCCGCTCCGGCCCGACGGCTATCCGACGATCATCGGCGAGGACGTGCTGATCGGCCATCTGGCGATGGTGCACGGCTGCACGCTCGCCGACCGGGCGTTCGTCGGGCTGAAGGCGACGGTCATGAACGGCTGCCGCATCGGCAGCGACGCGATGCTGGCGGCGGGCGCGCTGCTGACCGAGCACAAGGAGATTCCGCCGCGCGAGCTGTGGGCCGGCGCGCCGGCGCGGCGCGTGCGCGACATCGACGACGCGCAGGCGGCCGGAATGCAGGCGGGCGTCGCCCATTATGTGCTCAACGGCCGCATGCACAAGGCGGCGGTGGAGGGGGCTTAAAGTATCGTGCGCTGAATCCGCCTCACCCTTTCTGCCGTTCGTGCTGACCCCGGATTAATCCCGGGGGAAGCACTGTCCTTCTTCTTGCGGCGCCAAAAGAAAGAACGGCCCTCTTCGACTGCCTTGCAGGCGCTCAGGGCAGGCTTCGACAAGCTCAGGGCAAACGGTTCAGATTCAATGCTCGATGCTCTACGGTCTGTGGGGATTCGGGTTTTGGCGCGCGGCCTCATCCTTCGTCATGCTGAACTCGTTTCAGCATCCATGGCCGGACCTTCCCTTTTATGCTGCCTTTCATTCGAGGGCAGACCATGGACCCTGAAACAAGTTCAGGGTGACGAAAGGGAGAAACCGTGCCGAAACCCGAATCCCCACAGGCCATAAAATATCGTGCGTTGAATCCGCCCCGCTGGAATCGGAGTGATGCCGATTTCGTGCGCGCGGCTATCGGCCTGCAACAGGATAGCCATCGCGAGCGAAGCGATCTCCAGCGTGCGTTCATTCGGGCCGGTGGCTGGAGATTGCTTCGCTTTGCTCGCAATGACGATGGGGGGATTTGGCGATGTCGGCCCTCAGTCTTCGGCTTCCTCCGGCACCGCCAGCCCGTTCTTCAGCATCACCGGCACCTGCGTCAGCGTGAAGAGGAAGGAGAGCGCGGTCACGCCCCACACCTTGATCGTCAGCCACAGGTCGAAGCTCATCCGCTGCGCCTCGATCAGCTCGTACATGACATGGTTGGCGATGCCCAGGACGGCGAAGAACAGGCCCCAGTTGCGCGAGAGCAGCAGCCAGCCGCGCTCGGTCATGCCTTCGAGCGCCGACTGGAGCAGATATTTGAGCATCGGCTTGCCCAGCGCCCAGCCGCCGAGCAGCAGGACGGCGAAGGCCGCGTAGATGATCGTCGGTTTCATCACGATGAAGCGTTCGTCGTGAAACCAGACGGTCAGCGCGCCGAAGCCGATGACGAGGACGCCCGACATCCACAGCATCGGCGAAATCCTGCCCAGCTTCCATTTCGACACCGCCATCGCGACGACGATCGCGGCCATGAAGGCAAGCGTGCCCTTGATCGCGCCGGCGGTCGCCGCAAAGGCGCCGCTGCCGCCCGAGGTGAATTTATAGACGAGGAAGAAGACGAGCAGCGGCCCGAAATCGATCGCGAAGTTCAGCCAGCCATGCTTCGCGGGCGGCGGCGCGGGGATCGGCTCGGGGCCGCCGGGAAGCTGGTCGCTCATCGGATATTTCCTGCAATGATGCCCGCGATCTCGTCGGCGTCGAAGGGGCGGAGATCGTCGATCGTCTCGCCGATGCCGATCGCGTGAATGGGAAGCCCGTGGCGCTCGGCCGCGGCGACGAGGACCCCGCCGCGCGCGGTGCCGTCGAGCTTGGTCATGACGAGGCCGGTGACGCCCGCGACCTCGCGGAACACGTCGATCTGCGACAGCGCATTCTGTCCCGTCGTCGCATCGAGCACCAGCACGACGTCGTGCGGCGCGGCGGGGTTCAGGCGGCCGAGCACGCGCTTGATCTTGGCGAGTTCGTCCATCAGCTCGCGCTTGTTCTGCAGGCGGCCCGCGGTGTCGACGATCAGCACGTCGATGCCGGTCGCGGTCGCCTGCTTGACCGCGTCGAACACGATGCCCGCGGCGTCGCCGCCCTCCGGCCCCGCCATGATCGGCACGCCGAGCCGTTCGGCCCAGACCTTGAGCTGTCCGATCGCGGCGGCGCGGAAGGTGTCGCCGGCGACGAGCATCACGCCATAATCCTGTTCCTGGAACAGGTGCGCGAGCTTGGCGATGGTGGTCGTCTTGCCCGACCCGTTGACGCCGATCACCAGGATCACCTGCGGGCGCGGAAAGGCGTCGATCTCGAGCGGTTCGGCGACCGGGCGCAGCACCGCCGCGATCTCTTCGGCCACGACCTTGCGCAGTTCCTCGGTGCCGCCCGCGACCGCGTCGCGCCGCGCCGCGAGCCGCTCGCGGATGCGCGCCGCCATCGCGGGGCCGAGGTCGGCGGTGATCAGCGCCTCCTCGATCCGGTCGAGGTCGTCGTCGTCGAGCCGTCCCTTGCCGGTCAGCCCCGACAGATTCTCGCCCAGCCGTTCCGACGTGCGGCGCAGGCCGCCGAACAGCCGTTCGCTCCAACTCGTGCTCATGCCGTTCCATCCTTGTCGATGCGGGTTGCCGCCATCCGCTCGCCGTCGCGCGCGCCGATGCGCACCGGCACGATGCTGCCGGGCGCCGCAGGCGCCGCGAGCGTCAGGGCGGTGAAATCCTCGCCATGGCCGCTCACCCCGTCGCGCTCGACGAGCATCGCGGCGATGCGCCCGCGCCGCGCGTCCATCCAGGCGTGGCGGCGGCGCGCATTGGCCTCGCGCAGGCGTGCCGCGCGCTCGCGGGCGACGGCGCGGCCGACCTGCGGCATGCGGGCCGCCGGGGTTCCGGCGCGCGGGCTGTAGGGGAAGATGTGGCCGAAGACGATGTCGCAATCGTCGACCAGCGCCAGCGTGTTCGCGAACATGCCGGCATCCTCGGTCGGAAAGCCGGCGATCAGGTCGGCGCCGATCGCGATGGCGGAGCGCGCCGCCTTAAGCCGTTCGACGAGCCGCACCGCGTCGGCGCGGCGGTGGCGCCGCTTCATCCGCCGCAGCACCATGTCGTCGCCCGCCTGGAGCGACAGGTGGACATGCGGCATCACGCGCGCCTCCTGCGTCAGCAGCGCGAACAGCGCGGCGTCGATGCGGTCGGGGTCGAGCGACGAGAGGCGGAGGCGGTCGAGGCCGGGGAGGGCGAGCAACGCTTCGGCCAGCGCAGCGAGGCTGGTGCCGCTGTCGTCGCCATAGCTGGCGAGGTCGACGCCGGTGAGCACGATCTCGCGCTGGCCGCGGTCGAGCGCGGTGCGC
Organism: Sphingopyxis granuli; assembly: GCF_001559015.1. Classification (NCBI taxonomy): domain Bacteria; kingdom Pseudomonadati; phylum Pseudomonadota; class Alphaproteobacteria; order Sphingomonadales; family Sphingopyxidaceae; genus Sphingopyxis; species Sphingopyxis granuli. The sequence continues at coordinate 896,460 of NZ_CP012199.1, forward strand.
GCGGCGGCGATGACGGATTCGATGCTCGCCGACCGCGCCGCCCCGCGTGCAAGCACCGTGGCGCAGAAGGTGCAATCGTGCGAGCAACCCGTCTGGACGCCGAGGAAGGCGCGGGCGTGGTCGGCGCCCGAGAGGGCGGGGGTATAGGGAGGACGGTGCTTCGACAGGCTCGGCACGAACGGATTTAGAGGACGAATCACCCCCTCGACCGTTCGCCCTGACCCCGGATTAAGTCCGGGGGAAGGGCCGTCCTTCTTCCCAATGCGATAGCTCTCGGCCAGCCCCTTGGCATCGTTCGCCACCACCCGCGCGCCCATGTCCGCGAAGCGCTGCGCTTCCAGTTCCGCCGCGCATCCGGTCACCACGACATCTGCGCCCGGCCGCTCGCGCAACGCGCGTCGCACCGCCTGCCGCGCCTGCCGCACCGCCTCGTCGGTCACCGCGCAGCTGTTGAACACGATCGTGTCGGCCGCGCCCGCGCACAGCGCCGCCGCGCGCACCGCCTCGCCCTCGGCGAGGTTGAGCCGGCAGCCGAAATTGACGACCTCGACGCGGGGGCCGGCGCTCATCCGAAGCGGGCCCAGTCGGTCTCGCCTTCGAACACGCGCGTCGCGGCGCCGCTCATCACGATCGGCTCGCCCTCGGCCCAGCGGATGACGAGGTCGCCGCCGGGCAGCGACACGGTGACGGGCGAGCGGACCAGCCCGGCGCGGATCGCGGCGACCGCGGTCGCGCAGGCGCCGGTGCCGCACGCGTGCGTCAGCCCGACGCCGCGTTCCCAGACGCGCAGCTGAAGCTGGTCCTCGCCGTCGAGGCTGGCGACGTTGACGTTGACGCGCTCGGGAAACAGCGGATCGCTCTCGATCCGCGGCCCCAGATCGGCGAGCGGCACGGCGTCGGCCTCGGGGACGAAGAAGATGATATGCGGGTTGCCGACATTGACCGCCGCGCCATGTTCGAGCTCGTCCCAGGCGACGGGCATGTCGCGCGTGTCCATCGGCATCGCGAGCGGAATCCGCTCCCAGTCGAACGCCGGCTCGCCGAGCGTCACTTCGGCGCCGCCGTCGGCCGGGGTGACGCGCAGCATCCCGCCCAGCGTCTCGATCACCGCGGGCTTGCCGAGCAGCGTCGCGACGCAGCGCGTCGCATTGCCGCACGCCTCGACCTCACCGCCGTCGGCGTTGAAGATGCGCATCCGGACATCGGCCTTGTCCGACGGTTCGAGCAGGATGAGCTGGTCGCAGCCGATGCCGTGGCGGCGGTCGGCGATCGCATGCGCGCGCGCCGGCGTCATCGCGACCGCGCGCTCGCGCGCGTCGATGACGACGAAGTCGTTGCCGAGGCCGTGCATCTTGGTGAAACGATCCGCCATAGCGGGCGCATTTAGGGATGCGGGGCGGGGAAGTCTAGCGAGGCGTCCGAGTCCGCCCGACTCTCGCTTTCCTTGCGGAGAGGGCGTTTCACGCCTGCTTGCGCAATTCGTCTTCCTCGCCCGCCGGCGCGTCGGGCAACGCCGGCATCCGCAGCAGGCCGCGGTCGGCGAGCATCCGCGCCGTGTCGTCGGCGGACATCGCGCGCCCGTAATGCCAGCCCTGCCCCTTGAGGCAGCCGAGCCGCATCAGTTCGATCGCGCTCGCCTCGTCCTCGACCCCCTCGGCGGTGATCGGCATGGCGAGGCTTTCGCCCAGCCGGATGATCGCGACGACGATCGCCCGCGCATCGGAACTGCCGCGCATCGCCGCGATGAAGCTCTTGTCGATCTTGATCCGGTCGAACGGCAGCGCGCGCAGGTGCGACAGCGACGAATAGCCAGTGCCGAAATCGTCGAGCGAAAGCGACACGCCCTGATTCTTGAGGCTGGTGACGATCGAGCGGACGAGCGGCAGATTCTCGAACAGCGAGCTTTCGGTGATCTCGACCTCGAGCTGGCTTGCCGGAAAGCCCGTTTCGACGAGCAGCTTGGTCAGCTTCTGGCTGAACCAGGGGTCCTTCAGCTGCTGCGGCGAGATGTTGACCGCGAGCATGATCGAGGGGTCCCAGGCCTTGGCCGCCTCCATCGCCTGGCGGATGACCTGCAGCGACAGTTCGCCGATCAGCCCGCTTTCCTCCGCGATCGGGATGAAGCGTTCGGGCGGGATCATCCCATATTCGGGCGAATCCCAGCGCATCAGCATCTCGAAGCCGACGAGGCGGCCGCTCGCGATGTCGACCTGCGGCTCGAAATGGGGAACGAACTCGCCGCGCGGCATGCCGCCGCGGATTCCGGTCTCGATCTGGTTGCGGACCTGGACCGCCATCTCCATCCCCGGTTCGAACCAGATGTGGCGGTTCCGGCCCTTGTCCTTGCCGTGATACATGGCGATGTCGGCCTGGCGGACCATCGTTTCCATCGTCGTGCTCGCGTCGTCGGCGAGCGCGATCCCCAGCGAGGCGCCGATGCGGATATGCTGCGCGTCGTGCGCGACCGAATCCTCGAGCGCGGCGACGAGCTGTGCAGCGAGCGCGTCGATCTGGGGCCGCGCGGCGGGCTCGAAGACCAGCATCGCGACGAATTCGTCGCCGCCGAGCCGCGCCTTGGCCGCGTTCGGCGGCAGGACCGTGCTGATCCGGTCGGCCGCGACCTTCAGCACGCGGTCGCCCGCGGCGTGGCCGTGGATGTCGTTGACGGTCTTGAAATGATCGAGGTCGAGCAGGAAGAGCGCGACCTGCCGCTGCTGCGCCGCGGCGCGCGCGATCAGTTCCTGTCCCCGCGCCAGCAGCGCGCGGCGGTTGAGGAAACCGGTCAGCGGGTCGGTGTCGGCGAGGTAGCGCGCGCGCTGCTCGGCCTCGGTCCGCTCGCGGATCTCGCGGTTGAGATCCTCGTAGCGGCGCCAGCCGAACAGGATCAGCGCGATGTTGAGGACCAGCGCGACCGACAGCACCTTGTCGGGGCCGCCGCCCAGGCCGATCAGCGTCTGCACCACCGCCTGCATCACGTTGCTGCCGGTGCCCACGAAAAGCAGGATCGCCGCAACGACGATGCCGCCGGCAACGATATCGCGCCGCGCATCCTCGCTTCGATCGCGCCGCCTGGGCGCCGCCATTGTCTGAATAGTCCCCACCATCGACGCGATACTGCCCGCGAAGCGGTGAAATTTGCGTTAAGTGATCCGGGGCGGCGGAACGGCGCGGTCGCTTCGATCTCCTGCGTTGCCGCGACTTGCCTTTTGCCGCCCTTTTGCCTAAAGGCGCGGCGTGCGTCCGCATGATGCGGATGGACGGATCGACATCCGCGACGGAAATTCTGTCCACGGATAGCCGCTGGTTGGCGAGGTTTCGCTCACCGGCGTCTTTTGCGTTGCGGTGTAGGCAAGGGATTGTAAAGGCGCATGTTCGACAGTCTGAGCAATCGGCTTGGCGACGTTTTCGGAAAGCTGCGCGGTCGCGGCGCGCTGACCGAGGCCGACGTGCGCGCCGCGATGCGAGAGGTGCGAATCGCGCTGCTCGAGGCCGATGTCGCGCTGCCCGTCGTGCGCAGCTTCGTCGATCAGGTCACCGAACTGGCGATCGGCCAGAATGTCCTGCGCTCGGTCACCCCGGGCCAGCAGGTGGTCAAGATCGTCAGCGACGCGCTGACCGAGATGCTCGGCGCCGAGGCGGTCGAGCTCGACCTCGCCGTCACCCCGCCGGCCGTCATCATGATGGTCGGCCTGCAAGGCTCCGGTAAAACCACGACGACCGCGAAGATCGCGAAGCGGCTGAAGGAAAAGGAGCGCAAGAAGGTGCTGATGGCGTCGCTCGACGTCAATCGCCCCGCCGCGCAGGAACAGCTGGCCGTGCTCGGCGAGCAGATCGACGTCGCGACGCTGCCGATCGTCGCGGGCCAGCAGCCGACCCAGATCGCGCAGCGCGCCCTGCAGGCGGCGAAGCTGCAAGGTTTCGACGTGCTGATGCTCGACACCGCGGGCCGCCTCCACGTCGACCAGCAGCTGATGGACGAGATGCAGGCGGTGGCGCGCACCGCCGAGCCGGCCGAGACCCTGCTGGTCGTCGACAGCCTGACCGGCCAGGACGCGGTGCAGGTCGCGCAGCGCTTCACCGAACAGGTGCCGCTGACCGGCGTCGTGCTGACCCGCATGGACGGCGACGCGCGCGGCGGCGCCGCGCTGTCGATGCGCGCCGTCACCGGCAAGCCGATCAAGTTCGCGGGCACGGGCGAGAAGCTCGACGGGCTGGAGACCTTTCATCCCTCGCGCATCGCCAACCGCATCCTCGGCATGGGCGACGTCGTCAGCCTTGTCGAGCGTGCCGCCGAGACCATCCAGGCCGACGAGGCCGAGGCGATGGCGAAGAAGATGGCGAAGGGGCAGTTCGACCTGAACGACCTTCGCACGCAGCTTAACCAGATGCGCCGCATGGGCGGGCTCGGCGCGCTCGCCGGCATGATCCCCGGCCTCAAGAAGGCGCAGGCGGCGATGGCGCAGAGCGGCACCGACGACAAGATGCTCGTGCATTTCGACGCGATCATGGGATCGATGACCCCCAGGGAGCGCGCGAAGCCGGAGATCATCAACGCCAAGCGCAAGATCCGCATCGCCAACGGATCGGGCACGACGGTGCAGCAGGTGAACAAGGTGCTCAAGATGCACCAGGAAATGTCCACTGCGATGAAGAAGATCCGCAAGATGGGCGGGCTGAAGGGCCTCGGCGCGCTGTTCGGGCGCGGCGGCGGCATTCCCGGCATGCCCGGCCTTGGCGGCGGCGGAATGGGCGGCGGTCTGCCCGGGCTGGGCAGCGGCGGCCTGCCGCCCGACCTCGCCAATCTGATCAACAAGAAGAAATAATCCGAATATCCCCGATTTTCAGACAAAGAAGGACAATATCATGGCTACCTCCATTCGCCTGTCGCGCGGCGGTTCGAAAAAGCGCCCCTATTACAAGATCGTCGTCGCCGATTCGCGCAGCCCGCGCGACGGCCGCTTCATCGAGCGTATCGGCAGCTACAACCCGCTGCTCGGCAAGGATAATCCCGAGCGCGTGAAGCTCGACGTCGAGCGTGCGAAGCATTGGGTCTCGGTCGGCGCGCAGCCGACCGACCGCGTCGCCCGCTTCCTCGACGTCCTGGGCGTCAAGGAACGCGCCGCGCGCAGCAACCCGCAGAAGGGCGAGCCGGGCGAGAAGGCCAAGGAACGCGCCGAGGAGAAGGCCGCGAAGCTGGCGGAGGCCGAGGAAGCCGCGAAGGAAGCCGCCGCGGCTCCGGCTCCCGAGGCACCCGCCGAGGAAGCGGCTGCGCCCGACGCCGCCGAAGCGCCTGCGGCTCCCGAAGCCGCCGAATCGCCCGCGGCTCCCGAAGCCGCCGAATCGGATGCGACCGGATCGGTGAAGAGCGAAGCGACGGCCGAAGCCGTTGCCGATGCGGTGGCCGATGAGGTTCCGGCCGAAGCGACCGCCGAAGATGCGACCGCGATCGCCGAGGAAGTCGCCGAGGGCGGCCCGGCCCCGGAAGCCGACGAAAAAGACCGAAGGTTGATTCTTCTCCCCTCCCGCTTGCGGGAGGGGTCGGGGGTGGGCCTGTGACCGCCAGGTCAGAGCGCTCGCCTTCGGCTCGCCCACCCTAACCCCTCCCGCAAGCGGAGGGGAACGATATGGACCGCCCCGTCACCCTTGCCGCCATCGCCGGTGCGCACGGGGTGCGGGGCGAGGTGCGGCTGAAGCTGTTCGGCGAAGGCGCGGATGCTCTCCGCGCCTTTTCCGTTTTCGACGCGGGCGGGCGCAAGCTGACGCTGAAATCGGTGCGCCCCGCCAATCAGGGCGCGGTGGCGAGCTTCGCTGAAATCACCGACCGCGGCGCGGCGGAGGCGCTGCGCGGCACGCTGCTGACCGTCCTTCGCTCGGCGCTGCCGCCGCTGGGCGAGGGCGAATATTACCACCATGACCTGATCGGCCTGCCGTGCGTGTCCACCGACGGAACCGCGCTGGGCCATGTCGCAGCAGTCGAAAATTTCGGCGCGGGCGACATAATCGAAATCGAGAAGCCGGAGGGCAAGCGCTTCATGGTGCCGATGAATGCGCAGGCCGTGCCGGAGTGGAACGAGAATGGTGTCGTCGTTGACGCGGCCTTCGTCGAATAGTATATACAATACGTATATACGGAGGCAGTGATGACGAAGGAATATCGGGCCAAGATATTCAAGTCGGGCAATTCGGTCGCGTTGCGGCTGCCGAAGGCGCTCGGGCTGGAAGCAGGCACCGAGATGATCTTGCGCGAAGAGCATGGCCAGTTCCGTTTCGAACCGGCCGACAAGCCCAAGGCGAAGATCGACGTCAGCGGCTTCGCAGGCAAGGCGCCGGGCATCAAGCTGGCGCCGCGCGAGGACTTCGATGAACGCCCGAGCGCGATTGCAGCGCGCAAGGCAGCCGAGGAAGCGGCAAAGAAAGCGTGATCCGCTACCTGATAGACGCCGACGCCGCTGTCTATGCGATGGACGACGGACACGAATTGCTGACCGCGCGCGTCGCCGACCATGCACCGGGCGAAATCGCGATGTCTGTCATCAGCTATGCCGAAGTCGCCTATGGCACTTATGTCGGTAAGCCGCCGCCGCCCGAAATCCTCGAAGCGTTCATCGAAGCCATACCGCTTGTCCCATTCGACGAGGCGGCGGCGCGGGCCTATACGAAGCTGCCGTTCAAGCGCGCCCGCTTCGACCGCCTGCTTGCGGCGCATGCCCTCAGCATCGGAGCGATCATCATCACCAACAATGAAGATGATTTCGCCGATGTTCCAGGGCTCCGCGTCGAGAACTGGACGCGGTAGCGCCCGGCCTGCTCAGCAAATACCGCTTATGCCGCTGCGGCGGCGGGGGTCGGGGCCGCGCGCGTCTCGCGGGCGGCGTAGCCGGGCGATGGCGGTGGCCAGCGACGCGAAGCCGCGGTCGAGGTCGGCGCTGAAACGGCCGTGATTCTCGGCCCAGCCGCGCATCCACATTTCGTCGATCATCGGTCTTCTCCTGCGGGATGGATGCGAGCCAGATGCGCCTTGCGCCCGCACATCGCCAACAAAAGCTTTGTGGCATGACATAAGGATGACTTATAGGTTGGCGATGCCCAACCTGCCCCCTCTCGCTGCGATCCGCGCCTTCGAAGCCGCCGGCAGGCTGGAGAATTTCTCGCGCGCCGCCGAAGAGCTCGGGATGACGCAGGCGGCGGTCAGCTATCAGGTGCGCCAATTGGAGGATCGCCTCGGCCGGGCGCTGTTCGTTCGCGAGAAAGGGCGGGTGCGCCTGTCCGAGACAGGGCAGCGGCTGCTTCCGGCGGTCCGTGCCGCCTTCGCGTCGATGGGCGACGCCTTCGCCGCGATCGGCGATGACGAGGCGGACATATTGACGATCAGCGCCGCGGTCACCTTTGGCGGCACCTGGCTCAGCGCGCGCATCGGGCGCTTTCAGCTGCGCTATCCCGATCTGGCGGTGCGGTTGTCGATGTCGAACGACTATGTCGATTTCGACGCGTCAAACGTCGACGTCGCGATCCGCATCGGTCCGGGGGGCTGGCCGGGGCTGCGCGCCGATTTCCTGTTCCGCAGCCATGTGACACCGATCTGCTCGCCGGCCTTTCGCGACGCGAACCGGATCGCGGCGCCGGTCGACCTGCTGCGCGTCGAGCGGCTCGCGCCGAACGACGGCTGGTGGGCGGGGTGGCTCGCCGAAGCGGGAGTCGACGTCGCGCCGCCGCCGCGCCGCGGGGTCGAACTCGACAGCCAGCTTCAGGAGGCGAGTGCGGTGCAGGGCGGTTATGGTGTCGCGCTGATGACGCCGCTGCTGTGGCGCGCCGAACTCGACAGCGGGCGGATGGTCCAGCCGTTCGACACCCTCTACCAGCCCGGCGGCGCCAACTGGCTCGTCTATCGCGAAGGCCGCAGCCGCGTGCGCAAGATCGAACGATTCCGCGAATGGCTGCGCGAGGAGATGGAAAAGGATCGTCCGCTGCTGCCCGAGGCGCTATGGGAGCCGCTGCCATGAGCTTCGCCGCCGTTCCCCTGACCCTTTATCCCGACATGTTCCCCGGTCCGCTGGGGCGACAGCATGGCAGGGCGTGCGCTCGAGAGCGGCCTGTGGTCGTGCGCGCCGGTGCAGATTCGCGACTTCGCGGCGGACAGGCATCGCACCGTCGACGACACCCCGGCGGGCGGCGGGGCGGGGATGGTGCTGAAGGCCGACGTGCTGGCGGCAGCGGTCGATCATGCGGCGGCGGAGCATCCCGGTTTGCCGATTCTGGCGATGACCCCGCGCGGCAAGCCGATCACGCAGGCCCGCGTGCGCGACCTGGCGGCGGGGCCGGGGGCGATCATCCTGTGCGGCCGCTTCGAGGGGTTCGACGAGCGCATCTTCGACGCGCGGCCGATCGAGCAGGTTTCGATGGCCGATATCGTCCTGTCGGGCGGCGAGATGGCGGCGCTGCTGCTTCTCGACGCTTGCATTCGACTGCTTCCCGGCGTAATGGGCGCGGCTTCCAGCGGGGACGACGAATCGTTCGAGAACGGTCTGATCGAATATCCGCACTATACCCGACCTGTCACATGGGAAGGGCGCACGATCCCCGAAGTGCTGCGATCGGGGGATCATGCGAAGATCGCCGCCTGGCGGAAACAAAGGGCGGAAGAGGACACACGGTTACGCAGGCCGGACCTTTGGGAGCGTCATGTCGACGCTCGGGACCGACCTGCCTCTGGCGCGCAGCGAAGAGAGAAGGACAAGAGGCCATGAACCTCATCCAGACGATCGAAGCCGAGGAAATCGCCAAGGCCGCCAAGGATATCCCGACGTTCCGCCCCGGCGACACGCTGCGCGTCGGCGTCAAGGTGGTCGAAGGCGAACGCACCCGCGTCCAGAATTTCGAGGGCGTGTGCATCGCGCGCTCGAACAAGGGCATGGGCTCCAACTTCACCGTGCGCAAGATGTCGTTCGGCGAAGGTGTCGAGCGCGTCTTCCCGCTCTATTCGCCCAACATCGACAGCATTACCGTCGTCCGCAAGGGCGCCGTCCGTCGTGCGAAGCTCTACTATCTGCGGGGCCGCACCGGTAAATCGGCGCGTATTGCGGAGCGCCGCGAATACCGGTCGGAAGCCGGCGAAGGCTAAGGAGAGCTTTCTCCCCACAAAGCCGAAACAGCTTTCCAAGACGACCGGTTCCGCCCCAGCGCGAAACCGGTCGTTTTTCGTTTCAAGCACCAGCATCAAAGGACAAGTTCATGGGTTATCGGATCGTCGTCGCGGGCGCGACGGGCAATGTCGGCCGCGAAGTCCTCGCCATCCTCGCCGAGCGCGAGTTCCCGATCGCCGAACTGGCCGCGGTCGCCTCGTCGCGCAGCCAGGGCGAGATGGTCGAGATCGGCGATACCGGCAAGACCGTCAAATGCCAGAATATCGAGAATTTCGACTGGGCAGGCTGGGACATGGCGATCTTCGCCATCGGGTCCGACGCGACCGCGATCCACGCGCCCAAGGCGGCGGCGGCGGGCTGCGTCGTGATCGACAACAGCTCGCTCTATCGCATGGACCCCGACGTGCCGCTGATCGTGCCGGAGGTGAACCCCGATGCGATCGACGGCTATACCGCGAAGAACATCATCGCCAACCCCAACTGCTCGACCGCGCAGATGGTCGTCGCGCTGAAGCCGCTGCACGATGCCGCGGGCGTCAAGCGCGTGATCGTATCGACCTATCAGTCGGTTTCGGGCGCGGGCAAGGCGGGGATGGACGAGCTGTGGAACCAGACGCGCCAGATCTTCGTCGGCGACGAGAAGGACGTGCAGAAGTTCACCAAGCAGATCGCCTTCAACGTCATTCCGCACATCGACAAGTTCCTCGACGACGGGTCGACCAAGGAGGAATGGAAGATGGTCGTCGAGACCAAGAAGATTCTCGACCCCAAGGTGAAGGTGGTCGCGACCTGCGTGCGCGTGCCGGTCTTCGTCGGCCATTCGGAATCGGTGAATGTCGAGCTGGAACGGGAATTGTCGGCCGAGCAGGCGCAGGAGATCCTGCGCGAGGCGCCCGGCGTGATGCTCGTCGACAAGCGCGAGGACGGCGGATACGTCACCCCGGTCGAATGCGTCGGCGACTATGCGACCTTCGTCAGCCGCGTGCGCGACGACAACACGGTCGACAACGGCCTCGCCTTCTGGTGCGTCAGCGACAACCTCCGCAAGGGCGCGGCGCTGAACGCGGTGCAGATCGCCGAACTGCTCGGGCGGCGGCATCTGAAGAAGGGGTGAGGGGGCACCTCCCCCTCATTCGCCCAGCGTCACCGTGCGCGTGATGCCGATCGCCTCGAGGAACGGGCGGTCGTGGCTGACGACGAGCAAGGCGCCGTCATAGGCGGCGACGCCGGTCTCGACCGCGGTCAGCGAATCGAGGTCGAGGTGGTTGGTGGGCTCGTCGAGGATCAGCAGCTGCGGCGGCGTCGGCGCGCCGAGCGTGCAGGCGAGGCCGGCGCGCAGCATCTGGCCGCCGCTGAGCGTGCCGACGACACGGTCGGCGGCGTCGGCGCGAAAGCGGAAGCGCGCGAGCGCGGCGCGGCACTGGTTGTTCGTCGTCCCCCGGTTGAGCCGGGCGAAATTGTCGGCGATCGACAGCATGGGGTCGAGCAGCGAAAGACGCTGGTCGAACAGGGCGAAGGGCACGCCGACGCGGACCCGCCCCCGCTGCGGCGCCAGCGTTCCCGCGACGAGCGCGAGCAGCGTCGACTTGCCCGAACCGTTGGGACCGGCGAGCGCGACGCGTTCCGGGCCGGTGATCGTCAGCGACAGGTCGCGGATCACAGAAACATCCTCGCCATAGCCCGCCAACACATGATCGAGTTCGAGCACCCGGCGCGAGGCCGGCAGTCCGGTCGCGGGCAGCGCGACCGCGAGCGGATCGACGACCTCGATCCGCCCGCGGGCGTCCGACAGCGCGCGTTCGGCCTCGGCCTGCTGGCGGTCGGCCAGCCGCCGGTTCGCGCCGCCGCTGGCCTCGGCGCGGCTCTTGAGCGTGCCGAGCAGGATCGCGGGCTCGTCGCCGCGCGCCGCCTTGCGCCGGCCGCCGGCGTCGCGGCGCGCCTGGCGCTCGGCGGTGACCTGCGCCTGCCGCCGGACCGCATCGAGCCGCTTCTCGGCGACCCCAAGCTCCGCTTCGGCGGCGGCCTGTTCGATGGCCTTGCGATCGGCGTAGGCGCTCCAGCCGCCGCCGTAGCGTGCGGCGCCGAGTCCGGTCAGCTCGACGATCGCGTCCATCTCTTCGAGCAGTTCGCGGTCGTGGCTGACGACGATCGCGCCGCCGCGCCAGCCGCGCAGCAGGTCGCGCACCGCGTCGCGCCCTTCGCGGTCGAGATTGTTGGTCGGTTCGTCGAGCAGCAGGAAATCGGGTTCGGCAAAGATCGCCCCCGCCAGCGCGACGCGCGTGCGCTGGCCGCCCGACAGCCGGGCGAGCGGGGTGTCGGGCGGCACCGGCAGGCCGAGCCTTGCCAGGCTTTCGTCGATCCGCGCTTCGAGCGTCCAGTCGGCATCGGCGAGTTCGTCGGCGGTGGCGTGACCCGCCTCGGCCTTGCGGAGCAGCGCGACCGCGGCGCGCGCGCCGAACAGGTCGGCGACCTGGGCGTCGGGATCGACCTGCACCGTCTGGCGCAGCATCGCGAGGCTGCCGTCGACGGCGATGCGCCCCGACGTCGGCGCGATCTCGCCGGTCAGCAGTCGCAGCAGCGTCGATTTGCCGACGCCGTTGCGTCCGACGATGCCGGTGCGCTCGGGCTGGAATTGGAGGTCGAGGTCCGACAGGACGGCGCGGCCGTCGGGCGTGGACCAGCCGAGATGGGCGAGGGTGATGGCGGGCATGGACAAGGCTTTCCTGAAGGCAAGGCGGGGGACGCTGCGTTCAGTTGCGATCCATGATTCCATCGACTCCGTTGAGGGGGTGAGCCCCCTATCTAGGGTCGCGATGTCCGGCGGGCAAGGGTCACAGCCAGCCGATGTGCTTGAAGCGCCAGTAGAGGAGGCCGCAGATGCCGCCCATCAGCGCGAGCGCGAGAGGATAGCCGAAGGTCCAGCCAAGCTCGGGCATATGCTCGAAATTCATGCCGTAGATGCCCGCGATGGCGGTCGGCACCGCGAGGATCGCGGCCCAGGCGGCGAGCTGGCGGGTGATCGCGCCCTGGCGCTGCTGTTCGAGCAGCGAATTGGTGTCGACGACCGAGGCGGCGACGTCGCGCAGGCCGGTCAGGCGAAATTCGGCGCGCTGGACATGATCCCACACGTCGCGAAAGAAGGGGCGCACGGGATCGTCGATACACGGCAGCGGCGCGGTCGCGAGCTTTTGCGCGACGTCCTTCATCAGGCCGGTGAGTCGCTGGAACCGGATGACATGGTGTCGCTGCGCGTAGAGGTGGCGGATCTCGGCGGCGTCGAGCGGCGTGTCCATCACGCTGTCCTCGAGCAGCAGCAGGCGATCCTCAATCGCGTCGATGACCGGGAAATAGCCGTCGACGATGAAATCCAGAACCGCGTGGAGCACATAGTCGGGGCCGTGGCCGAGCAGCGCCGGGCTCGATTCGAGCTGCGCCCGCACCTCGGCATGGCCGCGCGCCGAGCCGTGGCGGACGCTGACGATGAAATGGCGGTCGACGAAGAAGGCGGTCTCGCCCGGCTGGATCGCGTCGCCGTCGAGGTTGGCGGTGCGCGCGATGACGAACAGCTGATCGCCATAGACCTCGACCTTGGGAAGCTGGTTCGCCTTGAGCGCGTCCTCGACCGCGAGCGGGTGGAGGCCGAAGCGCGCCGCGATGCCTTCGAGTTCGCCGGGCGTGGGTTCGTAGAGGCCGAGCCAGAAGAAATCGCCCGGGTCGCTTTCGTCGGGGATCGTCTCGTCGGGGCCGAGATCGCGGACGAGCTTGCCGTCGTGATAGAGGCGGGCGGCCATGATCGGCATCGGCAATTATCCCCTTTCGACGGGTAATCATTCCCCGGCGAAAGCCGGGGTCCGGACGGCATAGCGCTGCCGCGCGTGGACCCCAGCTTTCGCCGGGGGACAAGTCCCTGCGTGTCTGCAGGACATATACGCCATCGTCTGTGACGGATGCAGCGCCGTTCGACAAGCGTGAGGCGAGGGTGGACGGCGGGAGTGGGGAGCAGGGCGCCGCCCGGTTCGTCATTGACCTCGGAGAAAGCCGGGGGAAGCAATCTCCCGCCATCGGCCTTGCGCAAGACCGATGGCTGGCGATCGCTTCGTCGCCCGCGGCTCCTCGCAACGACGATCGGGTTAGTGGTTCGGACCGGCGGTGTGTCTTATGCGAATAAATCGCTTGCCATGGGTGCGCTACAAATGTAGCTAGGCTACAAATGTAGCGCATAAGGTGATTCGCCATGCTGTCCAGCCTGCCCCCCCGCGAACGCGAGATCGTCGACATCCTTTATGAAAGGGGCGCCTCGACAGTCGCCGAGATCGGCGAGGCGCTGAGCGACGCGCTGTCGGGCTCGGCGATCCGCGCGATGCTCAAGCGGCTCGAGGCCAAGGGCTTCGTCGACCGCACGGCGTCGGAGCGCGGCTTCCTCTATGCGCCCCGCGTGTCGGACAAGGCGGCGCGCAAGTCGGCGCTGAGCCAAGTCGTGCGCGTCTTCTTCAACGGGTCGGCGACGAGCGCGGCTGCGGCGCTGCTCGGCATGCAGGACGAGATGAGCGCGAGCGAACTCGACGAACTGCAAAAGCTGATCGCCGATGCGCGCGAAGGGAGAGCGAAATGACGATCACCGCCGCGAGCCTGCTGGAGCTCGGCCTGAAATCGCTGCTGATCGCCGGGCTGACGCTGGCGATCCTGCGCCTCGTGCGGACGCGTTCGGCGGCCGAGCGGTCGCTGGTCGCGCACGCCGGACTGGTTGCGCTGCTGGCGCTCCCGGTCGCGGCATTGCTGCTGCCGCAATGGACGCCGCTGCCGGCCGCCTGGTCGGTGCGGCAGGCGGCGGCGCTGCCGGTGACGGAAGTCGCGGCGATGCCGGCGGAGGCGCTGCACGATGCAGCGCCCGTGGCGGCGGCGACGTGGAACTGGCCGTCGCTCTCCGACATGGCGCTCGGCATTTATGCGCTGCCGCTGCTGCTGCTGTTCGCGCTGATGGCGCTGGCGGTGGTGCGGCTGTTCGCGATGCGCGCGCGCGCCGACGTGCTGGTCGAGGCGTCGTGGCTGTCGGCCCTGGCCGAGGCGCAGCGGCGCATGGGCTTCAAGCACGGCACCGCATTGCTGGTGAGCGAGGAATTGCGCTCGCCGATCAGCTGGGGCGTGCTGCGCCCGACGATCGTGCTCAGCCCCAAGGCGGTCGGCGCGGTCGGCGAGGCCGAGGCGATCATCGCGCACGAACTGGCGCATGTCGCGCGGCTCGACTGGGCGAAGCTGCTCGCCGCCCGGCTGGCCTGCGCGCTTTTCTGGTTCAATCCGCTGGTCTGGATGCTGGCGCGCGAAAGCCACCAGCTGCGCGAGGAAGCCGCCGACGACGCCGTGCTGATGGCCGACATCGACGGCCCCGATTATGCGACGCTGCTCGTCGGCGCGGCGCGGCACGACAATCAGGGCGCGCTGCTTGCCGCGCACGGCGTCGCGCCGGGCAAGGGCAGCCTCAAGCGCCGGATCACCCGCGTCCTCGACGCGAGCCTGAAGCGCGGGCCGGCGAGCGCGAGCTGGATGCTGATGAGCCTGGTGCTGCTCGCCGGGATCACCGCGCCGCTCGCCGCCTTTTCGGCCACCACCGGGCAAAGGGCAGCGGCGGCAGTCCACGCCGTCGCCGCCCCCGCCCCGACCGCGGCACCGCAGTCCGCCGCGGTCGCGGGCGGCGCCCCGGAGGCCGCGACGCCAGCCGCTCCGGTCGCGAAGCCGCAGGCCGGTCCATTGACCGTCGACGAACTGGTGGGGATGCGCGCGGTGGGAGTGACGCCCGAGGATGTGCGCGCGATGCGCCGTCATGGGTCGGTCGATTCGGACGACATCATCGCCGCGAAGGCGAGCGGGGTCGATCCCGACTATATCGCCGCGATGCGCCGTCTGTTTCCGCACGCGGCACTCGACGACATGATCGGCGCCAGAGCATTGGGCGTCTCGCCCGATTACGCCCGCGCGATGCAGGCGCAGTTCCCCGACGTCGATCTCGACGATCTGACCGCGATGCGCGCGGTCGGGGTGACGCCCGATTATGTTGCACGGATGCGCCGCGCCGGCCAGCCGCTGTCCGATCCTGACGACGCGATCGAGGCGCGGACGGTCGGAAGCTGGGGCAATGGGCGGCACAGCGTCGTCCGGTCGCGGTCGGGGGCGACCGTCCGGGCCGAAGCCGGCGGCAGCGTCGAAGTGCGCAGCGCCGACGGAGCGGTGGTGCGGGTCGCGGCGCCGAGCCCGCCGGGACCGCCAAAGTCGCCCGTAGTACCGAAGGACTGACGCCCGGCCACTGGCCGAAGCGACACCGCCGATCATCGAACCGAAGTTTGGAAACGCCGTTGCGGCGGCGAGCGGAGACGCTCGGCCGGCGCAGGGAGGAGGAGTATCCCCATGAAAGCCAGAATCAACGCCCTGTTCGTCGCCGCGGGCGCCGCGGTCTTGCCGGTCATCGCCTGCACGGCGCCGGCGCAGCAGAGCCAGGCCGCCGCGCCCGCGAGCGACGCCATCCGCTGGGAGGTGTCGGTGCGCGATAGCGGAGACCACGCGCCGCGCCTGCGGCTCAGCCAGCGCAAGTCGACCAGCGACCTGCAACTCGATGGGCGCCGCGCCGAGTTCGGCGCGGCGCGGTCTGCGCTGGGCGGTGCGGCGGGACCGGTGTCGTTCAGCGTCGTGCACGAGGCGGGGCGGCTCGATTGCAGCGGCCGCCTGAATGCCGCGTTCGACGGCGCGGGCCATTGCCGGTTCCAGCCCGATGCGGGATTTGCGCGGGCGCTGTCCGATCGCGGAATCGGAACGCCGTCGCGCGACCAGCAGCTCGCTATGCTGATGGTCGATGCCACCACCGCCCTTGCCGACGGGCTGATCGGAGAGGGCGTGCGGCCGAAGGACGGCAGCGACCTGATCGCCGCGGCGGCGCTCGGGGTCACGGGCGCCTATGTCCACAAACTCCAGTCGGGCGCATTGCGGCTGACGGCGATCGACGACGCGATCGCGTGCAAGGCGCTGGGGGTCGATGGTGCCTATGTGCGCGGGCTCGCCGCGGCGGGCTATGCCTCGCTGTCGTCCGACGAGGTGGTGAGCCTGAAAGCGCTGGGGGTGACGCCCGACTATGCGCGGTCGATGAATGCGGCCGCGAGGGCGGCGAAATGAGCCGCTGGACGAGCATTGTCGCTCTCGCCGCGGCGCTGGGTGCGGGCGCGGTGCAGGCGCAGGAGGCGCCGGCCGCCCCGGCGATCGCCCCCGCTCCCGCGCCGTCCGACGCGGCGCGGCAGGTCTATGCCCCCGCCGACTTCGCGCGCTATGCGCCCAAGAACGCCTATGACATGCTGGCGCAGGTTCCCGGCTTTTCGATCCGCGACAATGAGGAGCGGCGCGGGCTGGGGCAGGCGACGGGCAATGTGCTGTTCAACGGCGTGCGCCCGTCGACCAAGTCCGACGATATGGCGACGCTGCTGTCGCGCATCCCGGCGGGCAATGTCGAGCGGATCGAGATCGTCGACGGCGCCTCGCTCGATATTCCGGGGCTGTCGGGACAGGTCGCGAACATCGTCTATCGCGCCGACGATTTTTCGGGGCAGTTCGCCTGGAAGCCCGAGTTCCGCGCGCATTATGCGCATCCGCTCTATACCCGCGGCGATATCTCGGTGCGCGGGCGGACCGGCGCGATCGAATATGAACTCGGCCTCTACAACAACGAGGGCGCGCGCAGCGCCGCCGGCGGCCCGACGCTGATCCTCGACGGTGCGGGGCGCATCGTCGAGCAGCGGCACGACGTCTGGCGCAGCCCCTATGACACGCCGAAGCTGTCGGGGCATCTGACATGGGACGGCCCCGGCGATTCGATCGCGCATCTCGGTGCCCATTATCAGCGCAAATACGACCGCTATGTCGAGGACGGGCTGCGGACGAGCGTCGGCGACCCCGACCGCTTCCGCACCGTGCGCGAGAAGAACGACAGCTGGAATTACGAGTTGAGCGGCGATTACCAGTTCGGCCTCGGCCCCGGAAAGCTGAAGCTGATCGGCCTGCGGCGTTTCAGTCACGAACCCTATTCGCAGGAGATCGTCACCCGCGTCGCCGACGCGACGCCGCCCGAGGGCGACCGGTTCGCGCAGCGCGGCAATCTGGGCGAGACGATCGCGCGCGGCGAATATCAGTGGAAGATGCTGGGCGGCGACTGGGAATTGTCGGGCGAGGCGGCGTTCAACACGCTCGACAATGTCGCGTCGATCGCGGTGCTCGATCCCGCCGCCGGCGTCTTCGTCGACCAGCCGTTTCCGGGCGGGATCGGCGGCGTCAGCGAGGATCGCTACGAAGGACTGCTCAGCTTCGGGCGCAAGCTGACGGACACGCTGTCGTTCCAGCTCGTCGCGGGCGCCGAGCATTCGAAGATTACCCAGACGGGCATCGGCGGACAGGAGCGCAGCTTCTTCCGTCCCAAGGGATCGCTGACGCTCGCCTGGGCGCCGTCGGCCGATCTCGACATGTCGTTGAAGATCCGGCGGCGCGTGCTGCAGCTGTCCTTCTATGACTTCCTCGCGCGGGCATTCCTGAACGACGACAATCAGAACGAGGTCAACAACGACCTGAGGCCGCAGCAGGACTGGAGTTTCGAGTTCGAGGCGAACAAGACGCTCGGCGTCTGGGGGTCGACGAAGCTGAACCTCGTCTACCGCGATGTCGAGGATCGCGTCGACGTCATCCCGGTCGGCGCGAGCGGCGAGGCAGTCGGCAATATCGACCGAAGCTGGGCCGCGGCGATCGACTGGACGACGACGATCAACCTCGACCCGGCGGGGCTGAAGGGCGTCAAGGTCGACACGCACCTGCTGCTCCAGACCTCGTCGATCCGCGATCCCTTCACCGGCGAGACGCGCCAGTGGAGCGGCTTCACCGACCGGCAGATCGAGATCGACCTGCGGCACGATATTCCGGGCAGCGACTGGGCATGGGGCTTCAACGCCAACCACAGCCACATTCAGCCCAACTATCGGCGCAACCAGGTCGACCGGACGTGGGAGGGGCCGGTGTTCGCCAGTCTCTTCGTCGAGAACAAGGACGTGTTCGGAATGACGGTGCGGGCGCAGGTCGCCAATATGTTCAACGCCCGTTCGCGCCGCGACCGGACCGTCTACACCGGTGTGCGCGGCGAAAGCCCGATCGCCTTCGTCGAGCAGCGCGACCGGCTGATCGGACCGGTCTTCGCCTTTTCGGTGCGGGGGAAGTTTTAGACTCCGATGACTTTGGAATGATCCGCTTCGTCATTGCGAGCGGAGCGAAGCAATCCAGAGCGGTTTACATGAGCTCTGGATTGCCGCGCGGCTTCGCCGCTCGCAATGACGATTCCATTCGATGTGGTTCCCCGGCCGGGGAGGGCCCGCCGGTTCGGTTTCAACGGGCTTTGGCGACGATAACGATTACCGCGCGCCTAACCCTCGCGCTATTGCCGCGCAGCGGCGCTTTCGGCGCGGATGGCGCCGAACTCGCTCGTCGGCTGCCAGCCGGGCCAGCGGGTCGAGCGTGCGAGTTCGTCACCGATCTGGTAAAAAATCTGAATATCCTGAACCGCGCCGTCGAGGTTCCAGCTGGGGTCCCAAGCGTCGCACGCCTGATGATAGCATTGGCCGGTATAGGCATCGACCCATGCCTGTCCGGCGGCCTTGCCGCCTTCGACGAGGTCGGAGGCACCCGCGATGCCCATCATCAGCAGGACGGGAACGCCGCGCTTGGCGAGGCTGAAATGGTCGGCGCGGAAGAAGAGGCCGCGCTCTGGCAGGCTTTCCTCGCTGACGCTGCGCCCCTGCGCCGCCGCGAAGCGGGCGAGGTCGTCTTCCAGCGTGCTCTGGCCCTTGCCGACGAGGATCACGTCCTTCGCGCGGCCCGCAGTCTGGAGGATGTCGAGGCCGAGGTTGGCGACGGTCTTCTCGACCGGGAAGAGCGGATTGGCGGCATAATGTTCGGAGCCGAGCAGGCCGCGTTCCTCCGCGGTCCAGAAAGCGAAGACGATGCTGCGCTCGGGCGGCGGCGCGGCCTTGAACAGGCGCGCCATCTCGAACATGCCGGCGACGCCGAGCGCGTCGTCGTTGGCGCCGGCGCGATAGATGCGGCCCTGCGCATCGGGTTCGCCCTCGCCATAGGCATCCCAGTGCGCGCCGATCATCACCACCTCGTCGGGGCGCTGCGTGCCGGTGATCTTCGCGAGGACGTTCTGGCTCTGCACCTCTTCGTGCGTCGCGGGAATGGCGGCGTCGAAATTCGTGCCGAGGTCGACGGGGCGGAAATCGGCGCGGCGCGCGGCGACGCGCAGCTTCGCGAGGTCCTGACCGGCGGCGGCGAACAGCTTCGTCGCGGTGTCGCCCGAAATCCAGCCCTGCAGCGCGAGGCTGGTCATCTTTTCGGGCGGGACGACGAGACCGTAATTCTCGCCGCCGGGGCTGTTGACGACATTCCAGCCGTAACCCACGCCCTCGGTGTCGTGGACGATCAGCGCCGCGACCGCGCCCCGGCGCGCCGCTTCCTCGAACTTGTAGGTCCAGCGACCGTAATAGGTCATCGTCCGGCCCTTGAACTTGCCGAAGGCGGGCTCGCCCTTCTTCGCGACGAAATCGGGGTCGTTGATCAGAAAGACCGCGACCTTGCCCTTGAGATCGACGCCCTTGAAATCGTCCCAGCCGCGTTCGGGCGCGTTGACGCCATAGCCGACGAACACCATCGGCGCGCCGGCGACCACGGCGCGGTCGTTCGGCTGAAGCGTCGATAGATAGATGTCGGTGCCGAAGGCGAGCGGGGTGGTCGTGCCGCCGCGGTCGAAGGCGAGCGTTTCGGGAGTGCCGAGCCGGGTGTGGAGCAGCGGCACGCGCTGCGTCCAGCCGCCGTCCGATCCGGCGGGTTCGAGTCCGAGCGCCTGCAGCCGGCCGATCAGATAGCCGACGGTGCGTTCCTCGCCGACGGTTCCCGGCGCGCGACCCTGGAACTGGTCGGAGGCCATGGTGCGGACGGTTTCGGTGATGTTCGCGGGGTCGATCGCGGGCGCCGCGGTCTGGGCAAGCGCCGGAACGGCAAGCAGCAGGGCGGCGGTGGAAGCGGCAAGGCGCAAGGTCATAGGGCGGTCATTTCCGATCGGTGCGGCGCGACCGGGCCGGGGCCGGTCGCCTTCTGGGGCTGGCGATGCCACCGCAATTGCGTCGCTGCGGCTTTCGCCGCAAGGACGATTCAGACATGGCATCGGAGTCGCCCTAGCATGGGGGCGTGGCGCGCGGCCACCCCCGAGCGGCGGCGTGCGCAACGAAAGGAAGACAGGATGGATTTCTCGCGGCTGCAGACATCGAGCAAGATCGGCGACGACTGGGTCTATCCCGAGGCGGAGGCGCGGCGCAGCGGGTGGCTGACCGTCGACAGCGATCCCGAGCATCGAGTCTACTGGGAGGACTATGGCAACCCGGCGGGCGAACCGGTGATGGTGCTGCACGGCGGTCCCGGCGGCGCCTGTTCGCCCGCGATGGCGCGCTATTTCGACCCCGCCCGCTATCGTATTATCCTGTTCGACCAGCGCGGATGCGGCAAGAGCGAGCCCAACGTCGCCACGGCGGGACCGGCGGCGGCGCTGGCGCGCAACACCACCGCCGACCTGATCGGCGATATCGAGAAGCTGCGCGACCATCTGGGCATCGCGGGACGGATGCACGTGTTCGGTGGAAGCTGGGGCAGCACGCTATCGATGGCCTATGCGATCGCGCATCCCGATCATTGCGCGAACCTGATCCTGCGCGGCATCTTCCTGGGCGCGGCGGAGGATCTGCTCTATCTGTATCAGGGCAATGCCGCGACGTGGCATGAAGACCCGTTCGGGCTGACCGCACCGGGCGCCTATATCCACTATCCCGACGAATGGCGCGCGCTGCTGGAAGTGCTGAGCGTCGAGGAACGGCGCGACGTGATGCGGTCGTACAAGGCGATCTTCGACATGGTGCCCGCGACCGCCGAGGAGAAGGAACGCCAGCTCGCCGCGGCGGTGACATGGTCCCTATGGGAAGGAACGATTTCGAACCTGATTCCCGAGGCGGGCGATACCGGAAAGTTCGGGGAGGCGGGGTTTGCTTTGTGCTTCGCCCAGATCGAGGCGCATTATTTTGCCCATGACCTGTTTCTGGAGCCGGGGCATTTCTTTCGGCATATCGACACGCTGGTGGCGATTCCGGTGCATATCGTCCATGGTCGGTTCGACGAGGTGTGCCCGCTGACGCAGGCGTCGCGGCTGGTCGCGGCGCTGCGCGGCGCCGGGGCGGAGCCCGCGACCTATGTCGTCACCAACGCCGGGCACAGCGCGATGGAGCGCGAGAATGCGCTGGCGCTGACCGCGATCATGGACGGGCTGCCGCCGCTGGCCGCCTGAGCGCGATCAGTCCGTTCCGCCCGCCGCCGCCGCCCCGGCCGCCGCCGGCGGGGTCCAGCCGTGGCGGTATCTGGCGAACCAGGCGAGGATCGCCGAGGCCTTGGCCGCCGACTGCGACGGCCGCGCGGCGATGCCGCCGTGGCTGGCGCCGGGCACCTTGACGAGCGCGGTCGGGACGCCGCGCAGCCGCAGCGCGGTATAATATTGCTCCGACTCGCTGACCGGGGTGCGGTAATCCTCGCTGCCGACGACGAC
The DNA here is from genome assembly GCF_001559015.1 of Sphingopyxis granuli. NCBI lineage: Bacteria > Pseudomonadati > Pseudomonadota > Alphaproteobacteria > Sphingomonadales > Sphingopyxidaceae > Sphingopyxis > Sphingopyxis granuli. The sequence continues at coordinate 918,255 of NZ_CP012199.1, forward strand.
CATCGTCGGGGTCTTCACCTGGCCGACGAGCGAGAGCGGCGAGTGCTTCCAGAAGGTCTCCGGATTCTCCCACGGCATCGCACCGAGCCAGTAGCGGCCGAAGAAGGCGGGGCCGTCGGCGGTCAGCGCCTGCGACGTCCAGTTGATCACCGGCTTTTGCGTCACCGCCGCCTTGAAGCGGTCGGTGTTGCCGACGATCCAGCTGGTCAGCACGCCGCCGCCCGAACCGCCGGTCACGAACAGCGCGTCGGGATCGGCGATGCCGAGTTCGATCGCGCGGTCGACGATGCTCATCAGGTCGAAATAATCATTGCCCGGATAGGCCTTGTCGATCGTGTTCGCGAACGCCTCGCCATAGCTGGTCGAACCGCGCGGGTTCGACGACAGCACCGCATAGCCCGCGGCGGCGTAGAGCTGGTTGTCGGTCGCGAAATGCGGGCCATAGGCCGAGAAGGGGCCGCCGTGGATTTCGAGGATCAGCGGCACCCGCCGACCCTCGACATAGCCGGGGGGCAGGGTCAGCCAGCCCTCGATCTCCAGCCCGTCGAGGCTGGAGGCAACGGTGATCTTGCGCACCTCGCCCAGCGCCTTGGTCTCGCGCAGGCTGCGATTGAGGTCGGTCAGCATCCGCGTCTTACCGCCCGCGGCGAGCTGAACCTCCGCCGGCCGCGTCGGAGTGCCGCCGGTGAAGGCGATCGCGCCGGTGTCGGCGACCGAGAAGCTGCCGCCGGTGTAGGGCCGGTCGAGCCCGCCGCCCGACAGGCCGGTAACGACGGTGCGCGCCGAGCCGTCGAGCCCGATGCGCGCGACCTTCGTCTCGCCATGATCGTCGTACTGGACATAGAGGCTGCGCCCGTCGGCGGCCCAGGCGACGTCGTCGACGCTGTAGTCCCAGCCGGCGGTCAGGCTGCGGCGGCCCGAACCGTCGGGGTTCATCACGTAAAGCTCGCTATTCTCATAGGCGCGCAGCTTGTCGTCGAAACCGACATAGGCGATCAGCCGGCCGTCGGGCGAGACGACGGGATTGGCGTCGGGGCCGTCGCGGTCAGTGAGCTGGGCGATGCGGCCGCTCGCGACATCGAGCGCGAAAATCTCGCTCTCGCGGGCGTCGTTTTCCCAGTCGGGCTTGCGGTTGGCGCCGAAATAGAGGGTGCGCCCGTCGCGCGACCAGCTGAGCGGCCCGCCGTCGTGATAGGGGCCGAAGGTGAGCTGGCGCGGCGCGCCGCCGGTCGCGGGGACGAGAAAGATCTTCTCGAACCCCGGCTCGATATAGCCCGCGCCGTCGGCGCGATAGGTGAGGAGGTCGTGGACCTCCAGCGGATCGGCCCATTTGGCGCCTTCGGGCTTGTTGGCGGGGGCCGAGCCGAAGGTCGGCGCCGCGTCCTTGACCAGCATCGTATAGGCGATCGAGCGGCCGTCGGGCGACCAGGCGATGCTCGACGGGCTGGTCGGCAGGCCGGTCAGCCGCACCGCCTCTCCGCCATCGATCCAGCGCACCCACAGCTGCGCGCCGCCGCCCTCGGTCGAGGCATAGGCGAGGCGCTTGCCGTCGGGCGACCAGCGCGGCGTGAAGGCGCTGCCGCCGCCGTTGCCGCCGGTGACGGGGGTTTCCTGCCCGGTCGCGGTGTCGATCAGCCAGATGCTGCCGATCGCGCGGTCGGTCATGATGTCATTCTGTCGCCGGACATAGGCGATGCGGCGCCCGTCGGGGCTGATCTGCGGATCGGCGGCGATCGCGAGGTCGAAGATGTCGGCGCCGGTGAAGTGCCGTTCTGGCGCGGTGCGCGCGCTGCCGCTCGCGGATGCGGTCATCGCGGCGGGTTCGGGCTCCGGCGCCGCCGGCTGATCCTGCGCGGCGGCGAGCGAAGCCTGGAACGCGAAGAGGCTGACGCCGAGGATAACGAGTTTGCGCATGGATTTTCGACCCCTGTTTCCCTTTGAATCGCAGCGGTCTGAACCTTTCGACCGGGGCGGTCAAGCGGGCGGCGGAGAGGGCGCGCATCGTTTGAAAACGGCGTGCAGTTTCGCCTGCCTCGTCACTCCGGACAAGCGGGAGCCCGGATCGAGTCGGCAATTCCCCTCAGGCAAGTAATGAGCTGTTCCCCGGCGAAAGCCGGGGTCCAGATGGCACGGCGCTGCCTCGCATGGACCCCGGCTTTCGCCGGGGAACAGTGACTTGTCGAAAAGGGAGGATTGCCGATCAAGTCCGGGGTGACGGGGAGGGGAAAGCGCTTTTCCGGAGCCGGGCTGCGTCGCCGATGGCGGAGGTTGGGCCGCGCGTGCAGGGGAAGCAATATAAAACCATATAGGTTATTTTTATTGACATCGTAACGCTGATATGGCACAAGTAGCGTGATTATGTACTTTACAAACCCACGCTGACATGCTAGGAAAAGCTCATCAAACGGAGCTTTCACCATGTCGGTTCTCTCTTCCCCCTATTTCCACGACGAAGCCAAGGCCTTCGAGTATCTGGAAAGCGTCGTCTGGGCCGACGGTGTTGTCTGCCCGCATTGCGGCGTGGTAGGCGGTCGCGTCTATGACCTGTCGGGCGTTCGCGGCAAGCCGACCCTGAAAAGCCCTGAGGGTGCCGTGCGTTACGGCCTCAAGAAGTGTGGCGAGTGCCGTAAGCAGTTCACCGTGAAGGTTGGCAGTGTGTTCGAGCATGCCCGCATGCCGCTCCACAAGATGCTACAGGCGGTCCATCTGATCGCTTCGAGCAAGAAGGGCATTTCGGCCCACCAGCTTGGTCGCGTTCTGGAGGTCCAGTACAAGACCGCTTGGTTCCTCGCCCACCGCATCCGCGAAGCCATGCGCTCCGGCGACCTTGCTGCCCCGTTCGGTTCGGGCGGCGGCGCTGTGGAAGTGGATGAAACCTATTTCGGCACCAAGGAAGGCCGTCGCGGCGCGAAGGCTGGCACGGCCCACAAGTTCGGCGTTCTGGCGCTGGTGGACCGCGAGAGCGGCACCATGCGCTCGTTCACCTTCGACAAATTCCGCGCGGACGAAGTCCACCCGATCGTTCTCAACAACATCGCCCGCGAAGCCCGCCTGATGACGGACGAAGCCAAGATGTACAAGAAGATCGGCCGCGAGTTCGCGGAACATGGCACGACGTTCCACGGCGCGCGCCAGTACGTCGATTACAGCGACCGCACGATCCACACCAACACCGTCGAAGGCGCGTTCTCGATCTTCAAGCGCGGCATGAAGGGCGTCTATCAGCATTGCGGCGAGCAGCATCTGCACCGCTATTTGGTCGAGTTCGAGTTCCGCTACAACACCCGTCAGGCGAACGGCATTGATGATAGAGGCCGTGCTGTTGCGGCGGCGCGTGGCATCGTTGGGAAGCGGCTCACCTATCGGCGGATTGACGCGTAAGCGATAATTCGCTCACCAGAATGTGTCTTCGCGTCTTTTGTTCCTCATAATTTGGAGACGCGAACGCGCATCGCCTATTGCGCAAACGTCTTCGAGGCCCTATGCGACTCGCCTACCCCATAGGCGGAGTGTGTCTCGATGACAGGCGAAACGGTACAGTTTGAGCAGGCAGCGGCGTCTTCCGATGAAGCTACGAAGCGTGAGCAGTCGACCATCGGCTTCCCGTATCATGATCTCGACGCCGCAAGCGAAGTTGCGCAGGCTGTGTATAATCGGAGCGGCTTGGGAACTTGCGAACTCGATGAGCTCGCAGCGGAAATGGGACAAGTGATTAGCGGCGCGTTTCGCGTCAAACTCGCTGCTGCACGAACATTTGAACTTGTCGAGAAGGACGGGCGTAGCGCGGTGAAGCTGAGCGAACTCGGCCGCCGTATTGTCACCGATGATCATGCCGGGGCTGCGAAGATCGAGGCGTTTTTGAGCGTGCCACTCTACGCTAAAATCTTTGATGCGTATAAGGGCCAGAAGCTTCCGCCGATGAAGGCCCTGGAACGAGAGATGGCAACCCTTGGCGTTGCCGTAAAGCAGACGGACAAGGCGAGGCAGGCTTTTGAGCGCGCAGCTAAGCAGGCTGGTTTCTTTGACGCAGGCAGCGACCGCTTGGTACGCCCTCGCGCCGACGCCCCGAGCGGGGGCGGCAAAGCCGATATTGATAATGGCGATGTTCGAGCAGACAAATTGAAGGATGACGATGCTGCACGCCGCAAGGGCGGTGGGGGTGAACCTCCGAGCGGTAAAGATCACCCTTTGATCAACGGCCTACTGGTCACTCTGCCTGATCCGGGAACGGCTTGGGATAAAAATGGGCGTGCTGCTTGGCTAAAGATGGCGGAGTCGATCTTCGACATGATCTACAAAGTTCCATCGACCAAAGGTAATTGGCAGATCGACGATGACGAAGATGACGACATTTAGAAGTGAAACGGGGCGCGCACTCTTATGCAACAACGCCCCGTCTCACTCGGAACCAACTAGGAAGGAGGTGATGGGCATGGCCCGGCAACAACCTAGCTAGAGGCTAACACCCCGGAGAAAGAGACCTAGACCATCTCCCAATCTGGCAGTGCCCGCAAGGGGGTACAAGAAAAGACTAAGCTCATCCACTCTAGCCCACTCGTAGCCGGGGGTCTAAATGACCCCCGGCCTTTGTGCTATATACGGGAATCGTGGAGAATTTGCAAATGAGCGGTGAACCAAAGCGGTCCCAACTCGATAAGTTCAAGGAAGCGGCGCGCGACCTCGAAACCGACGACGATCCCAAGCACTTCGACGAACGCCTAGGGAAGCTCGTGAAGCGTAAGCCGGTGTCGGAGAAGGGTAAGTGAATCTCCCGCAGCCAATGTCGCTGGAGTTCAACCTGATCGCGGTTGCATTTTTCCTTGTGATTGCCGTCGTGCCGCAACAGGCGCTCAACGTTGCCAGCTTCGGTAGGGTGAAGCAGCTTGGCCCCAAGGAAATATTGGGCTGGCGGTTATTCGCAGGTTTCTTTGCGTTAATGGCCGCAATCAAGGTTGTGAACCAAATAGGTTAGAATATCTTGACAAAGCGTGACGATGGGTGTAGAGATTTCTACATCATGGCGAATCGCGTCCACCGTAAGGGGCGCTCGCCAGTCAAGATGCCTGTGGGTTTGCAAAGTACATAAACGCCACAAGCAGTTCATCATCGAGAATTGCGATTCGGGCCGGCGCCTTCGGGCGATCCGGCCCGATCATTTTGGGGAGCGACGGAATGGAACAGGTGGTGCGGGCCGGCAATCGTCGCCGGCTGATGCGGGCGAAGGCGCCGCGCACGGCCCTTTCGACGCGCCAGTGCGAGACGTTCCTTTCCCATCTGGCGGAAAGCTGCAACGTGACGTGGTCGGCCGCGCAGGCGGGGCTGGTCTGTTCGACGGTCTATCGGCTGCGCGCGCGCGACGAGGCGTTCGCCGCGGCGTGGCAGGAGGCATTGACGGCCGGATATCAGCGCCTGGAAATGGGGCTGGTGCAGGCGGCGCTGGCGCTCGTCGAGGGCAGGCCGGGCGCGACTGTTGCCGGGAGCCGCAAGGGCGGCGAGCCCGGTCCGGGCAGCGCGGACGGAAAAGGCGCAAAGGCGGCGCGCGCGGCGAAGGAGGGCGCCGCGACGGAACCGGACGCCGCGAAAGGCGGCGACGAAGGGCGCGTGATCGCGCCGATGACGGTCGATCAGGCGATCAGCCTGCTCGGCCGGCACCAGGCGTCGGTCCGTGGCGGCCGGGCACGGACGCTGCGGCCCGACAAGCGGATGCCGACGTCCGAGGAAACCGACGCCGCGATCCTGAAGCGGCTCGCCATCCTGCGCCGACAGCGCGGGCTGGCGCCGGAGGGATAGGGGCTTGGACCCCGGCGGACGCCGGGGAACGGTTCGTTGCTGGAAAGGGATGATCGCCAACGCGTTTCGGCATGACGAAGCGGGGAAGCAGGGTGCTTCGACCCAAGGCCGGTGCCTGTTTGCAATCGCCATGATCTCCCTTCTTTCGGGGCAGAACGGGACGGGCAGGCTTCATGCCGCCCGTTCTCCCCTCCCGTTGGCGGGAGGGGATCGCGTGTCATGGCGGGTCATTTCTTTCCCTGTCGGGGAGCGGTGAGGGAGGATCGGGCGGATGGGGCAGGCGCATCGCGATGTCGTCGGCGACGTGCTCGAGAAATTGTCCGCGCTGTCGCCGCGCGACCTGCGCTTCGTGATGCGGGGATTGACCTGGGGCCAGCGCCGCGAGCTGATCGAGCGCTGGCACGGCTGGGCGCAGGACGGGCAGTGCGAGCCGCCGGGCGACTGGCGCATCTGGATGATCCGTGCCGGGCGCGGCTTCGGCAAGACGCGCGCCGGGGCGGAATGGATCAGCGAGTGCGCGCGCTCCATGCCGGGCGCGCGCATCGCGCTGGTCGCGGCGAACGAGATCGACGGGCGGCGCGTGATGATCGAGGGGCCGAGCGGGCTGCTGGCGGTTGCGCGCGGGCATGAAAACCCCGACTGGCGTGACGGGGTTCGCGAACTGCATTTCGGCAACGGCGCGATCGCGACGCTCTATTCGGCGGCGGCGCCGGAGAATCTGCGCGGACCCGAGCATCATGTCGCCTGGTGCGACGAGCTGGCGAAATGGCACCGGGGCGCGACCGCGTGGGACAATCTGGTGCTGGGGATGCGGCTGGGCGACCGGCCGCGCATCCTGATCACCACGACGCCGCGGCCGACCGCGCTGATCCGGACGATCCGCGCGCTGCCGGGGTTCGCCGAAACGGTCGGCGGCACGCACCAGAATGCCTATCTGCCGTCGAGTTTCGTCGAGGCGATGCAGGCGGTCTATGGCGGAACGCGGCTGGGGCGGCAGGAACTGGACGGCGAGTTGGTCGAGGATGTCGAGGGCGCGCTGTGGACGCGCGCGCTGATCGAACGCTGCCGCGTCGGCGCGGCTGGGCTGGGCAAGCCGCGGCGCGTCGTGATCGGCGTCGATCCGCCCGCGACGTCGACCGGCGATGCGTGCGGGATCGTCGTCGCGGCGCTGCTGCGCGACGGGCGGCTGGCGGTGGTCGAGGATGCGAGCGTCGAGACCCCGCCGCCGCATGTCTGGGCGCAGGCGGTGGCTGCCGCGGCGGCGCGCTGGGGCGCCGACCGGGTGGTCGCGGAAAGCAATATGGGCGGCGAGATGGTCGCGGCGACGCTGGCGCAGGCCGACGTCGCGCTGCCGGTCGCCACGGTCCACGCGAGCATCGGCAAGGCGCGCCGCGCGGAGCCGGTCGCGCTCGCCTATGAGCGCGGGCAGGTGGTGCATGCGGGGACGTTCCCGGCGCTGGAGGACCAGCTTTGCGGGTTCCAGACCGGCGGCGGCTATGCCGGGCCCGGCGGTTCGCCGGACCGGGCCGATGCGTGCGTGTGGGCGCTGGCGGAACTGCTGGAACGGCTGAGGAAAGGGCGCGCGCCGGGGGTGCGCAGGGTTTGATCAAAGCCCTCTCCCCTTCAGGGGAGAGGGTTGGGAGAGGGGGAGCCACGCACGCCGGCCCCTCTCAACTTCGGCTAGCGAGCAAGCTCGCAAGCCTGCGTATCTCTCCCCTGAAGGGGAGAGAGTGGGGCTTGCGGTGTGGCGGCTGGCCCATTGAGGAGACAAGCATGAACTGGTTTGGCCGCAAGGCCGCATCGTCGACGGTGCGGCCCGCCTTGTCGCGTGTTTACGGAACGTGGAACGCGCCGGCGCCGCTGTCGTGGGAGGCGCAGGTGCGCGAGGGTTATCTGGGCAATGCGATCGTCCAGCGGTCGGTGCGGCTGGTCGCCGAGGCGGCGGGGGCGGCGCCGATCGCGGCGGGCGACCCGGCGCTGCTGGCGCTGGTCACGGCGACCTCGGGCGGGCAGGGGTTGGTCGAGACGCTGGCGTCGCAGCTGCTGCTCCACGGCAACGGCTATGTGCAGATATTGACCGATGGCGCGGGCGCGCCCGCCGAGCTGTTCGCGCTGCGCCCCGACCGGGTGACGGTCGAGGCCGACGGGCGCGGCTGGCCGGTCGCCTATCGCTACAAGGCGGGCGGATGCGCCGCGGTGCTGCCTGCCGAGGACGGCGCGGGGCGGCCGGCGGTGGTGCATGTCAAGGCGTTGCACCCGCTCGACGATCATTATGGCGCGGGCTGCCTGGCGGCGGCGCAGGGTGCGATCGTGGCGCATAATGCGGCGGCGAAATGGAATGCGGCGCTGCTGGGCAATGCGGCGCGGCCGTCGGGGGCGCTGATCCACGATCCGGGCGACAAGGGGATGCCGCTGTCAGCCGAGCAGGTCGACCGGCTGCGCGAGGAGCTGGCCGAAAGCTTTGCCGGCGGGGCGAATGCGGGGCGGCCGCTGCTGCTCGAGGGCGGGCTGAAGTGGCAGGCGCTGTCGCTGTCGCCCGCCGACATGGATTTCCTGGAGTTGAAGCACAGCGCGGCGCGCGAGATCGCGATGGCGTTCGGGGTGCCGCCGATGCTGCTCGGGCTGCCCGGCGATGCGACCTACGCCAATTATCGCGAGGCCAATCGCGCGCTGTGGCGGCTGACCGTGCTGCCGCTGTGCGCGAAGATATTGGGCGCGGTGTCGCAGGGGCTGGCGGGCTGGTTCGGCGGTGCCGAGCTGCGCGTCGACATGGACCGGGTGCCGGCGCTGGCCGCCGACCGGATGGCGCTGTGGCGCGAGGTGTCGGGGGCCGACTGGCTGACCGCGGCCGAGAAGAAGGCGCTGCTGGGCGTCGACTAGCCGGAGATACGACATGGACGAGGAAGAGGCGCTGGCGCGGCTGATCGCGCTGGCGGGGACGCGCGCGCCCGACGCGGCGCTGCTGCGCGCGGTGGTCGAGGAGGCGAGCGAGCTGGACGCGCGGCGGGCGCTGGCGCGACTGGGGCTCGCCGACGCGGCGGCGCGCGACGACATCGGCGACCTGCGCCAACTGCTCGGCGCGTGGCGCGACGCCAAGACGAGTGCGTGGAAGGCGGCGGTCGACTGGGCGGCGCGCGGCCTGCTGGCGCTGCTGCTGGTGGGGCTGGCGATGAAGCTGGGGCTGCCGGGGCTGCTGCGGTGAGGGGTGGGGTCGTTCGACAGGCCCACCCCCCGGCCGCCTCCCGCCTGCGGGAGGGGGGGATACGGTTCGCGGGCTATGCGTCGGTGTTCGACCGCGTCGACCGCGGCGGCGACGTGGTGCGCGCCGGGGCTTTCGCGGCAAGCCTGCGCGCGCGGCGCGCGGTGCCGCTGCTGTGGCAGCATCGGCCGGGCGCGCTCGTCGGAACGATCGAGATGCTGGCGGAGGATGCGCGCGGGCTGCGCGTCGTCGCGCGGGTGACGCACCCGACCGCGGCGGCGCTGGTCGCGCGCGGGGCGCTGACCGGGCTGTCGTTCGGATACCGGGTGCGCGGGGCGCGGGGCGCGAACCCGCGCGAGCTGCTGGCGCTCGACCTGGCGGAGGTCAGCCTCGTCGCGCAGCCGATGCAGCCGCTGGCGCGGGTGATCGCGGTGGATTCATGGAAGGAGTGAAACGCATGGACGAGATGGAGATGAAGGCGGACGCGCTCGAGGGGGCGTTCGATGCGGTGCTGGCGGCGGAAGCGGTCGACGAGCTGAAGGTATCGGTCGCGGCGCTCAAGGCGCAGGTCGACGCGCAGGCAGTCGCGGCGGCGCGGCTGCCGCTCGACGGGGCGAAGGCGGCCGATCCGGCGCGCGACGCCTTCGTCGACCGCTATCTGCGGCGCGGGATCGATGCCGGGACCGGGATGAAGAGCCTGTCGGGGGCGTCGGGCGGCGAGGGCGGCTATGCCGTGCCGCGCGAGATCGACGGGGCGATCGCGGCGACGCTGAAATCGCTGTCGCCGATCCGCGCCATCGCGACGGTCGTGCAGACGGGGACGAGCGGCTATCGCAAGCTGATCGCGACCGGATCGACCGGCGCGGGATGGGTCGGCGAGACCGACGCGCGGCCCGAGACCGGGACGCGCAGCTTCGCCGAGATCGCGCCGCCGTCGGGCGAGCTTTACGCCAATCCGGCGGCGAGCCAGGCGATGCTCGACGACGCGATGTTCAACGTCGAGGACTGGCTGGCCGACGAGATCGCGCGTGAGTTCGCGGTCGCCGAGGGCGCGGCCTTCGTGTCCGGTAACGGGACGAACCGGCCGAAGGGCTTCCTGTCCTATGCAACGACGAACGAGGCGGACAGCGCGCGGGCGTTCGGGACGCTGCAGTTCGTCGCCTCCGGCGCGGCGGGCGGCTTCGCGGCGTCGAACCCGCAGGACAAGCTGGTCGAACTGGTCCACAGCCTGCGCGCGCCCTATCGGGGCGGCGCGTGCTGGGTGATGAATTCGGACACGCTGGCGCGCATCCGCAAGTTCAAGACCACCGACGGCGCCTTCCTGTGGCAGCCGGGACTGGTCGAGGGCCAGGCGGCGAGCCTGCTGGGCTATCCGGTCGTCGAGGCCGAGGAGATGCCCGACGTCGCGGCGAACAGCCTGTCGATCGCTTTCGGCAATTTCCGCGCCGGCTATCTGATCGCCGACCGCGGCGAGACGCATATCCTGCGCGACCCGTTCAGCAACAAGCCCTTCGTGCATTTCTATGCAACCAAGAGGGTCGGCGGCGCGATCATCGATTCGAACGCCATCAAGCTGATGAAATTCGCCGCGAGCTGATCGGCCCGCGTGCGAGGGGCGCCCGGTTCCTGCCCTCCAACCCTTTCGGGGTGGGGCCGGGCGCTACGCTTCGAGGCCGCCGCCCGGCGGCCTGCATCCCCTGCCGCTGCAACCCTCCCCCGTCGAGGGGATGGAGTCTTGTTGGAAAGGATGGCGCTGCCATGCCGACCCCCTTTTTCGCCGACCTGGTGCGCGAGCTGTGCCACGAGGGCGGCACCGGCCCGCTGACGCCGACCGGCGCGGTGCCCGGCCATCGCCGCTTCGCGGGCGCGGTGCCCGCCGATACCGAGTTCCACTATGCGATCGCGGGCATCGCGCAGCCCGGCGAGTGGGAGGTCGGCACCGGCCGCCTCGATGCCGCCGGCCGGCTGGTGCGCGAGGCGGTCGCCGCCTCTTCGGACGATGGCGGCCGCGTCGATTTCGCGCCGGGGCTGAAGACGCTGGCGCTGACCGTCGGCGCCGGCTGGTTCACGGCGCACGACGCGGCGGTTGCGGCGCTGGATGCGGCCGACGACGATCTGGCCGTCGCGATCGCCGCGAAGCAGCCGCTGTCGACGGCGCATCCTGCGGCGACGACCGGTGCGGATGACGACCTGATGACCGTGCGGCGCGGCGCGGGATGGGTGAATATCCCGCTGGCCGCGCTTGTCCGGCGCGGCGCGGACGGCCATGTCGGCATCGGCACCGCCAATCCGGCCCAACTGCTGGAACTGGCCGGCGGATCGCCGAGGATGCGGATCGTGCCGGCTGCTTCGGAGCAGACGGGCGGGATCGAAATCGTCACCGACGGCGCGCACGAGGCGTCGTTCACCGCTCGCGGATCGACGGGCGAGCTGAATATCGCGGCCGGCCGCGCGCCCGGATGGGGCGGGAACATCCGTTTCTTCACGGACACGACCGAAAAGATGCGACTGACCGCCGCGGGACGCCTGCTGCTGGGCGGCGCGGCCGACAATTATATGCTCAACATCGCCTCCGGCGCGGCGTCACGCGGCATCGTCGCGGACTTCAACACGAACGGCCATGTCGGCGCGCTGATCAGCTTCACGCAAGCCGGCATCACGAACAACTGCTTTGGCACCATTCCCGGCACCGGCGATTTCGGCTGGTATGTGAACCGCAACGGCGTCGCCGACGGCGTGCTGCTGATGCGCCTGACGGCCGCCGGCAGCCTTGGTATCGGGACCGACACGGCCGCCGTCCGCCTCCATGTCAAATCGTCCGGCGAGATCATGCGCCTCGAAACGACGGCGGCGCGCGGGTCGGGCAACGGCTTCCTGTCCTTTTATGATCCGAGCGGTCGGAAGGGCTATTTCGGATATGGCGGCACCAGCGAGACGATTTTCCTCATGAACGAGGAGAACGGCAATATTGAATTCGGCACCAATGCCGTCTCGCGCTGGTATGTGGAAAGTGCCGGCCACTTCACGCCCGTGGCCGACAATGCCTATGACGTCGGCTGGTCGGCGGGTCGCGTTCGGAACCTTCATCTGGCCAGCAATCCAATCGTCACGTCGGACATGCGCGAAAAGGCATGGCGCGGCGCGGCGAGCGCCGCCGAACTGGCGGCGGCAAAGCGGATCGCGTCCGAACTTGGCTTCTATCAATGGAACGATGCGGTCGCCGAAAAGGGGGCCGAGGGCGCGCGGCTGCATTTCGGTGTGCGGGCGCAGGCGGTGTGGGCGATCATGGCCGGCGAAGGGCTGGTCGATCCGATCGACGCCGGGGCCGATCCGACCAGCCGCCATGCCTTTCTGTGCTGGGATCGCTGGGCGGAGGAGCGCGACGCCGAGGGGCGGATCGTCCGCGCGGCGGGCGAGCGGTTCGGCATCCGCCCCGACCAGCTCGCGCTGTTCCTGATCGCGGCGCAGGAGGCGCGGCTCGCGGCGCTGGAGGCGGCGGCATGATCGGCGGCGCGGCGCTGGGCGCGCGCGCGATCGGCGATGCAAGCGGCCGCATCCTTGCCGCCGAATGGCGCGGTCCCGACCGGGTGGCGCCGCCGCGCGCGCGCGTTCGCCTGGCGCCCGACCCGGCGCGCCGGATCGCGGTGGACAGACCCTGACCGGAAAGGACCGACGATGGCGATGATGGTGAAGGATCCGGGAACGCGGATCGACTTCGAATTCGACTGGGCGGCGGCCTGTCCGGCCGGGCAGGCGGTGGCGGCGAGCGACTGGGCGGTCTGGCCCGACGAGCCCGACGGGGTCGCCGTGGCGGCGATGGCGCACGGTCTGGCGCGCGCGACGGTGACGCTGGAGGGCGGGATCGCAGGGCGCGTCTATCGCGTCACCAACCGGGTGACGATGACCGACGGCCAGATCGAAGAGCGGTCGATGGCGGTGCGGGTGGAGGAGCGATGATGGTGGAGAGCCTGTTGCCGGGCGAGGTCCCGGTGAGCCTGGACGAGGCGCGCGGCTGGCTGCGGATGGGGGCGACGATCGACGATGCGGTCGTCGCCGGGCTGGTCCGCGCCGCGGCGAGCATCTGCGAAGCCTTTGTCGGCCAGTGGCTGATCGTGCGCGCGGGCGAGGAAAGCCTTGTCCTGCGCGGCGGCACCCTGCGGCTTGCCGCGCGGCCGGTCGTCGCGGTCGATGCGGTGACGCTGCTGCGGCCCGATGGCGCGGAAACCGTGCTGGGCGCGGACCGCTACCGCGTGACGATCGCGCGCGACGGGTCGGCGCGGGTGGCGATCCACGCGGCCGGCGACGCCGAATATGCGCGCATTGCGTTCCGTGCCGGCATGGCCGCGGGACCCAATGCGGTGCCTGAGGCGATCCGGCAGGGCCTGTTGCGCATGATCCAGCACCTCCACGCCGCGCGCGATGGCGCGGACGAGACGCCGCCGGCGATGATCGCGGCGCTGTGGCAGCCGTGGCGGCGGCGCACGCTGGGAGGCGCATGATGACGGGCGCGGAACAGGCGGTGCGCGCGAAGGCGCTGACGGTGCTGGGCGCGGACGACGTGCTGGCCGGGCTGGTGCATGGCGTGTTCGACGGCGTGCCGCCGCGCGCGAGCGCGCCCTATGTCTCGGTCGGTGCTGCCGAGGGTCGCGACTGGGGGACGAAGGACCGGCCCGGGTGCGAGGTGCGGCTGACGCTGAGCCTGACCGGTGCCGGGTTGCCGGCCGACGCGGGCGGGGCGGCGGCGCGGATGGAGGCGGCGGCGCGCGCGCTGCGCGGCCCGGCGGGCGGCTGGACGATCGTCGCGGTCAGGGCGCTGCGCAGCCGGCTGGCGTTCCGGCGCGAGGGTGGCTGGCGGCACGATCTGGTCGTGCGGTGCCGGTGCCTGGCGGGGGTGCGGGAGGAGGCGTGACCCGGTTCGGCGTCATGCCGCGCTGGGTCCCCGCCTTCGCGGGGACACGGGAACGCTTCGCTCAGGGACGATCGGGACAGGGGCGATCAGGAATCGCCGGGGAGGGTGTTGGTCGAGGAATAATCCTTGAACTTCTCGATGAAGTTCACGTGATAATCGTCGATCTGCATGTCGGCATTCTCGGTGGCGTCGGCCTCCGAATCGCCGCTCGCGCGGTCGAGCGCGATCACCGCCTGACGAAAGGCGGTGCGCTCTGCGGTGCAGGCACCCTTGATCGCCATTTCATATTCGGCGTCGCCCATCTTGCCCTCGAGCGACTTCTTGAGGTGGTCGCGCAGGCATTTGGTGAAGGCGGCGCGCGACGTGTCGACCGCGGCGGTGGGCGATGGTGCCGCCAAGGCCAGGAGCAAGCTTGTGATCAACATCCTGCGACTCCCCGTTTGCAGATGATTTGCGAAGGAGAATTAAACCATGGGGATCGAAAATGGGAGCGCTTTTCTGCTGAAGGTCGGCGATGGCGCGACGCCGCCCGCCTTCGGCACCGTCGCCGGGCTGCGCACGACGCAATTGTCGGTGAACGGCGAGGCGGTGAACGTCACGACCAAGGATTCGGGCGGCTGGCGCGAGCTGCTGTCGGGCGCGGGAGTGCGGTCGGTTTCGGTGAGCGCAGCGGGCCTGTTCACCGGGTCGGCGGCCGAGGTGCGGCTGCGCGGCCATGCGCTGGCGGGCACGATCGACGATTATGAGCTGAGCTTCGAAAGCGGCGAGCGGCTGCGCGGGCGCTTCCTGGTGACGCGGCTCGATTATGCCGGCGATTACAATGGCGAGCGCCAATATGTGCTGGCGCTCGAGTCGAGCGGCGCGGTGGTGAGCCTGTGAGCGCGACCGCGAACCCGCTGCGCGGCGAGGCGGTGCTGCGGATCGGCGGCACCGCGCATGTGCTGCGCCCGAGCTTCGGCGCGCTGGTCGCGGCGGAGGCCGAGCTGGGGCCGCTGTTCGCGCTGGTCGAGCGCGCCGCCGACGGGCGGCTGGCGCTGGGCGAGCTGGCCGGGCTGTTCTGGCATTGCGTGCGCGACCGGCCGGCGGAGCTGACGCGCGAGGCGGTCGGCGAAGCGGTGGTCGCGCAGGGGCTGGCGGCGGTGACGCCCGCGCTGCGGATGCTGCTCGGGCAGATCTTGCAGGGGCGGTGATCGGTGGCGGAGGAGGATGCCCACTCCGCCGCCCGCGAGCGCGAGGGGCGTTTCGGCGATGGCGCGGCGCGATTGTCGGGGGTGATGGCGCGGCTGTGCGGGTGGCGGCCGGGGGAGTTCTGGGACGCGACGCCCGCCGATGTGGCGGCGGTGCTGGCGGGCTGGGCGCCCGAAAATGGCGCGGACGGCGCGGACGGCGCGGGCGGCGTCGATCGCGCGGTGCTGGCGGCGATGATGGAGCAATATCCCGATGGATGACGAAATCGACGAGATTGTCGTCGCGGTGCGCGCCGACACCGGCGCCTTTCGCCGCGACATGGCGGCGCTGCGCGCCGAGCTGGGCGCGCCGCTGGCCGACGCCGCCGATGCGGGCGCGCGCGGGATCGAGCGCGCGCTGGGCCGGGCGGTGGTGTCGGGCAAGCTGGGGTTCGAGGATCTGAAGCGGCTGGCGCTGTCGGTGATGGCCGACATCGCGCGCGCGGCGGTGTCGGGCGGGGTCGGCGCGGTGCTGGGCGGCGCGCGCGGCGGCGGCGGGCTGCTCGCGGTCGGGCAGAGCCTGGCGCTGGGGCTGCTCGGCGCGCCGGGCCGCGCGACCGGCGGGCCGGTGAGCGCGGGGCGCGCCTATCGCGTCGGCGAGCATGGACCCGAACTGTTCGTGCCGGGCGCTAGCGGGCGCATCGAGCCGGCGGCGGGCGCGGCGGTGCGCAATATCGCGATCACGGTGAACGTGCGCGGCGCGGCGGGGAGCGAGCCGGGGCGGCTCGCGCAGACCGGGCGGCAGCTGGCGCGCGCGGTGCGGCGGGCGGTGGCGGAAGGCGAAGGCTGATGGGCTGGGCGCTCGTCGCGGCCGAGCCGCATCACCGCAAGGGCTGGATCAAGCGCTTCGACCCGCGCTTCTGGACCGTCGATTTCGCGCGGCCGATGATGGCGAGCGTGGTGACGACCGCGCCGACGGCGCTGCGCGTCGAGACGGTCTTTTATGACAAGGCGGACCTGGCCGGGCTGATCTGGGAGGCGGAGGACCGCTGGGACCACCCGCTGCTCGCCTATGAGACGCGGCGCGATTTCCGGCATGTGCGGCTGCGCTTCCGCTGGCGATCGGGCGGGGTCAAGCCGCTCGATGCGCTGCACGGGCCGACGCTGACGATCGAGGGGCGCGACGCGGCGGGCAACCCGCGCGCGTGGTATGTGCGGCTGTGGAACTATGCCGAGGGCAGCGCCGAGGATGCGGTGGTGACGCTCGATTTCGACGCGCTGGCCGGCGGTTTTCTGTTGCCGGGGGAAAGCGACCCGGTGTGGGCGGGCGACGTCGACCGATTGTTCGTCTCGCTGGTCGCGCCGGGCTATGACGGCGGCGCGGGCGCGCTCGCGGCGCCGGCGCAGGGCTGGGTCGAGGTCAGCGACATCGCCTGTTCGGGATCGGGATCGGTGCTGGCGATCGGCGACGCGGTGCTGCCCGAGCAGCGGCTGGGAATCGCGAACGGCTATGACGACTGCTATCACCTGACCCCGGCGCGGGTGGTGCGGCAGTTGGAGCAGCTCGGCTATCGCGGCGACGTCGTCCATTATGTCGGGATGAGCCATTATATGCGGCTGGCGGCCGAGGGCGGCGGCTATCGCGTGCAGGCGGCTGGCGGGGTGCTCAATGCGCCCGCCGCGGCGTGGCACCGGGCGCTGGCGAGCGCCTGCGCGGGGGCGGGGCTGGGGCTGGTCTGGTCGCTTTCCTACGAATTGTTCGACGCCTATTGCCCCGAAAGCTGGAAGCAGCGCGACGCCGACGGCGCACCGGCGCTGACCGGGTGGGAGCCGCCGTCGACCCTGCTGTCGCCTGCGCATGCCGAGGCGATGGGATGGCTGCAACTGGTCGCGCGGGCGTTCGCGGCGATCGGGCGCGACGCGAGCCTGCCCGTGAAGTTCCAGGTCGGCGAGCCGTGGTGGTGGGTCGCGGCGGACGGGCGGCTGTGCGCCTATGACGCCGCGACGACGGCGATGCTGGGCGCGTCGCGCGTCGCGATTCCCGATGTGCGCGGTGCGCTGGACAGCGGGCAGCGCGCGATGCTCGACGCGCTGGGCGCGATATTGGCGGGATCGACCGCCGCGCTGGTCGCGGCGGCGCGCGACGAGGCGGGGGCGGCGCCCTTCACGAGCCATCTGCTCGTCTATCTGCCGACGGTGCTCGACCCGGCAGCGCCCGAATTGCGGCGCGCCAATGTGCCCATGGGCTGGACGGCGCCGGCGTTCGACGTGCTGCAGCTCGAGGATTATGACTGGGTCACGGGCGGGCGCGGGGTCGAGACCGATGCGGCGCGCGCGGCGATGGTCGCGCGGCTCGGCTATCCTGTCGCGGATCAGCATTATTTCGCGGGATTCGTGCTGCGCGGCGAGGATCGCGGGCAATGGCGCGCGATCGCCGAGGCGGCGGCGCGGGCGCGCCGCGCCGGGGTAGCGTGCGCCTTCGTCTGGGCGCTGCCGCAGGTCGCGCGCGACGGTTTCGTGGCCTTTGACGGGGAGGAAGAGATGCAGGCTTTCGATGCAGTGGACTTTCCGCTCGCGATCGGGCGCGAGGCGATGGTCGCGACCGAATTCTCGACCCAGATCGTCGCTTCGCCGTCCGGGCACGAGCAGCGCGCGAGCGAATGGGCCGATGCGCGGATGCGCTACGACGCGGGGCCGGGAATCCGGTCGGAGGCGGATGTGCGCCGCCTCGCCGATTTCTTCCGCGCCCGGCGCGGTGCGGCGCGCGGCTTTCGTTTCCGCGATCCGTTCGACCACAGCTCGGCGGCGGACGGCGGGCCGCCGGGCCTTGCCGACCAATGGCTGGGCATCGGCGATGGGGCGCGGCGGCAGTTCGCGCTCGTCAAGCGCTATGGCGGCGGCGAGGCGGCGCAGGCGCGCGCGATCCGGCTGCCGGTCGCGGGCAGCGTCCGCGCGTCGGTAGGCGGGGTCGAGACGGCAGCCTTTACCTTGACGGGCGATGGCGAGGTCGCGTTCGACGTCGCGCCGGCGGACGGCGCGGCGGTGCGCGCGGGCTTTCTGTTCGACGTGCCGGTGCGCTTTGCCGAGGATCGGCTGGAGGTCAGCCGCGCGACCTTCCTCGCCGGCGAAGTGGCGAGCGTGCCGCTGGTCGAGGTGCGTGCGCCATGGTGAGTGCGATGGTGAGCGCGGATGATGATTTCGGCGCGATGACAGCGGCGCCCGCGTGGCTGCGCGCCGAAGTCGCGACGCTCGCCTGGTGCTGGCGCCTGTCGCGACGCGACGGGGTGACGATCGGGCTGACCTCGCACGACCGCGACCTGTTCGTCGGCGGGCTGCTCTATCGGGCCGCGCCCGGAATGAAGCCCTCTGCGATCGAGACGCGCGACAGCCTCGATGCCGCGACGCTCGACCTGCAAGGCGCGGTGGCAAGCGACGCGATCGCGGCGGACGACCTCGACACCGGGCGCTGGGACGGTGCGGCGCTGCGGCTGTTCGTGACCGACTGGGAGAATCCCGAGGCGGCGCCGGTGACGGTGGCGCGCGGGACGCTGGG
Organism: Sphingopyxis granuli; assembly: GCF_001559015.1. Lineage (NCBI taxonomy): Bacteria > Pseudomonadati > Pseudomonadota > Alphaproteobacteria > Sphingomonadales > Sphingopyxidaceae > Sphingopyxis > Sphingopyxis granuli. The sequence goes on from NZ_CP012199.1 coordinate 936,872, forward strand.
CGCGATCGAGCGGCGCGGCGCCGCCTTTTCGGCCGAGTTGCAGGGGGTGACGCGGCTGCTCGACCGGCCGGCGTGCCCCGCGACCTCTCCTTCGTGCCGCGCGTCGCTCGGCGACCGGGCGTGCCGGGTCGATCTGGCGTTGCGGACGCACCGGCGCCGCGTCGTCGCGGTCGCCGGGCGGTCGGTGACGCTCGACGCGGCGGTGGGGGGTGGGGCGATGGCCTTTGGCGAACTCGTCTGGATGGAGGGAACGGCCTGCGGGCTCGCGAGCCCGGTGATCGCCGCCGACGGCGCGGTGCTGATGCTGGCGGAGACGCCGGGCGTGCCGCTGGACCTGCCGGTGCGGGTGCGGCTGACCGAAGGGTGCGACAAGCAGCTTTCGACCTGCCGCGACCGCTTTGCCAATGCAGTCAACTTTCGCGGCGAGGCGCATCTGCCGGGCAACGACCTGCTGACGCGATACCCCGGTGGATGAGGTCGGCGCGCGCGCCTTTGCGGCAGCGCGGGGGATGATCGGCGCGCGGTTCCGGCCGCAGGGGTGCGACCCCGCGACCGGGCTCGACTGCGTCGGGCTGGTATGGGCGGCCTATGCCGCGACGGGGCGGCGGCTGTCGCGACCGCATGCCTATCCGCTGCGCGGATGGAGCGAGGCGCGGATCGTCGCGGCGCTGCAAACGGCGGGGTTCGCACGGGATGAAGGCCGCGTCGCGATGGGCGATGTCGCATTGATCGCGCTGCCCGCGGGACAATTTCATCTGGGGCTGCTGGGCGGCGAAACGATGGTTCACGCGCATGCCGGGCTGCGGCGTGTGGTCGAAGCGCCGCTGGACGATGCGGCGCGGACGGCGGTGCGGTGGCGGCTGGATTGAGGAGGGACGGACATGGCAACGCTGGTGCTGACGGTGGTCGGCGGGATCGTGGGCGGCCCGGTCGGCGCCGCGATCGGCGCGGCGATCGGGCAGCAGGCCGACGCGGCGATCTTTCGCCCCAAGGGACGCGAGGGGCCTCGCCTCGCCGACCTGAAGGTGCAGGCATCGACCTATGGCCAGCAGATACCGCAGCTGTTCGGGACGATGCGCGTCGCGGGCAGCGTGATCTGGGCGACCGACCTGATCGAGCGGCGCAGCAAGCGCGGCGGCGGCAAGGGGCGCGCGTCGGTCACCGAATACAGCTATGCGGTGTCGCTGGCGGTGGCGCTGTCGTCGCGACCGATCCGCGCCATCAGGCGCATCTGGGCCGATGGTAATCTGCTGCGCGGGGCGAGCGGCGGCTTTCAGCAGCGCTGCACCTTTCGCTGGCATGACGGCGGCGAGGACCAACCCGCCGATCCGCTGATCGCCTCGGCGCTCGGTCCGGCGTCGGTCAGCGGCTTTCGCGGCATCGCCTATGCCGTGTTCGAGGAACTGGAACTCGGCGCCTTCGGCAATCGCATCCCGTCGCTGACCTTCGAGGTCGAGGCCGATGCCGGGGCCATCGACGCCGGGCTGGTCGGCGATACGCTGTTCGGCGAAGCGGGGCGATGCCTCGGCGGGACGCGCTTCGTGGGCTATGCGGCCTCGGGCGACCGCCTGCGCGAGGCGCTGGCGCCTTTGTTCGATGCCGATGCGGTGCGGCTGGCCAGCGACCCCGGCGGCTGGCGGCTGGCGCCCGCGGACAGCCCGCGTGCGCCGGTGCCGCTGGCCGATTTCCGCGAGGCGCGCCGCGAAGAGGCCGCGCGCGACCGGATCGAGCGCCGCCGCGCGCCGCTGGCCGATGTGCCGGGAAGCATCCGCCTGCGCCATTACGATCGCGAGCGCGACTATCAGCTCGGCCAGCAGACCGGTCCGGTGGCGGGCGGCGGCGCGGCGGAGCAGCGGATCGATCTGCCCGCCGTCCTGTCCGCCGCGGCGGCACGGGCGCTGGCGCAGCGGCTGGCTGCCGCGACGGCGGACGGGCGCGAAAGCTGTGTCTGGCGGATGGACTTGGCGGCGCTCGCGCTGCCGGTGGGGGCGGTGGCGATCGCGGGCGACGGCGGCCGATGGCGGATCGCCGCGCGGACGGTTCGCGATACGCAGGTCGAAGTCGAACTGCGGCGGCACCAGCCGCTCGACCTCGACATGCTGCCCGCCGATTCCGGCGCGCCGGTGCGCGCGCCCGACTGGCCGGAGGCGACGGCGCTGGTCTGCGCCTTCGACCTGCCGAGCCTGGGCCCTGCGGCGGCGGCCGCGCCGCAGGTCGTGATCGCGGGCGCGGGGAGCAACGCCGGCTGGCGCGGCGCCGATACATGGTTCGTGCCGATGCCCGATGCCGCGCCGATGCCGCTGGGCACGCTGCGCCCGGCGGCCGCGCTGGGCGTGCTGGCGGAGCCGCTGGCGCCGGGCGGCGCGCTGCTGTTCGACGATGCGGGCGCGGCGATCGTCACGCTGATCGATCCGGCAATGGAACTGGAAGCGGTAAGCGACGCGCTGCTGCTCGGCGGGGCGAATCGCGCGATGATCGGCGACGAACTGGTGCAGTTCGGCGGCGCCGAACCGCTCGCGCCCGGGCGATGGCGGCTGACGCGGATGCTGCGCGGCCGCGCGGGCACCGAAAGCGCGGCGGCGCATGCGGCGGGAACGCCCTTCCTGCTGCTCGACGATCCCGCGCTGCTGCCGATCCCGGCCGACCATGGCGAGTGGGTGGCGGGCGGCGGCGCGCGCCTGCAATGGGCGGCGTGGAACGACACGAGCCTTTCCGACCTGCCCGTCCCCGCGGACCTGCGCGCGCTGCGCCCGCTTGCGCCGGTGCATGGCCGGGTCCGGCACGATGGGGAAGGCGGCCTGGCTATCGGCTGGACGCGGCGGAGCCGGGCCGATGGCGGCTGGCGCGACCATGTCGACCTGCCGCTCGGCGAGACTCGCGAGCTGTACCGCGTTTCGGTCGAGCCGACGGTCGCCGGGATCGGGCCGTGGGACCTGGAGGTTCCGACGCTGCGCCTGGCGGCGGCGGATGTGGCCGCGCTGGCACCCGGCAGCCTGATCGCGATCCGTCAGATCGGCGATGTCCTGTCGTCGGCACCGCTTCTTCTAACTCTTAAATAGAAAGGATATTCGGCATGACCGACCTGCCCGTCACCGCGCGGTTCGCGCTGCCCCTGCTCGTACAGGCGCAGGCGCAGAAGGAGATCACGCATAACGAGGCGCTGGTGCTGATCGACGCGTTGCTGCAGGCGAGCGTCGAGGATGGGCCGCTCGCCGCGCCACCGACGGCGCCGGAGGCGGGACAATGCTGGATCGTCGGTGCCCCGGCGAGCGGCGCGTGGGCGGGGCGTGAGGCGGCGTTGGCGGTGTGGACGGCCGGCGGCTGGCGCTTCGCCGAGCCTCGACCCGGGATGCGGGTCGTGCGGTCGCGGGATGGGGCGTGGCTGCGATTCGCGGACGGCGCGTGGGTCGAACCCGGCATGATCGCCGCGCCGGCAGGCGGGAGCATGGTCGATTCCGAGGCGCGGATGGCGATCGAGGCTCTGATGACCGCGCTCAAAGCGCATGGCATGCTGATTTAGAGGGGTTTTTTCGTTGCATTCGGGGCTCAACTGCGACTTTTTGGCAACAGATTAGCGATTTGTTATCTTGCGTGGAACCAAAGCCGCGAGTAGGACGTCTGTCGAGACGTATATCTCAATTGAAAGGGGAATCTGTTATGAGGAAGCTAGCCGTCGCCGTGGCGTTGGCCTCCACTGCCCTCGCGTCGCCCGCCGTGGCGCGCGACAACTCCTGGTACGTTGGTGTCGGTGGTGGTGTCATGATCGTCGAGGACATCGACCTTGATATCGGCACTGCAGCCAATGCTGTCAGTCTGGATCACCGCAAGGGATATGATTTTGAAGGCGTCGTCGGCTACGACTTCGGCGGCTTCCGCGCGGAAGTGGAAGTGGGCTATCGCGAAGCCGATATCCGCAACGCATCCGTCAATGCGCCGGGCGTTCCCAATGGTCCCAATGGTGGCGCCCTTGTGACCGGCAACTATCCCATGAACGGCGACAGCAATGCGCTGAGCTTCATGGTCAACGGCATGTTCGACTTCGGTGACGACGACGGCATCCAGGGCTTCATCGGCGGTGGCGCGGGTGTCGCCCGCGTTTCGGTCCAACCCGTCTTCGCGGGTGCCTGGCTCGACGATTCGGACACCGGTTTCGCCTGGCAGGCGATCGCGGGCGTCCGCGCGCCGATCAGCAATAACTGGGATGTCGGCCTGAAGTATCGCTTCTTCAACGCCGACGGTCTCGACCTGGTCGATCAGCTCGGCCGCGACGTGTCGGGCCGTTTCCGTTCGCACTCGCTGCTCGGGACGCTGACCTACAACTTCGGTGGAGCCGAGGCGCCCCCGCCGCCGCCTCCCCCGCCGCCGCCGCCTCCCCCGCCGCCGCCTCCCCCGCCGCCGCCTCCGCCGCCTCCGCCGGTCGTGTGCGCACCGGGACCTTATATCGTGTACTTCGACTGGGATCAGTCGGCGATCACGCCCGAAGCGGCTTCGACGCTGGACAACGCGATCAGCGCCTACAACCAGGGCTGCAGCGGTCAGCAGGTCATGCTCGCCGGTCACGCCGACCGTTCGGGTTCGGCCAAGTACAACGTCGGCCTGTCTCAGCGCCGTGCCGACGCGGTCAAGGCCTATCTGACCGCGCGTGGCGTCTCGGACGGCTCGATCACGACGCAGGCGTTCGGCGAAACCCGCCCGGCGGTTGCGACCGCCGACGGGGTCCGCAACGACCAGAACCGTCGCGTGGAAATCACCTACGGTCCGGGTTCGGGCATGTAAGTTCGATTTCCAGCCCGAAAGGGTTCGGACGAAAAGCGAAGGGCGGCATCGAAAGGTGCCGCCCTTTCTTTTTGGGCTGGTGGCGGCATTTCATGTTCGGACCGGGAGCTTTTGCGCAGGGGCGCGGAACGGAAACCTGAGAGCGGCGCGCTCGAATCGCTGTTGCTTGCTATGAGCGTGTCGAAATCTGCCCCGAGGATCCGCGAGGCATTTGTGAGGATTAATCGCCTCTGCGCGGCTCAACGAAAAGCGGAGCTTCGACAAGTTCAGCGCGAGCGGAAGAGAGGATGGCTCGAATTTATCGGACGCCGTTCCGAGTTTACCCGGCAGGCAGAATAGGCATTCACCGCGGAGGGGCGACCCTTCTTCCCGGGAGGGTGAAGTCGTCGAGATCGAAGGGTTTTGGCGATCCCATGACTCCACACCATCGCGTGAAGCAGAAGTCTCTGCGATCTCCGCGCCTCTGCGCGGACTTCATGGCCTCAGGCGTTGCGTGCGCCAGTGCTGCCGGACGGTCAGGCGGTCGGGGCGGTGCCGGGGCGCAGATATTGCATCATGTAGCCGACATAATCGGCCTTGCCGAGCGGGACGCCCATGTGCCGCATCACCGCATAGGCGGCGACGAGATGGAAATAATATTGCGGCTGCGCCCAGTCGCGAATGTAGCTTTTCGCGTCCATGTCGAAGGCCATGCCGTTGGGCAGGTCGAAGCTGATCGGCCGCGCGGGATCGGTGTCGACCGTCGCGGCATCGACGGTGTCGAGCCAGGCGAGGGTCGCCGCGATCTGGTCCTGAAGCCCGCCAAAATCGGCGGCGTCTTCCGCAAGCGCGGGAGCACCGGCAGCGCCGAGGCGTGCGAGCGGCTGGACCGCCTGGAGGCAGGCGAAGCGGACCTGCGCCGCGAGTGGGAACATGTCGGGCGCCAGCCGCGCCGCGATGAACTGCAGCTCGCCGACATTGTTCGCGGCGCCCCAGGCGAGCGCCTTGTCGAGCTGGGCCGAGAGGGCGCGCAGTCCGTTGGCGTAGGCGGGGACGGTGAGATCGTACAGCATGACGGGCATCCTTCGGGCGCTGGAGGGGATCGCGGGATCAGACCGCGGCCATATTGTCCTGAAATTGCAGGCGCGCGAGGCGAGCATAGAGCCCGTCGGCGGCGACGAGATCGTCATGGCGCCCTTCCTCGACGATGCGCCCCTCGTCCATCACGACGATCCGGTCGGCAGCGCGCACCGTCGCGAGGCGGTGCGCGATGACGATCGTCGTCCGGTCGTGCATCAGCGCCTCGAGTGCGTCCTGCACGAGCCGTTCGGACTCGGCGTCGAGTGCCGAGGTGGCTTCGTCGAGCAGCAGCAGCGGCGCGCGGCGAAGCAGCGCACGCGCGATCGCAACGCGCTGGCGCTGGCCGCCCGACAGGCGCGCGCCTCCCTCTCCCATGAAGGTATCGAGCCCCTGCGGCAGTCGGCGCAGGAAATCCTCGGCGTTGGCGGCACGCGCGGCCTCCCACAGTTGCTCGTCTGTGGCCGCCCAGTTTCCGTAGCGCAGATTGTCGCGCGCCGACGCGGCGAAGATCACCGTTTCCTGCGGCACCATCGCGATGCGTGCGCGGATCGCGGCGGGATCGGCTTCGGGAAGCGGGACGCCGTCGAGCAGCACCCGGCCGTGCTGCGGGTCGTAGAAGCGCTCGGCGAGCTGGAACAGCGTCGACTTGCCCGCGCCCGAAGGCCCGACGATGGCGACCGTCTCGTTCGGGCGGACGGTCAGCGAGAAATCGTGGAGCGCGGGCATGTCGGGCCGCGTCGGATAGCGGAAGATCACATGCTCGAAGGCGAGCGTGCCGACCGGCGGTTCGGGAAGCGGGCGGGGATGCGCGGGCGGCGCGATATCCGGTTCCGCCTCGAGCAGCTCGCCGAGCCGCTCGGCAGCTCCCGCCGCGCGCAGCAGGTCGCCATAGACCTCGGTCAGCGCACCGAAGGCGCCCGCGACGAGGCCGCCGGTCAGGACGAAGGCGGCGATGGTGCCGCCGGTGATCGTCCCCGCCGCCACGCCCTCTGCCCCATACCAGAGCAGGGTGGTGATCGCGCCGAACAGCAGGCCGATCACCGTTGCGGTAATGAACGCGCGCAGCCGGATGCGGCGCTTGGCGGTCGCGAAATTGGCCTCGACCGCGGCGGTGAAGCGGTCCGCCTCGCGCGGTTCCTGGCCGAATGCCTGGACGATCTTCATCGCGCCCAGCTGTTCGGCGGTGGTCGCCCCGATGTCGGCGACGCGGTCCTGGCTGGTGCGCGACACTTTCTGGAGGCGGCGGCCGAGCAGCACGATCGGCATGATGATCACCGGAATGCCGACGAGGATGCCGCTGGTGAGCGCGGGCGACAGGGTGAAGAGATAGGCGATACCGCCGATGCCCATCACCAGATTGCGCAGCGCCACCGACACCGTCGTGCCGACGATCTGTTCGATGATCGCGGTGTCCGACGTCATGCGCGAGGCGATTTCGGACGGCCTGTTTTCCTCGAAGAAGCCGGGCGCGAGCCGCAGCAGGTTTTGCTGCACCGCCTCGCGGATGTCGGCGACGGTACGTTCGCCGAGCCAGCTCACGAAGTAAAAGCGCAGCGCCGTCGCCGCGGCGAGGAGCAGCACGATCAGGTAGAAGAGGCGGAAATGCGGCGCGACATCGCCGCCGCCGGCGACGAAGCCGCTGTCGATCATCTCCTTGAACTGCCAGGGGATGGCGAGCGTCGCGAGCGCCGCGACGCCGAGCGCCACCGCAGCCACCAGCAGCGCGAGCGGGTAGCGGCTGGCATAGCGCCAGACCATGCGCAGGCTGCCGAGCTTGCGTCGCCGCGGCTCGGACGGGTCGGCGGGGGCGGGCGGGGCGGATTGATCGGATGCGGTCGCCATCGCCGACGGCCCTAGCAGCCGCGATGGGGACGCTCAATGTCTGAGAATGGCGCTGCGCTTCACAAGGCTTGAAGCGGCACGACAGGATCGCCCGCAACCGGCACTTTTTCCCGATAATCTCTCGCTTGCGCCGTCGTTGGTGGCTTTGATGCATTGCACAATGGAACCGAAGGCGTAAGACTGGCGCGAAAACAGGGGGCGCAACACGCGCCGGAACGGACGCGAGGAACGACTGCACGATGCTGTATCAAGCCTTTGACTTACAGAAGAGCTGGCTCGCCGGGGCGAGCGCATTGGCCACCGCGGGGGCGCAGGCGATCCAGCATCCCGCCAACCCGCTCGGCTATTTCGGCGGCAGTCCGATGTTCGCCTCCGCGCTCGAGGTGTTCGCGCATGCGGCGGCGCCGCGCGGCAAGCCCGCCTTCGATCTGTACGAGACGGTCGTGGACGGCGAAGCGGTGCGGGTGTCCGAGGCGATCGAGGCGCGCAAGCCGTTCGGGCAACTCAAGCATTTCAAGCACAAGGGCGCGAAGGGGGCGCCGAAGCTGCTGATCGTCGCGCCGATGTCGGGCCATTATGCGACATTGCTGCGCGGCACGGTCGAGCGGATGCTGCCCGATCATGACGTGTGGATCACCGACTGGCGCGACGCGCGCAACGTGCCGCTGACGGCGGGGCGCTTTGACCTCGACGATTATGTCGACTATCTGATCGACTGGCTCGGCCATATCGGGCCGGGCGCGCATATGCTCGCGGTATGCCAGCCGTCGGTGCCGTGCCTCGCCGCCGCGGCCGTCATGGCGGCCGACGGACACAAGTGCCGGCCGAAGACGCTGACGATGATGGGCGGACCGATCGACACGCGCAAGGCGCCGACTGCGGTCAACCAGCATGCGACGACGCGCCCCCATGCCTGGTTCCAGGAAAATGTCATCGCGACGGTGCCGGCCTATTATCCGGGCGCCGGGCGCCGCGTCTATCCGGGCTTCCTCCAGCTCGCGGGCTTCATGTCGATGAACCTCGGCAACCACATGATGAGCCATTGGGAGATGTTCAAGCATCTGGTCGACGGCGATGGCGAGAGCGCGGACAAGACCAAGGAATTCTACGACGAATATCGCTCGGTCTGCGATATGACGGCCGAATTCTACCTCCAGACCGTCGACGCCGTGTTCCAGCGCCACCTGCTGCCCAAGGGCGAGATGGAGCATCGCGGACGCAAGGTCGACCTGACCGCGATCGAGGATATCGCGATGCTGGCGATCGAGGGCGAGCGCGACGATATTTCGGGGATCGGCCAGACCAAGGCGGCGCTGACGCTCGCGAAATCGCTGCCCGCCGAGCGCAAGAAATATCTGATGGCGAAGGGCGTCGGCCATTACGGCATCTTCAACGGCCGCAAGTGGCGTGAAGAAATTGCGCCGGTGGTCGAGCAGTGGATACGCGCCAACGGGGGGTGAGAGCGGCTTTCGGCCGAAAGCCGTCATTCCCGTTTTTCACTTCATCGGTCCCGCGAATGCGGGAACCCAGGGGCCGGTCAGCCGACGCGCGTTCTGGATCCCGCTTTCACGGGATGGCGAAGATAGAATGTCTGGAATCAACCCGAACGACCTTGGCGTATATGTCCTGCAGACACGTAAGAGTTTGCTCCCCGGCGAAAGCCGGGATCCACGCGGGGCAGCGCTATGCCATCTGGACCCCGGCTTTCGCCGGGGAACGACACCCTGTCGAAAAGGGATAATTGCCAACGACCTTCGGCGCCGCCCGTTCCCAGCGGCGCTTCAATGCCAGGGCGACGTCCGCACGCTCCAATAGACGAGATAGAGCAACCCCGCCCAGATCAGCAGGATGGCGATCATGCCGGCGCGGCTCGACGGGCGGTCGCTTGCGGCTTCGGCGGCGGCGTGGAGTTCGGTCCATAACGGATCGGGAATCAGCCGGCGCACCGCCCACAGGCCGAGCGGGACGATCAGCAGATCGTCGATCCAGCCGAGCACAGGGATGAAATCGGGGATCAGGTCGATCGGCGACAGCGCATAGGCGGCGACCGCGACCGCGAGGAGGCGCGCGAGCCACAGCGTGCGCGGGTCGCGCGCCGCGAGCCAGGCGGCGTGCGCCTCGACGGCGAGTCGGTGGCCGAGGTCGCCGATGCGTTCGGATAGGGATTTGCCGGTCATGGCGCACAGCATTACTGTTCTTCGATGGCCATCCAACTGAAAAGCGCGCGCGTCGAACGCTGGCCGGTCGCCGAGCCGTTCGTGATCAGCCGCGGCGCGAAGATTCATGTCGATGTCGTGGTCGCCGAGGTTGCGGCGGACGGCTGCGTCGGGCGCGGTGAGGGAACCCCCGTCGATTATCTGGGCGAAGATGCGGTGGGATGCCGCGACCGGATTTTGCGCGCGGCGCCGCATATCGCCGCGATGGGCGCGGCCGATGCGCGGGCGGCGGTGCAGGAACTGATGCCGCCGGGCGCGGCGCGCAACGCGCTCGACTGCGCGCTGTGGGATCTCGAGGCAAGGCAGCGCGGGCTTCGGCTCTGGCAGCTTGCCGGTTGCGACGGGGCGCCGACCGCGCGCGTTACCGCCTTCACCATCTCGCTCGGCACCCCCGGCGCGATGGCCGAGCGGGCGGCGACAGCCGAGGCCGACGGTTACCGGCTGCTCAAGATCAAGCTGACCGGCGAGGACGATCGACTGCGCGTCGCCGGGGTGCGCAAGGGCGCGCCGCATGCCCGGCTGATCGCCGACGCCAACGAAAGCTGGGGACAGGTCGACATATTGAGCGACGCCGAGGCGCTCGCCGACATGGGGGTCGAGATGATCGAGCAGCCGGTGCCCGCGGGTGCCGACGCATTGCTCGATCCCATCTATGCGCCGATCCCCTTCGTCGCCGACGAAAGCTGCCACACCGCCGCCGACGTTGCGCGCATCGGTCCCTTCTATGACGGGGTGAACATCAAGCTCGACAAGGCGGGCGGGCTGACCGAGGCACTGCGCATCGCCGACGCCGCCGATGCGGCGGGGCTGTCGATCATGGTCGGCTGCATGCTGGGCACCAGCCTGGCGATCGCCCCCGCCTTCTTCCTCGCGCAACGGGCGCGCTGGGTCGATCTCGACGGCCCGGCGCTGCTCGCGCGCGACCGCGAAGGCGGGTTCGCGTTTCGCGACGGGCGGATCGGGCCGCCGGTGGGGTAATCGGCCCCGCCTGTCCGGATCAGCGACGGCGTTCTACAGCGATACCGTTGCGTGCTGCCCGAGTTCGCCTTCCTTCATCGTCATGCCGGTCGCGAGCTTGAACATGCCCTTGAGGCCCGGTTCGGCGGTCCAGATTTCGGCATCGCCGATGTCGAAGCGCAGCAGGACGAGCTTCGGGTCGTCCTTCCCGCCGGAGTACCAGGCGGCGACGCCGTTGTTCCAGAGCTTGTCGAGCACCGCGCGATCCGTTTCCGGACGCAGCGTGCCGGCGAGGCAGGCGAAGAGGTCGTGGCCCTTCGACGCGAATTGCACCATCGCCGCGCCGCCGCCCGCAAGGCGGTTGTCGGTCGCGGTGAAGAACCAGAAGGCGCCGTCGGCATCCTTGTCGAGTTGCGCATTCATCGGGATATGATGCGCGTGCTCGCCGGTCATGCCGACCATCACATAGGGGCTGGCGTCGAGCGCCTTCCAGAAATCCTGCTTGATATCGCTCATCGGTAGAGACTCCTTTTCGGCCTCCCCCAGAACACCCCGATGACCGATCAACGCGGCAGCGGCGGCAATGTTGCTCATCCCGTCGCGGGCTGCACCGCGGTATAGCTCACCACCTCATATTCGATGCCGTCGGGATCGAGGAAATAGAAGCGGCGGCCGGGGTCGTAATCGGCATGCGCGAAGGGCACCAGGCCCGCCGCGATCACCTCCGCCTCGATCGCGTCGAGGTCGTCGACCTGGATTCCGACATGGTTGAGCGGTTCGCCTTTCGGATAGCGTAGCGCGGCATGCTCGCCGCCCGGGCCGGTGTAGAGCGCGACATAGGCGCTGTCCGATCCGACGTGGATCGTCGTGCCGCCGTCGCGCGCCGGGCCGCGCCAGCGCTCGCGCCAGCCGAAGATCGCCGCCATCAGCGCTGCGCTGCGCTCGGGATCGCTGACGGTGACGTTCACATGCTCGATGAAGGGGCGCGTCACGGATTTTCTCCTGATTCGGGTTGACGCGCACCAATATGAAAGTTCAAGTGAGGTTTAGATCAAGGCTTTTATTCGCCCCCGCGAGCGGAGCGGGCCGAAGGCGGCGGGAGGCCAGCCGACCTCCGGCGCCGACGCGGCGCAAGGCCGGTGGCTGGAGATTGCAGCGCGGCTTTGCCGCTCGCAATGACGGGAGAAAGCAGATGCACCGGACCGACCTGATCGCGATCGGCGAGCTGGCGGCGCGCACCGGCGTCGCCGTGTCGGCGATTCGCTTCTACGAGGCGAAGGGGCTGCTCGCCGCGCTGCGCACCGGCGGCGGGCAGCGGCGGTTCCTGCGCGCCGACATCCGCCGCGTCTCCTTCATCCTGATCGCCCAGCAGATGGGGCTGAGCCTTGACGAGGTCGCGGACGAACTCGCGCGCCTGCCGGCGGGGCGCACCCCCAATGCCGCCGACTGGACGCGAATCAGCACCGGGCTGCGCGCGCGGATCGACGCCCGCATCGCGGCGCTGAGCCGCACGCGCGAACTGCTCGACCAGTGCATCGGCTGCGGCTGCCTGAGCCTCAAGAAATGCGGGCTCTACAACCGCGAGGACAAGGCGGCGCAGCGCGGCGCGGGGCCGCGCTACGTGCTCGGCGACCGGGCGGGCGAGATTGCGGAGGTGCCGTGACGCCAACGCGTCCGCCCTGGGGGGCGGACTTTGAAGGATGGCGCCGATTTCCCTTCCCGCCTGCGGGAGGGGAGAAGAGCGGCCGCGGTCAGGCCGCGCTCAACCGTTCGACATTGGGTGCGCCGGCGAGCCAGGGGCCGAAACGGGCGCCGATCTCGCGGAAGTGCGTCGAAGCGCGATGGGCCTCGACTGCCGCGGCATCGTCATAGCATTCGAGCACCTTGTAGGTCCCGGTCTCGTCGGTGCGGAACAGGCGGTAGAAGCTGTTGCCGGGTTCGTCCGCGTTCACCGCGGCGGCAAGTTCGGCGAAGGCCGCCTCGAAATCGGCTTCCTTGCCGGGCTGCACGCGCAGCGTCGCGATCACGCCGATGGCACTCATGTTCTTCTCCCTTTCTTGATCAGGCGCGAAGGTCGGGATCGACCTCCCACCCCTCTTCGACCTGAATGCCGAAGCTGTTCAGGATCATCGACACCTGCGTATATTGGCCGACGGTGAACACCAGATCCATGCGGCCCTTGTCGCCGAGCGGCGCGAGCGCCGCCCAGGTCGCGTCGGTGACGAAATGGCGGCCGGTGAGCTCGTCGGTCGCGCGCAACATCGCGCGCTCGATAGCGGTCCAGCCGTCCGCGTCGGGGCCGGCCTTGATGCGCTCGATCTCGCTTTCGGACAGGCCGCTGTCGAGGCCGATGCGCTTGTGCTGCGTCCATTCGTAGCCCGAGCGGCAGTTGTAGCCGGCGCGCAGGATCACGATTTCGCGATCACGCGCCGACAGCGCGTTGCGCTTCGACAGGATATAGCTGCCCCAGCCGAGGAAGGCGGTCAGCGCCTTCGGCGCATGGGCGAGGGTGCGGAAGATGTTGAGCACCCGGCCGCCCCCGACCTTGCCGCCAACCACTCCGGTATCGGGGGCAAGGAAGGGTTCGAGCGCGGCGCGCTGGTCGGCATCGAGCCGGTCGAGGTCGACCGGCTCGATCCGGGGCGCGTCGAGGCGCATCAGAGGATCTCGAACAGTCCCGCCGCGCCCTGGCCGCCGCCGATGCACATGGTGACAACGGCATATTTGACGCCGCGGCGCTTGCCCTCGATCAGCGCGTGGCCGACGCAGCGCGCGCCGGTCATGCCGAACGGGTGGCCGATCGAGATCGAGCCGCCGTTGACGTTGAGGCGGTCGCCCGGAATCCCCAGCTTGTCGCGGCAATACAGGACCTGCACGGCGAACGCCTCGTTCAGTTCCCACAGGCCGATGTCGTCCATCTTCAGCTCGAAGCGTTCGAGCAGCTTGGGGATGGCGAAGACGGGGCCGATGCCCATCTCGTCGGGCTCGGTGCCCGCGACCGCCATGCCGACGTAGCGGCCGAGCGGGGTCAGGCCTCGCTTTTCGGCGACCTTCGCCTCCATCAGCACCGCGGCCGACGACCCGTCCGAAAGCTGGCTGGCGTTGCCCGCGGTGATCGTGTGGCCTTCGCCCATCACCGGCTTCAGGCTGGCCAGCCCTTCCAGCGTCGTGTCGGGACGGTTGCACTCGTCCTTGTCGGCGACGACCTCCTTGTAGGAGACTTCCTTGGTCTCCTTGTCGACCACGGCCATCGTCGCCTTGCACGGCACGATCTCGTCGGCGAACTTGCCCGCGGCCTGCGCGGCGGCGGTGCGCTGCTGCGACTGGAGCGAATATTCGTCCTGCGCTTCGCGGCTGATGTTGTAGCGCTTCGCGACCACCTCTGCCGTGCCGATCATCGGCATATAGGTGTCCTTGTGCATCGCGATCAGTTCGGCGTCGGGCTCGATGAACACCTTGCCGCTGCCGCTGACCTTCGAGATCGATTCGACGCCGCCGGCGACGACGATGTCCTGGCGGTCGACGATGATCTGCTTCGCGGCGGTCGCGATCGTCATCAGCCCCGACGAGCATTGACGGTCGATCGACATGCCGGGAACGGTGACGGGCAGGCCGGCGCGCAGCGCGATCAGGCGCGCGACGTTCGGCGACTGCGAACCCTGCTGCATCGCGGCGCCGAAGAGGACGTCGTCGATCTCCCCGCCTTCGAGCCCGGCGCGCTCGACCGCGGCCCTGACCGAATAGGCGCCGAGCGTCGGCGACGGCGTGTTGTTGAACGATCCGCGCGCCGCTTTGGTCAGCGGCGTACGGGCGGTGGAAACGATGACGGCGTCACGCATGTCGATAATCCTCTTGTTTGGGTCCGGTGGATCTTTCGGGGGAGGGCGGCCGGTTGAACGGGATCAGACGAAGAACTGGCTGATCCATTCGGCGATCAGCGCGGGCTTGTCCTCGCCCTCGATCTCGACCGAGAATTCGAGCGTCTGCTGCCACTGGCCGGGGCGCTTCTCTTCGAGCTCGAGCAGCTTGAAATGGCCGCGCACGCGCTTGCCCGAGCGGACGGGGGCGAGGAAGCGGACCTTGTTGCCGCCATAGTTGACGCCCATCTTCACGCCTTCGGGGCGCGGGCAGTCGGACTTGGCCATCAGCAGCGGGAACAGCGACAGCGTCAGGAACCCGTGCGCGATGGTCCCGCCGAACGGCGTCAGCTTCGCCTTTTCCTCGTCGATATGGATGAACTGGTGGTCGCCCGTCGCGTCGGCGAACTTGTTGATCATCTCCTGATCGACGAGCACCCATTCGGAACTGCCGAGCGTCTGCCCGACCAGCTTCTGCATCTCCTGCGGCGGAATCGCGCCCATGTCTCATCCTCTCGAGCTTGTTGAAGGCGCGGTTCTAGGCCGTTCATGCCGCATTGCACAAGAGCCTTGGCTCGACGCTGCGGCGCCGTAGCGTCACTCTTTCGTGCGCTTCGCCTTGGGCGTTGCCGTGTCTTCGGCAAAGGGCAGAATCATCGTGCCGTCGGGCGCGGCGGTGAAGGTCGTCTGCGTCGGATAGGCGAAGTCGTAGCCCGCCGCGGTCATCGCCTCGAACAGCCGCACCGCCACATCGCCGCGCGCCGCCGCGACGATGTTGTAATCGTCCGCATGCACGTCGAACAGCAATTCGAAATCGAGGCTCGACGGGCCGAAGCCGGTGAAGCTCGACCGGATGAAGTCGTGGCCCGCCGCCTTCACCTGCTCCTCCAGCAGCGCGGGCAGCGCGCGCAGCATCGCGGGGCTGGTCTGATAGATCACCCCGATCGAGAACTGGACGCGGCGGCGGTGGAGATGCGCGTAGTTGGTGATCTCCTTCGACAGCAGGTTGGTGTTCGAGATGACGAGCAGCTCGCCGTTGACCGAGCGCAGCCGCGTGCTCTTCAGCCCGATGCGCTCGACCGTCGCGGTGCTGGTGTCGTACTTGATCGTCTCGCCGACGCGGAACGGCCGGTCGAAGATGATCGACAGCGAGGCGAAGAGGTCGGAAAATATGCCCTGCGCCGCCAGGCCGATCGCGATGCCGCCGATGCCGAGTCCGGCGACCAGCCCGGTGACGTTCACCCCCATGTTGTCGAGGATGACGATCGCCGCGATCGCGAACAGCGCGACGCTGATCAGCAGGCGGATGATGCCCATCGCGTTGGTCAGCGTTTCGTTGTGCCCGTCGGCGGCGCGCCGCTGGATCAGCCCGATCGCGATCTCGCGCGCCCAGATCGCGACCTGCAGCGCGACGGCGATGGTGAAGACGAACTGGATGATCTGCAGGATCGTCGCCGGCGGCTGGGCATAGCCCGCGACCATGCGGATCGCGACGATCGCGAGCACCGTCGACTTGGTCTTGTGGATCACGCGCCCGACGATGTCGGTCAGCGTGAACTGCCCCGGCGCCGCCTGCGCGCGCTTCAGCGCGAAGGTCCGCACCAGCGACAGCAGGGCATAGATGACGAGCCCCGCGCCGATCGCGATCGCGATCTGCAGCCAGTGGCTGTTCACCCAGGCGATGGAGCCGTTCCACATGTCGCGCAGGTCGGCGAACGGCCCCTGCATGGCGGGCGGCGGTGCGGCGGCGGAAATCGGCAGGGTCACGTCGGTCCTCGAAATCGGTCAAAGGGTCAGGCGGACCGGAGCAGCGTCGCGGCATCGGGCGCCTGCTCCAGATAGGTCAAAAATCCGCGTTCGTAACGCGAAAGATAGCGGGTCGCGCGCGGCAGCCGCCCCGCCGCCTGCGCGAAGTCGGCGCGGGCCTGCGCGGCGGCGATCATCGCCGGGTGGACATAGGCGCGCCGCGCGACCGCGGGGGTGTTGCCGAGCCGCGCCGCGACGTGGCCGAGCACCGCCTTGAGCGGCGGCGGTTCGGGCGCCTCGTACAGGAAGGCGAAGGCCTCGACGCTGCCCCACCAGGTGCGGAAATGCTTGGCGCTGAAATCCTCCCCCATCGCCTCGCGGATATAGACGTTGACGTCGTCCGACGCGACCGCGTGGGTGCCGTCGGCGTCGCGATACTGGAACAGATGCTGGCCGGGCAGGTCCTGCAGCCGGCGGACGAGGGTCGCCAGATTCCGGTCGCTGATCGTCACTTCGCGCCTCGCGCCGCCCTTGGCGCGATAGCTGAGGCGCAGCGTCGCGCCCGACAGCCGCGCGTGGCGCTGGCGCAGCGTGGTGGCGCCGAAGCTGTTGTTCGCGGCGGCATATTCCTCGTTCCCGACGCGCAGCGCAGCGAGGTCGAGCAGCCGGACGACCGCCGCGACGACGCGCTCCTGGCAGAGCGTGCGGCGGGAAAGATCGTCCTGAAGCCGCGCGCGCAGCAGCGGCAGCGCATGGCCGAAGGCAGCGCAGCGGTCGTATTTGCCCGCGTCGCGCGCCAGCCGGAAATCGGGATGATAGCGATATTGCTTGCGCCCGCGCGCGTCATAGCCGGTGGCAAGGATATGGCCGTTCGGCGCCGGGCAGAACCAGGCATCCTCATAGGCGGGCGGCAGCGCGACGGCGTCGAGCCGCGCGATTTCGGCGCGGTCGCGGATCAGCCGGCCTTTCGCGTCGCGATAGCGCCAGCCGTCGCCGGCGCGTTCGCGGCGGATGCCGGGCAGGCTGTCGTCGACATGGATCAGGCGGGCGCGGGGCATGATGGCATAGCGTCCGGCGGCGCCCGATGGTTCCCGGTCCCGGCGCGAGGCGTGCGCCCTACGATCGCGCGTTCGAAAAGGACTGGCGGGCCGGCACCTGCGCCGGGCGCGCCATCAGCGGCCGCCACCCCGCCTCGCGCTCGCGGCGGCGGCAATAGGTCGAAAGCCCGATCTCCAGCGCCAGCATCATGTAGATGAAGGGCTGGAAGGCGATGCCGACGAACAGCGATCCGACCATGTAGACGATGTGCCCGTGCTGGAGCGCGGTCGCGAGCGGGGCGATCCATTGCTCCTCGGCGCGCCGGGTCTTCAGATAGCGGCGGCGCAATCGCTCCATCTGGACGAGCCCGGCGGCCTGGAGCAGCAGCCACAGCGCCAGCCCCGGATAGCCCTGTTCGCCCAGCATCTCGAAATAGCTCGAATGATAGGCGCGCCCCTTGTCCTCATAGACGATCGGCCCGCCCTGCGCGCCTTCGTCATTGGCGCCGGCCTGGCGCTCGACGCGGAGCTGATTCTGGAGGAAGGCGTTGAAACCGCCGCCGAACGGATGGTCCTTCGCATAGTCCCAGGTCCATTTCCACACCGCAACGCGCGTGGACGCGGACGAATCGGCTTTGTAGCCCTGGATCGTCTCCATCCGCTCGGTATAGCTTTGCGGCAGGAAGGGGATCGCGGCGAGCGTCAGCATCCCGATGCCGGCGACATAGAGAAGCCGGTGCCGCACCGCGCGCAGCGACAGCACCGCGAGGACGACCAGGCACACGAGCCCGGTGCGCGCCTGCGTTCCCACGGGCAGCAGCATGCAGGCGAAGCAGAGCGCGAAGCAGAAGAGCGACACGCGCCAGTCGGGCGGAAAGACGGTGCCGTGGCGGCGATACCAGAGGATCAGCGGGATGATCGCGATCCCCACCGTCGACATGATCGAGCCCTCGTAGAGCCCGAAATTCTCGTTGAGCAGCAATTGCAGCTCGCCATAGCCGCCGCCGCCCGCCGCGGTCTTGAGGCCGCCGGCGATCGCGATCGACCCGGCCGACAGCAGCATGATCAGGATCAGCGATTCGATGCGAAGCCGCGTGCGCAGCGTCAGCGGCAGGAAGATCGCCCAGACCAGCGCCTTCCACACCCAGCTCCATTTGTCTTGCGCCTCGACCGGGAAATCGGCGTACATCGTCGTCACGCCGCAATAGATCAGCAGCAGGACCAGCAGCACCTGCCGGCCCGACCAGCGCGTGTCGCGCTTGTCGTCGAGGACGAGCCAGCCGCCGATCGCGAGGATGAAGACGATCAGCGAGATCGGGATCGAATTGATCAGGAAATAGCTGAGCCGCTGCGGCGCCACGATGTCGATGTAGCAGAAGCAGAGGATGAACAGGAACGGCTTGCGGAAACCGACCCCGATGAAGGCGAACAGAAAGGCGACGAAGGCGATGTCACGCATCGCGCGGCTCCTGCGCGGCCTCGGCCGCCGCCTCCGCGTCGCGGCGGCGCTGCCACAGCATCCGCGGGCTCACCTCGTTGTCGAGGTCGTCGCGATAGAGCAGGCGCCACAGTGCGATCGCCATCAGCGCATGGGTGAGGCCAATCGAGAGATTGTCGATCATGGACGGCTGGGCCTTGCTGTGCGCCTGCGGATGCGGCGGTGCTATAGCATCGGGGTTGACGCGGCGTTAAGGCTTGTCGGGCATAGGCGACCGCAATGACCCGCATCCTCCACGTCCTCGATCACAGCCTGCCCGCGCACAGCGGTTATACCTTTCGCACCCGCGCGATCATGAAGGCGCAGGCGGCGAAGGGGTGGGAGGTCGCGGGCGTCACCGCCGTGCGCCATCCGCTGCCGGGCCCGGCATGCGAGGTCGTCGACGGGCTGACCTTCCACCGCACCGCTCCGATCGCCCCGGCGCCCTCGCCGATCCGCGAATGGCGCGAGATCGGCGCGCTCGCGGCGCGGGTCGAGGCGCTGGCGCGCGAATGGCGCGCGGACCTGCTCCACGCCCATTCGCCGGTGCTCGACGGGCTCGCGGCGCTGCGCGCGGGACGGCGGCTCGGCATCCCCGTCCTCTATGAAATCCGCGCCTTCTGGGAGGATGCGGCGGTCGGCAACGGCACCGGGCGCGAGGGAAGTGCGCGCTACCGCCTGACGCGGCGCATCGAAACCCATGTCGTCAAGGCCGCCGACGCGGTCGCGGTGATCTGCGAAGGGCTGCGCAGCGACCTGATCGCGCGCGGGGTCGATCCGGCGAAGATCATTGTCTCGCCCAACGGCGTCGATCTCGACCTGTTCGGCGATCCGCCCCCGCGCGACGACGCGCTCGCCGCCGAACTCGGCATTGCGGCCGACGACGCGGTGATCGCCTTCATCGGCAGCTTCTACGACTATGAGGGGATCGACGACCTGATCGCGGCGATGCCCGCGCTCGCGGCGCACCAGCCCCGCGCGCGGCTGCTGCTCGTCGGCGGTGGCCCGCGGGAGGCGGCGCTGAAGGCGCAGGCGGCGGCCTCGCCGGTCGCGGGCCGCATCCATTTCGTCGGCCGCGTGCCGCACGAGCGGGTCGAGCATTATTATTCGCTGGCCGACGTCCTCGCCTATCCGCGCAAGAAGATGCGGCTCACCGACCTCGTCACGCCGCTCAAGCCGCTCGAGGCGATGGCGCAGGGGCGCCTCGTCGCCGCGTCCGATGTCGGCGGGCACCGCGAACTGATCGAGGACGGGGTGACCGGCACGCTGTTCGCCCCCGACGATCCGGCGGCGGTCGCCGGGGCGCTCGCCGCGCTGCTCGCCGACCGGGCGGGCTGGGACGCGCGGCGGCGGACGGCGCGCGCCTTCGTCGAAACTCATCGTAACTGGTCGTCAAACATTCTACGTTACGAACCGGTTTACCAGCGATTGCTGCGCCTTTAGCGATCATGCGGATCTGGAGCGATATGGACGACGCCAGCGAAAAGCCTGCCAAAGCCCCCGCGGCCGCATTGTGGTGCGCGCTGCGCCCCGCGATGCCCGCGATCATCGGAGCGGCGGCGCTGACCTTCCTGTTCGGCGCGGTGATGCCGTCGGGCTGGGTCATGGGGATCAGCTGGAACCTCTATCTCGACCGGCTGTCGGAACTGTTCGTGCCGCCGGTCGGCGATGCCGGCCGGCTTGCGCTCGCGCTCGGCATGGCGGCGGTCGCCGCGCTGATCGCCGGGCTGGTCGCGCTGATCGCCGCCAGCCCCGATGCGGCGGGACTCGGCGCGCTGCGCCGCCGTCGCCATCGCGGCGCTGCCGACGACGCGCTGCCGCGTCGCCGCGCCGATCTCCATCCCGACGCGCCGCCGCGCCCGCCGATCCGCGCCGGGCGCGACCTGCCGGCGCTGGGGCTGGGGCCGCTGCCCGTCAGGGCCGAAGCTGAAACCCCGGCGGAGCCGCTTCCCGGCGAAGCGGCGGAGGCCGACGATACGCTGATCCTTGCCGACCTCGCGCCCGACGACGCCTTCGACGAAGGCGCGGAACCCTGGTTGCAACCGGTCGAGGCGGCCGGCCCCGCGATGCCCGATCCGGCCGACGCGTCGCTCGGCGCGATGGTCGCCCGCTTCGAGGCGGGGCTGGCGCGACGGCGCCAGGCGCGCGGCGCACCGGCATCGACCGCCGCGATTCCGGTCGAGACGCCGCCGGCGAACGAAGATGCCGAGCCGCCCGTCGATTTCGCGCTCGAAGCGGCGCTCAGCACCCTCCAGCGCATGACCGGCCGCGCCGTCGGCTGATCGATATTTCAAGGCCTGCTGACCGGGCCCGGAGGAGAATCGCTTCAATTGCGTGTTTCCGCGGCGGCGGGAGCCCAGAGCGGCGCAAAGCTCGCGTAAGTGTCAGGACGCTCTGGGTCCCCGCCTCTGCGGGGACACGGCGTTGTTTCGTTCAAGGCCGATCAATCCTCCACCGTCAGCACCTCGATGCGAAGGCCGCGCCCGCTATCGTCGGATTCGACCGCGATGTCGGCGACGATATGCCCCGGCAACCGCCATTCGACGGCGCTCAGCCGCGCGCGTAGCGAGCGGCGGATCGCTTCGAGGTCGCCGACCGCCGCCTGACAGGGGAACGCATGGCGCGCGCCGACGAAGCTGGCGCTTGCCCACGGCCGCCACGTCGATGCGCCGAGCGTGAGGCCGGGCGGCAGTTCGCGCGCGAGCAGGCGGCCCAGCCGGCCGTGCGGGCACGCATGGGGGTGCGGTGTGGCGAGGGGCGTGTGGATCATGGCCGGGCCTCCATCGTGGCGGCGCGCATCGCGCGGGTGCGGCGGTCGCCGCTCGGGCCGATGCGCCCGGCATGCCGCTCGGCGCGCCATCTGTTCATGAAATGTTCCACGCGACATTCGACGCTGCGCCCCACCGCGCGCCCGCCGCGCAGGTCGCTGACCAGCCGCGGATCGTGGACGGCGTCCCGACCGAGAACGCTCGGTGGCATCCGCGATTCCGTCAGAAAGGCCTCGATCCGTTGCAGCAGCGTCTTTTCCATTGCGTTCCTCCCTGTCGATATCCGGTAGCGGGCGAGTCGCCTTTAATAGGATTTTTCCTATTTGAGATAGGATTTCCTACTTGTCTAGGAAAATTCCTGTTGCTACATGCGAAATAGGAAGGAGCCCGCTGGCCGATGACCGATTTCGACGACGATCCGCGTGCCGCGCTCGATCGCCTCCTGCAGGAAAGGGGGATCGACTATGCGCAGCTTTCGGCGCGCATCGGGCGCAACCCCGCCTATATCCAGCAATATATCAAGCGCGGTTCGCCGCGCCGGCTGGCCGAGGAGGACCGTGCGCGGATCGCCGCCTATCTGGGCGTGGCCGAAGCGCTGCTGGGCGGCCCCGTGCGCCGCGTCGCCGCGCCGGTGCCGCAACGCGGCGGCGGCGATATGGTGCTGGTGCCGAAGTTGGCGATCGGCGCCTCGGCCGGCGCGGGCGCGAGCATCGACGGCGAGCCGGTCGAAGGCGCGGTGGCGTTCGATCCGCGCTGGCTGCGCGACCTGGGCGCCGACCCGCGCGCGCTCAGCATCATCCGCGTCTCGGGCGATTCGATGGCGCCGACGCTGGGCGACGGCGACGATATATTGGTCGACGGCAGCGACGCGGCGACGCTGCTGCGCGACGGCATCTACGTTTTGCGGATGGACGATGCGCTGATGGTGAAGCGCGTCGCGCGCGCGCCGGGGGAGGGGCGGATTTCGGTGATCAGCGACAATCCCCACTATCGCAGCTGGGACGATCTGCCGATGACCGCGGTGCAACTCGTCGGCCGCGTGGTATGGACCGGGCGCCGGGTGCGCTAGCGCCCTCGCTTTGCGTAGAAGGTGAAGGGGTCAAGCCGGTGCCACGCCGGGATGCTCGCAGAGGCCGTCTTATCTCCCCTCCCGCTTGCGGGAGGGGTCGGGGGTGGGCCGGCGACGTTGCAAATGCCCACCCCGCTGCGGCTAGCGAACAAGTTCGCAAGCCTCGCTGCCCCTCCCGCAAGCGGGAGGGGAACGGCTTATATGCCTTGAAATAAAGTTACGCGTTCGCGCAATGCTCCGAATCACGCTACATCGGTTCAGCCATCACCGCTTCGATTTCGTGGCTCAGCACCTCGGCGCGCTGGCACTGGTCCTGTCGGCCGTCGCGGCATTTCTGCGCCGCCTTGTCGCGCTGGCGCGTCAGCTTGCCGACGCGTTCCTCGCGCTGGCGCAGGGCGCGGCCGCGGTTGCGGTCGGCTTCCTCCTGGCTGGTCGTCGACCAGTCGGCGACCTGGCCGACCGCCTTGACGGGGGCGGTCACCACCGTCTTCACCGCGCTTACGCAGCCGGCGAGCAGCGGGGCGGCCGAAAGGGCGAGAAGCATTGCACGCATCGACGGGTCTCCGGGGAGGGCGGATCGGCTGCCGTCATCGCACGGCCGTGCTGCCGGGGCCAGAGGATTGCGACGGGCCGCGCCATTGTCCGGCCGCCCGTCGGCCCGAATCCCGCCGCGGGACACATGGTTTACAAGGTCTTGCCGCGTCCTTTCCCTGTGTTAGGCTGATCCGCGCGCCGGCAGCGCGATGACCGCCGGCGGGGAGGAGGGTCATATGACGAATATGCAAAAGGGTCTGGCCGAGGGCATCGGCACCTTCTGGCTGGTGTTCGGCGGCTGCGGCAGCGCGGTGCTCGCGGCGGCCTTTCCCGATCTCGGGATCGGCTTCGCCGGCGTGGCGCTGGCCTTCGGTCTGACGGTGGTGACGATGGCCTATGCGATCGGCCATATCTCGGGCTGCCATCTCAATCCCGCGATCACCGTCGGGCTGTGGGCGGGCGGGCGCTTCGACGCGCGCGACATCCCGCTCTACGTCGTCTCGCAGGTCGTCGGCGCGATCGCCGCGGCTTTCCTGCTCTATTATATCGCGAGCGGCAATCCGGGCTATGATCTGGCGACCAACGGCCTCGCCGCCAACGGTTTCGGCGAGGGGTCGCCGGGCGGCTACGACCTGATCTCGGGCTTCACGATCGAGATCGTGCTCACTGCCTTCTTCCTGTGGATCGTCATGGGATCGACCGACGGCCGCGCCCCCGCGGGCTTTGCGCCGCTCGCGATCGGCCTCGCGCTGACGTTGATCCACCTGATCGCGATCCCGGTGACGAACACCTCGGTCAACCCGGCGCGCAGCACCGGCCCGGCGCTGGTCGTCGGCGGCCTCGCGCTCCAGCAGCTCTGGCTGTTCTGGGTCGCGCCGCTGCTCGGCGGGCTCGTCGGCGGCTGGCTTTACCGAACGGTGGGGGCCGACAGCTTCCCCAAGCCCAATATCGAGGGCGAATGACGGCGGTGCCGGCGGCTCCGGCCGCCGGCGCGCGCGTCAGGTCAGAAGATCGACAGCGAAGGCCCGGACGTCGGCGGCGATATCCGGGCGTTCGAGCGCGAGCGCGAGATTGGCCTGGATATAGCCGGCCTTCGACCCGCAGTCGTAGCGTGCGCCGTCGAAGGTCACGGCGTGGAAGGGTTGCGTGCCGATCATCGCCGCCATCGCGTCGGTGAGCTGGATTTCACCCCCGGCGCCCTTTTCCTGCCGTTCGAGCACGCGCATCACCTCCGGCTGGAGGATGTAGCGGCCAGAGATGATCAGGTTCGACGGCGCGGCCTCGACCGCCGGCTTCTCGACCAGCCCCCGAACCTCGGTCAGCGCGCCGTCGCGCGCGCCGGGGGCGATCACGCCATAGCTCGAAACCTGCTCGTGCGGCACTTCGAGCACCGAGATCAGGTTGCCGCCGACCTTGCGATACGCATCGACCATCTGCTTCATGCAGCCGGGCGAGCCGTGCATGAATTCGTCGGGCAGGAAGATGGCGAAGGGTTCGTCGCCGACGATGTCGCGCGCGCACCAGATCGCATGGCCCAGCCCCATCGGCTCCTGCTGGCGGACATAGGCGCAATTGCCGGGCCCGAGGCGCGTCGGTTCGAGCACCGACAGGTCCTTGCCGCGCTCGGCCATCGTCTTCTCCAGTTCGAAGGCGATGTCGAAATGATCCTCGATCGCGCTCTTGCCGCGCCCGGTGACGAAGATCATCTGCTCGATCCCCGCCTCGCGCGCCTCGTCGACGGCATATTGGATCAGCGGGCGGTCGACGACCGGCAGCATTTCCTTCGGGATCGCCTTGGTCGCGGGCAGGAAGCGGGTGCCGAGGCCGGCGACAGGGAAAACGGCTTTGCGGATCGGTTTCATGCGCGGCAGCCTTAGCCGCGAAAGCCCGCCGGGAAAAGGCCGCGCGAAAGGCCTTATTGGGGTTCGACGATCACGACGACGCGGCGATTGTCCTGCCGCCCCTCGGGCGTGTCGTTGGGCGAGATCGGCAGGCTTTCCCCGCGCCCGACGATCTGGTCGGGGGTGAAGCGCATGCCGTTCGCCTGCATCGGCGCGGCGACCGCTTCCGCCCGTGCCTGCGACAGCGTCAGGTTATAGGCGTCGCTACCGGTGGAATCGGTGTGGCCTTCGACCCGCGCGGTGACGATGCCGACCGACTGCAGGCGATGCGCCATCGTCGAAATCCGCTCGATCTGCTCGGGACGGAGCGCGCTTTCGTTGACCCCGAAGAGCAGCCGTTCGTTGAGCGTCAGCTCCCAGTCGGGCCCGGTGTCGACGAAGCCTTCGGATTGCAGGACGGCGATTTGTTCGGGGGTGAAGCCGGACTTCACCGGAACGCTCTGACAGGCGGCGAGCAGGCCGGCGATGGCGGCGGCCAGGATGGTGCGGCGGACGATGGGGAGAGAAAGGGTCATGATCGGACCTCCATGATCATGTCTGCGAACGTTTGGCTAGCTTTTCGGCATACATGGCGGCGTCGGCGGCGGTCAGCAGCGCGGCGGGATCGGCGCCGTCGGTCGGGAAGGCGGCGACGCCGATACTGACCGCGAGGCGATAGGTGTCGCCGCCCGGCAGAACGACCGGATCGGCCATGCCCGTGCGGATCGGACCGGCGAGCATTTCCGGATCGGTGGCGGTGTCGAGCGGATCGACGATCACGATGAATTCGTCGCCCCCGATCCGCGCGGCGAAATCGCCGGGCCGCAGCGTCGCCTTGATCCGTTCGGACAGCGCGACGAGCAGCGCGTCGCCCGCGGCGTGCCCGAAGCTGTCGTTGGCGAGCTTGAAATTGTCGGCATCGACGAACAGCAGGGCAAAGCGCGTGCCGTCGGTCTCCGCCTTGCCGATGCGCTGCGCGAGTTGTTCGTCGAAGGCGGCGCGGTTCGGCATCGCGGTCAGCGGATCGTGCGACGCGCGATGCGCCAGCATGCGATGCTCGCTTTCCATATGCCCCTGCCACCCCTGCAGCTCGTCGAGCAGCGCGTTGATGTCGCCGCCCAGCCGGTCGAGTTCGGCGATGCCGAGCGGCTGGACGCGCTTGTCGAAGCGGCGGTGCAGCCGCACGTCGTGGGCGACGGTCGCGATCTCGCCGAGCGGCTTGACCAGCTCATATTCGAAGCGGCGGGCGAGGATGATCGTGCCGAGTGCGGTGACCAGCAGGCAGCCGAGCCCCGCGAGCAGCCCGATCCGGACATAGGCGGTCAGCGTCGACGAATCGCCCCATACCTCGATCGTTCCGATCGCCGACCCGTTGCGGCGGACCGTCACCGTGGAGGGTTCGCCGAAGAAGAGATCGGTCAGCAGCGGCGCCGGGTCGGCGTGGGGCGACGTCCATTCGGTCAGCGGCCGGCCTCGGTCGTCGAGCACGCGCAGCCGGGCGATCCCCGGAATATGGGTGAGCGGGTCGAGACCCTCGCGCGCCGCCTCGGGATCGTTGAAGACCAGCGCCGGCTCGACGCCATAGGCACCGAGCTGCGCCGCCAGTTCGAGGTTGCGGTCGGCATAGCCACGCAGCGCGGCGACGCCGGCGAGCAAGATGGTGAGGCCCGACAGCGCCACCGCGAACAGGGTGACGCCGAAGTGGAAGCGCGACAGCAGCTTCTGCAAGGTCGTCCGGTTCGGAGCGGTCATGGGGCGCCTCCGTCGGATCGACCGATCTTGAGCACGCGCGGGTCGATGCGCAGCCGTCCCCGGCCGATGGCGTCGAGATTGACCGAAAAGCCGATACCCCCCGGCTTTTCGGCAAGACAGAACATCGCGCCGTAAAGGCAGTCGGGGTCGTCGTCGCTGATCGTCAGCACCGGACGGTCGCGCACCCAGGCGATCAGGTGGCGTCGGTCGTCCGCGGGCATGCGGCCCAGATAGAGGATGTCGCAATCGCCGCCGCCGGTCACCGCAGCCGCGGTGGTTCTTCGCACCACGACGGATCCGCCGCCGGGCAGGACGGGCGCAAGCCGACCGGCAAGTCGCGGTGCGCCGACGACGCACATCGCCCGCGGCGTACCCGGCGCGTCACCCGGCCAGCGCGTATAGCTGATGATGCCGCCGATCATGCGGTTGACCGCGCGCGCGACGCCTGCGGCGCCATCCTCCACGATGGTCTGGCTGGCGGCCTGGACCGACATCTGCGGCGTCGTGACCGCCGCTCCTATCAGGAACAATGATGCCAGCACCCTGTCGCGACCCTATAACTGCGCTTCGGGGTCATCCTGCCCGCGCAGAACCGGGTCCGCTAGTCCAGACGGCCGTAAAGTCAATGAAAATTAACCCTATGCGACCCGAATGCAACACCGGGCCGGCCGCGCTCGGCCTCAGTCTTCGCGCAGGCGGTCGGCGAAGCCCTTGCGCAGCTTGGCGAGTTTCGGCGGGATGGAGGCGAGACAATAGGGGCTGCTCTGTCCCTCGCCGTTCCAATAGGCCTGATGGTAATCTTCGGCCGGATACCAGGGAGATGCGGGCTCGATCGCGGTGACGATCGGCTGCGGCCAGTTGGGCTGCGCGCGTTCGATCGCGGCGCGCGCCGCGGCGGCCTGCTCGTCGTTCAGCGGAAAGACGGCGCTGCGATACTGCGTGCCGATGTCATTGCCCTGACGGTTGAGCTGCGTCGGGTCGTGCGTCGCGAAAAGGACGTCGAGCAGATCGTCGTAGGCGATGACGGCGGGATCATAGGTGATGCGGATCGCCTCGGCATGGCCCGTGTCGCCGTTGCAGACCTGCTTGTAGGTCGGGTTGGCGACGCTGCCCCCGGTATAGCCGCTCTCGACGCGCTCGACCCCCGCGAGCGATTGAAAGACCGCTTCGGTGCACCAGAAACAGCCTCCGGCGAAAACGGCGGTGTCGTGGGGCATGGCGGGCATCCTTGCGAAGAGTGGGAGGAGGCCCTTCAGATAGGAGGCCGCGCGCGCTATTCCAAGGGCGGCATGTCGTCGATCAACGGCGGATGCAGCGGTTCGCCGGCGGCGCGTGCGGCCGCGATCGCCGCCGCTTCGCGCTCGACCGAAGCGACCCGGTCGCGCCACCCCGGATGGGTCAGCGCCGGAAAGAGCGGGCGCCCCTTGCGTCCGCCGAACTTGCGCCAGAAGCGCGCCGCGGCTTCGGGATCGTAACCCGCGCCGGCGAGCAGCCAGACCGACAGCCGGTCGGCCTCGGCCTCGGTCTGGCGGAACAGACGGGCGCTGCGGCCGAGTTCCTTGAACAGGCCGCGATCGACCCCCGCCGCGTCGAGCCGCGCGCGGTGGCGCAGGATATTGTGCGCCAGTTCGTGCGCGACCGCCGCCGCCAGTTCGGCATCGTCGGTCGCGAAGCTCGCCAGCCCGGCGCTGATCCGCACCAGCCGGCCGTCGGCGCCGCCGGCGGGCCGGTCGGCCGCCTCGACGCGGAAATCGCTCACGCAGCCGGCGACGGGGACGACCGCCGCATGGCGTCCGTCGGCGATCGTGAGCGCCGCGGGCGCATCGACGGGCAGCGCGGCGGCTTGCGTCTCCAAAACGGCGATACGGGCAAAAGGGTCCGCGTCATCGGCGGGCGGCACGGGGATGCCGTCGATCGCGAACACCGGCGTTCCGCGATGCAGGTCGGCGCGCGCGGCGGGTGTATCGGGTGCGACGGCGGCCAGATAGGGCGTGTCGGCGTCGGGCGCGGCATAGGCGGCGAGTGCGGCGGGGCGCCGGCTCTCGTCATAGAGGCGCGGATCGCCCCAGATCCAGCCGAACTGCGGTTGCTGCGCCGTGCACCACGCCGCATTGGCGGTGGTCAGACGAAAGCCGATCGCCGCGACCCGCGCCTCGAGGCCCGCGAGCTGGTCGTAAAGACCGGCTGGCCCGGGTGTCGCCGCGACCGCGGGCGTGGCGGTGCTGGCGGCGAAGGCGGTCAGGATGGGCAGGAGGAGACGGACGGCGCGCGGCATCGGTCCGCCCTATCAATCCTCGCCTGTCGCAGCCATGAATTTCAGAATCGCTCCCCTCCTGCTCGTGGAAGGGCAGCGAGCGCTGCCAGCTTGCTCGCTACGCGCAGCGGGGTGGGCCTTGACCGCGCCGCCCCGTCGCGGCGACGACAATCCACTTTGAAAAACGGCGCATGATTCGGCCGATCTCGTCACCCCGGACTTGATCCGGGGTCCCGCTTGTCACCGTCGCCGCGTGGGACCGCGGATCAAGTCCGGGGTGACGAGGAAGACAAGTGCGCCTCTCAAGGTCAGATGGCGCCACCCTCCTCCGTTCGGGCCCTTGCCTATCGCATCGCAAGCGGCGATAGGGCGGGCGATGACGCAGGCTCCCGTTCATCCCCGCCCGGCGGCGCTCGCGCGCTGGCTGTGGGCCGTTGCGCTGCTGGTGATCGCCGTGGTCGCCGTCGGCGGCATCACCCGCCTCACCGAATCGGGGCTCTCGATCACCGAATGGAAGCCGGTGTCGGGCGTGTTGCCGCCGCTGACCGACGCCGCCTGGCTGGCCGAGTTCGAGAAATACAAGCAGATACCCGAATATCGGGAGATCAACTTCGGCATGTCGCTCGCCGCGTTCAAGGCGATCTTCTTCTGGGAATGGCTGCACCGCATCCTCGGCCGGCTCGTCGGGCTGGCGCTGCTCGTCCCGCTCGCCTGGTATGCGTGGCGCCGCGCGGTTCCCGCGGGCTATGGCTGGCGGTTGCTGGCGCTGGCCGCGCTCGTCGGATTGCAGGGCGCGATCGGCTGGTGGATGGTCGCCTCGGGACTCGTCGATCGCACCGACGTCAGCCATTACCGTCTGGCGACCCATCTGCTGACCGCGCTCTTCCTGCTCGCCGCGCTGGTCTGGACCGCCCGCGATCTCGGCACCCTCGCGCGCGATCCCGCTGCCCGGCCCGCGCCGTTGACCGGACCGGGGATCGCCGTCGCGCTGATCCTGACCGTCCAGCTTCTGCTCGGCGCCTGGGTCGCGGGGCTCAATGCCGGCTATGTGGCGAGCGACTGGCCGATGATGAACGATCATTTCGTGCCGCGCGGCATCGATTGGTCGAACGGTGTCTGGTTCGCCGTCACCAACGACCCCTTCCTGCTGCATTTCCTGCATCGCTGGTGGTCCTGGATTGCCGCGCTTGCGCTGTTGCTGCTGGCGCGTGTGCTGGCGCGGCGCGGCGCGCGGGTCGAGCCGGCGCTGCTGCTGCTCGTCGTCGCCGCGCAGATGACGCTCGGCATCCTCACCGTCGTCAGCGGCATTTCGATGTGGATCGCGGTGCTGCACCAGTTGACGGGCGCGCTGCTGGTCGCGGTGACGGCGGCGGCGCTGCATCGGCTCGGCCGCCGCACCGCATGATGTTCGCCGCCGCGTTGCTGTGGCTCGCCGGCCCGGCATCCGCGCCGCCGCCCGCCGTCGTCCCGGCGCCTGCGGCATCGGTCGTCTTCGCGCCGCCGCTCGACCGGCCGATGCGCTATCGTGTGACGACCCGCCGCCTGGGGCGCGACGGCGGGCTGCTCGGCTTCTCGTTGCTCTACGACCTGCAATGGCAGCGCGCGGGGCGTGGTTACCGGCTGGTCGCGACGCTGCGCCGGATCGATTCGGATGCGCCGCCCCGCGCCGTGCGCGCGCTGACCGCGGTGCTCCAGCCGCTGGTCGGCGAGGCGATGACCTATCTCGTCGCGCCCGATGGCGGCCGGATCGACCTCGTCGACGCCGAACGGCTGTGGGATCGCGCGATGGCGCGCACCGAAGCGCTTGCCGCCGCTGCGGACCAGCCGGAGGCGAAGCAGCTGGCGGCGCTGGTCGCGGCGCTCTCGCCCGATGAGCGCGCGGCGCTCGCGAGCGCCGACATCCGCGCGCTGCTCGCGCCCGCCAACGCCGCCAGCGGGATCGGCGGCACCGTGGCGCCGGACGGCGACGGTACGCGCGAAACAGTGGCGAAGGTCGAGGCCACGACCGCCGCGGCGCAGCCGCTCGTCATCGACAACCTGTGGACCATCGACCGGGCGACGGGACTGGTCCTGCGCGAGCAGCGACAGAGCTGGATCGTCGGGGCGGACGGCGGCGCCCGCACGCTCGTCGAGGAACGGATTCGCGCGATCGAACCCGACGTCTCCTGATCAAGGTATCATGATACCTGTCGGCAAAGCCGCGCGATACTTGACTTTCCGCGCCGTTCCCGCCATTGGCCCGCTCCGAAGCGCCGCTTCGCCCCTTGCGGGCAGGCGGCGCGGCTTGTTTCGGGGCGGCGGCCGGTTCCGTCGCCCGGTTCCATCTCTGTCAAGGAGCGTGCCATGAAGGCGCTGACCAAGACGACCCAGTCGGCGAACGCCGCGACGGTCGAAAAGAAATGGGTGCTGATCGACGCCGACGGCCTGGTCGTGGGCCGCGTCGCGACGATCATCGCCAACATCCTGCGCGGCAAGCACAAGCCGAGCTTCACCCCGCACGTCGATTGCGGTGACAATGTCATCGTCATCAACGCCGAAAAGGTGAAGTTCACCGGCAAGAAGCTGACCGACAAGAATTATTACAAGCACACCGGCTATGCCGGCGGCATCAAGGAAATCTCGGCGCAGAAGGTGCTCGAGGGCCGCTTTCCCGAGCGCGTGCTCGAAAAGGCCGTCGAGCGCATGATCCCGCGCGGCCCCCTCGGGCGCCAGCAGATGCGCAACCTGCGCGTCTTCGCCGGCAGCGAGCATCCGCACGCCGGGCAGAACCCCGAAGTGATCGACGTCGCGTCGATGAACCGCAAGAACAAGGTGGGTGCATAATGGCTGACGAACAGACCATGACCGATCTCAAGGATCTCGCCGGCGCCGTCGAAGGCACCGTCGCCCCCGCGGCCCCGGCCGCGCCGCTGCGCGAAAAGCAGGTCGACAAGCAGGGCCGCGCCTATGCGACCGGTCGCCGCAAGGACGCCGTAGCCCGCGTGTGGGTGAAGCCCGGTTCGGGCAAGATCACCATCAACGGCCGCGACCAGGAAACCTATTTCGCGCGCCCGACGCTGCGCCTCGTCATCAACCAGCCGTTCGGCGTCGCCGATCGCGTCGGCCAGTATGACGTCGTCGCGACCGTCAAGGGCGGCGGCCTGTCGGGCCAGGCGGGCGCCGTGAAGCACGGCATCGCGCAGGCGTTGACCCGCTTCGAGCCCGCGCTGCGCGGCACCGTCAAGGCGGCCGGCTTCCTGACCCGCGACAGCCGCGCGGTCGAGCGCAAGAAGTACGGCAAGGCGAAGGCCCGCCGCAGCTTCCAGTTCTCGAAGCGCTAACCAGCTTTTTCCGCCGACGGGTGGAAAAGAGGAGGGCGGTCCGGCAACGGGCCGCCCTTTTCGCATTAGGACGGGTGCCGGTCCGGCGCGCTACAGCAGGTCGAGGCTGCCGAGCGCCAGCGCCTGGCGTGCCGGGCGTTCGGCCATCACCGCGAACATCTCGTCGCCGCGATCGGTGCGCTCGACGTTCATCGAAGCGAAGACCGCCATGAAATAGCCGCTGAGGGCGCCGACGCGGTAATCGGTCCACAGCGCCTCGGCATCGGCATCGATGCCGCGCGCGTGCAGCGCGGCGATCCAGCGGTCGAAAGCGGGCCGGTCGGCCGCGGCGCGTTCAGCCGGATCGGCGATGCTGGTGCCCACCAGATAGGCGAGATCGGTCGCACCGCTGCCGCGCCCCAGCGTCTGCCAGTCGACGAGCCAGCAACGCGCCGCGTCGGGGGAGAAGAGGATATTGTCGATCCGGAGGTCGCCGTGGACGATCGTCCTGACGGCGGGCACGCGTGTCAGCCAGGCGTCGAGTCGGTCGACGATCCCGGTGCCGAGATCAAGCGTCTCGCGGTCGAGCCGCGCCGCGTAGCGCTCGCGAAAACCTGCATAGAGTTGGGGGAAGAGCGCGCGGACGACATCGGCGCTGTCGCGCGCGAGCCACGGCAGCGCGTCGAGCCGCGCGTCGTTCCACAGCAGCGCATGCAGCCCCGCCGCCGCGTCGATGCAGGGGCCGAGCCCGGCGAGGTCCAGTCCGGCCAGCTGGTCGCCTTGCCGCGCGGGCGCGAGGTCGGACAGGATCAGGATGAAGTCGATGGCATTGTCGGCGATCTCGGCATGGTGGCAATGCGGTGCGGCGACCCCGCTTCCCGCCGCGAGTTCGCGATACCAGCTCACCTCCTTGACGTAGGTGCCGACGACTGCCGCGATGTGACGGCTCGCTTCGTCGCGGCTCGGGCATTTGGCGACGACCGTCGCGGGGGTTTCGGCGCCGTTGGCCCAGTCGAGCGTCAGGCGGAAGCTGTCGCACATCTGCCCGGTGCCGATCGGCGTCGCGGTGAACCCGCGGAGCGCGCCTGGCGGCCGGCCGAGTGCGTCCGCGAGCCACTCCGCCGTCATGTCATCCGGCGTCGTCGGAAAGCTCATGTCGCAGGGTCCATCAGGCCGGAAAGGCCGCTCGGCGCATGCGGGCCGACGAAAAGCTGTTCGAGCACTCCGACGCCGCGCTGCACGCCGCCGCCATCGGCGAGTTCGGCCGCGACGAAGGCCTGGATATGCATGGCGAGCGGATTGCCCCAGTCGCGCTCGGCTTCGCTCAGCCTGTCGTGCGCGACGGCGTCGTCGCCATGGTCGAGGCCGTGGCCCCAGACCGGGTGACCATAGCCCAGCCCGCTCATCGCGAACACCGGCCCCGACGGGGTAAGCGTCAGCGACCGGCCGGCGCCGAGGGCGGCGATCAGCTTCGCGATGCGCCGCGTGCCGCCTTGCCAGGCGATTTCGAAGGTCGCGGCATCGAAATGCCGTTCGCTGCCCCCCTTGCTCGAGGCATCGCCGACGATCACGGCGCGGCGATTCCACGGTGCCCCCGCGCCATCGTCGTTGCTGTGGAAGAACAGCGAGCTCCGGTCGAAGTTGCACGGCGTCCAAAGCCAGAAGAACTGGTTGAAATTGCCCTCGGGCGGCGGCTGCGGCTCGCTGGCGCCGACTGGGCGCACGCCCCAGCTCCGGTCGCGCGTTCCCGTCCAGTCGGCGCCGGCGTCGATGCGGACGCCGTCCACCGACAGCCAGCCCGTCCAGCGGCCGTTCTGCGTCAGCCGCGTATAGTCCATGAACAGGCGCGTCCCGTTACGGCGGATGAAGCGCGGCTCCTCGATCGGGAAATGACGGCCGGTGAAGCTGAGTTCGGCGGCCAGCGGACCGTCGTTCGGGGCGATGCGCAGCGTCAGCCGTTCGAGCGGCGCGTCGATGCGGATCGCGATCGGGCCGACCGCCAGGTCGAGCCGCTCGCCGCCCGAGCGCCGGCTTGCGCGCAGATTATACTGGATGCCGTCGACGATCGCGCAAAAGCTGGCGTCGACGATGCCGAGCTGCGGATAGAAGCCCATCGCTGCCGCGAAGAAGACCGACCCGTCCGGACTGGCGCCGTTGAAGAAATAGCGATCATAGAAATTGCGGTCGGTGCCCGCGAACGCAATCGGCTCGCTGGTCTGGTGAAGCGGAAAATCGTCGCCCTTGGTCAGCATGGTTCCTCGTCCCGTTTTTTCTTGCAACCTAACGGGAT
Source organism: Sphingopyxis granuli (assembly GCF_001559015.1). Classification (NCBI taxonomy): domain Bacteria; kingdom Pseudomonadati; phylum Pseudomonadota; class Alphaproteobacteria; order Sphingomonadales; family Sphingopyxidaceae; genus Sphingopyxis; species Sphingopyxis granuli. The sequence continues at coordinate 971,685 of NZ_CP012199.1, forward strand.
AGGGCCGCGCGTCAATGCACCGGCGGATCGACCGGCGGCACCGCGCCGATGGGGGCGACCGGCTCGTCCGCGTCGCGCGGCGGCAGTGCGTCGGGCGGCACGGCGTCTATCTGCATGTCGCGGGTCGGGACGTGGGCGAGGTTGCGGACGCGCACCTCGACCTGCTTGCCATCGAGGGTGATGGCGTTGAAGCTCGGTGGGGTCGATCGGATGCGCTGCGACAGCGTGCCCGCGCCGATCATGCGGATCGGACCCGCGGGGGTTTCCCGCATCAGGTCGAAGGGGTCGTGGACATGGCCGGTCAGCACCGCCGCCACCCCGCGCGCGGCGAGCGCGGTCAGCGCCGCCTCGCCGCCCCGCGTCAGCGCGCGTCCCTTCGTTCCCGCCTCGACAAGTGGGTGGTGCGCGGTGACGAGGACGACCGCGCTATTCGGCAGCGAGTCGATCGCGGCGAGCGTCCTGTCGAGCGCGCGCGGGGTCACGCAGCCCTTCGACCAGTCGAGCCGCCACTGCGCGCGCGCCGTGGTCTTGAGCGGCACGACCGAGACGCCGGCGAGATCGAGTTCGCGTTCGACCAGCGCACGAATCCGCCCGATGCGCGCATAGGGGCGAAAGGCGCGCGCGATGGGATTGAAATAGGGCAGATCGTGGTTGCCGACCTCGACCGTCACCGGCAGGTCGAGCGCCGCGATCCAGTCGCACGCGGCGGCGAATTCGCGGCTTCGCGCACGCATCGTCAGGTCGCCGGTGATCAGCACCGCATCGGGGCGTTCGCGCCGCACGCAGTCGCGGAACCAGGCCAGCGCATCGCGATCCTCCAGCCCGAAATGCAGGTCGCTGATATGGAAGAGGCGCGTCATGCCGTCGCGATGAAGTCGACCGCGCTCTGTCCGATCGCGAAGCGCGCGGGGGCGGCGATCTCGTCGAGCTCGCCGTCATATTCGAGACTGATCGGGCTTTCGCTTTCGAGGACGATCGTTTCGCCCTGCGCGAGGTCCTCGCTCGGTCCGTCGCGGAAATCGCCGCCGAGCCACGCGAGACCGTGCCGCAGCACGTCGGCCGACCCGTCGATTATCACGCCGTCGGCGCGAAGACCGCGGCGCGTTGGAGTCAGGACGATCGCCGGATAGCTCTTTCCATCGCCGCCGATCCGCACGCCGGGGGCGTTCAGCATCGCGTCGATCGCATCGGGCGCGTCGCGGCTTGCCTCGATCAGCCCTTGCTGGCGCATCGTCTCGCGTACCTCGGCCCAGCGCGTCGCGGGCCCGGCGACGACGGTGATGAACGCCTCGCGCGTTGCCGACCGGACGGTCGGAATGGGTGCGCGCCGCCCCTTTCCGCCCAGCGCATCGGTCAGGATGTCGGCCGCGGGCCGGTCGCCGTGCAATTGCTTGGACAGCAGGTTCAGCGTTCCGCCGGGCAGCGGCAGGACCGCGCCCGGCCAGCCCGCGCATCGCGTCGCGGCGGCATTGATCGTCCCGTCGCCGGTCCACACGGCCAGCAGATCGATGTCCTGCGCGCGCAATGCCTCCGCATCGGGCAGGTCGTCGTCGGGCAGCGCGACGGTGGCGGCGAGCGGGACACCGGCCGCGCGGCAGGCGTCGACCAGTTGCCGGTGCACGGCTTCGTCGTAGCTGCCGCTCTGGCTGTTGCAGATGAGGGCGGGGCGGTGGAAGGCGCGGGTCATGCCGCATTCTACGCACGAGCGCGCAAATGGTGGCGGCGCTCGGTGCTTGTTCGGCGGCGCGCGGCCCTGTAGGTGCGGGGGCCTGCGCAGGCGCCGCGATGGAAAGGCGACGATTGATCAAGGTCCTCCTCCTCATCGGGCTGCTCGTCCTGCTGTTCGGTGGCGGCGCAAAGGCGGCCGTCTCCCACGGGACGAAGGCGCTCGACCTTGCCGACAAATTGCTTGGTAAAGGCGCGCGCGCCGCGCGGCGGTTGCTGGCCGGCCAGCCCTATGGCCGCGGACCGCGCCAACTGCTCGACATCTGGGTGCCGGAGGGCACGGAGCGCGGCGACCGGCTGCCGGTCGTTGTCTTCTTCTATGGCGGCGGCTGGAGCAGCGGCGAGCGCGAGAGCCATGGTTTCGTCGCCCGCGCGCTTGCCGGCGAGGGGTTCGTCGCGGTGATTCCCGACTATCGGCTGACGCCCAAGGCGCATTGGCCCGATTTCCTGGAGGATGCCGCCGCCGCGGTCGCCTGGACGCGCGATTATATCGGCGATCTCGGCGGAGACCCCGACCGTATTGCGCTGATGGGGCATTCGGCGGGCGCCTATAATGCGGTGATGCTTGCGCTCGACCCGCAATGGATGCGCGGCGCAGGAAGCGACGCATCGGTGATCCGCGGGGTAGTGGGCCTCGCCGGCCCCTATGATTTCCTGCCGTTCGAAAAGGGCGGCATGGCCGACAAGGCGATGGGCAAGATTCGCCCGCCCGAGCGGACGCAACCGATCGCACAGGTGCGCGGCGATGCGCCACCGCTGTGGCTGGCGAGCGGCGACCAGGATCGCACGGTGCGTCCGCACAACAGTCGCAATCTGGCCGCCGCAATCGAGAAGGCGGGCGGCTCCGTCACTTTGCGGCTTTATCCCGGCATCGGGCATATCGGGATTGTCACGGCACTGGCGGCGGCCTTCCGGGGCAAGGCGCCGGTGCTGGCAGACGCGAGCGATTTCCTGCGTGGCGTCACCGGACGCCGCATCGCGCCGGCAGAGGATGCCGCCCGATGACCGCCGCGCATCCGGTTCCCATCCCCGCCATCCTTCTCGCGGGCAGTCGCCCCGGCCCCGATCCGCTGCTGACCGGAAGCGGCGTGTCGACCAAGGCGCTGCTGCCGATCGCGGGCCAGCCGATGCTCGTCCATGTCGTCGCGGCGCTGCGCGCCTCGCCGCTGGTCGGGCCGATCACCATCCTCGCACAGGCCAGCGCCGAACTGGCGGCGGAGCCGGGGCTCGCGGGGTTCGCCGACCTGCATTTCGCGGACTCGGGACAGGGGATCAGCGCCTCGCTTGCCGCCGCGCTGCCGGAGGGCGACGCGCCGGTGCTGGTGACGACCGCCGACAATGTGCTGCTGACCCCCGCGATGATCGCCGCCTTCCTGACCGGCGCGGAGGACAGCGATGTCGCGGTCGCGATGGTCGAGCGCCGGGTGCTGCTGGCACGCTATCCCGAATCGAAGCGGACGTGGCTCAAATTTCGCGGCGGCTGGTGGTCGGGGGCGAACCTGTTCCGCCTGCGCGGTCGGCGCGTGCTGCCGTTGCTCGATTTCTGGAGCCGCATCGAGCGCGATCGCAAGAAAGGATTGAAGATCGTCGCCGCCTTCGGCCCGTGGCTGTTGATCGGGGCGCTGCTGCGGCTCTTCACGATCCAGCAGGGCGTCGCGCGCGCCGGGCGGCGCTTCGGGCTGAAGGCGAAGGTTGTGCCGATGGCGGAAGGCGAGGCGTGCATCGACGCCGACAAGCCTGCCGACATCGAACTGATCGAGCGGATTCTCGCCGCGCGCCGCTGAACGCTGCGGTCGCTTTTTGTGGCAACCGGCGCCAAGCGGTTCTAGGGCGACGGCCATGAGCATCAAGAAAGCCATCATCCTGTCCGCCGGGCAGGGATCGCGGCTGCTGCCGCTGACCCGCGACCTGCCCAAATGCCTGATCGAGTTCAACGGGCGCAGCCTGCTCGGCTGGCAGGTCGCGGCACTCGCCGCCAATGGCGTCGAGGATATCGTCGTCGTGACGGGATTCCGGACCGAGCGGGTCGAGGATCACGCACTGGAACTCTATCGCGATACCGGCGCGCGCGTCCGCACCCTGTTCAATCCCTTCTTTCAGGTCGCCGACAATCTGGGCACCTGCTGGATCGCGCGCGGGGAGATGGACCGGGATTTCATCATCCTCAACGGCGATACCATCGTGTCCGACGAGATCGTGGCCCGGCTGATCGCCGGTGCGAGCGAACCGATCACCGTCACCGTCGACGTCAAGGACGCCTATGACGACGACGACATGAAGGTGACGCGCGACGCCGAGGGACGACTTCATGCGGTCGGCAAGCGGCTGTTGCCCCCCGATACCAATGCCGAATCGATCGGCATGCTGGCGTTCGTCGACGACGGCCCCGCGATCTTTCGCAACCAGGTCGACCAGATGATGCGCACCCCCGACGGCGTCGAGCGTTGGTATCTGCGGGCGATCGACATCATCGCCAAGGGCAATCGCGTCGGCACCGTGTCGATCGAGGGCCTCGACTGGCAGGAGGTCGATTTCCCGCAGGACGTCGAGGCGGCCGATGCGCTGACCGCCCGCTGGGCGACCGAGGGACGCTACGCGAAATAGGGCTTGAGCCAGGCGGCGAGCGCCGCGACCTGCCCGTCGTCCAGCTTCACTGCCTTACCGAGATCGGGCTGGCCGGGCCAACCAGCGTCGACGGCGGCCACGCCCGCCGCGGATCGTTCGCCCTCGTAGCGGGGCAGGACGTGGAAGTGGACGTGCGGGTCGACCATCATCAGCATCAGATAGTTGATTCTCGCATAGCCCACGGCGGCGGTCAGCGCCGATTCGATGGCGACCGTCACGGTCTTGAGCTCCGCATGGGCGGCAGCGGGCAGGTCGCCGAAGGCGGTCGCGTCGGACTTTGCCGCCAGCACCAGCGAACCGAGCGTCGGCTGGGCGGGGCGCAGCAGGACGAGCCAATGGTCGAACTCGGCGATCAGCGTCGCCGGATAGCCGAATTTCTCTATGGTTGCGTTCATGGCGCGGCCTCCTCCATCCAACTGACGATCGGGCGCCCGGATCGGCGCATCCGATAGGCCTGGGCGAGCCGCACCGCATGGACGACCAGCGAGATGACCGTCCACCAGGCAAGCGCGATCAGGCCGATGTCGGGCCGGCCGGCGAGCGTCGCGACGAAAAGGATCGCCATGTTCGGGTTGCGGCGCGCGGTGATCAGGCGAAAGCGGCTGTCGAATGTCTGCCAGACATGGATGTCCATGCCGAAATCCTTGATGAACAGCCCCTCGATCACGCGCTGGAGGATATAGCCCGCGATCACCGCGACCATGACCAGCAGAAACGCCTGGCTCGACAGGGCAAGCCCCCAGGCGGAAAGGCCGACGCCCCAGAAATACCACCAGAAAGGCGGGTGGATCAGGTCGACGCCATGATCGGCGACATTGCCCCATTTGGACGAGGTGATGGTGCAGCGCGCAAGCTTTCCGTCGACCGTGTCGAGCACCATGAAGATGAATCCCGCCAGCATCCCCGTCCAATACTGCCCCTGCGCGAACAGGACGGTGGCATAGACGCACAGCGCCGCACCGATTGCGGTCACCATGTTGGGCGTCATGCCCAGTCGGGCCGCGATCCGCGTCAGCCACAGCGCGAGTTCGGGCCACAGATATTTGGTAAGCAGGTCGGTCACGCCCTTGTAGGCGCCGAAATAGCTTTGCCGTTCGATGGCCCGGCTTCTTTCCGGCGTCAGCCGCTCGGCAAACGGCGTTTCCAGCTTGCGAAGCTGCTCGTTGTAAAAGCTGCGGTTCTCCAGCGGCAACCGTTCGATCCCGTCGAGCCGCAAGGGGTCGGTGCCGTCCGGCAAGACGCCCAGCACCAGTTCGCCGCCGATGGTCAGCGCGACGCCCGGGCGCTTGATCGCCTCGTCGATCAGCGTCGGATCGAAAGCAAAGGCAAGATTGACGTACAGCGCCTCGCCCGGTGCGATCCGTTCGGCGATGGCGCGCTTGACGGCGAGCCGTCGGACGCGCTCGGCGTTGCTCATTCCCCAGATCGGCGTGGTATTGTCGCCGATCAGGCGCAGCGCGGATATGTCACCCATGATTGTCCTGTCCCTCACCCATCGCGGCCAGGTGGCTCGCGACGGCATTGGCTGTTGTATAGGGAAGCGCGAAACGCCTGAGATCGGTGCGCGGGGGCGGTGCCTCGAGCCATTTCCGCAGCGCATCGCTCAGCGCTTCCGTCGACCGCTCGACTGTCGCGCACCCGGGCAGGTCGGCCAGCAGTTCGCGTGCGCTGGCGAAGCAATCGGTGCTGACGACCGGAAGGTTGGATGCCAGGGCCTCGATCACCACCGCGGGCAGTCCTTCGTAATCCGAGGACAGGACAAACAGGTCGGCGGCGGCCATCTGCGCCGGCATGTCCGGTGTATAGCCGATCATCTCCACCCGATCCGCCACGCCGAGATCGGCGGCAAGGGCGGCGAGGGCCGCGCGCTGCGGACCGTCGCCCGCGATGCGCAACCGCGCGTCGCGAGGGTTGGCGGCGGCAAAAGCCCGCAGCAGCCGGTCGAAACGCTTTTGCGCGGTCAGTCGGCCGGCGCCGAGCAACAGGATCGGGCCATCTGCGCGCCCTTCGCGCTCGGGCGCGGCAAAGGCATCGGTCAGATAGGCATTGTGCACCATATGGAACCGGTCACCTGCAGCCGGAAATTGCTTCCGGAGCAGCGTCGTTTCCGCATCGCTCAGCGTCAATACCCCGGCGGCACGGCGAAAGATCAGGCCATAGACCGCACGCCGCAGACGGCCGGCGACGGCGCCGTCCGACTGGCGGACGATCGGGTTCGTCGTCTTGATGTAATAGCGCGCGTGCGTTTTGGCTGAAATCACGCCCAGCGCCGCGAACCAGTTGATATTGTTTCCGGTCGCCAGCACGATGTCGGGACGATGCTTGCGCAACCAGCGGCGATAGGAAAGGAAGGTGACGATCTGTCCCAGCGCCCGGCTGCGCTGGCGGCGGTCGGCGAGCGCATGGCTTTCGACGCCCGGGCGCGGCATGTCTTCCAGATCGGGAGCCTGGCCTGCCGAGGTGCAATAGAGGATGGCCACCCGGTGCCCGGCTTCCGCGAAGCCGTTGGCGAGATGGTTCAGCACGCGCGTCGTTCCGCCCTGATCCGCAGCATAGGCTACGAGTGTTATGAAGGCCAAGCCGGGGTCCTTTGCGCAAACCGGCCGATGCCGTCGGGGGGTCCTACTAGAGCCATTGGACGCGTTCAAGCCGGGCGTGAGAAGTCGACCAGCGTCCATCCATGTTCGCGCGCCTGCCGTGCCAGTTTGCGGCTTCGTCCGACGGCATAGCGTTCCTCGGCCAGCGCGAAGCTGGGCGCGTCGCTGGCGTGGTCCGAATAGAAGCGCAGCCGGCGCCGGCCCGGACCCGCATGTTCGGCGAGCCATTTTTCGATCCGCCGGGCCTTTTCGGCCCCATAGCAGTTGGTTCCGTCGATCGTCGGCAGCCACGCGCCGTCGGCTTCACGCAAGTGCCGCGTCGCGACCACGCCGTCGAATCCGAGTGCCGCGCCGATGGCCTCCGCATAGAATTCGGGCGCAGCGGTGGCGAGCAGCAGGCGATATCCCTCCGCCCGGTCGCGCGCTATCGCCGCCGCGGCTCCGGGCGGAACATCGGCCGGCACGCGCCAAGCGGCGAAGCGCTGTGCCAGATCGGCCGCGCGCGCGGTGGAAATCCGCTTTCCCAGCATCAGCCGGATTGCGGCAGGCTTGAATCGGTCGCGCCCGAACAGTTTCAATCCGGCCCCCGCCAATAGAAGCAGCAGCACTGGCAGCGCCAGCAGCCGCCACGGCGCGACGCGCGCGGCTGCCCACAGCAGGAACAGCGTGAAGGTCGGCTTGCGCAGCACGGTGCGGTCGAGGTCGTAGATTGCGATACGGACGGGGGTGGGCGAGGTCATGGCTTGGGGCTTTCAAAACAGCCGCAGTCGGCGCCCGGTCTTGCCCAGCGACGCCCGGTCGGCGAGCGGCAGGGCGAAGCGCAGGGCGGCCCAGATCGATGCGGCCGCAATCAGGGCGATCAGGGGCAGGGCGACCGGATCCGGCAGCTGCGCGGCGAGCAGCGCCGCGCCGCCCGCCGCGACTGTGATCGCGATCCCGTGCAGGGCGACGGTGGGGAACCGGGAATCGAACGGGTGCAGCTTCTCGCTGATCGCGAGTTGGGTCATGGGAATTCCCGCCATCGCGACGAGGCCGATCGACATGGCCAGGGTGACGCCGGTGAGCGGGTCCAGATGCCCGACGATGACCCAGCCCGCGCCGACTGCGATCGCCAGCCCGAACAGGCCCGCGACAAGCTGGTGGCGAAAGGCGGCGACGACCTGAAGCACCGGCAGCGAGATGCCGAGCACCGCCTCGAAAGCGCGCGCGAACAGCAGGATCACGACGGCGGCCTGCGCGACATGCGCTTGCGCCCCAAACAGACTGAGCAGCGACGAACTGCCCGCGGCGAGCACTGCAGCGAGCGGCAGCGCGATCGCAAAGATCAGCCGCGTCGCATAGGCGTAGATGTCGGCGACCTGCGCGCGGTCGGCGCGCTCCGCGCTCGCGGCAAGCGGCGCGAGCACATAGGAGAAGGCGATGCGGACGAGCTGGACGACGCTCGACAGCTTGCGCGCGATGGTGAACAGCCCCGCCGCTGCCGCGCCCGCCGCACCGGGAAGCAGAAGGTTGAGGATCAGCGCGGGCGCATCGCCGAACAGCCGCCCGATGATGTTCGACGGCAGGATCGACAGCCCCGCCCGCAAGGTGTCGCGCTCGGCCGTGCTGCCGCGTCCCCCGCGCCGCAGTTCGGCGAAATCATAATAGCGCGCCAGCAGGCGGACGCACAGCAAGGCGGTCACGGCGAGCGAACAGAGGTGCGCGATGAACAGGCCCTTGAGCCCGAGTCCGCCCGCGAAGAACAGCCCCGCGAACACCAGCCGCAGAATCTGCTCCCAGACGATGCGGAGGCGGATCTCGGCGCCGAATACCATGCGCGCGCGCATCGCGCTCGTCGCGATCTCGACGAAGGCCCACAGCGGCAGTGCCCAGACGAACAGCTGGATCGCGGGCACGACGAGCGGCCGGTCGCGCTCGGCGACGTTGAGCAGCGGCGCCAGGTCGGCGGCGAAGGTCGCGATCAATGCCGCGACGACCAGGCACGGCACGACGCCGAACAGCATTGCGGTGCGCAGCGCCGCAGCGGCTTCGGCTTCGCTCGCCGACTGCGGCACGGTGCGCTGCAGCGCGTTCGTCATGCCGGCGTCGCAGATATTCTCGAGCAGATTGACCGCCGCCCACAGCACCGCATAGAGCCCATAGCCGGCGAGGCCGAACATCAGGACATAGAGCGGCTGGGCGACGATCTCGATCACCCCGCCCAGTCGTGCGAGCACCGTCGTCCCCAGTCCGCGCGCGACATGGCGGCTGGTCACGGCGGGAGCGGCGGCGGGTTCTTCGCTCATCGGTGCGCCCCTAGCGATAGTCGGGAACGGAAGGAAGCCGAAACCCCTCCTCCGCAGCCGCGGGCTTAATTGCCGCCTCACCCCTTGCCGACTCCGCCAATCGGGTCTAGTCGGACCCCGACTGCATCAGGGAGCCCGCGACATGGCCGAATTTCGCCTGCCCAAGAACAGCCGCATCCACAAGGGCGGCACGGTCCACAAGGCCGAGGGCGCGACCAACGTCAAGAAATTCAAGGTCTATCGCTACGACCCCGACAAGGGGGAGAATCCGCATTTCGACACCTTCGAGATCGACCTCGACACCTGCGGTCCGATGGTGCTCGACGCCCTGATCAAGATGAAGAGCGAGCAGGATTCGACGCTGACCTTCCGCCGCTCGTGCCGCGAGGGCATCTGCGGAAGCTGCTCGATGAACCTCAACGGCAAGAATGGCCTCGCCTGCACCACCGCGATCGAGGATCTGAAGGGCGACATCACGATCACCCCGCTGCCGGCGATGGACGTGATCAAGGACCTCGTCCCCGACTTCACCCATTTCTATGCCCAATATGCCTCGATCGAGCCGTGGCTGAAGACCAAGTCGACGACGCCCAGCGGCAAGGAACGGCTCCAGTCGCCCGAGGAGCGTGAGAAGCTCGACGGGTTGTACGAGTGCATCCTGTGCGCCTGCTGCTCGACGAGCTGCCCCAGCTATTGGTGGAACAGCGACAAGTTCCTCGGCCCCGCGATCCTGCTCCAGGCCTATCGCTGGCTCGCCGACAGCCGCGACGAATATACCGGCGAGCGGCTCGACGAACTCGAGGATCCCTTCCGCCTCTATCGTTGCCACACGATCATGAATTGCGCCAACGCCTGCCCCAAGGGGCTCAGTCCGGCGCGTGCGATCGCCGAGATCAAGAAGCTGGAAATCGAGCGGCAGGTTTGACGTTGGCTGGCGTCGGCCTGCGCCCCCATTTCTCGAAAGTGCGGATGTGAACGACGGCATCGAGGAACCGAAGCGCCGCGAGAATTTCACCGCCGAGGAACTCGCGGACGGCTGGATAAGCTGGAATATCAAGGACCCGAGCCGCTTCAACGCCTTTATCGAACCGCTTGCGGTCCGGACGGAAGGGCTGACGCCCGACGGACGGCCGCGCGCCCGCGTGCGGATGCATCCGACGCGCAAGCACAGTAATCTCGGTGACAATGTTCATGGCGCGGTCAGCCTGGCGCTCGTCGACATCGCGCTGTTCGCGGCCTCGCATCAGTTCGGCGCGCTCGACGCGGGGCATTCGGTGACGCTCGACCTGTCGACGCAGTTCGTCGGCGCCGGCCGGGTCGGTGAACCGATGGACGCGCTGGTCGAACTGGTGCGCGAGACGGGGCGGCTGGTCTTCCTGCGTGGGCTTGTCGTCCAGGGCGAAGACGATGCGCATATCGTGCTCAGCTTCGCCGGAACGATCCGCAAGGCGAGCCGCAAATGACGGGCGCGGCCGTGATCGGGAACTGCCGTTCCGCATGACCGACCTGCTCGCTGCCTATGACGGGCTCGTCGCCGATGGCGAACTGAAGCCCGATCCCGAACAGCGCGCCGCCGCGGGACGGCTGGCCCGGCTGCAACAGGAACTGGAGGCCGCGCCGCCGCGCGGCAGCCTGCTCTGGCGGATCGCCGGTCGCAGGCCGGAGGCGCCGCGCGGCGTCTATCTGTGGGGCGCGGTCGGGCGCGGCAAGTCGATGCTGATGGACCTCTTCTATGACCGGCTGGCGATCCGGCGAAAGCGGCGGGTCCATTTCCACGCCTTCATGCTGGAGGTGCACGCGCGGATGCGCGAGGTGCGCAAGAGCGAGAGCGGCGACCCCATCCCGCAGGTGGCGGCGGCGCTGGTCGAGGATGTCCGCTGTCTCGCCTTCGACGAGATGGTGGTGAACAACAGCGCCGACGCGATGATCCTCTCGCGGCTGTTCACGGCGCTGATCGGGCATGGCGTGACCGTGGTCGCGACATCGAACCGGCCGCCGTCCGATCTCTACAAGAACGGGCTCAACCGCGAGCATTTTCTGCCATTCGTTGCGTTGATCGAGGCGAAACTCGACGTGATGAGCCTGAACGGCCCGACCGATTATCGCCGGCATCGGCTGGGCGACGGCAAGCGCTGGTTCGTGCCTGCCGATGCGGCGGCGACCGAGGCGCTGTCGGCCGCCTTCTTCCGCCTCACCGACTATCCGCCGGAGGATCGCGCGCACGTCCCCTCGCTCGACCTCGATGTCGGCGGCGGGCGGTTGCTGCACGTGCCGAAGGCGTTGAAGGGCGTCGCCGTCTTCTCCTTCAAGCGGCTGTGCGCAGAGGCGCGGGGCGCGTCCGACTATCTGGCAGTCGCGCGCCATTTCCACACGGTGATCATCGTCGGCATTCCGCGCATGGGGCCGGAAAATCGCAACGAGGCGGCGCGCTTCGTGACGCTGGTCGACGCGCTCTACGAATATAAGGTCAAGCTGCTGGCGAGCGCCGCGGCCGAGCCCGATCAGCTCTACGTCGCCGGCGACGGCGCCTTCGAGTTCGAACGCACGGCAAGCCGTCTCGCCGAAATGCAGTCGGACGATTATCTGGCTCTAGGCCATGGCCAGGATGATGCCGCCGACGATCTTGCCCCAACGCGATGAGTTGATGGCGACATAGGCGACGTTGCGGACGTAGCGGACCTCGTGCGCCAGATGGCCGAACGCCTGCTCGACGACGCGGCGCGCGGTCCGCAGCGGGCGTGGCGCGGCGACCTCGATCCGCCCGGGGCGCGGTGGCGGCAGCGGCAGCGTCGCAAAGCCGCCATTCGTGATTTGCGGATCGTCGGCGACGGCCCGGCACAGTGCTTCCATCCGCGCGACCGCCAGCCAATTGGGCACCGCGCGGTCGCGGCTCAGCAATTCGAAACTGTGGCTGAAAGCCGAGAACTGGATCGCGCCGCTTTCCGCCGCATGGTCGAGCGCGTCGCGCATTTCCTCCTCGGACATCGCGCAGAGCTGAGCGGGGCGAAAGCGGCCGCTGCCTTCCATCAGTCCGCTGACCGGAACCTCGCAGACACCGTGGTGAAACCGCATGCCCATGTTCGCCGGGTCGAGCGTGATCGCGCAGCCATGATCCCGATAGGCGCCGTTGAAGCTGCTGTCGTAGCGAAAGCCGAGCGCGGCGACCGCGCGCAGCGTGTCATCGTTGGCGCCGAAGTTTCCGGCGCGGAAGGCAACCGGCCGCGGCGCCCCGGCGCGCATCAATATGTCGCGGGCGAGGGCGATCAGCTTCTTCTGCGCCGGCAGGGGGAAATCGGCGATGTTGCGTCCCGTCTGCCGCCCCGCCGGATTGAACGGCGCGAACTGCAGCCATTCGGTGTGGATGTGCAGTTGTACCTCGTGGCCGCGCCGAAGAATCGGCTCGACGATCGCCTCGACGATCCGCGGGCCATGAACCAGCGCGGGCATCGGGTCGACGAAGAAGACGCCCTTCAGGCCGTGGCGTTCGAGCATGTCCATCTGGAACAGGATGCCGAAGTCGCCTTCGCGGCAGCGACCGAGGATCGAGCTTTCGAAATTGGCGCGCGCGTCGACCCCCCGCTGGTGGAGCCCGGCGGAAAGTTCGGTGTCGAAACTGATGATTGCCCGCGTCATCGGCGGGGACCCTAGCGTACAGGGGGTAAAGGAGGGTTAATCGCCGGTCCGGGATTCCTGCCGGAAATGCGGGATCGTCGGCGTGCCTCCGCCGGCTTTCCCCTTCGCCCGCTCCATCGGTTTCACGCGATCCGGGAGGGCGCCGCTTTCCCCGACGAACGCGCCCCGGACGCGATGCGTTCCGGCCGCGCCATCGCGGACCTCCAAACCGCCTCATTCCTCATAATGATATTGCGAACTGTTTGCAGAAAAACCCGGTTATTCGTGCTTTTCGCGGTTGTTTCGCCTGGGGAATCAGCGTAGGGGCGGCGCGAGTCTTGGGACCGGCATGCGGCAATGGCCCGTGCCCCGCCGGTCCGTGAACCGCATTGCCGGGCTTGCCAGAAGGGAGTGCCGCGCGCCATGGGACGCAAGAAGATCGCTTTGGTCGGAGCCGGGATGATCGGGGGCACGCTCGCCCACCTCGCCGCCATGAAGGAAATGGGCGACATCGTCCTCTTCGACATTGCCGAAGGCATGCCCAAGGGCAAGGCGCTCGACCTCGCACAGGCGGGACCGGTCGAGGGCTATGATGCGGGGCTCAAGGGCACGAGCGATTATGCCGACATCGCCGGCGCCGACGTCGTCATCGTCACCGCGGGCGTGCCGCGCAAGCCGGGGATGAGCCGCGACGACCTGCTCGGCATCAACCTCAAGGTCATGAAGGCGGTCGGCGAGGGCATCAAGGCCAACGCTCCCGACGCCTTCGTCATCTGCATCACCAATCCGCTCGACGCGATGGTGTGGGCGCTGCGCGAATTCTCGGGGCTGCCGCACAACAAGGTCGTCGGCATGGCCGGCGTGCTCGATTCGGCCCGCTTCCGCCACTTCCTGGCTGAAGAATTCAACGTCTCGGTCGAGGACGTCACGGCATTCGTGCTCGGCGGCCACGGCGACACGATGGTTCCGGTCATCGAATATTCGACCGTCGCCGGCATCCCGGTTCCCGACCTGATCAAGATGGGCTGGTCGACGCAGGAGCGGATCGACGCGATCGTCGCGCGCACCCGTTCGGGCGGCGGCGAGATCGTCCAGCTCCTCGGCAACGGCTCGGCCTATTATGCCCCCGCGACGAGCGCGATCGCGATGGCCGAGAGCTATCTCAAGGACAAGAAGCGCCTGCTGCCCTGCGCCGCGCATCTGACCGGCCAGTACGGCGTCGACGACCTCTATGTCGGCGTGCCGGTGGTGATCGGGGCGAACGGCGTCGAGCGCGTCGTCGAGATCGCGCTGAACGAAGGCGCGAAGGCGAACTTCGACAAATCGGTCCACGCGGTCCAGGAGCTGCTGGTCGCGTGCAAGGGTCTGGAGCCGAGCCTGGCCTGAGTCCCGACGCCCCGCGAAGGCGGGGCCCGTCGCCCGCCCCCTCGGAACGAGGGTGCGGGTGAACTGGTATCTGGAGGTGGTCCCACCCGGGGCGCACGGAAAACGGAACGAAAATCTATGAGCATCCTGATCGACAAGAATACCAAGGTCATCACCCAGGGAATGACCGGCGCGACCGGCACTTTCCACACCGAACAGGCGCTCGCCTACGGCACGCAGATGGTCGGCGGCGTGACGCCGGGCAAGGGCGGCACGACGCATATCGGCCTGCCGATGTTCGACACCGTCGCCGAGGCGAAGCAGGCCACCGGCGCGACCGCGTCGGTCATCTACGTGCCGCCGCCGTTCGCCGCCGATTCGATCCTCGAGGCGATCGATGCCGAGGTCGAGCTGATCGTCGCGATCACCGAGGGTATTCCGGTGCTCGACATGGTCAAGGTGAAGCGCGCGCTGTCGGGCTCCAAGTCGCGGCTGATCGGCCCCAACTGCCCTGGCGTGCTGACCCCCGACGAATGCAAGATCGGCATCATGCCGGGGTCGATCTTCAAGAAGGGCAGCGTCGGCGTCGTGTCGCGCTCGGGCACGCTGACCTATGAGGCGGTGTTCCAGACCTCGAACGTCGGACTGGGCCAGACGACCGCGGTCGGTATCGGCGGCGACCCGGTCAACGGCACCAACTTCATCGACGTGCTCGAACTCTTCCTTGCCGACGAGGCGACCAAGTCGATCATCATGATCGGCGAGATCGGCGGCGACGCCGAAGAGCAGGCGGCGCAGTTCCTGATCGACGAGGCGAAGCGCGGCCGCAAGAAGCCGATGGTCGGCTTCATCGCGGGCCGCACCGCGCCTCCGGGGCGCCGCATGGGCCATGCCGGCGCGATCGTGTCGGGCGGCAAGGGCGACGCCGAAAGCAAGATCGCGGCGATGGAAGCCGCGGGCATCACCGTGTCGGCCTCGCCATCGGAGTTGGGCACGACGCTGGCGGAGGTGCTGAAAGAGCGGGTGTGACCCCCAATTGCTCCTCTTTTTCGTGTGTCCCCGCGAAGGCGGGGACCCATTGCTGTGTCTCCTGGACCCCCGCCTTCGCGGGGGAACACGTCGGGACGATTTAGGATGGTCCCGCCCGGCTATGTCTATATCATGGCGAGCCGGAAAAACGGGACGATCTATATCGGTGTGACCAGCGATTTGCCGAAAAGGGTTTGGCAACATCGCGAAGGCATGATCGAAGGTTTTACGAAGCGTTATGGTTGCAAACTGCTGGTGTGGTTCGATTGCTTTGAAAGCATCCACGACGCCCGGCAGCTTGAAGTGCGGATGAAGAAATGGAACCGGGCGTGGAAGATCAATCGCATCGAGGAGCATAATCCCGAGTGGAATGATTTATCCGAAACGTTGAATTAGGCCTCTGGAGATCGATCCCTGCCTTCGCAGGGCACGAATAGGTTGGGAAAATGAACCTCGAACGACAAAGCTTCGACATCGACGAACCGCAGCCCGGACCGAGCTGGGCGCCCAGAAACTGGCCCCTGGTCGACAGCGATGACCTGACCGCCGCGCTCGATCCGCAGCAGATGCAGGTCGCGGTGAAGGCCGCCGCGGCGAAGGCCGGCGCGCCGCTCTCTAACGCCGAGGTCGAGCGCGCGGCCGACGAGGCGATCCGCGCGATGATGCTGATCCGGACCTATCGGGTGCGCGGCCATCTGGCGGCGTCGCTCGACCCGCTCGGCCTGTCGAAGCATGAACTGCCCGCCGACCTCACCCCCGAATATCACGGATTCGTCGGCGCCGACCAGGATCGGCCGGTTTTCCTCGGCGGGACGCTGGGGCTCGAAAAGGCGACGGTGCGCGAGATCGTGGCGATCCTGCAGGCCAATTATTGCGGGAATGTCGGCCTCGAATACATGCACATCGCCGACGTCGAGGAACGGCGCTTCCTGCAGGACCGGATGGAGGGCGCCGACAAGCATGTCGAGTTCACCCCCGAGGGCAAGCAGGCGATCCTCAACAAGGTGATCGACGCCGAGGAGTGGGAGAAATTCCTCGCCCGCAAATATGTCGGCACCAAGCGCTTCGGCCTCGACGGCGGCGAGGCGATGATCCCCGCGATGGAAGCGATCATCAAATATGGCGGCCAGTACGGCGTGCGCGAGATCGTCTATGGCATGGCGCATCGCGGCCGGCTCAACATGCTCGCGAACGTGATGGCGAAGCCCTATCGCGTCATTTTCCACGAATTCCAGGGCGGCAGCGCGAATCCCGAGGCCGTCGGCGGTTCGGGCGACGTCAAATATCACCTCGGCACCTCGACCGACCGCGAGTTCGACGGCATCTCGGTGCACATGTCGCTGGTGCCCAACCCGTCGCACCTCGAAGCGGTCGACCCGGTGGTGCTCGGCAAGGTGCGCGCGCAGCAGGTGGTGCGCGACGACCTGATCGAGCATGAACAGGTCCTGCCGGTGCTGATCCACGGCGACGCGGCCTTCGCGGGGCAGGGAATCGTCTGGGAATGCCTCGGCTTCTCGGGCATCCGCGGCTACAATACGGGCGGCTGCATCCACTTCATCGTCAACAACCAGATCGGTTTCACGACCAGCCCCCAGTTCGCGCGCTCGTCGCCCTATCCGTCGGACGTCGCGAAGGGCGTCCAGGCGCCGATCCTGCACGTCAACGGCGACGATCCGGAGGCGGTGACCTTTGCCTGCAAGCTGGCGATCGATTTCCGCCAGCAGTTCAAGCGCGACATCGTCATCGACATGTGGTGCTATCGCCGCTTCGGCCATAACGAGGGCGACGAGCCGTCGTTCACCCAGCCGCTGATGTATGCCCGCATTCGCAAGCATCCGGCGGTATCGGACCTCTATGCGCAGCGGCTGGAGGAAGAAGGGGTGATTGCGGCCGGCGACGCCGACGCGCACCGCCGCGAATTCACCGCGCGGCTCGAGGAAGAGTTCGAAGCGGCGAAAAGCTACAAGCCGAACAAGGCCGACTGGTTCGCCGGTCGCTGGTCGGGGCTGCACATGCCGGGCGATTCCGAACATGCGCGGCGCAATATCGCGACCGGCGTTTCGGAAAAGCTGTTCGACAGCATCGGCCGCATCATGACGACCATTCCCGACGACCTGCAGGTGCACAAGACGCTGCGTCGCGTCATCGACGGGCGCGCCGCGATGTTCGCCGACAAGAAGAATGGCGACGTGTTCGATTGGGCGACCGCCGAATCGCTCGCCTTCGGCACCCTGCTCAGCGAGGGCTATCAGGTGCGCCTGTCGGGTCAGGATTCGGGGCGCGGCACCTTCAGCCAGCGCCACGCCGTCTGGGTCGACCAGACCGACGAGCATAAATATATTCCGCTGAAGACCGTGCCGCACGGCCGCTTCGAGGTGCTCGACAGCCCGCTGTCGGAATATGGCGTGCTCGGTTTCGAATATGGCTATGCGATGGCCGATCCGAAGAGCCTCGTGCTGTGGGAAGCGCAGTTCGGCGACTTCGCCAACGGCGCGCAGATCATGATCGACCAGTTCATCGCGGCGGGCGAGGCCAAGTGGCTGCGTGCCAACGGCCTCGTGATGCTGCTGCCGCACGGTTACGAGGGGCAGGGGCCCGAGCATAGCTCGGCGCGCCTCGAACGCTTCCTGCAACTGTGCGCGGGCGACAATATCCAGGTGTGCAATATTTCGACCCCGTCGAACTATTTCCACGTCCTGCGCCGCCAGATGCTGCGGTCGTTCCGCAAGCCGCTGATCATCATGACGCCTAAGTCGCTGCTCCGCCACAAGCTGGCGGTTTCGCAGCGCAGCGACTTCATCGGCGATGCGCATTTCCGGCGCATTATGTCCGATCGCAACCCGCCCGAGGATGGCGCGATCCGGCGCGCCGTCTTCTGTTCGGGCAAGGTCGGCTATGATCTGATGGAGGCGCGCGATGCCGCGGGCCTGACCGACACGACGATCATCCGTATCGAGCAGCTCTATCCCTTCCCGGGCGAAGCGCTCGCGGCGCGGCTGAAGCGGATGACGAACCTCGAAGAGGTCGTCTGGGCGCAGGAAGAGCCGCGCAACAACGGCGCGTGGTTCTTCGTCGAGCCGCTGATCGAGGAAGCGCTGGACGAAGCCGGGCACAAGGGCAAGCGCGCCCGCTATGCCGGCCGCGCCGCCGCCGCCTCGCCGGCGACGGGCCTGATGAGCCGCCACCAGACCGAGCAGGGCGCGCTCGTCGCCGATGCGCTCGGCCTGTCGGTTCGCGCCGAGATTCGCCGGACGAAGAAGAAATAGGGGCTGGCGCGTCCATCCCGATGCAACGACAATCCCGATGGACAGGGGTAGTCCCTGTCCATGGTCCCCAAGGAAGAAGCGATGAGCACCGAAGTCAAAGTCCCCACCCTGGGTGAAAGCGTGACCGAAGCCACGGTCGGCGAATGGCTGAAGCAGCCGGGCGACGCCGTCGCGATCGATGAGCCGATCGCGAGTCTCGAAACCGACAAGGTCGCGGTCGAGGTGCCGTCGCCGGTCGCGGGCGTGATGGGACAGCAGGTCGTCGCCGTCGGCGACACCGTCGCGGTCGGCGCGGTGATCGCGACGATCGAGGCGGGTTCGGGCAAGGCGCCGGCCGCGGCGCCCGCTCCGGCCGCCAAGGCCGAAGCCGCGGCCTCCGCACCCGCCGCGACGGCCAGCGACAATGCGGTCGACACGGTGACGACGATGTCGCCCGCGGTGCGCCGTCTCGTGCTCGAACACGGCGTCGATCCCACGAAGATCAAGGGGACCGGCAAGGACGGCCGCCTGACCAAGGAGGATGTGCTCGCCGCCGCCAATGCCGCGCCGGAAGCCGCTCCCGCTCCCGCCGCGCCTGCCGCACCCGCGCCGGCCGCCGGAGGCGCCCCGGGCCGCCGCGAGGAGCGCGTCAAGATGACGCGGATGCGCCAGACGATCGCGAAGCGCCTGAAGTCGGCGCAGGAAACCGCGGCGATGCTGACGACCTTCAACGACTGCGACATGTCGGCGGTGATGGCGGCGCGCGAGCGCTATCGCGACAGTTTCGAGAAGAAGCATGGCGTGCGCCTTGGCTTCATGAGCTTCTTCACCAAGGCGGTCGCGCTCGCAGCGCATGATATTCCGGCGGTCAACGGCCGGATCGAGGGCGAGGAGATCGTCTATCACGACTATCTGGACGTTTCGGTCGCGGTCAGCGCGCCCAACGGGCTGGTCGTGCCGGTCGTGCGCAATGCCGAGAGCCTGAGCTTCGCCGAGATCGAGAAGGCGATCGCCGACCTCGGCAAGCGTGCCAAGGACGGCACGCTGACGATGGCCGACATGACGGGCGGCACCTTCACCATCTCGAACGGCGGCGTGTTCGGCGGCCTGATGTCGACCCCGATCATCAACCCGCCGCAGTCGGCGGTGCTCGGGCTTCACCGTATCGAGGACCGCCCGGTCGTGCGGAACGGCGAGATCGTCATCCGCCCGATGATGTATCTCGCGCTCAGCTACGATCACCGGCTGGTCGACGGCCGCGAGGCGGTGACCTTCCTCAAGACGATCAAGGAAGCGATCGAGGACCCGACGCGGCTGCTGATCGATCTTTAAATATCCCACATCCGTTCGGGCTGAGCTTGTCGAAGCCCCGTTCTTCTCTTGAGAGCGACGGATTGAGAAAAGTACGGCCCTTCGACAAGCTCAGGGCGAACGGAGATTGAAATGTCGGACTTTGACTACGACGTCCTTGTCATCGGTGCCGGGCCCGGCGGCTATGTCGCCGCGATCCGCGCGGCGCAGCTGGGCCTGAAGACCGCGTGCGCCGAAGGACGCGAAACACTCGGCGGCACCTGCCTAAACGTCGGCTGCATCCCGTCGAAGGCGATGCTCCACGCGTCCGAATATTTTGAAGCCGCCGCTGGCGGCGCGATGGCTAAGATGGGCATCAAGGTGAAGCCCGAACTCGACCTCGACACCATGCACGGCCAGCGCAAGGATGCGGTCAAGGGCCTGACCGGCGGCATCGAATTCCTGTTCAAGAAGAACAAGGTCGACTGGCTGAAGGGTTATGCGAAATTCACCTCCGCCGACACGGTCGAGGTCGCGGGCAAGGCGGTGCGCGCGAAGAATATCATCATCGCCACCGGCTCGTCGGTGACCCCGCTTCCGGGTGTTGAGGTCGACAATGCCAAGGGCGTGATCGTCGATTCGACCGGCGCGCTCGAACTCGCCAAGGTGCCGGGCCATATGGTCGTGATCGGCGGCGGCGTGATCGGGCTCGAACTCGGCAGCGTGTGGCGCCGCCTCGGCGCCAAGGTGACCTGCATCGAGTTCCTCGACCAGATCCTGCCCGGCATGGACGGCGATGTCCGCAAGGAAGCGAACAAGATCTTCAAGAAACAGGGTATCGAATTCAAGCTTAAGACCAAGGTCACGAAGGCCGAGGTCAAAGGCAAGAAGGCGGTGCTGACGCTCGAACCCGCTGCGGGCGGCGATGCGGAGACGCTGGAAGCCGACGTCGTGCTGGTGTCGATCGGGCGCCGCCCGAACACGGATGGGCTGGCGCTCGACAAGGCTGGACTCTCGGTCAACAAGCGTGGCCAGATCGAAACCGACCATGATTTCCGCACGAACGTTCCCGGCATCTGGGCGATCGGCGACGTCGTGCCGGGGCCGATGCTCGCGCACAAGGCCGAGGATGAAGGCATCGCCTGCGCGGAGAATATCGCGGGATTGACTGGCATCGTGAACCACGACGTCATCCCGTCGGTCGTCTACACCATGCCCGAGATCGCCGGGGTCGGCCTGACCGAGGAAGCCGCGAAGGAGCGGGGAGAGGTCAAGGTCGGCAAATTCCCGATGCTCGCGAACAGCCGCGCCAAGACGAACCACGAGCCCGACGGCTTCGTCAAGGTGATCGCCGACGCGAAGAGCGACCGCGTGCTGGGCGTCTGGTGTATCGCCAGCGTCGCGGGCACGATGATCGCGCAGGCCGCGCAGGCGATGGAATTCGGTGCGACGAGCGAGGACATCGCATACACCTGCCACGCGCATCCGACGCACAGCGAGGCGGTGAAGGAAGCCGCGATGGCGGTGACGGGCAAGCCGATCCATATCTGACGCCGCCGTCGGCGGCCGGGGCACGAACGGGGGAGAGTGACGATGGCGGCACGACTGGGATTATGGATGGCGGCATCGATGGCGGCGGCGTGGCCGCTCGCTGTACAGGCAGCCGATGGCGCCATTCCGGCGGCCGCCGCGCCTGACCTTTCGGTCGTCAGCCAGCGCCTCGACGCGTTGCTCGACCGCGATTATCCGGCGCTCGAAGCGCTTTACAAGGATCTGCACGCGCATCCCGAACTGGGGATGCAGGAGGCGCGCACCGCCGGTATCCTCGCGACGCGTCTGCGCGAGGCAGGTTTCACCGTCACCGAGAAGGTCGGCGGCACCGGCGTCGTCGGCGTGCTCCGCAACGGTGCGGGGCCGACGATCCTCGTCCGCGCCGACATGGATGCGCTGCCGCTCGAGGAAAAGACCGGCCTGCCGTGGGCGAGTAAGGCGCGCGCGACCTATGAGGGCAAGGACGTGCCGGTGATGCACGCCTGCGGTCACGATACACATGTCGCCTATCTGGTCGGCGTCGCGCAGGCGCTCGCCACGATGCGCGACAGCTGGTCGGGGACGGTGGTGCTGATCGGTCAGCCCGCCGAAGAGCCGCTGCAGGGTGCCCGGGCGATGCTCGACGACGGGCTGTTCAAGCGCTTTCCCAAGCCCGATTTCGGCTTTGCCGCGCATGTCAGCAACCTGCCTTCTGGCGTGGTGGCGATCAAGGCGGGGCCGTCTTCTTCGGCGTCCGACAGCTATTCGGTCGTCTTTCACGGTCGCGGCGGCCACGGCTCGATGCCCGCTGCGACGATCGATCCGATTCCGATCGCGGCGCGCTTCGTCACTGACGTGCAGACGGTGATCAGCCGCGAAAAGGACCCGGCGGCGTTCGGCGTGCTGACGATCGGCGCGATCCAGGCCGGCAGCGCGCCCAACATCATCCCCGACAGTGCCGAGGTGAAGGTCAACCTTCGTTCGCAGGCGCCCGATGTGCGCGAACTGCTGCGCAGCGGCACCGCGCGTGCGGCAAAGGCGGCGGCGCAGATGGGCAACGCGCCCGCGCCGACGATCAGCTATCTGGGCGGCACCGGCGTGCTGATGAACGACGAGGGCATGGCGGCCGCGGCGGCCGCGATGCTGAAACCCGTGTTCGGCGACCGTCTCGCCTTCGCACCGGCGAGCGCGCCGCCGATGTCGGGCAGCGAGGATTTCTCCGAATTCGTCGATGCCGGCGTTCCGTCGATCTTCTTCGCGATCGGCGGCTACGATCCCGCCGTCCTCGCCGCGCTCAAGGCGAAGGGCGAACCGGCGCCGACCAACCACTCGCCTTTCTTCGCCCCGCAGGCCGAGCCCGCGATCCGCAACGCGGTGACGGCGATCGTGCTGTCGATCGTCGGCGGCGTCCGGCCGGCGGAGCGCTGACCGGCCCGCGCCGATGGACGCCATCGACAACGCGCTGCTCGTCCGCCTGCTCGACCTCGTCGGGATCGGCGTGTTCGCGCTGTCGGGTGCGCTGATGGCGGTGCGGTTGCGGCAGACCTTGGTCACGGCCTGCTTCTTTGCACTGGTCACGGGCGTCGGTGGCGGCAGCGTGCGCGACCTGCTGATCGGCGCGCCGGTGTTCTGGGTCCAGGACGGCGCGATTGCCGCGGTGTGCATTGCGATCGCGCTGACCGTCTGGCTTACCCCCGAACGATGGTGGCGGCGCGGGCAGTTGCTCGAATGGGCCGATGCGGTCGGGCTCGCCGCCTACAGCGTCTTCGGCACCGCCAAGGCGATCAGCTGGGGCGTGCCCCCGGTACCGGCACTGATGATGGGCGTCATCACCGGCTGCGTCGGGGGCACGATCCGCGACGTGCTGGCGGGCGTGCCGTCGATCATCATGCGCCCCGAAATCTATGTGACCGCGGGGGCGCTGGCATCGGGCCTGTTCCTGGCGCTGCTCTGGCTCGGCGCGGGGACGGCCGTGGCGGCGGTGACGGGCGCGACCGCGGGTTTCATCCTGCGCGGCGCGGCGATCCGCTGGTCGCTGGGCCTGCCCACCTATGGCCGCGCCGGCGGCGACGGGACAAGCTGACGCTTGACCGGCGCGCGCCGCGCGGCAAGGTTGGCGTCCTTTGGCAGGGGACACGCATGACGACCGACCGGACGACCGCCAACGGCATCAGCATCGCCTTCGAGGACAAGGGGCCGCGCGACGCCCCCGCGATCCTGCTCGTCATGGGATTGGGCGGGCAACTGACGCTGTGGCCCGACGAGTTCGTCGATGCGCTGGTCGCGCGTGGGTTCCGCACCATCCGCTACGACAATCGCGACGTCGGCCTGTCCACCCGCTTCGATGCGGCTGGGGTGCCCAACCTCAAATGGATGTTCGTCAAGGCTGCGCTGGGCCTGCCGGTGCGCAGTGCCTATCGGCTCGCCGACATGGCCGACGACGGCGTCGCGCTGCTTAACCGTCTGGAGATCGACCGGGCGCATGTCGTCGGCGCGTCGATGGGCGGGATGATCGCGCAGCATATCGCCGCCAGCCATCCGGGGCGCACCCTGTCGCTGACCTCGATCATGTCGACAACCGGCAACCGCCGCCTGCCGCGCGCGAAGAAGGAAGCGATGCAGGTGCTGGCGAACCGGCCGATGAGCGGCGATCCGGAAGACATGATCGCCTATTCGGTGCGCGCCGCGCGGGTCATCGGCAGCCCCGGTTATCCGGCGGAGGAGGAGCGTTTGCAGCGGCGGGTGCGCGGCGATTTCGAGCGCGGCTGGTATCCGCAGGGCGTCGCGCGCCAGATGGCGGCGATCGTCGCCGACGGCGACCGGCGACCGATGCTGAAGGCGGTGCGGGCGCCGACCCTTGTCATCCATGGCGAGGCCGACCCGCTGGTCCCGATCGCGGGCGGCCGGGACACGGCGGCGCATATCGCGGGAGCGCGGCTGATGACGATCCCCGGCATGGGACACGACCTGCCGCTGGCGCTGGTCGACACGCTCGCCGATGCGATCGCGGAGCATGCCAAAGGCGCGGCCGTGGCGCCCTGATCGGCCGTTACCTCAACAGCAACGCCAGCGCGGCGAACACGCCTTTCGGGCCGGTCGCGCCCGGCCGCGGCACCACCGGTAGATAGGCGCGGCAGTCGAGGCACGCAGCCTGCACCGACCCCGACGCCGACAGCATAGACAGGTCCTGCACCAGCCGGCGTTCGGCCAGCTGCCGGTTCATCGCCGCGATGCCGAACCAGCCGCGCGGCGCGGCGGCGTCGGCGCTGTCGTCGCGCGTCAGGCTGGCGAGCAGCTTCGACCATTCGCTCGGCTCGTCCTCGAAATATTTGGCGTGGAAGGCGCCGTCGACCTTGGCCAGCTTTGCCGCCGCCGCCAGCGCGTCGGGCAGGCCGCCGAACTGGTCGACCAGCCCGATCTGGCGCGCCGTCCCCCCGGCCCATACCCGGCCTTCGGCGATCGGCAGCACCTTGTCGAGCGGCTGCTTGCGGCTCTTGGCGACGAGGCCGGTGAAGCGGGCATAGATCTGCTCGACGCTCGCCTGTGCGAGCTGGTTGAACGGTTCGTTGACGCCGCCCAATATGTCGGGCTGGCCCGACAGCGGCGTCGTCGCGATGCCGTCGGTGGTCACGCCAATCTTTGCCAGCGCCTGATCGAAACTCGGCAGGATGCCGAAGACGCCGATCGAGCCGGTGATCGTGTCGGGCTCTGCGAAGATGCGGTCGGCGGGGGTCGAGATCCAGTAACCGCCCGACGCCGCGACATTGGCCATCGAGACGACGATCGGCAGCTTCTTCGCCTTGGCGGCGAGCAGTGCCTGGCGAATCTGTTCGGACGCCAGCACCGATCCGCCCGGCGAATCGACGCGCAGCACGATCGCCTTCACCCCGCCGTCGCTCGCGGCGTCGAGGATGTGACCGGCGATCGTTTCCCCGCCGGCGGTTCCGGTCGAGGCTTCGCCGTCGACGATCTCGCCCGCTACCGGGATCACCGCGATCGCGCGGCCCTTCTGCGCGGGCGGATTGGCGGCGACCCAATTGTCGAGCGGGATGGCGTTATAATCCCACGGCCGGCTGTCGTCCGCGGCGCCGCTGATTTCGGCCACGCGCGCGCCGAATGCCATGCGTCCGCCAAGCTTGTCGACCAGCCCGGCGGACAGCGATGCCTGGCCCAGGTCGCCGCTTGCCGCCCAGACCGCGCCCGGCGTATCGGCGATGAAGGCGTCGAGCTTTGCCTTCGGCCTTGCCGCCTTCACGTCGGCGAGCCACTTGTCCCACAGCACGCCGGCATAGGCGAGGTCGGCCTGCTTCGCCTCGGGCGACTGGTCGCCGCGCAGATAGGGCTCGACCGCGCTCTTGAAGGTGCCAACGCGATAGATGTGGGCGGTGATGCCGAGCCGGTCCATCAGCCCCTTGTAATAGAGACGCGACCCGCCGGGCCCGGCGATGGCGACGCCGCCCATGTCGTCGGCCCATATCTCGCTGGCATGCGCCGCGACCTGATAGCTGTCGGTCGTATAGGCGGTGGCGAAGGCGAGCACCGGCTTTTTCTTCGCGCGCACCTTGTCGATCGCGGCGCCGATTTCTGCGAGCGAGACCTGCCCGCCGCCCAAAAAGCGGTCGAGATCGAGGACGACCGAGGTCACGCGCTTGTCGTCGGCGGCGGTTT
Source organism: Sphingopyxis granuli (assembly GCF_001559015.1). Taxonomy (NCBI): domain Bacteria; kingdom Pseudomonadati; phylum Pseudomonadota; class Alphaproteobacteria; order Sphingomonadales; family Sphingopyxidaceae; genus Sphingopyxis; species Sphingopyxis granuli. The sequence goes on from NZ_CP012199.1 coordinate 997,656, forward strand.
CGAGCGCCTGGACGATGTCGCGAACGCGATATTCGCGAAGCTGCGCGCCGCCTGACAGCGCCGCGAACGGGTCGATTTCCGCCGGCTGTTCGGTGACGATGCCGTCGAGCTGGAGCAGGAGCGCCCCCTTGCTGACCGGCAGCGAGGCGTTGGGACGGCCCGCGAGCAGGCCGAACAGTGCCGCGAAGAACAGCAGCAGGAAGACGAGCGCCAGCCCATCCTTGATCGCCACGAGCAGCCGCCAGACCCGGCGCGGAAAGCTGATCGTGCCGCGCGGCGTGTCGTCGCCGGGTAGCGGACGGCGCACGGGGATGGCCCAGGGGCCGGCGGGATTCGGGGCGGAGGCTGGGGTGTCGGTCATTGTGCAAATCTAGTGCGTGATGATCCGAGATGGAACCGTCATTGCGAAGAGCCGAAGACGGCGAAGCAATCTCATCCCCCCTCGCGCTTGCGGGAGGGGAGACGGCGTCACAGCCATCCTTCCTGCCGGTACCAGCGCACCGTCTCGGCGAGGGCATCGGCGGTGTCGACGGCGGGGCGCCACAGGTCGGGCGGCGGACGGGCGCCCTCTGCCGCCACCCAGTCCGGATGCGCGATATAGCGGGCGCGGTCGGCCGTCAGCTTGGCGCGGTGGCGGCGCACCAGCATGTCGAGGCGGCCCCCGGCGTGCAGCAGCGGCGCCGGGACAGCGAGCGTTGCGACGCGATCGCGCCCGACTGCGCGGCCGATGGCGCGCGCGAAGCCGCGATGCGACCAGCCGCCGGGCTGGCCGTCGTCGGGTTCGTAGGTCTGCCTGACGCGGGCATGGCGCTCCGCCGCGAGCGCGACCAGCAGCCGCGCCAGTTCGTCGACGTAGATCGCCGACATCCGGCCGCGCGGCGGGATCAGCATCAGGCCGCGCCGCGCCATGCGGAACAGGTCGAGCATCTCGGTATCGCCGGGGCCGAAGACGGCGGGCGGGCGCACGATCGTCCAGTCGAGTCCGCTCGCCTCGACGATCGTCTCGGCGCGCGCCTTCGACCAGCCATAGTGCGACAGGCCGGGTTCGCGCGCGGCGAGCGATGAAACGTGGACGAAGCGCTGCACCCCGGCGCCGCGCGCGGCCTCGACGACATTCGCCGTGGCGACCGCGTTGCCCGCCTCGAACGCCGCGCGGGTCGGGACGTTGACCACGCCCGCGATGTGGAGCAGCGCATCGGCCCCGGCCGCCATCTCTGCAAGGCTGTCGGGCCGGTCGAGCGCGCCGGCGATCCACGTGACGCCGTCGCGCGCCTCCTGCGTGCGGCGGGTGAGCGCGCGGACGTGCCAGCCGGCTTCGACCGCCTGGCGCAGCGTCGCGCGCCCGACGAAGCCGGTTGCGCCGGTCATCGCCAGCGTGGGTTGCATCAGAGCCGCCCCGGCACGGGAAGGATTTGGTCGCGCGTCATCACAGCAGCACCATGTGATCGCGATGAACAACCGCACTGCGCGGTGCATGGCCGAGCGCCGCCTCCTGCGCGTCACGCCCGAGGCCGAGGATCGCCGCGGCGTCGGCGACCGGATATTCGGACAGGCCGCGCGCGACGATGCGCCCGTCGGGGCCCGCGATATCGACGATGTCGCCGCGTGCGAAATCGCCGCTGGTGGCGATGACGCCCGCCGCGAGCAGGCTGGCGCCGCCCTGCAGCGCGCGGACCGCGCCGGCGTCGATGGCGAGCCGGCCCTTGACGATCAGTCGTCCCGCGAGCCACGCCTTGCGCGCGCTGGCGCCGCGCTTGGGAAGGAACAGCGTATGCCGCGCCTCGGCCGACAGCGGCCGGTCGATGCGGCCCGACGCGATCGCGAGATGCGCGCCCGCGGCGTTGGCGATGCGCGCCGCCGCGATCTTCGACACCATGCCGCCCGATCCCATGCCCGAAGCCGACCCGGCGTCGGCCATCGCCTCGATCCGCGCGTCGATGCGCTCGACCCTTGCGATATGCCGTGCGCCGGGAATCGCAGGATTGCGGTCGTAGAGCCCGTCGACGTCGGACAGCAGCACGACGCCGTCCGCACCGGCCGCCTGCGCGACGCGCGCTGCGAGCCGGTCGTTGTCGCCGAAGCGGATTTCGGCGGTCGCGACGCTGTCGTTCTCGTTGATGATCGGCACGACGCGCAGCGAGAGCAGCCGGTCGAGCGTCGCCGCGGCGTTGAGGTAGCGGCGACGATGTTCGAGGTCGTCGAGGGTGACGAGCATCTGCGCCGCGGTCAGACCCTCGGCGCCGAGCAGTTCGGCCCAGACCTGCGACAGCGCGATCTGCCCCGTCGCGGCGGCGGCCTGCGCATCCTCCAGGCTCGCGCGCCCGCCCTTGGCGAGCCCCAACCGCCGCGCGCCCAGCGCGATCGCGCCCGACGACACGACCGCAACCTGCTGCCCGGCGCGCGTGCGCGCCGCGATGTCTGCCGCGATCCCCGCGACCCAGTCGCGCCGCACCGCGCCATCGGGATCGACGAGCAGCGCCGATCCGATCTTGACGATCAGCCGCGGACAGGAGGCGGGAGGAAACAGCATCATGCCGCCGCCGATAGCGCGCGCGGCGCGGCGCGCCAATGCGAATATCCCCGAGTCGCGCAGGGAAAAATGGGAATGGCGGCTTTCGGGCGAAACCGGCTGGCCTGCGGTTTCGCCCGCCAGGTCGTTCAGATCGGCGACCAGTCGCCGCTGGCGTCTTCTCTTTCGTCGCTGCCCGGTTCGGGATGGTCGATCGCTTCCAGCAGCTTGTCGAGTATCGCCTCGACCCCCGCGCCGCTCGCGCCCGACAGCGCCATCACGGGCTTGCCGCTTTCTTCGGCGAGTTCCGCCGACAGCGCCGCGATCAGTTCGTCGTCGAGCGTGTCGACCTTGTTGAGCGCGACGATCACCGGCTTGTCGGTCAGCCCGGCGCCATAGGCCTCCAGTTCGTCGCGCACGATGCGATAGCTGGTCGCGACATCCTCATCATTGGCGTCGACGAGATGCAGCAGCACGCGGCAGCGTTCGATGTGGCCGAGGAAGCGGTCGCCGATCCCCGCGCCGTCGGCGGCGCCCTCGATCAGGCCGGGAATGTCGGCGATCACGAATTCGCGACCCTTGTGGCTGACCACGCCGAGCTGCGGCCGCGTCGTGGTGAAGGCATAGGCGCCGACCTTGGCCTGCGCGTTGGTGACGGCGTTGATGAAGGTCGACTTGCCGGCGTTGGGCAGGCCGACGAGCCCCGCGTCGGCGAGCAGCTTCAGCCGCAGCCACACCCACATCTCTTCGCCCGGCCAGCCGGGGCCGTGCTGGCGCGGCGCGCGGTTGGTCGAACTTTTGTAGCTCGCATTGCCGCGCCCGCCGTCGCCGCCGCGCAGGAAGACGATGCGCTCGCCCGCCCGGGTCAGGTCGGCGAGCAGCGTCCGTTCATCATCGTCGGCGAGAATCTGCGTGCCCACCGGCACCTCGATCACCAGATCGTCGCCGCCCGCGCCGGTGCGGTCGCGGCCCGCGCCGGGGGTTCCGCGCCTCGCCTTGAAATGCTGGGTATAGCGGAAGTCGATCAGCGTGTTCAGCCCGGCGACCGCCTCGAACACGACGTCGCCGCCCTTGCCGCCGTTGCCGCCGTCGGGGCCGCCATATTCGATATATTTCTCACGCCGAAAGCTGACGGCGCCGGGGCCGCCGTCGCCCGACTTGATGAAGATCTTGGCCTGATCGAGGAAATGCATCGCCGCCCTTTACGGGGAAGGCGGGGACTTGGCTAGGGATCGTCGCCCCGGCTTGCGCCGGGCGATAGTCAGCAGCCCGGCTTCCCGCCCTGTTCGGCCCAGAAGGTTCCGATCCGCCCGGCGATCAGTTCGGTCGCCAGCGCGCGCGCGGTGTCGCGCGGCAGGCCCAGCGCCTCGGCCATCGGGCCGCCGAGGTGCGCGTCGCCCATCGCCATCAATACCAGCGCGAGTGTGTCCTCGTGCATCAGGCGCTTTTCGTGCGCGTCGGGGGCCATGCCGTCGATCAATCGGTGGATCGCAGCGATGATCGGGTCGAGCGAATCGTCGTTGCCGGTTGCCGCCATCCACGTCGCCAACGCCCCCGCGCCGCCGCTGTCGAAAGCGTCGAAGGCGAGGTCGACGATCTCGCGCACGTTGCGTTCGCCCGGCGGCGAGGCGGTCATCTTGGCGGCGATCGTGTCGCACACCGTTTCGGCCAGATAGGCGGCCAAGGCCTTTTGCAGGCCCGCCGCGCTGCCGAAATGGTGGAGCAGATTGGCGTGGGTGCGGTCGATGCGTCCCGCCACCGCCTTCAGCGTCAACGCCTGCGGCCCCAGTTCGATCAATATCTGACGGGCTGCTTCCAATGCGACCGACCGGCTCTCCTCCGGGCTCAGTCGCTTCTTTGCTATTGACACCACTGTAAGTAATTCCTAGATACTTGCCCCAGAGGCGCCCCCGCGCCTTCACCCCCTATTCGCTGGTGAGGAAGATATGTCCAGCCTTTCGCTCTCCCCCACGCCGCATGATCTGGCGATCACCCCGCGCGACATGCGCTTCGGCCGCGACGACCGGCAGGGGCGCTGGTGGCTGAACGGCGATCCGATCGCTTCGACCTTCCACACCGCGCTGTCGGTGACCTTTCCGAAGGGCGAGGCGATGTTCATCGAGGCAGTGAAGGCCCACCGCGACGGCGTGCCCGACAAGCTGGCGCGCGAGATTCGCGCCTTCACCCAGCAGGAAGTGATCCACAGCCGGGAGCATGTCGTCTTCAACCGCAAGGCGGAGGAGGCGGGCTACGACCTCTCCGAACTCGAGGCCGATGTCGACGCGGTGATGGAACTGATCAAGCAGCGACCGCCGATCGTGAACCTGATGGCGACGATCGCGCTCGAACATTATACCGCGATGCTTGCGGCGATCATGCTCAAGGACCCCGCCATGTATCAGGGCGCCGAGCCCGAGTGGGGCGCGCTGTGGAAATGGCATGCGATCGAGGAGATCGAGCACAAGGGCGTCGCCTACGACACGTGGCTTCACGCGACGAAGGACTGGAGCCGCTGGCGGCGCTGGAAGGCGAAGTCGCTGATGATGCTCGTCGTCACGGCGCGCTTCTGGCCGAAGCGCGTCCGCGGCATGAAGATATTGCTGCGGCAGGACGGGCTGACCGGCTGGCGGGTGACCGCGCGCATCTGGTGGTATCTGCTCGGCAAGCCGGGGGTGCTGCGCAAGAGCTTCCGGCCCTGGCTCGCCTATTTCATGCCGGGCTTCCACCCCTGGAACCATGACGATCGCGCGCTGATCGGTCGCTATGAGGGTGCTTATGCCGACGCGCTGATGCCCGCACATTCGTCGGCGGCGCCTGCGGCGGCTGCGGCCGCCTGAAGCGTCGGGCTTTCGCAAGCAGAGCGTTTCGCGAAGGCGGCCGGACCGGTCTTCTCTCTCCCGGTCGTCCGGCCGCCTTCGCGGAAATCGCGGGCTTGCATGACGGCGATTGCCGTCCGCGGCGCGATGCGGCATTGCGCACCCATGATCAGCGCTCCTCCCGTCATCGAGACCGACCGCCTGCGCCTGCGCGAGCATCGCCTGTCGGACAAGGATGTCCATATCGCGATGTGGGCCGATCCGCGCGTGACGCGCTTCATCGGCGGCGAGCCGCGCGCGCCCGATGTCGCATGGGGCAAGTTCCTGAGCTCTGCCGGGATGTGGCCGGTGCTCGGCTATGGCTATTGGGTGTTCGCCGACAAGGCGACCGACCGGCTGGTCGGGCAGGGCGGCCTGTCCTATTTCTGCCGCGGCATCGCCGAACTGGAAGGGCAGCCGGAAGCGGGCTGGGCGTTCGACGCCGACCACTGGGGCATGGGCCTGGGGACGGAGGCGATGCGCGCGGTTCTTGGCTGGGCTGACGCGACGCTTGACGCGGCCGAAGTGCGCTGCATCATCGATCCCGGCAACGAGGCGTCGGAGCGGGTGGCGGAGAAGCTCGGCTTCCGCCTGATCGGCGACAGCGATGCGCTGGGCCATGTCGTCGCGATCTACAGCCGCCCGCGCGGGGGGTAGCCCCCGCTTTCGTCATTGCGAGCATAGCGAAGCGAGCCAGAGCGGGTTTTGCCTGCTTCATGCTGGCAAGGAACCGCTCCCCGGCGAAAGCCGGATTCCATGCTGGTCGGCGCGACACCATCTGGACCTTGGCTTGCGCCGGGGAACAGGGGTCACGGATGCTGAAACAAATTCAGCATGACGGAAAAAGGACAATGCGGAAACCGGAATTCCTGCAGATCGCAGGCCGTCGACGCGGTTTCAGGCCGGTTCCACCACCAGCACGCCGCCATCGGCGCTGACGACGCGGACCTTGGCACCCTCGGCGGCGTCGGGGCCGTGGACCGGCCATTCGCCGTCGCCGACCTTCGCGCGGCCGCGGCCGTCCTCGATCGCCCGCGTCACGGTCAGTACCTCGCCGACCAGCCGCCCGGCGCGCTGGTTGAGGTGGGGGTCGGCGGAAGCGATCGGGTTGGCCTTCAGCCAGCGCCGCGCGGTGTAGAGCACGATGAACGACAGTACCGCGAAGATGCCGAGCTGCAGCGGCACCGAGATCGGCACGATCCAGGCGACGACCCCGGTGACGATCGCGGCGGCGCCCAGCCAGATGAGAAAAAAGCCCGGCGCGACGATCTCCGCCGCGGCGAGCAGCACGCCGAGCGACAGCCACACCCAATGCGGGTCCATGTGCGACAGCCAGCCCGGCATGTCAGGCGCCCTTGCGTTCGATGGCGTCGCGCGCCAGTTCGCCGATGCCGCCGAGCGTGCCGATCAGCTGCGTCGCCTCGACCGGGAAGAGGATCGTCTTGCTGTTCGGGCTGGTCGCGAACTGGCTGACCGCCTCGACATATTTCTGCGCGACGAAATAGTTGATCGCTTGCGCATTGCCGCTGGCGATCGCGTCCGACACCATCTGCGTCGCCTTCGCCTCTGCCTCCGCCTCGCGCTCGCGCGCCTCGGCGTCGCGGAAGGCGGCTTCGCGGCGCCCTTCGGCCTGCAAGATCTGGCCCTGCTTCTCGCCCTCGGCGCGCAGGATTTCGGAGGCGCGCAGACCCTCGGCCTCGAGGATCGCGGCGCGCTTTTCGCGCTCGGCCTTCATCTGCCGCGCCATCGCGTTCGAGATGTCGGCGGGCGGGCGGATGTCCTTGATCTCGACGCGGGTGATCTTGACCCCCCAGGGCGTCGTCGCGTCGTCGACGACATGCAGCAGCCGCGTGTTGATCTCGTCGCGCTTCGACAGCGTCTCGTCGAGGTCCATCGACCCCATCACGGTGCGCAGGTTGGTCGTCGTCAGGTTCATGATCGAGAGGTAGAGATCGCTGACTTCATAGGCGGCCTTGGCGGCGTCGAGCACCTGAAAGAAGACGACGCCGTCGACCGCGACCATCGCATTGTCCTTGGTGATGATTTCCTGCCCCGGAATGTCGAGTACCTGCTCCATCATGTTCACCTTGCGCCCGACGCGGTCGAAGATCGGCATGATGAAGTTGAGCCCGGGCTGGGCGGTGTGCGTGTAGCGCCCGAAGCGCTCGATCGTATAGGCATAACCCTGCCGCACGGGCGTCAGCGCCCAGACGAGGAACACCAGCGCCAGAATCACCAGTGCGAGTGCGAATTCCATCGGTCGTCCCTCCTGCAAATCCTTTCCCTTATTGCGGCAATGGCGCGGGTACGCCACAGAAAAGCGCATGATCGACTTTGCTCCCTGCTCGCTGCTCTACGTTCCCGCCTCCAACGCGCGCGCGCTCGAAAAGGCGCGCGGGCTTGCCGCCGACATGCTGATCGTCGACCTGGAGGATGCGGTGCCGGCGGACCGCAAGGCGGAAGCGCGCGAGGCGATGCGCGCTGCGGTCGCCGCGGGCTTTCCCGGCAAGCGCGTCGCGGTGCGGATCAACGGCACCGGCAGCGCGCATCAGGCGGCCGATCTCGATGCGCTCGCCGGGCTGGCGCTCGACGCGGTGGTGCTGCCCAAGGTCGATGCACCCTCCGATCTCGCCCCCGCGCGCGGATTCGGCCTGCCGCTGTTCGCGATGATCGAGACGCCCGCCGCCATCTATGCCGCGCGCGACATCGCCGCCGACCCGGCGACGCACGGGCTGATCGCCGGGCTCAACGACCTCGCGCACGAGCTGAAGCTTCCCGACGGGACCGATCGCGGCGCAATGAGCCATGCGATCCAGGCGATCGTGCTCGCCGCGCGGGCGGGCGGTGTGTGGTGCTTCGACGGCGTCTATAACGCCATCGACGATGCGGCGGGCTTTGCGGCTGAGGCGGCCAACGGGCGGCGGCTCGGCTTCGACGGCAAGACGCTGATCCACCCGACGCAGGTCGATCCGTGCAATGCCGCCTTCGCTCCGTCGCCGCGCGAGATCGCCGCCGCCGAGGCGCTCGTCGCAGCCGCGACCGGCGGGGCGCAGCGGCACGAAGGACGGATGATCGAGGACATGCACGTTGCTGCGGCACGGGCGTTGCTGGAGCGGGCGGGGCGCGGATAGGAGATTCGCGCAGAGGCGCAGAGATCGCGGAGGATTCAGGCCGACAGGCTTCTGCGTTCTGCGACCTCGGTTCGAAATCGGCGGTTGAGGGAAATAGCCGCGGCGCAGGAAAGGCTATTCCTCCATACCTCCGCGTCTCCGCTTGAATCCTGTCATGCGACCACCTGTTCCCCCCTCCCGCTTTTCGTCGTTCGACGAACGCGCCTTGCCTGCCCGGGGCGGGCATGCCATGCGGCGCGTCCATGAAAACGCCGAAATTCCGCGCCGCGCTTGCCGCCGTGGCGCTCGTCGCTCTTGCCGTCCCCGCCGCGCAGGCCAGGGACGATGCGCCGGTCACCGAGACCGAACTCGCCGATCATATCCGCACCCTGTCGAGCGACGCCTTCGAAGGGCGCGCGCCGGGGAGCGAAGGCGAAGCGCGCACCATCGCCTATATCGTCGGCGAGTGGGCGAAGGCGGGACTGAACCCGGTGCCGGGAAGCGCCACCCCTTGGCTCCAGCCGGTCCCGCTGGTCGAGACCCAGGCCACGGGAAGCCATGCGCGTTTCAAGGTGCGCGGGCGCGATTTCGCGATCGAGGAGGATGGCGTCATCCTGACCGGCCGCGATGCCGCGGCGTCGCTGTCGGACCTGCCGGCGGTCTTCGTCGGCTATGGCGTCGACGGCGAAGGCCGGGTCAACGCCGACGTGCGCGGCAAGCTGGCGATCATGCTGATGGGCAATGCTCCGTTCGGCGACGACCTGCCGCGCTATCGCGAACGGCGTCAGTTGCTCGCCGATGCGGGCGCCTCGGCGGTGCTGGTTATCGCGACCGACGCGCTGCCCTGGGCACAGCTTCGCGATGCGCTGGGCAGCCGGACGACGCGCCTCGCTGACGCGAAGGCCGGCCCGCCGATCGGCGGCTTCCTGTCGCTCGAGGCGAGCGACGCCCTGTTCGCCAAGGCGGGGGAGGATGGCGCGGCGGCGCGGGCGGCAGCCGGGGCGGCCGACTTTCGCGGGCTGGCGCTGCCGGTCACGGCCGACCTGTCGGCGACGGCGACCGTCCGCAGCGTCGACAGCCATAATATCATCGCGAAGCTGCCGGGCGCAAAACCCGACGGCAAGGCGGTGCTGTTCCTCGGCCATTGGGATCATCTCGGCATCTGCGCGCCCGAAGGGGCGGCCGACCGCATCTGCAACGGTGCGGTCGACAATGCGAGCGGCATCGCGGTGCTGATCGCGGTCGCCCGGCGGCTTGCCAAGGGACCGCGCCCCGACCGCGACATCTATTTCATGGCGACGACGGCGGAGGAGAAGGGGCTGCTCGGCGCGCGCTGGTTCGCCGATCATCCGGTGCTGCCGCTGACCGACATCACCGTCGCGCTCAACATCGACACCATCGCCATCTCGCCGCGCGGCACGCCCGTCGCGACGATCGGTCGCGGGCGCCCCGCCCACGACGCGCTGGTGCGCGAGGTCGCGTCCGCGCTCGGCCGCACGATCGACGACGATGGAGAGGCTGACCCCTTCATCCAGCGGCAGGACGGCTGGGCGCTCGGCGCCAAGGGCGTGCCGTCGCTGATGGTGGGGGGCAGCTTTTCGGACATGGGGCTGCTGGAGGCGTTTCTGGAAAGCGACTACCACGGACCCGGCGACGAATTTTCGGACAAGGTGCCGCTGGGCGGCGCGGCCGAGGACGCCGACCTGCACGTCGCGCTAGGGCGGGCCTTTGCCGATACGAAGCGGTGGCCTGGGACGAATTAGAGCATCGAGCCCTGATCTGAGATGATGCTGGCTGAACGCACGCCGCTCTCGTCATTGCGAGCGGCGAAGCCGCGCGGCAATCCAGAGTAGACGTAGACCGCCCTGGATTGCTTCGCTCCGCTCGCAATGACGCACAGGACAATCGAAAGCCATCGCGCTCCAGCCATCGCCCGGCGAAAGCCGCGGCCGCTAGCGGACGGGCGCAGGATCGTGAGCGGCCGCGGCTTTCGCCGGGGCGACATTTATCTATCAGGCCGCCTGTTTCGCCCGGTCGGCCATTTCCTGGTTGAGCATCTCGGCCAGCAGGAACGCCAGTTCCAGCGATTGCCCGGCGTTGAGGCGCGGGTCGCAGTGGGTGTGATAGCGGTCGGCGAGGTCCATCTGGGTCACGTCCATCGCGCCGCCGGTGCATTCGGTGACGTTCTGGCCGGTCATCTCGATATGGATGCCGCTGCCGTGCGTTCCCTCGGCGCGGTGGACGGCGAAGAAGCCGCGCACCTCGGCCAGGATGCGTTCGAACGGGCGTGTCTTGTAGCCGGTCGAGGTCTTGATGACATTGCCGTGCATCGGGTCGCACGACCAGACGACGGGATGACCCGATTCCTTCACCGCGCGCACCAGCTTCGGCAGATGCGCCTCGATCTTGTCGTGACCATAGCGGGTGATCAGCGTCATTCGCCCCGGCACATGGTTCGGGTTGAGCGTGTCGAGCAGCCGCAGCAGCGCGTCGGGCTCCAGCGTCGGGCCGCATTTCATGCCGACCGGATTGCCGATGCCGCGCAGATATTCGATATGCGCCGATCCCTCGAAGCGAGTGCGGTCGCCAACCCACAGCATGTGCGCTGACGTGTCGTACCAGCCGCCGGTCAGGCTGTCCTGCCGGGTGAGCGCCTGCTCATAGGGAAGCAGCAGCGCCTCGTGGCTGGTGTAGAAGCTGGTCCCCTTGATCTGCGGGACCGTCTCCGGCGTCACGCCGCACGCTTCCATGAAAGCGAGCGCCTCGGAAATGCGCGCGGCGGTTTCCTGATATTTCTTGGCCCACGGGCTGCGGTCCATGAAATCGTGCGTCCAGGCGTTGACCTGATGCAGGTTCGCATAGCCGCCGTGCGCGAAGGCGCGCAGCAGGTTGAGCGTCGCCGCCGCCTGGCTGTAGGCGCGGACCATGCGCCGCGGGTCGGGCTCGCGCCCCACCGCCTCGAACGCGATGTCATTGATGATGTCGCCGCGATAGCTCGGCAGCTCGACACCGTTCACCTCTTCCATGTCGGCGGAGCGCGGCTTGGCGAACTGGCCCGCCATGCGACCGACTTTCACCACCGGCACCTTCGATGCGAAGGTCAGCACGACTGCCATCTGGAGCAGGACGCGGAAGGTGTCGCGGATGTTGTTCGGATGGAATTCGGCGAAGCTTTCGGCGCAATCGCCGCCCTGCAACAGGAACGCCTTGCCCTCGACCGCCCGTGCGAGTTCGTCCGTCAGCGCCCGCGCCTCGCCCGCGAAGACCAGCGGCGGATAGCTCGCGAGCTCACGCTCGGCCGCGTTTAGTGCGGCCTCGTCGGCGTAGGTCGGAAGCTGGCGGGCCTCGTGCGAGCGCCAGCTATGCGGTTGCCATGGTTGCGTCATCTTTTGCGTCTTCTGCTTCCAAAATCGAATCTCGCGCGCCGCCTTGGCTCGGATGGGCCAGGGAAGCAAGGACAGGAAATTAGCATCATCGGCCCATTTATGCACCCGCGCTTTTCTTGCGCTGCGGAAACTGGTAATTTGCTGCGGTTTCGGCAGGCGTGATCGGGGGCGCGCCGCCGCGCGCCGTTCGGAAATTGGTAACCGTTTCATACCTAAGGGTCTCGACGGGACCACAACGCGAAACGAAGGCTATGGCACACTTCGATTCCGCCTGGTTCGGCTATGCCGCCCTGTTGTTGCTGCTCGCGACAGGCTTTGCCGTCCGCATCGATCACGTGCGGATCGGAATCGCGCTGGCGGCGCTGCTCGCCCTGCCCATGGCGCTGTTCGGGCGCGGCCCCGCCGGCGTGGTCCTGCTCCTCGCGCTGCTCGCGCTCATCAACCTGGGTCTCGGCCTTCGCGGCTGGATCCGCGACACGCGAATCGCTTTCTCGCCCGAGGAGCAGCAGTTGCGCCAGTTGCATTTCGGCGGCCTCGGTCCCGTCGAGGCGCGGCGCCTGATCGACCAGGGGCACTGGATTTCGGCGCGCCGCGGCGAGGTGCTGATCCGCGAGAACGAGGCCGTCCCCAGCCTCTTCTATCTGGCGGAGGGAGAGGCGGCGATTCAGCGCGACGGTGCCGATGTCGGCCTGCTGTCCGACGGTGCGCTGATCGGCGAGGCGACGGTGCTCGACGGGGCGAATGCGACGGGGACGGTAACGCTGGCCACCCGGGCCCGGCTGTGGTTCGTGCCCGCCGAAGCGCTGCGATCCTATCTGGCGGCGAACCCCGGGATCGCGGCGGCGCTGCACGAGGGTTTCGCACGCGCCCTGCGCGGCAAATTGGCGAGCGCGAACACTCGCCTTGCCGACCGGACCCCGCTATGATCCTGAACTGCGCGTTCGTTGCAACGCCGCAGGCCAACTAACGCGCTGTTCCGATTTGAAATTTGAAGGTGTGAAAATGCCCGTTACCCTATTCGGGATTCCCAACTGCGATACCGTCAAGAAGGCTCGCGCCTGGCTTGCGGATCGCGGCGTCGATTATGCGTTTCACGATTACAAGAAAAGCGGCGTCGACGCCGACCAGCTGGCGGACTGGACCCGCCGATTCGGTTGGGAAAAGCTGCTCAACCGGTCCGGCACCACATTCCGGAAATTGCCCGACGAGGTGAAAGCCGACCTGGACGCCGCGAAGGCGATAGCGATCATGATCGCGAATCCCTCGGCCATCAAACGCCCGGTCGTGGTCCATGATGGCGGGGTATTGCTGGGCTTTGACGCGGCCGAATGGGAGCAGGCGCTGTAGCGGACCCCGTCCACCCACAACCCGTCTTGCGGCCATGGAAATTGTGAATCATCCTCGCGCGCGAGGGTGAGGGACATGGTCAGACGACAGCGCCGATACGAATATAGCGAGGAAGACAGGGCGGCGCTCGACCGGCTCGACCGCGATTTCCGCCGCTCGCTGCTCAGCTGGTTCGGCCGCCGCACGCGTGACCGCGCTGACCTCGAGGACATGGTGCAGGAGGTGTTCGAGCGCCTCGTCAAACGCGGCGGCGCCTCCGAACTCGAACGCCAGAATCTCAGCGCCTATGTGTTCGAGACCGCCAGCAGCGTCCTGACCGACCATTTGCGCAAGAAAGTGACGCGCCATTCGGACGCTCACGAACCATTCGATCAAAATCAGCATGGGGGTGCGGATTTTTCGCCCGAGCACGTTCTGATGGATCGACAACAGCTTGCGCGGGCAACCGCCGTGCTGCTCGAACTGCCGGAACGGACCCGGGTGATATTTGTGCTGAGACGGCTCGAAGGCATGCGCCTGAACGACATAGCGAAGCGGCTCGGAATATCCGTGAGCGCGGTGGAGAAGCATATGCAGCGCGCCATCACCCACATCATGCGAAGGATCGACTTCGAGTGATGACAATCCCCTCTCCCTCGACCCTGCGCGGGCTGGCGCCCGACGAGGCCGCCGCCGCGTGGCTCGTCCGCATCGACGCGGGACCGCTCGGCCCAGGGGATCAGGACGAGTTCAACGCCTGGCGTGCGGAATCGGCCGCGAACGCCGCCGCTTTCGCCAAGGCTGAAGCGGCATGGAAGCTGTTCGACGGCGCCCCGGGCGACCCTGCGCTGGACGCCCTGCGCGCCTCGGCGCTCGCGGCCGGGAAGGAACCGCGGCGCGGCCTGTGGGCGGGGATCGGCGTCGGCATTGCGGCCTCGCTGCTCGCGGCGGTCGCGCTGGGCACCGATTATCTGCCGTTCGGCCAGAAGGCCGACGCGCCGCAGCTCGCGGCCCGATCCGCCCCGGCGGCCGACGCCACCCCCAAGGCACCCGACAGCGGCGAGTTCGCCACGGCCAGGGGCGAGCGCCGCACCGTCCGCCTTGCCGACGGCAGCGCGATCACCCTCAACACCGACAGCGCGATCCGCGTCGGCTACGTCGCCGACCGCCGCCTTGTCCGCCTGCTGCGCGGGCAGGCGCTGTTCGAGGTCGCCAAGGACCCGCACCGTCCCTTCGTCGTTCAGGCGGGCGCGAAGCAGGTCACCGCGCTCGGCACCATCTTCGAGGTCCGCCTGCTCGACTCCGACCGCATGAAGGTCACGCTGGTCGAGGGCAAGGTCGTCGTCGATGAGGGCGAGGACCGGCCAGCCGACGATGCGTCCGTCATGGTCCCCGCCGTTCTCGGCCCCGGCGAGGCGTTGCTCGTGTCCGACGGCGCACGGCCCGTGAAGTTCAAGGCCGACATCGACCAGCAGCTTCGCTGGCGCGAAGGCTTCGTCGAGTTCAACGACGTGACGCTGGCCGAGGCGATTGCCGAGATGAACCGCTATTCGGGCAAGCAACTCGTCATCGACGATCCCGCAACCGGCAATCTGCGCGTCAGCGGCGTGTTCCGTACCGGCAGCCCCGAACGCTTCGCCGCCATCGTCGGCGAGCTTCTGCCTGTCCGCCAGCGCCCGCTGCCCGACGGTGGGGTCGAATTGCGCGCCGGGCGTTGATCTCTCGCCCGCAACCGGTCTCTCTTCTTCCGTCATGCTGAACTTGTTTCGGCATCCAAGGCCAGGCCTCTCCTTCAAGGCCGCGTTTCATTCGAGGGCAGGCGATGGCCCCCCGGATCGGGTCCGGGGCAGGCTCTGAAACGAGTTGGCGATTATCCCTTTTCGACAAGTCACTGTTCCCCGGCGAAAGCCGGGGTCCAGATGGCACGGCGCTGCCAAGCATGGACCCCGGCTTTCGCCGGGGAACAGTGACTTGCCTCAAGGGTAGATATCCCAAACAAGTTCAGGGTGACGACGGAGGGAGAATGCGAAGCGGAGGGACTGAGAGAAGGAGCGTCATGACGCTACGGTAAGGCGGCACTGCGGGCCGTGCGAAAATTTTCTGCAAATTTCCGATGCGGATTTTTCGCCCGCTCACGTTCTGATGTCCGACGCCGTCAACCGGCGCGGAGCATCACAGAGGGAGGGGCAAGCATGACATTCGCTACACGCACCGCATTTTCGTTCAAGGCGGCCATGTATCTAGGGGTCGCCGCGCTGGCGGTGAGCGCGGCCGGCGCGATGCAGGCGCAGGCGGCGGAAGCGAAGCAACTCGACATTCCGGCGCAGGCGCTCGCGAACACGCTGACGCAGATCGGCCGCCAGACCGGCAGCGAGGTCGTATTCCAGGCAGGCGACGTGCGGGGACGACAGGCGCCGGCGGTGCGCGGCGCGCTGACCGCGGGTCAGGCGCTGGACGCGGCCTTGCGGGGAAGCGGCCTGCGCGCCCGCCACACTCCGCAAGGGGCCTATGTCGTCGAACGCGCCGCAACCCCGCCGCCGGCCGCGCGCAACGAGATCGACGACGGGTCGGAGATCGTCGTCACGGCGCAGCGGAAGGAAGAGAAGATCATCGATGTGCCGATCGCGATGACGGCGCTGTCGTCGAACCGGCTGGACGATCTGAAGATCGAAGGCGGGGCGGAGTTGCTGCGCGCCGTCCCGAACGTCAGTTTCACCAAGACCAATTTCAGCATGTATAATTTCTCGATCCGCGGGATCGGGACGCAATCCATTTCCGCAACGAGCGATCCCGCCGTGGCCGTGAGTTTCAACTCCACGCCGCTTGTTCGCAACCGGCTGTTCGAAGCCGAGTTTTTCGATATGAACCGCGTGGAGGTGCTGCGCGGTCCGCAGGGTACGCTTTATGGCCGCAACGCGACCGCCGGCGTGGTGAATATGATCCCCGCACTGCCCGAATCCGAATTCGGGGGCGAGGTAAAGGGCGAGACCGGCAGTTATAAGACCAGACGCCTGAGCGGTATGCTCAACGTACCACTCTCCGATACATTGGGTGTTCGCGTCGCGGGGATGATGACCAAGCGCGACGGTTTCGATTACAACAGCTTTTTCAATACGCGCATCAATGGGCGTGACCTGTGGTCGACCCGCGCCACTTTGGCGTGGGAACCGAGTGATCGCTTCAAGGCCAATGTCATTTGGCAGCATTTCGAGGAGGATGACAATCGGTCGCGGTCGGCCAAGCAATTGTGCACGACCGATCCGGGCACGGCAAAAATTGGTGATGTTGAGATTACGGACCAGCTTCTACGGGGTCGTATTAGCCAAGGCTGCCTTCCCGGATCCCTTTATGACGATGCGGCCTTTGGAAAGCCCAATAGCGCTGCGCTCGTTTATCTTTATCACCCTGCCACCTCAATGAGGGTTGGAAATCGGCTGGAAGGCCGCACGCAGATTCAAATACCCGCGATCATCCCTGATCCGATGGGCGGAGGTATGCAATCCAGAAATTTGCGGGAAATTGAATCCAATTGGGATCCAATATTTCGTGCAAAAAATGATGTCGTCCAGTTCAACTGGGAATATAAGCCATCCGAAACCCTGCAATTCATTTCACAAACGGCTTATTCCCGTGATCGATTCTATTCATCACAGGACTATAACCGGTTTGTCACGGAGCCCATGTTTGCGGATAGCTCGGATCAGCCTATTTACGTGGGTACCAAATTGATTGACTCGGAAAAGTATCCGGGGCCGACACCGGGCGGTATTTATTGCGATTACCAACTCGGTTGTTCGGATCGCATGGTCTCGGCGGATTTGAACCGATCCAGAAATCGGCAATGGTCCCAGGAATTCCGCCTGCAATCCAGTTTCGATGGGCCGTTGAATTTTCTGGTCGGCGCCAATTATCTCGATTTTAAATCGCAAGATGATTATTATGTCTTCAACAATATGTTCACCTATATCGCTCAGTGGTACTATAGTAGAGCTCCAACTATACCTGCCGCGCCCGGTTATGCTGGGGATGGATGGGTATTGCGGCCTTGCGAGCTGGGCAATGAGGATAGGGAATGCCCCTATGTCGATACCAACCCAATCGATAGCTTGAACGATCAGGGTCATAATTATTTTCTGAGCAAAAATGGTGTTCATATCAAGTCAAGGGCACTGTTCGGTGAATTATATTGGAACATAAATGAAAATCTGAAATTAACCGTTGGCGCCCGTTATACAAAGGATAAGAAAAAAGCAGATCAAATTCCCAGTCAGCTATTATTGGGTGGAGGAAGGAATAATCCAAGTACCGTAGCTAACGGTGGCCCTGATGATCCATATGGTTCCCAGTTTATTGGAGATATCACCGGTGGTCGTGTCAACAGCGGCTATCCCGCTCAGGATGATATAAACCTGTCCTGGGGGAAATTCACTGGGCGTGTGGTGCTCGATTGGAAGCCGGATATCGGCTTCACCGATGACAGCCTCATCTATGCCTCGATATCCCGTGGCTATAAGGGCGGCGGCGTCAATCCGCCCAGAATCGATTTCAACACCAATGTGGTTCAGTTTCAATTCCTGCCGCAAACATTCCGTCCGGAATATGTCAATGCCTTGGAAATCGGCATGAAGCATAGCTTCAATGGTGGGCGCTTCACGCTGAACGCCACAGGATTCTTTTACGATTATAAGGATTTCCAGGTTTCCCAGATCGTTGACCGCATTGCCTATAATGAAAATTTCAATGCGACGAGTTGGGGATTGGAGCTGGAGGCGGCGTGGCGCCCGTCGCGCGCTTTTCGGGTCGATGGCAATCTGGGCTATCTGCGGACACGATTGGGCAAAGGCGCGCAATCGATTGACGTGATGGACCGGACGCAGGGGGACCCCGATTGGGTGGTTTTGCGGCCCTGGTTGCAAGTTCCCTCCAACTGCATTGTTCCGCGTGCCTATGTTGAACAGATTTTGAAGAAGAATGCCGAGGGACTGATTCCGAAGGGGGGGCCGGAGAGTGCGCTGATCTTGTCCAGCCTATGCCCGGGTGGAGACCGTTATGGCAGTTGGAATCCGGCCAGGCCAACCAGAGTTACCGGCCTCAATTACTGGAATCCCGCTCGAGGGAACGTGCTTGTAAATCCGGCCTATGGTATCACCTATGACCCTCTGGCGCCTTATAATCCCGATACCGTGGGTGCGCTTGTACCCTATGATCCCGCTAATCCGGAAGCCTGGATCGGTGGGGCGAGCGGTGCTCCCAATGGCGGTCGCGGATTTTATGCGGACCTCGAGGGGAATGAGCTGCCTAACGCGCCGCGCCTGACCGCAAATATCGGTTCGCAATATACGTTCTTCCTCGAAGAGGGCGATTGGGAACTGACCTTCCGGGGCGACTATTATTTCCAGTCGAAAAGCTTTGGTCGTGTTTACAACACGGAGTTCGACAGGCTGCGGGCGTGGGATAATATGAACGTCGCCGTCATGCTGACCCGGCCGGAATCGGGCCTTTCGTTTCAACTCTATGTCAAGAACCTGTTCAAGAAAATGCCGATCACGGGGTTCTTCGTGAACAGCGACGACAACGGCCTGACGACCAACGTGTTCACGCCGGACCCGCGCATCATCGGGTTCAATGCGTCGCTGAAGTTCTAAATCTTCTCCGTCCATTCCACTGGAGAAACCTCGGGTCGATGTCGTGCTCACTCCCAGGCCGGCGTCGACCCGGCCTTTTTACACTCTGATGACTTTAGATTGACCCAGTGCCATCATGCTCGGGACGCGGCGCTCAACGAAAGCGCAGGCCATGGATGTTGAACCAGGTTCAGCATGACGAAGAGAGGGATGGGCGCGGCGAAGCCCGCGCCCGCACGTGAAACTTTTTCCTCCGGACCCCGAAAACCGCTGGCCAAGGCGACGGCGTTCGGCCTATTTTCCACGCGTGGACAGGCTCCCGCTGCTCGCCGCCGATGACCGGCAGGCCCGCCTTGCGGCATGAGGCGCTGGTACGCCGCCGTGCTGGCGCTGTTGCTGCCCGGCTGCGCCGCTGAGCCGATGGCGGCGGTGCCCACCCTCGACGGCCAATCGCCGATCGTTATCGCGCATCGCGGTGCATCGGGTGAGCGGCCCGAGCATACGCTGGCGAGCTATGAGCTGGCGATCGAGCAGGGCGCCGATTTCATCGAGCCCGATCTGGTGCTGACGAAGGACGGCGTGCTCGTCGCGCGGCACGAGAATGAGATTTCGGAGACCACCGACGTCGCCGACCGTCCCGAGTTCGCGGATCGAAAGGCGTCCAGGCGGATCGACGGCAAGGACGTCACGGGCTGGTTCACCGAGGATTTCACTCTCGCCGAACTCAAGACGCTGCGCGCGAAGGAGCGCATTCCGCGGCTGCGCGGCACTGCCAACGACGGCAAGTTCGAGGTTCCGACCTTCGAGGAGATTCTCGACCTTCTCGCGCGCGTGAACATGGAGCGCGAGCATCCGGTCGGCGTCTATCCCGAGACCAAGCATCCGGGCTATTTCGCCGCGATCGGTCTGCCGCACGAGGCGCCCTTGCTCGCGCTGCTCGAAAAACACGGTTATCGCGGCCGGAAGGCGCCGGTGTTCATCCAGAGCTTCGAGGTCGCCAACCTCAAGGCGATCCGCGCGAAGAGCGACCTGCCGCTGATCCAGCTGATGGACGATGAGGGCGGGCCCGCCGACGACCCGCGGACGAGCTATGCCGCGATGGCGTCGCCCGCGGGGCTGAAGGCGGTCGCCGCCTATGCCGACGGCATCGGGCCGAACAAGGCGATGGTCATCCCGCGCGGCATGCTGGGCACGCTGGGCGATCCGACGTCGCTTGTCCGCGATGCCCATGCGGCGGGGCTGAAGGTGCATCCGTGGACCTTCCGCCGCGAGAATTATTTCCTGCCGCTCGCCGACAAGGGCGGACTCAATCCCGCCGGGCACGGCGATCTGGCGGCGGAGATCGCCGCCTATCTCGCGACGGGGATCGACGGGCTGTTCAGCGACAACCCGCGTGAGGCGGTGCCCGCGGTGAAGGAAGGAGCGTCACGATGACCGAACGCGCACTGGGCAAAAGCGGCCTGTCGATCCGACCGTTCGTGCTCGGCGGCAATGTTTTCGGCTGGACCGCCGACCGGGCGGCGAGCTTCGCGATTCTCGACCGCTTTGCGGCGCGCGGCGGCGGCATGATCGACACCGCCGACGTCTATTCGGCGTGGGTGCCGGGGCATCGGGGCGGCGAATCCGAGGCGATGATCGGCGCATGGCTCCGCGAAAGCGGCGCGCGCGACCGGGTGCTGATCGCCACCAAGGTCGGGATGGGGGAGGGCGGCCTGCGGCCCGACGCCGTTCGCGCGGCGGCGCAGGGCTCGCGCGACCGGCTGGGGGTCGACGCGATCGATCTCTATTTCGCGCACCAGGACGATCCCGACGTGCCGCTTGACGAGGTGCTGGGCGCGTTCGGCGAATTGCGCGACGCGGGGATCGTGCGCGCGATCGGCGCGTCCAACTATTCGGCCGAACGGCTCGGCGAGGCGCTGCGCGTCGCCGATGCGAAGGGGCTGCCGCGCTTCACCGCGATGCAGCCCGAGCTCAATCTGCTCGACCGCGCGCAATATGAAGGCGCGCTCCAGCGGCTCTGCATCGCAGAGGGGCTCGGCGTCATTCCCTATTACAGCCTCGCCGCCGGCTATCTGTCGGGGAAATATCGCAGCGCCGACGATCTTGGCCAGAGCCCGCGCGGCTACAAGGCAAAGGCCTATATGGCGGACAAGGGGCCCGCGGTGCTCGCCGCCATGGATCGCATCGCCACCGAAACGGGCGCCAGCCTGGCGCAGATCGCGCTCGCCTGGGTGGCGGCGCAGCCGGGCGTCACCGCACCGATCGCCAGCGCGACCACGGTCGCGCAGCTCGACGACATCATGGACAGCATGGCGCTGCGGCTGACCGGCGAACAGCTGACCGCGCTGACCGAAGCGGGGGCCTGAGGAGCGACAACGAACGGGGGACGGCGTGCGACTGTCTGTCTCCCCGCCCCTCCCGCTTGCGTGAGGGGGAGAAAACAATGCCGCCTGTTCGGCTGCGCCGGCGCCCCGACGAAACTCTGTCTTTCGCAGCGCAACATAAACCGCTAGGCTCCCGTCCCATGTCCACGCTCCCCAAGACGCTCACCCTCGACACCTCGACCAGCCGCGCCAACCCGACGCCGCAGCCGATGAAGCGCCTGACGGTGCCGCGCATCCGCCAGCGCAAGGGGGGCGAGCCGATCGTCATGCTCACCGCCTATACGGTGCGCCAGGCGCAGCTTCTCGATCCGCATTGCGACATGCTGCTTGTCGGCGATTCGCTCGCGCAGGTGATCTATGGCCTGCCGCACACCGTCGCGGTGACGATGGAGATGATGGCGCTGCACGGCGCCGCGGTGGTGCGCGGCAGCTATCATGCCGCGGTGATCGTCGACATGCCATTCGGCAGCTATGAGGCGGGCCCCGAGCAGGCGTTCGCCAACGCCTCGCGCCTGCTCAAGGAAACCGGCGCCGCCGCGGTGAAGGTCGAGGGAGGCAAGGTGCTCGCCCCGACGATCGAATTCCTGACCCAGCGCGGCATTCCGGTGATGGGGCATGTCGGCCTGACGCCGCAGGCGGTCAACATCCTCGGCGGCTATGGCGTGCGCGGCAAGAGCGACGAGGAAGCACGCTCGATCGTCGAGGACGCGGTCGCGGTGGCGAAGGCCGGCGCCTTCTCGATCGTCATCGAGGGTGTGCTCGAATCGATCGCAATCGAGATCACGAACAAGGTCGCCTGCCCGACGATCGGTATCGGCGCTTCGGCGCAGTGCGACGGTCAGGTGCTCGTCACCGACGACATGCTCGGCATGTTCGAGCGCGTGCCGCGCTTCGTGAAGCGCTACAGCGACATGGCGAGCGTCATCGACGGCGCGGTCCGGGACTATGCCGAGCAAGTCAGGTCCCGTTCATTCCCGACATCCGAACAGATCTACGCCGGTTGAGGCCGGACGAATGGGCGCGGCGCAGCCCGGCGGAGCGCCGCCGCGGCCGGGTGAGTGAATCGCTTGGCCTTTCCGGGCCTCGCCGCTAAGGAAAGCGACCGGCGGGCCATGCGCCCCGCGCCCGTAGCGAGACGATGGAGGTTTGATTGGCCCTGAGCCCGGACAATGCCGCCTTTTTGCTGGAAGTCGACGAGGCGGTCCGCAAGGACCGGCTCGACACGCTCTGGCGGCGCTATGGCTGGTGGATCATAGGCGCGATCGTCGCGGCATTGGTCGCCTTCGGCGGCTGGCTCTATTGGGGCCATGCGCAGCAGGTGCAGCGCGGCGAGCAGGCCGAAGCGCTGGTCGCTGCCTTTGAAAAGGCCGCGGCTAGCCAGCCGAACGCCGCGGCGAAGGATCTCGACACGATTGTCGCGGAGGGCAGTCCCGCCTATCGCTCGGCCGCGCTGATGCAGCAGGCGAACATCAAGGCGCAGGCCGGCGACCGCAAGGGCGCGGCCGCGCTGATGGCGAAGGTCGCGGGCGACAAGAAGATCGACCCGGCGCTGCGCAATGCCGCGCTGCTTCGCCAGACCGCGCTCGAATTCGACACGCTGAAGCCGCAGGCGGTGATCGACCGCATGAAGCCGCTGGTCGAGGCGAAGGATCCCGCGTCGAGCTGGTTCGCCAGCGCCGCCGAACTCAGCGCCATCGCCCATTATCAGCTCGGCCAGTACAATCGGGCGGGCGAACTCTATGGCCGTATCGCCAAGCTGCCCGACGTGCCGAAATCGCTCCAGTCGCGCGCGGTGCAGATGGCGGGCATGCTGGGCGTCGATGCTGTCGCCGATCGTGCCGGCGAAAGCGCGGACAAGGATCGCAAGGACGCCGCCGGGTCGCAGACGGCGGCAACTGAAAAGACTGAGGAAACCAAATAATATGCTGAAGAAGCGGCATTATATTCTCTGCGCGGCCCTGTTGGCGCTGCCCCTTTCGGGCTGCGGCGCGTTCAAGGACAAGGGCGGACCCAAGACGCCGACGGTCGGCGAGCGGGTGTCGATCCTGTCGAACGACAACAGCATCAAGGTCGATCCGGCGACCGCGGAGATCGCGGTGGTGCTCCCCGAGCCCGTCGTCAACGCAAGCTGGGCGCAGTCGGGCGGCAACGCGTCGAAGGCGATGGGCCATGTCGCGCTGGGCACGACCCGCGCGCGGCTGTGGCAGGCCAGCATCGCCGGCAGCACCAAGAAGCAGCGCCTCGCCGCGTCGCCGGTCATCGCCGATAATCGCCTGTTCGTCGTCGACACCGACGCGGTCGTCTCGGCCTTCGCGGCCGACACCGGTGCCTCGCTGTGGCGCACGCCGATCGGCAGCACGGGCAAGGATTACAAGGATTCGTTGTTCGGCGGCGGTGCCGCGGTCGACGGCTCGGTCGTCTACGCGACCAGCGGGTCGGGCGATGTCGCGGCGCTCAACGCCGCCGACGGGTCGGTGATCTGGAAGGTGAAGCCGGCCGGTCCGCTGCGCGGCGCGCCGACCATCGCCTTCGGCGGTGTATACGTCATCAGCCAGGACAATCAGATCATCGCGCTCAGTGCCGCCGACGGCGCGGTGCAGTGGCAGGCGACCGCGTCGCTCGAACCCGGCAGCGTTTTCGGCGCCGCCTCTCCCGCGGCGGGGCAGGGCACGATCGTCGCCGGCTTCTCGTCGGGCGAGGTGCAGGCTTATCGCTACGAGAACGGCCGCGACCTGTGGGAGGATGCGCTCGCGCGCACCTCGATGGCGCTGTCGGTGTCGACGCTGTCCGACGTCGATGCCGATCCGGTGATCGATCGCGGTCGCGTCTTCGCGCTCGGACAGGGCGGCCGCATGGCGAGCTATGAGCTCGTCACCGGCCAGCGCACCTGGGAAATCTCGATCGCCGGCATCTCGACCCCTTATGTCGTCGGCGAGTGGGTCTATGCGATGACCGACGATGCCAAGCTGCTGTGCGTTGCGCGCGGATCGGGCAAGGTGCGCTGGATTCAGCAGCTCGCGCGCTTCCGCGTCGAGACCGACAAGAAGAAGAAGGACCCGATCCGCTGGACCGGGCCGATCCTCGCCGGCGGCCGGCTGATCGCGGTCAATACCGAGGGTACGCTCGCCGAATATTCCCCTACCGACGGCTCGCTGCTCGCCTCGACCGAGTTCAAGTCGCCGCTGTCGCAGACGCCGGTGGTCGCCAACAATATCTTGTATATTTTGGCAGACGACGGACAGATCACCGCCTGGCGATGACGGGATGGGGCGCCGCGCGGCCCCGCATGATAGGATAAGCAGATGGCGCGATCCGCAACGATCGCCATTGTCGGCCGGCCCAATGTCGGCAAGTCGACCCTGTTCAACCGGCTCGTCGGCAAGCGGCTCGCGCTTGTCGACGATCAGCCGGGGGTGACGCGCGACCGGCGCGAGGGCGACGGGCAACTGCTCGGCCTGACGTTCAGCATCGTCGATACCGCGGGGTTCGAGGATCAGGACGCCGCGACGCTGCCCGGCCGGATGCGCGTCCAGACCGAAAAGGCGGTGCGCGAGGCCGACGCCGCGCTGTTCTTGATCGACGCGCGCGCCGGCGTGACGCCGCTCGACGAAGAGATCGCCCGCTGGCTGCGCAGCGAGGACACGCCGATCATCCTCTGCGCGAACAAGGCCGAGGGCAAGCAGGGCGAGGCGGGGCTGATGGAGGCCTATGCGCTCGGCTTCGAAAATCCGATCGCGCTCAGCGCCGAACATGGCGAGGGGCTGGTCGACCTGTTCGACGCGCTGCGCCCGATCGTCGAGCCGTTCATGGAAGCCGAGGAAGCCGAAACCGGCGAGGATGACGAGGAACCGCTCGGCCCGCTCAAGCTCGCGATCGTCGGGCGGCCCAACGCGGGCAAGTCGACGCTGATCAACCGCATGATCGGCGAGGACCGGCTGATTACCGGGCCCGAGGCGGGGATCACGCGCGATTCGATCCGCGTCGACTGGCAATGGGAAAAGGACGGCGAAGTCCATCCGATCCAGCTGTTCGACACCGCGGGAATGCGCAAGCGCGCGAAGGTGCAGGACAAGCTGGAGAAATTGTCGGTTGCCGACGCGCTCCACGCGGTCGATTTCGCCGAGGTGGTCGTACTGTTGCTCGACGCGACGAAGGGGCTGGAGGCGCAGGACTTGCGCATCGCCGACCGGGTGCTGGAGGAAGGGCGCGCGCTGATCGTCGCGCTCAACAAATGGGACGTCGCCGAAAATCCGTCAGCGCTGTTCAACGGCGTGCGCGCGGCACTCGACGACGGGCTGTCGCAGGTCAAGGGCGTGCCGCTGCTCAGCATCTCCGGCGCGACGGGCAAGGGGATCGACACGCTCGTCCGCGTCGCCTTCGAACAGCGCGACATCTGGACGCGACGCATGTCGACCGCGAAGCTGAACCGCTGGTTCGAGGGTGCGGTCACCGCCAACCCGCCCCCCGCGCCGGGGGGCCGGCGGATCAAGCTGCGCTACATCACCCAGGCGCGCACGCGGCCGCCGACCTTCGTCGTCTTCGGCAGTCGCACCGACGCTCTGCCCGCGAGCTACCAGCGCTACCTGACCAACGGCATGCGCAAGGAACTGGGGTTCCAGGGGGTGCCGATCCGGCTCAACTTCCGCAACACGCGCAATCCCTATGACGATTGAGGCACCCGTCGTCGTCGATGCTCGCGGGATGCGCTGCCCGTGGCCGGCGCTGCGGCTGGCGCGCGCGATGCGGGCCGAGCCGCAGGTGCTGTTGATAGCCGACGATCCGAAGG
The DNA here is from genome assembly GCF_001559015.1 of Sphingopyxis granuli. Classification (NCBI taxonomy): domain Bacteria; kingdom Pseudomonadati; phylum Pseudomonadota; class Alphaproteobacteria; order Sphingomonadales; family Sphingopyxidaceae; genus Sphingopyxis; species Sphingopyxis granuli. The sequence continues at coordinate 1,023,636 of NZ_CP012199.1, forward strand.
CGGAGCGGGAGGTCGCCGCGCTCGCCGCCGAACAGGGGTGGGCGCTCGCCGCCGATCCGGGCGCGGCCGGCCCCGGACGCTGGATCGTGACGCGCTGAAACAGCCGTCCGTCGTCGCCGTAACCGCCTATTAACCGCCTTTTGGCATGCAGGCGTCGGGACCACCGGCCGAATTGCATGCCAAGGGACGGAACATTGGACGAGATGCTGGTCGATTGGAATGAATTCCGCGCGACGCGCACCCAGCTGGGCGCGGCGTTCATCCGCATATTGGGCTATTTCCGCGAGGACGGCATCAAGTCGGTCGCCGCGATCGAAGAGGCGATGCGCGCCCGCGACGCGCGCGGGCTCGTCATGCCCGCGCACACGCTGAAGAGCGAGGCGCGCCAGTTCGGCGGCGAGCGGCTGGGCACGCTGGCCGAGGATATCGAGATGTTCGCGCGCCACTGCGTCGAGGCGCAGATCAGCCCCGAGGAATATCTGCCGCGCGTCGTCACGCTGCGCCCGCTGTTCGAGGAAACGCTGGCGGCGCTGGAGCGCGAGGCCAATCCGCTCGTCCAGCGCGGCCGCTCGAGCTTCGGCCGCGCCGTCGGCTACTGAGCCGGGGACGCCCGCCGCATCGGCTGCACGGCCCCGCGCGCGAGGCTGCGCCACAGCCATTCGAGCGGCCCATAGCGGAAGCGCGCGAGCCATGGCTTCGACCATAGCAGCATCAGCGCCGAGGCGCCGATCACGAACAGATAGAGCGGCAGGCGCCCGACCGCGCCGAACAGCCCGAGGCCATAGCCGTAGAAGAGGCTCGTCATCACGAGGCTGGTGCCGATGTAGTTGGAGAAGGCGGCTTGCCCCGCGGCCGCGACGCGGGCGATCCAGCCGCTCGCGGCATGGCGCCGGATCAGCAGGACCAGCAGCGCGACATAGCCGATCGTCATCATCAGCCGTGCGGGCTGCGCCCAGGCGAGGAAGATGTTGAGCGACAGCAGATAATCGAACCCGCCGCGCCACTGGACCCATGCCAGCAGTATCGTGAGCAGCAGTCCCGGCGGCAGCCAGCGGAGCGCCGTGCGGCGATAGGCGGCGGACTCCCAGCGGCCGGCAAGGAAGCCGCTACGCAGCAGCGCCATGCCGATCATCATCAGCGGCAGCGTTTCGAGCGCGCTCATCAGCACCATCAGCAACGGCGTGTCCGCATGGCCGAGCCGCTCGGCGAGGATCGGCAGATAGCCGCCGCGATAGAGCGCCAGTTCAGCGTCGACGGCGTCGCCAAGCCCCACATATCCGGCGATCACGTCACGTCCCGCCGCCGCCATCGCCGCCGGCGCGTCGGGATCGTCCACCGCCTGCGCGAGAACGAGCTGCGCGCCGAAGAGCGACGTCATCAACAGCGTGCCGAGTGCGAACAGCCCGACTGCCCAGCGGATCAACCGCCGCGCCTCCCAGTCGCGAAAGGCGAAGGCGATGCAGCCGATGCACGCATAGAGGAACAATATGTCGCCCCACCAGAGGAAGAGATAATGGGCGAACCCGAACACCGCGAGCCACGCCATGCGCCGGTAATGCACCGCCGCGGCATCCTGTCCCGACGCCCTTGCGCGCTCGACGATCAGCAGCATACTCGCCCCGAACAGGATCGAGAACAGCCCGCGCATCTTGCCGTCGAAGAGGATGAAGCCGATCGCCCAGCCGGCCAGATCGGCCGGCGTCCCCCCGCCATAGGCCTTCGGCGAAATATAGGCCGCCTCGGGCATCGCGAAGGCGACGATGTTCATCGCCAATATGCCCATCACCGCGAAGCCGCGCAGCGCATCGAGCGTGACCAGCCGCTGCGCCGGTGCGCCGTCCTGCTTATCCATTCGCGCCTCCGCTGCGTTCCGCCGGAAGGCTATAGGGCATTCGCTTCGGGATCATATCCCTCTCGGCGCGGCGGCAACGCCCTTTGGTCTTGAAGGCGCCTGCCTCTTCGTCACTGCGGACATGATCGGCATATAGCTTTCAGGCAAGGCAGGAACTGTTCCCCGGCGAAAGCCGGGGTCCAGATGGCACAGCGCTGCCTCGCATGGACCCCGGCTTTCGCCGGGGAACAGTGACTTGCCGAAAAGGGAGGATTGCCGACTTGATCCGGGATGACGGGAACAGGCGATAACTATTGACATATATGTCAATAATGCTATTGCGAACCACGAAGCCGAAGCATGAGAGATTCGCCATGACCGCTCTTCCCCTCTGCCATCCCGACCGTGCCGACACCGGGTTTCGCCCGCTGAAGGCGTGGCATCATTTCCGCAAGCTGATCGCCGACAAGGAGGACACCGAACAGGTGTTCCACATCATCGACGCGCTGCGCGACAATCGCTTCACGCGGTCGGTCGAGGCGTTCTTCGCGACGCCGGTGGGGGCGAAGGTGCTCGCTGAGCGCCCCTATCTGCCGACGTTGCTCGACGATCACGACCGGTTGAAGGCGCTGCCCGAGGGGACGGTCGGGCGCGTCTATGTCGATTTCATGGAGCGCGAGGGGCTGACCGCGCAGGGCCTCGTCGACGAATCGATGAAATTCCGCGAGAAAAAGCCGCGCTACGATGACATGATGGAGATATTCGGCGACCGGCTGCGCGACACGCACGACCTGTCGCACATCCTGACCGGCTATGGCCGCGACGCGTTGGGCGAACAGTGCGTGCTCGCCTTCTCCTACAGCCAGACGCCGAGCTGGGGCACGCTGTTCATCGCATGGGCCGGCGCGCGCGAGATTCGCAAGGGTTTCGGACGCCGCTACCCCATCTATGCTGCGGTGCGCGAGGGCCAGCGCAACGGCCGCGCCGCGCGACACATCGCGCATCAGGATATCGAGGCGCTGCTCGCCGAGCCAATCGAGACGGCGCGCAAGCGGCTGGGGATCGTCGAACCGACGATCTACAAGCAGGTCCACGCGATGATGCGCGCCGACGGCATCGACCCCTATGATCTGCTGGGGACGAAGGCGATCGAAACCGCCACCGCTCCCGCGCAGCCGGAACTGGCGAAGGCGGCCTGATTCCGTCGCCTGTCGGACTGGACCGGAGAAAAATATAGTGATGCGTCCCCGCCTGCGAGGGAACGCTATATTGATTCATCCAAAGTCGATGACGATCCAGCCGTAGATGGTGGACGAGCGTCAGCTTCCAAGTCGCGCGATCAGCGCCTGCGCTGCCGCGGGGTTGCGGACTTTCGCGCCGGCGATGAAGAAGAGGTAGACGTCGCGCCCGCCCTTCGCCCAACCGCGCGCGCGGTCGGCCCAGCCGTCGAGTGTCGCCTCGTCATAGCCGGCGGGCTCGTTCTCCACCGTTCGCTGCAGGCGCGCATAGGTGAAATCGGCCGTTGCCTCGTCGATGCAGGGAAATTCTTCGCTGTCGGCGAAGACGATCGCCATGTTTCGCTCGCGTGCGAGGTCGACGAACGCCGGATCGCGGAAGCTTTCGTGCCGCACCTCGAGCGCATGGCGCAGCGGCAGGTCGTCCTGCGTCGCGGGCAGCAGGTCGAGGAAGCGCGCGAAATCGTCACGGTCGAACTTTTTCGTCGCCATGAACTGCCAGAGGATCGGCCCGAGCCGGTCGCCGAGCCGGGTCAGCCCCTGCGTCAGGAATTTTTCCACCGACGCCGCGCCGTCGGCGAGCAGCTTGCGATTGGTCGCGAAGCGCGACGCCTTGACGCTGAAGCGGAAGCCGTCGGGCACCGCCGCCGCCCAGTTGGCGAAGCTCTCGGGCTTCTGGCTGCCGTAATAGGTGCCGTTGATCTCCAGTCCGGTCAGATGCCGGCCGGCATATTCGAGTTCGCGCTTCTGCGGATGGCCGGGCGGGTAGAAGGTGCCGCGCCACGGCTCATAGGTCCATCCGCCGATGCCGACGTGGATGCTCACCCTTCCATCAGCTTCGGGAAGAAGCCTTCGTGCGCTTCGCGCAGTTCCGCGAGCGTGACCTGATGGTCGCTCTCCGGAAGCTCGAACACGATGCGGTCCCTGATCGTGCGGCCGAGCGGGTCGACCGGCACATCGGCGCGGTTCGCCGCGTCGAGGAAGTCGGCGAGGCAGGTGTCGCAGACGGTGACGATGTAGAGCCCCTGATCCTCGCCGAAGAAGCTTTCGGCGATGCCAAAGGGCTGTTCTTCGCTCACCAGAACGCCGATATCCGACCTGAGCGCCATTTCGGCGAGCGCGACGGCGACGCCGCCATCCGACACGTCGTGGCAAGCCGTGATCCAGCCCTGATTGATCGCATGGCGGATGAAGTCGCCGGTGCGCTTTTCCGCCTTCAGGTCCACCGGCGGCGGCGGGCCTTCTTCTCGGCCGTGAATCTCGCGCAGCCAGATCGACTGGCCCAGATGGCCCATCCGCTCGCCGACCGCGAGAACGATGTCGCCGGTGCGCTTGAAGCCGATGCCGACGGCCTTGCTCAGGTCGTCGATGACGCCGACGCCGCCGATCGCGGGGGTGGGCAGGATCGCGCTGCCGCCACCGGTCGCCTTCGATTCATTATAGAGGCTGACGTTGCCCGACACGATCGGATAGTCGAGTGCGCGGCACGCCTGCGCCATGCCGTCGAGGCAGCCGGTGATCTGGCCCATGATCTCGGGCCGCTGCGGATTGGCGAAGTTCAGGCAGTTGGTGATCGCCCGCGGCGTCGCGCCGACCGCGGTGATGTTGCGCCACGTCTCGGCCACCGCCTGCTTGCCGCCCTCGACCGGGTCGGCATAGCAATAGCGCGGGGTGCAGTCGGTGGTCATCGCGAGCGCGCGGTTCGTGCCGTGGATGCGGACGAGCGCCGCGTCGCCGCCGGTCTGCACCGTGTCGGCGCCGACCTGGCTGTCATATTGCTCCCAGATCCAGCGGCGCGACGCGATGTCGGGGCTGCCCATCAGAGTCCTGAGGTCCGCCGCGACGTCCTGCGTTTCGGAGACATTCGCAAGCTCGGACTGCTTGGGCGTCGGCACGTGCGGCCGGTCATAGAGCGGCGCGTCGTCGGCGAGCGGCGCGAGCGGAATGTCGCAGACGATCTCGCCATGATGCTCCAGCACCATGCGACCGGTGTCGGTGACGGTGCCGATCACGGCGAAGTCGAGTTCCCATTTGCGGAAGATCGCCTCCGCGAAGGCCTCCTTGCCGGGCTTCAGCACCATCAGCATGCGTTCCTGGCTTTCGGACAGCATCATCTCATAGGCCGTCATGCCGGCTTCGCGCTGCGGCACGTCGTCCATCCTGAGGTGGAGGCCGACCCCGCCCTTCGACGCCATCTCGACCGACGAACTGGTTAGCCCCGCGGCGCCCATGTCCTGGATCGCGACGATCGCGTCCGACGCCATCAGTTCGAGGCACGCCTCGATCAGCAGCTTCTCGGTGAACGGATCGCCGACCTGAACGGTCGGGCGCTTCTCCTCGGCATCCTCGCCGAAGTCCGCTGACGCCATCGTCGCGCCGTGGATGCCGTCGCGGCCCGTCTTCGATCCGACATAGACGATCGGATTGCCGACGCCACTCGCGGCCGAATAGAAGATCTTGTCCTGCTCGGCGACGCCGACGGTCATCGCGTTGACCAGGATATTGCCGTCATAGGCCTTGTGGAAATTGACCTCGCCGCCAACTGTGGGGACGCCGACGCAATTGCCGTATCCGCCGATACCGCGGACGACGCCCGAGATCAGATGCTTCATCTTCGGATGGTCGGGACGGCCGAAGCGCAGCGCGTTAAGGTTCGCGACCGGCCGCGCGCCCATGGTGAAGACGTCGCGCAGGATGCCGCCGACCCCGGTCGCCGCGCCCTGATAGGGCTCGATATACGACGGGTGGTTGTGGCTCTCCATCTTGAAGATGGCGGCAAGCTTCTTGCCCCCCGGCCCTTCGCCGATGTCGATCACGCCCGCATTCTCGCCGGGACCGCAGATCACCCACGGCGCTTCGGTCGGCAGCTTCTTCAGGTGGATGCGCGAGCTCTTGTAGCTGCAATGCTCGGACCACATGACCGAGAAGATGCCAAGCTCGACGAGATTCGGCTCGCGGCCGAGGGCGTTCAGGACGCGCTGATATTCCTCGGGCGACAGGCCGTGCTCGGCGACGATTTCGGGAGTGATGGCGGGCGAGGGGGCTGCGGCGGACTGGGTCATGGCGCGCCTTTAGCCGGGCCGGCGCGATAGGAACAGACCCCAATATCGCCGGCACCGCTCACAAGATGCCGCCTCAGCTATGGGAAAGCGGCGCGCGGGTCCGTCCTGCCCACCAGGCGGCGAGCGATAGCAGCGCGTAGGCGAAGAGCATCGTCGCGGGGATGGCGAGCGAATAGGCGCTTTCCTGCGGTCCGAACCAGTTGATGGCCTGGACCAGCGCAAGCAGCGCGGCGAGCGCCCACAGGCGGCCGTTTCCGGCCGGGTCGCGCGTGCGGCTGGCGTAATAGGCGAGAGCGCCGCCGACCAGCGCGACCTCCAGCGGCATCGCGACCAGCGGATGGTTCCACAGGCCAAGCCCGATCTTCGGCGGCGCGCCGAACAGCGTGAGGTCGGGGATGTGGACGAGCAGGTCGATGAACCAGTGCGACACGACGACGATCGCGGCGCCGATCGCCGCCTCGCGCCGCCGCGTCGCGGCCCAGACGATCAGGCCGAACAGCAATCCCCACAATCCCGCGCCGAGCAGGCTATGCGTATAGGGCATGTGGTAAAGGTCCATCGGGTTCATCGCCGTGATGCCGGGCGCGATCCGCATCGCCTCCACCCCCGGGATCAGCAGCGCCGCGAAGCCGATGTCGACGAGCTGCGCCGCGACGAACAGCGTGCCGAGCCCGGCGGCGCGCGGGCGGGCGGCGACGATCAGCGCCGGGGCGAAATGGCCGACGAACATGCGGCCCGACCCTATCGCGGTGCCGGGCGACGTCAAGCTTGACCGCATGGGGGCGAGCCGCCAAAGCAGGGGGATGACCGACACGCCCGACCCCGCTGCCGCGCCGGCCCCGGCTCCCGAGATCGCGTCGCTGTCGTTTGAGGCCGCGATGGGCGAGCTCGAAACGATCGTGCGGCGGCTCGAGAGCGGCGACGTCAGCCTCGAGGAATCGGTAGCGCTCTACGAGCGCGGGCATGCGCTGCGCGCGCATTGCGAGGCGCGCCTTGCCGCCGCGCAGGCGCGGATCGAACAGGTCGGCTTCGGTGCCGACGGCCGGCCGGCGGGAACCACGCCCTTCGGCGAGAGCTGATCCATGGCCGCGCGCGCCGATGGCGAAACCGTGGTAGAGGCGTCGCTGCTGCACGCCGCGCAGGCAGAGGTCGCGGCGGGGATCGACGCCCTTTTCGACCGGCGTCTGGCCATTCCATCCGATCCGCGCGAGCGGCTCTATCGCGCGATGCGCCATGCCGCGACGGGCGGCGGCAAGCGGCTGCGCCCCTTGCTCGTCCGTGCCGCGGGCGACCTGTTCCATGTCGATCGCGCGCTGTCGTTGCGCGTCGGCGCGGCGGTCGAGGCGATGCACGTCTATTCGCTGATCCACGACGATCTGCCGTGCATGGACGATGATGACGTGCGGCGCGGGAAGCCGACGGTCCACCGCGCCTATGACGAGGCGACGGCGGTGCTCGCGGGCGATTCGCTGCACGCGCTCGCCTTCGAATGGCTCGTCGATCCGGCGACGCATGCCGACCCCTTCGTGCGCAGCGAACTGGTGCGCGAACTCGCGCTGGCGGCGGGCCCCGCGGGCATGGCTGGCGGGCAGATGATGGACCTGGCGGCGGAGACGGTCAGCTTCGACCTGCCGACGGTGACGCGGCTGCAACAGCTCAAGACCGGCGCGCTGATCGGCTTTTCGGTCGAGGCGGGCGCGATCCTCGCGCGCGTTCCGCCCGAGGGGCGCAAGCCGCTGCGCGCCTATGCGCGCGACATCGGGCTCGCCTTCCAGATCGCCGACGACATATTGGACGTTGAGGGCGACGAGGCCCTGGCGGGCAAGGCGCTGAACAAGGACGCGGCGGCGGGCAAGCAGACCTTTGTGACCCTGATGGGAATCGACCGCGCCCGGGCGCAGGCCAGCCTGCTCGTCGATCAGGCGACCGCTCATCTGGCGGGTTTCGGCGACGAAGCCCGGCTGCTGCGCGAAATCGCGCACTATATTGTGGAAAGGGACCGTTGATGCGGATTGGGGTCTATCCCGGAACCTTCGACCCGATCACCCTCGGGCATATGGACATCATCCGGCGCGGGGCGAAGCTGGTCGACCGGCTGGTCGTCGGCGTGACCACCAACATCGCCAAATCGCCGCTGTTCGACGACGAGGAGCGGATCGAGATGGTCCGGGGCGAGGTCGCGGCGCTGGGCGGCGACATTCGCGTCGTCGGCTTCAATTCGCTGCTGATGGACTTCGCCGAGCGCGAAGGTGCAAGCGTCATCGTCCGCGGGCTGCGCGCGGTCGCCGACTTCGAATATGAATACCAGATGGCGGGAATGAACCAGCAGCTCAACAACCGTGTCGAGACCGTCTTCCTGATGGCCGATGTCAGCCTGCAGCCGATCGCGTCGCGGCTGGTCAAGGAGATCGCGATCTTCGGCGGCGCGATCCACAAGTTCGTCACCCCCGCGGTGCGCGATGCGGTCGTCGCGCGTATCGCCGAGCGCGGCCTGCGCCAGGGCGAGGGATGACGCGACGCTTCCTCATTGAGCGTTCAGCTTTTACCCGCTAGGTCGCGCGCAAGCGGGGCGCACAGATATTCCACGATAGAGGCCGATCCAGCATGACCATCACATTCCGCCCCCTGATCCTGTCGGCCATGGCGCTCGGTCTCGCGGTGTCGGCTGTCGCACAGGAGGCGCCGCCCGCGCCGTCGCCTGACGGAACCCCGGCCCCCGCGCCGACCGAAAGCGAAACCGTTCCGCCACTCGACCCCGCACCCGCTCCGACGCCGGCCCCCGCTCCCGCACCCGCGCAGGGCGATGCGGCCCCGGCGGCGGAAGCGCCGGCCGCACCGGCGATGACCCCCGATCAATATATCGGCAACCCCGAATATATGCTGAACCTCGACCTTTCGACCGGCGGCCGGGTTGTGATCCAGCTGTATCCCAACCTTGCCCCGCAGCATGTCGAGCGCGTCAAGCAACTGGCGCGCGCGGGGTTTTACGACGGGGTGAAATTCCACCGCGTGATCGACGGCTTCATGGCGCAGACGGGCGATCCGACCGCGACCGGGCAGGGCGGCTCGCAGCTTCCAGACCTGAAGGCCGAATTCAATCCGATGCCGCATCTGCGCGGCACCGTGTCGATGGCGCGCGCCGAGAGCGAGGACAGCGCGAACAGCCAGTTCTTCATCATGCTCCAGCCGCGCTTCGCGCTCGACCGCCACTATACGGTCTTCGGCCGTGTCGTGTCGGGGATGCAATATGTCGACGCGATCCACAAGGGCGAGCCGCCCGCGGTGATGTCGCGCATGGTGCAGGCGTCGGTCGCCGCCGACAACCGGCCGATGCCGCCCGCCTCGATGCTGACCGATCCGGCACCCGCCTCTGCCCCCGCGGCGGAGATCACGCCCGACCAGCTCAACGCGCCGATCGGGCGCTGAGCAGCATTCCTTGAAGGATGACTCCGGTTTATTCCGTTCGTGTCGAGCGAAGTCGAGACGCCGATCGACGTAGCGCCAGACGGATGGGTGTCTCGACTTCGCTCGACACGAACGGGCATAGGAATCCTTCCGAAGCTGTCGGCCTTTAGCCGATGCGCGTCGACGCCTTCGATTTCGAATTGCCGCCCGATCGCATCGCGCTGCGCCCGGCGCGTCCGCGCGATGCGGCGCGCATGCTGGTCGTCGCGGGCAGCGGGCTGCATGACGCCGGGGTGCGCGACTTGCCGGCGTGGTTGCGCCGCGGCGACTGCCTTGTCTTCAACGACACGCGCGTCATCCCCGCCCGGCTCGAAGGCGTGCGCGGCGGCCGCGACGGAGATGGCGCCGCCGGGGCGAAGATCGGCGCGACGCTGCACAAGCGCGTCGACCTGCGCCGCTGGCAGGCCTTCGTGCGCAACGCGAAGCGGCTGCATGTCGGGGAAACGGTCGATTTCGGCGCGGGCGTGATCGCCGTCGCCGAGCAGCGCCTGCCCGACGGCAGCTTCGTCCTTGCCTTTCAGGGGGACGAGCCGGTCGAACTGCTGCTCGACCGCGCCGGGACGATGCCACTGCCGCCCTATATTGCGGGCAAGCGCGCGACCGACGAAGCCGACCGCGCCGATTATCAAACGATGTTCGCCCGGGCCGACGGCGCGGTCGCGGCACCGACGGCGGCGCTGCATTTCACCCCGGCGCTGCTCGCCGCGCTCGGCGAGGCGGGAATCGCCAGCGAGACGCTGACCCTGCATGTCGGCGCGGGCACCTTCCTGCCGGTGAAGGCCGACGACACGGCGGATCATGTCATGCACGCCGAATGGGGATGCATCGACGCCGATGCCGCGGCGCGGCTCAACGCGGTGCGCGCCGCGGGCGGCCGGGTGATCGCGGTCGGCACCACCAGCCTGCGCCTGCTCGAAAGCGCGGCGCGCGCCGACGGGACGATCGAGCCGTTCACCGGCGACACCTCGATCTTCATCACGCCCGGCTATCGCTTTCGGGCGATCGACGGACTGATGACCAATTTCCACCTGCCGCGCTCGACATTGTTCATGCTGGTCAGCGCGTTGATGGGGCTCGATGTGATGCGCGCGGCCTATGATCATGCCATTGCGGAAGGCTATCGTTTCTACAGCTATGGCGACTCCAGCCTGCTGCTGCCGGACGGATAAGGCGAAAGCCGTCCCGGCGCATCCGCATCCAGCGGGAAGCCGGATGGCGCCGGCATCATTATGCAAATGAGGAATAGTGAGGACGCGTTTTTTTATTATTATGATATAATCCGGTCTGCCACCCAGCAATTCCGATACGCATATAAAAATGGAATAGGGGAGGCTGTGATGGCTGTAAGGGCGTCGTCGTTGGGGGGGATTCTGCTGCCCCTGTCCTGTCTTGCGGTAGCGGGAAATGCCGCTGGCCAGACGGCCGATCCGGCGCCGGGCATGGATGAAATCGTCGTCACGGCCGAAAAGCGCGCGACCAATTTGCAGGATACCCCGATCGCGGTGTCGGTGCTGACGGGCGACGACGTCACGCGCTCCGGCATCAGCGGCATGGCCGGGCTCAACGACCGCGTTCCCAATCTCGATATCGCGGGCGACGTCAGCACGCCGAACGCTACGCGCGTCACGCTACGCGGCATCGGCGCCCAGAATGTGACGCTCAACGGCGAGGCGGGCGTCGCCTTTCATCAGGACGGCATCTATTATGCGCGGCCGCAGGGGGTCAACGCCTCCTTTTTCGACATCGAGCGCGTCGAGGTGCTGCGCGGCCCGCAGGGCACGCTTTACGGCCGCAACGCGACCGGCGGCACGGTCAACATCATCGGCAAGCGGCCGCGGATGAACGAATTCGGCGGCGAGGCGACGCTGTCCTATGGCAATTACGACGCTTTTATCGGCGGCCTCGCCGTCAACGTCCCGATCCTGACCGACGTCATGGCGATGCGGGCCAGCCTGTTCCGCGACCGGCACGACGGCTATGCCCGCAATGTGGCGGGCAACAACCTGCCGAATCTCGACGACGCCGACGATCTGTCGATGCGGCTGCAACTGCTGGTCGAGCCGAGCGACCGCCTGTCGCTGTTGCTGCGCGGCAATTATTTCAAGCGCGGTGGCGTCGGCAGCGCGAGCAAGCTGATCGCCGATGCGGCCGTGCTGCCCGACGGCGCGCCCAATCCGGGCGCGGGGGACCGGAATCCCGACTATGTGATGGTTCCGGGTACGGGATTCGGCCGGATTCCCAAGGCGGGCAATTACGACCTCGGCTATTACCAGCGGAACGGTCTGATCCCGATCAGCAACGATCCCTGGGAAGTCGCTTATGATTTCCCCAGCCGCATCCGCAATACGCAGAAGACCGTGTCGGCGGAACTGAACTGGGATGCGGGGCCGGCCAATCTGACCGTGCTGGGCGCGATCATCGAGGATTCGATCTTCCAGCATTACGACAGCGATTACACCAACGTCGCGGCCGGGACGAAATATTTCCGAGGCGAGACCCGCGAAAGGACGCTTGAGGTCCGCCTGGCGTCGCCGTCGGGGTCGCGGCTCTATTGGGTCGCGGGCGCTTATTATTTCGACGAGGAGAACCGGCCGACCGGCGGGCCGCTCAGCGACAATTTCGGCGGATTGCAGATCCTCAACATCCATTATCCGCCGCTGGAAAATCTGGTCGGTCCGGGGGTGACGCTGCCGCCCGAATTCTCGGGCCCGATCGTCGTCGGACAACGAATCGACAATGCCTCGCTCGCCCTGTTCGGGCAGATGACCTATCCGCTGACCGACGCGCTGAATATCACCGGTGGCCTGCGGTGGAATCGCGACCGCAAGTTCGCGCGGCGGACCAACTATAATAATTTCGTCATCCCCGCGGCCGCGCTGACCAACGACAGCAACCGGGCGACCTTCGAAAAGGTCACGTGGAAGCTGGGCCTCGACTGGAAGGTCGCCCCCGACGCCATGGTCTACGGCTCGGTTTCAACGGGCTTCAAGCCCGGCGGCATTTCCTTCACCGCGGTCGACAAGCCCTATGGTGCCGAAACAATCACCGCTTATGAGGTGGGCGCCAAGACCGAATGGCTCGATCGCCGCCTCCAGCTCAACCTTTCGGCCTTCTATTATGATTATTCGGGGCTTCAGGTCAGCCAGCTCATGCCCGATCTCGTCGGCTTCATCATCGTCAACGCCGCGCGCGCGGAGGTGAAGGGGCTGGAACTCGAATGGCAGGCGCGGATCACCCCGCAATTCAGGCTCAGCGGCAGCGCTGCCTATCTGGACGCGACGTTCGAGGATTATGCCGACGCGCCCTATGACCCCTATCTCGCGACCAGCCTGACGCCGCAGACGGTGGATCTCAGCGGAGCACGGATGCCGAACGCGGCGCGCTTCACGGCGACGGGCGGCTTCGATCACAAGCTCGAGCTCGCCAATGGCGGAACGATCACCTCCACCGCGCGCCTGTCCTACCAGGGGGCCATGTATCTTCAGCAATATACGGCCGCGCATTATCGCCGCGCGCCCTATGCGAAGCTCGATGTGCTGCTGACCTATGGAGCGCCCGGCGGGGCATGGTCGATCACCGGCTTCGTCAACAATCTCACCAACAGCAAAGTCCTCAAGGCGATCGAAAGCATGGGAACGAACCTCGGCAACGGATTGGCGGCCCGCTATGCGGCGCCCCGCACCTATGGCGTGCGCGCCAGCCTGTCCTTCTGACATGGCGGCGCGGCGGGGTCGGAAGAGGAGCAGGGCACGCCGAACGGGCTGGCTGGTGCTGGCGGTCTTTCTGGGACTGTCGGCGCCTGCGGCCGCCGCCGGAAAGGCGGCGGAAAAGCGTCCCAACATTCTGCTGATCCTTGCCGACGATCTCGGCTATTCCGACATCGCGCCCTATGGCGGAGAGATACCGACGCCCAATTTGAGCTGGCTTGCCGGGCAGGGGCTGGCGCTCGACAATTTCTATGCCAGCCCGAGCTGCTCGCCGACGCGCGCCATGCTGCTGACGGGGCAGGACCATCATCGCGTCGGCTTCGGCAGCATGGAGGAACGGATCGCGCCCAACCAGATCGGGCGTCCGGGTTATGAAACCTATCTCAATGCGCGGTCGGTTTCGGTTGCCGAACTGCTCCGCCGAGCGGGGTATCTGACGGCGATGGCCGGTAAATGGCACCTTGGCGCGGGAGAGGAGCACAGCCCGGCCGCGAACGGGTTCGACAGGTCGTTCGTCCTGCTCGAAGGGGCGGGCAGCCATTTTCCCGACCGGCTCGGCACCTTCGCCAGCGAGCCGGTCGCCCATTACCGCGAGAACGGCCGAATGGTCGAGCGACTGCCGTCCGACTTCTTCTCCACCCGCTTCTACACCGATTATATCCTGTCGGCGATCGACGAGAGCCGGCGCGAGCGAAAGCCCTTCTTCGCCTATCTCGCCTATACTGCGCCGCACTGGCCGCTTCAGGCGCCGGACGCCTATCTGCGGCGCGCGCAGGGCCGCTACGATGCCGGCCACGAAGCGATATGGCGCCAGCGCCTCGCGCAGATGATGCAATTGGGAATCCTGCATGCGGGGCAGGCCGCGCCCGCGCACTTTTCGCGCGCATGGCAGGACATGCTTCCGGCCGACCGCGCGGTCGAGGCGAAGCGGATGGAAATCTATTCCGCGATGGTCGAGCAGATGGACGATGAAATCGGCCGCGTGCTCCGACATCTGGCCGACGGCGGCGATCTGGCGAACACGCTGATCCTGTTCCTGTCCGACAATGGCGCGGAGGGCGTCCAACCCGACCGCTTTCCGCGTAATGCACCCTGGGTCGCACGAACCTTCGACAATAGCCTCGCCAATATGGGGCGCGCCGGGTCCTATATTTCCTATGGGCCCGACTGGGCGGCGGTGAGCGCGGCGCCCCACGGCGGGTCGAAGGGCTCGGTTGCCGAAGGTGGCATCAAGGTGCCCGCCATCGTCGCCGGTCCGGCTCTCGGCATCCGCAGGGGCGAGCGCAGCGCAGCGCTGATGACGATCCGCGATCTTCCCGTCTCGCTGCTCGCGCTGGCGGGCGTGAAGGCGCCCGATTCCTATTCCGGCCGGTCCATCCTCGCCCATGCCCGCGGACGCCAGCCGCGCGTCCATCGGGCGGAGGAGCTGTTCGGATGGGAGTTGCATGGCAGTCGCGCCATGCGCCAGGGCAACTGGAAGCTGAGCCGGCCGGCTTCGCCGCAGGCGGCGTGGCAACTCTTCGACCTCGCCGCCGATCCCGGCGAAACGCGGGATATTGCCGCCGCGAAACCATCGCGGGCTGCAAGGCTGGCGGAATATTGGCGCCGCTATGCGGCGGCGAACGGCGTCGTATCGCCCGAACCGTCCGGCGCGGGGCGGTAACGCCGCGCTTCGGAGCAGGCCGTTGCGCGGGTTCGCCCGGCGTGGCGACATTTACCGTATCGCAAGGCCTGATTGGCATAGCGGTCTGATGGCGGGGATCAGTACGAATCGGGGGACCCAATCGTCCGCGCGCATGCGTGCCGACGATCCGGCGGACGCGGGCGCGGCGGCGGGGCAGCGCGGCTTTCTGGGCAAGCTCGGTTCGCGGCTCGGCGGACAGCGCGCGGAGACGCCGCTGCCCGGCCTGCATACGCGCGAGGCGGTGCTGCTGCTCCGCAATTACGAGGACAGCGGTCGCGGTTGGTTCTGGTCGACCGATGCCGGCGGCGCGCTGACCTATATCAGCGAAGCCGTCGCCGAGGTCATGGACAAGCGGGCCGCCGACCTGCTCGGTACGCCGCTCACCGACCTGTTCCACCCCGCCGACAGTCATGGCGAGCGGCAGCGCACGCTGCCCTTTCTGCTGACCCGGCAATCGAAGTTCGACGAGCTGCCGCTGCGTGCGGCGATCGATGGCGAAGAGCGCTGGTGGTCGGTTTCGGGGCGCCCGCACTTCGATGCCGCGGGCCAGTTCACCGGCTATCGTGGCAGCGGCACCGACGTCACCGCGCAGCGCCGCTCGGCCGAGGACGCCTCGCGCCTCGCCCTATACGATTCGCTGACCGGACTCGCGAACCGCTTCCACATCTCGAAGAAGCTCGAATCGACGCTCGCCGCCTTCACGCAGCAGCAGCGGAGCTGCGCGATCATGCTGCTCGATCTCGACCGCTTCAAGCAGGTCAACGACACGCTCGGCCATCCGGCGGGCGACGCGCTGCTCAAGCAGGTTGCCGAACGGCTGCTCAAGATCGTCGGCGACAAGGAGATGGTCAGCCGCCTGGGCGGCGACGAATTCCAGATCATCCTGCCCGATCAGGACGACCGCGGCAAACTGGGCGACCTTGCCGCCGAAATCATCGCCAACCTGTCGCAACCCTATTCGGTCGAGGGCAGCCGCTGCATCATCGGCACCTCGGTCGGGGTCGCGATTGCGCCCTTCGACGGCATGACCAGCGAAGACCTCGTGCGCAACGCAGACCTCGCGCTCTATGCCGCGAAGGGCGGCGGGCGCGGGCGCTTCCGCTTCTATTCGAGCGACCTCCATCAGGCGGCCGAGGATCGCCGCGCGCTGGAGGAGGATCTGCGCGATGCACTGGCGCGCGGGCAGATGGAACTCAGCTATCAGCCGGTCGTCCATTCGCAGTCGAACATGGTGACCGGCGTCGAGGCGCTGGTGCGCTGGTTGCATCCCGAGCGCGGAATCATCTCCCCCTCGATGTTCATCCCGATCGCCGAGGAGGCGAATCTGATCTGGCCGCTCGGCGAGTGGGTGCTGCGCAAGGCGTGCGAGGACGCCGCGCGCTGGCCGGGCGGGCTGCGCGTCGCGGTCAACGTCTCGCCGATCCAGTTCGCGAACGAGAATTTGCCCAAGATCGTCGCCAATGCCCTCGCGGCCACGGGGCTGTCGCCCGACCGGCTCGAGCTCGAGATCACCGAGAGCGTCTTCCTGGGCGATTCGGCCGAGACCGCGCGAATGTTCAAGGCGCTGAAAGGGCTCGGCGTGCGGCTCGCGCTCGACGATTTCGGTACCGGCTATTCCTCGCTCGGCTATTTGCAGTCGGCGCCGTTTGACAAGATCAAGATCGACCAGAGCTTCGTGCGCGGCGCGACGGAGAAGGGGTCTCGGAATGCGGCGATCATTGCGGCGATCGTAGCACTTGCCGAGGCGCTCGACATGGAAACGACGGCGGAGGGCATCGAATCGCTCGACCAGCTCGACCTGATCCGCAAGCTGGGGGTCAGCCACGTCCAAGGCTATGTCTACAGCAAGCCGGTGGCTGACGGCGAACTGGTCGAGCATGCCGAGGCGGGGTCGTGGACGATCAAGCCGTCGGGGCCGGCGAAGCAGCGCAACGACCGTTTCCAGATGTTCCGCAAGGTCGGCGCGGTCCACGGCAATCATCGTTATGCCGTCGTCATCCGCAACCTGTCGGCGACCGGCGCCTTCATCGAAGGACTGCTCGACGTGCCGGTGGGCACGCAGTTCGTGATCGACTTCGGCGAGGGGCAGCTCGTGACCGCCACCGTGCGGCGCTCGACGAAGCATCAGCAGGGCATCGAGTTCGAGCATTCGCTCGTCAGCGACGGCAACGGCGGGCTGTGCACCCGCCACCGCGTCTCGCCCTATCTGATCGCGGCGGCGAACCAGCAGATCGAAACGAATATGACCTTGCCCGCCTTCACGACGACGAACGACTGGAAGGCCGCCTGAGGCGCCTCCGCGCCGCCGCCCTCGACTTTCGGCGGCGCCCCCGCCATAGGCGCGCGCGATGACCGACAGATTCGCCTTCACCGTCGCCGCGACCGACGGCCCCGCGCGGACGGGCGTGATCCGCATGGCGCGCGGCGAGATCCGCACCCCTGCCTTCATGCCGGTCGGCACCGCGGCGACGGTGAAGGCGATGCGCCCCGCGGAGGTGCGCGCGAGCGGCGCCGACATCATCCTCGGCAACACCTATCACCTGATGCTGCGCCCGGGGGCCGAGCGCATGGCGCGGCTCGGCGGGCTGCACGATTTCATGGACTGGGAACGGCCGATCCTGACCGACAGCGGCGGCTATCAGGTGATGAGCCTGTCGGCGCTGACGAAGCAGAGCGAGGAGGGCGTCGCCTTCAAGAGCCATCTCGACGGATCGCGCCACCTGCTGACCCCCGAACGCTCGATGGAGATCCAGCGGCTGCTCGGCAGCGATATCGTCATGGCGTTCGACGAATGCCCGCCCGCCGGGGTCGACGCGAAACGCGCCGAGGCGAGCATGGAGCGCTCGATGCGCTGGGCGGCGCGCAGCCGCGCGGGCTTCGACGCAGGCGAGGCGCACGCCGCACGCGCCGCACTGTTCGGCATCCAGCAGGGCTCGCTCGACGAAAGGCTGCGCAAGCGTTCGGCCGAGGCGCTGATCGACATCGGCTTCGACGGCTATGCGATCGGCGGCCTTGCGGTGGGCGAGGGGCAGGCGGCGATGTTCGGCGTGCTCGACTTCGCGCCCGCCCAGCTTCCCGCCGACCGGCCGCGCTATCTGATGGGGGTCGGCAAGCCCGACGATCTGGTCGGCGCGGTCGCGCGTGGCGTCGATATGTTCGACTGCGTGCTGCCGACGCGATCGGGCCGCAACGGGCAGGCCTTCACCTGGGACGGACCGGTCAATATCCGCAACGCGAAGCATGCGGAGGACCTGGGACCGCTCGATACATCGTGCGGCTGTCCGGTCTGCACGACCTGGTCGCGCGCCTATCTCCACCACCTCGTCCGCGCGGGCGAGATGCTCGGCGCGATGCTGATGACACAGCACAATCTGCATTTCTATCAGGCGCTGATGCAGGCGATGCGCGACGCGATCGCGGCCGGACGCTTCGCCGCCTTCCAGACCGGTTTTACGGCCCGCTACCGCAAATAGGACGCCATCCCCTCGCCTTTTGAAAGGGTATGGAGCAATTGCGGCCGGCACGTAATGCCTTTTCCGCCGCTGCCGCGCTGCGAAGGCAGGGCATAACCTGAAGGCATACCCTGTCGAACCGATTTGGGTTGAGCACCTTCCTTCGTCTGATAGCTTGATCTGCGAATACGCAAGACAAGATCAGATAAAATCTCGCCGATAAATCAAATCCCTCAGTTCGTCTTGAGGGGCTGACATCGTGCGACGTAATGAAAATTCACATATAAATAAAAAAGGGGTAGAGGGGGATGAAAAATTCTGTCGGATATTTGATGGCGGGCACGGCAATTGCGTTGCTTCTGCCCTCTCCGGCTTTCGCGCAAGCGAGTTCTTCTTCTGATGCCCCGGCCACAGCGGAGGATGTTCAGGCCCCCGCATCGCCACGTGAGAATCCGGGCGACATCGTCGTCACCGGATCGCATATCCAGGGCGCCAACCCGACCGGGCTGCTGCCGGTCACGAACATGGACGAAGACGAGGTTGCGGCGACCGGCGCCGATACTGGCGACGACCTGTTCCGCGAGGTCGCGCAGGCGGGCGACGTCGGTTTCAATGAAAGCCGGATGTCGGGCAATCTGACCGATTCGCGCGGGGACGTCGCGTCGATCAACATCCGCAGCCTGGGCACGGGCAACACGCTGGTGCTGCTCAACGGCCGCCGCATGGTCAAGCATCCCGGCACCCAGGTCGAGAATCTGGTGCGCGTGCAGACCGCGAACATCAACGAGATTCCCGTCTCCGCCATCCGCCGCGTCGAGATCCTGCGCGACGGCGCCGCCGCCATCTATGGCGCCGATGCGGTCGCCGGGGTGGTCAACATCGTGCTCGACAAGCGGTACGAGGGGCTGAAGCTGACGGCGCGCTACGGCTTTTCGGAGGATACCGACCATTATCGCCTCAGCTCTTCCTTCAAATGGGGGCGGAGCTTCAACGACGGGCGGACGAACCTGACGCTGTTCGGCAGCTATTACAAGGCGAGCCCGATGCGCGCCGACGAGCGCGACTATTCGGCCAGTTCGGACCAGCGGCCGCGCGTCGAGGGAACGCCGTTCGAGGGCGATACCAACTTCGACCTGCGATCGAACACCAACCCCTGGGCGTGGCTCGTCCTGGTCAACCCGCGCACCGTGCGCCAGGGCACGACGGCGCTGACCAACAGCAGCGGCCAGTTCCACATCGTTCCGGTGCAGAACGGCTGTTCGGGGTCGAGCGTCATCGCCGGCGGCAACTGCCTGAAGACCGGGTTGCAGTCGGCCACGACCGACCGCAACCTCTACTGGAACGAAAACGACCAGCGCTGGCTGCTCGGCGGACGCGAGCGTTACAATCTGTACAGCACGCTCGAACATGAATTCTCGGAGAATCTCGAGGGCTTTGCCGAGTTCAACTATTATCGCGCCGACTATCAGGGGCAGCGCAACCGGGTCGGCACCACATCGACCTCGATGATCCGGATTCCGGCGAGCAATTACTGGAATCCGTTCGGCCCGCTCACCATGCCCGACGGCAGCCCCAATCCGAACCGCCTGCCCGGCCTGACGCTCGCGACGGTGCCGGCGGAAGGGCTCGACGTCTATCTGCGGACCTACACGCCCGTGGACGTCGGCCCGCGGCCCTATACGGTGAAGGATGAAAATTATCGCGTCGTCGCGGGTCTGCGCGGCCGGTTCGGCCGGTTCGACTGGGAATCGGGCTTCGTCTATTCCGAGGCGCACAAGAAGGACATCAGCCACGCCGAGATCAGCAAGACGCTGTTCCAGCAGGCGCTGGCCCGCACCACGCCCGATGCCTACAACCCGTTCAACGGATCGAGCGCCACCGATCCGTCGGGCCCCGACGCCCTGCCTTCGGAAGACCTGACCAGTTTCCTGGTCAGCAACACGCGTGCTTCGAAATCGTCGCTGGCGTCGTGGGATGCCCGGCTGTCGACCCCCGACCTGTTCCAGTTGCCGGCCGGCGACGTCGGTATCGCGCTGGGGACCGAATGGCGGCGCGAAACCTATGCTGACGACCGCGGCGACCGGATCAACGGCACGATCAAGTTCGAGGACATGTTCGGTCGCACCGACGGCAATTCGGACAGCGACATCATGGGGTCGCAGCCGCTTCCCAACACCGCGGCGAACCGCAACGTCATTTCGGCCTACGCCGAACTGGCGATCCCGTTGGTATCGCCCGAGATGGGCATGCCGCTGATCCGCGCGATCGACGTGCAGCTGGCCGGCCGGGTCGAGCGCTATTCGGACTTCGGCTGGATCGCGAAGCCCAAGGTGGCGGCGTCGTGGGAAATCGCGCCCCGCCTGCTCGTGCGCGGGTCGTGGTCGCAGAGCTTCCGCGCGCCCGACCTGGCGCAGGTGTCGAACGCCGACTCGCAGGCGAGCAGCGGCTATCAGGATTATTATCGCTGCGAGGCCGACAAGCGCGCCGGCCGCATCCCCGATTTCGGCGTCTGCGCCCGCGCGACCACGCTGACCAACTATCGCGCCAATGCCGACCTGCTGGCCGAGGATGCCGAAACCTTTTCCTACGGCGTCGTTTTCCAGCCCAAGCTGCCGAGCGGCTGGGGACGGCTGACGCTGATGCTCGATTACTGGCGCGTCCATCAGATCAACGCGATCGGCCTGTTCGGCGCCGGCAATCATATCGCGCTCGATTATCTTCTGCGCCTGCGCGGAAGTTCGAACCCCGCCGTGATCCGCGACGAGGTGACGCCCGAGCAACTCGTCACCTTCGCCGGAACGGGGCTCGAGCCGGCCGGCACGATCATCGAGGTCTTCGACCGGTTCATGAACCTTCAGCCCGAAACGATCGAAGGGCTCGACATCACGGCGCGATACGATGTCCGGGGAACGCCGATCGGCAATATTTCGGTCCGGCTGAACGCGGCCCACCTGCTCAAATATCAGCAGGAACCGTCGGCCATGGCGCAGGAACTGCTCGACGCGCAGGCATCGGGAGAGATCGATTCGCAGTTCCTCGTTCCCGGGACGGGCGACCTTCTCCGCCAGAACGGCCGTCCGCGGTGGCGGGTGACCGGAAGCCTGACCTGGCGCAACGGGCCCGTCGTCGCCGGCATGTCGGCGCGCTACATCAGCTCGGTCGAACAGACGGGTGCGCGGCTCGCCGACCTCACCCTGTGGCAGGTCGACTCGTGGACCACGGTCAACGCCTATGTCGGTTATGATTTCAAGCACGGGGCGATGAAGGGGACGAGCGTCCGGTTCGGCGTCAACAATATCGCCAACAAGGCGCCGCCGCTGGCGGCCGCCGACTTCGGCTACCTCGGCTCGCTTCACAACTCGATCGGCCGTCACTTCTACGCCCAGCTGTCGAAGTCCTTCTGAGCGCCGCCGGCCGCTCTGCCCCATTACCCAGAGGAGATTTTCATGCGTAGGTTCAAAGGGCTCTATACAGCGCTGGCGGCCGGGCTGATCGCTGTTTGCGCGACCCCCGCGATGGCGCAGGCCGACGATGCGACCGAACAGGATGCGGCGGGCATTTCGGCGCCGTCCTGGATCATGGTCGACAATCCGAGCGGCAAGGTCATCGCCCAGCACAATGCAGAGGAACGGCTCAAGATCGGCGGTTTCCCCAAGCTGATGACGGCGCTTCTGGTGGCGCGGCTCGCGGCGGAGGACCCGAAGCTGCTCGACCAGACAATCGAGATCCAGGCCTATATGACGAAGATCCAGGTGACCAAGTCGGGCGCTTTGGGCGGCGAGCGCATGACCGTGCGCGACGCGCTCTATGCGACGCTGGTCGGGGCGGCGAGCGACACCGCGCTCGCGCTGTCGCGGACGTTCAACAATCGCTTCGCCGAATCGAACTTTCGCCAGCTGGAAAAGGTTCCGGCGCACAGCCGGTCGTTCATCGCCGAGATGAACCGCGCCGCGCGCAAGCTGGGCATGAAGGACAGCGTCTTTCGTTCCGCCTATATCGACGCCGGGGAGAACGGACGCGCCAGCACCGCCCACGACCTTGCGCGTCTGGGGATCGCGGTGATGGCGGACCCGATCCTGCGCGAGATCGTCGGCGCCAAGAGCTATAGCGCGACGATCATCGGCACCGACGGCACGACCCGCAGCAAGTCGTGGAACAACGGCAACCGCCTGCTTGGGCCGGACGTCGGCGGCGTCGCGACCACGGGCACCCCGTCGTCGGGGCAGAGCATCATCCTGGCGACGTCGAAGAGGGGCAGCAACCGCATCATCGTCGTGCTGGGAAGCGAGACCTCGTCGCAGCGGTTCGCCGACGCGAAGGCGATCGCGGCGTTGGCCAACTGACGTCCGGCCGGCGGGGAGGTGAGAAGATGGCCAAGGAAAATGAAACGCGCGATCCGGTGGTGCCGCTCGATCGCCGCGCCTTGCTGGGGCTGCTCGGCGCGGGCGGGGCGGGGGCGCTGCTTGCCAGCCATGCGGCCCTGGCCGCGGACGGCGGCGAGGGGGCGGCGGCGACCGGGCCCTATGACCTCGTCATTCGGGGCGGCCGCGTCGTCGACGGCAGCGGCGCGCCGGGATTCGAGGCCGACGTCGCGATATCGGGCGGCCGGTTCGTCGAGGTCGGCGCGGTCGGCCGGCGCGGCAAGCAGGAGATCGACGCGCGCGGGCTGGTCGTTTCGCCGGGCTGGATCGACACGATGGATCAGTCCGGCCGCGCGGTGCGCAATCGCGGGTCGGGCGGCAGCAAGGTCCGCATGGGCCTGACCACCCTGATCGCGGGCGAGATGGGAACGCCGGTTCCCGCCGACCAGGTCTCGGCCTATCTGGCCGACCTCGACGCCAATGGCATGGCGGTCAATTTCGGCACCTATTACAGCGCGTCGCAGGCGCGGCGGGCCGTGGCGGGATCGTCCGCCGCGCGGCCGAGCAAGGCGCAGATCGCGGAGATGGCCGATCTGGTCGACGAGGCGATGCGCGCCGGCGCGCTCGGCATGTCGACGGCACTCATCTATCCGCCCGCCAGCTTCATGACGACGGAAGAGCTGATCGAACTGGCGCGTCCCGTCGGCCGTTACAAGGGGACCTATGCGACCCACATGCGCGACGAGGGCGAGTTCGTCCTCGACGCGATCGACGAGGCGATCGGGATCGGGCAGGCCGCCGGAACCGACGTTCATATCTATCATCTGAAGGCCGCCTTCGCGCCGGGCTGGGGCAAGCTGATCGGCGAGATGGGGCGCAAGATCGACCGCGCGCGCGCGGGAGGCCTCAACGTCTTCGCCGACATGTATCCCTATGAAGCGGCGGGAACCGGACTGCGCACGACCGTTCCCAACTGGATGTTCAAGGATGGGATGGCGCACGCGAAGGAACAGCTTCGCGACCCGGCGATCCGCGCCCGGCTGAAGGCCGAGGTCGCCAAGGGCAACCAGAAGGACTGGACCAACTTCGTCTACAACGCCGGCGGATGGGACCGGGTGGTGCTCGGCGTGCCGTTCAGCGAGGAATATGATCGCTTCCGCGGCATGAAGATCACCGACATCGCGGCGGCCTTGGGCAAGGACCCGGCCGATGCGGCATGGGACATCGTGCTGGCGGAAAAGCAGCGCGCCAGCGCCTTCTATTTCATGATGAGCGAGAAGGACATTGAAACGGCGCTGAAGTTTCCGTGGATCGGCATCGGCAGCGATGCCGGGGTCCGCTATGGACCGGGAAGCGACAAGGGCTATCCGCATCCGCGGTCTTATGGGTGTTTCCCGCGAATCGTTGCCGAATATGTCCGCCGCCGGAAGGTGCTGACGCTCGAACAGGCCATCGCCAAGATGACCTCGGTGCCCGCGGCCAATCTTCGTCTTGCTGGGCGCGGCATGATCAAGCCGGGGAACTGGGCCGACGTCACCATCTTCGACTACGCGCGCATCGACGACGTCGCCACGTTCGAGAATCCGATCCAGCTGCCGGTGGGCATCGAACATGTGATCGTGAACGGCACGCCGACGATGCTGGCCCGCAAGCGGACCCCGGCGCGGCCCGGCAAGGTCCTGCGCGGGCCCGGCGCCCGCGCCGCATAGGCGCAACCACGACCGCAGCCACGACCATCGCCGGAACGGCGTCACGACGGAATATCAAGGGGTAATCAGGATGAAGCGTCACGCAAACATCTCGCTACGGGCGCTGCTGTGCGCGTCGGTCTTCGGTGGGGTGCTGCCCACTGCGGCGGCCGCGCAGGACATCACGATCGACGATGCGACGACGGCGCAGGTCAGCCTGGGCGCCGGACAGACGCTGACGGTCACGGAGACCGGCAGCATCACCACCGCCGGGCGGGTGATCGGTGTGCCCACGACCGGAACCGGCACGGCCACCATCGTCAATCGCGGACGGATCGAATCGACTTCGACCACGACGCTGACCAGCACGATCGGGCCGGCTTCCACGATCAACCTCAATCTGACCAACGAAGCCGGCGGTTCGATCACGGGCGCGCGGCCCGTATATTTCACCACGGGCGAGCTGATCAACCGCGGCACGATTGCGTCCACCATGACCGGGACCTCGACCGCGGACGCGATCAATGCCGTGCAGGACTCGATCGTGCGGCTCGAGGCGGGGAGCGTCACGTCGGCGAGTTCGGCGACGACGGGAAACAGCTATGCCGTGAACTTCACCGGCGGCGGCAACAGCATCTATATCGACACCGGCGCGACGGTGAACGGCACGATCCGGGCTGCAACCGGCGGTGTGGGCGCCAATCGTGTCTATCTGACCGGCACCGGCACCCAGACGCTGGGGCCGATCTCGGGTTTCAACGGCTATTATATTGATTCCGGCGACTGGACGGTGACCAGCTCGATCACCGCCGCGGCCGAAGGCAGCACCATCGCGGAGGGCGCGACGCTGCGCTGGGGCAATGGCGGCGCGACCGGCAGCATCAGTGGCAATATCGTCAACAATGGCCGACTGATCGTCAACCGCACGAACCAGGTGGTCGGCTTCACCACCGCGTCGATCACCGGCACCGGCCAGTTGATCGTCGATTCGCCCGGTGCCGCCGGCGGCCTGACGCTGCGCGCGCCGGGGACGAGCTACAGCGGCGACACCATCGTCAAGAATGGCACGTTCAGCGGCGTTGCGACCAATGCGATGTCGGCGAGTTCCGAGGTTGTTCTCGAAAGCGCCGGCATTCTCGACATCGTCACGGGCTTCGATCAGGAGATCGGCGGTCTGTCGGGCGCCGGCGCGACCAATATCAACGGCGCTGCGCTCACCCTCGGCGGCAAGGGAACGAGCACCAGCTATACCGGCGCCTTCGCCGGCGACGGGTCGCTGACCAAGGTCGGCGCCGGGACGTTCACCTATGACGGCACCGGCGCGCTCGGCGGCGGCGTCACGGTACGCGGCGGCGGTTTGCTCCTTGATGGCACGCTGACCAGCGACCTGCTGGTCGAGAATGGCGGCCAGCTCGGCGGCACCGGCTCGCTCGCCGGCAATGCGGTCGTCAACGGCACGCTCGCCGGCCTGTCCGGCCAGACGCTGACCTTGCAGTCGCTCCAACTTGGCGCCGGTTCGACCGTCTCGGCGACGCTCGGCAGCGAGAGTGCGCCGGTGCTGTTCGACGTGCTGGGCGATCTGACGCTCGACGGCGCGCTGACCGTAACGCCGGCGACTGATTTCGGGGCCGGCCTCTACCGAATCTTCTCCTATGGCGGGACGCTGACCGACAACGGGCTCGACGTCGGGGCGCTCAGCGGCGGGGCGACCGGCGCGTTGCAGACCGCGACCGCGGGGCAGGTCAATCTGGTCGTGTCCACCGGTTCGACGCTTTCGGACATCCAGTTCTGGAATGGAACGAAGGTGGCGGGCGACGGCACGATCGCGGGCGGCGACGGCGTGTGGAGCGTTGACGGACGGACCAACTGGACCGACCTCGACGGCGCAACGACTGAAACCTGGGGCGGCCGCTTCGCGGTATTCACCGGTCCGGCCGGAACGGTCACGGTCGACGACGACGCAGGTGCGATTTCGACCTCGGGCCTCCAGTTCGTCAGCGATGGCTATCGTATCGAGGGCGACCCGCTGACGCTGGCGGGCGCGGCCGATGTACGTGTCGGTGACGGCACGGCGGCTGGCGCAACAACCTCCGCGACGATCGCATCCAACATCACCGGCAGCGGCAGCTTGGTCAAGCAGGACCTCGGCACGCTGATCCTCGCGGGCGCGAACGACCATGCCGGCGGCACGCGGATCGCGGGCGGCACGCTGCGGATCGACGCCGGCGGATCGCTCGCCACGACCGGAGCGACGCCCGCGGTCGGCATCGCCGCATCGACGCCGGCGAGCGCCCTGACGCTCGTCAATGCGGGGCGGATCACCGCGAGCGATCGGGCCATCGACGCCGCGACGGGCACGACGCTGTCGCTGCTCAACGAAAGCGGCGGAGTGATCGAGGGCGCGTCGGGCGTCTATCTGGATGCGGGCGAGGTCATCAACCGCGGTTCGATCACCGCGACGACTGGCGATGCCATCCAGGCGGCGGCCGGCTCGACGGTGCGGCTCGAAGCGGGCAGCACGACCGCCTTCACCGGCAGTGGTACCAATTATGCCGTCAATTTCCTCGGCGGGTCGAACACGCTCTATCTCGACACCGATGCGACCGTGACCGGCCAGATTCGCGGCGCGTCGGCAGCGGGTTCGGGACCCGATCGCGTCTATCTGAACGGCACGGGTTCGGCCGTGCTGCCCAGCATGACCAATTTCGAGGGATATTATTTCCAGTCGGGCGATTGGACCGTGACTGCGTCGTTCCTCGCCACCGCCGAAGGCAGCACGATCGACGAAGGCGCCACCCTGCGCTGGGGTAATGGCGGGACGACGGGCAGCATCAGCGGCCAGGTTACCAACAATGGCCAGCTGATCGTCAACCGGACGAATCAGGTGGTAGGCTTTACCACCGCGCCGATTACCGGCACCGGCCAGCTGATCATCGATTCGCCCGGTGCCGCCGGCGGCTTGACGCTGCGCGCTCCGGGCACGACCTACAGCGGCGATACCATCGTCAGGAACGGCACCTTCAGCGGCGTTGCGACCAATGCGATGTCGGCCAATTCCGAGGTCGTTCTCGAAAGCGCCGGTATCCTCGACATCGTCGCGGGCTTCGATCAGGAGATCGGCGGTCTGTCGGGCGTCGGGGCGACGAACATCAACGGCGCCGCGCTGACGATCGGTGGCAAGGGGACGAGCACCAGCTATACCGGCGCCTTCGCCGGCGACGGGTCGCTGACCAAGGTCGGCGCCGGAACGCTGACTTATGGCGGCACCGGCGCGCTCGGCGGCGGCGTCACGGTGCGCGGCGGTAGCCTGCTCCTCGAAGGCAATCTGACTGGCGATCTGCTGGTCGAGAATGGTGGTCGGCTCGGCGGCACCGGTACCCTGGCCGGCAATGCGGTTGTCGACGGCACGCTCGCCGGCCTTTCCGGCCAGACGCTGACGCTGCAATCGCTCGTCCTTGGTACAAACGCCACGGTCGCCGCGACGCTCGGCAGTGAGAGCGCGCCGGTTCTGTTCGACGTGCTGGGCGATCTGACGCTCGACGGCACGCTGGCCGTGACGCCGGCCACCGATTTCGGCGCCGGCCTCTATCGAATCTTCGCCTATGGCGGCACGCTGACCGACAATGGGCTCGACGTCGGGCCTCTTGGCAGCGGCACGAGCGGCGCGTTGCAGACCGCGACCGCTGGTCAGGTCAATCTGGTCGTGTCCACCGGTTCGACGGTTTCGGATATCCAGTTCTGGAACGGAACCAAGACCGCGGGCGACGGCACCATCGCGGGTGGTGACGGCGTGTGGAGCGCTGGCCCCGCCACCAACTGGACCGACCTCGACGGCGTATCGACCGAAGCCTGGGGCGGCCGCTTCGCGGTGTTCGCCGGTGCGGCCGGAACGGTCACCATCGACGATGATGCGGGCGCGATCGCACCCGCCGGTATGCAGTTCGTCAGCAGCGGCTATCGTGTCGAGGGCGACCCGCTGACGCTGACCGGCGCGGTCGATGTGCGCGTCGGCGACGGTACCGCGGCCGGTGCGGCGACGAGCGCGACGATCGCATCGAACCTCACCGGCGCGGGCAGCCTGGTGAAACGGGACCTGGGCACGCTGACCCTGACCGGCACGAACAATCATGCCGGTGGCACGCGGATCGCGGACGGCACGTTGCGGATCGATGCGGGCGGGTCGCTCGACACGGCCGGCACGACGCCCGCGGTCGGCATCGTCGCATCGACACCGGCGAGCACGGTGACGCTTGTCAATGCGGGACGGATCACCGCGAGCGAGCGGGCCATCGACGCCGCGGCGGGAACGACGCTGTCGCTGCTCAACGAAAGCGGCGGGGTGATCGAGGGTGCGTCGGGCGTCTATCTGGCCGCGGGCGAAGTCGTCAATCGCGGCTCGATCACCGCCACCAATGGCGATGCCATCCAGGCGGCGGCGGGTTCGACGGTGCGGCTCGAAGCGGGCAGCACCACCGCCTTCACCGGCAGCGGCACCAATTATGCCGTCAATTTCCTCGGCGGGTCGAACAACCTCTATATCGACACCGGCGCGACGGTGACGGGGCAAATTCGTGGGGCTTCGGCCACCGGATCGGGACCCGACCGCGTCTATCTGACAGGCAGCGGCTCGGCCATTCTGCCCAGCATGACGAATTTCGAGGGATATTATTTCCAGTCGGGCGACTGGACCGTGACCGCATCCTTCGTCGCCACCGCCGAGGGCAGCACGATCGACGCGGGCGCCACGCTGCGCTGGGGCAATGGCGGGACGACGGGCAGCGTCAGCGGCCAGGTCACCAACAACGGCCGGCTGATCATCAACCGCACGAATCAGGTGGTGGCCTTCACCACCGCGCCGATTACCGGTACCGGCCAGCTGATCGTCGATTCGCCCGGTGCCGTCGGCGGCCTGACGCTGCGCGCTCCGGGCACGACCTACAGCGGCGACACCATCGTCAGGAACGGCACGTTCCGCGGCGGCGCATCGAACGCGATGTCGGCGAATTCCGAGGTCGTCCTCGAAAGCGCCGGTACCCTCGACATCATCGCCGGCTTCGATCAGGAGATCGGCGGTTTGTCGGGCGTTGGCGCCACCAATATCAACGGCGCCGCGCTCACCCTCGGCGGAACGGGGCTCAGCACCAGCTATACCGGCGCGCTGTCGGGTGACGGCTCGCTCGTCAAGACCGGCACCGGGACGCTGACCTATGGCGGCACCGGCGCGCTTGGCGGCGGTATCACCGTGCGCGGCGGCGGCCTGACGGTCGACGGCAATCTGACGAGCGACGTCCTTGTCGAAGCCGGCGCATCGCTGGGCGGTGCCGGCCTGCTGGCGGGGAATGCGGTCGTCGACGGCACGCTCGCCGGCCTGTCCGGCCAGACGCTGACGCTGCAGTCGCTTGAACTCGGCGCGGGTTCGACCGTCGCGGCGACACTGGGAAGCGAAAGCGCCCCGACCCTGTTCGAGGTGCTCGGCGACCTGACGCTCGACGGCACGCTGGCCGTGACGCCGGATACCGGCTTTGGCGCCGGTCTCTATCGGATCTTCGCCTATGGCGGCGCGCTGACCGACAACGGGCTCGACGTCGATCCGCTGGGCGCCGGCATCACGGGGACGGTCCAGACCTCGATCACCGGCCAGGTCAATCTGGTCGTCGACGACGGAAGCGGCCTCTCTTCCATTCAGTTCTGGAACGGGACGAAGACCGCGGGCGACGGCACGATCGCGGGCGGCGACGGCGTGTGGAGCGCCGGAAGCGGCAGCAACTGGACCGACTCCGACGGCGCTTCGAGCGAAGCCTGGGGCGGACGCTTCGCCGTGTTCGATGGCGCGGCCGGGACGGTCACGATCGACGATGCCGCGGGCGCGGTGTCGGCGACCGGCATCCAGTTCGCGACCGACGGCTATCGCGTCGAAGGCGACCCGCTGACGCTGGCGGGCGCGGTCGACGTGCGCGTCGGCGACGGCACCGCAGGCGGTGCGGCGACGAGCGCGACGATCGCATCGAACCTTACCGGCGCGGGCAGTCTTGCCAAGCAGGACCTCGGCACGCTGATCCTGACCGGCGCGAACGATTATACGGGCGGCACGCGCATCCTGGCGGGCACGCTGCAGGTCGGCGCGGGCGGCACCAGCGGGACGCTGCCGGGCAACGTCCTGATCGGCGGCGGCACGCTGGCCTTCGACCGGTCGGACGATGTCGGTTATGGCGGCACGATCACCGGTCAGGGGCAGCTGCGCCAGCAGGGCTCCGGCACCCTGACGTTGACGGCCGATTCCTCGGCCTTCACCGGAACCACGACCGTCGATGCGGGGCAATTGCGCGTCAACGGCGCGCTGGGCGGAACCGCGATCGCGGCCGCCGGCGGGCTGCTGGGCGGTACCGGGCGGCTCGGCGACATCATCGTCCGCAGCGGCGGCACGCTGGCGCCGGGTAACAGCATCGGGCTGCTGACCGCGCGCTCGGCGACGTTCGAGGCGGGATCGGTGTTCGCGGTCGAGGTGAATCCCGACGGCACCACCGACCTGCTGCGCACCACGGGGCAGGTCGTGATCGACGGCGGCACGGTCGAGGTGCTGGCCGGCGCCGGCAATTATGCGATCACCAGCGATTACACGCTGATCGAGGCCGCCGGCGGGGTGGTTCGCGGCGGCGCCTCCAACGGGTTCGAGGGGGTGACGACGAACCTCGCCTTCCTGACGCCGACGCTGGGCTATTCGGCCAATGCGGTGACGCTGAACCTGACGCGCAACGACGTCGATTTCACCGACGTCGCGGCGACCGCCAACCAGCGCTCGGTCGCTTCGGCGATCCAGTCGGCGGGCCTCGGCAGCGCGCTGTACGACGCGGTGCTCTATCTCGACGGCGCCGGTGCGCGCAGCGCCTTCGACCTCGCATCGGGGGAGATCCACGCTTCGGTCCGCACCGCGATGGTCGAGGATCTGCGCCGGCCGCGCGCCGCCGTGATGCAGCGGCTCGGCACCGCGCCCGACGGGTTGGGCATGTGGCTCCAGGGCTTCACCAGCCGCGGCGACAATCGCGACCGCCCGAATGCCGCGCGCATCGAGCGCCAGACCAACGGCATCATCGGCGGGATCGACGTCGGCGACGCGGATGCGCGGGGCGGCCTGGCCATCGGCTATGGCAGCAACGACGTCACCGGCGCGGCCCGGGCGAGCAGCGCCCGTGCGAAATCGCTGCACGTCATGGCCTATGGCGGCGCGCGGCTGGCCGGGCTGCGGCTCAGCGTCGGCGCCGGCTATTCGGACGTCGATGTGGATAGCGAGCGCGCTCCGGCGTTCGGCGGTCTCTCGGGCAATCATACGGCCAGCTATGGCGGCAGCGTGCTGCACGGCTTCGCCGATGTCGGCCTGCCGCTGGCGCTCGGCGGCGGCAGTGTCGAACCCTTTGCGGGAATCGCCCATGTCGAGGCGCGGACCAAGGCGTTCACCGAAACGGGCGCCGGGCCGCTCGCCCTTGCCGCCGATCGCGCCAAGGACGGCTTCACGCTGTCGACCCTCGGGCTGCGCGCTGAAACCTCGGCGACCGGTCCGCTGGCGGTGCGCGCCTCGGCCGCGTGGCAGCATGGTTTCGGGACCATCGCCCCGGTGTCGAACCTGCGCTTTGCCGGCGGCACCGCGGCGCCGTTCCGCGTGGCGGGGGCCGCGATCGCGCGGGACGCCGCGGTTCTGGACGTCGATCTGATGTGGCGTCTTACGGACAAGATGCGCTTCAGCCTCGGCTATTCGGGTCAGCTTGGCGCGAATGTCCAGGATCACGCCGGCACGGTCTCGCTGGGCTTCGTCTTCTGACGCGGCGGTTCGCGGCGTCCGCCTCCCCGGCGGCGCCGCGAACCCGTTCGCCCGCCTCATCGGGGGCGGGCATGATTGGAGAGAATGATGACGGCTCCCCCCCTTTCGGCGTCGCGCTGCGCTGATTCCCTCGTCTTCACCTCGGGCCAGCTTGCCCGCGGCGATGACGGCGAGATCGTGCCGGGCGGCATCGAGGCACAGGCCGAGCGTGCGCTGGCCAATCTCGTCCGCGTTCTGGCGAGCGAGGGATGCACGCCGCGCGACGTTGTGAAAGTCACCGCCTGGCTGACCGACGCCCGCCATGGCGCGGCGTTCAATGCGGCCTATGTGCGCGTGTTCGGGGACCCCTATCCGGCCCGGTCGACGGTGGTTTCGGCGCTGCTCGCGCCCGATGCGCTGGTCGAGGTCGAAGCCGTCGCCAAACGACCATGACCGCGAAAGCCGTTGGTCCCGTGCTGTTGCAGGGCTACAGAGGGGGCATGCGGTTTCGTCAGATTGAAGTCTTCCATGCGGTCTATACCCATGGATCGATCAGCGCCGCGGCACGCGTGCTGGGCGTGTCGCAGCCCTCGGTTTCCAAGACCTTGCGCCATGCCGAGGACAATCTGGGCTTTCAATTGTTCCAGCTCGCGCGCGGCCGCCTGATCCCGACCGACGAAGCGCATGCGCTGATTCGCGAAGCCGGCGATATCTTCGACCGGCTGGCCTCGCTGCAGCAGACCGCGCGCAATCTGGCGCAGGTGGGGGGCGGCCATATCCGCCTGGGCATCGTGCCCAGCCTCGCGCTCGACGTCATCCCGCAGGCGATGGCGCAGTTCCGGCGCGATTGGCCGCGCGTCACCTTCGAAGTGCATACCCACCATCACGACGATCTCGTCCGCTCGCTGATCGAGCGCGAGACCGATCTGGCGATCGCCTATACTCCGCCCCCGCATCCGCGGCTGACGAGCGCCGTACTGGCGCACGGGGAGCTTGTCGCCTTCGCGCCGGCGCAGGCTTTCGGCGACGTCGAGGACCGCCTGCCGCTCGACCAGCTGGCGGACCGCGACCTGATCGGCGTCGCCGCGACGGGACCGATCGGCGACGTGCTGACCCGTGCCGCGCTGGAGCGCGGCATCGCCTATCGCGAGGCCGTGTCGGTGCAGACCTTCTTCATCGCAGCGCGCCTCGCCCAGCTCGAAGGCGGCGTGACCGTGGTCGACGAATTCACCGCGCGCGCGTCGCAATCGCCCGACTTCAACTGGTTCCGGACCGACCCGCCGCTCGAATTCACCATTTCCTGGGTGACGCTGGAGGATCGTCAGCCGTCGAAGGTCGTCCGCCAGTTCCTCCGCACCTTCAGCGACGTCCTGGAAGCCGTCCGCGACACCGGTTCATAGCTTCGGGCTATACCAGCCGCAAAGGTTGCCGCTTTGCGGCCGGCACCGGTTCGACAATCATCCCCCTCGAACAAGCGGCTCCGCTTCATGGGCACGCCGGCATGGGGGATGGAATCAACTAGATGCGCGCAGAATTTCGTCTGGGCGAGGCGTCGGCAACGGCACCGCGGGACCTGATCGTGATCGGCGCCGGGGTCGTCGGCATGGCCACGGCGCTGACGCTCGCCGACCGCGGTCACCGGGTCACCCTGATCGACCGCGCCGAAGGGCCGGGTCGCGGGACGTCCTTCGCCAATGGCGCACAGCTCAGCTATGCCTATACCGACGCGCTCGCGAGTCCCTCGACCATCGCGCAATTCCCCTGGCTGCTGCTGTCGCGCGATCCGGCTTTCCGCTTTTCTCCGCGCCTAGACCTCGATTATCTGCGCTGGAATCTCGCGTTCCTGCGCAACGGCAGCGCCGGCCGCTTTCGCCGCAACACGCTGGAGGGGCTGGCGCTCGCTTTCCTGTCGCGCCGCGCGTTGCACGCGCTGGTGCGGCGGCACGCGATCGATTTCGCGCACGATCGGCCGGGCAAGATCATCGTCTATCGCTCGGCCAAGAGTTTCGCGGCAGCGCAAACCCTTCTCTCCGACAAGATGGCGGCCGGCGCCGAACAGACCGTGCTCGACCCCGACCAGGCCGTCGCGATCGAACCGGCGCTCGAATCGATCCGTGCCTCGATCGTCGGGGCGATCCACACCGCGGGCGAGGAGGTCGGCGATCCCTATCGCTTCTGCACGGGTGCGCAGGCGGCGCTGGCGGCTCGGGGGGGCTTCGCCAGCCTTTATGACATCGCCATCGACCGCATCGACGCGAGCTGGCGCCGCCCGGCGGTGATCGCCGGCGGCCAGCGGATCGAGGCCGACCATATCGTCCTGTGCGCCGGCATGGCGTCGGTGGGCCTCGCGCGCAGCGTCGGTGTCCGCCTGCCGGTCATGCCGATGAAGGGGTATTCGATCACGGCGCAGCCGGGCGATGGGGCACCGCGCGTCAGCATCACCGATTCGGCCAATCGCGTCGTTTTCGCGCGGCTCGGAGACAGGATGCGGATCGCCGGCCTTGCCGATCTCGGCCGCCGCGACGCGGCGGTCGACCCCGCGCGCCTCGCTGCGCTGGTACGGAGCGCGCGGGCCGCGCTGCCCGCAGCCGCGGATTATGACCAGATCGAATCGAGCTGGGCAGGCCTTCGTCCGATGACCCCCGATTCGCTTCCGATCACCCGGCTGATTGCGCCGGGCGTGATCGCCAACACGGGACATGGGGCGCTTGGCTGGACCTATGCGGCGGGTTCGGCCGAACGCGTCGCCGCCATCGTCGAAGGGGGCTGAGCGGTGGCGGTGCGAATCGAGGACAGAGCGGCCGGATAAGGACGCCGACCCACCGTTCCCGCCGATCCACTGGGGCGGGAACGGTGGGAACTTGTAACAGGGTATGACAAGAGGTCGCTCGGCACGACCATGAAGGGAGCGGGCCGCAAAGGATGGAACAGATGACGGAAACTTCGCAGCCGGCCCCCCGACCGACGGAGGCATCGCCCGGGGTGCTGCGCCGCGCCTGCGGCTGGTGGTTCGGCGTTGCGCTGTGGAAACGCATCTTGGGTGCGCTCGTCCTCGGCGCAATCCTCGGGTTCGTCTGGGGTGAGGACGCGACCTCGATCGCGTGGATCGGCGAACTTTTCGTGCGGTTGATCCGCATGCTGGTCATTCCGCTCGTCTTCCTGACCATCGCCTCGGGCGTCGCTGCGCTCGCCGATCCCAAGCGCCTCGGCAGCATCGGGGTAAAAACGCTCGGCATGTATGTTTTCACCACCGCGCTTGCGGTGATGACCGGCCTCATCGTCGCGACGCTGATCGCGCCGGGGGCGGGGGCGAGTTTCGCCGGCGCGGTTCCGCGCGCCGTCGCCGAGCCGCAGGACACGGCGCGCATGTTCATGGAGATCGTGCCCGACAACCCGATCGGCGCGATGGCGAACGGCTCCACGCTGTCGGTGATCTTCTTCGCCGTCCTCGTCGGTGCGGGGGTCATCGCCGCGGGCAAGGAGGCCGAACCGGTGCGCAACCTGCTCGCGGGCGGTGCGGAGGTGATGCTGCGCATCGTCGGCTTCGTCATGGAAACCGCGCCCTTCGGCGTTTTCGCGCTGATCGCGGTGGTGATGGGCACGACGGGCCCGGCGAGCTTCCTCGCGGTGCTCAAGCTCGGCCTCTGCGTTGTCGTGGGATCGGCGATCGTGACGCTGGTCATCCATGGCGGCATCGTCGTGCGGCTGCTCGCCTGGCTGCCGCCTCTGCCTTTCTTTCGCGGCATCGCCGATGCGATCATGGTCGGTTTCTCGACCTCGTCGAGCAGCGCGACGCTGCCCGTCGCAATTCGCGTTGCCGAACGCAACCTGGGCGTATCGCCCCCGGTTGCCTCGACCGTGCTGCCGCTCGGCGCCACCATCGGCATGGACGGCGCCGCCATGTATGTCGCGATGCTGACGCTTTTCGCCGCGCAGGCATTCGGCGTCGATCTGAGCCTCGCCGATTATCTCGTCATCGCCGGCACGACGACGATCGTCGCGATGGGGGTCGCGCCGGTGCCCTCGGGGTCGCTTTTCGTGCTCGCCGCGGTGCTTCATGCGATCGGCATCACGCCGGAGCAGACCGCGATCGTCGTCGGCTTCGTCCTGCCCTTCGACCGCATCCTCGACATGATCCGCACCATTCCCAACGTCACCTCCGACCTGTCGATCGCGACCGCCGTCGCACGCTGGGAAAAGGAAATGGACGTGCGCGAATATCTTTCCGCCGACGACGAATGAGGCCCACCATGCCCTTTCGCCGCTCGATCGGCGCTGCTCTCGCGCTGGCGCTCGCGTTCCCCGCGCCGCTCGCGGCGCAGACGCGGCACCTGCTCGAATATCCGTCGGTTCATTCGCCCGTCGTCGGCACGCGCGGCATGGCGGTCAGCCAGAATGCGATCGCCAGCGAGGTCGGCGCGCAGATCTTGCGCGACGGCGGCAATGCCGTCGATGCGGCGATCGCGATGGGCTTCGCGCTCGCGGTCACCTTGCCGCGGGCGGGCAATATCGGCGGCGACGGGTTCATGACCGTCTATGACGCCGCGTCGGGGCAGGTGCGGGTGATCGACTTTCGCGGGGTGGCGCCGCGCGCCGCGACGCCCGACATGTTCGTCGACGAAAAGGGCAAGGAACGCGCAGCGGCCAACTACGGCTATCTGGCGCCCGCGGTGCCGGGCACCGTCGCGGGCCTCGATCTCGCCCATCACAAGTGGGGCAAGCTCCCCTGGGACAAGCTCGTCGCGCCCGCCATCGCGCTGGCGCGCGACGGCGTCCGGCTGACCGCCGACGAGGCCTTCGTCTTCCAATGGGGCAAGCCGCGCCTGTCGAAGAGCGAGGCGGGCAAGGCCGCTTTCTACAAGGCCGACGGCTCGCTCTATCGGAAGGACGAGGTGATGAAGCGCCCCGCGCTCGCCTGGACGCTGGGCGAGATTGCGAAGAACGGCGCCGACGGCTTCTACAAGGGGGAGGTCGCCCGGCGCATTGCCGCCGATATGGCGGCGCAT
Source organism: Sphingopyxis granuli (assembly GCF_001559015.1). Lineage (NCBI taxonomy): Bacteria > Pseudomonadati > Pseudomonadota > Alphaproteobacteria > Sphingomonadales > Sphingopyxidaceae > Sphingopyxis > Sphingopyxis granuli. The sequence goes on from NZ_CP012199.1 coordinate 1,060,919, forward strand.
GGCGGCCTGATCGGCGCAGAGGATCTTGCGTCCTATCGGCCGATCGAACGGGACCCGTTGGTCGGCAGCTATCGCGGTTACACCATCTATACCGCCCCGCCGGCGAGCGCGGGCGGCCCCGCACTGCTCAACATCCTGAACCAGCTCGAACATTTCGACCTGAAGGCGATGGGGGCGGGCTCGGCTGCGTCGCTGCACGTGATGGCGGAGGCGATGAAGCTGGGTTATGCCGACCGCACGCGCGCGCTCGGCGATCCCGCGTTCGTCACCGCGCCGGTCCGGGGCTTCATCGCGAAGGAATATGCTGCCGAACGGGTCAGGCTGATCGACCCTGCACGCGCGCGGCCGATGAAGGAACTGCCCGCCGGCGATCCGCTGAAATATGAAAGCCCGTCGACCACCCATCTGTCGGTCGTCGACGGGCAGGGGAATGCCGTGTCGATGACCTATACGCTCGGTTCCGATTTCGGGTCCGGCGTGATGGTCGAGGGAACGGGCATATTGCTCAACAACCAGATGAACAATTTCAGCCACGAACGGGCCTGGCAGGCGCGCCGCAAGGGCGGCCGGGCGCCGCTCAACGCGATGGAACCGGGAAAAAGGATGCTGTCGACACAGATGCCGACGATCGTGATGAAGGACGGCAAGCCGTGGATCGTCGCCGGTACGCCGGGCGGTTCGACGATCATCACCTCGATGGTGCAACTGATCGTCAACGTCATCGATCATGGCATGAACATCGCCGAGGCGACGCACCAGCCGCGCATCTATCAGGGCGCGGTCAACACGCTGCGCGTCGAGCCCAATTTCAATCCCGATACGGTCGCCGCGCTGAAGGCGATGGGGCATCCGGTCGTCAGCGGAGAGACGATGGGCAGCGCCCAGTCGATCATGATCGACAAGGGCTTGTTCCTGGGCGCCGCCGATCCGCGCCGGCCGGGCGCGCTGGCGGTCGAGCCATGATCCGCGGCTGGATTCTCGCCGCCGCGGCGCTGCTCGCGGCCTGTGCACCCGCGTCGCCGCCGCAATCGGCGGCATCGCCCGCGGGCGAGCAGGCGGCGCGGCAGGCGTTCGTGGCGGCCGCCCACCCGCTCGCTGTCGAGGCCGGCCTCGACGTGCTGCGGCGCGGCGGCAATGCGATCGATGCGGCCGTTGCCGTCCAGGCGATGCTGGGGCTCGTCGAGCCGCAAAGCTCGGGTCTCGGCGGCGGCGCCTTCATGGTCCATTACGACGCGGCGACGAAGGCGGTCACCGTCTACGACGGGCGCGAGGTCGCACCCGCCGGCGCCACGCCCGACATGTTCCTGGACGACGGCGGCAGGCCGCTTCCGTTCCAGACCGCCGTGCTCAGCGGCCGCGCCACCGGCGTTCCCGGCGCGGTCGCGATGCTCGCGATGGCGCAGAAGGCGCGCGGAAAGCTGGGCTGGTCCGATCTGTTCGGTGAGACCGAGCGGGTCGCGCGCGAAGGCTTCACGGTGACGAAGCGGCTCGAACGCTTCGTCCACGGTCCCTATCCGCAGGCGGGCGCTCCCGATGTCCTGCGCTATTTCAGCGACGGTCACGGCGGCAAGGTCCGCGCCGGCGATACGCTGAAGAATCCCGCCTATGCGGCGTTCGTCCATCGTCTGGCGGTGGAAGGTCCGGACGCCCTCTATCGCGGCGAGACCGCGCGGCGCATCGTCGCGCGGCTGCATGAGGGCACGCTCGCCGGCAGCATGACCGAGGCCGACCTCGCCGCCTACAGGCCCGTCGTGCGGCAGGCGCTGTGCGGCAACTACCGCGTCTATGTCCTCTGCGTGCCGCCGCCGCCCTCGAGCGGGGTGGGCCTGCTCCAGTTGATGGCGATGGTCGAGCGCACCGACATCGCCGCGCGCGGCCCCGACGACCCGGTGGCGTGGGTGAAATATGCCGAGGCGAGCCGGCTGATGTATGCCGATCGCGACGCCTATGTCGGCGACGTTGCGAACGTGCCTGTCCAGGGGCTGCTCGATCCCGCCTATGTCGCGGCGCGCGCGGCGCTGATCGGCGACCGTGCCGGCCCCGTGCCGGAGGCGGGGCATCCGCCGGGGGCAGTGGCGATGCGCATCGATGCGACGGCCGAGGTTCCGGGCACCTCGCATTTCGTGATCGTCGACGGCGACGGCAATGCGGTGTCGATGACGACGACGGTCGAAAGCTTCTTCGGTTCGGGCCGCATGGTCGACGGCTTCTTCCTCAACAACCAGATGACCGATTTCTCTTTCGTGCCCAGCGGCCCCAATGCCATTGCGCCGGGCAAGCGGCCGCGTTCGTCGATGACCCCGACGATCATCCTCGACCGCGACCGCCGCCTTGCGGGCGCGATCGGTTCGCCGGGCGGCAATGCGATCCTCGCTTATGTGTCGAAGGCGCTGATCGGCGCGATCGACTGGCATCTGCCGCTCGACCAGGCGTTCGCGCTGCCCAATCTCGTCGCGCGCGGGCCCGGTTTTGCCGGAGAGGAGAGCCGCTTCGCGCCCGCGTTGCGCGCGGCGATGGCGGCGCGCGGCGTCGCGGTGCGCGCTGGGTCGGGCGAGGATTCGGGGCTCCACGGCGTCCTGATCCGCGACGGCCGTTTCGAGGGCGCGGCCGATCACCGCCGCGACGGCGTTGCGCGCACGATCGACCTCCCACTTCATCATTGATCCCCCGCGAAAGGAAGACATATGCGGTTTCTGGCATCGGCGGCCCTCGCCCTGATCGCGGCGTTCGGCGCCAGCCATTGCACGGCGTCCGTCGCCGCGCCGGCGGCGGCAACCGCTGCGCCCGTCACGCAGACGGTCAAGGGACAGGTGCGGATCGTCGGCGGCGCCAGCGAACTGGCGGCGCTCGACGTTCGCGTCAACGGCGATCCTGTCGGCATCGCGCCGGACGGCAGCCTGTCGGGCCGGATCGGTGAAGCCGATCTCTACCGGCTGACCGTGAAGGGCCCCACCATCTTCGATGCCGTCTCCACTTTCGCGGCGAGCGAGGTCGCCGCGGCCGATGGCAACATCGTCCTGCCGGCGGTCGAGGCGGTGGCACGCGCGCCGGGGCGCATCGAGATGTTCTTCGGCGGCGACGTGATGATGGGGCGCCGCTTCGAGGCGCCGCTGGATGGCGAGCCGACGGTGATCCGCGAGGCGAACCGCGCCGCCGACATGGCGCGGCTGCTCGATCCGATGAAGCCCTATTTCACCGGTGCCGATCTGGCTTCGGTCAATCTCGAAACCGTGCTGGCGACGCGCGACCTCGGCAATTCGCCGGGCAAGTCGGTCGTCTTCTACACGCACAGCGACGCCGCGCGGGCGCTGGTCGATGCGGGTATCGACTATGTCACGCTCGGCAACAATCATGTCTATGACTATGTCGAACCCGGCCTTGCCTCGACGCTCGTCGCGCTCGATGCGGTGCGGATGCCCTGGTCGGGCGCCGGCCGCGACGAGGCGGAGGCGCTGAAGGCCGCGCGCCTCTCGGTCGGCGGGCGCGCCTGGTCGATGCTCGGCTTCGTCGGCTGGAAAGGCAATGTCGAGCCCAACCAGGTCGCCGAAAGCGGCAAGGGCGGTGCCGCCCTGGGCAGCGACGCCAATATCGAGGCGGCGGTGCGCGGAGAGGTCGCCGCGGGACGCACGCCGATCGTCCAATATCACGGCAGCACCGAATATAGCGCCCGTCCAACCGCGATCAGCGAGCGGCGGATGAAGCTGGCGATCGATTCCGGCGCCGCGCTCGTCGTCTCGCATCATCCGCACGTCGCGCACGGTCTCGAACTCTACAAGGGACGCCTGATCGCCTATTCGCTCGGCAATTTCCTCTTCGACCAGAGTTTCCCCGAGACGCATGCCAGCTTCGCGCTCCGCGTCTGGATGGACGGCGACCGGCTGTTCCGCGCCGAAATGGTCCCGATCCAGATCCTCGACTATCGCCCGGTCCCGGCGGTCGGCGGGATGCGTCAGGCGGTGCTCGGCCGGATCATCGACCTGTCGGCCGAACGCGGGACGCGGATCGGGATCGTCGGGGGGCATGGCGTCATCCAGCCGTCGGCGCCGCTCGCACCGCCGCAGCGCTGCGCCGCCGATGCCGGCAGCGGCCTCAACGTCTTTCGCTACGACCTCTACCGGCCCGCAGCGGCCTGCCGCGACAACGCGGTCGCGGCGGGCCACGACCTGCTGGCGCGCGGCGATTTCGAGGCGGTGCGCTTCGGGGACGCCCGCGATCGGAGCTGGAGCGTCGAGGGCGGGGCGATCGATTTCGATCGTGATGCCCATGCGGGCCGTGCCGCGCTCGCCGTGTCGGTCCCCGGTGCGGGCGCTGCGACGGTCGGACCCAAGGTCTTCTTTCGGCCCGTTGCCGAGCGCCGGCTGACCTTCACCGGCTGGGTCAAGCTCGACGCGCCGGCGACGCTCGAACTGCTGATCCAGGAACAGCGCAAAGGCAGCGGACGCACCAGCGCGCTGGCCAATGCGCCGCGGCAGTCCGCCGGAACGCAGCGGATCGCGGCCGGCGGCTGGCAGCCGTTCCGCTTCGAGTTCGATCGCGGTGCGGACACCCCCGCGCAGCCGCTGCGGCCGCTGCTGCGCATAGAAGGGGCGTCGCGGGCGCTGCTCGACGATCTGGCACTGATCGCCTGGGGCGGCGATGCGCCGGGGCAATCCTATGGTTCGCGCGGCAACGCGGCCGCGGTCGAATAGAGAATCGAGAGGGAGAAGAATCATGGATATTCGCACAGTAATTCGCGCCGCCTGTCGGCCGGTGATGATGGCGGCGCTCGTCGCGGCCAGCGGTCCGTTGCTCGCCCCGTCGGTGGGCCATGCCGCCGAAGCGGCTGCCGTCGAGGGCGTGACCGCCGCGGCCTGGGCGGTCGCCGATGCCGAAACGGGCGAGGTGCTGGCATCGCATGAGCTGGAGCGGCCTTCGAACATCGCGAGCGTCACCAAGCTGATGACGCTGCTCGTCGTCTCCGAAATGGCCGCCGCGCAGCCCGCCATTCTCGACGAGGAACTGAGCTTTGCCGAACGCGCGGTGGCGATCGGCGGGACCAAGACCGGGCTTGCCGCCGGGGAACGGATCAGCGTGCGCGAAGCGCTTTACGGCCTGATGCTGCCGTCGGGGAACGACGCCGGATACATGCTGGCGATCCATTTCGGGGCGCCGATGGTGGCGGCGGGAGTGGATGCGACTCCCGCCTCGGCCTACAAGGCCTTCGTCGCGGCGATGAATCGGAAAGCGCGGGCGCTCGGCATGACCCAGACGCGCTACAGTTCGGCCTTCGGCGATGCGCTCGATCCCGATCGCCGGACGAGCAGCGCGCGCGACCAGCTGATCCTCGCCCGGGCTGCGATGGCAAATCCGCTGGTGCGCCAGGTCGTCGGCACGCGCGACCATGAAACCATGGCGCGGACCGCATCTGGCGCCGAACGCCGCGTCGCATGGCACAACACCAACGAACTGCTCGGCCGTCCGGGGGTCACCGGGATCAAGACCGGCTCCAATCGCAGCGCCCACTCCTGTCTGCTGACCGAGGTCAGTATCGACGGACGTCGCTACCACGTCGCGGTGCTGGGCAGCCGGACCAGTGCCGACCGCTATAACGACACGCTGAAAGTGTTGAAATCCGTGACGGGCCGCACGGTGAAATGAGCGCCTCCGCCCGACGCCTGCCCGATCGGAGCAGGCCGGCATAGGCCGCCTGTCAGCGGAGAGCATAAAGTTGAAACAGGCACGGTCCCCGGCGAAAGTCGGGGACCGAATGCTATAAGGTGGTCAAGGGGGACTGCGGCGCGGCCGCTGTCAATCGAGCTTGTCGAGCAGGTCCAGCATCGATTGCGGAATCGTTTCGTCGATCGCGGACTCGTAAGCCCGGCGCAGGGCGATGTTCACGTCCTGCGCTTTCCTGGGGATTTTCTTTCCGGCGTCTTTCCCGGCCGTTTTCTTGGGCGCTACGCCGGGTTCAGACGACATTGTCGATGCATCCGCTGGACATGGGGCCTTTTGCTAACCGCGCGTTCATCAAACTGCAATGGCGCGTTTTCCTTCCCTTGGAAACCAAATTAGGGCTAAATCGTTCCCATGTGGTGAAATAATTCGGCGGACGGCGACATTTTGCGCCGTTCGCCTGCTTTTCTGCGGGTTTCAGCCCGCTACAGGAGATACTCTATGTCGCTGGGCCAGGCTATCGCACCGCATCTTCCCTATCTGAGACGCTATGGCCGGGCGATTTCGGGAAGCCAGCAGGCCGGCGACGCGCTGGTCGCGGGGCTGCTCGAATCGCTCGTCGCGCATCCCGATGCGGTCGACCCCTCGGGCGAACTGCGAATCCAGCTCTATCGCATGGTCCACGACAATTTCGGGCTCGCCGCCGAACAGGCGGCTGCGCCCGATCCCGACGCTGCGTCCGATCTGGCGATCGCCGACGCGCGCCTCAGCCGGATTCCCTCGCTTGCGCGGCAGGCGCTGCTGCTCACCGCGGTCGAGGGTTTCAGCACCGCCGAAACCGGCCGGATCATCGGCCGCGATACCGCCGCGGTCGAGGCGCTGATCGCCGACGCGATGGAAGAGATCGACCGCCAGACCCGCGCGCGCATCCTGATCATCGAGGACGAGCCGATCATCGCGATGGATATCGAGATGATCGTGCGCGACCTGGGGCACGAGGTCGTCGCGGTGGCGACCACCCATGCCGAGGCGGTCGCCGAGGCGCAGGAGCACCGCCCCGGTCTCGTGCTCGCCGACATCCAGCTCGCCGACAACAGCTCGGGGATCGAGGCGGTGCAGGAAATCCTCACCGGGATGAACGTGCCGGTCATCTTCATCACCGCCTTTCCCGAACGGCTGCTGACCGGCGACCGGCCCGAGCCCGCCTTCCTGCTCACCAAGCCCTATCAGCCCGCGACGCTGCGCGCCGCCATCTCGCAGGTGCTGTTCTTCGACGAAAGCACGGTTCCGGCCTGACGCCGCCTCGATGGGGAAGGCTCGATGGGGAAGGGATGCCGCGTCTCTCCCGATCCTGTCATTCCCGCGTTTGCGGGAATGACAAAGGCTGAGAAATCGCTCGCAGCCGGGATTCCGTGCGTCTTGTAAAGGATCGCGGCACGGGTGATAGCGGCGGACGATGACCGCCCCTCCCGCCTCCCGTCAGTCCGCGCTCGACCGGCTGACCGCCAACGCGCCTTTCCTTGCCCGGCTGGCCGAGATCAACCCCGGCGATGTCGCCCGTTTCCTGGACGAGGGGACCGACGCCGCGCTCGCACGGGTCGCGCCGCCCGCGCCCGGCGACGACATCATGCGCGGCCTGCGCCAGTGGCGCGGGCGGATCGCGCTGCTGCTCGCGCTCGGCGACCTGTCGGGTGAGCATGACGTCGCGGCGACGACGCGGCACCTGACCGCCTTTGCCGATACGGCCTGCGACGCCGCGCTCGCCGCTGCCTTTGCCGAGCGCGTCCCCGACGAGGCGCCGCGCGGGCTGGCGGTGATCGCGCTCGGCAAGCTCGGCAGCCACGAACTCAACTATTCCTCCGACATCGACCCGATCCTGATCTTCGACCCCGCGACGCTGCCGCGCCGGTCGCGCGACGATCCGGACGAAGCGGCGGTGCGCATCGCGCGGCGGATGGTCGAGATCTTGTCGGCGCGCACCGCCGACGGCCATGTGCTGCGCGTCGACCTGCGGCTGCGCCCGCATCCGGAGGTGACGCCGATCGTGCTGCCCGAAAGCACCGCCATCTCCTATTATGAATCGCAGGCGCTGGCGTGGGAGCAGGCGGCGTTCATCCGCTCGCGCGCCTCGGCGGGCGACCGTGCGCTCGGCGAGCGCTTCCTCGCCGCGATCCAGCCCTTCATCTGGCGGCGCAGCCTCGATTTCCGGCAGCTTCGCGAAATCGGCGCGATGAGCGACCGCATCCGCGATCATTTCGCGCAGGGACAGGCGCTTGGCCCCGGCTACGACCTCAAGCGCGGACGCGGCGGGATTCGCGAGATCGAATTCTTCGCGCAGGTCCACCAGCTGATCTATGGCGGGCGCGACCCGTCGCTGCGCGTGCCGGCGACGGTCGACGCGCTCGCCGCGCTCGCCCGCGCCGGCCGGGTCGCCCCCGACGTCGCGGAGCGGCTGACCGACCATTATGCGGTGCTGCGGCGGATCGAGCACCGGCTTCAGATGGTCGAGGATCAGCAGACGCACAGTCTGCCGGTGCAGCCCGCCGCGCTCGACGGCGTGGCGCGTCTCGACGGGCTGGCCGACGGCGCGGCGCTGCTTGCCGCGCTCGAACCCGTCGTCGCCGACGTCGGCGCCGTCTACGATCGCCTCGTCGCCGAGCGCGCGGCGCCGGGCGGCCTGCCGCGCGACGACGGCGAACTGGCGGCGGCGCTGGCGGCTGCGGGGTTTGATCCGCCCGATGCCGCGCTGCGGACGATCGCCGAATGGCGCAGCGGCAAGCTGCGCGCGCTGCGCAGCCCGGCGGCGCTCGAAGCGCTCGAAACGGCACTGCCTGAACTGGTCGGGGCGCTGGGCGCCTCGCCCGACCCCGACGCGACGCTGCGCCGGTTCGATACGCTGGTGTCGGGTCTGCCGAGCGCGATCAATTTCTTCCACCTGCTCGCCGCGCAGCCGGCGCTGGCGCGGGTCGCGACGCGCATCCTGTCGCTCGCCCCGACGCTCGCCGATGCGCTCGCCGCGCGCGTCGAACTGATCGAGGGGCTGATCGACAAGCGCGCGTTCGAGGCGCCGATGGACAAGGACGGGCTGCTCGCCGAATGGGCGCCGGGGCTGGCGGGGCTCGATTACGAGCGGCTGCTCGACCGGGTGCGCGACCGCGTCGGCGAACGGCGCTTCGCCTATGGGGTGCAACTGATCGCAGGATCGGCCGATCCGCTCGTCGCCGCGCGCGGCTATGCCGACCTCGCCGAAGCGGCGCTGCAGGTGCTGGCCGACGCGACGGTCGCCGAGTTCGTCGCCGCGCACGGGCGCGTCCCCGACAGCGAACTGGTGGTGCTCGCGCTCGGCCGGCTTGGCGGGCGGGCGCTGACGCATGCGTCCGATCTCGACCTCATCTATCTGTTCACCGGCGACCATCTCGCCGAATCGGACGGGCCGCGCCCGCTCGGCGCGACGACCTATTACAATCGGCTGGCGCAGCGCGTGACCGCGGCGCTGTCGGTGCCGACCGCGGCGGGCAAGCTTTATGACGTCGATACGCGGCTGCGGCCGCAAGGCGCGCAGGGGCCGCTCGTCGTCACCGTCGACAGCTTCGAGCGCTACCAGCGCGAAGAGGCGTGGACTTGGGAGCATATGGCGCTGCTTCGCGCGCGGCCGGTCTATGGCTCGGACGACGCGCGCGCCGCGGTCGCGCGCGTCGTCGCCGAGGTGCTGGCGAGCCCGCACGATCCGGGCGACGTCGCACGCGACGCCGCCGGGATGCGCGACAAGATCGCCGCGCACAAGCCGCCCGCCGGACCGCTCGACATCAAGGGCGGGCCGGGCGGTCTCGTCGACCTGGAATTCGCGATGCAGGTGGCGCAGCTTGCCGGCGGCCGCTGCCACGATCCCCGGATCGGCGAGGCGCTCGCCTGCCTGACGGCGGCGGGGCTGGCGCCAGAGGGGATCGGTGCGGCGCACGACCTGCTCGCGCGGATGCTGGTGATGCTGCGCCTCACCGCCCCCGCGGGCGAGCCGCCGGCCGCCGCCGCGCGCCAGCTCGTCGCCAGCGCCTGCGGCGAGCCGGGCTGGCCGCAACTGCTTGCCGCGCACGACGCGGCGCGGCAGGAGGTGGCCGACTGGTGGGCCTCGATTCGCCCGCCGCAGCAGGAGAAGCAAGGATGAGCGGACTTTCGATCGGCGATGCGATCCCGCCCGTGACGCTGGCCGACGCCGACGGCGCGACCATCGACCTCGCCCGCCTGAAAGGCGCGCCGCTGGTCGTCTATTTCTATCCCAAGGCCGACACGCCGGGCTGCACGACCGAGGCGCAGGACTTCACCCGTCTCGCCCCCGATTTCGCGCATCTGAACGCGCAGGTGCTGGCCGTGTCGCGCGACGCGCCGGCGAAGCTGTGCAAGTTCCGCGACAAATATGGACTGACCGTCCGGCTGGCTTCGGACGAAGACGGCGCGGTGTGCGAAGCCTTCGGCACCTGGGTCGAGAAACAGAATTACGGCCGCACCTATATGGGGATCGAGCGGTCGACCTTCCTGTTCGGCGCCGACGGCAAGCTGGCGAAGGTCTGGCGCAAGGTGCGCGTCAAGGGCCATGCCGACGCGGTGCTGGAGGCGGCGAAGGCGCTGTGACCGTCTCTCGCGCGACCCGACGGAATTGAGGTGAGGACGTGACCACGCTGGGCGAAGCTGCGCGCGCGGTGCTGCTGACCGCCGACCCGCACGCCAAGCGCCGCGCGGCGCGGGGGTTCGCGCGGGCCTGGCGGCGCGGAGAACTCGTCCATCGCTGCGACGTCGCCATGCCCGACCGGCCGGCGTGGCCCGAGCGGCCCGAACTGCTGGCGCCCGGCCGGATGCCGCGCCGGCGCGGCGGCGGGTCGGAACGCGGCCGCATCGCGATGCTGCACGCACTCGCGCATATCGAATTCGTCGCGATCGACCTTGCCGTCGATCTGGTCGGCCGCTTCGGCGGCGCGTTTCCGCGCGGCTTCGTCGACGACTGGATCGGCGTCGCGGCCGACGAGGCGATGCATTTCGCGCTGCTCGACCGGCGCCTTGCCGGCCTCGGCAGCCATTATGGCGCGCTGCCCGCGCACGCCGGGCTGTGGGAAGCGGCGGAGGCGACCGCCGACGACGCGCTGGCGCGGCTCGCGATCGTGCCGATGGTGCTCGAAGCGCGCGGGCTCGACGTCACCCCCGCAACGATCGACCGGTTCCGCGGCGCCGGGGACGAGGCGTCGGCGCGCATCCTGTCGCGCATCTATACCGACGAGATTCGCCACGTGTCGGCGGGCACGCGCTGGTTCAACTGGCTGTGCGCCGAACGGGGATTCGGGCCGGCGGCGACGTGGCAAAGCCTCGTAAAATCGCGATTTCGGGGGGTGTTGAAGCCGCCGTTCAACGACTCGGCGCGCCGCGATGCCGGTTTAACGCAAGAATACTACGCGGTCATTGCTTCGTAAGGATCGACCACGCAGAACCCCTCGCGGGCAGGGATTGCATCCCATCCACAAGAACAACCGGCACCAGCGGCCTGACCGTTGGCGACAGGACAGATGCGGGGTCGATACGTGCTGAACGCTTCACTGGCGCAAAAGTTTCACCATGGCCTGATTGTTGGTGCGGCAGCCCTGATGGGAACGGCCGCGGCGGCCAACGCCGCCGAAACCGGCGCCGACGCGGGGATCGTGGTTCCCGACGAACCCGATGACGACAGCTTCACCGCCGGCGTTCCGGCCCCCGCCGAGGACAGCGAGGCACGCGCGCTCTTTCAGGCGTGGAAGCGCCTCGATACCGGTCTGGCCGCGAGCCTCGGCGTCGCCGTGCCGTCGCGCCGCCCGATCGAGCAGATGTCGCTTTCCTCCTCCTACGGCATGCGGGTCCATCCGATCACCGGCCGCGTCGCGCGCCACAACGGCATCGACATTCCCGCCCCCCACGGCACCCCCATCTATGCCACCGCCGACGGCATCGTCGGCCGCGCCCAGCGCCTCGGCGGTTACGGCAATTACGTCGAGATCGAACATGGCAACGCGATCCAGACGCGCTACGGCCACATGTCCTCCTTCATCGTCCAGCCCGGACAGCAGGTGAAGAAGGGCGAGATCGTCGGTTATGTCGGCTCGACGGGCCGCTCGACCGGCAACCACCTGCATTATGAAGTCCGCATCGACGGCGCGCCAGTCAATCCGCTGCCCTTCGTCCGGTCGGATTCGATGGCGATCGCGGCGCTGACGGGCGATCATCTCGCGATGGGTGGTCCCGAAGACTGAATTTCTATGGGTCGGAGAGGAGGGGGCGCCCGCTGGCCATAAGGTCGCGGCGCCCTTTTCATTTGCGCCGAACATCCTATCTTGCCGATATGGCCTCGACCCTGTCCGATATCACCCTTTCGCCCGCCGCGGCGGCGCGCATCCGCTGGATCGCCGAACGCAAGGCGGGCGCGCTCCCCGCGCTTCGCCTCGCCGTCGACGGCGGCGGCTGCTCGGGCTTCACCTATCGCTTCGGCCTCGCCGACAGCATCGAGGCCGATGATGTCGTGACCGAAACCGACGGCGTGAAGCTGGTCGTCGATCCGGTGAGCATCGACCTGATTCGCGACTGCACCGTCGATTTCGTCGATTCGCTGGGCGGATCGTCGTTCAAGGTCGAGAATCCCAACGCCGCCTCGGGCTGCGGTTGCGGGTCGAGCTTCTCGGTCTGAGGCTCTTTCTAAGCGACCGGCTTCCTGCCATAGCGGCGCGATGAAGATCGCAACCTTCAACATCAACGGAATCAAGGCGCGGTTGCCGCGCCTCGTCGAATGGCTGGACGAAACGCAGCCCGACATCGTCTGTCTTCAGGAACTGAAATCGAGCGACGAGACGATCCCGACGGCAGAGATCGAGGCCGCGGGCTATGGCGCGCTCTACCATGGGCAGAAGGGGTTCAACGGCGTCGCGGTCCTCGCGCGCGGCACGCAGCCGGTCGAGGTCCAGCGCGGTCTCGCGGGCGAGGAAGAGGATGAGCAGTCGCGCTATCTGGAGGCCGACGTCGGCGGCGTGCGCGTCGCGTCGATCTATCTCCCCAACGGCAATCCGCAGCCGGGACCGAAATTCGATTACAAGCTGCGCTGGATGACGCGGCTGCGCGAGCGCGCGAAGGCGCTGCTGGCGGCCGAGATTCCGACCGTGCTCGCTGGCGACTATAATGTCATTCCCCACGACGACGACGTGTGGGACCCGCGCGCGATGGCGCACGACGCGCTGATGCAGCCCGATTCGCGCGATGCCTGGTTCCGCATCCTCGGCGACGGCTGGACCGACGCTTTGCGCAGCCGCCATCCCGCGGGGCATGTCTGGACCTTCTGGGACTATCAGGCGGGCGGCTGGCAGCGCGACCATGGCTTCCGCATCGACCATCTGCTGCTCAGCCCCGCGATGGCCGACCGGCTGGTCGACGCGCAGGTCGACAAGGACTATCGCGGCCGCGAGAAAGCCAGCGACCACGCGCCGACCTGGGCGCTGTTCCGCTAGGGTCAGGACCCATTAATTTGCGGTTCGAGGTTTGAAGCGATTTTGCTCAGGGCGAGAAGGCAAGGCGCAGGAATATGTCGATATTTCAAGACTTGCCGACGAAGCCATGGGCAAAATCGGTCAAATCCCGCAGGGACGTCGAAATGGCTTCGATCTCAGGCTCGTGCGGCCTTGCGGGTAGCGATGCTACCCGCTGCGTCCGCCCAAGCCCGATATCTTCGCCATTTCGACGCCTCGAACCGCAAATTAATGGGTCCTGACCCTAGAACCATCACCCCGACACGGCGGCAAGGAGATCGGAATGACAGCGAAGAACAGCTATCAGGTCGCTGACTGGAACGGTCCAGGCGGCGAGCGCTGGGTCGCCAACCAGGCGCGGCTCGACCATATGCTCGCGGCCTTCGGCGACGCGGCGATCGCGGCGGCGGCGCCCCGGACCGGCGAGCAGGTGCTCGACATCGGCTGCGGCGCCGGAACGACGAGCTTCGCGCTCGCCGCGCGCATCGGGGAGCAGGGGCGGGTGCTGGGCGTCGATATTTCGGAGCCGCTGATCGCCCGCGCCCGTGCCTGCCTGCCGCCGGGTGCGCCGGTTGCCTTCGAGATCGCCGATGCCGGCAGCGGCACCGTGCCCGAACGGGCGTTCGACCTGCTCTTCTCTCGCTTTGGCGTGATGTTCTTCGACGACCCGGCGGCAGCGTTCGCGCATATGCGCGGCGCATTGAAGCCCGGCGGACGGCTCGCCTTCGTCTGCTGGCGGACGGCGGCCGAGAACGACTGGGTGCGCCTGCCGATGGGCGCGATCCGCGACATCGTGACGCCGCCTCCGCCGCCCGATCCGGAGGCGCCCGGCCCCTTCTCCTTCGGCGACCGCGGCCGCGTCGAGCGCATCCTGGCCGATGCGGGCTTCGTCGACGTCGCCCTCGCGCCGTTCGACCATCTCGTCCCCTTCGGTCGCGGCACCACGCGCGCGGCGGCGCTCGACGATGCGGTCGAGATGGCGTTCCAGGTCGGCCCCTTGTCGCGCGCGCTCGCCGATCAGCCCGACGCGATTCGCGCGCAGGCGGCGGACGCGGTGCGGGCGGCCTTCGCGAAACGGCCGGGCGAGGAGTCGGTGCTGATCGACGGCGCCGCGTGGATTGTCACCGCGCGCAATCCCGCCGCCTGACCGCGCGGCGTCAGGCCAGCGGCTTGTCGTAGAGCTGATAGACGCGGTTGACGGTTGCGTCGATCGCTTCGGCGACCGCGTTCATCCCCTGATTGTCGTCGAGCACCCAGCCGATGTCGCCCTGCTGCGCGCCATAATGCGCGACGCCGTCGCGGCGGATATATTCGATCATCATGAAGGCGAGCGTGCTCGCCATGCGGCTGTTCTGGAGTCGCTTGACCACCCCCATCAGCGGCACGCGCAGCCGGCGGCTCTTCGGTTTCCGCAGCCACCAGAGCAGCCGCGCCCAGTTGAAGGGCAGGAGCGAGCCGTCCATGTCGATCAGCAGTTCGTTGATGTTCGGCAGCACGATCATGAAGGCAACCGCCTCGCCGTCGACCTCTGCGACGCGGATCAGGTCCTCGAACACGATGTCCTTCAGCTTCTTGCCGATATAGGCGATCTCGCTGTCGGTCAGCGGCACGAACCCCCAATTGTCCGACCAGGCATCGTTCAATATGCCCATGATCAGTCGTGCCTCGGCATCGAAGCGGCGCTTGTCGACGCGGCGGATGCGGATGCGCTCGTTCCGTTCGCCCGCCGCGACGATGCGGTTCACCAGCGGCGGAAAGCCATCGATGATCTCGACCGCATAGTTGATGAGTTTCTTGACCGGGCGATAGCCCTCGGCCTCGATCCACGCCCGATAGAGCGGGCTGTTGTGGCCGAGCATGATCGTCGGCGGCGTGTCGAAGCCCTCGACCAGCAGGCCGGGTTCGTCCCAGATCGAGATCGACAGCGGTCCAAGCGCACGGTGCATGCCCTGGCTGCGCAGCCAGTCCTCGGCCGCGACGATCAGCGCGTGCGCGGTTTCCGCATCCTCTGCCTCGATCAGGCCCCAGTTGCCGGTGCCGGGCCCCATGCCCTGCTCTGCCGGCTGTTCGAGTGCGAGGAAGTCGATATGCGCCGAAATGCGCCCCACCGTCCGTCCGTCGCGCCGGGCAAGGAAGAATTGCGCCTTGCCGTGCTCGAACCACGGATTCTTCCCCGGCGTCAGCAGGGCGAACACCTCGCCCTTCAGCGGCGGTACCCACGCCGGATCGCCGCGGTTGAGGCGGAAGGCCAGCTCGACGAACTCGCGCTTGTCGTGCTTCCCCTCGACGGGATGAATCGTGATCGGGCCGGCCGGATGTGCGCTCATGGGTGGTTTCCCGGATGATGGTGCCTATATGTCTGGCGAGCCAATAAGGCATAGGCGTGGCGCTGGCGACCCGCATTCGGCCATCATGCTGCCACGAAAAGATGGTGAAAACCGCGTTATGACGACGATCAATCCTTCTGCCGATCGGATCGCGACCTCCCCCGCGCGCCCGCCGGCGAATGCCGGCCCGATGGAAGCGCCGGCGAATGCCGGCCCGACGGAAGCGCCGGCGAAGGCCGCCAGGGCGCCCAAGTCGGCGATTGCCGACGACATGGCGATGATCCGCGCCGCGTCGGAGCTGACGCGCGACCTGGTGCAGCCGAACGCGCGCATCTATTGGGCCGATTTCCTCGCTTCGACCTTTGTCGGCTATGCCGGCGTCGCGGCGGCGATCCTTGCGCCCTCGACGCCGTGGATGCTCGCGGCGGCGTTCGTCGCGGTGCTCGCCCTCTATCGCGCGGGCAGCTTCATCCACGAGATCACCCATATCCGCAAGCAGACGCTGCCGGGCTTCCGCCTCGTCTGGAACCTGCTGATCGGGGTGCCGCTGCTGATCCCGTCGTTCATGTACGAAGGCATCCACAGCCTGCACCACAACCGCACCAAATATGGCACGGTCGAGGACCCCGAATATCTGCCGCTGGCGCTGATGAAGCCGTGGACGGTGCCGCTGTTCGTCGTCGCGGCGGCCTTTGCGCCGCTGGCGCTCGTCTTCCGCTATGCGGTGCTGACGCCGCTGTCCTTCCTGATCCCGCCGCTGCGCCGCGTGGTGCGCGAGCGCTATTCGGGGCTGATCATCAACCCGGTGTTCCGCCGCAAGTCGCCCGAGGGCGAATTCCGCCGCCAATGGGCGTGGCAGGAGGGCGGGGCCTGGGCCTGGTCGACGCTGCTGGTCGCGGCCGGCATCTTCGGCTGGGTGCCGCTGCGCGCGCTGCTGATCTTCGGCGGGATCGCCGCGGCGAGCATCGTGCTCAACCAGATCCGCACCCTCGTCGCGCATCTGTGGGAAAATGACGGCGCGGTGCTGACCGTGACCGCGCAGTTCCTCGACAGCGTCAATGTCCCGCCGCCGGGCCTGCTGCCCGAACTGTGGGCGCCGGTGGGCCTGCGCTATCACGCGCTGCACCACCTGCTGCCCGGCGTTCCCTATCACGCGCTGCCCGAGGCGCACCGCCGCCTGAAGGATGCGCTACCCGCCGATTCGCAATATCACCGGGCCAATTATCGCAGCCTGCCGAAGCTGGTGATGAACCTGGTGGCGGGATCGGCAAAGGGCGGAGCGGCGGCATAGCGTTTCCGGGTTCGGGCCCCCGTTCGTCATCCCGGACTTGATCCGGGATCCATTCTTTCAGCGCTGCGTGAACGGACACCGGATCAAGTCGGCAATTATCCCTTCTCGACACGTAACTGTTCCCCGGCGAAAGCCGGGGTCCAGATGGCACAACGCTGCCCCGCATGGACCCCGGCTTTCGCCGGGGAACAACTCCCTACTTGCCTGAAGGGTATATATCCCGATCAAGTCCGGGGTGACGATGCGGGATAGGTCGGTTTCCCGGCTGTAGCTGGTCAGCCGATCCTACTCTTCGGTCCGGATCAGGATCATCTCGCCGATCAGCGCGAAGAGGATGAACGGCCCCCACGCCGCGAGGAACGGCGGATAGGCGCCGAGGTCGCCCATCGCGAGCGCGAAATTGTCGGCGACGAAATAGGCGAAGCCCAGCGCCATGCCCAGGATCGCGCGCACGAACAGCTTGCCCGACCGCGCGAGGCCGAAGGCCGCAACGGCGCCGAGCAGCGGCATCAATATCGCCGACAGCGGCCCCGAAATCTTGTGCCACAGCACGCCTTTCAGCGCGTCGACCGGCCGCCCCGCGACCTCGAGGTCGTCGATCGCGCTCTTGAGCGCGAGGAAGGGCAGTTCGTCGCCATCGACCTGCGCCAGCGTGAACTGGTCGGGGCGCACCCCCTTGGCGGCGACGATGGTGCCGAGCGGCTCGACCGTTCCTGATCGGCGGATGAAGCGCCGCGCGCCGGTGAATTCCCATCCGCCCGCGACCGCGCGGCCGCTGTCGGCCGACAGCATCGACGCCAGTACGCCGCCCTTGCGTTCGATGATGGTGACGTTGCGGAGCAGCACCGCCGCGCCCTTCGTCTCGACCGTTTCGGCGTTGATCAGGTCGTCGCCGGCGCGGACCCAGACGTTGGTGCGGACCCCCGTGTCACGCGGAATCTGCGCATATTCGACCTTCTGCCACGCGCTGAGCGCCGCGGTCGCGCGGGTGACGATGCGTTCGTTGAAGGCGAAGCTGATCCCGGCGACGAGCAGCGCGGCAAGGAACAGCGGCGCGAGCACCTGATGCGCCGACATGCCGGACGCCTTCATCGCGATCACCTCGCTGTTCTGGTTGAGCGTCGCGAGCGTCAATATGGTGCCGAGCAGCACCGAAAAGGGCAGGAAGGTTTCGACGATCTGCGGAAAGCGCAGCCCGACATAGCGCCACACGTCGCTGTCGCTGTTGCCGGCGACCGCCAGTATCTTGCCGCTTTCCCCCAGCAGGTCGAGCGTCTGGAGGATCAGCACCAGCGCGAACAGGATCGCGAAGCTGCGCACCAGAAACAGGCGCCCGACATAGAGCGCCATGGTGCGCGAGGGGAAGAAATGAAGCTGATTCATCAGGTGCGCCGTTGCTTGCGCTGGAAGAGCTGGAGAAGGCCGCGGATGCGCTGCCCCGCCTTCGCGGCGACGCGTTCGAGCGCGCCGATCGGCTGCCCGCCCGGCACATGCGCGAGGGTGTAGTACATCCAGATCGCGAGCGCGGCGAACAGCAGGAAGGGCACCCACAGCGCGATGATCGGGTCGATCGTCCCGCGCGCGCCCATATCCTCGGCATATTGGTTGATCTTGTGCTGCGTCACCAGCAGCACGATCGACAGGAAAACCCCTAGCGAACTGGTCGATCGCTTCGGTGGGATGGCCAGCGCGACCGCGAGCAGCGGAATCAGGAACATCGACGCCACCTCGACGATCCGGAAATGGAAATTGGCGCGCGATTCGAGGCGGGTCTTCAGCGGTTCGGCCTTGTCGTTGCCGACGACGAACAACTCGGGAATGGTCAGCTCGCGGTCGGCGCCGCCGCGGGTGCGGAACGCCTCGATCTTGGGCAGCGGGATCGGCAGGTCGTGATTGTCGAAACTCAGCACGCGCGGCACGGAAAATTTCGGCGATTCGTGGATCAGCACCCCGTTGGTCAGCCGCAGGATGATCGTGTCGGGATCGTCGGTGGCGAGGAACTGCCCCTGCGCCGCGGTGGCCGATACGCGCTGCCCGTCCTTGTTCTCGCCGCGCACGAAGATGCCGCGCAGGCTGCGGCCGTCGTTGTAGCTTTCCTCGATGCGCAGCGTCATGCGGCTGCCCAGCTTGGTGAACTCGCCGACCTTGATCGAGGCGCCGAGCGCGCCCGAGCGCAGCTCGAACTGCAGCCCTTCATAGGCATAGCGGGCATAGGGTTGGATGAAGCCGACGATCGCGAGGTTGATCAGCGCCAGCGCCAGGGCAAAGACATAGGGCATGCGCATCAGCCGGCCGAAGCTCATGCCGACGCCGCGCAGCACATCGAGCTCGCTGGTGGTCGCAAGCCGCCGGAAAGCCAGGAGGATACCCAGCATCAGCCCGATCGGAATGCCGAGCGAGAGATATTCGGGGATCAGATTGGCGAGCATGCGCCAGACGACGCTGACCGGCCCCCCTTCGGTCGCGACGAAATCGAACAGGCGCAGCATCTTTTCCAGCACCAGCAGCATCGCCGACACGACGAGCGTTCCGAGCATGGGGAAGAAGATGAGCCGCGCGATGTAGCGGTCGATGGCGGGTAGTCTATTCAAGCTTTCGTCGCCCCATCACCATGATTTGGCCGCAAATGTTTCCAATATGCCGAGTCAAGGGCGACAGGGACCCATGCCAGCGTGTGCTTCAGCGCGTGCGCAAGCGAACGCCGGCATGGTTATAGCCTCTGGAGGAATTGAGGTCATGTCGAAAATGTTTTTCGCCGCGATGCTCGCCGTCGGCGCCGTTGGAGCGCTGGCAGCGCCCGTCGCCGCGCAGGGCGCGACGCTGGGCCCCTCGGCCCATCTGTGCAACAGCAATGCGACCGCGGTGCTGGTCGACGTGCGCGGTTTCAAGGCGCACACCGGCACGCTGCGCGTCCAGATCTACGATGCGGACAGCAGCTATCTGGAAAAGCGCAAATGGCTGGAACGGGTCGATGTTCCGGTATCCCGGTCGGGCAACATGCAGGTCTGCGTGCCGGTCAAGACACCGGGCAATTACGTCGTCTCGGTGCGCCACGACATCAACGGCAACGGCAAGTCGGACAAGAGCGACGGCGGCGGCATGTCGGGCAATCCCGACATGAAGGTCACCGATTTCATCTTCAAGCGCAAGCCGAAGCTGGCGGCGGTCAGCTTTGCGGTCGGCGGCACGACCAAGCGCGTGCCGGTCACGCTCAACTATATCAGCGGCCTGTCGTTCGCACCGGTCGATTAGGAAAGGCATGGAGGGGTAGTGGCCAGCGTCGCGCTTCTTTCCAATCCGCGCTCCACGGGCAACCGTTCGCTGTTGCCGCGCGTGCGCGAATATTGCGCGGCGCACCCCGACATCTTTCACTATGAGGTCGAGCATGTCGACCAGATCGGCGAGGCGATCCGCACCATCGCGATGGTCTCGCCACGGGTCGTCGCGATCAACGGCGGCGACGGCACGGTGCAGGCGGCGCTGACCGAGCTTTATTCGGGCGGTCATTTCGGCGGGTCGCCGCCGCCGGTCGCGGTGCTGCCCAACGGCAAGACCAACCTGATCGCGCTCGACCTCGGCGCGGAGGGCGACCCGATCAAGGCGTTGCGGCGCGTTGTCGAGCTGGTCGAGGCCGGATCGCTCGAGGATCATGTCATCGAACGCCAGCTTATCGCGCTCGACAGCGGCGGTGCGCGGCCGGTGCTCGGCATGTTTCTCGGCGGCGCCTATCTCGCCGACGTCATGCTCTATTGCCGCAATCGTATCTATCCGCTCGGCCTGCCGAACGGGCTGTCGCACGTGCTCGCGGCGATTCTCGGCCTGTTCGCGATGGTGCTCGGGATCGGCGGCGGACGCCTGCCGCCCAAGCCGCAGCCGATGACGGTCTCGCTCGTCCGCCAGGGCGAGTTCAAGGGCAAATTCTCGCTGCTGATCATCACGACGCTGGAAAAGCTGCTGCTCAGCATCCGCACCAGCGACGCCCATGGGACCAACGGCCATATGAAGCTGCTCGCGACCGACAGCAGCGTCGGCGCGCTGTTCCGCATGCTCGGCGCGGCCTGGCGCGGCACGCTGGGGCAGAAGCCGCTCGAAGGCGTGCATTTCCAGCAGGGCGACGAAATCCATATCGAGGGCGAGCGCTCGAACGTCATCCTCGACGGCGAGATTTTCGAAACCTCGGGCGGCCGGCCGATCATCCTGACTTCGACCCAGCCGGTGCCGTTCCTGCGTCTCGCAGCCTGAGCGTCGGCCCGTGCGCGACATCGCCAGCCTCGTCCGCGAAGAATTGGCGCTCCCCGTCGACCCGCGCGTCGCGGCGATGGCGGCGGCGATCGCGGCCCGATATCCGGGCAGCGCACGCGCGGTGCTCTTCTATGGGAGCTGTCTGCGCGAGACGCAGCTCGACGGGCTGATGCTCGATTTCTACCTGATCGTCTCCGACTATGGCGATGCCTATCCGAAACGCTGGATGGCGCTCGCCAACCGGCTGATTCCGCCGAACGTCTTTCCCTTTCAGGCGGGCGGGCTGATGGCCAAATATGCCGTGCTCAGCGAAAGCGACTTCCACCGGCTGAACGGGTCGGAAACGCGCAACGTGTCGGTCTGGGCGCGCTTTGCGCAGCCGTCGCGGCTCGTCTGGGCGGTCGACGACACCGCGCGCGACAAGGCGGCGGCGGCGGTGGCGCGCGCGGCGCCGACGCTGCTCGCGGCGGCCGGCCGCCTCGACGGCGAATCGGTCCTAGACTGGTGGCGCCGCGCCTTTTCACTCACCTATTCGGTCGAGCTGCGTGCCGAGCGGGCGAGCCGCGCGCAGTCGGTGGTCGACGCCGATCCCGACCGCTACCGCGATTTCGGCGAGGCCGCCGCCGCGGCCATCCCTGTGGGTGCGCCGAGCGGCGGCTGGACGCGCCGCCGCATCGAGGGCAAGGCGCTCAGCATCGCGCGGCTCGCCAAGGCCAGCCTGACCTATGCCGGCGGGATCGACTATCTGGCGTGGAAGATCAATCGCCACGCGGGCACGAAGATCGAGATCAAGCCCTGGCAGCGCCGCTGGCCGCTGCTCGCCGCGCTGACGCTGGTCCCGCGCCTGATGCGGAGCGGCGCGATCCGTTAGAGTGTTTTCAAGTCAGGTGGAATCACCTGACGACTCGGAAAACACGGCAAAACAACAATCTGAAGTGCCGGTTTTGATTCAATCAAAACCGGCACTTCAGGACGATGTCGTACGGGCGGTACGGGCGAGCGTCGCCGCCGACGCATCGGCGGCTTCCTGCCTAGTCGCGGCCCGTTCGGGCGCGAGAACGTCGCGGCAACGGCGGATCGCCTGGTCGAGCGCGGCGAGGGTAAAGGGTTTGCGCAATACGTCGTGGTCGCCGAAGCTCGCGATCTCGCTTGCGTCGCCGGCGTAACCGGTGACGAACAGCACCGACAGGTCGGGCCAGCGCGCCTTGAGCCGTTCCACCATCTCCGGCCCGGTGAGTTCGGGCATCAGCACGTCGGACAGGATCAGGTCGAACCCGCCGTTGGCCGCGACCAGCGCCTCGGCCTTCAGCGGATCGTTGCAGGCGACCGCGCGGTGGCCCAGCTCCTCGACCGCATCGACCGTCGCGGCCAGAACGCGCCGGTCGTCCTCGACCACCAATATGTCGAGCGCATGGGACGGGCTGCTGGAGAGGGCCTTGCCGCCGTTCGCCACCGCCGCGGCGGTCTCGCCGGGCCGCGCGACTGGCAGCAGCATCGCGACGCTTGTCCCCTCGCCGACGGTCGAGGCGATCTGAACTTCGCCTCCCGACTGGCGGCAGAAGGCGAAGACCTGCGTCATGCCCAGCCCGGTGCCCTGGCCGGCGGGCTTGGTGGTATAGAAGGGGTCGAACACGCGTTCGATCACCTCGGGCGCCATGCCGCAGCCGCTGTCGATCACCTGCACCGCGAGCGCCGCGGTTTCGGCTCTTTTGTCGCGCAGCGTGCGGATGACGAGCGTGCCGTGACCGTCCATGGCGTCGCGCGCGTTGACCGCGAGGTTGAGCAGCGCATTCTCGAACTGCTGCCGGTCGAGCCGGCAGGCGAGCTCTTCCGCGCCGAGGTCGAGCGACAGCGCGATCCGGTCGCCGATCGTGCGTTCGATCAGCTCGGCGAAACTCGCGATGCACTCGTCCACGGGAGTGAATTCGGGACGTGCGGGCTCCGACCGTGCAAAGGCGAGTAGTCGCCGCGTCAGGTCGGCGGCGCGGTTGGCGCCGTCGAGCGCGTTGCCCAAGTGGCGCTGCGCCTTGTCGGGCGCTTCCGACAGCCAGCGCTGGGCCAGTTCGAGCCCGCCGACGACGACCGCGAGCATATTGTTGAAATCATGCGCGATGCCGCCGGTGAGCTGGCCCACGGCCTCCATCTTCTGCGCCTGCCGCAACTGGGCCTCGGCTGCTTCGCGCTCGACCATCTCGCCGCGTAGCGCCTCGTTGGCTTTCGCCAGTTCGGCGGTCCGTTCCTCGACCGCGGCTTCGAGCAGCATCGCGCGGTCGCTCTCGGCGAGTTGCTCGCGCCGCGCCATGCGCCGCTCGCTTTCCGCCCGCACGAGCGAGAAGCTCGCCGCGATGGCGATCACCGCCGCGAGCGCGCCGAGCAGCGAGAAAAGCAGGATCGCCTGGTTCAGGCTCGCGCGGTCGGAGGCGGCGATGCGGTTGCGCTCGCTGAGCAGCGCGCGCTCGTTGCGGATCAGCTCGGTGAGCAGCTTGTCGATGCGGCCGAGCGCCGGGTCGTGCCCGGCCGCATTATATTTGGAGATCGCCGCGACGGTCTGGCGATAATTGGCGCTGAGCGCCGCATCGCCGAGCTGCGTGCCGCGCTGGGCGAGCTCGGCGGTCAGCTGCTGCACCAGTTCGGCCTGCTTGGGATTGTCGCGCACGTTGCGCCGAAGCAGCGCCAGATATTGCTGCGCGAGGCCCCATTGCTGCTGATAGATGCGCCCATCCTCTTTCTGCAGCCCGACCGCGAAGCGGCCGAGAGCGGATTCGGCGCGGGCGAGCGCGGCGTCGAGGCTGCGGGTTTGCTGGATCACCTCCAGGCTGTGCGCCTGATAGCCGAGCGAGCGATCATAATTGTCGTTGGCGCGCATCAGCAGCAGCACGAGCGCCGCGACGACCCCGGCCAGGATCGTGCCGACGCCGACCGTCAGCCAGAAGCGCACGCGCTCCCGGCGGCTTTCGCTTTCACTGTCGCCATCCCGCTCGAACACCGCGCTTGTTTACCGGCATTCGGCGGCCCGGCAAAGCGGCGAAGCGCCTGGAATGCGGTGCGATGCTCGGTTCGCCCCGAAAAGGAATCCGCTGGTCGGCGCGCAGGCTCGTTTCAGCCGATAATGCCGGTGCGCTTGCCCGCGCGCTCGAAGCGGCCGAGGATCTCGCCGACCTGATCGGCCGAGTGCTCGGCGCACAGCGAGCAGCGCAGCAGCGTCATGCCCGCGGGGGTTGCCGGCGGGCGGGCTAGGTTGACGTAAAGCCCTTCCTCGAGCAGCGCTTCCCACATCATCGCGCCCCTTTCGAGGTCGGGCATGATGACGGCGATGATCGCCGACTGCGGCTCGTCGGTGCCGAGCGTGAAGCCGAGGTCACGCAGCCCCTTGTGCAGCGCCTTCGAATTCTCCCACAGGTGCGCGCGCTTGTTCGATCCGTGCATCAGCTTGCGGATGCTCGTCGCGGCGGTCGCGACGACGCTCGGCGGCAGCGAGGCGGTGAAGACGTAGGGACGGCAGACGAGCCGCAATATCTCGAACTTCGGATGGTTCGACACGCAGAAGCCGCCGACGGTGCCGACGCTCTTCGAAAAGGTGCCGATGATGAAATCGACGTCGTCGATCACCCCCTGCGCCTCGGCGACGCCGCGGCCGTGCTCGCCGATGAAGCCCATCGAATGCGCCTCGTCGACCAGCACCATCGCGCCATTCTCCTTGGCGATGCGGATCATCTCCTTCAGCGGCGCGACATCGCCGAGCATCGAATAGACGCCCTCCAGCACGACGAGCTTGCCCGCCTCGGGCGGCAGGCGCTTCAGGCGCTTTTCCAGCGCTTCGATGTCGTTGTGGCGAAAGGCGACGATCTCCGCATCGCCCATCTTGCAGCCGTCGTAGATCGAGGCGTGACTGTCGATGTCGAGGATGATGTAGTCGCCCTTGCCGGCGATCGTCGAGATGATGCCGAGGTTCGCCTGATAGCCGGTCGAGAACACCATGGCATGATCCATGGCGTAGAAGTCCTTCAGCGCCTCCTCGACCTCCCGGTGCCCCTGATAGGTGCCGTTGAGGACACGGCTGCCGGTCGTGCCGCTGCCGAATTTGTCGAGCGCGTCCTTGCCCGCGGCGATGACGTCCTCGTCGAAGGTCATGCCCATGTAATTGTAGGTGCCGAGCAGGATCGTCTCGCGCCCGTTGCAGATCGCGACGGTGGGCGAGAGCACCTTTTCCATCACCAGGCTGAACGGATCGGTGACGCCGGTCGACAGCAGCGCCGCGCGCTGCTCGATCAGCGGGTCGAATTTCGAGAAAAGATCGGTCATGTTCCGTTTCCATGTTCCCCGGCGAAGGCCGGAGTCCAGACAGGTTGCGCGAGGGTGGTGGAGACCGGCGTTCGCCGGGATGCAGAGGTCAGCCCTGCAGTTTCTCCACCGCGGCGATCAACTGGCCGACATTCTCGATTTCCGCCTGCATGTTCATGCTGATGATGATGTCGAAACTGTCCTCGACCTCGGCGACGAAATCCATGACGGTCAGGCTGTCCCATTCGAGGTCGCCGGCAAAGGTCGTGGCGTCGGTCAGTTCGACGCCCTTCTTGTTGAACGGCTCGATCAGGCTGTGAATCGTCTCGCGCAGCGCGGTGCTCATTTCGGTGCGTCCCAAAAGTGGAAATATCGCGCGGACATGCCGCGACCATGGTTCCTTGGCAAGCGATTGCGGCGGCAATCGGGCAGCATCTTGCCGATCGACGCCCGGCATGCCATCGCTGGTGCGGTTCGATGATCGGGGATGGCCTATGAGCAAGGAACCGGAGAAGCGGCCGAAAAAGGCGCCGGAACGCGTGGAGCCGCCGCCCGCGACCGGCTTTCCGCCCAATGCGGTCCATCTGGTCCGCACCAATCAGCAGATCACGATGCAATTGTCGCAGATGGCCGATCAGAAGGCGTCGATCCTGATGGGCGCGACCTTCGTCGTCTTCACCCTCGCGATCGGACAGGCGCGCGCCGGGGCGGGGGCGCTCACGACGCCGCTCGCGATCCTCGCGACCTTTTCCTTCCTGTCGGCGCTGCTCGCCATCTCCGCCGTGCTGCCGCGCGTCGGCAAGGCGCCACCCGCCGCGCGCGACGGCGAGGATCGCGGCAATCTCCTCTTCTTCGGCCATTTCGCGCAGATGGGGGAGGATGAATTCATCGCCGCGGTCAAGGCGCGCCTGCGCACCGAAGAGGACCTCTACGAGGTGATGCTGCGCGACACCTGGCAGAATGGCGTCGTGCTCGCGCGGCGTAAATATCGCTATCTCGCCTACGCCTATCGGTTGTTCGTGGTCGGGCTGACGCTGACCTTCCTCGCCTTCGCGGTCGAGATGACGACAATGTGGATGGAATAAATCCGGGGTGAGAGGAACGGCTGTGGCCTTTTTATCACCCCCGCTCGTCAAACCGCACGTCTCGCCCCGTCGCTATTGAACCGCCGGAACCCCGCGCTTATCCGGGCCGGCCATGCTCGATCAGGCCCACCCCCTGACCGCGGAACCGCCGCGGACATTCCGCGTCGAATTCCGCGAAACACTGGCGCTCGCCTGGCCCCTGGCCGCCGCGAACCTGCTCCAGATGCTCGTCCATGCGATCGACGTGATCTTCGTCGCAAGGCTCGGCGACACGGCGCTCGCCGCCTCGTCGCTCGGCGTCGCGATCTTCGGCCTTCTGCTGTGGACGGGTACCGGGCTGGTCGGCGCCGCGGCACCGCTGATCGCCGCCGAACTCGGCCGGCGCAGGCACAGCGTGCGCGAGGTGCGGCGCACCGTGCGCATGGCGCTGTGGCTCAGCCTGCTCGTCTCGCTCGTCTTCATGGGCATCTGCGCCGCGGGCGGGCCGATCATGCGCGCGACCGGACAGGACCCCGAATTGACCCATCGCGCCGCCAGTTTCCTGCTGATCCTGATGTGGGGAATGGCGCCGATGATCGCGGCGAGCGTGCTGCGTATCTTCGTTTCGGCGCTGGGGCGGCCGACGATCGCGACCGCGATCACCTTCCTCGCGCTGTTCGTCAACGCGCTCGGCAACTGGACGTTGGTGTTCGGTCACCTCGGCCTGCCCGCGCTAGGCCTCCACGGCTCGGCGCTGTCGAGTGTGCTGACCAGCGCCGCGATGCTGATCGCCTATGTCGTGGTGATCCAGAGCGACCGGCGGCTGCGGCGCTATCTTCTGTTCGGCAACTGGTGGCGCAGCGAATGGAGCCGCTTCGTCGAGATCGTCCGCATCGGCACCCCGATCGGCCTGACCATCCTGGCCGAGGCGGGCCTGTTCACCGGCGCCGCCTTTCTGATGGGCCGGATCGGCGAGGCGCAGCTGGCCGGGCATACGATCGCGCTGCAGGTCGCGGCGCTCGCCTTCCAGATTCCGTTCGGCGTCGCGCAGGCGGCGACGATCCGCGTCGGGCTCGCCTATGGCGCGCGCGACCGCCGCGCCATCGCGCTCGCCGGCCGCGCCTCGCTCGGGCTCGGCATCGGCTTCATGGGGCTGACCGCGCTCGGCATGTGGCTCTATCCAGCGACGGTGCTGTCGCTCTATGTCGATGTGGACGATGCGAAGAATGCCGCGCTCGTCGGCTTCGCGATGCAGTTTCTCGTCATCGCCGCCGCCTTCCAGCTGTTCGACGGGGCGCAGACGGTCGCCGCTGGGGTGCTGCGCGGATTGCAGGACACGCGCATCCCGATGCTGATCGCGGTGTGCGGCTACTGGATCGCGGGCTACGGCACCGCCATCTACCTCGGCTTCTGGACCCCCCTTCAGGGCGTCGGCATCTGGATCGGCCTCGCGGTCGGACTGGTGGTCGTCGCCGCGCTGCTGCTCATGCGCTGGCGGATGCGGGAGCGGCTGGGGCTGTTGCCTTCTGTTTCTTAAGCCAACCGGCCAATTGCATGGCTTCTTGGGCCATCTCTTTAAAATCGTTTATTGTAACGATCTTGAGAGGCTTGGAGCTGTCGCATGCATTTTGAAAACCAAATCGGTAGTCCATGGATTTCTTGCCGTCATAGCGGACCATGACAGTTAGCACGGCGTGCACAATATCTGCACGCGCCTCATTTAGCCGACATATCGCTTCAAGCTTCACGTTGAACATCTTTCCGTCGTTGAACCGTCCTTTGGATTCCGCCAGTTTTTTCAGTTTGCCGGATAGCGGCGCACTGGGCGTAACATCCGACTCCAATTCGACAATCTGATCCATGACTGCATTTTCGAGCCGCGCAAAGGCGTCGAGATAGGCTCCACGAAGCACGTGTCCATGTTCGCGCGCGGCGATAAGGTCGATGGGCTCAATGACATGTTCGATTCGATTTCCGCACACCATCTGGCTGCTGTAACTTGCATCCGAAAAATTTCCCTTAATCGCCTTGACGCCCCACGACCCTCCACCCATATGCCCGCCTGTTAGCACTCTCCCAATGTGAGTGCTAAGAACGACAGTCATCCGCATTTCTGGAGGGAAATCCATGAAATTTCGTCCGTTGCACGATCGCGTGCTCGTCCGCCGTATCGAAGCCGAGGAAAAGACGGCCGGCGGCATCATCATCCCCGACACCGCCAAGGAAAAGCCGCAGGAAGGCGAGATCGTCGCCGTCGGCGAGGGCGCCCGCGACGAGGACGGCGATCGCATCGCGCTCGACGTCAAGGCCGGCGACCGCATCCTGTTCGGCAAGTGGTCGGGCACCGAGATCAAGGTCGACGGTGAAGAGCTGCTGATCATGAAGGAATCGGACATCCTCGGCATTCTCGCCTGAGTCCGTCCATCGAATTGAGAGTGAAGTTGCGCAGTTTCCTGCGCCTTTGAAAGGAACGAGCCAATGGCTGCCAAGGACGTTAAATTTTCGCGCGACGCGCGCGAGCGCATCCTCAAGGGCGTCGACATCCTCGCCGACGCCGTCAAGGTCACGCTGGGCCCCAAGGGCCGGCATGTCGTGATCGACAAGAGCTTCGGCGCTCCCCGCATCACCAAGGACGGCGTCAGCGTCGCCAAGGAAATCGAACTCAAGGACAAGTTCGAGAACATGGGCGCGCAGATGCTGCGCGAGGTCGCCAGCAAGGCGAACGACAAGGCCGGTGACGGCACCACCACCGCGACCGTGCTGGCGCAGGCGATCGTCCGCGAAGGCATGAAGTCGGTCGCCGCGGGCATGAACCCGATGGACCTCAAGCGCGGCATCGACCTCGCCGTCGGCAAGGTGGTCGAGGATCTCGCCGCCCGCTCGACGCC
Source organism: Sphingopyxis granuli (assembly GCF_001559015.1). NCBI lineage: Bacteria > Pseudomonadati > Pseudomonadota > Alphaproteobacteria > Sphingomonadales > Sphingopyxidaceae > Sphingopyxis > Sphingopyxis granuli. The sequence continues at coordinate 1,090,190 of NZ_CP012199.1, forward strand.
GGTATCGGGCTCGTCGGAAATCGCGCAGGTCGGCATCATCTCGGCCAACGGTGACACCGAAGTCGGCGAGAAGATCGCCGAGGCGATGGAGAAGGTCGGCAAGGAAGGCGTCATCACCGTCGAGGAAGCCAAGGGTCTCGAATTCGAACTCGACGTCGTCGAGGGCATGCAGTTCGACCGCGGCTATCTGAGCCCCTATTTCATCACCAACCCTGAAAAGATGACGGTCGAACTCGCCGATCCGTATATTCTGATCTTCGAGAAGAAGCTGTCGAACCTCCAGTCGATGCTTCCGATCCTCGAAGCGGTCGTACAGTCGGGCCGTCCGCTGCTGATCATCGCCGAGGACATCGAAGGCGAAGCGCTGGCGACCCTCGTCGTCAACCGTCTGCGCGGCGGCTTGAAGGTCGCGGCGGTCAAGGCGCCGGGCTTCGGCGATCGCCGCAAGGCGATGCTGCAGGACATCGCGATCCTGACGCAGGGCGAGATGATCAGCGAAGACCTGGGCATCAAGCTCGAATCGGTCACGCTGAACATGCTGGGCCAGGCGAAGCGCGTCACCATCGACAAGGACAACACGACCATCGTCGACGGTGCCGGCGAAGCCGACGCGATCAAGGCTCGCGTCGAGCAGATCCGTGCCCAGATCGAGACCACGACCAGCGACTACGACCGTGAAAAGCTGCAGGAACGTCTGGCGAAGCTCGCCGGCGGCGTTGCGGTGATCAAGGTCGGCGGCGCGACCGAGGTCGAGGTGAAGGAGCGCAAGGACCGCGTCGACGACGCGCTGCACGCGACCCGCGCCGCGGTCGAGGAAGGCATCGTCTCGGGCGGCGGCACTGCGCTGCTCTATGCGACCAAGGTGCTCGACGGGCTGAAGGGCGTCAACGACGACCAGACGCGCGGCATCGACATCGTCCGCAAGGCGATCGAAGCGCCGCTGCGCCAGATCGCGGCCAACGCCGGCCACGACGGCGCGGTCGTCGCGGGCAACCTGCTGCGCGAAGACAATGTCGATCAGGGCTTCAACGCCGCGACCGACACTTATGAGAATCTGAAGGCTGCCGGCGTCATCGACCCGACCAAGGTCGTGCGTACCGCGCTTCAGGATGCGGCGTCGGTTGCCGGCCTGTTGATCACCACCGAAGCGGCGGTCAGCGAGCTGCCCGAAGACAAGCCGGCGATGCCGATGGGCGGCGGCGGCATGGGCGGCATGGGCGGCATGGACTTCTAAGTCCCGCATCCCAGCCGACATATGCTGGAAAATCGGGGCCGGGGGAGCGATCCTCCGGCCTCTTTTTCATGCCCGCAGCGCCGCTTCCATGTGCGCGGCGGCCGCGTCGTAGACGCGCGCCTTCAGCCCCGCCGTCACCGCCTGCGGCGCGCGGTTGGGGTGGCCGCCGGCGAAGGGCGGCGCGGGGTCATATTCGATCGCCAGCTGGATCGCCTGCGCGACCGTGGGGCCGCGCAGACGACCGATCAGCGTCAGCGCGAAATCGAGGCCCGAGGTCACGCCGCCGCTGGTGACGACGCGGCCGTCCTCGACGACGCGCGCATCCACTGCCTCCGCGCCGACCAGCGGCAGCAGATGGGCATAGGCCCAGTGCGTCGTCGCGCGCCGCCCCTGCAACAGGCCGGCGCGGCCGAGCAGGAAAGCGCCGGTGCACACGCTCGTCACCCACTGGGCGCCGGTGGCCTGCCGTTCGATGAAGGCGATCGTCGCCGCATCGCCCAGCGCGGCGGCGACGCCATGCCCGCCCGGCACGCACAGGATGTCGGCCTGCGGACAGTCCGCGAAGTCATGCGTCGGGACGATCGAAAAGCCACTATCGGTGGCGATCGGCGCGCGGCTTGCCGCTACACCGGCCAGCACCGCGCCGGGCATGCGGCTCAATGCCTGCGCGGGCGCGGTGAAGTCGAGCTGGGTGATGCCCGGAAAGAGAAGGAAGACGATGGTGGTTTGGGGGGTGTTTTCGGGGGCGGTGGTTTCGGTCACGCGGATGCTCCTCGCCATGCAATGGATCACCCAGGCGCGCGGCTCGCGCCGGCCATCGGCCGGACCCCGCTTCCCGATGGGACTCCATCTTCAGCGCCAGTCGCGGAGCCGCGGCAGCATAGGACGGGGCGGCCGCGGTGGAAAGGGCGTTGCAGGAGGCGATGCTACCGTCCGGCTTCCGTATCCGCGTCCGCCGCGCCGTCGCGGCTTTCGAGCATTTCGGCTGCGTCGTCGAGCGCCTTGGCTTCGCTGACGGTGACGCCGCCGGGGCCGGGCTCATTGTCGGTGCGGCTGCACCCCGCGGCGAAGAGCAGCACGAGCGCCGCGATGGACGCGATGCGAGGGGTCATGTGGCCTCTCCCACGAAAAAGGGCCCCATCCTCATCGGATGGAGCCCCTTCATAACAAGGCGAAAGCCTGCCAGCGACTTACTTCTTGTCGTTGGCTTCGGCCTTCTTGGTTTCCGCAGCGATCTTGTCGCCCGCGGCCTTGGCGGCGTCGCCGGCGGCGTTCACCGTGCCTTCGACCGCATTGCCGGCATCCTTGGCCGCATCCTCGACCGCCGCACCGGCGTCCTTGGCGGCATCGGCGGTCGCGTCGGCGGCGTCGGCCGCGCCCGCGGCCACGGCATCGCCCGCGGCGGCGGCATCGTCAGCTACGGCGGTGCCCGCTTCGGCGGTTTCGTTCTGCGCCTTTTCCGAGCAGGCGGCGAGGCTGAACGCGGCTGCGGCCATCGAGGCGATAATGATCTTGCGCATAGAAATTCCTTTCGAATGGGCGGTGGCCAGCCTGCGGCCACTGTGCGAAGAATTAGCGGTGGATGAAGCCCTTGGCAACCGGCGAGCCGATGCGGGTCCGCTGGTTCGGGCAACCATGTGAAAAGGGGCCGCCGGCGCGTGCCGACGACCCCTTTTTCAACTGGTCGAATGCCAGGAAGGGATTACTTCTTGGCTTCTTCCATCGCGCCCTTGGCAGCGTCGGTCGCTTCCTTGGCGGCGTCGGCGGCTTCGCTCGCCTTGTCGGCAGCCGTGTTTGCGGCAGCGGCGGCGTCGCCGGCAGCATTCGCGGTCGCGTCGGCCGCAGCGGCGGTCGCATCGGCGGCGCCTTCGGCCGCTTCCATCGCGCCGTCCGCCGCGCCCTCGACGGTCGCGGTGTCTTCGGCGGCCGGAGCTGCTTCGTCGGCAGCCTTTTCACCGCAGGCAGCGAGGCCCAGCGAGGTGGCAAGGACGAGCGACAGAGTGATCGACTTCTTCATTTGGGAATACCCCTCTCGATTGAACTGATTGACCGGCATTCGGATGCGAACAATTCGATCCGGCACGTTGCCAATCGCCGACAGAGCTACAATTTCGGCCAAAACGGTGCAACGGACTTTTTGGTTGCGGCGGCTCTCAAACCGACGAGTCGAGCCCGATGCCGCCGCCGCAAGCCCCGGAAACAGGGCGCTTTCGGCCGGTTGACTGGATATAAAGAATTCTTTATATCGCCTTCCCATGGCCGAGCTGCTCGACATTTTCCGTGCCCTTGCCGACCCGACCCGGTTACGAGTCGTGGCGCTGCTGCGCGAGATGGAACTGGCGATCGGGGAACTGGCGATCGTCCTCGATCAGAGCCAGCCGCGCGTGTCGCGGCACGTCCGCATCCTGGCCGAGGCCGGCATCGTCGAGCGGCGGCGCGAGGGAAGCTGGGTGTTCCTGCGCATCGTGCAGGACGGGCCGATCCGGACGATGATCGATCAGGTCGAGAAATGGCCTTTCTCGGCGCGCGAGGGCCGGGTGATCGCCTATGATGCCCGACGCCTTGCCGCCATCCGCAACGAACGCGCGGCGGCCGCCGCGCGCTATTTCGCCGAGCATGCCGCCGAATGGGACGCGATCCGTTCCCGCCACGTCGCAGAGAGCGAGGTGGAGTCCGCGATGCTGGCGATGGTGGCGGGGCGCCGGCTCGGTCATCTGCTCGACATCGGAACGGGCACTGGCCGGATGGCAGAGATTTTCGCGCCGACCGCGCGGCGCATCACCGCGCTCGACCGCAGCCCGGAAATGCTGCGGCTCGCGCGCGCCAAGCTGGCCGATCAGCCGGTCCCAATCGATCTGGTGCAGGGCGATTTTCTGGCGCTGCCGATGGATGATGCGAGCATCGACAGCATCGTCATCCATCAGGCGCTGCATTTCGCACACGAACCCGACCGCGTGATCGCGGAGGCGGCACGGGTGCTGCGCGGCGGCGGGCATCTGCTCGTCGTCGATTTCGCGCCGCACGAGGATGAGGAACTGCGCATGCTTGCGGCGCACGCCCGTCTCGGCTTTTCGGATGCCCAGATCCGCGGCTGGTTCGCCTCCGCCGGCTTGCTGCTCGAAAGCGGCCAGACGCTCGAGGGCGGCGAGCTTGCAGTGAAACTGTGGCTCGGGCGCCGTCGCAGCGATGAAGATCAGACCCCCGCCAGCGAAGGCGGGCAGACCAGGAAACTTGCCGCATGACATCGAACCTCAATTCGCTGGCGGAGGCCAGGCGCGCCGCGGCGTCGCCGCTGTTCGCCAATCTCGACGGCGACATCGGCGTCAGCTTCGAATTCTTCCCGCCGAAGACGGAGAAGATGGAGGCGCAGCTCTGGGACACGTTCCGCACGCTCGAACCGCTCGGGCCGCGCTTCGTTTCGGTCACCTATGGCGCGGGCGGCTCGACGCGCGAACGCACCCACGCCACCGTCGCGCGCATCGCGGCGGAAAGCGCGGTGCCGCCCGCGGCGCACCTGACCTGCGTCGAGGCCTCGCGCGAGGAAATCGACGCGGTCGCGCGCGCCTATTGGGAAGCGGGCGTGCGCCACATCGTCGCGCTGCGCGGCGACGTGCCGGGCGGTGCGCCCTATCGCGCCCACGCGCAGGGCTATGCCAATGCCGCCGAGCTGGTCGCGGGGCTGAAGGCCGTCGCGCCCTTCGACATTTCGGTCGCCGCCTATCCCGAGGTGCATCCCGACGCTGACTGCCCGCAGACCGATCTCGACAATCTCAAGCGCAAGCTCGACGCCGGCGCGACACGCGCGATCACGCAATTCTTCTTCTCGCCCGAAGCCTTCCTGCGCTTCCGCGACGCGGCGGCGGCGGCGGGGATCGATGCGCCGATCGTTCCCGGCATCCTGCCGGTGTCGAACGTGTCGCAGACCCGGCGCATGGCCGACATGTGCGGTGCGGCGATCCCGGCGTGGATGATCTCGCTGTTCGACGGGCTCGACGACCTGCCTTCGGCGCGCCAGCTCGTCGCCGCGACGATCGCCGCCGAACTCTGCCGCCGCCTCTATGCCGGCGGCGTGCGCGACTTCCATTTCTACACGCTCAACCGGGCGGAGCTCAGCTACGCCATCTGCCACCTGCTGGGCCTGCGTCCGCCGGCGGCGCCCGCGGCGGAGAAGGCCGCATGAGCCGCATATCAAGGAAGGATCGTCGATGACCAGCGCACGCGAAGCCCTGCAGCAGGCGGCCCGCAGCCGCATCCTGCTCACCGATGGCGGCTGGGGAACGCAGATCCAGCTCCGCAAGCTGACAGAGGCCGACTATGCCGGCGCGCTCGGTCTCGGCCGCGACCAGAAGGGCAATAACGATATTCTCGCGCTGACCCGCCCCGACGTCGTCGCGGCGATCGGCGAAGCTTATCTGGCGGCGGGGTCGGACATCGTTTCGACCAACACCTTCAGCGCCAACCGGATCAGCCAGGCCGACTATGGCGCCGAGCATCTGGTCGCCGACATCAACCATGAAAGCGCCCGACTGGGACGCGAGGCGGCCGACAAATTCGCCGCGCGCGACGGCCGCCGCCGGTTCGTCGCGGGCGCCGTCGGGCCGACCAACAAGACGCTGTCGCTGTCGCCCGACGTCAACAATCCCGGCTATCGCGAGATCGATTTCGACGAGCTCAAGGCGGTCTATTGCGACCAGGTGGTCGCGCTGGCCGAGGGCGGTGCCGATTTCATCCTGATCGAGACGATCTTCGACACGCTCAACGCCAAGGCGGGGATCGCTGCGACGCTCGAGGCGGAGGCGAAGCTGGGGCGCGATCTGCCGCTGATGATCTCGATGACGCTGACCGACCTGTCGGGGCGCAACCTGTCGGGACACACGGTCGAGGCTTTCTGGTACGCGGTGCGCCATGCGAAGCCGCTGACCGTCGGGCTCAATTGCAGCTTCGGCGCGGCACAGCTTCGCCCGCATGTCCGGGTGCTGTCCGATCTCGCCGATACGCTGGTGATGGTCTATCCGAACGCCGGCCTGCCCAACGAACTCGGCGAGTATGATGAGCAGCCGGAGACGACCGCGGGGCTGGTGCGCGAATGGGCCGAGCATGGGCAGGTCAATATCCTCGGCGGTTGCTGCGGATCGACGCCCGCGCATATCGCCGCGATGGCGAAGGCGGTCGAAGGCCTTGCGCCGCGCCATATCCCCGAAGTGCCGGTGCGCACACGTCTCGCGGGGCTGGAACCCTTCACCATGGCGGCGGCCTGATCCGATGGAGGATGGACAAGCATGGACGATCCGCGAGGCCGGCGTCGATGACGCCGCCGCGCTGGCACTGATCGGCGCGGCAACCTTTCTCGAAACCTTCGCCGGCATTCTCGACGGCGCGGCGATCATCGGCCATTGCGCCGCGCAGCATGGCGAGGCGGCCTATCGGGCCGCCCTGGCGTCGGGCGCCCGTGCCTGGCTGGCCGAGGCGTGTCCCGGCGGTGCGCCCGTCGGATTTGCCCTTGTCGGCGCGCCGGGCCTCGCGGCGGCACAGGACGGCGATATCGAGCTCAAGCGCATCTATGCGTTGTCGCGCTTCCACGGCACCGGGCTGGGCGCGGCACTGATGGCGCGGGCGGTCGAGGCGGCGGCGGGGCATCGCCGGCTGCTGCTCGGCGTCTATGCGCGCAATCACCGCGCGCTCGCCTTCTATCGCAAGCAGGGCTTTGCCGACATCGGCACCCGGCAGTTCGACGTCGGGGGCAAGCTCTACGACGATCTCGTCCTCGCCCGCCCCGTCGCGGCCTGACCTCTCTTCCTTTCGGGACCTTCGATGACCCAGACCCTCTCCTCTTCGTCCTTCGTCAATATCGGTGAGCGCACAAACGTCACCGGATCGGCGGCGTTCAAGAAGCTGATCCTCGCCGACGATTTCACCGCCGCGGTCGAGGTCGCGCGCCAGCAGGTGGAAAATGGCGCGCAGGTCATCGACGTCAACATGGACGAAGGGCTGCTCGACGCCGAACGGGCGATGACGACCTTCCTCAAGCTGATCGCCGCCGAGCCCGACATCGCGCGCGTGCCGGTGATGATCGATTCGTCGAAATGGAGCGTCATCGAGGCGGGCCTCAAATGCGTGCCCGGCAAGCCGATCGTCAACTCGATCAGCATGAAGGAAGGCGAGGAGCCTTTTCTCGCGCAGGCGCGCAAGTGCAGGGCCTATGGCGCCGCGGTGGTCGTCATGGCGTTCGACGAGGTCGGGCAGGCGGATACCAGGGAACGCAAGATCGAGATCTGCGAGCGCGCCTACAAGCTGCTCACCGGCATCGGCTTCCCGCCCGAGGATATCATCTTCGATCCCAATATCTTCGCCATCGCGACGGGGCTCGAAGAGCATGACAATTATGCCGTCGATTTCATCGAGGCGGTGAAGGTCATCCGCCAGCGCTGCCCGCACGCCCATTTTTCCGGTGGGCTGTCCAACCTGTCGTTCGGCTTTCGCGGCAACGAGACGGTGCGCCGCGCGATGCACAGCGTTTTCCTCTATTATGCGATCCCGGCGGGGCTCGACATGGCGATCGTCAACGCCGGACAGCTCGACGTCTACGACACGATCGACCCGGAGCTTCGCAACGCCTGCGAGGACGTGATCCTCAACCGCAAGGTGGAGGGCGAGGCCGAATCGCCGACCGAACGGCTGATCGCGCTCGCCGAACGCTACAAGGGCAAGGATGCGGCGCAGGAAAAGGCGGCCGAGGAATGGCGCGGCTGGCCGGTCGAAAAGCGGCTCGAACATGCGCTGGTCAAGGGGATCGACGCGCATATCGTCGCGGATACCGAAGAGATGCGCCTGGCGATGGACCGGCCGATCGAGGTGATCGAAGGGCCGCTGATGGACGGGATGAACGTCGTCGGCGACCTGTTCGGGTCGGGCAAGATGTTCCTGCCGCAGGTCGTGAAATCGGCGCGCGTGATGAAGAAGGCGGTCGCGCACCTGCTGCCCTTCATCGAGGCCGAGAAGGAGGAAGGCGCCAAGGGCAAGGGCAGGATCGTGATGGCGACCGTCAAGGGCGACGTCCACGACATCGGCAAGAACATCGTCGGCGTGGTGCTCCAGTGCAACGGCTTCGAGGTCGTCGACCTGGGCGTCATGGTGCCGTGGAGCAGCATCCTGCAGGCCGCGAACGAGAATGACGCCGACATGATCGGCCTGTCCGGCCTGATTACCCCGTCGCTCGACGAGATGGTGACCGTGGCGGAAGAGATGCAGCGCGCCGGCATGACGATGCCGCTGCTGATCGGCGGCGCGACGACCTCGCGCATGCACACCGCGCTGCGCATCGACCCCGCCTATGAAGGACCCGTGCTGCACGTGCTCGACGCGAGCCGCGCGGTCGGCGTCGCGACGGCGCTGGTCAGCGATACCGGCTACGACGCCTATGTGCAGGGCTATAAGGAGGATTATGCGCATATCCGCGAGGTGCGCGCGAACAAGGGGCAGAGCGCGCTGATCCCCATCGAGGATGCGCGCGCCAACGGCTTCGCGGTCGACGAGCATATCCGGCCCTTCCCGCCCGAAAAGCCCGGCGTGCATGCGTTCGACCAATGGGACATGGCCGAACTGGTCGAATGGTTCGACTGGACCCCCTTCTTCCGCGCCTGGGAACTGGCGGGCACCTTTCCCGCGATCCTCGACGATGCGGTGGTGGGGGAAAGCGCGCGCGGGCTCTATGCCGACGCGCAGGCGATGCTTGCGAAGATCGTCGGCGAAGGCTGGCTGCACGCGCGCGGGGTAGCGGGGCTGTGGCCGTGCCGCCGCGACGGCGACGATGTCGTCATCCACCTCGAGGAAGAGGAACGGCACGTCCGCATCCCCTTCCTGCGCCAGCAGATCGCCAAGCGCGAGGGGCGTCCCAACATGTGCCTCGCCGATTTCGTCAGCCCCGACGGCGACTGGATCGGCGGCTTTTCGGTCGCGATCCACGGCATCGAGCCGCATCTCGCGCGCTTCAAGGCCGCGCATGACGATTACAGCGATATCTTGCTCAAGGCGCTGGCCGACCGCTTCGCCGAAGCCTTTGCCGAACGGCTCCACGCGCATGTCCGCACCGTGCTCTGGGGCTATGCGCCGGGCGAGCAGCTGACGCCGGAGGCGATCATCAAGGAGGAATATCGCGGCATCCGCCCGGCGCCGGGCTATCCGGCCTGCCCCGATCACAGCCTGAAGCCGATCCTGTTCGAACTGCTCGACGCCGGCAACACCTCGGGCGCGATCCTGACCGACCATTTCGCGATGCTGCCGACCTCGGCCGTCTCGGGCTTCTATCTGGGGCATCCCGATGCGAGCTACTTCGGGGTCGCGCGCGTCGGCGAGGACCAGCTGGTCGATTATGCGGAACGGCGCGGCGTCGATCTCGAGACCGCGCGCCGCTGGCTGCGCCCCAATCTCGACTGAAACTGATCGCCCGCCGCCTGTCCGATAAAGGGACAGGTGGCGGGTTAACCAGCTTCGCAAAGGACGCGCGGCGCCGAAATCGCTATGACGGCGCCATGATCCAGATGCTCCTCCGCCGGCCGCTGTTGCCGCTGCTCGCCCTTCCGCTGCTGCTCGCGCCGATGCCGCTGCCCGCGCAATCGGGCGACGCGCCCTATGTCGTCGCCGAAAGCGGCCGCGCCTTCGGCCGCTTGCAGCAGGCCGTCGACGCGATCGGCGAGGGGCAGGGGACGATCCGCATCGCCCCCGGCTATCATCGCGATTGCGCGGTTCAGACGGCGGGACATATCGCCTTCGTCGCTGCCGAGCCGGGGCGCAGCATATTCGACGGCGTGACCTGCGAGGGCAAGGCGGCGCTGGTGCTGCGCGGCGACGGCGCGCGGGTCGACGGCATCGTCTTTCAGAACATGCGGGTGCCCGACGGCAACGGCGCCGGAATCCGGCTCGAACAGGGTGACCTGACCATCGTCAACAGCCTGTTCCGTGGCAGCGAGGAGGGCATCCTCACCGCCGACGACCCGCAGTCGACGCTGACCATCGAGCGCTCGACCTTTTCGCGGCTCGGCCGCTGCGACCGCGGGCTGAGTTGCGCACACAGCGTTTATACCGGCGCCTACGGCCGCGTCGTGGTGACCCACAGCCGCTTCGAAAAAGGCAGCGGCGGCCATTATCTGAAGGTCCGCGCGGCACAGGTCGACATCCGGGACAACAGTTTCGACGACACGCAGGGGACGGCGACCAATTACATGATCGACCTGCCCGCGGGTGCGACGGGGCGCATCGCGGACAATCTGTTCGTGCAGGGGCGCGACAAGGAGAATTATTCGGCGATCATCGCGGTCGCTGCCGAAGCGCGCGACAATCCGTCGCGCGGCCTGTCGATCGAGGGCAATCGGGCCAGCCTGCCCGAAGGGCTCGGCCGCAACGTGGCGTTCGTCGCCGACTGGAGCGGCGAGCCGCTGGCGATCGGCGCCAACGACCTCGGGCCGGGACTCAAGCGCTACGAGAAACGGTGAAGCGGTCCGAACGGAGCAAGCGCTACGCCTCTCCGCGCGTTTCGATGAGCGAGGCGGCGAGCGCCTCGGCCGGGGTCTTGCCGCCCCACAGCACGAACTGGAACACCGGATAGAAGCGCTCGCATTCGTCGATCGCGCTTTCGACCAGCGTTTCAGCGAGGTCGAGCGACAGCGCGGCGTCGCTTCCCAGCAGCATGCCGTGGCGGAACAGGATCGTGCCGCTGTTCGACCACAGCTCGAAATGGCCGAGCCAGAGCTGTTCGTTGATCAGCGCCAGCGCTTCGTGCGCGGCGGCACGCTTGTCCTCGACGACGCGAATGTCGGGGAAGGCGAGAAGCTGGATGACGCCGTCGTCGGGACGCCACACCGCGCGCAGTTCGTAGGTCGTCCAGCTTCCCTGCGCGGTCGCGACGATCTCGTCCTCGCCGACCATCTCGTGCGCCCAGTCATGCGCGGCGAAATAGGACGCCAGCATATCCATCGGCGCTGCTTCCTGGCCGTCGTCATCGTAGATATCGTCACTCATGGAGCGCCTTTAGCGGCTGATGGCTGACCTGGCGAGTCCGCACACCTTGTCCACCCCGGACTTGATCCGGGGCCCATTCGACACTCGCTATCGGGGACGGAGCGAGAATGGATGCTGAATCAGGTTCAGCATGACGAAGACAGGAAGCGGCAGTTCCTTTGACGGCCGCCTATTTTTTGGGTGTGGTCCGGGGTTTCGAAGCCGGCTTCGGCGCACCTTCCAGCGCATCGAGCCGCGCCTTCAGCGCCTCCGCCTCCGCGCGCGCCGTTGCGGCCATCGCCTTCACCGCCTCGAATTCCTCGCGGCTGACGAAGTCCATGCGGCCGATCCATTCCTTGGCGCGCTCGCGCATTGCGGCTTCGGCCTCGCGACCGGCGCCTGCGACCGTGCCGGCGATGCCGTTCATCATCTTGGCCAGATCGTCGAAAATGCGGTTCTCGCTCTGCATCACTCTATCCTTCGTCGGGGTCGGCCCCTTGCCGCGCCTATATCTGGGTGCTCGCCGCGTGCGGGACAAGGGTTTCGGCGCCGGGGTTGCGCTGGTCGATCTGGAAATTGAGGACGCTCGCGAAAGCGAGCCACAGCAGATAAGGCACGAGCAGCCACGCCGCCGCCTTGCGGATCGACGCAAAGGCGAAGGCGGTGGCAAGCGTCACCATCAGGATGAAGATGATCAGATACAGCGCGCTCGTCACCTGATGCGCGGCGAAGAACAGCGGCGACCAGGCGAAATTGGCGACGAGCTGGACAAAGAAAAGCAGCAGCGCGAAGCCGCGCCCCCTGGCGCCGCGCGCATGAAGGACCATCGCCAGCGCCAGCCCGAGGCAGATGTAGAGCAGCGGCCACACGACCGCGAACACCCAGCCTGGCGGTACGATGGACGGTAGGTCGAGTGCCGCGAACCAGCGATTGCCGTAGCCGCTGTTCGAAAGCAGGCCCATCAGGCTGCCGATCAGCACGATCGCGGGGACCGTGATCATGGCCCAGCGCCAATAGGAAAGGCGTAGCTGGCCCGGTGTGGCGATCTCGCTCATGCTCGGCTGGTCCCTTTTCGCGATTCTGCGTGCCAATGGTGTCGCGACTCGCGAGCCCAGCGTCAAGCGTTCCGCTTTTGCGCCGCGACCAGAAATTCGACATTGCCCTCGGGCCCGGTGATCGGGCTTTGGATCAGGTCGAGCACGATCCAGCCGCTTTCCTCGATCCATGCGCGGACCTCTGCGCACACGCGCGCATGGACGGCGGGGTCGCGCACGACGCCCTTCTTGCCGATCTCGTGCCGTTGCGCCTCGAACTGCGGCTTGATCAGCGCGACCAGCCGCGCACCTTCGGCCGTGAACGACAGCGGCACCGGCAGAACCTTCGACAAGGCGATGAAGCTCGCGTCGCAGACGACTAGGTCGATGGGCTCGGGGATATGGTCGGCGGTCAGGATGCGCGCGCTCGTCTGTTCGTGGACGATGACGCGCGGGTCCTGCCGCAGCTTCCATGCGAGCTGGTTGGTGCCCGAATCCACCGCGTGGACGCGCGCCGCGCCGCGCGAGAGCAGCACGTCGGTGAAGCCGCCGGTCGACGAACCCACGTCGATCGCGACCGCGCCCGCCACATCCCAGCCAAGGTGCGCGAGCGCGTGGTCGAGCTTGATCCCGCCGCGCGACACCCATGGATGATCGCGCCCCTTGATGCTGATTTCGGCATCGTCGGCGATCTGCTGTCCCGCCTTGTCGATCTTGCGGTCGCCGACGAAGGCGAGCCCGGCGAGGATCAGCGCCTGCGCGCGCGTCCGGCTTTCGGCGAGGCCGCGATCGACGAGCAGTTGGTCGGCGCGCTGCTTGCTCACCGGCGCTGCGCCTTTCCGATCAGCAGCCCGGGGGTCAGTATCTGCGGCAGGATTTCGGGCCGCGCGGCGCCCGGCGCATACCAGAGGTAGAGCGGCACGCTGTTGCGTCCATGCTCGGCGAGGGTGCGCGTGATGATCGGATTGCCGTTGGTCCAGTCGCCGACGAGCGTCGTGACTCCGGCCTTGTCGAACGCGGCCTGCACCGCCTCGCGCTCGATCGCGCCCGCTTCGTTCGCCTTGCACGACAGGCACCAGTCGGCAGTGAAATAGACGAACACCGGCTTGCCGGAGGCGCGGGCCCTGACGAGCGCGTCGGGAGAAAAGGCGGTGGCGTCGGTCGGCGCGGTTCCCCCTGCGCGCGCGGCGTGGTTGGTCCACAATGCAAGCGGGACGAGCAGCAGCAACAGCGCGAACAGCGGTGCGACGGCACGCCCATGCCGTTGCGCGCGGCCCGCGGCGAAAGCCAGGGCGCCCGCGAGCGCCGCGGCACTCAGCGCCGCGAAGAGGCCCGTCGGGCCGGCCTGACGCCACAGCAGCCACGCCAGCGCCACCGCCGTGAGGCCCATCGGCAGCGCCATCCACCTGCGAAAGCGGTCCATCCATGGTCCCGGCCTGGGCAGGCGGCGCCGCAGGGCGGGGATGAAGCCGACGGCGAGGAAGGGCAAGGCGATGCCGAGCCCGAGCCCGCCGAAGATGGGCAATGCCGCCCAGGCGGGCAGGACGAGCGTCGCGCCGAGCGCTGCTCCGAGCAGCGGGCCGCTGCACGGCGTCGCGACGAAGGCGGCGAGCGCCCCGGTCCAGAAACCGCCCGCAGCCCCGCCGCGTGCCGCGAGCGCCTGTCCGCCGCCGATCGACGGCAAGGCGTAAAGGCCGAGCAGGTTGAGGGTGGTCGCACAGGCGAGGACGAGCAGGATCAGGATGCTGGCGGGATGCTGGAGCTGAAAGGCCCAGCCGACCTGTTCGCCCGCCGCGCGCAACGCGAGCAATGCGCCGCCGAGCAGCAGCGCGGTCGCCACCGCGCCGGCGGTGTAGGCAAGCGCTTCGACCTTCGCCTCGCGAGCAACACCGCCCGACCGTGCGAGGCTGAGCGCCTTCAGGCTGAGGATCGGGAAGACGCACGGCATCAGGTTGAGGATCAGCCCGCCGAGGATCGCCCCGGCGAGCGCGGTCCAGAACAGCGCGGCGTCGGGGCGGCTCGCCGCCGCGACCGCCTTGCCGGCGGCCGGGACCGTGCCCGGCTCGAACCGCAGCGAGAGGCCGCGTCCGTCCGAGAGCTTGAGCAGCCCCTCGGCGACGCCGGTCGTCTCGCCGCGAGCGCGCGTCTCGACGATCAACTGATCGCCGTTGCGGCTGAATGCCTGCGGCGCGGCATAGTCGGCAAGGTCGCGGGTCGCGAGAAAAAGATGCGGGGTATCGAGCGCGGTGCCTGCGGGCAGGGGGACGGCGAAGCGCAGCGTATCGCCGCGGCGTTCCCATTTTCCCGGCCGGTCGAGCGGTTGCGGCAGTCGCGCGCGCCAGCCGTCGAACTGGCGGCGCGTGGCGGGCGCGATCGCGCCGTCGCCCGCCTTCATCGCGACCGAGATCACCGCCTTTTCGGGAACGCATATCTTGTCGGTGCACGCCAGCCAGTTGGCGATGCCGGTCAGCGTCAGGTCGGAACCCGATGCGACACTGCGATCGACCCGCACGTCGGCGAGCAGCGCGTAGGGATGCTCATAGACATGATTCATCATCCCGAAGAGGATCAGCGCCTCGGGAACCGGATAGCGAAAGGGTGCGACGGTGACGCCGTCGGGAAGGTTCCATTCGACTTGCATGCCGAATCCGGCGTCGCCGCCGTTCGACCAATAGCCGTGCCAGCCCGGCTCGGGAGTCATGACGAGCGCAACGGTCGTCGATCCGCCGGGCAAAGGCGCGGGCGACTCGGCGACCAGCCTTGCCGCGATATGCGGCGCCGCGGCCTGCGCCGGGCCCGGAACGAACAGCACCAGCAGGGCGAGCGCGAGCAGCGCCCGCGCACAGCGCCCCGCTGCCGTCATCCGCCTGTCTTGCGCACGCTCCATGCCCATGCCGCTTCCGTTCGCCTTTCAAGGCTTGCCATATAGGCGGCTTTCGCCGAGAGGACAGCCCGCACCGACACCCGCAACGGAGAAGGCTCGTGACGCTGAAACATCTGACCACCGCGCTTGCCGCCGCCCTCTGCGTCGCCGGCGCCGGGGCGAGCCTCGCGCAGGATGCGGCGCCCCCAGTGCAGAAAGTGACCGCCGCGACGCCGCCGCCCAGGCTGGTCGTGATGATCGCGGTCGACCAGTTCTCCGCCGACCTGTTCGCCCAGTATCGCAGCCATTTTACCGGCGGCCTCGCGCGTCTCGCTTCGGGCGTGGTGTTTCCGTCGGGCTATCAGGCGCATGGCGCGACCGAAACCTGCCCCGGCCATTCGACGATCCTGACCGGCAACCATCCCGCGCATACCGGCATCATCGCCAATAATTTCTTCGACCTGTCGGCCGCGCGCGAAGACAAGCGGCTCTATTGCGCCGAGGACGAGACGGTGCCGGGCACGAGTTCGCGCAGCGGCCAATATGCGCCGTCGGTCGATCATCTGATGGTCCCGACGCTCGGCGACCTCATGAAGGCGCACGACCCGCGGGCGCAGGTCGTCTCGGTTGCGGGCAAGGATCGTGCCGCGATCATGATGGGCGGACGCCAAGCCGACGAGTTGATGTGGCTCGCGCCGACCGGACTCACCAGCTATCGCGGCCGGGCGCTGTCGCCGACCGCGACGCAGGCGGGCACGGCCATCGCTGCCGCGATCGCGCAATCGCGCCCCGGCCTGACGCTGCCTGCCGACTGCACCGTGCACGACATTGCGATCCCGGTCGACAAGGGCGGGACCGTCGGCACCGGCCGGCTGGCGCGCGACGGCGGCGATTTCCGCCGCTTCATGGCATCGCCCGAGGCCGACGGCGCGGTGCTCGCGGCGGCGACTGCGCTGCGGCAGGCGCGCAGGCTCGGCGAGGGCGAGGCGACCGACCTGCTGATCCTCGGCCTGTCGGCGACCGACTATATCGGTCACGGCGTCGGCACCGAAGGCAGCGAGATGTGCCTCCAGATGCTCGCGCTCGACCGCGAACTCGGCGATTTCTTCACCCGGCTCGATGCGACCGGCATCGACTATATGGTCGCGCTGACCGCCGATCACGGCGGCCATGACATGCCCGAGCGCAATCGCCAGAACGGCTGGCCCGCCGCCGAGCGCGTCGCCCGGACGCTCGACCCCGCGGCGATCGGCAAGGCGGCCGCCGAAAAGCTCGGTCTGCCGCAGCCGCTCTTCCATGCCGACGGCCCGTTCGGCGATATGTATCTGTCGAAGGCGCTGACCCCGGCGCAGCGCAAGGCGGCGCTGGCCGAACTTGTCGCCCGCTATCGCGCGCATCCGCAGGTCGAGGCGGTCGTGACCGCCGAAGAACTGGCGTCGCGCCCGATTTCGAAGCGCGCCGCCGACACCTGGAGCCTGCTCGACAAGCTGCGCGCCTCGTACAATGCACAGCGGTCGGGCGACTTCATCGTCGTGCTCAAGGATCGCGTGACGCCGATCCCCGAATCGGGCGTCGGATATGTCGCGACGCACGGGTCGGTCTGGGACTACGACCGGCGCGTTCCCATGCTGTTCTGGCGCAAAGGGCTTGCCGGGTTCGAGCAGCCCAATGCGGTGATGACGGTGGACATCCTGCCGACGCTCGCCGCGCTGATCGGCCTGCCGCTCGACATGAGCAAGGTCGACGGCCGCTGCCTCGACCTGCTGTCGGGGCCCGAGAGCAGTTGCCGCTGACGAACGAGAGACAAGGATCATGACAAAGGCTTTGCGGGATTTTTCCGGCCGGATGCTGCTGGTCGGCTGTGGCAACATGGCGGGGGCGATGCTCGACCGCTGGCTGGCGGCGGGGCTCGATCCCGCGCGCGTCGCGGTCGTCGATCCGGCCGCGGAGCCCCGCGACGGGGTCGCGCTCCATGCGACGCTCGCCGACTGGCAGGCGGCCGACGGCGCCGCCGACTGGGTGATGCTCGGCATGAAGCCGCAGCAGCTTGGCGAGGTCGCGGAGGCGCTGGCGCCGGTCGTGACCGGCGATACCCATCTCCTGTCGATCCTGGCGGGCGTCTCGCTAGCGGACCTCGCTGCGCGCTTTCCGGCGGCCCGGGCGCAGGCGCGCATCCTGCCCAACCTCGCGGCGCGGATCGGCGCGGGCGTGTCGGCGCTCGCCTCCAGCGGCGATGCCGACGGCGACATGCTGACGGCGATGCTGGCGGCGCTCGGTCAGGTCGTCACGCTTGCCGACGATTCTTCGATGGACCTGATCACGGCCTTCACCGGCAGCGGCCCCGCCTTCGTCTTTCGCCTGATCGAGGCCTATGCCGCCGCCGGCGAGCGGCTCGGCCTGTCGAACGAGGATTCGCTGACACTGGCGGCCGCGACCTTCGGCGGCGCGACCGCGCTGCTCGACGCCAGCGGCGAAAAACCCGGTACGCTCGTCGCGCAGGTCGCGAGCAAAGGGGGGACGACGCAGGCGGGACTCGACGTGCTCGACGAGGATGGCCAGCTCGTCGCGTTGATGACCAACGTCCTGCGCGCGGCGCGCGACCGCGGCCGCGAACTAGCCGACCTGGCGCGCGGCGAGGAATAGGCTTTCCGGCCGCGCCCTGGGGTCAGGCTTCTTTCCCCAGTTTCGCGATCCGGCCGCGATCGCGCGGCGGCAGCAGCGCTTCGTTGACCTGCCAGAAGCCCGTGACCGCAGCCTGCCCCGCATGGGTGTAGGCACGGCTCATCGCGTCGCGGAGCTGCGAGAAGATCGCGCTTTCGAGCTGGCGTCCTTCGGGGGTCAGCCGCAATTCCTTCTGCCGCCGGTCGCGGTTGCCCGGCCGCGTCGCCAGCAGCGCGCGTGCCTCCATCTCCTTGATCACGCGTCCCAATGACTGCTTGGTGATGCCGAGCAGCGCAAGCAGGTCGGAGATCGTCAGGCCCGGCTGGCGCGCGATGAAATAGAGTGCCCGGTAATGCGCGCGGCCCAGGCCGTTTTCCGCCAGCCGCGCGTCGATCGTCCGCCACAGCGCGGCGTGGCCGAAAAACAGATATTCGATGCCCCGGCGGACTTCTTCCTCGCGTAAGAAAAGAGCGGAAGCGGCGGGGACTTGCGACAGGAAATTTTCCTCGGCCATGGCGACTCCCGTTGCGCCTGCGCCCTTGCTTTGGCAAGAGGCGCGCACCGATCCACCCCCAACGAACAGGTCATCCATGTCCGCTCCCGCCTTTGCCCGTCTGCCGCATCCCAATCCCACGGCACAGGATGCCCGTGCGGCGGCGATCGCGGACCCGGCGTTCGGGCGTGTCTTCACCGACCATATGGTGTCGATCCGCTACGCGGAAGGAAAGGGCTGGCACGATGCGCAGGTGATGCCGCGCGGCCCGCTGCTGCTCGACCCCGCAACTGCGGTACTCCATTATGCGCAGGAGATATTCGAAGGGCTCAAGGCCTATCGGCTCGACGACGGGGCGATGGCGCTGTTCCGTGTCGAGGCCAACGCCGCGCGCTTCAACGCCAGCGCGCGCCGCATGGCGATGGCCGAACTGCCGGAGGAATTGTTCATCGAGGCGGTGAAGCAGATCGTGCGCGTCGACGCCGACTGGTTCCCGCAGGTGGAGGGCGGCGCGCTCTATCTGCGTCCCTTCATGTATGCGAGCGAGGTGTTCCTCGGCGTCAAGCCGGCCGCCGAATATCATTTCCTCGTCATCGCTTCGCCGGTCGGCAACTATTTCAAGTCGGGCGCCCCGGCGGTCTCGCTCTGGGTGTCGGAGGATTATACGCGCGCCGCGCCGGGCGGCACCGGCGCCGCCAAGTGCGGCGGCAACTATGCCGCGAGCCTCGTCGCGCAGCAGCAGGCGATCGCCAAGGGACACGACCAGGTCGTTTTCCTCGACGCGGCCGAGCATCGCTGGATCGAGGAACTGGGCGGGATGAACATGTTCTTCGTCTTTGCGGACGGCAGCCTCGTCACCCCGCCGCTGACCGGCAGCATCCTGCCCGGCATCACGCGCGACGCGATCATGACGCTGGCGCGCGACGCGGGCCTGACGGTGCGCGAGGAACCCTATGCGATCGACCAGTGGCAGGCCGATGCGGAAAGCGGACGCCTCACCGAAAGCTTCGCCTGCGGCACCGCGGCGGTGGTGACTCCGGTGGGCAAGGTGGCGCGCGGCGCGGGCAGTTTCACCATCGGCGCTGGCGGCCCCGGACAGGTGACGGCGATGCTGAAGGAAAAGCTGGTCGACATCCAGCGCGGCCGTGCGGCGGACCCCCACGGCTGGGTGACGCGCCTCTAGGGCCGCCTTGCCAACCATTCGCGAAACGCTATAGAGCGCGCTCGCACCGGCCGTTGGGGCGTAGCCAAGCGGTAAGGCAGCGGTTTTTGGTACCGCCATGCGCAGGTTCGAATCCTGCCGCCCCAGCCAGCCGGATTCTGGTCGAATCACTTTGGGATTCGGCCGAAAAGGTGAGTTTTCAGGCAACGGACGAGCCAGAGGGGTCGAGGCAGATTCCGCCAGTTTCGGACTGGTTTGGACAGATATTGTTACCCGATTTGTTACCTGTTTTCCTGCCTCGGGGAGCCGGCGATGGAGTCGGTCATGTCCAGGAAAGGTGGTTTTACGCCTGCGTCGATCGACGCGCTCAAAACAGGTTCGCTCGGTGATCCCTTGATGCCGGGCTTGAGGATCGCCCCCGACCTGACGCGCCAAAAACTCGCACGCCCATTCGATCGCGCTCGGCCGTTGGGGATGGCTTCGAACAAAAAATGCACAAAATTTACGGCAATTCTTCCGTCGTGCATCGTTGGGGTGAACGGAGCGAAAAAGACGAATGACGTGAACCGGGAGAAGCGCGCAAGAATCATGGCTTGGATGGGGCGGGGAATCCTGCCGCACGAAGCCGCCACGGCTGAACCTAACGCCGTCCCGTGCCGTAATCGATTCTGATACGGACCCAGGCGCCGACCAATAGCTGTCCGCCGCGTCGCGGAGGTCGCACTCTGAATTGCCATGCTGCGGCAAGCACCGCGCGATTGATCTGTGATCCGCTTGGATATTCGTCGAGTCCGACGCAATCCTCTACACGGTAATCGGGTGCTGTGCGGCAGGCGATCAGGCCCCAGCCGGGGCCGCTGGCGGTGGATAGATAGCCGCGCAGTTCGTTGTCGCTTGGCTCGCGATACCAGGCGGCGGCATAAAGCGGTTCGCCGTTGGGTGCCGTTCCAACCTGTTCCGTATCGCGGAAAGCAGAGGACCGGCCGCCGCTGTTGGGCGGCCCGTAAACCTTTCCGTCGGACGGCCGGAGGACGGGCTGGGGAGGTAGCGGCGCGGGTGGCCGCTCACTCGGGGTCGGCGGGGGCGGCGCGGCTGTCGGGTTGAGGATTGGCGTGGGCGGAGGCTTGGGCGTTTCCGGTTGCGGCTCGGCGGTCGGTTGTGTCGGTGCGGGTTTCTCGTCGGCTTGCTCGCGTTCCCGGCTGTCCGGTTGGGGGGCTTCTTCGGAATTCCCAGCGGCCTCCAAGGTCACGATCGTGACGCGCTCTTCCCGGTTATCTGCCGGTTTCCCCAGGCCAAAGGTGAGGAGCATGAGCAGCAGGCCGCCAGTGATCAGCAGGGCCAGGCTTATGGAAAGCGTCCGTCGCCCGGCGCCGATGCCGAGCGGTTCCGCGTAGGGAGTGGCCGGAACAGGGATCAGGGAAAGCCTTCTTCGGTGGCGGCGGCGTTTGCGGGATAGGGGCGCGTCGGGCCGATGACAAGAGCGAGGGCGAGGCAAGATCGAGCGGGTGCCGCACACCATTATTCGACTTCAACCGATGGCGGTTTTTGGAGGCAATGAGACCCTATGCCGCTTTGCTCCCGGCAATTTCTTGAGCCCCGGAATCGAGTGCGCTAATCTCCCAATACCCGTAGAAATCTGCGGATTTCGATCAGGCCGGAGTATCGGCCGGGTGGCGGTTCCAGTGTTTTTGGTACCGCCATGCGCGGGGTCGAGTCCTGCCGCTCCAGCCAGCCGGATTCTGGTCGAATCACTTTAAGGATTCGGCCGAAATGTTAGGGTTTTCCAGTACAGATGGATTAATCGGAACGTGACAAGTCGAACCAGCTTCGGACTGGCTTGGACGTTATTTGTTATTCGATTTCCTCCCTAGGCGGAAGCTATGCTCGACATCGCTCGTGCGGCCTGACTCACATTGGGCGCAGAACGCCTTATCGTCGAATCTCCGCCGACTCTTCGCTGTCGCGGTAGATATGGGGGCTGCATCAACGCGCTACCGCGTCGGTGTCAGGCCAACTGGTACGGCACTCGCTGCGCGCCGTGAACCTCAAAACAGATGTCTTCCGCTGACAATGATCTTCCCCTTCCTCCCGATCCGCCGACTTGGCGGGCCAGCGATTGTTGTCATTATCGCGAGACGTGTCATGTCAGGCGTGCGCCACCGTCGATTATCAACTCGATCCCGTTGACATAGGCATTGGTCATCAGAAACAGCGCGGCATCGGCGATTTCCGAGGGCTCCGCTGCTCGTCCGATTGGAATGTCGCGCGCGAGCGAGGCGAGGATGGTTTCTCCCTCGTCGCCAAATGTCTTCGACCACAACGCTGTCCGAGTATAGCCAGGACACAGTGCGTTGAAACGGAGCGGCGCCATGCTCACCGCGAGCGAGCGCGCAAGCGACTGCACCGCTCCACACGCGGCCGATGTCAATGCGGCGCCTTCCGGATACCAGGATGCAGTTCCCGACATGAAGGTTACCGAACCGTCGTGTCGCAGGCGGTCGGTGCAGTGACGCACGATGTGGACGCAACTCCAAAGCCGGCTGTCGTGAATCGCACGCAACTCATCGATCGCGGTCGTGCGGATATCATCGGGCGCGAAGGCTCCCGCGGTTGTGAAGAGGTGGTCTAGGGGGGGGAGGTTTGCGGACATCCTCGCAACGGCGTCTTCGGATGCGGCATCGCAGACGTGCGTTTGCACGTCCGGGCCGAGCTGCGCGCGGGCGGCCGCCAGCGACGCGCTCGTCCGCGCGGCGATGTGGACGTGCCCGCCCGCGGCGAGCACGGCCTGCGCCGTCGCCAGGCCGATTCCCGAAGATCCCCCGACGATCAGGACCGTCTGGCCGGACAATCGAAGATGGGACGCCGGTTCCGTCTTGCCGCTCATGCGAAGCCTGCCGATCGCGAGTGCCGGATGCCGCCGGCCCGTCGCATGCGTCGCATCATGGTTGCGGGGTCCAGAGGCTGCGGTTGAGCTGGCGGGTCATGAAGTCCGCCGCCGCCGCCGCCGCTTCGTCGATATATTCGATATAGGAAGTATAATGGTCGCCGGGGATGATCTTCAGTTCCTTCGGCCCCTTGATGCGGGCGAAGCCCGCGATGGCGATATCGGCCGGGGTCGTCATGTCGTCCTCGCCGATGACGAACTGGAACGGAGTCGTGCCGAGCGCCTCGAGATAGGGGGTCGGGTCATATTCGAGACACAGGTCAAGCGACTGGACGGTGCATTCGTTCTTCCAGTTCGCGGCACGATCGCCCCATGCATGGAAGAAAGCGTGGGTCCGCAGGCCGGGAAAGGCGTGCGGCACCGCCGGATCGTCCGAGCAGACCGCGATCATCGCTGGCGGTTCGCCGCGCGCCCAGCGGCGGCGCTCATCGTTGAGCATCTCGATGAAAGGCTTCCAGCCATTCATCGTCTCGGCAAGGCGCTGGATGTTCGCGAGGCCGGCCAGCATCGGCACCTGCGCACAGCCGGCCTTGACCCGGCTGTCGACGGCCGAGACGACGATGGCGTGCGCCCCCGAATAGCTGGTTCCCCAGATGCCGATGCGGCCGGGATCGATGCCGTCGAGCGTTTCGGCATAGCTGACCGCGGCGCGCGCATCGTGAATCTGTTCCCAGGGGTCGATATGGCCGCGGATTTCGCCGTCGCTTTCGCCGAGATTCCGCTGATCGTAGACGAGCGCCGCAACCCCCGCCTTCACCATATGCTCGGCAACGACATCGAGCGTCTGTTCCTTGACGCAGGACCAGCCGTGCGAAACGATGCAGATCGGAAACGGGCCGTCGCCTTCGGGCCGGTAAAGCCAGCCGCGCAAGGTCACGTCGCGCGCGCGGAACTCGACATTTGTTCGCATCATGCTCTCCATCCTATGAATTGGCTCGTATTGGGGCGGACCCTGCGCGGGCGAAGACAGGCGCGCGTTTCTCGAAAAAGGCCGCAACGCCTTCCTTGAAATCATGCCCGCCGGCGCAGGCCAGAAAGGCTCGCTTCTCGGCCGAAAGCTGCTCGCGAAGCGAGGTCTCCGCAGCGGCCCGGACGAGCGTCTTGGTTTCGGCGTTCGCCAAATGCGAATTCGCGACGAGGCGCTCCGCAAGCGCCCGCGTGCGCGCTTCCCGCTCGCCGTCGGCGACGATTTCGTTGACCAGTCCGAGGCGCAGCGCATCCTCGGCACCGATCGGGCCCGAGGCCAGCAGCAGCCCGAGGGCGCGCTGCCGACCGACGATCGCAGGCAGGTTATGGGTCAGCCCCCCGTCGGGCGTGGCGCCGAGCGTCGCATAAGCAAAGACGAAGCGCGTTTCGTCCGATGCCAGGACGAGATCGCAGGCGAGCATGATCGCCAGCCCACCGCCGGCGACCGCGCCGTGCACCGACGCGAGTATGAGGCAGGGGGTGCTGGCGAGCGCTTCCACAAAGGCGTTGAGCGACGACAATGTCGATCCGACCGTGGTCTGCACGACGGCATCGTCTCCGCGGAAGGCGTTGATGTCGCCGCCCGCCATGAAGGCCCGCCCTTCGCCCTGGAGAACGACCAGTCCCAATTCGCGATCGGACCGCAGCAGCGATGTCAGCTTGTCGAGTTCGGCTGCCATCGAGGCATCGAGCGCGTTGAGCGTCGCGGGATTGGAGAATGTGGCGAACAGCGTCCGGCCGACATGTTCCAGCTTGATCATCGATGCCTCTCCGTTCGATTTGCCTGATCATTGCGCAGCCCGCGTCAATGTTCAAGTTAAAATGAATGGCGGTTCACCATTTATCGAGCAAATCGAATCGTGGACAGGCGCCCCACATTTTCTTAAAAACGACCGACCAGATGAAAGGCACGGGATGAAGACGGCACGTCGGCGCAAGGACCAGGCGATTGAAACGGGGCGTAGCGGGGGCGAGTCGCCATCGAAGGCTGGCGGTGCCGACGACAGACCCTTGCCGCGACCCATGCGCAAGACCCAGAAATCGGTGACCCGGGCCGAGCGATCGGAGGAGATTGCGCGAACGATATTCGCCGCGGCCTTTCACGTCGTGGGGCGCGAAGGCTATGCCGAGGCGTCCGTCAGCAAGATCACGGCGCGGGCGAAGGTCGCGTCGGGAACCTTCTATAACTATTTCGAATCGCGCCAGGACCTTTTCGACCAGCTGCTGCCCACTTTGGGCGAGCAGTTGCTGGTCAGCATCCGGGCGGCTTGCGGAACCAGCACCGGCATCGAGCGCGAGCGCAGGCGGATCGCGGCCTATTTCGATTTCTGCCACGAAAACCCCGGCTTCCTGCGCATATTGAACGAAGCCGAGGTTTTCGCGCCCAAGGCCTTTGCGCAGCATTTCTCCAACCTGGCCGCGGGTTACGCGCGCGCGCTGCATCGCGGCCACGAGCGCGGCGAGATGCCCGAACTCTCCGAAGAGGAGATCGAGCCGATGATTTACATGCTGATGGGTGCGCGCAGCTATTTGACCTATTTGTGGCTCGCGACCCCGCCTGCGATGCGTCGCGCGCGCGCCGAAGAACTGGTCGACGCCTATGTGAAGCTGGCCGAGCGAGCGCTGTTCAAGGCCTGAACCGCTGCGCGATTGACAGAAGTGCCTCCATACGAATAATGAACCATGGTTCACGCTTCTTACTGGAGCGAAATTCTGGAAGGAGGCGGCATGGATTACGGCGACTACAGGTCGTTCACGGCGGAGCGGCGCGAGAGCGTGCTCATACTGCGAATCGCCACCGGAACCCCCCTCAACGCTGTCGACGAATCGCTTCATTCCGAGCTGGGCCGCATTTTCGTCGACGTCGCCGATGACGAGCGGACGCGCGCCGTCGTGCTCACCGGTTCGGACCGGGCATTCTGCGCCGGCGGCGACATGCTCTGGCTTCAGGGCTATATCGATCGGCCGCGCGATTTCGACCGCATGGCGCGGCACGGAAAGCGCATCATCTATACCCTGCTCGATTGTCCGAAGCCGATCGTCTCGGCGATCAGGGGGCCGGCCGTTGGGCTGGGGGCTTCGGTGGCGCTTCTGTGCGATATGATCTTCGCCTCGGAGAAGGCGGTCATCGCCGACCCCCATGTGAAGATCGGTTTCGTCGCGGGCGACGGCGGCGCGCTGATCTGGCCGCAGCTCATCGGTTTCGCGCGCGCCAAACATTATCTGATGACGGGCGACCCGATCGACGCGCGCGAGGCCGAGCGCATCGGCCTCATCAATTTCGTCTGTCCGGACGAGGAAGTCGAAGAGCGGGCCGTCGCCTATGCGATGCGGCTCGCGACCGGCGCGCGCAGCGCGATCGAAGGAACGAAGATGTCGATCAACGTCGCGCTGAAGCAACTGGCCCACAGTATCATGGAGACGTCGCTGTCGCTCGAGGCGGAATCGAACCGCTCCGCTGACCATCGGGAAGGCGTCGCGGCGTTTCGTGAAAAGCGCCGCCCGGTCTTCACCGGCGATTGAGGAGCAGCGACATGGGTTATCAGGACATGGATTTCGGGCTCGACGAGACGGCGATCGCGTTGCGTGAAACCGTGGCCCAGTTCGTCGACCGCGAAGTGATACCGATCGCCGACCAGATCGATCGCGACAATGAATTTCCGCGCCACCTGTGGAAAAAGATGGGGGCGCTCGGGCTGTTGGGCCTTACGGTCGAGGAGGAATATGGTGGGATCGGCCTCGGCTATCTCGAGCATGTGCTGGTGACGGAGGAACTGGCGCGTGGCTCGGCTTCGGTCAGCATGTCCTATGGCGCCCATTCGAATTTGTGCGTCAACCAGATTCGCCGCTGGGGCTCCCACGAACAGAAGCGACGGTTCCTGCCCGCGCTGATCGCGGGCGACCATGTCGGCGCGCTGGCGATGTCCGAGGCGAGCGCCGGGTCGGACGTCGTTTCGATGCGTTTGCGGGCGACACCGGTCGAGGGCGGATATCGTCTGACCGGCACCAAGATGTGGATCACCAACGGTCCCGACGCGGATGTATTGGTTGTCTATGCGAAGACGACGCCCGAGGCCGCCCAGCGCGGGATCACGGCCTTCATCGTCGAACGGGGCATGGAAGGATTTTCGACTTCGCCGAAGCTCGACAAGTTCGGCATGCGCGGATCGAACACCTGCGAACTCGTCTTCGACGATTGTTTCGTGCCCGAGGCGAATGTGCTCGGCCCCGTCGACGGCGGCGTCGCGGTGCTGATGAGCGGCCTCGATTCGGAGCGGATCGTCATGGCCGCGGGGCCGTGCGGCATCATGCGCGCCGCGATGGACGTAGCGCTGCCCTATGTGCACCAGCGCGAGCAGTTCGGGGCGCCGATCGGCACCTTCCAGTTGATGCAGGGCAAGCTTGCCGACATGTTCACCGCGATGAACAGTTGTCGTGCCTATGTCTATGCGGTGGCGCGTGCGCTCGATCAGGGCCGGCCGTCGCGCAAGGAAGCGGCGTCGGCGATCCTGCTCGCGGCGGAAAAGGCGACCTGGATGGCCCTCGAGAGCATGCAGATATTGGGCGGCAACGGCTATATCAACGAAACCAGTCCCGGGCGCCTGGTCCGCGATGCCAAAATCTATGAGATCGGGGCCGGCACGAGCGAAATCCGGCGGATGCTGATCGGGCGGGAACTGTACAGGGAAAGCGCATGATCGATCTTCTGGCCGGCAAGCGGATTCTCGTCACGGGCGGCGCGAGCGGGATCGGGGCTGCCGCCGCGCGGATCGCCGCCGAAACGGCCGGGACGGTCATCGTCGCGGATCGCGATGAAGCGGGCGCGCGGCAGGTGGCCGGCTCGCTTCCGGGCGACGGGCACCGGGCGCTGGCGATCGATGTGGCGTCGGCGGCCAGTGTCGAAGCGGCTTTCCGGACGATCGGGGAGGGGGGCGATGCCCTCGACGCGCTGATCCACTGCGCGGGCATCTGGAAATTCGGGCACGATGGCGCGATCGACCGCGTCGACGATGCCGTCTGGGCCGAAACGATCGCGGTCAATCTGACCGGCACCTTCCTGGTATGCCGCGCGGCGGTGCCGCTGCTCGAACGCAGCGCCGCCGCGGCGATCGTGACCGTCGCGTCGGTGGCCGCATTGGCGGGGTTTCAGCGCACGACGGCCTATGCCGCAAGCAAGGGCGGGATCGTCGCGCTCAGCCGCGTCATGGCGCTCGACCTTGCCGGCAGGGGCATTCGCGCCAATTGCCTGTGTCCGGGGGTCGTGGAAACCGAACTGACGCGCGCCGCCCTGTCGCGCGGCGGCCCCGATCTGCCGATCGGACGTCTGGGGACGCCCGAGGATATTGCGCGAACGGCGGTGTTCCTGGCTTCCGACTGGGCGGCCTTCACCACGGGAACCGTTCAGGTGGTCGATGGGGGCTTCGTCGCGACCTGACGGAAGCCTGTCCCTTCCTCATTGCTCGACGATCGTCTTGCCGACGGTATGGCCGCCGTCCATGACGAACTCCGCCCCGGTGCAATAGGCGCCCTCGTCGGACGCCAGGAACAGGACGAGCGACGCCATTTCGCCGGGTTCGGCGTAGCGCGGCAGCGGTTGATCGGCGGCCGGCGGAACGCCCTCGGTCATCGCGGTGCGGATGAAGCCGGGGTGGACCGAGTTGACCCGGATCTTCGACGGGCCGAACTCGATCGCGGCGCTCTTCGTCATGCCGCGCACCGCCCATTTGCTCGCGACATAGGGCATGATCCCCCAATAGCCGATCAGTCCCGCGGTGCTGGAAAAGTTGATCATCGCGCCGCCGCCCGCCTTTTCCATCGAGGCGAGAACATGTTTCATGCCCAGGAACACGCCGGTCTGGTTGACCTCGATCGTTTCGCGATAATCGGCCTCCGACGTGTCGCGGATCGGGGTGTTCCACTTGATGATGCCCGCATTGTTCACGAGGACGGAGACCGGGCCGTACCGCGCCTCTGCCTCGGTGACGACCGCATCCCATTGCCGGGCGGACCGGACATCATGCCGCATCAGATAGAGGCTGCCGCCATGCTCGACGGTGCCAGGCTCGCGGTCCGCGAACTGCACGTCGGTGCCGACGACCGAGGCGCCTTCCGCGGCCAGCCGCTCCGCGACCGCCCGGCCGATGCCGCGCCCGGCGCCGGTGACGATGGCGACTTTTCCCGCTGCTCTTTTGCCTGACACGAATCCGTCTCCTTTGAATTCCGGGGGCGAGGGGAAGCGGGCCGGGCAGGGGGCGCCGGCGGATCGGCTGCCCTTGTCAGCCCAACTCGACCATAGCTTTGTGAACGAAGATTCAGGTAATATAATTGCCTCTCAAGCTCCTGTTCTATGCGAGGTTCAGTCAGCAATTCAAGCGAATATTCCCAGAAAATACGTAGAAACTACTATCGATATGACAGAAGAAGAATCAACTTGATGAACGACGATTCATTTGTCATTATATGTCCTCAGACCAGAGAGGATTCGACAGGGAGAGGGCGAAGATGCGTATCGGGAAATATCTGCTCGGGGTCAGCATGGCGTCGATCCTGCTGGCTTCGCATGCGCAGGCGGGCGCGGTCGCGTCGGCGCCGAATGACGCGGCGCCTTCGCAGGACGATGCTAACGAGATCATCGTCACGGCGAACAAGCGGTCGCAGGCGCTGAACGATGTCGGCCTCGCCATCACGGCGATCGGCGGCGACAGCCTCGAGCGCCGGAAGGTTTCGTCGCTCAGCGACCTTGCCCAGAACGTCCCCGGCCTCTCGTTCACGCCGAGCACCAACAGCACGCCGGTCTATACGCTGCGTGGCATCGGCTTCTACGAAACCTCGCTCGCCGCCTATCCGACGGTGAGCGTCTATCTCGGCGAAGCGCCGCTTCCCTTTCCGGTCATGACGACGCTGACCAATTTCGACCTCGATCGCGTCGAGGTCCTGAAGGGGCCGCAGGGAACGCTGTTCGGCAACAATGCGACAGGCGGTGCCATCAACTATATCGCCGCGAAGCCGCAGGCCGCGTTCGGCGTCGGCGGCAGCCTGAGCTATGCCCGGTTCAACGACGTTCGCGCGGAGGCCTATGTCACCGGCGCGCTTTCCCCGACGCTGAACGGGCGGCTCGCGGTGGTCACGCAGCAGAGCGACGGCTGGCAGCGCAGCATGACGCGGCCGCGCGACAACAATGGCGCGACGCATAGCGTCGCCGGGCGCCTGCTCCTCGACTGGGAGCCGTCGAGCGATCTCCGCATCCAGCTCAACATCAACGGCTCGTCGGATCATAGCCAGCCGATGGCGGCGCAATATTCCGCGTTCCGCGAGCAGTTCCCCGGTTCGGTCAACCGGTCGCTGCTCGAATCGCAGATCCCCGCGCCGCGCGATCCGCGCGTGGCCGACTGGAGCGACCTATTCCGCCCTTCGGCGCGCAACTGGCTCGCGCAGGGCATATTGCGCGCCGATCTGGAACTCGGCAACGGCGTCACCCTGACCTCCCTCACCTCGTACACGCACTATGATCACGACCAGGTCGTCGATGGCGACGGCCTTGCGCTCAGCGTCGTCGACTTCATCTCGAACGCGGGCAATATCGACAGCTTCTCGCAGGAACTGCGCGTCGCGAACGATCCGGCGGCGGATTTCCGCTGGCTGCTCGGGGCCAATTACGCGCGTGACGTCGTGTTCGAGGACAATCTCATCGACTATAAGGACACGACCGCATTCGATACCTTCGGGGGAGTGTCGGTGTCGGGCTATGACAGCCGGCAGACGATGAACAATTACGCGGTGTTCGCGAACCTCGAGTTCGACGTCGTGCCGACCGTCACGATCAAGGGCGGCGCGCGCTATACCCAGGCCGACCGTCACGCCAACATCTGCGCCTATGATCCCTATGTCGTCTACGATCCGCGGTCGAACGGCTCGCAGGGACAATTCGCGGCCTTCATCACGGCAACGTCGACGGCGCTCAGCGGCAGCACGACGCCGCTGATCGGCCCCTATCAATGCTATCAGCTCAACGCCCAGTTCAAGCCCGAACGGACGATCCGCGATCTCGACGAGGACAATCTCTCCTATCGCGTCGGCATCGACTGGAAACCTTCGCGCGACCTCATCGTCTATGCGAACGTCGCAAAGGGCTACAAGGCCGGGAGCTTCCCGACGCTGGCCGGCACGTTCGACACGTCGTTCAACCCGGTCACCCAGGAATCGGTGCTGTCGCTCGAAGGCGGCATCAAGGCGACGCTCGCCGACCGGCTGCTCTCGATCGACGCCGCGCTGTTCCATTACGACTATCGGAACAAGCAGCTTCGCTCGAAGCTCAACGATCCCGTGATCGGCGTCCTCGACGCGCTCGTGAACATCCCCAAATCATCGGTCATCGGCTTCGAAGTCGCCGCAACGCTCCGGCCATCGCGCGAATTGTCGATCGGCGGAGCCCTGACCTATCTCGATGCGACGATCGACCGGTTCACCGGCGTCAATGCCGCCGGCGTGAATCAGGACTTCGATGGCTTCCGGGTCCCCTACACGCCGAAGTGGCAATATGGGATCAACGCCGACTACATCGCGCCGCTGTCCGATCGTCTCAACGGTTTTGCCGGGGTCCAGTGGAACCACCGGTCTGGCACGAACGCCGTCATCGGCGACCCGGCCCTGTTCGCGCTGCCGTCCCATGGGCTGCTCGATTTCCAGCTGGGCGTGGAAGCCGACGACCAGCGTTGGCGCGCCTTCGTCTGGGGCAAGAATGTGACCAACGAATTCTACCTGACCCACGTCCAGCAGTCCTACGACGCGGTTGCGCGTTACGCCGGCCGCCCGGCGACCTACGGCGTCACCGTCTCGTTCAAATATTGACGGTATCGGCTCGCGATGATCGGTGCCGGCCGGCGCGTTAACGCATCGCCGGCGCTGATCTCGTCGCCATGGCGACAAATGCGCCGGGCGCCACCGGCGCTGCACGCGTCAAGCTTAGTGCCCCAAGAGGGCGCGATCATCATCCCGTTCCGCCTCCGGATGCCGATCCCGCCGGTCCGTGCCGGCCGCATTCGATCGGCCGGCCGGTCGTCGTTCGATTCCCGATAGATTGACGTGCAAAAAAATTCTTCTAAATAGTCATTAGAATTAGTAGCGACACGGGCCGGCTTGAACATGCGGCCGCAGGGATGAGGGAAGAATGCAAATGTTCGAAAATTATTCGTCCCACTGGATGGATGGCGACCTCGAACAGTTCGAGGCGGTGGTCGCGCGCTTCTTTCGCGAACAGGTCGAGCCGAACGACCTGAAATGGCGCGAAGCGAAGCGAACGGGGCGGGACGTGTGGCGCAAGGCAGGCGAACTGGGGATCATCCTGCCCGACGTGCCCGAACAATATGGGGGATCGGGTGGCACGCCGGCCCATATGGCGGTTGTCATCCGCGAGCAGGCGCGCGTCGGCGATGCCGCGTTCGGTGTGATGCTCAGCCACATCGTAGGACACTATATCCTCGCTTTCGGTACCGAAGCGCAGAAGCTCCGCTGGTTGCCCGGTATCGCGAGCGGCGAGGTTATCTGCTCGATCGCGATGACCGAGCCCGGCACCGGGTCGGATTTGCAGGCCATCCGCTGCCGTGCCGACCGGGCCGGAGACGCCTATGTCGTCAATGGCGCAAAGACCTTTATCACGAACGGCCAGCAGAGCGATTTCGTCCTGGTCGTCGCGCGGACGGGCGCCGAGGGGGCGAAGGGGATTTCCCTGATCCTCGTCGAGACCGCCACGCCCGGATTCCGGCGCGGGAAATGCCTCGACAAGATCGGCATAGAAGGCGCCGATACGTCGGAAATGTATTTCGACGATTGTACCGTGCCGGCGGACAATGTGCTGGGAGGCGTCGAGGGGCAGGGCTTTTACCAACTGATGGGGCAGCTTCCCCATGAGCGGGCGGCGATCGCGATCTCCGCGCAGGGCGCGATGGAGCGGGCACTGGCGCTGACGCTGGATTATGTGAAGGAGCGCAAGGCGTTCGGCAAGGCGATCGTCGATTTCCAGAACACGCGCTTCGAGCTCGCCGACATCAAGGCCACCGTGCTGGCGTGCCGGACCTTCTGCGATCATGTGATCGAGAAATGGGTCGACGGGACGCTCGATTCCGCTCTCGCCTCGATGGCGAAATTCTGGCTCACCGACCGGCAGGTCGAAGTCATCGACCGCTGCCTGCAGTTTTTCGGCGGCTATGGCTATATGCGCGAATATCCGATCGCCCGCATGTACACCGATGCCCGCGTGCAACGCATCTATGGCGGCGCCAACGAGATCCAGCGCGAGCTGGTGGGGCGGTCGCTGTAGCGTCCAAGGCCGGCCGAGGGACTCCGGCAGGATCGGTGACGATCCCTTTTTCGGCAAGGAATCGTTCTCCGGCAAAAGCGGGGTCCATGCGGGGCCGCGCTACGCCATCTGGACCCCGGCTTT
This sequence comes from Sphingopyxis granuli, assembly GCF_001559015.1. Lineage (NCBI taxonomy): Bacteria > Pseudomonadati > Pseudomonadota > Alphaproteobacteria > Sphingomonadales > Sphingopyxidaceae > Sphingopyxis > Sphingopyxis granuli. The sequence goes on from NZ_CP012199.1 coordinate 1,122,979, forward strand.
CGCCGGGGAACAAACCCTTACCTGTCTGAGGAGCATATAGGCCGGCAGGCTCGGGGCTGCCGCAACGCGCATCCCCTTGAATCGGCCAAGACCTCAGGCGGTAAGACCGCGCAGAAAGATGGCGAGGAAGTCGTCCGCGACCTGACTGGGCGCGCGCGATCCCGGGCGGTACCATCGGACGATGCCGTTGAACGCGCCGAACAGGATGCGGCTTATATCCTTCTGGTCCGCATCGCGGAGCGTTCCGTCCGCGATGCCGGCCGCGATCATGGATTGCACCGCTTCGTGAAGCTCGCGCTGTCCGACCCTGGTTCGTATCTGGGCGGGCTCGGCCAGTTCCGTGATGTTGAGCCGGACGAAGAACCGTCCGAAATCATCGCAGATGATCTCCGCATAGCGGCGGAAGAAGGCGACGATCTGTTCCCGGCCCGTCTGGTGCCGCTGCGCGCTTTCGACCGCCTCGTTGAATTGCTCGGCCGCCTTGTCCGAACATTGGGTTGCCAGTTCGTCCTTGCTGCGCGCGTAATAATAAAGGGCGGCGCGGGTGATATCGAGCGCATCCGCGATATCCTCCAGCGTCGCATGCCGAAACCCCTTCTCGGCAAAGACGCGCGCGGCGGCGCGGATGACCTCGTCGTGCCGGTCGAAGAATTTCTGCTTTCGCGGGCGCGGCGGCCGTTTTGCAGAGACTGCGTCCATCTTTCGTCCTTCGTTACGGTCGCAGGCGCGCGGTGAGTGGCAATGACAAACGTCGGGCCCGGGATGCCCGCCGGTGCCGCCTCTTAATCCGACCCTGCGAAACGATTAATCAGCTTCAACGTCAAATAAACTGCGCGTTGAAATTTGCAACGCCGAAGGCCTCTTTGAGGCGGCAAGAGGCGCCGCTAGTTGACAAGGAAACTTCATAAATCTACTAACTGTTCAGACAAAAAATGGAGAAGCTGGATGAGGATATCGCTTTTGGCGGCCATGCCGGGTTGCGGCGTAGCGGCGGCTCCGGCTACCGTTGCGCACGCCGATAGCGCGGACCTGTTCAACGGTCCCTGCGAGCGGCCCGACATCGGGGAAATCCAATAGAAGCCCGGACATTCGCTTCCGTCGTCCCCATCTGGCGGGGATGACCGGATGCGCTATCAGGTGACTGGAATGCGTGAAGGGGCAATGATGATCGAAGGGGTCGATCTGGCCGCGCTGCGGGCGTGGATGGATGGGCAGGGCATTGGGAAGGGCCCGATCGTCGACGCGCATCCGCTATCGGGCGGCACGCAGAACATCCTGCTACGCTTCAGGCGCGGCGAAGAGGTCTATGTGCTGCGCCGTCCTCCGCTCAATCTGCGCGCCAACTCCAACGAAGCGATGCGGCGCGAAGCGCGCGTCCTGGCGGGCCTTGCCGGAAAGGGCGTTCCGCATCCGCGGTTGATTGCCGCATGCCCCGACGAGGCGGTAATCGGCGCGGCCTTCTATTTGATGGAACCCGTGGACGGCTTCAATCCGGTGGCGGGATTGCCGCCGTTGCATGCCGGCGACCCGGCGATCCGCCATCGCATCGGCCTGTCGATGGTGGAAGCGATCGCGGCGCTGGGGGCGATCGACTATCGCGCCGCCGGGCTCGAAGGGTTCGGCAAGACCGACGATTATCTGGAGCGGCAGGTCGGCCGCTGGCGGGCGCAGCTTGCCTCCTACGCCGATCTGCCGGGCTGGCCCGGCCCCGATGCGATCCCGGGCGTCGATACCGTCGGGCGCTGGCTCGACAGGCACCGGCCGGCGGATTTCCGCCCCGGGATCATCCACGGCGATTTCCATCTCGCCAACGTCATGGTCCGCCCCGACGGCGGCGACCTGGCCGCCGTCGTCGACTGGGAACTCAGCACGATCGGCGACCCGCTGCTCGATCTTGGCTGGTTGCTCGCGACCTGGCCCGAGGGCGACGTCCCGCGCGCGACCGACGTCGCGGCGACGCCGTGGCAAGGCTTTGCGACGCCGGCGGAACTGGTCGCGCATTATGGCGCCGTCAGCGGACGCGATCTCGCGGCGCTCGACTGGTATGTCGTGCTTGCCTGCTTCAAGCTCGGCATCATCCTCGAAGGCACTTACGCCCGCGCCTGCGCCGGAAAGGCGCCGCGCGAGACGGGCGACCGGCTCCATGCCCATAGTGTCGACCTGTTCGCGCGCGCATTGCGCCGCATTGGCTGAAAGGAAGAAGATGAAGGACGATACCGACTTTTCAGGCAAGCGCGTGCTTGTCGTCGGCGGGTCGAGCGGAATCGGCAACGGCATCGCGCACGGGTTCCGCGAACGCGGCGCGCGGGTCCATGTCTGGGGCACGCGCGCCGATGCTGGGGATTACGGCCCCGCCGACGGGTCCGACCTGTCGGGCCTCGGCTATGACTGCGTCGATGTCGGCGACCCCGACGCGATCGAAGCCGCGCCCGCGCCGGCTTCGTTTGACGGGGGCCTCGACGTGTTGATCCTGTGCCAGGGAACCGTCATCTATCGCCGCGGTGAATTCGAGCGCGCGGGTTGGGACCGGGTGATGGCGGTCAATCTCGACAGCCTGATGCACTGCGCGCGCAAGTTCCGCGCGGCGCTGTCGGACAGCAGCGGATCGATCGTCATCGTCAGTTCGGTTTCGGGACTGAAAGCGAATATCGGCAACCCCGCCTATGCGGCGTCGAAGGCCGGGGCGATCAGCCTGACCAAGACGCTGGGGCAGGCGTTCGCCGCCGACGGTATCCGCGTCAACGGCCTCGCGCCCGGTCTCGTCGATACCAAGCTGACAAAGGTCACGACGCAAAATCCCGCCCGGCTCGAAGGCGCGCTCGCGAATATTCCGCAGCAGCGGCTGGGGACACCCGCCGACATGGCGGGCACCGCCATTTTCCTCGCCTCGCCGCTTGCCTCCTATGTCACGGGCCAGACCATCGTGGTCGACGGCGGGCTGATGCTGTAACGAAAGGCAGAAACATGGATTTCGAATATAGCACCAGGGTCGCGGCCCTGCTCAAGACGCTCGAAGCCTTCATGGACGAGCATGTCTATCCGAACGAGCGGGCCTATTACGACTTCGTCCACGACCAGAACAATCTGTGGCAGGAATGGCCGCAGATGGAGGCGCTGAAGGACAAGGCGCGCGCCGCCGGGCTGTGGAACCTGTTCCTGCCGCACGAATATGGCGAATTCTCTCCGGGGCTTTCCAACCTCGAATATGCGCCGCTGGCCGAAGCGATGGGGCGCGTGCCCTGGGCGAGCCAGATCTTCAACTGCTCGGCGCCCGACACCGGCAATATGGAGGTGCTGGCCAAATTCGGTTCGCCGGACCAGCAGGAACGCTGGCTGAAGCCGCTGCTCGCCGGCAAAATCCGCTCGGCCTATGTGATGACCGAGCCGCAGGTCGCTTCGTCCGATGCGACCAACCTCGAGCTGTCGATCCTGCCCGACGGCGACGATTATGTGATCAACGGCCGCAAATGGTGGATATCGAACGCGATGCATCCGCGCTGCGACATCTTCATCGTGATGGGCAAGACGCATTTCGACGCGCCGCGTCACATCCAGCACTCGCAGATCCTCGTCCCGCGCGACACGCCGGGGGTCGAGGTGGTGCGCCATCTGACCGTGTTCGGCTCGCACAATTCGCCGGGCGGCGAGGTCGAGCTGAAGTTCGACAATGTGCGCGTGCCGAAGGAAAATCTGATCCTGGGCGAAGGGCGCGGGTTCGAAATCGCGCAGGGGCGCCTCGGGCCGGGGCGCATCCATCACTGCATGCGCTCGATCGGACAGGCGCAGCGCGCGCTCGAACATATGGCGCGCCGCGCCGACAGTCGCGTCGCCTTCGGCAAGAAGCTGGCCGACCAGAGCAGCATCCGGCAGGATGTCGCGCGCAGCTTCTGCGAAGTGGAAATGGCGCGGCTGCTGACGCTGAAGGCGGCCGATGCGATGGATCGGTACGGCAACAAGAAGGCGAAGGACCTGATCGCCGCGATCAAGGTGATCGCCCCGACGATGGCGCAGACCGTCGCCGACCGCGCGATCCAGGTGCACGGCGGCATGGGGGTGAGCGACGACACGCCGGTTGCCGGCTTCTTCACGCTCAACCGCTATATCCGCATCACCGACGGACCCGAAGAGGTGCATATGTCGCAGCTCGGCAAGCAGAAGATCGCCGAATATGCCGCGATGAACGCGCGATAAGCGGCACATCCGGATTCCGGCGATGCCGGGCGGCGAACGCCCGGCATCGCCTTTCCGTGAACCGCGCTAGCGGGGAAAGCCGTCCGGAAGGGGCGGGTGGATCAGTCCGTTGACCAGCATCATCATCATGGCGTCCATCAATTCGCCCGCGGTTTGCTGGCCGTCGTTCGCATACCAGCGGGCCAGCGTGTTCGCCGCCGCATAGAGGGTGAACGCCAGAAGCCGGTCGTCGCAGCTCTGGATCGACCCTTCGGCGATGCCCTCCCGGATCAGCCGCCGCACCATGTCCGTGAGTTCGCGCCGCTGCTCCAGGCTCTTTTCGCGCAACGGCGACGGCAGGTCGTTGGGCGCGGTGAGGGCGAGGCAGCGACCGAAGTCGTCGGTCATGCATTCGGCGTAGAACCGGAAATATATGACGATCTTCCGGAGCGCGGAGCTGTCCGTATCTTCGCAAATCTCCAGAAAAGCCCTTTTAATCTTCCCGGCGGCATAGATGTTCGCTTCGAGAAGAAGCTCGTCCTTCGACCGCACATAATAATAGAGCGCGGCGGGCGTCATGCCCAGTTCGTTCGCGACGTCGTTCAGCGACGACCCGTGATAACCCAGCCGCGCAAACACCCGCGCAGCCCCCTGGATCACGTCGAGCTTCCTCGTGGCGTAGCGACGATTTCTTTTGGGGCTGACGGTGGGTGACTGCATGGCGATTCCTAAATGATGGCGAGCGGCCGGCGGGGCGGCCGGGCCGGATCATATTCCGCCCTCCGCGCGACGACCTGCATGTCGCGGGTGAGCCCTTGGCATCCTTGATATGGGATCCCCCGGCCGTCCCTCGGCCTTGTCCACCCCCTTTTTTCCGAAGACCGTAGCACAGCGGCATGCCGACCCCAAAGGCCGGTATGAATCGCTCGCGAGAGACGGGACACGGGGGTGTTCCTGCCGTTGCGGGGCGCTATCGTCATTGCTGTCCAATGAGTCAAATTAATATGAAAGCTCGTTTGCTTCGTAAATGGGCATCTTACGGAGTTATCTGCAATATGCTGCGAAAATTCGCTGTAATTTTGTACTGTCGTTGACAGCACGCCCAAATTATTCTAATGATCGTTTAGGAAAAAAATAGAGGATTCGGGTTGGCGGACCAAGGCTCTCCCGGGTCTCGAATGGAGAGGATGCTGGGATGGGTAGAAAACGCATGTTCATGCTGTCGGGCGCGGTTTTCGTTGCGATTTCGGCCGGTGCCGCTTCGGCGCAGGAGGCGCAGCCCGCGCAAGGCGAAAACGAGATCATCGTGACCGCGCAAAAGCGCTCCGAGAATATCCAGGACGTCCCCATCTCGATCGCGGCCTTTTCCAGCGCGCAGATGGAGCAGGCCAATATCGCCGATATCGCCGACCTGGGTCGCGTGGCGTCGAACTTTTCGGTCACCAAGCCGGGGCAGGCCGCGAACGTCCGGATTTCCGTCCGCGGCATCGCTTCCTCCAGCAACACGGCGACCGAGCCGAGCGTCGCGTCGTTCGTCGACGGCATCTATATCCCGCGCCCCGGCGCCGTCATCACCAGCTTCCTGGACATATCGGCGGTCGAAATCCTGCGCGGGCCGCAGGGAACGCTGTTCGGGCGCAATGCCAGCGTCGGCGCCCTCAGCCTCCGCACGGCGGAACCCGAGCAGAGCTTTTCCGGCCGCCTGACCGGAGAGATCGGCAACGCCGACCGCTACAAGATCGACGGTTACATCAACGTCCCTCTGTCGGACAATGTCGCGGTCCGCGTCGCGGCGCTGCGGCAGTGGTTCGGCGGATATTGGCACAACCGCCTCGATGGCAAGCAGTTCGGAGGTGCGGACGATTTCGTCACGCGCGGATCGATCAAGGCGGAGTTTGGAAATGTCACCTGGCTGGTGCGCGGCGACTATGCCGAGACCAGGGGGGACGGCGGATATAATGCCGACTTCATCGCTTCGTCGATCAGTCCCGCTCAACTCGATGCGTTGCAGGCGCGGCTCGGGGGCCTTCTCCCCGACACCGAAATCGGGGACCGCAACGCGAATTTCGTCCGCGTCGGCGACTTGCGCGACCGGCAATGGGGCGTCAGCAGCGACCTTTCGCTGGATAGCGGCGGGTTCACTTTCCGGCTGATCAACAGCTACCGGGACTGGACCTCCTCTCAGCTCGACGGCGACCTCGGCTATCTGCCGGTGCCGCTGGTGACGCGCACCGGCGATTACGACAGCGAGAGCCAGAGTCACGAGCTTCAGATCATTTCGCCCAGTGACGAGCTTCTCGGTGGGAAGCTGGATTTCGTGGCGGGGCTTTATTATTTCGAAGAGGATTATCGCATCGGGGAAGGTTTCAACCTTCAAAGCGGCTTCTGTGGTCTCGCCGCCAGTGCCGCGCAGAGGCCGGCTTGCAACGCCTCCCTGGTTTCTCCCGGCGGCGACGGGGCCACGGACCTTCAATTCTCCCAGAACGTCAAGAGCTATGCCGTCTACGGCCAGTCCACCGTCCATCTGACGGACCGGCTGGACGCCACGCTCGGCGTCCGCTGGACGCGCGATGAAAAGCGCGGCCTGTTCGATCAGAAAGTCAACAATCCCTTCGGCGCGGCGCTGCGGGCCGCCGAGCTTACGCCGTTGTCCCTGAACGACAGCAAGGTGACGTGGCGGGCCAATCTGTCCTACAAGCCGACCGACGACCTGATGCTCTTCGCCACCTATTCGACGGGATATAAGTCGGGCGGATTCAATTCGGGCGGCGGCACGCCGGCGCTTGGTCAGCGGCGCCTGTTCGCCCGCGAAGAAGTCGACAATTACGAGCTCGGTGTGAAATCGAGCTGGCTGGACGACAGCTTGCAGGCCAATCTGACGCTCTATCGCATGGACATCGGCGGCTATCAGGATCGCGGTTTCGATGGCACCAGTTTCGTCGTCCGCAATGCCGGCAGCCTGCGGCAGCAAGGCATGGAATTCGACGTCGTCATGCGGCCGGTCCGCGATTTCTCGGTCACTGCGTCGCTTGCCTATCTGGACTCGAAGTTCACCAGCTATGAATTCGGGCCCAACCTGCCCGGCCTTTCGGGAACGCAGGATCTGAAAGGGAAGCGCGTGGCCTTCGCGCCGGAATTCACCGGCAATGTCGCGGCGGAATGGCGCGGCGACATCGGGTCGAACCTCGAATGGAGGATGAACGGCAATATCTCGTTTCTCTCCGACTATTTCAGTTCGGTCAACGATGGGAACCCGCAAACCATCATGGACGGCTTCGCGCAGATCGGCGCCCGATTCTCGATCGGAAGCATGGATGAGCGCTGGACCCTCGCCCTGTTCGGCAACAACCTGATCAACCAGTCCTTTTGCTCGTCCACCGCCTATCAGCTTCTCGACGGTCCTCTGGGCCTGCGGAACGGGGTCTTCCCCGGAAGCACGGCGATCCGCTGCATCCACGGCGAGCCGCGAACCTATGGCGCATCCGCCACGGTCCGCTTTTGAGGATCGGCAGAGTGACCGGGTCGGTTGAAGACGGGGGCGGCAGCGTGGCCGCGGTTCGCGCCGCGGTCACAGGCTGCGCCGACCGCCCTGCGATCATAACCCGTCATGCCGAACTCGACTGGAGCGGCACGCTGGAGAGCGCGGCCCGCATCGCCGGCGCGTTGCGGTCGCTGGGTGTCGGGCGCGGCGACCGGGTGGCGATCCTGGCGGCGAACGACGGCCTCTATGTGCAGCTTTATCTGGCGATCCCCTGGATCGGGGCCGTGCTGACGCCTTTGAACTGCCGGTGGAGCGTCGCGGAAAATGCCTTTGCCCTGGCCGATTGCCGACCCTCGCTGATGATCGTGGGCGAAGGGTTCGAACAGGCGGCGCAGGACGCGATCGCGCGAAGCGGGCTTGCGCTTCCAGTCGTTTCGTCCGGCGCGCTGCGCCCCGAATGGGTACCGGCCAGCGAGTTTTCGGGACACGCGCCCGTCCCCCCCGAACAGGTGGACGGCGATGCACCGTGGGGCATTTTCTATACGGGCGGGACCACCGGCCGCGCCAAGGGGGTCATGCTCAGCGGAGCGAACGTCGCCGGCAACTCGCAAACCGTGCGCACGCTTGGCGTGTTTCCCGATGGTTGTCGCGCGCTCATCGCGGCGCCGCTCTTTCACCTCGCCGGCGCATCGGCGCTCATGTCGACGATGCTGGCCGGGGGCGCCGCGGTCGTGGCGCCGGGCTTCCATCCCGCCGAAACGCCGCGGCTGATCGCGGACAACGGCGTCACCGACGCCTTTCTGGTTCCGGCGATGATCCGGATGGTCCTCGACGATCCGGGTTTCGATCCGGGCCTGCTGTCGGGCGTGCAGCGGATTCTCTATGGCGCCTCGCCGATGTCGGAGGCGTTGCTCGACCGCATCACGGCCGCAGCCCCGCACGCCCAGTTCTACCAGGCCTATGGCATGACGGAAACCTCAGCGGCGGCGACGCTCCTCACCCCGGACATGCACCGGGACGAGAATCGCCGGGCGGGCAAGCACCGCAGCGCCGGCCGGGCGATCCCCGGCACCGAGGTGCGTGTCGCCGACCCGGCCGGCCGCCCCGTCGCGGTGGGCGAGGTCGGCGAGATATTGGTCCGCGGGCCGGGCGTCATGCTCGGCTATTGGGAACAGCCCGAGACGACGGCCGCCGCGCTGGCGAACGGCTGGATGCACACCGGGGACGGCGGATATCTGGACGAAGACGGATTGCTGTTCGTCGTCGACCGGATGAAGGACATGATCGTTTCGGGCGGCGAGAACGTCTATTCCGCCGAGGTCGAAGCCGTGCTCGACAGTCACCCGGCCATCGCGCAGTGCACCGTGATCGCGGTACCGGACGCGCGCTGGGGCGAGCGCGTCCATGCTGTCGTCGTCTTCCATCCCGACACGGACACCGGCGAAGAGGAACTGGTGGCGTACTGCCGGGATCACATTGCCGCATATAAATGCCCGAAATCGTTCGAGTTCGTCCCGGTCCTGCCGCTGTCCGCCGCGGGCAAGGTGCTGAAGGCCGAGTTGCGGGCGCGGCATTGGACGGGGCAGTCGTCCAACGTCTCCTGACCGATTTCCATCATTTTTCCAAGGAAGTGAACCGATGAAGAATGTGCATGTTGCCGGTGTCGGCATGATCCCCTTCACCAAGCCGAGCCAGGCCGAGGACTGGGACGTGATGGCCGAAAAGGCAGTTCGGCTCGCGCTGGCCGATGCCGGGATCGGCTATGACCAGATCGAGCAGGCCTATGCCGGCTACGTCTATGCCGATTCGACCGCGGGCCAGTCCGCGCTGTACCGCGTCGGCATCACCGGCATCCCGATCGTCAACGTCAACAACAATTGCTCGACCGGGTCGACCGCGCTGTATCTCGCGCGGCAGATGGTGGCGTCGGGGGCCGCCGACTGCGTCCTCGCCGTTGGGTTCGAGCAGATGAATCCGGGCGCCATCGGCATGATCTTCAACGACCGGAAACGGGTGATGGACCTGCACCAGTCGGTGCAGGAGGAGATTCAGGGCGTCGCCGAAGGCGTGCCTTTCGCCGCCCAGCAGTTCGGCGGTGCCGGCATCGATTATCAGCAGCGTTACGGCATCGGCGACGAGGTTTTCGGGATGATCGCCGTGAAGGCGCGGCGGCACGCGGCGGGCAATCCGCTGGCGCTGTTCCGCGATCCGCTGACGCTGGAAGAGGTCATGGCCGCCAAGCCGCTCTACGGCCCGGTCACCCGGCTCCAGGCCTGCCCGCCGACCTGCGGCGCGGCCGCGGCGATTCTCGTTTCGCCGGCCTTCGCGGCGCGGCACGGGTTGGATGCGTCGGTGGAAATCGTCGCGCAGGCATTGACGACCGACACTGCCGCCGCCTTCGAAAACCGATCGATGATGAGCGTCGTCGGCTACGACATGTCGAAGGCCGCCGCCGATCAGGTCTATGCGGCGGCGTCGATTGGGCCCGACGAAGTCGACGTGGTGGAACTGCACGACTGTTTCACGCCCAACGAGCTCATCACCTATGAGGCGCTCGGCCTGACTGCGGAAGGCACCGCCGAGCGCTATATCCGCGACGGCCAGAACAGCTATGGCGGCAAGCATGTCGTCAATCCGTCGGGCGGCCTGCTGTCCAAGGGGCACCCGCTCGGCGCGACCGGCCTCGCCCAATGCTATGAACTGACGCACCAGCTTCGCGGCACGGCCGACCGCCGGCAGGTCGAAGGCGCGCGCGTCGCGCTCCAGCACAATATCGGGCTGGGCGGCGCCTGCGTCGTCACCCTGTACCGAAAGGCCGGCGCGTCATGATCGATCGCGACAAGCATATCGGGCAGGCGTCCGAACCCCGCACGGTCGAGGTCGAGCGCGGCTTCCTGCGCTTCTTTGCGGAGGCGACCGGGGAAACCGACCCCGTCTATTTCGACGATGCGGCCGCGCTGGCCGCCGGGTTCCGGGCCATCCCGGCACCGCCGACCTACCTCTTCTCGCTCAACATGTCCGTCCCCGCGAAAATCGGCGCGGTCCTCGATCCGGTGAACGGGATGGGCGTCGACATGAGCCGCATTCTGCATGGCGAACAGAGCTTCACCTATCACCGCCCGATCTGCGCGGGCGACCGCCTGACCCTGGTGACGACGACCCGGGACATCTACGCCAAGAAGGGCGGGGCGCTGGAATTCGTGGTCCAGGACACCACGGCGCACGACGAGGACGGCGTGCTCGTGGCGGAAATGGAAAGCGTGACGGTGGTGCGCAATGGCTGAGACTCTCGCAGTGGGCACCATATTGCCCGAACTCGTTCGCGGTCCGATCGATCGCACCACCCTCGCACTGTTCGCGGGCGCCAGCCACGATCATGTCCGGCTCCACATCGACAGCGACTATGCCCGCGACGCCGGGATGGGCGACGTCTTCGCGCACGGCATGTTGTCGATGGCCTATCTTGCGCAGGCGCTGCGCAGCTGGGCGCCGCAGGATCGCATCCGGCGCTGGAACGTGCGGTTCACCGCGATCACCCCGCTCTATGCGACGGTCCGCTGCACCGGCGAGGTGCTGGAGGAAATCGAGATGGACGGCGAGCGCGCCCTGCGCATCGCGATCAACGCCTTCATCGACGACGGCACCCGGACGCTCGCGGGCGAAGCGCTCGTCGCGGTCGCCTGAAACAAAAGGAAAGACAGGATATCATGACGTTGAAACTGGAAGGCAAGGTCGCGATTGTATCGGGATCGGGACGCGGCATCGGCCGCGCGGTCGCGCTGAAGCTTGCCTCGGAAGGCGCCGCCGTGGTCGTCAACGACCTCGACGAGGCGCCGGCGCTCGAAACGATCGCGGCGATCGAGGCCGCGGGCGGCCGCGCGGCGGCGTGCATCGGCAATGTGACCGCGCCCGATTTCGGTGGGCGCTTCGTCCAGACGGCGCTCGACCGGTTCGGCGGCCTGCATATCATCGTCAACAATGCGGGCTATACGCGTGATGCCGTGATCCAGCGGCAGAGTGACGAGCAGTTCCAGGCGATGCTGGACGTGCACACCGTCGCGCCGTTCCGCATCCTGCGGGCGGCCGCCGAGCCGATCCGCCTGTTCGCCAGGCAGGAGGCTGCCGAAGGCCGCGAGGTTATCCGCAAGGTCGTCAACATCTCGTCGATCGCCGGCACGAACGGCAATGCCGGGCAGGTCAATTATTCGGCCGCCAAATCGGCGCTGATCGGCATGACCAAGACGATGTCGAAGGAGTGGGGGCGCTACAAGGTCTGCGTGAATTGCGTCGCCTTCGGCTTCATCGAGACGCGGCTGACCAAACCCAATGACGATCCGGATTCGCGCATCGGCATCGAAGGACAGGAAATCCAGGCGGGCGTCCCTCGCCAGATGCTGGAGATGCTGAAGACCGCGGTTCCGCTGGGCCGGGCGGGCCTGCCCGAGGAAGCGGCCGGCGGCGTCTATCTGATGTGCGCGCCGGAGAGCGATTATATCAGCGGTGAAGTCGTGTTGGTCGGCGGCGGCGTCAGTCTCTAGCCATCCTGGGTCGGGCGTCGGGAGAAAGAGGGTGAAGGATCGATTCCGCGCGGCGCTGCCAACAAAGCAGACGTCGGCATCCCGCAACCTCGAAAGGACAGTATGATGATCAGATCGATAGCCGCAGCCATTCTTGCGGGCCGCCGGTTCGAACTCAAGCAGTCGCGCCTGGGGTTGGCTATGGTGTTGGGGGGCCTGGCGGCCGCCAACTTCACCCCTTCGGCTATGGCCGCTTCCCATTCGCAGCGCGGACAGGACGCCAGTGCGTGTTTCTGGTTTGGGCCGTATGTCAAAGACAATCCGGGATTCAATGTCGGTTTCCCCGATACCGGAGCGGCATACTGGTCGGCGAACATCGCCATGCCAGCCGGGTCGAAGATCGTGCTCAGGGGGCAGTACGCACATGCCCGCTACCAATCGGTCAGCGCCTACGAAGCAAATGGCGCGGCGCTTGATTCGCTAACCGACTACCAGATTGCCCCTGACCGGGGCTCGCGTAACCCTTTCCTCCCCGGCGAACGGCGAACGGGTGAGAAGAATCGATCATTCACCGTGGAAATCCGGAACGAAGCTGTCCCTGCCTCGGATCGCGCATCCAACACGCTATATGCGAAGGCATCGGCTGGCGATCGGCAAATTCTGTTCTTCCGCTTGTATGTTCCCGACAAGAACCGAGACTTGACCGGCGGCGTGGGACTGCCGACGCCAGAACTCGTGCTCGCCGATGGACGCCGGATGACCGGCAAAGCCGCTTGCGCCGCGCTCAACGTCGCGGCGGAGATCGTACCGATCCCGATACCCACCAAGGCGCAGTACGCGGCGCTTCGCGACCGGCCGGGCGCACCGGATGGTTTCCCAGCCCAGAATCCGCCGGTATTCCATGCCTTCTATAATCCGAAGTTTCGAACCGCGTGCCTGTACAGCCTGAATCCGGGGGTCGACTGTCGTCCCGCCACGGCCCCGGCGCGCGCCGGCGGCCTCTACCCGAACATCGACAACAACTATATCGCTGCCTATTTGAGCCGCCGCTACGGAAAGGTGCTCGTGTTCCGGGGGAAATTGCCGACGGTGCCGACAACCTACAACCGCACCCCGCGCTCGTCGGAGGGACAGTTGCGCTACTGGTCGATCTGCCAGACCGAGAGCATCGCAACCACCCGGACCACCTCCTGCCTTTACGACGAGCAGGTTCCCATCGATAGCGATCGCAACTATGTGATCGTCAGCAGCCTCGACAGCGACCGTCCCAAGAACGCGACCGCGAAATGCGGCGTTGGCTTCCTGTCATGGTCTGCCGTCGGCGACGGGGCAGGGCATCTCGACGATGCCTATATATATGTGCGCAACTTGCTTCCTTCATCCGGCTTCTCCCATGCGAACCAGAATACGAAGCTGCCGGGCGATGAGGCGGCGGTGCTGGGCGATTACCTCCCCCGGGCGGAGTATATGAGCATCGAGGAGTTCGAGAAAATGGGGTGCCCGGCCAGTCGCGACGAGCGCTAGCGGGGTATGGCGAAGTCTACTCAGGGCGCCGGTGGGCGGCAGAAGCTTTGGGGTCTCCGCCGACCTGTAATGGCGTGAGGCTGCCTGCGCGCTACACGCCGAGGGCGCCAAGGCAGTCGTGGTCCGCCGCCGCGGCGGCAAATCGTTCGGCGACCGCGATGTTGTTTTCCTCGGACTGCATCTCGACCGGGTTCACCGTCCAGAAGAACAGGCCGTAGGCATCGTGCAGGATATAGTCTTCCCATGCCGTTTGCAGCGCGATCGCGGGGCCGCCGAGTGCGTGCAGTTCGGTCAGATAGTCCTGCAGGAGATCGCGCTCGCAATGCCGTCTGTCGTCGATGCTCAGGGTCGAGCCGACGAGATAGTTCACGTCATGCGCCCACGACCCGCGCGCCAGCGTCTGCCAGTCGTAGAAGCCCAGCGCTCCTTCCTCGTCGATATAGGTGTTCCCGATATGCGGATCGCCGTGGAGCAGGCAGAATGGTTCCGTCAGATGCGATTGCCGCAGACGGTCGAGCGCCGCGCCCATTCGCGCGACGTCGCGGGCAAAGACGGGAAGCTGGGCCGCGCGCGGCAGCGTCATGATTTTCGCCCAGGTCGCCGGCTCGCGCTGCCGCGCTTCGTGCCCGCCTCCCGGCAGGGCGGGGCCGAGGCTGGCGATGGTGTCGAGGAACGCCCCGTTCCACCATTTGGCATGGATTTTCGCCAGTTGCCGCAACCCGCTGCGCACCGCGTCGATCGCCACCGTTTCGGTGGCGAGGTTGAAATGGATGTCCCGCAGCGTGAGGTCTTCCATGACGATGACCGACTGGCCGGACGCGTCGAATTCGGCGAAAAAAGCCTGCGGACAGCGCATGCCGAGTTCGGGCTGGAGCGATTTGTAGAAGACCGCCTCGTTGATGTAGCGGCCCCGCGGCATCAGATATTCGCTGTTCGGCGAATAGGCGCCCTTGACGCAGACCGATGCGGGCAGGGGGCGGTCGGGGGTGCCGCCCTCGGCGACGATTTCCATGAGCATCTTGGTCCCGGTGCCCTGGATGACGAGGGTGGGCTTCGCCGCATGCACCCTGGCCGCGGGCGCGTGGGTCCGCAGCGCCTGCTGCATCCAGTCGGCGGTGAAATCGTCGAGCGTCTTGGGAAGTGCGAATCCTGCCATCTGTCCGTCCTTGAAAATCATGCCGCCGTGCCGGGTCGTCCTGGACCGTCGCGGTCGGCGAGAATCATGTCGGCCGCCTTTTCGCCGATCATGATGGCGGGGGCGTTCGTGTTGCCCGAAATGAGCCGGGGCATGATCGACGCGTCCGCAACGCGGAGACCCTCGACGCCCCGGACGCGCAGCCGCGGGTCGAGCACGGCGAGGGCATCGTCGCCCATCCGGCATGTTCCGACCGGGTGATAGAGCGACGTCCCGCTGGATCTGGCATAGTCGAGAAGCTCGGCGTCGGTCTCGATTCCGGCGCCGGGCCGCAATTCGCTCTCGATATAGGGCCGCAGGGCGGGTTGCGACGCGATGGCGCGCGCCCAGCGCAGACCCTGGACGGTGACGGACCGATCCTCGGCCTCGGCCAGATAGTTGGGCGCGATGGCGGGGTGATCGCGCGGATCGGACGACCGGATCGTCACCGAACCCCGCGATTGCGGCCGCATGTAATAGGCGGAAAAGGTCATGCCGGGCTGGCGTTCGAGCGTCATCGCGATGAACCGCTTGCGCCCCGTCGCCGCCAGGTCGGCGGTCGCGGGCAGGATGTGGAACTGGATATCGGGCGTCTCCAGCTCCGGCCGTGACTTGCAGAAGGCGCCGACCGCCGCCGCCGCGAAGGTCAGAAGGCCGCGGCGCCGGAGCACATAGCGGGCGATCTGGCCCGCAAGCCGTATCCCTTGCGTCAGCTCGTTGACCGACTTCACGCCGGGACGCAGCCGGAAGGCGGTGGCCACGCCGAAATGATCCTGCAGATTCCGGCCGACCTGCGGACTGTGGAAAACGGGTCGGATCCCGAGGGCGCTCAGCAGGCTGGCGTCGCCGATGCCGGAAAGCTGAAGCAACTGCGGCGAGTTGATCGCGCCCCCGGCGAGAATGATTTCGCGGCGCGCCCGAATCGTGTGGATCGCGCCATGCGCCGAATATTCCACGCCGACCGCTCGCCCGCCCTCGAAGAGTATCCGCAAGGCGAGCGCATTGGTCCGCACGTCGAGATTGGGGCGCGTCATCACCGGATGCAGGTAGGCGACCGCGGCGGAGCATCGCCGGCCGTTCCGCGTGGTCTGCTGATACCAGGTCGCGCCTTCCTGTTCGGCGCCGTTGATGTCGGCCCGCCGCGGTATTCCAGCCTGCTGGCAGGCATCGAGCAAGGCTTCGCCGACCGCGAATCTTTCGCGCTGGTCGCCGACATGCAGCGGCCCGCCGGCGCCGTGCCATTCGTCCTCGCCATTCTCCTGATTTTCGGCGCGCCGGAAATAGGGGAGCACATCCTCCCATGACCAGCCGGTGCATCCGAGCTGACGCCAATGGTCATAGTCCTGGGGCTGACCCCGGACATAGATCATGCCGTTGATGGACGATGTGCCGCCGAGCACCTTTCCGCGCGGCCAGGAATAGACGCGGTTTCCGGTGGACGGGTCGGGCTCGGTGCGGAAGTTCCAGTTGACCTTCGGGTCCGCGAGCGTCTGGGCATAGCCGGCCGGAACGTGGATCATCAGGTTCGACAGCCACTGCGCAGCGTTGCGATGCGGCCGGTCGTCTCCCCCCGCCTCGAGAAGGACGACGCGGTCGTCGGGGCGGGCGGACAACCGGTTGGCGAGCACGCACCCGGCCGATCCCGCGCCGACAATCACATAATCCGCAACCGCAGGCTCCATCGGCGAGCACCCGTTCCAAACCGGCCGCCCGTCGCGACCGTTCCACAAAATCATCTTGGCCGAAAAAAAGGTATGATACAATACGATATTGTTCTAGACTAAATCGAGATGCTGCGATAAATCCTGTTTCCGAAACGGCGAAAACGCTGGCGGAGCCTGGTGGAGAGGAGAGCCATGAAGGCCATTGTCGATGTCGGGAAATGCAGCGGACATGCGCGCTGCGTCGCGGTCGCGCCGCATGTCTTCGTGCTCAATTCGGACGGCTACAACGAACGGGCGATCAACCCCGTGCCTGCCGGACATGAGGTAGAGGGGCGCCGCGGCGCCCGCGCCTGTCCGGAACGGGCGATCCGCATCGTCGAAGACGGCGAAGAATCGGAGGCGGGCCGGTGAGCGGCGGATGCCCGTCGCGGCCCGACATCGCGCCGGACATGGTGCGGCGCTGGGATCTGGCGCGCGAAACCGAAGCGGTCGGCTGCCCCTTCGTCGCCGCCAGCAAGCTGCACGACGGCCCCGACATCTTCTTCAACCTTTCGGATGACCTGAGGAACGTCGACGGCGGAAGCTGGATCGTCACGCGCGCCGACCTGCAACGCGAGGTCCTCCAGAAATCCGAACTCTTCTCCAGCCGCGGCATCTCGGGATTCTCGGCCATATTGGGCGAAAGCTGGCCGCTGATGCCCGTCGAGCTCGATGCGCCCGATCACATGCGGTACCGCAAGCTGATCAACCCGCTCTTTTCGCCGCGGCGCATGGACGAGATCGAGGCCGGGGTGCGCGAATCCGCGATCGAACTGATCGAGGCGGTCCGGCATCGCGGCGGATGCGAATTCATGACCGCCTATGCCCGCGAACTGCCCGTCAACGTCTTCCTGCGGCTGATGGGGCTGCCGCTGGCAGAGGTCGATACCTTCCGGAAATGGGAGGACGAGATGATGCACAGCGACGATGTCGCGGTTCGCGCCGGCGCCGCGCATGCGCTCAAGGCCTATCTGCTCGACATCATCGGCCGCCGCCGCGCCGAGCCGACCGACGATCTGATCAGCCATCTGGTCACCGCGACGCTCGACGATCGGCCGCTCGACGACGATGCCGTGCTGGGCCTGTGCTTCTTCCTCTATATTGCGGGGCTCGACACGGTGGCGGCGACGCTGAGCTTCATCTTCGCGACATTGGCGGAGCAGCCCGACCTCCAGAATCGCCTGCGATCGACGCCGGCGGAGATTCCCGAGGCGGTGGAGGAACTGATCCGCGCCTTCGGCACGGTGGTGACCAGCCGCTATCTGACCGAGGACACGGTGTTCCACGGCGTCGCCATGCGCAAGGGGGACAGGGTGATCACGCCGCTCGGCGTCGCATCGCGGGACCCCGCCGAATATGAGGACGCCAACACGCTGAACATCGACCGGCTGAGCACGCGAAACATCTCTTTCGGGGCGGGGCCGCATCGCTGCATCGGATCGCATCTGGCGCGGCGCGAGATCACGCTCACGCTCGAGGAATGGCTCGCGCGTATCCCCGAGTTCCGGCTGGCGCCGAACGGCAAGCCCGTTCCCAACGTCGTCACCGTCTGGGGCCACGACACGCTGCAGCTCGAATGGTGAGCCCGGACCGGTCCATGCGCCGGCGCGGCCGGATCGCTTGCCGCGGGTTGCCGGAAGCCCCCGAACGGCCGGAGTACGACCTTTGAACGATCGCCCGCGGATCGCCCCCGTGGCGCGGCCCGACGCGCTCTATATCGACGGGGCGTGGACGCGCGCCTCGACGGGCCAGCGGATCGCGGTCGCGGATGCGGCCACCGCAACGGTCTTCATGGAGGTGGCCGAGGCCGGAACCGACGACATCGCGCTGGCCGTGCGGGCGGCGCGGGAGGCGTTCGACGCGGGGCCCTGGACGCAGATGACTCACGACGAGCGGGCCGCTTGGCTTTGGGCGATCGCGGACCGGCTGGAAGGGCGGCTCGCCGATCTCAAGTCGCTCTGGATCGCGGAGACGGGCATCACGACCACGCACGCCGACCGGGTCATGCCTTCGATCCCCGACGGCTTTCGCTCCTATGCCGGCCTCGCCGACAGCTTTCCCTTCAGCGAGGAACACGCCTCCTCCGTGGGCGGCCGTGCCTTGCTCCTGCGCGAGCCCGTCGGCGTCGTCGCCGCGATCATTCCCTGGAACGCGCCCGTTTCGATGATCATGCACAAATGCGCGCCGGCGCTTCTCGCCGGCTGCACGATCGTCCTGAAGGCGTCGCCGGAAGCGCCGGGCGCCGCCTGCATCTTTGCCGAGATCTGCGACGAGGTGGGGCTGCCCCGCGGTGTGGTCAACATGGTCACCGCCGACCGGCAGGCCTCCGATGCCCTGGTACGCGACCCGCTGGTCGACAAGATATCGTTCACCGGATCGACCGAGGTAGGCCAGCATATCGGCGCGGTGTGCGGTTCCCGCGTCGCGCGCTGCACGCTCGAACTGGGGGGCAAGTCCGCCGCGATCGTCCTCGACGATTTCGACATAGGGCAGGCGGCCGCCACGATTGCCGGCGGCGCCACCTTCCTTTCCGGCCAGGTGTGCGCCGCGCTGACGCGGGTGGTCGTCCGCCGCGACCGGCACGATGCCATGGTGGAGGCGCTCTGTTCGGCTTTCGCAACCGTCCGGGTCGCCGATCCCTTCGATCCTGCGACGGGCATGGGGCCGGTGGCGAGCGAGCGGCAGCGCGCGCGGATCGAGCAATATGTCGAAGGGGCGGTTGCGGAGGGCGCGACGCTTGCGTGCGGCGGCGTGCGTCCCTCCAACGGCCTGGACGGCTTTTTCGTGGCGCCGACGGTGTTCGGCCATGTATCGAACGCCATGACGATCGCGCGCGAGGAGGTGTTCGGGCCGGTGCTTTCGGTCATTCCCTGCGCCGACGAACGCGAGGCCGTCGCGCTCGCGAACGACAGCCTGTACGGGCTGAACGCCGCCGTGTTCACCGCTTCCGCCGACCGCGCCCTCGACGTGGCCCGGCAGATTCGCGCCGGCAGCGTCGGGCATAACGGTTCGCGGCCCGATTTCGGCATCGCATTCGGCGGCTTCAAGCGATCGGGAATCGGCCGCGAAGGCGGCGCGGAGGGCCTGCGGTCGTTCCTCGAAACGAAGACGGTCGTTCTGGCGCCCTGAACGGGTGCTCGGCCGAATTAAGAATGCTTCTATAAGGTATTGACACATACCATATGTAACGATACATATCCGTCGAACGAATAAGGAAGCGGGGAGTCCCGCACCGAATGGGAGGGACGGAAGATGGGTTCCAAGATAGTTGCGCTCGTTGCGGGCTGCTCGATATTCGGCCTCGCCGGTGGTGGGCAGGCCTGGGCCCAGGATGCATCGCCGGCGAACAGCGCGCCGACCGACGCCGGCGCGCGCGCCGACCAATATGGCTATGACTCGCAGGACATCGTCGTCACCGCCCGCAAGCGCGAGGAATCGCTGAGCAAGGTGCCGGTGGCGGTTTCCGCATTTTCGGGCGCGAAGCTCGAGGAAACCGGGATCAAGTCGGCGCTCGACATCGGCAATTTCACCCCCGGCCTCCGCGTGGCGCAGAGCCTTCAGGCAGACAGCAGCGCGGTCTTCACCCTCCGCGGTCAGGCGGCGAGCGAAATCCAGCTGACCTTCGACCAGCCGGTCGGCGTCTATGTCGACGGCGTCAACTATCCGCGCGTCTATGGCCTGTCCGCCGCCTTCTTCGACCTCGACCGCATCGAGGTGCTGAAAGGGCCGCAGGGAACCCTCTATGGCCGCAACACGACGGGCGGTGCGATCAACCTCGTTTCGAAGAACGCCGATTACGACGGCGAGCACGGCTATATTTTCGCCGAGCTGGGCAACCATGCCAGCCGCCGGGTCAACGGCGCGATGAATGTCGAACTCGTCGACGACAAGCTCGCGGCGCGCATCGCCTTTCAGAACTGGACCCGCGACGGCTACGGGACATCGCGCATCACCGGTCAGGATGTCGGCGGCAACAAGAACCAGACCTATATTCGGGGGTCGCTGCAATTCGACCCGACGAGCAATCTGTCGATCGGCCTGAAGGCCGATGTCCTGCGCATTCGGGAAAACGGCCCGCTGCTCACCCCGCGCTTCTACCTCCCGATGACGAACGCCGACCAGCAGGTCGCGATCGACCTGGGGCTCGACCCGACATTGCCGGCGAGCATCACGGCGGCGCGCGCCGCCCTGCAGGACGCGGTGAATCGGGGAACCGCGGACTTCTTCACGTCCGACATCAACGACAAGCAATTCGACGATCTGGATGCGGTGTCGGTCGGGCTGACCATCGCCTACGACATCAGCGACGCGGTCAGCATCAAATCGATCTCGGGTTTCCGCCGGTTCAAGAACGATCGTCAGATGGACCTCGACGGCACCCGCTTCAATCTGCTGCTCTACGGCGCCGACAGCCCGGGGCCGAACTATTTCCCGCCGTACGCGCTGGTCAAGGACCGGCTGTTCACGCAGGAACTGAACCTCACCGGCGAGGCGGGACCGCTGACCTGGCTGGTCGGCGGGTTCGTCAGCGACGAGAAGGGCGACGATTCGTCGACGAACAATCTGTGGGCGGACCAGATCCGCGTCGTGCAGGGGAACCCCTATACGATCAACCAGACCCATGTGATCGACATCATCAACCGCAGCTGGTCGATCTTCACGCAGAACGACGTGCGGCTGTCCGACCGGATCACGCTGACCGGCGGGCTCCGCTACAACCGCGAGACGAAGGGGCTGACGCAGCTCAACAATCGTTTCGCGCCCTCGACGGGCCTCTATCAGTGCAACACGACCTCGACCGCCGTCGTCACCGATCCGATGCAATGCGCCGTCACGCGCCGGGCGACCTTCGAAGGCTGGTCGTGGCTCGCCAGCATCAGTAACCAGATCACCGACGACGTGCTGCTCTATGCGAAGATTTCGCAGGGCTTCAAGGGCGGCGGCTTCGACACCCGGCCGATCGCTCCGCCGTTCCAGCCGGAAAAGGCACGCGAGATCGAGGTGGGGATGAAGGGACGGCTGCTGGACGGCCTGCTGCGCACCAATATCGCCGCCTATACGACGCGCTATTCGAACAAGCAGGAAACCGCGATCGTTCCGGTCGGCAACGTCAACACCGTGCTGACGACCAACGCCGCGCGTGCGCGGATACGCGGCTTCGAGGCCGATGTGACGTTGCAGCCCGCGCAGGGCCTGTCGCTCGGCGGCACGGTGGCCTATCTGGACGGCAAGTATAATTCCTATCCGACCGCGCTGAACCGGCTCAATCAGGTCGTCGACGCCAGCGGCGAGCATTTCCCGAATCCGCCCTGGACCTATACGTTGAACGCCCGTTATCAGTTCTTTGCGCCCAATGCGCGCATCGCGATGCAGGCCGACTGGTCGTGGGCTGCCGGCGCCCGGCCGACCCCCCGCCTCGTCGATCAGGCCCTTCCCGTCGCGCTCGTCGACGAACTGGTCCGCAGCGACGTCGGACTGCTCAACCTGCGCCTCGATTACACGATCGAATCGGCCGACGTCACGATCGCCCTGTTCGCGACGAACGCGCTCAACAAGAAATATCAGATACTGGGCTCGACCCGCGCCGGCGGCGGCGGACCCCAGCTGGCCGTGACGCGGGAACCGCGCATGTTCGGGATCTCGTTCCGCAAGTCGTTCGGCGGGGAATAGGCCGACCGGATGCGGCTCGACCGGGCGGCCCCCGATTTCCGGCGGCCGCCCTTTTTCGGTTGCCCGGCGCGGCCCGGGCGGCAGGATGGCGTGGCAAGCTGACAAGGAATCGCGCGTGGACAGGTCAAGCAAGTGGTTTCCCTATCTGGCACTGACCGCTCTCGTGCTGGCCGAATTGTCGGCATCCTACGAAACGAGCATGGTGTTTGCCGCGTTGCCGACCCTGCTGCGCGAATTTCCCGATCCGATCGGGGTGAGCTGGCTCGTCACCGGCTATCTCGTCGGCTCGGCCGCCTTCGCGGCGGTCTGCGCGCGCCTCGGCGACCTGTATGGAAGGGCGCGCATCCTCGTCATCATGCTCATGCTCTCCGCCATCGGCTCCGCGATGGCCGCATGGGCGCCGACGCTGGCATGGCTGATCGCCGGCCGGGCATTGCAGGGATCGGCGGGCGCCGTGCTGCCGCTCTGCTTCGGCCTGGCGCGCCTGCACCTTCCGGCGCCGATGCTGCCGATCGCGATCGGCGTGCTCGCGGGGACGGCATCGCTGGGCGCCGGCCTGGGGTTTCTGGCCGGCGCGATCATCGTCGACCATATCTCATGGCGCTGGATGTTCACCCTCAGCTTCGGCCTCGCTCTCGCCGGCGCGGCCATCGCGGCGTGCTTCTTTCCGCTGCGCGGCGCGGGGGCACGGCCGCAGGGCGATCTCGACGTGCTCGGCGGCATCCTCTTCGTTCCCGGCGTGGTGGGGATATTGCTGGCGGCGACCGACGCGTTCCGCTGGGGCGTGCTCGATCCGCGCAGCCTGGCCCTCGGCGTCGCGGCGCTGGGCGTGCTCGCGCTCTGGGCGCGCTACGAGCTCCGGCATCCGGCGCCGCTGATCGACATCCGCCTTCTGGCGCGCCGGGAGATTCTGCTGGCCAACGGCGTCTTTTCGATGTGCGCCTTCGGCGCGATGCAGACCACGATCATCGTGACGATGCTCGTGCAGCAGCCGACATGGACCCTCGTCGGGCTGGGCGCGACCGCGACGGCCGCCGCGCTCGTCAAATTCCCCGCCTATGCCGTGGGCACCGTCGGCTCGCCCTTCGGGGGATTGCTGACGAGCCGGATCGGCGGCCGCGGCGCGGCGATATGGTCGGCGTCGATCATGACCGGCGGATTGCTCGCCCTTCTGGCCGACCACTCCTCGATCGCGATACTGCTGGCGTTCGGGATCGTGATCCAGATCGGGATATCGATGCTCTATGCGACCGTCGGCAACATCATCGTCCTCGCCGCGCCCACCGACCGGACGAGCGAGGCGGCCGGCCTGTCGAGCGTTCTCCGCGCGATCTTCCAGGCGATCGGCTCGCAGGTCGTGCTGCTTACCCTCGCATCGTCGACGATCGCCCTCGAAGCGGGCGGAAGCCCCGCCTATCCCGACGGCCGTGCCTATGCCCTGGCGCTGATCATCATGGCGGCGGCGGGGGTGGCGGCGATCGCGATGGCCGCCGCACTGAAGAAGGAAGCGGCCGCGCCCCGTCCGGCCGCGGCGTAGCGCCGCCTATTCGGGGTCTTCGTTCGCCAGTTCGAGCAGGTTCGATTTCACGGTCTGCAGCGACCGCAGCAGATTGTCCCGATCCTCGGCCTTCACGTTTCGCAGGATGCGCTCGCTCAGCGGGCGCAGCCGCTGACGCATCGCCCGGATCGCCTGCCGGCCCTTGTCGGTCACATAGACGCGCCGGACGCGCCGGTCGACGGGGTCGTCGCTCCGGCTGATCAGGTCGGAGGCTTCGAGCCCGTCGAGAATCCCGCCCAGCGCCGCCTTGCCGACGCTCAGCACCGCGGCGAGTTCGACCTGGCTCAGCCCGTCCTCCGCCCCCAGGCGCGCGAGCACCCATGCATGCGACCGGGTGACGCCCAGGGGTTTCATATCCTTGTCGAACACGACCCGTCGCAGACGCGCGACGTCGTGCATCAGAACCCCCAGTTCGACGTCCCACTGGTCATATTTTTCGGAATGGCGTGTCATTTGTTCTCCGGCCATCTGCTTCGTATTCAAGCATACTTCATCGCGCAATCCCATTTGGTCAAGGGGCGTCTCCCGCAAAATCGGCCTTGCCACCCGATTTCGTATGGTATAGAACCATACTAGTTAGACGGTGGAGAGGAAATCATGCCCGAATTTAAAGAGATCAAGGTCGAAATCGACGGCCCCGTCGCCACGATCTCCTTCAATCGCCCGGAGCGGCTGAACGCGCTCAATGAAACCATGCACGTCGAACTGCTCGACGCGCTGGCCGAGCTGGACCCGGGCGATGCCGTGCGGGTGATCCGGCTGAAGGGCGAGGGCCGGTCCTTCTGCGCCGGCGGCGACATGGGCCAGATCTATGACAAATATCTCGAGGAATCGCCCCCGAAGGGCGCGAATGCGGCCGATCTCGGCGAGGCGCAGCTGTGGCGCGACCGCGTCTGGCTGCGGACACTGGCCGACCGGCATCTTCATCTGTGGAGCTATCGCAAGCCCGTGGTCGCGCAGGTGCACGGCTATTGCCTTGGCGCCGGCATCGAACTCATCGGTTCCTGCGACCTCATCTTCTCCGCCGAAAGCGCGCGGTTCGGGCACCCGCCCTCGCGCGCGCACGGCATCCCCGTCACGATCGGCCAGTGGCCGCTCAAGATCGGTTCGATCAAGGCGAAGGAGCTGCTGTTCACCGGCGACATGATCGGCGCCGCCGAGGCCGAACGGCTCGGGATGATCAACGCGGCGGTGTCGGACGATGCGCTCGATGCGCACGTCATGGCGATGTGCCGCAAGATCGCGAACGTTCCGCTCGATGCGCTGACGACGGTCAAGCATCTCGTGAACCGCTGGGACGAGATCGGCGGGCTGCGGACCGCGGTCTATGCCGGCGCGGACTATAACGCGATGTACCACACGACGCCCGCTTTCGACCGCTTCATCGAGATCGCGGCGAAGGACGGCGTGAACGCGGCGATCGCCTGGCGCGATGCGCCGTTCAAGCAAGCCGAATCCTGAACGCGGCCCGTGACGCCGCTTCCGTCAATCCTGGCCGAGGTATCGAACATGCACGATGACGCCCTGGCTCGCGAAAGCGAGCCCTCGATAGCCGATATTCTTACCGCCGCCGGATATCCGGCCGGAATCCGCTTTGCCGACATCGTCGCGAAGATCGCGGCGGCGCCGGCCGACCGGCTGGCGATCGAATATGAGGACCGGCGGATCAGCTATGGCGAGGCGGCGAAGGCGATCGGCGGCATCGCCCGCCTGCTCGAAAGCCGGGGGATCGGGCGCGGCGATCATGTCGGCTACATGTTCCGGGGGCACCCGCACGCCCTGTACACGCTTCTCGCGACCACGCTCATCGGCGCGGTGCTGTGCCCGATCAACTACCAGATGAGCGGCGCGCTGCTGACCCGGCTGTTCGAACGCTATCGCCTCTCGCTGGTGATCGCCGACGAAGCCTGCTTCGAAGCGGCGTCCGAAGCCGCCGCGGCGGCCGCTTCTCCGCCGGCCGTCCTCGATGGCCATGGCCCCGAATTCTGCGCCGCGGTCGACGCGGGGCACAGCGTGGCGCCCTTTCTGGCGCGCGATTATCCCGCGATCACCGACCCCGCCCTGATCATGGGCACATCGGGAACCACGGGCGAGGCGAAGGGGGTCGTCCTTGGCCAGTCATGGGCGGGCGGCGGCCTGATCGCGGCGCGCAAATGGGGCTGCTTCGACCATCCGCCGAAAGTCTACATCGCCCTGTCCTGGGGCTATACGGCGGCGGTGTGGCAGGCGTGCATCGCCTTCGCGCTCGGCGGCTCGGTGGTCATCCCCCCGCGCTTCAGCGCCAGCCGGCTCTGGCAGGATTTCCATGACCGGAAATGCGATCATATCCACCTGATGGGCACCATGCCGCGCATGTTGCTGAACCAGCCGAAAAAGCCGGAAGACGGCGCCCACGGCAGGATCGTCGTCACGTCGGCGGCGATGCCGGCCGATGCCTGGGTGCCGTTCGAGGAACGGTTCAATGCGCAGATCTTCGAATGCTATTCCTCGGTGGATTCGGGCGGATGCTGGATGACCAACGATGGAAGCGCGCCGCCGGGATCGGTCGGCAGGCCGTGGAAGGAATATGAGGCCCGTATCGTCGACGACGACGACCGCGACGTTCCGGACGGAGAGATCGGCGAACTCATCATGCGCGCACGCGATTTCGCGCCGGTCGTCACCTACTTCAACGACCCCGAGGCGTCGGCGGAGAAGGTGCGCGGCGGATGGGTGCATTTCGGTGACTATTTCCGCCGCGACGCCGAAGGCCATTACTGGTTCGTCGAACGCAAGCGCGACCTGATCCGGCGGCGCGCGATGGGCATCGCGCCCAGCGAGATAGAGACGGTGATCCGCCAGATGCCGGGTGTCGCGGAGTGCAGCGCGATCGCGGTGCCTTCGGAGCTGGGGGAAGACGAGGTGAAGCTTGTGATCGTGAAAGACAGCGGATCGGCCATCGCGCCGGCCGACATCGCCGCCTATTCGGCGGAGACGCTGCCGACCTACATGATGCCGAAATATATCGAGATCGTCGACGAACTGCCGCGCACGTTCGGCAGCGAGCGGGTGCAGCGGTTCAAGCTGCGCGAGGCCTGGAACAGCCCCGGGACGTGGGACGTTCCGGCGGCCGGGTATCTGGGCGCATGAGCGGCGCGGGCATCACCGCCGCCGTCGGCGCGGACGCGATTTCGCTTGCCGGACGCCATGTCGTCGTCACCGGCGGCGGGCGCGGGGTCGGCCGGGCGATCGCCGAAGGCGTTCTGGCGCTCGGGGCGAGCGTGACGGTCGTCGACCGCGACCCCGCGGGGCTGGAGGAACTGGAGGCGCAGCATGGCGCCCGGCTGATGGGCGCGGTCGCCGACGTGGTGGACGAGGCGGCGGCCGCACGATGCGTCGACGCCACGCTGGAGCGCTTCGGACGCATCGACGGCCTCGTCAACAACGCCGGAATCCTGCGCCCGGCGCTGATCGAGAAGATGACGATGCAGCAGTGGCGCGAGGTCATCGACGTCCACCTGACCGGCACCTTCATCTGGACGCAGCTCGTCGGCGAGCACATGCTGGCGCGCGCCGAGGCGGGACATCCCGGCGGGGCGATCGTCAACATCTCGTCGGACGCCGGTCGAACGGGAACGGTCGGACAGCTCAACTATGCCGCCGCGAAAAGCGGGCTCCTCGGCATGACGATGGCGACCGCGCGCGAATGGGGGCGTTTCAGCGTGCGATGCAACAGCGTCGGCTTCGGCGTGATCGAAACCGCCATGACCGAGACGATACGCGGCGAGCGATTCGGGGCCGCGACGCTCGCCCGCATCCCGCTGGGGCGCTGGGGGCAGGTCGAGGAGGCGGCGCATCCCGTCTGCTTCCTGCTGTCCGATGCCGCATCCTACATCACCGGCCAGCATCTTTTCGCGAATGGCGGCATGTTCATCAGTCTCGCATGATGGATCCCGCATTGCGCCGAATAGGCGGCATTCCAGAGTCCATAACGCGCGGGCCGGTCAGGCCGCAGGGAGAATATTCATGGCTGAAGAGCTGACACTGAACGATTCGAGCCGCCCGGATTCCGGCGGAGACGGGGCAGCACCCGTGACCGGGTCCGTGGTTGTCGATATGGGGCCGGTGACCGCGTTCGACATTGCGCGCTGGTCGGCCGCGCTCGGCCTGGCCCTCGACCCGTCCCGCGACGGGATGGCGGTTCCGGCGGCCTTCCTCCCCGCGCTAGCATGCGCCGCATGCGAGCAGGGCGGCCTCCTGCCGCGGCTGTTCGGCGCCGACGGAGAGGGCGTGGCGCCGCCGCAGGTCGTCCGGATCCGCACGCACCTGTCGGATGAGATCGCCGTCGGCCGGCCGGTGCGCGTGTCGCTCGCGGCGGGACCGGTCGAGGATTACGAGAAAAGCGCGGTCGGCGCGGGGCGAGCGGTCCGGATCGCCGCCGGAATATCGGGCGACGGCGGCGCCTCGTCTTCCATCGTCGAACTCACTATCCTGCAGCGAAACGCCGGGCCTGCGCCGGCGGGCCGCACCCGTTGGCCGCAGCCGCTCGTGGCCAACGACAATCGCTTCTGGTGGGACGGGGTCGATCGCGGGGTTCTGCTCATCCAGCGCTGCAAGGAATGCGGGACGCTTCGCCATCCGCCCGGGCCGAGCTGCCCCGCCTGCGGGTCGCTGTCGTGGGATACGGTCACCGCATCGGGCCGCGGCACGGTCCACAGCTTCACGATCAACCATTCGCGGCTGGGCGATCTGCCGTCGCCTTATGTCGTCGGCCTGATCGCGCTCGACGAAGGCGTTCGCATCGTCAGCAACATCGTCGGAATCGATCCCGCGGACGTCCGGATCGGCATGGAGGTGGAGGTCCGGTTCCGGCCCGCGAACAGCCTCGAACGTGCGATGCCGCTGTTCGTCCCCGCGGGCGGAGACGGGATCCTGCCCGCGTGTCTCCGCACCGGGACCGGGCTGGAGCCGGTCGACATCGAGCTTCCGGCGGCGCGCATCGCGGGCGCCGCGGTCGCCAGCAATAACCTGTCGCCGCTGCATCGCGACCCTGCCGCCGCGCGCGCCGCGGGCTATGCGGCGACCGTCCTCGACCTCGCGAGCGCGGCCGCCTTCGCGCACGATTATCTGCGCCGTCACGATCCGGGGCGCATCGAAACGTTCGAGGTCGCGGCGGGCAGGCCCGTGCTGGCGGACACTGTCCTCACGATCCGGGGGAGCCGGTCCGGCGCGCACGACTTCGCGATTACCGCATCGACACCGCTCGGCGGCGGGTTCGACGCGCAGTTCAGCATTCGGGATAGCGAGACAAGCAAATGACCAGTTCAACCAGCTTTCCGACCGGAAAGACCGCGATCGTCGGCATCGGCGCCACCGAATTTTCCAAGCAGTCGGGCCGGTCCGAACTGCAACTGGCGATCGAGGCCACGCAGCACGCGCTGCGCGACGCCGGTCTCAAGCCCTCCGACATCGACGGCCTGGTGACCTTCATGTCGGACACCAGTTCCGAAATCGACGTCGCGCGCAGCCTCGGCATGCAGGGGCTGCGCTTCTTCACCCGCACGCCTTACGGCGGCGGCGGCACCTGCGCGACGATCATGCTCGCGTCGCTGGCCGTCAATGCCGGGCTCGCCGATTATGTCGTCTGCTATCGCGCGTTCAACGAACGGTCGGGGAACCGCTTCGGCGCTCCCGCCGTCCCGGTGGCGACCTCGCAGGGCATCAACATGGGCTGGTACACCACGTTCGGCCTGGCCACCCCCGCCTCGTTCATCGCGATGGTCGCGCGGCGCTACATGCATGAATATGGCGCGACGAGCGAGGATTTCGGCCGCGTCGCCGTTGCGTGCCGCAAGCATGCGGCCACCAATCCCAACGCCTGGTTCTACGAAAAACCGATCACGATCGAGGAACATCAGGCCTCGCGCTGGATCGTCGATCCGCTTCACCTTCTCGATTGTTGCCAGGAAAGCGACGGCGGCGTCGCGGTGGTCGTGACGAGCGCGGAGCGCGCGCGCGACCTTCCGCATCGTCCCGTCCATATCGCGGGCGCCGCGCAAGGCGCGGCGGCGGGGCAGGAGGCGATGACGAGCTATGCGCGCGACGACATCGCCTGCCTTCCGGAAATGGCGATGGTCGGCCGGCAGCTCTGGGCGCAGAGCGGCATGGCGCCCTCCGACATCGACTGCGCGATCCTCTACGACCATTTCACCCCCTTCGTCCTGCTCCAGCTCGAGGAACTGGGTTTTTGCGCGCGGGGGGAGGCGCGGCACTTCATCGCCGGCGGCAATATCGAACATGGCGGGAAACTGCCGATCAACCTGCACGGCGGCCAGCTCGGAGAGGCGTATATCCATGGCATGAACGGCCTGAACGAAGCGGTGCGCCAGATCCGGGGCACCGCCGTCAACCAAGTCGAGGATTGCCGCAACGTGCTGGTGACCGCGGGAACCGGGGTGCCGACCAGCGGGGTCGTGCTGCGCGCCGATGCATGACATGATGGCGAGAGAGTTGGAGCCGATGCCCGTCCCTTCCGAATCCGCAGAATCCGCCTCGACATCGGCGGCGCGCCCCTACCGCCCGGCGGACGCGGGGCCGCTCTGGAGCCAGGCGGGCCAGATGACGATCCCCGGCCTGCTCGCCGAGGCGGTGCGCCAATGGCCCGATCGGACCTTTCTGGAGTTCGGCGACGTTTCCTACAGCTTCGCCGCGTTCGACCGCGAGGCGGACCGGCTCGCCCGCGGGCTGGAGGCGCAGGGGGTGGTCAAGGGCGCGACGGTCACGACGATGCTCGACAACAGCGACGACGCCGTCCTCATCTGGTTCGCGATCAACAAGCTGGGCGCGATCGCGGTGCCGCTCAACACCGCCCTGAAGGGCGGTTTCCTCAGCCACCAGATCAACGACGCGGGATCGGCGCTGCTGATCGCGGAGGCGCATTACATCCCGCGCGTGACGGCGATCCGGTCCGAACTGCCGACGCTGCGCACCATCATCGCGCGCGGGGGTCAGGGCGATGAATTTC
This sequence comes from Sphingopyxis granuli, assembly GCF_001559015.1. NCBI lineage: Bacteria > Pseudomonadati > Pseudomonadota > Alphaproteobacteria > Sphingomonadales > Sphingopyxidaceae > Sphingopyxis > Sphingopyxis granuli. The sequence goes on from NZ_CP012199.1 coordinate 1,153,779, forward strand.
CCGACTTCTCGCTCCTGCGGACATGCGGCGACGAGCCGGTCGCATCGCGCGTCGAACCCGGCGACATCGCGCTGATCATCTACACCTCCGGCACCACCGGGCCGTCGAAGGGCTGCGCGCTCCCGCACGGCTATGTCCTGACCATGAGCGGCCGGGTCCGCGAGGCGACCGACCGCCGCCAGGACGATGTCGTGCTCAGCCCGCTGCCGCTTTTCCACATCGCCGCGACCGCGAACCTGATCCTCGCCTCGATGATGGTCGGTGCCCGGTCCGTCCTGCTCGAACGCTTTTCGCTCGGCCGCTTCTGGTGCGAGGTCGAGGCGAGCGGGGCGACGCAGGTCAATCTGATGGGGTCGATGATCGCGCTGATCGCCCACGCCCCCGACAGCGACGTCGCGGCGCGCTGCTTCGGCCAGGTGCGCTGTGCGCTGGGAGTTCCCTTTCCGCCCCCGATCGAGACGATCTGGCGCGAACGCTTCGGGACGGCGATCGTCGGGAACCATGCGTTCGGCATGACCGAGGCGGCGCCGGTCGCCTATCGTCGCATCGGCCGGGAAAGGCCGGGGACGTCGGGCATAGTGTCGCCCGACTTCGATGCGCGCGTCGTAGATGACCGGGGCGAGGAATGCCCGCCCGGCGTGCCCGGCGAACTGCTGCTGCGCCCGGTGCGCCCCAACGTCATGTTCACCGGCTACTGGGGGCGCCCGGTCGAGACGATGGCGGTGTTCGGCGACCTCTGGTTCCACTCGGGCGACATCGTGTCGATCGACACCGACGGCTATCTGACCTTCGTCGATCGTAAGAAGGATTATCTGCGCCGCGGCGGCGAGAATATTTCGAGCTTCGAGATCGAGGCGGTCTTTCGCGCCCATCCCGCGATCGAGGATGTGGCGGTCCACGCCGTTCCGTCCGAGGTGTCGGAGGATGAGCTGAAGGTCGTGGCGATTCCGCGCGACGGCATGACGGTCGACGCGGAGGAATTGTGCCGGTGGTCGATCGAGCGCGTTCCCTATTACGCCATTCCCCGCTTCATCGAGTTCCGCACCGAACTGCCGCGCACGCCCACCGGGCGCGTGATGAAGCACCGCTTGCGGGCCGAGGGCATCACCGCCGCGACCTGGGACCGTGCGGCGTCGTCGATCGTGATCGAAAAAAGATGACTCGGCTTCCTCGATGGCAGGGCGGCCGCCGCGTCGCCGCGGGCGCCGCTGTGCCCGGCGGACCGCGCGCATGATCCGCCCGCTCGAACTGACCGCCATCCCCGCCGGGGACGAGGCGCTTCGCGGCGAGGTCCGGGCCTTTCTGGACCGGGAGCTTCGCGAACTGCCCGCCGGTCGCCGCGCGCGATCGTGGCTCGGCTATGACGCCGCCTTCAGCGCCCGCCTCGCCGAACGCGGCTGGGTGGGGCTGACGCTGCCGCGCCGCCTTGGCGGCGGCGGGCGAAGCCATTTCGCGCGCTTCGTCCTCAACGAGGAACTGCTCGCCGCCGGTGCGCCGGTCGCCGCGCACTGGATCGCCGAACGGCAGAGCGCGCCGCTGCTGCTGAACTTCGGCACCGCGGCCCAGCAGGCGCATTATATTCCGCGGATATGCCGCGGCGAGGCGCATTTCTGCATCGGCATGAGCGAGCCGGGGGCGGGGTCCGACCTGGCCGGCGTCCGCACCAGCGCCACCCCGTCGGGCGACGGCTGGCGGCTCAACGGGTCGAAAATCTGGACGACGAACGGCCATCTCGCCCACTTCATGATCGCGCTCGTCCGCACGTCGGGAAAGCCCGGCGATCGGCAAAAGGGGCTGTCGCAGTTCATCGTCGATCTTTCGCTGCCCGGCGTGACGCGCCGGCCGATCCTCGATCTGGCGGGGGACGCGCATTTTGCCGAGGTGCATTTCGACGATGTCGAACTGGGCGAGGATGCGCTCGTCGGGCGCGAGGGCGAAGGCTGGGCGCAGGTGATGAAGGAACTGGCCTTCGAACGCAGCGGCCCCGAACGCCTCTATTCGAGCATGGTGCTGCTGGACCAGTGGCTGGCCTTCGTGCGCGGCCGCCGCGAAACGACCGCGACCGACCGCGCGCTCGCCGGCCGGCTGATCGCGGAACTCGGCGCGCTGCGGCAGATGTCCCTCGCGGTCACCGCGCGGCTCGACGACCCCGAAAGCCCGGTCACCGAGGCGTCGATCGTCAAGGATCTGGGGACCCGTTTCGAACAGGACGTTCCCGAGCGGATCGCCGAGCATCTCGCCTCGCTCGGCACGCCGATCCCGGCCGACCTCGGCGCGGCGCTGAACTATACCGCCGCGATGGCGCCCTCCTTCTCGCTGCGCGGCGGAACGCGGGAAGTGCTGCGCGGGATCATCGCGCGCGGATTGGGGCTTCGCTGATGACGATCGATCCGCTTCTGCTCGAACAGTTCGACCGCTGCCTGCGCGCGGCGGACGCCGCCGACCCGTGGGGCGAACTTCTCGCCGCGGGTTTCCTCGACCTGTGCCGGCCCGAATCCGCAGGCGGTGCCGGGGTCGGGATCGACGGCCTCTTCGGCCTCGCGATCGCCGCGGCCCGGCTGCGCCCCGCGCTGCCGGTCGTGCAGACCATCGTGGCGCGCCGCCACGAGCCGGACGCGCTCGCGGTCGCGGATATCGAACGGTTTCTCGTCGATCGCGGCTGCGCCGACGTTGCCCGGCCGCTCGCCGCCCTGCTCGCCGCGGGCTCGATGGTCGGCCTCATGGAGGCGCTGCTCGACATGACCGTCGACTATGCGCGTGTCCGCGAGCAGTTCGGCGGGCCCATCGCGCGCTTTCAGGCGGTGCAGCACCAGATCGCGGTGATGGCGGAGCATGTCTTCGCTGCGCGCATCGCCACCGAAGCGGCCTTTGCCGGGTGGCGGCATCCGCCCCGGGATGCGCTGGTGGCCATCGCCAAGTCCCGCGCCACGCGCGCGGCGCGCGTCGTCGCGGCGACTGCCCATGCGGTCCATGGCGCGATCGGCATCAGCGGGGAGCATGCGCTGGGCGGTCTTGCCGCGCGGTTGCGGGCGCTCGGCATGGCGCACGGCGGCGCCACCTATTGGGACGAACGGCTGGGGGCCGCGGTGCTCGACGACGACGCACCGGCGATCGAGATCGTCGTCGGCCTGCAACGTTCGACGTGAAGGAGAATCGAAATGGAATTGGGTCCGCATGTTTCGGCCGTCGTGACCGGTGGCGCGTCGGGTCTCGGCGAGGCGACGGCGCGGCGTCTCGCCTCGCACGGCGTCCGGGTGGCGCTGTTCGACATCGATCGTGACCGCGGCGAACGAATCGCGGCGGACATCGGCGGCCTGTTCTGTCCGGTCGATGTTTCGGACATGGGGAGCGTCGCCGCCGGGCTGGCGCAGGCCCGCGCCGCGCATGGGCAGGAACGTATCCTGGTCAATTGCGCCGGGGTGGGCGGCGGCGCCAGGACCGCCAGCCGCGACCGCGAGACGGGCGAGGCGCGTCTCTATCCGATGGCGAATTTCGAGCGGATCATCGATATCAACCTGCTGGGGACGTTCCGCTGCATCACCAGCAGCGCGGCCGGGATGCTCGCGCTCGAACCCGACGCGGAAGGCGAGCGCGGGGTGATCGTCAACACCGCCTCGATCGCCGCAAAAGAAGGCCAGATCGGCCAAGTCGCCTATGCCGCCTCGAAGGCGGGCATCGTCGGGCTGACGCTCAACGTGGCGCGCGATCTTGCGTCGGAAGGGATCAGGGTCAACACGATCCTGCCGGGGCTGTTCGACACGCCCCTCCTTGGCCGCACGCCCGAGGCGGTGCGCCAAAGCCTGGCCTCGCAGGTCCCCTTTCCGAAGCGGCTGGGCCGGGTCGACGAATTCGCGCAGCTCGCGGAGACGATGATCACCTGCGGATATTTCAACGGCGAGCACGTCCGGCTCGACGGAGCGATCCGGATGCAGCCGCGATAGGCCGGCCCGACAGGGCACGGATCGAAACATCAGGAAAGGGAAACAGGAAATGCCGGAAGCATGGATCATCGACGCATGCCGAACGCCGCGCGGCATCGGCAAGCAGGGCAAGGGCGCGCTTGCCGACATTCACCCGCAGCAACTCGGCGCCACGGTGCTGCGCGCGCTGGTGGAGCGAACGGGAATCGACACGCGCGACGTCGACGACGTGATCTGGGGAACGAGCGCGCAGGTTCATACGCAGGGCGGCGACCTCGGCCGGATGACCGCGCTCGATGCCGGTTTCGCGGTCGAGAGCAGCGGCATCACGCTCGATCGCTTTTGCGGCTCGGGCATCAGCGCCGTGAACTTCGCGGCCGCCACGATCATGGCGGGGCAGGAGGATCTCGTCGTCGCCGGCGGTACGGAGATGATGTCGATGCCGGGACGGCGCGGCAGCGACAAACCGTCGGTCATGGATTGCGGCAATATGCGCCTGCGCGCCGCTCATCCCCAGTCGCATCAGGGCGTTGCCGCCGACGCGATCGCGACGCTCGAAGGGATTTCCCGCGCCGATCTTGATGCGCTCGCGCTGCTCAGCCAGCAGCGCGCCGATCACGCGATCCGGGGCGGCCACTTCGATCGCAGCCTCGTCCGCGTCGTGCGCGAGGATGGCTCCGTCGCGCTCGACCGCGAGGAATTTCCCCGGTCGAACACGACGCTGGAAAGCCTGGCGGCGCTCAAGCCCTCCTTCGCCGCGCTCGCCGACGTCGTGGTCGACGCGGACGGCACCACCTATCGCGACCTCGTCACCCGGGCATTCCCCGGGCTCGAGATCGACCATGTCCATCACGCGGGCAATTCCTCCGGCGTCGTCGACGGGTCGGCCGCCCTGCTCCTTGCATCGCCCGACTATGCGCGCGCGCATGGCCTGAAACCGCGCGCCCGGGTGGTTGCGATGGCCAATGCCGGGGATTCGCCGACGCTGATGCTCAACGCCCCCGTTCCGGCGGCCCGGAAAATCCTGCGCAAGACCGGAATGGAGCTCGCGGACATCGACCTCTTCGAGGTGAACGAGGCGTTCGCCGTGGTGGCCGAGAAGTTCATCCGCGATCTCGATCTCGACCGCGAGAAGGTCAATGTGAATGGTGGGGCCATGGCGCTCGGCCATCCGATCGGCGCCACCGGTGCGATCCTGATCGGCACGATCCTCGACGAACTCGAACGGCGCGACCTCGAACGCGGGCTGGTCACCATGTGCGCGGCCGGCGGCATGGCGCCCGCGATCATCATCGAACGGATCGGCTGATCCCGGTCGCCGAGAAGGAAGGGGTTTCGAGTGGCTGAAGACAGCGAACTGGAACTGCTGCGCGAAAGCGTCCGGCGGCTCGTCGAACGGAAGCGGCCGGCGATCTGGAATTCGGCCGGTGCGACCGGACGCTGCGATCCCGACGTCTGGGCCGCCGTTCGCGACAGCGGCCTGCTGCTCGCCGGGCTTGATTCCGCGCATGGAGGCTTCGACCGGGGCTTGGCTGCGGCGGCGGTCGTGCTCGAAGAAACGGGGCGCGGCCTTTTCGACGCCCCTGTTCTGGCGAACATGATCGGCCTCCAGCTTCTCCAGCGGGCGGCCGATCGATCCGCCAACGCGGCCGCCTGTCTGGCATCGGTGATCGAGGGCAGCGAGCGGCTGGCGTTCGGCTGGTCCGAACCGGGGGCTCGCTTCGGCTGGTCGGGCGCCACGGTTCACCATGTCGACGGCGATCGCATTCGCCTGTCCGGATGCAAGACGATGGTGATCGGCGGCGGCGATGCCGACACGCTGATCGTCGCGTCGCGGTTGGCCGAGGGGACGCCGGCCTTGCTGCTCGTTCCCGCCGCGCCCGCCGGCGTCGAACGCGACGGCTATGCGCTGATCGACAATCAGGGCGGCGCCGATATCCGCTTCGACGACGTCGGCCTGCCGCTCGATTGCCTGATCGCGGAGGGGGCGGAGGCGCAGGCGATTCTCGACAATGGGCTCGACTTCGCGGCGCTCGCCGCGACGAGCCAGGCGCTTGGTGCCATGCAGGCCCTTTTCGACCTGACGCTGGACCATGTGAAGCAGCGGGTGCAGTTCGGGCGTCCGATCGGCGCGAACCAGGTCGTCCAACATCGGCTCGTGGACCTGCTGCGCATGATCGCCGAAACGCGGGTCGCCACCGGGGCGGCTTTCGCAGCGCTTGCGGCGGGCACGGCGGACCGAAGCCTCGCGGTCGCGACCGCCCGCGTGCTGGGATGCCGGGCGGCGCGCAAGGTCGGTCAGGATGCGGTGCAGTTTCACGGCGCGATCGGCACGACCGACGAAAGCGTCGTCAGCCATTATTTCCGAAAGCTCATCTTCCTGTCGACGATCTTCGGCGATGCCGGGCATCATTGCGACCGGTTCGCCGCGCTCGACGATGGCGAACCGGGCGGGACGACGGGGCCGCTCTCGGAGGCCGAGGCGGCGTTCTGCGAAGAGATTCGGGCCTTCGTCGAGGCTGAATTGTCGCCAGAGACGCGGGCCATCACGGCGGCTGGAGGCACGCCGCCGCAGGCCCTTCGCCTCGAATGGGAGCAGGCTCTGGGCCGCAAGGGCTGGTTCGCTTACAGTTGGCCCGAGGCGGAGGGCGGTCCGGGCTTTTCGGTGGTCGAGCAGTTCCTGTTCGAGACCATCACCGCAGAGATGAACGCGCCGCGACTGCCGCTGTTCGGGATCAAGATGGCCGGGCCGATCCTCAATGCGTTCGGTACCGCCGAGCAGAAGGCGCGCCATCTGTCGGGGATCATGGCGGGCACGACCTCCTGGTGTCAGGGCTATTCGGAGCCCGGTGCCGGCAGTGACCTTGCATCGCTCCAGACGCGCGCGGACCGGCGCGGCGATCATTATGTCGTGAACGGCCAGAAGATCTGGACTACCGCGGCGCAGCACGCCGACTGGATCTTCATGCTCGTCCGGACGAGCCGCGAGGAAAGGCGACAGGACGGCATCACCTTCCTGCTCGCCGACATGCGCTCGCCCGGCATCACGGTGCGGCCTATCATCTCGGCCGACGGGCATCACGGCTTCAACGAGGTTTTCTTCCAGGACGTCGAAGTGCCCGTCGAGAATCGCGTCGGTGAAGAGGGGCGCGGGTGGTCGATCGCCAAGTATCTGCTGTCGCACGAACGATTGGGGGTGCTTGGATCGCTCGCCTTGCGTCAGGCCATGGGCCGCGCGGTCCGTTCGGCCGGGCGGCTCGACGCCGCCGGTCGCCCCTTCGGCGACCACCCCGCCCTGAAGGCCCGGCTGACGATGCTGAAGATACGGATGCGCGCCCTCGACGCGTGGATCGCGCGCCTGCTCGCCGACATCCGGGAAACCGGCTCGGTGGGGCAGGACGTGTCGATGGCGATGATCGCCGCGACGTTGCTCGGCCAGGACATCGCCGAGTTCAACATGGATATGCTCGGCGAGGACGCGCTGCCCTTTTCGTTCGCCGACAGCCGCGCGCCCGAACGCCGGTTCGGTCCGGCGGAGGATTTTACCCGGACGGCGACCGCCAACTATATCTACCAGCGCGTCTTCACCATCCTGGGCGGCACCACGGAGATTCAGAAGAACATCATCGCCAAGTCGATCCTCGGGCTTCCGTCCTGAAGCGGCCACCGGACAGGATCGCAAAAAGCGCTTGCTATCATGATCCTGTTCAATATGGTATAGAACCATACGGAATAGCTGGCCATAATCGGTCGGCTCGGGCGTTCGATGTTCGTGCAGTCACGCACGGTTCGAGGCGCTCCGACAGCGGAGGTCACGGGTGAGGGAATTTGTCACTACGCAAACCGACGGGCGCGTCCTGACGGTCACGATCAACCGGCCCGACGTGATGAACGCGCTTCATCACGCCGCGCATGAGGAACTGGCCGCCACCTTCGATGCGTTCGCGGCCGACCCCGATCTGTGGGTCGCGATCGTGACCGGAGCGGGCGACCGGGCCTTCTGCGCGGGTAATGACCTGAAGGCCACCGCCGCGACGCCGCTCAAGGACCGCAAGCCCTTTCCGCCCTCGGGTTTCGGAGGCATCACCCATCGCAGCGATCTCACCAAGCCGGTGATCGCGGTGGTCAACGGCATCGCCTTCGGCGGCGGCTTCGAGATCGCGCTTGCGAGCGACATCATCGTCGCGTCGGACAGGGCGGTATTCGCCCTGCCCGAACCGCTGGTCGGGCTGGCCGCCGTCGCCGGCGGAATTCACCGACTCGCGCGCATGATTCCGATGAAGCAGGCGATGGGCATGCTGCTCACCGGGCGGCGCGTCGATGCGGTCGAAGGACGCGAGCTCGGTTTCGTCAATGAGGTCGTGCCGCACGATCAACTGATGGCGAGCGCGCGCGACTGGGCGGACCGGATTCTGAAATGTTCGCCGCTCGCGGTGCGGGCGACCAAGCAATGCGCCTATGCTGGGCTCGAGCATGGCGGTGTCCATGCGGCGCTCGCGGCCGAATATCCGGCGCTCAAGGCCATGCGCGCGAGTGAGGATTTCATCGAGGGACCACGCGCCTTCGCCGGCAAGCGCCAACCCATATGGGTCGGCCGCTGAGCCCGGCGTCGGCAGGGATTCACCAACAGATCGAGGGATGAGCATGACAGGAACATCACAGGCGAAAGGCCAGCCCGACGGAGGCGCGCTCTCGAAGGCGGTCATCGGCACCTATGAGGAGGGGCTGAAGATCGTCGGCAGGAAAAGCGACGTGCACACGGCCGATTTCTCGGCAACCGAGGCGATCACCCAGTTTTTCGCCGGCAGTATCGAAGATGCCAATCCAAGCTATTGGGACGCCGGATATGCCGAGGCGCAGTGGGGCGGCATCGTCGCTCCGATGGGGCTGCTGGCGACCCTGTCGAAGGCGCTTCCATGGCGGCCGGGCGGCGTCGAGACCCGCCGCAACATCGTGTTCAGCGTCCCGCTTCCGGGCGCGACCGTGATCAATGCTTCGGCAGAAACCGAATTCTTTCGTCCGATCCTGCTCGGCGACCGGATCAGTTCTTACGACGAAGTGTCGGGCATCAGCCTGGAAAAGACGACGCGCCTCGGCACCGGCCACTTCGTCACCGTCGTCACCACCTATCTGAATCAGAATGGCGAGATCGTCGCCCGGAACACCAACAATGTGTTCCGCTTCATTCCGCACGAAAAGGGAGACGCGTGATGGCGATACGGCCGAACAGGACATGGGACGATGCGGCGGAAGGCACCGTCGTGCCGCGGATCGAGCTGGATTTTCCCTACACGCGCGTCGTCTGGGGTGCGGTCGCGTCGATGGACATGTTCCCGGGCCATCATGAAGCGGCCTACGCCCAAAGCCAGGGGCAGAAGACCATCTATGTGAACACGATGGTCTATCAGGCGTTCATCGACCGCGTGGTGACCGACTGGGCGGGACCGGGCGCCTTCATCGTCAAGCGAAAGATGACGATGCAGCGTCCCGTCTATGGCGGCGATCGCATGTACGGCGAAGGCGTCGTGACCCGCCGCTATCGCGACGATCAGGGGCGGGCGCTGGCCGACATCGACGTCGATGTCGGCAATGCGGAGGGCGTCTGCTGCCCCGCCAAGGTGACGGTGATGCTGGACGTCGCCCCGCGATCCCTGTCGTGACGGCGTTCGCTCGCCCGGCGCAGGACCCGGGCGAGCGACCCGGCATGGACGGCGACGCGGCGAGCCGTCCCGTCAGGAAAGGACAAAGCCGGCATAACCGTCGCGCGCGACGCCGGCGCAATAGGCGGTGTACCGGCCGAGCCCACCGACATAGGGCATGAAGATTTCCGGCTTTCCGGCGATGTTGGAGCCCGAATACCAGGATTTCGTCCGGGGATAGAGCGTCGCCTGCGCCACCTCGTTGACATGCTCGACCCAGGCGTCCTGCGCGTCGGGCGACGCTTCGATCGTCTCGAACCCCCTGTCGCGCATATGGTCGAGGCAGTCCGCGATCCAGTCGACATGCTGTTCGATCGACAGGATGACATTGGCGAGCACGGAGGGACTGCCCGGGCCGGCGACCACGAACAGGTTCGGAAAACCGGCGATCGACAGACCGAGATAGGTTTGCGGGCCGTCGGACCAGGCCTCGCGCATCGTCTGGCCTCCGCGCCCCCTGATGTCCATCGCCAGCAGCGGGCCGGTCATCGCGTCATAGCCGGTCGCGAAGACGATGGCATCGACCGGGCAGGTCCGCCCCGCGGTGACGATGGCGTCGCCGGTGATGGTCGATATCGGGTCCTCGTTCACGTCGACCAGCGTGACGTTCGGACGGTTGAACGTCTCGTAATAGCCGCTGTCGAGGCAGATGCGTTTGGTCCCGATGTGATAATGCGGGGTCAGCTTGTCGGCGACGTCGGGCCGCTCCACCATGTCGCGGATCTTGCGCTGGGCAAATTCGGTCGCCGTCCGGTTCGAATCGGCGTTGATCAGGAGGTCGGTGTACGTCCGCATGAGCAGCGTTCCGCCCCGGTTCCACCATTTCTCATAGTCCGCGGCCCGCCGCTCCTCCGGCACGTCGAGGGCCGATTGGGTCGCCACGTCGGACGGCGGCCTGTAAAGCCCGCTGGGGGACGCCTTGTTCGATCTCGCGATATCCGCGAAATTGCGCCGGCGTTCTTCCACCTGTTGCTCTGTCAGGGGGGCATTCCGGGCGGGAAGGCTGAAATTCGGCGTGCGCTGAAAGACGTAGAGGCGCTCGGCCTGCGCGGCGATGTTCGGGATCACCTGGATTCCGGACGAGCCGGTCCCGACGACCGCCACCCTGCGCGCGGTGAAGTCGACGCCGTCGTGCGGCCAGCGCCCCGTATGATAGACGTCGCCTTTGAAATCCTCGATTCCCGGCAATGGCGGCGTTTGCGGCAGCGACAGCGCGCCGGTCGCCGCGATCAGGAACGGTGCGACGTGGCGCGACCCGTCATCGGTTTCGACCTCCCACTCGGCCGTCGCTTCGACGAAGCGTGCGCGTGTGACGCGGGTATCGAAGACGATGTCGCGGCGCAGGTCGAAGCGATCGGCGACATGGTTGATATAGGCCAGGATTTCGTCCTGCCGGGCGAAGCGCTCGCTCCACGTCCATTCGCGCTGAAGCGCATCGGAGAATGTATATTGATAGTCGAGGCTTTCGACGTCGCAACGCGCGCCCGGGTATCGATTCCAGTACCAGGTTCCCCCGACGTCCGATCCGGCTTCGATGACGATCGCCCGTCGCCCGGTCTGCCGCAGCTTGTGGAGCATGTAGAGCCCCGCCAGTCCGGCGCCGATGACGATGACGTCGTGGCGCATGGCGTCGTTGTCGGTCATGATCGGCTGTCTCCATTGGTGCACGATGCGAAGGCTGCGGTTCGGCCGCGGCGCACGAGGCGTCCGGGAAGCCGGCCGGTGGGAAGGCCGTCGCGATAGGTCACTTCCCCGCTGACGATGGTAGCGGCGATTCCGTCGGCCCTTTGCCGCAACCGCCTCCCGCCCGCCGGCAGGTCGTGAAAGACGGCGGGGCCGTGGAGGCGGAGCCGCTCGAGATCGATGATGTTGAGATCGGCTTTCTTTCCGACCGCGATCGTTCCGCGATCGGACAGGCCGACGGCATCCGCGGGTATCGCGGACAGCTTGCGCACCGCGTCGGGCAGCGTAAGCCCGGCGCCGGGTGCGGCATCGCGGACCCAATATGTCAGCAGGAAGGTGGGATAGCTGGCGTCGCAGATCATCCCATAATGCGCCCCGGCATCTCCCAGCGCGACGATCGTGTTGGAATCGCGCAGCAATTCTCCGGCGGCGTCGAGCCTGTGGCCGATGAAATTTCCGCTGGGGCAATAGAGGATAGCTTTGCCGTCGTCCTCCAGCAGGCAGTCGTACAGCAGATCCGCCTTGCTGCGCCCCGCGCGCGCCGCCAGTCGGCCGATCTCCTCGTCGGGCGTCGGATCGTATCGAGGCGGGTCGCCGAGCCGGTAATGTTCGCGGTCGAGCGAGACCATGCGAAGCGCCGGAAGATTGTCGGATTGCGGCGTTTCGGCGAGCAGGCGTGCACGGATCGTCGGATCGCGCATTCGGGTGACGCGCTCGGGCAGCGGCAGATCGCGCAGCGGGGCGTAAGAGGGGTTCAGCGAAAAGGGATGATAGGAAAGATCGAGGCCCAGCAGCGTGCCGATCGGGCGCGGGAATATCTGCCCGCGAATGGGGGCGCCGGCGGGCTGGTCGGTGGCCAGCCTGTGCCGGAAGACGCGCCATGCATCCTTTTCGCCCGGATAGTTCGGCAATTGTTCGGCGACGAGCGTGAACGACAACGGACGGCCGGACTTTTCGACCAGGCGCCGCATGAGCGCATATTCGTCCGCAGCAGTCGAATCGACGGCGGCGATGAGCTGGAAGACGCCGTCCCCGGCGCGCCGCAATCCTTCTGCAAGGCCGAGCAGTTCCTGTTCCGCGGCGTCGACGCTCGGCGACAATTTGCCGGCTTTCGTGCGGTGCAGCAGGAAACGCGAGGTGGATACGCCGATCGCGCCCGCTCCGATCGCCTCTTCGACCAGCGCCGCCATGCGTTCGATTTCCCCGGGCGTCGCCGGCGCCCGGTCGACACCGCGCTGCCCCATGACGAAGACCCGAATGGGGGAGTGGGGTATCTGCACCGCGACATCGACGTCGAATTGCCGCTGATCGAGGAAATCGAGAAATTCCGGAAAGCTGGTCCATGTCCACGGAAGGCCGGCGGCCATCACGACATCGGGGACGTCTTCCACGCCTTCCATCAACGCCAGCAGCGCATCGCGGTCGTCCGGCCGGCACGGCGCGAAGCCGACGCCGCAATTGCCCGTGACGACCGTCGTCACGCCATGCTCCGACGAAGGGGCAAGCCGGTTCTCCCATGTCGCCTGTCCGTCGAAATGCGTGTGGATGTCGATGAAGCCCGGCGTCAGGATGCGGCCGCGCGCATCGATCTCCTCTCGCGCCGGCCCGGCCCGGCCGACCGACGCGATTCGCCCCGACGCGATCCCGACGTCGCCGGAATAGGGCTCGCCGCCCGTACCGTCGACGATCAGCGCGCCCCTGATGGCCAGATCGAGCATCGTCATATCCTCCCGCCGTTATTATGTATGCTTGAATACTATATTAGTCCATACTATTGTGCGGGCGCGCGTCCAGAACGCGTCAAGAAAGGCGATTGGCATGGACACCCGCTACCCGGCCCGGATCGAAGATTTCCGCAACGAGGTCAGATCCTATTTCGAGGATCTTGTGCGCCGTTTCGGCGGCGATGGCTCGACCGAGAACCGCACGCATTACCGGGCGCTGGCTCGACAGCTCGGCGCCGACGGGTGGCTCGGAATTTCGCTCGGCGAGGAATGGGGCGGCGGCAACCGGTCTGCGGTCGAGCAGCTCATCGTCTCCGAAGAGGCCGAACGCGCCGGGGTCTCGCTGCCCTTTCTGACCACCCATACGGTCGGACCGCTGATCCAGCGTTTCGGCAGTGCCGAGCAGAAGGAGCGGTTTCTCCCCGCGATCGTCCGGGGGGAGATATTGTTTTCGATCGGCTACACCGAATCCCAGGCGGGCACGGACCTCGCCAGCCTCTCCACCTCGGCGGTTCCGCACGCATCGGGCTATGTGGTGAATGGCGAGAAGCTGTTCACCAGCTTCTCCAACGTCGCCGACTATGTGTGGCTCGCGGCGCGCACCGATCCGCAAGCGCCGCCCCATCGCGGCATTTCGGTCCTGCTCGTCCCCACCGATGCGCCCGGCTACTCGTGGACCCCGCTGGACATTCTCGATCACTATCCGGTGTCGGTGACGCGATACGAGAATGTCGTTGTGCCGTCGGACAATCTGGTCGGCGGCGAGGGGAACGGCTGGAAGCTCATCATGGGACAGCTGAGCCGCGAGCGGGTCCTGTGCTTCACGGTCGCCGGCACCGCGCATATGGTCGAGCAGGTGACGCAATGGGCGCGCCGGACGGTCGGTATCGACGGCCGCCGCATCATCGACCGGCCGTGGGTGCAGACGAACCTCGCCCGGATGCGCGCGCATCTGGAGGTGTCGCGCCTTCACGCCGCCGAGCTCGCCGCGGCGCTCGATCAGGGCGAGATCAGCTTCGCCCAATCGTCCAGCTACAAGGTCCTCGCGAGCGAAACGCTGATCCTGTGCCAGCGCCTGCTCCTCGAAATATTGGGGGCGCAGGCGCCGCTGCGCGGCACCTCGCCGATGGCGGTCCTCGAGGGCAAGCTCATCAAGGCCTATAACGGCTATCTGGTGAAGCAGTTCGGCGGCGGGGCAAACGATATATTGCGGGGCCTGATCGCGACCGACGCGCTCGCCTTTCCGCGCATCCGCTAGATTTCGAGGGAGCAACCCAATGGACTTTCAGCCTACCGACCTGCAACGATCGGTCGCCGATCTGGCCGATCGCCTTCTCCGCGATGCCGCCGGCGAAGGCCGTTCGATCGCGGCGCTGGATACGGCGCGATGGTATGACGCAGCGCTGCATCAGCAATTCGCCGACAGCGGGCTTTACGGGATCGGCGTACCCGAAGCGCTCGGAGGCAGCGGCCTCGGCATGCGGGAGGCCTGTTCGGTGCTCGAACGGATCGGCGCGCACGGGGGGCGGGTCCCCTTTCTGTCCAATGTCGTGCTCGCCGCGATGCCGCTCGCCCGCTTCGGCCGGTCGGCGAGGCAAAGCGATGTCGCCCGCCGCATCGCATCGGGATCGCTCTGTGCGACGGCGGCGCTCGACGAACCGGCGATGGAAACGCCGTTCGGGCTCGCCACGTCGGCGGTGCGATCGGGCGACGGCTTCCTGCTCTCGGGGATCAAAACCTCGGTCTCGGCCGGCATGATGGCCGACTTCGTCCTGGTTCCTGCGCGGATGGAGGACGGGGAAAGCGGCCTGTTCCTGGTCGACGTGACGTCGTCCGGCGTCGCGCGCGAATTGCAGGTTTCGGCCGACGGCTCGCCGGAGGCGCTGATGACGCTCGACGCGGCCCCGGTCGCGGGCGACATGGTGCTTGGGGGCGAGGCGGAGCGTGCCTCGGTGCTCGATTGGATCGTGCAGCGCGCCCGCGTCGCCGTCGCCGCCTGCCAGCTCGGCGCGGCGCGGCGCGCGCTCGGCATCACCGCCGAATGGGTCAACCAGCGCGAACAGTTCGGGCGGTCGCTCGCGAGTTCTCCGATGGTCGCGCTGCGTGCCGCCGACGTCTACATTGCCATCGAGGCGCTGCGCCTGACCATGTGGCACGCCGCGGACCTGCTGGCGGCGGACATCCCGGCGTCCGATGAAGCATCGAGCGCCAAATATTGGGCGAGCGAGGTCGGCAGCCTGACCGCCGCGACGGCCCATCTGCTGCAGGGCGGGATCGGCGTGGTCATGGAGTCCGAACTGCCATGGCTCACGCTCAGGCAGCGGCACCTCGAATTCCAGTTCGGCGCCGCGCGCCAGCAGCTTGCCGAAATGGGCGCCCGGCTGGCGGCAGCCTAGCAGCTACGCCTGCTGACGCCACTCCGACAGGATGGCTTCGGCTGACATGCGGGATTGTGCGACGGGTCGCGGCCCTGCTGAGGGATGGTTGGAAAAGCGGGGGGCGGGGGCAGGCTGCACCACGTCCTGCGCGATCCGATGCACGCCGCGTTCGATCATGTGGGGATGGCGGGATGCTTCGTCGAGGCTGAGCACCGGTGCGAAGCAGGCGTCGCTTCCGTCGAAGATCGCTTCCCATTCGGCCCTCGTCTTGCCGGCCACGATGTCCGCGACCCTGCTGCGCAAACCGGGCCAATCCGACTGCTCCATCTGGCGTCGCGGGTCATGGTCCAGGCCCAGCTTCTCGCACAATATGGCGTAGAATTGGGGTTCGATCGCGCCAAGGGCGATGAATTTGCCGTCGGAACAGCGGTAGGTGCCGTAAAAATGGGCCCCTCCGTCGAGGATGTTGGTTCCCGGCGTGTCCGACCAGCGGCCGCGCGCCCGGAGCGAGTAGAAGGTCGACAGCATGTGGGACACGCCATCGCACATGGCGGCGTCGACCGTTTGTCCGCAGCCGGTGCGGCGCGCCTCGATCAGAGCCGCCAACACGCCGACGACCAGATAGAGCGAGCCTCCGCCATAATCGCCGACGAGGTTGAGCGGCGCCACGGGAGCGCCATCGGAGGAGCGAATCGAATCGAGGGCGCCCGTCAGCGCGATATAGTTGATGTCGTGCCCCGCGATCCGGGCAAGCGGCCCCGCCTGTCCCCACCCCGTCATCCGCGCATATACGAGCGCCTTGTTGCGCGCCGCGAGCCGGTCCGGCCCCAGGCCCATCCGCTCCATGACGCCAGGCCGGAACCCCTCGATGACGACATCGGCGGCGCAGGCGAGATCGAAGGCCCGCAGGCGGTCCTCCTCATCCTTGAGGTCGAGTTCCACGACCCGCCGCCCGCGAAAGATGAAATCCTCCGGCGTCTTGACCCCTGTATCCGGTCGCGCGATCGAGACGATCTCCGCTCCCATGTCGGCCAACATCATCGCGGCGAATGGGCTCGGCCCGATCCCCACGAATTCGACGATGCGGATTCCCTGCAAAGGTCCGGTCATATCCTGCGATTGCATCGGAATGCCTTTCAATAGTATTGAGCAATATGATATTATACAGTATCATATCCTGCTATAGCCAGAGAGAAATCGCATGCGTGGTGGAGGAGGGGAGCGGAATTGACTGGTGCCGATTCGTTCGATGCGTTGCTGGCCGCACGAAGCAGTTGCAGGGCCTTTCTTCCCGATTCTGTCGATCGGCCTATCATCGAGGCCATCCTTGCCAGCGCGCAGAAGACGGCGTCCTGGTGCAACAGCCAGCCCTGGCAACTCTTCATCACCACGGGCGCGGCGACGGATCGCTTTCGTACGGCCTATGCCGCGGCGGCGGATCGGTCGGAGCCCGCCCCCGACTTCGAATTTCCGTCCGAATATTCCGGCGTCTATGGTCAGCGGCGCCGGGAATGCGGGCGCCTGCTATATGAAAGCCTGGGTATAGAGCGCGGCGATCGCGCACGGGCACAGGAGGCCGCGCGTGATAATTATCGATTTTTCGGGGCGCCGCACGTCGCGATCGTGACGTCGCCGGCCGACCTCGGTCTCTATGGCGCGATCGATTGCGGAGCCTATGTCCATAATTTCATGCTTGCGGCAAAAAGTCGCGGCGTCGCGAGCATCGCTCAGGCAGCCCTGGCGCGCCATCCCGAGGTGATACGCCGTCATTTCGGAATGGCGCCCGATCGCCGGGTCGTTTGCGGTATCTCTTTCGGCTACGCCGATCCGGCCCATCCGGCGAACGCCTTCCGTACGCCGAGGGCCGCTATCGCCGAAGCAGCGCATTTTTTCGAGGTGTAGCGGGTGCCGGCGTGAGCGATCGGCCGGGCGGCCTCAACTTTGCACCGCGGTTTGGCCGGCGGAAATCGGCGCGCCCGGTCGCCTGACCGGAATGCCCAGTTCCTCCCGATCCCAGTGAAACTCGCCGTTGGGCCGGTTTCTGAGCTCATGCTTGCGTATGCGCATGCTCGGCGTTTTCGGAAATTCATCCGTGAGCGCAGCGAAACGGGGGACCATGAAATAGGGCAGACCATCCGCGCAGAAGCGAAAGAACGCGTGGGGATCGAACGTGCCCGGATCTTCGACGACCAGCCACACCTTCACCTCGTCGTCGCCGCTGTCCGACACAGCCCCGACACAAGCGGCCTCGATGACTCCCGGAAAGAGCGCCACGGCCTTCTCGACCTCCACCGACGAGATATTCTCCCCGCGGCGGCGAAGCGAATCCTTGACGCGGTCGACGAAGAAAAACCTGCCGAGCGTGTCGCGTCGCATCACGTCGCCGGTATGAAACCAGCCGTTGCGCCAGGCCTTTGCGGTGGCGGAGCTGTCGCCGACATATTCGCAAATGATCTGCCACGGCTGCCGGGTTCGCAGGATCAGTTCCCCCGGCGTGCCTTCCGGAACGTCGAGGTCATTTTCGTCGACCAGCCGGCATTCGTAATCGGGGGTGAGCCGCCCGCAATAGCCGTCGTGCAATTCGTCGTCGGGATGGCTTGCGAGCGGGCCCGGAACCTCGGTCGAACCATAGCCCGTCCGGATTTCGGCAATTCCGAAGCGTTGCTTGAACGCCTCCGGATCGCGGGGCGGCGGGCTGGCAAGGACGACGCGCACCTTGTGATCGCGATCCGACGGGCTCGGAGGCTGCTTCGTCAGAAACGGCACCATGCTGCTGATCAGCGCGGTCATGGTGACCCCGGCGCGGGCATTGTCCTGCCAATAGGTCGAGAGCGAAGGGGCCGAGCGCACATGCAGACGCACCCCGCATCCCAGCGCGGCAACGACGAAACGCAAGGCGGCGCCATGATAGAGGGGGATGTCGACGAGCAGGCAATCCTCGCTGCCCCGCGATCCGTCCGCGACGAAATTCGCGCCGCCGCGCAGACCGTGCAGATAGGTGCAGCTTGCCAGCTTCGACGGCCCGGTCGTTCCCGACGTCAAAAGGCAGATCGCCGTGTCCCAATATTCGATCGGCCGGTCCAGTCCGGGCGGCGTGCGGTCGGCCCCGTGCATCTCCTCCGCAAGCGCGATCGGGATCGAGAGGTCTTCTTCATCGAATACTGGCGCGAAGCTCGCATTCGTGACGATCAGCGCCGGCGCCGATAGCTCCAGAAGATGTCGCAGCATCGCGCCGCGGAAGCCGACGTGCGCGGGGACGATGACCGCTCCCAGGCATGCGATCCCCCACCAGACGCGCAGGAAATCGGCGCCGTTCGGCAACATCACCAGAATGCGGTCATCGCGGCGGATGCCCCGTGCGCTCAGTTCGTTCGCGAAGGCATAGGCCGTCCCCAGCGCCTCGGCGCGGGTCAGCGTCCCGCCGTCCTCGAAGCTCACCAATATCTCGTCGGGCGAGCGGCTTGCCCCGCGTTCGAGCAGGGATCTGACGACGACCTCTTCGGACTTGATGACTCGTTCGATCATTCCGGAACCCCCGCGCATCTGCATGTCTTCGGCATCGAATGCGGAGAGCCGGTCAGGCCTCCAGCAATGTGATCATGCACGCGGCCGCGCCATTGAAGATGCTGCCACCGGCATTTTCGGCGAGGCCGATCCGGGGATTCGCGACCTGCCGCGGCCCGCATCGCCCGCGCAACTGGTTGGCCAGTTCGACGATCTGGGCGGCGCCCGTGGCCCCGACGGGGTGTCCGCGCGCCGTCAGGCCTCCCGAGGGGTTGATCGGCAATCGCCCGTCGATCTGGCTCGCTCCGCTGCGGATGAGCGACGGGCCGTCGCCCCGGGCCACCAGAAGCAATTCTTCCGGCACCATGATCTCGGCCGGCGCGGCGGCATCGTGCAGTTCGACCAGGCTGACGTCCTCGGGCGATATGCCCGCCGCCTCGAACGCCTTGGCGGCGGTCCGCGAGACGATCTCGTGATTGTCCTCGATTTCGGCCGACGCGAGCAGGCTCGTCCGCACTTTCGGGCCCGTCTTGCCCTTTGCCCTGGCGAAGCCGGAGGAGCAGAGGACGATCGCCGCCGCGCCGTCGCCGATGCCGGCGCACATGGGCCGGGTGAGCGGCGCCACGATCTCCCGCGCGTTCAAGACATCCTCGCGCGAGAGCGGAACCTTGACCTGCGCGATCGGGTTCAGGCTGCCGTTCCGGGTGTTCTTCGCCACGACGTCCGCAAAATCCTCCGCCGTCGCACCCGAGCGTGCCATGTAGTTTCGCGCGTTGGCGGCATAAATTTCCATGAAGACCGGGCGGGGCTTGCCGCCATCGCCGGCCGTCTCCTGTCGAAGCGACACGTCGGTTGCGGCCGCCAGCGCCTTCGTCGCCAGCGTCCGATCGGTTGAAGTCATCTTCTCAGCGCCCACGACCACCACCACGTCGTGCATGCCCGACTGGATCGCGAGATGCGCGAGATAGAAGGCCGAAGAACTCGATGCGCAGGCATTCTCGACCGCCGCCATCGGTCGCCCGACCAGCAGCGACTGCGACAATATGGTCTGCGAGCGGATCATCTCCTGTCCGGTCACGACACCGCCCACGGCGTTGCCGACCAGCACGAGGCCGACATCCTTGCCCTCCAGCCCCGCGTCCTTCAGCGCTTCCGCCACCGCTTCGGCGGCGAGCGTTCGCGCCGGCGTATCGACGAACATTCCGAACCGGCTGGACCCCGTGCCGATGATGATAGTTTCCATCACAGATTTTCCTCTGGAGGAGCGCGGGAGACGGCAAAGGTCCGGCCCGGCGCTCTATTGACTGCAATACCCCGACCGCTCGCGGACCGTGCCGTTTGAGGTCGCCGTCCCGGCTGCCTCGATTTCCCCAAGCGTCGTGCGGCGACTAGAGCGTCATAAAATATGTATAGATATGGTATTGGTCAATACTATATTCCTGACCTTGCTCGACCGCCGGTGAACGGGACGGGTGCACGGCAAAGCGCGGCGACCGCGCACATGCCCCGGCCGGCTCCGTAGCGCTGCATTATCACCCTTGACCTTCCAACGATGGGAAGCTGCATCCTGATACCAGTTCCCATGGTGACACGTGAGGTGACGGGCGATGCCGGCCGCAAAAATCAAGGATCATGCCGTCGATTCGGCGATCCGCCTGCCTGTCGAGGGCATGAGCTGCGCGTCGTGCGTCGGGCGCGTCGAGCGAGCCTTGCGCGGGGTCGAGGGTGTCGACGCCGTCAGCGTCAATCTGGCGACCGGATACGCCGACGTCCGGGCAAGCGGAGCCGTAGACCGCGCTGCGTTGGTGCAGGCGGTCACAGCGGCCGGTTACGGTGTGCCGGCCACTGCGACCGAACTCGCGATCGAGGGGATGACCTGCGCATCGTGCGTCGGACGCGTGGAGCAGGCGCTGAAGGCGGTTCCCGGCGTGACCGGTGCATCGGTCAATCTGGCGACCGAACGCGCCAGCGTGCGCGGCGTCGCCGAGGTTGCGGCGCTGGTCGCGGCGATCGCGCGCGCGGGCTATCGGGCGCATCCGGTCGGGATCGATGCCGAGCGTGGAGGGGAGGCCGACGAGCGCCGGGATGCCGAACGCCGCGCGCTGAAGCGCGACGTCATCCTCGCCGCCGCACTGGCGCTGCCCGTGTTCCTGCTGGAGATGGGATCGCACCTGATCCCCGGCGTGCATCACCTGATCGCCCGCACCATCGGCGTGCAGACGAGCTGGCATATCCAGTTCGTGCTGACGACGCTGGTGCTCGCCGGCCCCGGCCTCCGTTTCTTCCGCAGCGGGATTCCAGCGCTGGTCCGTCTGGCGCCGGACATGAACGCGCTGGTTTCGGTCGGGACGCTTGCGGCCTACGCCTATTCGCTGGTGGCGACCTTTGCGCCGCACCTGCTACCGGCGGGAACGGTGAACGTCTATTATGAGGCCGCCGCCGTCATCGTCGCCCTGATCCTGTTCGGCCGCTATCTGGAAGCGCGCGCCAAGGGGCGCACGTCTGCGGCAATCGAGCGACTGATCGGGTTGCAGCCGCGGACGGCTCGCGTCCGCCGCGCCGGCGCGCTGGTCGAGGTCCCGGTCGGCGCGGTGGGCGCGGGGGATATCGTCGACGTGCGGCCCGGCGAGCGCATTCCCGTGGACGGCGAACTGGTCGAAGGCGGAAGCTTCGTCGACGAATCGATGATTACCGGCGAACCCATCCCCGTTGCCAAGGCGGTGGGGAACGCGCTGATCGGCGGCACGGTGAACCAGCAGGGCGCGTTCGCCTTTCGCGCCACCGCGGTGGGCGAGGCAACCATGCTCGCGCAGATCATCCGCATGGTGGAGCAGGCGCAGGGGGCCAAGCTGCCGATTCAGGCGCTGGTCGACCGTGTGACGATGCGGTTCGTTCCCGCGGTCTTCGCGGTGGCCGCGCTGACCTTTGCTGTGTGGCTGTGGGTTGGGCCGTCGCCTTCGCTGACCTTCGCGCTGGTCAATGCCGTCGCCGTGCTCATCATCGCCTGTCCCTGCGCGATGGGACTGGCGACGCCGACCGCGATCGTCGTCGGCACCGGGCGCGGCGCCGAGTTGGGCATCCTGTTCCGCAAGGGCGAGGCGCTCCAGCTGCTGCGCGATGCGGCGGTCGTCGCGGTGGACAAGACCGGGACGCTGACCGAGGGGCGTCCCGCGCTGACCGATTTCCGGGTGACGGACGGGTTCGACCGCGCCCGTGTCCTGGCGCGGATCGCGGCGGTGGAGGCGAAATCCGAGCATCCGATCGCGCGTGCGATCGTCGATGCGGCGCGGGCGGAGGGACTCGATCTGCCGGCCGTCGTCGATTTCGAATCGATCACCGGCTTCGGGGTGAAGGCCGATGTCGAGGGTGAGGCGATCCACATCGGCGCCGACCGCTACATGCGCGAACTCGGCCTCGACGTCGCCGCGTTCGCCGCCGTTGCCGAGCAGATGGGACAGGAGGGCAAATCGCCGCTCTATGCCGCGATCGGCGGGCGCCTCGCCGCCGTCGTCGCTGTGGCCGACCCGATCAAGCCGACGACGCCGGCCGCGATCGCGACGCTTCATCGGCTCGGCCTGCGCGTGGCGGTGCTGACCGGCGACAATCGCCGAACCGCCGACGCGATCGCGCGCCGGATCGGCATCGACACGGTGGTTGCCGAGTTGCTGCCCGCCGACAAGGTGGAGGCGATCCGCCGCCTGAAGGCCGCGCACGGCCGCGTCGCCTTCGTCGGCGACGGCATCAATGATGCGCCGGCACTGGCCGAAGCGGATGTCGGCATTGCCGTGGGCACGGGTACCGACGTCGCCATTGAAGCGGCGGATGTCGTGCTGATGTCGGGGCATCTGGGCGGCGTCGCCACGGCCATCGCACTGTCGCGCGCGACGATCCGCAATATCCGCCAGAATCTGTTCTGGGCCTTCGCCTATAATATCGCGCTGATCCCGGTTGCCGCGGGCATACTCTATCCGCTGTGGGGCATCCTGCTGTCGCCGGTCTTCGCCGCCGGTGCTATGGCGATGTCGAGCGTTTTCGTCCTGGGTAATGCGCTGCGCCTGCGCCGCTTCGGCCCGCCCGAAGCGGCGATGCCGGCCGGGCAGGACGCGGCGGGAGAGGCGGCATGAACATCGGGCAGGCATCGAGGGCATCGGGCGTTTCCGCCAAGATGATCCGCTATTACGAACGGACCGGCCTGATTCCGAAGGCATTGCGCAGGGAATCGGGCTATCGCGACTATTCGCCGTCCGACGTGCACATGCTCCGCTTCATCCGCCGCGCGCGCGACCTTGGCTTCGCGGTTGCGGAGATCGACGACCTGCTGAACCTCTGGCGCGACACATCGCGGCACAGCGGCGACGTGAAGCGGATCGCGCAGGCGCACATCGCCCGGCTCCGCGATCGCATCGAACAGCTCGAACAGATGGCTGCGACGCTGACCACCCTCGTGCAATGCTGTGCGGGCGACGACCGGCCCGATTGCCCCATTCTGGCGGATCTGGAAGAGGCGGGGGAGGGAAACTCGACTGGCCAAGCTGCGGGCGGCACCGGCAGGCTGCGGCATCAGCCTTGACGCGTTAGGCCGGGGGCATGGCGCGCGGGCCGGGTCGGACCCGCGCGCCGGCCCACACGGCCGTCAGAATGCCAGGCGCAGCCCCAGTGCGACGTGGTGGCCGTTGCCGCCGCCATATTCGCCGTCATAAGAGGCGGTCAGGCGCATGCCCGGCGCCAGCCGGACGCCGATTCCCGCGCCGAGCGTCGGCAGGAAGCTCTTGCGTTCCGCGCCCGCCACCACGAAGCGGCTGCCCGCTCCGATGAAACCGGCGCGGGCGGTCGTCGCTTCGCCGTTCAGCTGATAACGGAACCCCGCCTTGATCCAGGGCTCGACCGCGGCATCGTCGGCCTGTCCGCCGACCAGCGCCAGCGACGCGTCGACGAAGGTCGCCTTCACCCGTTCGCTGTCGACCGCAAGGCCGAAGGCCGCGCTGCCGGTTTCGGCGACCGCGCCGCGCCGGGTCGATACGTGCGTCAGCCCCGCTTCGGGCCGGACCGCCCAATTCGCTCCCGCCGCCAGATCGTAACCGATCGCGGCGTCGACGACGAAGCTGCGCAGGCGGTGGTCGCCCGTCACCCGCGCCGCGCCCGGAACCGCGCGGTCGGTGGTCGCATCGCTCCAGTCGTGGGCGATCAGCGCATGCAGCGTCAGTCCGCCGGTTTCGACGTGACCGGCGATGCCGGCGATCACGCCGTCGGAGTCGGTTCGCGCGTCGAGCCCGGCGATCGTCTGCCGGCCGTCCATATAGCCGACGAAGGCCCCGATCGATGCCGCTTCGCTGCCGAAGCCGATCCCGCCCAGCACCCCGTGGCTGCGGCTTTTCGCCCGCGCGGTGCCGATCGCGGCGTCGCCCTTCAGCGTCCGCCAGTCGCCGAACAGTTGCGCGAAGCCATAGAGGCCGGGCTCCGCCGCGGCGCTCGCCGCCGCGCCCGAGCGCAGCGATTTCGCCAGGCTGAGGCCCTGTTCGACGCCCAACTGCGCAGCGCTGGCATAGGCTTCGGCATGGAGCTGGCCGAACGCCGCGGTGCTGGCGAAGCCGCTGCTGTCCAGTAGCGTCGGGATGGCGCCCAGCAGCGTGGCCCCCGCGTCGCCCGACACCAGCAGGCCGTTGACATAGTCGATCGCCGCGCCGGTCTGCGTCGCCACGTCCGATGCGGCGACGAACGTGCCGAGCAGTTGCAGCTTGGTCGGCGTATAGCGCAGGAAGCCCTGAACCGCCGTACGGTCCCAGCTCGCGATCGTATATTCGCCGCTGATCCCGCCGTCCGCGACGATCATGTCATAGGCGATCCCCGGCGTCAGCGGACGGCTGCCGGTGATGGTCAGCGTGGCGCCGTTCGCGATCGTCAGCGCACCGCTGACCAGCAGCTGGTCGCTCTGCCCCACGGGGACGAATTCGAACAACAGGTTCGATCCCGACGCCATGGTCAGGTCGCCGTTGTGGATCATCACCTCCGGCGAGGCGCCGGGCGACAGCGTGCCGCCCGCCAGAACGGTGATGTCACCGTTGACCGTGCCCGCGCTGCCGAAGGTGCCGCCCTGCTGGACGGTGACGTCGGCATTGATGTCGGACCCTTGGGCGCCGATCAACCGGCCCTGGTTGATCTGGATATCGTCGAAGGTCGCGGTTCCGCCGATCTTGCCGGTGCCGCCGTTGACGTTGAACTGCTCGATCTGCTCGAAGCCCGACAGGTCGAGGATCGGCAGGTCCGCCTCCGGCACCGTTGCGGAGGAGAAGCTGGCGTTGACGATGTCGGTTCCGCCGCCGCCGACCACCGCGCCGCCGATCGCCCAGTCCCCGGTCAGGTCTAGCACATCGTCACCGCCGCCGAAGCGGACGTCGCCGCCGATCTGGCCGCTGTTGGCAAAATGGTTGCCGCCGTCGCCGAAACTCACGTCGCCGGTCACGACGCCCTGATTGACGACATTGTTCTCGCCGTCGCCCAGCGCGATGTTGCCGGTCAGGGTCAGGCCTTCGGGGTTGGCGATCCGGTTGTTGCCGTCGCCCGCCAGGATGTCGCCGGTTATCGAGGCCTGGTTGGTGACGACATTGTCGCCCCCCTTCATGTTGACGTTGCCGACGATGGTGCCCTGAAGGACGACCGTCTCGCCGCTTCCCTCGCTGCCCGACACGGCGTCGTTTCCGGCGCCGACGTCGATCGTGGAATCCTCGGTCAGGATCAACTCGCCGCCTTCGGCCACGGTGATGCCTTCTTCGGCGACGACGCGTCCGGTGCCGATCAGCTTCTCGATCTCGAAATTGACGAACTTCGCGCGCAGGACGGGGTCGATCGATCCGGTATAGAGCGCCCCCGTGATGTCGAAGACCAGCGTATCGGTCCCGGTGCCACCGTCCGCGATGCCGTCGAAGCTTGCCAGCAAGCCATGGATGAAGGTGTCGTCGCCGTCGCGCAGGAAGACATTGCCGCTGATCGACCCGTAATTCTCGATGATGTCGTCGTTGGCGCCGAGGTCGATCGACCCGATGATGACGCCGCCTTCGCGGTTGATGACGTGGTCGATCGACCCGACATAGCCGGCGGGGTCCGCGGGGTCATATTCGTCGCCCAGGGTCTGGATCGCGCCGGCCAGATAGCGATCGGGCAGGTCGGGACCGTTGAACACGACATTGGGCGCGTTGGCATAGTCGCTTCCCGCTCCGCCCTCGATGCGGCCCGAGTTGACGATGGTGATGAACTGGCCCGACGCGGCGATCGCGACCGACGAGGCTCCCGCCGTTCCGGCCTGCTCCTGATAGCCGTTGGGCAACAGGACGCTGAAGTTGGCGAGGGCCGAAATCACCCCGTCCGCGCCGTTCTCGATGCGGATGGTCGAAGTGCCCGTCACGTCGGACGCGTCGACGTTCAGCGCCGCGACCGGGTTCACCAGCACCATCTCCTGGGGCATGCCGATCAGTTGTCCGGGGACGACGGTCGCGCCGCCCGCCGCGACGATGCTGCCGGTGTTGACGACCCGCACGTCGGCCGACCCGATGTGCCCGTCATCCTCTTCGCCGGCCTCGATCTCCATGTCGACGGCGCTGCCTCCGCGCTCGTCGTTTCGTATCGTGCCGCTGTTGATGAAGACGAACCGCTGGTCGGGATCGGTGCCGTTGTAGATTTCGAGCGCCGCCTCACCGCCATAGGCAAAGGTCATGAAATTCGTCTGGTCGACGGTCCGGGCGGCCCGGACGATCGAACCGTTGTTGTCGATCGTGGCGTCGACCGTTTCGGCGTCGATCACCATGCTGCCCTCGACCGTGCCGCTGTTGACGACGGTCAGGCTCGACGCCGCGATCTCGGGCAGCCCGGACTCCTCGTCGGCGTCGCTCGACAGAAGTTCGTGCTCGATTTGCAGCGCAACGCCCCATTCGCGGGTCGATGCGGCGATCAGCCCCGCATTTTCGAAGCGCAGCGTGTCGGTGGCGATCTCGGCAAGGAAACCGTCGCGGATCACCCCGGTTGCCCCGTTGCGGATCGTCGCGCTGGTTCCGTTGAATTCATCGGCGCCGTCCGGCCCGATCGTCAGATCGAGCTCGCCCACCTCCAGCGTCAGGCCGCGGGCGAAATAGGTCGGGCTGTCCAGCCCTTCGATCGTGCCGCTGTTGTCGAATGCGAAGGTGCTGGCGATCACCCGCGCGTCGAGCCCGCCGGTGATGGTGCCGCTGTTGCCGATCGTCATCGGATTCGGCGCGGTGCTGTCGACGGCCGATCGGATGCGGACGGCCGCTTCCACCCCGTCGTCATATTCCATTTCGAGCGCCGCTTGCGGACCGCGCGCGCCATTTTCGGCCATGGCGATCGAACCGCTGTTGTCGAACGCGAAGGCGCGATCGGTTGCGGCGCGGATCAGCGTGCCCGGCCCGTTGGTGCGCAGGCTGACATCGCCTTCGTTGACGAAGCTGGCGGTGGACAGGCGGATGTCGCCGTCGACCGAGCCCTTGTTGACGAAGCTGTTCAGTGCGCTGCCATAGGGGATGCTGCGGAAGGGAGTCGGGTTGGCCGGCGTGGCGCCGCGCGGCTGCACACCGACCTTCTCCTGGGAATAGCCGATCGCCGTCGGAACGACGATCACGCCCGGCGGATAGGCGCCCACGGGATCGAGGGTGGTGATGGCGGCAGTGTTGACGACGTTGCCGTTCCCGGCAAGGTTGATCGTCGTGCCGCTGCCGGTGAGGGTCAGCGTCGTGCCGGCCCCCAGCACTTCATAGCCTTCCACCTCGAAATCGGCGGGCTTGGCATATTGTCCCAGCGCTACCGAGCCGGTTGCGCGATAGCTTTTGGCGAAGACGTCGATTCCCGCGCCGGCCGACAGCGATCCGAAGATGCCGTCGTCGTCGCCGCGCTGGAGGAAATAGGCGCTGCTGAAGCCGGTGGTGCCGAGCCGCAGGTTACCGTGCAGCTCCCCGCCTTCTTCCTGGACATAATATATCTGCGGAGCGGTGAAGAGGGACGCGGCGGGCGCGTCGTTGACCACGACGTCGCCGTGGATCGTCCCCGCGTTGACAATGCCGAAGGTCAGCCGCGGCACGCCCTGGATCGCTACACCGCCTGCGCCATCGATGACGCCCCCTTGCTGGTTGGAGACCAGCAGCCCGACCGACCCGTCCTGACTGATCGGTGGCGTGCCGGTGATGGTGCCGCTGTTGACCACGATGGTCACGGTGCCCGTTTCCCCGCGGACCGGTCCGCTCGCGCCGTCATTCTCGAACGTGCACACCGATCCGACGCATTCGCTCTGCGCCAGTGCGGGCTGAGCGGTGCCCAGCGCCAGCAGGCTCGCCCCCACGATCAGGCTCGCCTTGCGATTGGTCGCACCAGAAACAGTCGTCCGCATATAATCCCCCCCGATATGTTCGAAAAACATCGATCGAGGTCGGCTATTGCGAGGCGCGGCAGGGCGCATCACCCAGATGGGTGAAATTCGGTCTTTTTATCGATCGTTAACCAAAACGGGTCAGCAGCGACACCAGTTCGCTCTGGCGCGTGGTGGACGTCTTGGCGAAGGCGCGCTTCAGTTGCGACCGGATAGTCTCGACCGAAATTCCCCATTCCGACGCCAGTTCGGCGGGCGCCCGGTTCTCCGCGATCGCGCGCGCGACCCGCGCTTCGGCGGGTGTCAGGTCGAACAGTGCCGCGATGATGTCGGCGCCGGGCAAGGCGCGATTGTCGGGGTCGGCGAGGATGGCGAACAAGCGGACCCGGTCGAACATGCCCATCGCATCGCGGCTGGCCGGGACCAGATGCAGCACGGCGCGCCCGGTCTGGTCGTGGTCGCGAATGGCGATCGAACAGCCGCGATCGATCCAGCGCATCGTCGCCAGCCCTTCGGCCAGCCGCCGGTCCGCGACGCTGTCCGCGATCTGAAGGCGGGTGCTGCCGTCGAGCAGCAGGTCGTCGAAGGCGGCTTCGAAGCGCTTGCTCGCGCGCAGCACGCGCCCCCGGATGTCGAGCAGCGCGACCGCCATGTTCATGACGTTGAACGCCTCGACCAGGCTTGCCGCCCGTTGCCGTCGTACCTCCCCGGCCAGGGTCGCGGCGCGGGCCAGGTGCGGCCGCAGCCCGTCGAGGAAGGGGGCGGCCTGCTGCGCGGCCTGATGCGACGGAAAGCCTTCGATCGCGACCACCACCGCATCGTCGTTCGGGCCCTGGATGATGGTCCCCGAACCCGCAGCGATCCCGGCGGGAGTCAGGAATTCGGTGTACATGGGCAGCGCGTTGATCTCGTCGATGCTGTGCAGGTCGATATCTGCCAGGAAGCCCGGATAGGACGCGCGCTCCAGGCGGCGCGCGACCCGGCTGTTGTTCCGGTTCCAGCCCTGCCGGTCGAATTCCTGCGAGACCTCCGCGACCGCGGGCGAGGAGACGATCTGGATTCCGGCGGCGTTGCGGCGGATCAGATTCCCGCCCAATGCGTCCAGCGATTTCGCGATATGCTCCAGCAGGCCCGGCCAAAGGTCCGGAATCACCGCCGTTTCATAGATGCGGCCGATGATCGCGTCGGTCGCTTCATGACGATGACCCAAGCTTTTTCCTTCCCCCAAAGGCTTGCCATCGTTCATTAAATGCGATGCGAGCCATTTGCCAACCGTGAATTCGCACGGGCGTCGCCGCCATGGCCAACGTGTCGAAGCGTGCCAGCCCGTTGACGGCCGAGTGGCGGAAATCGCCGGCCGGTTCATCGTCATCCGGAGAGCTGTTATTCGAGGGGGAGCGGACGTGAGGCTTTTCAATCATTGCAGGCGGGGGATTCTGGCCGTTCTGGCGCTGGTTTCACTGATCGTCGTCGCGCCGGCTTCGGCGCAGATCAGCTTTTCGGTGACCCTGCCGTCGAAGGCTGCCGATGCCCCGGTCACCGGACGGTTGATCGTCGTCGCCGCCCCGCGCTCCAATACATCGCTGGCCCGGGCCGAGCCGCGCCAGTTGCTCGGGATGAGCGGCCCGCCGGCCTTCGGCGTCGATGTCGAGAATCTCGCGCCCGGCACGACGGTGACGGTCGATGCGAAGGCGGACGGCTTTCCATTCGACCTCGATCGGTTGCCCGCCGGCGACTACAGGATCCAGGCGGTCCTCATTCCCTATGTGAAGGCGAAGCGCGCCGATGGTCATACCATCTGGGTGCCGGTCAGCGACCAGCGCGTCGGTGCG
This sequence comes from Sphingopyxis granuli, assembly GCF_001559015.1. Taxonomy (NCBI): domain Bacteria; kingdom Pseudomonadati; phylum Pseudomonadota; class Alphaproteobacteria; order Sphingomonadales; family Sphingopyxidaceae; genus Sphingopyxis; species Sphingopyxis granuli. Next base: position 1,183,886 of record NZ_CP012199.1, read on the forward strand.
GCGATGTTTCCCGGCAATCCGTACAGCAAGCCGCTCGACGCCCGCCTCGATCCCGCGGGCGGCGCGCCCGTCGCGCTGACGCTGACCGAGAAGATCGGTCCGGTCGCGCGCGATCCCGACACGCCGTGGATCAAGCGCGTCCGCATCAAGAGCAAGATATTGTCGGATTTCTGGGGCATTCCCATCTCGATCGGTGCCGAGGTGCTGCTGCCGAAGGATTTCGCCAAGCATCCGAACGTGCGCTATCCGGCGATCTATACGTTCGGCCATTTCGGCGCGCCGTTCAATTTCAACCCCGATCCGGCGAGCGATACCGATGGCGCTCGGCGCGGCGCGGCCGACGCCAACGTCAAGACGGGCTATCAATTCTCGCGCGAATGGACGGGCGACGGCTTCCCGCGCATGGCGGCGATCACGCTCGAGACGCCCGGACCCTATTTCTTCGAATCCTATGCGCTGAATTCGGCCAACAACGGACCGTGGGGCGACGCCATCACCAGGGAGTTGATGCCCTATCTCGAAAAGACCTTCCGGCTGATCGATCAGCCCTATGGCCGGATCGTCGAGGGAGCCTCGACCGGGGGCTGGGAGGCGCTGGCTCTGCAACTCCATTACCCCGACCTGTTCGGCGGCGCGTGGGTGTTCAATCCCGATCCGATCGACTTCACCCGCTACCAGCTCACCGATATCTACAAGGAGGACAATATGTTCACCTTGCAGATCAACGACTGGATCACGAAGGAAAAGCCCTTCCGCCGCAGCCGCGAGGGGATGCCGCTGATGGACCTGCGCACCCTCGCCGCGTTTGAGGCGATGATGGGGTCGAAGGGACGGTCCTATTATCAGCTCGACATCTGGCAGACGACGCACGGTCCGGTCGGTGCCGACGGCTATCCGGTGCTGCTCTATGATAAGAAGACCGGCGCCATCAACAAGGAGGTCGTCCGCTACATGCGCGAGCACGGCTTCGACCTGTCGGGCTATGCGCGCGACAATTGGGCGACGCTGGGACCGAAGCTGCGCGGAAAGCTGAACTTCTTTGCCGGCGAGATGGACGATTTCTACCTCAATCTCGCGGTCTACTGCTTTCAGGACATGGTCGCCGAGGTGGCGGGCCCGGATTATCCGATCCGCTTCGAATACGGCCGGCCCAAGAAGGGGCACAACTGGCACCACACCGATTGGGCGGGCGTCGTCCGCGAGGTCGCCGACCATGTCCGCAGCGCGGCCCCCGCGGGCGCGCCGGTCGATACGTGGAATTATTGAAGAGGGGGATGGACGATGACCGGGAAGCGCATGGGGCAGATGATGCTGATCGCGGCGGGCTTCGCTGCGGGCGCCGCGACGCCCGCCGCGATGGTGATGGCTGACGCCGGACCGGCGAAGAGCAGCTTTGACGAGATCAGCGTCAAGCGGATCAACATCGTCGAACCCGACGGCAAATATCGGCTGGTGCTCGCCAATTCGGAACGCTTTCCCGGCCTGTTCATGGAGGGCAAGGAATATAAGCACCACAGCCGCGATACGGGCGGCATGCTCTTCTTCAACGACGAAGGCGACGAGGTCGGCGGGCTGACCTTCGACAGCAAGACCGTGGGCGAGAACCGCCGCGCCAGCGCATCGTTGATGTTCGACCAGTACAAGCAGGACCAGACCGTCGGCATCCAGTATAGCGAGGCGAACGGCCAGCGCGCTGCCGGCCTGCGCGTCTGGGACCGGCCCGACTGGCCGATCAAGCCGCTGATGGAGATGAGCGAGCGCGCCGCGACGGCGCCCGATCAGGCCGCCCGCGACCGCATCCGCGAAGAGATGCGCGCCTATGCGACGGCGAAGGGGACGGCCGCCGAACGGCTGTTCGTCGGCAAGACGTCCGACGATGCGATCGTGAAGCTCGCCGACAAGAGCGGCAAGCCGCGCCTGCTGCTGCGGGTCGGTGCATCGGGGGAACCGAGTATCGAATTCCTCGACGCGACGGGGAAGGTGGTGAAGCGGATCAGCTGATCGCCGGCGACGCGGTGCTGCAGCACGGCCGGGCACCTGCCCGGCCCTTCGTCGTGCGCGATACAAGCATTTGTAATTCCAACAAATAAGTCATGATATTGTCATTTTTCCTTGACCCGGGCGGTGAATGCTGATGCCATCGCGGCGATGGATCATCAGGCTCGACTTCGCTGGTTCGCGCGGGAGGTGCTGCCGCACGAACCCGATCTGCGCAAATGGCTTGTCGGCCGCCTGCGCGGCCTGGGCTCGTGCGACGTCGACGAGGTGGTGCAGGAGGCTTATGCCCGGCTGTGGACCGCCGATTCCGATTCGATCCGCAACGCGCGCGCCTATCTGTTCGTCACCGCACGGCATATCGTCGGCGAGCATGTCCGCCGGTCGCGCATCGTGGCGATCGATCTGGTGGCGGATTTGGATGCCCTGAACATCGTCGATGAGGAAATGAGCGTCGACAGGCGCCTGAGTGGACAAGAAGAACTGGCGCGCCTGCACGGAATATTGCAGACGCTGCCGCCCAAATGCCGCGAAGCTTTCGAGCTGAAGAAGTTTCAGGACTTCTCGCAGCGTCAGATCGCCGAGCATATGGGGATCGCCGAGAGCACGGTCGAGAAGCATCTCGCCAAGGCGCTGCGGCTGGTCTCCGAGGCGATGAAACAGGCGCCCGCGGGCGCGGAGGATGGAAGAAGGCGTGAGCGCAGGTTCTGGAAATGGGGCTGACATCGACGCCCGGGCGGCCGCCTGGGCGGTGCGGTCGGCCGAGCGTGCGCTCGACGACCGGGAACAGCGGGAACTCGATGCCTGGCTGACCGCGGACAGTCGTCATCTTGGCGCCTATGTGCGCGCGCAGGCGCTGTGGCTCGATATCGACCGGGCGGTGGCGCTGGAGAGCGGCGCGCGCCGTGCCGTGCCGCCCGCGCGGGCGCGGAACTGGCGGCCCTTCGCCATGGCGGCTTCGCTCGCGCTCGTGGTGCTCGGCGGCGCTACCGCCTACGACCATCTCGCTGGCCGCGTCGAAACGGGGCGCAGCGAGGTTCGCCACATGGTGCTCGAAGACGGCTCCACCGTGACCCTCAATGGCGATTCCGCGGTGCAGATCCGCTACGACGACAAGGTCCGGCAGGTGATCCTGCGGCGCGGCGAGGCGTCGTTCGAGGTCGCCCACAACAGCAAGCGGCCGTTCGTGGTCCGTGCCGAGGGGCTGGACGTCCGTGCGGTCGGCACCGAATTCGTCGTCGGGATCGGCGCGAGCGGGGTCGAGGTGACGGTGGAAGAAGGCGTCGTCGCGGTCGGAGGCACGGCGAGCGGGTCGGCCGCGCCGCGCTATATCCGCCGCAACGAACAGTTCGTCGCCGCCACCACCGGCCCGCGCAAGGAGGTGCTCGACGCCGCCGATGTCGAACGGCGCATCGCCTGGCGCAAGGGGCTTCTCGTCTTCAACGGGCAGCAGCTCGGCGACGCGGCGGCGGAGGTCAACCGCTATTCCGACCTGCGCGTGACGATCGACGACCCGACGCTGGCGCGGGCCGAATTCATGGGCGTTTTCAAGCTGGGGGATGCGCGGGCCTTTGCCGGTGCCGCCGCCAGCGCCTTCAACGGCGAGGTGATTCGCCGCGGCAATGAGCTGGTGCTGGTGCGCCAGCAGAATTCTCCTTCGCACTGATAGCGGATTTCCGCGTGCCGTCCCTCGTTCGCCTTTGGAAGCGTCACTTTGCTTCGGGGCATTAGGGAGGGCAGAATGATGATCTGGGGGACACCGGACCGAATCCATACACACGCGGTGCTGATGGCCGGCGTGGCTGCGGCTATATGCTGGACGGCGCCGGCCGCGGCACAGGAACGGCAGCGCTATGTCATCCCGTCCGGCGACGCCGCGACGGCGGTGCAGCGGCTCGCCGTTCAGTCGGGCGTGCAGGTGATGATACCCGACTCCGATCTGGCGGGGGTTCGGACCAACGGCATCGATGGCAGCTATACGCCGGTCGAGGCGCTGCGCCGCATGCTCGCGGGCAAGGGGGTCGAGGTCTTCCAGAATCGCGACGGGGTGGTGGTGATCCGCCGTGCCGGCCGGGCCGCGACCGAACCCGGCACCGAACTGGTCGGCGAAGACATCATCGTGACCGGCTCGCGCATCAAGCGCGCGGGTTTCGATACGCTGCAATCGGCGACCGTGACCGATCGCGAACAGATCGAAAAGCGCGCCTATACCAACGCGATCGAAGCGCTGCAGGATACGCCGGGCTTCGCGCCCGCCGCGAACAGCCAGATCGGGGCCGCGCAGGCCAATCTCGGCGTCGCGCAGAGCTATTCCAACTTCCTCGGTCTCGGCTCGCAGCGCACGCTGACGCTGGTCAACGGCCGGCGCTTCGTGTCGTCGAACACCGTGTCGGGCAGCGGCGCGGCGACCTCGCCGGGGTCGCAGGTCGACCTCAACCTGATTCCCGTCGGCCTGATCGACCGGATCGAAACGGTCGCGATCGGCGGTGCGCCGGTCTATGGCTCGGATGCGATCGCGGGCACCGTGAACATCATCCTCAAGGACAATTACGACGGGCTGGAACTGACCGGGCAGGCTAGCCTCAGCGACCGCGGCGACGCCGCGAACCAGGCGGTGCGCGCGCTGTTCGGCAAGAATTTCGCGGGCGGTCGCGGCAACATCGTCCTCGGCGCCGAATATGTGCGCCAGGAAGGCATGGTCCTCGCCTCACGGTACAAGTTCCGCTACCTGAGCCCGTCGGGCAATGTCGATCGCACCGACGGCATCCCCGCGCAGCTCGTCGTGGGCGATCTGCGCTACGCCGCGCTGACCGAGGGCGGGCTGCCCTATCTGGCCGGCGACATCGCACCGGGAACGGGCAGCTATATTCGCGACGCTGCGGGCAATCCGCTGCAATTCGGCCCGAACGGCGATCTCGTTCCGTTCAACCTCGGCGCCAGCTTCTTCGGGTCGAGTTCGGGCCCCTATGCGATCATGCGCGACGGCGGCGATGGGCTCGATCCCGCGAAGCATTTCAGCCTGCTGACGCCGAACGAGCGATATCTGTTCAATGCGACCGGTCATTACGACCTGACCGACAACGTCACCTTCTTCGTCGAAGGATCCTACGCGCACACCAGCGGCACCAAACTCAGCGACCTGTTCCAGTTCGCGGCGCCGAACATCCTGGGCGGGCCGGTGTTGACGATGAGCATCGACAACCCGTTCCTCAGCGCCCAGGCGCGCGACATCCTCGTCGCCAACGGCGTCACGAGCTTCAAGCTCAACCGCAACATGAACGACATCGCCGATCGGGCGCCCGGCCGCACCAAGCTCGACGTCTATCGGATCGTCGCCGGCTTCCGCGGCGATTTCGATGTCAGCGGCGAAAAGTGGAACTGGGATCTTTCGTACAACTACGGTCGCAGCCGCAACGAATCCGAGTTCAATCAGGTCAATCTGACGCGCTTCCTGCAGGCGATCGACGTCGTTGGCACGCCCGGCGCTCCGGTCTGCCGGTCGGGCGGAAGCTGCGTTCCGCTCAATATCTTCGGCGAAAACCGATTCTCCGACGAGGCGGCCGAATATGTCGTCGATCGCGGCGTCGGCATCAGCATCAACTCGCTGCAGACGATCACCGCCAACCTCGACGGCCGCCTGCCGTTCGGGATCGCCGACCCGATCGCCTTCAACATCGGCTACGAGCATCGCCGCGAATATGGCAGCTTCGTGCCCGATGCCATATTGAAGGGCGGCATCAGCCTGCTCGGCGGATCGGCCGCCTTTGCCGATACGCCGCCGTTCAGCTTCAATACCGACGAAGTCTATGGCGAGACGATCGTTCCGCTGATCGACGAAGAGATGGGGCTGCCGCTCGTTCGCGCGCTCCAGTTCGAAGGCGCGCTGCGCTATGTCGATCACTCGACGGCGGGCGGCGACCTCACCTGGTCGGCGGGCGGCCGCCTGCAGCCGAGCTTCATCGAGGGGCTGACCTTCCGCGGTGTCTATACCCGCGCGATCCGGGCGCCTTCGATCGTCGAACTCGCCCTGCCCGGGGCGAGCGTGCTGCGCAACGCGGCCGACGTCTGCGCGGCGAGCCGCGTCAATTCGGGACCGAATCCCGCCGTGCGCCTCGCCAATTGCACCGCCGCGCTTGCCGCGGTCGGCGGCCCGGCTCCCAACGCCTTCAACCCGACGACCAGCGGTGCGTCGCCGGCGGGGATCGTGTCGGGCAACCTCGATCTTCGGAACGAGCGGGCGAACAGCTGGTCGATCGGCATGGTCTATCAGCCGCAAGCAGTGCCCGGCCTTCGTTTCGCGGTCGATTACAACAATATCGATCTTCACGACGCGATCAGCCGCTTCACGCTCGTGACCGCGCAGGCGGCCTGTTACGACAGCCCCAATTATCCGAACGAGAACGCGTGCAACGCCTTCAGCCGCCTGACCGCGGCAGAAGCGGCGGCGCAGCCGGGGGCGGCGCGGATCGCGGGCGATATCGCCAACGGCTACGCCGAATCCTATTACAATACCTCGTCGCAGAAGTTCGCGGGCATCCTCGGCCAGCTCGACTATCGCATCGGGGTGCCGAACATCGCGTCGGGCGGCGAGCCGGGCGCGCTGCGGCTGGGCCTCAGCGCCTTCCGCGTCACCAAGTTCACGACGCAGGTCTCGTCGGGTTCGCCGATCATCGACGTGAAGGGCACGGTGGGCACGCCCAAATGGCGGATCAACGGCCGCATCGGCTATGGTTTCGATCCGTTCGACCTCGATTTCCAGGTCGTCTGGTCGCAGAAGACGATCGCCGACCATACCGCGACGATCGAGGATACACCGATCCTCTATTATCCGTCTTCGACGATCGTCAATGCGACGCTCGGGGCCCGCATCAACGACAATTTCCGCCTGCAGTTCGGCGTGCGGAACCTGTTCGATCAGGCGGTTCCCTATGCCGGCGAGGTATCGCGCCAGTTCGGCGTCTACGACCCGATCGGTCGGACCTACACGCTGCGTGCGACGGCCAACTTCTGATGGGGGGAGCCGGGGCGGGACCGATTGTCCCGCCCCCGTTCTTCGCCGACTCCAGGGAACGAACATGACCAGATATCTGCTCGGCATCGCGCTCGCCTGCCTCGCCGTTCCGGCTTTCGCGGACGATGGCCCGAAGCGCTACACGATCGAGCAGTTGATGGATTCCGATTCGATCGGCGGCCTGTCCTGGTCGCCCGATGACAGCAAGCTGATCTTCACCAGCAACCGCACTGGCATCGCCAATATCTACGTCATGCCGTCTGCGGGCGGGGAGGCGGTGCCGCTGACCCGGTCGACCGGCGAAACGATCCGCGCGATCGGTTATTTCCCGCACGACGAGCGTATCCTTTTTTCGAGCGATCAGGGCGGCAACGAACTCGCGCATATCTATGTCCGCGAACGCGACGGAACGGCGCGCGATGTAACGCCCGGCGACCGGCACGTCGCCCGCTTCGTCGACTGGGCGCACGATGGCCGCTCCTTCTTCGTCCAGACGAACGAACGCGACCCGCGCTTCTTCGACCTCTACGAGATTCAGGCCGACGGTTATGAAAAGACCCGGCTGTTCGAGAACGACAAGGCTTATCAGGTGCGCGCGGTCAGCCCCGACCGGCGCTATGTCGCGCTCAGCCGGATCGTCGATAATGCGACGCGGCATTGCTATGTCTATGACCGGACCGCCGCGAAGCTCATCCAGCTCACCCCCGAGGGCCAACCGGTGGCCTGCGAGCCGCAGGTCTTTGCAAGCGAGGGCGCGCAGCTTTTCTACACCACCGACGACGGCGGCGAGTTCGCCTTTCTGGTGCGGCGGGACCTGGCGACCGACGAACGCATCACCGTCTTCAAGCCCGACTGGGACGTCGAGGGCGCGGCGCTGTCGCGCGACGGGCGGACGCTGATCGTCTCGGTCAACGAGGATGCGCGCTCGCGCCCCTACCTGTTCGATGCGCGCGATTTCCGTCCGATCGCGCTCGACGTCGGGACGCCCGATGCGAGCACCGCGCTGCTGCTCGCCAACCATGCCCGAAGGGCGCTGATCAGCGCCTCGAACGGCTCGACGCCGGGGGAGATATCGCTTCTCGATCTCTCCAGCGGCAGGCGCACGCCCTTGCTCGACGCGCGTGCCCCCGGCGTCGCACCCGAAGACCTTGTGCCCGGAAAGGTCGTGCGCTTTGCATCCTATGACGGGCTGGCGGTGCCGGGCATCCTCTATGTGCCGAAGGATGCGCGCGCCGGCGACCGGCGGCCCGCGGTGATCCATGTTCACGGCGGCCCCGGCGACGAAAGCCGGGTCGGCTATCGCCCCTTGCCGCAATATCTCGCCAACCACGGCTATGTGGTGTTCGAGATCAACAATCGCGGTAGCAGCGGGTCAGGCCGCACCTTCTATCACCTCGACGACCGCCGCCATGGCGACGCCGACCTCGACGACGTGGTCGCGGCGAAGCGGATGCTCGTCGACACCGGCTTCGTCGATCCCGACAAGATCGCGATCCAGGGCCAGAGCTACGGCGGCTATATGACGCTGGCCGGGCTGGCTTTCCGGCCCGACGCCTTCGCGGCGGGGGTCGACATCTATGGCGTTTCGAACTGGCCGCGCCTGCTCGCCAACACGCCGAGCTGGTGGGAGGATCTGCGCCGGCTGCTGTTTACCGAGGTCGGCGATCCCGAAAAGGATGCGGACTATCTGCGCAGGATTTCGCCGGTGTTCCACGCGGACGCGATCCGCAAGCCGCTGCTCGTGCTCCAGGGCGCGAACGACCCGCGGGTGCTGCCGGTCGAATCCGAGGACATCGTCGCAAAGGTCAAGGCGAACGGCGTGCCCGTCGACTATATCGTCTTTCCCGACGAGGGGCATGGCTTTCGCAAGAAGGCGAACCAGATCGCCGCCTATCGCGCCATCCTCGAATTCCTCGACGCGCATGTGAAGAATGCGCCGGGGAAAGAGGCGGAAATCTCCCCGTTGGGCGATTTTCCGATCGGCCGGTGACGGGGGCTCGCCTCAGCCGGCGCGAATTGCTCGCCGCCGGCGCGCTCGTTGCGGCGGCGCCGGCCTGGGCGGTCGGCGGAGACGAGGACGCGCGGCTGAACGCCTTTTTCGAATCGGTGTTCCAGCGCGATCTCGCCCGCAGTCCGTCCGCGCAATCGGCGATGGGCGTCAAGGGCGGGCAGGCGGGGTGGCCCGACGTCAGCCAGCGCCGCGCGGACGAGGATATCCGGCTGGCGCGGGGCGATCTCGCCGCGCTTCGGCGCTTCGATCGCCGCGCGCTGACGCCGCAGGCCCGGCTCAGCTACGATCTTTTCGCTTATGATGCTGAAGAGGCGATCGAGCGCCATCGCTGGCGCGGCCATCACTATCCGGTGTGCCAGATGCGCGGGCCGCAGCGCGACATTCCGCAGACGCTGATCAACAACCATGCGATCGCGGATCGCGCCGATGCCGAGGCGTATGTCGCGCGGCTGCACGCCGTGGCCCCCTATCTGGCAGCCGTCGTCGCGGGTCTGGAACGGCAGGCAGCGAACGGCGTCGCCCCTCCCGCCTTTTCCATCCCGCTCGTCATCGGCAATTGCGAGAAGCTGATCAGCGGCGCGCCGTTTCAGTCCGGGGCGCCCGACAGCCCGATGCTGGCCGATTTCCGCGGCAAGATCGCGAAGCTGGCGCTGTCCGATACCGAAAAGTCGCAGCTGCTGCGCGCAGCCGAGGCCGGCTTGCTGGAAGGATTCGGTCCGGGTTTTCGCCACCTGATCGCCTGTCTGCGCAGTATCCCCTGCGGGGAAGGCTGCAACGACGGCGTCTGGCGGTTGCCCGACGGCGATGCCTATTATGCGGCGCAACTGCGCTGGAACACGACGTTGTCCCTGTCGCCGGCGGAGGTGCACCGGATCGGGCTCGAAGAGACCGCGCGGCTTCATGCAGAGATGCGGGCCGTGGCGAAGCGCGCGGGTTTTTCGGGCACGCTCGCCGAGTTGTTCGAGCATGTGCGCACCGATCCGCGCTTCTATTATCCGGATACGCCGGAGGGGAAAGCGGCCTATCTCGACGCGATGCGCGCGAAGATCGCGGCGGTGACCGCGCGGCTCGGCGAACTCACCAACCATGTGCCGAGCGCCGACGTGGTGGTGAAGCCGGTCGAACCCTGGCTCGAAGCGTCGGCCGGCACCGCCGGCTATTTCGCACCTTCGGCCGACGGCACGCGCCCCGGCATCCTCTATGTCAACACGCGCGACATGCGGAATCTGCCGATCTACGAGCTGTCGGCGCTTTCCTATCACGAAGGGGTGCCGGGCCATCATCTCGAAAAGGCGGTGACGCGGGCGCTGACCGGCCTGCCCCGATTCCGGGCCTTCGGCGGCTATACCGCGTTCAGCGAGGGCTGGGCGCTGTTCGCCGAACAGCTTCCGGTCGAGATGGGGCTTTACGACGATCCGTGGCAGGAATTCGGCCGGCTCTCGATGGAATTGATGCGCGCGGGGCGCCTCGTCACCGACACCGGCGTTCATGCGCTGCGCTGGAGCCGGGAGCGGGCGGTCGCCTGGCTGGATGAGAACACCCCGGCGAACCATGCCGACAATGTCACCGCGATCCAGCGCTATATCGTCACCCCGGGTCAGGCCTGCGCCTATGAAATGGGGAAGCTCAAGCTCGTCGAGCTGCGCGACCGCGCGCGGACCCGGCTTGGCGACCGGTTCGACCTCCGCCGTTTCAACGACAGTGTGCTCGGCAGCGGTCCGCTGCCGTTGCCGCTGCTCGAAGCCCATATCGACGCCTGGATAGCCAAGGGGGGAGGAACCGCATGAGCAGCGGCAGTATTGGCCGGCGCCATTTCATCGGATCGACGGCGCTTGCGGGGGCCGCGCTGATCGCGCCGCCGGCGTTTGCGATCGAGACCGGAGAGGACGCGCGGCTCGACGCCTTTTTCGAACGCATCTTCCAGCGCTCGCTCGATCGCAGCCCGACGCGCCAGTCGGTACTCGGCATCCGCCGCGACCAGGACAAGTGGGACGACGTCAGCGAGGCGCGCGAGCTGGAGGACTACCGGCTGCGTCAGCGCGATCATGCCGAATTGCAGGAGTTCGACGTCGCGAAACTGTCGCCGCAGGCCCGGCTCAGCCACCGCATGTTCGCGCTCCAGTCCGAACGCGCGCTGCGCGACTTCAAATGGCGGCATCATGATTATGTGATGACCCAGATGGGCGGCGTGCACACGCGCGTGCCGAGCACGCTCACCAACAGCCATCCGATCGCCACACGCGCCGATGCGGAGGCCTATATCAAGCGGCTGGCCGGCGTCGAACCGCTGATGGCGCAGGCGGTCGCGCGGCTTCGGGCACAGGAGGCGCGCGGCATCCGGCCGCCGCGCTTCGTCTATGGGCTGGTGATCGAACCTTGCGTCAACCTGCTGAAGGGGGCGCCGTTTGAGGGAGAGGGCGACAGCCCGATCTTCGCCGACTTCAAGACCAAGCTCGCCGCGGCCGACCTTTCCGATGCCGATCGCGCCGACCTTCTCGCGCGCGGCACCGCGGCGCTGACAGGGGGCTTCGCCGCCGGCTATCGTGCGCTGGTCGCGCACCTGCGCGCGGCCGAGGCGCAGGCCGACGGCGTCGACGGCGTGTGGAAGCTTCCCGACGGCGAGGCCTATTACGAGGTGCAGCTCGAATCCTATACCACGCTGCCGCGAAAGGCGGCCGATGTGCACGCGCTCGGATTGCGCGAGGTGGCGGCGATCCACGATGCGATGCGCGCGATCATGCGGCGGACGGGTTTCGACGGCGATCTTCAGGCCTTCTTCGCCTCCATGCGCACCGACCCGCGCTTCTATCATCCCGACAGCGATGCCGGCCGCGCGGCCTATCTGGCCGAGGCCAATGCGCTGCTCGACGAGATTCGCGCGCGGCAGGGCGAATTGTTCGGTCATCTGCCGAAAGCGCCGGTCGAGGTGCGCGCGATCGAGGCGTGGCGCGAGAAGTCGGCGCCCAAGGCGCATTACCGCAACCCGCCGCAGGATGGCTCGGCGCCCGGCATCTTCTACATCAATCTCGCCGACATGCAGGCGCAGCCGCGCTATCAGCTTGCCGCGACGCTCTATCACGAGGCGATCCCCGGCCATCATATCGAAACCTGCATCGCGCACGAGATGGAGGGGATTCCGAAATTCCGCCGTTTCGCCAGCATCGCGGCGTTCAGCGAGGGCTGGGGCCTCTATTCGGAACTGCTGCCCAAGGAAATGGGGCTCTATGCCGATCCCTATTCGGATTTCGGCCGGCTTTCGCTGTCGCTGATGCGCGCTTGCCGCCTCGTCGTCGATACCGGCATCCATGCGATGCGATGGACCCGCGAGCAGGCGGTCGCGTGGCTCGATGCGAACATGCCGTCGAGCCATTACGACAACCAGCGCGAGATCGACCGCTATATCGTCCTGCCCGGGCAGGCGACCGCCTATTACATCGGCATGCAGACGATCGTCGCGCTGCGCGCGCGGGCACGCGAAAAGCTCGGCGACCGCTTCGACCTTCGCCGCTTCCACGATGTCGCGCTTGGCGCCGGTCCGCTGCCGCTGCCGCTGCTCGAGGAAAGAATAGACAATTGGATCGCCGATGGAGGAGCCGCGGCATGAGGATGATTTTCGCTTTCGCCGCTGCCTGCCTGTGCGGCGGCAACGCGCTTGCCGCGCCGCCGCACTATGACGTCGCGGCGCATTTCGACCCCGACGGCCGGCTCGACGCGGAAGTCACGATCACGCTCAGCGAAGGGGAGGCCGAAAAGGCCTTTCTGCTCTCGCAGCGTTTCGCGGTGCAGCCGACGGCGCTGCCGCACGGCGTGACGATGACGGTCGAGCCGGCCGATTCACCGATGCCCGCGCTGAACCGGTACGTCTTCCGCTTCGCCGAGCCGCACGCCGAGCCGGTCAAGCTGCATTTCCGCTATGCCGGGCCGATCGATACCGAGCATGACAGCGGCAACAAGCCGCTGCGGCCCGAAGGCTATGAGCTGTTCCTCGATCATATGTGGTATCCGGTCGGCGCCGACATCCAGACGCGCTTCACCGTCGATGCGACGATCGACGGGCTCGCGCCCGATCTGGTCGTCGTCGCGCAGGGCGACGTCACGCGGACCCCCGATGGCGTGCGGATCAAGCGGGATTTCCTCGACATCGACCTGCCGTTGGTCGCGATGCGCGGGCTGGAGCGTGCCGAGGCGCATGGCGTCGAATTCTATTCGCGCGACCTGTCGGCGTGGCGCTCGCGGCAATATATCAAGCATAGCGAGGCCGCCGCGCGCTATTTCGAGGCGATGTTCGGTCCCTTGCCCCGCAAGGTGCGGATGGCGCAGGTGTGGCGCGAGCGGTCGATGGGCTATGCGCGCACGGCCTACACGGTCGTGACCGAAGGCCGCGCGGGCAGTCCGGAGGATTCGGAGGTCGGACCCGGCCGCCATGTCGCGCACGAGATCGCGCATGCCTGGTGGATGCTCGCGAGTCCGCTGACCGACGATTTCTGGCTCGTTGAATCGGCGGCCGAATATATGTCGATGCGCTATGTCGAGCAGGCTTTCGGGGCGGAGGAACTGGCGAAGAACATCGCGGCCAAGCGCGAGGCGACGACGAAGGCCGGTCCGGTCATGGGGCACGGCCGGCCCGACCGGGTCCAGCTCTACGGCAAGGGGCCGCTGCTGCTGGTCGATCTGGAGCATCGGATCGGGCGCGCGGCGATGGATCGGCTGATGATCGCGATGGCGAAGGAGCCGGTGCACACGACGGCGATCTTCCTGCGCCACCTGACCGAGATCGCGGGTGCCGATGCGGCGCGCGAATTCGACACGGCGCTCCACACATGAAGGTCTCGCGGCGGACGGTGCTGGGCGGCGCGGCCGCGCTCGCCGTCTCCGCCCGTGCCGGGGCGACCGGGTTCGGGCGCGGTCGATACGACCGCGCCATGGTCATCGACGGCCTGTCCTCGCTCGGCCCGCTCGATCCCGAGGGGCCGGCGGTCGCGTCGCAACTGGTCGCCTATCGCGCGTCGGGGCTGACGGCGATCCACCAGACGGTCGGTGCGGCGGGGAACACCGCGGGGCGTTTCGAGGAAACGCTGCGGCGCATCGCCCGCTACGAACGCTTCGTTCGAGCCTTTCCCGACCGGCTGCTCCACGTCCGCGCCGCGGCCGACCTGCGCGCCGCACAGGACAGCGGCCGGTTGGGGGTGATCTTCGGGTTCCAGGATACGGTGCCGCTCGAAACCGACGCGGGTCGGCTCGACCTGTTCGACCTGCTCGGCGTCCGCATCGTGCAGCTCACCTACAACAAGCGCAACCTGGTCGGCGACGGCTGTCTCGAGCCCGGAAACGCCGGCCTCAGCGATTTCGGGCGCGAGGTCGTCGCCGGGCTCAACGCGCGGCGGATGATGGTCGATGCCAGCCACGCATCGCAGCGCACGATCGCAGAGGCGATCGCGGCGTCGACCGCGCCGATCGCGATCAGCCACACCGGCTGCCGCGCGCTTGTCGATGTGCCGCGCAACACCGCCGATGCCGAGCTGCGCGCGCTGGCCGATCGCGGCGGGGTCGCGGGCATCTATTTCATGCCCTTCCTGCGGGCGAGCGGGCAGCCGCGCGCCGACGACGTGATCCGGCACATCGAACATGCGGTGAAGGTCGCGGGCGAGGATCATGTCGCGCTCGGCACCGACGGCGGCATCGGGGCGGTCGGACTGACCGCCGGCTATGCCGAGAACCAGCGGCGCTTCTATGAGGAGCGCAAGGCGGCGGGGGTGGCGGCGCCGGGCGAGGCGCCCGACGTCTTCAACCTCGTTCCCGACTATAACGCGCCGACGCGCTTCCTGACGCTGGCCGACGATCTGTCGGCGCGCGGCTGGCCGGCGCGGCGCATCGAAAAGCTGCTCGGCGCCAATTTCGCGCGACTATGCGCCGACGTCTGGGGCCGCTGAGCCCGTCCGCAGCCGCTCGCCGCGCCGGCGCAGCAGTTCGGCGGTCCCCAGCAGCAGGGTCGACGCGACGATCAGCAGCGTCGCCGCGGCGGCGATGGCGGGACTGATCTGTTCGCGCACCCCTTCGAACATCTGGATCGGCAGCGTGCGCTGTTCCGGACCGGCGATGAACAGTGCCACCGTCGTCTCGTCGAACGAGGTCATGAAGGCGAAGACCGCGCCCGCGGCGATCCCCGGCGCGGCGAGCGGCGCGAGGACGCGGACGAGCTGGGTGAGCGGTGGCGCGCCGAGGCTGGCCGCGGCGCGCAGCAGGTCCGGGTCGAGGCCACTCAGCGAGGCGTGGACGACGATCACCACGAACGGCAGCGCCAGCGCGCTGTGCGCGATCACCAGCCCCACCGGCCCGTTGACGAGACCCAGCGGCGCGAACAGGAAATAGAAGGCGACCGCGACGACGACGATCGGCATGACGAGCGGCGCGCTGATCAGCGCGACGATGACCGGCTTGGCGCGCGAGCGCATGTGCGAAAGGCCGATCGCCGCCAGCGTCCCGAGCGGCGTCGCGATCGCCGTCGTCGCCACCGCGATCTTGAAGCTGTTGCCGAAGGCGTGCGTCCATTGCGGCGAATCGGCGAGCGTGCGGTACCAGCGCAGCGACAGCCCGCCTTCGGGAAAGACGAGGAAGCCGCCGGGATTGAGCGAAAGTGGAACGACCGCAAGGATCGGCAGCACCAGAAAGGCGAACACCAGCGCGCAAAAGGCGATCAGCGTCGCCCGGCCGAGCCGCCCGGATCGCGAGCGGACGGCGATCATGCCGGCACCGTGCGGACCATCGTCCGTCCCGCGAACAGCATCAGCAGCAGCGGCAGCACCAGCAGCAGGCTGAGCGCCGCGGCCATGCCCCAGTTGAGCGACTGGTTGGTATAGAAGGCGATCGAGGCGCTGATCATCTGGTCGGCGCCGCCGCCCATCAGCGCGGGCGTCACATAATAGCCGAGCGCCAGGGTGAAGACGATGATCGCGCCCGCGGCGACGCCCGGCAGCGTCTGCGGCAGATAGACCTTCCGGAACGCGAGCATCGGCGAGGCGCCGAGCGAGCTTGCGGCGCGCATCGCCGTCGGCGCAATGCCCTTCATCACGCTGTAGAGCGGCAGGATGAAGAAGGGCAGCAGCACATGCGTCATCGCGATATAGACGCCGAGGCGGTTATAGATGAGCTGGATCGGCGCGTCGATCAGCCCGATCGTCTGGAGGGCGCCGTTCACGACGCCGTTGGTCTGGAGCAGCACCGCCCACGCCGCCGTGCGCACCAGCGCCGACGTCCAGAAAGGCAGCAGTACCAGGATCAGCAGCGGGTTGGCGGTCCGCGCGGGCAGCGAAGCGAGCAGATAGGCGACCGGATAGCCGAGCAGCGTGCACAGCAGGGCGACGACCGCGCTGATCTTGAAGGTGCGCAGGAAGATGTCGCCGAACACCGCCTGCTCGCGCGGAACGCCGACGATGCGGCCTTCGGCGTCGAGCCGCCGGTCGAGCGCGGCGAGCAGATAATAGCTGGTCAGCGGTCCGTCTGCATGGCGCATCACCGACCATATGGCGGGCTGCCCCCAGCGCGGGTCGATCCGCGCGAGATCGGCGACCGTATCGCCGGGCGCGCCGGCCGCGAGCCGGTCGGCGGTGGCATAGAGCAGGCTCCGCGATCCGACCATGTCGTAGTTCAGCCGATTGGCGACGCGGTTGAGCGTGCCCGCCCGATGCGCCGCCAGCGCTTCGTGCGCCACCGTGCGCGCGAGCCCGTCGGGCGGCAGTCCGTCGCCGTCCCATGCGCGCAGCGCCGCCGCGCTTTCGGGCCAGGCGCGTTCGAGATCGCGGTCGATCACCGCGCGCGACAGCATCAGCATCACCGGCGCGATGAAGCTAGCGATCAGGAAGATCAGCAGCGGCGCGACGAGCGCGAAGGGCCACCAGCGGCGCGTCATCGGCGGATCAGCGCGCGACCCAGGCGTTGAACCGCTGGGTGAGCTGGTCGCCGTACTCGACCCAGAAATCGGCGTTGAGTTCGAGCGCGCCGACCATGTTCGCGGGGTCGCTCGGCGTATCGCGCTTCAGCTCCGGGCCGACCTCGCGGTTCGCTTCGATGTTGGTGAGGCCGGTCGGGATGAAGCGCGCCAGCCGCATCTGGCTTTCGGGCCGCGTCATGTAGCGCAGCAACTGGGCGGCCTCGGCCTTGCGCGGGCTGTTGGCCAGGATGACCCAATAATCGACGGCATAGATGTTGCCGTGCCAGTTCAGCTTGAAATGGCGGCCTTCGGTGCGGTTGGCGACGACCAGCCGGCCGGGGCTGGTCACCGACATCACCACCTCGCCCGACCCCAGCAGGTCGGGAACCTGCGAGATCGACGACCACCAGACGACATGCGGCTTGATTTCGTCGAGCTTGCGGAAAGCGCGATCGACCCCCGCCGGCGTGCGGAGCGTCGGATAGACCTGGTCGGGCGGCACGCCGTCCGCCATCAGGGCGAACTCCAGCGAATATTTGGGGGTCTTGCGCATGCCGCGCTTGCCGGGAAAGCGCCTGACGTCCCAGAAATCGGCCCAGCTTTGCGGACCGGCCCCGCGGATGCGGTCGCCGTCATAGCCGATCACATAGGACCACAGCATCGCGCCCACGCCGCAGTCGTGCACCGCCGCGGGCAGGAAGGCGTCGCGTCCGCCGAGCGCGGCCCAGTCGAGCCGCTGGAACAAGCCTTCCTCGCAGCCGAGGATCAGATCCTCGGTCTCGACCTGGACGATGTCCCAGCTCGTGTCGCCACCGGTCACCTTGGTGCGGATCACGCCGACGCCACCGCGCCAGCTGTCCTCGCGCAGCGGGATGCCGGTCGCCTGCGAGAAGGACGACCAATAGGCCTGCCGGTGCGCGTCCTGCGAGGAGCCGCCCCAGCCGACCACGGTCAGGGGGCGAAGGTCGGACCCCGATCCGCAGGCGCCGAGCGTAAGCAGTGCCAGCGCGCCGAGCGCTCTCAGCCGGAATGTCATGATCCCTCTCCCCCCGGATTCGAGCCATCCGCCGCCGGAAAGACGAAGCAGCGGTCGGTGCACCAGCCGATCGCCAGCCGGTCCCCCGGCTTTACGTCCCGGTCGGCGGAAACCCGTGCGATCAGCGATCCGCCGCCGTCGAGGCCGACATGGATGCGACGGTGATCGCCGTGATAGACAAGCTGGTCGACGCGTCCGTCGAGCGCGTTGCAACAGGGGAGCGGCTGCTCGCCCATCTCGATATGTTCGGGCCGGATCGCCGCGACGACGGCGGTGCCGGGGGTGAAGGTGGCGGCCGCGGTCGCCCGCACGATCTGGCCGCCCGCCAGCCGGATCGCGCACTGGTCGCCCTGCTGCGTGATCACCGTTGCGGCGAGGCGGTTGTTTTCGCCCATGAAACCGGCGACGAAGGCATTGGCGGGCCGTTCGTATATCGTATCGGGCGGGCCGAGTTGCTGCACCCGTCCGTCGGCGAACACCGCGATGCGGTCGGACAGCGTCAGCGCCTCGCTCTGGTCGTGGGTGACATAGAGGATGGTGAGGCCGAGCGCGCGCTGGATGCGCTTGATCTCGATCTGCAGATGTTCGCGAAGCTGGCGGTCGAGCGCGCCCAGCGGCTCGTCCATCAGCACCAGGTCGGGTTCGAAGACCAGTGCGCGCGCCAGCGCGACGCGCTGCCGCTGGCCGCCCGACAATGCGTCGGGCCGTCGGTCGCCAAGACCTTCGAGCCGAACCAGCGCCAGCGCCGCTTCGACCTTCGCTGCCGCATCGGCGCCGCGAATGCCGCGGACGCGCAGGGGAAAGGCGATATTCCCGGCGACGCTCATGTGCGGGAACAATGCGTAATTCTGAAAGACGACGCCCATGTTGCGCTTGTGCGGCGGCCGGTCGGCAAGCGAGCGGCCATCGAGATATATGTCGCCCTCGCTCGGCGTCTCGAACCCCGCGAGCATCATCAGCGTCGTCGTCTTGCCCGAGCCCGAGGGGCCGAGCAGGGTCAGGAATTCGCCGCGCTCGACCGCCAGGTCGAGCCCGGCCACCGCGGCAGCGGCGCCGGCCGCATAGCGTTTCTCGACGCCGCGGAACTCGACCAGGGGCGAGGCGGATGCCGCCATCAGCATGTCATCGATCGATAGACGGCGCCCAGTCGCCGCACGCCCTCTTCGATCTGCGGCGGCGTGGCATAGCTGTAGGCCAGCCGGACGTGATTGCGCGGGACGCCCGCGCCTTGCGACGCGAAGAAGCGGCTTCCGGCGATCAGGTGCACGCCCGCTTCGGCCGCACGCGCCGCGAGCTGGTCGCCGTCGGCCTCGTCGGGCAGCGTCACCCAGACATAATAGCCGCCTTCGGGCGCCGCGACGCGGGCGGTGGGCAGTTCGCGCGCCAGCGCCGTCATCATGGCGTCGCGGCGCTCCCGATAGGCCGCCTGCACGCGCGCGATATGCGCGGGAAAGGCAGGGGAACTCGCAAACCCATGAATGATCCTCTGGATCAGCGGCGAAGAACCGCCTTCCGATTTGAGCGCGATCATCCGCGCGATCAGCGCGGGTTCGGCGGCGACCCAGCCGATGCGCAGTCCGGGGGCGACCAGCTTGGAAAAGCTGCCGAGGTGAAAGATCGATCCCGACCGGTCGAGCGCTTTGAGCGGCGCCTGGTCCGCGCCTTCGAAGCGCACGCGGCGATAGGGGCTGTCCTCGATGATCGCGATACCGCGCTCCTCCGCGAGCGCGACCAGCGCGGCGCGGCGCGCGTCGGGCATCGTCGTGCCGGTCGGATTGTGGAATTCGGGGACGTTGTAGATCAGCTTGGGCGCCGCCCGGCCGGCGGCGGCGCGGCGATCGAGTTCGGCGGCAAGCGCCGCGACGTCGAGGCCCGCCGCATCCTGCCCGACCTCGATGAACTCGACGCCGAAATTGCGGAAGATCGGCACCGCGGTGAAATAGGTCGGCGCGGTCACCACGATCGCGTCGCCTTCGTCGAGCAGCAGCCGGCAGACGAGGTCGATCCCCTGCTTCGCGCCGTTGGTGACCAGGATGTGGTCGGCGGTCAGGTCGCAGCCGTTGGCATTCATCCACTCCGCCAGCCACGCGCGCATATAGGGCTGGCCGCGGCCCGATGCATATTGCAGCGCCTCCTCGCGATGCGCGCCGAGGGCCGCCTCGGCATAGGGCGTCAGGTCGGGCAGCAGTTGCGGCGCGGCGAAACCCGAATCGAAGAAGATCGTCCCCTCGTCGAACTCGGATGGAAAATGCGGGGCCGGAAAGCGCGTCGACAGGGGTCTTGCCCGGCGTGCCAGACGATCATCACTCAACAAATCCTGTGCCCCTCTCCTGCGCCTCGCCTGTTCGCGAAGCGGCTCACCCTGCCCGGAACGATGGTTCGGGCCGACGAATCCGCCATCATCCGACGACCAAAAAGCGAGTGGCGGATTTGCGCGCGCCATCGCTCGTGCTGGTCGGGAGGGGGAAGAATGCGACGACGTCTGCGATATACGGGGGGACGGGCCGTCGGCGCCTTATGGGCCGCGCTCGCGCTTGCCGCCGGCGGCGCCATTGCCGCCGATCCGGCCGCCGAAGGACCCTTTCCCAGCACCTATCGGCCGGCCGCCGCGGCGCCGACCGCCATCGTCGGCGCGACGCTGCTGACCGGAACGGGCGCCGAGATCGCCGATGCGACGCTGCTGATGCGCGACGGCCAGGTCGAGGCGGTGGGCGCGAACCTTGCCGTTCCCGACGGCTACGCGCGCATCGACGGTCGCGGCAAATGGGTGACACCGGGGATCATCGACGCGCATTCGCATCTCGGCGTCTATCCTTCGCCGGCCACGCCGTCGCATCAGGACGGCAACGAAGCCGTCGCACCGAACACCGCGGAGGTGTGGGCCGAACATTCGGTCTGGCCGCAGGACCCGAAATTCCGTCTCGCGCGCGCCGGCGGGGTGACGACGCTGATGGTGCTTCCGGGTTCCGCGAACCTGTTCGGCGGGCGCTCCGTGACGCTCAGGAATGTTCCCGCGGTGACGACGCAGGGCATGAAATTCCCCGGCGCTCCCTATGGATTGAAGATGGCGTGCGGTGAGAATCCGAAGCGCGTCTATGGCGCGCGGGGCCGGTCGCCGGCGACGCGGATGGGCAATGTCGCGGGCTATCGCAAGGCATGGATCGACGCTGCGGATTATGCGCGCAAATGGGACCGGTGGGAAAGCGGCGGGCGCACCGGCGAACCGCCGAAGCGCGATTTGCAGCTCGAAACGCTCGCCGGGGTGCTGAAGGGCGAGATTCTGGTCCAGAACCACTGCTACCGCGCCGACGAGATGGCGGTGATGATCGACGTCGCGCACGAATTCGGCTTTCGCATCCGCGCCTTCCATCACGCGAACGAGGCCTACAAGATCATACCCCTGTTGGTGAAGGAGGACATCTGCGTCGCCACCTGGGCCAACAGTTGGGGCGCGAAGATGGAATCGCTCGACGGGATAGAGGAAAATGCGCCGATGATCGACGCCGCGGGCGGCTGCGCGATCATCCACTCGGATGACGGCCTGCTGATCCAGCGGCTCAATCAGGAGGCGGGAATCGCGATGACCGCGGCCAACCACGCCGGCCTGTCGATCACCCGCGGCGAGGCGATCCGGTGGATCACCTCCAATCCGGCCAGGGCGCTCGGCATCGCCGACCGGGTCGGCTCGCTCGAACCCGGCAAGATGGCCGACGTCGTGCTGTGGAGCGCCAATCCGTTCAGCGTCTACGCGCTTGCCGACCGGGTCTGGATCGACGGCGTGCCGATGTGGGATCGCGGCGATCCGCGTTATCGCTTGCCGTCGGACTTCCTGCTCGGCCAGCCCGGTCAGGATTTCGCGCGATGACCCGTCTCGGCCTTTTCCTGCTGGCGCTGGTCTGCACCGGCCCGGCCGCGGCGGAAACCGTCGCGATCACCGGCGGCCGCGTCGTCACCATGGGGCCCGCGGGCGACATCGCCGACGGGACGGTGGTCATCGCCGACGGCCGTATCGTCGCGGTCGGCGCGGGCGTCGCGGTGCCGCCCGATGCGACGGTCATCGACGCGCGCGGCAAGGTCGTGACGCCGGGGTTGGTCGCGGCGGGGACGGCGCTCGGCCTCGTCGAGGTGCGGATGGTCGCCGCCGCCGACGATCGCGCCACCCACAAGCGCGACATCAGCGCCGCGTTCGACGCCGGCTATGGGCTCAATCCCGATTCGCTGCTCGTGCCTGTTGCGCGGCTGGGCGGCATCACCCGTGCGATCGCCACCCCCGCCTACGACGACAAGGGGGACCGCGAACTGCCGTTCGCCGGGCAGGCGGCGGCGGTCGTGCTCGACGGCCGCCCGATGCTGATGCGGCGCGGGGTCGCGATGGTGCTCGAAATGGGCGAGGGCGGCGCCGAACGAACGGGCGGCGCACGCGGCGGAGAGTTGGCCCTGCTGCACGCGCTCTTTGCGGAGGTGCGCGATTTCAAGGCGCGCCGCGCCGCCTATGACCGCGGCGAAACGCGCGCCTACATCCTGTCGCGCGCCGATATGGAGGCGTTGATCCCCGTCGTCGACGGCCGGATGCCGCTGCTCGTCACCGTCAACCGCGCCTCCGACATCCGCGACGCGCTTGCGATGGCCCGCGCCGAAGGCGTGAAGCTGATCCTCGAGGGCGTCGCCGAGGGCTGGCGCGTGGCGGGCGAGATCGCCGCGGCGGGCGTCCCGGTCCTCGTCACCCCGGTCCAGAACAGCCCGGCGTCGTTCGAAGCGCTCGGCGCGACGCTCGCCAACGCCCGCCGTCTCGCCGAAGCCGGCGTGCTGGTCGCGATCGAGGGCAACGGCAATCATCGGGAGCGCGAACTGCGCTACAATGCCGGCAACGCGGTCGCCAGCGGCCTCGACTGGCGCGCCGGACTGGCCGCGATCACGATCAATCCGGCGCGCATCTTCGGGCTCGCCGACCGTGTCGGCTCGCTCGAATCGGGCAAGGACGGCGACGTCGTCGTCTGGGACGGCGATCCGCTCGACACGCTGACGCGGCCCGTCGCCGTGCTGATCCGCGGCGCCCGCCAGCCCATGACCTCGCGCGCCACCGAATTGCGCGACCGCTATCTTCCGACCGTCCGGTCTTCCGCCGAAGGAGAAACCCCATGAACGTGAACAAGCTGCTTTTGCTGTATTCGGGTATATTGACCGCGGCCTTCGCGTTCGCGGTGGTGAGCGAGGCGGGGGCCGACACGCGGCCGGGCAAGGCGGCGTTCGAAGAGATCGACGTCAAGCGGATCAACGTGCGCGAGGACGACGGGACGATCCGCATGATCGTATCGAACAGCAGCCACGCGCCGGGCATCATCATGCACGGCAAGGAACGTCCGCATCCCGCCGGCAATCGCGGCGCCGGGATCATCTTCTACAATGAGGAAGGGTCCGAAAACGGCGGCCTGACCTTTGCGGGCAAGACCGGTCCCGACGGCAAGGTGTCGGGCGGCGGGCATCTGAGCTTCGACCAGTATGAGCAGGATCAGGTGATCCAGCTGACCCAGAGCGAATATGACGGGCGGCGCTGGGCGGGGATGATCATCAGCGACCGGCCCGATCAGCCGCTCGACTTCGATCTCGCCGAACGCATCTCGAAGATGCCCGACGGTCCGGAACGCACCGCGCTGCTGGAGAAGGTGCAGGCGGAGGGCAGCTTCGGGCGCCAGCGCCTCTATGTCGGCAAGACGCGCGATCGCGATTCGGCGGTGATGCTCAGCGACGCGATGGGGCGGCCGCGCATCCGGATGCAGGTGACGTCCGACGGCAAGGCGTCGATCGACTTCCTCGACGAAAAGGGCGCCCTCATCCGGTCCGTCGCCCCCAACACGCCGTGATGGGTCACGCGATGGCAGCGCGTCCGCTCCTCGTCGCGGCGGCGGCCTTCGCGCTCGCCGGCTGCGCCGCGTCCGACGGGGCGGGGCCGCAGGCGGCATCCGCCGGGCCCGCTGCGCCCACCGTCCATTCGGCCCCTTTCCCGAGCACCTATCGTCCGCCGGCAACCCGGCCGGTCGCTCTGGTCGGCGCCACCGTGCTCACCGCGACGGGGGAGGAGATCGCCAACGGCACGGTGCTGATGGAGGATGGAAAGATTGCCGCGGTCGGCGCCGGGCTGCCGGTTCCGGCGGGCTATCGGGCGATCGACGCGCGCGGCAAGTGGGTGACGCCGGGGGTGATCGACGCCCATTCGCATCTCGGCGCCTGGTCGCAGCCCGACAGCGTCGGCGCGCTCAACGACGTCAACGAGATGACCGACCCCAATACGGCGCAGATGTGGGTCGAACATTCGATCTGGCCGCAGGACCCCGGTTTCGACACGGCGCGCGAGGCGGGCGTGACGACGCTGATGGTGCTTCCGGGCTCCGCGAACCTGTTCGGCGGCCGCACCGTCACGCTCAAGAACGTGCCCTCGGCCACCGTCCAGGGCATGAAATTTCCCGATGCCCCCTATGGCATCAAGATCGCCTGCGGCGAGAATCCGAAGCGCGTCTATGGCGCGCGCGGCCGGTCGCCGGCGACGCGGATGGGCAATGTCGCGGGTTATCGCAAGGCGTGGATCGACGCCGCCGACTATGCGCGCAAATGGGATCGGTGGGAAAGCGGCGACCGCACCGGCGAGCCGCCGAAGCGCGACCTGCAGCTCGAAACGCTCGCCGGGGTGCTGAAGGGCGAGATATTCGTCCAGAACCATTGCTACCGTTCCGACGAGATGGCCAACATGATCGACATCGCGCACGAGTTCGGCTTTCGGATTCGCGCCTTCCATCACGCGAACGAGGCCTACAAGATCGCGCCCCTGCTGGTGAAGGAGGACATCTGCGTCGCCACCTGGGCCAACTGGTGGGGCTACAAGATGGAGGTGTTCGACGCGATCGAGGAGAATGCCGCGCTCGTCGAGGCGGCGGGCGGCTGCGCGATCATCCATTCCGATGACCCGGTCCTGATCCAGCGCTTGAATCAGGAGGCGGCGGTGGCGCTGTCGGCCGCCTGGCGCGCCGGGCTGAAGATCGAAAAGGCCCGGGCGATCCGCTGGTTCACCGCCAACCCGGCCCGGGCACTCGGCATCGCCGACCGGGTCGGCACGCTCGAACCGGGCAAGAATGCCGACGTCGTGCTGTGGAGCGCCGATCCCTTCAGCATCTATGCGCGCGCCGACAAGGTCTGGATCGACGGCGGTCTCGTCTTCGATCGCGACGATCCATCCTATCGGCGCCATTCCGACTTTCTGGTCGGGCAAGCGGGAGAAAGGCCATGATCCGCTTCCTCGCCGCCTGCGCGGCGCTCGCCCTCGCGGCGCCGGCGGCCGCCGAAACCGTCGCCATCGTCGACGCGACGCTGCTGACGATGACCGAGGCCGGGACGATCGCGAAGGGGACGGTCCTGATCCGCGACGGACGCATCGCGTCGATCGGCGCAAATGTCGCGGTTCCGCCCGACGCCCGCATTGTCGACGGTCGCGGCGGCGTCGTCACGCCGGGCTTCATCCAGGCCGACAGCACCCTTGGCGCGGTCGAGGTCAGCCAGGTGCCGGCGAGCGCCGACCGCGCGACGCACAGCCGGACGATCAGCGCCGGCTTCGACATCTCGCTGGGGCTCAATCCCGATTCGATCCTGCTGCCGGTCTCGCGGCTTGCGGGAATCACGCACGCGGTCACCACGCCGCTCTACGACGACCGGTCCGGGCGTGACCTGCAATTCTCGGGGCAGGCGGCGGTGATCGATCTGGCGCAGCGCCCCGACATGGTCACGCGGCCGCGCGTGGCGATGGTGCTCGAAATGGGGGAGGGCGGTGCTGAGCGCGCGGGCGGCGCGCGCGGATCGGCGATCGTGGCGCTGCGTGCGACGCTCGCCGACGTCCGCCATTTTGCGCGCCACCGCGCCGCCTACGACCGTGGGGAAGGGCGGCCGCAGACGCTGTCGCGCATCGACCTCGAAGCGCTGGTGCCGGTGGCGGAAGGCCGCATGCCGCTGATCGTCAAGGTCGATCGTGCGTCGGATATCGTCGAGATGATCGCGCTGGCCCGCGAGGAGGGACTGCGCATCATCCTCGACGGCGCCGAAGAGGGCTGGCGGGTGGCCGATGCCATCGCGGCGGCGAAGGTGCCGGTCATCGTCGACCCGCTGGCCAACCTGCCGCACAGCTTCTCGCAGGTCGGCGCGTCGATGGACAATGCCGCGCGGCTGCACGCCGCCGGGGTTGCCGTCGTCCTCAAGGCCGGCAGCGGCGTCGCGCATCGCGCGCGCGAACTGCGCTACAGCGCCGGCAACGCGGTGGCCTGGGGCCTGCCGCACGATGCTGCGGTGGCTGCCATCACCATCAACCCGGCGCGCGTTTTCGGGGTCGCCGACCGCATCGGGTCGCTGGCCGTCGGACGCGCGGCCGACCTGATATTGTGGAGCGGCGATCCGCTCGAGCCGCTGTCGCAGCCCCGCCTGATCTTCGTCGAGGGGCTCGAAAAGCCGCTGACCGCCCGGCCGCTAGACCTGCGCGACCGCTATTTGCCCTGAGCGTCGGCTCAGGGCAGCGGCTTGCCGTCGACGTCGATCAGCTTCACGGCGGGATAGCGCTCGCGCAGCGCCGCGATCCACTGTTTCGAATCGCCGGCAAGAATCAGCGTCGCCCGATCGCTCCGGATATGTCCGGCGACCGTTGCGGCGATGTCTTCGGGGGATGGCGGCGCCTTCGCGGACACTTCGGATGCGAGCACGTCGAGCGACGCATCGCTGGCAACCAGCGTCGAGAGATAGTTGGCGAGACCCGCCGCGCGCTCGGTCTGGCTCGACAGTCCGTTGGCGACGAATGTCGCGCGGTCGGCGATCCGGGCGGCGTCCATGGGCTCGCTGCGCAGGCGCGCGATCTGGTCGAGCACCAGCCCTGCGACCTCGATCGCCGATTCGGTCTTGGTCTGCGTCGCGGCGATCAGGACGGTGGCGTCGCGGCGCACGTCGAGCAGACTGCCGGCGCTGTAGCTGAGGCCGCGCTTGACGCGGATCTCCTGGCTCAGCCAGCCTTGGAAGCCGCCGCCCAGGCCCGCGTTGATGACGCGCAGCGCGGGCCAGCCCGCATCGCCCCGCCCGACGGCCGGAAGCGCCGCGACCACGGCGGTCTGGCCGGCGCCGGGCATGTCGATGGCGATGATCTGCGGCGCGCGGGGCGCGGACGCTGCGCGGGGCTGCGGCGCGGGGACGGCGGCTTCGCCTTTCCAGCCCCCGAAAATGCGATCGGCCAGCGCAAAGCCCTGATCGGGCGACAGCGCGCCCGCGACGATCAGCGTCGCGTTACTTGGAATCCACCATTGGCGCTGCGCCGCGACCAGCCCGTCGCGTGTGACCGCTGCCAGCGTCGCTGCGCTGGGTGTGCGGCCATAGGGGGCGTCGCTGAACAGGGCGGCCGGCACGGTGCGTAGCGCCGTCTGGAGCGGCTGCTTGTGCGCGACGGTGATGGCGGCGACCTGCTGGCTGCGGACGCCGTTGAGGGCGTCGGCGGGGAAGTCGGGGCGGATCGCGACGTCGGCCAGGATATGCGCCGCGGCTTCGGCGTTGGCTGCAGGCACCTGAACCGACAGGACGGTCGCGTCGGATTCGGAACTCGCCGCGATCGTGCCGCCGAGCGCCGCGATGTTGCCGGCGATCCGCTCGGCACTCCGCCCCCCGGCGCCTTTCAGCGCCAGCGCCGCGGCGATGTCGCCGCGCCCGGCCTCGCCCGGCGGGTCGGCGGCGTCGCCTCCGTCGATCACCAGCGTCAGCGCGGCCAGGGGCACGTCGGATGACCGGGCGACGACGACGCGCAACCCGTTGGCAAGGCGGCGCTCGGCAACCGACGGCAGCGTCGCGGGGACCGCCGCACCGGGTTGCGGCGGCGGCTCGCGGTCGGCCTCGCTCGCCAGCGTCACGGACGGCGCGCTCGCCGGCGGCACCGCCGGGCCCATCGCCGTCACGTCGGGCGCGCGGTCGCCGGCGTAGCCCGCGGGCCGCAGGCTTTCGTCGCGATAGCGGAGCGTCACGCGGCTCGCATCGGCCAGCCAGCGGCGCGCGATCCGCTGAAGGTCCGCCGGCGTGATCGCGCGGATGGTGGCGAGCCGTTCGTCGACCAGATGCGGATCGCCGGTCAGCACCGCGCCGCCGCCCAGCGCATAGGCGCGGCCGCGCGCCGTTTCGCGGGCGGAGAGCGCATCGCCGAACAGGCCGTTCTTCGCCGCCGCCAGTTCGCCCGGATCGAGCGGCGTATCGCGCAGCCTGGCGATCTCGGCGGCGAAGGCCGCCTCGGCTTCGCTTGGGTCGCGATCCTTGGCCAGCGTCACGACCAGCGCAAAGGCGTAGCCGTCGCGCGCGGGCAGGTTGTAACTGGTGACGGCGGACGCAAGCCCCTTTTCGTCGACGAGCGCGCGGCGCAGGCGCGACGCCGCGCCGCGGGTCAGCACGGCCTCGATCAGGTCGATTCCGGCCGCGTCACGGTCGGCTGCGGCGGGCGCGCGCCATGCGAACGCCAGCGCCGGCAGCGGCACGTTCGGCGCATAGGCGTCGATCGTCCGCGCCGCCACCGGACGCCCCTTGGCCGGATCGCGCGGAATGGCCCGCTGCGGCCGTGCGATCGACCCGATGTAGCGGTCCGCCCAGGCATCCAGCGTCTCGGGGTCGAAATTGCCCGAGACCACGAAGACCGCGTTGTCGGGCCGATAATAGGCTTCGTGAAAGGCGCGCACGTCGGCCAGCCGGGCCTGGTCGAGGTCGGCGAGCGAGCCGCCGATCGGGCGGGCATAGGGGTGCCCGTCGAAGGCGAAGGCGGGCAGCAGCGTATAGAGGATGCGGCCATAGGGCTGCGCCAGGACGCGCTGGCGCAGCTCCTCCTTGACGACGTCGCGCTCCGAATGAAAGCTTACCTCGTCGATCACCAGATTGCGCAGCCGCTCGCCTTCGAGCCACATCATCGCCTCGAGCCGGTTGGCGGGGGCGGTGACATAATAGTCGGTGTAGTCGAACAGCGTCGACGCGTTGGCGGTGCCGCCCATCGCGTTCACCGCCTCCAGCACCCCGCCGGGCAGATTCCGGGTCGTCTTGAACATCAGATGCTCGAACAGATGGGCAAAGCCGCCGCGCGCGGGGGGATCGTCGCGTTGGCCGACATCGTACCAGATGTTGATCGACACCGTTGCGGTGCCCGTGTCCCGGATCGCGTAGAGGGTCGCGCCATTGGCGAGAACGCGCTTCGTGAAATCGAGTTTCGGCACGTCGAGCAGGGCCGGCGCCGCCGCTGCCGTCTGTGCCGCGGCCGGCGTGAAGGACAGCGGGCTGGCGGCGAGAAGCAGGAGAGGGATCAGGCGGCGCATCGGAATCTCCCTGAATAGCGTAAGGGCTTCGGGCAAAGAGGGGGTCAGCGGAGCAGCGAGATGCCGTCGCGTCGCACCACGCGGCCGCGCTGCATGACGAACAGTGGTCGCTCGGTCGCGCGGATGTCGGTGAGCGGGTTGCCGGGGACGGCGACGATGTCGGCCCATTTGCCGGGCGTCAGCGTGCCCATCTCGGCTTCGAGGCCGATCAGCCGCGCCGCATTGCTGGTGCCCGCGAGCAGCGCCGCGCCGGGGCGCATTCCCGCCTCGACCATCAGCGCGAACTCCATCGCATTGCGGCCGTGGCCGTCGGGACGGACCGTCGCGTCGGTCCCGAGCGCGATCGGGACTCCGATGCGCAGCGCGGCGCGGAACATGTCCGCGTGCGCGGCGGCGGCGACATGCGCCTTTTCGGCGATGTTGGGGGGATAGCCGTCGGCGTGGCTCTCGACCCAGTCGAGCGCCATGAAGGTGGGGACCAGATACACGCCTTTCGCGCGCATCAGTTTCAGCGTGTCCTCGGACAGGAAACTGCCATGCTCGATCGAATCGATGCCCGCCTCGACCGCCAGCCGCGAGGCCGCGTCGCCGTGCGAGTGCGCGGCGACCTTGCGTCCCCATTTATGGGCTTCGCCGATCACCGCCTCCAGTTCTTCGCGCGTCAGTTGCGGGACGTCGACGGGGTCGTAGGACAGCACGCCGCCGGAGGCGCAGACCTTGATCGCGTCGGCGCCCCACTTGATCTGGTCGCGCACCGCCTCGCGACACTGGTCGGCGCCGGTGCAGACGCCCTCGCGCGGGGTCAGCGGGGCGACGCGCTGCGCGGGAAAGGGGGGACGGTCGCAGCTGCCGCCCGTCGCGGTGATCGCATTGCCGGCGGCCAGGATGCGGGGCCCCGGCGTCAGGTCCGCCGCGATCGCGTTGCGGAGCCCGACGTCGATGAACTCGCGGCCGCCGACATGGCGCACCGCCGTGAAACCGGCCTCAAGCGTCCGGCGCGCGTTGGCGGCGGCATAAAAGGCCATTTCGGTCGGGTTGCGCATCAGCTCGTTGAGCGTCTTGCGATAGTAATTCTCGTCGGGTTCGAGCGTCAGGTGCGAGTGGACGTCGATGAAGCCCGGCAGCAGCGTCGCGTCGCCCAGGTCGATGACCTCGGCGCCTTCGGGAATCGCCGCATCGCCGCCCACCGCGACGATCCGGCCGGCCCGCACGACGACGACGGCATCGCTGCGCAGTCGCTCGCTCGTCGCGTCGAACAGGTGCGCGGCGCGAAGCACGACCGTTTTTTCGCTATCCTGTGCCGATCCGGTCGCGCCGGCGCAGAGCAGAAGGACGCCCGCCAGCCCCGCGCGCGCGATGCGTTGAATGGCTTTCAGCATGGCATGTCCCCCGACCCCTTCGGCAAAGACGCGAACGCCCTATCGCA
Source organism: Sphingopyxis granuli (assembly GCF_001559015.1). Classification (NCBI taxonomy): domain Bacteria; kingdom Pseudomonadati; phylum Pseudomonadota; class Alphaproteobacteria; order Sphingomonadales; family Sphingopyxidaceae; genus Sphingopyxis; species Sphingopyxis granuli. Next base: position 1,214,643 of record NZ_CP012199.1, read on the forward strand.
TAGGAGCGACGAGTGCGCCGAATCCGCCAGCGCGATAGCGGATTTCGCGTCGCCATCCATCTGTTCATGCGCGGCAGCAACAGGGGAGCAGCATGTCCAAGAGCCGGATCGAGGGATCGTTCGTCGCCACCGTCACACCGTTCGACAGCCGCGGAGAGATCGATTTCGGCGCCTGGCGGACCCTGATCGATCATCAGCATCGCCACGGCACCGCGGCGATGCTGTTCCTGGGATCGACCGGCGAACCATCGCTGCTGTCGCCCGAGGAGAAGCAGCGGGTGATCGTCGAGACCGCGAAGATGCGGCCGCCGGGGATGCTCTTCTACTACGGCTGCACCGGGGCCTCGACGGCGCAGGTGATCGACAATGTGCGCTTTGCCGCCGCCAATGGCGCCGACGGCGCGATTATCGCCGCGCCTCCCTATATCTGCGCGCCGGAGACCGATATCGAGCAATTCTATCTCGACGTCGCCGATGCGTCGGACCTGCCGCTCGGCATCTACAACAACCCGCCGCGCGTGAAGACCGACCTTCATTGGGACCAGCTGCTGCGGCTTTTCCGCCATCCCAATATCGTCGTGCACAAGGAATCGACGGGCCGCGTCGGGCAGGTGGCGCAGATTCTCGCGGCCGCACCCGACGTTTCGGTGATGTGCTGCGATTCCCCCAATCTCGGGCTGGTCGTGCCGACGATGGCGTTGGGCGGGCACGGGACCGCGAACATGAGCGGCAATCTGGCCCCGGCCGAAATGGCCGCGATCTCGAAACCCTGGACGGGTGCCGACGATGCCGCCGCTTTTCGCGAGCGCTATCTGGAGCTGCTGCCGCTGCTGCATTTTCATTATTCGGCGATCAACCCGGTCGCCATCAAGTCGCTGATGCGCGCCTGCGGGTTGCCGGTCGGCGAATTGCGCCGGCCGCTTCGCGGCCTGTCGCCGGCGCAGGTCGAGACGGGGCTGGAATTCATCCGCACGAGCGGAATGGGGGCTCGCTACGGCTATACCACCGGGACGGCGTGAACAGGGCGCGGCGATCGCGCGATCCCTGGAGCGTCCGGGAACTGCCGGATTTTCGGTCAGGCGCGGGAAACCCACGGTCCGGCTCGCACGGTTATTGACCTGGCCTCGCCCTTTACCCATGCGGACGGCTTGCTTGGGCAAGCGTGGGCCGGGGGGCGGGGCGCTTGATTCGGGCGCGACAAGGATCAAAGGTTTCGTCCCCGTTCATGACCATATTCCAGCGCTTCGCGCCGCACGCGCATGACATCGCCATCGACCTCGGGACGGTGAACACCGTCATCTACGTTCGCGGTCGGGGGATCGTGCTCAACGAACCGTCGGTCATCGCGCTCGAAACGCGCGACGGGATTCGCCACGTCAAGGTCGTCGGCAACGACGCCAAGCCGATGATGGGCAAGACGCCCGCCAATATCGAGGCGATCCGGCCGCTCCGCGACGGGGTGATCGCCGACATCGACGTCGCCGAACAGATGATCAAGCATTTCATCGACAAGGCGCTCGGCGGGCCGAGCCGCCTGCGCCGCCGCAGCCACGTCGTCGTCTGCGTCCCCTCCTGCTCGACGCATGTCGAGCGCCGCGCGATCCGCGACGCGGCCTCCAACGCCGGCGCCATCAGCGTCCAGCTGATCGAGGAACCGCTGGCCGCGGCGATCGGCGCCGGGCTGCCGGTGACCGAACCGCGCGGAACGATGGTCGTCGACATCGGCGGCGGCACTACGGAGGTCGCGGTGCTGTCGCTCGGCGGCGTCGCCCACAGCAGTTCGGTGCGCGTCGGCGGCGACAAGATGGATGACATGATCGCCTCGTCGATCCGCCGCAAGCACAACATGATGATCGGCGAAATGACCGCCGAGCGCGTCAAGCTCGCGATCGGCTCGGCCGTCGCACCGCAGGGCGAGGGCATCGTCATGGCCGTCAAGGGGCGCGACCTCGTCACCGGCCGGCCGTCCGAAGTCCAGGTGTCCGAAGCGGAGATAGCGGAGGCGCTCGCCGAACCCGTCGGCCAGATCGTCAGCGCGGTGAAGGCGGCGCTCGAACGCACGCCTCCCGAACTGTCGGCCGACATCATCGAGGAAGGCATCACGCTGACCGGCGGCGGGGCGCTGCTGCGCCGCATGGATCAGGCGATCGCCAAGGCGACCGGCCTGCCCGTCCGGGTGGCGGAAGAAGCGCTGATCTGCGTCGCGATGGGCGCGGGCCTGACCTTCGACGATCAAAGCTATCGCGGCATATTGATGGCCGCCTGACGGCCGCGCAGGCCGATGGGAATATCCTTTTCGGCTGCCCGAACCCTCATCCCCCGCCCGCCACCGTTGGCGGCTGCGACGGGGGAATAGGTTGGTTGTGCACGGGAAGAACATTAAGAGAACAAATGATGGCTGTCAAGCTGCGCATGCACGCGATGGCGACACAGTTTGAAATGCGTCGCGTGACTTTGCTTGGAGGGGAGGCGCCCGCCGCCGCCCCACGCTCCCCTCGGTTGACGTAAACGGTAACTTGTCTATCGGTCGCTGCATCGGAACGGGAGACATCTATGAGCAAGGAACCGCAATTCGATCTTTCGGGGCGCGTCGCGCTGGTGACGGGGGCGTCGTCGGGGCTCGGTGCCGGGTTCGCGCGGGCGCTGGCCGCGGCGGGCGCGAAAGTCGTGCTGGCCGCGCGGCGCGCCGACCGGCTCGCCGAACAGGTCGCCGCGATCGAGGCGGCGGGCGGGCAGGCGGTCGCGGTGTCGCTCGACGTGACCGACGAGGCGTCGACCAAGGCCGCCTATGATGCCGCGGAGGCGGCGTTCGGTACCGTCGACACGATCATCGCCAACGCCGGTGTGGCGACCGAGAAGGTGGCGCTGGGACTCGTGGTCGAAGAGGTCGACGGCCTGCTCGCCGCCAATGTCCGCGGCGTCTTCCTGACCGTGACCGAGGGCGCGCGGCGGCTCGAAGCCGCGGGCAGCCGCGAGCGGCAGCACGGCCGCGTCGTCATCATCGGCTCGATCACCGCCGACAAGGTGTTCCCGGCGACCTCTGTCTATGGCGCGACCAAGGCGGCGGCGCGCCACATGGGCAAGGCGTTCGCGCGCGAATGGGCGCGGCGCGGGATCAACGTGAACGTCATCCAGCCCGGCTATTTCGAATCCGAGATGACCGCCGAACTGTTCAGCAGCGAGGCGGGTCGCAAGTTCGTCGCCAGCTTCCCGCGCCAGCGGCTGCGCCCGGCCAGCGACCTCCATGCGCCGCTGCTCTTCCTCGCCTCCGACGCGTCGGCGGGGGTGACCGGCAGCGTCATCACCGTCGACGACGGCCAGACCCTGTGACGGACGAAGCGAAGGGCGAACTGGTCGTCGAGCGTCGCGGCGCGGTCGAGATCGCGACGCTCAACCGGCCCGAGCGGCTGAATGCGCTGAACGAAGGGCTGGTCGAGGCGCTGAACGCCTATTTCGGCGGGCTCGCCGAACGCAAGGATGTGCGCGTCGTCCTGCTGCGCGGCGCCGGTCGCGGCTTCTGCGCCGGGCTCGACATCCAGGAAGACCGGACCGGCGACGAAACGCCGGTGCTGCGCACGCTGCGGACCCAGACCGATATCGGCAATATCTATCGCAGGATGCGCGCCTGCCCGCAGCCGATCATCGCGCTCGGCCATGGCGCCGCGGCGGGCGGGGGGCTGTCGCTGCTGCTCGCGTCGGACGTGCGCTACGGCGCGCCCGACTTTCGCTGCAACGCCGCCTATATCCGCATCGGGCTCGGCGGCTGCGACATGGCGTCGAGCTATTTCCTGCCGCGTCTCGTCGGGGCGAGCCTCGCGTCGGAGATGATCCTGACCGGGCGCTTCGTCGGCGCGGAGCGGGCGCTCGCGGCGGGGCTGATCAGCGAGATCGTCGACGAGGACAAGCTGCTCGACCGCGGGCTCGCGCTCGCCGAAGAGATGCTCGCGACCAGCCCATGGGGCCTGCGTCTGTCCAAGCAGGCGCTGAACCTCAACATCGACGCGCCAAGCCTGGAAGCGGCGATGGCGATCGAGGACCGGCAGCAGGTGATCCTGTCGGCGACCGAGGATTACAAGGAAGCGCTCACCGCTTTCCTCGACAAGCGCCCGCCCGAATATCGCGAGCGATAGCGGGCCTTCGGAAGGAAAGACGGCGACCCGGGCGTCCCTGCCCTGGAAAGGCGAGCCGGATTCGAGCAGAACAGGAACGGAAGCGCGCGGCGGCCGTTTCGGGAACGACCCGTACGGAGACGGAACCGACCCGCGTGCCCGAAGATCAGCCATCCGCCGATGCCTCCGACGCTCCCGCAACGCTGTCCGCGCTGGCGGCGGCAGTCGATCGCTGCACGCGCTGCCCGCTCTATCGCCACGCGACGCAGGGCGTGGCGGGCGAGGGGCCGAAGAGAGCGCGCATCATGCTGATCGGCGAACAGCCGGGCGATCAGGAGGACCGGCAGGGCCGGCCGTTCGTCGGCCCGGCGGGCCGGCTCCTCGACGCCGCGCTGGACGAAGCCGGGCTCGACCGCCGGCGGCTGTTCCTCACCAATGCGGTCAAGCATTTCAAGTTCACACCGCGCGGCAAGCGGCGGCTGCACCAGACCCCGACCACCGGAGAGGTCGATATCTGCCGCTGGTGGCTCGACAGGGAGCGCGCATTGGTGCAGCCCGATCTCATCGTCACGCTGGGCGCCACCGCGCTGCGTGGGGTGACGGGAAAGAGCGCAAGCATCCGGTCGATGCGCGGGCGTGCGGTGGAACTGGAGGGAGGCGCAAGGCTGGTGGCGACGGTCCATCCGTCCTTCCTGCTCCGTATGCCCGATCGCGAGCGCGCGACGCAGGAGCGTGCCGCCTTCGTCGCCGACCTCGTTCGGGCGCGGACGCTGCTGGCGTGACGGGGGCTGTCTGATGGCGCGTACGGCGGCCTGGCTCGAACCGCATCCGCATGGCCTCTACGTGCGGCCGGCCGATCTGTGGATCGACCCGTCGCGCCCGGTCGAGCGCGCGGCGGTGACGCACGGCCATGCCGACCATGCGCGCAGCGGCCATCACGCGGTTTTCGCGACGCCGGAGACGCTGGCGATCATGGCGCTGCGCTATGGCGTCGATACCGCGGCAAGCCGCAATGCCGCCTTCGCCTACTGCGACGGGTTCGAACGCGGCGGCGTGCGCTTTTCCTTCCACCCCGCCGGACACGTCCTCGGCAGCGCGCAGATCGCGATGGAATATCGCGGCGAGCGGATCGTCGTCACCGGCGATTACAAGCGCCGCGCCGACCCGACCTGTGCGCCGTTCGAAATCGTCCCCTGCGATATCTTCATCACCGAGGCGACCTTCGGCCTCCCGGTGTTCCGCCATCCGCCGACCGACGGAGAGATTGCGAAGCTGCTCGCTGCGGTGCGCGCCGAGCCCGACCGCTGCGTCCTCGTCGGCGCCTATGCGCTGGGCAAGGCGCAGCGCGTGATCGCCGAACTGCGCCGCGCGGGATGGGATGCGCCAATCTTCATCCACGGCGCGCTCGAACGCATGTGCGCGCTCTACGCCGCCCATGGCGTCGCGCTTGGCGACCTGCGGCTGGTCGGCGAGACCGCAAAGGCCGAAATGGCGGGGCAGGTCGTGCTCGCGCCGCCCTCCGCCCTGCACGACCGCTGGTCGCGGCGGCTGCCCGATCCGATCACCGCGATGGCCTCGGGCTGGATGCGGGTGCGCCAGCGCGCGCGGGCGCGCATGGTCGAACTGCCGCTCGTCATCTCCGACCATGCCGACTGGGACGAACTCACCGCGACGATCGCCGAGGTCGAACCGCGCGAAAGCTGGATCACCCACGGCAGCGAAGAAGGGCTGCTGCGCTGGTGCGAACTGACGCAGCGCCGGGCGCGCGCACTGCATCTCGTCGGGCGCGATCTGGAGGAAGAGGCGTGAAGCGCTTCGCGGCCCTGATCGACCGGCTGGTCTACACGCGCTCGCGCAACAGCAAGCTGGCGCTGATCGTCGATTACCTCCGCCACACACCCGATCCTGATCGCGGCTGGGCGCTCGCGGCGCTGACCGACGCGCTCGACTTCCCGGCGGTGAAGGCGGGAACGGTGCGCGCGCTGCTCGCGACGCGGGTCGACGAGGAACTGTTCCGCCTGTCGCGCCATTTCGTCGGCGACACGGCGGAGACTGCGGCCTTGCTGTGGCCGGACGGTTCAGGGAAAAAGGGCGATATCAGCGTTTCCGCTGCCGTCGACGCCCTCTCCGCCGCGACGCGCAGCGATGCGCCCGCGGTCCTTGCTTCGCTGCTCGACCGCCTCGACGCCGACGGCCGCTATGCGCTGCTCAAGCTGGCGCTCGGCGGGATGCGGGTCGGGGTGTCGGCGCGGCTCGCGAAGCAGGCCTTCGCGCAGGCGTTCGATGTGCCGGTCGATGACGTCGAGGAATTGTGGCACGCGATCCCGCCGCCCTATGCGCCGCTCTTCGCGTGGGGCGAGGGGCGCGCCGCCCGGCCCGATCTTGCCGACGTCGCCTTCTTTCGCCCCTTCATGCTCGCGCACCCGCTCGACGAGGGCGAGGCGATCGATTTAGCCGCCTTCGCCGCCGAATGGAAATGGGACGGCATCCGCGTCCAGATCGCGCGCGGCGGGAGCGGGGGCGGCGGCGAGACGCGCCTCTACAGCCGCGGCGGCGAGGATATCGGCGCCGCCTTTCCGGAACTGCTCGCCGCCTTCGACCAGGATGCGGTGATCGACGGCGAACTGCTGGTGCGCGGCGAGGCGCAGGGCGGGGTCGAGGGGGGCGCCGCCAGCTTCAACGCGCTCCAGCAGCGGCTCGGGCGCAAGACGGTGACGAAACGGATGCTCGCCGACTATCCCGCCTTCGTGCGCGTCTACGATCTGCTCGGCGTCGACGGCAACGACCTGCGCCTGCTGCCATGGACCGAGCGGCGGCGGCAGCTGGAAGCGTTCGTGCCGCGGCTCGCGATCAGCCATTTCGACCTGTCGCAGGTCATCGAGGCGCGCGATTTCACGCATCTGGCGGAGTTGCGCGCGGGCGCGCGCGACGCGGCGATCGAGGGGGTGATGCTCAAGCGGCGCGACGCCCCCTATGTTGCCGGTCGCCGCGCCGGGCTGTGGTACAAGTGGAAGCGCGACCCGCTGACCGCCGACTGCGTGATGATGTATGCGCAGCGCGGCAACGGGCGGCGCGCCAGCTTCTATTCGGATTACACCTTCGGCTGCTGGTCCGACGCGGGCGAACTGCTGCCCGTCGGCAAGGCCTATTCGGGCTTCACCGACGAGGAGCTGAAATGGCTCGACAAGTTCGTGCGCGACCACACCACCGATCGCTTCGGCCCGGTGCGCGAGGTCGAAAAGACGCTGGTGCTGGAGGTCGCCTTCGATTCGATCCATCCGTCGAAGCGGCACAAGTCAGGGCTCGCGATGCGCTTCCCGCGCATCGCCCGCATCCGGCGCGACAAACCGGCGGAAGAGGCCGACCGCATCGCGACGCTGAAGGCGATGGCGACATGACTGGCCGGGCAGGAAAATTTGCCTTCGCAGGGTTGTAAGCGCTAAGCGCGATACCGAGTTAGAAGCCCTATCCGTTCAAGCAAAAAATGGAGACTGCCATGACGATCGCCTTCCCGCCCCTGCCCTATGCGCAGGATGCCCTCGCGCCGCATATCTCGGCCGACACGCTCGCGACGCATCATGGCAAGCATCACAAGGCCTATGTCGACAAGGTCAATGCCGCGATCGAGGGCACCGACCTTGCGGACAAGAGCCTCGAGGACATCGTCCGCCATGCCGAGAGCGCGGGCAACAAGGGGCTGTTCAACAACGCCGCCCAGTCGTGGAACCACGCCTTCTACTGGAACAGCCTGTCGCCGACGAAGACCGCGCCGCAGGGGGATCTCGCCGCGGCGATCGACCGCGATTTCGGCTCTCTCGACGACCTCAAGAAAAAGCTCAAGGATACCGCGGTCAATCACTTCGCCTCGGGCTGGGCCTGGCTCGTCACCAAGGACGGCAAGCTGTCGGTCACCGACACGCACGACGCGGGGACCGAGGCGACCGGCGGCGCCAAGCCGCTGCTCGTCATCGACGTGTGGGAGCACGCCTATTACATCGACCGCAAGAACGTCCGCCCCGATTATGTGAACGCAGTGGTCGACGAACTGCTCAACTGGGATTTCGCGGCCGAGAATCTGGCGCGCGACGGCGCCTGGACCTACCCGGCGGCGTGACGAAGGCCTGTCGTCCGGCAAGGGCCGGATGACGACGGGCGATGTGGGGCGCGGGGACCGGCGGCGACCGGTCCGCGCACCCCTATCGTCCCCGCGGGGCTTGGCCTATAGCGCCGCCATGACGATCAGCCTTTTCGAACTGTTCAAGATCGGCGTCGGTCCGTCGAGCTCGCACACCGTCGGGCCGATGGTCGCGGGCCGCCGCTTCGGCGAGTGGCTCGATGCGCATGGCCTGCTGGACCGCACGGCGCATGTCGAGGCCGACCTCTACGGCTCGCTGGCGCTGACCGGCAAGGGCCACGCCTCCGATACCGCGCTCGTCGCGGGCCTGGCGGGGGAGGTGCCCGCGACGACCGACCTTGCCGCGATCCAGGCGCACTGGGCGCGCGCCGAACGCGAAGGCCGTCTCGATCTGCTCGGGCGGGTTCCGGTGCGCTTCGAACCGAAGCGCGACCTGCATTTCCAGATGCGCCAGCGCCAACCCTTCCACACCAACGCGCTCAGCTTCACCGCGCGCGACGCGGACGGCGAGATACTGGCGAAGCGCATGTATTTCTCGATCGGCGGCGGCTTCGTCGTCGACGAGGAAGAGGCGGGACGCAACAGCCGCGGCGCCGAGGACGAGGTCGAGCTGCCCTTTCCCTTCACCTCGGGCGCCGACCTGATGGCGATGGGCGCGGCGTCGGGAAAGAGCTTCGCCGCAATGATGCTCGACAATGAACTTGTGCACCGCGACGCGGAGCAGGTCGAGGCGGGGCTCGACGCGATCGCGGCGGCGATGGATGCATCGATCGACGCGGGCTGCGCGAGCACCGGCATCCTGCCCGGCGGCCTTAAGGTCCGGCGCCGCGCGCCGCAGATCGCCGCCGACATCCGCGAGCGGCACGAGGCGAACCTGTCCGAACCGCTCGCGATGATGGACTGGATCAACTTGTGGGCGATGGCGGTGAACGAGGAGAACGCCGCCGGCGGCCGCGTCGTCACCGCGCCGACCAACGGCGCCGCGGGGATCATTCCGGCGGTGATCCGCTATTACCGGCGCGGCTGCCGCGGCGATGCGGCGGGGGTGCGGACCTTTCTGCTGACGGCGGGGGCCATCGGCGCGCTCTACAAGCGCAACGCCAGCATTTCGGGCGCGGAGGTCGGCTGTCAGGGAGAGGTCGGCGTCGCCTGCTCGATGGCGGCGGCGGGTCTGACCGCCGCGCTCGGCGGCACCAACGCGCAGATCGAGAACGCCGCCGAGATCGGCATGGAGCACAATCTCGGCCTCACCTGCGATCCCATCGGCGGCCTCGTCCAGATTCCCTGCATCGAGCGCAACGCGATGGGCGCGATCAAGGCCATCGACGCCAGCCGCATCGCGATGATCGGCGACGGCACCCATGTCGTCAGCCTCGACACGGTGATCGCGACGATGCTGCAAACCGGCCGCGACATGCGCGACAAATACAAGGAAACGTCGAAGGGCGGGCTGGCGGTTAGTGTGGTGGAGTGTTGAGCGACATGCTAGTTGCGAATGTGTATCGCCAATGCCAGTTACTCTCAGATGGATGTCGTTCGCGAACTGGTAAGCCCTAGCGGCAAACGAAAGCTTCGTTTGTATCGAAGGGGCGATGGCTTCTTCGGATACGAAGAGATTTATGAAGCGTTTGATGAATATGTTGGTCTGTATTGGTCGCCCGGCCATCGGTCGGGTGTATTCGATACCTATGATGCCATGATGGCGGAGATTGAAGCAACCACACCTTGGTTGCGTGAAAATGGCTGATCATTTCATCGGTCGCTTTTATCCTAGCCCACTCCGCCGCAACGCCGCCGGCAATTCCTCGCGCAGCTTGTCGATCAGGAGACGCACCTTCGGCAGCAGGTGGCGGCGCTGCGGCCTCTTGCATTGGGGACGGCTTTGACGGAAGGGACGCGGCAGAAGGAGACCGCCCCATGAAAACCCGCGCCGCCGTCGCGTTCGAAGCGAAGAAACCGCTCGAGATCGTCGAACTCGACCTCGAAGGCCCGAAGGCGGGCGAGGTGCTGGTGGAGATCATGGCGACGGGTATCTGCCACACCGATGCCTATACGCTCGACGGCTTCGACAGCGAGGGCATCTTTCCGTCGGTGCTCGGCCACGAAGGCGCCGGTATCGTGCGCGAGGTCGGGGTGGGGGTGACGTCGGTGAAGCCCGGCGACCATGTGATCCCGCTCTACACCCCCGAATGCCGCCAGTGCAAAAGCTGCCTGTCGGGCAAGACCAACCTGTGCACCGCGATCCGCGCGACGCAGGGCAAGGGGCTGATGCCCGACGGCACGACGCGCTTCAGCTACAAGGGTCAGCCGATCTTCCATTATATGGGCTGCTCGACCTTCTCCAACTTCACCGTGCTGCCCGAGATCGCGGTCGCGAAAATCCGCGAGGACGCGCCGTTCCAGACAAGCTGCTACATCGGCTGCGGCGTCACGACCGGCGTCGGCGCGGTCGTCAACACCGCGAAGGTGCAGGCGGGCGAGAATGTCGTCGTCTTCGGGCTGGGCGGCATCGGGCTCAACGTGATCCAGGGCGCGAAGCTGGTCGGTGCAGACAAGATCATCGGCATCGACATCAACCCCGATCGCGAGGAATGGGGCCGCAAGTTCGGCATGACGCACTTCATCAACTCGAAGGGCCTGTCGCGCGACGAGACGGTCGCGAAGATCGTCGAGGTCACCGACGGCGGCGCCGACTACAGCTTCGACGCCACCGGCAATACCGAGGTGATGCGCACCGCGCTCGAATGCTGCCACCGCGGCTGGGGCGAGAGCATCGTCATCGGCGTCGCCGAGGCGGGCAAGGAAATCGCGACACGCCCGTTCCAGCTCGTCACCGGCCGCGTGTGGAAGGGCACGGCGTTCGGCGGCGCCAGGGGCCGCACCGACGTGCCGAAGATCGTCGACTGGTACATGAACGGCAAGATCGCGATCGACCCGATGATCACCCACGTCCTGACGCTGGAGGAGATCAACAAGGGTTTCGACCTGATGCACGCGGGCGAAAGCATCCGCAGCGTCGTGGTGTATTGACGCGCCCATGTTCAGCCATGTGATGCTCGGCGCCGACGATATCGAGGCCGCCCGCCGTTTCTACGATGCCATCCTCGGCGCGCTGGGCGCCGCGCCCGGCGCGATCGACGAGCGTGGCCGGCTCGTCTACAGCCATGCGGGGTGCCGCTTCCTGATCAGCGCGCCGATCGATGGCAAGGCCGCGCATGGCGCGAACGGCGGGACGCTCGGTTTTGCCGCGTCTTCGCCCGAGGCGGTCGATGCGTGGCACGCGGCGGGCGTCGCGAACGGCGGGACCGCGATCGAGGACCCGCCGGGGCCGCGCGATGCCACCGAAGGCCGGCGGCTCTATCTCGCTTATCTGCGCGATCCGGCGGGCAACAAGCTCTGCGCGCTTTACCGGATCGCCTGAAGGGTGCCGCACCGCCGATGACCGCCGCGACCGACCATCCGGGCTATGTCCTGACCTTCAGCTGCATCGACGCGGTCGGCATCGTCGCGGCCGTGACGGGGCTGCTCGCCGAAGCCGACGGCTTCATCCTCGACAGCCAGCAATATGCCAATCTCGAATCGGGGCGCTTCTTCATGCGGGTCGCGTTCCGCGCCGCGGGACCGCGCTTTCCCGAAGGGCTCGCCGCGGTGCAGGCGGCGTTCGCGCCGGTCGTCGAACGCTTTGCGATGGATGCGCGCATTCGCGACGCAGCGCAAAAGCCGCGCTTCGTCATCGCCGTATCGCAGGGCAGCCACTGCCTCAACGACCTGCTCCACCGCTGGTCGACGGGGAATCTGGCGATCGACGTCGTCGGGGTCGTGTCGAATCACGAGCATCTGCGGCGGCTTTCCGAATGGCATGGCGTGCCCTTTCATCATCTGCCCGTCAGCGACGCCAACCGCGCCGAACAGGAGGCCGCGATCCTCGACGTCATGGCGCGCGGCAAGGCCGATTATCTGGTGCTCGCGCGCTATATGCAGGTGCTGTCGACCGACCTGTCGGCGCGGCTCATCGGCCGCTGCATCAATATCCATCACAGCTTCCTGCCGGGTTTCAAGGGCGCACGGCCCTATCACCGCGCGCACGAGCGCGGGGTGAAGCTGATCGGCGCGACCGCGCATTTCGTGACCGGCGACCTCGACGAAGGCCCGATCATCGAACAGGCAGTCGAGCGTGTCGATCATCGCCATTCGGTCGACGACCTGATCCGCACCGGCCGCGATATCGAGGCGCAGGTGCTCGCGCGCGCGGTGCGCTGGGTCGCCGAACAGCGCGTGTTGATCGACGGGTGCAAGACGGTGGTCTTCCGCTAGGCAACGTTATAGGTATCGATTCGCAACCAGAATCAGGAGGAGCGGACACATGTACAGCCACAATATGGTCGGGTCGAATGACCTCGAGGCATCGCGGAAATTCTATGATGCGACCTTCCAGGCGATCGGCGGCAAGCCGGGAATCCAGGACGACAAGGGACGCCTGATCTACATGCACAACGGCGGTCTGTTCCTGGTGACGGCGCCGATCGACGGGCAGCCGGCGACCGCGGGCAACGGCTGCACCATCGGTATCGCGATGGCCAATCCCGAACAGGCCGACGCGTGGCATCGCGCCGGGGTCGAAGCGGGCGGCACCGCGATCGAAGACCCGCCGGGCGTGCGCGAAGGCAATGGCATGAAGATGTATCTCGCCTATCTGCGCGACCCGTCGGGCAACAAGCTCTGCGCCCTGCACCGGATGTGAGGACGATCGTGCGCGGCGAAGCGGGATTGCTGGCGGATCTGGATGCGCTCGCGATTCCCTTTGCCGCGCACGAACATGTCGCGGTGTTCACCGTCGCCGAGAGCGAAAAGGTCAGCGCCGCGATCCCCGGTGCGCACAGCAAGAACCTGTTCCTCAAGGATGCCGGCGGGACCTTCTGGCTCGTCACCGTGCCGGCGGAGGCGCGCGTCGACCTGAAGGCGTTGCCCGACGCGATCGGCTGCAAGCGTGTGAGCTTCGGCAAGCCGGAGGATATGGCGCGGCTGCTCGGCATCCAGCCGGGATCGGTGACGCCGCTCGCCGCGATCAACGCGCCGCCGGGCAGCATCGCCGTCGTGCTCGATGCGGGCCTGGCCGCGGCGAGCCGCGTCAACGTCCATCCGTTGCGCAACACCGCGACGCTGGGGCTCGCCGGGGCGGCGATCCTCGACCTTCTGCGCCATTGGGGGCATGATCCGCTGGTGGCGCCCATTCCCGTTCAGGCCATCGCATGACCATCGAAACCCTTTCGACGACCCGCAGCCATGGCGGCACGCAAAGCGTCTGCCGTCACGCAAGCGACACGACCGCGACCGACATGAGCTTTGCGATCTTCGTGCCCGACCATGCGGAAGGCGCGAAACTGCCGGTGCTCTGGTATCTGTCGGGGCTGACCTGCACCCATGCCAATGTGATGGAGAAGGGTGAGTATCGCGCCGCCTGCGCGCGGCACGGCGTCATCTTCGTCGCACCCGACACCTCGCCGCGGGGGGAGGGCGTTCCCGACGACCCCGACAGCGCGTGGGATTTCGGCCTCGGCGCTGGCTTCTATGTCGACGCGACCGTCGAACCATGGGCGAAGAACTACCGGATGCGCTCCTATATCGAGGACGAACTGCCCTCGCTGCTGCTGCGCCATTTCCCGATGGCCGACATGACGCGGCAGGGGATCAGCGGCCATTCGATGGGCGGCCACGGCGCGCTGACCGTGGCGCTGCGCACCCCCGACCGTTTCCGCTCGGTCTCGGCCTTCGCGCCGATCGTCGCGCCGACGCAGTGCCCATGGGGCGAAAAGGCGCTGGGCGGCTATCTGGGCCCCGACCGCGCGCTATGGACCGCCTATGATGCCTGCGCGCTGATCGACGGCGGCGCCCGGCTGCCCGACCTGCTGGTCGACCAGGGCGATGCGGACACCTTCCTCGCCGAGCAGTTGAAAACGCCGCTTCTCGAAGAGTCGTGCCGAAAGGCCGGGCAGAAGGCGACGATCCGCATGCAGCCGGGTTACGACCACAGCTATTATTTCATCTCGACCTTCATGGCCGAGCATGTCGCATGGCATGCGGAGCGGTTGAAGCGCGGGCGGTAAGCCGTCACGGAATCAGTAGCGTCGATCCGGTCGTCCGCCCCGCCTCCAGATCGGCATGCGCGCGCGCCGCGTCCTGCAATCCATAGCGCTGGCCGACGGTGATCGCGACCGCCCCGCTTTCGATCATCTCGAACACGCGCGCGGCGCCCGCTGCGCGTTCGCCGGGGTCGAGATAATAGTCGAACAGCGTCGGCCGCGTGACGAACTGCGACCCATGCTGCGCCAGGATGCCCAGATTGACCCCGGTCACCGGTCCGCCGGCATTGCCGTAGCTGACGATCAGCCCGCGGCGCGCGGTCGCCTTCAGCGACACGTCCCATGTCGCCATGCCGATGCCGTCGAAGGTCACGGGGACGCCCTGGCCGTCGGTGATCTCGCGAACATGCGCGGCAACGTCGTCCTGCTTGTAGCGGATGACATGGTCGGCACCGGCGTCGCGGGCCGTCTGCGCCTTGGCTTCGGTGCTGACGGTGCCGATCACGGTCGCGCCGACCGCCTTCAGCCATTGGACGAGGATCAGCCCGACGCCGCCCGCCGCCGCGTGGACCAGCACCGGCCAGCCCGCCTCGATCTTCGCGCAGCGCTCGACCAGCGCCTCGACGGTGCAGGCCTTGAGCAGCGCAGCGGCGGCGGTGTCGTCGTCGATGCCGGCCGGCAGTTTCATCAGCGATGCGGCGGGAACGATCCGCGCGCTCGCATAGGCGCCCCGCTGCGGGCCGAAGGTCGCGACGCGGTCGCCGGGCTGCAGGCCGTGGACGTCGGGGCCGATCGCGACCACCTCGCCCGCCGCTTCGACGCCCAGTCCGCCGGGAAGCTCGATCGGATAGGTGCCGTCGCGATGATAGGTGTCGATATAGTTGAGCCCGATGGCGGTCTGGCGCACCAGCACCTGTCCGGCAGCGGGCGCGCCGAGCGTCACCTCGCGCCACTGGATAACCTCGGGACCGCCCTGCTCCGCGATGAACGCCTCGATTGCCTGCATGGCTGCTCTCCTGCTGGTCCGTTTCATCTGGAGCGAGCGGGCAGGCAGCGCAAGGGTCGATGCGATATAAGCCCCTCCTCTTCGGAGGAGGGGGTGAGTCAGCGGGGTGCGCGCGGCTTGCCCTTGCCGAAGGGCTTGGCCTTGAACCCGCCGGGCTTGCCATGGGGCTTGCGCGGCCCGTCCTTGCGCGGACCCCCTTCGCGTCGCGGCGGCCAGGTCGCGCCGCCGGGCGCCGGCGTGATCGCGACGCCGTTGTCGTCTTCGCCATCCTTGTTGGCACTGCGCTCGACCGCCTCGGCGAAGCGGTCGGCGATGGCGAGCGGAATGTTGAACAGCGTTTCGTTCGGGCCGATGCGGATCGCGCCGATCTCGTGCTTGGTGACGTGGCCGCGGCGGCAGAGCAGCGGCAATATCCAGCGCGGGTCGGCATTGTGGCGGCGGCCGATATTGAGCCGGAACCAGACGCTGTCGTCGAAACCGTCGCGGTGCCCGCCGCGCTCGCGCGGTTCGCGTTCGGCGCGTTCGCCCCGCTCGCGGCGCGGCGGCGGACCGTTGTCGATCAGTTCCTCGGGCAGCGGCATGGTGGCGCGGTGCGCGCGGACGAGCGCGGCGGCGATCTCCTCCGGCGCGCGCTCGGCGAGCAGGCGGCGGCCGAGTTCGATATCCTCTTCGTCATGCTCGATGGGGGCGAGCAGCGCCTCGATCAGCCGTTCGCGGTCGCGTGCCCGCACGTCGTCGGCGGTCGGGGCGCCGGTCCATTCGGCGTCGATCCGGGCGCCGCGCAGCATGGCGTCGACACGGCGGCGGCGCGGATAGGGGACGATCAGCACCGCCGTCCCCTTCTTCCCCGCGCGCCCGGTGCGACCCGAACGGTGCTGGAGCGTTTCGGCATCGCGCGGGATTTCGACATGGACGACCAGGCTCAGGCTGGGCAGGTCGATACCGCGCGCCGCGACGTCGGTCGCGACGCACACCCGGGCCCGGCGGTCGCGCAGCGCCTGAAGCGCCTGGTTGCGCTCGTTCTGGCTATGCTCGCCCGACAGCGCGACGGCGGCGAAGCCGCGGTTGACCAGCCGCGCGTGAAGGCGGCGGACATTGTCGCGCGTGGCGCAGAACAGCATCGCGGTTTCGGCGTCGTGAAGGCGCAGCAGGTTGATCACCGCGCTTTCGATATCGGCGGGCGCGACGGTCACCACCTGATAGGCGATGTCGCCGTGCCCGCGATCCTCGCCGACCGTCGAGATGCGAAGCGCATCGCGCTGATAGCGTTTGGCGAGCTGGGCGATCGGCTTGGGGATCGTCGCCGAGAACAGCAGCGTGCGCCGCGTTTCGGGCGTCGCGTCGAGGATCTCCTCCAGATCTTCGCGAAAGCCCATGTCGAGCATCTCGTCGGCCTCGTCGAGCACCGCGACGCGCAGCGCCGCGAGGTCGAGCGCGCCGCGCTCGAGATGGTCGCGCAATCGGCCGGGCGTTCCGACGACGATGTGCACGCCCTGATTCAGCGCCCGGCGCTCGCGGCTCGCGTCCATCCCTCCGACGCAGGTCGCGATGCGCGCGCCGGTGGCGGCGTAAAGCCAGCCCAGTTCGCGGCTGACCTGCAGGGCCAGTTCGCGCGTCGGCGCGACGATCAGCGCAAGCGGCGCCGAGGCGAAGGGTAGGCGGCCGTCCGCCAGCAGTTCGTCGGCCATCGCAAGACCGAAGGCGACCGTCTTGCCCGAACCCGTCTGCGCCGAAACGAGCAGGTCGCGGCCGTGGGCCCCGGCTTCGATGACCTGCGATTGCACCGGGGTCAGCGTCTGATAATCGCGCGCGCCGAGAGCGTCCGCGAGGGCGGGGGGAAGATGATCGAAGGCCATATTTCTCTTCTTTTCCGTAACGGGCTGCGCCGCCGATTCGTTAATTCGTCATACCGGACTCGATCCGGCATCCATTCGCCCCTTGCCACGAAGCGCTGAAGGGACCCCGGATCAGGTCCGGGGTGACGAAGGAACGCAAGCTTTTCCTAAAGCGCCTGGCCCGCTGCGTATCCGCTGGCCCACGCCCATTGAAAATTATAGCCGCCCAGCCACCCGGTGACATCCACGGCTTCGCCGACCGCATAGAGCCCCGGAACGCTTTTGGCCATCATTGTTTGCGACGACAGCCCGGCGGTCGCGATACCGCCCACGGTGACTTCGGCCTTGGCGAAGCCCTCGGTGCCGTTGGGGTGGAAGGCCCAGCGCTTCAGGCGTCCCTCGGCGTCGACAAGTTTGCGGTCGGTCTGCGCCGCCAGCTCGCCCGGCAGCGCGAGGCGGTCGGCAAGCGTCTGTGCGAGCCGGGCGGGGAGCAGGGGCGCGAGGGTCGAGGCCAGCGTCGCCCGCGGCCGCGCGCGCTTCGCCTCGACCAGCCAGCCGGGTGCGGCGTCGGGCAGGAAGTCGATCGTCACCGGATCGCCGCGCTGCCAATAGCTGCTGACCTGGAGGATCGCGGGCCCCGACAGGCCGCGATGCGTGAACAGCGCGGCTTCGCGGAAAGCCGCGTTGCCCGCGCGCGCCTCGACCGGCGCCGCGACACCCGACAACTCGCGGAACAGCAGATCGTCGCCGCCGAGCGTCAGCGGGACGAGCGCGGGACGCGGCTCGACGACCTTCAGGCCGAAGCGCCGCGCGAGGTCGTAGGCGAAGCCGGTCGCGCCCATCTTCGGAATCGACGGACCGCCGGTCGCGACGACTAGCGCGGGAGCGGTGAAGCGCCGTTCGCCGAAGGTCACCCCGAACCCGTCGGCGCCGTGCACGACCTCGTGGACCGGCTGGCCGTGCAATATGGTGACGCCGCCCTTCGCCGCCTCTTCCATCAGCATCGCGACGATCTGCTTCGCCGATCCGTCGCAGAACAGCTGGCCGAGCGTCTTTTCGTGCCAGGCGATGCCATGCGCTTCGACCAGCGCGAGGAAATCGGCGGGTGTGTAGCGGGCGAGCGCCGATTTGGCGAAATGGGGGTTCGCCGAAATATAGCGGTCGGGGGCCGTGTGAATGTTGGTGAAATTGCAGCGCCCGCCGCCGGAGATCAGGATTTTCTTCCCGATCGCGTCGGCATGATCGAGCAGCAGCACCCGCCGTCCGCGCTGCCCGGCGACCGCGGCACACATCAGCCCGGCCGCGCCGGCGCCCAGCACGATGGCATCATAAGGGGCAGCGGTCATCGGCGGTCAGCGCAGCTTTGCGATCGACAGCCCGTCCTGCTTGGCGCGCGCCTTCACCGACTCCTCGCTGCGCGTCAGCGCCCTGGCGATCGCCTTCAGCGCCATGCCCTTCCTTGCGAGCGTATGAAGCTTGTCGATTTCCGCCGCCGTCCATGGCTGCTTGTGGCGTTCGAACTTGTCCTTCATGCCTGCGCCTCGGGGTCGGGAGCGGCGGCCAGGACAGTGATCGCGTCTTCGTGCCCCTGAAATTCGACCATATCCTCGACCTCGGCGCCGAGCAGCGCGCGGCCGAGCGGGGCGGTGAAGGCGATGCGCCCGACGGTCGGGTCCGCCTCGTCATGGCCGACGATCGTCACTTCGCGGTCGGCGCCGTTCAGCCGGTAGCGCACCCGGCTGCCGATACCGACCGATCCTTCCGCGGGCGGTGCCTGCACCTCGGCGGTCGCCTTGCGCGTGCCAAGATAGCGGAGCTGGCGTTGCAGCTTTGCCTTCGCTTCGGCATCCGTTTCCGCCTCGATCGCCGCGTCGAGCGCCGCCACGCCTTCGCCGAGCAGGCGCAACCCGCGCGGCGTCACCAGATTCGGTCCCGGCGGAATCGGCCATTCGAAGGTCGGTTCCTTATGTTCGTCGTCGCTCTCGCGCCGAAAGGCTACGCTCATCGTCCATACTCTCGGGGAAGGGGAAACTCCCTTTGCACCGCGAAGGTGGCGACAAGATGGCGCGGCGCCGGTCGCGCTGGACAGTCCCTCCTTCGTGTATTATAATCATAACACACGAAGGAGATATGCGATGCGCAACTGGACGATGGCCTTCCTCCCGCTGGCGCTGGCGATGACCGCGACGGGCTGCAGCGGCGCCGATCGCGGCGACCGCAGCGAGACGCGCGGCGATGCCGACCGCGCCACCGATGCGGGGCCGCAAACGACGCAGAATTTCACCCTCACCGGCTTCACCGGCGTCAAGGTCGCAGGCCCTGACGACGTCACGATCCGTCAGGGCGACAATTTTTCGATCGCAGCCAGGGGACCGCAGGCGGAGATCGACGAACTCGACATCACGCTCGACGGAGCGCTGCTGTCGATCGGCCGCAAGCGCGAGGGCTTCAGTCTCGGCGGTGGCCGCCATCGCGGTGTCGAGATCGCCATCACCATGCCGAAACTCGACACCGTGCGGCTGACCGGGTCGGGTTCGATCGACGCCGACGCGGTCGCGGGCGACAAGGTCGCGGCGGTGCTGACCGGGTCGGGCGACCTCAAGATCGCGAAGCTTACCGGCAAGCGCGCCGACATCACCGTGTCGGGGTCGGGCGATATCGATATCGACAATGGCACGATCGACGCGGGCGACATCAGCGTGACCGGATCGGGCGACGTCGATGCCGACGGGCTGGTCGCGACGACGCTGGCCGTCTCGGTCACGGGATCGGGCAATGTCGAGACGCAGGCGACCGGCAAAGCCGAAG
Source organism: Sphingopyxis granuli (assembly GCF_001559015.1). Classification (NCBI taxonomy): domain Bacteria; kingdom Pseudomonadati; phylum Pseudomonadota; class Alphaproteobacteria; order Sphingomonadales; family Sphingopyxidaceae; genus Sphingopyxis; species Sphingopyxis granuli. The sequence continues at coordinate 1,234,616 of NZ_CP012199.1, forward strand.
TCCGCGTCCTCGGTTCGGGCGACGTGACGCTGACCGGCGGCGCGACCTGTTCGACGCGCAAGATGGGATCGGGCACCGTCACCTGCAGGTGACGCGCCCGCTGGCGCGGCCCGCGCGGAACGGTTAAGGCGGCGGTATGACCAGCGCCTCGCGATGGGCCGCGCTTGCGGCGGCCGCCATCCTCTTCGCCGGACCCGCGGTAAGCGCGGAGAAACGCTTCGGCCTCACCAGTTTCGAGGCGATAGAGGTCGATGCCGATTTCATCGTCGAGGTGACGACGCGGGCGCCGGTCGGCGCGGTCGCGATCGGGACGCCCGAAGCGCTCGATCGCGTCAGCCTCGAAACGCGTGACGGACGCCTGGTGATCGGCGAGCGCCGGTTCGCGGGCGACGAGCGCCGGACGAAACCGCAGGCGCCGGTGACGATCCGCGTCAACGCCGTCAATTTGCGGTCGGCCATGCTGGGCGGAGCGGGCGCGCTGCACATCGACCGGCTGAAGGGAACGCGCGTGAGCATCGGTCTGCGCGGCCCCGGCGAGATCCGGGTGGGCGAGGTGATCGGCGACCGGCTGTCGGTCGCGATGATCGGCAACGGCACGATGACGCTCGCGGGTTCCGTCAAACAGGCGCAGGCGACGCTGTCGGGGGCCGGCAGCCTCGACGCCGGGGCGCTGGTGGCGGGCGCATGGACCAGCGACAGCGAAGGGGCGGGGGACCATGTCCTGCGCGCCGAAAAATCCGCGACGATCACGGCACGCGGGATCGGGCGGACCGTCGTGCTTGGCCGACCGACCTGCACGGTGCGCAATATCGGCAGCGGTTCCGTCACCTGCGGGCAGGCGCGATAGAGTGTTTTCAAGTCAGGTGGAATCACCTGACGACTCGGAAAACACGGTAAAACAAGAGTTCAGAGCGCCGGTTTTGATTCCATCAAAACCGAACCCACTCTAGGTGCAGCGACCGCGTTCAGCCTTCGATGCGGGGGCGATATCGGCGGCTGCCGCGCAGCACCTCGCCGTCCGCCAGTTCGACGTCGAAATCGCCGCTCCTGTGCGTGACGACGCGGCGCACCGCGTCCTTGCGGACGAGGCGGCTCCTGTGGATGCGCACGAAGCCGGCGCCGGCCAATTCGGTCTCGACTGCACTCAGCGTCGCGCGATGGAGCAGGCGGCGCCCGCGCCATGCGATCTCGACATAATTGCCCGCGGCGGCGACATGGTCGATCTCGGCGACCGGAAGGCGGTGCGCGACCGATCCATCGCTCACGGTCAGCGTCCGCGATGCCTCGGTCGGCGTGGAAGGCGCGGCGTGACGCGCGATCAGCCACTGCATCAGGAAAATGAGCAGGATCAGTTCGGCGTAGGTCGCCGCGTCCTTGCGCAGTTCATAGAGGATCGGCGATCCGTCGGGCGATTCGAACGAATAGCTGCTATCGGCAAGCCACCAGACGAACATGCGCAGCCCCACCATCAGCGCGATATGGGCGAGCGAAACGGGCAGGGCGAGCGCGGCATGGATCGCGATCGTCGCGATCCAGCCGAAGCGTGGCGGACGGATGAAGCGGACACCGAACCAGCAGAGCAGGATCATCATCGTCCAGGCGACGAGGCTGGTGCCCTCATAGGCCCAGGCCGTCGACGCCGGCACGTCGCGGCCGAAGGCATGGCGCTCGGCGAGATAGGAATAGACGTTCGAGGTGATGCGGATGAGGCCGTAAGCGAAAAGCGCGCCGAAGAGCAGGATCGTCAACCGGCGCGGGCTGATGCGATTCGTCCCGGCTCCGCCGCCGTTGGTCCCAGGCGCTGTTCCTTCGGTCACGCTCCCTCCGCCGCTGGTCCCGCGCCGGTCGCGGCTCTGTCCGGTCCTGACGTAGCCGTCCTCGCGAAACCGGGCAAAGGAGATTCGGCGTGGCCGGAGCGACACGGCATCTTGGCATGGACTGGCTGCGGATCGGTGCGTTCGCGCTGCTGATCCTCTATCATATCGGCATGGTCTTCGTGCCATGGGGTTGGCACGTCAAGAGCGAGCCGGCGATCGATTGGGTCGCGATTCCCATGCTTGCCACCAACGGCTGGCGGCTGCCGCTGCTGTTCCTCGTTTCGGGATATGCCAGCGCGGCGCTGCTGGTGAAGCTTGGCGGGGCAGCGGCTTTTGCACGGGCACGAAGCGCGCGACTGCTGATCCCGCTCGCGTTCGGCATCCTCGTCGTCATACCGCCGCAGCCGTGGATCGAACTGGCGGGACAGCATGGCTATGCCCACGGCCTGCTTCATTTCTGGCTGCACGATTATTTTCGCTTCGGAACGCTGGACGGGATCGTCCTGCCGACGTGGCAGCATCTGTGGTTCGTCGTCTATCTGTGGGTCTATACGATGCTCGCCGCCCTGTTGTTTGCCATCGTGCCTTCCCGGCTATGGGTGCGGGTCGCCGATGGCGCAGCGCGGCGGCTCGGCGGGTGGAATGTCCTGCTGCTGCCGATGGCCGGCTGGCTCCTTGTCTACGCCGCCTTTCCGGGCCATCGCGAAACCCACGCGCTCGTCGATGACGGGCCGGTGCATCTCCATTACCTGATCGCGTTCGCGGTCGGGTGGCTGCTTCGCACGCGTCCGGTCCTGTTCGACGCGGTCGCCTGTTGTCGGACCGGAGCGGCGATACTGGCCGTCCTCGCCTTCGTACCGATCGTCTGGATCGCATGCGCGTGGCCGGAGGGCGGGCCCGCATGGGCGGACATGGTGTTCCATGGTGCGCGGCAGGTGCAGGGTTGGGCCGCGATCGTCGCGCTGGTCGGCATCGCGGACCGCTGGTGGAATCGCGACCATCGCTGGCGCGCGCCGCTCGCCGAGGCGGTCTTTCCCTTCTACATCATCCATCAGACGATCATCGTCGTCGCGGGCTGGTATCTGATCCGGGCCGGCGTCGCGGCGCTCCCACTCTTCGTGCTGCTGGTCGCGGCGACCGTCGCCGGCTGCTGGGCCTTCTATCTCGGCGGGCGGCGCGTCGGCTGGCTGCGGCCGCTGATCGGACTGCAGCGCGGCGCGTGACAGCGGCGCGATCTTGTGCAACCTTCTTCTCCGAAACATGACGGGAAGAAGGTGAAGCATGGCGACCAAGGGACCGCAGGACTTCATGGATGCCTATCGCGACATGCTGGGCAATTGGGAAAAGATGGCGAACGAGTTCGGCGCCAAATTCCTTCAGCAGAAAGAGGCGGCGCAGGCGATGAACGGCCTGAACAACGCCAAGGTCGCGATGCAGGCGCAGATGAAGGACGGCATGCTGAAAGCGCTCGACGCGATCCAGATGCCGAGCAAGGCCGATATCGAGGATCTGGGCGCGCGGATCGGCGCGATCGAGGCGGCGGTGGCGCGCATCGAGACGCTGCTCGCAAGCGGCGGCCAGCCCGCCGACGGGGCGCCGAAGCCCGCCCGGACGCGCAAGCCCGGTAAGACGAAATGACCGGCGGGGCCGCGGCGCAGGCCGACGCGGACCCCTTTGCCGCCGCGCGGCGCGAGTTCGAGCGCGCGATGCTGCGCAATATCAAGGGAGTCGAATATCTTGGCTCCCCCGCGCCGGTCGTGGGGAGCAGCGGCAAGGACGTGCTGATTTCGCGCGGGACCTTTCGCCTCTATCACTACCGCCCATTGGTCGACGAGATCTACCGCATGCCGCTGATGCTGGTGATGGCGCCGACCAACCGCGGCTATATCTTCGACATGGCGCCGGGGCAGAGCTTCGTCGAGTTCCTGCTGAAGGCGGGTTACGACGTCTTCATGGTCGACTGGGACGCCCCGCGTCCCGAGGAGAAAACGGTCGGGATCGCTGACTATGTGCTCGATTTCCTGCCGAGCGCGGTGCAGCGCGTCCGCGCGGTGACGGGCGAATCGGATGTCAGCGTCGTCGGCTATTGCGCCGGCGGGCTGTTGTCGCTGCTGTGGGCGGCAACCGCCGGGGCGGCGGGTCCGGCGAACCTCGTCACCTTCACGACGCCGGTCGACTTCCGCCACATGCCGCAGTTCCAGGCGTGGTCCGACAAGAGCTTCTTCGATGTCGACCGGCTGGTCGACACGGTCGGCAACGTGCCGAGCGACCTGATCATGACCAGTTTCGAGATGCTGCGCCCGGCGCAGCGGGTCGCGAGCAATATCCGGCTCTACGACAATCTGTGGGACGATGAATTCGTCAAGGCGCACCGCATGTTCGACCGCTGGGGCATGGATGCGCTGCCGCTTCCCGGCGAATATTTCCGCGACATGACCAAGAAGCTGATGTGGGACAATGCGCTGATGGCGGGGACGATGACGGTCGCGGGGCGGCCGGTCGACCTCGGCGCGATCGCCGCGCCCTATCTGCACATCACCGCGCAGCACGATCATATCGTGCCGCCGCCGGCATCGGCGCCGCTGATCGATATGGTAGGTTCGCAGGAGAAGAACCAGGTGGAATTGAAGGGCGGGCATGTCAGCCTGATCGCCGGCGCCAATGCGGTGCGCCGCATGTGGCCGATGGTCGACGAATGGCTGGGCGAGAAAAGCGTATGAGCGAAGGGACGATCCGCGAACTGGAGCCCGGCGACGGCCCGGCTATCCTGCGCTTCGCCGCGGCGGTGCCCGCGCATGACCTGCTGTTCCTGGCACGCGACATCCGCAACGAGCGGGTCGTGTCGGCGTGGCTGGCGGCGGCGGCGGGCGACACGATGCCAAGCCTCGTCGCGACCGACGGGGAACAGGTGGTCGCGACGGCGGCGCTGCTCGCCGATCCGCTCGGCTGGTCGCCGCACGTCGCCGAGGTGCGGCTGCTCGTCGCGCCCGAATGGCGCGGACGCGGGCTGGGGCGGCAGCTTCTCGACCGCTGCATCGTGCTGGCCGGCGAGCGCGGCGCGGCCAAGCTGGTCGCCTACATGACCCCCGATCAGCGCGGCGCGATCACGCTGTTCGAGGAAGCGGGCTTTCGCGCCGAGGCGTTGCTGCGCGATCATGTCCGCGACGCCGACGGTGCGCTGCACGACCTGGTGCTGCTGTCGCTCGACCGTGGCCGCGCCGAGCGGATGGCCGAGGCCTATCGATAGGGCGCCCGCGCCGACTCCGGGCTCACGCCGCGGCGAGTGCCGGGAGCGCGGCGCCGTCGACGCGCATCGCCGTCCATTCGTCCATCATCCGCGCGCCGAGGCTTTCGTAAAAGCCGATGGCCGGCGCGTTCCAGTCGAGCACCGACCATTCGAGCCGCGCGCAGCCGCGCGCGACGCAGAGCTTTGCCAGATGCGCGAGCAGCGCCTTGCCGAGCCCCGCTCCGCGTGCCTCCGGGCGGACGAACAGGTCTTCGAGATAAAGGCCGGGCTTTCCTTCGAAGGTCGAGAAATTGTGGAAGAAAAGCGCGAAACCCTGCGGCTGTCCGTCGACTTCGCCGATCACCACCTCGGCATGCGGATGCGGGCCGAAGAGATGCTCGCCGAGCGTCGCTTCGTCGAAGCGCACTTCGTCGGCGAGCTTTTCATAATCGGCGAGCGCGCGGATGAGCGCGGCGATCAGCGGCAGGTCGGCGGGCGCGGCGGGACGGATCGAAAGGGTCATCGTATCTGACGGATATCGAGGTCGAGGTCGAGCCGGGACCAGTCTTTGTCGGCGGTCAGGATCGGACTGCCGCTGGAAAAGCCGAGAGCCAGGCAGGCACGGTCGCCGAACGACAATCCGAGATGCCTTGTAAGCGGACGCAATTCGGCGACCTTCAGGGCATGTTCGCTAGAAAAATCGCGGATGCGGAACTGAAAACGCGCGAGCGTCTGCTCGGCTGCCAAGACGGAAACACCCTGTTCCACTAGCTTCGTGTAGGTTTCCGCAAGATTGACGACCGACAATTCGCATTCGTAACGGAGTTCGAACACGTCGGCGCCGCCGGGTTCGTTCAACAGGGCTGCGAGCACCGCCGACGTATCGACGACATAGGTCATTCGCGCTCCGCTTCACCGCGGCGTTCGGCGATGAAGTCATCGACCGTGAAGGGCTTTTTGATCAAACGCTTCATCTCCGCCTGGATTTCCCGTAGCACCTGCCGGCCCGGCTTGATCACGATCGAATCGCCGTCGCGCTCGACGACCAATGTGTCGCCATCGGTCAGATTCAGTTCGCGACGCAATTCGGCGGGGATGACGATCTTGCCGCCTTTGACCAGCTTCGCATGATAGGACATGAAGTGCTCCTTGGGTCTTATTTGATATCACAAGACCCAAAGAGCAACAAGAGTCCTATGCCGCCTTGCCGTGCAGCTTGTCCATGCTCACCGAACTGCCCGCCTCGATCTCCGCCGCCTTCGCTTCGACGAGCTGGACGATGTGCGCGATCATGTCGGCGTCCTCGACATGATGATCGGTGACACCCGACAGATAGACCATATGTTTGCCGTGGCCGCCGCCGGTGATGCCGATATCGGTCTCGCGCGCCTCTCCCGGGCCGTTGACGACGCAGCCGAGGACCGAGAGCGACATCGGGGTCTTGATGTGCTGAAGCGCCTCTTCGAGCTTCTGCACGGTACGGATGACGTCGAAGCCCTGCCGTGCGCAGCTGGGGCAGGATACGACGCGGACGCCGCGGGTGCGCAGGCCCAGCGATTTCAGGATTTCATAGCCGACGCGCACCTCTTCTTCGGGTTCGGCCGACAGGCTGACGCGGATCGTGTCGCCGATGCCCGCCCACAGCAGATTGCCGATCCCGAGCGCGCTTTTCACCGTGCCGCCGATCAGCCCGCCCGCCTCGGTGATGCCGAGGTGCAGCGGACAGTCGACCGCTTCGGCAAGCTGCATGTAGGATGCGACGGCGAGAAAGACGTCGCTTGCCTTCACCGCGACCTTATACTCGTGGAAATCATGGTCCTGGAGCAGCTTGATATGGTCGAGCGCGCTTTCGACGAGCGCCTCGGGGCAGGGCTCGCCATATTTTTCGAGCAGGTCCTTCTCCAGACTGCCGGCGTTGACGCCGATGCGGATCGCGCAGCCGTTCGCCTTGGCGGCGCGCACGACCTCGCCGACACGCTCCGACGATCCGATGTTGCCGGGGTTGATGCGCAGGCATGCCGCGCCCGCGTCGGCGGCCTCGAGCGCGCGCTTGTAGTGGAAATGGATGTCGGCGATGATCGGGATGCGCGAGGCGCGGACGATCTGGCCCAGCGCCGCGGTCGAGTCGGTGTCGGGGCAGGACACGCGGATCAGGTCGGCGCCAGCCTCTTCGCAGCGGCGGATCTGGTCGATCGTCGCCACCGCGTCGCTGGTCAGCGTGTTGGTCATCGTCTGCACGGTGATCGGCGCGTCGCCGCCGACGGGGACGGTGCCGACCATGATTTGCCGACACGCGCGTCGCGCGATGTCGCGCCAGGGACGCAGGCCGGGATTATGATCGCTCATGGCTGTTGCTCGATAGTGGAGGGGCTGCCGCTCCTTAGCCCTCCGGCGCCCGCTTGGCAAAGGCTCGTGGAAGAGGACGGCGCTGTGACGCGAAAGCCACAGCCGGGCGCGATCCGCGACCGGCGCGGCCGGTTGCACCTTGTGCCGCGCCGGAAAAGCGGCTCTTTCGGCGCCGCCGAAGGGACGGAACAGGCGATAATCGAAAAAAAGGGACATCCATGACACGACACCGCACAGCAGCTCCGGCCGCGTTCGGCGCCGCCGCGATCATCGCTCTGGCCGCCTTCGCGACGCCGGCTCTCGCGCAGGATCGCGGCATCGGCGTCGGCCCGATCGCCGTTTCGGGCAGCGTCGATCTCGTTTCCGATTATCGGTTTCGCGGCCTGTCGGAATCGGGCGGCGACGTCGCGATCCAGCCGAGCGTCACGATCAGTCACGACAGCGGCCTCTATATCGGCGCCTGGGGATCGAATATCGAGGACACGCCGACCTATGGCGAGATCGAGGCCAATATCTACGGCGGCTATGCGACCGAGATCGCGTCGGGGACCGAAGTCGATGTCGGGCTGACCTATTACTGGTATCCCGACGGGCGCAAGGCGGCGGGGTCGTCGGACTATGTGGAGGCGATCGGCCGGTTGTCGCACACGCTGGGGCCGGTCGAGGCGACGGGCACGCTCGGCTATGCGTGGAGCCAGGCCGCGCTCGGCAACGACGACAATCTCTATCTGCGGTTCGACCTCGCGGCGGGCATCCCGACGACGCCGGTCACGCTGTCGGGATCGGTCGGCTATACCGACGGCGCGCTCGGCGCATTCGCGCCGGGGGGGCATTATTGGGATTGGTCGATCGGCGCGTCGGCGAGCTTCGGCCTGATCACCGCGGGGATCAAATATGTCGATACCGACATTCCCAGGACCGGGGTGAAGGCGATCGACAAATATTATGACGCGGGCGTGGTGCTGTCGCTGGGCGTGTCCTTTTAGCGCGCGATGACGACTCCGGGCGGGCGCGAACCGCGAGGGAGCTTTTGAGCACCCCGGCAACTGTTGCCGATTTGTCGCATGGCAAAGCCAAGCGCTCCCCGATGCATTTTTTGTTTGTGCGCCGCAGCATTTTGACCGACACAAAGCGTGTGCGGAAGGACCGGCCCTGACAGAGGCCGGCCGCCGCGCAGCAGGCAGGGACGATCCGTTCAACTTTCGAGGATCAACCCATGACAAATCTCTCTCGCGCATGCGCCTGCATGCTCCTTGTCCTGTCCGCCTTGCCGGCTACCGCTTTCGCCCAGGATCAGGCGTCGGAAGGCGCCATCACCGTTTCGGGCAATGCCACCGTCGTCAGCGACTATCGCTTCCGCGGCTTCAGCCAGTCGAACGAAGAGGCGGCGATCCAGGGCGGTTTCAGCATCGGCCACGACAGCGGTCTCTATGTCGGCACCTGGGGGTCGAGCATCGGCTTCGCGAACGGCACCGAGATCGACGTCTTCGCCGGCTACGCGAAGGAGGTGGTGCCGGGGCTGACCGCCGACATCGGCGCGACGCTCTATCTGTATCCCGGCACCTCGAACACGTCGGTGATCGAGCCCTATTTCGCGGTGTCGGGCGACCTTGGCCCCGCATCGATCAAGACCGGAATCGCGTGGGCGCCGGGCGGCCAGGACTCGCTGGGCGATGCCAGCGGCGTCTATCTCTACACCGACGCCGGGGTCGCCATCCCGAACACACCCTTCACGTTGAAAGGCCACGTCGGTTACGCGAAGAGCGACAGTTTCCTGGGCGGCGCCGACGGCGATGTCGTCGATTACTCGGTCGGCATCGAGGCTAGCTGGAAGGCGCTGACGGGCAGCATCGCCTATGTCAACACCGACGCGCCCAGGGCGCTGGGGTTCAAGGAGGCGGTGGGCGCCGACGGCGCGGTGATCTTCACGCTCGGCGTGTCGTTCTGAGATGCGGCGGGGCGGCTTCCGGCGGCCGCCCCGTTCGCTGGATTCAGCGCCAGCGCAGGTTGCCGCGCGACAGGTCGGCGAGGCTTTTCGCGCCCATCAGCTTCATCCCGCGCTCGATCTCGGCGCGGAGCAGCGTGACAGCGCGCGCCACCCCGGCCTCGCCCGCGGCGGCGAGTGCGTAGAGATAGAGGCGGCCGCCCGAACAGGCTTTCGCCCCGACCGATAGCGCCTTCAGCACATGGGTGCCGCGGGTGATGCCGCCGTCGCAGATCACCTCGACCTTGTCGCCGACCGCGTCGACAATGTCGGCGAGCGCGTCGAAGGGCGCAATGCTGCCGTCGAGCTGGCGCCCGCCATGGTTCGACACCATGATCGCGGTGGCGCCGATGTCGACCGCGCGCCGGGCATCCTCGACCGCGACGATGCCCTTCAGGCAGAAGGGACCGTCCCATTGCTTGCGGATCGCCTCGGCGCGCCGCCAGTCGAGGCTCTGGTCGAGCATCGTGGTGAAATATTCCGCGACCGACCGGGGAACGCTCGACCCTTCGGAGACGTGCGTGGCGAGGTTGGGAAGGCTGAACTTCTCGCGGCAGACATAGTTGAGGCCCCAGCCGGGCTTGATCGCATAGCTGAGCATGTTGCGCGCGGTGAAGCGCGGGGGAGAGGTGAAGCCCGAACGCAGGCAGCGCTCGCGATTGCCACCGACGATCGTGTCGACCGTCAGCGCGACGGCGTCGAAGCGCGCCGCGCGCGCCGCGTCGAGCATCGCGCGGTTCAGCCCCTCGTCGTGATGGACATAAAGCTGGAACAGCTTGGGGCCGCCGGTCAGCGCGCCCGCCTCGGCGAGGCCGATCGTCGCGAGGCTGGAGATGCCCGCGACGGTGCCCGCGTCGGCGGCGGCGCGCAGCACCGCGCGCTCGCCCTGCCAGTGGAACAGCCGCTGCAGCGCGGTCGGCGACAGGAACAGCGGCATCGCGACCTCGCGCCCGAACAATGTCGTGCGCATGTCGACGGTCTCCATGCCGGTCAGCACGCGGGGGATCAGGTCGCAGCGGTCGAAGGCATCGCGGTTGCGGCGGCGCGTCACCTCGTCGTCGGCGGCGCCGTCGATGTAATCGAACACCGGCCACGGCAGGCGCCGCTTCGCCAGCGCGCGGAAATCGTCGATATTGTGGCAGTCGGTGAGGCGCACCCTATCCCCCGTTCGTCCTGAGCCTGTCGAAGGACAGTCCTTCCTTGCAACCTATGAAGGAAAATACGGCCCTTCGACAAGCTCGGGGCAAATGGAAAAGACCTATCCTGCGAGCCCACCCGTCAGCCGCGCCAGCGCCCAGCGCGGTTCGATGGGGCGCGCGGCATCCTCGACATGCGCCGCGACGCGCGCGCCGATCGCCGGGGCGAGCGCGAAGGCGCGGCCGGCGGCGCCGCCGACCAGCCACGCGCGCGGCTGGTCGGGCAGCCGGTCGAGCAGCAGGTCGCCGGTCAGCGTACGGCAATCGTGCGCCGCCGCGCTCGCGACGACGGGCGCGTCGGCCAGCCGCGGCAGGCGGCCGGTCAGCCATTGCCGGACCTCCGCCAGCGCGCGTTCATCGGCGCGGCGGTCGAAGCTGTCGGGGTCGACCGTGGCGTCGGGCATCCCCTTCCAGCAGCGCAGCCCCACCCCCTCGACGTCGGGGAGCAGGGTGAAGCCATAGGCACGGTCGATCAGCGCGGGCATCGCGGGCGGACGGAACTGCGTGTCGCCCTGGCCGGCGCCGAAATGGAAAAGCTGATGCCGGACTGCCGACAGCCGCTGCGGGGTCAGTATCTGGGGGAACAGCTCGGTCAGCCAGGCGCCGCTGGCATAGACGATGCTTTCGGCGGTGCCGCCGTCGGGCAGCACATAGAGGTCGCGCCGCTTGTCGCGCAGCGGCGCGGGCATGACGACGGTCTCGGGCTCGACCTGCGCGTCGAGGATGGTTTCGAGCACCCCGCGCCGCCCGGCGATCATTGCCGCCTTTTCGGCGAGCAGCGCGCTTTCGTCCGCGCGCCAGGCGACCTGGGTGAAACGGTGGCGCAGCCGGTCGCCGGCGAGCCGGTCGGCCCCGCGCGGTTCGTCGTGCGTGTCGGCCGCAGCGGCCTGCGTCGTCACGGTTTCGCAGCGCGTCACGATCGGCAGGCTGGCGCTGTCGGACAGGCGCTGCCACGCCTCGATGCTGTCCTCGACGAGCCCGGCATAGAGCGCGTCGCCGTCCTGCACCGGGTCGAGCAGCATCGTCGGCAGGTTCGACGCGGCCCGGCCGTTGCCCGCGCCATAAGCGTCGAACAGGCGGACGCTGCGTCCCTGCCGCACGAGGTGCCACGCGGTCCAGGCGCCGATCGCGCCAGCGCCGACGACCGCGACGTCGACATGCTTTTCGGGCGCCTTCGCACCCTTGCGCCGGCGCGACGCGCGCGGCTCCTTCTTCGCCGCCGCCCCGAGCGCGAGCGCCGTCGGAACCGCGGCGAGCGCGCCGAGCAGGCGGCGGCGATCCATCAGCCGCCCTTTTTCCGGTAATAGCGCGACCCGCCGATCCAGGTTTCGAGCGGGGTCATGCGGCGGATCTCGTCGGGGCTGGCGAGCAGCGGATCGCTGTCGACGATCAGGAAATCGGCGCGCATTCCAGGCATCAGCGTCCCCAGCCGGTCCTCGGCGAAGGCGGCATAGGCGGCGGTGCGGGTGAAACCGTCGAGCGCGCTCTCGCGGCTCACCGCTTCCTCGGGGTGCCAGCCGCCGAAGGGCTGGCCCGCGGCATCGGTGCGCGAGATAGCGGCGGCGATGCCGGGGAAGGGGTTCGCGCTTTCGACCGGCACGTCGGACCCGAAGGCAAGGCGGACCCCGGCATTCTCCAGGCTGCGCCAGGCGTAGGCGCCCTTCAGCCGTTCGGGGCCCAGCCGCGCCTCGGCCATCAGCCGGTCCGACGGCTGGTGGATCGGCTGCATCGAGGCGATGACGCCGAGCTGCTTGAAGCGCGGGATATCGGCGGGATCGACGATCTGCGCATGCTCGATGCGCCAGCGGCGCTCACCGGGCAGATCGGCGTTGAGGTCGGCGATCGCGTCGAGCGCCTCGGCATTGGCGGCGTCGCCGATCGCGTGGATCGCGACCTGGAACCGGTCCATCGAGGCGCGCACCATCTTATTGCGGAGCTGCGCGGGGGTGAGCAGCGGCAGCCCCTTCTGCCCCGGCGCGTCGGCATAGGGCGCCTTGAGCCATGCCCCGCGCGAGCCGAGCGCGCCGTCAAGATACAGCTTCACCCCGACCATGCGCAGCCGGTCGTCATAGAGCCACGGCGTCGGTTCGGGCCCCGCGATCAGCGCCATGTCGCCGACGTCATGGCCATAGGAGAGGATGCGGACCGTCAGCTGCCTGCGGTCGCCGGCGCGGCGATAGGCCTGCCAGTCCTCGATCGTCGTGCCCATGTCGGCGATCGCGGTGATCCCCTGTTCGATCAGCTTCGCCTGCGCGAGCAGGAAGGCGCGGTCGAGATCGCGCGCCAGCGGCTTCGGCCGCGCGGCGTCGATCAGCGCCGCCGCCGCGTCGACGAACACGCCGCTCGGCTTGCCGCCCGCCGTTTCGATGCGTCCGCCCTCGGGTGCTTTCGTGGCGGCGGTGATCTTCGCCGCCGCCATCGCGGCGCTGTTCGCCCAGCCGGCATGGCCGTCGACGCGTTCGAGCCAGACCGGGCGGGCGGCTTCCACCGCGTCGATGTCGGCGGCGGTCGGAAAGCGGCCGAGGCCCCATTTCTCCTGGTTCCACCCGCGCCCGATGATCCACGGCATATCGGGATTGTCGGCGGCATATTTACGGATCGCGGCAAGCGCTTCGTCGAGCGAGCGCGTTTCCGACAGGTCGAGCGTCATCAGCGAAAGGCCGAGGCCCATGACATGGCCGTGCGCGTCGATCAGCCCGGGAATCAGCGTGCGGCCCTTGCCGTCCTCCTTGAAATCGGGTCGCTCGGGCCGCTTGTCCTTGCGGTCGAGCAGCTGCTTCACCTTGCCGTCCTCGTCGATGACGAGCCCGGTGAAGCGCACGACCTTGCCCTGCTGGTCGAGCGTGATGCCGTTGACATTGTCGACCAGCGTGTCGGCGTGGGCCGGGGCGGCGATGACAAGGGCGAGGAGGGTCGCGATCAACCCCCTCCCGCAAGCGGGAGGGGCAGCGAGACTTGCGAGCCTGCTCGCTAGTCGCAGCGGGGTGGGCAGGCGGCGCGACCGGCCGGCCGGCTCCGCAGCAACCGGACCCGGCTTCGCCGGACCGAGTTTCGCTGCCTGTCCCGCAAGCGGGAGGGGATGTTTCCCTTGGCCCCTCACTTCGGCAACCGCGTCACCAGCGAGCTGGTGTCCTTTCGCCCGCCCCCGGCCTTTTGCACATCGGCATAGAATTGATCGACCAGGCTGGCGACCGGCAGGGTCGCGCCGTTGGCGCGCGCCTCTTCCAGCGCGAGGCCGAGGTCCTTGCGCATCCAGTCGACCGCGAAGCCGAAATCGAATTCGTCCTTCGCCATCGTGCCCCAGCGATTGAGCATCTGCCAGCTTGCCGCCGCGCCGCCCGATACCGCCTCGAACACCTTGTCGGTGTCGAGCTGTGACGCCTGCGCGAAGCGCAGCGCCTCCGACACGCCCTGGATGGCGCCGGCGATCGCGATCTGGTTGACCATCTTCGTCGTCTGCCCCGCACCGGGACCGCCGATGTGGACGATACGCCCGGCATAGGCGCGCATCACCGGCTCGGCGGCGGCAAAGGCCTCGGGCGATCCGCCGCACATGATCGACAGCGTTCCCGCCTGCGCGCCCGACTCGCCGCCCGACACCGGGGCGTCGAGGCTCATCAGCCCGAGTCCCTCGGCCTCCGCGGCAAGCCGGCGGGCAATGCGCGCCGAAACGGTGGTGTGGTCGACGAACAGCGCGCCCCGGCGCATCGCCGCGAAGGCGCCGTCGTTGCCGAGCGTCACCTGCGCGAGGTCGTCGTCGTTGCCGACGCAGGACAGGACGACGTCGGCATCGCGCGCCGCCTCGGCGGGAGTCGCCGCCGCGGTGCCGCCGTAATGCGCCGCCCATGCATCGGCCTTGGCCCTTGTCCGGTTGTAGACGGTGACGCTGTGTCCCGCCCTGACGAGATGACCCGCCATCGGTCCGCCCATGACGCCGGTGCCGATGAATGTGACGCGCAATGTCCGTTCGCTCATGCACCGGTCCATAACCATGGTTTGCGTGCCGCGCCAGATGGGGTTAGGGCGCAGCGCTATGACCGATCAACTCACCCTGACCTCCGCCGCCGATTTCTCGGCGATCACGCTCGACGACGTGCGCGCGGCGGCGGGGCGAATTATGGGTGCGGTCGTTCGCACGCCGACGCTGAAGTCGCAGACGCTGTCGGAACTCGTCGGCGCCGAGGTGTGGCTGAAGTTCGAGAATCTGCAATTCACCGCCGCCTACAAGGAACGCGGCGCGCTGAACGCGCTGCTGCTGCTCAGCGAAGAGGCGAAGGCGCGCGGGGTGATCGCGGCGTCGGCGGGCAATCATGCGCAGGGCCTGGCCTATCACGGCAAGCGGCTGGGCGTCCCCGTGACCATCGTCATGCCGAAGACGACGCCGCAGGTGAAGGTGTCGCAGACCGCGAGCCACGGCGCGCAGATCGTGCTGTTCGGCGAGAAGTTCGACGACGCCTATGCCCATGCGCGCGAACTGGAAAAGGAACGCGGGCTGACCTTCGTGCATCCGTTCGACCATCCGCACACCGCGGCGGGGCAGGGGACGGTGGCGCTCGAAATGCTCGAGGACGTGCCCGAGCTCGATACGCTGATCGTGCCGATCGGCGGCGGCGGACTGCTCAGCGGCATGGGAACCGCGGCGCGCGGGATCAAGAACGACATCCGTCTCGTCGGGGTGCAGGCCGAGCTTTATCCCTCGATGTACGCCGAACTCAACGGCGTCGACATGGCGTGCGAGGGCGATACGCTGGCCGAGGGGATCGCGGTCAAGGAGCCGGGGACCTATACCCGCCGCCTCGTTGCCGAGCTCAACGACGATATCGTGCTCGTCGCCGAACGGCATCTGGAGCGCGCGGTCAGCCTGCTGCTCCAGATCGAGAAGACGGTGGTGGAGGGCGCGGGCGCGGCAGGCCTCGCGGCGATGCTCGCGCATCCGGAGGAGTTCACCGGGCGCAAGGTCGGACTCGTCCTGACCGGCGGCAATATCGACACGCGGCTGCTCGCCAACGTGCTGCTGCGCGACCTTGCGCGGTCGGGCCGCATCGCGCGGCTGCGCATCCGGCTGCAGGACCGGCCGGGGGCGCTGTTCAAGGTGATGGAGGTGTTCAACGCCGAGCAGGTGAACATCATCGAAATCTATCATCAGCGCATCTTCACGACGCTGCCCGCCAAGGGGCTGATCACCGACATCGAGTGCGAGGCGCGCGACCGCGAGCATCTCGACAAGCTGGTCCGGGCGCTGCGCGACGCGGGCTATATGGTGACGACGGTCGAGCTGGCGTAAATCGCCCCCCCTTCTGCCTGTGGGAGGAGCCTTTCCCGCCCCGTCACCCTGAACTTGTTTCAGGGTCCATGGCCCTGACTTTGAACGAAACGCCGGGTTTGTCGAAAGCGCAGGCCATGGATGCTGAAACAAGTTCAGCATGACGATTGTGGGATGCCCTTTCATGCGAGGATCGAGATGAAAGACTTCACCCTCTCCCTCACCGCCACGCCCGACACGATCGACGAACTCGGCCATGTCAACAATGCGGTCTGGGTCCAGTGGATCCAGCAGGTCGCGACCGCGCACTGGGATACCGCGGCGCCGCAGAGCCACAAGGATGCCTATGTCTGGGTCGTGGTGCGGCACGAGATCGACTATCTGCGCGCGCTGGGGCCGGGTGAGAGCGTCACCGCGCGGACGTGGGTCGCCGATGCGCCGCAGGGCGCGAAGTTCGATCGTTTCATGGAATTCACTGGCGCGGATGGGCGGGTCCATGTTCGCGCGCGGACGGTGTGGGCGCTGCTCGACAAGGCGAGCGGGCGGCCGCTGCGGGTGACGGCCGCTGTCGTCGCGCCCTTTCTGGACAAGCCATGAGCGGCGGCGCGGCGACGTGGCGCCCGATGCGTGCCGACGACCTGCCCGCGGTCGCCGCGATGTCCGATACCGTGCACGGCGCCTTCACCGAACCGCTGGCGACCTATGCCGAGCGGCTCGCCCTCTATCCGCAGGGGTGCCATATCCTCGAAAGCAGGGGGTTTGAGGGCGAAGGGACGGCGATCGGCTATCTCGTCACCCATCCGTGGCGGCTCGGAGCGCCGCCGAAGCTCGGGGCCGCGCTGGGCGCTCTCCCGGCGGAACCCGACAGCTATTATCTCCACGACATCGCGCTTCTGCCCGCGGCGCGCGGCCAGCGGGCGGGGGAGGCGGCGGTCGCGCTGGTCCGGAATCTCGCGCGGGCGGCGGGCCTGCCGGTGATCGAACTGGTCGCGGTGGGCGGTGCCGACGCCTATTGGCAGCGCCTGGGGTTTGCCTATGCCGCGCCGGGCGCCGACGGTCCCTATGGCCCCGGCACCTTCGTCATGCGGCGGCCGGTGGAGGCGTGATGGCCCCGCGCTATTGTGCAAGGCTTTCCGAAAAGACGTTCATCACGATCACCCCGGCGATGATCAGCGCCATGCCGACGATCGCGGGCGTGTCGAGCTTCTGCCCCTGGAACAGCCAGGCGACGGTCGCGATCAGCACGATGCCGACGCCCGACCAGATCGCATAGGCGACACCCGTGGGCATCGCGCGCAGCGTCAGCGACAGGCAATAGAAGGCGACGGCATAGCCGACGATCGTGACGAGTGACGGGCCGAGCCGGGTGAAGCCGTGCGATTCCTTCAGAAAGGAGGTTGCGACGACCTCCGACACGATGGCGATGAAAAGATAGACATAGCTCATGGCAGGCGCTCCTCGCCCCACGGGGATATGCCGCCCGGCTGGGCGCGTCCAGCCGTCGCGGTGCTTGCTGGCGCGGCGGCGGCGCGATAGGCACGGCGGCCATGCAGATACGATCCGCCACCCCGGCCGACGCGGCCGCCATCTGGGCGATCATCGGGCCGACGATCCGGGCCGGCGATACCTATGCGCTCGATCGCGACATGGGGGAGGAACAGGCCCTCGCCTATTGGTTCGGGGCCGACAAGGAGGTGTTCGTCGCCGAGGTCGACGGGGCGGTGCTCGGCACCTATTATCTGCGCGCCAACCAGGCGGGGGGCGGCGCCCATGTGTGCAATTGCGGCTATATGACCGCAGCCGCCGCGACCGGGCGCGGCATCGCGCGGGCGATGTGCGATCATTCGGTTGAGCGCGCCAGGGCGCGCGGCTTTCGCGCGATGCAGTTCAATTTCGTCGTCTCCTCCAACGACCGCGCGGTCCGGCTCTGGCAAAGGCTGGGGTTCGAGGTTGTGGGACGCCTGCCGGGCGCGTTCGATCACCCGGCGCACGGGTTCGTCGACGCGCTGGTCCTGTATCGGACGCTCTGACCGTCAGGCATAAGCGACCCAGCCGCGCCAGGTGAAGGCGGCATAGAACAGCGCGACGCCGGAAAAGCCTGCGGCGCGCAGGACCGCCTCATCCTCTTCGGGCGACAGCATGGCGACGTGGCGGGCCACCGCATCGCGTCCTTTCGCCGTCGCACCGGGATCGGCACCCGAAGCGACGGCATAGGCGGCATAGCGGTCGAGCCAGCGGTCGCGCTCGCCGGGTTCCTGGGGGAAGCTGCCGTGCGCGACGACGAAGGGCGCCCCGGGGCGCAGGCGTTCGCGGACCGCCGCCGCCGTGCGTATCCGTTCGTCGCGGTCGAGGAAATGCAGGGTGAGGAGGCAGGTGGCGCCGTCGAAGGGACCGGCGGGGGCATCGTCGATGACACCCTCGACCAGATTCGCACGCGCCGCGTTCGGCCCGAGCATCTGCGCGGCCATCGCCAGCATCGGCCCGGCCGGATCGACGCCGGTGAAGCGCCAGCCGGGGTGAGCCTCCGCCATCGCCTTGAGCTCCAGTCCGCCGCCCGCACCCAGCGCCAGCACATGCCCGCGCTCGGGAACATGCTCGGCCAGCAGCAGCCCGGTCATGCGATGGAGGCCGTCCATACCGGGCACGAAGCGGCGCGGGCCGTCGGCATAGTGCTCGACCGTTTCGGGGTCTTTGAAATGGTCGAGGAAATATTGGATGGCTTCAGCCATGAACAGGGTCCTTGCAGGCAGTGGGGAGCGCGGCGAGGCGCGCGTGGAAATCGTCGGCGAGCGCGGCCAGCGTCACCCGTTCGAACCGTGCGAGCAGCAACGCCTCTGCCTCGCGAAAGCTTGCCTCGAGGGCTGCGTTCACGGCCTGTTCGACGAGGCAGTCGGGCGCATCGTCGCGATTCCCCATTGCGATCAGCGCCGGACGGCCGATCGCGCGATAGATGTCGGCCAGGCTGATCGCGGCCAGGTTTCGCGCGACCGTCCATCCCCCGCCATGCCCTTTCTCCGAATGCACCAGCCCCGCGTCGCGCAGCCCGCCCAGCAGGCGGCGAACGACGACGGGGTTGGTCCGCATCGCCTTTGCCAGCTGTTCGGACGTTCGCGGTTCCCCTGCGTCCGCCATGTGGAGCAAGATATGGAGAACGCCCGAAAGACGGCTGTCGCGTTTCATGTAACTTAAATTAGTGCGTGATGGACACGAGTCAAGCCGACTTGATCGGCGCGCGCGGGGATGCTAGACGCGCCGCCGTGATGACCAGCGACCGATCCCCACGTTTCAAGGCATATTGGCGCTCCTTTACCTAAGGAGCGGCATGGCATCACCTATCATGACCATCGCCGCCGTGTCGGAAGGCGCCTGGTCATCATCCCGAAACCACACCCTCTCTGCCACGGCGCGCCCTTTCGGAAAGCCGCAAGATGACAGAGACATTGATCCGCCTGACCACCGCGCGCTGCCGCATCGACCGGCTCGACGCCGCCGACGCGCCCGCGCTCGCCGCGATCACCGATGCGTCGGTGACCGAGCAGGTGCATTTCCTGCCCACCCCGTTCACCGAGGCCGATGCCCGCGCGCTGATCGCGCGTTCGGGCGGCGATGACGTCTTTTACGCCGTGCGCGAAGGCGCGGCGCTGATCGGCGTGATCGGGGTGCATCGCCGCGGCCGCGATCACGAGGTCGGATACTGGTTCGCCGCTGCGGCGCGTGGCCGGGGCCTCGCGCGCGAGGCGGTCGCGGCGGTGGTGCGCGATCTGGCGGCGGCGCGGCCCGGCGGCACGATCGTCGCCGAATGCCGTCCGGGCAATGCGCGCTCCGAAGCGCTGCTGCGCCGGATCGGCTTCGTGCCGACGGGGCGGGCAGGCCGGCGGCCGGGGCGCATGCTGTTCGCGTGGCGCGCGGGCGCCGACTACCGGATCGACGTCTGCTGATCGCGCGCCGCGACCTCTTCGGTCAGCGCTTCGGCGATCGCGGCGACCGAGGTCGGGGCATAGGCGAAGCCCATATGGCCGCAATCGACCTCGACCTGCCGATCGCTTTCGTGCGGCAAACCGCGCGCGCTCGCCGCCGCGACGACCCCGTCATGCGCCGACCACAGGGCGAAGGTCGGCATCTCAGGGCGCGGGGCGGGGTGGAAGTCGATCGGCGGATTGTCGACCGGATGGCGCGCGATCAGGTGATAGAGCCGCCACGCGCGATTGGCGCGGCGGCTGCCCGAAAAGGGCGATCCCAGCGTGACGACGCGCGCCACCCGGCCGGGGTGATGCTTCGCATATTCGCGGGCATAGATGCCGCCGAGGCTCCAGCCGACGAGCGCGGGCGCGCGGCCGGTGCGGTCGATGATCCATTGGACGCGCGTGTCGATCCGCTCGATGATGTCGGCGGTGGCGCCGCGATTGAAGCCGAGGCCCCAGGCATAGCAGCGAAAGCCCGCGCGGCGCAGGTCGGCGCGCAGCCCCTTGGTCGACCAGTCGCCGGCGAGGAAGCCGGGAAGGACCATCACCGGCGGCCAGGGGCTGTCGGGGTTGGGTTCCGGCGGCATCGGGCGGATGCGTCCGCCCAGCGCGCGCAGCAGCGCCGCGACCTCACGCCACAACAGGCCGAGCGGCGGCGGCGCGTCGGGATCGGGAACGCGGGCCGGCCATTCGGCGCGGCGCGAGAGCAGGGTGCGGATCATGGCATGCGCCCGCGCGGGATCAGCCCTTCGGGACCAGCTTCAGCAGCTTGCCGTCCTTGCCGTCGCTGAGCAGCCAGACGCTGCCGTCCTCGCGCACCTCGACCTCGCGGATGCGGGTGCCGAAATCCCAGCGGTCGGCCTTGTGCAGCCGCTCGCCGTCGACGCGCATGCGGATCAGGCCCTGTCCCGACAGCGCGCCCATCAGCAGGCTGTTCTTCCAGCCGGGATAGAGGTCGCCGCCGTACCAGGCGAGCCCGCCCGGCGAGACCGACGGATTCCACCACAGCTTCGGCGCAGCGAATTCGGGGCGGGTCGCATGGTCGGGGATCGGCTTGCCGTCATAATGGTCGCCGTTCGACACGATCGGATAGCCGTAGTTGGCACCGCGTTCGACCAGATTGACCTCGTCGCCGCCCTTCGGCCCCATTTCCTGGTTCCACAGCCGCCCGGCGCCGTCGAAGGTCAGCCCCAGCAGGTTGCGGTGGCCGAGCGACCAGATCTGCGCGGTGACGCCGCCCTGCGCGGCAAAGGGATTGTCGGCGGGAACGCTGCCGTCGGGGTTCAGCCGGACGACCTTGCCGAGATTGGCCTTCATGTCCTGCGCCGGGTCGAATTTCTGCCGCTCGCCGGAGGTGATGAAGAGATGCTTGCCGTCGGGCGAGAAGGCGAGGCGGTGCGAGAAATGGCCACGGCCCGGCACCTTGGGGTCCTGTCTCCAGATGATGCGGAGGCCGTCGAGCCGCGGCGCGTCGCCCTGAAGCAGCTTCGCCGTGCCGACGACCGCGCCGAAATTGTCGCCGTCGCCCGCCTCGACCCAGCTCAGATAGATGGTGCCGGTGGTCGCGAAATCGGGCGCGAGGATGACGTCGCCGAATCCGCGCTGCCCGCCGTAGGCGACCGGCGGAACGCCTGCGATGTCCAGCGTCGCCCCGTCTTCCTGCCACAGCTTCAGCTTGCCCGCGCGTTCGGTGACGAGCGCCTGCCGTCCGCCGGGAAGGAAGGTCATCGCCCAGGGCTCGTCGAAGGCCGCCGCCGTCTCGACGGTGAAGGGCGCGTCGGCAAGCGGCGCCGCGGGTTGCTCGCCCGAAGCGTCGAGCCGCGCATTGTCGGCGGCGTTGCTCGCCGGGCCGGTCGAACAGGCGGCGACGATCATCGCGGCGGAAAGGGCGAGGGCTGGAAGCTTCATCATCGCAAATACTCGCTTGGCTGGGGAGACGGACGCAGTCTGGCGCGCGATCGGCCGAATGTCGAGCGGGAGAGAGTGGAGAGGGCGGTGCGGCACAACTCTTCTGGCGCCGAAGTCGTCGAAAAGCCGCGTGCTTCCGCGAGGCGGAAGCCAGAGTGGCCTCGCATGGCTCCGGGTCCCCGCCTGTGCGGGAACACGGCGTCACCGTCAGCGCCGCGATTCCTCGCGGCGCGCGGCGATGGTTTCGACGCTGTCCATGATCGCGTCCATCGCCTCGCTCGCCGGGGGCGCGTCGGCGCGCTTCTGCGAGAACTGGCCGCGCGTCATGATCTCCTCGAGCGCGCCGCGCGCCCGCGAAACCCGGCTCTTCATCGTGCCGAGCGCACAGTCGCAGATGCTCGCCGCTTCCTCATAGGACAGGCCGCCCGCGCCGACGAGGATCAGCGCCTCGCGCTGGTCCTGCGGCAATTCCATCAGCGCGCGCTGCAGATCGGCCATCTCGCTCGCCTCTTCCTGCGAGGCGGGGGTGGACAATGTGCGCTCGACCGCCAGTTCGTCGTAATCGCCGCGGAATTTGTTGCGGCGCATCTGCGACAGAAAGGTGTTGCGCAGGATGACGAAGGTCCACGCCTTGATCGAGGTGCCGCGCTCGAACCGGTCGCGCGAGGCCCAGGCCTTGACCATCGTGTCCTGCGTCAGGTCGTCGGCGAGGTCTGGATTGCCCGACAGGCTGCGGCCATAGGCGCGCAGGTGCGGAATGACGCCGGCGAGCAGCGTCTTGAATTCGCCATCGGTCAAACGCTTGTCGTCCTGCGATGGCGCCGCAGCTTGGGTTCGGGTCATTCCTTGGTCGGGCTTTTCTGATCGAGCTGGGACAAGAGATCGAGCATCCCGTCGGGCAGTTTTTCCGCGACGATGTTGCCATAGATCATGCGCAGCCTGGCGCTGACCGGCTCGGGCGACTGGCGGCCCGTCAGCGTCCGGTGCCACTGGTCGCTTCCCGTCCCCGGAAAGCCACCGTGCATCCGGCGTGGCGCGTCGACAGCGCGGCCGGGCGCATGTGCGCCGTTGATCCTGTTTTCTCCGTGCGTTGCCATTCCGAAGCAACGACAGAGGGGGCCGCAGGTTCCCCGCGTCCGATTTTTTGCGACGAGATGCGTTGCCCTAAAACCACAGTAAGCGGGCGCGGGTCCGCGTGCGTGCGGCCCTGACCTTAGGGTCAGGACCCCTTAATGGCACGTTCGAGGCGTCGAAATGGCGAAGATATCGGGTTCGGGCGGGTGCAGCGGGTAGCATCGCTACCCGCAAGGCCGCGGGCCCGAGATCGAAGCCATTTCGGCGTCCCCCCAGTTATGCGGGAGGGGGGATTTGACCGATTTTGCCCATGGCTTCGTCGACAAGTCTCGAAATATATTCATACTCCTGCGCCTTTCCTCCTCGCCCTGAGCAAAATCGCTTCAAACCTCGAACGCGCCATTAAGGGGCCCTGACCCTAGGTATTTGCCACCGGTGCGATAGGCTTTGCATCGGCGGCGCCACCCGCTAAGTAACGACGGAATGCATGATTTTTCTTCCGCGCGGCTCTTGCGTCCCGATCGGCGCCGACCATGAGCCGCACCTCCGACATCGCCCCCTCCGGTCCGCTCGACGACGCCAGTTTCAAGCGCGAGCTCGCGGCGCTGCTGCCGCATCTGCGCGCCTTCGGCCGCAGCCTGTGCGGCAATGCCGACCTCGCCGACGATCTGGTGCAGGAAACGATGTTGAAGGCGTGGAAGGCGCGCGCCCAATATGTCCCGGGCCCGTCGAGCATGAAGAGCTGGGCCTTCGTCATCCTGCGCAATTGTTTCCTGTCGCAGATGCGGCGCCGGAAATTCACCGCCGACTACGACGAGCTAGCGGCCGAGCGGATGCTGGTCGCGCCCGACGACCAGGACGACAGCCTGCACCTGGCCGACGTGCAGCGCGCACTGATGCTGCTGCCGGTCGATCAGCGCGAGGCGCTGGTGCTGATCGGCGCGGGGGGGCTGTCCTATGACGAGGGTGCCGAAATCTGCGGCGTGGCGGTGGGCACGATGAAGAGCCGCGTGTCGCGCGCGCGCGCCGCGCTGCACGCGATTCTCGACAGCGGGCAGATGCCGCTGCGCAGCGCCGACGAACTGCCGGCGAGCGAGGCCTTTGCCGCCATCATGGGCACGGTCGACGATCTGACTGCGAACGGACCCGCCGGGGGGTGAATATGCCGTATGGCCTGTCCCGTTCGGGTTGAAGCGGCATGATAGGTTCCCCCCCTGAAAGGGAGGGGCTTGATTCAATCAAACAGGACAAAGCCTGGAGCGGTGAGCCGGAAATCTGGATCACCTCTGTTTCCGTTCGTGCTGAGCTTGTCGAAGCACGGTCCTTCTTGCGGCGTCAAAAGAAAGGACTGCCCCCTTCGACAGGCTCAGGGGGAGCGGTTCAGATTTAACGCACGATGTTCTATAGCCTGTGGGGATTCAGTTTTTTTCGCAAAACAAAACCACGTGCTCCCGCGTGCTGACGGCACGTGAGCAGCGGAAGCGCGAAACGCCGCCATTTGCAGGCCGTCAGAGCTGAATGGCAATCCGTCCTAGGCTGCGAGTTGCGGCGTGAAGAGCAGGCTCTGGCTGATCGCGGCGCGCACCGTATTTTCGCGGAAGGGTTTCGAGATCAGGAAGGTCGGTTCGATGCGGTTGCCGGTGAGCAGCCGTTCGGGAAAGGCGGTGATGAAAATCGCCGGAACCGGCGCGATTGCCAATATGTCCTGCACCGCATCGATCCCCGAGGACCCGTCGGCAAGCTGGATGTCGGCAAGCACCAGCCCCGCCTCGCTGCGCTCGAACGCCGCGACGGCGTCGTCGTGGGTCGTCGCGATCCCGGCGACCCGATGGCCGAGGTCGCGGACGATCTGCTCCAGCTCCATCGCGATCAGCGGCTCGTCCTCGATGATCAGGACCGAGGTGCGCGATTCGCGGTCGAGGTCGGCGACCGCCTCGTCGAGCAGGCTTTCGACCGTCGCGACGTCGGTGCCGGTGACGATCGCCGCCTCTTCGACCGAAAATCCCTCGAGCGCCGTCAGCAGCAGAATCTGGCGCCCCAGCGGCGTGATGCGCGCGAGGCGGCGATTGGCGGCGCGAACGAGCGGGTCCTCCGCGGCGTCGCCGTCGACCTCGCCATCCTCGATGAAGGCGCTTTCCCAGATGCGGTGGAAGCAGCGATAGAGGTCGATGCGGATGCCCTGGCCCGACCGGATCTCGTCGGGCGCGGCGACGATGACTTCCAGCAAGGTATGGACGAAATGGTCGCCATGCGACTGGCTGCCGGTGAGCGCGCGCGCATAGCGGCGCAGGAAGGGCAGGTGCCCGCGGATTTCTTCGCCCAATGGCATGTTGGAAGCTCCCTCTTTGATTGAGTCATACGCGGCTCGCCTGCGCAGGTTCCGCTTTTCGCGCGCAAAAAAGCATGGCGCCGCGCTGCAACTTGTCGCGTCGCGATGCGTAGACATAGCCGGGACGCGACATGGGTTCGGCGCAAGCGGGTGAATTTGCGACCTTTTTGCGATTTCGGACCCCCAGGCTTTGATTTGGGAACCGGATTCATGGCAAAGCGGCCCGGGGTGACAAACGGCGCGGACACGCCGGATCGCAGCAAGGGACAGGCATTGGCCGACGGTGGGGACAGCGAGGCAGTGCGCGACGAACGTCGCCGGCTCGATACATTGCGCGAATATCACATTCTCGACAGCGGTCCGGACCCCGCTTTCGACCGGGTGACGAAGCTGGTCGCCGACCTGTTCGACGCGCCGATCGCGCTGGTCTCGCTGCTCGACGACCGCCGGCAATGGTTCAAGTCGGCGCACGGGCTCGACCTCGCCGAAATCCCGAGCGACATCGGCTTCTGCCGCCATGTCGTTGCCGACCAGCAGGCGCTGATTGTTCCCGACGCTGCGCTCGACCCGCGCTTCCGCGACGATCCGCTCGTCACCGGCGAGCCCGGCATCCGCTTCTATGCCGGTGTGCCGTTGCTGGCCCATAACGGCGTCGCGCTTGGAACGCTGTGCATCATCGACCGCAAGTCGCGTCCTGCGCTCGACGCGCGTTTGCTCGGCCGGCTGCGTGATTTCGCGGCGATCATCATGGCCGAGGCCGAACTGCGCCGCACCGCTGCCGAGCGCGACGCGGCGCGCCGCATGCTCGAACGCGCGCTCGATTTCTCGTGCATCGCCACCTGGCAGCTCGATCCGCGCACCGATCAGCTGCGCTGGCGCGGCGCGACCGCCGAGCTGTGGGGGGCCGATTTCCAGACCGCGCTGTCGACCGGCGAGGGATTCTTCGCCCGGGTCCATCCCGACGACCGCGCGGCGGCGCGCCGCGTCCTCGACGAATCGATCGACACCGGCGATCCCTATGCGACCGAATATCGCATCTGCCATCCCGAGCGCGGGGTGCGCTGGATCGCGGCGCGCGGCGACTGGGACGTGCGGGCGGACGATGCGATGCTGACCGGGATCAGCGTCGACATCACCGAACAGAAAAGCCGGCAGGAAAACGCCAACCTGCTGATGCGCGAGCTTCATCACCGGATGCGGAACCTGTTCGCGACGGTCGGGGCGATCATCTCGCTGACGCGCCAGTCGGCGCGCGACGTCGACGATTATGTCGACCGGATCAGCAGCCGGCTCGACGCGCTCAACCGGGCGCAGAACGTGCTGCTGGGCGCCAATTTCATGACCGGGTCGATGCATGCGCTGCTGCGCGAGGTGGAGGCATCCTTTCCGCGCATCCGCTGGTCCGGACCCGATCTGCTTCTCCCCGAAAATGCACTGGTGGCGATGGCGCTGCTGTTCAACGAACTGGCGACGAACGCCGCAAAACACGGCGCGCTGTCGGCCGAAAAGGGCCGCGTCGATATCGAATGGACGCAGGACGACGAGGATGCCGACCCGCGCCTGCTGCGCCTGACCTGGACCGAATCGGGCGGCCTGCGAGCCGTCGCCCCGCCCGAACGGACGAGTTTCGGCACGCTGCTGATGGAACGCAGCGTGCGCAACAATCTGGGCGGCACGATCGAACGCCGCTGGGAACCCGGCGGCCTGATCTGCGAGATCACGCTGCCCGCGCGGTGGCGCGAGGCATAGGGACCCTCAGCTGAATCACCGACTTTCCCCGTCCGGAATGGAAGTAACGCGTTTGCTCTCTATGTTTCGTCACCCTGAACTTGTTTCAGGGTCCACGGTCTGCCCTTGAATAGAAGGCGGCGCAGTAGGGAAGGCCGGGCCATGGATGCTGAAACAAGTTCAGCATGACGACGGGAGGATAAGTGTGCGGAAACCGAATCTCCGCTGGCCATAACCCACGCCGCTCCAACTGCACCTCCATCTTGCGACGCCCCCTTGCGCATGTGTCGATATATTGGCATGGATAGTGCCAATATAACAGCAGGGAGGGAGCGATGGCTGTGCGCGTGGAAACCGGCGGGGGGCCGGACCGCATGGCCGTCGTTCGCCGCGCCGGGCTCCTGGCCGTCGGCGCCCTGCTCGCGGCGGTGCCGGCTGCGGCGCAGCGCGCCCCGGCACCGCCGCGCCATCCCAATATCGTCATCCTGCTCGCCGACGACTGGGGCTTTTCGGACGTCGGCTCGTTCGGCGCCGGCTATGCGACGCCGAATATCGATGCGCTCGCGAAGGCGGGGGTGCGCTTTTCCAACTTCCATGCCGCGGGGTCCTGTTCGCCGACGCGCGCGATGCTCCAGACCGGGGTGATGAATCACCGCGCCGGGCTGGGCAACATGCCCGAGACGATCCCCGACGCGCATCGCGGCAAGCCCGGATACGACACGGTGATGAATCACAGCGTCGTCACCATCGCGCAGATGCTGAAGGCGGCGGGCTATCGCACGTACCTGACCGGCAAATGGCATTTGGGCAGCGATGCGACGCGGCTGCCCGAGGCGCGCGGCTACGACCGCGCCTTCAGTCTCGCCGATGCGGGCGCCGACAATTTCGACCAGCGCCCGATCGAGGGCATGTACGACAAGGCGAACTGGACCGACAACGGCAAGCCCGGCAAACTGCCCAAGGATTATTATTCGTCGCGCTTCGTCGTGCAGACGATGATCGACTATATCGAGGCCGACCGCGCGAGCGGCAAACCCTTCCTCGCCTCGGTCAATTTCCTGGCCAACCATATTCCCGTGCAGGCGCCCGACAGCGACATCGCGCGCTATGCGGGTCTGTATCGCGACGGCTGGACGGCGCTGCGCGAGGCGCGGGCCCGCCGCGCCGCCGCGCTCGGCATCGTGCCCGCGGGCGCGCCGATGGTGACGATGGCGACCACCCGCGACTGGAAGGCGCTCGACGCCGACGAACGCAGGGCGGCGACGCGCACGATGCAGGCCTATGCCGGCATGGCGACCGCGATGGACCGCGAGATCGGCCGTCTCGTCGCGCATCTGAAGGCGAGCGGCGACTACGACAACACGATCTTCGTCTTCCTGTCGGACAACGGACCCGAACCGCTCGATCCCTATAACCGGCTGCGCAACCGGCTGTTCCTGGGGATGGAATATGACACGTCGATCGCGAACATCGGCCGCCGGCACAGCTTCAGCGCCATCGGTCCCGGCTGGGCGAGCGCGGCGGCGTCGCCGCTGTCGGGCTACAAGTTCAGTGCGACCGAGGGGGGGCTGCGCGTGCCGCTCATCATCGCATGGCCCGGCCATCCGCGGGTCCGCGCGGGCGCGATCAGCGACGGCTTGGCGCACGTCACCGACATCGTGCCGACGCTGACCGAACTCGCCGGCGTTCCGGCACACGGCGGGACATGGGAAGGCCGGCGGGTCGAACCGCTGGCCGGACGCAGCCTGGTGCCGATGCTTGCCGGCGCGGCGGGCAGCGTCCATGGCGACACGCCGATCGGCTATGAACTGTCGGGCAACGCCGCCTTGTTCCGCGGCGACTACAAGCTGGTGCGCAACCTGCCGCCGACCGGCGACGGGCGATGGCAATTGTTCGACATCCGCACCGACCCCGGCGAGACGCGCGACCTGTCGCGGACGATGCCCGACCGCTTCACCGCGATGCGCGCCGATTACGCGGCCTTTGCCAAGGCGAACGGGGTGCTCGAAATGCCGGCGGGCTACACCGCCGACGATCAGATCAACCTCTATGCGTGGCGCAAGCAGGGGCGCAAGCGCGCGATCCAGGCGGCGCTGGTGCTCGGGGGGGCGCTCGTCGCGATCTCAGCGCTGGGCTGGCTGCTGATCCGGCGGCGGCGGGCGCGTCGTGTCGATCAGGCGAAAGCCGATGTGATCGGTGCCTAGCGAGCGTTCCTGAAACTGGCGCGCCGCGGGGCGATAGCGCGCGCAATAATTGGCCGCGCACAGGAAGCTGCCGCCCTTGATGACATTGCGCTCGGGATCGGGGCGGTCGGTGTCGAGAGCGCTGGTCGTCCATTCCCAGACATTGCCGATCAGGTCGTGAACCCCGTGGTTGTCGGCGGGAAAGCAGGCGACCGGCGCCCGGCCCCTGAAACCGTCGGTGCCGAGATCGCGGACCGGAAAGACTCCCTGATAATAGTTGGCGAGCGGGCGGCCATCGGCATCGACCGGCATGTCGCGCCGTGCGCCGCCGGTCGCCGCCGCCAGTTCCCATTGCTCCTCGCTCGGCAGCGCCTTGCCCCTCCAGCGCGCATAGGCGAGCGCGTCTTCGAAGCCGATCTGCACCACCGGGTCGCGGTCGCGATCCGCGATGCCCGTCTTCGGCCCTTCGGGATGGCGCCACTCGGCCCCGACCACCCAGCGCCACCAATTGGGGTTGCCGTCGGTCGGCGCCGCGAACACCGCCGAACCGGGGACCAGCATTTCGGGCGGCGCACCGGGCAGCCTGGGCGGGTCCTTCTCGGCCAGCGTCTTGTAGCCGGTCGCCTTCACGAATTCGGCGAATTCGGCGTTGGTGACTTCGTGCGTCGCCATCCAGAAGCCCTTGACCGTCACGGCGCGCGCCGGCGCTTCCTCGGGCAGCGTCACGTCGGCGCCCATGGTGAAGGTGGCGCCGGGAATCCAGACATAATCGGCCGCAGGCATTGCGGGACATTCGGGCGGCTGCACCTCGGCGAGCCGCTCCGCCTTCGGTTTGCCGCAGGCAGCGAGCACGGCCAGCGCGCCGAGCGACAGCAGCGCGGCGCGGCCGGTCACCGGTTTTCTCCCGCGGGCGCGACGGCGAGCAGCGCCTCGACCATATGCGCCATCACCGTTCCCGCCTCTTCCGCGGGCAGGCCCTGGTCGTGGCGCATCGCGCGCCAGGTCTGGAACGACAGCGCGGCGCACAGCGCCTCGCTCGCGATCCGGTCGGCGGCGACGGCGTCGGGCAGCAGACGGAGCACCAGTTCGCGCTCGACGGTGATCACCCGGCCATATTCGGCCATCAGGAACGGCGACTGATAGCGCTTGATGTTCGCGGCGAGGCGGAAGGGCAGCATCGTCTCGAACACCCGCACGCGGCGCCGGACCAGATCGCGGACATGCGCGCGCCAGTCCCCGCCTCGATAAGGCGCGGTGACGATCGGCATCACCCGCTCGGCGACGGTCGCCGAAATCTCGCTGTAGAGCGAATCCATGTCGTCGAAATGGCGGAACACGGTGCGCAGCCCGATCCCCGCTTCCTCGGCGACGCGCGCCGCGCTCGGCATCAGGTCGCCGCCGGCGATCAGTTCCATCATCGCCTCGACGATGCGCTTGTGGCTCGACCGGCTGCGCTCGCGCCGCCCGTCGATGCGCTCCGGCCGCGCCGCCTTCGTCTCCCGCTTCTTCGTTTGCGTCGCCATGCCGCCTCCGCTGGCCCAGCTTGCCGCCGGGGTCAATGGGTGACGCCGAACCGTCTTGCGTCGCCATGAATATAATGACACATAGAGTGTCAATTGTTTCGGGGCAACCGAAGAGAGGGGGAGAGGCGATGACCGGACCGGAGACGGCGCTGGCGGCGATCTGGGCGGGCGCGCTGCTCCTCTGGCTTGCCTTCCTGCTGTTCTACGACGGTATCCGCCGCCCGCTGCGCGGCGAGGAGATCGAGGCTTTCCTCGCGACGCTGGGGCCGCGCATGGCGGAAACCGGCAACGATGCCGGGCGGCTGCGCGCCTTTCTGGAAGCCGACGATGGTCGCGAATTCGTGATGGTCAACCTCGTGCGAACCCGGCCCGGACTCGTCACCGACCCGGCGAGCGGCACGGCGCGCGAGGGCAGCGAGTGGCTGCGTCGCTATTCGCAGCCGTTCGTGCGCGGCCTGATCGCGCGCGGCGGCCATCCGCTGT
The DNA here is from genome assembly GCF_001559015.1 of Sphingopyxis granuli. NCBI lineage: Bacteria > Pseudomonadati > Pseudomonadota > Alphaproteobacteria > Sphingomonadales > Sphingopyxidaceae > Sphingopyxis > Sphingopyxis granuli. Next base: position 1,265,638 of record NZ_CP012199.1, read on the forward strand.
TCGTCGGGCGCAAGGTCGGCGGCTATATCGACGCGTGGAATACGCCCGCCGACCCCGGCTGGTCGCTTGTCGGTACGATGCGCTACCGCAGCCGCCGCGACCTGGTCCGCATGGCGGGCGACCCCGCCTTCCGCGCCGTGCATCCGAACAAGACGCTGGGGATCGAATCGACCTTTTCCTTCCCGACGCAGCGCCAGATCGGCTTTTACGCCAGCCCGCGCGTCACCGTCGGGCTGGCGCTCGCGCTCGCGGCGGCCTTCGGTCACATCGCGGTTCTGACATTCGGATAAGTGGGGAGGGCAGGATGCGAAAGAGATGGGTGGCGCTCGGCGTGCTCGCGCTGGCGGGAGCGGGGGGTTATTGGGCGTTCGAGGCGAACAAGTTCCGCCTGCCGGGACTGATCCAGGACTGGCGGGACCCGATGCAGCCCAATCGCGCGGTGTCGTGGCAGCAGGGGCCGGAGGCGCCGCCGGCGGGCGAGCGCCCCCCCAATATCATCCTGATCGTCGCCGACGACATGGGTTTCAACGACATCAGCCTCAACGGCGGCGGGGTCGCGGGCGGGATCGTCCAGACGCCGAACATCGACGCGATCGCGCGCGAGGGGTTGAATTTCACCACCGCCTACGCCGCCAACGCGACCTGTTCGCCGTCGCGCGCCGCGATGATGACCGGGCGCTATCCGACGCGGTTCGGCTTCGAATTCACCGCCGTTCCCACCGCTTTCGCGGAAAACCTCGCGCATGGCGACGGCGTCGGGCCGCTGAAGGCGATATTCCACAAGGAACTGATCACCGACGATATTCCCGACTATCCGGACATGGGCGTTCCGTCGGGTGAGGTGACGATCGCCGAGGCGGTGAAGGCGGCGGGCTATCACACCATCCATATCGGCAAGTGGCATCTGGGCGAATCGCCCGCGCTGCAACCGCAGGCGCAGGGCTTCGACGAAAGCCTCGCGATCCTGGCCGGCGGGGCGAAATTCCTGCCCGACGACGACCCCGACACGGTCAACGCCAAGCTGCCGTGGGACCCGATCGATCGTTTCATCTGGGCCAATCTGCGCCACGCCGTGACCTTCAACGGCAGCAAGCGCTTTCATCCCAACGGGCATATGACCGATTATTTCGCCGCCGAGGCCGAAAAGGCGATCGCGGCGAACCGCAACCGGCCCTTCTTCCTCTATCTCGCCTTCAACGCGCCGCACACGCCGTTGCAGGCGACGAAGGCGGACTATGCGAAGCTGCCGCAGATCAAGGACTACAAGACGCGCGTCTATGGCGCGATGATCGCGCAGCTCGACCGGCGCATCGGCGACGTGATGGCGGCGTTGAAGAAACAGGGGATCGACGACAACACGCTCGTCATCTTCACCAGCGACAATGGCGGCGCCTGGTACAACGGCATCCCGCGGCTCAACGCGCCCTATCGCGGGTGGAAGGCGACCTTCTTCGAGGGGGGCATCCGCACGCCGCTGTTCATGCGCTGGCCGGGGCATATCGCGCCGGGATCGACGCGCGCCGACATGACCGGGCATCTCGACCTCTTCGCGACCATCGCTGCGGCCGCGGGCGCGAAGCTGCCGTCCGACCGCATCATCGACAGCGAGGATATCCTGGCCGGGCCGGCGAAGCGGCAGGCGATGTACTGGCGGTCGGGCGCCTATCGCGCGGTGCGCATGGGCGACTGGAAGCTGCAGGTGACGAAGCGCCCCGAAAAGGCGCGCCTCTATAATCTGGCCGCCGACCCGACCGAACGGCACGACCTGTCGGCGCGCGAGCCGCAGCGCGTCGCGCAGCTTGCCGCGATGATCGCGCAGCAGAACAGGGACATGGCGAAACCGATCTGGCCGGGACTGATCGAGGGACCGGTGCGGATCGACGTGCCGCTCGACGCACCGTGGCGCGACGGGCAGGATTATGTCTATTGGACCAACTGAGGCCGGCGGGGATCAGTCGACGAGGTCGAGGATGACGAGCCTCTGCATCCGCGCGGTTTCGGCGAGGATGGCGTCGCGCGCGATTCCGCTTTCGGCGTGGAGCAATTCGGTCGCGACATAGCCGAACTCGACGAGCATGCGCATGCGCAGCCAGACCTCGTCGCGGGTCCGGTCCGGCAGGAATGGCTGGAAACCATCGGTCAGTCGGTCGGTGACATAGCGGTGCGATTCGATGCGGACATGTTCGAGCCGGGGGCTCGAATGCAGCGCACGTTCGATCCAGACGCCCCCCGGTTCGGCCTCGGTGATCTCCGCCGTCTCGCGGAGCAGTTCCTCGTTATTCTCGGCATAGGCGTGGATGCCCGCGCTCGCGTAGCGGTCGAGCCAGCGGACCAGCGCCTCGTTCTGGCGATCCATCAGGCGCTCGCCGAGCGCGACGATCACCTCGAACTTGTCGGCGAAGTAATAATAAAGCGCCGGCGGCGTGAGCCCGGCGCGCTCGCAGATCAAATTGGTCGAGATGCGATCCATCCCGACCTCGGCCAGCAACTCGCCCGCCGTGTCGAGCAGCCGCTCGCGCGTCGATCGGCGGGGCCGTCCGGCCGCGTCCTGCCCTGGTGTCGCCATTGCTCCCCGTATCTCCATCGCTCCCTGCGCGGCCGCATCGGCCTGGGTCCTGACCCGAGGGTTGACCGACCCATAACCCGTTCGCCCGCGCGCGCCAAATCGTCCGCACGGCAAGGCCGGCACCCCAGGAGTCAACCGAGCCGACCTGCGCACCGTGAATATTGACCCATTATAGCGATTGCTATAATATAGCGATAACTACATTGCCATTCTCGGGAGGAATTCGATGGGTTTTCAGGTTAAGACGGGGCGTCGTGCGTTGTTGATGCTGACGGGTTGCGCGCTGGTCGTTCCGGCGATCGCATCAGCGCAGGACGCGGTGCCCGCCGATGAAGGCATCGGCGACATCGTCGTCACCGCGCAGCGGCGCGAGCAGAATCTTCAGGACGTTCCCGTTGCGGTCACCGCCTTTGCCGGCGACGCGCTGTCCGACCTCGGCATCCAGTCGAGTTCCGACATCGCCGGAGTGGTGCCGAACCTCGAGATCGGGCTTCCGGGCGGCGCGGGCAACCAGCCGCTCATCTATATTCGCGGCGTCGGGCTCAGCGATACCAACCGCAACAATTCGGGCCCGAACGGCGTCTATATGGACGAAGTCTATATCAGCTCGCCGAGCGCGCAGACCTTCCAGCTTTTCGATCTCGAGCGCGTCGAGGTGCTCAAGGGGCCGCAGGGCACGCTGTACGGCCGCAACGCGACCGGCGGCGCGATCAACTTCATCACGGCGAAGCCGAGCCGCGATTTTCAGGCGCAGGCGTCGCTTTCCTATGGTTCGTTCGACACCATCACCGGCGAGGCCGCGATCGGCGGTCCGATCTCGGACAGCGTCCGCTTCCGCATCGCGGGCACCGGCACCCATGCGAACGGCTATATCCACAACCTGCTGACCGGCCGGCGCGAGAACGGGCAGGGCAGCTTCGCGCTGCGCGGCCAGCTCGCGGTCGACGTCACCGACAATTTCGACGCGCTGGTCAACGTCCACGGCGGCCGCGTCGACGTGCGCTCGCCGCAATTCCGCAGCCTCGGCCTGCTCGATCCCGACACCGGCTTCACGACGCCCTGCGCTGCCGACGCGATCATGGCGAACCAGTGCGGCAACCTCCTCGGCTATGTCAGCCCCGAGGGTTTCTACGACGGCAATTACGACCGCAGCGATCGACTGAAATCGAAGAGCTGGGGCACCGCGGTACGGCTCAACTGGGATCTGGGCGACGTGACGCTGACCTCGATCTCCGCCTATGATTTCGACGACAAGCTGCACCAGGAGGATTCGGACGCCAGCCCCGCCGCGCTGCTCCACCTCACTTATGGCGTGCGGTCGAAGACCGTCACCCAGGAACTGCGCCTGTCGGGATCGACCGGCAGCGTCACCTGGGTCGCGGGCGGCTATTATCTGCACGAGGTGCTGAAGCAGGACCAGACGGGCGACCTGTTCCGCGACCTGCGCGTGCTGACCCCCGATGGCGGCGCCGATCCGGAAGGCCTGACGACCGGCGGCGCGCCGGTGCTCTTCTCGCGCACGCTCAACCGCCAGACGACCGAGGCCGCCGCCATCTTCGGCCAGGCCGAGATCGAGCTGGCGCCGTCGCTGCGTGCGACCGTCGGCGGCCGCTACAATTACGAGCGCAAGCGCTTCCGCGCCGCGGCGCAGTTCGAGGACGAGATCATGACCTTCTCGGACGAGGACGGCAATATCGTGACCGCGCCCGTCCCCGGCGGCATCCTGCCGCTCTATGCGTTCGACAATCGCAAGTCTTTCGACAATGTCTCGTTCAAGGTCGGCCTCGACTATGACATAACCGACGACGTCATGGCCTATGCCACCATCTCGACCGGCTTCAAGAGCGGCGGCTTCAACGGCGGCTATCTGAGCTTCGATCCCGTCGAGGCGGAGGAACAGGCGAAGCCGTTCAACGAGGAAACGCTCACCGCCTATGAAATCGGGCTGAAATCGACGCTGCTCGACCGGCGCCTGCGCTTCAACGCCGCGGCCTTCTATTATGATTACAAGGATCTTCAACTCTACACGCTGATCAACACCGGCGCGATCCCAGTTTCGCTGCTCGCCAATGCGGCGAATGCGACCATCTATGGCGCCGAGTTCGAGATGATCGCGCGGCCCGTCGACCGGCTCGACATCACGCTCAACCTCGGCCTGCTCGATACCGAGATCAAGGATTTCGTCAGCGCCGGGACCGACTATTCGGGCAATCGGCTGGCGCTGTCGCCCAAGGTCAATTTCAGCGGCGTCGCCAATTACGAGATCCCGCTGTCGAACGCCGTCGCGCTCGCGCTTCAGCCGTCGGTATCCTATCGCAGCAGCCAGTTCTTCTCGACCGACAACAATCCGCTGCTGAAGCAGAAGGGCTATTGGCTGCTCGGCGGCCGCATCGCGGTCAAGGACGAGGACGGGCGCTGGGAAGCGGCGCTTTTCGGGCGGAACCTGACGCGGAAGAAATATATCAATTTCGCCGTGGACCTCGCCGATTTCGGGTTCGTCGAGCAGTTCCAGGGGCAGCCCCGGAGCTTCGGCGTCGAGTTCCGGGTCAAATATTGATGCGCAGGCTGCTGTTGGTCCCGGCGGTGCTCCTGCTGGCGGCCTGCCAGTCGGAGCCGCCTCCGGCGAAGCCGCTGACGCCCGAGCAGAGCGCGGCGCTGAAGCCCGCCGGCGTGCGCCTCGCCGGGCTTTACGAGCAGGCGTGCAAGTCGTGCCACACGGTTCCGGACACCGGCGCGCCGCTGACCGGCGACCGCACGCAGTGGGACGCGCGCTGGGCGAAGGGCGAGGCGGCGTTGCTGGAAAGCACGATCCGCGGGCTGAACGGCATGCCGGCGGGCGGGCAATGCTTCGCCTGCTCGCCCGACGACTATACGGCGCTCATTCGGTTCATGGCGGGGAGGGATTGATGGGCAAGGTAACGCGGCGCGCGCTGCTGGTCGGCGGCGGCGTCATCGGAGCGGGCGCGGTCGGCGTCGGCGGTCTGGCCGGACGCAACTGGCTGCGCGACCGCGAGCCGGCATCGCTCGCGGCACAGGACGCCGAAGGCCGCCTGCTATGGAGCAACTGGTCGGGGATCGCGCACAGCTATCCCGAAAAGCGCGGCGCGCCGAAAAGCGAGGAGGAACTGCTTTCCATCCTGACCCGCGCGCCCGCGCCGGTGCGCCCGGTCGGGTCGGGGCACAGCTTCACCGCGCTGGTGCCGACCGACGGCACGCTGCTGACCCTCGACGGCATGGCGGGGCTGGTCGGCCATGATGCCGCGACCAATCGCGCGACGGTGCGCGGCGGCACCCGGCTCGCCGACCTGGGCCCCGCGCTCGCGGCGGTGGGGCAGGAGATGGTCAACCTGCCCGACATCAACAAGCAGTCGATCGCGGGGGCGATCGGCACCGGAACGCACGGCACCGGGCGCGGCATCCAGGCGATGCATGGATCGGTCGTCGCGATGCGGATCGCGACCCCGACGGGCGAGGTCATCGACTGCGATGCCGCCAACCGCCCGGAGGTGTTCAACGCCGCGCGCGTCGGCCTCGGCGCCTTCGGCGTCGTGACGCAGGTCACGCTCCAGAACCAGCCGCTCAACCGCATCCTCAAGCGCACCGAAGTGCGTCCTACCGAAGAGGTGCTGGAGGATTGGCCGGCGCTGCGCCAGCGGCACCGCAACGTCGAATTCTATGTCCTGCCCTTCACCGGCCATTCGGTGGTGATCTCCAACGACGTCACCGACAGGCCGGTCAAGCCGCGCGGTCCCGACGCCGACACCGAAACGCTGATGGGGCTGAAGCAGCTTCGCGACTGGTTCGAGTTCGCCCCGTCGCTGCGCCGCAAGCTGGCCGCCGAGGAACTGGCGAAGATCCCGCCCGAGGAGGTCGTCGACGAGGGGTGGAAACTGCTCTCCAACGAACGGCCGGTGCGGTTCAACGAGATCGAATATCACCTGCCGATCGAGGCGCAGGTCCCGGCGCTGCGCGAGGTGCTGAGCGCGATAGAGACACACCGCAAGGACGTCTTCTTCCCGATCGAGGTGCGCGTGATCGCCGCCGACGACGCGTGGCTCTCTCCCTTCTACGGCCGCGAGAGCGGGTCGATCGCGGTCCACGCCTATTATCGCGAGGAGCATGATTTCTTCTTCAGCATCGTCGAGCCGATCTTCCGCCGCCACGGCGGCCGCCCGCACTGGGGCAAGCTGCACAGCCTGAAGGCGCGCGACCTTGCGCTGCTCTATCCGTGCTGGAAGGAAGCGGGCGAGGTGCGCCGCGCGCTCGACCCCGAGGGGCGGATGCTCAACGACTATCTGAAGGGAATCTTCCTCGATGGCTGAGGCTGGACGGACGAGGCGCTGGACGCGCCGGGCGGCGATGGTCGGCGGCGGCGCGGTGGTGCTTGGCGGCGCGGCGGTGCTGGCGTCGCGCAAGGGCGACCATGGCGGCGCGCACGACCGCTATTTCCTCGCGCTGTCGGCGGCGCTGCGCAAGGCGGGGATCGCGCATCCGGTGCTGGTCGTCGACCAGCAGCGGCTCGACCGCAACATCGCCGCGGCGCGCGCGACGCTGAAACCCGCCGCGCTGCCGCTGCGCGTCGTCGTCAAGTCGCTCCCCGCGACCGGCCTGATCGACCATGTCGCGCGCGGCCTCGCGACCAACCGCTTCATGGTCTTCAACGGCGCGATGCTCGACAGCATGGCGGGGCGCGCCGATGCCGACCTGCTGCTCGGCAAGCCGCTGCCCGCGATGGAATATGCCGAATTCGTCGACCGGGCCGGCGCGGAAGCGGCGGGCCGCGTCCAGTGGCTGATCGATACGCCCGCGCGGCTGCGGCAATATGCGGAGATCGCGGCGGCGCGCGGAGCGAAGCTGCGCGCCAATATGGAAATCGACGTCGGCCTGCATCGCGGCGGCTTCGCCGACGGCCGGACGCTAGCCGAGGCGGTCGAACTGGCGCGCACCTTCCCGCACGTCGCGGTCGACGGCCTGATGGGCTATGACGCGCATGTACCGAAGATGAGCGATCCCGACGCGGCCTACGCCGCCTCGCAAAAGCTCTATCGCACCGCGATCGGCGTGCTGCGCGAGAAGCTGGGCGTCGATCCGGCGACGCTGACGCTCAACGGCGCGGGCAGCCCGACCTATGCGCGCCACGCGCAGGGCACCGTCGCCAACGAGGTGTCGGTGGGGTCGGCGTTCGTCAAGCCGGTCGATTTCGACCTCGCGTCGCTTGCGCGGCATGTTCCCGCCAGCTTCATCGCGACGCCCGTGATCAAGGCGGGCCGCATGGAACTGCCGGGCAACGAGTGGCTCACCGGCCCGCTGACCTTCATGGACCCCAACGCCGCGCGAGCCTTCTTCATCTATGGCGGCCACTGGCTCGCGACGCCGGTGTCGCCGCCGGGACTGCAGTTCAGCGACCTCTACGGCCGGTCGAGCAATCAGGAGATGCTGACCGGGTCGACGCGGGTGGCGCTGAAGCCCGACGACCATGTCTTCTTCCGCCCGAACCAGAGCGAGGCGGTGTTCCTGCAATTCGGCGATATCGCGCTGTTCGACGGCGAGACGATCAGCGGCTTCTGGCCGACCTTTCCGGTCTCCGCCTGACGCTGCGGGCGGGGCTGCTTTGACTTAACCTGATATCGTCATTGCGAGCGAAGCGAAGCAATCCAGGGCGGTTTACGCCACTCTGGATTGCTTCGCTTCGCTCGCAATGACGGTTATGGCAACGCCGGTCCGTCGCCGCCGCTTATTGCAGCCCCGCCGTCGCGAGCAGGATGCCCAGGCCGACGCTGGCCCCGTCGAGGCTCTTGGTCTTTTCGACGTCGATCCACTCGTCGAGCGAGTGCCCGCGTCCGGCTTCGCCGCCCGACCCGATGGTGATCGCCGGGATGCCCAGGCTCATCGGGATGTTGGAATCGGTCGATGAAAAGCTGGCGCGCGGGGTCAACCCTTTCGCGCGGATGATCGCCTCCGCGGTGCGCGCGATCGGCGCGGTCAGCGGCGTCTGTCCGGCCGGCCGGTCGCCGATCAGCTTGATGTCGGTGGTGATCGGGCCTTCGCGGGTCGAGCGCGCGGCATTTTCGCCCTCGACGCTCTTGTCGACGATCGCGAGGAAGGCTTTCTCCACCTTGGCGAGCTCTTCCGGGCTTTCCGACCGCATGTCGAAGTCCATATAGACCTCGTTCGGGATCGAATTCACCGAAGTGCCGCCGCCGGTGACGCTGGCGGAATAGGTGGTCTTGGGCGTCGCGGGCACCGGAATCCGATAGAGATCGAGGACGGTCTGGCTCATCGCCACCATCGGGTTGACGAGGCCGAAGGCGCCGAAGCTGTGCCCGCCCGGCCCCTTGTAGGTGATGCGATAGCGTTTCGATCCGACGCCGCCGTTCACGAAACGCGACGGATCGGTCCCGTCCATCGAGAAGAAGGATTCGATCCGGTCCTTGTACTTGCCCTTCGCCATCATGTAGCGGACGCCGCGCAGGTCGCCCGGCCCTTCCTCTCCGACATTGCCGACGAAGACGATGTCGCGGCGCACCTTGATGCCGCTTTCCTTCATCGCGCGCGCATAGGCGAGCAGCACCGCCAGGCTGCGCGTGTCGTCGCCGATGCCGGGGGCGTGGAGGCGCGTGCCTTCGCGGCGCACCTTGATCGGCGTACCTTCCGGAAACACCGTGTCGAGATGCGCCGCAATCATCACCACGGGCCCGCCCGCCGGGCCGGTGCCGCGATAGACGCCCATGACATTGCCTTCTTCGTCGGTTTCGATGTCGGTCAGTCCCGCATCCCGCAGCATCTCGCGATAGGCGGCCGCGCGCGCCGCTTCCTTGAAGGGCGGCGCCGGAATTTCGGTCAGCGCGATGATCTCCGCGACCATGCGGTCGTGGTCGCGGTCGAGAATCCGGACCGCGGCGTCATAGGCCTTGTTCTTCAGAACCGCCTCGGGCTTCGGGGCGGGCGCCGCCATGGCCGCGCCGGCAGAAAGCATCAGCGCCGCCAGGGGCAGAAAGGCGATATGTCGCATGAAAAATCCTTTTGCTGAACAGGGTCCCGCATCCTCTGGATGCGCCGCCGCGCCCGATGTCAAGAGACGTCCGCCCCGGATGGCGATGCCGCTCGAAAAAGCAGCGCGTGATTTTGCTTGCCTCGTCGCCCCGTGCCGCCCGGCGTGACGAACGGGTCTTAACCTGCCCGCACCTCGCGAAACGGGATGGTGCGGTCGATCTCGGGTTCCTTCGGCAGTCCCAGCACGCGCTCGCCGATGATGTTGCGCTGGATCTGGTCGGTGCCGCCGCCGATCGAGGTGAAATAGGCGTTGAGCGACAGGAAATTCGCGTCCTCGGCGCGCGGGTGATCGGGGCCTTCGAGCAGGCTTTCGGGACCGAGCAATTCGGTGCGCAGGCGGCCTTCCTCGTGCAGGATGCGGCTCATCGCGAGCTTGCCGAGCGACATGATCGACGACGACGTGCCCTGCGCCAGTTCCGCCTTCGCGCGCTGGGTGTTGAGCTTGTTGAGCGCGCGCCACGCGATCACCTGCGCGACGTCCTGCCGCACCGCCGGATCGTCCAGCTTCCCGGCCTCGCGCGCCAGTTCGAGCATGGCATGATCGCCCTTCGCCCCGGCGGCGCCCGACCGCGCGCCGCGCGCCATGTCGCCCATCACCGACCGTTCATAGGCGAGCGCGGTCTGGAGCACGCCCCAGCCGCCGTTCAGCGGCCCCAGCAGATTTTCGTCGGGGACGAAGGCGTCGGTGATGAACACCTCGTTGAAATGCGATTCGTCGGTGATCTGGCGCAGCGGCCGCACCTCGACGCCTTCCTGTCGCATCGGCAGGAAGAAGAAGCTGATGCCGCGATGCTTGGGCACGTCCCAGTCGGTGCGGGCGATCAGCATGCCGTAATCGGCGATCACCGCGCCCGATGTCCAGATTTTCTGCCCCGTCACGCGCCAGCCGCCCTCGACCTTCTCGGCGCGCGTGCGGATCGCGGCGAGGTCGCTGCCTGCGCCCGGTTCCGAATAGAGCAGGCACATGCCGACTTCGCCCGCCAGCAGCTGCGGCACGATCACGCGCTTGAAGCTGTCGGTCGCGTGGGCGAGCGCGGTGTTGGCCCACAGGTTGCTGCGGTCCTGTCCGGCGCCGGGGGCCCCGGCCGCGGCGAAGGCGCGCTCGACGATCTTCGCCTGCTCGGCCGACAGTTCGCGGCCGTACCAGTCGCGCGGCCAGCGCGGGACGGCCCAGCCCGCGTCGCGGACCTGCGCCAGCCATTCGGCGCGCGGGTCGCGCCCGAAACTTTCCTCGCGCGGCGGCGCGCCGCGCCAGTTGGCGGTGAGCCATGCCTCGACCTCGGCCTGCAAGTCCGCGTCGGTCATGCCGCCATCTCCTTCTGCATCGCGTCCAGCGCCGCGACATAGCGGTCGCGCCAGACGCGGCTGTCACCGAAAAGCTGCACGTCCGACCGCGCGCGGCGCAGATAGAGGTGCGCGGGATGGTCCCAGGTGAAGGCGATGCCGCCGTGCATCTGGATGCCGTCCTTCGCACAGCGCAGGAAGGCGTCGGCGCAGGCGAAGGCGGCGAGCGCGACCGCCGCATCCTTGCCCGCCGCGCTCTCCGCCACTTGCCGCGCCGCGTCGCGCGCCGCGCTCGTCGCGCTTTCGGCCTCAAGCAGCAGGTCGGCCGCCATATGCTTGATCGCCTGAAAGCTGCCGATCGCGCGGCCGAACTGGTGGCGCTCGCGGGCATAGTCGACGGTGATGTCGAAAATGCGCCGCGCGCCGCCGGTCTGTTCGCCCGCCAGCGCGACCAGCCCGATGTCGCGCGCGCGCCTGGCCGCGGCACCGTCGCCGATGCGCGTCGCGGCGCCGTCGAAGCGGACATCGGCCATGCGGCGGGTGCGGTCGAAGGTGGGCAGCGGCGTGATCTCGGCGCTCGCCCGCTCGACGAGATGGACGCCCTCGTCGCTGGCGAGGAGGAAGATATCGGCGATCCCGGCATCGGGAACGAAGCGCGCCGTACCTTGTGCCCGGCCGCCCTCGATCCGCACATTGCTGCCGCCCGTCCAGTCGAGCGCGCCGAGCAGCGCGACCGCCGCGATCGTCCGCCCCGCCGCCAGCGCTTCGGCCAGTTCGCCGTCGAGCAGCACCGATGCCATGGCGGTCGAGATCAGCGGCACGGGCGCGAGCGCCGCGCCCGCTTCCTCCATCACCAGTTCCAGTTCGACGGCGGAAAGCTGCGATCCGCCCGCACCGGCCGCGACCAGCAGCCCCGCAATCCCAAGCTCGGCCAGGCTGCGCCACAGCGCGGGATCGTGGCCGCTGTCGCTCTCCATGATGCGGCGCACGTCGCTTTCGGCGCATTGGTCGGCGAACAGGCGGCGCACCGTGTCGCGCAGCGCGGTCCGTTCCTCCTGGTTCATCGTCGCGTCGGTCATCGGGCGGTCGCTCCTTCTGCGATGGCGCGGGCGGCGCCGTAGTCGGCCTTGCCGTTGGCCGCGCGCAGCGGCCGGTCGGCGACCAGCAGCCGTTTCGGCACCTTGTATCCGGCAAGCTGCGCGCGGACATGATCGCGCAGCGCTTCGGCGTCGAACGCGGCATCGGCGTGCAACGTCACGACGCCGACGATCGCTTGTCCCCATGTCGGATCGGGCACGCCGACGACCAGCGCGTCGCTGACGCTGTCGTGCCGTTTCAGCGCCTCCTCGACCTCTTCGGCAAAGACCTTCTCGCCGCCGGTGTTGATGCAGCCGCTGCCGCGGCCCAGGAAGGTCAGCGATCCGTCCGCCTCGACGCGCACCCAGTCGCCGGGGATGCAATAGCGCACGCCGTCGATGACGCGGAAGGTCGCGGCCGATTTCTCTGCGTCCTTGTAATAGCCGAGCGGGTTGGGCGGGCCGAGTGCGAGCCGCCCGACGCCCCCCGAGCCCGCGAGAACGGGGCGGTCGGCTTCGTCAAAGACGCGGCAGCGCTCGCCGAGCGTGAAGCTCGCGGTTTTCACCTCGCAGTCGCGCGTCATCACCGACGCGCCCAGCCCCAGCGCTTCCGAAGAAGACAGCGCGTCGTTCAGCACGGCGTCGGGCATGTGGCGCAGCAGTCCGCGCTTGATTTCCATGCTCCACATCACACCCGACGAGGTGACGGACAGGACGCTCGAAAGATCGGCGGGCGCGGTTCGCTTGTCCAGTTCGGCGAGCAGCGGCCGGCCGAAACTGTCGCCGACGATCACCAGCGCCTGCGGGCGGTGCGTTTCGACGGCTGCGATCATCTCGCCCGCGTCAAAGCGGCGCTGTGTCAGCGTGACGATGCTGCCGCCCGAAAGCATCACCCCGATCGATGGCAGCAATCCCGTGCCGTGCATCAGCGGGCAGGCGGGGAGCAGGCGCGGTCCCGGTCCTTGTGCGCGGATCGAGGCCGCAAGCTCTTCGAGCGTGTCGGGTACGGGCTCGCCCAGCGTGCGTGCCGGGCGCACCAGTATCTCGCGCATTTCGCCATGTTCCCACATCACGCCCTTCGGCATGCCCGTGGTGCCGCCGGTATAGATGAAGAATATGTCGTTCGGCGACCGCTCGATCGCCAGCGGGGCGCCGTCGCCTGCCACGCTCACGGCCGCGAAATCCTCTGCAAAGCCGGGCGAGGCGGCGCCGTCCGTCACCTCGATCCAGCGCGTCACCAGCGGCAGGTCGGCGCGGATCGCCTCGACATGATCGCGGAATTCGGCGGCATAGACGACCGCGCGCGCGTCGCTGTCGTTCAGCAGGTAGCGCAGCTCGGCGTCGGTATAGCGATAATTGACGTTGACCGGCGCCAGCCGCGCCTTGAAGGCGGCGGCCAGGCTGAGGATATATTCGGGCCCGTTCCGCAGGTAGATGGCAAGCGAATCGCCGGCCTTCAGCCCGCCCTCGCGCAGGCTGCGCGCCAGATTGTTGGAGAGGCGGCCGGCTTCGCCCCAGTCGATCCGCCGGTCGCCGTGCAGGCACAGCGGCGCGTCGGGGGGCAGGTTGCGCTCGACGATGTCGAGCATGTCGCCGAAATTGAACACCGCGCTCTCCCCTGTGGATGTACTGATCCTAATCGGCGAGCAGGCTGTTCATCCGCTCGACGGCTTCGAGATATTCTTCCTTGAAATCCTGCACCACCGCGCCCGCGCCGCGCACCGAGTCGACGAGCCCGACGCCCTGTCCGACGAAATAGGTCACCATGTCGCGCGCCTTGTCGTTGCCTGCCTCGGCCGCGCGGTCGGCGGCGCGCAGCGACTTTTCGCTGATCAGGCTCATCAGCGGCATCGGCAGCGCGCCGGGGCTGTCCGGGCTCTTCTCCCAATTCTCGGTCCACGTCGACTTCAGCTGGCGCGCGGGCTTGCCCGTGCGGCTGCGCACGCGCACCGCGTCGCGGCTGCTGGCGGCGATCATCTTCTCGCGGAACACCGGAGAGGTCTCGCTCTCGGGCGTCGCGAGCCACACCGACCCGGTCCAGGCGCCCGCCGCGCCCATCGCCATGCAGGCGGCCATCTGCTGCCCCGTCATGATGCCCCCCGCGGCGAGCACCGGCACCTCGCGGATCGGCCGGATCGCCTTGATGACCTCAGGCACCAGGACGAGCGTGCTGACCTCGCCGCAATGGCCCCCGGCCTCGGTCCCCTGCGCGACGATGATGTCGACGCCGGCCTCGACCTGCCGGATCGCATGTTCGCGGGCGCCGACCAGTGCCGCCACGGGAACGCCGTGTTGCTTGCCCATCGCGATCATCTCCGGCGGCGGCACGCCGAGCGCGTTGGCGATCAGCCGGATCGGATGCTCGAAGGCGGCCTCCAGCGTCCGCAGCGCCGTTTCGGGATCGAAGGGCTGGGCGCGGTTGCGGCTGACCGGCTCGGCGGGCGGCGGCACGTCGGCATCGGCGAGCAGACGTTCGGCAAAGTGGCGATGCGCTTCGGGAATCCGCGCCTCGAGCGCGGCGGCGGTCACGCTGCCTTCGCCCCGCGTCGCCATATTTTCCGGCACCAGCACGTCGATACCATAAGGCTTGCCGTCGACATGATCGTCGATCCACTTGAGCTCTTCGCGCACCGTTTCGGGGGTATGCGCGGTCGCGCCGAAGACGCCGAAGCCGCCCGCGCGGCTCACCGCCGCGACGACGTCGCGGCAATGGCTGAACGCCAGCAGCGGAAACTCGATGCCGAGCATGTCGCAAAGCTGTGAGGTCATCGCTCTTTCCACCCTTGTAATTGGTTCGTCAAACGAACTAACTTTGCGAAGCAGGACTGTCAATCCCGCGGGGTGGGCGTCCGGTTGCGGTCGATGACATGGGCGAGCTCCTCGATCCGGTCGAGCAGGCCTTCGGGTTCGTCGATCGCCAGATAGGCGGAAAGGTCGCGGGCGAGGGCGCGCTCGAAGGCGGCGTATTCCGCCAGCCCGGCATCGGTGAGGCGCAGCATTTCCGCGCGGCCGTCGTCGGGGTCGGTATAGCGTTCGATCATGCCGCGCTTCGCGAGCCCGGTGACCAGCGCGGAGGCGGCGGGGCGGCCGATGCCGGACATGGAGGCGAGGACGCTGGCGCGGCGCGGCTCGCGCTTCAGCGTCAGCAGGAAGCGATATTGGGCGATGGTCAGCTCCGCCCCCTGGGCAAAGCGCTCCAGCAGCCTGTGCAAAACCACGACCACCCGCGTCAGCAGGATCCATCGTCGATCCGTGTCCAATAGTCTTCTCGCAATCCCTCGAAAGCCGGCCCCCGGTTAGGGACAGTCGGCCGCTCGCGTCAACCGGCCCGGCGCATCATCAGCATCGGGCCATAGACCCAGGTGAAGAGGCCGAAGGCGCCGCTCCACAGCAGCGCAGAGAGCATTAGCAGATCGGCGTACAGGTCGGCCGCAAGGGGCGCGGCGACGCGTACCAGCGCGGCCGCGTGGACGAGCAGCAGCGCGGCCGCCGCCGCGGCGCCGCCGCTGCGGGCGCGCCCGGTGTGGCTGAGCGTGGTGCGCGCCATCATCGCCAGCGTCATCGCGCCGATCGCGCCGGCGGTCAGCGCGTGGATCGCGCTGGTCGCGGGAACATGCTGCGGAAAGCCGATCGCGGCGCCCAGCAGGACGAAGCCGATCGCCAGCCACAGATAGGCGAGATGGAGGCCCCAGACCAGCGGCTCGCGCCACGTTTCCCAGCCGCGCCACCGCGCGAGGCGCAGCCCCGTGCCGATGCCGGCGGCCGCGAGCAGCAGCCCCGTCGCCGGCGCGTCGGGAAGCGCCAGCCATGCCAGCAGGGCGCCTGCGGTCAGCCATGTCGCTGCCCGGTCGAGGCGGCCGTGCGGCGCGGGTTCGCGCTGCGCCTTGCGCTGGGCCAGCCAGTTGCGCGTGAAGCTGGGTACCAGCCGCCCACCCATCACGGCGATCAGCAGCGCGATCATGCCCAGCGCCAGCCGCTCCGCCACCGGCCCTGCCGCGGGCCATGCGAAGCGGAGGTGGAAGGCGATGTTGGCAAGCGCGAGCGCGCTCACGACGAGGCACGGTACAAGGCCCTTGCCGTTACGCGCGGCGATCTGCTCGCGCCACAGCGCCGCCGCGAAGACCGGCAGGAAGGCGGCGTCGATCGCCATCGCCACGCCGTTCCCGGGCTCCGCCAGCAGCATCGCCGCGCGCCCGGCGAGCCACAACGCGGCGAGCGCCGCGACTGGCGCCCCCGCGACTGGATAGCGCCCGGTCCAGTTCGGCCCGGCGATGATCATGTAGCCGGCGATGACCGCGGCGGTATAGCCGAACAGCATCTCGTGGACGTGCCAGTCGCGTGTGACCGCGCCCGCCAGCGGACCGCTTCCCGACAGCACGGCAACCCACAGGGGCACCGCAACCGCGGCAAAGACCCCGGCGAGCAGGAAAAAGGGGCGGAAGCCGAAGCTGAACAGCGCCGGGCCGCGATAGGCGCGGATGATCTGCGCGGTCGTCCGCATCGTCTCGCGCGCGCGGCTCTGTCCCATGTCGCCCCCTTGTCGTTCCGGATGAAGGATAGCTTTTTCCGGCGCAAAGGGAAACGCGCATGGGTGAACTTATGCGTGAGCGATGCTTGCTCCGGTTCCTGATCCATCGGTGCCTGAAACCAGGCTTCGGTCTTCCAGCCGATAAGAAGCCGTCACGCCCCTTGAGCTGGTTTTTCAGCCGGCGGCATTTGGAGCGAGGGTTCCGAGAGGCGGCCTCATTCTGATCCGATAGTCAGATCGATCCATTTTATCGTTCCCGGACGCGTCGTCATTCGGGACGATGCAGGAGAAGAGAATGGCGAAGAACAGCCGATAAAAACTATGGTCTTCTTTGGGCCGCCAATGGCGACGGAATAGGCGGTGCATCCGGCCGGCAAGGAAATCCGCTGAATGGCACCACGGTTCCGGATGCAACGGATGGCGCTTCCCGAAGAGGCTCCAGCGACCCAGACCGCTCCCGTTTCCTCGAGCGCGATCCCGTCCGGCGTCTCGCCGTCCATCGCTGCCCAGGTTCGCCTCGACCGAAGGCCGCCGTCGGCAGCGATGTCGAATGAAGTCAGCTTCCCCGCGCCGCTCTCTGCGACAATCAGCGATCGGTCGCGGTGGATCGCCATGCCGTTCGGGAAAGCCAGGCCGTCCGCCGCCACAGAGGCGGATCCGTCGGGCCGGACGGCACAGATATTGCCGGGCCTGAAGCGTTCGCCCGCCCATATGTCGTACCCCATCGAGCCCACATAGGCGCGGCCCTGGGCGTCGACGATCATGTCGTTGGCATGCGCGAGGGCCAGCCCGGTCAGGTCGGCATGCAAAACGGGCCGTCCCTTGACGACGGCCAGGATTTGCTGCCGTCGCATCGACACGACGAGCAAGGTTTTGTCGGGCAGCCAGCCCAGCCCCGATGGATTGTCGTCGAGCTCCAGCTCGATTCTCATTTTTCCTTCGAGATCGACCGAACACACGCGCTTGGCTTCGATGTCGGAAAACCACAGCCGGTCATCATGCCAGCGCAGTCCCTCGGGAAGGACCAGGCCGGCCGCGAGCTCGTTCAGCCGCGCAGTATCTTCTTGTCCCATCCGCGCTGCCTGTAGAGACGATCGAAATTGGGTTGTCCCGTTTGCGCCGTCACGCCGCCATCGATCGTCAGCGTCGTTCCGGTGATGTAGGAGGCGTCGCTCGATGCCAGAAAGGCTATGCCGGCCGCCATTTCGTCGGCGGTTCCGACACGGCCCATCGGGACAAGCCGCTCATAATCCTCCATGATCGCGGCATCGCGAAGGTGCGATTTCAGCATGGCGGTTCCGACACCCCCGGGACAGATGCAATTGACCCTTATGCCTTCGCCGGCGTGATCGACCGCCATGTTGCGCGTCAGGTTGACGACGCCCGCCTTGGCGACATTATAGGCGGCGAGCCCCGGGTCGGCGAACAGTCCGGAAATGGAAGCCGTGTTGACGATGCAGCCCCCTGCGGTGCGCAGATAGGGCAGCGCCGCCCGACTGCCGAAGAAAACGGCATCGAGGTCGACCGCCATCGTCCGGCGCCACTGTTCGGCGGTGATCTCGTCGACATGGCCGAAGCAGCCGATACCCGCATTGTTGACCAGCACGTCGAGGCGGCCGAGCGATTGCGCCGCATCGTCGATGAAGCTGCTGATCGCGTCGATGTCGGAGACATCCACCGCGCGCAGGGTCCTGGCGGATTCGGCAATACCGGTGCGCGTCACCATCTGCGCGAGCGCATCCTCGCTGAGGTCGCAAAGCGCGAGGATCGCGCCTTCGGCGGCGAAGCGACGCGCCGTCGCTTCGCCGATCCCCGATGCCGCGCCGGTGATGGCGACGACCATGCCCTCGAAACGTCGCATGGCCTTCACCGACCGATCAGGGTGCGGAGCGCCGTCGCGACGCCATCTCCGGTCAGGCCGTAATGGCGGTAGAGATGGGTCGGGGGCGCGACGAGGGCATATTCGTCCGGCAGGGCGTGCCGGGCGAAGCGCACGGCAATGCCGCCTTCGGCCAGTATTTCGGCGACCGCGCCGCCCAGCCCGCCGTGCGGATTATGTTCCTCGACGGTCAGGATCGCTCCGGTCTCCCGCGCTGCAGCGCGGATCGCATCGGCGTCGATCGGCTTGATATAGGCGGCGTCGAGGACGCGAACCGAAAGCCGGGGCGCCGAATCGGCGAGAATGTCGGCGGCGTCGAGCGCGGCCTTGACCCCGATCCCCGTCGCGATGATCGTCGCATCCCGTCCGTCACGCAATGTCCTGAAGCGGCCGTGGGTGAAGTCGGGCACCGCGTCATAGACGGGCTTTTCCGCGCCGCGACCGATGCGGATATAGACCGGGCCGTCGATATCGATCGTGCTGCGGATCAACCCGCGGATCGCGTTTCCGTCGCACGCCGAAACCACCGTCATATGTCCCATGGCGCGGGTTATGGCGATGTCCTCCACCGCATGGTGCGACGTGCCGTAAAAGCCCATCGAGATGCCCGCATGGTGCGAAAGGATGCGGACTTTCTGCCGGGTGTAGGCCAGGTCGGTCCGGACCTGCTCGGCGCACAGAAGCGAGGCGAAGGAGGCAAAGGTCGAAACATAGGCGATATGACCCGACGCGGCGAGCCCCGCGGCGATCGACATCATATTCTGTTCGGCGATACCGGTATTGATGAAGCGGTCCGGAAAGCGGCGCTGAAAGGAATCGAGGCCGTTCGACGATGCCAGGTCGGCCGTGAGCACGACAAGTTCGGGCCGCCTTTCCGCTAGTTCTTCGAGTTCGGCGCTCATCGTCAGCGCCGTCAGTTTCGGCATCGATGTCTGGATATTCCAGCTTGCCGGGTCGAGCGGCTTTTCGAGTTCGGCGATGGTCATGCGTCGAGCCTTTCCTGAATTTCGGCGACCGCCACCGCCTTGTCGGCGGGTCCCAGGAATCCGAGATGCCAATAGGGGGTGGTTTCCATGAACCCGACGCCCTTGCCCTTCTTGGTGCGGGCGACGATCATGTGCGGCCGGTCGCTTTGCTGGGCGCGGTCGAAGGCCGCGAGGACGGCCTGCATGTCGTGCCCGTCGATCTCGTTCGTCGACCAGCCGAAGCTCTCGAACTTCGCCGCGATCGGTTCGATGTTCATCACATCTTCCGTGTTGCCGTCGAGCCCCATGCCGTTCGCATCGACGATCCCGATCAGGTTCGACAGGCCATAGTGCCCGGCAGCCATCGCGGCCTCCCAGACCTGACCCTCCGCCAGTTCGCCGTCGCCGATCATGACCCAGGTCAGGAAATCGCGCTGCTGCAGTCGCGCGGCCAGCGCCATGCCGACGCCGACGGACAGGTTGTGACCGATCGACCCCGAGGAAAAATCGCAGCCCGGAACCTTGTTCATATCGGGATGATCGCCGAGCGGCGAGCCGAGGCGGGTATAGGTGTCGAGCCAGTCCTCGGGAAAATAGCCCAGTTCGGCAAGGATCGGATATTGGCCGATCGCGGCATGACCCTTGCCCAGCAGGAAGCGATCGCGATCCGGCCACCGCGGATCGGCCGGCTTGAGGCGCAACGTGTGATAATAGAGCGCTGCGAACATTTCCGCGCAGGAAAAGACGCTCGAATAATGGCCGCTTTTGGCGATCTCGACGAGCCGGATCGTTTCCAGACGAATCCAGTCGGCCTTTTTTTCGAGCATGCGAGGGTCCGCTGCCCGGTTACGGGGCAGGATGGCGTTGTCCATGATGAAATCCTTGGCTGGCGAAAGATCAGTCGGAGAATGCACCGGGCATCATGCCCACCGACTGGCCGCCATCGACGACGATCATCGCGCCGCTGGTGTAGGTGGCGATATCGCTGGCGAGGTAGAGCGCGGCGCCGACGATCTCGGGCGGATCGCCCGCGCGGCCGAGCGGGATCGACTTTTTCGCGTGGCGGGTAAAGGCTTCGGAACGCGACCAGGCCTTGCTCACGTCGGTGTGAAACGGACCGGGCGCAATGGCGTTGACGCGCACTGTGGGGCCATATTCCTGCGCGAAGGTGGTCGTGAAGATATTAACGCCCGATTTTGCGGCATCATAAGGTGCGGCGCCGAACTCGGGACGCAGCGAACCGGTCGACGAGATGTTGATGATGCACCCCCCGCCGCGCCCGACCATGTCCGCCCCGAACAGGCTGCAAAGTCGAAAGGGGCCTTTCATGTTGACCGATATGATCTTGTCGAACAGCTCTTCGCTCGTCTCGACCGAGGAAGGCGCGATCGGCGACATGCCGGCGTTGTTGATCAATATGTCGGCCCCGCCCCATTCGCGCTTCACCTCTTCGAACAGGCGGTCGCAGTCTTCCCAGCGTCCGGCATGCATCTGGTGAGCCGAGGCTTTTCCTCCGCGATCCCGGATCGATCGGGCGACCTCTTCGCAGGCGTCGAGCTTGCGGCTCGCGATCGCCACCGTCGCGCCCGCCTTGGCGAATCCCTCTACCATCGCGAGGCCGAGCCCGCGACTGCCGCCCGTCACGACGACCACCTTGCCGGTGAAATCAAATGTAGCGTTCATGTCCGAAAGTCACTCCCGTCTCGCATGTCGGAAAAAGGCAATCGCCTTGCGCGGAGGGCCGGTCAGGCCGTCTGGTAGCGGATCGGCAATGATTTCAGGCCGCCCACGAAAATGGCTTTGGTATATTTGGGGGGGCCGGCGGGCTCGATCGCGTCGAGATTCGCAAGCAGTTCTTCGAGCAGGATGCGGATTTCCAGCTTTGCCAGATGCTGGCCGAGGCAGACGTGGGCACCATAGCCGAAGGCGACATGCTTGTTCGGCGACCGGTCGGGCTGGAACTGCTGCGGATTTTCGAAGATCTCCTCGTCCCGATTGCCCGAAGGATAGCAGAGCATCAGCCAGTCGCCCTTGCGGATCAGCTGTCCGCGCAATTCATAATCCTCGGTGGCGCTGCGCATGAAATGGCGGACCGGCGTCGTCCATCGCAACGCTTCGTCGATCAGCGCCGGAATGCGCGACGGATCTTCCTTGAGTTCGCGGAACAGCTCGGGCGACCGCGACAGGGCCCAGAGCGCGGTGGCCGAAGTCGACGAGGTGGTGTCGTGGCCGGCCGTCGCCACCGTGACGTAATAGCTCAGGGCCTCGATCTCGGGGACCGGCTGTCCATCGATCTGGGCATTGGCGATGATCGACAGGACGTCGTCGCGCGGATTGACTTTGCGATCCTCGTGGAAGGGGCGAAGGAAGGCATTGAAATCCCGGAAGACATTGTCCGAGCCGAGGGAGAAAGTATCGTCGCCTTCGCGTCCCAGTTCCTCATCGGCGACCGAGAAGACCTCCTGCGTAAGACGAAGCACGCGGGAATAATGCTCGTCCGGGATGCCGAGGATGTTCATGATCACCTCGAGCGGATAATGCACGGCGATGTCGGAGACGAAATCGCATGTCCCGCCGGCGGCCCGCATGCGTTCGACGGTCTTTTTCGCGATGGCGCGAATCTCTTCTTCGCGCTTTCTGACGCTGCCCGGCTGGAACCATGCCTGGGTGAGCATCCGATACCGGCCGTGTTCGGGCGGGTCCATATAGACGATGCTACGGTGGACCTTCTCGGCGTCTTCGCCGCCTCCAGCGAGCTTTTGATACTCCTCTTCGGGCATCAGGACGGCGGACAGGTCGCCGCTGTGAAAAAGGCTGTTCTGCCGGCTGATCTCCATGATGTCCTGATATTTGGAGACGACCCAGAAGGGACGAAAACCGGGGACGTCCGCAATGGCGAGCGGATATTGCGCGCGGATCGTCGCCAGCAGCTCGTGCAAGCCCGCCTCGTCCGCCCAGACGGCGGGGTCGGTCAGCCGACTCGCCATGTCTGCCGGCAATTGCGGCGCATTGCCTTGCTCTTGGGGCTGCGTGACCAGATTTTGCGCCGACATCTCCCAACTCCTTTTCCTGTCGTGACGATTGGCGCCGCCTCGTTCCGTCATGGCGAATCTCTTTTGCGGCGCCGCCTATCCTTTACACCTTACACGTGTAAGTAACAATAGGCTATGCGAAGTTTCCGCAGATTTTAAGCGAGGTTTCCGGATTGCTATCCGGCGACGTCGGTCTGCAGCCCGGCGCGCACGAAATTCAGGACATGTTCGGTGTAGCGCTGGCGCATTTCGTCGCTCACTTCGGAGGCGTGGAGGCCCAGGCGATGCACATAGGAAGCCGTGAACATATAGTCGCAAGCGCCCGTGAGCGTGAAATAGCTGAATGTCGGGTCGACGTCGCGAAACTCGCCCGATTCGACGCCTTGCTGGATGATCGCGCGCTGGGCGATCAGCAGTGGTTCGACGCTGCTGGTGTAGACGTGTTTCGCGATCTCTTCGTCGGTCCCGTTGATCAGATAGGCGACCAGCTCGTTCATGTAGGGATAGCGGTAATGGGTGTTGATCAGGCCGCTCAGATGCCGCTTGAGCTTTTCCCATGGCGTAATCGGCGCGTCGATCAGCGCCCGCAGGTTACGGATCGGCAGGTTCACGATGCGGTCCAGCAGCGCGACGAGCATGCCGTTCTTGCTTTTGAAATAATAGCGCACGAGTCCCGTATTGAGGCCGGAGCGCTCGGAGATGTCGGCGATCGCCACATCGAGCCCGCGGCGTTCGATCATCAGCGAGTGCAGCGCGTCGAGCAGGGCTTCGGGCGAGCTTTGCGTTCCTTTTGCGCGCGTGGCGCGCGTCGTTTTCTTCATTGCCAGATCGGCCATCCCGTCAAAATCCCCATGCTTTGCCCGTGCAAGTGAGCTTGCTTCATCCTGTCTGGCATTTTGCCTAACTCGACTCAAGTTGTCTTGACAATCATTTTTACATACACGAGTAAGTTATTAATGTCGAACCCGAGTCGGGATATCGATGCGATAAGGCAAATGGGAGGGTTGGGTGATGAACACGCGTTTTTCGGGATGGTCCAGGGCCGCCGCCGTATCGTTGGTCGCCATCGCGGCGATGTCAGCCGGGGATGCCGCCCACGCGCAGGACGCGGCGGCGCAGAAGGAAAGCGCGTCGGGCGGTGCGCCGGGCGTCGGCGAAATCATCGTGACGGCGCAGCGCCGCGAGGAGTCGGTCAACAAGGTTCCCATTTCGATCACGGCGCTGTCGGGTGATCAGTTGCGCGACATGAATATCCGCGATGTCGCGGACCTGACGCGCGTGGTCCCCGGTTTCACCGAGGCCAAGTCGGCGGGCGGCACGCCGATCTATACGATCCGCGGTATCGGCTTCAACACCGACTCCATGTCGGCGACGTCGCCGGTCGGCATCTATGTCGACGTGGTCGCCTACGCCTATCCCTACATGAGCACCAATATCCTCTTCGACATGGAGCGGGTCGAGGTTCTGAAGGGGCCGCAGGGAACGCTCTATGGCCGCAACACGACGGGTGGGCTCGTCAATTTCGTGCCGGCGAAGCCGAGCGACACGTTCGAAGCGGGCGTGGCGGTCGAGGCGGGCAATTTCCTGGCCTATGACGCGACCGCCTATGTCACCGGGCCGCTTGCCGAGGGGCTGAGCGCGCGCTTGGCGCTTCGCGTCAATGGCCGGGCCGATGAATGGCAGCGCAGCGTCACCCGCGACGATGAACTCGGCAAGGCCGCGCAGCAGGCGGGACGAGCGATTCTGGCGTGGAACGGGGGTGGCGTGAAGCTCACGCTGACCGGCAGCTTCTGGCGCGACCGATCGGATACGCAAGCCCCGCAGGCGATCGCCTATGACCCGCAGCAGCCCGCGTTCGGCAACCCGCTGGGGTCGGCGTCCGTCATCACGGGCAAGTCGAACCGCGCTGCCGACTGGACGCCGCTCGACTATCCCGGCCCGTTTGCCAACGGATATGAGCGCCCGCCTTACCGCGTCAGCGCGAATTTCCAGGCCGTGTCGGGCCGCGCCGAATTCGATCTCGACGACAATCACCAGTTCATCTCTTTGACTGGCTTCAACCATGTCGATCGCGAGCAGATGACCGACAAGGGCGGCACCCAGCTCGAAACGGCCGGCCGCTATGCCATCGGCAAGATCAATTCCTTCTCGCAGGAGTTCCGGATCACCGGACAGGACGGCCCCGCGACCTGGCTCGTCGGCGCCTATTATGGCGTGGACAAGGTCCAGGACGAGCTGGTCGGGTTCGACACCGACATGTCGATCATCGGCTTGCTGCGCTCCGTGGCCGCCAGCGTGCCCAGCAGCTATACGCCCGACGAGATCGCGGACGGTTTCCGTGCCTATCGGGCGCTCATCGCGATCCGCGACAAGACCTTCGGCGTCTTCGGCAATGTCGATCTGGAACTGAGCGACCAGTTCAAGCTGATCGTCGGCGCGCGCTACACGAAGGAAAAGCAGCGGTTCGAGGGATGCTCGGCCGATTTCATGGGCAATACGGCGCCCATCTGGAACACCGCGCTTGCAGCGATCACGGGGACCAATGTCAATCTGCAGCCGGACCAATGCCTGACCTACAAGGATGATTTCAGCGGATCGTCGGGACTGGTCACCATTCCGCTGAACGAGGATAATTTCTCCTTCAAGGGCACGCTCAACTGGACGCCGCAGCCGGGCACCCTGTTCTACGCGTCTTTCTCGCGCGGCTACAAGGCGGGGGCGTTCCCGTTCAGCTCCGCCAATGTCGAGCAGCAATTGCTTCCCGCGAAGCAGGAAGAGGTGCTCGCCTATGAAGTCGGCACCAAGCTTTCGCTCGCCGATCGCAAGCTGCAGCTCAACATGGCCGGCTATTATTACGACTATCGCGACAAGCAGCTTTCGGCGCGTGTCTTCGACCCGGTGTTCGGGACCTTGCAGCGGCTGGTCAATATCCCGAAATCGGTCGTCTATGGCTTCGAAGCCGATCTGACCGGGCGGGTGGCCGAAGGACTGACCTTCCGCCTCTCGGGCAACTATCTGCATACCGAGGTCAAGGATTTCACGGCCTTCACGCTGGCCGGAACACCCGCCAATTTCGACGGCGAAGCCTTCCAGCTCTCGCCCAAATGGATGGGTACGGCCTCGGTCGACTATGAGACGCCCGTATCCGATGCGCTGGGCGCGGGCTTCTCGGTCGGCGTGAACTATCAGTCGGGTTCGAAGGGGCAACTCGAATCGAATCCGTTGCTCGCGATCAACGCGCGCGCGCTGGTCGATGCGTCGATTTTCCTCTTCGGCAACGACAGCGACTGGAAGGTGTCGCTGTGGGGCAAGAATCTGCTCGACAAATATTATTGGACCAACACCGACAGCGAACAGGACAGCTATATCCGCTTCACCGGAATGCCGCGCACCTTCGGCATTTCCTTCTCGACAAAATTCCGGTGACCGGCCCAGATCGAGGCAGGTGCCGCAATCATGAAGAGGTATGACCGATGAAGTGCAAGGCTGCGATCGCGCGTGAGGATGTTGCCGAATTCGGCTGGAGCGAGGTCGAACTGGACGAACCGCGCGCCGACGAGATCCTCGTCCGCATTGCGGGCGTCGGCCTGTGCCACACCGACCTCATCGCCCGCGACCAGTTCATCCCGGTCGGATCGCCCGCGGTGCTGGGGCACGAGGGCGCGGGCGAAGTGGTCAAGGTCGGGTCCGCCGTGACGAAAGTGGGGCCCGGCGACCGCGTCGCCCTCAGCTTCCGTTCGTGCGGGGCGTGCCGCAGCTGCGCCGATCACATGCCGAGTTATTGCCAGCATTTCGGCGGTCTCAACATGAGCGGCGCGCGTCCCGACGGCAGCAAGGCGGTGCGGCTCGACGGTCAGCCGATCTCGTCCAACTTCTTCGGCCAATCCTCCTTCGCCGAATATGCGCTCGCTTATGAAAGCAATGTCGTGCGTATCGACGACGACGAGGTTCCGCTTGAACTGCTGGGGCCGCTCGGCTGCGGTATCCAGACCGGGGCGGGGGGCGTGATGCGTTCGCTTGCCTGCCCTGCGGGCTCGTCGCTGCTCGTCGTCGGCGGGGGATCGGTGGGGCTGGCGGCGGTGATGGGTGGCGCGGTGCAGCGGTGCGGCACGATCATCGTGGTCGAGCCGCATGCCGCGCGCCGCGACCTCGCGCTCGAACTCGGTGCGACGCATGCGATCGATCCGATCGGCAACGACGTGGCGGCTGCGGTACGGGATATCCTTCCCGATGGGGTCGATTATGCCTTCGATACCACCGGCCGGCCGGACTCGTTCGCCGCCGTGCTGGCATCGCTCGCCGTGCGCGGTCATTTTGGCATGGTCTCGGCGCAGGCGGCGGACACGACGATCACACTGGACGTCAACAGCTTCATCCTGGCAGGCCATCATGTCCAGGGCATCATCGAAGGCGACAGCGATCCCGACGTCTTCATTCCCGAACTGATCGCGCACTACAAGGCCGGGCGCTTTCCATACGACCGGCTGGTGACGACCTATCCGCTGGCGGACATCAACCGCGCGATCGAAGACCAGCATGCGGGGCGCTGCATCAAGGCGGTCCTCATTCCCGATCACGGCAAGGGGGCAGCCCATGACTGAACCAGGCGCTTTCGCCATGACCATCGGCGGCCGCCCGGTCGCCGGCACCGCATGGTTCGATGTCCTCAATCCGGCGACCGAGGAGGTCGTCGGCCGCGCACCCGATTGCAGCCGCGCTCAACTCGACGCAGCGGTCGAGGCGGCGCGGGGGGCATTTCCGGCTTGGCGGGCGACGCCGCTTGCCGAACGGCAGCGGCTGGTGGCGAGGATCGGCGAGGTGATCCGCGAGCTGGCGGGCGACCTGAAATATCTCCTCACGGCCGAACAGGGCAAGCCGCACGCGGCCGCGGAGGCCGATCTGCTCGACGGCGCGCGTTGGTGCGAAGCGGTATCGACGCTGTCGCCGCCGGTGATCGTCAACGAGGATGACGCGGAACGACGGTCCGAAACGCATTTCGTGCCGATCGGCGTAGTCGGCGGAATCGCACCGTGGAACTTCCCGATCGCGCTGGCGATGTGGAAGGTCGCACCGGCACTGGTCGCCGGGAACACGATGGTGCTGAAACCGTCGCCCTTCACGCCGCTGACGACGCTTCGCATCGGCGAGGCGTTGCAGGCGGTACTGCCGCCGGGCGTGCTCAACATCGTGACGGGGCAGGACGAACTGGGCCCGTGGATGACCGCGCATCCGGGTATCGACAAGATCAGCTTTACGGGCTCGACCCAGACAGGCCGCAAGGTGATGGCGTCGGCGGCCGCCACGCTGAAACGTGTGACGCTTGAGCTTGGCGGCAACGATGCCGCGATCGTCCTGCCCGATGTCGATGTCCGCGACACCGCCGAGAAGCTGTTCTGGGCGGCTTTCTTCAACGCCGGGCAAATCTGCATCGCGACCAAGCGCGTCTATATCCATGCGGATATCTATGACGAACTGCTCGACGCCCTGACCGCCTATGCCGCGACGGTGAAGGTCGGGAACGGCGCGCATCAGGGCGTCGACCTCGGGCCGATCCAGAACCGGCTGCAATATCGGCGGGTCGTCGATCTGATAGAAGACGCCCGGCAACAAGGCTATGCGCTGCGCACGGCGGGCGAAGTGCCCGACGGGCCCGGCTACTTCGTTCCGATCACCTTCGTCGACAATCCGCCGGATGACGCCCGGATCGTCGCGGAAGAGCAGTTCGGTCCCGTTCTGCCGCTGATGAAATTCGACTCGGTCGACGAAGCCGTCGCGCGTGCCAATGCGTCGGACTATGGTCTGGCGGGATCGGTCTGGTCGCAGGACGAGCAAGCCGCGCTCGCCATTGCAGGGCGGCTCGAGACCGGGACGGTCTGGATCAACGAGGCGCTCCATGTGACGCCCTTCGCTTCCTTCGGCGGACATAAGCAGTCGGGCATGGGGGTCGAAAATGGCATCGACGGCATGCTCGAATATACCAATCCGCAGACGATCGTCCTGCGCAAGGCCGGCGGGGGCGGAGCGTGAGCGACGATATCCGTTATGAGGTGAAGGGCAGGGTGGCGATTGTCCGCCTGAACCGGCCCGACAAGCTGAATGCCTTCACCTACGACATGCTGGCGGCCTTTCGGGATCGGATCGACGAGGCGGTACGGGACAGCGCGGTTACCGCGATCGTCGTCACCGGAACGGGGCGTGCTTTCTGCGCCGGAATCGACGTGAGCCTCCTCGAACAGAGCGTGACCGAGGGGCGCGAGAGCGAGGGCCGCGACCATGTCCGCGATGGCGACCTTCCGGCGCTGTTCAGTTTCCTGCTGCGCGTTCCCAAGCCGGTAATCGCGGCGGTCAACGGCGTTGCAGCCGGTGGCGGTTTCGTACTCGCCATGATGTGCGACATGCGCATCGTCGCCGACGATGCCTATCTGGCGACGATCTTTTCGCGGCGCGGCCTGATCGCCGAACATGCGATGAGCTGGATATTGCCTCGCCAGATCGGCACCAGCCGCGCGCTCGACCTGCTGTGGAGCTCGCGCAAGGTGGGCGCTCGCGAAGCGCTGGCGATCGGGCTCGCCGATCGTATCTCCAACCCCGAAGCGCTGCTCGACGATGTTGCGGCTTATGTGGAGGAACTCGCCGCCAGCGTATCTCCGCGCGCGATGGCGGTCATCAAGCGGCAGGTTTATGCCCATTGGTCGGCCGCCCTGCGCGAGGCCTCGATCGAGTGCGAATGGCAGATGAACGAAGCACTCGCCCATTCCGACGCCGAAGAGGGCGCGCGCAGTTTCGTCGAACGTCGCGAGCCGCGTTTCGGGGTGCTGGAGGTGCGGTTGCCATGAGCGATTATCGCACGATCCTCTTCGATCGCCGGGACGCGGTCGCGCAGATACAATTCAATCGGCCCCATGCCCGCAACAGCCTGACCGACGAAACCTCCGCCGAATTCGCCGACGCGGTCGAACGGACATCGCGGGACGCTTCGATCCGGGTTTTGCTGATCCGCGGCAACGGCAAGGATTTCTGTCCAGGTGCCGATGTGAAGGCTTATCATGGCGATCCCGATGTTCAGGCGGGGCATGACGATGCCAGGCCCGAAGATTTCCGATCGAGCATTCTGCTCCATGAAATGCCCGCCGTCACGGTCGCCGCGATCCGGGGCGGCTGCGCCGGGGCGGGGTTCGGATATGCGTGTGCGTGCGATATTCGCGTCGCCGACCGCAGCGCTCGATTCAACACGGCGTTCCTCGATGTCGGGGTTGCGGGCGACATGGGTGTTCCCTGGTCGCTTCCCCGACTGATCGGCGCGGCGCGCGCGCGCGACCTGTCCTTTCTGCCGCGCAAGTTCGACGCCGCAGAGGCCCATGCGATCGGACTGCTGGCCAGGCTCTTCCCCGACGAAGTTTTCGAGGCCGAAGTCGAAGCTCTCCTTGCACGGCTCTGCGGAATGGCGCCGCTGGCGCTCCGGGGATTGAAGGCCAATTATCTCGCCGCCGAGAGAATGGATTTCGCGGATTATGTCGCGCTGGAGACGGAGCGCCATCTGGAACTGTTCGACAGCGAAGACAGGGTGGAGGCTTTCGCCGCCTTTGCCGAAAAGCGCCCCGGCAGGTTTCAGGGACGATGACGCCGGTCGCCGACAATGGCCGCGCGGACTATCGGCTGCGACAGGTCGCCTTCGCGTCGACCGATCTCGAGCCGGTGGCGGACGATTTCGAAGCCGTGTTCGGACTGAAAATCGCCTTCCGGGACCCCGAAATCATCCACTATGGTCTCAAGAATATCGTGATGCCGGCGGGCTCCGATTTCATCGAGGTGGTCCAGCCCGTTCAGTCGAACACCTCGGCCGGCCGCTATCTGGCGAAACGCGGTGAAGATGGCGGCTATATGGTCATCGTGCAGGCGGCCGACGCGCTGGCGCATCGCGCGCGTCTTCAGGCGGCGGGGGTCGAGATCGTCGATGTCATGGATGTCGAGGACCACCAATGTTCGCATATCCATCCGCGCGAGTTCGGGGGCATATTGGCGTCGATCGATTCCACGCCGATCGCTCCGGACTGGCGCGATGCCGATAGCCACTGGTATCCGGCGGGCGGCGCGAACTGGCCTGCGGCGCGCACCGCGGACGTTCAGGGTATCGCCGCCGTCGCGATCCAGTCGGCCGATCCCGTCGACACGGCGGGCCGCTGGTCGCATGTCCTCGCGGCGCCGCTCCGCGATGGGCCGCCGCGGATCGAGTTGCTGCGCGGTGCCGAGATTCGTTTCGTGACCCCGACCGACCGGCATGGACGGGGTATCGCCTATACCGCCCTTGCGATGCGCGAGCCGGGGCTCGCGATCGAGCGTGCGCGAAGCCGTGGGCTGCCGGTCGAGGATGGGGCCGTCCTGATCTGCGGCGCGCGTTTCCTGCCTGTGCCGATGATCGGGGAGTTGGGCTGACATGCATCCGTTCGTTCATGCCCGCGCGACGCCCGACAAGCCCGCCTATATCATGGCCGGTTCGGGCGAGGCGGTGAGCTATGCCGAACTGGAAGCGGCGGCCAACCGTGCAGCGCATCTGTTCCGCCGCCACGGCCTTCGCCGCGGCGACAATGTCGCGCTGCTGATGGAAAACAGCGTGCATTATTATCCCATCTTCTGGGCGGCGCAGCGTGCGGGTCTCTATCTTACCGGGATTTCGACCAGGCTGACGGCGGGCGAGGCCGAATATATCGTTCGCAATGCCGGGGCAAAGCTTCTGGTCACGTCCGCGGCGCTGAAGACGGTCGCGCTTCTGCTGGCCGATCGGCTGGCGGACGTCGCGCTCTATATGGCCGGCGGGATCGAGTCGCCTTTTCGGTCGTGGGAAGATGCCGTCGCGGCGATGCCTTCGGAGCCGGTGGCCGACGAATCGCCGGGCGCGCTGATGCTCTATTCGTCGGGAACGACGGGGCAGCCGAAGGGCGTCAAGCATCCCTTGCCGACCGGCCCGATCGACGAGCCCAATTATCTCGTCGAATTGATGCTCACGCTCTACGGCGGTTCGCGCGACATGGTCTATCTGTCGCCGGCCCCGCTCTATCATGCCGCGCCGCTGTCCTGGTCGACGATCGTCCATCGTCTGGGCGGCACGGTGATCCTGATGGAGCGTTTCGACGAGGAGCGGGCGCTCGAATTGATCGACCGCTATCGCGTGACGCATTCGCAATGGGTGCCGACCCATTTCTCGCGGATGCTGAAGCTGCCGGAAGCTGTTCGGGCGCGATACGACATGTCGTCGATGGTCACGGCGATTCACGCCGCGGCGCCCTGCCCGGTCCCGGTCAAGGAAGCGATGATCGCGTGGTGGGGGCCGATCATCCACGAATATTATGGCGGCACCGAATCCTGTGGAACGACCCATTTGTCGACCGAGGAATGGCTTGTGAAGAAAGGCTCGGTCGGCCGCGCGCGGCTCTGCGAGGTCCATATCTGCAACGATGAAGGCGAACCACTGCCAGCAGGCAAAGAAGGACTTGTCTACTTCGCGGGCGGCAATGATTTCGAATATCATCTCGATCCGGAAAAAACGGCGGCAAGCCGCAACAGGCTGGGCTGGAAGACGCTCGGCGACATCGGGCGGCTCGACGAAGACGGCTATCTTTTCCTGACCGACCGCAAAAGTTTCACCATCATTTCAGGGGGCGTGAACATCTATCCGCAGGAGATCGAGAATCTGCTCGTCACGCACCCGAAGGTGGCGGATGCAGCGGTGATCGGCGCACCCGACGAAGATATGGGGGAGCGCGTGGTCGCGGTGGTGCAGCCGCTCGACCCCGCCGACAGCGGCGAAGCGCTCGCTGAGGAACTGAAGCTGTTTTGCCGCGCGAGCCTCAGCGGGCTCAAGGTGCCGCGGCAGATCGATTTTCGGGACGAACTGCCGCGCCAGCCTACCGGAAAACTCTACAAGCGCCTGCTTCGCGACGAATATCGGCAACGCGCCGACCAGGCGGCGACGGCAAGGACGTAGCAGATGATGTCGGACTCTTTTCTCAGCCATGCCGGAGCCGATCGGGACGCGAACCGTCTGGTGGATCTTGCGCGTCTGGAACAATGGCTCGACGATGCCGGCGTCGGGTCGGGGCCGCTGGAAAATGTCGTGCCTCTGGCGGGGGGAACCCAGAATATCCTGCTGGCGTTCGATCGCGAGGGCGAGCGTTATGTTCTTCGCCGACCGCCGTTGTTTCCCCAATATGACGGAAATGCCACGATCCGGCGCGAGGCGCGCTTTCTGACCGCGTTGCGCGGCAGCGATGTTCCGCACCCGCCGATCGTCGCCGATTGTCCCGATCACGACGTGCTGGGCGCATCCTTTTTCGTGATGAAGCGGATCGACGGCTTCAACGCGCATGACCGTCTGCCGCCCCTTCATGCCGAAAGCGCGCGCATCCAGCGCGCGATGGGCTTCGCGCTCGTCGACGGCATCGTGGCGCTCGGCCGTATCGATCCCTTTGCGGTGGGCCTCGGCGATATCGGTCGGATCGACGGCTATCTCGATCGCCAGGTGCCGCGCTGGCTGAAGCAACTCGACGACTATCGGCAGTATGAAGGATGGCCGGGTGCGAGCGGTCTGCCGGGCGTCCAGGCGGTCGCCGACTGGCTCTCGGCCCACAAGCCCCAGGGTTTTACGCCTGGCATCGTGCATGGCGACTATCATCTCTCCAACGTCATGTTTCGCCCCGATGGCCCCGAACTGGCGGCCATCGTCGATTGGGAACTCGCGAGCATCGGGGATCCGCTGGTCGATCTCGGCTGGGTGGTGGCGACCTGGCCCGGTGCCGAAGGCCCGGTTCCGGGCACGGTCGGCGCGCATCCGTGGATCGGTTTTCCAACGGCCCAGGAACTGGTCGAGCATTATGAACGCAACAGTCCACGCGATCTGTCGCACATCCGCTGGTACGCGGTGCTCGGATGCTTCCGGCTCGGAATATTGGTCGAGGGAACGCATGCGCGGTCGTTTGCGGGCAAAGCCGATCCTGCGATCGGCGATCGCCTTCATGCGCAGGCGGTTTTCCTTTTCGAACGCGCGTCGAAACTGATCGCGGGTAACCCTCCGCTTTCCACTATCGATTGAGCAAAGGCCGCCGAAGGGCGAAACTCACGAAATATTTACTTACTTATATATGTAACATGGAGGCAAATTTGGGCTGGGACTTTGAAACCGATCCTGATTTTCAGGCGGAACTCGACTGGATGGCGGCGTTCGTGCGCGAAAAGGTGGAGCCGCTCGACCATGTGCTCGACAATCCCTATGATGTGACCAACCCCCGAAACATCAGGTTGGTCCGTCCGCTGCAACAGCAGGTGAGGGATCGTGGACTGTGGGCCTGCCACCTGGGGCCCGAACTCGGCGGCAAGGGTTTCGGGCAGGTCAAGCTCGCGCTGATGAACGAGATATTGGGTCGGTCGAAATTCGGATCGGTGGTCTTCGGATGCCAGGCTCCGGACACCGGCAACGCGGAAATCCTCGCGCATTACGGCACGCCCGAGCAGAAGGACCGCTTCCTGAAACCGCTTCTCGAGAATGAGATCGTCTCCTGCTTCTCGATCACCGAGCCGCAGGGGGGCGCCGATCCGACGCTGTTCACGACGAAAGCGGTCGAAACGGACGGTGAATGGGTAATCGACGGCGAAAAATGGTTCGCCTCGAACGCAAGCTGCGCCGCCTTCTTCATCGTCATGGCGGTCACCGATCCCGACGCACCGCGCCACGAGCGGATGTCGATGTTCATCATCCCTGCCGGAACGCCCGGCCTGGAGATCGTCCGCGACGTCGGCCATGTCGGCGAGAAGGTTCCGATGCACGCCTATCTGCGCTTCAATGGCGTCAGGGTTCCGGCCGGGAACATGCTCGGGAAGCGCGGACAGGCGTTTGCGGTCGCGCAGACGCGGCTGGGCGGAGGCCGGATCCATCATGCGATGCGGACGCTCGGCGAGGCGCGCAAGGCGTTCGAAATGATGTGCGAACGTGTCGTGTCGCGGCAGACGCGCGACGGTCTGCTCGCCGAAAAACAGACCGTGCAGGAAAAGATCGCCGATAGCTGGACCGAACTCGAGCAGTTCCGCCTGCTCGTCCTGCGCACCGCGTGGCTGATCGACAAGTATCAGGACTATCGGATGGTGCGGAAGGATATCGCCGCCGTGAAAGCGGCAATGCCGCGCGTGCTGCACGACGTCGCGAGCCGGGCGCTGCATTTGCACGGCTCGCTCGGCGTGAGCCATGAAATGCCCTTCATGGACCAGATCGCCATGTCCTATGTCCTCGGGCTCGCCGACGGACCGACGGAAGTGCACAAGGTCACGGTCGCGCGGCAGATCCTGCGCGACGTCGTGCCGTCGACGGACCTGTTTCCCGCCTATCACATCCCGCGGCTGGAAGCGGAGGCGCGTGCGCTGGTGGGGGAGGCCTGATGGCGCAGGTCGCGACGATCGTCACGCTCGATATCCTGCCCGACAAGGACGCGGAGTTCCGATCGATTATCGAAGCGATGATTGCGGACGTCCGGGCGAACGAGCCCGACACCTTGCTCTATTGCCTGACGCGCGACGCCGAGGGCGGCCGCTACCGCATGCTCGAACTCTATGCGTCCGCGGATGCCGCCGCGGCGCATGGCAAGCGCGAGACGATCCGCGCGCGAGCGCGGCTCATTGGCCCATGCCTCGCCACGCCCGTCACGATCGAGAAACTGGAAGGCATATTATGATCGCAAATTGTCACTATGCCGCAGCGGGAAAAGGCTGATGCGCGCGGTCGTCCTCCGAAACGGCGAACTCATCGTCGCCGAGCAACCCGAACCGGCTCCGGGTGAAGGTCAGGTGCTCGTGCGGACCCGCACCTGCGGGATCTGCGGCACCGATCTGCACGCACGCCATCATCTGGCCAATTTCCTGGACGGGATGACGCGCTCGGGCTCTCACCTGCCGACCGATCCCAGGGCGGATGTCGTGTTCGGGCATGAGTTTTGCGGGGAGATACTGGATCACGGTCCGAACACGGACCAGCGGCTCGCGCCGGGGACGCTGGTGGTCGGCCTGCCCTATATAACCGGACCTGCCGGCGCGGAATATGTCGGCTATTCCAACCGCTTCCCCGGCGGGTTTGCAGAGCGGATGGTATTGACGGAACGTCTGCTGTTTCCCGTCGGCAACGGACTGTCGGCCGATCACGCCGCGCTGACCGAACCCTTCGCGATCGGCGAACATGCCGTCGCGCGTGCGCGCGTCCCCGAAGATGCCCGTATCATGGTCGTCGGCTGCGGCCCCATCGGTCTTGCCGTGATCGCGGCGCTCAAGGCTCGCGGGCTGGGTCCGGTGGTCGCCATCGACTTTTCACCGGCCCGGCGCCGCTTCGCGGAGGCGATGGGGGCGGACATCGTTGTCGATGCTGCTGACGAGACGCAAGCGTCCGTCTGGGCGCGGATCGGCAACAGGAAGCAGCGCGCGGTTGCGTTCGAATGTGTCGGCAGGCCGGGCGTCGTACAGCATATCATCGAAGAGTTGCCGCGTAACGGATTTGTCGTCGTCGTCGGCAACGTCCTGGAACCGAGTTCGATCGATCAGGTGATCGCCTTCAACAAGGAAATCGATATCTGCTTTGCGCAGAATTACACCTCGGGCGAATTCCGCTCCACGCTCGACAATATCGCCGAGGGTCGGATCGACGTGACACCCGTCCTGACCGGAATCGTGCCGCCCGAAGGGGTTGCAGCCGGTTTCGATGCGCTCGCGGATCCTGAGAAACATGCCAAGATCATCGTGAGCTTCGACGTGCCGGCGCCTGACATTTCGGATCACATATCCGATTGAGCGAGCGTTATCGATGCATTTTGAGGTCTTGATTGTGGGCGGCGGTCACGGTGGTGCGCAGGTTGCGGTGATGCTGCGGACGCAGAAGTTTGCGGGGAGCGTTGCGATTGTCGGCGACGAGCCGGAGCTTCCCTATGAGCGCCCGCCTTTGTCGAAGGAGTATTTCGCGGGCGAGAAGGACTTCGAGCGCATCCAGCTCCGCCCCGCCCGATATTGGGACGAGCGCGACGTGACGATGCTGCTCGGCAAGCGCGTCGTCTCGGTCGACCCGGCGGTGCACACCGTCACGACCGACGGCGGCGAGACGATCGGCTATGGCAAGCTCGTCTGGGCGGCGGGGGGCGCGCCGCGCATGCTGCCGATCCCGGGCGGCGACCTGCCGGGAGTGCAGGGGGTGCGCACCCGCGCCGATGCCGATGCGATGAAGGCGGCGTCGGAGACGGCGAGGCAGATCGTGGTGATCGGCGGCGGCTATATCGGGCTCGAGGCGGCGGCGGTGCTGACCAGGGCGGGCAAGCAGGTCGTGCTGCTCGAAGCGCAGGACCGGGTGCTCGCGCGTGTCGCGGGCGAGGCGCTGTCGCGCTTCTACGAAAAGGAGCATCGCGAGCATGGGGTGGACCTCCGGCTCGGCGTCTGCGTCGAGGCGATCGAGGGCGAGGCGCATGTCACCGGCGTTCGCCTGTCGGACGGCGAGGTCATCCCCGCCGACCTCGTCATCGTCGGCATCGGCATCGTCCCGGCGGTGGAACCGCTGCTCGCGGCGGGCGCCGAGGGCGGTAACGGCGTGCTCGTCGACCGCCATTGCAAGACGAGCCTTCCCGACATCTATGCGATCGGCGACTGCGCGGCGCACGAAAACCCCTTTGCCGAGGGCGCGGTGATCCGGCTCGAATCGGTGCAGAACGCCAATGACCAGGCCAATGTCGTCGCCAGGGGCATTTGCGGCGACGCGGCGCCTTATCATGCGATCCCGTGGTTCTGGTCGAACCAGTACGACCTCAAGCTCCAGACCGCGGGCCTGTCGACCGGGCACGACCGGGCGGTGCTGCGCGGCGACCCCGCGACGCGCAGCTTCTCGGTCGTCTATCTGAAGCAGGGCAGGGTGATCGCGATCGACTGCGTCAATGCGACGAAGGACTATGTCCAGGGCCGCATGATCGTCACCGCAGGGCTGCTGGCAACCCCCGGGCAGCTCGCCGACACCCGGACCCCGCTCAAGGAACTCCTCGCACCCTGACGCTCAGGCAGCATCATGCGGCGCATCGCCCAGCGCCTGCTTCAGCGTCGTCCTGATGCCGCGAAGCAGACGGCGCAGCACCACGATGACAATCACCGCCGCAACCGACAGAAGCACTGAAGGAGAAGCTGTCGAACGTGCTGGAACTGGCCGCGATCACCGGCCACAAATCGCTCGCGATGCTCCAGGTCTGTTACAAGCCCAAAGCGTCCGATCTTGCCGCGCGTCTGGATGCCTAATGGAACCGTCGAAGCGATTTTCTGGCCTCTCGCGAAGATTCTCCTAGACCTGCGGGCGCGTCATACGTTCTTCTAATCAGGACGACGAAGGGACGAGAGTGTGCCGCCCGAAGAGGAGGGTCAATCCAGCAAGCGACTGGATCAACGCTGGCGTCCGGCGTTGATGGCCTTTTTCCTGCGCCGCGTCCAAAGCCATGCCGAGGCGGAGGATTTGACGCAGGAGGTGTTCGCAAGGCTGCTGGTCGGGAAAGGAACGACCGATCAGCCCGATGTCTATGTCTTTCGCATCGCGCAGAATCTGCTGGTCGATCGCGTCCGCAAGCTCGTCGTCCGCCAGCGTCATCACGATGCCGTGCTTGCCGAACCGGATCGCAACCTCGACGTGGTCGATCCCCACATCATCGCCGCCAGCCATCAAGAGATGGCGGTGTTTCTTTCCGCCCTCGCCACTTTGCCGGAGCGCACCCGCACCATGTTCATCCTCTATCGGCTCGAACATCTGAGTCAGGACGACATCGCCGCGACCTTCGGCATCTCGACGAGCGCCGTGAAGCAGCAGATTGCCAAGGCAACCGCGCTGTTGACCAGACAGATGCAGGGCGCGCAATGAAGGCCGTGCAGAACGATAACCAGCCCGATCGGCACGAGGAAGCGGCGCTTTGGTGCATCAGCCTTGCCGAAGGGGAGTTGCCCCCCGGCGAACGCGAAGCCTTCGATCGCTGGATGCAGGATGATCGCAACGCCGCCGCCTTTCAGGCCGTCGTTCGCACCTGGGAAACGGCCGACAGCGCCGCTCATCTTCCCGAGGCGATCGGGATGCGGAGCGCCGCGCTGGAAAGCTATCGCACCGTCCACCGCCGCCGCTGGGCGCGGCGTCCGGGTACGCGGTTTGGGGGCGCCCGGTCCTGGTGGGCGGGCGGGATCGCGGCGGCGCTGCTGCTGGCGGTGACGTCGCTCTTCATGCTGGGCCATTCTGCCCGTCCCTATCAGACCGACGTGGGCGAACGCCGCGTCGCGCTTCTGGACGATCGGTCCAAGCTGTCTCTCGACGCCGACAGCCTGGTCGAGGTCGATATGACCGACAAGCAGCGCGAGCTGACCCTGGTTCGCGGTCGCGCGCGGTTCGATGTCGCGAAAGACCCGCTGCGTCCCTTCACCGTGGTCGTGGGCGACAAGATGGTCGTGGCGACCGGCACCTCGTTCAGTGTCGAGATGATCGGCAAGGAACTGCGCGTCCTGCTCTATCACGGGCGGGTATCGGTGCTGGACCGGGGCGACCCCGCCCACGCCCGAAAGGAACTGCAAATGGAGCCGGGGCAGGAGATGATCGCTCCGATCGGCGCGCGCGCGAAGCCGACGCTGGTTTCCTTCGATCCCGAACGATCCGCTTCATGGGAAACCGGGCAGTTGAGTTTCGGGGACGAGCCGCTGGCGCTCGCGGCGGCCCGGATGAATCGCTATTCCGACCGCAAGCTGGTGCTGGGCGATGCGAAGGTTGCGGGGGTCCGGGTCAACGGCGTGTTCACGGCGGGCGACACGGCGGCCTTTGTCGAGGGCGTGACCCGCATGAACCCCGTGCGCGCTGAATATGCGGCCGGTCAGATCACGCTGAAAACTGTGCCCTGACTCACGTCCCGGCGCTCCCTTCACCATCCGCCCTCTTCGTCACCCCGGACTTGATCCGGGGTCCATGGTCTGCCCTCTCCTTCGGGCGTGGCGTTTTTGCTTCGCGCGGAGACGCGGAGGCGCGGAGAGGCTGCATTCGCCGCGCAGCGGCTTTCCCTTCCAATCGTGCGGCCAGTCGCACCGTCCATAGGAAAAGGGGCCTGTCGGCCCGAGCCGTCTTCTCCGCGCCTCCGCGCCTCCGCGTGAAATCAACGGGGGCTGCCCATGGTGGAGAGCACGGGGCCATGGGTCCCGGATCAAGCCCGGGGTGACGAAAACAGGATTCCGCCCGAAAAAATTGATCCCCCGCGCTATCCCTGCGCCCCGGTCGCACGTTTTACCCCAAGACGGCTCGAAACGGGGCCGAACATCAGGGAGGGCAAGCCAATGGCACGACGGGGGTATTCACATTCGCTGGCGCTGGGCGCGCTGGCGGTTTCGCTGGCGACGGTCGCGGTCGCGCAGCCCGCCTACGCGCAGGATCAGGTTTACAGCTTCGACATTCCCGCGCAGGACTTGGATTCCGCGCTCAAGGAGTTCGCGCGCGTGTCGGGCCAGCAGGTCGTATTCAATTCGCAGGACGCGCGCGGCAAGACCGCGCCCGCGCTGAAAGGCAGCCATTCCGCGAGCGATGCGCTCGATCTTCTGTTGCGCGGTTCCGGGCTGGTCGCGGAGCGCGGGCGTTCCGGCCTGTTTCTGATCCGAACATCACGTGCTGCCGCGACCCCCGCTGCCGATGACAGTGGCTACCGCCCCGAGGAAATCATCGTCACGGCGCAGAAGCGTAAGGAGGCGGTTCAGGACGTTCCGATCGCCATCACGGCGCTGTCGCAGAAAAGCCTGGAAGAACAGAAGATCGAGGGCGGCCCCGACATCATGCGGGCCGTGCCGAACCTGACATTCAGCAAGTCGAACTTCACCGGCTACAACCTGTCGATCCGCGGCGTCGGCACCAAGTCGATCTCCGCGACCAGCGATCCGGGCGTTGCCGTAGCCTTCAACAACAGCGCCCTCATCCACAACCGCTTCTTCGAGCAGGAATTCTTCGACATGGAGCGTGTCGAGGTGCTGCGTGGACCGCAGGGCACGCTCTACGGCCGCAACGCGACGGGCGGCGTCGTCAACCTGATCACGGCCAAGCCCAAGCTCTCCACGTTCGAGGGCAATCTCAAGGGCGAGGTCGGCAATTACAACAGCCGCCGCCTGCTCGCGATGCTCAACGTCCCGCTGGTCGAGGACGTGCTGGCGGTTCGCGTCGCGGGTTCGATGACCCAGCGCAGCGGCTATGACTATAATGCGACGACCAAGAACCGCATCAACGGCCGCGATCTCTGGTCGCTGCGAACATCGGTGGCCTTCGAACCGGCACCATGGTTCCGCGCCAACCTGATCTGGGAGCGCTTCAGCGAAGACGACAACCGCTCGCGCACCGGCAAGCAGCTTTGCCACCGCGACGACGGGCCCACGCACGTCGGCGGGGTCGATCTGGCAGACAACGTGAACGTGTTTACAGGCGTGGAAATCCGGCGCGCCTTGTTCGGTCAGGGATGCAAGCCGGGCAGTCTTTATGATGACGCGGCCTTCGGCACGCCCAATGGGCTGTCATATAATTTCATTCTGGGAGCAGTTGCGCTAAAGGACTCGGGAACGGGTATTGGGGTAGACCCGAATGCCCCTTCGTTCTTCAATAATCTTGCTTCGGTGGTTCAGCCTGTCGATCCGTACGGCGGCCTCATGCAATCTCGTAATTTGCGAGAAATCAACTCGATTCGTGATCCCCGCTATCGGGCGAAGGCCGATCTCTTCCAGTTCAACCTCGACGTGGACATTACGCCCGCACTGACATTCTCGTCCCAGACGGCGTATAATTCCGATAAAGTCTATTCGCTGCAGGATTATAATCGCTTTACAAGTCTGCCTGTATTTACAGACTCGACAAAATTGACACGCTTCGATGGACAGCCCAGCGAGTTCAGTAATTTGATACCTGGCGGAATATTCTGCGATCCTCAGATCGGCTGTTCCGATACGGTTGCAGGAATTGACATAAGTCAGGCCAAGTCAAAGCAATTCAACCAGGAGTTCAGACTGCAGTCCTCATTC
This sequence comes from Sphingopyxis granuli, assembly GCF_001559015.1. Lineage (NCBI taxonomy): Bacteria > Pseudomonadati > Pseudomonadota > Alphaproteobacteria > Sphingomonadales > Sphingopyxidaceae > Sphingopyxis > Sphingopyxis granuli. The sequence goes on from NZ_CP012199.1 coordinate 1,307,083, forward strand.
GACGGACCGTTAAACTTTAGTGTTGGGGCTAATTATACTAGGTTTAAGACATTAAATGATTATTACGTCATGTACAATGTACTTACTGCTTTGGCTTGGAGCGGGGGATTTTATCCGGCATTTGGAACTGGTGTTCCATGGAACCCCGCCATGTGCCCTTATTCCACACGAGCATTCGGAGTGCCGGTCGATCCCAGTGATCCGTATGCGGCCTGCGTGTACGTCGACCCCAATCCGGTTGAGAGCATCAACGGAAATGGGCACAATTACTTTCGGTCGAAGAACCCCTATAAGCTTAAATCCACCGCGCTGTTTGGAGAGGCTTATTGGAATATTCGTGACGACCTGAAACTGACGGCTGGCTTTCGCTACACTGAGGATCGCAAGACGTTTACCCCGGTTCCGTCGCAAGTTCTGCTGGCACGCTCCTTGCTTGGAGGTGGGAATGTCTCGGCCGGATACCCCGAAGGCCCGCCGATCAAGCAGAAATGGGGCGAGTGGACGGGACGCATCGGCCTCGACTGGAAGCCGGAATTGGGCTTCACGGACGATACGATGCTCTATGCCTTCTATTCGCGCGGCTACAAAGGTGGCGGCGCCAATCCGCCGAGCCCGGACTTCGCAACCGAGGAGGAGTGGCTCGCCAACGCTATTGCCGACGGCATGCCTCAATCCGATATCGATTTCTATCGCGGCTTCGGCTGGGTTCCGGCGCTGACCCTTACAGGAGTGGGATACGAATCAACGTTTGAACCTGAATTCGTGAACGCCTTCGAGATTGGTGCCAAAAACAGCCTGCTGAATGGAGCGCTGACCTTGAATGCAACGGCGTTCTATTATGACTATAAGGATTATCAGGTCTCCCAGATCAGGGACCGCACCGCCGTGAACGAAAATTTTGACGCCAAGGTCTGGGGGCTGGAATTCGAGACGGTGTTCGCGCCAACACGCAACCTTCGGATCAATGCCAATGTCGGCTATCTCCGCACCAAGATCGGGAAGGGCGAGACCTCGATCGACATCATGAACCGCACCCAAGGAAATCCGGACTATACGCTGGTCAAACCATGGATGCAGTTGCCTTCGAACTGCGTTGTCCCAACTCACGTCGCGGCTGAATGGGCTCGAACCAAGCCGGGGCTGCAGGGCTATTGGGGTATGTGCGGTGGGGTGAGAGGGGCTGTGAACGGGTTCTTTCCGCCGTTCATCGGCGACCCGGCTTTTGGCGGCACGGCTTATGACTACACCAACTATCCCGAACTGAACGGCGGGGCCGGTCTCAAGGCGGATCTCGGGGGTAACGAACTGCCGAACTCGCCGCGCTGGACCGCCAATTTGGGTGCCCAATATACTATCGACTTCGATCCGGACTGGAGCGCCACGATCCGCGGCGACGCCTATTGGCAGGCGAAAAGCTGGGCGCGCGTCTATAATCTGGCGCCCTATGATCGCCTGAAAGGCTGGTCGAACGTCAACCTGTCGCTCCGCATCGATGGTCCCGAAGACCTGACGTTCGAGGCCTATGTGAAGAATGTCTTCAACAAGTCCCCGATCACCGACTCCTTCCTGAACTCGGACGATACGGGCCTGACCACCAACGTCTTCACGCTCGACCCCCGCATCATCGGGTTCAGCATCGCGAAGAGGTTCTAGAGTCCTCTCCCACCCCAATCCACTGGGGGGAACGCCTTGGGCCGCCGCTCGCCTTATCAGTGGCGAACGGCGGCTCATCTTTCGGCAAGCGCAAGGTGAAAGGAAGCAACGCAGCCATTTCCCGCCGCATCAAGACCCGGCCGCGAGCGCGCTCACTTCGGGTTGGAATGAACCACCGCCGTCTTTGTCTGGTCATCCCGGCGAAGGCCGGGATCTCACCCTCTCGTCATGACGCACCGGCGAGATTCCGGCCTCCGCCGGGATGCCGATTCCATCAAAAATGATCACGCTCCAGGTTGCACCGAAAGCACGATCTGCCGGATGGTATCGCAATGCCCCGATCGGTTGCCGCCGCGCTTCGCGACGCTTGGGCGGCCCCGGTGGCTGCCTGCCGTCGCGCGCGAATGGGCGATGGTGAACAGCGATCAATCGACGGGGCGCAGAGGGCGCCCGCGCATCATCCAATAGAGAGAAAATGGCCCGCGCGGTGGCGTCAGTCGTCGCACGTTTTGAACGGCTCACGGAATTCTCCGTGTGCCAAATTGTGCCAAGGCCCCTAAAAAATCCTTGTTTTCAAGGAAAAATGGTGCGGTCGAGAAGACTCGAACTTCCACGGCCTTTCGGCCACAACGACCTCAACGTTGCGCGTCTACCAGTTCCGCCACGACCGCACATCATGTTGGGCCGGACGGGTCCGGCACCGGGTAGGAGCGGGCGCCTAGCAAAGCTTGCGGGGGGATGCAAGCGAGCTTCGCCGCTTTTGTTCCGCGCGTCCCGCATCGCCCGGCGCGCGCCGTTCGCCGCGCTGCGGGCGCGCCTGTCATCGAAGCGACTCCGAAGCGTCATCCCTCTGTCATCGCTCTACCGTCAGACCGTCATCGAATCACCCTAGTGGCGGCGTCACCGGGGGCGAGACGGCGGTGCCTCTCCTCGTTCGCCGGTGATTTTTCAGCAGCGTCCAGGCGGCGCACACCGGGAACGGAGATTTTCATGGCGGCATTCGCACGCATTCGTTTGGTCATGCTCAGCGGCGTGGCCTGTTCCATCCTTGCCGCCTGCGGGGCCGACGGCGTCGCCTCGCCGGGCGAGGGCACGATCGTCATTCCGGCGCCGACGCCCACGCCGACTCCCACCCCCACGCCGACCCCGACGCCGGGCACCGTCACCCCGGCCGCGAACTGCCCGGCCATCGCGGGCAGCGACCAGCTCAGTGACCTCGGCACGATCAGCGGCCCGCAGGGCACCTGGCGCAACTGCGGCTTCCCCGCGCGCTTCAACGCGACGACCGCGATCCCCAAGGTGCCGGGCGTCATCTATTCGCTGCCGGGCCGCGTCGATGTCGGCAAGGACGAGGGGCCGTCGGGCACCAACACGGTCGTCACGCTGACGATCGACCCCGGCGTCGTCATCTTCGGCGCGACCGGCGTGTCGTGGCTCGCGGTTAACCGCGGCAACAAGATCGACGCGGTCGGCACCCCGACCCAGCCGATCATCTTCACCGGCCGCGGCAACGTCGTCGGCTCGGCGGACGACAGCACCTCGCAGCTGTGGGGCGGCGTCGTGCTGCTGGGCCGCGCGCCGGTCACCGACTGCTTCGCGCCGGGGCCGGGCGTCGTCGAGGGCACCGACAGCTGCTACCGCGAGACCGAGGGGGCCAGCGGCGCGCATTACGGCGGGTCGAACAAGGCCGACAGCTCGGGCCGCATGTCCTATGTCCAGATCCGCTATTCGGGCTTCACCCTCGCGCCCGACAAGGAGCTTCAGGCGCTGACCCCCTCGGGCGTGGGGTCTGGCACGCAGCTCGACCATATCCAGAGCCACAACAGCTCCGACGACGGTATCGAGGTGTTCGGCGGCACTGTGAACATGAAGCACCTCGTCATCACCGGCGCCGAGGACGACAGCCTCGACACCGATGTCGGCTATCAGGGCAACATCCAATATGTGATCGCGGTCCAGCGCGCCGGCGGCACGATCGGCGATTCGATCATGGAGATCGATTCGGACGGCAACGAGAATGCGTCGCCGCGCCAGCGCGTGACGATATCGAACTTCACCTTCATCCACCGCAACAACGCCGCCGGGAACGGCGCCGCGATCCGCATCCGCGGCGGGGCCGACTATAATTTCGTCAACGGCCTGATCGTCGCGCCGGGGTTCCGCTGCCTGCGCATCGACAGCACGACGACGACGCAGGCCGCCAATCCCGCGCTCGACGAAGCCGGTCCGCCGCGCTTCGAATCGGTCTCGATGCAGTGCAACGGCACGCCGTTCCGCGGCGGCGGAAGCCCCGCCGTCACCGATGCGGAGGTCAAGGCGATCTTCGAACTGGGGGCGGAGAACCGGACGACCTATGTCCCGACGCTGACCGACCTGTTCGTCAACGGCGCGACCGAGACCGGCTACAAGCCGTTCGATGCCAGGACGCTGAACGCCTTCTTCGACACCACGGCCTATGTCGGCGCCGTCCGCGACGCCAGCGACACCTGGTACCAGGGCTGGACGTGCAACTCGGCCACGGCCTCCTTCGGGTCGGCGAGCGGTGCCTGCACCGCGATCCCGACGACCTGATCCGACGCGACCCGATCGGGGGAGCGGGCGGGCGCTGCACCGGCCCGCTCCCCCCTTCTGCCTTATTCTTGGGGACACTCCACATGACCAAGCGGCCGATCTTCGCCAGCCTGCTTCTCCTCAGCTCCGCGCTCGTCGCGCCGGCCGCCCTCGCCCAGCAGGAGCCGGCCGAAGGCGCGGCGCCCGCCGGCGAACGCCCGGCGTCCGACGAGGCACAGGGCGACGTCTCGATCCCCGGCGGCGGCGGGCAGGAGATTGTCGTCACCGGCCGCTTCACCCCCAATGTCGTCCGCGCGACGCCGGAGGTCGTGTCGGTGCTCTCCTCGGCCGACATCGCGCGCACCGGCGAAGGCGACATCTCGGGCTCGCTCCAGCGCGTGACCGGCCTTTCGGTCGTCGGCGGCGGCTTCGTCTATGTCCGTGGCCTCGGCGACCGCTATTCGCTGGCCTTGCTCAACGGATCGCCGCTGCCGAGCCCCGAGCCGCTGAAGCGCGTCGTGCCGCTCGACATCTTTCCGTCCAACGTCATCGATTCGACGCTCGTCCAGAAAAGCTATTCGGTGAATTTCCCCGGCGAGTTCGGCGGCGGGGTGATCAACCTGACGACCAAGGCGACCCCGCGCGAACCCTTCCTGACCCTGTCGGGCGGCATCGGCTGGGACAGCGAGACGACCAATCAGCTCGGCTACACCTATTATGGCAGCGACACCGACTGGACGGGGTTCGACGACGGCACCCGCGACGTGCCGCCGCTGTTCGCCGCCGCGCTGGCCAGCGGCAAGCCGATCCTCGAGGGTGCCGATTTCAGCCGCGACGAGCTGAAGGCGATGGCGATGCAGCTGTCGAACGCGCCGACGACGCTCCTCCAGCAGAACGACCATATCCCGGTCAACTGGTCGGCGGGGCTCACCGGCGGCACGACGATCGCGCTTCCGGGCGGCGAACTGGGCATCATCGCGACCGCCGGGATCAGCAACAAGTGGCGCACCCGCGACACGCTGCAGCAGACCTCGGTCGAGCGCGACCTGTCGGGCGATCCGCAGTCGAGCTATAACCGCGTCGTCACCGACAATCGCGTCGTCGTGAACGGCCTGCTCGGCTTCGGGCTGGAACTCGGCGAACACAAGCTGCGCTGGACCAGCCTCTATATCCGCGACACGCTGAAACAGGCCCGGCTCGCGCTCGGCACCGACCGCAACCAGTCCGACCGCGACATCATGAAGCAGGACACCGCCTGGTACGAACGGCAGCTGATCAACACCCAGTTCGTCGGCGAGTTCAAGTTCGACCGGCTGTCGCTCGACCTGCGCGGCGCCTACGCCAATTCGCAGCGCGAGGCGCCCTATGAGCGCAGCTTCACCTATGTCCGCACCAACCTGCCTCCCGAACAGGACCCGGTCGGCGGCAAGTTCGTCAATGACCTCGGCGGCAGCCGCGGCGACGCGTCGATCGCCTTTTCGGAGCTGAACGAGGACCTATGGTCGGGCGGCGTCGACCTGTCCTATGAAATCGCGCCGCGCGTCAGCGCGACGGTCGGCTATGCCTACAGCGACACGCACCGCGTCGCGACGCGCCGGTCCTTCCTGTTCCGCGCCTCGAACCTGCCGCTGGCGGTGCAGCAGCTCCGCCCCGACTATCTGCTCTCCGACGCGACGATCCAGCTCTACGACATCACGATGATCGAAACCTCGGCGCAGGACGGCACCGCGGCCTTCGATGCCAAGCTGCGCACCCACGCGGGTTATGCCCAGCTTCAGGCCGAGATCGTGCCGGGGGTCAATGTCAATGCGGGCGTCCGCTATGAACAGGCGAAGCAGACGGTCGCGCCGGTCGACCTGTTCGGCAGCGGCTCGTCGGCGATAGTGGCGACCAACCTCGACCGCGATTACTGGCTACCGGCGGTGACGCTGACCTGGGAACTGGCACCCGACATGCAGCTTCGCGCGAGCGGGTCGAAGACGATCGCGCGCCCGCAGTTCCGCGAACTGGTGGCGCAGGTCTATCAGGACCCCGAATCGAACCGCCTGTACCGCGGCAACCCGTCGCTCACCGACAGCGAGCTGTGGAATGCCGAGGCGCGCTACGAATGGTATTTCGGGCGCGATCAGCGGCTGTCGGTCGCCGGCTTCTACAAGGCGATCGACAATCCGATCGAGGCCTATACCTCGATCTCGGATTCGTCGATCAACACCAGCTACGCCAACGCGCCCAAGGCGACGCTCTATGGCGCCGAGGTCGAGCTTCAGAAATATGTGCCGCTGGACAATATGTCGGATGGGGCCTTCTGGGCCAGCCGCCGGCTCGTGCTGATCGGCAACTACACCTACACGCAGTCGAAGATAAAGGTCGGCGCGGGCGACACCACCGTCATCGACGGGACCCGGCAGGACGCGGCCAATTATTTCTTCGACGGCGCGCCGCTGACCGGCCAGTCGGACCATCTGGTCAACGTCCAGATCGGGCTGGAGGACACCGACCGGCTGTCGCAGCAGACGTTGCTGCTGACCTATGCCAGCCCGCGCGTCACCAGCCGCGGTCCGTCGGGGCAGCCCGACCTGCTCGAAAAGCCGGGCGTCTCGCTCGATTTCATCGCGCGGCAGGGCCTGATGCTGCTGGGCAAGGAGATCGAACTGAAGTTCGAGGCCCGCAACCTGACCGGCCGCACCTACAAGGAGGTGCAGGAATCGGGGAGCAACCGCATCTATTTCAACCGCTACAAGCTCGGCCGCACCTTCTCGCTGAGCGCGTCGCTCAAATTCTAGACTCTGTCCTGTGGGGATTTAGGGTTCGGCACAGCTTTTCCCATTCGTCAACTGTTCCCCGGCGAAAGCCGGGGTCCATGCGTGGTAGCGCTGTGCCATCTGGACCCCGGCTTTCGCCGGGGAACAGCTCCCTACTTGCCTGAAGGGTATATATCCCAACTTGTTTCAGGGTCCATGGTCTGCCCTCGACTGAACGACGGCGCAAAAGGGAAGGTCCGGCCATGGACCCTGAACCAAGTTCCGGGTGACGAATGGGTAAAGCCGTGCCGAACCCCGAACCCCCACAGGCCGTAGATTCCGATAACTTCGGATCGACCCCCTTTTTGCGTCATTGCGAGCGGAGCGAAGCAATCCAGGGCGGCTTACGCCTGCTCTGGATTGCCGCGCGGCTGCGCCGCTCGCGGGTGACGGTCCCTTGACGGCATCATGCCATGGCAATGCGGCTGCCCTTCCTCTTCATGGAAGGGCATTCACCCTCGGACTCGCTCCACTGACAAAAAACTGTAATCTTCCCGTCAACTGATTGTCACCGATCGGCCCTAGGGCGATTCGCGTGCCGCAGATTCAGCCTCGGGGGGACAAAGGGATTTCATGGCGATGGTGATGCCCGGATCGGCCTTGCGGCTGCCGCGCGCGTTTCCCGCGTGGCTGCGCGGCGGCCGGCGCTCGCCGCGCGCGCTGGCGCCGACGCTGCTTATCGGCCTGATCGGCGCGCTGCTCGTGCTGCAGGCCGTGCGCCTGCTGTGGGCGCTGATCGTGCCGCTGGCGCCGCTCGGCGCATGGCAGCCGCAGACCGCGGCGATCGCATCGCCCGCCGAACGGCGCGCGCTGTTCGCGGGCTTCGATCCCTTCTTCCGCACCGCGGCGCAGGGACCGGCAAGCGCGACCGTCACCGCGCTCGGGCTGACCCTCCACGGCGTCAATATCAACGAGGCGACCGGCGGCGGCTCGGCGATCATCGCGGGCGAGGACGGCGTGCAGGCAAGCTATGCGGTCGGTGACGAGATCGCGCCGGGGGTGACGCTCGCGGGCGTCGCCTTCGACCATGTGGTGCTCGACCGCGGCGGTGCGCGCGAAAGCCTGTTCCTCGACCAGAGCGGCGAGGCGCCGGTCGCCAGTCCCGCATCATCGCTTCCCATGCCGACCCCTGAGCCTGCGGCACCCGCCGCTGGCGGCGAACTCTCGCCCGCCGCGCTGAAGGCGGGGGTCGCCTTCGCACCGCGCAGCGAGGGTGGGCGCGTCACCGGCCTCGTCGTTCAGCCGCAGGGCGACGGCACCGCCTTCCGCGCCGCGGGCCTGCGCCCCGGCGACGTCATCCGGTCGGTCGGCGGCCGCCCGATCGCATCCGCGGGCGACGTCGCGGCGCTCGCGGGCCAGTTCACGCCGGGCGCGCGCCTGTCGCTCGAGGTCGAGCGCGGCGCGGGCGTCGTCCCCATCGCCCTCTTCCTGTCAAAGCCGTAGGTTCATGCGCTTCAAACTTTCCCTGATGCTGGCCGTCGCGCTCGTTTCCGCCGCACCGGCCCCCGCGTCGGCCCAGTATACGCTCAACGTCCGCGACGCCGACATTCGCGCCTTCATCCAGGACGCGGCGCGGATCACCGGGCGCACCTTCGTCATCGACGGGCGCGTGGGCGGCAAGGTGTCGGTCGTCACCGACCGGCCGCTGTCGCGCAGCGAATATTTCGAGATATTCCTCGCCACCCTGCGCTCGAACGGGCTGGTCGCGGTGCCGGGCCCGAACGGCAGCTATCGCATCCAGCCGATCGACGGCGCCGCGGCGCAGCCCGGTCGCATCGGCAGCGACCGCGCGGCGCAGAACCAGTTCGTGACCGAGATCATCCGCCTGCGCCACATCGACGCGGTCGCGGCGGTCGAAACGCTGCGCCCGCTGGTCAGCGCGCAGGGCTCGCTGACCGCGAACCGCAACGCCAACAGCCTCGTCGTCGCCGATTTCGCCGACAATATCCGCCGCATCCGCGCGCTTGCCGCCAGCATCGACCGCGACAGCTCGACCAGCGAGATCGTATCGCTGAAGAATGCCGGCGCGCGCGAGATCGCCGCGGCCCTGCAGGCGCTGGTGCCCGCGGCCGGGGAGGGGGCGCAGGCGCCGCTCGCGGTCGTCCCCATCGACAGCAGCAACGCCATCGCGCTGCGCGGCGACCAGGCGATGGTCGCGCGCTTCGTCCAGATGGCGCGCGACCTCGACCAGAAGGCGGCGGGCGGCACCGAATTGCGCGTCTATTGGCTCGAACATGCGAATGCCGAGACGCTGCTTCCGACCTTGCAGCAGCTCGTCGGCGGCGGCAGCGACCCGGCGCAGAAGGCGGGGCTTCCCCCTGCGTCCTCCTCCTTCGGGTCGGCGGGCGAGGGTGGGGCCGCACCCGCCGCGGCGCCGGCCGCTGCGTCCGCCGGCGTCGGCGGATCGGGCGGCAGCATCGCGACGCGCGGACCCGCGATCGTCACCCGCTACGAAGGCGCGAACGCGATCATCGTCGCCGCCAATTCCGACGTGCAGCGCATGCTCGGCGAACTGATCCGCCAGCTCGACGCACGGCGCGAGCAGGTGCTGGTCGAGGCGGTGGTGGTCGAGATCGGCGACGATGCGGCGAAGCGGCTCGGCGTCCAGTTCCTGCTCGGCGGCAAGAATATTCCGTTCGCCGCGACCAATTACAGCAACGCGGTGCCGAACATCCTGACGATCGGCGGCGCCTATGCGGCCAACCGGCTGACCCAGGAAACGACGACGGTCAACGGCACCACCACCGTCACCCAGACGACGAGCGCGCTGGGCAACAGCCTGCAGGAAGCGGCGGCGGCCTCGATCCTTCAGGCGACCGGCGGCTTCGGCGGTTTCGCGGGGGATATCGGCAAAAACACCGTGTTCGGCACGATCATCAACGCGGTGCGGTCGGATACCAGTTCGAACCTGCTGGCGACGCCGCATATCGTGACGCTCGACAATCAGGCGGCGAAATTCCTGGTCGGGCAGGAGGTGCCGATCACCACCGGCGAGGCGCTCAGCGACAATTTCGACAACGCCTTCCGCACCGTCCAGCGCGAAGAGGTCGGCATCAAGCTGGAGGTCACGCCGCAGGTCAACGCGGCGGGCGAGGTCAAGCTGTTCGTGCGGCAGGAGGTGTCGAGCGTTGCCGGCCCGGTATCCTCGCGCAACAGCGACCTGATCCTCAACAAGCGCTATTTCGAAACGACGCTGACCGTCGATGACGGCCAGATACTGGCGATCGGCGGCCTGCTCAACGACGACGAGCGGCGGACGATCGAGCGCGTGCCGCTGCTCAGCGACATTCCGCTGATCGGCGAACTGTTCAAGTCGCGCACCCGCAGCCGCGCCAAGACCAACCTGATGGTGTTCATCCGCCCGACCGTGCTGCGCAGCCGCGAGGACAATGCCGCGCTCACCGCGCGCCGCTACGGCTTCATCCGCGACGCCCAGCTTCGCCGCAATCCCGACGCCGAGCCGGCGATCGATGCGCTGGTGCGCGACTATCTGGGCACGGTGCCGCCGCTGCCGAGCGCGCCGACCGCCGCCGACACCACCGTCGGCCCGGTCGACCTTCCCGCGCTGCGCGGCGCCGACGGCACCGTCACGCCGACCGAGGTGCCGCCGTCGGTCGGGGACGCGCCGCGGCCGGGGGGAGCGGATCGGTGACCGCCGCCGAACCGGCCATGCCCCCTGCGCCGCCGGTCGATATCCCCTATGGCTTCGCGCGCGCGCACGGCGTCGTCATCGCGCCGGGCGAGGACGGCGTGTGGCTGGCGACGCTGCGCGAGGGCAGCGATCCCGCGGTGCTGATCGAGGTCAAGCGTCACCTCGCGGCGCCGCTGCGCGTCGCCACCGCGCCGCCCGCCGATTTCGACCGCCTGCTGTCCGATCATTATGCCGTCGACGCGTCGGCGGCGGCGATGGCGGGCTCGCTCGACGGCGGCGACATCGACCTGATCGCGGGCGGCCTGCCGAGCGCCGAGGACCTGCTCGACAGCGCCGACGACGCCCCCGCGATCCGCCTGATCAACGCGATCATCGCCGAGGCGGTGCGGCAGGGGGTCAGCGACATCCATGTCGAGCCCTATGAAAGCGGGCTGGTCGTGCGGATGCGCACCGACGGCGTGCTGCGCGAGCATCTGCGCATGCCGCCGCACGTTGCGCCGGTCGTCGTCAGCCGCATCAAGGTGATGGCGCGCCTCGACATCGCGGAGCGCCGGGTGCCGCAGGACGGGCGCATCGCGCTGACGCTCGCGGGCAAGGCGGTCGACGTGCGCGTGTCGACCCTGCCGAGCCGCGCCGGCGAGCGCGTCGTGATGCGCATCCTCGACAAGGACACGGCGGGGATCGACTTCGACGTCCTCGGCCTGACGGGCGAGGCCGACCGCATATTGCGCGAGGCGCTCGCCGAACCGAACGGCATCATCCTCGTCACCGGGCCCACCGGGTCGGGCAAGACGACGACGCTCTATGCGGCGCTCAAGCAGTTGAACGACGGGCAGCGGAATATCCTGACCGTCGAGGATCCCGTCGAATATGCCGTCGACGGCGTCGGCCAGACGCAGGTGAACCCGAAGGTCGGGCTCGATTTCGCGGCGGGGCTGCGCGCGATCCTGCGCCAGGACCCCGACGTCGTGATGGTCGGCGAAATCCGCGACCGCGAGACCGCCGACATCGCGGTGCAGGCGTCGCTGACCGGCCACCTCGTGCTTTCGACCGTCCACACCAACGACGCGGTGGGCGCGATCACCCGCCTCAAGGACCTGAAGGTCGAGCCCTTCCTGCTCGCCTCGACGCTGCGCGCGGTGCTGGCGCAGCGGCTGGTCCGCAAGCTCTGCGACCATTGCCGCGAGCCGGTGCAGGCCGACAACGGCATCGCCGCGGTGCTCGGGCTCGACATCGGCACGGTGATCTGGCGCCCGAAGGGCTGCGAGGCGTGCGGCCACAGCGGTTTCAAGGGCCGCATCGGCGTGTTCGAGGCGATCCGGGTCGACGAAACGATCCGCCGCTACATCTACGCCGGCGGCGACGAGACGATGATCGCGAAACACGCCTTCCTCAAATCGCCGACCCTCGCTTCGGCGGCGCGCGCGATGGTCGCGAAGGGACTGACCACGCCCGAGGAGGCGATCCGCATCGCGCGGCGCGAGGATGTCGATGCCTGACTATCGCTATGTCGCGATCGACCCGCGCGGGCGCGAGCGCCGCGGGCGCCTCCGCGCCGCGAACGACGATGCCGCGCGCGCCGACCTGACCGCGCGCCGCTTCCACATCGTCGCGGTGGAGGAAGCGGGCGCGCGACCGGCCGGCCGCTCGCTGTTTCTCGCGCGGCGCCGCGACCGCCTGACCGCGAGGGACCTCGCGCTGTTCACGCGCCAGCTGGCGACGCTGGCCGAGGTCGCGCCGCTCGAAGAGGCGCTGCGCACGCTGGGCCGCCAGAGCGAAGCGGAAAGCGCGCGCGCGGTGATCGGCGACGTCCACGCCGGGCTGCTCGAAGGCCGCCGCCTCGCCGATGCGATGGCGCGCCAGCCGCGCAGCTTTCCGCCGCTTTACCGCGCGATGGTCGCGGCGGGGGAGACGACCGGCAGCCTGACGCTGATCCTCGCGCGGCTCGCCGACCTGCTCGAACGCCAGGCCGAGGTGCGCGGCAAGCTGATCGCGGCGCTCGCCTATCCGATCGTGCTCGCCATCGTCGCGGTCGGGGTCGTCGCGGCGCTGATGATCTTCGTCGTCCCGCGTGTCGTCGAACAGTTCACCGACGTCGGGCAGCAGCTTCCCTTCCTGACCCGCGCGGTGATCGCGATCTCGGGCTTCCTCGCGGGCTGGTGGTGGCTGATCGCGCTGCTGCTCGCCGCGGCCGCCTTCGGCTGGACGACGGCGATGCGCCGCCCGGCGTTCAAGGCGCGGGTCGATGCGCGGCTTCTGCGCCTGCCGCTGATCGGCCGGCTGCTGCGCGACCTGTACGCCGCCCGCTTCGCGCGCACCCTCGCGACGATGGTGTCGAGCCGGCTGCCGCTGGTCGAGGGGCTGCGGCTGACGGTGCCGACGATCCGCAACGCCGCGCTCGCCGCCGCGACCGCGGGGCTCGTCGATCAGGTGCGCGCCGGCGGCAGCCTGTCGTCGGCACTTCGCGATGCGGGGGTGTTCCCGCCGCTGCTCGTCTACATGACCGCGAGCGGCGAAAGCGCGGGGCGGCTGGAGGCGATGCTCGAACGCGCCGCCGATTATCTGGAGCGCGAGTTCGACCGCTTCACGGCGGCGTCGATGGCGTTACTCGAACCTGTCATAATTGTCGTTATGGGGTCGTGCGTCGCCTTGATCATCCTCTCCATCCTGCTGCCGATCCTCCAGTTGCAGAACCTTGCGGGGCTATAATAGATGTCGCTGATGCAGCTTTTCCTTCGCCTGATGCTCGATTCCTCGCGCCCCGCCGTTCGGCGCCGCCGCCGCAAGGGCGAACGCGGCTTCACCCTGACCGAACTGATGGTGGTGATCTTCATCATCGGGCTGCTCGCGACGGTGGTGATGATCAACGTGCTGCCGAGCCAGGACAAGGCGATGGTGACCAAGGCAAAGGCCGATATCGCCACGCTGGAAAACGCGCTCGAACAATATCGCCTCGACAATCTCACCTATCCGGCGACCAGCGACGGACTGAACGCGCTCGTCACCGCGCCGCCCTCGCTCGGCCAGCCCGAACGCTACCGTCGCGGCGGCTATATCAAGAAGCTGCCGAGCGATCCGTGGGGACGGCCCTATAATTATCAGGCGCCCGCCGCGAACGGAAAGGCGTTCGACGTCTGGTCGCTCGGCGCCGACGGCGCGCCGGGCGGGACAGACGAAAATGCCGATATCCGCGGAGACAGTTGAGCCGCGCGCGGCGCGTCGCGGCGTCGGGAACCGGGGATTCACGCTCGTCGAACTGATGGTGGTGCTGGCGATCCTCGCGCTGGCCGCCACCGCGGTCGTGCTCACCATTCCTGGTGAGGAGCGCGGGCTGCGCAGCGAGGCCGACCGGCTCGCGGCGCGGCTCGCCGCCGCGCGCGACGTCGCGGTGATCGAGGGGCGCAGCGTCGCGGTCGACTTCGCGCCCTCGGGCTATGGCTTCGCGCGCCGCGTCGACGGCGCGTGGCAGCCGCTCCCCGGCCGTGCGTTCGAGCGGCGGAACTGGCCCTCGGGAACGGGGTTCGCGGCCGGGGACGGACAGGCGGTCGCGCGCATTCTCTTCGACCGCGTCGGCACCAGCCCGACGCCGCAGGCGCTGCGGCTGTCGAGCGGCGACGCGCGCGCGGTGATCCGCGTCTCGGCGACCGGGGAGATCGGTCGTGACGAATAGGCGGAACCGTTCCCCGGCGAAAGCCGGGGTCCACGACATCGAGCGCGGCTCGCCGCCGCTCGGGGCCGCGGCGTCCGCCGGGGCGCGAACAAGGGCCGATGATCGCGGCTTCACCTTGCTGGAAATGCTCGTCGCGCTCAGCATCATCAGCATCGCGGCGCTGACGCTGGTGCGGCTCGACGCCTATGCGGTCCGCTCGGCGGGCGACCTCGACGAGCGCACGGTCGCGGGCATCGTCGCGCAGAATCGCGCGGTCGAAATCTGGACCGACCCCGTACCGCCGACGATCGGCGCCAGCGCGGTCGGCGTTGCCAACGCCGGCCGCAACTGGCGCATCGAACAGCGCGTCGCGCGCACCGCCGACGACAGCCTGCTGCGCATCGACCTGATCGTGCGCCCCGAAAGCGGTCGCGGTCAGGCGGCGCTGACGATCGTCAGGTCGTCGCGGTGACATATCGCCGGCCGCCTTTCTCGTGCTCCCCGGCGAAGGCCGGGGTCCAGGGTGCTGTAAAGCGGTGTTCCGTGCGACCTCCCGAGGCCCCGGCGTCCGCCGGGGCGCGCCACCCTGACGGGCAGCGCGGCTTCACCCTCGTCGAAATGCTCGTCGCGCTGTCGCTCTTTGCCGCGATCGCGGCGATCGGGGTTGGCCTGCTCCGCAGCAGCGTCGATACGCAGGACGCGGTGCAGGCGCGGCTCCAGGCGATGAGCGGGACCAACCGGCTGCGCGCGGTGATGGCGAACGATCTTGCACAGGCGGTGCAGCGCTCGACGCGTGGCCCGGCGGGGGAGGCGGTGCCGGCCTTCTTCGGATCGGCGACCGGCTTCGCCTTCGTCCACGCCGGGGCGGCCGCCCACGACGGCGCGCCGCGACCTTCGGTCGAGCGCGTCGGCTATGCGCTGGTCGGCGGCGAGTGGCGCCGCGCCGTCCAGCCGATGCTCGACGGCACGGCGCTTTCCGAAGGCGACCGGCTGGTTGGCGACGTGACCGGTGTCGCGGTTCGCTATCGTGGCGATGACGGCGCCTGGTCGGAAAGCTGGACGTCGGAGCCCGGCGACCGCCTGCCGCGCGCGGTCGAGGTGCGTTTGACACGCACCGGCCGCGCACCGCTGACCATGGCCTTTCTGGTCGCGCCGACCATGCTGCCGCCGCCGGTTCCGGCGGAGATCGCGCCATGAAGCGGCGCCGGGACGAACGCGGCGCCGCGCTGCTCAGCGTGCTGCTGCTCGTCGCGGTGATGGCGGTGATCGCCGCGACCGCGCTCGACCGGCTGACGCTGGCGACGCGCATCGCGGGCAGCGCCGCCACGGTCGATCAGGGGCGCGCCTACGCCTTTGCCGCCGAACAGATCGCGCTGCGCCGCGTCGCCGACCTCGTGGCGCGCGATCCGGCGAAGCTGACGCTCGCGGGCGGCTGGCTCGGCCGCGATTTCGATCTGCCGCTGCCCGGCGGCGCGGGAACGGCGCGGCTGACCGACGCCGCCAATTGCTTCAACCTCAACAGCCTCGCTTCCGAGACGATGCCGGGCCGGCTCAGCCAGCGGCCCGGCGCGGTCGCGCAGTTCGCGGAATTGATGGCGCTGCTCGGCATCGACCGCGGCGAAGCGCAGGCGGTTGCCGCCGCGACCGCCGACTGGATCGACAGCGACGCCAACGAAGCGCCGCTCGGCGCCGAGGACGGCGCCTATCGCGCGATGCAGACGCCGTATCTCGCCGCCAACCGCAAGATGGCGGACAGCAGCGAGTTGCGCGCCGTGCGCGGGGTCACGCCAAAGCTTTATGCGCGGCTGCGGCCGTGGATATGCGCGCTACCGCTCGCCGAGCCGGTGAAGATCAACGTCAACACGCTGCGGCCCGAACAGGCGCCGCTGGTCGCGATGCTGGTCCCCGGCCAGATCGGGATCGCGGACGTGCGGGCGGCGCTGGCGGCGCGCCCCGCCGACGGCTATGGCAGCAGCGAGCGATTCTGGAATGCGCCGTCGCTCGCGCGGATCGACCCGCCGCAGGATGCCGCCGCGCAGGTGGGCGTCGGCAGCCGCTGGCTGATGCTGCGGACGCGGGTGACGATGGGGGATGGGGTGCTGACGGCCAATGCGCTTATCGATGCCCATGGCGGCGCACTCGTGGCGGGGGCGGCCCCGCCGGCGATCGTGCGCCGCGACTGGGGCGACAGCGACTGATATGGCGCGCACGCTGCTCCTCTGGCTGCCGCGCATCGCGGCGCTCGGCGACCGATCGGCGCCGCCTCCCGCCTGGCTGCGTGTCGACGACGGCGTGATCGTCGATTCGGGGCAGGACGAAGGCCGGGTCGACGCGTGGGAACGGAGCGGGGAGCATAGGGGAGAGGCGGGCGAAGACGACCGGCTGATCGCGCTCGCGCCCGCCGCCGATGCGCCGCTTCGCTGGCTCTCCTATTCCGACGCGGCGCCGGCGCAGGCCGCCGCGGCCGCCCGGATCGACGCGCTGCGCGACAGTCTGGGCGATGCAGCGGCGCTGCACATCGTCGCCGGCGAACCGGTCGAGGCGGGGCAGGCGGTGCCGGTGGCGACCACTACCCAGGCCGCGATGCGGGCGTGGACCGGCTGGCTCGAAGCGCAAGGGCTGGCGCCCGCCGCGATCCTGCCCGTCGCGGCGCTGGTTCCGCCGCCCGAGCCCGACGCGCTCTGGCTCGCCGAAGTCGGCGGCGAACGGATCGTCCGCACGCCCGACCGCGCCTATGCGTCCGATCCGGAGATCGACCCGCTGATCGCCGCCGGGCGAACGATCGCGCCGCTCGATGCGGGGCGGATGCAACAGGCGTTGCTGCTGTCGCTCGCCGCGCCCGCGCTCGACCTGCTCAGCGGGGCGTGGAAGCCGAAGCGCCGCTGGGCGGTCGATCCGGGGCTGTTGCGTCTCGCCGGGCGAGGGCTGCTGGCGCTGCTTCTCGTCAGCGTGGCGATTCCGGTCGTGCATGCCGTCCGGTTGGCGTCCGACACAAGGCGCGCCGATGCGGCGGCCGTCGCGGCGGCGGAGCAGGCGGGGATCGCCGCGCCCGACGCCCCGGCCGCGGAGGCGGAGATCGACCGGCGCCTTGCCGCGGCGGGGGGCGGTCCGCTGGCCTTTTCAGTGCCCGCCTCCGCGCTCTATGACGCGATGCGCGATGCACCGGGGGTGACGCTGCGCACGCTGGCGCACCGCACCGACGGCACGCTGACGACGACGCTCGCCGCGCCGCGTATCGACGACATCAACCAGGTCCTCCTCGCGCTCCAGGCTCGCGGCTATCGCATCACGGCGCAGCCGATGGCGGGCACCGACGGGCAGCAGATGGCCAATGTGACGATCCGGGCGGTCCCATGAGAGAAAGCGTGCAAAACTGGTGGGCGGGGTTGACGCAGCGCGAGCGCTGGCTGGTCGGCATCGCCGCCGTGCTGGCGCTTGCAGTGCTGCTGTGGGCGCTCGCGCGGCCTGCCTATGCCGCGTTCGTCGATCTGGACACCGCGCATCGCGCCGCGGTCGAGCGCGAGGGGCGCGTCGCGGCCAAGGTGCGGCTGCTTTCGCGGCGCCCGGCCTCTTCGGTCGCGGCGGCGGTCGATGCGGCGTCGATCGACCAGTATCTGGCGCAGTCGGCGGGCGAGATCGGCCTGACGCTCGATCGCAACGAGGCGCGCGGGGCGCGGCAGGCGACGATCGCGATCGCCACGGCGAAGGCCCCCGTGCTGATCGACTGGCTCGCCGCGCTCGAGGCGCAGGGGTTCGTGATCGATCAACTCAGCATCACGCCCGCCGCCGACGGCACCGTCGGCGTGACCGCCGACCTCAGAAAGGGCGGCCGGTGACCGGCGGACGCAGGCGCTGGATCGCGGCGGCGGTGCTGTTCGCGCTGCTGCTGATCGGTGCGACCTTTCCGCTGCGGCTCGCGCTGGGACTGGCGGGGGCGGATGATGCCGGGGTCGCCGCGCGCGAGGTGCGCGGGTCGATCTGGTCGGGGACGCTGATCGACGCGCGGCTCGGCGTCCTGCCGCTCGGCACGGTGCACGCCAGCCTGTCGCCGCTCGCGCTGTTGACGGGACGGATCGAACTCGCCTTTTCGCGCAGCGACGAACGGCTCGGCGCGCTGGCGGGACGGCTTCATGGCAGCGATCCGCGCGGGCTGTCGGAGGTTGACGGCGTGACGAGCGTGTCGGGCGGACTGGGCGCGATTCCCGTCGATACGCTGCGCTTCGAGGGCACCACCGTCCGCTTCGGATCCGACGGCCGCTGCGTCGAAGCGGGAGGACGACTGCAACTGTCGGTCGCGGCTCCCATCGCCGGCCTCGACCTGTCGCGCGGCCTGTCGGGCCCGCTCACCTGCGCGGACGGCCGCGCGCAGGCGGCGCTGTCGAGTCAGTCGGGGATGGAGCGGCTGACGCTTTCGTTCGACGGCAGCGGCGCGTATCGCGCGGCGTTCGCGATCAATGTCGATCGCGATCCGGCGATGGCGGCGGCGCTCGGCGCGCTGGGATTCAAGCCCGGACCGGACGGGTTCCGGCTCGCGACCAGCGGCCGGTTCTGAGGATCGGTGGCCGACGTCATCCTTGCCGCGGCGATCGGGCTGATCTGGGGCAGCTTCATCGCGACGCTGGTGCTGCGCTGGCCCGCCGGGCGATCGGTGCGCGGGCGGTCGTGTTGCGATGCGTGCGGGCAGGCGCTCGGCGTGCGCGATCTGGTGCCGCTGCTGTCGGCATTGGCGCGGCGCGGTCGGTGCCGGCATTGCGGCGCGGCGATCGATCCCTTTCACGCCAGCGTCGAACTCGGCGCCGCGACGATCGGTGTTGTTGCGCTGGCGATGGTGCCCGGACCGGCGGGATGGCTCTGGGCGGTGTTCGGCTGGCTGCTGCTGCCGCTTGCGCTGCTCGATGCGCGGCATCTCTGGCTTCCCGACCGGCTGAACGCCTTGCTCGCCGCGGTCGGTCTGCTCTTTGCCGGGCCGATGCTGGAGGCGAGCCTGCTCGACCGCTGGATCGGCGCGCTGGCCGGCGGGCTCGCGCTGGCGCTGCTCGGCTGGAGTTATCGCCGCCTGCGCGGCGGCGAAGGGATGGGCGGCGGCGATCCCAAGCTGGTCGCGGCGATCGGCTGCTGGATCGGCTGGCAGGCGCTGCCGCTGATGCTGCTTCTCGCCAGCCTGTCCGGGTTGGTCTGGGCGCTGGCGACGCAAGGAAAAGGGGACCGGCCGCTGGCGGCGCGGCGGGTCCCCTTCGGTCTGTTCGCGTGCATCGCGGCTTTTGCCGCGGTGCCGCTGTGGCTCTGGCTCAGCGGCCGATGACCACCGTCACCGCGCGGCGGTTCTGCGCCCAGGCTTCCTCGTTCGACCCGAGCGCCGCCGGGCGCTCCTTGCCATAGCTGATGACCTGGATGCGCGACGGATCGACGCCCAGCGAGGCGAGATAATTCTTCGCGGCATTGGCGCGGCGCTCGCCCAGCGCGATGTTGTAGTCGCGGGTGCCGCGCTCGTCGGCATGGCCTTCCAGCGTCACGCGCACCGCCGGGTTGCGCTGGAGCCACTGCGCCTGGCTCTGCAGCGTCGCCTGATCCTCGGCATCGACATTATACTGGTCGAAGCCGAAGAAGATGCGGTCGGAGGTGACGCTGGCGACGAAATCTTCCTGCGATCCGGGGACCACGCCGGTGCCGGTATTGGCGCCGGTATCGGTGCCGGTGCCTTCGGGCGCGGGGGGAGTTCCTTCGGCGGCTTCGGCGAGCAGGCGCCGACAGCAAGCATGGTGATCGCCGCGATCATCGCGGTGCTTTTGCGTATCGTCATGTCTTCTGTCCTCTTGTTGTTGTGGTCCGTCGTCGTTTCGCGAGGGATTAACCCATGTTGCACGCGATAATGCAACCCCAGCCCCCCGCTTTGGTTCCGATTGGTCAGGGCAGGATCGGCCCCCAGCTCGGGTCCGATCCGTCCTGCGGCGTCGGCAGGCGGCGCAGGTTCACGCCGGTCAGGTCGACCTGCCACAGCGTCGACTTGCCTTCGCGGCCCGCCGTGGTGCGGAAGAACTGGATGACGCGCCCGTTCGGCGACCAGGTCGGCGCCTCGTCCTGCCAGCTGTTGGTTAGCATGCGGACGCCGCCGCCGGTCGGGGTCATCACGCCGATGCGGAATTCGCCGCCGCCCATGCGGGTGAAGGCGATCAGGTCGCCGCGCGGCGACCATTCGGGGGTGGCGTAGCGCCCGCCGCCGAAGCTGATCCGCTGCTGGTTCGATCCGTCGATGTTCATCGTGTAGAGCTGCTGGCTGCCCGACCGGTCGCTTTCGAACACGATCTTCTTGCCGTCGGGCGAAAAGCTGCCGCCGACGTCGATGCCCGGCGTCGTGGTCAGCCGCACCGGCGTGCCGCCCTCCGCTGAGACGCGATAGATGTCGGTATTGCCGCCGACCGCCATCGAATAGAGAATCTGCCTGCCGTCGGGCGACCAGCGCGGGGCGAAGGTCGCGTTGCCGCTTTCGGTCACCAGCTTCTGCGTCCCCGCCGCGACATCGTAGATAAAGACGCGGACGCGGTTGTTCAGATAGCTGACATAGACGATCTTCTTGTAATCGGGCGAGAAGCGCGGGCTGATCGCGAGCGCCTGGCCGTTGGTGATGAAGCGGTGGTTGCCGCCGTCCGAATCCATGATCGCGAGCCGCTTGATGCGGTTCCCCTTCGGGCCGCTCTCGGCGATGTAGGCGACGCGGCTGTCGAAGAAGGGCGATTCGCCCGACAGGCGCGAATAGATGGCATCGGCGCATTTATGCGCGGCGCGGCGCCAGTCGGCGGGCTGGATTTCGAACCCCTGCCGCACCAGTTCGCTGCCGAGTTCGGTGTCGTAGAGATAGCAGCCGACGACGAAGCCGCCGGTACCGGTCGCGCGCACGAAGCCGTGGACGACATTCTCGGCATTGCGCGCCTTCCAGTCGGCGAAGCGCGGTGCGGTGACCTCTGCCATGCCGATCGCGCGGACGCTGCCGGGGCCGAGCGGCGCATAAAGGCCGCTGCGCTCGAGGTCGTCGGCGATCACCTTCGCGATGTCGCGGCCCAGATTGTCGGTGCGCAGCCCGGCGACCGTCGTCACCGCGGGCGTCGCGAAGGCGGGCACCGCGATGACCGTGCGCTCCTGCGAAAGCTGGCCTTCGATCGTCTCGCGCGGTTCGGTCTGGGTGACGGCGGGCGCGGTCGGGGCGCTCGCATCCTGCGCCTGCGCGGCGATCGGCGCGGCGGTGAGCAGCAGGGCGAGCGAAAGCGTGGTGCGAAAGGACATCTCTCTCTACCTTTTGATGAAATCGAGCGTGTAATTCTGCCAGAAGCTGTAATTCTCGGTCGGCAGGTCGAAGGGGGCGGCGAGTTCGACGGCGCGTTTCGCGCATTCCTGGTGCCGCTGGACCTGGAACTTGTTGCTGTCGTTCTCGCCGGTCGTGGTGACGCTGGTGAAACCCGCGAGAGCGCCCGATTCGGTCAGCCGGAACTTGACCACCGTCTTGAGCTGATCGACGTCGACCCCCGACACGCGGCAGCCGTTCCAGCGCGGCGCGACCGCCGACTTGATGCTGACGTCGATCGACCGGCGTACTTCGGCCGCGGTCGCCGCGGCGGGCGCGCCCTTGCTCGCCGGCGCCTTGGGCTGCGACTTGGCAAGCCCGTCGACGATGCCGTCGAGGCGCCCGGTCGGGCCGCTGGTCTGTTTCTTCGGCGGTGCCTTGGGCGCGGGCTTGGGTTTCGGTTTCTCGGCGGCGGGGGGCGCCTTCTTCGGTGGCGCCGGAACGGGCTTCGCCACCTGCTTGGGCGTCGGCGCGGGCGTTGGGCGAACGATCGGTTCGGGTTCCGGCGGCGCGGGCACCGGCTCGGGCGGGGCGGCGATGTCGGTCGCATCCTCTTCGCCCAGCCGCGCGGCGGGCGGGGTTTCGGCGATCACCGGCGCGGTCGATTGCGGCGCCGTCTCCGCGATCAGATCGACCTCCATCGGCGGATTGTCGAAGCGCCGGTCGCCCGCGGTCCACTGGATCGACAGCAGGCCGATGATGAGCAGGTGCAGCGCCACCGCGATGGCGATGCCGTGCCTTTCCATGCCCCTTGGTGCCTGTGCCGCAGCCATGCCTCGTGCCTATTGCCCGCTGTCTGAACCGTCGGTGACCGTCGCGGCGGGTGCGGCGTCCGACGATCCGGTCGTGACCAGCGCGATGCGCGACAGGCCGGCGCGGTTGAGCTCGCCCATCACGCGCATCACCCGGCCATAATCGAGCCCCTTGTCGGCGCGGAGCATGATCTGGCGGGGGCGTTCCTTGCTTCGATCCTCGCGTGCGATGACCTCCAGCCGCGCGGGCAGGTCGGCCTCGGCCACCGCCTGGTCGCCGATATAGATGGTGTCGTCGGCGCCGATCGACAGCTGCACCGGCTCCTGCTCCTCGGTCTCGACCGGCTTCGCCCGGCTTTCGGGCAGGTCGATCGGCACCGCGGAGGCGAGCAGCGGCGCGGTGATCATGAAGATGATCAGCAGCACCAGCATCACGTCGACGAGCGGAGTGACGTTGATCTCCGACATCGGCGCGCGGCGCCCGCCGCGTCCGCGCCGCCGGCCGCCGGCGCCGCCCGAAGGGCCGCTCATCGCCATCAGCCCTCGACCTCCAGTTCGCGGCTGAAGGTCGCGTGCAGCCCGTCGGCGAAGCGGCCGAGCCGCGATTCGAGCCGGTTCAGCCGCTGCGAGAAGGCGTTGTACGCGATCACCGCCGGAATCGCCGCGAACAGGCCGATCGCGGTCGCGAACAGTGCCTCGGCGATGCCGGGCGCGACGACGGCGAGGCTACTGTTGTTCTCGGCCGCGATCGCCGTGAAACTGCGCATGATGCCCCACACGGTCCCGAACAGCCCGACGAAAGGCGCGACCGCGCCGATGGTGGCGAGCGGGCCGATCTTCTCGGCCAGCCGGTCGACCTCACCCTCGACCGCCGCGTTCATCGCGACGCCCAGCCGCTCGCGCGTGCCTTCGCGGTCGACGGACTTGCCCGCGGTCGACCGCCGCCACTCGCTGATTCCAGCCGACAGCACCTTGGCACTCGGCAGTTCCTCGCGGCCGTTTTCGTCATAGAATTTGTCGATGTTGCCCGCGCGCCAGAAATCGCGCTCGAAGCGTTCGGAGGCGCGCATCATCTTGCCGACGCTGCGGCCGTGACCGATGATCACCGCCCAGACATAGACGGATGCGGCGAGCAGGCCGATCATCACCGCCTTGACCACGATGTCGGCCTGCAGGAACAGCGCCACGGGGGACAATGTCGCCGCGTCGGCGGCCAGCTTGATATTGTCTAGCAAGGGATGGTCTCTCCATTCATGATGGCGGTGAAGCGATCGGCCCAGCCCGCGGGCTGGCGGCGCGGCCGGCCCTCGGGCGACAGGAAGGCGGCGGTGACGTGTCCGTTCGTTAACTCGTCCGGACCGCGAAGGATGCGCTGCGCGATGACGACGCTGGCGCCGCGCACCGCCTCGACCGTGCTGACGACGAGCAGGTCGTCGTCGAGCTTCGCGGGACGGCGATATCGGATGGCAAGGTCGGTGACCGCCCATGTGCCTTCGCCGCCCTCCATCGCCGCGCGCTGGTCGATGCCGGCGATGCGCAGCATGTCCGATCGCGCGCGTTCCATATAGCGCAGGTAATTGGCGTGATAGACGATGCCGCTCAGGTCGGTGTCCTCGAAATAGACGCGCACGCGATAATGATGCGCGGTCCCCACGAAAGCGCCGGGGATGAAGGGTGGCGGAACATCGACCATCGACAGACCGATAGCGGGTGCTCGACTCGTCGCAAACCCCCGTTTCACAATTCGTCGCAGGTCCGCGGCATTTGATGGGGAAAGTGGCGGTTCGGGCCCTATTTTCCCTGGTCGAACAGCCCGTCCTGCGTCCCGGCGGGCGGGTTGAGCCCCAGATGCTTCCACGCGCTGGCGTTGAGCATCCGTCCGCGCGCGGTGCGGGCGATCAGGCCGATCTGGAGCAGATAGGGCTCGATGACGTCCTCGATCGTGTCGCGCGGCTCGGACAGGCCCGCCGCGAGCGTGTCCGCCCCCACCGGCCCGCCGCGATAAATGTCGGCGATCATCGTCAGATAGCGGCGGTCCATCGCGTCGAGCCCCAGCGCATCGACTTCCAGCCGGTTGAGCGCGGCGTCCGCCACCTTCGCGTCGACCGTCGGCGCACCGGCGACGGTGGCGAAATCGCGCACCCGGCGCAGCAGCCGCCCGGCGATGCGCGGCGTCCCGCGCGAGCGCTTCGCGATCTCGAGCGCGCCGTCGGACGCGATGCCGAGACCGAGCAGCCGTGCGGCGCGGCCGATCACCTGTTCGAGTTCGGCGTGCGTGTAGAAATTGAGCCGCACCGGAATGCCGAAACGGTCGCGCAGCGGCGTCGTCAGCAGGCCCTGCCGCGTCGTCGCGCCGACCAGCGTGAATTTCGGCAGGTCGATCCGTACCGACCGCGCCGACGGCCCTTCGCCGATCATGATGTCGAGCGCGCGATCCTCCATCGCCGGATAGAGGATTTCCTCGACCGCGGGCGCAAGCCGGTGGATCTCGTCGATGAACAGGACGTCGCCGTCCTCCAGATTGGTGAGCAGCGCCGCGAGGTCGCCCGCCTTGGCGATCACCGGGCCGCTGGTTGATCGGAACCCGACCCCCAGTTCGCGCGCGACGATCTGCGCCAGCGTCGTCTTGCCCAGCCCCGGCGGCCCGAAGAAGAGCACATGGTCGAGCGCGTCCGAGCGCGCCTTCGCCGCCTCGATGAAGATGCGCAGATTCTCCCGCGCCGCCGCCTGCCCGACGAACTCGGCGAGCGATTTGGGCCGCAGCGCGGCGTCGGCGTCCTCGGGGGTGCGCGTGGGAGTGGTGAGGTCGGTCACGGTCTGGCGATACCCGTAAATCTCGTCATGCTGAAACGGTTTCGGCGTGCGGCTTCGTCCGACACGTCCGGCCATGGACCCTGAAACAAGTTCAGGGTGACGAGAAATGAGAGCGAAGAGTCGGGTGTCAAAATCTTCGTCATGCTGAACTTGTTTCAGCATCCATGGTCTGACCGATCGATTCCGCGCCGACTTCGAATGCGAGATCGCGCCATTCCGGATTGCCGGCGTCGATCAGGTTGATCTTCCATTGGCGGTGCCAGTTCTTGAGCTGCTTTTCGCGGGCAATGGCCAACTCCATCGTTCCGAACAGTTCGAAATGGACGAGGCGATATGTGCGATATTTCGCGGCAAAGCCTTTGGTAACGCCGCTGTGATGTTGCCACAGGCGCTGAGCGAGGTTGGATGAGACACCGATGTAGAGCGTGCCGCCCTTGTGATTGGCGAGGATGTAGATGCAGGGCTGAAAAACGTCGCGCATGGCAGCCTGTTCAGGGCCATGGATGCTGAAACAAGTTCAGCATGACGAAGGAGGTTGACGGTGCGCGCTCAGTCAAGATGCTCGATCCCTTCGCCCACGATCGCGACCCACGGGTCCCGCCGTTCCTCATAGACGGAGACACGCGGCGTCAAGCCGTGCCCCGGCTCGAAATTGCCGAGCGGCACCGCATATTCGCGCTGCGGGCCGTTGCGATACCACAGCGTCGCGCCGCATTCGGCGCAGAAGAAGAAGTCGGCGACTTTGCCGCTGTCGCCCGCCTGCTGCCACATCGTCGCCTCGCCCTCGGTCCGGACGCGGTCGGCGGGGAAGCGGGCCTGCGCGGCAAAGGCGCTGCCGCTGCGTGCCTTGCAGTTGCGGCAATGGCATACCGACACGCGCACCGGCTCGCCGGTGCAGGCGATGCGGAGCTGGCCGCAGCGGCAGGCGGCGTGGCGGACGGCTTCGGTCATTTCGCCGCCTTCTTCAGCGCTACCCGCACCAGCGCATCGAGCGAGGCGCCCGCGCCCAGCTCCTCGCTGGCCGCCGCGACCGCGGTGCTGGCTTCGCCCGGCTTGAAGCCGAGGCCGGTGAGGGCGGCGATGGCGTCGCCGAGCGGGCCGGCAGCGGCAGACAGGGTGGGATTCGAACTCCCGGCGATCCCACCCAGCGCCCCCGCCTTGTCCTTCAGTTCATGCGTGATGCGCTGCGCGAGCTTCGGCCCGACGCCGTTGGCGCGCGCGACCATTGCGCTGTCGCCGGTGGCGAGCGCGCGTTGCAGGTCGCCGATTTCCAGCGCCGAGAGGATCGCGAGCGCGACCTTGGCGCCGACGCCCTGGACGCTGGTCAGCAGACGGAACCAGTCGCGCTCCTCGGCGCGCGCGAAGCCCAGCAGGCGCAGAAAATCCTCGCCGACCAGCATTTCGGTGTGGACGGTCACGTCGCCGCCGACCGGGCCGAGCGCGTCCAACGTGCGTGCCGACGCCTCGACCAGCCAGCCGACGCCGCCGACGTCGATCACCGCATGGCCCGCGCCGCTGCTGTCCAGTTTTCCGGTGAGTTTCGCGATCATGTCCCGTGCCTAGCGCGACGGGAATGAAAAGGGAACATCTATGCTTCGGGCGGCGGCCTCGAAAATAATTTCGCGCCTTCGCGTGCCATATTCAAACGCGCGGTCGGTGATTGGCGTGGCAGATCGCCACCGCCAGCGCATCGGCCGCGTCGGCGCCCGCGACCTGCGCGCCGGGGAGCAGCACGCGCAGCATCGCCTGCACCTGTTCCTTCGCCGCGCCGCCGGTGCCGACGATCGCCTTCTTGACGAGCCGCGGCGCATATTCCGCCACCGGCAGGCCGCCGCGCGCGCAGGCGAGCAGCGCGACGCCGCGCGCGTGCGCGAGCTTCAGCGTCGACTGCGGATTGTCGTTGACGAACACCTCCTCGACCGCGGCCTGGGCAGGAGCATGATCGGCGATCACCGCCGCAAGCACGGTGTCGAGATGTGCGAGGCGGTCGGGCAGGGCGGCCCTGGCGTCGGTCTTGACCTGCCCGTTGGCGACATGGCTGATCCGGCTGCCTTCGACGCGGATGACGCCCCAGCCGGTGCAACTGAGCGACGGATCGAGGCCGAGGATGATCACCGACATTCCTCTCCCCTTGGGGGAGAGGATAGGAAGGCTTGCCAGCTTGTCTGGCTAGCCGGACTTGGTGAGGGAGTGCGGCGGAGGCATGCCCTCACCCAGCTGCGACCAGCGGGCAAAGCCCGCAAGTCTCCGCATCCCTCTCCCCCAGGGGGAGAGGGAATGATCACCCCAGTTTCTCCAGCACCGCGTCGGGAATCTCGTAATTGCCCCAGACGGTCTGCACGTCGTCGTCGTCGTCGAGCGTATCGATCAGTCTGAACAGCGTCTGCGCGGTCGCCTCGTCGGCGATCTCGCTCCTGATCGTCGGGCGCCACGCGAGCTTCACGCTCTCGGCCTCGCCCAGCTTCGCCTCGATCGCCTTGGCGACTTCGTGCAGGGCATCGACGCTGGTCCAGATTTCATGGCCGTCCTCGGACGACTCGACGTCGTCGGCGCCGGCGTCGAGCGCGGCTTCGAACACCGTGTCGGCGTCGCCCGCGCTCGCCGGATAGGTGATCTGGCCGAGCCGGTCGAAACCGTGGCTGACGCTGCCGCTGGTGCCGAGGTTGCCGCCGTTCTTGCTGAACGCGGTGCGGACGTTGGTCGCGGTGCGGTTGCGGTTGTCGGTCAGCGCCTCGACGATCAGCGAGACGCCGCCGGGGCCATAGCCTTCGTAGCGGATTTCCTCGTAATTCTCGCCGTCGCCGCCCGATGCCTTGTCGATCGCGCGCTGGATATTGTCCTTGGGCATCGACTGCGCCTTGGCCGCGTTGACCGCGGCGCGCAGGCGGGCGTTGGCGTCGGGGTCGGGCAGGCCCATCTTCGCCGCGACGGTGATTTCGCGCGCGAGCTTGGAGAAGAGGGCGCTGCGCTTCTTGTCCTGCGCGCCCTTGCGATACATGATGTTCTTGAATTTGCTATGGCCGGCCACAGCCTACCTCCATCGATATGGAAAATGTGGCGTCGCCCCTAGCGTGAACGGCTTTTCGAAACAACCGCCGCGTCAGAGGACGACCGCGGTCCCGCTCGCCGACACCATCAGCATCGACCCGTTCTGGCCGAGCACCTCATAGTCGATGTCGACGCCGACCACCGCATTGCCGCCGAGCTTCGCCGCCTCGGCCTCCATCTCGCCCAGCGCTTCCTTGCGCGCGCGGGCGAGGACGTCCTCATATTTGCCCGAGCGGCCGCCGACGATGTCGGTGATGCTGGCGAACAGGTCGCGGAAGATGTTTGCGCCGACGATCACCTCGCCGGTGACGATGCCCAGATAGTCGCGGACCGGACGGCCCTCGACGGTGTTGGTGGTGGTGCTGAACATAACCATGAACCCTTCATCAAATCTGTTCGGGCTGAGCTTGTCGAAGCCCCGTCCTTGTTTTCCATGTTTAAAGAAAAGAACGGCCCCTTTCGACTGCCTTGCAGGCGCTCAGGACAGGCTTCGACAAGCTCAGGGCGAACGGGAGAGAGTGATATGGGCCGTCCTCAGTCGATCCCGAGCGCCGATTTATAGACGTCGAGGATGGCTTCCATCTCCTTGCGGTCGTGCACCGGCATTTTGCGCAGGCGGACGATCTGGCGCATGATCTTGGGGTCGTAACCCTGCGATTTCGCTTCGAGATAGACGTCGCGGATATCGTCGGCGATGCCTTTCTTCTCTTCCTCCAGCCGCTCGACGCGCTCGATGAAAAGGCGCAGTTGTTGGTCGGCAGTGGTGGCTTCGCTCATGTCATGCTCCGCTGGATGGGTTGGATGGGGGGCGAGAATCGCCTCGGCGGCTCCCCTAGAGCATTTTCCAGTCAGGTGGAATCACCTGACGATTCAGAAAATGCGGAAGAACAGGAATCTGGAGCGGCCGATCCGATGTAATCGGATCCGCCGCTCTATGGTCTGCGGGGATTCGGATTTCGGCACGCTGCCTCATCCGTTCGTCATGCTGACTCGTTTCAGCATCCATGGCCGGACCTTCCCTTTTGTGCCGCCTTTCATTCGCGGGCAGACCATGGACCCCCGGATCGGGTCCGGGGCAGGCTCTGAAACAAGTTCGCAATTATCCCCTTCCGACAGGTGAGCGTTCCCCGGCGAAAGCCGGGGTCCAGATGGCACAGCGCTGCCTCGCATGGACCCCGGCTTTCGCCGGGGATCACCAGCATCCCTGTCTCAGGGGTATAAACGCCAAACAAGTTCAGGGTGACGAATGGGAGAAACCGCGCAGAACGCCAAATCCCCACAGACCATAGGGCGCGATGCGCCCAGATTGACCGCTGGCGTCATCGCGAGCGGAACGAAGTGATCGCCAGCTAAGGCGTGTGGGGATTCATCTTGCAACTGTCCTTTATCGTGTGTCCCCGCGAAGGCGGGGACCCATCTGCGGTGGTTTCGAGATGGAACCGGCCGAAGATGGACCCCCGCCTTCGCGGGGGAACACGGCTTTATACAATATCGCGGCGATAGACTCTGAATCCCCACACGCCTTAGAGTGCCGGTTTTGATTCCATCAAAACCGAACGCGCTCTAGCGGGGTCCGGGATTCTTCGCCATGCTTTCTTCCATCCGGCGGAGCTGCTCGGCGGTCGCGGGAACATGGTGGCGCGCCTTCCACTCGGCGGTCGGCATGCCGTGGACGATCGCGCGGGCCGCCTCCTTGTCCATCCCGTCCGCCTCGGCGATCCAGTCGCCCAGGCAGTTGCGGCAAAAACCGGCCAGCCCCATCAGGTCGATGTTGGCGGCGTCGTGGCGGTGCCGGAGCAGGCGTACCAGCCGCCGGAACGCCGCCGCGGCCGCCGCATCGTCGAGGGCGTCGAGCGGATCGTCCACGCCGTTCTGGTCTTCGCTGCACGCCATGGCTGCCTCCTTTTGCGTGGATCAATCGGTATCGCGCGGTTGCCATGGCGCGAACGAAGCGCCATGCCCACGCACCGTAACGGCAATCAGGCAAGCGGAGCAACCGTGGTCCACACCCTTCCCCCCCGCCAGCGCAAGGTGCGCATCCTCGCCACGCTCGGCCCCGCGAGCGCGAATCCGGAGATGATCGCCGCGCTGCACCGCGCCGGTGCCGACGCTTTCCGCGTCAACATGAGCCATGGCGACCACGCGGGGCATGCGAAGGTGATCGCGGCGATTCGCGCGCTCGAGAAGGCGACCGGGCGCCCGTCGACGATCCTCGTCGATCTGCAGGGTCCCAAGCTGCGCGTCGGGACGTTCGCGGACGGCCCGGCGGAGCTGGTGACGGGGCAGGCGTTCGTGCTCGACACCGATCCGGTGCCGGGGGATGCGCAGCGCGTCCACCTGCCGCACCCCGAATTGTTCGCCGCGCTCGAACCCGGCACGCGGCTGCTGATCGACGACGGCAAGCTGGTGCTGCGCGTGAAGAGCGTGACTTCCGACTGCATCGCGACGATCGTCGAGGTCGGTGGCCGCATTTCGGACCGCAAGGGCGTCAACGTCCCCGACGTCGTCGTGCCGCTCGCCGCGCTCACCGAAAAGGACCGCCGCGACCTGTCCTTCGCGCTCGAACAGCATGTCGACTGGATCGCCTTGTCCTTCGTCCAGCGGCCCGAGGACGTGGCCGAGGCGCGGCGGCTGATCGGGGGCAAGGCGGCGCTGCTCGTCAAGTTCGAGAAGCCCGCGGGCGTCGCCCGGCTCGAGGAGATACTGGAGATCGCCGACGCCGCGATGGTCGCGCGCGGCGACCTGGGCGTCGAACTGCCGCCCGAGGCGGTGCCGCCGCTCCAGAAGCGCATCGTCGCGACGGCGCGGCGGCTGGGCAAGCCGGTCGTCGTCGCCACCCAGATGCTCGAATCGATGATCGTCTCGCCCACCCCGACGCGCGCCGAGGTGTCCGACGTCGCGACCGCCATCTATGACGGCGCCGACGCGATCATGCTGTCGGCGGAGACCGCGGCGGGCGCCTGGCCGGTCGAGGCGGTGACGATGATGGATTCGATCGCGCGCTCGGTCGAGGGCGATCCCGACTATTACCGCCGGCTCCATTTCACCGAGACCTTTCCCGACGCGACGACCGCCGACGCGCTGGCCGAGGCGGCGGGCGGGATCATCGCGACGATCGCCGCCGACGCGATCATCTGCTTCACCGCGTCGGGCTCGACCGCGCGCCGCGTCGCGCGCGAGCGGCCCGGCGCGCCGCTGCTCATCCTGACCCCGAAGCGCGAGGCGGCGCGGCGGCTCGGCCTGCTGTGGGGCGCGCACGCGGTGCCGACCAAGGACATCGGCAGCTTCGAGGAGATGATCGCCAAGGGCAAGCGCATGGCGCTGCGCCACGGCGTCGGCCAGGCGGGCGCGAAGCTGGTGATGATGGCGGGGGTTCCCTTCGGCACGCCGGGGTCGACCAACGTGCTCCACGTCGCGACGCTGACCGGCGACGAGCTCAAGGGCTACGCCTGATCGATTCGAAACGGGACAGAATGTCCGGCCCGACCGCGCGGTTTTTCGATCTGATTCAGATCGGGACGAACAAAAATGGTAAACGGTCTTTGCACCATTGACGCGGGGCGGCATAGTCGGTGGAAAGAACGCGCCGGACCCGCGTGGGGGGATCCGCATCACAAGTCTGGAGGTCTAGTCCGCGTGTCCGCACCGTTCCGTTTCCCGCGCTTCTTCGTCACCAGCCCCGCGCCCTGCCCCTATCTGGAGGGCCGGACCGAGCGCAAGGTATTCACCGAACTGAGCGGCAACAATGCGAACGAGCTCAACGACGCGCTCGGCCGGATCGGCTTCCGCCGCAGCCAGTCGGTCGCCTACCGCCCGAGCTGCGCCGATTGCTCGGCCTGCGTCTCGGTGCGCGTCTGCGCCGCGGAATTCCGGCCCAGCCAGTCGCAGAAGCGCACGATGCGCCGCAACGGCGACCTTGTCGTCACCGCCTGCAAGCCGTGGGCGACCGAGGAGCAATATGCGCTGCTGCGCGCCTATCTGCTGTCGCGCCACCCGAGCGGCGGCATGGCCGACATGGACGAGCAGGATTTTGCCGACATGGTCGAGCAGACGCCGGTCGATTCCTACATGATCGAATATCGCGAACCGGCGGCCGACGGTGGCCGCGGCCGCCTCGTCGGCTGCTGCCTGACCGACCGGCAGGGCGACGGCCTGTCGATGATCTACAGCTTCTTCGACGCCCACCATCCGCTGCGCGAGGGACTGGGCACCTTCATCATCGCCGATCATGTCCGGCGCGCCGCGAAGGCCGGCCTGCCCTATGTCTATCTCGGTTACTGGATCGAGGGGTCGGCGCGCATGGCCTACAAGGCGCGCTTCCGCCCGCTCGAAAAGCTCGGCCCCGACGGCTGGTCGCGCTTCGAGCCGGTGGCGTCCGATCGCATCGCGGCGATGTTCGAACTCGCCTGATCGTCCGCCGCACCGCGTTCGTTCATCGTGGAGCAAGATTTGTCCGCGCATGCCATGCGATGGGGCATTCGAGGGGTTGTGAAGGAGACAGCCTTGCTTTCGAACGCCTTTTTCCCGAAATTCCCCGTCATGGCCGCGATCGGCCTTGTCGCCGCGGTGCCGGCTCTGGCTTTTGCGCAGAGCGGCAGCGCCGGAACGCGCAGCGGCGCGACGATCGACGGGGTCGGACAGACGCTGACCGTCGATTGCGAGGGCCGCGCGGCGGTCGTCAGCGGTACCGAAAACGAGATCAGCTTCGTGGGCGACTGCCCGTCGCTGACCGTGACCGGCACCGACAACCGGATTCGCATCGCGCTGCGCGCCGGGGCGCCGGTGAATGTGTCGGGCGTCGACAATGTCGTCACCTGGAGCACCGCCGGGAAGGCGCGCCCGCGCGTGTCGATCCAGGGCGTCGGCAACCGGGTCGCGCCCGCGCGCTGATCGCGCGCGCTTCGGCCGGCATCCGTCTCCCCGGTTGACCAGCCCCCGCTTTCAAGGGCATAGCGTTTCGATCAGGACATAAGTCCGGGTCGCATCCATGCAGAGGTTGCCGGGGGGCTGGCGGCCAGGGGGAAGGGATGCCAGCGCGCATGTTCGTCAGGATGGTCGTCAGCCGCAGCGAACCTGCCTTTCGCGCGCGGGCCGCGCGCGCATGAGCGAGCCGGTCCGGGTCGCGATCATCGGGTCCGGTCCCGCCGGGCTGAGTGCCGCCGCGCGCGCGGCGCAGCTCGGGCTCAGCCATGTGCTGCTCGAAAAGACCGACCATCTGTCGGACACGATCTTCAAATATCAGAAGGGCAAGCACGTCATGGCGACGCCGGCTCGCCTCGACCTGCGCTCCGACTGCCGTTTCGACGAAGGGTCGCGCGAGGCGATCCTGGGCATCTGGGACGAGGACGCGGCGGCCAACAAGGTGACCGTCGCCTATCGCGCCGAGGTCGTCGAGGTCACGGGCGAAAAGGGCGCCTTCCATATCCGGACGGCGAGCGGCGATACGATCGTCGCCGAGCATATCGTGCTCGCGATCGGGACGCAGGGCAACCCGAACTGGCTGCGCTGCCCCGGCAATGATCTGCCGCATATCATCTATCAGGTCGACGACCCGGAGGATTTCAGGGACCGGCACATCACGGTCGTCGGGTCGGGCGACGCGGGGATCGAAAATGCGCTCGGCGTCGCCGAGGAGGCGCTCGAGAACCGGGTGACGATCCTCAACCGGTCGAAGGATTTCGCGCGCGCCAAGGCGAAGAACGTCTCCGACCTGATGGAGGCGGGCGAGAATGGCGCGATCGACATCCGCACCGAAACCCAGCCCAAGATCGTCGAACCGGGCTGGCTGACGCTGGAGACGCCGACCGGCGACGAGCGGATCGAGTGCGACGTGATCGTCGCGCGGCTGGGATCCGTCGCGCCGCGCGCCTTCGTCGAATCGATGGGGATCGAATTCACCGGCCCCGACCGCGAAGCCTTTCCGAAGCTGTCGCCGACCTTCGAGACGACGGTGCCCGGCATCTACGTCATCGGCGCGCTCGCGGGCTATCCGCTGATCAAGCACTGCATGAACCAGGGCTATGACGTCGTCGAATTCATCAACGGCAACAGCGCGTTGACCCCCGCCGACGAAAAGGACCTTGCAACGATCTTCGCAAACCTGCCGCAAAAACGACCAGTCAGCGAATGGCTCGATTATCTGCGCGCGCGGGTGCGCATCTTTGCCGATGTGTCGCCGCTCCAGATGCGCGAATTCATGCTCGATTCGAAGGTCGCCTATTACCCCGCTGGCGAGGTGGTGTTTGAAAAGGACGAGCCGGGTTCGTCGCTGTTCGCGATCGCCGACGGTCATGCGCTGGTCGCGGTGGCGCCGGGCGTCACCGTGCCGATCGAGCAGGGATCGATCTTCGGCGAGGTCGGGCTGATCTCTGGCCGCAAGCGCGGCGCGACGATCCGTGCCGGTGAGGACAGTATCTTCGTGGAGGTGTCGCGCACCGCCGCGATCAAGCTGATGGGCGCGGTTCCGGGTGCGAAGCGCGTCATCGAACGCATCTCGCTCGAACGCCAGCTTCTCCAGATCTTCAAGGGCGGCCTGACGGTCGATGATCTGGCGCCCGTCATTGACGGGGCCGAGGTGATCCGCGTGCCCGCCGGCAAGCCGGTGGTCGTGGAGGGCGACGCGGGCGACGACGTCTATGTCATCCGCTTGGGCTCGATGGTGGTCGAAAAGGACATCGGCGGCCGGTCGATCTTCCTGCGCTACCTGCCCGCGGGCAGCTATTTCGGCGAAATGGCGGTGCTGAGCGGAGAGAAGCGCAACGCTACCGTCAAAGCCGCGATCGGCAGCGAGGTGATCAAGCTGACCGGCGCCGGCTTCAAGGCGATGCTCGCCGCGCGGCCGCAGGTGCGCGAGGCGACGGAGGCCGCGGTCGCCGAGCGCGCGGCGATGAACAGCTTCATCGAATCGCGCAAAATCAGCTATGCGAGCGCGGTCGACCTCTATTCGGACACCGCCAGCTTCATTATGAAGGAAGGGCTCGGCGAGGCGACCGATGCGCTGCTGATCGACGAGAATCTGTGCGTCGGCTGCGACAATTGCGAAAAGGCCTGCGCCGACAGCCACGAAGGACTGTCGCGGCTCGACCGCGAGGCGGGCCGGACCTTCGCGCATCTGCACGTCCCGACGAGTTGCCGCCACTGCGAGCATCCGCACTGTATGGCCGACTGTCCGCCGAACGTCATCCATCGCGGCCCCGACGGCGAAGTCTATATGGAGGATGGCTGCATCGGCTGCGGCAACTGCATGCGCAACTGCCCCTATGGCGTGATCCGCATGGAATCGACGCCGCCGCCGAAGCCCGGTCTGCTCAGCTGGCTGCTGCTCGGCCGGGGCCCGGGGCCGGGCGAACCGTCGCCCAAATGGACCAAGGCGAATATGCCTGAGGGCAAGAAGTCCAAGAAGATCGCCGTCAAGTGCGACATGTGCAAGGGGATCGCCGGCGGTCCCGCCTGCGTGCGCGCCTGTCCCACAGGCGCCGCGATCCGCGTCTCGCCCGAGGAATTTCTTTCGGTTGCCCGGCTCGAAGAGGATGCCGACTGATGGCGACGCTGTTCCGGCGCCGTGCGCAGCGCACCCATGTCGAACGCGTCCGTCAGCGCCGGCACGAGGGATTCCTGCGCTACGCCAATTTCCGCTGGGCGAAGATTTCCGGCATGCTTTGCCTGCTGATCGTCGTTTCCTATGCGCTGGTCGATGTGACGCCGCGTCCCAATGGCGGGAGTTGGTACGGCTATACGCTGGGGACGATCGGTGCCGCGCTGATCCTGTGGCTCACTGCGCTCGGCTATCGCAAGCGCCGGATGACGAGCGATTACTGGTCGCTGAAGGCGTGGACCTCCGCGCATGTCTATCTGGGGCTCAGCCTGATCGTCATCGGCACTTGGCACACCGGTTTCCAGCTCGGCTGGAACGTCCACACGCTCGCCTGGGCGCTGATGATGCTCGTCATCCTGTCGGGGCTCTATGGCGTGATCGTCTATGCGACGCTGCCGGCGGCGCTGTCGAACAACCGCGAGCAGATGACGCAGATGCAGATGCTCGAGGCGATCCGCGCCTTCGACCGCCAGCTTCATGCCGCGGCGCAGCCGCTGACGGCCGAGGATGCCGTCCTGCTGCTCGCGGCGCTGGACGAGGACCCGTTCGCGGGAGGCATCCGCGCGCGGTTGACCGGGCGCTATCTGCGCTGTGCGACGGCCGCGGCGCTGCGCGCGCTGGCGGGTTCGCGCGCGGCCAATGCGGAAGCGCGCGGCAAGGTTGTCGGTCTGCTGCGCCAGAAGGAGGCGGCGCTTGCGCGGCTGCGCCGGCATCTGCGGCTGCGGTCACTGCTCGAAATATGGCTTTATGTGCATGTTCCGCTGAGTTTTGCGTTGATCGTGGCGTTGTCGGCGCACATCGTCAGCGTTTTTTTCTACTGGTAGGCGGGGAGGGGGACGATGAGCTTCATCCTGCGCCGCATCGCGACGACGAAGACGGGCAAGCAGATCGTCCGCGACCAGCCGCTGCCGGGCGACACGATCACGCTGGGGCGCGAAAGCGGCAACGGCATCCACATTCCCGACCTGGCGGTGAACCCGCACCATGCGACGATCAGCAGCAGCGACGGCCGCCATGTCCATGTCGCGGCGCAGGAGGGGTTGGGCTTCGACCTGAACGGCCGCACGCTCGACGCCGCCGACATCGACAGCGCGGCGGGCGCCGAGCTGCGGTTCGGCGGGCACCGGCTGACGATCGCGCGCGAGGGCGATGCGATCGTCCTGCTCGTCGAACGGATCGACGAACTGTCGCAATCGTCGAAGGATGTCGACGAGGCGAAGGCCTTCTCGCTGGCCGGGACGATGCCGGGCAAGCGGCTGGGCGCCTGGGCCTTCGCCATCCTCGTCTTCCTTGCCTTCCTCGCCGGGCCGATCTGGGCGTGGCACAGCTATCGGCAGGTCGACGAGCGGCCGGGCGGTTATCATGCCGACCTCGCCTGGTCGTCGGGGCCGCTGTCGAGCGCGCACAAGAGCCTGAAGGGCGACTGCCAGTCGTGCCACGTCGACGCCTTCGTCGCGGTGACCGACAAGGCGTGTGTCGGCTGCCATACCGGCGAGCACAAGGCGATGAGCGCGGCCCACGCCAATGCTCCGACCGCGATGCTGCTTGCGGCGCGGCACCCGCCCGGTGTCGGCGAGCGCATCCTCGCGGGCTTCGCGAAGACCTTCAACCGGCCGCAAGGCCGCTGCGTCGATTGCCATACCGAGCATGAAGGCGCCGGACCGATGCCCGCGACGCCGCAGAAATTCTGCGCCGACTGCCATGACGGGATGCAGGCGCGGCTGATGAAGGCGGGCTTCGAGCCGACCGTCGCCGATGCCGCCGATTTCGGCACGCTGCATCCCGAATTCCGGCCGCTGGTGCGCACCGCGCCGGGCGCGAAGCCGGTGCGCGCGGCACTGAGCAAGGGGGCGATCGTCGATCAGGGCGGGCTCAAATTCCCGCACGACCTGCATCTGCAGACCAATGGCGGCGTCGCGCGCATGGCGGCGAGCTTCCGTGGCCGCCATGGCTTCGGGCAGAAACTCGAATGCGCGAACTGTCACCGCCCCGACGCCGACGGGGTAGGGATCAGGCCGGTCGAGATGGAGCGCGACTGCGCGATGTGCCACAGCCTCGCGTTCGAGACGGTCGGCGGGGTCACGCGGACGCTGCGGCACGGCGAGCCCAGGCAGGTCGTCGCCGACCTGATCGCCTATTACCGCTCGACCCCGCCGACGCGGCCGCTGCAACTCGGCGGGATGGAACGGCGGCGGCCCGGCCAATATGCCGAGGGGCAGGTCTACAACATCTATTTCCGCGAAGTCGCGGTACGCCCGAACCGCGCCGAGGATGCGGTGCGCGCCGTCTTCTCGAAAGGCGGCGCCTGTTATGATTGCCACACCATCTTCGCGCCGGCCGCGGGCAACGACTGGCGCGTGATGGCGGTGAACCAGACGCCGCACTTCCTGACCAAGGGCTGGTTCGACCATGACGCGCACAGGGAAACCGATTGTGCCGACTGCCACGTCGCGGCGACGCGGTCGAAGGCGGCGAGCGACCTTCTGATCCCCGGCCTCCGCCAGTGCCGCGACTGCCATGTCGGCGAGGGTGGCGCGCGGCTGGTCAAGGTCGAAACCGCGACCGAATCGCCGTGCGCGATGTGCCACGAATATCACAGCGACGGGGGCAAGCCGTGGGTGCCCGCACGCCAGCGCAGGAAGGGAAGCGCGGCCATCGCCGATCGGCCGCCGTCCGCCGCGCAGGCTGTGAGCCTGATCACAGGGCCGGGCGTGCGCGGCCTCTATGATGAGATATGGCGCGGCTCGGCGCCGAAACTGGCCTCGACGACAGGGCGCGGCGGATGAAGATCAGGCGGTCGGGGTCCGGCGGCCGGGGTGGGGGACGGATATGCTAATCGCCCAGATCACCGATATCCATCTGGGTTTCGACCCGGATAATCCGGCCGAATACAACCGCAAGCGCCTCGACGCCGTGCTCGACGTGCTGATCGAGGGGCCGAACCGCCCCGACCTGCTGATCGCCACCGGCGACATCACCGATTGCGGCGATGCCGACAGCTATGCCCAGCTCAAGGCCGCCTTTTCGCGCTGTCCCTTCCCGGTCTGGCCGAGCGTCGGCAACCATGACCTGCGCGACCCGTTCCACGCGGCCTTCCCCGGCTTCGACGACGGTGCCGGCTTCGTCCAATATGCGATCGAACTGCCCGAACTGCGGCTGGTGACCATCGACACGCTGGAGGAGGGGCGCCACGGCGGCGCCTTCTGCGGCGCCCGCGCGGCGTGGCTCGACGCCGAACTGGCGAAGGATGGCGGCAAGCCCACCTATATCGTGATGCACCACCCGCCGATCGAAAGCGGGATCGAATGGATGAACACCCATCCCGGCGAACCCTGGGTCGACCGCCTGACCCGGGTCGTGCGCCGCCATCCGCAGGTGCGCGGCCTGATCTGCGGCCACTTGCATCGCAGCGTGACCGTGGCGTGGGAAGGACGCACCATCGCCATCTGCTCCTCGACCGCGCCGCAGGTGTCGCTCGACCTGCGGGCGATCGACCCGGACCGCCCCGACGACCGCCCGATGATCGTCGCCGAGGACCCGGCCTATGCGCTGCACCACTGGAACGGGCGCGAACTGGTCAGCTTCTACGACCATGCCGGGGCGCACACGACCCTCGCCAGATATGACGAGCGCCTGCAACCGCTGGTGCGCGAGTTGAAGGCCGAGCGGCCGGAGTAGAGTCGGTCCCGGATCGCTCGCCGTCCTGCGGCCTGTGGGGATTCGGGTTTCGGCACGGATGTGTCCCTTTCGTCACCCTGCAACAGGTTGGCATTAGCAATTGGAGCGGCGTGTCATAAATCTGCAATGCCCCTTATCCGCTCGACACGAACGGGACGATGGGTCAGATTTAAGGCTCAATGCTCCATCCCTTTTCGACGAGGAATGGTTCCCCGGCGAAAGCCGGGGTCCAGATGGCGCGGCGCTGCCCTGCATCGGACCCCGGCTTTCGCCGGGGAACAGCTCCTTACCCACCTGATGGATATCTATACCAACGTGTTTCAGGGCCCATGGTCCCCGAATGAGAGGCGGCGGAAAAGGGAAGGTCCGGCCATGGATGCTGAAACGAGTTCAGCATGACGAAGGATGGGGCAGCGCGCCGAACCCCGAATCCCCACAGGCCTTAGACCATGATGACATCAGACCGACTCGTCATTGCGAGCGACGAAGCCGCGCGGCAATCCAGAGCAGGTGGTAACCGCTCTGGATTGCTTCCCCCGGATCGGGTCCGGGGTCGCAATGAAGACGTGGGTCAATCCAAAGTCATCGGAGTCTAATAGCCCAGCGTCAGGTCGACCTGCGGCGCGACCGGTTCGCCCCTGTGCCAGCGATCCAGATTGTCGAGGAAGCGTTCGGCGGCGCGCGCGAACATCTTGTCCTGCGCGCGGCCCGACAGGTGCATCGTGACATGCGCGTTGTCGAGCGCCCACAGCGGGTGGTCGGCGGGCAGCGGCTCGGGCGTGGTGACGTCGAGGAAGGCGGCGCCGATGCGCTTTTCGGTCAGTGCCGCGACCAGCGCCTCCTGATCGACGACACTGCCGCGCGCGATGTTGATCAGCGTTGCGTCGGACTTCATCGCCGCCAGCTCGACGGCGCCGATCATGCCGTCGGTTTCCGCCGTCGCGGGCACCGCGAGGATCACCCAGTCATAATCGCCGAGGCGGCCGCGCCACTGGTCGGGGGTCAGGGTGCCCGGTCCGGGCGAGCGGCGCACCACCGTCACATCGACCGCAAAGGCCTTCAGCCGTTCCTCGATCAGCCTGCCGATCGCGCCATAGCCGAGCAGCAGCGCCCTCGATCCTGCCAGTTCGACCTTGCCCGGCGAATCGATCAGCCATTCGTGGCGTTCCTGCGCGCGCACGACTTCGCGATACCCCTTGGCGATGGTCAGCATTCCCATCACCACATATTCGGCGATGGTGATCGCGTTGATCCCGGCGCCGTTGGTGACGACGACGCCGCGCGTGCGCAGCAGGTCGAGCGGCATGCGGTCGACCCCGGCATAGATGGAGTTCAGCCACCGCATCCTCGCCGCCGCGGTGATCGCGGTCGCCATGTCGTGCTTGTCGTGCATGTCGAACCAGCCAATGTCGGCCTCGGGCGCCATCGCCATCGCCTCTTCCTTGGTCCGGAAGAAGCGCGGTTCGACCCAGTCGGGCAGGCGGCTTTCGACGAGCGGGCGGATCATTTCCGACAGGACGGTGACGGTCTTGGTCATGGAAATTGCTCTCCCTTTTCCGTTCGCATCGAGCGAAGTCGAGATGCCCATCGGTCGCGCGCGTCTGTCGGGTGTCTCGACTTCGCTCGACACGAACGGAACGCGATGTCGTTCAGCTTTCGAGCCGCCAGTCCCAGCCGAGCGGGTCGCCGTCCATCACCTCGACCCCGGCGGCGCCCAGCTCGTCACGCAGCGTGTCGGACGCGGCGAAATCCCTGGCGGCCCGCGCTTCCTTGCGGCGCGCCAGCGTCGCTTCGATGGCGGTTTCGTCGATGGTCGCACCCTTGGGACGGACGCGCAGCGCCTTGCGCGAGAGCGTCAGCAGGTCGAGCCCGAGGACGCCGTCCATCCGCGCCAGCAGCGTGCGCTTCTGCCCGGCGTCGACCTTCTTCATCGCCGCCGCCTCCTCGATCAGGGTCAGCGCGATCGGGGTGTTGAGGTCGTCGGAGACCGCCGCGTCGAACCTTGCGAGCAGGTCGGCCAGCCGCCGGTCGGTCACCGGTACAGCCTCCGCTTCGCGGACCGCCGTCGCCGCCATCACCAGCCGCTTGAGCCGGGTCAGGGCCGCACCGAGGCCTTCCCACGAAAATTCCAGTTCGCTGCGATAATGCGCCTGGAGGCACATCAGGCGATAGGCGAGGGGGTGATAGCCGCGGTCGACGAGCGTCTGGAGGCGCAGGAATTCGCCCGCCGATTTCGACATCTTGCCGCCGCGGTCGATCAGGAAATTATTGTGCATCCACATGCGGGCGCCCGAATGCTCCGCGCAGTCGAGCCCGCCGCAGCCGCGCCACGCCTGATTCTGGGCGATCTCGTTCGGATGGTGGATTTCGCGGTGGTCGATGCCGCCGGTGTGGATGTCGAACGGCAGGCCCAGTTCGGCCTCGCCCATCACCGAGCATTCGAGATGCCATCCGGGCGCGCCGCGTCCCCACGGCGAATCCCATTCCATCTGGCGTGTCTCGCCGGGCGGCGTGCGGCGCCAGATCGCGAAATCGGCGGCGTGGCGCTTGCCCTCGACCTCGTCGATGCGGCCTTCTCCCTCGTCGGTCACCGCGCGCGCCAACCGGCCGTAATCAGCGACGGTCGACACGTCGAAATAGAGGCCGCTGTCGAGCTGGTAGCAATGGGCGTCGGCGATGCGCTCCGCGAACGCGATCATGCGCGGGACATAGTCGGTGGCGACCGTCCATTTCGCGGGATCGCGCACGCCCAGCCGCGCGAGGTCGCGCTTGAACTCGGCGGTGTAGAAGGCGGCAATGTCCCACGCCGACTTGCCCTGCGATGCCGCCGCTTTTTCCATCTTGTCGTCGCCGGCGTCGGCGTCGGAGGTCAGGTGGCCGACGTCGGTGATGTTGATGATGTGGCGCAGCGCATAGCCCTTGAACGCGAGCGTCCGCCCCAGCGTGTCGGCGAAGACATAGGCGCGCATGTTGCCGATGTGCTGGTAATTGTAGACGGTCGGCCCGCACGAATAGACGCGCGCCTCGCCCGGATGGACGGGCCGGAAATCTTCCAGTTGGCGCGTCAGGCTGTTGAACAGCCGGAGCGGCGCGCCGGGCGCGGAGGCGGGGGCGTCGGTCATCCCCGCGCCCATGCCCCGCGCCGGGGTTCGCCGTCAACCGAAAGGCGCCTCGAAGCAAGTCCGGGAGTGATGCGCTCATGATCTCCCCTCCCGCTTGCGGGAGGGGGCGGGGGTGGGCAGGCGGCGTTGCATTGGCCCACCCCGCTACGGCTAGCGAACGAGTTCGCAAGCCTTGCTGTCCCTGCCGCAAGCGGGAAGGGAGTCAGCCATTCAATGGCCCGATATGCCCTGGCTCCCCGGCGAGGTCCACAGGTCGTCGTTGCCCGCCCCCGTCACCGGATCGTCGAGCAGCGGCTCGCCGGTCATCGGGTCGAGTTCGCGCATCGTGATCAGCGGCGTCGGCAGGCTGTTGCCTTCGCCTTCGTCGCTGTCGGCGCTTGCCTCTTCCTCGATGACGTCCTGAACGGGGAAATTCATCTCCACGCCTCCCGGCTGCGTGGGCAGGCAGGCGCCTGTGTTGAGGATCAGGCAGCCGTTGAGCGTCGAGCGCCGGTCGAAGCTTCCGGAAGCCGGCGCCGCGCCGTTGACGGTGAGCAGCGCGATCGTGTCGAGGCCGGTGACCGGGCCCGACGCGCCGGCCCCGACGCCGTTGACGACGATGCGCGCGCTCGGCGCCGATGCTTCGACGTTGAGTCCGAGCGCGCCGAAGGTCAGCCCGCGCCGCTGAGCGGTCTGCGTTCCGGCGCCGCTGTTCTGGACATAGAAGCCGTCGCCGACGGCGGCATTGATGCCCCCGGCGAACAGCGCGCCCTCGTCGCTCGTCACTCCGTCATTTTCGGCAAGGCGCGCGTCGATGGCGTCGATCGAAGCCGCCCCCGCGATGTCGCCGATCGCCGCCTGCGTTGCGACGAAGACGGCGCTCGCGGCGAGGTTCAACCGGCCGGCCGGGTCGCTGCCGTTCGACAGGCGCACGCTTCCCTGGCCGAGGATGACCTCCAGCGCCGTGTCGGCGGCGACGGTCAGGCTGTTGGCGTCGGCAAGATCGGCCAGCGCAACCGCGCCGATCACGCGCGCGCGGCCCGGCGTCCGCAGCGTCAGCGATCCGTCGGCGCCGAGGTTGGCGTTCGAGGATGCGCCGCCGGTCATGGTGAAGCCGTCGATCACCAGGTCGGGCTCGGCGCCGCCGCCGGCGACCGCCGGCGCGACGATCTCTATGGCGGCGGCATGGAGGCGCGTCATCTCGTCGGCGTCGATGTGATAGCCGGCGACGGTGCCGGTGCCGCCGACGAAGCTTTGCCGTCCGTCGTCGTTGTTGGCGAGCGACAGCGTGCGGGTGATGCCGGGGGTGCCGAGGCGGCCGCTCGGCGCAATGGTGATGTCGCGCGAGGCGAGCGTCATGTCCCGCCCGGTCACCGCGTCGTCGACGAGGATGGTCGTGCCGGCGCTGGCGGCGAGGGCGTTGGTCACGCCGACGCCGGTCATCGTGATCATCTCGTCGGCGTTGAACTGGGCGGCGTCGGCGGTCAGTGCTTCGATGATCATATGCTCGCCGCTGTTGTCGAAGCGCGCCGTGCCGGCGATGGTGGCATTCTCGACGATGAACCGGTTGCCCGAGCGGATCGTCGCGTCGCCGACGTCGGTGACGATGTTGACGAAGGTGATCGGTCCGTTGGTCCCGATGTCGAGGCTGTCGGCGCTGACGCTGACGGCGTCGCGCGAATTCAGGTTTCCGACGCGGACGGCGCCGTCGTCGGTGGTCAGCGTCGTCACGCCGCGGCTGTAGATCTCGTCGGCGTCGATCCCGGTCCCGGCGCTCAGCGTCACGGCGCCGTCATCGCCGGTTTCCGCCGAATCTATGGCGATCGATCCATCGGCAATGAGCGTCAGGTTGCCGCCGGCGACGACCGATCCCGTGACCGCGCCGCCCGCGTCCGCGATCAGATTGTCGAAGGCGCCGACGCGGACGGCGGCGATGTCCGTGCCGGCCGTCAGCATGACGTTCGACAGGTCGGCCGGCGTCGTCGCGATCTGCAGGAAGGGCACCGGCACCGATCCGCCGCCCGCATAGACGACGCTGCGGCCGTCGGGGCCGGTTCCGGTGGTCGCCGCATCGGTGGCGTCGATCGCGCCGCCCGCCTGGACGGTCAGGTCGTCGCCGGCGGTGACGTTGGCTAGCGTCGCGGTCGTTCCGGCGAGGACGAACACATCCTCGCCCGCGG
This sequence comes from Sphingopyxis granuli, assembly GCF_001559015.1. NCBI lineage: Bacteria > Pseudomonadati > Pseudomonadota > Alphaproteobacteria > Sphingomonadales > Sphingopyxidaceae > Sphingopyxis > Sphingopyxis granuli. Next base: position 1,351,891 of record NZ_CP012199.1, read on the forward strand.
TCGCTCCGGTCAGGCTCGCCGCGCCGCCGGTACGGATACCGATCATCGTCGCCGCGCTGCTGTTGGTCAGCGCCGCGTCGCCGCCCGCATCGACGAATACATAGCCTTCGGAGAGGGTGTTGCCCGACGGATCGGCATAGCCGCCCGCCGCATCGGCTTCGGCGGTCACATTGCCCGCCGCATTCAGTTCTATGTTGCCGCCCGCGCGATAGGTACCCGAAAGGTCCGTTCCGGCGGAGACGATGATGTTGCCCGCCGTATCGGCCAGGCCGATCGCGACGCCGCCCGTGCTCGCCGTCGCGCGCAGCGTTCCATCGGACTGGATCGTGCCCCCGACGGCGATGCCCGGGCCGTCGATGGCGACCGTGCCGCCTGCGGTGATGTCGGTTCCGAAGACCCCGTCGGCGGCGCCGGTGCCCTCCGCGGTCAGCGAGACGAAACTGCCCGCGCTCACCGTGTTGAAGGCGATCGACTGGCCGTTCACCGATACGAAGCCGCCGGCGCTCGAATTGCCGAGGTCGACCGTGCCGGGCGAGGCCACGACGATGTCGCCGCCGGTGACGATCGAGTTGAGCCCGGTCGCGAAGCTGCCGACGTTGGCGGTGAAGTTGCCCGCCGCCTCCGCATGGACGACGGTGGCGGCACCCGTAGAGGTCAGCACGATGTTGGCGCCATCGGCTTCGGAATCGGTGCCGCTGCCGGTCGCTTCGATCCGGCCGAGCGCCATGCTGGCGGCGGTGATGCGCATATCGTCGCCCGCCGCGATGATTCCGGAGGTTCCGATGCTGCCGTTGACGGCGCTCAGCGCCATGTCGCCGCCCGCGCGCGCCGACCCGATGGCGATCGAGCCGTTCGTCGATGTCAGGGCCAGCGCGGCGTCGCTCGCCGCGGTGCTGCCCGCGTCGCCGGTAATACCGTTGGCGGCGGTCAGCGTGGCATTGCCCACCGCCGTGATAGTCGGTGCGCCGCCGGCCGCCGGCGTGGCGTGCCGCAGGTCGATCTGGTCCCCGGCCGCGATGTCCAGCGTGCCGCCCACCGCGACGTGGCCGCCGCCGGCGGCATAGATGCCGACCGACCCGTCGGTCGTCAGCCGCATGTCGCCCGTCGTCGCGATCGAGCCCGCGCCGGTGGGTGCCAGCAGAATGCCCGTCGTCGCGGTGTCGAGATTGCCGGCGGTCGGCGCGGCCACCCCGGTTACCGAGACGCTCAGATCGGCAAAGGTCGTGCGGCCGTCGCCGCCGATCACGACCCGCCCGGCATCGTCGCCGCTGGCCGAGATGCCGGTGAAGCCCAGGTTCAGCTCGCCCGTCCGACCGTTCGCTGTGGTCGCTTCGAACAGGACGCGGCCGCCGGCGGTTCGGCCTTCCCCGCCCGCGCCTCCATCACCGCCCGTTCCGAATCCCCCTTCGCCGGGCGCCCCCGCGGTGCCGTCGGCCCCGACGAGCAGCGAGTTGCTGCCGGTGGTGATCGTGCCCCCGGCGGCGAGCAAATGCACCGTTCCGCCGATGCCCGTTCCCGCCGCACCGCCTTCGCCGCCGATGGCGGTGCCCATGTCGTTGCCGGCGCCGCGGCCACCGGCGCCGCCGGTGCCCACGCTTCCAAGATCGGCGATCGACGACGAGTTATTGGCGTCGATCAGCACCGTGGCGCCGTCGCGCGCGATGATTTCCTGCGTGCCGCCGGTGCCGGTGCCGCCGGCGCCGCCCGCCGGGGAAATGGTCGGATCGGTGTAGGAGATACTGCCGAATCCGCCTTCTCCGCCGGTGGCCGAGGCGCGCAGGTTGGCGCCGAGAACCACCGCGCTGCCGGTTTCTCCGATGACCTCCAGCCGCGCGGTGCCGCCGACCGCGTCGCCGCCGTTTGCCCCCGTCGAGCCGGCCGAAAAGCCGCCCGCGCCGCCGACCGCCTCGGCGCTCATGATCGAGAAAAGCGAACCGACGGCGTGGTCGGTGACGATCAGTTGCGCGGTTCCGCCTTGCGCGTTGCCGCCGCGCCCGGCCGGCCCGGCGCCATAACCGGTTCCGCCCACGCCGCCGAGTGCGTCCGCATTGACCATGACGAGGTCGGAAATATCCGTATCGGCGGCAAGACCAAGCGTCGCGGTGCCGCCCTGGCCCAGACCGCCGCCGCCCTGGGCGCCGGTCAGGTCGCTGCCCGAACTGAAATCATAGGTGGCGCCGCCGCTGCCGCCCTCGCCATGGGCATCGACGGTCAGGGCTCCGCCGCTTATGGTGCCCGATACCAGATCGAAACGGGCCGAACCGCCGATGCCGTTGCCGCCGTCACCAGCATCTCCGCCTGTCACGAACGCATAGAATTCGCCGCCGGTGCCGCCGCGACCCGACGCGTCGAGAAGAGCTGCGCCCATCTGCACGTCGGCGCCGTCGATGCGCATCGTCGCGGTTCCGCCGTAGCCCATACCGCCGGTTCCCGCCGGGCCGACCGGAATGCCCGAATCGAAATCGGCGCCGCTGATCCCGATTCCACCGCCGCCGCGCGCGACGATCGCGATGTCGCCCGCCTCGAGTTCGCCGCCGGTCAGTTCGGCGCTTGCCACGCCCCCGTGCCCGGTGCCGCCGGGGGTGTTGCCGTCTTCCGCCACGGCGCTGATGACGAGATCGCCGACCTCGGTTCTACCGCCGCTTTGCGAAAAGGTCGCGGTGCCGCCCTGGTTGATGCCGGTGACCGGATCGGTCCGGCCGTCGGCCCGGATGGCGAGCAGCCCGCCGCCGGGCAGGCCGCCGACGAAGATCGAACCCCCGTCGCGGACCGTGACCGAGGCGTTGCCCGTCGCGCCGCTCGATTCGATGGTCAGATTGCCGTCCGCGCCCGCCGACTGGCCGCTGCCCCCGGTGCCGACCACCAGCGCCGCCGAGGCATCGCCGATGAACAGGCCCTCGCCTTCGACATGGATCTCGCCGGGCCGCTCCGGCACGGGGGCGGTGGGCGGGACGGCGGGAAGCTGTTGCTGCGATTGCCCCAGGAAAGCGCCGCTGGCGTGGGCGGTGGTGTTGCTGAGGAAGCGCACGTCGCCGACCGTGATGTTCGCCGCGGGGCCGTTGGCGGTCGAGGCATCGATCTCGCCACCGGCGATATTGTAGCCCGCCGACAGCCGCACCGCGCCATCGGGGTCGGTCTGGGCCGTGATGGCATCGCGATAGCCGACCTGTCCCGACACGAGCATGGTGACGGCGTCGTTCTTCGCGATCGCGACCATATGGATGCGGCTGTCATAGGCGCTGCCCTGGATATGCGACGGGCCGGTCGTGATGCCCGTATGCGTGATGGCGTTGCCGCCTTCGGCACCGGTCAGCACGTTGATGTCGAACAATCCGGTGTTGATCCGGATATCGGCGGCCTCGGCCGCGACATAGGCGACCGAACCGTCGACCTCGACGCGGCCGGCCTGCACGATGCGCGGCGCGACCAGCGCCACATAGCTGCTGCCCGGATTGACCACCTGGTTCGCATTGATCTCACCGCTCACGGCGATCGCCGCCAGGCTGCCGGGGGAGCCCCGAAACCGGATCGCGCCGGTCGTCGCGTCGAAAAATCCGCCGGTCGTGTCGATGTCGTTGGCGGTGAGAAGCAGGCTGCCGACGTTGATTTCGGCGTTGGCGCCGATCAGGATGCCGCCGCCGTTATAGAACCAGATGCTGCCGCCCTGGTCGCTGACGTTGCTGCTGCTGATGGTTCCGTTCAGCGCAACCCGGCGGCTCAGCGAGCCCCCGGCGCCGTTCACGAACCGGTTGAGGACGATATAGTTGCCGCTGCCGTTGAAATTCCAGTTGCTGTTTTCGGGCAGCACGTCGATGTCGCCGCCGGTCGGTGCGGTGTCGGTCGGCACCCAGTTGATGATCGTCTGGGGATCGGAGACGCCCACCGTCGTCGTCCGGCTTGCCGTGTCGGTGCCGATGGTGACGCTGCCGGGTGGGTTGAGGGGCGTCGCCGCGACCTGCGCATAAGCGCCCGGTGCGAACACCATCAGACCCGCCGCGACGGCGCAGCTTTCGAGCAGGCGCCGCTTGCCTTTGTGAACGGCCGAGGGAACTGCGTGGGCCGGCATGGCGTTGATCCTTGCTGCAAAAATCATGGCTCAGCGCCTTCCGATGCCGAACTGGGTGGTCAGCGACACGAGCAGTCGGGGGTCGGGGCGCTGCGTGAGGAACCCCGCCCGGTTGAGCGGCACCGCGAGCGTCATGTCGAGCCGCGCGGCGTTGCCATAGGCGACGCGGACGCCGCCGCCGGCGGAATAGAGCTTTTGCGGGTTGAGCCCGTTGAAGGCGCTATCCTTGTTCCACACCCAGGCGGCGTCGAAGAAGGCGAAGGGCTGGAGCGCGAAGCTCTTGATATTGGCGGGAACGAACGAGCCGACCCGCGCCTCGAGTGCGACGGCGACGCCGCCGTCGCCGATCACCGTACCGGGGTCGAACCCGCGACCGACGGTGAAATTGCCCCCCGAAAACTCCTCATAGGCGAGCAGCGGATCGCTCGCCCATTGCGCGCGCGGGGCAGCCGACAGCGTGAACTGCTTGACCGGACGCCATTCGGCGAGCGCGTTGGCGCGCAGCAGGAAGGCGTCGGGCTTGCCCTCGATCCGGGTCAGCGGCACCGCGCCGGGCAGGAAGCAGGCCGCGCCGCCCGGCCCGCAATCGTCGCTGGCGCCAAGGAAATCGACGCCCTGCCGCGCCTCGATCGACGAAGCGAAGGACCAGCGCGGCTCGGCGGGGCTGTAGCCGTCGCGTCCCGCGATCGCGGCGGGGTCGATCCAGGCGGCATCGGCGCGCAGGTTGAAGACGCGCAGCCGGTCGCGGTTGAGCGGCACGCCGCCGAACCCGATATCCTGGTCGATCAGGTCGAGCCCGCCCGACAGGGTCAGCCGGTGCGCCTGCGCCAGCGCGACGGGGTAGGAGGCGAAGAGACTGGCGATCTGCGTGTTCGACTTGATCGGCAATCCAGCGACATCGGGCCGTGTCCAGGCGTAGGTATAGCTGCCGCCCAGCCGCAGACCGTCGCCGCCCACGCGGAATTCGTGCGCGAGCTGCACGACCTGCTGTTCCTTGAAGTCGGCGGTCGAATAGATGCTGGCGGTGGTCAGGTCGCCCATGCCGGTCAGCCCGGCGACGCGGACGCGCGCGACCCCGCCCAGCCGGCCGACGTCGCGCGATCCGAAATTCTGGATATTGGCGTCGAACATCACCGGGGTGCGGGCGACGCGCACCTCGCCGACCACCTCGCCCGGGTTGGCGCCGGGGCGCAGCGTCAGCCGCGCATCCATGCCGGGAATGTCGCGCGCCAGCAGCAGATAGCGCTCGGCATCGATGATGTTGAACACCGGCTGATCGTCGAGCCGGGAAAGATAGCGTTGCAGCAGCCGTTCGTTGCTGCCCGCGTCGCCGCGCACCTCGATCCGCGTCATCCGCGCGGCGAGGATGTCGAGTTGGACGATGCCGTCGGCGATGGTCTGCGGCGGAACGCGCACCGCGGCCAGATAGCCCTTGGCGCGCAGGATCGTGGCGGCATGGTCGCGAATGTCGCACACGACCGAGATCGGCCACGACTGGCCGACGCGGTCGGACCAGCTGGCATCGAGCATCGCCGGGTCGATGCCTTCGACGCTGGAGAAGTGGACGCCGCGCAGCGTGATGCGCGTGCTCGCATATTCGGGGTTGGCGAGCGGACAGGGCGCGCGCTCGATGCTGTCGTCGGCGGCGACGATGCGCTCGCCCGGGGGAACCGCGGGGGGCAGCGACGGCTGCTGGATCTCCTCGCGCGTCGGGACCTGCGGCGTCGTCTGCGCGATCGCGGGAAGCGGACACGCCGCCATGACCAGCCCGGCGGACCAGCCCCATGACCGACGTCGTCCGGATGGCGCCCGCCGCGCGGTTGCCGGTGCGTCCGATTGCCCCAGATCGATCATGTCCACCCCTTGCGTACTGGCGCGTCCCGGCGTGGCCGGTCGCCCCCATCTTGTCGCGTCCGCCACGTCGGCGGCACCGCGAATATACGACCCAGGGAAAGCTCAGCCGGTTGTGCGGCTATAATTTTTCCCAGTGCTACCAGATGCATCGGGCGGGTTCAATGACCGCCCGCTGCCTCCGGTGGCCGGCCATTCGTCAGCCGCCGGCGGCTTCCGCCTCCGACATCGCGTCGATCAGGCGGTCGAGTTGCGGCGTGCAGCCCTTCGCCATCAGCATGTCGATCGATCGCTCGACGGTGTCGGGCGCCGATTCGATCTGTGCGAAGCGCACCGTGACCGGCGCGGTCAGGCCGGCGCCCGACAGGCGATAGTTGACGCCATATTGGATCGGCACGGCGTCGGCCGGCCATTTGCGGAAATTGGCGCCCGACACGAAGGCGACGGTTTCGCCGCGATCGCCATGCTCGATCTTGAGCAGTTCGTCGCTCTCCATGTGCGGGCGCCACAGCATCAGCGTCGCGGGATCGGCGACGCAGAAGGTGCCGCCCTCGCGATAGTCGAGCAGCCACAGGTTCGGCGCGCGCATCTCGGCAGGCACGGGCTCGTCGGGGCCGCGCGAGAATCCGCCGCGCGACCGCGTCGTCGGCCCCTTGGCGAGCATGCGCGTCACCGTCGTGCCCATCGACTGGCTGGCCTGGATCGTGCCCCCGGCGTTGAAGGTGCCCGGCCCCGACAGCGTCCGTGTCCGGCCGCTCTGCATCAGCACGACCTTGTCACCCGCGACCAGCGTCACCCGGTCGCTCGCCTTCAGCTTCGCGCCGGTCGGATATTTGGCGGCCGACGGTCCGGTCGAGCGCACCACCATCGACTGGGCGGCGGCGGTGCCGGCGAGCGCGACGGCGAGGACGGAGGCGGCGAGGGCCAGGCCGGCACGGCGCATCCGCAAGTCAGGACAGAACATAGCTTTCTCCCTTTTCGGTATCGTTCAGGCGTTCGATCAGGAACTGGATGGCGGCATCCTGTCCGAACTCGCCGGCCAGCGCTGTGGCGCCGGTCACATAGGCTTTCCTATCGCCCGCCGCGTGCGCGGCGACAAGCGCGGCGATGCGGCCGCGCTGCGCGGCGTTCAGATCGGGACGCGGCGTGAAGACGTCGACCGGCCGTGCGCGGCCGCGCAGTGTCACCCGTCCCATCGGCACCAGATCGTCGCGGCCCGACCGCTCGGCCGCCTCGGCAGAGATCAGCACGCCGGTCTTCAGGCTCTTGTTCGCCGATTCGAGCCGCGAGGCGGTGTTCATGCTGTCGCCGAGCGCGGTATACTGGATGCGCCCTTCGCCGCCGAAATTGCCGACGATCGCGTCGCCGACGTGCAGCCCGACGCGCGTCATGCCCAGCGGCGGGACGCCCTCGGCCATATCGACGCGGAATTGTTCCCCCGCCCGATACATGGCGAGCGCGGCGGCGGCGGCCTTTTCGCCGTCGTCGGGGCGGCCGATCGGCGCGCCCCAGAAGGCGACGACGGCATCGCCGACGAACTTGTCGATCGTCCCGCCATGGTCGAGCACGATGTCCGACAGCCGGTCGAGATATTCGTTGAGCAGGCGCGCCACCGTTTCCGGCGTCGTCGCGTGGCTCAGCTTGGTGAAGCCCTCGAGATCGGTGAACACGCAATAAATGGTGCGCCGCTCGCCGTGCAGCGAAAGCTGGTCGGGGTCGCGCATGATCTGCGCGGCAACGTCGGCGGGCAGATATTTGCCGAGCGCCGACTGCGCGAAGGCGCGCTGGCGCGACCCGATGGTGCGCGCCGCGGTGCCGACGGCGGCATAGCCGAACAGCCAGCCGAGCGCCCAGCCGAAGGCGGGCAGGGTGGTGGTGTCGATGCCGCGCCCCTGGAACCAGAAGGGGACGACGACGAAGAAGGCCATCTGGACGAGGAAGGCGAGCGCCACCCAGCGCGCGCGCACGTCGATCAGGCTGGTCAGCCCGCCCGCCAACACGACGAGCAGGGCGAGCGCCCACAGCAGCGCGCCCGGGATCGGCGCAGTCCATGCCCCGTCGAGCTGCTGCGCGAGCATATGCGCGTGCACCTCCAGCCCGATCATCGTTTCGTGCAGCCCGGTCAGCGGGTCGGTGAAGCGGCTCATCGGCGTATTGAACTGGTCGTTGTCGATGATGTCGCCGCCGATCAGCACATAGCGTCCGCGCACCAGTTCCGACAGGCTGGCGCGCAGGTCGGCGTCCATCGGCATCGCGAACGTATCGATGGGCAGGTTGGCGAACACCGGCTCTTCCTGCCCCGCGGTCGCGCGCGCCGGGGTCAGGAAGCGGATATTGCCCTGAAAATCGGCATGCGCCGCGTCGACCGGCGCCAGCGCGTTCGCCATCAGCGGCGGCAGCGTCTTCGGCCGGTCGGGCCAGGTGCGGATCACCCCATCGCCGTCGGTGCGGAACAGCACGCTCGTCGGCTTCGTCGTCGCGGTGGCGACGTCGGCGATGAAGGCCTGAAGGAACCTCTGCTGTTCGTAGAAGATCGTGTTCGGATTGCTCGCCTGCTCGGCATAGGCGAGCCACGTCGGCGTCCGCATCGCGCGAAGCTGGCTTTTCAGCAGCGGATCGTCGGGGCGCGGCGAATCGAAGGCGATGTCGATGCCGATCGCCTTTGCCCCCATCTGGTCGATGTTGGCGAGCGCGCGCGCGAGCAGGGTGCGGTCGAGCGGCGAACGGATGCCGGTGTTGAACAGCGTCTCGTCGTTGTAGGTGATCAGGACGATGCGCTTGTCCTGCGCGACCTTCGGCGCCATCAGCGTCGCGCGCGCATCATAGAGCGCCCGCTCGGCATCGTTGATCAGCGGAATCTGCCAGCTCGTCCGCGCGATCAGCACGGCGAGCAGGAGGAAAAGCAGGGTCGCCGCCATGCGCGATGGCCCAAGCTGCGTCGCCAGCCGCCGCAGGCGCTTGCCCAGCGGAACGGTGGCGGGCCGTTCGGCCGCGTCGGGGGGTGCCTGCGGTCGCGTCATCGGTTCAGCGCGCGGCGCGGCCTGCCGGGACGATCGGCGCCGGTGCCGGCGTCGGAGCCGCGTCATCGTGCAGCAGCGGCTGGCCGCCGTCGCCGACAATCGCGAAGCCCGCCCAATAATAGGGGTGCGAGGTCTGCTTGTCGTTCATCAGCCGCATCTGCGTGGCGGCAAGCGCGTCGGCGATGCTTTCGCCCTGCGATGCCGCGAACAGCCCGCCGATCAGCCGCTTGGTCGCATCGAAATCGTCGGGCGCGGGCCAGTGGCTCGCGATCACCGAACGGCCGCCGGCGCCGATGAAGGCGCGCACCAGCCCGTCGAGCGCATTGCCGCCGCCGCTCGCGACCCCCGCCTCGCGCGTCGCCGACACCGACGCCGCGCCCGCGGTGTCGCAGGCCGACAGGATGACGAGGTCGGCGTCGAGCTTGAGGTCGAAAATCTCCTGAAAGGTCAGCAGCCCGTCCGAATCGCCGTCGCCGAACGAAGTCACCAGCGCCGGCCGCGCGGGGCAGGAGGGGCGCGGTGCCGTCACCAGCCCGTGGGTGGCGAAATGGATGATGCGATAATCGCCGAGGTCGGTGCGGGTCTTGACCGCGGTGTCGGTGAATGCGCTGCCCGTCAGCAGCATCGCCGCCTCGGGACTCATCCGGCTCTTCGCCTCGACCAGTTCGTCGGCCGAGATCGGCCGGCTCCACTGGCCGATGTCCCAGCGGCACTCGGCGTCGCTGCCGATGGCGCCGCCGGCGCCGCGGCTGCCGAGCGAGGGAAGCAGGCCGGCGACGGGGGCATTGTGGCCGAGCCCGAAATATTGCTTGGCGGCGCTCGACGGCGCGGTCTGGCGGGCGTTGTGGAAGGCGAGCGCGGACACGGCGGTGCTCGGCCGGACGGTGCGGCCCAGCCAGGCGATCCGGCGCATGTCGAACGCATCGGCATTGGGGTCGAGCAGTCGCTGTTCATAGTCGGCGAGCCCGGTGTCGGAGGTGACGAGCAGGGTGATCGGCAGGCGCAGCATCGCGCCGTCGGGTTCGAAGATCAGATGCGGGATTCCCGGCAGGCGATCCGCCACCGGTCCGAACAGCTGCGCATAAAGCTTGCGCGCGGTCGCGGCGTCGAAAGGATAGGTGACGCGGCGCCCGTTTTCGACCGTCGAGATGGTCGACCGGATCGCGTCGACCGCGCTTTCCAGGCTCCCGGCGTCGATGTCGGCCCGCCACAGCTGCGCCGTGCCGCGATCGATCAGCATGGCATAGACGGCATCGCCGACGACGAGCATCTTCAGATAGGCCTCGTCCCCCCGCAGCGTGCGTTGCAGGTCGGCGAGGTCGATCTTGCCCGGCGTCACCGCGCGATATTGCGGAAAGGCCGACAGGCGCGTCACCGTTTCGGCCTGCTGGGTCGACAGATTGTCGAGCTGGGTGCGCAGGTCGGCGCGCAGCGCGCCGATTTCCGGCGTCGCGGGCATCTGCGCGAGCCGCGCATCCTCGATCCGCGCGCGTTCGATGTCGCGGCTCAGCGTCGTCGCCTGGCGGAACAGCGCCGCGCCCTCGTCGCTGCCGCTCGACAATTCGCGTGCCAGCACCGCCTGCGTATCGGCGACGCCGGGACGGACCTGGAGCTGGCTGGCGACGAAGAAATCGCCGACCGCCGCGGGATCGCTCGCGGCGCGCTCGGTGAGCAGCCGGTAATAGGGGGCCATCATATTGGCCATTCCCGCCGTCGAACGCTGCGAATTCGCCAGCGACGCCACCACGTCGCGATAGATGCCGAGCGCCTTGTCCGGCTGGCCGTTGCGCGTCAGGAAGGCAGCGTAGCGTGCGCGCGCTGAAGCGAGCGCGGTGGTTTCAGGATATTCGACCGCGAGCGCCTGCACCGATTGCTGGAAACGCGCGTCGGCGTCCGCGATCTCGCCCATCGCCTCTTCGCTCAGCGCCAGTTCGCCGAGCATCTGCGAGCGCAGGCGGACGATCGAGGTCACGCGGCCTTCGCGCACCGCGAGCGCCTCGTCGAGGCCGCGGAGCTGCGCGGTCTTCGCGGCGGCGGCATTGCCGCGCAGCCGCTCGACGGTGCCCAGCAGATGCGTCGCCTGCGCGTCGATGATCCGCGCGCGCTCGGCCGGGGTCAGCCGTTCGCGGTCGGAGGTCTGGCGGATTGCGCGCGCGCTCGCGCCGCTGTTGATGCCGGCGGCGACCTCGGGGGTCAGCGTCACCGTGCCGTCGGCGGCCGCCGCGGCGGTGGCGAACGACGGCAGCGGCGCCTGCAGCAATTCGGCGGCGGCGTCATACTGGTGGCGGTTGAGCGCGTCGATCGCGCGGAAATTGCGGCGCAGGCGAAGCTGGACCGGGTCGCTGGTCGGGATCGCCTCGACCTCCGAGAACAGCCGCTCGGCCTCTGCGAATTCGCCGAGGTTCGATTTCTGCAGCGCGCGGTTCAGGATGAATTCGGTGGGATCGAGGTCGGCCGCCGCCTGTTCCTCCGCAGTGCGGCGCGACAGCGCCTCGAAGAATTCGGCCGCCTCGGCATAGTCGCCGCTGTGGTTGCGGCGGTATCCCTCGGCAAGAGCCTTGTCGATGTCGATCGCTCCGGCCAGCGTGCGCGCGAAGCCGTCGTTGCCGCCGATCGATGTCGTCGCGGCCCTGATAACCCCCGGGACGATCCGGCGAGTGCGGATCGATTCGAGCGCCAGTGTCAGCGCGTCGTCATAGGCGGCGAAGCCCTCGACGGCATAGGCGGTGTTGCCGTCGGCCTCGATCCGCGTCCGCCACGCAATCGCGCTGTCCTTGACGGTGCAGGCGTCAGGGGCGGTGCAGGCGATCGTCCCCGCGCGCGCCTTCTCGATTCGCGCCAGCGCTTCGGCGGGGGTGGCGCGCAGCATGCGGACATGGCCGACCGGCTGGCTCGCGTCGCGGCACAGGATCGTCCACGCGCGGTCGAACATGCCGTCGATCACCGCGTCGCGGACCGTCGCCTGCACCTCGCACAGCGACCCGCCCTGGCTGCCGATCGAGAAACTGTCGCGCAGCGTCGGATCGTCGCCCTGCGCCGCGGCCGCGCACGGCGCCGCAAGCGTCGCGAGGGCGAGCGCCGGCAAGAGGTTGGAACGTCGCGCGGTCATGGTCAAATCCCCCATACAGGCCGGTTGTGCCCGGCCGTCGCTCTGCGACGAGGCGCAGTCTTCATCGCTGCGGTACGACCCCATTCCCGTCGCCGCGGACCCTAAACCCTTCGTACGAAAAAAGGAAGTGATCTGCCGCACAGTCCGGCGGGGCGGGATAACCGTTCGTTGCCGCACAGGCGGCTTGCGCCCGGCACGGGGGCGACCTATCTGGGGCCGACAGGCTCTCAGGCTCTTTTCGTGAGGACAAGATGACGCAATTCGATGATCGCAAGCGTGCCTTTGAAGCGAAGTTCGCGCGCGACCAGGAAGTCCAGTTCCGCATCACCGCCCGCCGCAACCGGCTGGTCGGCGAATGGGCGGCCGAACGCATGGGGCTGACCCCAGAAGAGACCGACGCCTATGCGAAGGCGGTCGTGCAGGCCGATTTCGAGGAAGCGGGCGACGAGGATGTGATCCGCAAGCTTGCGGGCGATCTCACCGCCGCGGCGGTCGAGATCAGCGATGCGGAGATTCGCGCCGTGCTCAACGACAAGACGGCCGAGGCGCGCCGCCAGTTCATGGACAGTCTGGACGGCAGCCAGGGTTGAGGGGGACAGCGCGATGGCGATGCGCGAGGCGGATTTGCGGGCGGCGATCACGACGGCCTTTCCGGGCGCCGAGGTGACGATCACCGACCTTGCCGGCGACGGCGATCATTTCGCGGCGCATGTCGTGTGCGAATCCTTTCGCGGCATGACGCGCGTCGCTCAGCACAAGGCCGTCTATGCCGCGCTCGGCGGCCGCATGGGCGGCGAACTTCATGCCTTGCAATTGACCACCGCCATCCCTTCATAAGGGGTATCCCGCGTATTTTTCGGCGCACCCGCGCCATCGGAGGCATATCATGAGCGACCCCACCGTCCACGACCGCATCGCGAAGCTGGTCGCCGATCATCCCGTGCTGCTGTTCATGAAGGGGACGCCGCTGTTTCCGCAGTGCGGCTTTTCCTCGCGGGCGGTCGCGATGCTCGACCGGCTCGGCGTCGCCTACGACTCGGTCGACGTGCTGCAGGACATGGAAATTCGCCAGGGCATCAAGGAATTCTCCGACTGGCCGACGATCCCGCAGCTTTATGTGAAGGGCGAATTCGTCGGCGGCAGCGACATCATGATGGAGATGTGGGAGGCCGGCGAACTGCATCAGCTGATGGACGACATCCCAGCGCGTGCGGAATAGGCCGCATCCGGGTCGATGCGGCTTTCCCGGCTGGAAGGATCCGGCTAACGCATAGGTGACTCCATGCAGGCAGCGGAAGGTCGCTCCGTCGCCATTGACGAGATGGATCGCGAAATGGAGCGCGGGCTGCGGCGCCTGCGTTTTTCCGATCCCGTCGAAGCGGTCTTCCTGCGCGAATATCTGAAAAGCCGCGCCCGCATGGTGCCGCTGTGGGCCTTCCTCGGCACCCTGCTTTATCTGGTGGCGATCCTCGGCGACCTCAGCATGATGCCCGACGTCGCGCCGACGGTCATCGCCCTGCGCCTCGGCCTGTTCCTGCCCTACGCCGTCGCGGTGGTCTGGATCATGCGGCGGTGGCCCTCGCCCGCGACCTACGACCGGCTCGCGCTGGGGGTCGGCCTGCTCGGCCTGTCGCTGCCGATGGTGATGCTGGTCTTTTCGCGGAGCGATCATCTCTTCGTCTATCAGACGGGCAGCGTCGGCACGCTCGCCTTCTTCGTCATCGTGCTCCGCCCGCGCTTTCCGACCGTCCTCGCAGGGCTGGCGGCGATGGTCGCGATCCAGATCGCAACGACGGGCCTCAACGGCAGCTTCGACGCCGTGACCTATTCGGGTATCGTGTCCTTCCACATCACGCTCGGCATCTTCCTCGCGCTGTCGGCCTATTTCGCCGAGCGGGTCGATCGCCAGAATTTCCTCAATCGCCTGCGCGGGGAAGCGTTGCAGGCACAGTTGACCGCCCTGTCGGAACGCGACCCGATGACCGGGCTTTACAACCGCCATTCGCTGCGCCGGTCACGCCACGCGATCTGGGCGCCGGGGACGGCGCGCACCATCTCGCTGCTGATGCTCGATATCGACAGCTTCAAGCTCTACAACGACGTCCACGGCCACGTCGACGGCGATGCCTGCATCCAGCGGGTGAGCGACATCGTGCGCAAGCAGGTGGACGAACAGGGCACTGTGTTCCGCTATGGCGGAGAGGAGATACTGATCCTTCTGCCCGATACCGGCCAGGCGCCCGCCCTGTCGGTGGCCGAGGCCATTCGCCAGGCGATCGAGGGCGCGGCGATCCGTCACGACGGCTTGCCGGGCGGCGGGGTCGTCACGGTCAGCCTGGGCGTCGCGACGGGTCGCACCGACGCGGACGATCTGGAGGAACTGCTGCGGCGTGCCGACACTGCACTCTATGCGGCGAAGGGGGCGGGACGGAACCGGGCGCGCCTCGCCGATCCGGAAGCATCGCTGCCCGCATCGGCGATCGGGCGGCCGTCGCCCTAAACGGTTCCGAAAAAGCAACCGGGGGGCGGGGCCGTTCGGCCGCTCCGCCCCCCTTTTGCCTTTGGGGGTAAGTGGGGATGTCCCGGTGGGGGCAGGGGGTAGCGGGGACCAGACCGATACCCCCTGCCGCTCCATTGAGCGGAACACTCGGGAACGAAATATGTCATACAAGCGCCGTGCCAGATCGACGAGCGCGCGCATTTTCGGGGTTTGCACTGGTTAGCGAAACCTTGCCGGCGCGCCGATCTGTCAAATTTTCCGACAGGTCCCGGGCCCGCGGGCCGCGCCGGGCGAGGGGGCTGCGTACCCCTTTTCTGTCGCCCCGGCCCTTTTCCTTTCGGTCCGGCGATGCCACATGGACGCCGTGACCGACGAAAAGCCCTGGCCCGACACGATCCACGCCGGCGAGTGTGAGCAGCACGAGCCGCTGGTCCGGCGCGTGCTCGCGCCTAATCCCTCGCCCTATACCTTCACCGGCACCCAGACCTGGCTGGTCGGGGCGGGCCGCGACGTCGCGGTGATCGACCCCGGCCCGACCGGATCGGGGATGAGCATCGGCGATCCGCCCGACGCCAACGGCACCGGTCATGTCGACGCGATCCTGCGCGCGGTGGAGGGGCGGCGCGTCGCCGCGATCCTGTGCACCCACACGCACCGCGACCACAGCCCGGCGGCGCGTCCGCTGAAGGAGGCGACCGGCGCGCCGATCGTCGGCTGCGCCCCGCTCGCGCTGTCCGACGACGGGCCGCGCGCCGATTCGGCCTTCGACCCCGATTATGCCCCCGACCGCGTCCTTGCCGACGGCGAGCGCGTGGCCGGCGACGGCTGGACGCTCGAAGCGGTGGCGACGCCGGGGCACACCTCCAACCACCTCTGCTTCGCGCTCGTCGAAAGCGGGGCGCTGTTCACCGGCGATCATGTCATGGCCTGGTCGACCAGCGTCGTCAGCCCGCCCGACGGCGACATGGCGGCCTATATGGCGAGCCTGCAGAAGCTCTACGAGCGCGACGACCGCGTCTATTATCCCGCGCACGGCCCGGCGGTCGCGAAGCCGAAGCAGCTCGTCCGTGGCATGCTCGGCCACCGCCGCCAGCGCGAGCGGCAGATATTGCGGGAACTCGAACAGGGTGTGCGCGTGGTGCCCGACATGGTGAGCCACATGTACAAGGGTCTCGACCCGCGCCTGACCGGCGCCGCCGGCCGTTCGGTGCTCGCGCACCTTCTCGACCTCGAGGCGCGCGGCCGCGTGCTGCGCGACGGCGACGCCTGGAGCCTCGCGGCATGAGCCGGGGCGCCTTCCGCACCCTGATCGTCGTCCTGTTGGCGGCTGCGATCTTCCTCGGCTGGCGTGCGTGGGACGGCTGGCAGAAGAGTTATGATCCCGAAACGGTCGTCGCGGCGAGCCTGCAAGGGCTTCAGGAACAGAATGTGCTGGTGCCCTTCACCGCGCGCTATGTCGCGGTGGTGACCTCGACACAAAGCCGCCTGGGGCTCAGCGCGAAGAAAACGCTGATCATGCCTGGCACGGTGCGCTACGAACTCGACCTCGGCAAACTCAAGCCGTCGGACCTCGACTGGGACGCGGCGGCCGGTACGCTCACCGTCGCGCTGCCGCCGCTGCGCCTCGCGGGGCCGGAGATCGACATCGACGCAATCAGCGAGTTTCGCGACGGCGTGATCCTGCTGACGCTCACCGATGCCGAGGCGGTGCTCGACGCCGCCAACCGCAAGGCGGCACAGGAAGAATTGATCAAGCAGGCGAAGGGATCGACCCCGATGCGCCTCGCCGAAGGTGCCGCCCGCGCCGCGATCGAGCAGAGCTTCGCGATGCCGCTCAAGGCCGCGAGGATCGACGCAAAAGTGACGGCGCGCTTCGCCGAGCAACGTAGGCCGGGATAAGGCCGGCTGCGGCGAATTGCCCTGTCGCGGGGCAGCGTGTAGGGGAACGCGGCTCCCGATGGCGAGGGGGCCAGGACCAGATAAGGATAAAGCCATGACTGCTCCCATCCGCGAAAATCTTTCGGGCCTCGACCTGCGCGCCGAGATCGACCGGCTGCGCAAGGAGCGCAACGCCGTGATCCTTGCGCATTATTACCAGAAGCCCGAGATTCAGGATCTTGCGGATTTTGTGGGTGATTCGCTGGAATTGTCGCGCAAGGCCGCCGAGACCGACGCCGACGTCATCGCCTTTTGCGGCGTCAAGTTCATGGCGGAGACGGCGAAGATATTGTCGCCCGAAAAGATCGTCGTGCTGCCCGACATGGATGCGGGATGCAGTCTCGAGGACAGCTGTCCGCCCGAGCAGTTCGCGCGTTTTCGCGCCGCACACCCCGACCATATCGCGCTGACCTACATCAACTGCTCGGCGGCGGTGAAGGCGCTCAGCGACATCATCGTCACCTCGTCGAGCGCCGAGACGATCATCGGCCAGCTTCCGCCCGAACAGAAGATCATCTTCGGCCCCGACCGGCACCTCGGCGGCTACATGAACCGCAAGTTCGGACGCGACATGCTGCTGTGGCCGGGCGTGTGCATCGTCCACGAAGCGTTCAGCGAGACCGAACTGCTCAAGCTGAAGGCGCAGCACCCCGACGCGCCGGTCGCGGCGCACCCCGAATGCCCGCCCTATATCGTCGACCATGCCGATTATGTCGGCTCGACGAGCGGCATCCTGCAATTCGCCAAGACCTTCCCCGGCGACACGCTGATCGTCGCGACCGAACCGCACATCATCCACCAGATGGAAAAGGCGCTGCCCGAAAAGAATTTCATCGGCGCGCCGGGCGCCGACGGCAATTGCAACTGCAACATCTGTCCGTACATGGCGCTCAACACGATGGAGAAGCTCTACCTCGCGCTGCGCGACCTTCAGCCGCGGATCGAGCTGGACGAGGAATTGCGCCTGGGCGCGAAGAAGAGCCTCGACCGCATGCTCGAAATGGCGTCGGGCACGGTGGGCAAGGGGGATTTGGGGCGGGCGTAAGCCGTGAGGGCTACCCCGCCACCGCCCGCTTCGTCATCTCCGGTTCCGCCGCAATCACCTTGAGGTAGGCCCGTACCGCCGGGGGCGGCATGTGGCGGCCGATCTCATATTGGCGGATATTGGCGACCGGAATGCCATAAGCGCGCGCGAACTCTTCCTGACTCATGCCAAGATCGTTTCGGAGCGTGCGAATGCGGCGGCCCATCAGGCCGCGTTCCAGACCGGCGACGCTGACATCGAAGTCTTCGGGATCGCCGGGGTCAGCCGGAATGGCGATCGTAGTTTCCTTGTTCACCTGCATTGCTCCTTCGCACCGAGATCAGTCGTATCCTGTCGCCTCTCCAGACATGGACGGCCGTATAGAGCTTGCCCCCGACGAGCCCGATCGCCTTGAATCGCTCCTCGCCATCGATTTCCCGGTGTGACGCGAGGATCAGATGGAATGGGTCGCCGAATATTTTGAGGCCGAACGACAGTTTCAAGCCATGTTTGAATCGATTGGCCTCGTCCTTGGACGGATCATATTCGAAATCCATGAAGTCATATATGTGATTCACATGGTTTGCGCAAGCGAGTCGCCGAGGCGATTCGATTTGCGCGCCGCCTTTCGAATCCGAAAATGCTGCGCTCTTGTTACAAAAATGCTGCGCAGCAAAGCCAAGTTGCTAATGCCGGACTTATCCACAGGCGCGGGCGCTCGAAAGGGCGATTCCGCGCTTTTTCTGTTGGCGGCGGCGGCGCTTCGTGACAGCTTCCAATCATCGGACGACAGAGACGTCGGACCGCCGGGACGGAAAGACTGGTTGCAAGACCAGCCGGACGGAAACGGAAGGGTCGGACGACGAAACGACCGATAGCCCGATCACGGAACGCGGATATTCCCACGAGTTGAAGCGAACCCGATCAGGCGATTGGAAGGCAGACCATCGCTCGGGAAAGGCGACTGCTTCGGCAGATGCCGGACGAGATGACGAAGGGCCTTCCGGTGAGGCCGGCCCCCGCAAGGGGGCCGACCGAACCGTCGCCGGATTGTTCCGGCGCGCGTCACGGCGCCTCGTTTGGCGGTTTGCTGATCGCAAGACAGCGGGCCGGGATGGGGCAGGCGGCAGCGCAGGACAAAACCGGATAGTGGGGGCTGGCAGCGATGCCGGCCCCCATTTCGTTTCGTCGCCGGCGTTGCGGCGGCATTCCCATTCCTGTCCGCGGGCGATCCGGCCTACCGCGACAAAGCGGAATTGGAGGCGATGAAAACGCGCGATCCTGAGGCGATCGCGGCGCAGAGGCTTCTCGAAAGAGGCGTGGAACAGCATCGTCTCGACCAGATCCGGGCCGAGGAGGCAAAGGCGATGGAACGCGCTGTCGAGCATGTGCTATCGGCCGCCAAGCCCGGGCCGGAGCGAATTTTCGAAGGACTGTTGAGCGCGGGAGGCGCCGCATGAGCGATCAGCCGACCAATGGTGTGCGTACGCTGAGTTACCGCGCGGCGCTGCGCGAGGCGCTGATCGAGGAGATGCAGCGCGACGAGCGCGTTTTCATGATGGGGCAAGATTTGCCGTCACCCGCGAGCGGCGAAGCCGCGCGGCAATCCGGAGCGTGTGCGGGCCGCGCTGGATTGCTGCGCGCAGTTTAGGGTCAGGGCCCATAATTTGCCATTCGAGGTTTGAAGCGATTCTGCTCAGGGCGAGGAAGCAAGACGCGGGAATATGTCGATATTTCAAGACTTGCCGACGACGCCATGGGCAAAATCGGTCAAATCCCCCTCCCGCATAACTGGGGGGACGCCGAAATGGCTTCGATCTCAGGCTTGCGGGTAGCGATGCTACCCGCTGCGTCCGCCCAAGCCCGATATCTTCGCCATTTCGACGCCTCGAACGGCAATTAATGGGCCCTGACCCTAAGACCCGTGGGGATTCGGATTTCGGCACGGTTTCTCTTTTCCGTCACCCTGACCTTGTCCGGCAACGATCCCTTTTCGATAAGTCACCGTTCCCCAGCGAAAGCCGGGGGCCATGCGGGGCGGCGCTATGCCATCTGGACCCCGGCTTTCGCCGGGGAACAGCGCCTGACCTGACTGAAGGGTATAGATGCCAGCCTGTTTCAGAGCCTGCCCCCGGACCCGATCGGGGGGGGCATGGTCCGCCCTCGTCTGAAAGGCGGCGCAAAAGGGAAGGTCCGGCCATGGATGCTGAAACGCGTTCAGCATGACGAACCGATGAGGCAGCGTGCAGAACGCCGAATCCCCACAGGCCTTGGGACCAATCGACATTCAGCTCTGGCGGCCTGCAAATGGCGGCCTTTCGCGCTTCCGGTGCTCACGTGCCATCAGCACGCTGCGCTCCGGTTCGCGAAAAACCACCATTTTCGCCTCGCCATCTTCTGAATGTCGATTGGTCCCAGAGCATCGAGCCTTGAATCTGACCCATCGTCCCGCTCGACACGAACGGATATGGGGGCGTCGCGGGTTTATGGCACGCCGCTCTATCCTGAGCGCCTGCAAGACAGTCGAAGGCTCGCGATGACCGGGGGGCGGGGGGCGGGCTCGGCCTGCACCGCGATGCCGCGTCGAGCGGGCGATCCGCCCAATTGCGACGTCGCGGTGTGATGGCTGTCACAACGCCGTCGCCGTTCTTCCCTTATGCCTGCTCCCGCGACCCAGATCAGTTCCCCGATCCGGAATTGATCTCCCTTTCCCGGCCGGGCCTTTCGCGGTCCGGCCGGGAACCTTTTTCGCCCTTCTCGCATTATGTCCGCATCGTCGGGACGATGCCCGGATCGCCGGGCATCGGCATCATCTGCCGCCGTCGGCGGCTTCCCGAACCGACAGAGAAAGGGACGGACATGGGTATCATCATCACGTTGATCGTCGGCGGCATCATCGGCTGGCTGGCCAGCATCGTCATGCGGACCGATGCGCAGCAGGGCATCCTCCTCAACATCGTCGTCGGCGTCGTCGGCGCATTCCTCGGCAACATCCTCGGCGGGATGTTCGGCATGGGCGCCTCGCTCGACGCGTTCAGCCCGATCGGCCTGCTGTGGTCGTTCATCGGCGCGGTCGTGCTGCTCGGCCTGATCAACCTCGTCCGCCGCGGCAGCGTCCGCTGATCCGAAACGGGGCTTCGTCCGGCGGCCACCATTTCGCTAGAATGTTGTTTTCCCGTGTTTTCCGAGGCGTCGGGCGAGTCCGCCCGACTTGAAAACACTTCTAGGCGGCCGCGGATATTTGCGTTACCACCATGTGCCTGCTGCGTCGGGCAGATCAATGATCGTAGGGGGTCAAATCATGATTGATTTCATCATTGCACTTGTCATGGGCGGCATCATCGGCTGGCTGGCCAGCATCGTGATGCGGACCGATGCCCAACAGGGCATCTTCCTGAATATCGTTGTCGGTTGTATCGGTTCGATCCTCGGTCGGCTGTTGCTGGGCGGCCTGATCGGCGGCGGGCATCTGCGCGGCGACGCGTTCGACTGGCGGACGCTGCTGACCGCCTTCGTCGGTGCGGTGATCCTGCTCGCGATCGTCAACCTCGTCCGGCGCGGCCGCGTGCGCTGAAATCCCGTGGCGGCCGGGCGTGACGCCCGGCCGACGCAAGGGCGGCCACCCGCAGGGGTGCGCCGCCCTTTCCGTTGTCCGAAGCCGCTGGAATCGGCCGTCCATCCCGTCTATGAGCGGCCGGCGGACGGAGCGATGGCGGCCGGCGTTTGCCTCTTGCCACTAGTGATGTAATACGGTAATACACCTACGAGGATTTGGGTCCTGTCATGCGGGCGGGGGCGTATCGCTGTCGGCGGTCGTCGCGTCGGCTGCCATGGGCAGCGGATGGGGATTTCGGCGTGAACTACGAGCGGAAAGTGGAAGCGATGGACAGCCTGGCGGGATCGACCCCGAGCTTTTATGACGAGGGCGAGAGCCGCCGCAAGCGCACGCGACTGATCGTCGCGCTGGTGCTGATCGGGTTCGCGCTGGCCGCGACCTGGTATGCCTTCACGCACCGGGGCACCGGCGCCGCGACCGCCGAAGGGGCGGACGGCGCCGCCGCGCAGAGCGTCCCCAACGTCACCGTGGTGATCCCCGGGCGGGTGTCGGTGCAGGCGGCGATCGCCGCGAACGGCACGATCGCCGCGCGCCGCGAAATGCCCGTCGGGGTCGCGGGCGAGGGCGGCCAGGTGATCCGCGTCCTCGTCGAGCCCGGCCAGTGGGTCGGCGCCGGCCAGACGCTCGCGGTCATCGACCGTTCGGTGCAGACGCAGCAGGCGGCCAGCCTCTCCGCCTCGATCCGCGTCGCGCAGGCCGACGCGAGCCTCGCGCAGGCCGAACTCGAGCGTGCCGAGGCGCTGGTGTCGCGCGGCTTCATCTCGAAGGCCGACCTCGACCGCAAGCGCGCGACCCGCGACGCCGCCAACGCGCGCGTCCGCGTCGCGCAGGCGCAATATCAGGAAGCCGTCGCGCGCAACGGTCGCCTCAACATCGTCGCGCCCGCCGCGGGGCTGGTGCTGACGCGCGAGGTCGAACCCGGCCAGGTGGTCGGCGCGGGCAGCGGCGTGCTGTTCCGCATGGCGAAGGGCGGCGAGATGGAAATGCTCGCCCAGCTCGCCGAGGCCGACCTCCAGCGCGTCCGCGTCGGCACGCGCGCGACGATCACCCCGGTCGGCACCGACCTGCAGATCGCGGGGCAGGTGTGGCAGGTGTCGCCGATCGTCGACATGAACACGCGGCAGGGCACCGCGCGCATCGCCATCCCCTACAGCAGCGCGCTGCGCCCCGGCGGCTTTGCCGACGCGCGGCTGGTGTCGGGCACGGCGGAGGCCCCGCTGCTCCCCGAAAGCGCGGTGCAGAGCAGCCCCGACGGCAATTTCGTGCTGATCGTCGGCAAGGACGACAAGATCGAGCGGCGCGCCGTGAAGGTCGGGACCGTGACCGACGGCGGCGTATCGATCGCCTCCGGCCTGTTGGGCACCGAAAAGGTGGTCGTGCTCGCCGGCGCCTTCCTCAACCCCGGCGAAAAGGTGAAGCCGGTGATCCAGAAATCGGCGCAATAAGCGCACCCGGACCAGCACGTAAGGCGTTTGAATCATGAGCTTTCGCAACATCTCCGCCTGGTGCATCCGCAATCCGGTGCCGCCGGTCGTGCTGTTCATCCTGTTGCTGCTGGCGGGCCTCGTCAGCTTCAACCGGATGGATGTGAACGACAATCCGGACGTCGAATTCCCGCTGGTCCAGGTCATCGTCGTGCAGCCCGGCGCCGCGCCGGCGGAGCTGGAGACGCAGGTGACGCAGCGCGTCGAGGCGGCGGTCCGCGGGGTCAGCGGCGTCGACGAAATGTCCTCCTATGTCAGCGAGGGCAACAGCCGGACGATGGTGCAGTTCGCGATCGGCACGCCGATCGACCGCGCCTATAACGACGTCAATCAGGCGGTTCAGCAGATCCGCAGCGACCTGCCCGACGGCATCCTCGAACCGCAGGTGGTGCGTATCGACGCGGCGGGCGGGCCGATCACCTATTTCGCGGTCGAGGCGACCGACATGACGCTGGAACAGCTCAGCTGGTTCGTCGACAACACGGTCGCCAAGGAGCTGCTGTCGATCCCCGGCATGGCCAAGGTCAGCCGCGCCGGCGGCGTCGATCGCGAGATTCGCGTCATCCTCGATCCCGCGCGCATGCAAAGCTATGGCCTGACCGCGAGCCAGGTGAACCAGGAACTGCGGCAGGTGAACCTGAACGCCGCGGGCGGCCGGACCGAGATCGCGGGGGCCGAACAGGCGGTGCGCGTGCTCGGCAACGCTGCCAATGCCTTCCAGCTCGGCGAGACGCGCATCGCGATCGGCAACGGCCGCACCGTCCGCCTGGCCGACATCGCCAAGGTGACCGACGGCTATGCCGAACAGCGCAACCTCGCGATGATCCGCGGCAAGCAGGTGCTGTCCTTCTCGATCGAGAAGGCGAAGGGCTCGTCGGACGTCACCGTCCACGACGAGACGATGAAGAAGCTCGCCGAGATCAAGAAGAACAATCCCAAGGTCGACTTCAAGATCCTCTTCACCAAGACCGAATATGTGAAGGAGCAGTATCGCAGCTCGATGGCCGCGATGATCGAGGGCGCGGTGCTTGCCGTCGTCGTCGTCTTCCTGTTCCTGCGCGACTGGCGCGCGACGCTGATCAGCGCGATGGCGATCCCGCTGTCGGCGATCCCGACCTTCTGGTTCATGGACATGATGGGCTTTTCGCTGAACAGCCTGTCGCTGCTCGCGCTCAGCCTCGTCGCCGGGGTGCTCGTCGACGACGCGATCGTCGAGATCGAGAATATCGTCCGACACATGCGAATGGGCAAGACGGCCTATCAGGCCGCAATCGACGCCGCCGACGAGATCGGCCTCGCCGTCGTCGCGACGACGTCGTCGATCGTCGCGGTCTTCCTGCCGGTGGCGCTGATGCCCGGCATCTCCGGGCAGTTCTTCATCCAGTTCGGCATGACCGTCGTCTTCGCGGTGCTCGTCAGCCTGGCCGTCGCGCGCATGATCACGCCGATGATCGCCGCCTATTTCCTGTCGGCGCAAGGCGAGCAGGAGCATGCCGGCGGCCCGTGGATCGACCGCTACGAACGCATCCTTGCCTGGACGCTCGACAACAGCAAGCATCACGCGGTTCGCGCGCGTTACGAGGCCATCGCGACGCGGCCGGCCTTTCTGTCCGTGCCGCTGATCGCCGCCGGCCTCGCCGTGCTGTTCATGGCCTTCCGCTATTTCCAGCCGGTGCCGGTGGGACAGGACGCGCCGAACCCCGCGATCCATTTCCTGCTGCTGACGCCGATCAGCTTCGTCGCCGCCTATCTGCTCGTCGGGCTGGTGCAGATCGTCGTGGGGGCGCTCGCCTATGCGGCGGGGATGCGGCAATGGGCCTTCACCCACTGGGCCATGTTCATGGCGCGGCGTTTCTGGGCGCGATTGTTCGACCATCGCGTGTGGATCGTCGGGATCGGCCTGCTCGCCTTCCTCGGCAGCATCCTGCTGTTCACGCAGCTGCCGAACCAGTTCCAGCCGACGATCAACAGCGATTACAGCCAGATCAAATATGAGCTGCCGCCGGGCTCGACGCTGGCGCAGAGCACGCATGTCTCGAACGAGATCAACGCGATCCTCGCGGACGACAAGGCGGTGGAGAATGCCTTCTACGACGTCCAGGTCGGCAGCGGCGGGGTCTATATCACGCTGAAGAAGCATCGCGAGGTCACCAGCGTCGAATGGGAACGCGGCCTGCAGCCGAAGCTGGCGGCGATCCCCGACGCGCGCGTTTCGTTCCAGAGCCAGGCGGGCGGCTTCTCGGGCCGCGACATCACCTTCATCATCGGCGGCGACGATCCGGTGCTGCTCGAACGCCATGCGCAGAAGATCGTCGCGGAGATGAGCAAGCTCAAGGAACTGCGCTCGGCGCGGATCGAGGGCGACATTCCGCGGCCGGAGATCATTGTGAAGCCGCGGCTCGACCTCGCGGCCGAACTCGGCGTCACCACCGCGGCTCTCAGCCAGACGATCCGCATCGCGACGATCGGCGACATCGACCAGAATGCCGCGAAATTCTCGCTGTCGGACCGCCAGATCCCGATCCGCGTCCTGCTGTCGGAGGATTCGCGCCGCAGCCTGGCGACGATCGAGACGCTGCCCGTGCCGACCTCGCGCGGGACCACCGTGCCGCTGAAGGCGGTGGCGGAGATCGGCTTCGGGGCCGGCCCGACCGAATTGCGCCGCTACAACCAGACGCGGCGCATCGTGATCGGCGCCGACCTCGCGCCGGGGCTGGTGACGAGCGACGCGCAGACCAGGATCGACGCGCTGCCGGCGGTCAAGTCGATGCCGCAGGGCGTGCGCAAGATCATCCAGGGCGACGCCAAGTGGCAGGCCGAACTGGCGACCAATTTCATGATCGCGGTCGTGTCGGGGCTGATGCTCGTCTTCTCGACGCTGGTGCTGCTCTATCGCCGCTTCCTGTCGCCGCTGGTCAACATGTCGTCGCTGCTGCTCGCGCCGCTCGGCGGTCTGCTCGGCCTGTGGATCACGGGCATGGAAATCTCCATGCCGGTCTATATCGGCCTGCTGATGCTGCTCGGCATCGTCGCGAAGAACTCGATCCTGCTCGTCGACTTCGCGATCGAGGAGATGGACCATGGCGTCGACAAGCTCGCGGCGCTCAAGGATGCGGGCCGCAAGCGCGCGCAGCCGATCGTGATGACGACGGTGGCGATGATCGCCGGCATGGTGCCGACCGCGCTGTCACTGTCGGGCGACGGGGCGTGGCGCGCGCCGATGGGCGTCGTCGTGATCGGCGGGCTGGCGCTGTCGACGCTGCTCACGCTGCTGATCGTCCCGGCTGGCTTCAGCCTGGCCGACAGCATCGAAAAGCGCCTGGGCCGCTTCTTCTCCGCCAACCTGCTCACCTATCGCAAGGGCGACGACACGCGTCCGCACGGCGACCCGGCGCCGTCGCCGGCGGAGTGACGCGGGGGCGACATCGGCGCGCGCGGACGGCGCGCCGGTTGCAACCTTTGCCGCGCTTCGCCATTTGTTGGGCATGACCGAGCCGACCTCCGCCCGCCCGAGCGCGCCCTCCGACCATTGGGGCGTCGCGGTTCCGACGGGCGGGCTCAACATCCGGGTCGTCGCGACCGGGCTGCTCGTCGTGATGGCGCTGATCTTCGTCAGCGCCAAATATTATCAGGACGTGCACCCCGCGATCGGATTCGTGCGCGCCTTTGCGGAGGCGGCGATGGTCGGCGGGCTCGCCGACTGGTTCGCGGTCACCGCGCTGTTCCGCCACCCGATGGGGCTGCCGATCCCGCACACCGCGATCGTGCCGCGCAACAAGGACCGCATCGGCGACACGCTGGCGCGGTTCCTGCTCACCAATTTCCTGCTGCCGCGCCTGATCGCGCGCAAGATGCAGACGGTCGACGTCGCGGGCGCGGTCGGCAAGTTCCTGTCGGAACCGGCCGAGGGCGGCGGGCGGCTGAAGCTCGGCGCGTCGCGGATCATCGCCGACGCGCTCGGTGCGCTCGACCAGCAGCGGCTGGGCGGGATGGTCAAGTCGGCGATCGCCGACCGGCTGCGCGAACTCGACGTCGCGCCGCTGCTCGGGCAGGCGCTGCAGGCCGCGCTGGCGGAGGGGCGGCACCAGCCGCTGCTCGATGCGATGGTCGGGTGGGGATCGAAGACGCTCGAACTCAACGAGCATCTGATCCACCAGATGGTCCACGACAACAGCAACGCGATCGTCCGCTTCACCGGGCTCGACGAAAGCATCGCGAACCGCATCGTCGCCGGCCTGTCGAAGCTGCTCGCCGAAATGGCGGTCGACGAGACCCACCCGCTGCGCATCCGCGTCGAGGAGGGGCTCGCCAAGATGGCGCTCGACCTCCAGCATGACCCGGAGGTCAAGGCGAAGGTCGCGCGCGTCCGCGACGAACTGCTCGAGAACAAGGCGGTCAAGCGCTGGCTCGACGGCCTGTGGGAGCAGGGCCGCGCCGCACTGCTCAAGGCGGCACGCGACCCCGAAACCATGCTCGCGGGGCGCATCGGCGAACTCATCACCCAGTTCGGCGCGATGCTGGGCGAGGACGAGGCGATCCGGCGCACGCTCAACCGCTACGCGCGCCGCGCGGTCGTCGGCATGGTCGACAGCTATGGCGAAACGGCGCTGCGGCTGGTGTCCGACACGATCCGCGGCTGGGACGCCAAGACGATCACCGACCGGCTGGAAAGCGCGGTCGGCGACGACCTGCAATATATCCGCATCAACGGCACGCTGGTCGGCGGGCTGGTCGGGGTGCTGATCCACGCGGTGGATGTGCTGCTGTAGCCGGGGCGGTTTTTCGGAAAAGCTCACGCAAAGGCGCGAAGGCGCAAAGAGAATAATCCGGCGCGGCGTAGCGACAATCTCACACAAAGACACAAAGAGGGCGGAGGAAATATCGACCTCCGTTTATCATCCCGTCGGGTGCATGGGGAAAGGACCGGACAAAGTCCGGTCAATTTATCTGCTGTGCCTGCGGATCAAAGGAGAGGTGGCAATATAGGCCGCCCTCTTTGTGTCTTTGTGTGAGATTTTTCTCTTTGCGCCTTCGCGCCTTTGCGTGAGATCAATCGAGCATTGCCCTCAACCCCTCGCGCCACGTCGGATAGGTCGGCGCCCAACCCAGCAGCCGTTTCGCCTTGCCGTTCGCGACGCGGCGATTCTCGGCATAGAAGGCGCGCGCGGCGGGCGACAGGGCCGCGTCGTCCAGCGATTGCAGCGGCGGCAGCGGCGCCCCCAGTATCGCGCAGCCCCATTCGACGAGCCGGTTCTGCGAACAGGGTTCGTCGTCGGCGAGGTTGTAGACGCCCGCCGGCCCGCGCAGCGACGCGATGACGCCGCCCGCGATGTCGTCGACGTGAATGCGACTGAAGACCTGTCCGGGCAGCGCGATGCGATGCGCGCGCCCGTCGCGTATCCGGTCGAGGATCGACCGGCCGGGGCCATAGATGCCGGGCAGGCGAAAGACGCGCCCGTCGCCGCGCAGCGCCTGCCACGCGGCGTCGGCGGCATTGCGGTCGGCGCGGCGGCCGTGGACGGGTGCGCTCTCGTCGACCCACGCGCCGCGCGCGTCGCCATAGACGCCGGTCGAGGACAGATAGCCGACCCACGTCGCCGGCGCGACGGCGATCGCCTCGCCATAACGGGCGAGCACCGGATCGCCCCCGCCCGCCGGGGGCACCGACGACAGGATGTGTGTCGCGTCGCGCAGCGCCGCCAGCACCGCCGGCGCATCGGCGAAGGCGATGCTGTCGCCGCGTCCGTCGCGCGTGGTGCCGATGACCTCCCACCCGCGCGCGCGCAGCCGCGCCGCGAGGTGCCCGGCCGCATAGCCCATTCCAAAAATCAGCATGTTGCTCATGGGTCGCCTTATTGCGCGGCGCAGCCGCCAAGCCTAGGACAATGACCGACAGTTTTTCCGTTCGTGCCGAGCTTGTCGAAGCATCGTCCTTTCTTTCGGCGCCGAAACGAAGGACGACCCTTCGGCAAGCCCAGGGCGAACGATTCTCGTTCGAGGTTTCTTCCGCACATGACCGACGCGTCCTCCTCTCCCGTCCCCCCCGTCACCATCCATCGCACCGCCTATCGCCCGCCCGAATGGCGGGTGCCGGAGGTGGCGCTCGATTTCGCGCTCGGGCTCGAAGAGACGCGGGTGACGGCCGCGCTGTCGGTGGTGCGCGATGCCGATGCCCCGGCGCCGCTCGTGCTGCGCGGCGACGCGCTGACGGCAGAAGCGGTGCGCGTCGACGGCGAGGCGTGGAACGGCTGGCGGATGGACGGGCCGGACCTGGTCGTCGATCTGGGCGACCGGACCGCCGCGGTGGTCGAGGTCGATACGCGGATCGACCCCGCCGCCAACAGCCAGCTGATGGGGCTCTATGCCTCGAACTCCATGCTCTGCACCCAGTGCGAGGCGGAAGGGTTCCGCCGCATCACCTTCCACCCCGACCGTCCCGACGTGCTCAGCCGCTACCGGGTGCGGATGGAAGGCGACAAGGCCGCTTTCCCGATCCTGCTGTCGAACGGCAATTGCGTCGCGACGGGCGAGGGGGAAGGCGGAACGCACTGGGCGCTGTGGGAAGACCCGTGGCCGAAGCCTTCCTATCTGTTCGCGCTCGTCGCCGGCGACCTCGTCGTCAACCGCGATCATTTCACCACCCTGTCGGGGCGCCGGGTCGAACTCGGCATCTGGGTGCGCGCGGGCGATCAGGATCGCACCCACCACGCGATGGCTTCGCTCAAGCACAGCATGGCGTGGGACGAGCAGGTCTATGGCCGCGAATATGACCTCGACCTGTTCAACATCGTCGCGGTCAGCGATTTCAACATGGGGGCGATGGAGAACAAGGGGCTGAACGTCTTCAACACCCGCTATATCCTCGCCGACCCCGACACCGCGACCGATGCCGATTACGACGGGGTCGAGGGGGTCGTCGCGCACGAATATTTCCACAACTGGTCGGGCAACCGCGTCACCTGCCGCGACTGGTTCCAGCTCAGCCTGAAAGAGGGCTTCACCGTCTATCGCGACCAGAGTTTTTCGGCCGCGATGGGGTCGGCGGCGGTCAAAAGAATCGAGGATGTGCGCGTGCTGCGCGCCGCGCAGTTCCCCGAGGACGCCGGGCCGCTCGCGCACCCGATTCGCCCCGACAGCTATCAGGAAATCTCGAATTTCTATACCGCCACCGTCTATAACAAGGGCGCCGAGATCATCCGCATGATGGCGACGATGGTCGGCCCCGAACGGTTCCGGCGGGGCACCGACCTCTATTTCGACCGCCACGACGGCGAGGCGGCGACCTGCGAGGATTTCGTCCGCGCGATCGAAGACGGCGCCGGCATCGACCTGACGCAATTCCGCCTGTGGTACAGCCAGGCCGGAACGCCGCGGATCGCCGCGCGCCTCGAAGGCGACGCGGCGAGCGGCGAATGGGTGCTGCACCTCGCGCAGACCATCCCGCCGACGCCGGGACAGCCCGACAAGGCGCCGATGCTGATCCCGCTGCGGATCAAGGCGTTCGACCGCGACGGCGCGGCACAGGATACGGCGGAGCAACTCGTGCTGCTCGACCACGCCGACGCGACGGTGCCGCTCGGCCGCTTCGCCGGCCGGCCGATGCTGTCGATCAACCGCGGCTTCTCTGCCCCGGTGATCGTCGATTGCGCGCGCGCGCCGGGCGAACTTGCGTGGCTCGCGGCGCACGACGACGATCCCTTCGCGCGCTACGAAGCGTTGCAGCAGCTGATGCTCGACACGCTCGTCGCGGCGGTGTCGGGGGAGGCGGCGGAGCGCGGCGCGGTGGTCGATGCGGTGCGCGAGACGCTGGCGGGCGCCGCCGCCGATCCGGCCTTCGTCGCGGAAGCGGTGCTGCTGCCGAGCGAGGCCTTCATCGGCGACCAGATGGTGACGGTCGATCCCGACGCGATCCGCCGCGAACGGCTCGCGCTGCAGGCCGCGATCGGCGAGGCGCTCGAAAGCGAATGGCGCGCGATCCTGGCCGATCCCGCGCCGCCCGCGACCGATCTCTCTCCCGCCGCCAAGGGGCGCCGCCGGCTGCGCGGGGTCGCGCTCGCCTACCTTGGGGCGACGGCAAGGGACGACGCGCCCGCGCTGGCCTTCGCCATCTTCTCCGACGCCGACGGGATGACCGAGCGGCAGGCGGCGCTCGCGACGCTCGCGCACGGCGACAGCGACGAGCGCGCCCATGCGCTCGACATCTTCTACCAGCGCTACCGCGACAATCCGCTCGTGCTCGACAAATGGTTCCAGGTGCAGGCGTGGTCGCTGCGCCCCGACACCGTCGATGCGGTGCGCGACCTTGCGCGCCATCCCGATTTCACGCTGGCGAACCCCAACCGCGTGCGGGCGCTCTATGGCGCCTTCACCGCCAATCAGGCGGCGTTCCACCGCCCCGACGGCGCCGGCTATCGCCTGCTCGCCGACCTCGTCATCGCGCTCGACCCGAAGAACCCGCAGACCGCCGCGCGCCTGATCCCGCCGCTCGGCCGCTGGAAGCGCTTCGACGAGGCGCGGGCGGCGCTGATGAAGGCGGAACTGGGCCGCATCCTGGCGCAACCGGGCCTGTCGCGCGACGCGACCGAGCAGGCGAGCAAGAGTTTGGTGGGGTAGATTCCAGCCATTTCCGATCTTGTCATCCCCGCGAAAGCGGGGATCCAGAGCGTGGGGCGGCTGGCCTCTCCCTGGGTTCCCGCTTTCGCGGGAACGACGAAGCGAAAAAAACGGGAATGGCGACGTTCGGTCGTTTCCGCGCTCTTCTTCACCCGGCCGAAAACAGCTTGGTGCCCACCACGCCGATCACGATCAGCGCCATGAAGCCGACCTGCACCGCGCTGACCTTTTCGCCGAACAGCAGGATGCCGCCGATGATCACGCCGACCGCGCCCAGCCCGGTCCAGATCGCATAGGCGGTCCCGGCCGAAATCTCGCGCATCGCGAAGGCGAGCAGCGCCATGTTGACGAAGCTCAGCGTCACCGGCACCGCCGACGCCTGCCACGTCCCGACCGTCGCCGCCCATTTCAGGCTGAGCGCCCAGCAGATTTCGGTGAAAACGGCGATGGCGAGGATGATCCATCCCATGAAGAGTCCTTTCCGGTCGGCGGGCTCGGGGGAAGGGCGCGCGCCGGAAACCCGAAAGAGGCGCGCAAGCCGCAGCGTGGCTGCGCGGCGCGCTTAGATCGGAATGCCGTGAATTGGAACCGTCATTGCTTGCGAGGCAATCCGGAGCGGTTTACGCTGGAGCGGCGCGTCCTTAATCTGACCGATCTTAGGTTCCGCGTTCTACTCGGGTTGCTTCGTTTCGCCCGCAATGACGAGGCGGGATATCTCAGTTCCCCAGCCATCCCGCGACGTCGCTCGCGACCTTGTTCGCGGCGCGGGTCAGCGCTTCGCCCACCGGCTTGGCCTCGACCCGGCCGCCGATCGGCTCGCGCGCCTCGAAGCGGCGCTGGGTGACGGTCTTGCCGCCCGCGCCGACGCGCATCGCCTGGTAGACGACGATCGCCTCGTTCGACCGCGCATCGACCCCGAACTCCATCAGCTGCCCGGCAAGCTGCTCGCCCGGCGCGGTCAGATACTGGCCTTCGTCGATCACCACGCGGTTCGTGCGCGCGGCGACGGTTTCGGACAGCAGGCGCTGGAACAGCCGCTGCGGCGCCTCGACCCATTGCGCGTCCTTGACATAGGCGACGCTGGCGTCGTCCTGCTGCACCGGGATGCGCGTCGTGCGCAGCTTCTGCGGCGCGGCGGGGATCAGGATGGTCAGCGTCGCGGCGTCGCTGGCAGTGCGCGCCTCGCCCGCCGTCGGGGCGGCGTCGGCATCGAGCGTCAGCAGGAAGGGCGGCACCTTGCCGCCGAAACTGACGCACCCCGAAAGCAGCAGGGCGCCGAGCGCGAGGGTCAGGGGAGTGCGAAGGCGGCTGGGCATCGGACGAATCCTCATTTCTTGTAGTCGGGCAGCTTGCTGCCGCCGATCACGGCGCCGGCGCCCTGCTGGTCGAGCTTGTCGGTCAGGCTGGAGAGCGAGGCGGAGGTGCGGCGCAGGTCGCGGATCAGCGCATTGGCTTCGGGAACGGTCGTCTCGCTGAAGGTGCGAAGGCCCGGCCGCGCGTCCGAGATCGCCTGTTCGAGCGTCTGCATCGACTGGTTGGCGGAGGCGAGCGTGTCGCGCAGATTCCGCATCGCCGGGTCGACGTTGCGGTCGATCGTGCCCTGCGTCGCGGCGGCGAGATTGCCGATCTGCTCGGCCGCGTTGCCCGTCTGCTGGATCGCGATGCGCGTGTCGGCGAGCGCCTTTTCGAGCGCGGGGCCGTTGCGCGCGAGGATCGCGGTCGATTGCTCGACATTGTTGAGGATGCCCTTGATGCTCGCCTGATTCTCGTCATCGACCAGTTCGGCGAGCCGTTCGGACAGCGTCGAAAGGCGCTGGAGAAGCTGTGGCGCGGTGTTCAGCAGTTCGCCGAGTCCGCCGACGCGCGTCGGGATCACGGGCTTGCCCGCCGGCCCCTTGTCGCTGATCGGCGGCGCCCCCTTCACCGCGCCGTCGAGCGCGATCTGCGACACGCCGGTGAAGCCGACGCCCTCCAGCGCGGCGGTGGTGCCCTGCAGGATCGGCACGCTCTCCTCCACCTCGATGCGGACGCGGACGAACTGCGGATCGTCGGGCCACAGCGCGATCTGGCGCACCTGTCCCACCGGCACGCCGGAGAACTGCACCTGCGCGCCCTTGTTCAGCCCGTCGACCGACTGTTTGAAGAAGATGTCATATTCGCGCTTCGCGCCGCCGCTGTCGTTCGCCAGCCAGACCACGAAAAAGGCCAGCGCGACGGTGAAGAAGAGGACGAAGGCGCCCACCAGCACATTGTTCGAGCGTGTTTCCATCAGCTTTTCCTATCGCGCGGGACGCGCTCGTGCGATTCCGTCGCGGCGCGGCCGCGCGGTCCGTTGAAATAATCCTGTATCCAGGGGTGTTCGGTGGCAAGCAGTTCCGGGATCGTCCCGACCGCGATCACCGTCTTCTCGGCCAGCACCGCGACGCGGTCGCAGGTCGCATAGAGCGTGTCGAGGTCGTGGGTGATCAGGAAGACGGTCAGCCCCATCGTGTCGGCAAGCTCGCGGATCAGCGCGTCGAACTTGGCGGCGCCGATCGGGTCGAGCCCGGCGGTCGGCTCGTCGAGGAACAGCAGCGCCGGGTCGAGCGCGAGCGCGCGTGCCAGCCCGGCGCGCTTGACCATGCCCCCCGACAGTTCGGCCGGATATTTGGGGCCCGCATCGGGCGGCAGGCCGACCATCGCGACCTTGTAGGCGGCGATCTCGTCGAGAAGCTGCTGGTCGATGCGCGGATAATATTCGCGCAGCGGCACCTGGATATTCTCCGCAACGCTGAGCGTCGAGAAGAGCGCGCCGCCCTGGAACATCACCCCCCAGCGGCGGCGCAGGTCGCGCGATTCCTCTTCGTTGGCGATGGTGTCGAGCGAAGTGCCATAGACCTCGATCTCGCCCGCGGTCGGAATCTGCAGGCCGACGATCGACCGCATCAGCACCGACTTGCCGGTGCCCGACCCGCCGACCACCCCCAGTATCTCGCCCGACCGCACGTCGAGGTCGAGGCCGTCGTGGACCACCGCGTCGCCGAACCGGTTGACGAGGCCACGGACGCGGATCGCATATTCGAACTGCTCGGGCCGCACCGCCTCGGCCGCCGCAATCTCCTGCCGGATCTCCTCTTCCTGCTCGCCGGCGCTCATCAGTTCCACCCGATCGTCGAGAAGAAGACGGCGAAAAAGGCGTCGAGGACGATGACGAGGAAGATGGCGGCGACGACCGCGGAGGTCGTGCGGCGCCCGACCTCCTCGGCATTCTGGCGCACCTGCATCCCTTCATAGCAGCCGGTGACGCCGATCAGGATGCCGAACACCGGCGCCTTGATCAGCATGATCCAGAAATCGGTCATCGGGATGATCTCGCGCAGCCGCTGGATATAGGTGAGCGGCGGCAGGTCGAGCCCGACCCAGCAGAAGGCGCCGCCGCCGACGATCGCGCAAATGCTGGCATAGAAGCCGAGCAGCGGCATGGTGATCGTCGACGCGGCGACGCGCGGCAGCACGATCGCTTCCATCGGGGACACGCCGATCGTGCGCATCGCGTCGACCTCTTCGGTCAGCTTCATCGTGCCGATCTGCGCCGCGAAGGCGGAGCCCGACCGGCCCGCGACCATGATCGCGGTCATCAGCAGCCCCAGCTCGCGGATCGAGGCGCGGCCGACGAGGTTGATCGTGAACACCTCCAGCCCGAACTGGCGCAGCTGCACCGCGCCCTGCTGCGCGATGACGATGCCGATCAGGAAGCTCATCAGCCCGATGATCGGCAGCGCGTCGACGCCGACGGTCTGGAAGCGGGTGACGATCGCGTGCCAGCGGATGCGGCGTCGCGCGCGAATCTGGATGAACAGCGCAATGATCATCGCGCCGAAGAAATCGACGATGCCGACCAGCTCGCGCCATATGCTGAGGCTCGCGGTGCCGATCTGCTCGAGCATGCGCGCCCACATCGGCCGCCGGTCGCGATGGATACGATATTCGCTCTTGTCGTCGGCCAGCGCCTTCAGCAGTCGCTGCGCCTCTTCGCTGGCGCCGACCACCTTCGCGTCGTGCGCCTGCGCGGTGCGCGTCACGATCCAGGCGCCGACGGTGTCGATTCGCTCGATCGCGGAAAGGTCGAGCGTCGCGACCGGTCCCAGCGCGTCGAGCCGGGCGGGCAGGTCGCCGAGCCGCGCGAGCGTCAGACGCCCGGTGAAGCGCACATCGACGCCATCGGCTCCTTCGTCCGTTTCGAAATCCGCCCTGGCCGCCATCGTGCGGACGACCTTGGATTATTTGCCGAATGACGGCAAGCGAATCCGTGGTGCGGGCCGGGCTTGGCCGGCGATGGCGGCGGGGGTAAGGAAGCCGTATGGACCGCCCGCCCGCACCCGATTACGCCCATCGCATTGCGATGTACGACATGGACCGCACGATCACGCGCGCGGGCACCTACAGCGGCTTCCTGATGCACGTCGCGCGGCGGCGCCAGCCGTGGCGGCTGCTGCTGCTGCCGCTCGTCGCGCTCGCGGGGCTGGCCTATGCGCTGCGGCTGATCGACCGGTCGCGGCTCAAGGCGATCAACCTGCGACTGCTGGTCGGCAAGCGCTTCCGCCGGTCGGAGATCGCGCCGCTCGCCGAAAGCTATGCCGACAAGGTCGTCGCGCGCGGGCTGCACCCGGCGGCGCTCGACCAGATCGCGGCCGACCGCGCGGCGGGCTATCGCCTGCTGCTCGCGACCGCCTCCTTCCACCTTTATGTCGATGCGATCGCGCGGCGGCTGGGGATCGACGACGTCCTCGCGACGCGGCTCGACGAACCCGACGGCGCCGACCATGTCCATGCCCGGTTGGCGGGCGACAATTGCTATGGCGAGGCGAAGTTCGCGCGCATCGGCGAATGGCTCGCCGACAACGACATTACGCGCGAGGCGGCGCATATCCGCGCCTATTCGGACCATGTGTCCGACCGGCCGATGCTGCATTTCGCCGACCAGGCGGTGGCGACGACGCCGTCGCGCAGGCTGAAGAAGCTCGCGCCGACGATGGGCTGGCAGGTCGTCGACTGGCGGCAGAAATAGGGTGTCGACGTCGCTCGCGCGAATGTAGGGGCTGCTGTGTCTTCCCGCCGTGAGTCATGAATTTCGCGCCGAGGCGCAGAGTTCGCAGAGAAACATAGCTCTCCCGTTCGTGCTGAGCTTGTCGAAGCACCGTTCCTGATCCCTCGACCTCAAAAGCAAGAACGGCCCTTCGACAAGCTCAGGGCGAACGGCAGAAAACCTCTGTGAACGCTGCGAACTCTGCGCCTCTGCGCGAATATATCCTATACCGGCTTCGCGGCTCAAACCGCCGCCAGCGCCTGGTCGAAATCGGCGATCAGGTCGTCGGCGTCCTCGATGCCGATCGACACGCGCACCAGATTGTCGGTGATGCCCAGCGCCTTCTTGCGCTCGTCGGGAACCGACAGGTGGGTCATTGCGGCGGGGTGGCTGGCGAGCGTTTCGGTGCCGCCTAGGCTGACGGCGAGTTTTGCGATCTTCAGGGCGTCGAGGAAGCGGAAGCTTTCCGCCTCGCCGCCGCGGATGAACAGCGAGAAGGTCGATCCCGCGCCCGAACAGTGCCGGTCGAAGATGTCCTTCTGCCGCGGGTCGGCGATGAAGCCGAGGTAGCCGAGCCCCTCGACCTTCGGATGATCCTTCAGGAAGGTGCAGACCTTCAGCGCATTCTCGCCCGCGCGGCTCATCCTGAGTTCGAGCGTTTCAAGGCTGCGCAGCAGCATCCATGCGGTGTTCGGGTCGCAGATGGTGCCGATGGTGTTGCGCATCGGCCGGATGATGTCGATCAGCCGCTGGTCGCCCGACACGCCCCCGGCGACGAGGTCCGAATGCCCCCCGGCATATTTGGTGAGGCTGTAGACGACGAGTTCGGCGCCCTGTTTCAGCGGCTGCTGCCACAGCGGGCCGAGAAAGGTGTTGTCGATCGCGATCGCGGGCTTCTGATCGCCGGGAAAGGCGGCGTCGCGCGCCGCGCGCACCGCCTCGACATCGACCAGCGCATTGGTCGGGTTCGCCGGGCTTTCGAGATAGACGAGCGCGACCTTGCCGCCCTTTTCGTCGGCCAGCGTTCTGGCGCGGGCGAGCAGCGTGTCGAGTTCCTCGCGCGTCGCGCCGGCAGGGAAATCGACGAAGCTGACCCCGAAGCGCGACAGGATGCGCGCGATCAGCGTCTCGGTCGCGGCATAGAGCGGGCCCGAATGGACGACGACATCATTCTGGTTGACCAGCGACAGGAGCAGCGTGGCGATCGCCGACATGCCGCTGGAAAAGACGAGGCTGTCGTCGGCGCCGTCCCATATCGCGAGGCGGTCTTCGAGGATTTCCTGGTTCGGCCCGTTGAAGCGCGAATAGACGAGGCCGTCGGCCGGCCCCTGCCGCTTGCCGGTGATATGTTCGAAGAAGCGCTTGCCCGCCGCCGCATTCTCGAAGGCGAAGGTCGAGGTGAGGAAGATCGGCGGCTTCAGCGATCCTTCGGACAGCACCGGGTCGTAGCCATGCCCCATCATCAGCGTCGCGGGATTGAGCGTCCGGCCGCCGATCGTCTTGATGTCCGCCTTGGGTTTGCCGCGCATGGCCATGAAATGCTCCTTTGGATGAGGCGTTCCGTCTACAACAGCGCCGGTTGCAATTGAAACGAAATCCGCGCGCGGCGTGCGCTGCGGCGGCCCCGCCCTACACCAGCATCGCGACGGTCCAGATCACCCCGATCAGCAGCGGCGCGCCGATGATGTCGAGGACCAGCCCGGCCTTCAGCATGCGCGGCAGCGCGATGTGGCCGGTCGACCAGGCGAGCGCGCTCGGCCCGGTGCCCGACGGCAGCATGAAGCCCCAACTCGCCGCCATCGCGACGGGCAGGGCGAGCAGGATCGGATCGGCCCCCGTCGCCGCGATCAGCGCGGTCAGCACGGGCATGATGCCGCTCGCGGTCGCGACATTGCTCGCGAACTCGGTGACGAGGATGGTCAGCGCGACGATGATCAGCGCCAGCAGGATCGCGGGCATTGCGCCGAGCGGGGCGAGGATGGTGCCGAGCCACGCCGCGAGCCCGCTCTCGGTCATCGCCGCCGCCAGCGCCAGTCCGCCGCCGAACAGCATGATGACGCCCCACGGCGCCCGGTCGGCTTCCTTCCAGACGAGCAGCGGACGGCCCGTCCCGTCGGGAACGACGAACAGCAGCAGGCTGCCCGCCACCGCGATCGTGCCGTCGGTCAGCGCGCCCTTCGGAAACAGCGGCGCCAGCAGCGGCTGCGCGATCCACGCCGCGACGACCAGCAGCGCGATGGGCACGACGCGGCGCTCGGCGCGGCTCCACGTCGTCGCCTCGCCCAGCGCGCTCGCCGCGGCGGCGGCGTCGAAGGGATGGTCCTTCAATCGCTGGACGCGCGCGAGGACGAAGGTGGCGATCGGCACGCTCAGGATCACGACCGGCAGGCCGAACATCAGCCAGTCGAGGAAGGAGATGTGCACGCCCAGCGTCCGCTCGATCAGCCCGGCGGCGATCGCGTTGGTCGGCGTTGCGACCAGCGTCCCGAACCCGCTGATCGTCGCGCCGAAGGCGGTGCCCATGATCACCGCGCCGGCGAAGCCCTCGGTCTCTCCCTCGGGGATGCCCGCCGCCTCGATCACCGCGAGCGCGATCGGGATCATGATCAGCGCGGTCGAGGTGTTGGAGACGAGCAGGCCGATCGCCGCGGTCGCCGCCATGAAGGCGAAGAGCAGCCCGGTCGCGGTCGGGGGCGCGCGCTTGAGCAGCGCCAGCGCCACCCGGCGGTGCAGGCCGACGCGCTCGATCGCCAGCGCCAGAAAGGCGCCGCCCAGGATCAGGAACAGGATCGGCGAATAATATTCCTTGGCGATGGCGTTGGAATCCATCACCCCGAAGCTGGGCACGAGCAGAAAGGGCAGCAGCGCGGTGACCGTCAGCGGCATCGCCTCGGTCATCCACCACACCGCCATCAGCAGCGTCATCGCCGCGACCGCCCAGGCGCCCGGCTCCATTCCGGCGGGCGCCGGCAGTATCCGCATCAGGGCGAACGCCAGCAGCCCGCCGGCCAGCCCGAACAGCCGCGCCCCCGTCATCGCGTCTCCCTCATCGCGTTCCCCTCATCGCGCCGCGATGCCGATCAGCGCCATCTGGCGTCCATAGCCGGTCTCGCCCCGGTGGCAGGCGCGGCGATAGCTGAAATACTCCGCGACCTCGGCGTAGGTGTCCTGCCCGCCGATCGCGATCCGCGTCACCCCCGCCGCGGCAAGGCGCGCGGCGACATAGGCGGCGATATCGAACATCGCGTGGCCGGCGCGCCCGGCGGCGAAGAAGCGCTCGTTTTCGGGGTCGTCGTCGACGAAGCGCTGCACGAAAGCCTCGTCGACCTCATAGGAGGCGCGGCCGATGCACGGGCCGATCGCGGCGGTGATGCGCGCGCGGTCGGCGCCCAAATCCTGCATCGCGTCGAGCGTCGCGTCGGTGACGCCCGCGAGCGCGCCCTTCCACCCGGCATGCGCGGCGCCGACGACGCCGGCCTCGCGGTCGGCGAACAGCACCGGCACGCAGTCGGCGGTCAGGATCGACAGCAGGATGCCCGGGGTGCGGGTCGCGAGCGCGTCGGCCTCCGGCCGCGCGGCGGGGTCGCTTGCCGCATCGAGGACGACACAGCGGTTGCCGTGGACCTGATAGAGGCCGGCCAGCGCCGCGCCGGGCAGCAGCGCGTCGGCGGCGCGGCGGCGGTTCTCGGCGATCAGCGCGGGATCGTCACCCGACCCGAGCCCGCAGTTGAGCGAAGCGAGGTCGCCGTCCGACACCCCGCCGCGGCGTCCGAAGAAACCGTGCGAGACGCCCTCCAGCGGCGCGGCGGTGTGAAAGGGCGGGGTCACAGGTCGAGCCTCCAGATGCGATCTTCGTCGATATGGTTGCCGACCCGGAAAGCG
Source organism: Sphingopyxis granuli (assembly GCF_001559015.1). NCBI lineage: Bacteria > Pseudomonadati > Pseudomonadota > Alphaproteobacteria > Sphingomonadales > Sphingopyxidaceae > Sphingopyxis > Sphingopyxis granuli. The sequence goes on from NZ_CP012199.1 coordinate 1,392,059, forward strand.
TTGCGGCCGACGTCGACGAAACCATAGCGGCGATAGAAGGCCTGCGCGCGCGGATTTTCGGTGAACACCGACAGATAGAGGATGGCTGCGCGCTCGCGGGCCCAGGCGATGCCCCATTGCATCAGCGCGGCGGCAACCCCGGTGCCCTTCGCCGCCTCGCCGACATAGAGCTGGTGCAGTTCGGTCGCATCGTCGGCGGGCTGGCCCTCGGGCAGCGCGAAGTCGATCGGGCCGAGCTTCGCGAAGCCCGCGACCGCGCCCCCTGCATCGCGCACCAGCCCGATCGTCCAGGCGGGATCGGCGATCTGCGCGCGGATGCGCGCGGGCGGGTTCCAGTCGGCGAGGAAGGCCGCGAGGTCGGCGGGGTCGTAAAGATGGCCGAACGTGTCGACGAAGGCCGTTTCGGCGAAGCGCGACAGCGCCTCGGCATCGTCGGCGCGGGCGGGGACGACGGCGGCGGTCATGCGGTCACTCCGGAAAGCCGGCGGGGCGCGGCCAGCCGGCCGCCAACACCGCGAGGCACTGGAACAGTTCGCCCATCTGGCCGGGTTCGACCAGCCGGTCGCGCTGGCCGCGCAGTTCGGCGGCGCGCGCGGGCGCCGCGGCGCTAAGCGTTTCGAGCCGCGCGTCGATTCCCATCGCGCTCAGCCAGATGCCCTGTCCGACGGGGCCGAGGACGTGGGTCGAGGGGCGCCGCGCGGCGTGGGCGAGCGCGGCGAAATCGACATGCGCGGTCAGGTCGGCCTCGCCCGGATCGGCGAAGGGATCGGCGAAGCGATGCGCCTTGACCGCCTGCAGCGTGTCGCCCGCCGCCGGGCCGCTGTAGCCATAGTCGACGGCCAGCATCGCGCCGCCCTGCCGCGCGAGGCGGGCGCTGCACTGGTGCATGACCGCCGCCGCCGCCGGAGCGGTCTCGACGATCGTGCCCTCGCCGCGCACGCGCAGCGCCGGGGGGATGATCTCGTCCACCGGCGTGTCGCCGGGAACCGCGACGAGGCGGCCGTCGCGGCGCTCGACCATGCGCTCGCGCCAGCCGTCCGCCGTCCGCACATATTGATGGATCGGCAGCGCGTCGAAGAATTCGTTGGCGACGACGACCAGCGGCAGGTCGTCGGGCAGGGCGTCGACCGCGTCGTGATGCTCGGCCGACGGCAGGCGCGCCGCCTGCGCCGCGCGCAGCACCGGGCTCGCCTCGACCAGATGGATGCCCTGCGGCGCGCAGCCGAAGCGCGCGAGCGTGCGCAGCGCGTCGGCGGCCAGCGTGCCGCGGCCGGGGCCGATCTCGACATAGCGGATCGCGGGGCTGCCCGCGCGCCGCCACAGGTCGGCGATCCAGATGCCGATCATCTCGCCGAACATCTGGCTGATCTCCGGCGCGGTGGTGAAGTCGCCGGCGGTCCCCAGCGGGTCGCGCGTCGCATAATAATGCGCGTTGGCGGCCGCCATATAGTCGGCGACCGTCATCGGCCGTCCCGCCGCCACTTCCCTGATCAGCTGCGCCGGCGTGGGCGGGCCGTCACGCAATGCTGTCGGGCCCCGCGATCGGCTCGACGCGCTGGCGGCGGCGTTTGGCAGTCGCGACCAGCCAGATTCCGGCGATCAGCATCGGCACCGTCAGCGTCTGTCCCATCGTCAGCCCCCACGGCAGCGTGCCGAGCTGGACGTCGGGTTCGCGGACGAATTCGAGCGCGAAGCGGCTGAGGCCATAGAGGATCGCCGCCATGCCGAACAGGAAGCCGGGCTTGTAGCGCGCGTCGGTGCGCCAGAAGAGGAAGGCGAGGACGAGGAAGGTCACGACGCCCTCCAGCCCCGCCTCGTAGAGCTGGCTCGGGTGGCGCGGGTCCATCGTGCCGCTGCCCGGAAAGATGATCGCCCAGGGCACCGTCGTCGGGCGCCCCCATAGCTCGCCGTTGACGAAATTGGCGAGGCGGCCGAAGAACAGGCCGAAAGGCACGACGCACGCGATATAGTCGCAGAAGCGCAGGAAGCTGAGCTTTTCCTTGCGCGTGACGTACCAGATGGCGATCAGCACGCCGACCACGCCGCCGTGCAGCGACATGCCGCCGTCCCACAGGCGGAAGATGGCGATCGGGTCGGCCAGATAGGCGCCGAGATTGTAGAAGAGGACATAGCCGATGCGGCCGCCGAGGATGATGCCGAGCATCGCATAGAAGATCATGTCGTCGGCGTGGCGGCGCGCCATCGGGGCGCCCGGCTGCGCGATCAGCCTCAGCAGATACCAATAGCCGACGAAGATGCCGGCGAGATAGGCGAGCGCGTACCAGCGGATCGGCAGGCCGAAGACGTGGAAGGCGATTTCGCTGTTTTCGCCCATCAGATCATGGAAGTTCAAATATTGCGTTGCTTCGGCTAGAAGCGCAGGAAATGTCATAAAGGCTCGGCCCTTCCCCAGGAGAGGCCTTTCCCCATAAGGGGTAAGCGCACCGAGACCAAGAGGAGAGATACTGATGCCATCCGCGCTCGACCTGCGCCTGGACGCCGCTTACGAACAGATCACCGGCCCCGGAGGGCTCATCCAGGTCGGATCGGTCGAACGCTTCGGGCGGGACCTGCCGTTCATCACCAATGCCCCGACCAACCTCGCCGACTATGTCGCCTTCTTCTGCGCGCAGCACGGCGACGCGACCTTCCTGGTCGAGGGCGACGAGCGCCTGTCGTTCCGGCAGACCTATGCGGCCGCGCGGCGGGTCGCGGCGGCGCTGGTCGAAGGGCACGGGGTGCAGCGCGGCGACCGCGTCGCGATCGCGATGCGCAACGCCAACGCCTGGTGCGTCGTCTATATCGGCGTGCTGCTGGCGGGCGGCTGCGCGACGCTGCTCAACGGCTGGTGGCAGGGCGGCGAGCTGGCGGCGGGGATCGCCGACAGCGAGGCGAAGCTGGTCATCGCCGACCCGCAGCGCGCCGAACGGCTCGCCGGAACCGCGCACGGCGCGACGGTGATCACGCTCGACATCGCCAGGCCGATCGACGAGGCGATCGCGCCGATCACCGACGCGGGCGGCAGCGCGGAGACCGAATTGCCGCGGCTGACCGGGCAGGATCTCGCGACCATCCTCTTCACCTCGGGATCGACCGGCCAGTCGAAGGGCGCCTATTCGCGGCACGAGGCGGTGGTGCAGGCGGTGTTCAACTATGTGACGCAGACCGCCAGCATCGTCCATCTGCTGACCCAGGACGGGCTGATGTCGGACATCCAGCCCGCGACGCTGATCTGCACGCCGTTGTTCCACGTCACCGCGGAGATTCCGGTGTTCCTGCAAAGCTTCGCGCTGGGGCGCAAGCTGGTGCTGATGCCGAAATGGAACGCCGAAGAGGCGATGCGGCTGATCCAGGACGAACAGGTCAATTATTTCGTCGGCGTGCCGCTGATGAGCTACGAGATCCTCGTCCATCCGAACCGGTCGAAATACGACCTGTCGACCTGCAAGAGCTATGCGGGCGGCGGCTCGCCGCGTCCGCCCGAGCACGTCAAGCGCCTCGCCACCGAGATGGGCGACGGCAAGCCGCTGCTCGGCTACGGCCTGACCGAGACCAACGCCGTCGGCTGCGGCATCATCAACGAGAATTATCTCGAAAAGCCGTTGTCGACCGGCCCGGCGTCGAAGCCGCTCGTCGACCTCGCGATCCTCGACGACGACGGCAACGCGCTGCCGCAGGGACAGGTCGGCGAAATCTGCATCCGCTCGGTCTGCAATTTCGAAGGCTATTGGAACAATCCCGAGGCGACGAAGGCGGCGATCTTCGCCAACGGCTATTTCCGCTCGGGCGACCTCGGCTATCTCGACGAGGACGGCTATCTGTTCATCGTCGACCGCAAGAAGGACATCATCATCCGCGGCGGCGAGAACATCAGCTGTCAGGAGGTCGAGGCGGCGATCTACGAACATGACGACGTGAACGAATGCGCGGTGTTCGGCCTGCCCGACGAGCGGCTGGGCGAGGTGCCGGGCGCCGTACTGTGGACCAAACCGGGCAGCGCGCTCGATGCCGCGGGGCTGGCCGATTTCCTGAAGACACGCCTCGCGCCCTTCAAGGTGCCGCAGCGCATCTGGATCGCGCGCGATCCGCTGCCCAAGCTCGGCACCGAAAAGATCGACAAGGTGACGCTGCGCACCCGCTACCGCGAGGAATATGCAGCGGAGGCGGCCGCCTAGGCTCGGTCCGTTCGGAGGAGAAGGGCCGCGAATCCCGAACCGTCGTCCCAGCTTGCGCTGGGACGATGGAAAATCGGGCATTGCGTGCACGACGCGGGTCCCGCGCCGCGACCGGGACGACATCGGCGATCCTGCATGCTATGCCGGCGACCGAGCGCAACCAAATGCCGCCAGGGGGGTTCTGAACCGAGACCTATGTCGATCCTGCGTCCCTTCCTTACCCGCGTCGTGCGCCGCGGCAGGTTGACCGTCGTCATGCCCGACGGTCGCGAAGAGCGTTTCGGCGAGCCCGAGCCCGGTTTTCCGGAGGTCACCGTCCGCTTCCGGAACCGGCGCGCGATGCGCCGGATCATCTTCGATCCGCGCCTCGGCGCTGGCGAAACCTTCATGGACGGCGACCTCCAGATCGTCGAGGGCGACATCATGGAGCTGATCGCGCTGCTGCGCATGAACACGCCGTGGGACCGCGGGGCGAAGCTCAAGGACAAGACCGTCTTCGGCGAATGGCTGGAAGGGGTGCGGACGCGATTCAACTCGATCAACCGCCGCCGCAGCGCGCGCGCCCACGTCCACCATCACTACGACATCGGCAACGATCTCTATCGCCTCTTCCTCGACGATGACATGCAATATAGCTGCGCCTACTGGCCGCGGCCGGACATGACGCTGGAGCAGGCGCAGGCGGCGAAGAAGGCGCATATCGCGGCAAAGCTCGCGCTCGCGCCCGGGCAGCGCGTGCTCGACATCGGCTGCGGCTGGGGCGGGATGGCGATCACGCTGGCGAAGCTGGAGCAGGTCGAGGTGCTGGGCATCACCCTGTCGGACGAGCAGCTCGCCCTCGCGCGCCAGCGTGCAGAGGCGGCGGGGGTCGCCGACCGCGTGCGCTTCGAGCTGATCGATTATCGCGACCTTGCGGCGCGCGAGCCGGGGCGCTTCGACCGCATCGTTTCGGTCGGCATGTTCGAACATGTCGGCGCGCGCAATTTCGAGACCTTCTTCCGCGCCTGCGCGAACCTGATGACGGCGGACGGGGTGATGCTGCTCCACACCATCGGCCGTTTCGGGGGGCCGGGGTCGACCGACGCCTTCACGCGCAAATATATCTTCCCCGGCGGCTATATCCCCGCGCTCAGCGAGACGGTGGGGGCGAGCGAGAAAAGCCGGCTGATCGCCACCGACGTCGAGACGCTGCGCCTTCACTATGCGCTGACGCTGCGCCAATGGTATGCGCGCACCGTCGCGCACGAGGCACAGATCGTGGCGATGATGGGCGAGCGCTTCTTCCGCATGTGGACCTTCTACCTCGCCGGCGCGACCGCGGCGTTCGAGAGCGGCAGCATGGGCAATTACCAGATCCAGTTCGCCCGCAGCCGCCGCGCGCTGCCGCTGACGCGGGATTATTTGGGCGAGGCGGAAGCGAGATATGGCGCGATGTGATCCATAGTTGACACGTCTGACGATGTAATCTATAGTTCACATATGATCGAAATTCGGCGCACGGACGATTTCATCCAGTGGATTGCCGGACTTCGGGACGTTGCAGCACGCGCTCGTATCGCAAAGCGCCTCAATCGTCTTGCGACGGGTAACTCGGGGGATGTCAAATCGGTCGGCGGCGGAGTCAGCGAACTGCGCTTCACGTTCGGGCCCGGATATCGCGTTTATTTTACGAGGCGGGGCGATGTCGTGGTGATCCTGCTGTGCGGTGGTGACAAGGGATCGCAATCGCGCGACATCGAAAAGGCCAAGGCAATGGCGAAGGAGATCGAATGATGGCCATTGAAACCAAAATCTGGGATCCGGCGGAACTTCTTCGCACGCCCGAGGATATCGCCGCCTATCTCGACACCTATCTGGAAGACGGCGACAGCGAGGAAATCCGCGAGGCGTTGAGGACCATCGCTCGCTCGCAAGGCATGACGGCGCTGGCCCGCAAGACCGGTCTGACGCGGGAAGCCCTCTACAAGGCGCTGGGTGAGAACGGCAATCCGACCCTCGATACGCTGGTCAGGATATGCAGGGCATTGGGGCTGCGACTTTCGCTGGCGGCGTGAAAAGGCGGAAACGGGTTCGGCATTACGAAGGCGTAGGTCAGCCTGCGGAAGTTGGCGAAATTTGACACCGGCGCGCGGGGCGTGCGATGTTTTGATATCCCGCCCATAGCCAAAGGAGACAGGCCTGCGCGCCAGCAGGCACGATGTCATGCATTCCATCACGACCGAAACCCTCTCGATCGCTGCTGTTTTTCCCTTCCTTGCCGACCTGCCGCCCTGGGCCGAGACCGTGATCGGCCTGGGCCTGCTTCTCACCATCGCCTGGGTCGTCAACTTCATCGTCAAACATGTCGTGTTGCGCGTTGCGCTGCGCTGGCTGCCGCAGGGCGGGCCGACGCCGGTCCCCGTCGCGGCAAGGCTTGCCAACGTCTTTCCCGCGCTTGTCATCTCGTCGGGCATCGGAGCGGTGCCGCATTTGCCCGCGGGCGTCGTCACCGTGGTCGGCAATGTCGTCGCCGCCTCCATCATCCTCTTCATCGCCATGGCGATCAGCCGGGCCTTCAGCCTGGGGAACGAGATATACGAGCGGCGGCCCGACGCCGCGAGCCGGCCGATCAAGGGCTACATGCAGGTGCTGAAGATCATCCTCTATGCCGGGGCGGCGATCCTGATCGTCGCGGCATTGATGGAGCAATCGCCCCTGCTGCTGCTGTCCGGCCTCGGCGCGATGGCCGCCGTGCTGATGCTGGTGTTCAAGGATACGATACTCTCGCTCGTCGCATCGGTGCAGCTCACCTCGAACGACATGCTGCGCGTCGGCGACTGGATCGAAATGCCGCAGCTCAACGCCGATGGCGACGTGATCGACATCGCGCTGCACACGATCAAGGTGCAGAATTGGGACAAGACGATCACCACCATCCCGACGCATCGCCTGATCGCGGAGAGCTTCAAGAACTGGCGCGGCATGTCGGAATCGGGCGGGCGCCGGATCAAGCGGTCGCTGCTGATCGACCAGAACTGCATCCGTTTTCTGACCGCGGATGAAAAGCAGCAATTGCGCCGCCTGCGGCTGATCGACGATTATCTGGAGAGCAAGCAGGGCGAACTGGGCGAATGGAATGCCCGGGTCGAACGGGCCGGGCACGATCCGGTCAACAGCCGCCGCGTCACCAACGTCGGCACCTTCCGCGCCTATGTCCTCGCCTACCTGCGGGCGAACGGTCGCATATCGAAGGACATGACGTTGCTGGTCCGGCAGCTGGCGCCGACGGCGCAGGGCCTTCCCATCGAAATCTATTGTTTCACCAGCACGACCGCATGGGCGGAATATGAGGATATCCAGTCGGATATCTTCGATCATCTGTTCGCGATCATGCCCGAATTCGGATTGCGGCCCTTTCAGGACCCGAGCGGCGTCGACTTCCGGCTTCTGCGCGCCGCCTGACGTGCTGTTCCTACGCTCCGCGCGCTCGCGGTACGGTCAGAGCGCGATGACATCGAATGGACTCGTCATTGCGAGTGGCGAAGCCGCGCGGCAATCCAGAGCGGGCGGTAACTGCCCTGGATTGCTTTCCCCGGATCAGGTCCATCCTTCGTCATGCTGAAACAAGTTCAGGGTGACGAAAGGGAAAGTTCCGCATGACGAAGGGTGTGGCCGCGCCCTTTTCCGCCCCTTCGCCCGATCAGGCCGTTGCGCCGCGCGGGCTGGCCTGCTAGCCGCGCCCGCGTCGTTTCCCGCCAGAAGGTGCCATCATGTCCGAGTCCATCAAGCGCGTCGTCCTCGCCTATTCGGGAGGGCTCGACACCAGCGTCATCCTCAAGTGGCTGCAGACCCGCTATGGCTGCGAGGTCGTGACCTTCACCGCCGATCTGGGGCAGGGCGAGGAACTGGAACCCGCGCGCGCCAAGGCCGAGCTGATGGGGATCAAGCCCGAGCATATCTTCATCGACGACCTGCGCGAGGAGTTCGTCCGCGACTTCGTCTTCCCGATGATGCGCGCCAACGCCCGCTACGAGGGCGACTATCTGCTCGGCACCTCGATCGCGCGGCCGCTGATCTCGAAGCGGCTGGTCGAGATCGCGAAGCAGACCGGCGCCGACGCGGTCGCGCACGGCGCGACGGGCAAGGGCAACGACCAGGTGCGCTTCGAGTTGTCCTGCTATGCGCTGAATCCCGACATCAAGGTGATCGCGCCGTGGCGCGAGTGGGACCTGACGAGCCGCACCGCGCTGATCGACTTCGCCGAAAAACACCAGATTCCGGTGCCGAAGGACAAGCGCGGCGAAAGCCCCTTCTCGACCGACGCGAACCTCCTCCACACCTCGTCGGAGGGCAAGGTGCTCGAGGACCCGTGGGAAGAGACCCCCGACTATGTCTATTCGCGCACGGTGAATCCCGAGGATGCGCCCGATGCGCCCGAATATGTGACCATTGATTTCGAGCGCGGCGACGGCGTCGCGCTGAACGGGCAGGCGATGTCGCCCGCGACGCTGCTCGCGGCGCTCAACGACCTCGGCCGCAAGCATGGCATCGGCCGGCTCGACCTCGTCGAGAACCGTTTCGTCGGCATGAAGTCGCGCGGCATGTACGAGACGCCGGGCGGCGAAATCTATGCCCGCGCGCATCGCGGGATCGAAAGCATCACGCTCGACCGCGGCGCGGCGCACCTGAAGGACGAGCTGATGCCGAAATATGCCGAGCTCATCTACAACGGCTTCTGGTTCGCGCCCGAGCGCGAGATGCTGCAGGCGGCGATCGACCACAGCCAGGAAAAGGTGTCGGGCACGGTGCGGCTCAAGCTCTACAAGGGCAGTGTCGCCGTTGTCGGCCGCAAGTCGCCGCACAGCCTGTACAGCGAGCGCCACGTCACCTTCGAGGACGACGCCGGCGCCTACGACCAGAAGGACGCGGCGGGCTTCATCAAGCTGAACGCGCTGCGGCTCAAGCTGCTGGCGAAGCGCGACCGCTGATCGCGCGGCGCGGCGCGGTTTTCGGCTGGCCGCGCTTGCGCGGCCGAAGCCGGTCGGTCCGGTCGTTTCATGCGCCGTGCCGTCCGCCCCTGCCACCACCATGCAACCGAATCGCGGTAAGGACGTTCCGGGTCCGATGGAGTCTCCCGCCATCGGAACGGGGCGATTTGCTCGGGAGCGGAGTGGTCCGCCATGGAGAATCCTGCCGCGCCGAACGACGGCGTCTACGAATGGCACAGCCGTTCGATCCTGCTGCCCCGTTTCGGTCTGCTGCTCGACCGCAACGGCACGCACTTCCGCCTGCTGATGCCGGGCGAATATCTGGTGCGCCGGTCGCGGACCAAGGGCAAATGGCTCTACCGTCCGCGCTCGCCCGACCGGGACGCCGCGCCGGACGCCTGGAGCAAATAACGGCTTAGCAGGATGCCCGCCCTGCGCTAAGGGCGGCGGCATGACCGCCCTGCGCTTCTTTTCCGACAATGCCGCCGCGGTCCATCCCGCGGTCATGGACGCCCTGGCCGCGGCGAACCATGTCGACACCGCCTATGACGGCGACGCGCTCAGCGGGTCGCTCGACGCGGCCTTTTCGGACCTGTTCGAAACGGAGTGCGAGGTCGTCTGGATTTCGACCGGAACCGCGGCGAACAGCATCATCCTCGCCCATTTCGTGCGGCCGTGGCAGGGCATCCTCTGCTATGAGGAAGCGCATATAGAGGTCGACGAATGCGGCGCCCCGACCTTCTATTCGGGCGGGGCCAAGCTGATGCCGCTGCCCGGTACGGGGGCAAAGATCGATGCCGATGCGCTGAAGGCGCGAATCGCCGGCATCCGCGCCGACGTCCACCAGGTCCAGCCGGCGGCGATCAGCATCACCAACGCGACCGAATACGGCTTGTCCTGGCGTCCCGACGAGGTCGCCGAGATCAGCGAGATCGCGAAGGCCAGCGGCATGAAACTGCACATGGACGGCGCGCGCTTCGCCAATGCGGTCGCCTTTCTCGGCTGCACGCCGGCCGACGTCACCTGGCGCGCCGGGGTCGACGCGCTGTCGTTCGGCTTCACCAAGAACGGCGCGATGATGGCCGAGGCGCTGGTGTTCTTCGGCGGCAGCGGCGGCGCGGGCGTGCGCGAACTCAAAAAGCGCGGCGGGCACCTGCTCAGCAAGGGGCGCTTCGTCGCGGCGCAGATCCGCGCGATGCTGAAGGGCGATCTGTGGCTCGCCAACGCGCGTGCCGCCAATGCCGGGGCGGCGGCGCTCGCCGCGGCGTGCGGCGACCGGCTGATGTATCCGGTCGAGGCGAACGAGCTGTTCGTGCGGCTGACCGCCGAAGAGGCGGCCGATCTGCGCGCACAGGGATTCGATTTCTATGACTGGGGCGAAGGCGCCGCGCGCCTCGTCACCAGCTGGGATCAGGACGCCGCCTCGACGGCGCCGCTCGCCGCGGCGATCGCGGCGCTATGAGCCAGCCCGGCGCATCGCTCCTCCATCCGCGCGTCCTCATCCCCTTCGCTCTGGTGACGCTGATCTGGGGATCGACGTGGATCGTCATCAAGGGGCAACTCGGCATCGTCCCGCCGAGCTGGTCGGTGACCTACCGCTTCATCGTTGCGGCGGCCGCGATGTTCCTGTTCGCCGCGATGCGGGGCGAACGGCTGTGGCTCGACCGCCGGGCCTTCGCCTTCGTCGTGCTGCTCGGCATCGCGCAGTTCACCTTCAACTTCAATTTCGTCTACCGCGCCGAACAACATATCACGTCGGGGCTAGTCGCGGTGCTGTTCGCGCTGCTCATCGTGCCGAACACGCTGTTCGGACGGTTGTTCCTGAAGACCCCGCTCGAAGGGCGCTTCCTGGCGGGCGCCGGAATCGCGATCGTCGGCGTCGGGTTGATGATCCTGCACGAATATCGCGCCGCGGCGCTCGGTCCGCAGGCGGTGGTCGCGGGCACGCTGCTGACGCTGACGGGGGTGCTCTCGGCCTCGATCGCCAACGTCATGCAGGGGACGAAGATCGCCCGCGCGCAGTCGATGACGGTGATGATCGCATGGGCGATGCTCTTCGGCGCGCTCGCCGACGGCGGCTTTGCATGGATCACGACCGGGCCGCCGACGATCGAGGCGACGCCCGTCTATCTGCTGGGCGTCCTCTATCTGGGCATCGTCGCCAGCGCGGTGTCCTTCCCGCTCTATTTCAGCGTGATCCGCGCCGTCGGCCCCGGGCAGGCGGCGTGGTCGAGCGTGCTGATCCCGATCATCGCGATGGGCTTTTCGACCGTCTTCGAAGACTATCACTGGGCGCCGCTGTCGATCGCGGGCGGCGCGGTGGCGCTCGCCGGGCTGATCATCGCGGTGGCGAAGCGGCCCGAGCGCCCCTCGGTCAGCGGAAACATGGTGTCGGTCGCGGTCGACGCCCCCGAATGCTCGGCCTCGGCGAACGAGAACCCGCGCGACTGACGCCGGAGCGGATGGCACGCGATGGATTCGCTTCGTCTCTGCAAGCGGAGCGATCCTGCGAAGGGCTTTCCTACATTATCGCGCCGTGCCGGCCTTCAACGCATGACTGTTTTAATCGTGCATACACGCGTCTCCCCTCCGCTTGCGGGAGGGGCGGGGTGGCCGGCGGCGTTGCGTCTACCCACCCCGCTGCGGCTAGCGAACAAGTTCGCAAGCCTCGCTGCCCCTCCCGCAAGCGGGAGGGGATGTCGAATGGACGCACGATCCCTCAAAAAAAGGGGCGTACCGCGTGCTCTGTATGCCTTGAAATAATGTTGCGCGCTTTTCGCGCGCCGCGTCAGTCGTCGCTGACCCGCTCGATATCGGCGCCGACCGCCTGCAATTTTTCTTCCAGCCGCTCGTAGCCGCGGTCGAGGTGATAGACGCGGTTGACCTGCGTCTCCCCCTCGGCGGCGAGCCCGGCGATGATCAGGCTCATCGAGGCGCGCAGATCGGTCGCCATCACCGGCGCGCCGACCAGCTTCTCGACGCCGCGGACGACCGCGGTGCGGCCCTTGACCTGGATGTCGCAGCCCATGCGCGCGAGTTCGGGAACGTGCATGTAGCGATTCTCGAAAATCGTCTCGGTGAACAGCGAAGCGCCGGTGCCCAGCGTCGCCATCGCCATGAACTGCGCCTGCATGTCGGTCGCGAAGCCGGGGTAGGGCGCGGTCGACAGCGTCACGGGTTCGGCGCGGCCCGACATGGCGACGCGGATGCCGCCCTTGACCTCCTCCACCGTCGCGCCCGCCTCGCGCAGCGCGGCGAGTGTCGCCTCCATCTCGGCCGCCTTTGCGCCGACCAGTTCGACGTCGCCTTCGGTGATGACCGCGGCGCAGGCATAGCTTCCCGCCTCGATGCGGTCGGCCATGACGCGATAGGTCGCGCCGTGCAACCGGTCGACGCCCTCGATGGTCAGCGTCTCGCTGCCGATGCCGTCGATCTCGGCGCCCATCGCGGCGAGGCAGTTGCACAGGTCGACGATCTCGGGCTCGCGCGCCGCATTTTCGAGCACGCAGGTTCCCCTGGCGAGCACCGCCGCCATCACCGCATTCTCGGTCGCGCCGACGGACACGACAGGAAAGGTGAACCTGCCGCCGGCCAGCCGTCCGCCCGGCGCACTCGCCTTCACATAGCCCGAGGCGAGCTCGATCTCCGCCCCGAAGGCTTCGAGCGCCTTCAGGTGCAGGTCGATCGGCCGGTTGCCGATCGCGCAGCCGCCGGGCAGGCTGACCGTCGCCTCGCCCGCGCGCGCGAGCAGCGGGCCGAGGACGAGGATCGACGCGCGCATCTTGCGCACGATGTCATAGGGGGCGACGGTCGAGGTCAGCGTCGTCGCGCGCGCGGTCATCACGCGTCCGAAATCCTCCGGCCGCGATCCTTCGATCGTCGTCGAGCAGCCGAGCTGGTTGAGCAGGTGGCCGAAACCGTCGACGTCGGCGAGTCGCGGCAGGTTGCGCAGCGTCAGCGGCTCGTCGGTGAGCAGCGCGCAGGGGAGCAGGGTGAGCGCGGCATTCTTGGCGCCGGAAATGGGGATACGGCCCTTGAGTCGCTGGCCGCCGCGAATGACGATTTGATCCATCGAGCGTGTTTAGCGGATGCGCGGGAGCGCGCAAGCGGTTGCCTCCGGATGCCCGGCACGGCACGGAGGAGCGATGAACGGCGGAACAGGCATGGAAGAATCGGCGCGCGCGGCTCCGGGTGCGGGGCTGGCGGGATTATGGGCGCGGCCCTATCTGCTGCTGACGCTGACCGCGGCGTGCTGGGCGGGCAATTCGATCGTCGGGCGGGCCGCGCGCGATTTCGTGCCGCCGATCGCCTTGTCCTTCTGGCGCTGGGCGCTCGCATTGCTGCTGTTGCTGCCGCTCGCCTGGCCGCACCTCCGGCGCGACTGGCCGGTGCTGCGCGCGCACTGGCCGATCATGATCCTGCTGGGGATGCTGGGGATCGGGTCGTTCAATACCCTGCTCTACAGCGGGCTCCAGACCACGACCGCGCTCAATGCGATGCTGATGCAGTCGGCGCAGCCGGCGCTGATCCTGCTCATCGGGGCGCTGCTGATGAAGGAGCGCACGACCGCGCGGCAGATCGCGGGCGTGGCCGTCTCGCTGGCCGGGGTATTGACCATCATCTCGCGCGGCGACGTGCAGGCGCTGCTCGCGCTGCGGCTCAACGGCGGCGATGCGATCATCGGCTTCGCGGTGGTGCTGTGGGCGGTCTATTCGGTGCTGCTGCGCCGCCGCCCGCCGGTTCATCCGCTCAGCCTGCTGGCGGGTTCGATCCTGATCGGGATCGTGGCGATCGCGCCCTTCTATGCCGGCGAACTGGTGCAGGGGCGGCGGATCGTCGTCGCGCGCGAAAGCGTGCTGGCCATCGGCTATGTCGCGATCTTCCCCTCGTTCCTCGCCTATCTCTTCTTCAACCGCGGTGTCGAACTGATCGGATCGGCGGCGACGGGGCAGTATATGAACGTCATGCCGCTGATCGGCGCCGGGCTGGCGATCGCGTTCCTGGGGGAGGAACTGCATCTCTTCCACGTCGCCGGGCTGTTCCTGGTGATCGCGGGAATTTTCGTGGCCGGCCGCAGCATGCAGGCGCCGGTTACGGCGGCCGATGCGGTGGTCCCGGCGCGACCGTCCGATGGCGGCAGATTCTAGGGGTTCTGACCTAGCCCAGCAGCGCCTCTTCGACCTGGGCCAGACGATCCTTGCCGAAGAACATCGCGTCGCCGACGAAGAAGGTCGGGATGCCGAACACTCCGCGCGCGACGGCGGCCTCGGTATTGGTGGCGAGCTTTTCCTTGATGGCGGGCTCCTGCGTCCGTGCGAGCAGCGCCGGGCCGTCGAAACCGTTGGCCGACAGGAAGGCGGCGGCGACGGCGGGGTCGTCCATCTTCAGCCCTTCCTCCCACATCGCGCGGTTCACCGCCTCGACATAAGCGTCGAGCCGCCCGTCGTCCGCGGCGACGATCGCGCCGCGCATGATCAGCAGGGTGTTGACCGGGAAATGGGGGTTGAGCCGGAAGCGGGTCAGCCCATGCCGTTCGATGAAGCGGCGCATTTCCAGATTCTCGTAGGCGAGCTTTGCCGGCACCCCGGCATATTGCACCATCGGCGCCTTGTTGCCCGTCGCCTTGAAGATGCCGCCGAGCAGGCAGGGGGTGACCACCAGTTCGGCGCCGGTGCGATCGAGGATGCCCGGCAGGACCTTCAACGTCAGATAGGCGTTGGGGCTGCCGAAATCGAAGATCAGTTCGAGGGTCTTGGTCATGCTTCAAATCCTTTCCCTTCTCCCCTTGCGGGAGAAGGATAGGGAGCCTTATCGCGAAGCGATTAGGCGGACTTGGATGAGGGGTTGCGAGCGAAGCTCGCGCGATCCTGCGGATCGCATACCCCTCACCCAGCTATGACTAGGCGGCCGAGCCGCCAAGTCTCCGCAACCTTCTCCCGCAAGGGGAGAGGGAATTTCCGTCACCATTTTTCTCCCCATGGGCGAAGGTCGAGTTCGTGCGTCCACGCGCTCCGCGGTTGCTTGTGCAGTGCCACATATTGGGCGGCGATCGCGTCGGGACTCAGGATCAGGTCCCGCGCCCTGGCATTGTCGAAATCGGGGTGGCGGTCGCGGATGAATTCGGTGTCGATCGCGCCGTCGATCACGACATGCGCGACGTGAATGCCCTGCGGCCCCAGCTCGCGCGCCATCGACTGGGCGAGCATCCGCAGCGCCGCCTTCGCCCCCGAAAAGGCGGCGAAGCCCGACCCGCCGCGCAAGCTGGCGGTCGCGCCGGTGAATATTATGGTGCCGCGACGGCGCGGCGTCATGCGCTTCGCGGCCTCGCGCCCCATCAGGAACCCGGCCAGACACGCCATTTCCCAGACCTTGCTGTAGACGCGCACCGTCGTCTCGCCGATTGGGAAGTTCACATTGGCGCCGATGTTGAACACCGCGACCTCGACCGGCCCGACCTCTGCTTCCACCCGGTCGAACAGGCCGGTCATCGTCTCTTCGGACCGCGCATCGCCGGGAAAGGCGCGCGCGCCGTGCCCCCGGTCGCGGATGGACTGCGCGAGGGCCTCGAGCGCGTCGGCGTGGCGTTCGCGGCGGTTGACGCAGGCGATCAGCCCTTCGGCGGCAAAGGCGCGCGCAATGGCGCCGCCCGTCGCATCGCCGGCGCCGATGATGACGGCCGCGGGAGTGGATGCTGGATCGGTCACGGCGAATCTCCTCTTGCAGGCGATAGTAACTATGATAATCATAGTGACAAGAGGTTTCTGGCGATGGACCGGGTGTCGATGAAACAATTCCCCTCAGGGCGGCGGTAGGGAGGCGGGCTTGCCGAGGCGCACCGACCTGTCGAACACCTTGTGCCCGGTCGGCCGCTCGGCCGAGCTGCTCGGCGACCGGGCGGTGCTGCTGATCCTGCGCGAGCTGTTCTTCGGGCGGCGGCGGTTCGAGACGATCGTCGCGACCACCGGCCTCGGCCCGCAGCTCGTTTCGGCGCGGCTCAAGCGGCTGCTTTCGGAAGGGGTGATCGAGCGCCATGCCTATCGCGACCGGCCGCCGCGCCACGAATATCGGCTGACCGCCAAGGGCAGGGATCTGTTCGACGTGCTCTATGCCCTGCGCGGCTGGGCCGAGCGCTGGGCCTATACGCCCGGCGAGACGGGCGGCGGGCCGGCGATGCGCTATGTGCACCGCGCGTGCGGCGCCGATGTCGGGACGGCGACGATCTGTCCGGGGTGCGGCGAGCCGCTGCGCTATGGCGAGCTGAAAGGCGAGCCGTCGCCCGCGCTCCGGGCCGAACAGGCGGCGCGTTCGGGCGGTTGATTTCCCCTTCGGCTTGCCGCTAGTCGCAGTGGGGAGGGTAATGGCGCGCGCATTGCAGCCCACCCCGCTGCGAGTAGCGAGCAAGCTCGCAACTCTCGCTGCCCCTCCCGCATGCGGGAGGGGATGAACCGTTTACGCCTTCTCCAGCGTGCACTGCAGCGGGTGCTGGTTCTGCCGTGCCGCGTCCATCACCTGGTTGACCTTGGTCTCGGCGACCTCGTAGCTGAAGACGCCGCAGACGCCGACGCCCTGCTGGTGGACGTGCAGCATCACCTGCGTCGCGCGCTCGATGTCCATGTTGAAGAAGCGCTGGAGCACCATCACGACGAATTCCATCGGCGTGTAGTCGTCGTTGAGCAGCAGCACCTTGTACATCGACGGCTTCTTGGGCTTCGCGCGCGTGCGCGTCGCGATGCCGACGCCGGGCGTGCCGGGCGCGCCATCGTCCTTGTCCGCCATCGCGTGGACCAGATGCGGGATCGAAGCGGGAAGCATCATCGGGGGAATATCGCAAGCCCAGCCGGAATCGCAAGAGGGAGGGGTGGTTAATTCGCCGCGCCGCAAGGGCCGGCGAAAGCAAGAACCGCCCGCTTCCGAAAAGGAAGCGAGCGGTCTTGGGAGTGTCGGCGCGGGCGGGGAGAGGAGGGGGAGTGCCCGCACCAACCGGGAAGAAAAAGGCCCTTAGGCTGCCTTCATCTTCGAGCTGATGACCGAAACGCGGTTCGAGATCGGCGCGAAGCTGTCGTTCGCCAGCTTGACGACCAGTTCGCTGGTCTTCGAGGTCTGCGCGACGGCGGCGTCGAACGCCTTCTTGCTGTTCTCGGCATAGAGCTTCAGGAACTCGGCCGGCGACTTGACGGCGGTGTAGCCCTTCAGCGCGGCGGTGGTGTCCTCGAAGCTCTTGCGGGCGAAGGCAACGCCTTCCTGACCCAGCGTTTCGAAGCCCTTGGCCGCGATCTTGCCCGACTCGACGATCGCTTCGATGTTCGCCTTGTTGAACTCGGCGGCCTCTTCGGCGATCTTGCCCGACTTCGCCATCGCATCCTTGGCGCGCTGGTTGAAATCGGCGGTCAGGGTCTCGACGCGGGTCTTGGCTTCGTCGGCGAACTTCTTGACGGTGTCGTTCATGGTCTTGAATCCTTTGGTGGCGGCGGCGACCGGCTTCGGCGCGGCCTTGGGGGCGGTCTTCCTGGCAGCCGCCTTCTTGGGGGCGACCTTCTTGACGGCCGGCTTCGCGGCCTTCTTTTGGACCGGCTTGGCCTTCGCCTTCACGGTCGGGGTCTTAGGCGCTTCGGCCTTCGCGGGCGCCGGAGCGGCATCTGCGGTCACGGCCGGGGCAACCGGAGTCGCCGGCTTGGCGGCGGTTTCCAGCGTCGCGGCTTCGAAAGCCTTTTCAGCACTGTCCATCTTGGTAGCCATCGAAACAACTCCTTTATGTTGCAGTGCACAATATAGGAGGGAGTCGTCGATTTCAAGAGATTTTTTGTGCGCTGCACAAAAAATTCGTGGCGCCTGTCCGGGGGCCGCTATATTCGCGCGATATTACCGCTGCTTGACATAGCGGCCGGGGGCATCCTCGATCGCCTTTTTCTTGCCCTTGCCGGGGATGCGCGCGCCCTTGGCGGCCGTTTTCTTGCCGTCCTGTGCCGAGATCCAGCCGATCCAGTGCGGCCACCAGCTTCCCTTGGTCTCGGTCGCGCCTGCCTCGAACTCGGCGAGCGATTTGGCGTCGTTGTCGCCGGTCCAATATTGATATTTGTGCGCCGCGGGCGGGTTGACGACGCCCGCGATATGCCCCGATCCGGCGAGCACGAAGGTCCTGGGCCCCGACAGATGATCCATCAGCCGCCAGACGCTGGCGAGCGGTGCGATGTGATCCTCCCGCCCCGCCTGGATATAGGCGGGGGTCTCTATCTTCCGGAGGTCGACGGGCGTGCCGCACACCGAAAGGCTACCGGGAAGGACGAGGCGGTTGTCGCGATAGAGATCGACCAGATATTGCCGGTGCCACTTCGCGGGCAGGTTGGTCGTGTCGCCGTTCCAGTAGAGCAGGTCGAAAGGCGGATAGTCGTTGCCGAGCAGATAATTGTTGACGACATAGTTCCAGATCAGGTCGCGGCCGCGCAGGCTGTTGAAGGTCGCGGCCATGTAGCGCCCATCGAGGAAGCCCGGCGCCGACAACTGCTGGAGCAGCGCGAGATAGCTATCGTCGACGAACAGCTTGAGGTCGCCCGCGAGCTCGAAATCGACCTGCGCGGTGAAGAAGGTCACCGACCTGACCTTGTCCGCCTCGCCCCGCGCCGCGAGCATCGCCAGCGTCGCGGCGAGCGTCGTCCCGGCGACGCAATAGCCGATCGTATGGACGTGCGGCACGCCGAGCAGGTCGCGCACCGTGTCGATCGCATCGACCTGCGCCGCGACATAATCGTCCCACACCACGTCCTTCATCGAGGCGTCGGCCGATTTCCACGACACCATGAACACCGACAATCCCTGATCGACAGCCCAGCGCACGAAGCTTTTCTGCGGGTTGAGGTCGAGGATGTAGAAGCGGTTGATCCACGGCGGGAAGATGACGAGCGGGACGGTGAAGACCTCCGCGGTCGTCGGGGCATAATGGATGAGCTGGTAGAGTTCGGTTTCGTGGATGACCTTGCCGGGGGTCGTCGCGATATTGACCCCGACCTCGAACGCGTCGGTATCGACATGGCTCAATTGCCCGCGCGCGAGGTCCGCGAGCATGTGCTTCAGCCCCTTGAGCAGGCTTTCGCCGCGCGTCTCGACCGCGCGCTTGATGACTTCGGGATTGGTGATCGCAAGGTTGGTCGGCGACAGCGCCTCGGCCGTCGCCTTCGCCGCGAACTCCAGCTTCGCGCGCGCTTCGGGGTCGAGGCCCGAAAGCTGGCGGGTGGTGGCGAGCATTTGGTCGGAGAGCAGGCCGTAGGTCTGGCGAATCAGTGCGAACACCGGGTTCTGCGTCCAGTCGGGATCGGCAAAGCGCCGGTCCTTCGGTGCTTCGGCCGGTGCCGCGGGCGCAAAGGGCGGTTGCAGCGTCGCGAGCGACGACCAGAACTGCACCCCCTGTTCCCACATCCTGGCGCTCTGTTCGGCCCACATCTGCGCCGCGGGGTTTGCCAGCCAGGTGGCGGGGTCGAACGGCGACGCAGCACCCGCGCCTCCATCCTTGTCGGTCTGCCTGTCAGCCCCGGCCTGTCCCATCGCATGGTCGAGCATCATCTGCTGCGCGCGCGCCATCACGCTCGCCCAATGCTGCATGTCGTCGGGGGAGGGGATGAAGGGGTTCGGCGTCGTGCCGTTGTCGTCCCCGCCCGTATTGCCGCCCGCGTCGCTCATGCTCGTTCCTGCTGGTCAGTGCCGATATTATGCCTATAACAAGCCGCGATGCGGCTGGCGAGATTGCCGCTCGCGTCAAGGCCGAACTTAACGAAAAGGAGTTGTTCTAGTTCCCCATGTCCGAGGATGAATTCTATCGCATCAAGCGCTTGCCGCCCTATGTCATCGCCGAAGTCAACGCGATGCGAGCGGCAGCACGCGCGGCGGGCGAGGACATCATCGATCTGGGGATGGGCAACCCCGACCTGCCGCCGCCGCAGCACGTCATCGACAAGCTGTGCGAGGTCGCGCAGAAACCGGACGCTCACGGCTATTCGCAGTCGAAGGGGATTCCGGGGCTGCGCCGCGCGCAGGCCAATTATTATGCGCGCCGCTTCAACGTCGAACTCGACCCCGAAAGCGAGGTCGTGGTGACGATGGGGTCGAAGGAAGGGCTCGCGAGCCTCGCCACCGCGATCACCGGGCCCGGCGACGTCGTGCTCGCGCCGAACCCCAGCTATCCGATCCACACCTTCGGCTTCATCATCGCCGGGGCGACGATCCGCAGCGTGCCGACGACCCCCGACGAGAATTACTGGCGGGCGCTCGACCGCGCGATGGCCTTCACCGTGCCGCGCCCGTCGATCCTGGTCGTCAACTACCCGTCGAACCCGACGGCCGAAGCGGTCGACCTCGCCTTCTACGAACGGCTCGTCGCCTGGGCGAAGGAAAACAAGGTCTGGGTACTCAGCGACCTTGCCTATTCGGAGCTGTATTACGACGGCAACCCGACGCCCTCCATCCTTCAGGTGCCGGGGGCGAAGGATGTCGCGATCGAATTCACCTCGATGTCCAAGACCTACTCGATGGCGGGCTGGCGCATGGGGTTCGCGGTCGGCAACAAGCGGCTGATCGCGGCGATGACGCGCGTCAAATCCTATCTCGATTATGGCGCCTTCACGCCGATCCAGGCGGCCGCCTGCGCGGCGCTCAACGGCCCGCAGGACATCGTCGCCCGCAACCGCGACCTGTATCAGAAGCGCCGCGACGTGATGGTCGAAAGCTTCGGCCGCGCGGGTTGGGAGATTCCCAGTCCGCCGGCATCGATGTTCGCCTGGGCGCCGCTGCCCCCCGCGCTTCGGGACATGGGCAGCCTCGAATTCTCGAAACAGCTTCTGACTCATGCCAAGGTCGCGGTCGCACCGGGCGTCGGCTATGGCGAGGACGGCGAGGGCTTCGTCCGCATCGCGATGGTCGAGAATGAACAGCGCATCCGGCAGGCGGCGCGCAACATCCGCAAGTTCCTGCAGATGCACGGCGTCAATACGCCATCGGTCGCGGCGGGCGGCTGACCGGTGACCGGGCGGGCGGGTCGCGGCCCATGAACGGACGGGACTCCCGGTTCACGGCGGAGCGGCCGGCGTGACGATGGCGGCGGACGCGAGCGCGATCGCGCAGACGATCCAGTTGTCGGTCACCCCGGTGTTCCTGCTGGTGGCGACCGGCAGCCTGCTCAACGTGCTCGCCGGCCGGCTGTCGCGCGTCGTCGACCGTTCGCGGGTGCTGATGGCGCGCTGGCCGGAAACCGAGGGTGAAGAGCATGCGCGCGTCGTCGCCGAACTGCGCGCCGCCGACCGCCGGATGCGGGTTATCAACAATTCGATCCTCGCCGCCGTCGCCTGCGGCATCGTCGTCTGCCTGCTCGTCGCGCTGCTGTTCACCCAGGCGTTCACTGGCCTGAACCTGGGGGTCGCGGCGTCGTGGGCCTTTGCGCTGGCGATGCTGTTGCTGCTCGCGTCGCTGCTGCTGTTCCTCCTCGAGGTGCGCCTCGCCATTCGCGCCATTCAGGTGCCGATGGATCTGCTCGAGGGTGAGGAAGCCGGGTGGCTGCGCCGGTCGCGACGCTAGACCGCCGTGCCTTAAGTCCGAACCGTTTGCCCTGAGCCTGTCGAAGGGCCGCTCTTTCCTTTGGCGCCGCAAGAAGAAGCACGGTGCTTCGACAAGCTCAGCACAAACGGAAGAGCGGTTCGGATTTAGCACTCGCTGCTCCGGCGCATTCCAAGCCGGTTCGGGCGGTGCCCCGGGGTCAGCGGAATTTCGGTGCATCTCCCTCGATACATGGAGCGGTTCCGATTCCGGCGACAGGAGGTCATGCCTGATGGCACCACCTCGTCTGGACTCCGGCTTTGGCCGGGGAGCGGATATGGCGGATGGGGCATCCCCATTTTTTTGCGGCACGCGGGCCCGGCCGCCGTAACGGCAAGGCCGGCGCGGTCTTTCGCGCCGCTTTCAGCGCCATTGACACGCTCGTTCGGCCTCTGCACCCATGGCGGCGGAGAGACGAATGAACGATAAATCTGCCCTTGCACCGGGGCTCGGGTCGCCGCCCACGGACGGCATGGGCGCGGGGACGCGCGCGACGCTGTGGCTCCTGCTGATCGTCTATATCTTCAATTTCCTCGACCGGCAGATCGTCAACATCCTTGCCGAACCGATCAAGGGCGACCTCGGCCTGACCGACACCCAACTCGGGCTGCTCGCCGGTCCGGCCTTCGCGGTCTTCTATGCGCTGCTCGGCATCCCGATCGCGCGCCATGCCGACCGGGCCGGGACGAACCGCGTCCGGCTGATCGCGCTGGCGCTCGCCATCTGGTCGGTGATGACCGCGGTGTGCGGGCTCGCGCAGAATTTCGTGCAGCTTCTCCTCGCGCGGATCGGCGTCGGCGTCGGCGAGGCGGGCTGCACCCCGGCGGCGCATTCGCTGATCACCGACAGCGTACCGGCGGCGAAGCGTTCGTCGGCGATCGCCTTCTACGGCCTCGGCGTCCCGGTCGGCTCGCTGCTCGGTTTGATCCTCGGCGGCGTGGTCAACGACCTTTATGGCTGGCGCATCGCGCTGATGCTCGTCGGCCTGCCGGGGTTGATCCTCGCGCTCGTCGTGCTCTTCGTCATGCGCGAACCGCGCCATCACCGCGTCGCGGAGGCGACCGCCGCTTCCGCGACCGCGGCGCTTCCCGCAAGCGCGGCACTCAGGGAGGTTTTCGCCTCGCGCGCCTTCGTCTACATCCTGATCGCGGCGTCGGTGACGGCCTTCCTCGGCTATGGTAAGGCGTTGTGGACGATCAGCTTCTTCATCCGCAGCCACGGCCTGTCGACGACCGAAGCGGGGCTGTCGATGGCGGTGGTGCTGGGACTGGCGGCGGCGTTCGGCACCTGGCTGGGTGGCAAGGTGGCGGATGTCTTCGGCCGGCGCGACAAGCGGCATATCCTGACCTTTCCGGCCTATGGCATGGCGATCGTCGCGCCGCTGCTGTTCCTCGGCTATTATATGGAGGACTGGCGGGTCGCGATGGCGCTGCTGATCGTGCCCAGCATCGTCAATTCGGCCTATTATGGCCCCGCCTACGCCTGCGTGCAGGGACTGGTGCGGCCGCAGGCGCGCGCGGTCGCGGCGTCGATCATGCTGTTCGGGCAGAATCTGATCGGGCTCGGGTTCGGGCCCTTCCTGTTCGGCGTGTTGTCCGATGCATTGGTGCCGAGCGTCGGCGGGGAAAGCGTGCGCTATGTCCTGTACGGCGCCGCATGGCTGGGGTTGATCCCCGCCTTCTTCTTCTGGCGCGCCAGCCTGCGCCTGGCGGCGGAGCTCAAGACGGGTTAGAAGGGCGGACGCTCGGCGGCGCGCTGCGCTTTCGCCGCGTCGATCCACCAGCACAGATCGTCGGCGAAGCGCGGAAAGGCCTTGATCAGCCGGCCGCCGTCCTCGCCCGCGGGCAGGCCCGCCGTATCGAAGGCGCCGCCGATCCGCGCCAGGCTGAGCGGCGTCGAGGTGACGACCATGCCCATCGCGCCCAGCGTGGTGCGCCACGCAGTCGCGGCGCGGATGCCGGCGAAGGGACCCGCCGAATAGGATGCGACGGCGGCCGGCCGCCACGCGAACTGCGGCAGATAATGATCGACGAGATTCTTGAGCCCCGGCTGCAGGCCGCCGTTATATTCGCCCGCCACGAAGACGAAGCCGTCGGCGGCCGCGATCCGGTCCGCCAGCGCGGCCATCGCCGCGGGCGCTTCGCCCTCGCGATAGTCGCTGTGCCGCCGGTCGAGCATCGGCAGGTCGACGGCCTTCGCATCGACCAGTTCGGCGCGGTCGCCGCGCGCGGCGAGGGCTTCGACGATCCAGCGGGCGAGCTTGATGCCCTGCCGGTCCTGGCGATAGCTGCCATAGAAGACGAGGATGACGCGGCTCATGCGCCTCTCGTGCCACGTCCGCCGTCCGAACGGAAGCGGGTTGCGCCTGCCGGTCGCGTGTCTAAGCTGGATCGGGGAGAGGTGGGGGAGAAGGATATGCGCGTATACCGCACGCCGGACGATCGGTTCGCCGGGCTGCCGGACTGGCCCTTTGCGCCGCAATATGTCGAGATCGCGGACGGTCTGCGCGTCCATCATGTCGATGAAGGCGACGCCGCGGCGCGGCCGGTGCTGATGCTCCACGGCGAGCCGACCTGGGGGTATCTGTATCGCAAGATGATCGGTCCGGCGGTCGATGCCGGGTTTCGCGTCGTCGTGCCCGACCTGATCGGCTTTGGCCGGTCCGACAAGCCGCTCGAGGCATCGGCCTACAGCTATGCGCAGCAGGTCGCGTGGATGCGGCAGTGGATCGAGGCGCTGGACCTGAACGACATCATCCTCGCCTGTCAGGACTGGGGATCGTTGATCGGCCTGCGGCTGGTGGCGGAAATGCCCGAGCGGTTCGCCGGTGTGGCCCTGTCGAACGGCGGTCTGCCCGAAGGGCAGCCGGCGCCGCGCGCCTTTGCCATCTGGCGCGCCTTTTCGCGATACAGCCCGGTCTTTCCGATCGGGCGTATCGTCAATGCCGGGGCGAAGCGGTCGCTGACGCCAGAGGAAATCGCCGCTTATGACGCGCCCTTTCCGACGCGCGCGGCGAAGGTTGCGGCGCGTATCTTCCCGTCTTTCGTGCCGCTGGGCGACAATGTCGCGGTGCCCGATCAGAAACGGGCGTGGGCGGCGCTGGAGGCATTCGACAAGCCGTTCCTGTGCTGCTTTGCCGACGGCGATCCGATCACGCGCGGCGGCGATGCGCTGTTCGTCGAGCGCATCCCCGGCGCGCGCGGCATGGCGCACCGCACGCTGCACGGCGGGCATTTCATTCAGGAGAATGACCCGGCAGGCTTCGTTGCGGCGATCCGCGACGTGGCGGCGGCGCGCTAGACGTTCGCCCTTCTTCGCGCCGGAAGGAACCGGACCGCGGCGGCGGCGATCAGCAGCAGCGCCGGCGGGATATACAACGGGTCGATCGCCGCGCGGCCCCCATAGCTGACCATGAAGATCAGCCAGATGTACCAGACGCCGGCCTTGTGCAGCCGCTGCCAGTTCTTTGCGCCGAGCTTACGCACGGCGCCGTCGAACGAGGTCGCGGCGAGCAGGGCGATGAAGACATAGGCGATTCCCCCGCCGACGAGCGTCGGGATCGGGGGCGGAGGTGTCCGGTCGCCATAGGCGCCGAACAGCCACAGGATGGCGAGCAGGTGGATGAGGTGCGAGAAGGCGAAACCCAGCCCGAGCCAGCGTCGGTTGCGGATCGTCCAGCGTGTCGCGGACGTGGACCGCAGCCGGACGATCGCGCTGGCGGTGAAGGCGGCGACGAACAGGAGGAGCGAGGAGCGCGCGCTCGCGCGGATCAGCATGCGCGTGCCGTCGACTCCGCTGCCCGCGATGGCGAGGATGATGGCACTCATGACGAGCAGCATCGCCATCAGCAGGATCAGCAGCCGCCCGCCTTCGCTCCATCCATCGGTTCGCATCGCCACATAGGCCCCCTCCCGATCGAAGGGTTATAGCGCGTTCGCGCGTGCTTCCTAGTCGCTGAACGGATCGCGGATCAGGATGGTGTCCTCGCGTTCGGGACTGGTCGAGACGAGCGCGATCGGGGTTTCGATCAGTTCCTGCACGCGCTGGATATATTTGATCGCCTGCGCCGGCAGGTCGGCGTAGCTGCGCGCGCCCGCGGTCGACTCGGCCCAGCCCTCCATCTCCTCGTAGATCGGTTCCACCGCGGCCTGGTCGGCGGCGTGGCTCGGGAAATAGTCGAGGATCTTGCCGTGCAGACGGTATCCGGTGCAGATGCGCACCTTCTCGAACCCGTCGAGCACGTCGAGTTTGGTCAGCGCGATGCCGGTGACGCCCGATACCGCGCAGCTCTGCCGCACCAGCACCGCGTCGAACCAGCCGCAGCGGCGCTTGCGACCGGTGACGGTACCGAATTCATGCCCGCGCTCGCCGAGCTGCTGGCCGGTCTCGTCCTCCAGTTCGGTCGGAAAGGGGCCGCTGCCGACGCGCGTCGTATAGGCCTTGGCGATGCCGAGCACGAAGCCCACCGCCGAGGGGCCGAGGCCCGAGCCCGCCGCCGCGGTGCCGCTGACGGTGTTCGAGCTGGTGACGAAGGGGTAGGTGCCGTGGTCGATGTCGAGCAGCACGCCCTGCGCGCCCTCGAACAGGATGCGCGCGCCCGCCTTGCGCACCTTCTTCAGCCGCTTCCACACCGGCTGCGCATATTCGAGCACGAAGTCGGCGATCTCGGCGAGGTCGGCGAGCAGGCGCTCGCGGTCGATCGGCGGCTCGCCGAAGCCCGCGCGCAGCGCGTCGTGGTGCGCGGTCAGGCGGTCGATCTGCGGTTCGAGATGGTCGAGGTGCGCAAGGTCACAGACGCGGATCGCGCGGCGGCCGACCTTGTCTTCATAGGCGGGGCCGATGCCGCGCCCGGTGGTGCCGATCTTCCCCGCACCCGCGGCCGTCTCGCGCAGCGCGTCGAGGTCGCGGTGAAAGGGCAGGATCAGCGCGCAATTGTCCGCGATGGCGAAATTGTCGGGATTGATCTCGACCCCCTGGCCGCGCAGCTTGGCGATCTCGTCGCGCAGCGCCCAGGGATCGAGCACGACGCCGTTGCCGATGATCGACAGCGTGCCAGTGACGATGCCCGAGGGGAGCAGCGACAGCTTGTAGGTCTGGTTGCCGACGACGAGCGTATGGCCGGCGTTATGCCCGCCCTGAAAACGGACGACGGCGTCGGCCCGATTGGCGAGCCAGTCGACGATCTTGCCCTTGCCCTCGTCGCCCCATTGCGACCCGATGACGGTGACATTTGCCATGATGCTGTCCTGCTGAATGCGGCCCGGTCCGGCCCGGCGCGGGCTTAGCGGATTTGGCCGCAGAGGCAAGGGGCGGGGCGTGGAATATGCGGCGGGTCCGTGCCGGGTCCCGGTCGTGCAGGGGAACACCCAAGGTCGTTTGTGCTGAGCTTGTCGAAGCACCGTCCTTCTTCTGCGGCGCCTGATAGAAAGAACGGCCCTTCGACAAGCTCAGGGCAAACGGTGCATATTTAAGGCATGATGCTCTAAACCGCGACCGGCCCGTCGGGTCCCAGGCTCCATCCGCAGCCGAGTCGTCCGGCCTCGTCGGCTTCGGTGAGCGCGGCGATCGTTCGCCAGCCGTCGGCGCGCAGGCTGGCGGCGAGCGCCGCATCATGGCCCAGCGGCAGGAAGATGCGGCGCTCGGCCTCGTTCGCGGCGCCCAGGCCGTCGTCGATCAGCGGATCGGGATAGAGCGAAAAGCCGACCGCCGGCTCCTCCTGTTCCTCGCCGAGCGGGATCGCATAGCCGCCGCCGCGGCCGATCGCGTCGCCGTGGCCGGGAACGAAGATCTGGAAACCGAACCAGCTCTGATAGGCGAAGCCGTGGCGCTCGGTGGGGTCGAGGGTCAGCGCGGCGCGCTGGCGGATCGGCGCGGCGATCGCCTCGAGCGCGTCGAGACGGCTTGCCAGCGTGCCCTCGCGGTCGAAGGCGCGCAGGTCGGCGAGCGCGCGGTCGAACGGCCCGGTCGCGCGGAGCAGCGGCAGATAGGCCTGTGCGCCGAGACGGACGAGCGCGCCCGCATCCTTGGCGTCGAGCGCGTCGCGCAGGTTCTCGCGGTCGGCGGCGACGGGCAATGGGCCGCTGGCGAGCAGGTCGACGACGTCGGGGAGGGTGAAGTCGATCGTCGCCGATCCGATCCCCGCCGCGTCGAGCGCGTCGATCGCGACCGAGACGATCTCGCGCGCCGCCGCGACGCTGTCGCTGCCGATCAGTTCGGCGCCGACCTGCAGCATCTCGCGCGCCGGGCGAAGCTGGCTCGCGCGCAGCTTCACCACCTGCCCCGCGTAGCAGAGGCGCAGGGGGCGCGGCGCGGCGGCGAGCAGCGAGGTGGCGATGCGCCCGACCTGCCGCGTAATGTCGGGACGCAGCGCCAGCGTGCGCTGCGACACCGGGTCGGTGAAGCGCAGCAGGTCGCGCGCCGCGCGGGCGTCGTCGCCGCTCAGCGTCTCGCGGAACTCGGCGAGCGGCGGCGCGACGCGGCCGTAACCGTGCGCGCGCATCGCATCGACCAGCGCGCGCGTCACGCGCGACGCCGCCTCCGCCTGGCGCGGCAGGCGGTCGCGGAGGCCTTCGGGGAGCAGGGCGGGGGCCTTGGTCATGGGGCTGGCCTTAGGACGGTCAGATGTGGAGTCAATAACTCCCCTCCCGCTTGCGGGAGAGGCGGGGGTGGGCAAACACCGCTGCGAAGGCCCACCCCGCTGCGACTAGCCGGCAAGCCGGCAAGTCTCGCTGCCCCTCCCGCAAGCGGAGGGGGGTTTGAGATCAGAACGTCAGCCCCTTCACCGTCTTCACGCCGGGAAGCTGGCAGACCTGCCACAGCAGCGGTTCAGGCATCGGCGAATCGAGGCTGAGCAGCAGCACCGCTTCGCCCCCCGCGGCGCGGCGGCCGAGGTGGAAGGTGCCGATGTTGAGCCCCGCCTCGCCGAGCGCGGTACCGATGCGGCCGATGAAGCCCGGCGCGTCCTCGTTGACGATATAGAGCATGTGGCCGTCGAGGTCGGCCTCGACCTTGATCCCGAACATCTCGACGAGGCGCGGCTCATTGTTGCCGAACAGCGTGCCCGCGACCGACCGGTCGCCCGCCTCGGTCGCCACGGTGACGCGGACGAGCGTCTGGTAATCGCCCTCGCGGTCGTGGCGCACCTCGCGCACGTCCAGCCCGCGCTCGCGCGCGAGGTGGGGGGCGTTGACCATGTTCACGCTGTCCGAATAGCGCCGCATCAGGCCGGTGAGCACCGCGGCGGTGATCGGCTTCATGTTGAGCTCGGCCGCCGCGCCCTCGACCTCGACCGAGATCGTGGTCAGATTGTCGTGCGCCAGTTGGCCGACGAGGCTGCCGAGCTTTTCGGCAAGGCTCATATAGGGGCGCAGCTTGGGCGCTTCCTCGGCCGACAGGCTGGGGACGTTGAGCGCGTTGGTGATGCCGCCGGTCAGCAGATAGTCCGAAATCTGCTCGGCGACCTGGATCGCGACATTGACCTGCGCTTCGTCGGTCGAGGCGCCGAGATGCGGCGTGCAGATGAAGTTCGGCGTACCGAGCAGCGGATTGTCCGTGGCCGGCGGCTCGGTCGCGAAGACGTCGAGCGCGGCGCCCGCGACATGGCCCGAATCGAGCGCTTCTTTCAGCGCCGCCTCGTCGATCAGGCCGCCGCGCGCGCAGTTGATGATGCGCACGCCCGGCTTGGTCTTGGCGATATTCTCCTTCGACAGGATGCCGCGCGTTTGATCGGTCAGCGGCGTGTGCAGCGTGATGAAGTCGGCTTTTGCCAGCAGCGTGTCGAGGTCGACCTTCTCGACGCCCAGTTCGATCGCGCGCTCGGGGGTCAGGAAGGGGTCGAAGGCGACGACCTTCATCTTCAGGCCCAGCGCGCGCTCGGCGACGATGCTGCCGATGTTGCCGCAGCCGATCAGGCCGAGCGTCTTCTGCGTCAGCTCGACGCCCATGAACTTGTTCTTCTCCCACTTGCCGGCCTGTGTCGAGGCGTCGGCTTCGGGGATCTGCCGCGCCAGCGCGAACATCATCGCGATCGCATGCTCGGCGGTGGTGATGCTGTTGCCGAAGGGGGTGTTCATCACGACGACGCCCTTCTTCGACGCTTCGGGGATGTCGACATTGTCGACGCCGATCCCGGCGCGGCCGACGACCTTCAGATTGGTCGCGGCGGCGAGGACATCGGCGGTGACCTTGGTCGCCGAGCGGATCGCGAGGCCGTCGTAATCGCCGATGATCGCGATCAACTCGTCCCTGGTCTTGCCGGTGATCTCGTCGACCTGGATGCCGCGCTCCTTGAAGATCTGCGCGGCCTTGGGGTCCATCTTGTCGCTGATGAGAACTTTGGGTGTGGTCATTTCGATGACTTTCAAAAACGCCGTTCGTCCTGAGCCTGTCGAAGGACAGTTCTTCTTTTGGACGTCGGAAGAAAAGGGCGGCCCTTCGACAAGCTCAGGGCCAACGGAAAAGAGGGAGTGTCAGGCCGACAGTTCGGCGTAGGCCCAGTCGAGCCACGGCCCGAGCGCTTCGATGTCGGCGGTGTCGACGGTCGCGCCGCACCAGATGCGCAGGCCCGGCGGGGCATCGCGATAGCCCGCGATGTCATAGGCCGCGCCCTCGGCTTCGAGCAGGCCGGCGAATTTCTTGATGAAATCCGCGTCCGCGCCGGCGACCGACAGGCAGACCGAGGTTTTCGACCGGCTCGCCGGATCGGCTGCGAGGTGGCTCAGCCAGTCGCGGTCTGCTACGATCGCGTCGAGCGCCGCGGCATTCGCATCGCTGCGCGCCTTCAGGCCGTCGAGCCCGCCCAGCGCCTTCGCCCATTCGAGCGCGAAGATCGCATCCTCGACCGCGAGCATCGACGGGGTGTTGATCGTCTCGCCCTTGAACACGCCCTCGGTCAGCTTGCCGCCCTTCGTCAGGCGGAACACCTTCGGCAGCGGCCATGCGGGGGTGTGGCTTTCGAGCCGTTCGACCGCGCGCGGGCCGAGGATCAGCACGCCGTGCGCGCCTTCGCCGCCCAGCACTTTCTGCCAGCTGAAGGTCGCGACGTCGATCTTGTCCCACGGCAGGTCATAGGCGAACACGGCGCTGGTCGCGTCGGCGAAGCACAGCCCCTGACGGTCGTCGGCGATCCAGTCGCCGTCCGGCACGCGCACGCCGCTGGTGGTGCCGTTCCAGGTGAACAGCACGTCGTTCGACCAGTCGACCTGGTTCAGGTCGGGAAGCTGGCCGTAATCGGCGCGGACGACCGTCGGGTCGAGCTTGAGCTGCTTGGCGGCATCGGTGATCCAACCTTCTCCGAAGCTTTCCCAGGCCAGCGCCGTGACCGGCCGCGCGCCCAGCATCGTCCACATCGCCATTTCGAAGGCCCCGGTGTCCGATCCGGGGACGATGCCGATGCGGTGCGTGTCGGGCAGGCGTAGCATCTCGCGCATCAGGTCGATGCAAAGGGCGAGACGCGCCTTGCCGATCTTCGCACGATGCGAACGGCCGAGCGATTCGGTGGCGATCTTCTGGGGGGACCAGCCCGGCGGCTTGGCGCAGGGACCGGAAGAGAAAAAGGGACGCGCAGGCTTGGCCTGCGGTTTACGCACTTCAATCATGTCAACTCTCCTTACAGAGAGCACGCGCGGCGTTGGGACCGCGTGGCCCGGCGCCGCGTTTAAGGAGGAGGGCGCAACTGTCAAATGATTTGTGCGGGCGGCAGCGATGCGGGGGCTTTCGCCCGCCGATCTCCATCGCCGAGAAAGAGGAGCATCGCATCATTTGCGACGAACCGCGAAGATGGTTTACGGGCTGTTAACCCTTTCGTCGATAATTTGACGGCATGGCGATCCCGACGGTCTTGAAGCCCCGGATGCTCGTTGCGGCCACCGCGGCCTTTGCGCTGTCGGCCTGCTTCGGCGCTCCCGACGTGATGAAGCGGTCCGATGCGAAGCGTCCCGGCGCGAAGACGGTCCAGCGCCCGCAGGTCACCGGCGCGCCGTCCTTCACCAGCACCGACGCGCAGCAATGCGCCTTCGACCTCAAGCAGGCGGGGGTGCGCTTCACGCCGCTGCCGAACCAGGATCATGGCGGCGGGTGCAGCTCGATCGATTCGGTGAAACTGCTCGACATCGGCACCCCGGTGACGAACCTCGGGCCGATGACCTGTCCGCTCGCGCGCAATTTCGCGGCGTGGGCGCAATATGCGGTGCGCCCCGCGGCGCGGAAATATTTCGGGACCGAGGTCGTGAAGATCGAGACCTATGGGACCTACAGCTGCCGCAATATCTATGGCGGCCGTTCGGGGCGTTTGTCGCAGCACGCCTATTCGAACGCGATCGACGTCGCGGGCTTCGTGCTCGCCGACGGGCGGCGGATCATGCTCGACGGCGGGTGGAAGGGCGACAGGCCGTCGCAGGACTTCCTGCGCGCGCTGCACAAATCGGCGTGCAGGCGTTTCGGGACGGTGCTCAGCCCCGACTATAACGCCGCCCATTACAATCATTTCCATCTCGACATGAGCGGCAACGGTTTCTGCCGCTGACTTGGCAAGCGCGGCGCGGGCG
This sequence comes from Sphingopyxis granuli, assembly GCF_001559015.1. Classification (NCBI taxonomy): domain Bacteria; kingdom Pseudomonadati; phylum Pseudomonadota; class Alphaproteobacteria; order Sphingomonadales; family Sphingopyxidaceae; genus Sphingopyxis; species Sphingopyxis granuli. The sequence goes on from NZ_CP012199.1 coordinate 1,424,321, forward strand.
GCTAGCTGCGGCGGCATGGCAAAAGACAAGCAACCCCATCGCTCGCGTTTCCACAAGGCCAAGGACGACGCGCAATTCGCCCAGCAGGCGACCACCACGCCGCAGACCGCCAGCGCCGCCTATCGGCTGGCCTTCCAGGACACCGATTTCCTGCTGCGCGAGGATCTGCGCCCGGTCCGCTTCCAGCTCGAACTGCTCAAGCCCGAACTGCTGCTCGACGAGGCGGGGATCGAGTCGACCCTCGTCATCTATGGTTCGGCGCGCATCCCCGAACCCGGTCAGGCCGATGCGCTCGAAACCGCGGCGACCGACGACGTCCAGCGCAACATCGCGCGCCGGCTGAAGGCGAAGGCCAAATATTACGACGAGGCGCGCCAGCTTGCGCGGCTTGCGAGCCAGACGCCGTGCGACGACCGGGGATGCCGGCATTTCGTCGTCTGCTCGGGGGGAGGCCCCTCGATCATGGAGGCGGCGAACCGCGGCGCGGCGGACGAGGGGCGCGAGTCGATCGGGCTCAACATCGTGCTGCCGCACGAGCAGGCCCCCAACCGCTACGTCACCCCGTCGCTGAGCTTCCAGTTCCACTATTTCGCGCTGCGCAAGATGCACTTCCTGCTCCGCGCGCGCGCGGTCGCGGTGTTCCCCGGCGGCTTCGGCACCTTCGACGAGATGTTCGAACTGCTGACGCTGATCCAGACGGGCAAGATCAAGCCGATTCCCGTGCTGCTGTTCGGCAAGAGCTTCTGGAACCGGGTCGTCGATTTCGAGGCGCTGGTGGAGGAAGGCGTGATCAGCGCCCGCGACCTCGACCTCTTCGCCTTCGTCGAGACGGCGGACGAGGCGTGGGGCATCATCCAGGATTTCTACGCGAACGACGATCATCATTGACCGGACCGTCGCTCCGGCGAAAGCCGGAGCTGCGAGTAGTCTGGACAGATGGAAATCGCCGGGTCGTCGTTATTCCGACTGCGCCTCCAGATAGAGGATCAGCGCCTTGCGTTCGGCGGCGTCGGGGATGCCGGCAAAGGCCATGCGGGTGCCGGGGAGATTCTTCATCGGCGCGGCCAGATAGGCGTCGAGCGCGGCTTCGTCCCAGACGCCGCCCCTGGCCTTCATCGCGCCCGAATAGGAGAAGCCGGGGTGCGAGGCGACGGCGCGGCCGACGATGCCGTGCAGGTTCGGGCCGACCCCGTTGCGCCCACCCTTGTCGATCGTGTGGCAGGCGACGCAGCGCTTGAACAGCGGCTCGCCCATCGCCGCGGTCGGTTCTACCGCAGCCGCAGGCTCCGCCGGTTCTGCCGGTGTCGCGGATTCCGCCGCCGGATCGTCCGTGGGGGCGGGCTGGTCCGACTGTCCGCAGCCGGCGAGCGCGAAGGCGACCGCCAGCAAGGCGGGCGCGGGGCGCATCACTTCTTCGCTTCGGCCGGTGCAGGTGCGGCCGCATCGGCGGGCGCGGCAGCCGCGTCACCTGCCGCGGGCGCGGCGCCCTCTGCCGGGGCTTCGCCTTCGGCGGCGGCGTCTTCAGCCGGCGCGGCTTCGGGCGCGGGCAACGGCAGGTTGGACCCCATGCTGTTCATGTAGACGATCAGGTTGGCGCGATCCTCGGGGTTCGACAGGCCGGCGAACGACATCTTCGTGCCCGGGGCATATTTGCGCGGGCTCGTCACCCACTTGTCCATGCCCTCGAAATCCCAGTTGCCCGGGACGCTCTTCAGCGCATCCGAATAGGCGAAGCCGGGAACGTGGCCGTGCGGCTTGCCCAGCGCGCCCCACAGGTTCGGACCGATGCCGTTGGCGCCGCCCGAGTTGATCGTGTGGCACGCGGCGCACTTCGCGAACACCGCCTCGCCCTTTGCCGGATCGGCGGCGGCGAGCAGGTTGGCGAGCGGCACGGCCGATTCGGCGGCGCCCCCGCCACCTTCGGCATCCTCGATCGGATAGCCGGGCTTTTCGGGGTTGTGGCTCGCAAACAGCATCCCGGTCCCGATCGACAGGCCGAGAGCGCAAATACCGGCGAACAATACCCAGCCGGCAATAGTGTTGTTGCGATTGTCCATGCTTGCAGCCCCGTTCGCTGGCGCCCTTGATCAACAGGCGCATGATATGATTGGCCGCTCCCTTACTGGTGCGCGCGCGGCGGCGCAAGGGGATGAAATCGGCGACGCCGCCATTGCGCCGCCGCCGACGGCCCGCTATGCGCCGCGGCGCAGCTGGGGAAGGCAGATATGGGCAGCTATTCGGCGTCGGCGCAGCGACTGGTGGACGAGATGAAGGCGGCGGCGCTGGCCGAACCCGCGCGCGGCCTGGCGTTTCAGGGCGCTCCCGGCGCGAACAGCGACCTCGCGGCGCGCGAATATGACCCCGACGCGCTGCCCTTGCCCTGCTATGCGTTCGAGGATGCAATCGATGCCGTGCGCGAAGGGCGCGTCGACCGTGCGATCATCCCGATCGAGAACAGCCTGCACGGCCGCGTCGCCGACATCCATTTCCTGCTGCCCGAATCCGGCCTGTCGATCGTCGGCGAGCATTTCCTGCGCATCCGCTATGGGCTGATGAGCCGGGACCTCGGCCCGGTGACGCGCGCGATGAGCCATGAGCAGGCGCTGGGTCAGTGCCGCAAATGGCTGCGCGCGAACCGGATCGACCCGGTGGCGCACAGCGACACCGCCGGGGCCGCCGCCTGGGTCGCCGACAGCGACGAGGTCGGACTCGCCGCGCTCGCACCGCCGCATGCCGCCGACCTGTACGGCCTGACACTTCACGCGACGGGACTCGAGGACGCCGATCACAATATGACGCGCTTCGTCGTCCTCGCGCGCACGCCGCGCGATACGCAGCCGCAGGGCGTGCCGCTGATGACGACCTTCGTCTTCGAGGTGAAGAATATCCCCGCCGCGCTCTACAAGGCGCTCGGCGGCTTCGCGACCAACGGCGTCAACATGACCAAGCTCGAAAGCTATCAACTCGGCGGCAGCTTCGCGGCGACCAAATTCTATGCCGACATCGTCGGGGCGCCGGGCGAGGAAGCCGTCGACCGCGCGCTGGAGGAACTCGATTTCCAGACCAAGTCGGTGAGCCTGCTCGGCACCTATCCGATGGCGCGCGTGCGCGGATAGCGCGGCACTGGAGCCGACCGGCGCCTAACCGCCGCGATGGCGGAGCATCCGTGCGGTCGTGAAGCTCTGGACGACGAACAGCGTCACCAGGATGCTCGCGACGAACAGGCCGAACAGGTCGAATGCCGAAAAACCGGTGCCCGCCACCATGTCGGGGCCGACGAGCGGCATCGCCGCGGTCATCACCATCAGCATCAGCCGAAGCTCGGTGGGGCCGCCCGCGAGATAGGAGAGGCGGAATTCGCCGATGATCTTCGCCGCCAGAAAGGTGTGGATCGACAGCATGAAATAGCCGGTGACGGCGAGCAGCGCGACTTCGAAGCGCATGTGCGGGCCGAGCCCCAAGGCGCCGATCATCAGGAAGGTCGCCATCGCGTCGACGCTGTGATCGACGAAATAGCCGTAGGCGGGACGCTCGATCCGCCGCCAGCGCGCGAGGCTGCCGTCGAGCGAGTCGCCGAACCAGTTGACGATATAGCCGGCGAGCGACAGGCCGAGCCATTCATTGTCGAGCCAGCTCAGCATGTAACCCGCAGCGACCATCAGCGCGCCGACGAAACCGAGCAGGGTGAGCTGATCGGGCGTCACCCAGGCGGGCAGGCGCGCGCACAGCCAGTTCAGAAGGCGGCGCTCGCTACGCGCCAGGATATTGTGCTGGATACGCGTCGGGGCCTTCATCTCGGCGCTCGGGATACCGGACATGTCTGCCTTTCGTTTCTGGCTGTCACATCTGCGTCAGCCAGACGTCACCGAACCGCCATAGAGCGAAAGGCCGCGCGGCGAAAGGGCGCTGGAGCCGGCCGCCGCTTCAGTCGCGATGGGCCGTTAATCGCGCCAGGGACCGATCTCCCCGACCTCGCCGATGGTGCGGAAACGCGCGGCGCCGTCGATCCACGCGACTTCCCACATCGGCGCGGGGCGTGCCCATTCGCCGATCACGAACAGCGGCAATCGGTTCTTCGTGACGAAGGCGAGGTCGTCGGGGGTCGGACCGGGAACGATGGTTTCGGGTCGCTGGTGCAGCCGCACGACCGCGAGCGTGCCCGCGGGCGGGGCGGGGAGCGACTGGCGCACCGAAAAGCCGAAGCTGCCCGTGACGGCGGGGAACCCTTTGTCATCGCGTGCCAGCAGCAGGATCTTGTCGCCGGTGCCGAGCGGGCCGCCGACCGGCCGGCCCACCGCCTTGCGGCCGACGACGGCCGCGAACTCGCGCAGGTCGCTTTCGGCGACGGGCGCCGGCGCGGCGGCTTCGGCGGGGAGAGAAGCCGCGAGCGGATCGAGGGCGAAGGCGGCGAGCAGAAGGGCGATGCCGGTCAATGCGCGTCGCCCCAGCTCTTGCCGACTCCGATCTCGACGTCGATCGGGACCGACAGCTTCAGTATCGGCTCGGCAGCGCCCATCATCACGCGGCGGATCACCGCGCCCGCGGCTTCGGCCTTGGCCTCGGGGGCTTCGAAGACCAGTTCGTCGTGGACCTGCAGCAGCATCGTCACGTCGGACAGTCCGGCATCGGCGAGCGCCCCGGGCATGCGCGCCATCGCGCGCTTGATCAGGTCGGCGCTGGTGCCCTGGATCGGCGCGTTGATCGCGGCGCGCTCGCTGCCCTGCCGCTCGTTCTGGTTCGCGGCCTTGATGCGCGGGAACCAGGTTTTGCGACCGAACAGCGTCTCGGTATAGCCATGTTCGCGCGCGCCCTCCAGCGTGGCCTGGATATAGTCGCTGATGCCGGGGAAGCGCTCGAAATAGCGGCTGATCAAGGCTTGCGCCTCGTCGGGCGTGATTTCCAGCCGCCCCGCGAGGCCCCAGCGCGAGATGCCGTAGAGGATGGCGAAGTTGATCGTCTTGGCCTTGGCGCGCGTATCGCGGTTGACCTCACCGAACAGCTCGATCGCGGTCGCGGCGTGAATGTCCTGCCCCTGCGCAAAGGCCTGTTTCAGTTCGGGGACATCGGCCATGTGCGCCGCGAGCCGGAGTTCGATCTGGCTATAGTCCGCCGCCATCAGGACATGGTCCGGCGCGGCGATGAAGGCGTCGCGGATCTGCCGCCCGACCTCGGTGCGGATCGGGATGTTCTGGAGGTTCGGGTCGGTCGACGACAGCCGCCCGGTCTGCGCGCCGACGAGGCTGTAGCTGGTGTGGACGCGGCCGGTCTTCGCGTTGATCTGTTGCTGCAGCGCATCGGTATAGGTGGATTTCAGCTTGGCGAGCTGCCGCCATTCGAGGACCTTCCGCGCGATCGGCACGCCGTCGCGCTCGAGCCGTTCCAGTTCGTTCTGGTCGGTCGACCAGTCGCCCGACTTGCCCTTGCGCCCACCCTTCAGGCCCAGCTTGTCGAACAATATCTCGCCGAGCTGCTTGGGGCTGCCGATCACGAACGGCTGGCCCGCGAGCGCATGAATCTCGCCTTCCGTGCGCAGCATGGCGTTCGCGAACTCGCCCGACAGCCGCGCCAGATAGTCGCGGTCGACCATGATCCCCGCGCGCTCCATCGCCTCGACGGTCGCGACGAGCGGGCGATCGACCATCTCGTAGACGCGCGTCCCGCCTTCGAGCGGCAGGCGCAGCTTGAGCAGCTTCCACAGCCGCCACGCGACCTCGGCATCCTCGGCCGCATATTCGGTCGCCCGCGCCAACTGCACCTCGGCGAAGCTGATCTGCGACTTGCCGGTTCCACACATTTCCTTGAAGGTCAGGCACGTGTGGTCGAGGTGAAGCTTGGCCAGTTCGTCGAGCCCGTGGCCGTGCTTGCCCGCGTCGAGCGCGAAGCTCATCACCAGCGTGTCGTCATAGGGCGCGATGCGCACCCCGTGCTGCGCGAGCACGCCGATGTCATATTTGAGGTTGTGGCCGACCTTGAGCACCGCCTCGTCGGTGAACAGCGAATGGAGCCGGCCGAGTGCATCGGCGACTGGCACCTGTTCGGGCTTTTCGGCGAACATGTCGGTGCCGCCGTGGCCGAGCGGGATATAACAGGCCTTGCCCAGGCCGGTCGACAGGCTGACCCCGACGAGCGTGCCGGTAACGCTGTCGAGGCTCGCGGTCTCGGTATCGACCGCGACGACATGCGCGGCGCGCGCCGCGTCGATCCAGCGGTCGAGCGCCTCGATCGTCGTCACCGTCTCGTAGAGCGAGCGGTCGATCGGCGGCATCGGCGGCAGCGTCGGAGTCGATGGCGCGGCGGTGGCAGCGCCCGCATCCGTCGCACGCGGCAGCGTCGGCGGACCGCCCGGCGTCGTCCCGGTGTCGAGCTTCGCCGACAGCGAACGGAAGCCATGCTCATCGAGGAAGAGCTTCAACGGCTCGGGCGGGATGGCATCCAGCCGGAAACCCTCCATCGGCTCGGGCAGCGGGCAGTCGCGCTTGAGGTCGACCAGAATACGCGACAGCCGCGCCATCTCCGCATGTTCGATCAGATTGTCGCGCAGCTTCGACGGCTTCATCGTCGCGGCGCCCGCCAGCGCCGCCTCCAGGTCGCCATATTCGACGATCAGCTTGGTCGCGGTCTTGGGTCCGACCCCGCGCACGCCGGGGACGTTGTCGACGCTGTCGCCCATCAGCGCCAGCACGTCGCCGACCAGTTCGGGACCGACGCCGAATTTTTCCTGCACCGCGTCGAGACCGAGCCGGACGTTCTTCATCGTATCGAGCATGTCGACCTCCGGCGCGCCATTGCCCTCGCGGACGAGCTGCATCAGGTCCTTGTCGCTGCTGACGATGGTGACGTCCCACCCCTCGCGCACCGCGGCCTCGGTATAGCTGGCGATCAGGTCGTCGGCCTCGAAACCCTCCATCTCGATGCACGGCAGCGAGAAGGCGCGCGTCGCGTCGCGGATCAGCGGGAATTGCGGAACCAGGTCGGCGGGCGGATCGGGCCGGTTCGCCTTGTACTGGTCATAGATTTCGTTGCGGAACGACTGGCTCGAATGGTCGAGGATGACGGCAAGGTGCGTCGGGCCGTCGGCGGCGTGCAGATCCTTCGCGAGCTTCCACAACATGGTGGTGTAGCCATAGACGGCGCCGACCGGCACGCCCCGGGGGTTCGTCAGCGGCGGCAGGCGGTGATAGGCGCGAAAGATGTAGCTGGAGCCGTCGACCAGATAGAGGTGATTCTTCTCGGACATGGCGGCGGTGTAGCAGGGCGGACCCGGCCTAGCGATAGGCGATCCGGCTCCGCCACGCCGGCCTCGTCAGGGCCAGCTTTCGGTGTCGTGATCGGGATGCTGGTGGTTGCTCGCGGCGATGGCTTCGGCGATACCCGACATCGTCTGCTCGGTGGTGCCTTCCTCGCGCAGCGTGACGAGCGTCTCGAACCAGGGCATCCGCGCCTCGATGCCGAACTGCATTTTCGGCGGAAAGCGCGCAGGCTCGTCGAGCGATCCGGTCGTGACGCTCAGATGCCGGCTTTCCGGATAGTCATAATAGAGCGGCGTCCCGCAGTCGCGGCAATAGCCGCGCTCGATCTGGTCGGAACTGTTGAAGATCGCGGGCGTGCCGCGCGTCCAGCGCAGCGCATCCTTCGGCACGCCGACCAGTGCCGCGAAGACATGCCCCGTCGCCTTCTGGCACATGCGGCAATGGCAGATGTGCGACGTGTCGAGCATCGCCGACGCATGATAGCGCACCGCGCCGCACTGGCAGCCACCCGATGCTTCGGTTTCGATGCGGGTCGGGGTCATCCTTCGTCTCCTCATGCGGACGGGATGGTCCCCTTTCCGATCACTCCCACTCTATTGTAAACAAGACATTTTTATCTTTTATATTCAATGGCTTATTTTCCTGCTAATTGGTAATACCATGAAAAATACCATGCTCAGAAAAGGCTTAACAATATTTTGAAAAATTGCCTACTGAGCGCTGCCGCACAGCTCCATAGGCCGCTTTCCTGGCTTTGCTTCCAGATGTATGCTCTTCTGCTCCTGCAGCTAATGGATCACCGCAAACAGGTTACTCGCCTGGGGATTCCCTTTCGACCCGAGCATCCGTATGAGACTCATGCTCGATTATTATTATTATAGAAGCCCCCATGAATAAATCGCTCATCATTTTCGGCATCGTCAACATAACCTCGGACAGTTTCTCCGATGGAGGCCGGTATCTGGCGCCAGACGCAGCCATTGCGCAGGCGCGTAAGCTGATGGCCGAGGGGGCAGATGTGATCGACCTCGGTCCGGCATCCAGCAATCCCGACGCCGCGCCTGTTTCGTCCGACACAGAAATCGCGCGTATCGCGCCGGTGCTGGACGCGCTCAAGGCAGATGGCATTCCCGTCTCGCTCGACAGTTATCAACCCGCGACGCAAGCCTATGCCTTGTCGCGTGGTGTGGCCTATCTCAATGATATTCGCGGTTTTCCAGACGCTGCGTTCTATCCGCAATTGGCGAAATCATCTGCCAAACTCGTCGTTATGCATTCGGTGCAAGACGGGCAGGCAGATCGGCGCGAGGCACCCGCTGGCGACATCATGGATCACATTGCGGCGTTCTTTGACGCGCGCATCGCGGCGCTGACGGGTGCCGGTATCAAACGCAACCGCCTTGTCCTTGATCCCGGCATGGGGTTTTTTCTGGGGGCTGCTCCCGAAACCTCGCTCTCGGTGCTGGCGCGGTTCGATGAATTGCGGCTGCGCTTCGATTTGCCGGTGCTTCTGTCTGTTTCGCGCAAATCCTTTCTGCGCGCGCTCACAGGCCGTGGTCCGGGGGATGTCGGGGCCGCGACACTCGCTGCAGAGCTTGCCGCCGCCGCAGGTGGAGCTGACTTCATCCGCACACACGAGCCGCGCCCCTTGCGCGACGGGCTGGCGGTATTGGCGGCGCTGAAAGAAACCGCAAGAATTCGTTAACTGCACATTCGGGATATTTCTCTATATTCGCGGTTCAGCAGGCATGTCCCCTTTGAGGGCGACCCGACGACAGGATAATCGACCTTATGGTGCGCAAATATTTCGGCACAGACGGTATTCGTGGCAAAGCCAACGAAGGCGCGATGACGGCGGAAACCGCCTTGCGCGTCGGCATGGCGGCTGGCCGTGTCTTTCGTCGCGGTGACCACCGCCATCGTGTCGTGATCGGCAAGGATACGCGCCTGTCGGGCTATATGCTTGAACCCGCGCTCACAGCCGGTTTCACCTCGATGGGCATGGACGTATTCCTTTTTGGCCCGCTGCCGACAACGTATAGGAAGAATAAACGCCCTTTTCACCCAAGTCCAACAGCTTTGGACCGCAGTTGACTCTTTCGACACCCCTGCGATGCAACCCAATCCGGCTGACGGGGAGCCAGCAACGCTGAAAATTTACCCTCCTCTTTCCCACTAGCGGCTCCTTTTCCGACAACCAGCACGGCGGATCCCTGCCGCGGCGCTGTGAACGCAGCATTTTGATTGGTATCGTTGGCCTTCAGGCTCGTCAGTCAAACAGACCCAGGAGCAGCTCAGCCGGTGGCGCCCGGCTTTCGGGTAACGCCCTGGTCCCGCTGGTTTCGGCTTTGTGCTTCAGGTGATCAAGGATCTGCTTGATCACTATAGGGTCTTCAATGCAGGCGATGACTTTCATGGCGCCGCCGCAGCCGCTGCAGGTCTCGATGTCGATATTGAAAACACGCTTGAGCCGTTGCGCCCATGTCATCGACGCTCGCCGTTGTGCTGGTGTTGCCGGTTCATCAGCCACCCTGACCTTGTTGCCCCTGCCCCGTTTTGCCGGCGTGACCAACGCCCGGTGCCGACTGTTGGGTGCGAACACCCCGTGGAAGCGGGTTAGGTTGACTCTGGGCTTCGGTACCAGGGCGGCCAGCCTTGCAATGAAATCCAATGGTTCGAAAATGACGTGCGTGGTGCCGTCCCGGTACGGCGTCTTGAGCTGGTAGCGCACGTTGCCGCCTCGTGTTAACGACAGCCGCTTCTCGGATACCGCCGGGCGGCTGATGTACCGGCACAGCCGTTCGAGCTTCTTGCGTTCATCGGCCCTGGCCGCCACGCCGGCGTGCAGGCTGGACCCGGCTACCTTGCCAATCCCGTCACCGAACGGATCACCACTGGTCGGCAGAGTTTGCAAAGTGAACACCTTTCGCCCCGCCTGTGAACCGACAGCGATACGGTAAGTGATCGAGTGCCCCAGCAGGGGTGTCATCGGGTCGTCATCCACCGCATCCGAGGCCAGATAGCTGTTTTCGACATCCCGTTCCAGCAGGCCTTGCCGTTCCAGATAGCGACCCACCCGGTGGGCGATGGTGTGCGTCAGCTGGGTGAGCTCTGGGCTGGTCGGCGCCTTGACCCAGCGGAAACGCGCTGAGCCGTGGGATTGCTCGACATACACACCGTCGAGAAACAGCATGTGGAAGTGAACATTCAGATTGAGCGCCGATCCAAAACGCTGGATCAGGGTGACCGCGCCCGTCTTGGCCACTTGGTGGGTATGGCCCGCTTTCTTGACCAGGTGCGTGGCAATGACGCGGTAAACGATGCCCAGCACCCACCCCATGATCTCGGGCCGGCTGGCAAACAGGAAACGCAGCTGAAACGGGAAGCTCAACACCCACTGACGCATGGGTTGTTCAGGCAGTACTTCATCAACCAGCAAGGCGGCACTTTCGGCCATCCGCCGCGCCCCACAGCTCGGGCAGAAACCGCGACGCTTACAGCTGAAAGCGACCAGGTGCTCGGCGTGGCAAGACTCGCAGCGAACCCGTAGAAAGCCATGCTCCAGCCGCCCGCATTGGAGAAATTCTTCAAATTCCCGTTGCACATAGCCCGGCAATTCCTTTCCCTGCTCTGCCATAAGCGCAGCGAATGCCGGGTAATACTCGTCAACGATCTGATAGAGAAGGGTTTGCTCGGGTCGGTGGCTCTGGTAACGACCAGTATCCCGATCCCGGCTGGCCGTCCTGGCCGCCACATGAGGCATGTTCCGCGTCCTTGCAATACTGTGTTTACATACAGTCTATCGCTTAGCGGAAAGTTCTTTTACCCTCAGCCGAAATGCCTGCCGTTGCTAGACATTGCCAGCCAGTGCCCGTCACTCCCACTCGATTGTAAACAAGCACACAAAACCCTTTAGTGACAACAATTTGCAAGAACTATCAGGCTCAGTGCCATGAAAAATACCATGACCAGATCATGAGGTTGAACACGGCTTGCGCCGGCAGCGTTCACGCTCCTGGTCGGCGATCTCGCCCGGCTGCAATGCTAGCTCAGCATCGGTCATGCGCTCCAGCACGTCGCGTAGGCGGATGGTGCAAGGAATGGGCGGCAGCTCGAACTCATAGCCGCCGGCGATCATTTCGGCCGCAATCTCCTCGGTGATGAAAAACGGCTCGTCGTCTTGGTTCGGCTTCTTCATGCCCTTTCCTCCTGGCGCTCATCCTGGCCGACAGCGGCCAGGGCATCGGCTTCCGTCAATGCGTCCTCCACGAACGCGCCGTGCTGCTTCGCTTCGGCCTGGCTGACCTCGGCCCATATCCGTTTCACCTGGGCCGCACTGTACCCGGCCAGCTCGGCGGTCTTGTTGATGCTGTAGCCGGACTTGCGCAGCGCGACAACTTGGGCGCGGCGCTTCGGATCAGCACGGCGGCCCTTGTACCGCCCGGCCTGGCGGGCCAACTCAATGCCTTGGCGCTGGCGTTCGCGCCTGTCCTCGTAGTCGTCGCGGGCCATCTGCAAGGCCAGGCGAAAAAGCATGATCTGCACGGCTTCCAGCACGATCTTGGCGACGCCCTGGGCCTCGGCCGCCAGGTCGGATAGATCGACCACGCCAGGGACGGCCAGGCGTGCGCCTTTGGCCTGTATCGAGGCCACCAGGCGCTCGGCCTCGGGCAAAGGTAGGCGGCTGATGCGGTCGATCTTCTCGGCAATGACCACCTCGCCGGGCTGTAGGTCGCCGATCATGCGCAGCAGCTCAGGCCGGTCGGCGCGTGCGCCGGATGCCTTCTCACGGTAGATGCCGGCGACGTAGTAGCCGGCGGCCTTCGCGGCCGTAGTGATCGCCTCTTGGCGTTCCAAGTCCTGCGCGTCGGTGCTGACGCGCAGATAGACCCGCGCCACCATCGGCGCGGCTACTGGCTTCGTCCTGCGCATACTTGCGGGCTCCTTTGGGCATACTCAAATGCACCCATCTTAAACTGGCAGGCCAATTTATCACATATCGATCTAAATGCGCCTAGCTCATTTTTACAGCTTAAATGAGCTATTGAGCACACTCCATATTTCGACTATTATTGAAACATGGAAACGATAAATGCTGTAGCCGCCCTGGCGGCCATCGCTCAAGAATCGCGCCTCGCGGTGTTCCGGCTTCTCGTCCAGGCCGGCCCCGCCGGCATGGCCGCCGGAAAAATCAGCGAAGCGGCCGGCATCCCGCCGTCTTCGCTATCCTTCCACCTGAAAGAGCTGGCACACGCCGGCATGGTCACGTCGCGGCAAGAAGGCCGATTTGTGATCTACGAGGCGAACTTTTCGACGGCCACTAACCTGGTGGCCTTTCTCACGGAAAACTGCTGCGGCGGCCAGGTGTGCAACCTGTCTTGCACCACGGAAGCCGGGAAGGTGTTGGCATGAGACTTCGCCATCTTTCCGACCCCGATTCTTTGCCCGCTTTGGACAAATCCTTTGCCATCGAGCGCCCGGCGCTCGGGCTGGCACCCGACGCCCCGCCGGTGCGTATCCTGCTGCTGTATGGCTCGCTGCGCGCCCGCTCGTTCTCACGGCTGGCCGTCGAGGAAGCGGCCCGGCTGCTGCAATTCTTTGGCGCAGAAACACGCATCTTCGACCCGTCCGATTTGCCGTTGCCCGATCAAGTGCAAAGCGACGATCACCCGGCCGTCAAGGAGCTGCGCGCCCTGTCCGAGTGGTCAGAGGGACAAGTCTGGTGCAGCCCGGAACGCCACGGTCAGATTACCAGTGTCATGAAGGCGCAGATTGACCATCTGCCGCTTGAAATGGCCGGCATCCGGCCGACCCAAGGCCGCACCCTGGCCGTGATGCAGGTATCCGGCGGCTCGCAGAGCTTCAACGCCGTGAACACCTTGCGTCTGCTCGGCCGCTGGATGCGAATGTTCACCATTCCGAACCAGTCGAGTATCGCCAAAGCGTTCCAAGAGTTCGACGCGGCGGGCCGCATGAAGCCCTCGCCGTACTACGACCGAATAGCCGATGTGATGGAAGAACTGGTGCGCTTCACGGCGCTGGTACGGCCGCACCGTGAAGCACTGACAGACCGCTATTCCGAACGGAAAGCGGCCGGCCACGTCATCGACGAGGCCACCGATCTTTCATCCATCGCCATTGCTCCCCAGCCACTACCAGAAAGCGAAACATCATGACCGAAAGAATCTATAACGTCCTCATCCTCTGCACCGGCAATTCGGCGCGCAGCATCATGGCCGAAGCTCTCATCAACACGATGGGGCAAGGGCGCTTCCGCGCCTACAGCGCCGGCAGTCACCCAACCGGCAAGGTCAATCCCTTCGCCGTCGAAAAGGTGGAGTCGGTGAATTACCCGACCGAGAATCTGCGCAGCAAGAGCTGGGACGAGTACGCCACGCCCGACGCACCGAAGATGGACTTCATCATCACCGTCTGCGACAACGCCGCCGGCGAAATGTGTCCGGTGTGGCCTGGTCAGCCGATCTCGGCGCATTGGGGATTTGAAGACCCGGCCGCCGTCGAAGGCACTGACGCCGAGAAGCGCCGGGCCTTCGAACAAACCTTCCGGCACATGATGAACCGCGTCCGCCTGTTCGTGAATCTGCCTCTCAAAATGCTTGACCAGACGGCCATCAAGCGCGAGCTGGCGAACATCGGCAAGACCGAGCAGGAAGCATGAGCGCCGGCGCACAGGCCATCGCCGCGAAGCCGCGCCAGGCCCCGATGAGCGGCTTCGAGCGTTACCTGACGCTGTGGGTGGCCCTGTGCATCGTCGCCGGTGTTGCGCTCGGCCAGGGCCTTCCTGACGTGTTCCAGGCCATAGGCCGCATGGAAGTGGCCCAGGTCAATTTGCCGGTGGGCCTGCTGATTTGGGTAATGATCGTCCCGATGCTGGTCAAGATCGACTTCGGGGCGCTGCACCAGGTCAAAGAGCATTGGCGCGGCATCGGCGTCACGCTGTTCGTGAATTGGGCCGTCAAGCCATTCTCGATGGCCCTGCTGGGGTGGCTGTTCATCCGACAAGTGTTCGCTCCGTTCCTGCCGGCCGATCAACTGGACAGCTACATCGCGGGCTTGATCTTGCTGGCCGCCGCGCCCTGCACGGCAATGGTGTTCGTGTGGAGCCGCCTTACCAACGGCGACCCGCTTTTCACGCTCTCGCAAGTGGCTCTGAACGACGCCATCATGATCGTGGCCTTCGCGCCCATCGTCGGCCTGCTGCTGGGCATGTCCTCGATCTCGGTGCCTTGGGACACGCTGCTGATTTCGGTCGTGCTCTACATCATCGTGCCGGTGATCCTGGCGCAGCTCTTGCGGCGGCATCTGCTCAAGCAAGGACAGGCCGCCTTTGAACGGGCCATGCAGAAGATCGGGCCGTGGTCGATGGCCGCGCTGCTGCTGACGTTGGTTCTACTGTTCGCCTTCCAGGGCGAGGCCATCATCCGGCAGCCGTTAGTGATCGCCATGCTAGCCGTGCCGATCTTGATTCAAGTGTTCTTCAATTCCGGGTTAGCCTACTGGCTGAACAAGCGGGCGGGGGAAAAGCACTCTGTCGCCTGTCCTTCGGCCCTGATCGGTGCCAGCAACTTCTTCGAGCTGGCCGTGGCGGCCGCCATCAGCTTGTTCGGTCTGCACTCCGGCGCTGCATTGGCAACCGTGGTCGGCGTCCTGGTCGAAGTGCCGGTGATGCTGCTGGTCGTGCGCGTGGTGAATCGCTCGAAGAGCTGGTACGAACGAGGTTGAACATGAGTAGGAAAAAACTGAGGAAATGATTGCAGATTGCCGCGCCGGCCGCTTCCTGGCGCATTCGATCACTGACCTGGAACACCTAGTATCCATGCTTGCTGAGGTCGCCCGATGACAGACCCAAAGAACCTAGAGAACAGGCTGCATGAGAAGGCCGACCCGGCCCGCGCCGTTTCCACTGGTCGGGTGCGCTACACACTGGCCGAACTACTGGCCGACGCGGAAGCATCCGGGGCTTACCCGCTGCCGCCGGAGGAACGCGAATGGATGGATGCGCCGTCTGTGGGTCGGGAATGGCCAAACAGTGAAGATTGAAAAAGGCGGCCAGTTCGAGTGGCCGCCCTTTCGTCATTAGCTGCACGCTTGGCGCAAGGCGTTCATTGCTTCTTGAAAATCAGCCTGTGTCGCCCGGCCCGTTTCAGCTTGGTAGTACACCACCATAAAAGCATTAGCGACGGCTTCGGCCAATGGCCCAAGGCTCCGCGCTTCCGCTTGGTTGATGTACTCCAAAGAAGAAAGAATAGCCGCTGCTTGATGCACTGCTTGCCCTGGTTCGATAATATGTTGTGTTGTCATAATTCACCTCTCCAGTAGGTGTTGATTGAAAGTGCCGGGCTGGTTGTGGCCAGCCCGGTGCGCCTACAGGTACAGCCCCGCCGCCTCCGCGAATGCTGACCGCTCATTCCTGCCGCCATTAACCTCAATACTTATCGGCTTAGTTTCGCTCTCTCTCATAGGGTCTGGCCGTGATACAAAAGCGGCTGTTTCTGTCTCTGCATCGACCTCGGTCGATTGATCACCCAGCGGCGAAATAAATACCTGGCTGACTTCTTCCCTTGGCGCTTCATCCAGGGCCGCCAATGCGGCCATGTATGTTGATGTCGTCATCGTGCTAACTCCTGACTTCGTTACTATCTGGGCCAGAATCGGCGCCCAAGCTATTGCCCTCGAACTGGCCAGATTGGCTTGCTTCTTTCGGCTCCATGCTTTCGCGTATCGAAGCAGCCAGTTTTCCGCCTGTGGTTTCGCTCACTCGCTCCTGGAATCCCTGCTTCACTTGAGAGCCGACACCCTTGGCTAACTCGGAGGCCGTGCCTGTGGCCAGCTTCGCGGCCTTGGCAAAGCCGCCACCGCTTGAGCTACTGCCGCTGTCACCAAAGCCAGCCGCTTGGGCGAATGGGCTACTGCCAGCAGTACCCGCTTCACCACCACCGTTTCCGCCACTGCTGACAACTGACCCCATGCTGGACATGTCACCGCCGGTTTCCATACTCGCTGATGCTTTCTGAAAAGCCGCTTGGAGTGCACTTGCACCTCCGGCTGCACCGGCTGCGGCACCCATAACCGCTTTACCTGCCAGGGCAGCGCCGCCAGTTGCCATACTGGCCGCCGTCACCGCCGCCCCAACTGCCGCACCCGCACCGAAGTTTCCAATTCCACCGGCTGCGCCAATACCACCACCAGACACAAGACCAGAAATCATCGGCGGAACTTTGTTGACCAAGAAAAGCAAGATGACCGATATAACCAACATCACGGCCAGTTCCTGGGATGCCATGTTCTCGCTGATTTGCGTGTAGTAGTGATTGATGAACTCTTTGCCAATCGCAACCAGAAGCACCATTGCCATAAGCTGTGCGGCCAGGCCCAGCACGGTCTTGTAGTAATTGATCGCCATGTCGGAAGTCCAACGACTTCCACCAAAGCCAAGGAAGAACACACCGGCATACAACAGAATCCAGGCTGATGCGAGCAACAGCAACAGGTTGACCGCAATCAACGCCAGGACAAACAAAACAGCCAGGGCCATTAGCTCCATGACCAGAGCAGTTGCCATCTGCCGCCATCCCAGCTCCGAGGTGGCCTGTACTGTGCGGTTGTATAACTCGAAACCAAGATCAAGGATGCTGGAGGGCCCAAGATTGCTATTGGAAAGTCCCCCCGCCTGCGCGCCCAGAGTTTGCAATGACTGAACAATCGTACCGGCGATATTCATGCCCTGGTTCGCATTCGTCAGCAACCACCAGAAAAAGCCGGTGAAGATCGTGAAGCGAACGAACTCCGCGAAGAACTCGCCAATGTCGGCCTTGCGCAAAGCCATCATGCCGAATGTCCAGACCATCGAAATCACAACCAGCGTCCAGAACAAACGCGATGCAGCGGACTCAATAGCTGGCCCCCATGTTGCGGCAGCATCATGAAAACGCTTGAGCACATCATTCATAACACCGCTGCTACTTAGCTCCTGCGCCATTGCAGGTTCAGCCAGCACCATTGTGGCGACCATCATCAAGCCACCTAGAGCAATTTTCTTTCTCATGGCGACCACCTCAATAATCATCTTTAGGGCTGGGCTTGAACTCCCACTGACGCATCTGCTTGGCCTTCTGGAATGCTCTGCATTCCTCGGTAAAGGCCTCTCGGTTCGCTTCGCTGCGCATTTCATTCAGTGCTGCCTGGAACGCATCGGGGGCACACGTCGCCGCATTTGGTTCGGGCATCCTTTCCTGTTCACATCCAGCCAACAACAGCAACGTAGCCGCGGTAGTAAAAAAGATTTTTTTCATCTCACCGCCTCCCTAGTAGTTGTCTGCCGGACTCGGGCGAAACGTCCAGGTACGCATTTGCTCGGCCCTGGCATCACCTCGCGCCTCGGCATCGAGTTCTGCTGCAATCCGGGCTGCCTCCGCGTTGTGTTGGGCGGTCAACATGGTGCGAATCTGCAAGAGCTGATTGGCCTGCTGGCTGGCGAGCTGGTTGGCGTAGCCGATGGCCTGTAGCTGGCCAGTTGCACCCTGGGCCGCGCCTTGCAGCCGCTCCAGGGTACGGGCGTCATCCTTCAAAGCCTTTTGCTGGTCGGCAACGGTCTGGAACAGGGCATCGTTGGCCTTCTTTTGCGACTCTGACGCCAGGCGGCGGTTCTCTTCCATCGCTGCCTTTTCGGCCGGCGTGCATCCGCCGCTGCCGTTGAAGCATGGCGAGCTGCGGTAATAGGCCACGTCCTGAAACTTGGCCAGGTAACGATCCAGGCTGCCTAGCTGGTTCTCGTAATAGGCCAGCGTGTTTTGCGCGGCAATCAGCCGGTTGATCGTAGTCTGCGCCTGATCCCAGATATACGCGGCTGGGGCCATCGTGTTCTGGAGCTGATTTTCGTACTGCTGCAACTGGGTCTGGTACTGCTCAATCTGCTTGAGCGTCTGCGCCACCGACTCGATGGCCGTCATGATGTTCTGGGCCAGGTTGCCGCCGTCGATGACGGGGATACCAGCTTGCACAGGGGCGGTGGTAGTGGTGATAAAGCCGGTTGCGAGTGCAACGGCTAGAGCGGTTTTTTTAGCCGCTAAAATTTTGGACTTCATGGTCGTACTCCGTCGATGAAAAGAAGGCATTGCCTTGACCAAGCGTTGTGCTTGTTCTCGGCAACGTTTCATCGAAGAGCTACGCCACTAGCTGATCGGTATTGCCCTTGGCGCTGAGGCCCGGACTTACAAACGTAAAACTACTCTGTTTTTTTATCGCTTTCGGACAAGCCAACTTCCCGGCCAATCTCTTCAAGCTCTAGCGGCTGTACTGCCGCCGTCAGTATTTCGCGTATTTCCGCGTCGGTGCTCCTATCGTTGAGCGCTGCTCGAACTTTCAACGCACGGTGCACCTCGGCGGGTAAATTCCTGATAAGCACATTTGCCATATCAATACCCTTTTGGTGTACCCGACAACCATGCTATCAAAGATATTAAAAATAGCAAGACCTATACTCTTGCAACCGGCGGTAGCCGATCAGCCCCGCAGGGCAGGATTCCCGTTGAGTGCCCCCGGCGCGAATAAGGGACAGTGAAGATAGATAACCGGCTTGCCGGTTAGCTAACTTCACCCATCCTGCCCGCATTTCACCCACTATTGAAAATCTAGCGCATATCGAACGTAAAGCGTTTTATCGTCAAACAAACACCGATTCTTGGCAACATAACCGTAATCGTCACCAAATCGGCCTGCAATCGACATAGTCGCTTCAAAATCGCTGCTCAATCGGCTTTAAATCGGAACCTAAAATGCCAACAATCGACACAAACCATTCGCCCCGATGGGGCGAGTTGGACGCCAAAAAAGAAGGGCATAACCCGCCCCTCAAGTGTCAATGAACACAAGAAATTTGCCTCCCCTCCCGTCATACCACTAAGGCGACGTATTGATACTTGAGGGGCAACCTTTCCTGATGTTGACACCTTCACGCAGGTTACTGGTTATGGGCGTCCAACACACACGGCTCATTCCTGCTTGGTAATAATAAGAATAATAATCTTCTTATTATTCTTACCGAACGAATGGGCACTGCTTAGCCATTTCACGTTTCGAGCCAAGGTTTCAGTACAGATAACTACAAGTGCACACAGCGGCCCTCCAGCACCGTTAGACGCAGATTCTGCTTCAGCTCATGGAATAAGGGACTCCGGGTTGTTTTCCCCTCTCACAAGGCGTTTCAGCGGCCACTGAAGCCGCCTTCTCTTCTTGGCGTTAAACCATCGGCCTATGGCCGATTGATAAAGCCCGCCAGGGCTTTATTGGCAAGGTCAGAACGCGCCCTCAAGGCGCGAGCTGCACCGCGCATGATGGATTATCTTTAGATAATCTTGGATGGATTTCCCAAACTGCCCGCAAAGCAGCGCACCGTCTGGGTTTTCCAAATTGGGACGGGGAACGTTACGACGGCAGAAGGGGAGCGTTACGACGGTAACAAGGGAACGTTACGACGGTAAACGGGTGCAGTTGCCGTGGGGCCAGGCCTCTTGATCTCCCATTTTCCCTTGGCGTATTCGTTCACTACCCAACCCACGGCGGCAAGTTCGGCCAGTGCCTTCCGGGCAGTCTGACGGCGTTTTTTCATAGCTTCGGCATTGGCTTCATCTGGCCAGACATAGCCGCAAAGCGTGTCCAGTTCCACGCGCCCGGATTTGCCGGGGTCGATCCAGCCGCATAGCCGTTGGTGCATCAGCCGTGCCGGATCAGTCTGTAGCACCCGCACTTCCGCCATGTCGATACGGGCATATGGACGATGCCCCAGGATCGCTTCGGCAATACGCGGATTCAGGGCAACCCATAGCCTGCCGTCCGTCTCGTCAAAAGCATGACTCATCAGGTGGAACGCGGCTTGCCGCCGTCCCTTCGTCACAAGGATGGTGACGTTCGACATGCGCAGCAGGCTGGCTTTGAGCGCCTTGATGTTGTCGCCGCTATCCGTCATGCCCGTTTCTGAGAGCAGTTTGGTCAGGCTCTCACGAACCACCAAGCCGTCTTGCTCAATGGCTTCGAAACGGGGTTCAAGGAATAGCCGTAGCTGTCGCCCCGTCTCACTGGTCGGTTCCGGGGTTAGCAAGATGCCGTTCGGGCCGCCAAGGGCCACGATGCCTTGCAAAAGACGCATATCATCGGCCCCGAGAGGTTCGAATCCGACGAAACGCATGGATTCGTCCTCGCCAAAGGTGTAGGTCACGTCCAGCTTGCAGCGTTTGCGATCGCCACGCTTGAGGCTGCGGAACAGGCCAGGTGCCAAACAGTGCGCGGGATCATGTCGGACGTGGGTCAGGTCATGCTTAGGCTTCTTCACGCTGTCTCCTTTTCACCTTGCACTGCCGCTCCAGTACAGCAGGCTTCAACACGCCGCCGTCGTGCCGTCTAAACCAGAGTTCTTGAAAAGGTGCGCCATAGTTGGCCTTGCTGACGCCAAAGCGGACAAAATACCCACGCTGACAATCATCGACCCCCAGTATCTCGGCCTCGCCTTGCGTCATGCCGGATAGGTACGATTGCCAACGGATGTTATCAACCAGTACGGACGATCCACGACTGGCCTGCTGTTGATCGCCCGACCCCATCATGGCTGCGCTTTTACTCGCGTGGTGCAGAAACACAATGGAGCAGCCTGTATCAGCGGCTATGGCCTCCATGTGCCCAACAACCTGCGCCATCGGCCCGCTAGCGTTCTCCTCCTCAATGTGGAAGCGCCGCAAAGTGTCCAAGATCATCAAGCGACGACCTTCAGCGGCTCGTTTGAGAGCATCGAACCAGCTAGCAGCCATGATGTTTGGGCATTTACCGATCAAGGGTTCAATGAGCAAACCATCAGCCACGGCTTGCCGTTCCGCTGCGCTGAGGTGTGCCCCAAGGGCGTGCAGACGATGGTGAATAGCGGCCGGTGGATCTTCAGCAGGCAGATAGACCACTTGCCCGGTGGGAAACTCGCCTATTTCAAGTAAATCAGGCCCGCCTGCAATCTGTGCAGCCAATTGAAGGGCCAACATGGATTTACCAGCCCCACCAGGCGACACAAGAGCACCAACAGTGCCAGCAACCATATTAGGCAGAACATAATCAATGGGTGGCGGCAATTCCGTGAAAGCCGCCATAAGATCAAGAGCCATATAACTAGCCCTCTATAGGGCCAGGTCGCGCAGCTTGATCACCCGATGATTTACGTGCCTCAATCCACTCTTCGACCTCTGACAAATCCCAGGCGACATTTCTACTGGTTAACGCGATACGGCGTGGAAAATCCCCTCGCTGCTCCAGGTTATAAATTGTTCGTGTCGAAAGCGGGATCATCTCCAGGAGCTTCTTCCTGTTGATGAGGGTCTTTATATTTTGCATGGGTCAATACCTCTCAAATGAATAGTTGCTATTCATCGAGTAGCTGCGCGAAGCAGCTAATCGGTAATTGACCTGCCCGATGCCAATGGCGGCCTTATTTATAAATTCACGGCATCAACTTCAATGCTATCAAAGATAGCAAAAACATCAACCCTTACTGCCTCCCGAAGTCCACTCATCAATCATATCGGCCCAATCCTGCAACATCGCCGCCCGCTGCTCGCGGTACTCAGCCTTGTTGTAGACAGCCCTCACGCCCTTCTGCTCGTGCGCCAGGCACTTCTCGATCCAGTCGGTGTTGTAGCCGGCCTCATGCAACAGCGTGCTGGCTGTGCGCCGCAAATCATGCGGTCCGAACTTGGTAAGTGACTTCCCATCTTTCTGCGCCGCCTTGTAAGTCAGCGTCAGCACCTGGTTAAGTGTGGCAGCGCTCATCGGCGCATCCGAGTCGTACCGTGATGGCAAAACGAAGTCGGAACCACCGGCAAAGGTTTTCATGGCAATGAAAATATCCAGAGCCTGCTGGGACAGAAATACCAGGTGCGGGTTACGGCGTTTCATCCGCTCCTTTGGAATCGTCCACAACGCTTCGCTGAAATTGATCTCGCTCCAGGTCGCATTGGTCAGCTCGCTCTTGCGCACCATCGTCAGCAATAACAGCTTGGCCGCCGCACGGTTTGTTGGGCTTGTGCCCACTCGCTCCATGTACTGGTACATCAGCCCAATTTCTTCTGGCGTCAACGCTCGGTCACGTGGCTCGAATCGAGCGATGCTTGTTGGGCGCACCAGTTCTGCCGGGTTTTCGACCTTCTGCCCACGCTCGATGGCCCAGCGAAATACCTGCAACACGATTTCACGCACATGAACGGCGGTGGCCGGTGCGCCTCGCTCAACAATGGCATCAGCCAGCGCCCGCAAGTCTTCGTGGGTGATCTCCACCAGCTTCTGATTGCTGAATTTCGGCTTCAGCTCACGCTCATAAACCGAGCGGCGCATATCGCGGGTGGAGTCGGCCATCTGGTAGCCACGCAGCCACTTCTCCGCCCAGGCACCGAACGTCTCTGCATCTTTCACCCGCGCCTTGTCTCGGGCTTTCTCCTTGGCCGGCGACTTGCCCGCCGCAACCATCTTCTTGGCGTCACCCAACAGCTCGCGGGCTTCGGCCAGGGTGATGCCACCGACACCATAACGCCCAAAGGTGATGGTCTCCTGCCGACCGTTGATTGAGTAGTTGTAACGGAACGAGATGGAGCCGGCTGGAGTCACTGCCACATAGAGACCTTCCCGGTCATTCACTTTGTAGAGTTTGTCCCTGGGCTTGAGATTGCGCAGCTTGGTATCGGTCAGCATGTACCTTGTCCTTCTTCGTCTCCGATACCATGCTGAAAAAATCTCGAATTTATCGTATTTTTTCTTACGAAACAGTAACTTATAGAATATTAATACCATGAACACACAAAAGAACGCAGCATGGTATCGGCATCAATCATGGCATCGCCAAACCATAATACCAGCTTTAATGCCATGCTCAAACGGTGCTTGGCGCTTCCTCCCGTTGCCAGATCGTGCCAAACACAAACAAAAAAAAGCCCGCAATTACGCGGGCTTAGCGGCATTTCATGCCATCAGGTGCCTGGCTGTGCCAGACGCGGAATCATTCCCACTCGATCGTTCCCGGCGGCTTCGAGGTATAGTCGTACACCACCCGGTTGATCCCCTCCACCTCGTTGATGATCCGCGTCGCGCAGCGCGACAGGAAGCTTGCGTCGAAGGGATAGATATCGGCGGTCATGCCGTCGGTCGAGGTCACGGCGCGCAGTGCGCAGACATGGTCGTAGGTGCGCCCGTCGCCCATCACGCCGACCGTCTTGACCGGCAGCAGCACCGCGAACGCCTGCCAGATCGCATCGTAGAGGCCCGCGCCGCGAATCTCTTCCAGATAGACGGCGTCGGCCTTGCGCAGGATGTCGCAGCGCTCCTTCGACACCTCGCCGGGGATGCGGATCGCGAGGCCGGGGCCGGGGAAGGGGTGGCGGCCGACGAAGATGTCGGGCAGGCCGAGTTCCTTGCCGAGCAGGCGGACCTCGTCCTTGAACAACTCGCGCAGCGGCTCGACCAGCTTCATGTTCATGCGTTCGGGCAGGCCGCCGACATTGTGGTGGCTCTTGATCGTCACGCTCGGCCCGCCGGTGAAAGACACCGATTCGATCACGTCGGGATAGAGCGTGCCCTGCGCCAGGAAGTCGGCGCCGCCGAGCTTCTTCGCTTCTTCCTCGAAAACGTTGATGAACTCGCCGCCGATGAACTTGCGCTTCTTTTCGGGGTCGGTGACGCCGGCGAGGCCGGCCATGAAGCGGGCCTCGGCGTCCACCACCACCAGTGGGATGTTGTAATGGTCGCGGAACAGCGTTTCGACCTGCTCGCGCTCGTTGAGGCGGAGGAGGCCGTGGTCGACGAAGACGCAGGTGAGCTGCTCGCCGATCGCTTCGTGGATCAGCACCGCGGCGACGGCGCTGTCGACGCCGCCCGATAGGCCGCACAGCACGCGCTGGTCGCCGACTTGCGCGCGGATCTCGGCTATCTTGGTCGCGCGGAACTCGGCCATGGTCCAGTCGCCCGAGCAGCCGCAGACGTGGCGCACGAAATTGGCGATCAGCTTCGCGCCGTCGGGGGTGTGAACGACCTCGGGGTGGAACTGCGTGCCGTAATAGCGGCGCGCGTCGTCGGCGATCAGTGCGAAGGGCGCGCCGTCGCTGACCGCGACGATGCGGAAACCCGGCGCGAACTCGGTCACGCGGTCGCCGTGGCTCATCCATACCTGATGGCGCTCGCCGACCTGCCATAGCCCGTCGAACAGCACGCAGGGCTCGGTGACGGTCAGGAAGGCGCGGCCGAACTCGCCGTCGCGCGTCCCGTCGCTGCCGCCCGGTTCGACCTGTCCACCGAGCTGCTGGCTCATCACCTGCTGACCGTAACAGATGCCGAGGATCGGCAGGCCGCTGTCGAACACCGCCTGCGGCGCGCGCGGGCTGCCCGCCGCAGGGACCGAGGCGGGCGAGCCCGACAGGATCACGCCCTTCGGCTGCATGCGCTGGAGCGCGGCCTCGGCGCTGCCGAACGGCACGATCTCGCTATAGACGCCGGCCTCGCGGACGCGCCGCGCGATCAACTGCGTCACCTGGCTGCCGAAGTCGACGATCAGGATGGATTCGGAGGGAGCTGGAGTCTGCATGGCTGGCCGATAGAGAGGCGCGCCCTCGCTGTCCAGCCGTCGCCGTAACGTCGTGCCCGGGTGGCCTGCGGGCAAACCGCCCCCTTCGCATGTCCTGCCATATTGTTGCGACAAATTGTGACCAGATGAACGCGCGGTGCCAATCCTCGTCAGGGCGCGTTCAGTCGTCGCTGCTAGGGAAAAACCAAGACAAGATATACGGATAACGGAAAGCGCCTCTCCCGATGAAAAGCCCTTCTCTCTCTCTCCGCTCGGCCCTGCTTGCGGCGACGGCGCTCGCCGCGACGCCCGCGCTGGCAGTCGATGATCAGCCCGTCGATACCGTTTCGGTGCAGTCGGATTCCGATTTCGGCGACGACTATGAGGACGAGATCGTCGTCACCGCGCCGCGGCTGGCGGGGCAACTCGACACCGATTTCGCGGCCGAGGTCGAACTCGATGAGGCCGATATCGCCAGCTATGGCGCGTCGTCGATCGCGGAACTGCTCGACGCGCTCGAACCGCAGACGCGGTCGGGCCGCGGGCGCGGCGGCGGACGTCCGGTGATCCTGGTCAACGGGCGGCGCATCTCCGGCTTCGGCGCGGTCCGCAACATCCCGCCGGAGGCCATCGCCAAGGTCGAGGTGTTTCCCGAACAGGTCGCGCTGCAATATGGCTATGCCGCGACCGAACGCGTCGTCAATTTCGTGCTCAAGTCCGATTTCCGTCAGATTTCGGCCGAAGCGGAGGCCGGCATCCCGACGCAGGGCGGGCAGTTCAAGAGCGAGCTCGAACCCGCCTTCATGGCGATCGGCAACAATGGCCGGCTCAACCTCAACGCGAGCTGGGAGCATCAGACGATGCTGCGCGAAAGCGACCGCGACCTGATCCCGGTCACTGGCAGCATCGCCGACGCCGAGGCGCGCAGCCTGTCGCCCGCCAGCGACACCTATGTCATCGACGGCACGCTGGTGCGCGGCATCGACAAGGTGACCGAGGCGTCGGTCAGCCTGCGCTTCGACCAGACCGACAGCCTCAGCCTGCTCGGCCCCGGTGCCGGCGGTGCGGGCGATCCGCTGCGCCGCGACAGCCGCACCCAGAACTGGACGAGCTCGGCGAGCGTCAACGGTATGCTCGGCGATTGGCGCTGGTCGGCGACCGGCAATTATTCCGATGCCGACCAGCGCATCTTCACCGATCGCCTCGGCGGCACGAGCGACCGCTTCGACAGCAGCCAGCAGAGCTTCGGCGGCAACGCCAATATCTCGGGCAGCGTGATCGACGGCTGGGCCGGACCGATCCGCGCGTCGATCACCGGCAGCTATACCGGATTGCGCTTCGACAGCCGTTCCGAACGCAACGGCACGATCACCGTCACCGATCTGGCGCGCGACACCCCCAGCGTCTTCGGGTCGCTGACCGTGCCGCTGCTCGATCCCGATTACGAGGTCGGCAAGCTCGGCCGCCTGTCGCTGACCCTCAACGCCGAGGTCGAGCGGCCGAGCGACTTTTCCGCGCTCAAGAGCTGGGGCGCGACGCTCAACTGGGGCCTGACCGGCAACCTGTCGCTGCTCGCGAGCTTCGCGAGCGACGAGGCGGCGCCCAGCATGACGCAGCTCGGCGCGGCGCCGCTGGTGACGCCCGCGGTCACCTATTACGACTTCGCGACCGGTCAGACGGTGCAGATCACGACGACCACCGGCGGCAACCCGTTCCTGCTCGCCGAGCAGCGCCGCGACCTGAAGCTCGGGCTCAACTGGAACGTGCCGATGGTCGACGGGCTGCGCTTCTCGATCGACTATAACCGCAACCGCAGCCTCGACACCGCGAACAGCTTCCCGCTGCTGACGCCGGAGATCGAGGCGGCGTTCCCCGGCCGCGTGGTCCGCGATGGCAGCGGCACGCTGATCGCGCTCGACCAGCGGCCGGTCAATTTCGATCGCGCGACCAATTCGCAGATCCGCTGGGGGATCAACTATGGCGCGAGCTTCGGGCAGAAGGAAGCGACCGCGAGCGAAGGCACCCGAACAGCTTCCCGCTGCTTGACGCCGGAGATCGAGGCGGCGTTCCCCGGCCGCGTGGTCCGCGATGGCAGCGGCACGCTGATCGCGCTCGACCAGCGGCCGGTCAATTTCGATCGCGCGACCAATTCGCAGATCCGCTGGGGGATCAACTATGGCGCGAGCTTCGGGCAGAAGGAAGCGACCGCGAGCGAAGGCACCGGCGGCCGGGCCGGCGGACGCCGCGGTGCGGAGGGGGCCGATGCGCCGCCGCCGCCCGACGGCAGCGCGGCGCCCCGGGGCGAAGGCGGCCCGCCGCCGTCCGCGGGCGGGCGCGGCTTTGGCCGGCCCGGTGGCGGCGCGCGCGGACCGGGCGGCATGTTCGGGGGGCGCCGCAGCGGCGGCCGCTGGAACATCTCGCTCTATCACACCGTCAAGCTCACCGACAAAGTGCTGATCGGACCGGGCGTGCCCGAGCTCGACCTGCTTGGAGGCTCGGCGACCGGCAACGGCGGCGGCAGCAACCGGCACCTGCTCGAACTCGACGGCGGCGTCTTCTACAAAGGCTTCGGCGCGCGGGTCAGCGCCAAATACGACAGCGGCAGCACCATCGTCGGCGGTGCGAACGGCAACCTCGATTTCCACGATCTGGCGACCTTCAACCTGCGCGTCTTCGCCGATTTCAACCAGATGCCGAAGCTGACCGGGAGTCTGCCTTTCCTCAAGAACTCGCGCGTGCGGTTGTCGGTCGACAATCTGTTCGACGCGCAGCGCCGGATCACCGATGCGAGCGGGGTGGTGCCGCTGAACTATCAGCCGGGCTACATCGACCCGCTCGGCCGCTATATCGAGCTGCAATGGCGCAAGGCATTCTAGGCATTCCTAGGCCGCGAGGCCGGGCGCGGCGAGCGCGCTGGGATCCGGGTCTCGCGGAATGAAGGTCAAGGCGTTCAGGAACTGCGCCGTGCAGCTTGTCCAGCCATAGCGTGCGCCGAGGGCGGCGGCGTCCTCGCGGCGGCAGGTCAGCGCGCGCGAGATGGCGGCATTCAGGTCTTCGTCGAGGGCACCCGCACCGTCGCGGACGATGTCGCCCGGTCCCGGCACCGGATAGGCCGCGACGGGCGTTCCGCACGCCAGCGCCTCGATGACGACGAGGCCGAACGTGTCCGTTCGGCTGGGGAAGACGAAGACGTCCGCGCCGGCATAGGCCGACGCCAGTGCTTCGCCGCCGAGCTTGCCGAGAAACACCGCGTCGGGGTAGCGCATCCGCAGGTCGGCGAGCGCCGGGCCGTCGCCGACGACGACCTTGGTTCCCGGCTGCGTGGTGGCGAGAAACGCCGCGATGTTCTTTTCGACCGCGACGCGGCCGACGTAAAGCTGGATCGGACGCGCGAGGCCGGCGAAGAGGGGGTGAGGCGCACGATCGGGACGGAACAGTCGCGGGTCGACGCCGCGTTCCCATAGCATCGTCCGGTCGAGGCCGTGCGCGGCCAGTTCGCGCTGCAACGAGCGCGTCGCGACCATGATGTGCCGGGCGGGGCGGTGGAACCAGCGGATGAAGCGCCAGACGCGGCCGGGCGACACGGGCAGGCGCGCCGCGACATACTCCGGAAAACGCGTGTGATAGGCGGTGGTGAAGGGAAAATCATGGTCGAGGCACCAGCGCCGCGCCGCGAGCCCGAGCGGACCTTCGGTCGAGATATGGATCGCCTGCGGGGCGAAGGCGCGGATGCGCCGCCCGACCGCGCGCTTGCCCGCAAGGGCGAGGCGGATTTCGCCATAGGTGGGGCAGGGGATCGAGCGGAACAGGTCGGGCGAGATCACCTCGACCGCATGCCCCTGTGCGCGCAGTTCGGCGATCGTCGCCTGGAGCGTACGGACGACGCCGTTGACCTGCGGTTCCCAGGCGTCGGTGACGATGGCGATCCTCATGCGGCACGTGCCGATGCGGGCTGTTCGAGCGGCGCCGGGGCAGAGCGCGCCGCAACTTCTTCGGCCCAGCGCACGATCTCCATGCGGCCGTCGGCATGCTCGACCAGCGCGGTGCAGCCTTCGACCCAGTCACCGTCATTATAGTAGTCGACGCCGTCGATCGCCCGCATCTCCGCGCTGTGGATATGGCCGCAGACGACGCCGTCGACTCCGCGCGAGCGGGCAGCATGGGCGACGACTTCCTCGTAGCGGCCGATGAACTGGACGGCGTTCTTGACCTTGTGCTTGGCGACGAGCGACAGCGACCAATAGGGCAGGCCCATGCGGCTGCGGATGGCGTTGACCACCACATTCGCCTTCATCAGCGCGGTGTAGGCGGCATCGCCGACGAAGGCGAGCCAGCGGTGCGCGAGCATCACCGCGTCGAATTCGTCGCCATGGACGACCAGCAGCTTGCGGCCGTCGGCGGTCTCGTGCACCGCCTCGCGCCGGATTTCGACCCCGCCGAAATCGAAGCCATCGAAGGGCTTGACCATCTCGTCATGGTTGCCGGGGACATAGACGACGCGCGTGCCGCGCTTGGCGCGCTTGAGCACGCGCCAGACGACGTCGTTATGCTCGGGCGGCCAGAAATGGCGTTTCTTGAGCCGCCAGCCGTCGATGATGTCGCCGACGAGGTAGAGCGTCTCGCAATCGACATGGTCGAAGAAGTCGATCAGCAGCGCCGCATTGCACCCGCGGGTGCCAAGGTGGATGTCGCTGATCCACACGGTGCGATAGCTGCGCCGTTCGCCGACGACGCATTCGGGCACATGCGGTTCGGCGGCGAAGGGATCGGCGAAACGCACCGGGATCGGCAGGGTCGAGATTGAAGCCATGTCGCACTCCGTAAGCAGCCTTGGCTGCCCACGGCCTAGACACGGCTTTTGTTACACCCTGCGAATCGAAGCGAAGACGGTTCGGTGACGGTCTGGCGACGGTCCGGTGACAAGCGCTCACGCGCGCCGAATCACCATGTTCCGAATCTCGGTCATGTCCTCCATCGCGAACCTTATGCCTTCGCGGCCCAGCCCCGAATCCTTGACCCCGCCATAGGGCATGTTGTCGACGCGATAGCTCGACACGTCGTTGACGACGATGCCGCCGACGTCGAGGTCGTCCCACGCCGCCAGCACCTTGTGCAGGTCGCGCGTGAACAGGCCCGCCTGAAGGCCGAACTTGCTGTCGTTGACCTCGGCCAGCGCATCGTCCCAGTCGGTGAATTTCGACAATATCGCGAGCGGGCCGAACGCTTCCTCGCGATAGGCATCGGCCTTGCGGTCGACATTCTCCAGCAGGGTCGCCTCCAGCATCGCGCCGTCGCGCCGGCCGCCGGCCAGCAGCGTCGCGCCGCCCGCAACCGCATCCTCGATCCAGCCGCCCAGCCGCGCCGCTTCCTTTTCAGAGATCATCGGGCCGATGAAGGTATCGCGGTCCTTGGGGTCGCCGGAAACGAGCGCCTTCGTCTTTTCGACCAGCATCGCGCGGAAGCGGTCATAGATGTCGGCGTGGATCAATATCCGCTGCACCCCGATGCATGACTGGCCCGACTGGTAGAAGGCGCCGAAGATGATCCGCGCGAGCGCATGGTCCAAGTCGGCGTCCCTGTCGACGATCACCGCCGCGTTGCCGCCGAGTTCGAGGATGACCTTCTTTTTCCCCGCCTTTGCCTTCAGGTCCCAGCCGACGCCGGGCGATCCGGTGAAGGAGAGGAGTTTCAGCCGGTCGTCGCTGGTGAACAGGTCGGCGCCGTCGCGGCTGGCGGGCAGGATGCTGAACGCGCCTTCGGGCAGGATGTCGCATTCGGCGAGCACTTCGCCGATGATGATCGCGCCGAGCGGGGTCATCGACGCGGGCTTCATCACGAAGGGACAGCCGACCGCGATCGCCGGCGCGATCTTGTGCGCGGCGAGGTTGAGCGGGAAGTTGAACGGCGAGATGAAGCTGCACGGGCCGATCGGCACGCGCTTCCACATCCCCATATAGCCCTTTGAGCGCGGCGAGATGTCGAGCGGCTGGATCTCGCCGTAATTGCGCACCGCTTCCTCGGCGGCGATGCGGAAGGTGTCGATCAGGCGGCCGACCTCCCCCTCGGCATCGGCGATCGGCTTGCCCGCCTCGACGCACAGCGCATAGGCGAGTTCGTCGAAGCGCTCGCGGAAACGCGCCACGCAGTGATTGAGGACGGCCTGCTTCTCGAAACTCGCGAGCTTCGCCATCGGCGCCGCAGCGCGCACCGCGCCGGCAATCGCCTCGTCGATCACGTCCGGGGTCGCGAGCGCGGTGCGGAAGGCGACCTCGCCGGTGAACTTGTCGGTGACGGCGAGGTCGGTGTTCGGCTGCGCCGCCTTGTTGTTGAGGTAGAGGGGGTAGACGTCCTTGAGTTTCATTTCAAATCTCCCCCCTCCCGCTTGCGGGAGGGGTCGGGGGTGGGTTAGCGGGGGTGCGTCAGGGCCACCCCGCTGCGACTAGGGAGCAAGCTCCCAAGTCTCGCTGCCCCTCCTGCAAGCGGGAGGGGCAGCGAGTGGTCATAATTCCTTCGACAGCCGTTTGATGTCGATGTTCAAAATCTGGTCGTTCTCCGAATAGTCGACCGGGCAGTCGATCAGGTGGACGCCCGGCGTATCGCGCGTGTGGGCCAGAAGCTGCTTCAGATGCGCCGCGCTTTCGACGCGGTAGCCGTTCGCGCCATAGCTTTCGGCATATTGGACGAAATCGGGGTTGTTGTAGGTGAGGCCGAAATCGGCGAACCCCATGTTCGCCTGTTTCCAGCGGATCATGCCATAGGCGCTGTCGTTGAGGATCAGCACGGTCAGGTTGAGGCCCAGCCGTACCGCGGTCTCCATCTCCTGACTGTTCATCATGAAGCCGCCGTCGCCGCAGATCGCCATCACCTTGCGTTCGGGATAGAGCATCGCCGACATCATCGCGCTCGGCAGCCCCGCGCCCATCGACGCAAGCGCATTGTCGAGCAGCACCGTGTTGGGGCGATAGGCGGTATAGCCGCGCGCGAACCATATCTTGTAGACGCCGTTGTCGAGGCAGATGATGCCGTCGTCGGGCATCGCGTCGCGTACCTGCTGCACCAGATGCGGCGGAAAGATCGGGAAGCGCGCATCCGCAGCGAGCGACCGCGTATGCTCCAGGTCGGCCTTCCGATAGGCGAGCATGTGATCGAAGTTCCAGCCGCCGTTGGGGACGATGTCCTCCTTGATCTGCCAGATGGCGTTGGCGATGTCGCCGATCACCTCGATATCGGGGAAATAGACCGGATCGACCTCTGCGGTCCTGGTCGAGACATGGATGACGCGCGGTCCGCCCTGCTGCATGAAGAAGGGCGGTTTTTCGATGACGTCGTGACCGATGTTGACGATGCAGTCCGACGCCTCGACCGCGCGGTGGACGAAGTCGCCCGCCGACAGCGCCGCGCAGCCCAGGAAGCGCGGGTGCCGCTCGTCGATCACCCCCTTGCCGAGCTGCGTGGTCAGGAAGGGGATTCCGGTCTTTTCAACGAATTGCAGCAGCATGCGGCCGGTCATCGTGCGGTTGGCGCCCGCGCCGATCACCAGCACCGGCGCCCGCGCCGCCTCGAGCGCCTTCACCGCCTCGCGCACCGATTTGACGTCGGCGATGGGGCGGCGGACATGGCTGCGCTTCAGCGGCACCGACGCGGTTTCCTCTTCGGCGATATCCTCCGGAAACTCGATATGGGCGGCGCCGGGCTTTTCCTCCTCGGCCAGCCGGAAGGCCTCGCGCACCCGGCTCGGGATATTGTCGGCGCTGGCGAGCTGATGGGTGAATTTGGTGATCGGCTTCATCATCCCGACGACGTCGAGAATCTGGAAGCGGCCCTGCTTCGATTTCTTGATCGGCTTCTGCCCCGTCACCATCAGCATCGGCATGCCGCCCAGTTGCGCATAGGCGGCGGCGGTGACGAAATTGGTCGCGCCGGGGCCGAGCGTCGCCATGCAGACGCCGGTCTGGCCGGTGTGGCGGCCATAGGTCGCCGCCATGAAGCCCGCGCCCTGTTCGTGACGGGTCAGGATCAGCCTGATCTGCTTCGATCGCGACAGGCTGTCGAGCATGTCGAGATTCTCCTCGCCCGGAACGCCGAAGATATATTCGACGCCCTCTTCCTCGAGGCATGCGATGAACAGGTCGGATGCTTTGGTCATGGTCGGTCGCCCCCTTTTCGGGCCCGCATACCGATCATGCGACCCCAAGCCTGCGCCGGCGACCTCGGCGCGGATCATGGCCCAGCGGCCCCGTCCTGCGATCGCGAGTCCCTGCTGTGCCGGAGGGGATGTGTAACGAGAGGGGGACGGGTTGTCACGCGGTGCGCGAGGCGAAGCATCTAGGACAGCGGTTCTGTGTTCCTATCAAGATTAGGCAATCATCCCTTTCGGCAGGTCACCGTTCCCCGGCGAAAGCCGGGGTCCAGATGGCGTGGCGCTGCCCCGCAAGGCCCCCGGGCTTGCGCCGGGGAACGGACCCTTCCGTGTCCAATGGATATGTACGCCTTGAGGTTATACCGGTCGCATCGATTTTTCATTTTCCCGCCTTGCTCGGTCCACGACTATCCGGTGGATGGCGCGGTGGCGAAATCGCGTTTGCAAGACAGTGAGGGGAAGCAGATGATCGATCGGGTTCGCAGGGCATGGGGCGTGCCGATCCGGATGGTCGTCGCGGGCGGCGCCGGCTTCGCGCTGGCCTGGGCCGCCGTCCCGTCCGCTTCGGCTTCGGAGGCTGTCGCGTTCGAGGTCGGCAAGTCCTACGGCCACTATATCGAATATCTGCCGGGCAATGCGCCGGTGATCCTCGTCGCTCCGCACGGCGGCACGCTGCTGCCGGAGGATATTCCCGACCGGACGAAGGAGCGCTGCGGCGGTGCGCACACCGTGGTCGGACCCGACCGGAACACCGCCGAGCTGGTGCAGGCGATGCGCCAGTCCTTTCACGACCGGTTCGGCACCTATCCGCACGTGATCATCAATCGGCTGGCGCGGCAGAAGCTCGATGCCAACCGGTCGGCGGCGGAAGGCGCCTGCGGCAATGCCGATGCCGAGCAGGCGTACAAGGAATGGCACGCCTTCATCGATATCGCGAAGAAGGAAGTCCTGCGGACGAGCGAGCGCGGATGGTTCATGGACATCCACGGCCATGGACACAAGGTGCAGCGGCTCGAACTCGGCTATCTGCTCACCGGGGGGCTGCTCGACCGTTCGGACGAGACAATCGACGGCGACGCGCGCGCCCTCGAAAGGACGAGCATCCGCAGCCTTGCCAAAGGTGAGGGAGCGTCGCTCTCGGCCCTGCTTCGCGGGCCGACGAGCCTCGGCACCCTGTTCGCGGACGCAGGCTTTCCTGCGGTTCCGAGCGCGAGCGATCCCGGCCCCGGAGGCCAGTCCTATTTCAACGGCGGCCCCAATACCCGCCGCCACGCCTGCGGTTCGGGGAGCGATTCGCCCGAAGGCCGCATCTGCGGGCTGCAGATCGAGGCGCATTTCCGGGGCGTTCGCGATACGGCCGAAAGCCGGAAGCGCTTCGGCGACGCGACCGCGAAAGTCCTCGAGCAATTCTTCGCCGCGCACTGGGATGTCGGGCTGGCCGGGAAGGCCGGGGCGGCGGGCGCGCACGACTGATATGGGGCGACCGAACCCCTCATCGAGGGGAAGGGTGATGCTCAGTCGATGTCGAACAGCCCCGCCAGTTGCTCGACCATCGTGCCGCCGAGCTGTTCGGCGTCCATGATCGTCACCGCGCGGCTATAATAGCGCGTCACGTCGTGGCCGATGCCGATCGCGCAGAGTTCGACCGTCGAGCGGTTCTCGATCCATTCGATCACCTGCCGCAGATGCTGGTCGAGATAGGCGCCGTGGTTGACCGACAGCGTGCTGTCGTCGACCGGCGCGCCGTCGCTGATCACCATCAGGATGCGGCGTTCCTCGGGCCGGGCGACGATGCGGCTGTGCGCCCACATCAGCGCCTCGCCGTCGATATTCTCCTTGAGCAGCCCCTCGCGCATCATCAGGCCCAGCGACTTGCGGGCGCGGCGATAGGGCTCGTCGGCGGGCTTGTAGATGATGTGCCGCAGGTCGTTGAGGCGGCCGGGGTGCGGCGGACGGCCCGCGGCGAGCCAGTCCTCGCGGCTCTGCCCGCCCTTCCATGTCCGCGTGGTGAAGCCGAGGATTTCGGTCTTGACGCCGCAGCGTTCGAGCGTGCGCGCGAGGATGTCGGCGCTGATCGCCGCGATGCTGATCGGCCGTCCGCGCATCGAACCGCTGTTGTCGATCAGCAGCGTGACGACGGTGTCGCGGAAATCGGTGTCGCGCTCGATCTTGTATGACAATGAATGGCCGGGCGAGACGATGACGCGGGCGAGGCGGGCGGCGTCGAGCTGGCCTTCCTCCTGGTCGAAATCCCACGCGCGGTTCTGCTGCGCCATCAGGCGGCGCTGGAGCCGGTTGGCGAGCTTGGTCACCGCGCCCTGCAGATGCGTCATCTGCTGGTCGAGATAGGCGCGCAGCCGCGTCAGTTCGTCGGCGTCGCACAGTTCGGTCGCCGCGATGATCTCGTCATGCTTTTCGGTGAAGCGGATATAGTTGAAGTCGGGAACGTCGGTCGGCAGGCGGTTGGGGCGGACGGGCAGCATGCCCTCGTCGCCCTCGCCGCCCATTTCGGGGTCGCCGTCGCCCTCCATCTCCTGCGCGTCGGGGTCGCTGTCGCCGTCGTCGGCCTGGTCGCCGTCCATCTCGGCGCGCGCGTCGACCTGGCTTTCGCCGCTGCCGCCCTCTTCGCTGTCCTGCTGGTCCGGGCTTTCGTCGGCCTCGGACTCCGCCTCTTCCTGATCGCCGCCGTCCTCGCTGCCGTCCTCCAGCGGATCGTCGCCGTGGATGAGGTCGAGGTTGCGGAGCGCCACCCGCGCGGTCTCGGCAAAGGCGGCCTGGTCGTCGAGCAGCATCGACAGCGCGGTCAGGTCGGCGCCGGCATCCTTGGCGATCCATTCGCGTACCAGCGACAGCCCGGTCTCGGTGCCGTGCGGGGCCTGCTCGCCGGTCAGCACCTCGCGCAGCATCAGTTCGAGCGCGCTCGACACCGGCACGTCGTCGCGGTTCTGCGCGCGGCTGATCGGGTCGGAGCGCATCCGCATCGCGAGGCTGGCCGACAGGTTGGCGCGCATCCCCGCCATGGAGCGCGCGCCGAGCGCCTCGACCCGCGCGCGTTCCATCGCGTCGAAGGCGGCGGCGGCAAGCGGCTCGGCCGGGCGGGCCGCGGCGTGCGTCCGCTCGTTGTGGTGCTTCATCCGCAGCGCATAGGCGTCGGCGAAACCGCGCGCCTCCGCGACCTGATCGCGCGGCAGCGTGCGCGACGGGGTCGGGACCTTGATCGCCTTGCCGACCTGCGCCGGCGCGTCGGCGGTGAAGCCGACCTCAACCTCCGGATCGCGCGTCACGGCGCGGGCGACGCTCGACAGCGCGGTCTTGAAATCGTCGAGGGGAGAGGATTGGCTCATGGTGCTTTGGGATCGGGGATTCGGTTGCAGATGCTGTCGTCGCCGTTCTTGGGCGCTGCCGGGTCGGGAAGCAAGCGGAAGACATGCGAAACATGCGTCGCGATGCGCTCCGGGCGCGTCCGCCGGCCCGCGACGACATCGACGAAATCGCGGCAGGCCGCTCCGCTGCGCAGGAAATTGCTGTGCCCGGTCGACCCGCGCGACACGTCGGTGGTGTCGACGACGGTGAGACCAGGGATCGCGACGGGATAGCAGCGCTCGGGAAGCCCGCGGGCCTTCAGGTCGGCGGCCTCGAACGGGTCGAAGCAATAGGGCGAGCCCAGCCGGGGATAGCCATGCAGCGCGCGCGAGGCGGCGAGCGCCTTGTCGCGCAGCGAGACATAGATGGTGATGTGCCGGTCGCGGGCGACCTTGGCGGGCGTGAGCGCGCCGTCGGCGATGTCGCGTTCGAAGGTTTCGCGATCGATGTCGGGCGAGGCGAGGATGATGTTCGAGATGTTGCGGCTGTCGGCGCTCGGCGCGGCGCGATCGACATAGGCGATGGCGGGAACGACGAGCCGCGCGCCGAGCGAGTGCGAGACGATCACGATCTCCTTCACCCACGGCTGCTCGGCGAGCGCCTTCAGGAAATCGCGGAAGTTGCGGACGTCGTGATACATGTTGGTCTCGTCGACCATGTAGCCGAACACGTCGTGCTGCGACGGCCAGCTATAGGCGACCGTCGGGCCGTCGAAGCCGGTCATGCGCGCGATCTGCGCCGCGTCCCTGGCGGTCGTCTCGAAACTTTCGCGGTAACCGTGGACATAGAGCAGCACGCGCCCCTGGCGCCGATCGGTCTCGGCCTGCAGCGCACGCCACCAGTCGCCTTCCGCCTGCAACGCGAGCGGCGTGCGGGTTCGCGTCTTGCCGTCGACCTTTTCCTCGCGCGGCGCCGCGAAGCGGCCGTGGCGCACCCGGTCGCCGCGATAGACGAGCAGCGCAAGGTCGCTCGTCCGGCAGTCGGGCAGGCGGCTGGTGACGACGAAGAGCGGCAGCGCCTCGCCATCGACCGGCGCGCCCGGTTTCGGATCGCAGCGCGGGTCGGCGACATAGGCGGCGTGGCGGATCTTGCCGTAATCGACCGGCGTGATGCAGCCGGCGAGCGATAGCGCGGCGAGCGCGGCGGCGGCGCCGGACAGGCGGCGCGCCGGCGCACGGCGGCGATGGAAAACGCGGATCGCACGAAGTCGGCGCATCGCGGGACGCTGGCAGAGGCGGCGTGGCTTGGAAAGCCGAAATCGGTCGGTGCAATGTGTATTGATTGAATAATACACTTCGTCTATCGAGGGGCAGTTCTGATGCAGGAGAGAAGCCGATGTCCGCAATGCTGGCCCTGTTGCTCGCCGCGGGGGCGGAGGTCCCCTATGTTCCGGCTTTCGATCCGGCCGCGCTCAAGAGCCAGGTCGCGGGGCCGCCGAACCTCGTCGTCGTGCTCGGCACGCCGCATCTTTCGGGCTTGCCCGCCGATTTCGATCCCGCGCATCTCGAACCGCTGCTGGCGCGGCTCGCGGCGTGGAAGCCCGATATCATCACCATCGAGGCGGTGTCGGGGCCCGAATGCGAGATGATGCTGCGCTACAAGGCGCGCTATCCGGGAACCTACGACTCCTATTGCCGCGATCCGGGCCCGGCGCAGAAGGCGCTGGGGCTCGACATGGCCGCGGCGACGACCGAGGCCGACCGGCGGCTCGCCGCCTGGCCCGCGCAGCCGCAGCCGGCCGACCGGCGCCATCTGGCGGCGCTGTTCCTCGCGGGCGGCGAGCCGGCGTCGGCGCTGGTTCAGTGGCTGCGCCTGCCGGCCGCCGAGCGGCGGGCCGGCGACGGGCTGGACGAAGCCCTGGCGTCCGAACTCACGGCGCTGACGACGCGGCGCAACGAGGATTATCTGATCGCCGCGGCGCTCGCGGCGCGCCTCGGGCTCGAACGCGTCCATGCGGCGGACGACCACAGCGCCGACGCGATCAATGCATCGCTCGACGACGATCCGGGTTTCGAGGCGGCGATGCGCCGCGCCTGGAACAATCCCGTGGCCGAGCGGCGCAAGGCGCGGGACGATGCGCTGATGGCCCGGCTCGACGGCGAGGACGTGCTGGCGCTCTATCGCGACTATAACAGACCGGAGACGGCGCAGGTCGCCTTCGACAGTGATTTCGGCGCCGCGCTCGCCGATCCGTCGCCGGAGGGCTATGGCCGGCGCTATGTCGGCTGGTGGGAGGCGCGCAACCTGCGCATGGTCGCCAACATCCGCGCGGCGATCGCGGCGCAGCCGGGATCACGGACGCTGTCGATCGTCGGTGTCTCGCACAAGGGTTATTTCGAGGCTTATCTCCACCGGATGCACGACGTCCGGCTGGTCGATGCCGAAACGGTCCTGCAATAGCGGGAGGCGGCTCCCGCTTTACTTGCCGACCACGCTTTCGGGCAGGTCCTCGCCGAACACGCGCTGATAATATTCGGCGACGATCATCCGCTCCGCCTCGTCGCACTTGTTGAGGAAGGAAAGGCGGAAGGCGAAGCCGAGGCTGTTGAAGATGGCGGTGTTCTGCGCCCAGCTGATCACTGTGCGCGGCGACATGACGGTTGAGATGTCGCCGGCCATGAAGCTCTGGCGCGTCAGGTCGGCGACCTTGACCATGTTGGCGACGGTCGCGTCGTCGGCGGTCGGCACCTTGGCGAGGATGATGGCGCTTTCGGTCGCGGCGGGCAGATAGTTGAGCGTGACGACGATGTTCCAGCGGTCCATCTGCCCCTGGTTGATCTGCTGCGTGCCGTGATAGAGCCCGCTGGTGTCGCCGAGCCCGACCGTGTTCGCGGTCGCGAACAGGCGGAAGTGCGGATTCGGGCGGATCACGCGATTCTGGTCGAGCAGCGTCAGCTTGCCCTCCGTCTCCAGCACGCGCTGGATCACGAACATCACGTCGGGGCGCCCGGCGTCATATTCGTCGAAGACCAGCGCGGTCGGCGTCTGCAGCGCCCAGGGCAGCAGCCCCTCGCGGAACTCGGTGACCTGCTGGCCGTCGCGCAGCACGATCGCGTCGCGGCCGACGAGGTCGATGCGGCTGATGTGCGCGTCGAGATTGACGCGGATGCACGGCCATTTCAGCCGCGCCGCAACCTGTTCGATATGCGTCGACTTGCCGGTGCCGTGATAGCCCTGCACCATCACGCGGCGGTTGTATTTGAAGCCCGCGAGGATCGCGAGGGTGGTGTCGCCGTCGAAGACATAGGCGGGGTCGAGGTCGGGCACGCGCTCGTCGGCCTCGCTGAACGCGGGCACCTTCATGTCGATATCCACGCCGAAAACCTCGCGCGCGTCGATCTCGGTATCGGGCGCCGCGAGAAGCGTCGAACCGTGATGATCGGGGAGGCTGTTCGGAATATCGGTCATGGCAAATGTCCAGCAGGGCAAAGAGGGAGAGTCGCCGCCGGCGGCGCTACGCCGTCGCGGTATCGCCATGGGTTGCGGCTTGCAACGCCTTATTCAGAACAGGTCGAGCGCCTTCATCACCGCGGATTGGTCGTAATAGGGCCGTTCGCAGACGATCCGGTCGCTGCCGGGCACGAATTCGAAGCTTGCCGCCATGCGGATGCGGAACGCCTTGCCGGTCGGCTCGACGGTGCGCAGACCGAGGCGCAGCGGGCCGAGATGGGTGCCGGTCAGCCAGAATTCGACGAGCACCGTGTTGGTCGCGGCGTCGGCGGCGATCGCGATGATCTCGTTCGCCTGGTCGGGGAAGGGTTCGCGCGACGAGGCGAAATAGGAGCGCACCGCCGCCTCGCCGTCGAAGATGGTGCCGGGGCCGAGCAGTTCGTAGCGCGGGTGATCGAAGGTCGCGAGGACGGCGTCCCAATCCTGCGCGATCTCCAGCGCCATGTGGCGCTTCACGGTTTCGATCCGCCGTTCGTCGAGGTCGCTCATCCATCCTCTCCCTATGCGAAGGCCGCGTTCTTTCGCAGCAGCTGATAGGCGGCGACCACTTCGCCGAGCCGCGTCTCGTGGCTGCGGTCGCCGCCGTTGCGGTCGGGGTGATAGCGGCGGACCAGTTCGCTGTAGCGGCGGCGGAGCGCGGCGCGCCCGGCGTCGGCGGGCAGGCCCATCATCGCCAGCGCGCGATGCTCGTCGCGGGTGAAGCGCGGGTCGGCGGCCTGCCGCCGCGCCTCGTCCATCCGCTGGCGGAAGCGCGCGCCTAACGCGTCGATCGGATCGCGGAAATCGGCCCAGCGCGGCGGCAGGTCGGCGCTGCCTGCGGCGCGGAAGGCGCGGCTCTCGGTCTCCCAGCCCGCGGTCGGCGACTGCGCGGCCAGGATCTGCTCGGCATTCATTCCGTCGAAGAAATTATAGCCGGCGTTGAATTCGCGCACATGGTCGAGGCACAGCCAGCGCCACGGCGGCGGCCCGTCGGGCGAGCGGTGGCCGGTGACGGGGGCGCGGAACTCGCCGGGCTCGGTGCAGCCGGGGGCTTCGCATTGCGCCTCGCGGGGCACGCGGCCGTGGAATCGGTTGGGGCGGGGGCTTGTCATAGGGAACGTCCGCGCCCAACATGGGGGCATGACGCAGAAAGGTCCAGTCCAACGCGAAATGGAGGAGCGGCTGCGCGCCGCTTTCCCCGACGCCGATTTCATCCTCAGCAACGACAGCGCGAAGCATCATGGTCATGTCGGCGACGATGGATCGGGCGAGTCGCATTTCAGCCTGAACATCGAATGGGCGGGCTTCGCGGGCCAGAACCGCGTCGCGCGCCAGCGGACGGTCAACAAGGCGCTGGGCGACCTACCGGGGCAGCGCGTCCATGCGCTGGCGATCAAGGCGACCGCGCCGGGAGAATGACGATGCAGGTGATCACGCCCTCGACGCACGACATCGGCGCCTTCGACGTGCGGCGGACCCTGCCCGACAAGGCGCGGACGATGGTCGGCCCCTTCATCTTCGTCGACCAGTTCGGCCCGGCGCATTTCGACATCGGCAAGGGGATGGACGTGCGGCCGCACCCGCACATCAACCTGGCGACCGTCACCTATCTGTTCGAGGGCGCGATCGATCATCGCGACAGCCTGGGCACCTTGGCGACGATCCGTCCGGGCGCCTGCAACCTGATGACCGCCGGGCGCGGCATCGTCCATTCGGAGCGTACCCCGGCGGCCGAGCGCGCGACCGGATCGGCGATTTCCGGCATGCAGACCTGGCTCGCGCTGCCCGACGGCAAGGAGGAGATCGACCCGGCGTTCGAGCA
Organism: Sphingopyxis granuli; assembly: GCF_001559015.1. NCBI lineage: Bacteria > Pseudomonadati > Pseudomonadota > Alphaproteobacteria > Sphingomonadales > Sphingopyxidaceae > Sphingopyxis > Sphingopyxis granuli. Next base: position 1,465,924 of record NZ_CP012199.1, read on the forward strand.
TGCCGCGCAGGAAGACCTGCCGTTGATCGACGACGGGCAGGTATCGGCGCGCGTCATCATGGGCAGCCTGTGGGGCGCAAGCTCGCCGATCACCCAGCATGCCGCGACCATCTATGCCGACATCGCGATGAAGGCGGGGGCGGCGATCCCGATCGAGGCGGAGGCCGACGAGCGCGCGGTGGTCGTCGCGCTGGGCGACGCGAGCCTCGATGGCGAGAGGCTCGATCGCTACAGCCTCTATATTCTGAAGCCCGGCGAGGCGATGACGCTGCGCGCGGCGAGCGATGCGCGGGTGATGCTGCTCGGCGGCGAGGCCTTCACGACGCCGCGGCACCTGTGGTGGAATTTCGTCAGCTCGTCGCGCGACCGGATCAACGAGGCCAAGCACGACTGGAAGGATCGCAAATTCCCGTTCGTCCCCGGCGACAGCGAGGAATATATCCCGCTGCCCGGGATGCCGAAGACGCCCGCCTATCCCTGATCGAACTGACAGGCTTGTCAGCGGGAAATAATCCCGCCACCTTCGCGCCGACGGAAGATGGAAGGAGCGCGAGATGGTAGGCGATTTCGAACAGAAGCGGGTGGCGCTTTCGACCGGGGTAGACCTCGACGTCGTCGACATGGGGCCGCGTGATGCGCCGGCGCTGGTCTTCCTCCACGGATTTCCCGAATCGCACCGCACCTGGCGCCACCAGCTTCCGCATTTCGCCGACCGCTTCCGCTGCATCGCGCCCGACCAGCGCGGCTATCGCGGCTCGTCGAAACCGCAGGGCGCGGACTCCTATACGCCCGACAAGCTGATCGCCGACGTCTTCGCGCTCGCCGATGCGCTCGGCGTCGAGCGTTTCACCGTCGTCGGTCACGACTGGGGTGGGGCGATCGCGTGGGGCGTCGCGCTCGGCGGCCAGCCCGGCGGGCTGCACCCGCAATGGGCGGGGCGCGTGACGCGCGCGGTAATCGCCAATGCGCCGCACCCGGCCATTTTCCAGCGCCTGCTGCTCACCAATCCGGAGCAGCGCGCGGCAAGCCAGTATATCCGCACCTTCCGCGATCCCGCGAGCGACGCGCTGATCGAGGAGCAGGGCATCGCCGGGCTGCTCGCGCACGCCTTTGCCGGCCGCGTGCCGAGCGGCGGTATCCAGCCGCCCGAGGAGATCGCCCGGCTGATCGTCGATTGGGAGGACCGCGAGGCATGCCGCGCGATGATCAACTGGTATCGCGGCTCGCCGGCCGAGGTGCCGCCGATGGACGCGCCCTATGGCGAACCGCCCGCGACGCCTTTCCCGAAGCTGACGATCCCGACGCTGGTGATCTGGGCGCTCGACGATGTCGCGCTGCCGGCGTGCAATCTCGACGGGCTGGACGTGCTGGTTCCCGACGCGACGATAGTCGAGGTGCCGGGCTGCGGCCATTTCGTGCCGTGGGAAGCCCCCGACCGCGTCAATGCGGCGATGGACGCTTTCCTGGCGGCGGGTTAGGACGGATCGACATTCAGAGGATGGCGAGCCGAAAATGGTGGTTTTTCGCGACCCGGAGCGCAGCGTGCTGATGGCACGTGAGCACCGGAAGCGCGAAAGGCCGCCATTTGCAGGCCGCCAGAGCTGAATGTCGATTGGTCCTAGCGCACCGGATCGAGCAGGCAGCCGTTGGCGCCCGCGTAGCGCGCGCTGCGCGAGGCGAGGAGGGGGACGCTGCCCGTCACCGTCTTGGTCGCCGGATCCTCGCTCAGCGACACCAGCTCCATTCCCGGCTCGAAATCACTCTGGCAGCTTTCGAGGCTGCGGCCCTGAACGTAGCGGCACGAGCAGCCGACCCGCGCGGCATAGGCCGAGCCGAGTTCGGCCTGCGCCTTGAAAGACGGGAATTTCCAGATCAGGAAGGCGAGCAGCAGCACCCCGACGATCGCCGCCCACGGCAGGCAGCCGCCCCAGCGGCTCGCGCCCCGCTTGCGCCCGCGCAGATGCGCCGGCACCTCGGGCCTTGGCAGCGGCGGCAGGGTGGGCGCGGCCGGCGGCGTCGGTTCGCCCGTTGCCGTCTGTGGCGGGTTGGTGTTACTCACGGGATGCCATGATCACGAAAAAAGCCATGCTGGCAAGTGCCGTGCTCGCGATGCTGGGCGGCTGGTCGCTGACGCAGGCGGCGGGGCAGGGCGCGACCGCGGCGCCGGTGCCGGCCCCGCGGTTCGGCGCGGCGCCCGACCCGGCGATCGCCGCCGAGACGCTGCCGCCGCTTCCCGCGCTCGATCCGGCGGTGAAGGCGCGCGCCGATGCGCTGTTCGCTGATGCCGACGCGGTCGGCGAGACGCGCGCGCTCTATGTGCTGCGCGACGGCAAGCCGATCTATGAACGCTATGGCGATGGGTTCGGGCCCGACAGCAAGCTGATCAGCTGGTCGATGGCGAAGAGCATCACCGCGGTGCTGACCGGCTTCCTCGTCGCCGACGGGCAATTGTCGCTCGACGGTCCGGCGCCGGTCGCGGCGTGGCAGCGCAGCGGCGATCCGCGCGCCGCGATCGCGCTGCGCGACCTGCTCCACATGACCTCCGGCATCGAACATGTCGAGGTGGGCGACCCCGTCTGGAAGGGCGACACGGTCGACATGCTTTTCGGTCCCGGCGCGCAGGACATGGCGGGCTTCGCCGAAGCGAAGCCGGCGGTCGCGCGGCCGGGCGAGCTGTTCAACTACAGCTCGGCGACCAGCGTCATCCTCGCCGATATCCTCGCCGACACGCTGACCCCGTCGCCCAGCCCCGAGGCGCGGCGCGAGGCGGTGCGCGACTTCATCCAGGGGCGGCTGATCGAACCGCTCGGCATGACCAGCCTGACCCCCGAATTCGACGCGAAGGGAACGATGATCGGCGGGTCGATCATGCATGCCACCGCGCGCGACTATGCGAAGTTCGGCGAATTCCTGCGCAATCACGGCGTAGTCGACGGCCAGCGGCTGCTGCCCGAAAGCTGGATGCGCTTCATGCTGTCGCCGTCGCCCGCCGACGCTGGCTATGGCGGGCATATCTGGCTGAACCGTCAGCGGCCGCGCGGTGCCGACATCGCACTATGGCCCGACCGCGGGCCGAACGATCTGTTCGCCTGCATCGGCCACCAGGGGCAATATATCATCGTTTCGCCGTCGCAGCGGGTGACGATCGTGCGGCTGGGAATCACCAGCGACGACCAGTTTCCGGCGCTGCGGCGGCATCTGGCGGATTTGCAGGAGGCGCTGTGACGGCGGCGCGATAAGACGTCCGGTCAGAGCAGGAAATCGCCCACCAGCGTCGTCACGCAACATCCGGTCAGTTCGACCTGATCGCCGTCCATGCGGCAACCGACCGAGCCGCCGCGCCTGCTGGCCTGCCACGCCGAAAGGCGTTCGCGGCCGAGCCGCGCGGACCAGTAAGGCGTCAGCACGCAATGCGCCGATCCCGTCACGGGATCTTCGTCGACGCCCGCGCCGGGGACGAAGACCCGGCTGACGAAATCGGCGGCCGAGGGATCGTCGGCGCCGGGCGCCGTCGCGATCGCCAGCACTTCGCCCTGTGTGCGCAGGGCCGCCATGTCGGGCGCCAGCGCACGCACCTCGGCCGCGCTCGCATAGACCAGCAGGGCATAGCCGCCGCCATGCCACAGCGTTTCGACCGGCCGCCCGCCGACGGCCGCCGCGATGTCGGGCAAAGGCTTCGGTTCGGGGCGATAGGCGGGCAGGGTCATGCGATAGACGTCGTCGCCGTCGTCGTCCCCGGCGCGCGCGACCGTCAATATCCCGGCCTTGCGCGTGCGGAAGGTCATCGCGTCGCGCCACGGCGCGGCCGACAGCAGGACATGGCCGCTCGCCAGCGTCGCATGGCCGCATAGCGCGATTTCGACGCCCGGCGTGAACCAGCGGAGCTCATAATCGGCGGCTTCGCTTTCGTCGGGGACCAGAAAGGCGGTTTCGGACAGGTTGTTCTCCGCCGCCATCGCCAGCAGCGTCGCGTCGTCGAGCCATTCGTCGAGCGGCATCACCGCGGCGGGGTTGCCTGTGAAGGCGCGGTCGGCAAAGGCGTCGACGCGCGTGACGGGAAAGCGGCGCCAGCTCATGGGAACAGCAGTCCTTTCGACCATATATCGCCTTCGCGCACGAACAGTGTGCGCTCGTGCAGGCGGTGCGCGCGGTCCTGCCAGAACTCGATTCGTTCGGGCGTCACGCGCCAGCCCGACCAGCGCGGCGGGCGCGGCACGTCCTGCCCCTCGAAGCGCGCCTGCATCGCGGCGAAGCGCGCCTCGAAGGTCGCATAGCTGTCGAGCGGCCGCGACTGCTCGCTGGCCCAGGCGCCGAGCTGCGAATCGCGGCCGCGGGTCGCGAAATAGGCGTCGGCGACGCTTTCCTCGACCGGCGCCGCTGCCCCTTCGATGCGAATCTGGCGGCGCAGCGATTTCCAGTGGAACAGCAGCGCGACGTGACGGTTCGCGGCTAACTCCTCGCCCTTGCGGCTGTCGAGGTTGGTATAGAAGACGAAGCCGTCGGGGCCGTGCTCCTTGAGCAGCACCATCCGCACTGACGGGCGGCCGTCGGGCGTCGCGGTGGCGAGCGCCATCGCATTGCTGTCGTTGGGTTCGCCGGCGCGCGCTTCGGCATACCAGGCATCGAACAGGGCGAAGGGGTCGGTGGTCATGCGGGCGCTTCTAATGCGCTGCCGGCCTGTGGTCGAGCAAAAGCCGTCCCCGATCATGTCGTCACCCGGATCAAGTCCGGGGTGACGGAAGACGGAGCTGTTGTCGGGGAACTTGACCGCCCCGCGCGCCATTCCCACATCGCCGCGCAATGGGCCTTCACGGCCAGTCACTTATCGGGCTACAGAAGATATATGGCAGATCCCTATTCCACCCTCGGCGTGGCGAAAAACGCCGATGAAGCGGAGATCAAGTCCGCTTATCGCAAGCTCGCCAAGCAGTTGCACCCCGACCGGAACAAGGACAATCCGAAGGCGGCGGAGAAATTTTCCGACGTCACCAAGGCCTATGACCTGCTGTCCGACAAGGAAAAGCGCGGGCAGTTCGACCGCGGCGAGATCGACGCCGACGGCAATCCCGCCATGCCCTTCGGCTATGGCGGCGGCGGCTTTCGCGGCGACCCACGCGGCGGGCCGCAGGGCGATTTCAGGGGGTTCGGCGGCGAGAGCGCCGATTTCGGCGATATCTTCGAGGGTCTGTTCGGTGGGCGCGGCGGCGGCGGGGGCCCGTTCGGCGGCTTCGGCGCGCGCAGTGCCCCGCCGCCGAAGGGTGCCAATGTCGCCTATCGCCTGTCGGTGTCCTTCATCGACGCCGCGACGCAGGCGATGCAGCGCATCACCCTGGCCGACGGCAAGACCATCGACCTCAAGCTGCCTGCGGGGGTCGAGACGGGGACGCAGATGCGGCTCGCCGGCAAGGGACAGCCGGGGCCGGGCGGCAATGGCGACGGCATCGTCACCATCACGGTCAAGGACCATCCCTTCTTCGTGCGCGACGGCAGCAACATCCGCCTCGACCTGCCGGTGACGCTGGCCGAGGCGGTGAAGGGCGCGAAGGTCAAGGTGCCGACGGTCGACGGGCCGGTGATGCTGTCGATCCCGGCCGGGTCGACGTCGGGCAAGGTGATGCGGCTCAAGGGCAAGGGATTCAGCCAGAAGAGCGGCGGGCGCGGCGATCAGCTGGTGCGGCTGATGGTCGACCTGCCGAAGGACGACCCCGCGCTCCGCCGGATCGTGGACGAATGGACCGATACGCGCGCCGTCCGGGCCGAACTCGGCGTGTGATGCGTGGCTGATCGCAGCCAGAGGAAATCGTCCGCCGCGCTGGAGCGCGAAATCGCCGACGAGGTCGAGCGGGAGTTCCGCGCCGAGGGGCATTCGCCGCACTCGCCCGAAGCGCGCGCCGAACGCGCCAAGCGCCTGCATCTACGCGCGCGGGCGCAGGGGGTCATCGAACGCGGGCGCGAGACGCTGGGACCCGGAACGCGCGCCTTCGCGATCGTCCGGCGCGTGCTGGTCGGCACCTATACCGACGGCTTCATCCACGCGGGGAACCTTGCCTATCTCGCGCTGATCGCGCTCTTTCCCTTCTTCATCCTGCTCGCCGCCGCGCTCAGCCTGTTCGGCGGCAGCGCGGGCGGCGAGGAAGCGATCGCCGCGGTCTTTTCGCTGATGCCGCCGACGGTCGCCAAGGCGCTGGCCGGGCCGATCCGCGAGGTGATGGGGGCGCGCACCGGCTTGTTCCTGTGGCTCGGCGCGATCGTCGCGCTGTGGACGGTGGGCAGCCTGGTCGAAACGATCCGCGACATATTGCGCCGCGCCTACGGCACCCATTTCTCCAAGGGCTTCTTCCATTACCGGCTGCTGTCGATCGGCATCATCACCGGCGCGGTGGTGCTGATGCTGCTGTCGTTCAGCATGCAGGTGCTGATCGTTGGGATCGAACAGTTCGTGACGCGCGTGCTGCCCGAACAATATCAGGCGTGGGGCGTCGTGCTGATTTCGCGCGGGGTGTCGGGGGCGGGGCTGTTCCTCGCCATCTACATGCTCTTCTATTCGCTGACGCCGTCGAAATACCGCAAGCTCAAATGCCCGAAATGGCCTGGCGCGCTGTTCACGACCTCGTGGTGGATCGCGGTGACGCTGGCGCTGCCGCCGCTGCTCGCCAGCCTGCTCAGCTATGATGCGACCTATGGCAGCCTCGCGGGGGTGATGGTCGCGCTTTTCTTTTTCTACCTCGTCGGATTGGGTATGGTGATGGGTGCCGAGCTCAATGCCGCGCTGGTCGAGGTTGAGGATCTGGGGCACGACGCTATTGGGCGCGTGGACGACATCATAATCGAAGACGACAAGACCGGAGAAACGGAATGACGGGTCTGATGAAGGGCAAGCGCGGGTTGATCATGGGCCTCGCGAACGACAAGTCGCTCGCATGGGGGATCGCGAAAGCGCTGCACGGCGCGGGCGCCGAACTCGCGATCAGCTATCAGGGCGAGGTGATGCTCAAGCGGGTGAAGCCGCTGGCGGACGAACTCGGCTGCGACCTGCTGATCGACTGCGACGTGTCCGACATGGCGAATCTCGACCAGGCCTTCGCGACGCTCGCGGCGCGCTGGCCGACGATCGATTTCGTCGTCCACGCGATCGGCTATACCAACAAGGAGGCGCTGCGCGGCCACTATGCCGACATCGGGCTCGAGGATTTCCTGATGACGATGAACATCAGCGTCTACAGCTTCACCGCGGTTGCCAGGCGTGCCGCGGCGATGATGCCGCCGAAGGATCCCGAGACGGGCGAGGGCGGGGGCGCGATGCTGACCTTGTCCTATTACGGCGCCGAAAAGGTGATCCCGCATTACAATGTCATGGGCGTCGCCAAGTCGGCGCTGGAAACCAGCGTCAAATATCTCGCCAACGACTATGGCCCGCAAGGGGTGCGCGTGAACGCCATTTCGGCGGGGCCGATCAAGACGCTGGCGGCGAGCGGTATCGGCGATTTCCGCCTGATCCTGAAATGGAACGAATATAATGCGCCGCTGCGCCGCAACGTCACCATCGACGATGTCGGCGGCTCGGCGCTCTATCTGCTGAGCGATCTCGCGAGCGGCGTCACCGGCGAGACGCACCATGTCGATGCGGGCTATCACACCATCGGCATGAAGCAGGAAGACGCGCCGGACATCGCGCTTGCATGATGCGCCGGTGATCCGGCCCGCGCGCGCGGAGGATGCCGACGCGATCGACGCCATCATCCGCACCGCCTTCGCCGGATCCGGGCATGGCTATCAGGGCGAGGCGGAACTGGTGCGGATGCTGGAGGCGGACGGCGACGCACTGGTCTCGCTCGTCGCGGAAGCGGGCGGTGCGGTCGCGGGGCATGTGCTGTTTAGCCGCATGGACGTCGAGGCCGACAGCGCGGCGCTGTCCGCCGCCGGCCTCGCGCCCGTGTCGGTGGCGCTGGAGCGGCAGGGACGGGGCATCGGCGCCGCGCTGATCCGCGCCGGGCTCGACGCGCTGCGCGCGCAGGGTGTGGCAATCAGCTTCGTGCTCGGGAACGAGGCCTATTACCCGCGCTTCGGCTATTCGCCCGATCTCGCCGCGCGCTTCGCTTCGCCCTTCGCGGGGCCGCATTTCATGGCGATGATGCTGGACTCGCACGCGCCCTGGCCGTTAGGCGGGCGCGCGGATTATGCGCCGGCGTTTGGCCGGATGGGGTAGGACCTCTCTCCCCTCGGGGGAGAGGGAGGGGCCCGTCGCGAAGCGATGGGAGGGTGAGGGCGTGACGAAAAGCCGCTTCGAAATACGCGATGGCACCATCGATCGCGCCCGTGCGCTTCGGCGCGATTCCACGCCTGCCGAGAAAAAGCTGTGGCCGGTGCTGCGCGGCTCGGCGCTTGGCGGCCATAAGTTCTGCCGCCAGCAGCGGCTTGGGCCCTTCATCGCCGACTTTGTCTGTCAATCCGCGCGACTGGTGATAGAGGTCGATGGCGATAGCCATGCGTTTCAGATCGACTATGACGCGCGGCGCACTGCATTTTTGGCGAAAGAGGGATATCGGGTGCTACGCTTCACCAATCGGCATGTGATGGAGAATCCGGAGGGCGTCTGTCGGGCGATCGAGGCTGCTCTGGCTGGCGGACCCTCACCCTCCCACGCGGCTGCGCCGCGCGGGCCCCTCCTTCTCCCCCAAGGGGAGAGGGATCGATGAGTTTCAACAGCTTCGGACGCGTGCTGCGCTTCACCACCTGGGGGGAAAGCCATGGGCCGGCGCTCGGCGCGATCGTCGATGGCTGCCCGCCGCGGCTTGCGCTGTCGGAGGGGGATATCCAGCCGTTCCTCGACAAGCGCCGTCCCGGCCAGTCGCGCCACACGACGCAGCGGCAGGAACCCGACCAGGTGCGCATCCTGTCGGGCACGTTCGAGGGCAGGACGACCGGCACGCCGATCAGCCTGATGATCGAGAATGTCGACCAGCGGTCCAAGGACTATGGCGAGATTGCGCAGGCCTACCGCCCCGGCCACGCCGATTATGCCTATGACGCCAAATACGGCATCCGCGACTATCGCGGCGGCGGCCGGTCGAGCGCGCGCGAGACGGCGGCGCGCGTCGCCGCGGGCGCGGTGGCGCGGCTGGTGATCCCCGAGGTGCAGATTCACGCCTGGGTGGCGGAGATCGGCGGCGATGCGATCGATCCCGCCAACTTCGACCTCGACGAAATCGACCGCAATCCCTTTTTCTGTCCCGATCCCGCCGCGGCGCAGCGCTGGGAAGCGCTGATGGACGGCGCGCGCAAGGCGGGCAGTTCGCTGGGCGCGGTGATCGAATGCGCGGCGAGCGGGGTGCCCGCGGGCTGGGGCGCCCCGATCTATGCCAAGCTCGACGCCGACCTCGCCGCCGCGATGATGGGGATCAACGCGGTGAAGGGGGTCGAGATCGGCGCGGGATTCCACGCGGCGCGCCTGCGCGGCGAAGAGAATGCCGACGCGATGCGCCCTGCCAGCGACGGCAGCAACCAGCCCGATTTCCTGTCGAACCATGCGGGCGGCATCGCCGGCGGCATCTCGACCGGGCAGCCGGTGGTCGTGCGCGTCGCCTTCAAGCCGACCAGTTCGATCCTTACGCCCGTCCCGACGATCAACCGCGCCGGCGAGGCGGCCGACATCGTCACCAAGGGACGCCACGATCCCTGCGTCGGCATCCGCGGCGCGCCGGTCGTCGAGGCGATGATGGCGCTCGTCCTCGCCGACCACAAGCTGCTCCACCGGGCGCAGTGCGGATAAGGGGCGGGTGGAGCTTCTCGCCGACTTCATCGCCGCGCACCGCGCCGTCATCGGCCTGGTCCTGCTGGCGGGCATCTTCATCGCCTTCCTGTGGGAACGCTTTCCGCCCTCGGTCGTCGCGGTGGGGGGCGCGGGGGTCATGCTCGCGCTCGGGCTGCTCGACGAAAAGGCCGCCTACGGCGTCTTCTCCAACAGCGCGCCGCTGACCGTCGGGGCGATGTTCGTCCTCTCCGGCGCGCTGATCCGCACCGGGGTGATCGACCGCGTCGGCAATTATGTCGTCGACCTTGCCAGACGGAGTCCGCGGCTCGCGGTGGTCGCGGTGTTCGGCGGCGGGCTGGTCGTGTCGGGCTTCATCAACAGCACGCCCTTCGTCGTCGTGATGATGCCCGTCTGCTTCCGGCTGGCCGAGGCGATGGGCGTGTCGCCGAAGCGGCTGCTGATGCCGCTGTCGATCGTCGCGGTGCTCGGCGGCTGCCTGACGCTGGTCGGCACCTCGACCAACCTTGTCGTCGCGGGCATCGCCGAGCAGGCGGGGCTCGAGCCCTTCGGCCTGTTCAGCATCACCCCCTATGGCCTTGCGATCGCCGGTGCGGGCATCCTCGGCCTGCTGGTCATGGCACGTTTCCTGCCGTCGGATTCGCCGCGCATCGCCGAAAAGGCCGACGGGTCCGAACAGCTTTATCTGACCGAGTTGACGCTGCGCGAGGACGATCCGGCGATCGGCAGCGCGCTGGGCGAGGCGAATCTGGATTTCACGCCGATCGGCGTGATCAGCGGCGGACGCTTCATCACGGGTCCCGACGCGCGCGCGCATGTGCTGGCGGCGGGCAACCGGATCGTCGCGCGGATCGACGGCGCCAGCCTGATGACGCTGCGCGGCGGCGGCCGCTTCGGCATCGGCATCGGCGACAAGCTCGACAAGGAGGCGATGGTGGCCGAGGTGACGGTGTCGCCCAGTCACCGCGAGATCGACCGTCGGCTGGGCGAAATTCCCTTTCTTCAGGGACAGCCCGTCCGCATCCTCGGCGTCTCGCGCTTCCGCCACAATCCCGGGCCGACGCTGTCCGAAAACCGCATCCGCGCCGCCGACCGGCTGCTGGTCGAGGCCGATGAGGCCGACATCGAAAGGCTGCGCGCCAATCCCGGTCTGATCGGCGTGGCGATGACCTCGATCACCGCCTTCCGACGTCGCAAGGCATGGATCGCGATCCTTGTCATGGCCGGCGCGGTGCTGCTGTCGGCGCTGGGGGCGATGTCGATCGGCATCGCAGCCTTCATCGGGGTCGGCATCGTGTTGCTGACGCGCTGCATCGACGCGTCGGAGGCGTGGGCGAGCATCGACGGCGACGTGCTGATCCTGATTTTCGCGATGCTCGCCGTCGGCGCCGCGCTCGAGGCGGCGGGATCGGTCGCGCTGGTCGTCGGCGCGCTCGAACCGGTGCTGACCCACGCGCCGCCATGGGCGGTGATCGCGATCGTCTATTTCTCCGCGATGCTGCTTTCCGAACTGCTCAGCAACAATGCGGTGGCGGCGCTGATGGGGCCGCTGGTCATCGGCATCGCCGACGTGTCGGGGGTGGCTCCCTATCCGCTGCTGATCGCGCTGATGATGGGAGCATCGGCCTGCTTCGCGACCCCGGTAGGTTATCAGACCAATACCCTGGTCTATGCGGCGGGCGACTATCGCTTCGTCGATTTCGTTCGCGTCGGCGTTCCGCTCAATATCCTGACCGGGATCGCGGGTTGCACGGCGCTGGCTTTCTGGTCGCCCTGACGGCCGTTCGCCGCATCGGTGATTGCCCGCGGTCCGCCGGGCTGTTACCCGAACCACGAAAACAGACCCGGACGATCCGGGAAAAGGGGAACATCTTTCATGGCTAAACGCCTCACGCTCTACATCCTGATCGGCATGATCCTCGGCATCGTCGCCGGGGCGATCTCCTATGCGCAGGTCGGCGCCGACAAGGAGGCCGCGACGCAGGTCGCCGGCTATTTCAAGCTGCTCGCCGACGTCTTCCTGCAGCTCATCAAGATGATCATCGCGCCGCTGGTGCTGGCGACGATCGTCGCCGGCATCGCCAACATGGGCGACAGCGCGGCGCTCGGCCGCATCGGCGGGCGCGCCCTGCTGTGGTTCATCACCGCCAGCCTCGTCTCGCTGTCGCTGGGGCTGCTGCTCGTCAACCTGCTCCAGCCCGGCGTCCGGCTCGACCTGACGCCGATGGCCGACATCGGTGAGGTCAAGACCGACGCGCTCAACCTGCGCGATTTCGTGATGCACATCTTCCCCAAGTCGATCTTCGACGCGATGGCGCAGAACGATATCCTCCAGATTCTCGTCTTCTCGCTCTTCGCCGGGGTCGGCCTGTCGGCGCTCGGCGAGCGCGGTGCGCCGCTGGTGCGCGCCGCCGACGCGCTCGGCGAGCTGATGCTCCAGATCACCAACTATGTGATGCTGTTCGCCCCCTTTGCCGTGTTCGGCGCGCTCGCCGGCGTCATTACGGTCAACGGGCTGGGCATCCTGCTCGATTTCCTGCGGCTGATCGTCGAATTCTATTTCGGCCTGCTGCTGCTGTGGGTGGTGCTGCTCGCGCTCGGTGCGATCTTCCTCGGCAAGCGCATTTTGATGCTGGTGCGCTATATCATCGAGCCGCTGCTGCTCGCCTTCTCGACCGCCTCGTCGGAGGCGGCGCTGCCCAAGCTGTTCGAGCAGCTCGACCGCTTCGGCGTCCCGCGCCGCATCTCGGGCTTCGTGCTGCCGCTCGGCTACAGCTTCAACCTCGACGGGTCGATGATGTACATGAGCTTCGCGACGCTGTTCATCGCGCAGGCCTATGGCATCGACCTGTCGATCGGGACACAGATACTGATCCTGCTGACGCTGATGATCACGTCGAAGGGAATTGCCGGCGTGCCGCGCGCCAGCCTGGTCGTGATCACCGCGACGCTGGCGCAGTTCGGCCTGCCGGTCGAGGGCGTCGCGCTGATCCTGGGCATCGACCAGTTCCTCGACATGGGCCGGTCGGCGACCAATGTCGTCGGCAACGCGGTCGCCACATCGGTCATCACGCGGTGGGAAGGGATGCTGGAAACGGCCGATCCCGCGGACATGGATTACCCCCACGCGCCGAGCCGCACCGCGCACCGCGGCGCGCGCGGGCTTGAGCTGCAGGAGGATATGGTGGAGGATAGCGGCCCGCCCGCGGCCGGCCGCACCTGACGCCCAGCATTCCGGCCGCTCCCCCCGACACGGGCGCGCAAGGGAGCCGAACCATGGCCGACACGACGGCAAGCGCGAGCGCGCGCAGCGAGGAGGTGCGCGCCCGCCGCCTGCAATGGCGCATGCTGATCGGCTTCGCCGCGGGGCTGATCGCCGGCCTCGCGGTGCATTACGGCGCCGCCGACGCCGGCTGGGTCGATGCGGTCACCGCCTATGTTACCGGGCCGATCGGGCAAATTTTCCTGCGCCTGCTGTTCATGCTCGTCATCCCGCTGCTGGTATCGGCGCTGATCGTCGGGGTGGCCGAAATGGGCGAGATGCGCGCGCTGAAGTCGGTCGGCGTGCGCACGCTGGTCTATACGGTATGCGTCTCGGCCGTGGCGGTGGCGATCAGCCTGCTGCTCGTCAACCTGCTCCAGCCCGGCGCGGGGGTCGACCCCGCGCTGGCCCGGACGCTGATCGCGCAGGGCGCCGACGGGGCGAAGGCGATCACCAGCCAGGCAGGCGAGGCGAAGACGGGCATGGATGCGCTCGTCGCGATCATCCCCAGCAATTTCATCGGCGCGATGAGCCAGAACGACGTGCTGGCGGTGATGTTCTTCGCGCTGTTCTTCGGCATCGGCCTGATGATCGTGCAGACCCCGCAGACCGCGACGCTCAAGAGCGCGATCGAAGGGGTGTTCGAGGTCGCGATGACGCTGATCGGCATCGTCATCCAGCTCGCGCCGGTCGCGATCTTCTGTTTCATGTTCAATCTGGCCGCCGAGTTCGGCTGGGACCTTATGGTCCGCCTGTCGGCTTATGTCGGCGTCGTGCTGCTCGCGCTCGGCCTCCAGATGTTCGTGGTCTTTCCCATCGTGCTGCGGCTGCTCGCGCGCAAGTCCCCGCTCGCCTTCTTCCGCGAGACGCAGGAGGCCTTCGTGATGGCCTTCGCCACCTCTTCGTCGAACGCGACGCTGCCGACCGCGCTGCGCGTCGCGCACGATGGGCTGCGCCTGCCCGACCGGGTGGCGCGCTTCGTCCTCACGCTCGGCGCCACCGCCAACCAGAACGGCACCGCGATGTTCGAGGGCGTGACGGTGATCTTCCTCGCGCAGTTCTTCGGCGTCGACCTGACGATGCAGCAGCAGGTGATGGTGATGCTCGTCTGCATCCTCGGCGGCATCGGCACGGCGGGGGTGCCCGCGGGATCGCTGCCCGTGATCGCGCTGATCCTCGCCTCGATCGGCGTGCCGCCGGAAGGGATCGGGCTGGTGCTGGGGGTCGACCGCTTCCTCGACATGTGCCGCACGACACTGAACGTCGTCGGCGACCTCGTCGCCGCGACGGTGGTGTCGGCGGGCGTCGGCGATGCGGAGGGCGCGGAGCCGGCCGCCTGACGCAGGCGTTCAGGCCCCTCTCCCGAAGGAGAGGGGGGAGAGGGGAGATCCTATTGTTCGCGGACCGGGCCGGTGGGCTCTATGCGGCTTCCGCGCACCGGACCGCTCGGCCGTGCTGGCGGGGCGGCGCGGGGCGGCGGGGCCGGCCGCGAGGCGCGCGGGGGCGGCGCACCCGCTTCGGGTGCCGGGCGCGGCGGGCGGACTGCCTCGTTGCCGCCGGGGCGGTTCCCCACCGCCGGAGGCGTGCCGCGGCCCGGGTGCGCGCCTTGCGATCGATCGCCGTCGCGACCCTGCCAGCCACCGGGTCGGGTGCCCTGAGGTCGGTCGCCATCGCGACCCTGCCAACCGCCGGGACGGCGCGGGGGCTGGGCGGTGCCATTGTCGGGACGGGTGGGGTTATGGCCGGCCGCCGGGGGCGTTCCGCGGCCGGGCCGGGTGCCTTGCGGCCGGTCGCCGTCATGTCCTTGCCAGCCGCCGGGGCGTCCCGGGCGGACGGGCGGGTTGCCGGGACGGGTGCCGCCCTGCCACTGACCGCCGCCGCGATCGCCGCGGTGCTTCCACCACGCGCGCCGGCCGCCCCAATAGTTCAGATATTGGCCGCGCAGCGGATAGCGGTTGCGGTAATTGTCGTACATCCACATCCCGTAGCCGGGATAATAATAGTCGTCGTACCAGCCGCCGCCAAAGCCGATCTGGACGAAGCCGCCGCCGTAATCGGCCGGATCGTAGCAGCCATAGCCGTAACCGTCGTCATAGCTGTAGGGATCGTAGTCGTAATAGGCGTCGGGGCAGGCCCCGGCGGAGGCATAGCTGCTGCCATAGACGTCGCCGTAATAACAGCCGCCGAGCGCGGTCGTCGCGACCACGCCAAGCGCGAGGAAGAGGGGGCGACGGATCGTCTTGCGCATGATCTTGTCCTTTCCGGACCAGCGAGGCGGTCCGTTTTCTGTCGGACAAACTGCCCGAGTCGAGTTGAATTCGCGGTGAATGGAGAATGGATGCGCGACACGACGCCGGCTCTCGCCTCCTGCTCGCGCAAGGGGGGGGGCACGGGTCCCATTGTCGCGTCCGGCACTTGCTTGCATTGGTGTCAATAGGGCGATAGCGTCGGCGCGATCGGGTGAATCAGCAAGGATGATGCGACAATGAATGCCCCCGCGAATAGCATGTGGTCCGAACGCCGCTTCGGTCCCGACACCGCGCACTGGCTGCCACGCGGCCCCGAAAGCGCGCTCGATCATATCCCGGGCGACGACGGGATTCCCCTGCTCGGCACGACGCTGGCGCAGCTTCGCGATCCCGTCGGCTTCACCAACCGCATGGTCGACCGCCACGGCAAGGTCTATCGCGCCCGCAGCTTCGGCGGGCGCGGGGTTTCGCTCGTCGGGCCGGAAGCGAACGAACTGGTGCTGTTCGACCGCGACAAGCTGTTCTCGTCCGAACAGGGCTGGGGGCCTGTGCTCAACCTGCTGTTCCCGCGCGGGCTGATGCTGATGGATTTCGACAAGCATCGCGCCGACCGCCGCACGCTGTCGGTCGCCTTCAAGCCCGAGCCGATGCGCCTCTATGCCGATGCGCTCAACGAGGGGATCAGGGACCGTGTCGCGCGCTGGAGCGGGACGCGCTTCGCCTTCTATCCCGCGATCAAGCAACTGACGCTCGACCTTGCGGCGACCAGCTTTCTGGGCATCCCCTGGGGTCCGGAGGCGGAACGGATCAACAAGGCGTTCGTCGACATGGTGCAGGCGTCGGTCGGCGTCGTCCGCGTGCCCCTGCCGTTCACCGCGATGGGGCGCGGCGTCGCAGGGCGGAAATTCCTGGTCGAGTATTTCACGAAGATGGTCCCTGAACGCCGCGCCTCGACCGGCGACGACATCTTCACCCAGATTTGTCAGGCGAAGGACGAGGAGGGCGAATATCTGTCGGTCGAGGCGATCGTCGACCACATGAATTTCCTGATGATGGCGGCGCACGACACGATCACCAGTTCGGTGACGTCGCTCGTCTGGCTGCTCGGGCGGCATCCCGAATGGCAGGACCGGCTGCGCGAGGAGATGCTGCGCGTCGCGCCCGCGGGCGAGGGTGTCGGGCACAACAGCCTGGGCGAACTCGAACTCACCGAATGGGCGTTCAAGGAGGCGCTGCGGATGATTCCGCCGGTTCCGGTGATCCCGCGCCGCGCGCTGCGCGACTTCGAATTCGGCGGCTATCGCATTCCCGCCGGCACCAACGTCGGCGTCAGCCCCAGCTATACGCACATGATGGACGAATATTGGCCCGATCCCGAACGGTTCGACCCGATGCGCTTTGCTCCCGACGCGGCGAAGGGGCGGCACAAATATGCATGGGTGCCGTTCGGTGGCGGCGCACACATGTGCCTGGGGCTGCATTTCGCGCACATGCAGGCGAAGATCTTCTTTCACCACGTCCTGACGACGCATCGCATCGAGATCGCGGACGGCTATGCGCCCGACTGGCAGATGTGGCCGATTCCGCGGCCGAAGGACGGGCTGACGGTGACGCTGACGCCGCTCTGACCTTGCCGGGCGAGGCGCGATCCGCCACGTGGGGGCGGTGAAGAGTGTCCGGCCCTATCTGCTGTGGTTCGTCGCCGCCCTGCTGGTGACCGTCGCCGCGATCCGCGCGATGACATGGGTGCGCGATCATCCCGAACATTGGCCGGGCGCGCGGTTCGAGCTTGCGCATCCGCAGGGCTGGGCGACGCATCGCAAGCTGATCGGCCTCGCCGACGACGATGCCGGCTGCTTCGCGGCGTTCGAGCGGGCGGGGGCGGGATATCAGCGGCGGCCTGTCGTCGGCGAGGGCGCCTGCCGTGCCAGCCAGCGCATGGTACTCACCGGCGACCGCCTCGTTCCCTCGCTCCGCCCCGCCAACGCCGCCCCCGGCTGCGCGGTGACCGCGGCCATGACCCTGTGGACCCGCGACGTCGTGCAGCCGCTCGCACAGCGATATTTCGGGCAGAAGGTCGTCGAGCTGGAGAATCTGGGCAGCTACAACTGCCGCACCATCGCCGGGCGCGCGGCGCAGAGCGAGCATTCGACCGCCAATGCGATCGACATTTCGGCCTTCGTCCTCGCCGACGGAACGCGCATCGCGCTGATCAACGACTGGGACGACGGCGATCGGCGAAGCGAGTTCCTGCACGCGGTGCGCGACGGCTCATGCGGCCTGTTCAGCACCGTGCTGTCGCCCGACCACGACGCGGCGCACGCCAACCATTTCCACCTCGACATGGCGGTGCGCACCGCGGGCTGGTCGGTCTGCCGTTGAGGGGTGGGCGCGGATATTCTTGATCCGACCTTTCTTCCCGTTCGACACGAACGGATTGGGTGTTCCGATCCGGGGGGCGCTTGTTCCTTAAAGCGTGATGATATTGGATTGACCCGCTTCGTCATTGCGAGCGGAGCGAAGCAATCCAGGGCGTTTTACGCCTGCTCTGGATTGCCGCGCGGCCTCGCCGCTCGCAATGACGATTTCATGCGATGTTATCACGCCCTAAACGGTGAAGCTCTCGCCGCAGCCGCAGCTTCCCTTGGCATTGGGGTTCTGGAAGACGAAGCCTGCGGCGAAATCATCCTCGACCCAGTCCATGACGCTGCCGATCAGGTAGAGCACCGATGCGCCGTCGATGTAGAAGGTGCCGCCGGGCGTCTCGATCTTTTCGTCGAACCGGTCCTCTTCGGTCACATAGTCGACCGAGTAGGCGAGCCCCGAGCAGCCGCGGCGCGGCGTCGACAGCTTGACGCCGATCGCGCCCGCGGGGGCGTTTTCCATCAGCTTCGCGACGCGCGCCTCGGCACCCGGGGTCAGCGTCACTGCGGCAGGGCGAATTCTGGCTTTCGTGTCCGTCATCGTCATCTCCCCCCTCCCGCCTGGGGAGGGGCCGGGGGTGGGTTCATTCTATGTAGGGATGATTCGGCCCGCGGCCCACCCCCAACCCCTCGTGCTTGCGAGAAGAATGTCATAGCATCCCCAGTTCCAGCCTCGCCTCGTCGCTCATCGCCTCGGGCGACCAGGGCGGGTCCCAGACGAGGTTGACCTCGGCGTCGCCGACGCCGGGCACGGCACCGACGCGCAGCTCGACCTCGCCCGGCATCGATTCGGCGACCGGGCAATGCGGGGTCGTCAGCGTCATGGTGATCGCCACATGCCCCTCGTCGATCTCGACATTGTAGATCAGCCCGAGGTCGTAGATGTTCACCGGGATTTCCGGGTCGTAGATATCCTTGAGCGCGGCGACGACGGCTTCGTACAGGTCGCCGCCGACCGCGTTCGGGTCGGCCGCGGCCGGTTTGGCGGACAGGAAGCCTTCCAGATAGTCGCGCTTGCGTTCCAGCTTCGCGCCCATCGTTTCCGGCGCCGTTTCGGCATCGGCGACGCGCGCCCTGGGCGGCGCGTCGACGCTTTCGACTTCCTCGATACGGATCGTGCGTTCGTCGGTCATCCGAAAATCCTTTCGACGCGGGCGAGGCCGTCGATCAGCGCCGCCACATCGTCGTCGTTGCTGTAAAGCCCGAAACTCGCGCGGGCGGTCGCGGCCACGCCCAGATGCTCCATCAGCGGCTGGGCGCAATGATGCCCGGCACGGATCGCGACCGAGCTTTCGTCGAGGATCGTGCCGATGTCGTGCGGATGAACCCCCGCCATCGCGAAGCTGACGATCCCGGCGCTGGTGTCGGGACCGAACAGCGTGACGCTGTTCCGCCGCGCGAGCTGTTCGCGCAGCGACCCGACCAGCGCGCATTCGTGCGCGTGGATCGCGTCGAGGCCGATCGCATCGACATAATCGACCGCCGCCGCGAGCCCCAGCGCCTCGATGATCGCCGGCGTTCCCGCCTCGAAGCGGGTCGGGGCGGGGGCGTAGGTCGTCCTGTCGAACGTCACGCGGTCTATCATCGACCCGCCGCCCTGCCACGGCGGCAGCGTGTCGAGCCTGTCGCTCCACAGGACGCCGATGCCGGTCGGGCCATAAAGCTTGTGGCCCGAGAAGACATAATAGTCGCAGCCCAATGCCGCGACGTCGACCGGCAGCCGCGGCACCGCCTGGCAGCCGTCGACCAGCAGTTCGGCGCCGACGCGGTGCGCCAGCTCCGCCGCGCGCGCGACGTCGAGCGGGCTGCCGAGCACGTTCGACACATGCGCGAAGGCGACCATGGTATGATCGGGCGTCAACATGCGTTCGGCCGCGTCGAGGTCGATCCGGCCGTCGGCGGTCAGCGGACAGACGTCGATCTGCCAGCCCGCGAGCTGCCACGGCACGATATTGCTGTGATGCTCGATCAGCGACAGCAGCACGCGGCCCTTCTTCGGATGGGCATAGGCGACGAGGTTGATCGCCTCGGTCGCACCGCGCACGAAGGCGACCTGGTCCTCGGTGGCGCCGATGAACGCCGCGATCCGCCGCCGTGCCGCCTCGTAAGCGAGCGTCATGTCGGCCGAGCGCGCATAGACGCCGCGGTGGACGGTCGCATAGTCCCGCCCCATCGCCAGCGTGCAGGCGTCGATCACCGCCTGCGGCTTCTGCGCGGTGGCGGCGCTGTCGAGATAATGCCAGCCGGGGGTGAGGCCGGGAAACTGATCCCGAATGCCGTTCGTGTCGAGCGAAGTCGAGACACCGGGCGTGCGTCCGCTGCCGAGAGCCATCTCGGCTTCGCTCGATGCGAACGGCGAAGAGAGGTTGGTCACACCAATTCTCCCAGCTTCGCCAGCGCCAGCTCCCGCAGCCGCGTCTCATCCTCGGCGCCGTCGAACACGCCGGCGACGAAGGCCTGGAGCAATATCTTCTTCGCGCCGGCGGGCGGAAGCCCGCGCGACTGGAGATAGAAGAGCGCCTGCGCGTCGAGTTCGCCGATCGCGCAGCCGTGCGCGCATTGCACATCGTCGGCGAAGATTTCGAGCTCGGGCTTGGCGTTGGCGGTGGCGCTGCGGTCGAGCAGCATCGCTTTCACGTCCTGCTCGCTGTCGGTCTGCTGCGCGCCGCGTGCGACCGCGACCTTGCCGAGATAGGTGCCCGTCGCGGTGCCGCCCAGCACCGACCGCACCATCTGCCGCGAGCGCGCGCCGGGTTCGGCATGGGTGACGGTGGTGACGATCTCCAGCGTCTGCTCGCCGCCGCCGATCTGCGCCGCGCCGAGCGTGAAGTCGGCGCCCTCGTGCAGCGTGACGTTCAGTTCGATGCGGCCATAGGCACCGCCGATGTTGAGGACGTGCAGCGACGCGGCCGCGTCCTTGCCGAGAGTGAGCTCGATCTGTCGGATTGCGCCGGTATCCTGCACGATGGCGCGTGCGAAGTTGCCACCCGCGGGCACGAGGATGCTCTCGGGCGCGGGCAGGGGCCATGCCGCAGCGACCGCTTCGATGTCGGCATAGCGCCACGCTTCGTCGCGGCGGGTGGGAAGGATGGTCATTTCCCCTCTCCCCTTGGGGGAGAGGGTTGCGAAGACTTGCGAGCTTGCTCGCTAGTCGTAGCTGGGTGAGGGGTGTGCGATCGCGACGCGATCGCGCGAGCCCGTGGCTCGCCCGCCCTCATCCAACTGCGCCTAAACGCCTTCGGCGCCAAGGCTTCGTATCCTTCTCCCCTCAAGGGAGAAGGGGCAAAGGCGTGCGCCACGCTCACGCCACCACCTCGGCATAGCCATGTTCTTCCAGCTCGCGCGCCAGTTCCGGCCCGCCCGATTTGACGATGCGCCCGGCCGCGAGGACGTGGACGAAATCGGGCTGCACATAGTCGAGCAGGCGCTGATAGTGCGTAATCAGCAGTACCGCCTTGTCGGGTTTGCGCATGATCGCGTTGATCCCCTCGCCGACGATCCGCAGCGCGTCGATGTCGAGGCCGCTGTCGGTCTCGTCGAGGATCGCGAGCGTCGGATCGAGGATGCCCATCTGCACCATCTCGTTGCGCTTCTTCTCGCCGCCCGAAAAACCGACGTTCACCGGACGCTTGAGCATGTCCATGTCGAGCCCCAGCAGCCCCGCCTTTTCGCGCGCGAGCTTCAGGAAGTCGCCACCCGACAGCGGCTCCTGCCCGCGCGCCTTGCGCTGGGCATTCAGGCTTTCGCGCAGGAACTGGACGTTCGACACGCCGGGGATTTCGACCGGATACTGGAAGCCGAGGAACAGGCCGGCGGCGGCGCGCTCGTGCGGGTCGAGGGCGAGGAGGTCGATCGCCTCCCCCCCATCGTCACCCCGGACTTGATCCGGGGTCCATTCGGCGCGCACGTCGCGGGCGCTGCTCCGAATGGATGCCGGATCAAGTCCGGCATGACGGGAAGGGGTGAACGTCACCGACCCTTCCGTCACCTCATACCCCGGCCGACCGCCGAGCACATAGGACAGCGTCGACTTGCCCGCGCCGTTCGGCCCCATGATCGCATGAATCTCACCCGCATCGATGGTGAGCGACAGTCCTTTCAGGATCGGCTTGTCTGCGACAGTGGCGTGGAGGTTTTCAATTTTGAGCATATTCATCTTTCAAGCCTCTCCCCTTCAGGGGAGGGGTTGGGGTGGAAGGCGTCTCGCCTGATCTATGAGCGTGAGGTTTATCACCCGACCGACCCCTCCAGCGAAATCCCCAGCAGCTTTTGCGCCTCAACCGCGAACTCCATCGGCAGCTGCTGCAGCACTTCCTTCGCGAAGCCGTTGACGATCAGCGCTACCGCCTCTTCTTGCGACAGCCCCCGCTGCATCGCGTAGAAAAGCTGGTCGTCGCTGATCTTGCTCGTCGTTGCTTCATGCTCGACCTGTGCGCTCGGGTTGCGGACTTCGATATAGGGCACGGTGTGTGCGCCGCACTGGTCGCCCAGCAGCAGGCTGTCGCACTGGGTGAAGTTGCGCACCCCCTCGGCATTCGGCGCGACGCGGACGAGGCCGCGGTAGGTGCCGTTCGACTTGCCGGCGCTGATTCCCTTGCTGACGATGGTCGAGCGGGTGCGCTTGCCGTTGTGGATCATCTTGGTGCCGGTGTCGGCCTGCTGATAATTGTTCGTCACCGCGACCGAATAGAATTCGCCGACGCTGTCGTCGCCGTTGAGGACGCAGCTCGGATATTTCCAGGTGATCGCGCTGCCGGTTTCGACCTGCGTCCACGACGTCTTCGACCGCGCGCCCTGGCACAGCGCGCGCTTGGTGACGAAATTATAGATGCCGCCCTTGCCCTCGGCGTCGCCGGGATACCAGTTCTGGACGGTGCTGTACTTGATCTCGGCATCGTCGAGCGCGACCAGTTCGACCACCGCGGCGTGAAGCTGGTTCTCGTCGCGCATCGGTGCCGTGCAGCCTTCGAGGTAGCTGACATAGGCGCCCTTGTCGGCGACGATCAGCGTCCGTTCGAACTGCCCGGTATTTTCGGCATTGATACGGAAATAGGTCGACAGCTCCATCGGACAGCGCACGCCCTCCGGCACATAGACGAAGGTGCCGTCCGAGAAGACCGCGCAGTTGAGCGCCGCGAAATAATTGTCGTGCATCGGCACGACGCGGCCGAGCCACTTCTTCACGAGGTCGGGATGCTCGCGGATCGCCTCGCTGATCGACAGGAAGATGACGCCGGCCTTCTTGAGCTCCTCGCGGAAGGTGGTCGCGACCGAAACGCTGTCGAACACGGCGTCGACCGCGACCTTGCGCGCGCCCTCGACTCCGGCGAGCACCTTCTGCTCCTCGATCGGGATGCCGAGCTTTTCGTAGACTTTCAGAATCTCGGGATCGACCTCGTCGAGGCTCGACACCTTCGGCTTCGTCTTGGGCGCCGCATAATAATAGGCGTCCTGGTAATCGATCGGCGGGACGTTGAGCTTCGCCCAGTCGGGCGGCGTCATCGTCAGCCAGTGGCGATAGGCCTTCAGGCGCCAGTCGAGCATCCATTGGGGCTCGCCCTTCTTGGCGCTGATGAAGCGCACCGTGTCTTCGCTCAGCCCCTTGGGCGCGAATTCCTGTTCGATCGGCGAGGACCAGCCATGCTCGTAATCGGCGACGCGCAGCGCGGCCTCGCGAGCGGCCTGGTCCTTGACGGCGGTTTCGGGTGTATCGGTCATGTCTCTAACTCGTCGCCCCGGCGAAGGCCGGGGTCGCTGTCTTTTTATCCTGCGGCGCCGGAGCGGACCCACCGGCGACCTCCGCCTTTGCAGGCGCAACGGTGAGGGTCGCGAGGCTGATGTCCGCGAGCGCCGCGCGCACCGCGCCGTTGACGATGCCGAGGTGCGGCTGAATCTGGCAGCTGCCCTCGAAACCGCAGTCGTGGCGGCCTTCGTCGCAGCAGGCGGTCAGCGCGATCGGGCCTTCGACCGCCTCGATGATCTCGGCGATGTTGATCGCCGCGGCGGGCCGCGCCAGCCGGACGCCGCCGCCGCTGCCGCGCGAGGCGACCAGCAGTCCGGCGCGCGCGAGCAGGCTCACCAGCTTCTGCGCCGTCGGTCCCGGGATGCCCGTCTGTTCGGCCAGCAGTGCGGCGTGCAGTGGCATCGATCCGCACTGGCGCGCGGCGGCGCTCATCAGCACCACGGCATAATCGGCAAGGTTGGACAGGCGCACGGATTTCCTCGCTGGAATTGCGAATGATTCTTAACTGGAGTAAATTACTCCACTTATATAGGCGAGGCGTGCGCGGGGTGCAAGCAAGGCGATTTTGTGCGGCGCAAATAAAAAGGCACCCGCCCGGCCGAAGCCGAACGAGTGCCGAGATGAAGGTCTCAGTCCTCGTGAAAAGAAAGAGCTCTTCTGGGTCGCAATGTCCGATTATGCGCGCGCCGCGATTCGCGATTGTATGAAAACGCCAAATCGACGCGATCAAAAATTTTGATGGTAAATGCGGTCGTTGCCGACTTGCCTATGTGTCCGACACGATCGGGCTGACTCTGCCCGCGAGCTGCTTGCGTCCGCGCGTCGTCGCCTCGGTATAGAGCGTCGGCGTTGCCAGCTGTCCGGGCGTCGCGCCGGCGAAGCGCTTGATCTCGCGGATCAGGTGCGACTGGTCGTAGAAGGCGTCGCCAAGATGCGCCGATTCGAGATCCTCGCCGCGCGCCAGCGCCGCGGCGGCGCGGACGGCGCGATATTTGCGCGCCAGCATGCGCGGCGACAGGCCATAGAAATGCTTGGTCATCCGTTCGACCGAGCGGATCGACATGCCGGTGGCCGCGACCAGGTCGGGAACGTGGGGGGAGGCCGTTTCGGTCAGCCAGCGGTCGACGGTGCGGATGAACCACATCGGCGCCGGCTCGCCCCGCTTCAGCACCTCGCGCACGAAATTGTTGCCGATGACCAGCCGTTCGGCGTCGCTCGCCGCATCGTGGACGCGACTCGCGACCTCGTCCACCCAGTCGCCGAACAGGTCGGCGGCGTCGATCGCGCGATCGGTCAGCTTTTCGGCGTCGGCGCCCATCAGCGCGGCCCAGCCCGCCGGCAGCATGCCGAAGCCGAAGATTTGCGTCGGGCCATTGCTGATCGCGCGCACCCGGCCGCTCGTCGGCCCGACGATATTGGCGCGGCACACCGATGCATGATGGCCGTCGGCGAAGACATATTCGCCGTCGGCCACGGTCAGGAAGCGGAACTGCGGCCGGTCGGCGCGCTCATATTCGTCGAAGCGCGGCATGTTGATGCGCGCGCAGTAAAAGCTCGACACCATCTCCGCCAGATCGGGATCGGGCGGAAAATAGTGAAGCTCGAACGGCGCGCTGCTGCCCGTGCCCGCGGACGCATTGTCTGACATGACGAACGACCCTCGGCGGCTTTATTGCCGCCTTGTTTCCGATACGTATAATTTTCCATAAGCGGCGGGGCGTCAAGCCGCAATGATCAAAGGCGTCAGGCGCTTTCGTGCGCGATCCACGCATCGACGCGCCGTTCCATGACGTCGAGCGGCACCGGTCCCGATTGCAGCACCACGTCGTGGAAGGCGCGGATGTCGAAACGCTCGCCCAGCGCCGCCTGCGCGCGGGTGCGCAATTCCATGATCTTGAGCTTGCCGATCAGATAGGCGGTCGCCTGACCCGGATAGACGATATAGCGCTCGATCGCCTTTTCGATGTCGCCGTCGGGGTTGGGGGTGTTGTCCTTGAGATACCGGATCGCCTGCTCGCGGCTCCAGCGCTTGTCGTGGATGCCGGTATCGACGACGAGCCGGCACGCACGCCACAATTCCATGCCGAGCCGGCCGAAGTCGCTGTAGGGGTCGGTATAGAAGCCCATGTCCTTCGCCAGCTCCTCCGAATAGAGGCCCCAGCCCTCGGTATAGGCGGTGAAGCCGCCGAAGCGGCGGAAGGGCGGCAGGCCGGTGAGCTCGGTCTGCACCGCGCGCTGGAGGTGGTGGCCGGGAACCCCCTCATGATAGGCGAGCGCCTCGAGTTCGGTTTTCGACATGTCGCGCAGGTCGTAGAGATTGACGTAATAGGTGCCCGGCCGCGACCCGTCGGGCGACGGCGACTGGTAAAAGGCCTTGCCCGCCGATTTCTCGCGGAACGCCTCGACCGCCTTCACCTGCAGATGTGCCTTGGGCAGCGTGTTGAAGAAGGCGGGCAGCCGCGCCTCCATCGCCGCGACCCGCGTCGCGACGTCGGCCAGATAGGCCTCGCGCGTCGTATGATAATATTGCGGGCTGGTGCGCAGATGCTCGAAGAACTGCGGCAGCGTGCCCTTGAAGCCGACCTTCGCCATGATCGCCTTCATCTCGCCGTGGATGCGCGCGACCTCGCGCAGGCCGAGGTCGTGGATCTCGGCCGCGCTCATGTCGGTGGTCGTGTAATTGGCGAGCAGCGCCTGATAATAAGCGGCGCCGTCGGGCAGGCGCCAGATGCCGTCGGCGGTCGGCGCGTCCGCCTGCTGGCGCTTCATCTCGGCGAGCAGGCGGCCATAGGCAGGCCCGGCGCTTTCGGTCCACGCCGCCCGCGCGGCGTCGACCAGCCGCGCCTTGTCCGCGGCGGGCGCGTCGAGCTTGCCGACCTTCGTGGCGATGTCCTCGATCACCGCATTGTCGGGCTTCATCAGATTCTCGATGTCGGAGATGACATAGGCATAGACCCATTTGGGCGGCTGGATGCCCTTTTGCGCGCGCGCGGCCGATTGGGCGCTCAGCGCGTCGAGAACGGGGCCGAGGCCGCGGATGCGGTCGACATAGGCCTGCGCCTCCACGGCGTTGGAGACGCGGTGGATATTGATGAGGAAGGCGGGGAGCCGGCTCTGCGCACCATTCATCTGGTCGAAGATATAGGCATGGACGCGAAAGGCGAACAGCCGGTCCGCCCGCTCCGCTTGCGCGTTGAACAGTTCGAACGACAGCGCATCGTCGGGCGAAAGCGTCCGCGGGTCGAAGCTGGCGCGCATCGCTTCCGCCGTCGCCTGCTGGAGCTTGTGGCTCGCGACCTCGGCTTCGTCGCCGACATCGTTCCAGCGGCCATAATCCTGGTCGCGGATGCCGCGATAGGCCTTGCCCTGGGGGCTCAGCGAAAGCTGTGCGGCGTCATATTGCTCGAAGAAATCGGCAAGCCCTGCGCCGGCGGGCGGGACGGGGATCGATGCGGAGGCGGGCGCGCGCTCGGCCGCCACGGGAGCGCAGCCCGCGACAACGAGCGCGATCAGGCAGGTCGACAGGCTGGCGGCGATGCGGCGGTGCGACACGATAATCTCCTGTTATGTCCGGCGGATTTGCCCGATCCGCTGTGGGGCTTGCCATAGCGGCCGGCGCGGCGCAATGGCGGGCCATGTCGCTCTTCGCCTCCGCCTGCGATGCCGCCTATGCGCTGGCCCGCCCGATCGTCCACGCCACCGATGGCGAGGCCGCGCACAATCTGACGCTCGCCGCGCTCCAGCCGCTGCCGCGCGCGCGGCGCGCGCTGACCAGCCCGGCGCTCGCGACCGAATTCGCGGGTCTGTCCTTCCCCAATCCGGTCGGGCTCGCGCCCGGCTTCGACAAGGATGCGCGCGTCGCGCACGCGATGCCGCATTTCGGCTTCGGCTTCGTCGAGGTCGGGACGCTGACCCCGCTGCCGCAGGCGGGCAATCCGCGCCCGCGCCTGTTCCGGCTGGTCGAGGACGGCGCGATCATCAACCGCATGGGCTTCAACAACGGTGGGCAGGCGGCGGCGGCCGGGCGGATCGCCTGCCTGCGCCGCCACGGCCTGCCGGTGCCGCTCGGCATCAACATCGGCGCGAACAAGGACAGCGTCGACCGCATCGCCGACTATGCGAAGGGCACCGCGGCGATGGCGCCGCTCGCCGATTATCTGACCGTCAACATCAGTTCGCCGAACACGCCGGGACTGCGCGCCCTGCAGGACAAGGGCGCGCTCGAGGCGCTGCTCGACGGCGTCGCCGCGGCGCAGCCCGCAGGGGCCGTGAAACCCGTCTTCCTGAAGGTTGCGCCCGACCTCGAGCCCGCCGACATCGACGATATCGTCGCGGTGGCGCTCGACAAGCGGCTCGCGGCGGTGATCGTGTCGAACACGACGATCACGCGCCCGCCGCTCGCGTCGCGCCACGCGGGCGAGGCCGGGGGGCTGTCGGGCGCGCCGCTCGCCGCGCTGGCGCTTCGGCGCGTCCGGGATTTCCGCACCGCAAGCGGCGGCAGACTGCCGCTGATCGCCGCGGGCGGCATCGCGTCGCCCGAACAGGCGTGGGAGCGCATCCGCGCGGGCGCCAGCCTCGTCCAGCTCTATTCGGCGATGGTCTATGAAGGGCCGGGCCTTGCCGGCCGCATCGCGCGCGGACTGGAAACGCTCGCCGCGCGCGACGGCTTCGTGCGGGTGGCGGACGCGGTGGGGGCGGGCGGCTAGGCGAAGACCCGTGCCAAGGAAGGAGAGGTCGGGGTTGCGCTGGCCCAAGGGCCGCGCCAATGTCGCGCGCATGATCAAACGACTCCTTGCCGCGCTCAGCCTCTTCGTCCTTGCCGTTCCCTCCCTCGCCGTCGCGCAGGGGGTGACCTCGTCCGCCGACCCGCGCGCGACCGAGGCGGGGCGCGCGATCCTCGCCGACGGCGGTTCGGCCGCCGATGCGGCGATGGCGATGATGCTCGTCCTGACCCTCGTCGAGCCGCAGTCGAGCGGGGTCGGCGGCGGCGGGCTGCTCGTCTATCACGACGCCGCGAGCGACAGCATCGCGACGATCGACGGCCGCGAAACCGCGCCCGCGGCGGCGAAGCCCGACCGCTTCCTGGGGCCCGACGGCAAGCCGCGCCCGTTCATGGAAGTGGTACCGGGCGGCCTGTCGGTTGGTGTGCCGGGCAACGTCCGCCTGATGGAAATGGCGCACGGGAAATGGGGCAAGCTCGAATGGAAGGCGCTGTTCCAGCCCGCGATCAGGCTGGCGGAGGAGGGGTATCAGGTGACGCCGGTCCTCCACAACTGGCTGGTCCGGTTCGAGGAGCTGTGGAAGGATTTCCCCGCCGCGCGCGCGATCTATTATATCGACGGCAAGCCCGCACCGGTCGGCGCGACGATCCGCAACCCCGCCTATGCCGCGCTGCTCCGCGACATGGCGGCGCGCGGCCCCGACGCTTTCTATACCGGCGCCAATGCCCGCGCGATCAGCGCGGCGGTCGCCGGATCGAAGCGCAACCCGGCGCAGATCACCGCGAAGGACCTCGCCGCCTATCGGGCAAAGGACCGGCCGGCGGTGTGCACCACCTACCGCGTCTACAAGGTCTGCGGCATGGGGCCGCCCTCGTCGGGGGCGACCACCGTCTTCGGCATCCTCGGCCTGCTCGAAGGCTGGGACATGAAGGCGATGGGCAAGGACAACCCGATGAGCTGGCACCTGCTGGCGGAGGCGATGCAGCTTGCCTATGCCGATCGCGCCAAATATCTGGGCGACGGCGATTTCGTTTCGGTGCCCGTCGCCGGGCTGCTCGACAAGGCGTATCTGGCCGGGCGGCGCCAGCTCATCTCGCCCTTCGGCGCGGCGGGCCATTATGAAGCGGGGAACCCGCCGGGGGCCGAACCGCGCACCACCTCGGGGCCGGTCGCCGAACATGGCACGACGCATTTCGTCGTCGTCGACCGCGCCGGCGACGTCGCCTCGATGACCTCGACGGTCGAGAGCATTTTCGGCAGCCACCTCAACGTCAACGGCTATTTCCTCAACAACGAGCTGACCGATTTCGACCACAGCCCGGTGCAGGGCGGCGCGCCCGCGGCCAACCGGGTGCAGGCGGGCAAGCGCCCGCTGTCGTCGATGTCGCCGACGATCGTCTATGGTCCCGACGGCAAGGTCGTGCTCGCGGTCGGATCGGCGGGGGGCAAGCGCATCATCATGCACGTGACCAAGACGCTGATCGGCGTGCTCGACTGGGGCCTGTCGGCCGAAGATGCGATCGCGCTGCCGAACCTGTTCTTCGGCCAGCAGGGCGTGCTGATCGAGGACGATGCGGCGGGCAAGGCGATCGCCGCGAAGATGCAGCCCTTCGGCTATGCCTTCACGCCGACCGAACTGGGATCGAAACTCAACGCGGCGCAGCGCGTCGACGGCGTCTGGCACGGCGCCGCCGATCCGCGCGGCCCCGGATCGGCGTCGGTCGACGGATCGCCGCCGCAGGGATGATGCGTGGCCTTTCCCGCTCCGGGCGATAACAAACGATCCAACCTCTCTGGGAGAGTAGAGGAATGAAGCTGGAAAACCCCCATCTCGACCATTTCCCCAGCCTCGTCGCGATGTTCTTCGACCGCGCCGAGCGGGGCGGCGAGACGCCTTTCCTGTGGCGCAAGGCCGATCGCGCGTGGCAGCCGCTGTCGTGGCGGCAGGTCGCGAACCAGGTCGCCGCGCTGGCATATAATCTGCGCCGGCTGGGGCTGCGCGACGGCGACCGTGTCGTGCTGGTCAGCGAGAATCGCCCCGAATTCTGCATCGCCGACCTCGCCATCATGGCGGCGGGGTGCATCACCGTGCCGACCTACACCACCAACACAGAGCGCGACCACCAGCATATCCTCGACAACAGCGGCGCCAGCGCGGTGATCGTCTCCACCGCCAAACTCGCGCGGACGCTGATGCCCGCGGTGCTGCGCTCGAACGTGCGGCTGGTCATCAGCATGGAAAGCCTGCGCGTCGGCCAGCAGGGCAATGTCGCGATCCACGACTGGGACCCGCTGGTCACAGGGGGCGAGGCGCATCTGGACGAGGCAAAGGCGCGGGGCCTGGCGATGACGCGCGACGACACCGCCTGCCTCATCTACACCAGCGGCACCGGCGGCGCGCCGCGCGGCGTGATGCAGCATCATGGCGCGATCCTGCACAATGCGGCGGGCGCGGCCGAAGTGCTGGTCAATGATTTCGGCATCGGCGACGAGGAGGTGTTCCTGTCCTTCCTGCCGCTCAGCCATGCGTATGAGCATTCGGGCGGGCAGTTTCTGCCGATCATGGTCGGCGCGCAAATCTATTATAGCGAGGGGCTCGAAAAGCTCGTCTCGAACATCGAGGAGACGCGGCCGACGATCATGGTCGTCGTCCCGCGCCTGTTCGAGGTGATCCGCGCGCGGATGATCAAGGCGGTCGAAAAGCAGGGCAAGCTGGCGAACTGGATGCTGAGCCAGGCGCTGCGCGTCGGCGAAAAGGATTATGAGCGGCGCATGGGCGTGCTCGACCGTCCGGTCGACCTGCTGCTCAACAAGCTGTTCCGCCCGAAGATCCAGAAGCGTTTCGGCGGCCGGATGAAGGCGCTGGTGTCGGGCGGCGCGCCGCTGAACCCCGAAATCGGTGTCTTCTTCCATTCGATCGGCCTGACCCTGCTGCAAGGCTATGGCCAGACCGAGGCGGGGCCGGTGATCAGCTGCAACCGCCCCGCGGCGGGGCTGAAGATGGACACGGTCGGCCCGCCGCTGATGAATACCGAGGTGCGGATCGCCGACGACGGCGAAATCTGCGTGCGCGGCGAACTGGTCATGAAGGGGTATTGGCGCAACCCGGCCGAGACCGAGCGCGTGCTGGTCCCCGATCCGGCCGAGCCCGAAAAGGGGCCGTGGCTGCACACCGGCGACATCGGCCATATCGACGAGGCGGGTCGCATCGTCATCACCGACCGCAAGAAGGACCTGATCGTCAACGACAAGGGCGACAATGTGTCGCCGCAGCGCGTCGAGGGGATGCTGACGCTCCAGCCCGAGATATTGCAGGCGATGGTCTATGGCGACAAGCGCCCGCACCTGGTCGGCCTGCTCGTTCCCGATCCCGAATGGATGGACGAATGGGCCGAAGCGGAAGGGCTGCCCAGGGACCTGAAGCTGCTGCGCGAGCACGAGAAATTCCGCGCCGCGATCCGCGCCGCGGTCGACCGGGTCAACGCCCAGCTCTCGGTGATCGAGAAGGTGCGCAAGTTCGACTTCGCCGACGAACCCTTCACGATCGAGAATGAACAGATGACGCCGTCGATGAAGATCCGCCGCCACGTGCTGAAGCAGGTCTATGCCGACAAGATCGCGGCGCTGTATCGGGGGTGATGCCTGCTGCGTGAACGTCTTTGAACGAAGCAGGCCGTGTCCCCGCGCAGACGGGTCGGAAAGAGTCTATGGTCTGCGGGAATCCGGGTTCGGCTTCCTTCCGTCACCCTGAACTCGTTTGGCGTATATATCCTTCGGACGGAACGGGGCACATTATGGCACGGTGTTTCGGACTCTGATGACTTTGGATTGACCCACGTCATTGCGAGCGGAGCGAAGCAATCCAGAGCGATTTATGCATGCTCTGGATTGCCGCGCGGCTTCGCCGCTCGCAATGACGAGTCCATCTAAATGTCGCCATGGTCTAACGAAAAGCATGGCTTTTCATCGGAGCAGGCGGGGCTGCGACCCGAGAGCTCGGCGCAAACCGAACCCCGCCTGCGGCCGGGCCTGTCGGCTCAGCCTTCGTCCCCCGCCGGTTTGCGATAGGGGATGAAATCGCCGAAGACGCACGTCGGTCCGCGGATGCCGCTGCCGCGATCGACCAGGTGGAAGAAATCGCCGCTGCACGTCTGGGTGCCGAACTGGCGCACCACCATTATGTCGCTGTCGCGCGCGAGGCCGGGGCAGCGGCCTTTCAGGTCGTTGCGATAGACGATGCGACTTCCCTGCCGATAGAGCAATATATCGTCCGACACGCGGATCGTATCGGCGCTCGCATAGTGCGGCAGGCACCGGACCGGCTCGCCCGCGACCTTGCCGGCCAGATATTTGTCGAGCGTCCGGCTCTGTTTCGGGGTCAGCGCCGCGGCGCCGGCATCGGCGCTGCCGGCGGGGGCGCAACTCGCGACCAGCGGCATCGCGCCGATCAGCGCCGCCGCACATAACGGATTCAGCCTGGCCATGATCGGACTCCTTGCAGTCGGTACGATGCGCCGGGGAGGATGAATGCGCGCTGAAGCCGCCGCATCACGCGGCATCCTTGAGCGCGCGGATGCGCCCGAGCTCGGCGGCGGTGGGCGCGCGCAGGAAGGGGTTCGTCGCGCGTTCCGCACCGATGCTCGTCGGCACCGTCGGCTCGCCGGCGGCGCGCGCCGCCTCGACCGCGGCAAGGCGGTCCGCGAGCGCCCGGTTGTCGGGGTCCACCGTCACCGCGAAGCGCGCGTTCGACAGCGTATATTCGTGCGCGCAATAGACGCGCGTCGCGTCGTCGAGCGTCGCGAGCCGCTGCATGTTGGCGAACATCTGCTCGGCCGTTCCCTCGAACAGCCGGCCGCACCCCATCGCGAACAGCGTGTCGCCGACGAAGATCGCGGCGTCGTCGGCGAAATGATAGGCGATATGGCCCGCCGTATGCGCGGGCACGTCCCAGACGTCGGCGACATGCGATCCCAGCCGTACCCGGTCGCCGTCCTTCACCAGCCGGTCGGCGGTCGGGATGCGTTCGCGCTCGGCGGCGGGGGCGATGATCTCGCAGCCCGTCTTCGCCTTGATATCGGCGTTGCCGCCGGTGTGGTCGGGGTGCCAGTGGGTGTTCCAGATCGCAGTGATCGGCCAGCCGCGCCGGTCGGCTTCGGCCAGCACCGGATCGGCGACCGACGGGTCGACCACCATCGTCTCGAAGCTTTCGGGATCGTGGACCAGCCAGACATAATTGTCGCTGAGGACGGGGATGCGGACGATATCGAGCGCAGCCATGCTCTTTTCTCCTTCGCGGTCCGGCCTCTTGCCCTGATGACGGAGCGGGCGGCCGCCGGCCTTGGCGTCAGCGCGATTGTGGCGGGTGCGATCCGCTTCCGTCAAGCCGCGCGAGGGCTTCGCTGGCGAGCCGCTCGGTCAGGGCACGGGCGGTGCCGGCGCGGCCCAGCGGTGCCGCCTGTCCCGCCCATAGCGGCGAGAAATCGCCGCCGCCCTGCGCTTCGTTCGCCTTGCGCAGCGGTGCGAGGGTGGCTGACGCATGGGGGAAGGGCGGCGCGGCGTCGGCCATCGGCCCCAGTTCCGCGACCAGCCGGTTGCGCATGCCGCGCGCGACGCCGCCCGAAAACAGGTTGGTGAGCAGCGTCGCCTCGGCCTCCGGTCCGTTGAGCGCGCGGCGGTGCGCGGCGCCGATCGGCGCCTCGTCGGTGAACAGATAGGCGGTGCCGATCTGCACCCCCGCCGCGCCGAGCATCAGCGCGGCGGCAACCCCGCGCGCGTCGGCGATGCCGCCCGCCGCGATGACCGGGCAGGCGACGGCGTCGACGACCTGCGGCACCAGCGCCATCGTCCCGATCTGGCTGTCCGGTTCTTCGCCCAGGAACCAGCCGCGATGACCGCCCGCTTCATAACCCATGGCGATGATCGCGTCGCAGCCGCGCGCCGCGAGGTGTCGCGCCTCGGCAACGGTGGTCGCGCTTGACACGATCGCGATGCCGGCGACGCGCAGCGGCGCGAGCAGCGCCTCGTCGGGCAGGCCGTAATGGAAGCTGGCGACCGCGGGCTTCGCCGCGACCGCCGCTTCGCCCATCGCGGCGTCGAACGGCGCGCGCAGCGGGGGCGGGGGTCCGGCGTCGGCGATGCCATATTCGGCATAATAGGGCGCCAGCGCTGCCTGCCATGCCCCGGTGTCGGGCGCGGGCGGCAGGCGGTGGCAGAAGAAGTTGAGGTTGAGGGGCGCGTCGCTCCGCTCGCGGATCGCCGCCACCGCCGCGGCGACGCCATCGGGGGTCAGCATGCCGCACGGCAGCGACCCGAGCGCGCCCCCGGCCATCGCGCCGACGATCATGTCGGTCGACGTCGCGCCCGCCATCGGCGCCTGGACGATCGGATGCCGCGTCCCGAACAGCCCGGTCAACCGGCGATCGGGCCAGCCGGGCATCCTACCAGCTTCCGACGTTCGGCATCGACGCCCAGGGTTCCTGCGGCGGCAGGTGGCCGTCCTGCAGCAGCTCGACCGAAATGCCGTCGGGCGAGCGCACGAACGCCATATGCCCGTCGCGCGGCGGACGGTTGATCGTCACTCCCGCGTCCATCAGCCGCCGGCACGTCGCATAGATATCGTCGACGCGATAGGCGAGATGGCCGAAATTGCGGCCGCCGGTATAGGTTTCGGGGGCGCTGCCGTCCTCGGGCGGCCAGTTGTGCGTCAGCTCGACCTCGGCGATCCCCGCCTGTCCCGGCGCGGCGAGGAAGATCAGCGTGAAGCGGCCCTGCTCGCTGTCGAAGCGGCGCACTTCCTCGAGCCCGATCAGCTTGAAGAAGGCGATGGTGGCGTCGGGGTCGGTGACCCGGATCATCGTGTGGAGATATTGAACCATGAAACCTGTCTAGGATCAGGACCCTAGGCGCGCAACGCCCGTCCTTCAAACGCTTCGAACAACGCCAGGAACACCTCCGGCACCGGCGAAGCCGCCCCGCGCGCCTCTGCGACGTGGACGTTGACGATCCGCCCGGCGGCGCGCAACTCGTCCTTGCCCTTGCCGTGCAGCTCGAACAGGAAGGTCATTGAACTGCGCCCGGCGCGCTCGGCGCGGACGCAGATGTCGATCTCTTCGTCGAGCAGGATCGGAGCCTTGTAATCGACCTCCGCGCGCGCGACGTGGAATTCGGGGCTGCTGTGATCCGGCCAGCGATCATAGACGCCCGCCGCGCGCCAATATTCGGTGACGCCGATGTCGAAATATTCGAGATAGCGGCTGTTGAACACCACCGCCTGCGCATCGATCTCCGCATAACGGACGCGCTTGGTGACGTGAAAACGAAAGTCGCTGCGGGCCATGGTTGTCCTTCAGGCTGGATGGGCCGCGAATCGCGCGACCGTGTCGATGAGCAGGGCTATGTCGCCGTCGCGCGACAGCCGGTGGTCGCCGCCCTTGACGAGCGTCACCTGCACGTCGTCGCTCGCCAGCGCCGCGGCGAGGCGCAGGCTGATGTCGGGCGGGACGTCGCCGTCCTCCTGCCCGTGGAGCAGGCGGACCGGGCAGGTAAGGGGGATCGTGCCATCCAGCAGCCGGTTCGCTTCGCCCGATTCGAAGAGGGCGCGCGTCGTCACATAGGGCTGGTCGCCGTAGGGCGTATCTTCGATCAGCGCGCCCTCTGTGCGGATGATCGCCTTTTCGGCGTCGCTGAAACCCCATTCGGTGAAATCGGGCGCCGCGGCGATGCCGACGAGGCCCGCGATGCGCCGCGGCCCGTCGCGCTGCGTCAGCGCAAGCGCCGTCAGCAGCATCAGCCAGCCGCCCATCGACGATCCGACGAGCAGCACGCGCCCTTCGACCTTCGCGTCGATCAGGTCGAGCACGTCGCCGCGCCAGTCGAGCAGCGTCTGTTCGGCGAACTGACCTTCGGACAATCCGCATCCCGCATAATCGAGCAGCAGGCAGGCGCGCCCTTCTGCCGCCGCCCAGGCGAGCAGCGCCGTCGCCTTGCCGCCCGCCATGTCGGACATATAGCCGGGCAGGAAGACGATCGTCGGTCCCGCGCCAGTGACATGGCGATAGGCGAGGCGCGGTCGCCCCGGCCGATCGAGCCATGCGGGCGCTGCGGCCGTGCCGGAAACGGGGAGGGGAGGAAACTGTTGTCTCTCCATGGACGGGGGCGGTTCCTGTTCTGGCAGCGGCGGATCGAATATCGAGACCCGCTGCCCCTAGCCCGCGTGCAGGGGGCCTGCAAGCTCTCCGCCCCCGCTGCCCCCCGGGAAGCCGCCGATTTATCCGCGGCGATGGCGGAACCGCCAGTTGAGGCCGTGCGCGCTCGCGAGACTCAGCGCGCCGAGCGAGGTGAACAGCCGGTCGGCCGTCTCGGGATCGCCAAGCGCGATCCATTGCCCGTGCGCCGCCAGCCCCAGCGCCAGCAGCAGCAAGCCCACCGCTGCCAGTATCGCGGGCAGCCGTCGGCGATGGTGCCGCCAGCCGCCGGCCATCGCGACCCACGCCGCGGGCAGCGCAAGCAGCAGCACCGCGGCATGAAAGCTTTCGGGCAGGCCGAGCCACGGCGCGAGTGCCGGCGCCAGCAGCAGGAGCAGCGGCAGCAACAGGCAATGGACGAGGCAGCCAAGCGAGAGGGTGATTCCTGCAAGGTCGGCGACGCGGGAACGGGGGACGGGAATGCACATGGGGCGAATCCTTCGCGGTGGCGATGCGTGCCGCCTCCATAATGATACATTGTATCATTGCAACCCCGATTGCGAATCCGCCCCTTGCCGCCCATATCGCATGCTGGCAAAGGGGCGCAGTTTCCCTCGCCAGAAAGGCCGATTTCCCAATGTCCGAGATGATCCGCGTCACCCTTCCCGATGGCTCTGCCCGAGAAGTCGCGCGCGGCACGACCCCGGCGCAGATCGCGGCGGACATCGGCCCCGGGCTCGCGAAGGCCGCGCTTGCCGCGCGTGTCGACGGCGAGGTGCGCGACATCATGCGCCCGCTGGAGGCCGATAGCAGTCTCGCGCTCATCACCAGCCGCGACGAGGCCGACGCGCTCGAACTCGTACGGCACGACTATGCGCATATCCTGGCCGAGGCGGTGCAGGCGCTGTGGCCGGGGACGCAGATCACCTTCGGCCCCGCGACCGACGACGGCTTCTACTATGACGTGAAGGCGCCCGACAGCCGCGAACCCTTCTCAATGGACGACCTGCCCGCGATCGAGGAGAAGATGCGCGAGATCATCCGCGCCGACAAGCCGCTCCGCCGCGAGGTCTGGAGCCGCGACGCCCTGATCGCCAAGTGGGAAAAGGACGGCGAGGTCTTCAAGGCCGAATGGGCGAAGGAACTGCCCGAGGGCGAGGATCTGACCGTCTATTGGTCGGGCGACGACTGGCTCGACATGTGCCGCGGCCCGCACCTCGCGAGCACGGGCAAGGTCGATCCGCAGGCGTTCAAGCTGATGCGGGTGGCGGGTGCCTATTGGCGTGGCGACCAGAAGAACGCACAGCTGACGCGCATCTACGGCACCGGCTGGCTGAGCAAGAAGCAGCTCGACGCGCATCTCCACAAGCTGGAGGAAGCCGCGAAGCGCGACCATCGCCGGCTGGCGCAGGAGATGGACCTGTTTCACCTCCAGCAGGAAGCGCACGGCAGCGTCTTCTGGCACCCCAAGGGCTATATCGTCTGGCGCGAACTCGAGGCCTATATGCGCCGCGCGATCGACGGCGCGGGCTACAAGGAGGTCAAGACCCCGCAGGTGATGGATGCGCGCCAGTGGGAGCAGTCGGGCCATTGGGGCAAGTATCGCGAGAATATGTTCGTCATCCCCGACGAGGTGCCGAACACCGAGGACGAGGGCCCGCTCGTCTCCGACGCCGCCGAATGGATGGCGCTCAAGCCGATGAACTGCCCGGCGCACGTCCTGATCTTTCGCCAGGGGATCAAGTCCTATCGCGACCTGCCGCTGCGCATCTACGAGAACGGCTGCTGCCACCGCAACGAGCCGCACGGCGCGTTGCACGGGCTGATGCGCGTGCGCCAGTTCACACAGGACGACGCGCATATCTTCTGCCGCGAGGACCAGATCATCGACGAGGTGCAGAGCTTCTGCCAACTCGCCGACCGCATCTACAAGGATTTCGGTTTCTCCTATGCGATCAAGCTCGCGCTGCGGCCCGACAATCGCTTCGGCAGCGATGAGGTCTGGGACGTCGCAGAGGCCGAGCTGCGCGACGCCGTGGTGCGCGCGGGGCTCGCGACCGACGACTATGGCTGGGGGGAACTGCCGGGCGAGGGGGCCTTCTATGCGCCCAAGCTCGAATGGCACCTGACCGACGCCATCGGGCGGACGTGGCAGGTCGGCACGATCCAGTCCGACCGCGTGCTGCCCGAGCGGCTCGACGCCAGCTATATCGGCGAGGACGGCGAGCGGCACCGGCCGATCATGCTGCACCGCGCGATCTTCGGCAGCTACGAGCGCTTCATCGGCATATTGATCGAACATTATGCGGGTCGCTTCCCGACCTGGCTCGCGCCCGTGCAGGCTGTGGTCGCGACGATCGTCAGCGACGCCGACGATTATGCCACGGGCGCCGCGGCGCAGCTTGCGGCGGCGGGCATCCGCGTCGAAACCGACCTGCGCAACGAGAAGATCAACTACAAGGTGCGCGAACACAGCCTGGCGAAGGTTCCTTACCTCCTCGTCGTCGGCAAGCGCGAAGCCGAGGAAGGGACGGTCGCGATCCGCACTCTCGGCCAGGACGGCCAGCGCATCCTGCCGCTTGCCGAGGCGATCGCGATGCTGAAGGACGAGGCGACGCCGCCGGACCTGCGGCCCGCTTGACGGGCCTCGACGATCTGGTCGGCCTCGCGCCGCTGACGATCGCGGGGGCGGCGGCGATGACGTTCGGCGCCGCCTATGTGCGCGGACTCACCGGCTTCGGCATGGCGATCATCCTCGTGCCGCTGCTCGGCCTGATCATCGCGCCGACGCAGGCGGTGACGCTGGGCATCCTGCTGCAACTGCTGATCGGTCCGGTCGGGCTGGGGCCGATCATCCACGATTCGGACCGCGCGAGCGCGATTCCGATCGCGCTGATCGCGGTGGTCACGACGCCGCTGGGGATGCTGGCGCTGAAAGGCGTGACGCCCGATGTCGCGCGGTTGCTCATCACCAGTGTCGCGGTGGGTGCCTTCGTCGCGGTGCTGCTGCCCAAGCAGCCCGAGGGACATCAGCCGGGCCGGCTCGCAATCGGGGGCACCGGGCTCGCCGCTGGGATATTGACGGGTTTTGCGGCGATGCCGGGGCCTCCGGTCGTTCCCTTCTATTACCGGCGTCCCCTCGAACCGCGCGTGGCGCGGGCGTCGATGCTGCTGATCTTCTTTGCGACCGCCATCGCCGGGACGCTCGCGTCGATGTGGGTCGGGCTGGCGACGTTGCGGCTGTTCCTGCTGGCCGTGCTGCTGTTCCTGCCGATGTGGCTGGGCAACCGGCTTGGCGGCCGCCACTTCGGTCGCGTGGCGCCGCATGTCTGGCAGGCGACGGTGGCGGTCGTGCTGGGCGTCGCCGCCGTCTCCGCCGTGGTGCGGCTGCTGAACTAGAGGCTTCGCAGCGCCTGTGCGGGGCGGGCCGAGAGCAGGGGCCAGCTTCCCGCGATGCCGATCAGGAAGGCGAGGCCGGCACCGCCGAGCAATGTCAGGCCGACGATCAGCGGATCGGGCGCGAAGGTGAAATCGAACAGCTCGACGACGACATAGGCGGCCGCGGCGAGCCCGAGCCCCAGCGCGAGCAAAGCGACGATGCTGGCCAGCGCCGCATATTCGAGCGCCTGCGCGCCCAATATCTGTCCGCGCGTCGCGCCGAGCAGCTTCAGGATCACGCTGTCGTAGACGCGCCGCTCGCGGCTGGCGGCGATCGCGCCGATCAGCACCGCGATGCCCGCGAGGATCGCGATGCTTGCCGCGACCGCGATCGCCTGGCTCATCTGGGTGAGAAGGGTCGTGACCTGGCTGACGACGTCGCGCACCGCGATCAGCGAGGCCGAGGGAAAGTCGCGCGGCACGCTCCGCGCGAGTTCGGTTTCTGCCGTCGGTCCCACGGCCACGGTCGCGACCATGTTGTGCGGCGCCGCGTCGAAGGTGCCGGGCGAGAAGACGAGCACGTAGTTGAGCCCGAAATTCTCCCAATCGACGGTGCGGAAGGAGGCGACCTTCGCCTGCACTTCCACCCCCAGCACGTTGACGCCGAGCGTGTCGCCGAGCCGCAGTCCCAGCGACGCCGCGACCTCCCGCTCGACGCTGACGAGCGGTGGGCCCCGATAGCCTGCATCCCACCAGCGGCCGGCGACGAGCGTGCTGCCCGCGGGCAACGTCGCGCTGTAGGTCAGGCCGCGGTCGCCGCGCAGCACCCACGCGCCCTCCGGCAGTTCGGCCAGTTCGTCGACGCGCTGGCCCCGGAACTCGGTGACGCTGCCGCGCAGCGCCGGGATCATGTTGATCGCGGCATCGGGATCGGCGCGCGTCACCAGCGACCGGAAATCGGCGGCGCGGTCGCGCGGGATATCGAGGATGAAGAAGCTCGGTGCGCGCTGCGGCACGGTGCGCGCGATCTCCGCCGTGATGCTCGTCTGGATCGCCGCGAGCGCGACGAACAGCGTGAGGCCGAGCCCGAGCGCGACGACGAGCGCGCCGGTCGCGGCGCCGGGGCGGTGGAGATTGGCGAGGGCGAGACGCGGCAGCGGGCGGCGCGGTCGCGGAAGGCCGCCCGCGACGCGCCGCACCAGCCAGCCGAGCCCGACCAGCACGACGAGCAGGGCGGCGGCTGCGGCGACGAAGCCCAGCGCGAACAGCGGCTCGCGCGCCGTCGCGACCGCGAGCGCGACGATGGCGGCGAAGGCGACGCCGACCGCCGCCAGCACGCGCGCCTCGATCCGTCCGGCTCCGCTCACCGTCGCGCGGTAGAGCCCGGCGGCGGGAACGCGGCGGGTCGCCGCGAGCGGCGGCAGCGCGAAGGCAACGGCGATCAGCAGGCCATAGGCGGCGCTGACCGCGAGCGGCAGCGGATAGAGCGCGAAACCGGGGCGCACCGGCAGCACGTCGCCCGCGATCGCGCCGATCGCTGCCGGCGCGACGGCACCGGCGGCAAGCCCGGCGACGATGGCGAGCGCCGCCACGGTCAGAATCTGCAAGCCATAGATGCGCGCGACGGTCGCACTGTCGGCGCCCAGCACCTTCAGCGTGGCGAGGCCGGGCCGCTTTCCCGCGAGATAGCTGGCGACGCCGTTGCCGACGCCGATCCCGGCGATCACCAGCGCCGCGAGCCCGACGAGCGACAGGAACTGCCCCATGCGCTCGATGAAGCGGCGCGTTCCCGGTGCGCCGTTGCCGCGGTCGGTGACGTCCCAGCCCGCATCGGGAAAGGCGGTGGTCAGGCTCTTGCCCACCGCGGCCGGATCGGCGCCCGCTGGCAGGCGGATGCGATACTTGCTTTCATAGAGGCTGCCCGGCTGGATGAGCTGCGTCGCCGGCAGGTCGTCGATGCCGATGATCGCGACCGGCCCTAGCGTGAATCCCTCGCCCAGTCGGTCGGGCTCGTCGGCGATGATACCGTCGATTCGGAACGCTTTTTCGCCGAACTTCACACTCGATTGCGGTTCCAGCCCGAGCCGCGAGGCGAGGTCGGCCCCGATCCAGACCGTTCCCGGTGGCGGGGGGCCGCGCCGTGCGCCGCTCGCCAGCCGCATCGTGCCATAGAGCGGATAGGCGTCGTCGACCGCCTTCAGTTCGGCGAGCAAGGCCTCGCCGTCCGGCGCATTCGCCATCGCGCGCATCCGTACCGTGGCGGAGGTTGCTCCCGCGAGGCGGAACGCCGCCAT
The DNA here is from genome assembly GCF_001559015.1 of Sphingopyxis granuli. Lineage (NCBI taxonomy): Bacteria > Pseudomonadati > Pseudomonadota > Alphaproteobacteria > Sphingomonadales > Sphingopyxidaceae > Sphingopyxis > Sphingopyxis granuli. The sequence goes on from NZ_CP012199.1 coordinate 1,507,946, forward strand.
CTCTTCGGCGCTCGCCTGCCGCTGCGGCAGCGCGAGCTGGAGGTCGCCGCCGAGGATCGTCTGGCCGCGCGCCTCGAGCTCGGCGGTGATGCCGCTGGTCAGGCTGCCGATCGCGGCGAGCGTCGCGACGCCGAGGAACAGGCAGACCGCGAGCAGCCGCAGGCCGCGGATGCGCGCGGCGAGGTCGCGCCGCGCGATCCGCCAGAGCGTGGCGAGGGCGGGGGTCAATTCGCGCCCCTTCGAAGGATGGGCCAGTTCATGCAGCCCGCTCCTCGATCCGGCCGTCGTGCATCACGACGACGCGGTCGCAATGATCGGCGAGCGCCGGGTCGTGGGTGATGATGAGCAGCGTGGCGCCCAACGCGGCGCGGCGCGCGAAGATCAGGTCGATGATCGCGTGGCCGGTCGCGGTATCGAGGTTGCCGGTCGGCTCGTCGGCGAAGATGATCGCGGGCTCGCCCGCCATCGCGCGCGCGATGGCGACGCGCTGCTGCTCGCCGCCCGAAAGCTGTGCGGGATAATGCGTCAGGCGGTGGCCAAGCCCGACCGCCTCCAGCTCCGCCTGCGCGCGTCCGAACGGATCGGCGTGGCCGGCGAGTTCGAGCGGCACCGCGACATTTTCGAGCGCGGTCATCGTTGGGAGCAGGTGGAAAGCCTGGAGCACGATCCCGATCCGTCCGCGCCGCGCCCGTGCGAGCGCATCCTCGTCCATCGTGCCGAAATCGAGGCCGGCGACGCGGATCGTCCCGCCGCTTGCGCGCTCGAGCCCCGCAAGCACCGCCATCAGCGAGCTTTTGCCCGAGCCCGAGGGGCCGAGCAGCGCGACCGAAGCGCCCGCGTCGACCGTCAGATCGACCCCACGCAAAATTTCGACCGGGGCCTTGCCGGTCCCCAGCGTCAGCGTCACATTATGGGCGGCGATCGCCGGTTCGGGCGATGCGGAGAGCGCGTCGGTCAAGAAAGGACCCTTTGGAGATGAAAACGGCCGGATGGCGTTCGATGCTGCTATATGGTTGCATGCTCGCGCTTTGCCAACCGCTCGCGGGTTGCGGGTCGGCGGATGCGCCCGCGGCCCCGAAGGACGACGGGGCGTCGCATGCGCAGGCCGCGCCCGCGATCCCCGCCGATGCGCCGCTGGTCATCGCGTTCGGCGACAGCCTTTATGCGGGCTATCAGCTCGGACCGAAAGAGGGGCTGGCGCCGCAACTTCAGGCCGCGCTGACCGCCGATGGCGTCGTGACGCGGGTGCAGAATGCCGGCGTGTCGGGCGATACCAGCGCGGCGGGACGCCAGCGGCTGGCCTATGTCCTCGACAATGCACGACAGAAACCCGCGCTCGTGCTGCTAGGGCTCGGCGGCAACGACATGCTGCGCGGCATCGGTCCCGATCAGACACGCGCCAACCTCGACGCGATGCTGGCGGAACTCAAGCGGCGCGATATCCCGGTGCTGCTCACCGGGATGATGGCGGCACCCAATCTCGGCAGCGATTACGAAAAGAAATTCAATCCCATATATCCCGATCTTGCCGCGAAATATGGGGTCAGCTTCTATCCCTTCATCCTCGACAATGTCGTCACCGACCCGTCGCTGATGCTCGCCGACCATCTGCATCCCAATGCCGAGGGAGTGAAAATCGTCGTGCAGGGCCTTGCACCGCTGGTCGAGGCGGCGCTACCCGCCGCCGGGTAGCGTCAGGGCGTGATCAGCTTCTCGGCGCGCCTGCGCCAGTTTCCCGCCAGCGCGTCGAGCGCCGCCAGATCGCGGATCGCCGCCGGCTCGCGCTTTCCGGCGCCGCCGATCAGCAGCGCGAAGACGCGCGCGATCGTCCAGTCGGGCAGCGGCCGCGCGATCAGATCGAGCGTGTCGCCCGCCGCGACCGCCCCTTCCTCGATCACCCGGTAATACCAGCCGCTGCGGCCGCTCTTCACCACCGTCGCGGGCACGCTTGCGATGCCGAAGCGGTGGCCGAGCTTCCAGCACGGCTGGCGCCCCTGGCTGACCTCGATCAGCGCGGTGCCGAGCCGGTAGCGGTCGCCGATGCACACTGCATCCTCGACCATGTCGCAGGTCGACAGATTCTCTCCGAACGCACCGGGCGCGGTAAGCAGCGGATGGCCGCCCAGCCGCTCGATCCACCAGGGATAATGGTCGCGCGGATAATGATGGATCGCCTTGTCGGGACCGCCATGCACGGTCAGGTCGCCCTGCTCGTCGCCCGCGATGCCGAGGAAGCCGACGTGCCGTGACCCGGCGACGGGCGTCTTGCCGATCGCGCTCGGTTCGCCCCGGTCGCCGAAGGCGCGCGCCTTGCCGGTCAGAAGCGCGTCGATGGCAATGCTCATGCGGCCTCCTGCTCGATGCAGATCGCGCGCGAATCGGTTTCGTCGAGCGGCACGCCGAGCAAGGCGCAGCGATGCGGGTTTCCGCCTTCGACAGCGCGGCGGAAATGCCGGCAGTCGGCGCATAGGCCGAAGGGGCGGTGACCGCGCGCGGCCAGAAAGCCGCCGAGCATCCGGGCGAGCAGCGCCTCCAGCGCCGCGCGGTCGGCCGGCGCCATCGGGGCGAGCATCGCCTCGGCAATGGTGTCGGGGGCGGAGGCGAGCAGTGTCTCCCCTTGGGTTGTGAGGGCGAGCCGGACCAGCCGCCGGTCGCCCGCGTCGCCCGTCCGCGCGACGAGCCCCTTGCGTTCGAGCGCCGCCACGGTCTGTGACACCGTTCCCTTGGTCTGCCCCAGCCATGCGGCGAGCGCCCCCGGCGTGCGCGAAAAGCGGTTCGCGGCGGCCAGATAGCGCAGCGCCTGCCACTGCACGGGCTTGAGCCCCGCGGCGTGGCCGTCGCCCGCGATCAGGCGCGCGGTACGCGTCAGCATGTCGGCCAGATCCTGCGTCATCTCTTTTTAGTATCGACTAAAAACCATTTGCACAATCCCGGTGGGCATGACAGATATATGGTATCGACTCGATACTTTTTAAAAGGAGACGAACCATGACTGAGAAGGCGATTTTCTATCATGCCGGATGCAGCGTCTGCCTCGACGCCGAGCAGGTGGTGGCCGACGCGATCGACCCCGCGCGCTACGACGTCGAAAGCGTCCATCTGGGCGAAACACCGGGCCGCGTCACGGAAGCCGAAAGCGCCGGGGTCCGCTCGGTGCCCGCGCTGGTGCTCGGCGGGCAGGCCTATCATATCAATTTCGGCGCTCCGATCGACGCGCTGAGGGCATGACCGTCCCGGCGCCCTGACACCAATGAAAAAGGGGCGCACTGCGGTGCGCCCCTTCCCCTTTCAACTCTGGCGGTCGCCTTAGAAGGCGAGGCCGACGCCGACGCCGAAGGTGTCGTGGTCGCTGAAGTTGTTGATGAACTGATGGCGATATTCGATCTTGCCATAGACGTTCTGGCCCAGCTTGTGCTGATAGCCGGCGCCGACATAAGGGTCGTCGATCTGGCCGAAGGTGTAACCCGCGTTGACATAAGCCTTGCCGTTGGTGCCGACATTGGCGCCCGCGCGGCCACCGGCCGAGAACTGGACGTCAAAGCCCTTCTTGAGAACCTTGTCGCCGGCAATCTCGGCGCCGATGAAGGTCGTCTGGCCGGCGTTCAGGTCATAGCCGCCCGCGATGCCGAGCGTGGCGTCGTCGAGCCCGCCGCCCGAGATGTAGCCGCCGCGCACTTCGACGCGAGCTTCGCCGCCGTCGGCGGCAAGGGCGGGGGTGGCAACGACCGCGGTGAGGAGAGCGGCGGCAACTGCGAACTTTTTCATGTCATTTTCCTTTTTTCTTCAATCGGGACGCGCCCTGTTGGGTCGCGACCCGGCCCCTAAATGGGGTTGCGGCCTGTCGCTGCCATGAATGGATCGTTCAGAATAAGACAATTTTCTTACCTGTGTTGTTTTTGCAACACGGTTGGATGCGAGCAGACCTCGTCATCCCGCGAAAGCTGGAATTGCTTGCGGGTTTTGGTCGGGTCGACAGCGATCCCGGCTTTCGCTGGGATGACGGTTGGGAGCTTGATTTCGGCGAAGCCGGTTAGCGCTTAGACCTGATGACTTTGGATTGACCGACTTGCGTCATTGTGAGCGGAGCGAAGCAATCCAGGGCGGTTTACGCCACTCTGGATTGCCGCGCGGCTTCGCCGCTCGCAATGACGAGTCCTTCCAAAGTCATCATGCTTTAGCCCAGCGCGGCCTGCTTTTCCTCGGCGATGCGGTCGAGTTCGGCGCGCGTGGGCTTGGTCGCCGCGCTCTTGAGCTGGCCGCAGGCGGCCATGATGTCGCGTCCGCGCGGGGTACGGATCGGCGCCGAAATCCCCGCCTCGAAAATCAGGTTGCTGAACGCGCGCACCCGCTCGGGCGGCGAGCATTCATAGGGCGCGCCGGGCCACGGGTTGAACGGAATCAGGTTGACCTTCGCGGGCAGCCGGTACTGCTTGAGCAGTCGCACCAGTTCGCGCGCGTCGGCGTCGCCGTCGTTCTTGTCCTTCAGCATCACATATTCGAAGGTGATGCGCCGCGCATTGTTCGCACCCGGATAGGCGGCGCAGGCAGCGAGCAATTCCTCGATGCCGTATTTGCGATTGAGCGGCACGATCTCGTCGCGGATTTCCTTGCTGACCGCGTGGAGCGATACCGCGAGGTTGACGCCGATCTCCTCGCCCGCGCGCGCCATCATCGGCACGACTCCGCTCGTCGACAGGGTGATGCGGCGCTTGGACAGCGCCAGCCCGTCGCCGTCCATGACGATCTTCAGCGCGCTCTTGACCTCGTCGAAATTGTAGAGCGGCTCGCCCATCCCCATCATCACGATGTTGGTGAGCATGCGGCCATCGGCGGTGTAGTGGCCGGCGTCGTCTTCCTCGTCTTCCGCACCCCCTGCCATCGTTCCCTTCGGCCATTCGCCGAGTGCGTCGCGCGCGAGCAGTACCTGCCCGACGATCTCGCCCGCCCCCAGATTGCGGACGAGGCGCATGGTGCCGGTGTGGCAGAAGCGGCAGTTGAGGGTACAGCCGACCTGGCTCGACACGCACAGCGTTCCCCGATCCGCGTCGGGGATGAACACCATCTCATATTCCTGGCCGTCGGCGGCGGCGAGCAGCCATTTGCGGGTGCCGTCGTTCGACACCTGCGCGGTGACGACGGTGGGACGGCCGACGATGAACCGCTCGGTCAGCCACGGACGCATCGTCTTGGCGATGTCGGTCATCGCATCGAATTCGGTGACGCCGCGGTGATAGATCCAGTGCCAGATCTGCTTGGCGCGCAGCTTGGCCGCCTTGGCGTCGAGCCCGGCTTCCTCCAGCGCGGCGCGAATCCCTTCGCGCGTCAACCCGACCAGGTCGATGCGGTTGCCGCCGCGCAACGGCACGGTGCCGGTCGTGACCGGGTCGATATGGCCGGGAATCTGCATGATGCGCGGCGATATAGGAGGGAAGGGGGGCTTGCGCAATCGCGCATCGCCCGCCTTCATCTCAGTGCGGCAGGCCTTCCTCGATCGCTTCCTCGAAATCGGTGAGCGGGCCGACCGGCTCCTCGGGCGGGCGGCCGGGCGCCTGCGGAAAGATCGCGTCGAGGCGGCGGCGCAGCGTGTCGTCGAAGTTAGACTGCCCTGAAATCCGGGCATTGCACACGGTCAGTTCCATGCGGATCGCATCCTTGATCCGCTGCAATCCCTCTGCGCTCAGCACGCCGGCGTTCATCAGCTCCTCGCAAAGCTGGATCAGCCCAACGGTCGTCGCATGGGCGCGCAAACCGATGAAATCGAGCGTCTTGTGCCGCTCGCGGGCGGTACCGTCACAGCGCACGGGCGCGTTCATCTTGCTGTCTCCTCATCCCAATCGTTCGACCGGGCAGGGCGCGTCTTTCTGCTGGACGCGTCCCCGGCAGTCATCCGCGATCATGCGCAAAGAAGCGGGTGGGGGCAAGCGTCATCGCAACAATCTGTCGAATCCGTGTCGGTCGGCGTAACGATCCATCCGCTCGGAAGAAAAGGGAGCGAATGCTTGACGGTTCCGGCCGCCAACGGGCAAGGATAAGGGCACGCCGATCGGGTCGTTCTCATCGGTTCCTCCCCTCTTTTCTGCGAGATACCATCATGCCCCCGCGATATGCCCTTCCCTTGCTGCTCGTCGGATCGCTGACCGCGGCGCCCGCGATCGCCCGGTCGGCGGCGCCTTCGATCGAGACGCTCGAGAAGATCATCGCCGATCGCGATCCCGCCGTGCGCGTCGAATCGGTCGATCACGAGCGCATTACCGCCAAGCGAATCGACATCGTCGGAGACGACGGAACGATCCGCATGACCTTGGCCGCCGACACGCCGGCGCCGATCATCGACGGCATCCAGTACAAGCGGGCGTTCGACGTGTCGGGACTGATCCTCTACGATGCCAGGGGTAGCGAGCGGGGCGGGTTCGGCGTCGCCGACCTGCCGGACGGCAGCATGGCGGTGCTGGCGCTCGACCATCCGGCGCAGGATGCCATCGGCTGGCGTGTCGCGCCCGACGGCGCGGTGAGCTTCTCGATCAACCAGGCGCCGCCGCTGCTTCGCGAGCCGGCGCTGGGAAATCGTCTGGTTCCCGGCGTGGCGACCTCGACCCGGATCAAGCTGGACGTTGCGGCGGACGGCACGCCATCGGTGGCGCTTGCCGATGCGGAGGACCGGGCGCGGGTGCGGCTGACGGTGACCCCCGAAGGCTATGGCGCGATCGAATTCCTCAACGCGGCGGGCGAGGTCGTCGAAACGCTGGCGCCGGAGGCGAAGGCGGCGCGGAAGTAGGCACGGCGCAGCGAAGGCGCTACCCCGCCCGCGCGCATCCCAGCGCCGCCGCGTCGATCGCGGTCGCCGCGCCGCGCAGGCGGTAGGTGTCGGCGATCGCGCCGCCGCTTTCGGTGCCGCTCTCGACGCTCATGCTCGGGGCCGAACGCATCGCGGCGATGATCGCGGCGTCCATGCGGGCGTCGCTCGCCCAGCCATGGACGCCGTTGCCCGTGAGGATGAAACGGCGGCTGCCGACGGTCAGCCGCAATTCGCGGTTGGCGCCGCGCGGTTTCGACAGGCGAACATAGAATTGGCCGCGGATGCGCGCCTTGGGCCAATAGCCGACGCTGGCATAGGCCTTCGCGCGGGGCGTGCCGATCGTCGCCGCGGGCGCGGCGATGGCGTAGCAGCGCGGCGTCGCCGCCTCGCGAAAGGCGCCCCAGCCGTCGAAGACGCCGAGCGCGGTGCGCGGGGCCGCCCAGGCGGCGGCCGGCAGCGCCGCGAGCAGGAGGAGGAAAAGCGCCGGGCGCATCCGGTCCGATTGCGCGAAACGCTCGGCTTTGCAAGCATTGGGTTGCGCGGCGCGATGCGTTCGGTAAGGAAGGTTGGCATTTTCGGGGGCAGGGAATCGGGGCGCCGAATCGCCCGCCCCCGCAGGGACTTCTCCCGCAAGACACAGGATGGCGGACAAGAATGAAAGCGACGATCGAACGCGCAGTGCTTCTGAAGAGCCTCGGCCACGTCCAGTCGGTGGTCGAACGGCGCAATACCATTCCGATCCTGTCGAACGTCCTGATCGAAGCCGACGCCAGCGGGCAGTTGAAACTGATGGCGACCGACCTCGACCTTCAGGTCGTCGAGACCGTCGCCGCGAAGGTCGAAACGCCCGGCACGACGACCGTGTCGGCGCATACGCTGTTCGAGATCGCACGCAAGCTGCCCGAGGGGGCTGAGGTCAGCCTCGCCGCCGCCGACGGCAAGATGCAGGTCAAGGCCGGCCGCTCGAACTTCAACCTGCCGACGCTGCCGCGCGACGATTTTCCGGTGATCGCCGAGGGCGACCTGCCGACCAGCTTCGAGCTGCCGGTCGCCGAGCTGATCCAGATCATCGACAAGACGCGCTTCGCCATCTCGACCGAGGAAACGCGCTATTATCTCAACGGCATCTTCCTGCACGTCGCGGAGGATGCGAGCGGGCCGGTGCTGAAGGCCGCGGCAACCGACGGCCACCGCCTCGCGCGCTATACGGTGACGCGGCCCGATGGTGCGAGCGCGATGCCCGACGTGATTGTGCCGCGCAAATGCGTCGGCGAGATCCGCAAGCTGCTCGACGAGGCCGAGGGCAACGTCGAGGTCAGCCTGTCGGCGACCAAGATCCGCTTCCAGCTCGGCCATGCGGTGCTGACGTCGAAGCTGATCGACGGCACCTTTCCCGATTATAGCCGTGTCATCCCGACCGCGAACGACAAGCTGCTGAAGGTCGATCCCAAGAGCCTGTTCCAGGGCGTCGACCGCGTGTCGACGATCGCGAGCGAAAAGACGCGCGCGGTGAAGGTCGGGCTCGACAAGGATCGCATCACCCTGTCGGTGACCAGTCCCGAAAACGGCACCGCGGCCGAGGAACTGCCCGCCGGATACGACAGCGAGCCGCTGGAGATCGGCTTCAACGCCCGCTATCTCAGCGACATCTTGGGGCAGGTCGACGGCGACACGGTCGAACTGCATCTGGCCGACGCCAATGCCCCGACGCTGATCCGCGAAAGCGAGAAAAGCCCGGCGCTCTATGTGCTGATGCCAATGCGGGTGTGATGCCCGCGTAGCCATTCGTCATTGCGAGCAAAGCGAAGTCATCCAGAGCGGTGTTGCGCCTCTGGAGCATCGAGCGTTAAATCTGCGTTACCCTTCCTGCCGTTCGTGCTGAGCTTGTCGAAGCACCGCTCTTTTCTTGCGGCGCCAAAAGAAAGAACGGCCCTTCGACAAGCTCAGGGCAAATGGTTCGGATTTGACGCTCGATGTTCTGGATGGCTTCGCTTTGCTCGCAATGACAGGGACGGTCCCGATTATCCTGCCTTCGCGACCCGCCAGATCACGCCGCCGGTGTCGTCGGCAACCAGCGCGCTGCCGTCTTTCGCGACCTTGACGTCGGCGGGGCGGCCGCGCGTCGTCTTGCCGTCGGCGGCGAGGAAGCGGTCGAGGAGGATGACGGGCAGCGCGTCGGCGGGGCGCTTGTTGGCGCCGAACCGGACGAAGACGACGTCATAGCCCGTCGCGGGTTCGCGGTTCCACGATCCGTGGCGCGCGACCAGCACGCCGTTCGCCCAGCGTTCGCCAAGGTCGAGCCCCTGGGTGAAAGTCATCCCCAGCGGCGCGACATGCGCGCCGAGGCCATAGGCGGGGCGCTTGGTATATTGGCGCTGATCCTCCTCGGGCGGCGCAACGCGCGGATCGATGTAGCCGCCCCAATAATACCAGGGCCAGCCATAGAAATCGCCTTCGTCGATCTCGGCCAGATAGTCGGGGACGAGGTCGCTGCCCAGCATGTCGCGTTCGTTGACCACGGTCCAGAGCTGGTCGCTGCCGGGGTAGAAGGCGAGGCCGACGGGGTTGCGGATGCCCGCGGCGAACGTCCGCACATAGCCGTTCTCCGGCCGTACCTCGAGCACCGAGGCGCGCTTCACCTCGTTCGCCATGCCCTTTTCGCCGATGTTGCTGTCGGCGCCGACGCCGACATAGAGCCAGCCATTGGGTGCCGCGGCGAGGCTTTTCGTCCAGTGGCGGTTGGTGCCCTTTGCGGGCAGGTCGGCGATCTTCTTCGCCTGGCCCGTCATCTTCGTCGCGCCCTCGACATAGGGGAAGGCGAGAATGGCATCGGTGTTGGCGACGTAGAGCGTATCCTTCACCAGCGCCATGCCGTAGGGCGAGTTGAGGCCGGTGATATAGGCGCTGCGCACCTCCGCCTTGCCGTCGCCGTCGGCGTCGCGCAGCAGCGTGATGCGGTTTGCCGACACGCCGCCGGCGCCCGCCTTGCCCATCAGTGATTTCATCACCTTGCCTTCGATCCCGCCATCCTCGCGCGGCGGGCTCTGCGCCTCGGCGACCAGTACGTCGCCATTGGGCAGCACCAGCATCGCGCGCGGGTGGTCGAGCCCGTCGGCGAAGCGCGCGACGGTCAGACCTTCGGCAGCCCGCGGTGCCTCGCCCGCCGGCCAGCTCGTCGCCTCGGGGACGTTCATCGTCGGAAACGCCTCGGGATGCTGCGAGGCCATCACCGGCACCCGGCCGCTGAGCTCGGCGGTCGAGAAGCGTGCCACGTCGGGGCGCGACATGATGTAGAGGACGACGCCGCCGGCGATCAGGATCAACAGCAGGACGAGGGCGGCATATTTGACGATCTTGCGCATGGCGCCTGTCTACACCGGCGCTTCGCCGCGGCAAAGCGCGAAACACGGGCGGCAAGGCACATGCGCGTTAACCTTACCGGATCGTTCATCACGGTTGGGAACGGCGCGGTGAGGCGGTGGCGCTAGATGGCGGGTTCGATGCAACGGATCGGGGTTTCCATGCAGCTGCCCGCACCTTTCCTGGCCGACCGCGCGGCGGTCGACGAAGCCGATGCGCTGATCCGCGACCATGGCGAGGAAGCGGGCTTCGCCGCGGCGGCGCGCGCTGAGCAATATCGCGTGCTGGGCAACCATGTTCATTTCGCGCGCTGGCGACAAATCGAGCGCCTGATCACCTATCTGTCGATCGAGGCCCCGCTCGATACCGTTCACTGAGCGCGGCGACGCTTTACAGGCGCAGCCCCGCGGTCTCGGGCAAACCCGCCATGATGTTGAGGTTCTGGATGCAGGCGCCGCTGGCGCCCTTGCCCAGATTGTCGAGGCGCGCGATGAGCCGGACCTGGCTGGCATCGGCGTTGGCGAACAGGAACAGGTCGAGCCGGTCGCTGCCGCCGTCGGAGGCGCGCAGCAGCATTTCACCGCTTTCGGGCGCCGTGCCCATCGCGACGACCGCGCTGCCCGCATAATGATCGGCGAGCGCGCCGCGTAGCGCGTCGGGCGAGGCGCCGCCGGGCATCGCCGCGAGCGGCAGCGGCACCTCGACCATCATGCCGCGATGCGCGGGGACGACGGCGGGCGAGAAGAGCGGGGCGACAGCCAGACCGCAGCGCGCCTGCATCTCCGGCACATGCTTGTGGCCGAGTGCCAGCGCATAGCCACGCCAGGCGATGTCGCGGTCGGCCTCGAAGCGTTCGATCAGTGCCTTGCCGCCGCCCGAATAGCCGCTGACCGCATGACAGATATAGGGCCAGTCGGCGGGCAGCAGACCCGCGCGGACGAGCGGCGCGACGAGCGCGATGAAGCCGGTCGAATAGCAGCCGGGGTTGGAGACGCGCGCGGCCTGCGCGACCGCGTCATGGCCGCTGACCTCCGGAAAGCCGTAGATCCAGCCCGGGGCGACGCGGTGCGCGGTCGAGGCGTCGATCACGCGCGTGCGGTCGTTGTCGATCATCGCCACCGCCTGCCGTGCCGCGTCGTCGGGTAGGCAGAGGATGACGAAATCGGCGGCGTTCAGCGCCTCGCGCCGTGCCGCCGCGTCCTTGCGCCGCGCATCGTCGAGCGTGAGCAGGGTGAATTCGGCCCGCCCCGCGAGCCGCTCGGCGATCTCAAGGCCGGTGGTTCCGGCGGCGCCGTCGATGAAGACCGTGTGTGTCATGCCTGCCCCGGCCGCCGGGCGCCGATGATCGGCGGATCCTTGCCTTCGGCCGCGACGCGCGCGACCAGCTCGGCGAGCGGCTCCGCCTTGACCGCGCCCCAATGCCGGCTTGCATGGACGATCGTTTCGGGGTCCGTCATGATGCCGACATGGCCGGGAAAGAAGACGAGGTCGCCGCGCGCGAGAGCGGCCGGATCGACCGCCCTGTCGGGACCGAGCGCCGCGAACTGCAGGTCGCTGTCGCGCGGAAGCGGAACGCCCGCCGCGCTCCAGGCCAGCTGGACGAGCCCTGAGCAGTCGATGCCCTTCGCGGTGCGGCCGCCCCACAGATAGGGTGCGCCGACCAGCGCTTCGGCTATGCCGGCTGGATCGTCGTCGCGGCCGTCCGCTTCGACCAGCGCGGCGCGGGGCAGAAAACCGTGCGGCGTCGCGAGCCATTCGCCCTGCTCCTCGCCCATGACCAGCGCGCCGCGCGGCAGGATGGCCGATCCGCCGCTGGCGGCGTCGGGCGCGCTGTGCAGGATCGCCTCCGCGGCCGCGACGCGGTGGGTCGGGGCGATCGGTGCGCCGAGCGCTTCGGCGGCGAGATAGCCGACATAATGATCGGCAAGGCTGTAGCCCCACGCCCAGCCGCCGGTGAGGTCGAGCAGCGCGAAGGCCTCGCCGAACAGCAACTCGCTCGTCTGCCGGGCGTCGGGCGCCGGGTCGGCGCGCAGCGCCGTCGCCGGAAGCACGCAGCTCCGCATCATCGGCGCGGCATAGTGCGGGGCGAAATAGTGGCCGGCAACCGCGATGTCGGCGAGGTCGGGGCGGATCGCGACGACGCGGGGGTCGAACGGCTGCGACGTTCCGGCGAGGGCGAAGCGGTCGCGGCCCGCACCGGCCGCGCCGGGGCGCCCCATGCGTACCCGGCTCGCCGCGGATTTATCGCCAATCTCTGCTTTCACTAGCCGTCCTGAAAATGGATGAGGTCCGCCGGGGCGGACAATCGCGCGCCATTAGACCAGCGGGACGCGCTTTATCAAGGATGTTCAGGCCTTGCCGCGCCGGTCGTAGCGTCCTTGCAGCATCGCCCATGCCGCGCGCAGTCCCAGCGCCGCGCCGCCCTTCGGCCGCCCGGGCTTCGCCGAGGGGCGCCACGCGAAGGTATCGAAATGCGCCCAGGCCGCGCCTTCGGGAACGAAGCGCTTGAGGAACAGCGCGGCGGTGATCGACCCCGCGAACGCCGACGTCCCGGCATTGCCGAGGTCGGCGATGTCGGTTTCGAGAAGGTCGGCATAGCCGTCCCACAGCGGCATCCGCCACAGCGGATCGTCGCGCTCGACGCCGCCTTTCAGCAGTTCGTCGGCGAGCGCATCGTCGTTCGCATAGAGCGCCGGAAGATCGGGGCCGAGCGCGACGCGCGCGGCGCCGGTCAGCGTCGCGAAGTCGACGACCAGCTCGGGAGCATCCTCGCCCGCCTTCGCCAGCGCATCGGCGAGCACGAGCCGTCCCTCGGCGTCGGTGTTGCCGATCTCGACCGTCAGTCCCTTGCGGCTGCGCAGCACGTCGCCGGGGCGGAAGGCGTCGGCCGATATGGCGTTCTCCGCCGCCGCGACGAGGCAATGCAGGCGGACGGGAAGGCCGGTCGCCATGACGAGTTCGGCGAGCGCGAGAACGTGCGCGGCACCGCCCATGTCCTTCTTCATCAGCCGCATCCCCGCCGCGGGCTTGATGTCGAGCCCGCCGCTGTCGAACGCGATCCCCTTGCCGACCAGCGCGATGCGCGGATGATCTTCCTTGCCCCAGACGATCTCGATCAGGCGCGGCGCATGGTGGCGCGCGGCGGCGCGGCCGACCGCGTGGATCATCGGATAGCCCTGTTCGAGCGCTTCGCCCTTCGTCACCGTCAGCGTCCCGCCGTGCGCCCTGGCGATGCGTTCGGCCGCGGCTTCGAGTGCGGCGGGGCCCATGTCGGCGGCCGGGGTGTTGACGAGGTCGCGGACCAGCGCGACGCCGCGCATCTCGGCGACGACCGGCGCGATCGCCGCAACGTCGGTGGTCAGCAGCACGCGGCCCCCGCGCGCATCGGCCTTCGATCGATAGGCGTCGAAGCGATATTGCCCGCTCAGCCAGCCGAACAGCGCCTTGCCGGGCTGGCGGCCTTCGACGCGGTAGCGGCCTTCGGGCAGCGTTCGCGCCAGCTTAGCGAGGCACCAGGCCGACAGGCTGTCGACATTGGCGACCGCGGTCACCACCGACCAGCTTTCGGCATCGTCGCCGGGCAGAATGGCGTGGGCGTAGCCGTCGGGTTTGTAGCCGGCGGCGGCGAGGGCGGTGCGTTCGCGGGCGCTGCGCCCCTTCAGCCAATCGTCATAGCTTGTCTTGTCGACCAGATGGATGATGCGGGCGTCCTGCCCCTTGTCGGGCTGGATCAGATCGGAATAATCGAACATGCGGTCGTGCTAGGCCGATAGGGAAACTTTGTCGATTCCCGGCGTTGTTGGCGCATGACGAGGATATTCCCCCATCGCTCCGCGGCTCTCCTGTGCATGGGTGCGCTGCTTGTTGCCGGCTGTTCGGAAAAGGCAGCGCCGACCCGCGCCGAAAAGGAGGCCGCGGCGTCGGTCTCGGGCGCGCCGCCGAACGGTGCCGCCGATGTCGCGGCGAAGGAAGCGACCGCCTACAAGGTCGAGGAAAAGACCGACCTCATCGAATTCGCGTACAGCTATCCGGTCGAGGCAGCCCGCATTCCGGGGCTTGCGGCATGGCTCGACAACGACCGCGCGGTCCAGCGCGCGGCGCTGGTCGCGGCCGCCGAGCGCGACAGGGCGGCGGCGGCGAAGGAGGGTTTTCCCTATCACGCGCACAGCCACCTCCAGAGCTGGCAGCGCGTCACCGATACGCCGCGCTTCCTGAGCCTGTCGGCCGAGATCGGGACCTATATGGGCGGCGCGCACGGGATGCAGAGCTTCGACACGCTGGTGTGGGACCGTAACAAGGCGACACGGCTGAAGCCGCTCGACATGTTCACGAGCGGCGCGGCGTTCGACAAGGCGGCGAACGACGATCTGTGCGCCGGCGTCGAGCGCGCCAAGGCCGCGCGCGGCGTTGAATGGAACCGCGATACCGACAGCGTTTTTGGCAAATGCCCGGTGGCGTCGGCGCAGACGATCTGGCTCGGCTCGTCCGACGGGAAGAAGCTCGACCGGCTGACGATCGGGATCGGTCCCTATGAAGTGGGCCCCTATGTCGAGGGCAGCTACAGGATCGACCTGCCGATGTCGGCGGCGCTGATCCACGCGCTCAAGCCCGAATATCGGGGCGATTTCCGCCCGGCAACGCGAGGATAGCGACGATGGCCAGGCAGCCCAAGGCCGGCAAGGTCGGCGAAACCCCCACCGAGAAGCGCGGCAAGAAGCGCGCGGCGGCGAAGCTCGAAAAGGCGGTCGGCAAGGCGAAGACGATCGCCGATCCGCCCAGCGACCGCGAATCCGACCTCAACCGCCCGCCCCGGTGGGAACCGCGCTATCCGGGATCGGGCCGGCTCGACGGCAAGGTCGCCATCGTCACCGGCGGCGACAGCGGCATCGGCCGCGCGGTCTGTGCGCTTTTCGCGCGCGAGGGCGCCGACATCGCGATCGTCTACCGGGACAACAAGGCGGACGCCGCGGACAGCGTCGCGATCGTCGAGGGCGAGGGGCGCCGCGCGATCGCGATCAGGGCCGACGTCGGCAAGCCCACGGCGGGCGCGAAGATCGTCGAGCGGACGATCGAGCGCTTCGGGCGGCTCGACATACTCGTCAACAATGCGGGGGAACAGCATCCGGCGGAGGACATCCGCGACATCGACCCCGACCAGCTTCAGCGCACCTTTGCGACCAACATCTTCGGCATGTTCTACCTCGTACAGGCGGCGCTGCCGCATCTGCGCAAGGGCGCGGCGATCGTCAATTGCACCAGCGTGACGATGTACCAAGGCTCGCCGGGCTTGCTGGACTACAGCGCGACCAAGGGGGCGATCACCGCCTTCACGCGGTCGTTGAGCGAGAATCTGGTGGCGAAGGGAATCCGCGTCAACGCGGTGGCGCCGGGGCCGATCTGGACCCCGCTAAACCCGCGCGGCGGCGCCCCCGCCGACAAGGTCGCGCATTTCGGGGAGAGCACGCCGATGCAGCGGCCGGGCGAACCCAATGAGGTGGCGCCCTGCTTCCTGTTCCTCGCCTGCGACGACAGCAGCTATATGTCGGGCCAGGTGTTGCATCCCAACGGCGGGACGATCGTTAACGGATAGGGGCGCTAACGGATAGCGGGGGCAGACAGGAGACAGGTCATGCCAGCCAGATCCAGGGCTCAGCAGAAAGCCGCCGGCGCCGCGCTCAGCGCCAAGCGCGGCGACACCCCTAAGTCCGACCTGAAGGGCGCGTCGCGCGAGATGGTCGACAGCATGAGCGAAAAGCAGCTCGAAGAGCTTGCCAAGGGCGCGCGCAAGGGCAAGCCCGAGCACGTCGATTGACGACGACGGCGTCCTATTACTCGGCCGCCTCCAGTTCCGCCGGCGGCGATGCCGCCGCCTTGCGCGCGTGGCCGAAGGTCAGAATGCCGTCGGCGATCGTGCCCGTCCGCATGTCGACGCGGTCGCGCACATAATTCTGGCTGAGCCGCCACGGCATGTCGACCGCGCTTTTCGGCATGATGTGCAGCGCGCGCTGGATATAGCCCGACGAGAAGTCGAAGATGTCGTCCTCGACCAGCGTCGAGGGGTCTTCGAGCACCGGCGTCGCGACCGTGGTGCCGGTATCGCGCATATGGTTGAGGACGCGGCACACATATTCGGAAACGAGGTCGGCGCGCAGCGTCCAGCTCGCGTTGAGATAGCCGAACACCGCCGCAAAGTTCGGCACGTTCGAGAACATGCACGCCTTGTAGTAGAAATGCTGGCTCCAATCGACCGTCTCGCCATCGACGCGCACCGGAATCTTGCCCGCGACCGCGAGCTTGAGACCCGTCGCGGTGATGATGATGTCGGCGTCGAGGTGCCCGCCCGATTTGAGCTGGATGCCGGTCCGGTCGAAGCGCTCGATATGATCGGTGACGACCGACGCCTGTCCGGCCTTCATCGCCTCGAAGAAATCGGCGTCGGGGACGAGGCACAGGCGCTGGTCCCACGGATTGTAGGGCGGGGTGAAAGCGACCGGATCATATTTGTCGCCGAGCGCCTGCTTCAGCTTCTTGGTCAGGAAATCGGCGACCTTCTCCGGCTTTTCGCGCGCGCGGCGGAACACGATGTCCTGCAGGCGGATATTCTTGAAGCGCGTGATGCTGTAGGCGAGCTTTTCGGGCAAGATCTTGCGCAGGAAATTGGCGATCCCGTCCTTCGCCGGGCGGATCGCGTACCAGGTCGGCGTGCGCTGGAGCATCGTCACATGCGCCGCGCCCTTGCCGTCGCCCCTTTCGGTCATCGACGGGACGATGGTCACCGCGGTCGCGCCCGACCCGATCACCACCACCTTCTTGCCCGCATAGTCGAAATCCTTCGGCCAGAACTGCGGATGGACGATCTGGCCCGCGAAATCCTCGCGCCCCGGGAAATGCGCGTCATAGGGCTCGTCATAGTCGTAATAGCCGGAGCCGAGGTAGAGCCAGCGCGCGGTCGTCGTCGTGGTCGCGCCCGCGTCATCTTCCAGCGTCACGGTCCAGCGCGCCTCGGCGCTGCTCCAGTCGGCGCCGACTACCTTGCGGTTGAATCGGATATGGTCGCGGATATGGCGCTCGTCGACGATGCGGTTCAGATAGGCGAGGATCGACGGACCGTCGGCGATCGACTTTTCATGCTTCCATGGTTCGAAGATGAACCCCAGCGTGTGCATGTCGCTGTCCGAGCGGATGCCGGGATAGCGGAACAGATCCCAGGTGCCGCCCAGATTCGCGCGTCGCTCGACGAGCGCGAAGCTGCGGTCGGGACAGTTCATCTGAAGATGCACGGCCATGCCGATGCCGGAGATGCCCGCGCCGACGATCAGCACATCCTGATCGACGGGGGCGGCCGCCGTCCGTTCGCTGTGATCGAGGGTCGCGCTGCCAGCCATCATGTCGTCTCCCATTCGTCTTTGGCAAACAGCTTACGCACAGCGTTGCATTTTGCAATCGAATTGACGGGCACGGAAACCGGGCTCGACGCCATGCGCCATTGCCGCTGTCACAATATTGTCATAGGGGCGTCACCAATTCGCAATCACGGGTTCGCTTGCGCGGACCGCAAGGGGTAAACGCCGACGACATGCGGCAGATCGCTGTCCTTCCCTATCGATTCGGCGGGCCAGGCATGGACGGCCCGACCGAGATTCTGCTGATCACCTCGCGCGGGACCGGGCGCTGGGTGATCCCGAAGGGCAATCCGCTGAACGGCATGGAACGCCATGCGTCTGCAGCGGTCGAGGCGGAGGAGGAGGCCGGGGTGGTCGGCGCGGTCTGTCCGACGCCGATCGGCAGCTTCCAATATCGCAAGCGGCGCCCGAACGGCGCGGCGATCATGTATGATGTCGAGGTGTTTCCGCTCGCGGTGACGCGCGAACTCGACGAATGGAAGGAAATGGACGAGCGCGAACGGCGCTGGTTCCCCTTCGACGCGGCGGCGGCGTCGGTCGACGAGCCCGACCTTCAGGCGCTGATCCGTTCGTTCGGGGACAGCGGCTTTCGCGCCGCGGCGCAGCGGTCGGGGTTCATGTTCCACGTTGCCGAAAAGACAGGGGTCAATCGCATGTTTGCCTGGTTCCAGCGCCTGCTGCCGAGGCAGGGCAATTTCTTCGACCTGTTCGAGGCGCATGCGGCGACATTGGCGGCGGGCGCCGAGGCGCTTGCGCGGCTGCTGCAGGGCGGCGAGGGGATGGCCGATCACGTCCAGGAGATCGTCGAGCGCGAGCATGACGCCGACGAGATTACGCGCGAGGTCCTGCAGACGGTGCGCCGCACCTTCCTGACCCCCTTCGACCGCAGCGCGATCACCGACCTCATCGCCTCGATGGACGATGCGATCGACGAGATGCAGAAGACCGCCGGCGCCATCGACCTCTACGACGTCAAGACGTTCGAGCCCGAAATGTGCGACATCGCCGCGATCATCGTCGATGCGGCGCGGCTGACGGTCGAGGCGCTGCCGCTGCTGCGCAACGTCGCCGCCAACGGCGCGCGTCTGCACGAACTGACCGAGCGGCTCGTCCGCATGGAAGGGCATGCCGACGAGATCCACGATGCGGGCCTCCGCCGCCTGTTCAAGGAACATGGCGCGACGAACACCATTCATTTCATGATCGCGCGCGAGCTTTACAGCCATCTCGAACGCGTCGTCGACCGCTTCGAGGACGTCGCGAACGAGATCGACGGCCTGGTCATCGACCACGCGTGAGCGGACGGACGCAAGACATGCCCGGCATGAAAAGTCCCGTTCGCATCGAGCCCTTCGGCTGCCTCGCAGGCGCTCAGGATAAGCGACGTCGAGAGGCCCACCGGGGCCGCGCAAGGTCGACGGGTGTCTCGCCTTCGCTCGCCACGAACGGCTCTCTGGCACTGGACGGATAGGCCCCATGCACGAACTGGCCTTTCCCCTTCTCGCCGGGCTGATCCTGCTGGCGCTGGCGTTCGACTTCCTGAACGGGCTGCACGACGCCGCGAACAGTATCGCGACGGTGGTCGCCACGCGCCTGCTGCGGCCGGTGCAGGCGGTGATGTTCGCCGCCTTCTTCAACTTCGCGGCCTATTTCCTGTCGATCAGCTTCCCCGAACTGCACCGGGTCGCGGAGACGATCGGGGCCGGACTGATCGACAAGAATCTGGTGACGCCCGCGGTCGTGTTCGGCGCGCTGGTCGGTGCGATGTTCTGGAACATCGTCACCTGGATCAAAGGCATTCCTTCCTCGTCGAGCCACGCGCTGGTCGGCGGCATCGTCGGGGCGGGCGTCGCGCATGCGGGCTTCGAAGGCATCCAGTGGTCGGGGCTCAACAAGACGGTGATCGCCATCTTCCTGTCGCCGATGCTCGGCATGCTGCTGGCGATGCTGGTCATGCTCGCGAGCAGCTGGGCGCTGCGCCGCGCGACCGCGAAATTCGCCGAAAAGAGCTTTCGCCGCCTCCACCTCTTCTCCTCGGCCGCCTATTCGATCAGCCACGGGCTCAACGACGCGCAGAAGACGATGGGGATCATCGCGGTGCTGCTCTATTCGACCGGCTATCTGGACGGCGAATTCCACGTGCCGCACTGGGTCGCGATCAGCTGCTATATCGCGATCGCGCTCGGCACGCTGTCGGGCGGGTGGAAGATTATCGAGACGATGGGCGGGCGCATCACCAAGCTGTCGCACCATCAGGGTTTTGCCGCGTCGACCGGCGGGTCGATCATGGTGTTCGCGGCAAGCTGGTTCGGCATCCCGGTGTCGACGACGCACACCATCACCGGCAGCGTCATCGGCGCGGGCGTCGCCCGCCGTGCGAGCGCGGTGCGCTGGGGCGTCGCGAGCAACGTCGTCGTCGCCTGGTTCATCACCATTCCCGCGAGCGCGGTGGTCGCGGCGATCTTCTATTCGTTGACGCGGCTTTTCTGATCGCGGAGCCGCTATCGCCGGTCTCGCACGACCCGTGCCGCCATCATCAGGCGGCGCCCGCGATGACGTTATCCTCCAGCAGTCCGGCGATGAATGCGATCCTCAATATTCCGGCGAGGGTCCTGCAGTTCATCTTCTCCATGATATTCGCGCGATAGACCTCCACCGTGCGGGGGCTGATCCCCAGTTCGAGTGCGATGACCTTGTTCTGCTTGCCGCTGGCGACTCCGTGCAGCACCTCGAGTTCCCGGGGCGACAGCTTGCCGAGCTGGGCGATTGCGTCGCGGCGCCGCGCCTCCGCCGCCTGTCGATTGTGCAGCGAGCCGAGAACGTCGCGGATGCCGTTCAGCAGCAATTCGCTTTCGGCCGGCATCGCGATGAAATTGGCGGCGCCGCGTTGCAGGGCGGCGACGGCGGTCCGAACATCCGCCTGTTCCGAAAGGATGATCGTCGCGACCATCGTGCCGCGCCGGTTGATCGCTTCCAGAAGGTCGAGGTCCGCCGCGGTCGGCGCGCGCAGGTCGATCAGCACGCAGGCCGGCTCGCTGTCGAAATCGTTCGCCAGCATCGCCTCGCCGCTGGACCATGGCCGTACCCGGTAGCCATTGGCGTGAAGCAGGAGGGAGAGCGTGTTGCGAACGGCCTCGTCGTCGTCAACGACATGGACCAGGTCGTGTTTCATCTCCCTAACTCCCAACCGTTGTTCGATGATTTGCTTTCGAAACTTCGTCGGGCGACCTCGTATGACGTCTTTGGCCTATTACTCCCTTAGCCATCTACCCGTAAAGCCACCATCCGTAGTGGTACGGGTAGGCGACTCGCCCAAGCTGGCATAGCGTCATCCACTTCGGCGGTTGCCAATCGGCTGCCGCGACAAATGTTTCGGCTCTCCACGTCGCGATAACGGGCGGTTGGCCGAAGCACCCCGAGCCTCAAACGCTTTCCGGGCGACCGGCAGGCGGGTCGCGAATTTGCGGCGGGGATAGCAGGCGGAGGACGTGCCATGATTTTCCGGGCGAAATGGGCCGCACCAGCGGCGCTGGGGGCGTGTGCCGTGCTGATGCCGGCGGCGGGGCAGGCGCAGGACATCGTCTACACGCCCGTCAATCCCTCGTTCGGCGGCAACCCGTTCAATTCCGCCCACCTTCTGGGCATCGCCTCCGCGCAGAACAAATACAAGGACCCCAACGCCGTCACCTCGACCGATCCGGCGCAGCAGTTCCTGCGCACGCTGCAAAGCCGCCTGCTGTCGTCGCTGGCCACCCAGATCACCGACATCATCTTTGGCGAGAACGCGCAGGACAGCGGCCTGATCCAGTTCGGGGACCAGGAGATTTCCTTCGTCCGCGGCCTTGATTCGGTCACGTTGACGATCACCAACAATGCCGACGGCAGCGTGACCGAGATCGTCATCCCGCTGCTGCAAGGCAGCGATGACGGCGGCCTGACGGGACCGGGCGAATGACCTCTCCCCTGCGCCTTCGCACCGCCGTCGTAGCGGCGGCCACGACGCTGCTCTGCGCGTGCGCCGTGAACGACGGAGCGAGCTGGTCGGCGCCGCAGCCGGTGCTGCCGACCCCCGCGACCCACACCTTGCAGACACTGCCGGCACCCGGCGACAATATCTCAGTCGCGGTCTATAATTTCGCCGATCAGACGGGCCAGTTCAAACCGACCGAAGGGGTCCAGACGCTGTCGCGCGCGGTCACGCAGGGCGCGACCTCGATTCTGGTCAAGGCACTGCAGGAATCGGGGCGCGGGCGCTGGTTCACCGTCATCGAGCGTGAGCGTCTCGACAATCTGCTGCGCGAGCGCGCCGTGATCCGCGAGATGCGGGCGTCCTATCTGGGCGAGACGAAACTCAATCGCCAGGCGCTTCCCCCGCTGCTTTTCGCGGGCGTCATCCTGGAAGGCGGCATCATCGGATACGATACCAACACCAAGTCGGGCGGTATCGGCGCGCGGTTCCTGGGCATCGGCGGCAGCACCAAATATCGCGAGGATACGGTGACCGTCTATCTGCGCGCTGTCAGCGTCAAGACGGGCGAGGTGCTGCTGACCGTCAGCGTGCGCAAGTCGATCGCGTCGATCGGGCTCGACGCCAATGCCTTCCGCTATGTCGCGTTCAAGGACCTGCTCGAACTGGAGGGCGGTGTCGCGACCAACGAGCCCGACGCTCTTGCGCTGCAGCAGGCGATCGAATCCGCGGTCTACGGCCTGATCATCGAAGGCGCGGGGCGCGATCTGTGGTGCATGTCGACGCAGCCGGAGTTCAGCGAAAAGCTGCTCCGCCAATATTATGCGCGCCGCGACAATATCGAGCCCGAGGCGGTCGAACTGGTGCGCCGCACCGATGGAAGCACGATCACTGGCGCATGCACGCCCGGCTATGTCCAGGCGCGTGCGCCAGCGGCGCCGGCGCATCGCGGCGATGCACCGCAGCTTTCGGCGCGGCCCGCGCAGCCGGCTGCACGCCCGACCGGACCGGCGCAACCCGCGCCGCCCATACCGACGCTAAACACGCTGGATACGACGAACGTCACGGCCCAGCCGAACAAGGGAGGGGAATAGAAGGAATCGCCCGGATCATCCGGGCACGAAAGGCGGTCCCGTCGACACTCTGATTGGCATCGCGATGTCGACGAGACCGGACTTGGCAAGGTTTACGGGAAACCTCGCCAGACGCGAGCGTCCGTCCGGCTTCATATCGCAGCCGCGGCGGAATCGCAAGGTGCGGCGGCGCCGATCCCCCCCGTGGCCGCCGCACCGACCGCGTTCTCTCTTCCCGTCGGCAGCCAGCGGGGCCGGCGCTGGATGACGCAACGGATCCGGCCTTTGTATTGCGGCGGCGTATCGCCTGCCGCAAAAGCCAAGGAGCAGGAAGATGAAGAAAATGATGATGAGCGCGGCTTCGGTTCTCGCGCTAGCAATCGCCGGACCGGCGCTCGCCCAATCGGTCAGCACCGTCAACCAGTCGAACACCGGCAATACCGCCAATGTCGACCAGACGGGTTCGCTGGACGGCGGCGATTCGCTGGTCACCCAGAGCGGCGCCAACAACCTCGCCAACGTCACCCAGGCCGACGACGGATCGGGTTCGACCCCGATCAACGTGTCGGAGGTCGACCAGTCCGGCGACAATAATGTCGCCACGGTATCGCAGGACACGTCGACCATCGCGATCCAGACCGAGTCGTTCGTCAATCAGTCGGGCAACAACAATAATGCCGACGTGACGCAGGTCGACGACTGGCAGTCCTCGACGATCAACCAGACCAGCGACGGCAACAGCGCGACGGTGGTTCAGGGCGATGCGACGGCGGCGTTGACCGACGACAGCTACGGCAACAACAGCATGATCAATCAGGGCGGCACCGGCAGCCAGATCGCCGAGGTGACGCAGACCGGGCTGCGGAACGACAGCACGGTCGATCAGATCGGCGACGTCGGCGAGGCCTATGTCGTGCAGAGCGGGGCCGACAATTTCTCGACCGTCCTGCAGACCGGAACCGACGACGACGCCGACGTCAACCAGAGCGGTGACGGCAACAGCTCCGACATCGTCCAGGACGGCGAATCGGTGCTGGCGACCGTCGATCAGTCGGGCAACGGCAACAGCAGCCTTGTCGACCAGACGTCGCCGGGCGGCATCCGGCCGATCAATTCGTCGGTCTATGTCGACCAGTCCGGGGACGGCAACGACTCCGAAGTCTTCCAGCGGGCCAACGACGGCTATGCGGAGGTCCGGCAGTGGGGCACGAACAGCGTGTCGAGCGTGCTGAACCACGGCAACCGTTCGATCGCCTATGTCTGGCAGCTTGCCGGCGACGACAATGACGCGTCGATCGTCCAGCGGGCCGAGGACAGCGACGCCTTGGTCTATCAGGTCGGCAACCGCAATACAGGCAGCATCATCCAGCGCGAGGATAGCCCGCCGACGGAGAATTTCTCTGCGGCGATCTACCAGTATGGCAATGACGGCACGTCGTCGATCGACCAGGACGGCGACAACCATATCGCGGTCAACGAGCAGACGGGCAATTTCGACAGCTCGTCGATCCTCCAGACCGGCAGCGGCAGCTATGCCGGCGTCGGTCAGTATGCCGACAACAACAGCTCGACCGTGACCCAGGCAGGCAACTCGCAATATGCGCTCGTCCTGCAATTTGGTTCGGGCAACACTTCGTCGGTCGATCAGAGCGGCAACAACAACACCGCGAATGTGACGCAGCTCACCAACGGAAACGTCTCGACCGTTCTTCAGTCGGGATCGTTCAACGTGGCGAACGTCGCACAGTGACCCCGCGCCCCGGAGGACGCCCGAGGGTGCCCTCCGGGGACTTTTTATTGGAGAAGTCCGATGAAACGCCGTGATCTATGGCTTCTCGCCGCCGGGGCCTTGTCGGCCGGACCGGGCGTCGCCATGGCCCAGTCCACCGCGACGATCGACCAGTCGGGGACCGGGCTTTCGGCCGCGGTCGCGCAGGGCCAGCATCCCGGTCAGAGCGTGACGATCGAACAGATCGGCTCCGCCGGCGACGTCGACGTGACGCAGGACTCCCCTCATGCGGCGGCCGACCTCACGCTGACCGGCGACGCGCTTCGGGCCGACATCGTCCAGCAGGGCGATGCGCTGGCCGCCGTCACGCTAGCGATGGAAGGGAGTGACGGCACCGTCGGCGTTCGCCAGTCGGGCGCGCCGGGGGGCAGCAATATCGCGAGCATATGGCAATCCGGCCAGGCGAACAGCGCGCTGGTGACCCAGCAGGCGGACGCCGGCGCGGCCAACCATGTCGGCCTGCTTCAGGACGGGATCGGCAATATCGCCATGCTGACACAGACCGGCGCGGGGAACGCGCTCGACCTGACCCAGCAGGGGAACGACAATCTGGCCGCCATCGATCAGATCGGCACGGGCCTGATCCTGCAAATCCTTCAGGAGGGCGGTGCCTCGATCGGCATCACCCAGACGGGAAGCCGTTGATCGTCGCGCTTGCCTTGCTTCTTGTCGCGCCGCCGACCGCGGAACCGCCGCCGAGCGGGGGCGAGGCGACCACGGTGAACCAGATCGGGCCGCCCCGCGAAAAGGGCGGCGATCGGGTCGAACAGGTCGACGTCCGCAAATCACCCAGCGTGGCCGTCGAGCAACTGCCGGACACGATCGACCTGCCGCGCGACGATAGCGGTCCCGAAGGCAGCCTGGAAAAGCTGACGGTGGAGCATCCGCGCGCGGAACTGTATCGGGAGGTCGCGACGGCCTGGGAAATGATACGCCGCCGGGGCCAGCAGCCCACGCCCGAATTGATCGCGCGCGAGATCGGCCCCGACATGCTGGCGCGGTTCCTGAATCAGTTTCCGGGGTCCGAAGGGATATTCGGAGCCGATTCCGACCAGCTGCCGATCGGGCCGCCCGATCCGCCGGTCCAGCCGCCCAAGCCGGGCAATCGCCGGTGAAACCGCGGAGCGCCTGGGTGCGGGCGGCGCAATTTCTGTTGGCGGCACCGCTTGCCGCCTTCTTCGCTTCGGGATCGACCGCCATGACATCTCGCGACGCCTCACCGATCCTGCTGCAGACGGAGCGGCATGCGGGATATGTCGAACTGACCCTCGAAGGCCGGCCGGGGCATGGCGAGCGCTATGTCTATACGGTCGAGGTGACGGGCAAGTCGCGCTCGCGCAATTCGGCGAGCTATGTCGCCGGCGCGAAGCCCCATATCCTCGGCCGGACGCGCTTCCCCGACGAGGGGCCGTGGCGCGTCACCTTCACGATCGCGGACGGCGCGGGCCGCATTCTCCATGAAGAGACGGTGGCCGGCTGACTATCGGGCGGGTCGATAGGCGATGCTGGCCGATCCGCTCATCCGGACCGGCAGATAGAGGCCCGCGCCATAGGCCTTGATCTCGCCGGTTTCGAAGCCCGTGACGGTCGTGCGAATCTCGAAATCGCCCTCGCGCCGCTGATCGACCGCGCGGCGGATCTTGCCTTCCAGTTCTTCCACGTCGCGGGTGAAATTCTGCGTCAGCGCGGACGCAATCAGGGTCGAGAAGCCGGGGCTTTGCCCGAGCTTCAGCAGCAGATCGCCCCCGATCCCGTCGGTGTCGCCCAGAATCGTCAGATCGGCAAAGCGTACCTCGGCCGACCCCGGATCGTTGACCGGGATCGCGGTGGCCCAGATGCGGCCGTGCGTCGGCCCCTGCGGGATGCGCTGCGGCTGCGCTTCGACCGAGACACCCACCGCGACGCGGCCGCCCGGCGCGCCATAGACCGTCACCTTGTCGAACTTCGCCATCACAGGCCCGACCTTCGGAACCTCGAACGGCTGCGCCGACCGTTTGACCAGCGCGCGCAGGATCACGGGTTCCAGCTCCGCATAATCGGCGACGACCGGCACGAACACGTCGAGGTGCGGGCGCGGCGTTTCGTGCACCAGTCGCGGCAGCGCCGTCGGCGCGGGGTCGGCGGGGCGCTCACCGACGAAACTTTCGGTCATCGCCTCGAGCGCGAGGTTCAGCTTGATGCGCTGTCCGTCGACGCGATAGCCGCCATAAAGAAGGCGCTGCGGCGTCAGGCGCATCCACACCGGCGGATTTTCGCGATTGAGTTCGAGGGTGGTGAAACTGCGCCGCCAGATGTCGGCGGCCTGCCGCTTCACGTCGACCCGGGCGATCTCCCGGTTCACCTCGCGCTCGACATCGCGCACGACGGGCTTCAGCTTCGCGTCGGCCTGATCGGTGAAGGTGATGCGCCGGCCGAGGAAGTCGATCCCCGGCGGCTTCGTCCAGCCATAGGCGATGCGCACCTTGCCCTGCAGCCGCCAGTCGGGGGTCAGTTCGACGCGGATGCGCGCATGCGCCATCGCCGATCCGGTCGCGGTCTCCCCCTTCAGAACGCCGCCAACGTCGCGCGCGCTGACCCGCGCATTCAGCGGCACGTCGACGACGATCTCCTGCCCTTCGCCGCGCAGCCGCAGGGGGCCGCGCGTCACCTGCCCGACGATGGTGCAGGCGATCGGCGGCGTGACCTTCACCTTCTTGCCGAAAACCTTGACGCCCTGCGGCGGCACGCACTTCGGTTCGCGTCGGTCGATCGTCCACAGCGTGCGCGGCACCGCGCGTTCGAGCGCGGTGCGCAGCGCCGCTGCGTCGGCGTCGATCGGCACCGCGACCAGCGAGGTCTGCTTCGGCGTCGGCGCGGTGTCGGTGGCGCGGGGCGGCGCCATGTCCGCGACCGTCTGCGCCTTGCAGCCGGCAAGCGCCGCCGCGATGACGATCAGATATGGCAGTCGCTGTGCTATCCGCATGTGTCGGCCCCCGGTCGATATCTGTTCTACCACCGACCGGGCCGAAGCGTTCCCGTAAAAATGTCGCCCAGAAATCAGGCGGTCACGACCCCGAACAGGTCATGCTCGTCGGCGTCCTCGACCAGCACGTCGACGATGTCGCCCGCCTTCAGCCCCGCGGCGACGTCGCGGAGGTAGACATGGCCGTCGATCTCCGGCGCGTCGGCCTGGCTGCGGCCGGTGGCGCCGATGCTGCCATCCTCGTCGGCCTCGCCCACCTCATCGATGATGACGGGGAGGGTGCGGCCGACCTTCGCCGCGAGCTTCGCGGCGCTGATCGCGGCGGTCTTTTCCATGATCCGCTGATAGCGCTCTTCCTTGACCGCCTCCGGCACCGGATCGGGCAGGGCGTTCGCCTGCGCGCCCGCGACGGGCTCGAAACGGAAGGCACCGACGCGATCGAGCTGCGCCTCGTCGAGCCAGTCGAGCAGATAGCGGAAATCCTCCTCGGTCTCGCCGGGGAAGCCGACGACGAAGCTCGACCGCACCGCGATGTCGGGCGCGATCGCGCGCCACGCGGCCAGCCGTTCGAGCACCTTCGCTTCGTTCGCGGGGCGCTTCATCGCCTTCAGCACCTTCGGGCTCGCATGCTGGAAGGGAATGTCGAGATAGGGGGTGAGCAGCCCCTCCGCCATCAGCGGGATCACCGCATCGACGTGCGGATAGGGATAGACATAGTGCAGCCTCACCCACGGCGCACGACCTTCGTTCGTCCGAAGCTGGCCGAGTTCGCGCGCGAGGTCGGTCATGTGCGCGCGCACCTCGCGCCCCTTCCACTCGCGCGGATCATGGCGGATGTCGACGCCATAGGCCGAGGTGTCCTGGCTGATCACCAGCAGTTCCTTCGTCCCCGCCGCGACGAGCTTCTCCGCCTCGCGCAGCACCGCGTCGATGCGGCGGCTGACCAGCCGACCGCGCAGGTCGGGGATGATGCAGAAGGAACAGCTGTGGTTGCAGCCCTCGCTGATCTTCAGATAGCTGTAGTGGCGCGGGGTCAGCTTGAGCCCGCCCTCCGGCACCAGGTCGACGAACGGGCCCTGCGTCGGCGGCACGGCGTCGTGGACCGCATCGACCACCTGCTCATACTGGTGGGCCCCGGTGACCGCGAGCACCTTCGGGAAGCGGGCGCGGATCAGATCGGCCTCGCTGCCCATGCAGCCGGTGACGATGACGCGGCCGTTCTCCGCCATCGCCTCGCCGATCGCCTCGAGGCTTTCCTCCTTCGCGCTGTCGAGGAAGCCGCAGGTATTGACGAGCACCACGTCGGCCCCGGCGTAATCGGGCGACAGGCCATAGCCATCGGCACGCAATTTCGTCAGGATGCGTTCGCTGTCGACCAGCGCCTTCGGGCAGCCGAGCGAAACCATGCCGACTTTCGGCTGGGCGGGGAGGGTCTTGACTGGCATGATCGGCGGCGCCCTTATGCGATTTTTGCGGCTTTGTCACGCGCGACGCCATCGGGCGGCCGCGCGAAGGAAGGAAAAGGATCGATGCTCGGATTGTTTGCGGCGATTTCAGCGGCCGTCGCGGTGGCGGCGGGCGCGTTCGGCGCCCATGGCGCGGCGGGGCAGCAAGAGGCCGAATGGCTGCGGACCGGCGGCCTCTATCAGTTGATCCACGCGGTCGGGGCGCTCGCCGTGATGGGCGTCGCGCGTGGGCCGGCGGCGATGTTGCTGGCCGGCTCGATTCTGTTCGCCGCCACCCTCTATGCGATGGCGCTGGGCGCGCCGCGGTGGCTGGGCGCGATAACGCCGGTCGGCGGCGCCCTGATGATCGCCGGCTGGCTGTGGGCGGCGTGGGCGATGCCGCGAGGGTGACCGAATCGGCCTTCGGGAAAAGAGGCTGGCATATCTATTGCTGCCGGGGCGGCGATGGGGCATGCGGTATCTGCCGCGGTGCGGCCGGCCACATAGGAGGGAGGACGGGTGTTCGACACATTGACCCTCGCGGCGCTGCCCGCCGAAGACGAGGCGCTGCGCCCGGCGATCCGCGCGCTGGCAGCCGAAGCCGTCGCGGCGCGCGGCGACGCGGTTCGCGCCCGGTCGTGGGCGGGGTTCGACGCGGCGTTCAGCCGCAGGCTGGGCGAAGCGGGTTTCCTGGGCCTGACGCTGCCCCGGCACTATGGCGGCGGCGAACGCGGGCCGTTCGCGCGGTTCGTCGTCGTCGAGGAACTGCTCGCGGTGGGCGCGCCGGTCGCGGCGCACTGGATCGCCGACCGCCAGAGCGCGCCGCTGATCCTGCGCTTCGGCACCGAGGCGCAGCGCGAAGACTATCTTCCACGCATCTGCCGCGGCGAGATTTTCTTCTGCATCGGGATGAGCGAGCCGGGGTCGGGGTCCGACCTCGCCAGCGTGCGCACCCGCGCCGAGCGCACCGAAAGCGGCTGGCGCGTCAACGGCCAGAAGATCTGGACGAGCAACGCGATGCACAGCGACTACATGATCGCGCTGCTCCGCACCTCGGGCACCAGCGAGGATAGGCACGGCGGCCTGTCGCAGCTCATCATCGACCTCAAGGCGCCGGGCGTGACGGTGCGGCCGATCGCCGATCTGGCGGGCGACGCGCATTTCGCCGAGGTGTTCTTCGAAGATGTCGACCTGCCCGCCGACGCGCTGATCGGGCAGGAGGGCGAGGGCTGGAAACAGGTCACGGCCGAACTCGCCTTCGAACGCAGCGGGCCCGAGCGCATCTATTCGAGCGTCGTGCTGCTCGACGCCTGGGTGCGGCATCTGCAGGCGATGGGGCGCGAGGATTCGGCGACGGTGGCGCTGGTCGGCGATTTCACCGCGCGGCTGGGGACGCTGCGGGCGATGTCGATCGCCTGCACCGCGCGGCTCGCGCGCGGCGAGAGCCCGGTGGTCGAGGCGTCGCTGGTCAAGGACCTCGGCACCGGCTTCGAACAGGAACTGCCGATCGCGATCGGCGACGACCTCGCCGCGCATCCGGACGAGCCGGTCGATGCGGAGCTGTATCGCACCTTGCTCTATGTGACGCATGTGGCGCCGAGCTTTTCGCTGCGCGGCGGCACGCGGGAAATATTGCGCGGCATCATCGCGCGCGGAATGGGACTGCGATGATGGATCACGACGCGCTTCTTTCGCCCTTCGAGCGGATGCTCGAAACCGTCGCCGCGCCCGCCGCGGTGCGCGCGGTCGAGGCGGGCGGCGATACCGATGCGATGTGGGACGCGGTCGCCGGATCGGGGTTCCTCGACGCGCTGGTTGCCGAGGCGGCGGGCGGCTTCGGTCTGCCGGTCGCGGCGGTGCAGCCGCTGTGGCAGGCTCTGGGGCGCCACGCGGTGCCGCTGCCGGTCGGCGAGACGATGATCGCGCGGGCGCTGCTGGCGGATGCCGGTGTGCCGCTGCCCGACGGACCGGTCGCGCTCGCTGTGGCGGCGCCGGGACAGGCGGTGGTGGTGCCGCTGGGGCTCGTCGCGCGCCATGTGCTGGTCGAACAGGACGGGCGGCTCGCCCTCGTCGCGGCGGACGGGGCCGAAGCGACGGGCGTCGCCGGCAGCCTCGCGGCGCGGATGCGATGGGACCGGCTCGACGGGATGCTGCCGGCGCCGGCGGGGGGATTGCGCGCGCTTGCGGCGGTGCTGCGCGCGGCGCTGATCGCCGGCGCGGCGGATCGGCTCGTCGCGATGACCGCCGCCTATGCCAACGAGCGCGCCCAGTTCGGCAAGCCGATCGGCCGCCAGCAGGCACTCCAGCAGAATCTGGCGGTGATGGCCGAAGAGGCGGTTGCGGCGCGCATCGCGTCGCAGCTCGGCTGCGCCGGGACCTGGCCGCCTTCGCTGGTCGCCGCGGCGACCGCCAAATCGGTGGCGAGCAGAGCCGCGACGCGCGTCGCCGCGACCGCGCACGCGGTGCACGGCGCGATCGGGATCAGCGCCGAACACGACCTTCAGCTCTTCACCCGCCGCCTGCACGAATGGCGGCTCGCCGACGGGTCCGAAAGCTGGTGGAACCGGCAGCTCGGCGCCCAGCGGCTGACAAGCGGCGCCGGGTCGGTCGACTATGTACGGGCGGAACTGGCGGCGCCCGCCTGACCGGTCTCTCCGGCGAGGCGGCGGGCCACCGCGCGCAGCCGCGCGATCGCTTTGCGCCGCACCGCCGCATCGGGTGTGCGCCCAAGGAAGGATAGCGAAATCGCGCCCTCGATGCGCCCGTCCTCCGGCGGCAGCGGCACCGCGATGCAGAACAGGTCGTTGCGGATTTCATGGCGGTCATAGGCGATGCTGGTCCGGCGGATCGTCGCCAGCTCGTCTCGCAGCACCGCCGCATCGGTGATCGTGTTCGGGGTCAGCGCGATCAGCGGGCCGCCGGCGAGATAGGCGGCCAGCGCGGGCTCGGGCAGCGCGGCGAGCAATATCTTGCCGATCGCCGAGCAATAGGCTTCGAGCTGCATCCGTTCGGCGGTGAACAGCTCGGCGGCGTCGCCGCGCTCCTTGACAATGTAGGTGACCATCGAATCCTCAAGAATTCCGGCATGGGCATAGGCGCCGAACTGTGCCGCCAGCCGCGCGAGCGGGCGGCGCAGGCCGGCGGCAAGCGCGGGGCGCGGCTCGCTGGGCTGCGCGAGGGCGGCGAGGCGCGGCGCGGCGCGATAGACGCCCTTCGCGGTGCGGACCAGATAGCCTTCGGCCTCGAGCGTCAGCGCGAGGCGATGCGCCGTCTGCGGCGGCAGCGCCAGCCGCGCCGCCACCGCCGACAGGG
Organism: Sphingopyxis granuli; assembly: GCF_001559015.1. NCBI lineage: Bacteria > Pseudomonadati > Pseudomonadota > Alphaproteobacteria > Sphingomonadales > Sphingopyxidaceae > Sphingopyxis > Sphingopyxis granuli. The sequence goes on from NZ_CP012199.1 coordinate 1,540,053, forward strand.
TCGAGCGCCCGCCGTCGCGAACCAGCGCTTCGAGCAGCCGCAGTCCCTTGATCAGCGTCTGCGACGTGTAAGCGGGGGGCGAGGGCGAATTCATGCCACTTTTTGGCAGGCTTGCTCTCGAATATTAAGAGATAATCGCAATCGCGCGGTGGCGCCCGGCGCGATCCCTGATAGCAGGCGTGCAGGGAGACCGAGATGACAGCGACATTCGAAGACCTCGCGCGGCGGCTGCGCGACGCCTATGCGGGCGGGACCGTGTCCCCGCTTCGCGACGGGCTGGACCCGACCGATGCCGACGGCGCCTATGCGGTGCAGACGATCAACACGCGCTTCTGGGAAACGCAGGGGCGGCGCATCGTCGGGCGCAAGGCGGGATTGACGGCGAAGGCGGTGCAGCAGCAACTTGGCGTCGACCAGCCCGATTTCGGGGTGCTGTTCGACGACATGCGCATCGCCGACGGCGGCCGGCTCGACCCGGCGCGGGCGATCCAGCCGAAGGCGGAGGCGGAGATCGCCTTCATCCTCGGCGCCGACCTGCCCGATGCCGGGTCGACCGCCGAACAGGTCGCGACCGCGGTGACATCGGTCCATGCGGCGATCGAGATCGTCGACAGCCGTATCGCCGACTGGAAGATCAGCTTTGCCGACACGGTCGCCGACAATGGCTCGTCGGCCTTCTTCCTGCTCGCCGACGCCGGGCGGCCGCTCGCCGGGCTCGACCTCGAAGGCGCGGCGATGGAGATGACCGTCAATGGCGCGGTCGCCTCGACCGGGGTCGGCGCCGCGGCGCTCGGCAATCCGCTCAACGCCGCCGCATGGCTGGCGCGGACGCTGGCGGCGCGCGGCGAGCCGCTGAAGGCGGGCGACATCCTGCTCGCCGGCGCGCTGGGGCCGATGGTTGCGCTGACGCCCGGCGACGTGGTGGTCGCGCGCGTCGCGGGTATCGGCGAATGCCGCTTCACTTACGGGAACTGAAAATCATGGCGAAAACCAAAGTGGCGATCATCGGGTCGGGCAATATCGGCACCGACCTGATGATCAAGATCATGCGCCTGTCGAAGGGACTGGAAATGGGGGCGTTCGTCGGCATCGATCCCGAATCCGACGGCCTGAAACGCGCCGAGCGGCTCGGCGTACCGATCACTGCAGAGGGGCTCGACGGGCTCGTCGCGATGCCGGGCTTTGCCGACATCGGCATCGTCTTCGATGCGACCTCGGCAGGCGCGCACCAGCGGCATAGCGAGGTGCTGATCGCCCACGGCAAGCGCGTCGTCGATCTGACCCCGGCGGCGGTCGGGCCGTACACGATCCCGCCGGTCAACGGCGATGCGCATCTGGATGCGCCGAACGTCAACATGGTGACGTGCGGCGGGCAGGCGACGATTCCGATCGTCGCGGCGGTGAACCGGGTGGCGAAGGTGCATTATGGAGAAATAGTGGCGTCCATCGCGTCGAGGAGCGCCGGCCCCGGCACCCGCGCCAATATCGACGAGTTCACCGAGACGACGAGCCAGGCGATCGTCGAGGTCGGCGGTGCGGCGCGCGGCAAGGCGATCATCGTCCTCAACCCCGCCGAGCCGCCGCTGATCATGCGCGACACCGTCTATTGCCTGTGCGACGACGGCGACCGCGATGCGATCCGCCGGTCGGTCGAGGCCATGGTGGCCGAGGTGCAGAGCTATGTCCCCGGATACCGGCTGAAGCAGGCGGTGCAGTTCGAAAGCATCGGCGGCAACGCGCCGCTGACCATTCCGGAGATGGGCGGCAGTTTCACGGGCCTGAAGGTCAGCGTCTTTCTGGAGGTCGAGGGGGCGGCACATTATCTGCCGGCTTACGCGGGCAATCTCGACATCATGACCTCGGCGGCGCTGAAGACCGCCGAGAAGATCGCCGAAAGGATGGCGGCATGAGCTTCGACCCCACCACCACCAAGCTCTATATCCAGGACGTGACGCTGCGCGACGGGATGCATGCGATCCGCCACCAATACGGCCTCGACCATGTGCGCGCGATCGCGCGGGCGCTCGACGCTGCGAAGATCGACGCGATCGAGGTGTCGCACGGCGATGGCCTGCAAGGATCGAGCTTCAACTACGGCTTCGGCGCGCATACCGACTGGGACTGGATCGGCGCAGTGGCCGAGGTGCTGGAGCATAGCGTGCTCACGACCTTGCTTCTCCCTGGCATCGGGACGATTCACGATCTGAAGCACGCCTATGAAATGGGCGTGCGATCGGTCCGCATTGCGACGCATTGCACCGAGGCCGACGTCGCAAAGCAGCATATCGAGTTCGCGCGCGGCATCGGTATGGACGTCGCGGGCTTTCTGATGATGAGCCATATGTCCGAGCCCGAAGCGCTCGCGGGCCAGGCGAAGCTGATGGAAAGCTATGGCGCGCATTGCGTCTATGTCACCGATTCGGGCGGTGCGCTGACGATGGACGGCTATGCGGCACGGCTCGCCGCCTATGATCGCGTGCTGAAGCCCGAGACGCAGCGCGGCGTCCACGCGCACCACAATCTCAGCCTCGGCGTCGCGAACAGCATCGTTGCGGTGCAGAACGGTGCGATCCGCGTCGACGCCAGCCTTGCCGGCATGGGCGCGGGGGCGGGCAATGCGCCGCTGGAGGTCTTCATCGCCGCCGCCGACGTCTATGGCTGGAACCATGGCTGCGACCTGTTCGCGCTGATGGATGCCGCCGAGGAACTGGTGCGCCCGCTGCAGGACCGCCCGGTGCGCGTCGATCGCGAGACGCTGACCCTCGGCTATGCCGGGGTCTATTCCTCTTTTCTGCGCCATGCCGAAAAGGTCGCCGCCGACCACGGACTCGACACGCGCGCGATCCTCGTCGAACTCGGCCGCCGCAAGATGGTCGGCGGTCAGGAGGACATGATCGTCGACGTCGCGCTCGACATGGTGCGCCGCCGCGATGTCGCGGGCTGATGTGTCGAGTTTGGAGCGTGATGATGTTCGGATGAACAACGTGTCCCCGCGCAGGCGGGGACCCAGAGCGATGTGGCGCCGACCTTGGCCCTTCGAAGCTCTGGGCTCCCGCTTTCGCGGGAGCACGCGGCTTTGCGAGCCAAGACAATCATGCATTAGTATCCAAATTACCGTCCCAACGGATTTGAGATGGTACAGATAAAGGCGCGGCTAAAGGCGCCGCGCTTTATCCCCGCAGATAGGCCTGCCAGATCGCCTTGCCGACGCGGTCGTAGCGGTTCATCGCCGCGATCAGGCGTGACAGGCCGTCGGCTGGGCCGAACGCGTCGGGAAGCAGCGGATCGCGCATGATGGCGCGGATCGCCTGCCGTCCGAGCAGCAGCGTCTCCGCCGCCGCGGCGGGTAGCGGCATGGCGTCGATGCGCACGCCACTGCGGTCGAGCGCCCCGGCCAGTTCCAGATAGGCCGCGCGCCGGGCGTCGGCGGGCCACAGCGTCGGGAAGCGTTCCGCGCGCCCCGCGTCGAGCCCCGCCGCCTCGACGACGCACAGCGATGCGGCCGCGTCGAGCGTCGCCAGCCTTTGCCGCGCCCCCTCGGCACAGCCCTCCAGATTGTCGGGGCGCGCCCAGACGTTCGTCTCGGCCTCGGCGAAGCCTTCGAGGTCCAGCGCGCGCAGCGTGCGGCGCCACGCCGTCCGGTCGGCGCGTTCCAGCGGCCCCGCGATCGCCAGCAGCCAGCCGCCGCCCCACGCGCGCCGCAGGTCGAGCCGCGTCCGCCAGCCCAGAATGCGCTGCTGGAGCGGCGCGCCGCCCGAACCGATCGTGTAACGGCCCCGCGCGATCGCGCGTACCCGGTCCTCGGCCTTGAGGCGCGTCAGCGCGGTGCGGATTCCGGGGGCTTCGATGCCGAACGCGGCACCCGCCCGCACCAGCTCGCCGACCGAAAAGGCCGGCGGTTCTCCGGTGTCGAGCAGGTCGAGGATCAGCATCCGCGCGCTCATCGTGCCGTCATCGGCGATTATTATGTTGCGTTCTGCGTCCATATCCGACTTATTGTGCAATAAATAATGTAGGAGAGGAAGATGCTGCCCCTCGAAGGCATCACGGTAATCGATCTGACCAGCGTTGTCGCGGGACCGCTCGCGACTCAGATCATGGCGCAGCAGGGCGCGCGCGTGTGGAAGATCGAACCGCCCGAGGGCGACCGGGCGCGCCTGCTGGGCGCGATCGCGGCGCCGGGATTCAGTTCGGCGCACGTCGCGCTCAACGCAGGAAAACAGTCGATCGCGCTCGACCTTGCCCGCGCCGAGGGCCGCGCGCTGCTCTGCCGTCTCGTTCCGCATGCCGACCTGCTGATCCACAATTTCCGGCCGGGGGTGATGGAACGGCTGGGGTTGGGCACCGCGGCGCTGCACGCGCTTCGCCCCGATCTGGTGATCGCGCGGATCAGCGGTTTCGGGCAGGATGGGCCGATGTGCGGCACCCGCGCCTATGACCCGATCATCCAGGCCGAATCGGGGATGGTGAGCTGGGACGACAGCGGCGAGCCGACGCTGGCGCCGCAGTGGATCTGCGACAAGACGGCGGGCCTCTATGCCGCGCAAGCTGCGACCGCGGCGCTCGTCGCGCGCGGGCGTAGCGGCGAGGGGACGGTGGTCGACATCTCGATGCTCGAAGCGGCGGTCGCCTATGGCTGGATCGACCTGCACGGGGCCGAAGTCTTTCCCGACGCGCCGTCGCGGATGCCGAACATTGCGGCGGTCTATCGTCCCTGGGCGACGGCGGACGGCTGGATCGTCGTCGTCATGCTGTCGCAATCGGAGTTCGAAGGCTGGGCGCGGGCGATCGGCGCGCTCGAGCTGCTGTCCGATCCGCGCTATGCCGACATGGTGACGCGCTTCCTCCACTGGGACGATCTGCGCGCCTTTTCCGCCCCGCGCGTCGCGGCGATGACGACGAGCGAGGCGGTTGAGCGGCTGGCCGAGGCGGGAGTGCCGTGCGGCGTCGCCAACCGCTCGGCGGTGCTGCCGGATCATGCACAGCTCGCCCACGACGATTTCGTCGCGCTGACCGACCATCCGCAGGCGGGACCGGTGCGCCGCGCCCGTGCGGTTGCGCGCTTCGATGGCGCGCGGGCGGGAACCGATGCCCATGCGCCGCGGGTCGGCGAACATGGCCGCGCGATCCTCGCCGCCGCCGGCCTCGACGCCGCCGAAATCGCTGCCGCGCTCGCCATGGGCGCGGTCCACCTCCCCGAGGAGATTTGACCATGCGTTTCGAAACCCTGTCCTATGCGACCGACAACCGGGTCGCGACGATCACGCTCGACCGGCCCGACCATTTCAACGCGATCGCGCACGGCATGCCGCGCGAAATCCGCGCCGCGGTCGAGAAGGCGGAGGCCGACCCCGACGTCCATGTCATCGTCGTGCGCGGCGCGGGGCCGGGCTTTTGCGGCGGCTATGACCTCAAACATTATGCCGAGCGCAAAGGAGAGATCAGCGGGTCGCAGGACATGCCGTGGGATCCGACGCTCGATTTCCAGATGATGTGGCGCAACACGCAGGATTTCATGGCGCTGTGGCGTGCGACCAAGCCGACGATCGCGCGCGTCCACGGTGCCGCGGTCGCGGGCGGATCGGACATCGCGCTGTGCTGCGACTTCCTGATCATGGCGGAGGATGCGCGCATCGGCTATCCGCCCGCGCGCGTCTGGGGCGTGCCGACGCCCGCGATGTGGGTCTATCGGCTGGGGCCGCAGATGGCGAAGCGGATGATGATGACCGGCGACCTGATCGACGGACGCGAGGCGGCGCGCATCGGCCTGGCGCTGGAGGCGGTGCCCGAGGCGGAGCTCGACGATGCGGTTGAGCGGCTGGCGGGGCGGCTGCGCGGCGTGCCCCGCAACCAGTTGATGATGACGAAGACCGTCGTCAATCAGGCCTATGACAATATGGGCCTCAACAACACACAGATGTTCGCGACGCTGTTCGACGGCGTTTCGCGCCATTCGCCAGAGGGTATATGGTTCCGCGAGCGCGCGCAGGAGGTCGGCTTCAAGCAGGCTGTGGCCGAGCGCGACAGCGGCGATCCGATCGCGAGCCAGGTGTCGAAGCGCCTGCCGGTCGAAGATTGAGGAGACAGATAATGACCGCCATCCGCCCGATCGACCGGCTCGACACGCACGAGGTGTTCAACCAGCCGCCGCCGCTCGAAAACACGAACCTGTTCACCAGCGACCGGGCGCTCGTCGATGCGGTGACGCAGGCGGGGGCGGCGGGCCATGCCGACCGGCTGGCGGCGCTGGGGCAGCGCTGCGGCTCGGCCGAGGTGATCGAATGGGGCGTCGAGGCGAACCGGCAGGTGCCGGTGCTCGAAACGTTCGACCGCTACGGCCACCGCGTCGATGAAGTGCGTTTTCATCCCGCCTATCATGAACTGATGCGGCTGGGGCTCGACAGCGGCTTTGCGTCGGCCGCGTGGGACGGCAGCGCGCACGGGCATGTGCTGCATTCGGCGATCCTCTTCCTGACCGGGCAGGCCGATTCGGGGACGAGCTGTCCGATGACGATGACCTATGCCGCGGTGCCCGCGCTGCGTGCCGAACCGGCGGTTGCTGATGTCTGGGCGCCGCGCATCGCCGCCGGCCGCTATGACCCGGCGGTTCGCCCCGCCGCCGAAAAGGCGGGGGTGACGATCGGCATGGCGATGACCGAAAAGCAGGGCGGCAGCGACGTGCGCGCCAACACGACGCGCGCCGAGCCGGCGGGCGAGGAGGGCTGGTACAGCCTCACGGGGCACAAATGGTTCTGTTCGGCGCCGATGTGCGATGCCTTCCTGACGCTCGCCTATGCCGGGGGCGGGCTGACCTGCTTCCTCGTGCCGCGCTGGCTGCCCGACGGGACGCGCAACGCGGGCTTTCGCGTCATGCGGCTCAAGGACAAGATGGGCGACCGGTCGAACGCCTCGTCCGAAATCGAATATCATGGCGCGCTGGCGCAGCGGCTGGGGCCCGAAGGGCGCGGGGTGGCGACGATCATCCAGATGGTCCAGCACACGCGGCTCGACTGCGTCGTCGGATCGGCGCAGCAGATGCGTGGCGCGCTCGCGCAGGCCTTGTGGCACACCGCGAACCGTTCGGCCTTCCAGCGCCGCCTGATCGACCAGCCGGCGATGGCGGCGGTGCTCGCCGACCTTGCGGTCGAAAGCGAGGCGGCGACGGCGCTCGGCTTCCGGCTGGCGCAGGCGTTCGATGCGGACGATCCCCTCGCGCGGCTGCTGACCCCCGTCGCCAAATATTGGGTGTGCAAGCGCGCGCCCGGCCTCGTCTATGAAGCGATGGAGGCGCATGGCGGCGCCGGCTATATCGAGGCGGGGCCGATGCCGCGCCTGTTCCGGCAGTCGCCGCTCAACGCGATCTGGGAGGGGTCGGGCAACGTCATCGCGCTCGACCTGCTGCGCGCCATTGCGCGCGAACCCGACGGGGTCGAGGCGCTGCACGCCTTCCTGGCGGCGCAGCGCGGGCACGACGGCGCCTATGATCGCTGGATCGACGCGATCGACCTGCGCGCCGCGCACGAAGGCACCGCGCGGCTGCTGATCGAGCGGCTGGCGCTCGCGGCGCAGGCGGCGGTGCTGATCGGCCAGGGCAACCCGCTCGCGGAGGCTTTCTGCCGCCTGCGGCTGATCCCGCGTGGCAGCGCCTATGGCGCCTTCGATGCCGCGATCGACACGCGCATGATCGTCGACCGCGCGATGCCCGCGGCATGACGGTCCGCGTGACGAACGACGGCGCGGTGCGCACCGTCACCATCGATCGGCCCGCGTGCCGCAACGCCGTCGACCCGGCGACCGCCGACGCACTGCGCGCCGCCTTCGCCGATTTCGAGGCCGACGACGGCAGCGCGGTTGCGGTGCTGACCGGGGCCGGCGGCCATTTCTGCGCCGGTTTCGACCTGAAGGCGGTGGGGCAGGGCGAACGCCGCTACGAGCCCGCGGGCGACGGGCCGATGGGGCCGACGCGGATGCTGCTGTCGAAGCCGGTGATCGCCGCGGTCGAGGGCTATGCGGTCGCGGGCGGGCTCGAACTCGCGCTGTGGTGCGATCTGCGCGTCGCCGCCGAAAGCGCGACCTTCGGCGTCTTCTGCCGCCGCTGGGGCGTGCCGCTGATCGACGGCGGCACGGTGCGCTTGCCGCGCGTCGTCGGGCAGGGGCGGGCGCTCGACATGATCCTGACCGGGCGGCCGGTCGCGGCGGACGAGGCATTGGCGATGGGGCTGGCCAGCCGCGTCGTGCCGGACGGCGCCGCGCTGCCGGCCGCGCAGGCGCTGGCGGCGGAAATTGCGCGCTTTCCGGCGCTGTGCATGCGCACCGACCGGACGTCGGCCTATCGCCAATGGGACTTCGATCTGGCCGAGGCGCTGCGGTTCGAGGGGCGCGAGGGCGAAAGGCCGCTACGCGCCGAGGCGAAGGCCGGCGCCGGCCGCTTCGCCGACGGTGCCGGACGCGGCGGCCGGTTCGAGTAAGCCCGAACGCGCCTTTCCCGTTTCGGCATGCGGCGCGCCCGGCGGTCCCGTTTCCGCCGTCCCTGTGCTATGGAGCACAGCGGCGACGGGCCGGAATCCCGCATATGGCCCCGTCGAAAGCCGCGAAATGGGGAGAGGAAGATGACAGCGAATGATGGCAAGCCGGCGCTCGTTGCGCGCGTGAAGGGCATTCTTCTGCGTCCGGCGGAGGAATGGGCGAAGATCGATACGGAGGCGGACACGATCGGCGACATCTATCGCCGCCACGTCCTGCCGCTCGCGGCGATTCCCGCCGTCGCCCACTTCATCGGGTCAACCGTCTTCGGCTATTCGGCGATGGGCTTCACCTTCCGGCCGTCGGTCGGCGCGGCGCTTGGCACCGCGCTCGTCCAATATGGCGCGGCGCTGGTCGGCGTGTTCGTGCTGGCGCTGATCATCGACGCCCTCGCGCCGACCTTCGACGCGGCGCCCAATCGTGTGCAGGCGTTCAAGGTCGCCGCCTATTCGGCGACCGCGAGCTGGGTGGCCGGAATCTTCGGCCTCGTCCCGGCGCTCGCCGTGCTGATGCTGCTCGGCCTCTACAGCCTGTATCTGCTCTACCTCGGGCTGCCGAAGCTGATGCGGGCGCCCGAGGCGAAGGCGCTGGGCTATACCGCCGTCGTCGTGATCGCCGCGATCGTGGTCGCGCTGCTGCTCAGCCTCATCATAGCGCCGGTTTCCGGCCTGTTCAGCGGGCGACTGTAGGGGGGCTCGCACGGGGACTGTTGCTTTTCGGCCACTATCGAACGGAAAAGCCAAGGTTTTTCTTTCTTCGCGTTGACGGTGTCCGGCGGTTCACTAGAGCCGCTGGCACCCCCGAAGCATCCCCTCCTCAGGCCCCTGTGGGCTGCGCTTCGCGGGTCGGAGAGAGAATCATGACCTTGCGCAACATGCTGCTGGGCGCCACGATGCTGTGCGCCGCCGCGACCCCCGCCATCGCCTTCGCCCAGAACGCGGGTGCCAGCGATACTGATTACGGTAACGAGATCATCGTCACCGCGAGCAAGCGGTCGCAGACGTTGCAGGATACGCCGATCGCGGTGTCGGTGGCCTCGGCGGCCGACATCGAGAATTCGCAGATCCGCGACCTCATCGACCTGCAATCGGCGGTGCCCAGCCTGCGCGTGGCGCAGCTTCAGTCGAGCGCCAACACCAATTTCATCATCCGCGGATTCGGCAACGGTGCCAACAACCCCGGCATCGAGCCGTCGGTCGGCGTCTTCATCGACGGTGTCTATCGCTCGCGTTCGGCGGCGCAGATCGGCGACCTGCCCAATCTCGAGCGCGTCGAGGTGCTGCGCGGCCCGCAATCGACGCTGTTCGGCAAGAACGCCTCGGCGGGCGTCATCAGCATCGTCACGCAAAAGCCCCAATATGATTTCGGCGGCTCGGTCGAGGCGACCTATGGCAATTACGACGCGATCACGGTGAAGGGCAATGTCACCGGCCCGATCGGTGAAAATGTCGCTTTCTCGCTCGGTGGCAATTTCAACCGCCGCGACGGCTATGCGCAGGATCTGCGGCTGGGCAAGGACGTCAACGACCGCAACCGCTGGGGCGTGCGCGGGCAGTTGCTGTTCGAGCCGACCGACGCGCTGTCGATCCGCCTGATCGGCGATTACGACAAGATCGACGAGAATTGCTGCATCGCGGCGAACGTCATCGCCGGGCCGACGGTTGCGATCACCGACCTGCTGGCGGGTGGGACGAGCGTCGATGCGGCCAACCCCTTTTCCTACCGCGTCTACAACAATTTCCTGTCGTCGAACGAGATCGAGAATTACGGCGGATCGGCGCAGATCGACTATGATCTCGGCGCGCTCGCGCTGACCTCGATCACCGCCTATCGCGAGGTGCGCGCCGACACCAATCAGGATTCGGATTTCTCGGGGGCCGACCTGATCGGGCAGAAATCGGACGATACCGCGATCAACACGTTCACCCAGGAACTGCGGCTGACGTCGGACTTCGACGGGCCGGTCAACTTTCTGATCGGCGGCTATTATTTCCACGAGAAGATCCGGCAGCACAGCCAGATCTATTTCGGCGACGACTTCCGTCCCTATGGTAACGCGCTGATCCAGGCGGCCAGCGGCGGGCTGCTGGACGTTCCGACGCTCGAGGCCGCGCTGGGTGCGCCGAACGATTCCTTCTTCCACGCCGGCGACGGCATGGACGAACATTACCGGATGAAGAACACCGCCTGGTCGATCTTCGGCACGCTCGATTTCGGGATCAGCGACCGGCTGACGCTGACGCTCGGTGGCAACTATACGAAGGACCGCAAGCGTTTCTCGACCGACGTCATCAGCACGGACGTCTTTTCGGGGATCGACCTCGACGCGGCCGCCTATACGCCGTTCCGTGAATTCGTGCTTGTCAGCAGTGGGGTGGATCCGGCGACCGCCGCTTTCCTCGCGGCGAATCCGACGCTGACCCTGCCCGATGGCAGCAGCGCGAACCCCCTCGCAGGCCTCAAGGATTTCCAGTTCCTGCCGCCTTTCCTCGACGTTCCGAACAGCGTCGAGCCGGGCCGGGTCAGCGACGGCGATTTTTCGTGGAGCGCGCGCCTGTCCTATGAATTGACCGATACGGTCAACGTCTATGCGACCTATGCGACCGGCTTCAAGGCTGCCTCGGTCAACCTGTCGCGCGACAGCCGCCCGCTGGCGGCGGACCTGCCCGCGATCGTCGCGGGCGGCCTCGCGACGCCGAATCTGGTGGCGGGCACGCGCTTCGCGGCACCCGAGGAATCGGAAGTCTATGAGGCGGGACTGAAAGCCAACTGGTCGGTCGCGGCGCTGAACCTCGCGGTGTTCAAGCAGTCGATCAAGGGGTTCCAGTCGAACGTCTTCACCGGCACCGGCTTCGCGCTCGCCAACGCCGGCAAGCAGTCGACCTTCGGGATCGAGTTCGACGGATCGGTGCGGCCGGTCCGCGGGCTCAACCTGAACCTCGCCGTCACCTATCTCGACGCCAAATACGACAGCTTCGTCGCCTCGGCGTTCGGCGACCTGTCGGGCATGAAGCCCGCGGGCATCCCCGACCTGTCGGTGTCGATGGGCGGCACCTACACCCACGAATTCGCGGGCGGGACGCGGGCGATCGCGCATGTCGACTACCAGTATGAAAGCCCGACGCAGATCGTCGATGGCCTCGCCGCCCTGCCGGCGAGCGTCGCGCAGAATCTGAAGCGCGAGGTCAACCAGCTCAACGCCTCCTTCACCGTCGCGCTGACGAACGGCCTCGAACTCGGCGTATGGGGCCGCAACCTGACCAATGCGCGCTATCTGACGACGATCTTCAACGCCGTCGCGCAGTCGGGCAGCGTCTCGGGCTATCCCAGCCAGCCGCGGACCTATGGCGTGACCGCGCGTTTCAAATTCTGACCGGACGGCGGGCGTTCGCGCCTGCCCTTCGACGACGGACAAAAGAAACCCCGGCCTCTCGTTCGAGAGGCCGGGGCTTTTTTGTTCGGCGTTGCCGCCGGATGGCTTAAAACTTCATGCCCGCCCCGATGCCGTAACGGCGCGGTTCGAGGGTGAAGATATTGGTGAACAGCCCCGATGATTGATCGGTCAGATAAAGGCCGGTCGTCGCATTGTTGTCGAAGATGTTCTGAACAAAGCCGCGTACATACCAGCGGTCGTCGCGCCCGTTGAGCTGGAGTTGGGCATTGGCTTGGGCATAGCCCTTCACTTTGTTTACCCGCCCGTTGAAGATATTGCCATAGCTGTCGCCGGTATAGGTGAGATCGAGGCGCGGGACGAGTGACATGCCGCTGGGGAAGTTGACGGTATGCTGGACGCCGGCCGAGAATTTGAAATTCGGCGCCTGCGGCAGCGAATTGCCCTTGATGCTGATCGGCACGCCGCCGCTGTACACGGTGATCGCACCGCCCGTGGCCTTTGCGGCATTCAGAAGGCTGGCTCCGGTCGGATCCGATTCGCTTCCGCAGATGCTGTAAGCACCCGACGCCGCGCCGAGATTAGCGTCGGAAGGGAAATCTTCCGGCGGGCGTAGGCCGTTGGTGCGATCGAGCCCCTTCGCCGCATTGACGGCGTCATTGAAGCCCGTGACAAAGGCGTTGGCGGTCGTTTGGCCGCCCACATTCGCCACGACCGCGCAGTTGAATGCCTGGGTGATGTCCTTGATGATGACCGAATCGGGCAAGCCGCCGGACGGGTCGCGCTGGTTCACGAACAATTTGTCGTCGGTGACCTTCGTCTTCAGATAGCTGAAGCCCAGGTTGATCAGCCAGTCGGGGTTGGGGCGCACCATGGCTTCGGCCTCGAAACCATAGATGTCGGCGTCGACATTGTCGTTGACCGAGGTGCGCGCGACGATGCGGCTCAATTGCAGGCCTTTGTATTTGTAATAGAAGCCGGTGAGATTGAGTTGTAGTACGCCGTCGCCGAACGTGTTCTTCGAGCCGATCTCGAAAGCATTGATGATTTCCGGCGCAAAGGTTTCGGTCACCCCCGCGACATTGAATTGCAGCGCCGGGTTGATCCCGCCCGATTTGTAACCGCGCGAATAGGACGCGTAGAGGAGGTTGTCCGGGGTGACCTTGAAGTCGATCACCGCGCGGCCCGTCACTTCGTCGAACTTTTGGGTCCGGTCGCGAATCCGCTGAGCGCCCGGCAGGCCGGTGACGCCGGCGTCCGCGTCATAGCCCGCGGAATAGGGCGAGTTGAAGATGTCTCCGGTAGTCCCGTAAGGAACGAGGAACGACGCCAGTGTCGAGTTGGAAAGGTCACGTTTCTTGTCGTTGTTGTAGCGCAGGCCGACGGTGAATTTCAGCCGGTCGCTCGCCTCGAAATACGCCTCGCCGAACAGGCCGTAGGAATTGAGCGTCAGGCTTTCGTTGTGATTCTTGAAATAGGGTGATCCCAGATAGGACGGATCCAGCCCGTTGGCGAAAGCCGAAAAGGTCCCGAACAGATGAGGTGGTCCCGCCTATTTGGACAGTTTGGCGGCTAAGTTAAGCTAATCCCGGTTGTCGTTCATGCCGCCTGTTTGATCATCAGATCATGGGGGGCATGCCCCCCATGATCTGATTGCCCGATCCGCCGATAGGCCTCTGCCGGGGTCCTCCCGGCAAGGCCCGAGTGTGGACGCTGGGTGTTGTAATAGGTGATCCACCGGCCAAGACCAGCCCGCAACTCGGAGCCGGTCTCGAAGGCGTGCAGATACACGCATTCGTATTTCAGGGAACGCCAGAGGCGCTCGATGAAGACATTGTCCATCCACCGCCCCCGGCCATCCATGCTGATGCGGACCTCTGCGTCGCGCAGCACGCTGGTGAAGGCAAAGCTGGTGAACTGGCTACCCTGATCGGTATTGAAGATCTCGGGGCTGCCGAAGCGCGTCAGCGCTTCCTCCAATGCCGTGACGCAGAAGCCCGCGTCCATGGTGTTCGACAGTCGCCACGCCAGTACCTTTCGGGTGGCCCAGTCCATGATCGCGACCAGGTAAAGGAAGCCCCGGCGCATCGGGATATAGGTCACGTCAGCGCACCACACATGGTTGGGCCGCTCGATCGTCAGCTTGCGCAGCAGATACGGATAAACCCGGTGCTGCGGGTGCGGATCGCTCGTGCGCGGCCGCTGATAAATGGGCGATAGCCCCATCTTCGCCATCAGCCGCCGCACCCGTCGTCGCCCAACGTCATGACCATTACGGCGCAGATGCCGGACCATCTGCCGACTGCCGTACCACGGCATGTCGAGGAACGCCGCGTCGATCACCCGCATCAGCGCCAACGTCTCCTCGGTCTCCGGCACTGGCGCGTAATAGTAGCTCGACCGGCTGATCGACAGCAGTCGGCATTGCGCCGCGATCGACAGGCGACGGTGAGCAGCCTCGATCATCGATCGCCTCCGTGCCACGCTCATCGACCGGAGGCTTTCGCTAAAAAATCCCGCTCGACCAGCAACTGCCCGATCTTCGCATGCAGCTTGTCCACTTCGGCCTCGCTGGCCGCCCTGGCCGCTTCACCTGCGCCGGAAAATGTGCCTGCCATCCCCGCAATCGCCTGCCGCTTCCACGACGCAATCATCGTGTGGTGAACGCCATGCTTGGCTGCCAGCTCCGCCAGCGTCAGATCGCCCCGGATCGCTTCAAGCGCAACCTTCGCCTTGAAATCCGCGCTGTACCGCTTCCTCGTCGTCTTCATTCCCGTACCATTCCTTCAGGTCGGGACTAGCTTAACACCCTGTCCAGAAAACCGGCACCACCTCAAGACTCGCAAAATAGTCGATCGAGAAAGCGTTGACGTAATAGTCGACGTTGGTCGATTTCGACTTGGCATAGATGCCGCCGAGCAGGAAGTTAAACGGTCCATCGAAATCGCTGCTGATGATCGCTTCGCCCGACCAGCTTTCGGTCTTGCCGACCGAGCGGTCGAACGCCAATGCGTTGTCGCCGCACACCGCATCGCCGCCGAACACGCCCAAGCCGTTTGGATTGGTGTTCGACGTGCACAGCTTGCCCGTCGGGCCATCGGGAATCAGCGCGGCCGCAATCGGTGCGAAATAAGCTGCCGATCCCGGCGCGAAAGCCGGGAGCGGTGCCGGCAGGCCAGTCGGAATACCGTTGGCGGCGAGGAAAGCCAACGCGTTGAGGCCCGGCTGGATCGTCGCGCGATTGGCAACGTCGAGGTTGTAATCCTGCCGCGAATCGACGCGGGTGCGTTGATAGATGCCCGTGAGGCCTAGCCTGATCGCGCCGAAGTTATGCTCAAAATGCGCCTGTGCCTGAATCTCGTCGGTGAAATATTCCGGCGTAAAGTCCGTATTGACAGTGCGGACATCGGCGGGTTCGATCGCGCCGGCATTGGCGTCAGGGCCATAGAGGCTGCCGGTGCCGAGACCGAGCAGGGGCGAAATGCCGTTGAGTGCAAACACTTCGCGCGATCCTAGCACGCTTGGGAAGGTCGAGTTGCCGTTCACCTTTTCAGCGTCGCGACGGTTGTTCAGGCAGCCGAGGATACCGGTCGGGTCGCGCTGGCAAAATTGCTTCTGGATGCGCAGACGGTCATCCTTTTCGCGGAAATAATAGCCCATCAGGTCGAGCGTGGTGTCCGGGCTGGGTTCCCAGCGTATCGAACCGCGAACCGCATACATGTCGCGCCCGTCGATGCGGCTGTCGTCGAACAGATTCTTCGTATAGCCGTCGCGCTTCAGGTAAAAGCCCGCCGCTCGGAGGGCGAGCGTGTCGCCGAGCGGGATGTTGACCATCCCCTTGACCTTCCACGCATCGAAATTGCCGTATTCGCCGTCTGCGCTTGCCTGGAACTGGCCGACCTTCGGCTTGGCGGTGACGAAGTTGACCACGCCCGAGGTCGCGTTGCGGCCGAACAGCGTGCCCTGCGGCCCGCGCAGCACCTCGACGCGTTCGAGGTCGAAATATTCGGTCTCGAAGATACGCGTCTGGAACAGCGGCGAACCGTTGACGTGGATCGCGGTCGCGCTGTCGCAACTCGACCCGACGCAAAGGTCGCCGATACCGCGGATTGTGAAGCTCGACCCGGTGAAATTGCCCTTTGAGAAGGTGACGTTGGGAAGGGTCAACTGGAGGTCGGACGCATTGTCGATCTGCTGCTTTTCCAGCGCTTCCGACGAGAAGGCGCTGACCGCGATCGGCACGTCCTGCAGGCGTTCGGACTGGCGCTGCGCGGTGACGACGATCTCGCCGCCGAACGCGTCGGTCGTGGAACCGCTCTGCGCATAGGCCGGTGTCGCCACCGTCATGGCCAGGATGGACGTTCCGATCAGTGCGTTGAACTTCATTTATATCCTCCCATTTTCGATCCCGCGGTTGCGGGTCGCCCAAATCTGATTTGTGGTTGGGGAAGGGACGCCGATCAGGCATGCGAACGGGCACCGGACCCGTCCGATCCGACGCCAGAGCAGTTGCTGCTCGCCAGCGATGCTGGTCATCGTCCTCTCCCACCGGCGTCGGGGAAAACGCCGGCCTCTCCGGATTACGGTCCGCTCAAGCGAACTCTGTAATGGTCCAAAGGTGCGCTTAGTTGACGAAAGCGTCAAGCCACTTGTGCGGGAGAAAAAATCGCGGGAAAGCGCGCTCCTCGGCCGCTTCCGAAAAGCCACGATTCCCCAACGTAAACTTGTCCCGGGGTGGGAATTTCTTCGCGCCATGGGCTTGCGCAAAGCCATTTGGGGGGCGACATGTGCGACATGATAGCAACAGTGAAAGAGGGGCGATGACCGAGGTGGAACTGGGGCCGGACGGCAAGATTCTCGTGCCCGGTCCCGTGCAGGACGCGATCCGCACGCTGATCGAATGGGCGGGCGACGACCCGTCGCGCGAGGGTTTGCTCGACACGCCGAAGCGCGTCGCGCGGGCGTGGAAGGAATATTGCCAGGGCTATGCCGAGGACCCGGGCCTCCACCTGTCGCGCACCTTCGAGGAGGTCGGCGGCTATGACGAGATCGTGCTGCTGCGCGACATTCCGTTCCAATCGCACTGCGAGCATCATATGGCGCCGATCACCGGCAAGGCGTCGATCGCCTATCTGCCGAAGGATCGCGTCGTCGGCATCTCGAAACTGGCGCGCGTCCTGAACGGCTATGCCCGCCGGCTTCAGGTGCAGGAGCGGCTGACGGCCGAGGTCGCGCGGTGCATCTGGGACCATCTCCAGCCGCACGGCGTCGCGGTGGTCATCGATGCGCAGCACGGCTGCATGACCGGCCGCGGCGTGCGCACGCCGGGCGTGGGCATGGTGACGAGCCGCCTGCTCGGCTGCTTCCTCGACGACGAACGCAGCCGCAAGGAAGTACTGAGCCTGATGGGGTATTGATCGAAACGTCGCCCCAGCTTTCGCGGGCACACCCATGTTATAACTTCTTGAAGATCACAGTTTGACGTCATTTGCCCAAGCTGCAAGCCTGTCGCCGCCATTGCCAGTCGGCATTTCAAAATCCTATGAGTTGCCAATAGCAAAATAACACGGCAGCTACCGCACCCAGTCAGAGTTTCCTGCGCACTGATAACGGAACGTTTGGATTGCCCGACGCGATGTCGAGCTCAGATGAAAAGTGCTTGTGCGGGAAATTAATGTTTGGAACGATCCTCATGGATATAACCTCGACGTCAAAATCGATGCCATCGCCGAGTGGGGTTCCTGGCACACTTGCTGAATCTCTCGGCGCTCGAATCGAAAGGCTGCGTACCAGGGCGGGGTTTACGCAAGGTCAGATTGCTTCAGCCCTTGGTGTAAGTGTTCCAGCTATCTGCAATTGGGAGGCGGGGCGTTCGCGCCCAAAGGCAGATCGCCAGCAAGCTCTTGCCGACTTCCTAGGTGTTTCTATGCAGGAATTGCTCGGAATACGCGGTCCTGAGGGAATACAGACTGTCGTGGATGCCTGCAGATTGAAAATTGCTGCCGCCGCTGGTGTCCGTCCAGAACAGATACGTATCAGCGTCGACCTTTGAGATATTGGAATCTGCTCTTCCGAAAACCTCTATCGCTTCATCTGTCCGTCCTTCCTACAAGGCCGGACTCTAATCCTGGCTGGTGGAAACCAGGGGTCACGTCACGACCTATAGAGTTGCGGGCAGCTAGCAGACCCTTAGCCGAACGCTCCGGGATCGGGGCGACATGAGTGGACCGATAAGTTTATATTGAAGCGCATCGGCATCAGAAATGCTCTCCGCCGTACCCGGGCGTCAGCCATCGTGCAGCTTCTCCGGCCTACTTCCTATGATTCTAGCAAAAATTCCTCGGCAAACTGGAAATTTCTCCATCGAGACTCGGGTAACAGCTCAGTCAATCCTAAACTTTGTTAGTTAACGCTAGGGTTTGATGAAGGTTAACCGCCGCTAACGTAGCAAAAAGTCGCGGAAGGGGAGTTTATAATTATATTTTAAGGCGTTAGCCTGAAATTGGGCAGCGGATTTCGACGGCGCCCCTTCTCGATCTGGTTCATCCCGGGACAATTTTAAGTGTGCCGGCGGCGCGGCCGGGGATTTGGGACTCGACTAAATGATAACAAGTTTTTAACCCCTCCCTCGTCGAGCGAATCAATCTGGTTGGCTCGGCAGGGGGTCGCACATCGCAGAAGCATTTTTGTTTCATGTATGGTGTTGAACAAGGGGTGGGGAGTTTCGAGAAAAGATTCCGCTATTTTGTAGTGGCTGTTAAAGCGTCTCTAATTGGATGCTTTAAATCTCGTAAGTTCACTCCGTATTTATACGGACTATTTGCTATGCTTTGCATTGATAGGCGCCCGACAAATGCCATTCTCCGGATGGCGTTGGCCTCTTCACTGATGATTTCAAATGGAACCGTTGCATTTGCGCACGCTCGCGATGACGCGAGCCAAAGTTTGGAACTTAAGATATTTGGCAAGGTGAGCCCTAAGTGCGAGCTAAGTTTTTCCGATGATGAAGCGGACGTGGTGCTCACCGAGCAGGCCGGCACAACGACATTGCCTTTCGCGGTAGATTGCAACCAGCGGATGAATGTTCAGATGCGTTCGCTGAACGGCGGTCTCCAGCATGTCGAAGTAGGCCGCGAACCCCGGTTCAACGGATTTGCGAATTTTGTGCCTTACACGGCAACTTTCAGGATCGACGTCGAAGGCGCGAGGGAAGTTTCGGCTGAAAGCCGCGAGATGACTTCATCGGCCCGTGGCAACGTCGGTCGGATCCCATTTCAATCGAAGGGCGAATTGAATTTTGCCTGGGCTGCTACGCCGCCCCTCCTAGGAGGCCAATATCGCGACGTAATCGAGATCCGCGTTAGCGGATATTGATTGACGTCAACCGAAATCTTCGGCTCGAAACCCGAGCGGAAGGTAGAATGCGGCATCTATTGCCGTTGGGGAAGCGGGAGAAATCCCGAAATGAAGGAAGAAACGACATGATGAAGCGTATTCTCATTGCAACCGCCATGGTCGCCGCCGCCACTCCGGCGATGGCTGCTGAAACCACGACCGTCAACGGTGCGACCGTCGCGTTCTCGGGCAACCGCGCGACTGTCTGCGAAGTTCGTGATTATGAAAACACCGTTCAGTTCGGCGCGCTCGGCGAATTCGGTGCCGCTACGCCGGTGACCGACACTGCGTCGATCTATTGCAACGTGAAGTTCAATGCGTCGATCGCCTCGCAGAACGGCTATCTGCGTCTCGTGACGAATGATGCCGGCGCCACCCCGATCTCGCAGTCGAACACGACCGCAACGTCGTATCAGCAGTTCGCGTCGGCTCTTGATTATGGCGTCGCCGTTCAGGGTCTCGGCAGTGCCAACACGACTGCCATTGGTGCGTCGTCGCAGGTTGGCCTGGGTTCGAACCTGCCTCCGATCAGCGCTTCGGCTCAGCTGACCTACTCGACCGTCACCAGCGCGAAGCCGCTGCTCGGCGGTAACTATGCTGACTCGGTTACGCTGACGCTGACGCCGGTCGCATTCTAATCGTTTAAAACGATACGAGTTTCAGGCCGGGGGCATCGTTGCTCCCGGCCTGTTCCGCTGTTAAGGTGACGTTCCCGGGGGGGAAATATGAAAAGCTGGTTACGCTCGACGCTGCTTGGTGTGGCCCTGATCTTGCATCCCGTGCAGTCGGCGAATGCTCAGTCCCTCGCTGTGGAGCCGCTGTTTATCGAAACTCAACCGGGGCAGAGCGCGGCAGTTCGCGTTCGGAATAGCTCATCGGTACGGCAGACCGTCGAAGTGTCGATCACTGAGCGTGTTGCAAACGAAGCCGGTGAAGTCATCCGAGTCCCCGCTGATGACGACTTCATCTTATTTCCCCCGCAGGGCGTCATTGAAGCCAATGGGGTCCAGGTATTTCGCGCGCAGTCGATAAATCCAGCAATCGACCGTTCCAAATCATATTATATCACCGTTCGCCAGTTGCCCGTGGATCTTACTATGGAGCCCGGCTCTAACGGAGCGCAACTCCAGGTCGTCTTTGCCTTCGACGTTGCGATGCACACCGTCCCGCGTGGAGCAGAATCAAATGCCGTAATCGCGTCCGCGGCGCCCGCAACGGCCAGTATGTCGGCGGTCGCGATCGACGATCCTGCCCGTTCGCCAGATCCAGCCGTCAGAGCCAAGGAGCCGCGGATTGAAGTTCCGGGAGTCGAAATCCTTCTTAGGAACGATGGGAATAAGTATATTTATCTGCATCATCTTGAATATCTGGTAAGCGGCACGACCGCACAGGGAGAAAAGGTCGACTTGCCGATTCTGAGCGAGGACGAAATACTGGAAGCGGTTTCAATGCCGCTGGTTCTTCCTGGAACCGGACGCAAATTTATCCTGCCGTTCCGCAATGGTCCCGCCCTCGCATCTGCGACTGTTCGCGTCCGCACACGCGCAGGATATTAAGAGCAAACAATGGCCGGCATTTCGAGCCTCGCCCATGCGCTGGAGCCAATTCTTCTGCTTGCCGCGTCTCAGCCAGCGGAGCCGGCAACCAATACCATAGATCAAACGATGGCCGAGCCAGTTCGGCCCCCCGCCTCGTCGATTACTATCAGCCTCCCCGTGACTTTGGATGGACGCTATATCGGCGATATCCAGATGGATTTTGCGGGCGAGTCAGTGACTTTCCCTGCGGAGCGCTTCGTGCAGCTCATCCAAGCCGACGTGACTGCCGCGACGACTACCTTAATCGCGCAAGGCTCCTCCGCCGGGATTTTAACGCCGCAGGCGGCATCAGTCGGCGGACTACAAGTTCGATATGACTCTGGATTACAAGAACTTCAGGTCATCACGCTCCTCGAAGCACGAAATCGCCGTATTCTCAATGTCAGCCCGGGCGAAGGCGCAGACACCAGCCCCGTCGAAGTGCCCGAGGCCGTTTCGCTTTTTCTGAATGGCGCGATTTCCTACAGCCACATCGTAGAAGGGCGCCGCGGGAGCAACCGAGGCCGTCAGCCGCTTACGGGATCCCTCGAATTCGGCGGTCGGCTGTTCGGGAATGCGGGTGTCGCGTTCATTACGCGCCAAGTCTATGATGAGGCGGCGGCACATCCGTTTCGTCGCATCGAATCGCAACTTATTTACGACGACGTGACGCGGCTCATTAGAATCACCGCAGGTGATCTTCGCAATCGCGGAACGAATCTCCAAGCCTTGCCGCGTATGGCAGGTCTTTCAGTCGAACGGTTTTACGGGCTGGAACCGACACGTGTGTTTCGCCCGATCGGGCAGACGACGTTCGATCTCGAGCGCCCGTCGACTGTTCAAGTGCGCGTCAACGGTCTTGTTTTCCAAGAACTCTATCTCAACAGCGGTCGATATGATCTCCGGGATCTTCCCCTCAACCAGGGGTCGAACGCGATCGAACTCGTAATTCGCGATGACACAGGTCGCGAGCAAATCATTTCACAGAATAATTTCTTCGATTTCGATTTGCTGGCTACGGGCGAGACGGACTTTTCAGCAGCCGCCGGGGTCCGCTCCGATGCACCTGACGGGGTTATTCGCTACTCCAATGACTGGATATTCAGCGGCTTCGCTCGGCATGGATTTTCGGACACATTTACGGCAGGATTGGACGCTCAAGGCGACAAGGAAGGGGTCGCCATCGGCGCGTCAGCAATCTGGGCCTCTCCTATCGGGACGTGGCGCCTGCAGGCTAGCGGGAGTGAGCGTAAAGAGATCGGCTTCGGGTATGCGGCGGGTGCGGGTTATTCCAGCACCGGCTATTTTGGCAAGGACTGGCGGTGGTCGCTGCGCGCGGACGCCCAATATGTCGACGACAAGTTCGCGACCATCGGCGACATTGCGCTGTTGAATGGAAATACGATCGACCGGGCGGCGCGGACCCGCATATCGGCGAACGCTCAAATCAATAGCTCACGTTTGTCATTCAATTTATCGGGCGATTACGAAAAGATTCAAGGCGAGGGTACGCGCACGACAGCACTTGCCGGGGTGAACTATACAGTCAATTCGACCTTGGCAGTGGGCGTGTTCGGGCGTCATGTGAAGGCGCCGGGACAATCGAACACCGGGTTTTTCTTCCAACTCAACTGGACGCCGGGCAGAAATCGCCTCGTTCGTGCGACCTATGACACGGCGCGCCGCGAAGTCGATTTGAATTATCGATATTCGCCGCAGCCATATGTTGGCACGACAGGTTACGAGATTGGTCTGCGCCGCAGCGGCGAAATCGATACCGCCGAACTAAGCGGCCGGGTGGCACATATATCCAATCGATTCGAAGCGACTGCCCAGCATAGTGTATTGTCGACCGCCAATTTCGATGGCGATGAACGTATTCAGATTAGCCGCGCAACGGTGGCATCGAGCCTCGTTCTAGCCGGAGGCAAGGTGTCCTTGTCACGTCCTGTGCGAGAGGCTTTTGCGATTGTTTCGCGGCATCCCACTCTGGCGAAAAACCAGATACTGATTGATCGAACAGAAAATGGCGTGCGGGCGCAAAGCGACGGTTTTGGCCCGGCGGTCGTTCCCGATTTGCCGACTTACATCCGGACTTCAACCTATGTGGACGTCGAGAATCTTCCTCCTGGCTACGATTTGGGGTCGGGCCAATTCGGCTTTAAGGCACCGCTATATGCAGGGTATTCCGTGGAAGCGGGCTCGGCCGCTTCGGTCTCGATGATCGGTTCAGTCGTTAACAAGGCAGGTGAACCTCTGAGCTTTATCGCCGGACAAATGCAGCGCAAAGATCGACCGGCCGATGAACCGATCCCTGTGTTCACCAATCGTGCGGGACGTCTCGTGGGTATTGGCTTAACGCCGGGAGTTTACGTGCTAACACTTCGGACAGATCCGCAATACCAACAGGATATCACGATCGACGGAAACGGGAGCACCCTCGTTAACATCGGTGAGATAAGGGTAGATCAACGATGACCTCATTTCGCATTTTGGCTGTATTCGCCGCCGGATATGCCGCTGTTGCTCCTGCATTCGCCGCGCCTGATCGCTCGTCATGCGAAGTCGAAATTCAAGAACTCGGCGAGGCGAAAATCAACCGCTACAATGCGCTGGATGGTGGTGACTATCTTGAGCCGATCCGGCTTCGGATCCGCAATAAGGGCGACGAACTTTGCGCCGGGGTTGTGAAGATCTCTCGAATTACGGGCTCACCGGAATTAACCGGGCCCCACGGCGGAAAATTGACCTATACTATTGTCGCGCAGAACGATCTTGGAAATGTCGTGTACGATCCGAAAACTAACAATGGGAACCTGATTCCAGTTTCGATTCCCGGTCGATCGACCATTGAAATCAGTCCCCGCCTTTTCGTGAGCGGATCGCAGCCCGGTCGTGCCGGTCGTTACGCGGCGACACTTGAAGCCGGCTTCATTCCGGCAGGTAACAATGCGATGGCCGACGCCGCTCGGTTCAATGTGTCCGCCCAAGTCACCCCTAGCGTGCAGGCAAATTTCATTGGCTCGACCAATCCGCGCCACGCACGATTAGATCTTGGCGAACTCGTTCCCAACAAACAGGGATCAATTAGCCTGCAAATTCGGGCGAGCAGTGATTACCAAATATCGTTTCAGTCAGAAAACAAGGGCGTTTTAGAAGGTCCGGCAGATTCATCGATCCCATATTCGATGACCTATGCGGGAAGGCTTATCGACCTATCACGAACGGACGAGCAGCAGTTCAACCCCGCCGACCCTGTTCGCCCGCAAACAAACCTCATCAATGTCGTTGTCGGGCAGTTCAACAGTGCGCGCGCTGGAACTTATTCTGATCAGGTAACAATCACTATTTCGGCGCTTTGAGACGGTCAAAAGCCTACCGGCGTTATTTCGATCACCACGCTACTTGCGAATTTTTCCGCGTCGTCTTCATCTCCGTTCGCTAACCAGAGATTCGATGCGGCGATGGTCGGCTTGCCATTCGGTTCGATTAGCGTCGATCCTGAGCTGGCAGGGGCAGTGACGTTTCCGAATCCTAAGACCGCGTTGGCGGAAAGTGGCTGATGGCTGAAACGCATCTGATACCGCGTATTGCAGTATTGCCGGATCGTTCCGAGCGTAGAAATGCCTCCAACTTCGCCCAAAGAGGGAGTGAACGACATTTCGCACCGAATCGGAACGAAAGCGGACAGCAAAATACGCGCATCCGAGGCTTGTGCCGGAGCGGCCGCGACGCAAACCGCGGTCGCTGACAAAATCATACGGCTAATATGCATCGAAGACACCTTTCAGGCATGCTTCTAGGGTGCAGAGGTTAAAGATCTGCTAAATGAAGATTAGTTGTTTGGTGCCTGCTCTTATGGCTCGACTGTCGTGGAGCGCGAGCATTCACGAAGTCAAAGATCTGAGTGTCCGATCCTGATCGTGCACCGCACCTTCGTTTTCGTAACAAGAGCCGACTTTTCACAGGCAGAAATTTTCTCCAGATTGTCGCGACGCATCTCGGCAGCCGCGGCAATTGCCGCGTAAGTTTCCGGACTCCCGGCGCGCATCAGCCTCACGCCGCCCTCCCAAACGTTCGGCGCACCGACGATATGCGCTGCCATCTTCTCGGGCATGTGCCAGCTCTGAGGTAACGACCGGGCAATAGCACCTGGCAGGATCGACCACAGCAGACAACCACCAAGGATGCCGCCGCCGACCGCCCAGAGGAGATGACGACGTTGCTCGTCGATCGTCCGCATCGTCGAGACGATCCCACGCAGCTCATAGGCTCCTTTGTCAAAGCGCTCCTGTGCCTGGCCCAACTGCCATTCGTCGCTTTCGCGCGCCTGCCGGGCGGCGCGATCGATTCGCCGCGCCATATCTTCGGGTGTCAGCTCCATCGCGGGCTTGTCAGCGATCATGTTCAGCGCTCGCTCGGCCGAACCGAGACGCTTCACCATCTCGCCCAGCGTGTCGCTGTAATCCGGGATGCGGATTTCTGCTTTCTCGGCTGCAAGCTGCTGAACCGCGCGGCGCACGAGCGCGACCTCGCCTTCCAGCCGCGCGAACGCGTCTGCCGCGGTGTCCTCGATTTCGATGTCGTCTTCGTCCATTTTGCTTTCTCCTACATGCCGATGCCAAGTCCGCGCGTTCGCCCGCGACCGAGTCCTGCGATCTCGGCGAGGTCCTGCCCGATGGGCCGGATCGACCTTGCATCGATGCCGAGCGCCGACTTGCGGGTGCGCAGGATCGATTCGACCTGGGCGTCGCGTTCGAGGCTCTTCGCCATCGCTCCCATCTCGCCGGCGAGACGGCCCGCCGCGCGCTGCTCGCCGCGCGACAGCGCGCGGCTGCGCTGCTGCTGGAGCGCCTGCCAGTCACCCACGAACCGGTCGGCCCGCTTCGCGGGATCGATACGAATCTCGGTCTCTCGGTGCATGGCGCGCACTGCCGGCTCGGCATTCCCCTGCGCGGCCTGCTGCACGAGCTCGGGTTCGCGCGCGAACGCCGACGCCAGATCGGCGCGCGTGTGTGCGCCGGTGGCGGCAAGCGCGTCGCCCGCCCGCGCAAGCGCATCCTGCTGGTGGCGCAGCACCGGCAGATCCTTCGCGCGCATCCGCTCGATGTCGGCGAGCGCGCGCGCGTAGCGCTCGACCGCGCGCCGTGTGTCGTTCGTTCGCGACGCTTCAAGCGGCTCGACGCTCGCTCGCTTCGCGGTAGGCTTGAACCCGGCAAAGACGCTCCGCGCTCTCGCGGGGACCTGTCGGGCGACGTCGCTTGCACGCGACAGCGCGTCGCGGGCGTGGTCGCGGAAGCCGATTCCGCGTCGCTCGGCATAGGAGCGCACCGGATCGGCCTTGGCATAATCCTGCGCCATATCCTTCGCCCGCTCGCGAGAGAGCGTGCGCACAAGCTTGCTCTGGTCCTTGAAGTCGTCGCGGCCATAATGAAGGTCGACGCCGGTCCGGTGACGCGACAGCGCGACATAGGCGCTATGGCCGTCCATGCCGGGGGTCGCGAGCAAATGGGCGCGGTCTACCGTCATGCCCTGCGCCTTGTGGATCGTCGCCGCATAGCCATGATCGACATTGGCATAGTCTTTGAGGTCGAATGCGACCGAACGTCCGTCGTCGGTGCGCACGGTCAGGGCGGCGCTCCCGGCGTGCTCGACCGTTCCGAGCGTGCCATTCTTCACTTCGAGGCTGCGCTCGTTGCGTAGGAAGATGATGCGGTCCCCGACGGCGAACGCACGCTCGCCGCGCTCGGCCTTGACCGCGACGTCCTCGCTAAGATCACCCGCCGCGCGCATCCGATCGCGCGCCGCCTCGTTGAGCGCACGCACTTCGTCGTTGGTGTGAGTGAGAATGATCCGCGTATCGCCAGGACGCGCCTGCCGATCGCTATCCCAGCGCTCGATCAGGTCGTCCCGCGCCGCCGCGCGCGTGTCGGCGGCATGCACCATGTCTCGGTCGGCGTAGGCATGGATGGCGTCGCCGGCGCGCCCGGTGGCAAGTTCGCGCGTCGCCTGCTGCTGCCAGCTTTCTTGCTGGCGCCGCACCTCGGTGATCTCGGCAGCGCCATGGCGTTCATGGATCGCACGGAACGCCGCGCCCGCCTCGATCGCCTGCAACTGCTGCGGATCGCCGACCAGCACGACCTTCGTACCCGCGTCGGCAGCATAGGAAAGCACACGCTCCATCTGGCGCGTACCGACCATGCCCGCCTCATCGATGACAAGCACGTCGCGCGAGGTGAGCAGGTCGCGCCCCTGCGACCAACCATGCTCCAAGCTCGCGATCGTGCGCGAGCCGATGCCTGAGCCATTCTCGAGGCCTTCGGCGGCTATCCCCGACAGGGCCGCGCCGCGGACATTGAGCCCGGCGCTTTCCCACGCCTCGCGCGCGACACCCAGCAGCGCGCTCTTGCCCGTCCCCGCATAGCCGAGGACAATTGCCAGGCCTCGGTCTCGGGTTATATGCGCGAGCGCCGCCTGCTGTTCGCGACCGAGCACCAGGCCGGCAGTCCCGGCGGCATCCAGCCCTCCCTGGTGTGATGTCGCCGGGACGTTCGCATGATTGAGGGCCACCAGCTTGTCCGCCGCGCGCTGCAACCGCTGCTCGGTCTCGACCATTTCGCGCGACGTGAACCTATCCTCGCCCCGCCCATCCTTGCCAAGTTCGATCAGCTCGGGCGATGCTTTCACCGACTGCATCACGGCGTCGAACTGCTCGCGCCCGTCGCTGTGGCGATGCGCGAACATGGCGAGGTCGCGATTGGTGAAGGTCGCCCGTCCGTGCGTGATCGCGTCGAGCGCGATCGACGGATTAGCGATGATCCGCTCGCCATTGCGCGCGGCGATCTCGCGATGTTGTTCAATCCGTTCCGCTTCAAGGCCGCGGCCGTCCATGCGCGATGCGGCGCCGCCGATCTTGTCCTGCGGTTCGAGCGCGATGCCCTGCGCGTCGAGGCTGCGGTGATCGACGCGTGCATCGATATCGAGTTCGGCAAGCCGGGTGTTCACATGATCGGCCCAGCGTTCGCGCCAGCGTTCGACCTCGGCGGTCGCGTTCCACTCGCGGACCTTTGCGCCGAACGTCGCTTCTCCGTCCTCGCCGACGACGATCTCGCGCATCGTGAGCATGACGTGCGCGTGCGGCTTCGCCAGCCCGTCGGCGCCAATGTCCCAATGCACATTGAGGTCGGCGACCATGCCCCTATCGACGAACTCCGGTTGGACGAAGTCGCGCGCCAGCTCGACGCCTTGCTGTTGGTTCAGCTCGCGCGGGATCGCGAACTCGACCTCGCGCGCGAGCTGCGCGTCCTTGCGCTTCTCGAACGCCTCGACATCGTTCCAGAGGCGTTGGCGGTCATGCCATTCCTCGGGCGCACTCTCGGGCAGCAACACCTCCGAATGCACGACGCCCGACTTGTTGGCGAAGTCATGCGCGCGATCGAGTCGTTCGTCGTGCAATCGCTCGGCCGAACGGTAGGCCGCCGCAGCCACGGCGCTCCGTCCGGCAGCGCGGCTGATGACTTTGACCGAGAGATGGAAGATTGCCATTGCGGCCATCCATCTACACTTCAAAAGCCACGTCGGCACGACGTATAAGCGCGCCCTCACACGAATAAATCCGCGGAGGGACTAGGCTGTGTCAGACTGTCCCGACGACCTTGCTGCGCATCGGAAGACGCATCCCTATGGTGGGTGCATCACCCCATCATGGAGATGCGACATGCGCAAACCACGCGACATCGATTCGGAACTGAAGGCGCTCGAAGCCAAAGCGAAGACCCTCAAGGAACGCCGCGTTCGACAACTTGGCGAACTCGTCATTGCCACCGGCGCCGACGTGCTCGATGCCGACATGCTGACCGGCGCGTTGCTCGGCGCGGTCGCGACGAAAGATGCCCACGCGAAGGAGGGCTGGCGCAAGGCGGGCGCGAGCTTCTTTCAGCGCGGCGGGCGCAAAACCACAGCGCGATCTGATCACGGTGCAGCGAATGACACGGCGCCTGACGGCCATGCGGCATCGGCTTGAACTCGTGAAGGCACGAACCGGCACGCGCGAATGGCAGGTGAAGCGCCGCGAGCGCACGCGCCAGCTCATCGAACTCGGCGGGCTCGTCGTCAAAGCCGGGCTGGTCGAACTGACCTTTGACGATCGGGCGAAGCTCTATGGCGCCTTCCTCTGGATGGCCGAAAAGCTGCAGAGCGATCAAGGCGAACACGCCGCCGCGCTCTGGCAACGGCGCGGCAAACGCGCGTTCGAGGCCGAGGCGTTGCCGCGCGCCGACGCGTCTGCCATAGGCACGCCATGACACGCGAACTCACAGAAACGGTCCTCAGAGTCGTCGAGCGCGCGCCGCAATGGGTGCGGCGCGATCTCGATTCCAAAGACCCGGTCGCGCGCATCCGCGCCGAAGAGTCGCTCGCGGCGATGATCACCAACGCGCTCGAACGGCAGAGCGCCGCCTGAGGCTATTTGGCGCGGCGCGCGGGCGCCTTCTTGGGCCTGCCGCCGCGCCCCTTGGTGCCAAGCCCGATTTCTTTCGCAAGCGCGCGGCGCTTCTCGGCATAGTTCGGCGCGACCATCGGATAATCCTTCGGCAGGTTCCATTTGGCGCGATAATCGTCGGGAGTCATATTGTAGTGGGTCATCAAATGGCGGCGGAGCATCTTGAGCTTTTTGCCGTCTTCGAGACACACGATGTAATCGGGCTTCACCGACGCACGGATCGATACCGCCGGTTCCTGTTTGACTTCGGGTTCTTGGGCCGCGCCAAGTCCCGACAGCGCTTCGTGCACAGAACGGATGACGAGCGGAATATCCGATATCGCCACGCTGTTGTTGCTGACATGCGCCGCGACAATATCGGCCGTCAGCGTGACGAGCGTTTCGGTATCTTCCATTTGCGCCTCCGTTGCGATGCAGTTCGATAGTATTCTATCGATCTTCCCCATGCACCTTTGACGGCGCCGCTTCAACCATGTCGCGGCGCTGTCACCCGGCGACATCGCATCAACGCGCGACCGATCCGCTTCTCAACGGCCTTGGCGCTCATGCCGAGTTCATCGGCAATGCCCTGATAGGTCATGCCGCGCAGCCGGTGCATCAGGAAGATGCGCCGGGTCTTTCGCGACAGCGGGCGAAGCGCGCGCCAATAGGCGCGTCGCAAGTCCCTCGCTTCGAGCCGCCGTTCCTGTTCGGGCGGCGTCGGAGCGTCGCACGCCTCGTCGAACGGATAGAGAATTCCGCGCCGCTTTTGCTGGCGTATTCGGTTCAGCCATATGTTGTGCGCGATCCTAGTCAGATACGCCCGGGGATATTCGAGCTCGGCGAACTTGCCGCTGCCGTAAAAGCGCATGAACGCCTCCTGCGTCAGATCGGGCGCATCGTCGCGTCCGGCCTTCCGCCGGAAATAACCGAACACCCGCGCATGTTCGGCCCGATAGAAGGCCTCGAAGCTGACGGGCGGTGATCCGGGCTCACCCACAAAGTTTGGGCGTTCGCGGGTGCCGGTATCGCGTTGATGCCCGACGCGTGCGGCAGCTAGCATTGTGCCGCGACCGCGGCGCGGCATCGCGCGAGCGCCTGCACCATATGATAGTCTACGGTGGCGAGGCTGATACCCAGCCGCGCCGCAATTTCCTTGCAGCTCATGCGCTTCACCCGGCGCATCACAAACACCCGCCGCGTCTTGGGCGGCATCGCGCGCACGGTGCGCCGGTAGAGGCGGAGCATGTCGGCGGCCTCGATCCGCCACGTCTGCTCGGGCGGCACCGCTGCATCGCGGTCTTCCTCGAAGGGAAAGAAGATCGGCCTCCCTTGGCGTTTCCGGCGGGCGCGATCGATCAGCAGGTTGCGCGCGATCCGCGACAGATAGGCGGCGGGGTTATGAGCGCGGCCCGGCCCTCCGCTGCGCAGGAAGCGCGTGAATATCTCCTGCACCAGGTCGGGCGCCTCGTCGGGATCTACCCGTCGGCGCAACTTGCGCAGCAGGCGCCGATATTCGGTGTGATAGATGTCGTCGAACGACGCGGCGGGAACGGGCGCGGTCATGACCGTGCCTCCCGCTTGTCGAGCAGCGACAGCGGCGCATCGCGCGAGGCGCGATAGAGGGTGATGCCCGCTTCGATCCGGTCGAGAATGAAGCTGTCGCGCTCGGCCTTTGCGATGCGGATGTCGGCGCGTGAATAAATCTCAAGATCGACAGCACAGCGGTCGCCAAGCTCGCTGCGGATGATCTTACGGGCGCGGCACCAACAGCATTCTTCCTTGAACACCGGATGATTGACGACGATCCAGAGTTCGTAATCGGAAAAGTCGATCGTTCTCTTGTCTTCGTACCAGCTTCGCCGCGCATAGGGTCCGATCAGGATGATGCGCTTGATCCGCCCCGGCTCGGGCGCCTGCACGGATGATGGATCGAAGGAGCATCGCAGGATGCGCGCGATCCGTTCGATCTCGCGCTGCTTGCGGCGGATCAAATGGCCCACGCGCGCCATCACGACTTCGCGCGCGTAAACGTCGTTCGTTGGGGTAGACATGGTAAGCTCGC
Source organism: Sphingopyxis granuli (assembly GCF_001559015.1). Classification (NCBI taxonomy): domain Bacteria; kingdom Pseudomonadati; phylum Pseudomonadota; class Alphaproteobacteria; order Sphingomonadales; family Sphingopyxidaceae; genus Sphingopyxis; species Sphingopyxis granuli. The sequence continues at coordinate 1,571,483 of NZ_CP012199.1, forward strand.
ACAGCGGCGGTCCGCGCGTCGATGCGCGGATGTGCAAGCGGTGTCCGCTGTGTGCCGCTAGCGCGGTCTACAGCAACTGCCCGACCTCAGGCCGGACCTGCATGATGCTGGCAGGACGTTCCTCGGGATGGCCGCCAGTCATTCCATCCCGTGGCTGGGATTATGCCAGAATCGGCGAGTCCCGGCAAGCGGGACGGCGCCAGGGTTGTTCGCAGCTTCGCAAGCGGCGACCACATATGTCGGCATCACCGTTCGTTTACCGATAACGCGCTACGCTGGTGGTATGAAGCCGCGTCGTAATCCTCGATATCATGAGCCGCGCCGCTATGCCGGCGTCAAGCCTCGGCGAGCTGAACGCACGGCGTCCATCGGCGCCTATTTCGCTGGCGCAATGCTCATTGGCATCGGTGGGGGAACGGCATGGTCGGTTACCACACCCGAAGGACGAGAGGCGTTCATCGCGAATGCTAAAAATGTTGCCGTCAGTGCGGGTATGATACGAGAACGCGCGCCTCGGGAAGGCGATTACTGGCGTGGGTGCGATGACGCTCGGGCCGCCGGAACGGCGCCGATCTATCGTGGTGAACCTGGCTATCGCGAAGGGATGGACGGCGACAACGACGGAATCGCGTGCGAGCCCTATCGTTGACCGTGCTATGACACATTCCGACCGATTGCGGACATTGGGCCTCTAACCTAATCTGGGGCAATGGAAGCAGAACTCAGATCGCTTGCTACGCAAGATGGGGAATTCCTGACCGACATCGGGCCAGTCGGAGATTCGTTCTGTTTCACCGTCCGTGCTGAAATTGGTTCTAAGGGCAGCGTCGGAGCGGATCTGTTCGATTTTGACGTTTGTTCGCCAAGCTGGCTCGATTCCGAACTCGATCGACACTCAGTGCTGCCCGGTGGTCAGAGGCTATTCATGCGTAAATTCGAGCCCGACGCGGTGGAACTATATGTCCGCAAGCGCCTTCGGCACGCCACCGGTGCAAAATGGAATGAAATCGCAAGTAAAATTGGCGAATGGGCGCGATGGGAGTTTGCGGGCTAAAAAAGCCAACGTCCGCTCCCCCACCCCAAGCTTGCCGTTCGAAGCTAAGACTTTGAGGCGCTTTCAAGCTCCGCAATTTTGTCGGAGCAGACCTGATGGACGACGCGCCCCAATTCCTCAACGCGCTCGCCAAGCCAGCTCAACTCCTCTTCGCTGATCCGGAAATGTTTTGAATATCTCGCCTTGGTGTACGCTTCCTTCAGCTTCTGGAACATCGCGCGTTCGGCGCGATTGGTTTCCGGCCATACCCCATGCAGGCGCCGATCAAGCCCTTCGGCAAGCGACCGCAGGAAGGCGATGTTGTGATTATAGGGCGTGTAGCTCGTCAATGTGAGAAGCACGCAGGAATAAAGGCGCTCGGTAGCCTGATGAAGATTGAACGCGGCCTCGTTTAAATTCCCGCGCTCTGTTAGAAACTTAAACGACGCGTGAAAAGCGTCGGCGCTGGGATACCATTTGGCGTAATATTCCTTCGCCATGGCGAGCGCCTGTTCGGGCGTCTTCGGCTTGGGCGTGGCCAATTCCCGGTCATCGGCATCGTAGAGCGCAATCCCGTCCTTCGCGACCTCCATGAAGAAAACGCGGCCATGGGCGAGCCCATCGTTCACTTCGTGGAGCGAGTGAACGATGAAATTGACGGGCGTGCGCAGCGTCTTCTCGATCGTGTAGGCGCGGATTAGCCGTTCCTCGGCCTTCGCCCAATAGGCGGCGCGATCGGTCAGCTCCTTCTGGCTGACGATGACAAGAATATCATAGTCTGACTTGTATTGGTTCGCCGACAGCGGCGCATCGATCCAGTCGCCGCGGGCGTGGCTGCCGAACAGGATGATTTTCAGGATGCGGGCGCCCTTGCGGCGCCCGGTCGCGTTTTCCGTCGCCTGACCGAACTCGTCGAACAATATCTCGACGATGCGCTCAAGCTCGCGCTGCTTGGCGGCGGGAAGGTGATCGACGTCGGTTCGCATGGGCCAGGAATCTTCGGGCAATGCCCGTCACTTGGCAAGAACAGATTGCCCGGCGCTTTGCGCCGGGCCAAAATATCTAGAGGAACGGCAGCGCCGTTCCTCCGATGATGGGAACGTGTCAGGCGGCTTCGCGAAGCTCTGGTTCTCCCGTATTGTCGGGGCGCGCGATCAGCGCCGCGATATTCTCGCTCCGCTCGACACAGCCGACGCCGCCGCGTTCCGTGTAAGCGGACGGCGGGAAGGCGAACCAGCGGGGAAGCCAGCCGTCGACCTTCGCCCGGCCATTACTGCCGGTGAGACAGTCGACAAGGATGCCGCGCTGCACCTTCGTCGTCGCTCCCGCATTCGCCTCCGCTACGTCGGTTCCCGCGACCTCGGCGACGACCGCATTGAGCAATTGCTTGTCGCGGATGAGATCGGGAAGCACGGCACTATCGTTCCAGCATGTCCGCATGTCGGTTCCGGTGATCTGGCCCAGCATATCAACCTCGGCGCTGCCGACGGCAAGCGTCTCGCCCATCACGACGGGAAGGATGCGCATCACCGCCTCATCGGACAGCGCCGCCAAGCGGGCGTACAGTCCGGCAATGCCATGATCGCCGTCGTAGCCGCCAACCACGGTGGGCGTTTCGGTATCGAACCCAAACAGGTCGAGAACCGACCGCCGCGCCTTGTCGAACGCTGCTTCGCTCGGCGACACCTCGACGCTCTCGGCAATCACATCGCTCGGCGCGCGCTGCTTCTCGACATCGACCCGCCAAAGATGCGATCCAACGATGGCGTGAGCCACCACCATGCGCAGCGCAATGCCCGGTTCGGACAGCAAGGATACGCGAACGGCGGCATGGCGGTGAAGGTCGATATAATTGCCGAGCGCCGCGCTGATTTCAGGACGCGCGGGCTTGGCAACTTCGGTTCCCGCTTCGCCCTTGGCGCGCTGCCGCGCTTCCTTCATCGTGATATAGCCTTCGTGGAAGGCGACCTCGCCGCGATGGCTGACGGTCACGAATATCTTGCCGCCCTTCTTCTTCGGGCAACGCTCATGCTCCCAGCTATTGAAGTATGAACCGCGCTCCATGACGACGACATCGGACCAGCCAACACCGCGATAGAAGTCGGCTTGCTTCTCAACCTCGGCTAATTGCGCGGCCCAGAATGCTTCGGCGTCGGCAAAATAGCCGTCCTCGCCGAACAGGTCCGAAATGACGACGCCCTTGTAATCGGCAAGGTCGAACATCGCGACCTTGGCCGCAATTGCGCTGCCGCCGAACAGCCATGATTTGAGCTGGCTTCCGGTCGGGGCGTGCTTCTCGGGGCAATCGACCAGCGCCAGCCATTCGCGCTGTTGCGCCTTGGTGGCGAGGGTGAGGTGTCGCATCGTCACCGCATCGATCTTGTCGCTGCGATAGAGACCCCGGATGCGTGGCAAGAGATTGCCGATGGCGAGGGTCCGCTTCACCTGTAACGAGGTGAGTCCAAAGGTCAGGCCGATGTCCTCGATGCTCCGGCCTTCACGGACAAGACGGGTGAAGGATTCGCAGCGGTTAATCTCGTCGGGGTCGAGACGGGCGATATTCTCGATGAGTGAGGCTTCGAGCGCCGCTGCGTCGTCACCGGCTTCCATCACCGCACAGGGCAGCGGGTCGATGCCGCCGCATTCTTCGGCGATGGTCAGCGCCGCATGATAGCGCCGTTTACCCGCAACGATCTCATAGGCATCTTCCGAACCATTGGGGCGAACGATTAGCGGGACCAAAATACCGCGTGCCCGCACCGACGGCAGGATATTGGTGAGGTCCGGCTTCTTGGCGACGCCGCGCATGTTGGCGGGCGACACGGCAAGCTGCGACAGTTCGATATGCTTGAGTTCCATGATCCTATCTCCTTTGCTCTTTCCAAACCACCGCAGCCCCGGCTGAGCGGGGTGGGCGGCGAGAGCGACCGGAGAGGCCCGCCTGCAAGGCAGGGCGCACCCGAAGGGCTGCAACGAAGTGAAAGACCCCGAAAGGAGTTGCGCCCTGCCGGGCGGGCCTCAGAGGAGAGCGACCGACCACCCCGCACGGCCGGAGGCCACGCCAGCGCGCGGCACGCGCGATGACCTCCGGGCGGAGCCAGGCTCCGGCCATTGGCGTCAGCGATCGTTACGGCGTCAGCCGACGAGACGGTGCGAAGCGGCGGCTCGGTGGAGCGAAGCGGAATAGAGCGCAGCCGCCGCAGGCGGGACGCCACAAAGACCTGATCGAGCAGGTTGTACATGTCGAAACTTTGGCCGTTCTGGCCGATTCCTGACAGTCCGGTCTCGGCACCCGCTTCGGGGTGAGGGCTATCAAGCGGCCACCCGAGATCTGCGATTTAGAAATGGTCGCCGTCTTCGAAGCTTTTCTTGAGTTGCTGGGCCAGCGCGCTGACGCCTGATTTTCCTGCCGCCAGCTTCCCGACGCGTTCCCTCGCCGCTTCATAGCCGATCATTGGTTGCAGCGAGTCCCGCTTGAGAATCTTGAAGCGGCCTTCGGTCGTTCCGACGTCGCCTTGTAAGACAGCAACGATGAGCAGGAAATTTTCGTCATCGTCCACATAGCGGGCAATGAACGCCGTCGGCCCAGACGCATCGCCGCCTTGTGCCCAAGTAAGGAAGAGCTGGCGCGGGTCAATCGTGGACAAGACCTCGCTAAGTGACATCGAAGAATAGCGACCTTCCACTATCCGCGCGATCCGGTCCATCTCTGCGGCTGTAAAGAGCCACTCCGATTCAGGCTTGCGTTCGTCACCGAAGCGCCCTTGAAAAAAGACGTCATGGCGATAGAGGCTCGTGAGCCAGCCAATCGACGCCCCGGACTTGAACATGGTATCGAGCACGGCCGCTCGGTCATCGCCAACCTGTTGAAGTAGATGCGGAACCAGACGCTCCGCGCGATCCCATAGCGAAAAGACCCAAAAGCGGTCGAAAGGCCGCGCGCGATAGGCTGCGTCGAGACCCTCGGCAAATCCAAGCAATATGGTGCGTGCTTTTGCCTGATCGAGCGTCGGTATCCGGTCACCGACGCGTTCGAGAAGCAGGTCGGCCTTGCCGACAGGGCGCGAGGCATTCGCCTCGTGAAGCTCGATCAGTGTCTTGGCAACGGCAGCGGGATCGGTGTCGGCGGCGTCCCAGAATTGATCGAAATCGCTCTGCATGAGCGAATAAGATGGCGCCGCGAGCGCAAAATACTGCCGGTAATGATCGGGACTGAGCAACCGCCGGTTGGCGATCATTATGTTGCGGGCGGCGTGCGATACGCGGGCAAGGAGGTTGAAGCCTTGGCCCTGCTTGCCATAATCGACCTCGATTCCCGGCAGATGTTCAGCGAACTGCGCACGATAATAGGGATTTTCCCAATGTTCCTCGCCCATCGCCTGCTGGAGCTTCTTCAGCATGTCCGAGCGCTCCTGCTCGTCGACACGCGCGGCACCAATCGCGACCTCTGCCGCGACGGCGCTATAATCCTCGACCCAACGATAGAGCCTCGGATTGCCATCCTTGAGCAATTGCAGCCAAACGAGATCGGCGAAATCGAGACCAGCCTCTCGCAGCGGAGACCAGAGAAGGCGGATCGAATCGAGGGCGCGGTTGACGGCGCGCGGCGTGGTCAGCCACGTTCCGCCCTCCTGTTCTACGACCATCTTAAGACGGATCATTACGCCTTCATCGAGGTTGACTGCAATGTCGCGCAGCTCGCTCTCGAACCAGAAGCGAAGCTGAAAGGTCTCGGGCTGGGGCACCATGATCGTGAGCTGGACAATCTTCTCCAGAAAGGCCCGGCCATCGTCGATGTTCGCGGCGGTCTCGATGCTTTTGGCAATGACATTGCCGTCATAGCAAAGCAGATAGACGACATTGGGCAGGTCGGCGACCGAGCGGGCGAGGCGTAGCACCTCGATCGTCTCGGCGGGTTCGAGACGGTCGAGATCGTCGATCGTGACGATGATGCGGTGATCGAGCGCCCCCAAGGCTTCCTCAAGCTCGCGTTTCAGTTCGGCAAGCGGCTTGCCTGCCTTATCGCGCGCGCCAGCCTCGCCCGCCGCGCTGATCGCCTTGCCCGCGCCGGCGAGAATCGGATTGGCCATGAGCGAACCCGCGACCTCGACAAGCCCGCCAAATTTGCCGAGCGCGCCCGCGAAATCCCGCACTGCATCGACCGCGCGTTTCGCCTTTGCCCCGGTCGCCCGCGTCGCGTCTCCCCGGTCGGCCTCTATCCGTTCGATCGCCATAGCAAGCTCGGCGAACAACGCTGCGAGCAATGCATCGCGTTTACTCACCAGCCACGGCCGAAACGGCACAAGGCTGTGCGGCAGTGCCCCATCTTTTTCGAGTTCCCGCTCGATGAGATGTAGCAGGCTGGATTTGCCCGACCCCCAGCGCCCTTCGAGCCCGATGACCATGCTGTCGCGAATGGCCGGATCGGTCAGGATCTCGGCAATACGCCCGGCGAGCGGCTCGAAACCGAGCCGGTCGACATCGCCCTTGCCGAGTTTCCGATCGCCGCGCATCGTCGAACCGGCTTGCTGGTTTTGCTCCGTCATCCCCAACCTCTACCAAATGCGCAAATCCGGAAAAGCACCTTTACAGACCAGTCCGGATCAGTGCGCTCGACCTCCGACGGCAAAAGGCCCGCCTGCAAGGCAGGGCGCACCGCAGGCCGGAACAGAGTGGAGGACCCCGCAGGGGTTGCGCCCTGCCGGGCGGGCCTCAAAGGAGAGCGGCGCCCCCCCCGCACGGCCGGAGGCTACGCCAGCGCGCGGCACGCGCGATGACCTTCGGGCCGGAGCCAGGCTCCGGGCCCTCGCGTCAGCGATCGTTACGGCGTCAGCCGACGAGACGGGGCGTAGCGGCGGCTCGATGGAGCGAAGCGGAATAGAGCGCGGCCGTCGCAGGCGGGGCGCCAAGCCAATCCGTAGCTGGTTGCATGGGGAGCTCGTTGCTGACCGGCCGCGGAGCGGTCGAGCAGGACGAAAAAAAGGGCGGAAGCATAGCCTCCGCCCTTTCGATTGTTCGGCTTGTTGTTGCTGTCAGAAGCGGAAGCCGCCGGTGGCGACGATCTGATGGCGCGACGCCGAAATGCCGGTGTCGAACCCGCCGGAGCTGTATTCGCCATAGTCCGAATAGCGATATTCGAGACGAGCGAAGTTGATCTGGCCGACAAGCTCGGCGCCCGCGCCGACGCGAAAGCCGTCGAGCGTATCGCTGTCGCTGATGCTGCCAGTGCTGTCCGCATAACGTGCCTTGATGCGGACGTTGGTGTAACCGCCCTTGGCGTAGAGGAGAACATTCGAGCCTACCGCGAAGCCGACGCGCGCACCAACATAGAGGTCGCGCGATGCGGAGATCGACGCTTCATCGCCAGCTTCGAGGATGTCGGTCACCGATTCCTTGGCGGTCGAATCCGCCAGTTCGGCTTCCACGCCAACCACGGCATTGCCGAGATCGAAATCGTACCCCGCGGTAAGGCCGTAGGCAAAGCCGCCCTTCGACGCGCTTTCGCCGTCGAGGCTCAGCTTGACGCTGTCATAGCCCGCGACGAGGCCGACCTTCGCGCCGCCGAGCGAGGCATCTTCCTGCGCGTAGGCGGGAACGGAAACAACACAGGTGGCGAGAACCGCAAAAACTGCTTTTTTCATTCTAATTCCTCCAATATTCTTGGCGCAAAGCGCGGCGCCCATTTGGAGAAATGCTCCCGTAAGTCAATCTGATTTACTTGCTTCATGGCAAACACTTGTTAGGTGTTGCGCTATTGCTACAGTTTCGGCTTGATTGAGGAGCGACGTTCGCGCGGGACTTAATCGAGGATTAATTACCTGCGAAACTAACTTCTTTCTCTCAGCTTTCGTCATCAACGGTGCTTCCTACCGGCGCCGAATCGGGAAACTGGTCTGAATGGGCTGATCGCGTGCGCCAATCTTGGCCCCGTAGCCGGTGGCTGGGACAGTATGGGAAAAATATTTACGCCGCCTTTTTGTACGACAGCGGACGACAGGAAACGCCAGAGGACACTACGCCACCCGACGCGACCCGAGATGCCCCGAAGGGACGGTTGTGCTGCGCATCCGTATCACCAATTCTAGCTCCAGGCGTGACCACCGACCCTCACATGATGGAGTATAGCTAATGCCCGTTCCCGACAGGATCATCCGTCTCCGCACCGTACTTGCTCGCACTGGCCTGTCGCGGTCGACGCTCTACCGAAAGATGCACGAAGGCACTTTCCCGCAGCGGGTGAAGATCAACGTTCACGGTGCCGGATGGCACGAGTCCGCCGTCAACCGATGGATTGCCGATCCGCCCGCCTACCGCGCCGACAATGACAATCCGCCGTTCGATGGCGGGCCGATATGAAGAAGGACGAAACGCCGCGCACGCGGCTCGTGACGGCCGCGAACGATAACCCGGCGTCGATCGATCCTGACGCCGTTGATGCGGCACTGACACGCGTCGCCGAAGCGATCGGGCGGCATATCGCTCGCGAGCATATCCGAACGGCCGCCAACGACAACGAGCTACAGAAAAACCCGTCGGCCCCAAAGCGTTGACGCTAGGGTAGGCCCGCGCGAGACTGTCTTATCCGGCTGCGCGGCCTCTTGGTGCCGCGACATGGAAAGGAAGATGTCATGATCCGCGCCGCGCTCTATGCCCGCTATTCCTCCGACCAGCAACGCTCGGCGTCGATCGCCGACCAGCAGCGCATCTGCCGCGAACGCGCGGAGCGCGAAGGCTGGGTGATTGCGGACAGCTATGCGGATGCTGCCATCTCGGGGGCGAGCATGATCCTGCGGCCGGGTATCCAGTCGCTGCTCGCCGATGCGCAAGCGGGGAAGTTCGATATGGTGGTCGCTGAAGCGCTCGACCGGGTATCGCGCGATCAGGCCGATGTCGCGACATTGTTCAAGCATCTCCAGTTTGCGCGCGTTCCGCTCGTGACGCTGGCCGAAGGCGAAATCAGCGAGCTGCACGTCGGGCTCAAGGGCACGATGAACGCGCTGTTCCTCAAAGACCTTGCCAAGAAGACGCATCGCGGCCTTCGCGGGCGGGTCGAGAAAGGCTTCTCGGCGGGCGCCGTCGGCTATGGCTATCGGATGGTGCGGCGGCTTTCGAGCGAAGGCGAGTTGGTGCGCGGCGAGCGCGAGATCGATCCGGCCGAGGCGCTTGTCGTCGAGCGCATCTTTCGCGAGTTCGCGAGTGGAAAGAGCCCGCGCGCGATCGCGCGCGATCTCAACGCCGAAGGCATCTCCGGCCCGAAAGGTGCTGCTTGGCGCGATACCAGCGTCCGCGGCGACGTGCGGCGCGGGACCGGCATCATTAACAACGAACTTTATGTCGGAGTGCGCGTCTGGAACCATAAGCAATATGTCAAAGACCCCGGCACGGGAAAGAGCGTCAGCCGTCTCAATCCCGAATCCGAATGGATCCGGAAGGAGGTTCCCGATCTGCGTATCGTCAGCGACGCGCTGTGGGAGGCGGTGAAGCGCCAGCAGGCGGACATCGCCCGGCGCTATGTTGCGGTAAAGGAAGCCGCGCAGGCGCGAGCGCTGCACGCCAAGCGGCGTCCGGCCTATCTGCTATCGGGCCTTCTCGAATGTGGTGTCTGTGGTGGTCCTTATGCGATCGTCGTCCACGATCGCTATGGCTGCACCGGACATCATCGCAAGCGCAGTTGCACCAATGGGCGGACGATCCGGCGCAGTGAACTCGAACGCCGCGCGCTCGTCGGCATCGCCGACCGGCTGGTGTCGGCCGACAAGATCGAAGCGGCGGTGAAGGCTTATGCAGAACACATCAATCGAGAGAATCGCGAGCAGCGTATTCAGGCCGACGCGGACACCCGCGCGCTTGCAAGGATCGACCGAGCGGTCGCCGGCATCATGGCGGCGATTGAGGACGGGCTCTATCAGCCGTCGATGAAGGCGCGGATGGCGGAACTCGAGCGCGAGAAGGCCGAAGTCAGTGCGCGGCTCATCGAAGCCCCGCCAGCCATTCCGGATGTTCATCCCGGCATCGCCGAAATCTACAAGCGCAAGGTCGCGGCACTGACTGACACTCTCAACAGCCCCCAAACCCAGCTCGATGCCTCATCCGACATCCGTTCCATCGTCGGCAAGATCGTGCTTCATCCCGGTGAAGGGCGCGGCGAGGTCGACGCTACGCTTCACGGGTCGCTGATCGGCATTCTTGACTTCGCTAGCGACACGCCAAACCCGGACCCGAGCCGAGTTATAACATCGGTGGTCCCGGGTTCGCCGGGGCGACGGCAGGGAGGTACGACGGCGGTACGGAAATCCGGCGAGACGATGACAAAAAGGCTCCGAAACCATGCGGTTTCGGAGCCTTTTTGTCTCTTGCGAGAGGAAGAGAGGCTTAGGCCTCTTCGCCCTCGTCGGCCGCAGGCGCGTCTTCCGCAACCGCTTCCGACGGCGGTGTCGCGTCCTCGAACTCGTCCTCGCTGTCGGGTTCCAGCGCCGCGGCGACCGCTTCGGCATGTTCTTCCTCGAACATGGCCGCGATCACGTCGATGCCCTGGCTCTGCATTTCGGCTTCGTCGGGCGAGCGGGCGACGTTGACGCCGACGGTGACGCTCACCTCGGGGTGCAGCCGGACCTTGACGTCGAACAGGCCGAGCGACTTGATCGGGCGTTCGAGCTCGACCATCGCCTTGGTGATGTTGGTCACGCCGTCCTCGACCAGCGCGTCGACGATGTCGCGCACCGACACCGAGCCGTAGAGCTGGCCGGTGTTCGACGCCTGGCGGATCAGCACGACCTGCTTGCCGTCGACGTCCTTGGCGCGGCCTTCGGCGGCGCTGCGGCGTTCGGCGTTGTCGGCCTCGATCTTCGAGCGGTTCGCTTCGAACAGCTTGCGGTTGGCGTCGTTCGCGCGCAGCGCCTTGTGGTTGGGCAGCAGATAGTTGCGCGCAAAGCCGTTCTTGACGGTGACGACGTCGCCGATACCGCCCAGTTTCTCGATACGTTCGAGCAGGATGATTTCCATCGGTCCGCCCTCCTTACTTCACGATGTAGGGGAGCAGGCCGATGTGGCGAGCGCGCTTGATCGCGCGGGCCAGCTCACGCTGCTTCTTGGTGGATACCGCGGTGATCCGCGACGGGACGATCTTGCCGCGCTCCGACAGGTAACCCTGGAGCAGGCGGACGTCCTTGTAATCGATGACCGGTGCGTCCTTCTGGCTGAAGGGGCAGGTCTTGCGGCGACGGAAAAAGGGTCGTGCCATGGTGCTTCTCCTTATTCTTCGCCGTCGCGGTCACGGCCACGGCCGCCGCGGCGTTCCTGCTTGCGCATCATCACCGACGGACCCTTTTCGAGCTCGTCGACGCGGATCGTCATCCAGCGGATGATATCTTCGTTGATCGCAGCCTGGCGCTCGATCTCGGCGACGGCTTCGCCCGGCGCTTCGACAGACACCATCGCATAGTGACCCTTGCGGTTCTTCGCGATCTTGTAGGCGAGCTGCTTCAGGCCCCAAGTTTCGGTCTTGTGGATCGTGCCCTTGTGGTCGGTGACGATCGTGGCGACATTTTCCGCCAGCGCGTCGACCTGAGCCTGGCTCAGGTCCTGACGCGCGATGAATACATGCTCGTAGAACGGCATGGTTGCGCTTCCTTCATTTGGCCGATCGCTGATTTCGCGCCGATCGCGAAACCCCTCCGGCTGTCGTCCGGCTTTGCCTGTTCATGCAAAGCAAACGGGGCGACAGGCACAAGGCCTCGCCCCGAATGCGGGCGCCTATACAGATTTCAGCGCGATAAGCAAGGGTGAGGCGGGCAGAGATTCGCGCAGAGGCGCAGAGATCGCAGAGGAGAAATATCGGGCCGCAAGGCCCCTTCCTTCCTTTGCGTCGCGGCCTGCCGCGCCGTCGTAAGTGAATGCCGCTTCGCGGAAGGCGCCATCTCTCTCTCTGCGATCTCTGCGCCTCTGCGCGAATCCTCTAAGAGCCAAGGCGCTCCAGCAACTCCCGCCCGAATTCGGTCAGCGTGTCGTCGCGCGCGCCGAGGATCAGAATGCGGTCGCCGGGCTTCGCCGCGTCGAGCATCGCCGCGCCGCATGCCGCGCGCGTCGTCAGGTGGACCGCGTCTCCACCGCCGGCGACGATGTCGGCGACCAGCGCCTCGCTGCCGATGCTGCGGTCGACGGTGCCGCCGAAATAGACCGGATCGCAGACGAACAGCCGGTCGCCGTCGCGCATCCCGCACGCAAAGCTCGCCGCCAGTTCCTGGCCCATCTGGCGGAGCGGACCATAGCCGTGCGGCTGGAAGAAGAGCAGCGCGCGGCCCGGCAGTTCGGCGACCGCCGCCAGCGTCGCGGCCACCTTGTCCGGATTGTGCGCGAAATCGTCGATGACGGTGACGCCGCCCGTCTGGCCGAGCACCTCGTAGCGGCGCGCGAGGCCCGCGAAATCGGCCAACGCCGCGACCGACTGCGCCACCGGGATATTGAGCGAGCGCGCCGCCGCGATCGCAGCGAGGGCGTTGGCGGCATTGTGGCGTCCCGGCATCCGCAGGCGCGCGGCGTGACTGTCGCCCGCGAAATGCACGGTGAAGCGGCATCCGTCGGGCAGCGGCTCGAAATCGCTGCCGCGCACCGCCGCAGCGTCGGAAAAGCCGAAACGCAGGACGTTGCCGCCGGCGAGCAGCGGCGCCGATTCGGCGTCGTCGGCGTTTATCACGGCGACGCGCGCCTTTGCGGCGAAATCGCCGAACAGCCGATGCAGTTCGTCGAGGCTCTTGTGGTCGAGGCTGATGTTGGTGACGACCGCGACGTCGGGGCGATAGAGCACGATCGACCCGTCGCTTTCGTCGACCTCGCTGACATAAGTCGCCGGATCGCCGATCAGCGCGCTGGCGAAGGGGGTGTCGGCGCTGGCGAAATTGCGCATCACCGCGCCGTTCATCACGGTCGGCCTCCGCCCCGCGCTCTCCAATATCCAGCCGATCATCCCGGTGACGGTCGACTTCCCGCTCGTTCCGCCGACGCCGACCGCCGTGTCGGCGGCGTTGAACAGCGCGGCGTTGAGGTCGGCGCGCGTCAGCCGCGGCAGGCCGAGCGCGCGCGCCGCCGCGACGTCGGGCACGTCATCCTCGACCGCGGCGGAGGCGACGAGCGTCTGGCCCGCCGCGACGCCGCTACCGTCCTGCGGAAACAGCGCGACGCCGCGGCCGGCGATCCACTCGAACTTGTCGGGCGTGCGCCCCTGGTCTCGGCTGCGGTCCGACCCCGAAACCGCGGCTCCGCGCGCCGCGACGATCATCGCCAGCGGCAGCATCCCCGATCCGCCGATGCCGCAGAAGAAATAGGATTTGTTTTCGGCCATGCCCGCGCGTTATGGCCTTGGAGACGGGTTTGCAACCGGCACTCAGCGCTTGGGAGGTGCTTCTAGTCATGCGCATCGGAATCGTCGCCCCCTCGACCCCCATATTGCCCGACGATGCAGAGGCGGTGCGCGCGATCGCGGCGCTCGGCTATCCCGAGGTCGAGTTGGTCTTCGACCCGCAATGCTTCGTCAGCCATGGTCATTTCGCGGGCGCCGACGCGGTGCGGCGCGAGGCGCTGGTCGCGATGGCGAACCGTCCCGACATCGACGCGATCTGGTTTGCGCGCGGCGGCTATGGCGCATGCCGGATCGCCGGGGACGCCGTCGCCGCGATGGGGGAGGGCGCGCGGCACAAGGCGTTCCTCGGCTATTCGGATCAGGGCAATCTTCTCGCCTGCCTCTATCGCGAGGGGTTCGACCATGTCGCGCACGGCCCGATGGTCGCCGATGTCCGCCGCGCGGACGGCGAGGCGGCGGTGGCGCGTGCGCTCGACTGGCTGGTCGCGCGCGATCCCGCCGCCTGCGAGCCGGGCCTCGCCCACGGTGCGCGCCATGCCGCGTTCAACCTGATGACGCTGTCGATGCTGCTCGGAACCCCGCTCGAACCCGATCTCGGCGGCCATGTGCTGCTCGTCGAGGAGGTGAGCGAATATCTCTATGCCTTCGACCGCGCCTTCTTCCATGTCGCAAGCTGCCTCGCGCCGCGCGGGCTGGCGGGGCTGCGCCTCGGCCGCGTCAGCGATGTGCCCGTGAACGACCGGCCGTTCGGGATGGAGGCGGAGGCGATCGCGCGAGACTGGTGTGCGCGAACCGGCATCGCCTGGCTCGGCCGCGCCGACATCGGGCACGATGCGACGAACAAGGTCGTTCCCTTCGGCTTGCATCGCGCCGGGTGAGGCAATAGGCGCGGGTGTGACAAATCACACCAAGGGGACGCCAGATGCGCGCATTCATCTTTCCAGGTCAGGGCAGCCAGTCGGTCGGCATGGGCAGGGCGCTCGCCGACGCGTCAAGCCACGCGCGCGAGGTGTTTCAGGAGGTGGACGAGGCGCTCGGCCAGCATCTGTTTAAGCTGATGAGCGAGGGGCCGGAAGACGAGCTGACGCTGACCGAAAACGCGCAGCCGGCGATCATGGCGAACGCGATCGCGACGCTGCGGGTGCTGGAAAAGGAAGGCGGCGTGACGCTGACGGCGATCGCGGACTATGTCGCGGGCCACAGCCTCGGCGAATATACGGCGCTGTGCGCGGCGGGAGCGTTCGACCTCGCGACCGCGGCGCGGCTGCTGAAGACGCGCGGGCAGGCGATGCAGGCGGCGGTGCCGGTCGGCGTGGGCGCGATGGCGGCGCTGCTCGGCGCCGACATCGACACCGCGCAGAAACTCGCCGACGCGGCGGCCGAGGGCGAGGTCTGCACCGTCGCCAACGACAACGACCCGTCGCAGGTCGTGATCTCGGGCCACAAGGGCGCGGTCGAGCGCGCGGTCGCGCTGGTCAAGGACTATGGCATCAAGCGCGGCGTGCTGCTGCCCGTCTCGGCCCCCTTCCACTGCCCGCTGATGCAGCCCGCCGCCGATGCGATGGCCGAGGCGCTGGGCGCGAATCCGCCCGCCGCGCCGCTGGTCCCGGTGGTCGCCAACGTCACCGCGGCGCCGGTCAGCGATGCCGACACGATCCGCGACCTTCTCGTCAGCCAGGTGACGGGCCGCGTCCGCTGGCGCGAAAGCGTCCGCGCGATGGAAGATATCGGCGTCGACCGCTTCGTCGAAATCGGCGGCAAGGTGCTGTCGCCGATGGTCAAGCGCAGCGCCGGCGGCGAGGTGGAGACGGTAAGCGTGATTTCGATGGACGATATTGAAGCGCTGCTGAAGGCTTTTTAGGATTCACGCGGAGACGCGGAGATTGCAGGGAAAATGGCTCGACCAGATCGCAGGAAGTCGATGTCCGGCCGCCCGGCCCAGGTATAAAGGAATGACACGATGTTCGATCTCACCGGCATGACCGCCCTCGTTACCGGCGCTTCGGGGGGCATCGGGTCCGCGATCGCGCAGGCGCTTGCCGCGCAGGGCGCGCGGCTTGCGGTTTCGGGTTCCAATGCCGACAAGCTGAACGGCTTCCGCGACAGCCTCGGCGGCGATGCGGTCGCCTTGCCGTGCAATCTCGGCGATGCCGCCGCGGTGGACGCGCTCGTGCCTTCGGCGGTCGAGGCGCTGGGCGGGACGCTCGATATTCTCGTCAACAATGCCGGCGTCACGCGCGACAATCTGATCCTGCGCATGAAGGACGAGGAATGGTCGGACGTCATCCGCATCAACCTCGAGGCGAATTTCCGCCTGTGCCGCGCCGCCGCCAAGCCGATGATGAAGGCGCGTTTCGGCCGCATCGTCTCGATCACCAGCGTCGTCGGGGCGACGGGCAATCCGGGGCAGGCCAATTATGCCGCGTCGAAGGCGGGCGTCACCGGCATGACCAAGGCGCTGGCGCAGGAACTGGCGAGCCGCGGTGTCACCGTGAACTGCGTCGCACCGGGCTTCATCGCCACCGCGATGACCGACGGGCTGCCCGACGCGCAGAAGGAAGCGCTCAACCAGCGCATCCCGGCGGGCCGGATGGGTGAAGGAAGCGACATCGCCGCCGCGGTCGTCTACCTCGCGTCGCGCGAGGCCGGCTACGTCACCGGCCAGACGATCCACGTCAACGGCGGCATGGCGATGCTGTCCTGATCCATTTGCCGCCCCTGCCTTTGCAGGGGCGGCATGTCACGGCATGTTGGCGATCGCTCTCGTCGCCCTCGTCATTCGACCATGCAGTCGATGAAGCGCGGCCCTAGAATTTATAGCCGACGGTTACGCCATAGGTGGCCGGATCCCCGAATCCCGAGAAAGCCCCATCCCCGACGGGAACGGTCTTCGTTCTGTAGAGCTTGTCGGTGATATTGCGGCCGAACAGCGTAAAGGACCAGTTGTTGAGCGTATAGGTGATCCGCCCGTTCAAGATGCCGTAAGCCGGCTCTTCCGCAGTCGGGGTGTTCTCGATGAAGAAGAACATCGAGCTTTGATAAACATAGTCGGCGTTGAAGGAGATTTCCGAATTCTCGCCGACGCTTTTGACATAGGAACCGGAGATCGTGAATGCGTTCTTCGGCGCCTTGCCGAGCCGGTTTCCGGACAGGTCCGTCCCGTCGGTTCCGATGATGAATTTCTTCACCTCCGTATCGAGATACGCGTAATTCCCTGACAGCGTCAGCCCGGGAACCGGCTTGGCCAGCACCTCGAGTTCTATGCCCTTGACGACGGCGTCCGAAGCATTGGTCAGGATGCGAAGCGCCGAAGACTGGTCGCCGGGAATGGTCAGGATGCGATTGCTGACCTGGAGATCCTGATAGTCCATGTAGAAGCCGGCGAGATTGATCTGCAGGCGGTTGTCGAACCATCGCGTCTTGGTGCCGATTTCATAGTTCCAGGCGATTTCCGGAAAGAATGCGCGCGAGGCCGCGGCCGCAGTGGGAGCCAGCCCCTGGAAGCCGCCCGACTTGAATCCCTTCGACACGGTTGCGTAGATCAGGGCGTCCTCGCTTGGCGAGAAATCGATCGTGACCTTCGGCGTAAAGGCGTTGAAGTTCTTCTGCACCGAAACGTCGAACGCCGAAATTCCCGGCGTAAGGCCGTTGGTCGCGGTCCCGCCCGATTCATCGGTCAGGATGTTGTGCAGGCGCTTGTCGTCGTGCGTGTAGCGAACGCCCGCCGTCAGGTTCAGCCGGTCGGTGAGCTTGTACGTGCCTTGCGCGAAGCCGGAAATGCTCGTGGTTCTTGCGTCCTGATTCCATAGCGGCCGGGATGTCTGCCCCTTGAAATCGCGATCATAGCCTTCGAGCCGGTGGACATCGTCCCTGAGGAAATAGAGGCCCACGACCCACGTCAGGGGCCCGCTGTCGGGAAGCGAAGCCATGCGGAGTTCCTGCGAGAAGAAATCCGATTTTTCCCGCGCCGACAGATAGGAAAGGAAATAGCCCGCCGGCAGACCGATCGAATCCTGCGCGCTGTCCGACAGTACGTGGCGATAGCCGGTGATCGAGGTCAGAATGCCCACGTCCGTCGTCAAATCGGCGCGTGCCGACAGGCCCCACAGATCGACCTCCGCATAACCCCGGCGCGACGTCTCGATCGTCCACGGATCGGGAAGCGGTGTGTAGCCGAGTGTATTCCTGGTGTAGTTCCCGACTTCGAACGGTTTTGCCGAAACGCCGTCCTGACGAAAGCGTGAGACATCGCCCGATAGCAGGATTTCCAGATTGTCGCTGGCCGTGATCGCGATCTTGGAGCGCAGGTTGGTGGAATTTATCCCGTCGGTATCCTTGCCGGTCGGAGCATAGGTGTAGAATCCGTCGCGCGAGCGTGTCGTGAAGGAGAGGCTGGCAGCGACGCCTTCGGCGAGCTTTCCGTTCACGCGCGCTTTTGCCTGTCTCAGATCATAGTTGCCGAGGGTTACCTCGGCCGCTGCCGAGAATCGCTCGGTCGGTTTCTTGGTGACGATGTTGATCGCGCCGCCGACGACGTTGCGGCCGCTCAGCGTGCCTTGCGGTCCGCGCAGCATTTCGATGCGCTCGATATCGTACAGTTCGAAAACGGTGCCCGAGCTGCGGCCGATATAGATGTCGTCGAGGAACACGACCACCGACCGGTCGCTCCCCGCCCCGCGCTCGTTCGACCCGATACCGCGCATCGTGAACGTCGGATCCGCCGGACCCACGTTGTCGCTTTTGAAACTGGGGGCATAGGACGCCAGGTCATAGACGTCGTTCAGGCCGGCCTTGGCGATGGAATCGCCACTCAGCGCATAGATGGAAATCGGGACGCTCTGCAGGTTTTCGCTGCGCTTCTGCGCGGTGACGACGATATCGTCGATCCCGCCATCTCTCGCGGCTTCCTGCTCCGCCGCCTGCGCGCCGGATGCGGCCAACAGAGTCGCCTGCAGGGCCAGGGCCGACAGTCCCACCTTATAATTCAACCGCATCGCTTCCTCCCTTTTGGAGGCCATTCCACGGCCTCTTCCACGCCGTGGATAGTGACAGCCGCTTTCTCCGTCAACAATTAATACCGGATTTATTCTATATGGTAGAAGCAGGTGCATGTTCGATTATACGAATAATTCGCCGGATATGGCTGCTTTGACGCGGTATCGCGCCAACCTCTTTCCCGATGCGCCGATGGGGTGGTTCGGTGCCTGGCAATCGTAATTGACTAATATTTCCGGATATAATATCAAATTGCAGAAGCCGAAGTTTTGGGGGGAACGAATGATGCAATGGCGGGAATGGCAAGCAGGCTTCATGGCGATCGCCTTGCTGGGCGGCCATGCGCCCACCGCCGCTCAGGAGCGCTCCGATTGGCACGGTGCTCTGTTAGCCGACATCGAGAATATGCAATCGGTCGACGACGCGAACGCTTTGCAGATCGGGCGCTGGGCAGAGCTTGGATATCAGGAGCACAAAAGCTCCGCGCTTCTTCAGGAGCGCCTGGCGAAGGCCGGCTTCAAGGTCACCACGCCGATCGCGGGGATGCCGACGGCCTTTGTGGCTTCATATGGTGAAGGTAAGCCCGTCATCGGCATTCTCGCCGAATTCGATGCCTTGCCCGGACTGTCCCAGGCGGGTGTTCCCGTCAAACAGGCAATGGACGGGCACGACGCCGGCCATGGTTGTGGACACAATCTGCTGGGGGTCGGCTCGGTTCTGGCCGCTGTCGCCGTTCGGAACTGGCTGGCGGCGCACAAGGGGCGGGGTACGATCCGCGTTTACGGGACGCCTGCCGAAGAGGGCGGCGGCGGCAAGACATATCTGGTTCGCGATGGTCTGCTGAACGACGTGGATGTGATGATGAACTGGCATCCCGACAGCTACAATGCCGCCGTCACCAAATCGAACCTCGCGATGATCACCGGCAAATTCCGCTTCCACGGTTATGCCACGCACGCCTCTGCCGCGCCGGACAAGGGGCGGTCGGCGCTCGACGGGGTCGAGGTGATGAATGTGATGGCCAATATGATGCGCGAACATATCGGTGAAAAGTCGCGCATCCACTATGCCATAACCGGGACGAACCCGGCCCCGAATATCGTGCCCGATTTCGCAGAGGTCTATTATTTCGTGCGCGACCCGGACGCGCAGGAGGCCCAAAGGCTTTGGGATCGCATCGTCAAGGCGTCGGAGGGCGCCGCCCTCGGCACCGGCACGACGGTCGACCATGAAGTGCTGACGGGTCATTACGGCTATCTGCCCAACACCAGGCTGTCGCAGATTTCTCATGACAATCTGAAACGGGTGGGCGGTGTGATCTATGATGCGCAGGAAATGGCTTTTGCCCAAACGCTGATCCAGAGTTTCCAGCAGCCTGTACCGAAGATCGATCGGGCGCGGGAAATCCAGCCCGTCGAGTTGAATCCCACCGACATCTGGACGGGATCGTCGGATGTCGGCGATGTCTCGTGGACGGTGCCGACCAACTGGATCAGGACCGCGACTTATGTGCCCGGCACCTCGGGCCATTCATGGCAGGCCACCGCGGCCAGCAACATGTCCATCGGCTTGAAGGGTATGCATGTCGCCGCCAAGACGATGGCGCTGACGACGGTCGACCTGATGCTGTCCCCCGAACTTGTGGCCGAAGTGAAGGCCGAGTTCGTCGAGCGTCGCGGGACTGGGTATCGATATGTCTCGCTTGTCGGGGATCGCAATCCGCCGCTCGACTATATGAAGTGAACGAAGGGAATCGGTCCGTGGAAAGCCCGACCCTTCCGGTCGCGCGAACGACGCTGTTCGTGCCCGCCGATCGCCCGGATCGCTATGCAAAAGCCCTCGGCAGCGGTGCCGACATCGTTTGCGTGGATCTGGAAGACGCCGTCGCATGCGTGAACAAGGCGGCGGCGCGCGACGCAGTCGCAGGGTTTTTCACCATCGCCGCCAAGCCGGAGGTTCGTCGCGCCTTGCGGATCAACAGCCTTTCGACCCTCGATGGACTGAAGGACCTGCTCCACCTCGAAACCTGCGCCATCAGGCCCGATGCCGTCCTGTTGCCCAAGGCATGCTGTTCCAACGACGTCCGTTCGCTCGCCGCGCTGATGGACGAGATCGACCTGCGCTGTCCGATCATCGCGATTGTCGAGACGGCGGAAGGTCTGGAAAACGCATCCGAAATCGCCATGGCGCCGCATGTTGCTGCGATCTGCTTCGGATCGGCCGACTATTCCGCCGAAACGGGCAGCGGGATGCACTGGGACGCCCTGCATTATGCCCGCGGCCGGATTGTTCAGGCCGCCGCACGCGCAGGCATCCTCGCACTTGATGGCGCGTGACTCGCCATCGCGGACATGGACGGCCTCGCCGAGGAAAGCCGCCGGCTCCCGGGGATGGGGTTCGACGGCAGGGTCGTCATCCACCCATCTCAGGTCGCTGCCGTTCACGAAGCCTTCCGGCCCGACGACCGCGATGTCGAACGCGCGAGAAAAATCGTCCTTGCCGTGGAAGGTCAGGGCGGGGCGGCCGTCAGCGTCGATGGCCACATGGTCGACCGCCCGGTCATCGCATGGGCCCGACGCTTGTTGGCGCGCGCATCACCCGGCGTCGGGTGATCCGGAAGCGTCGTTGATGGGGCGCGGATAAACGATATGCTGCGCGAAGTTCAGCTTATCCAGCGGGTGGATGTTGACCGTCACTTCCAGCTGCTCGCCCTTCGCGCTGTAGAAGCGCGTTATGTAGCGCATGCCGATCGTGCCTTCGGGAACCTTCAGAACCTTCGCCGCCTTGTCGCGAATGACGATGGCGCGCATCTCCTGACGAACTTCGACGATGCTCTCGTCGTATATTTCCTGAAACATTTTGAAGATGATGAGCGTGTTTTTATTAACGCGCTCGTAAATCTTGGGAAAGGCGCGGTTGATGAAAACCTGGGTATAGCCGACGACTTCTTCCGACGTGTTGCTCGACCGATATCCTTCGATATGCAGCCATTCCTGGGCGGACGGGCACTGCAGCATCTCCGCCACATCCTTTCGCGCCACGATCAGATTCTTGTCGGTGATCTTCAGCTTTGCCATGTTGGAGTATTGCGTGATGGAATCGAACGCCTGGACGACATAGGGACTGGTCGTCGCCAGGGTCGCTTCCACTCGCGTGCCGCCACGGCGGCGGATCGATATCACGCCTCCGTTCTTCAACTGCTCCAATGCCTTGCCGACGGTATGCTTGCCGACGCCGAACGCTTTCGCGAGCTCGGGAACCGGCGGCAGGAGCGACCCGACCGGATACAGCTCGCTGTCGATATCTTCGCGCAGCCATGATGCGATCTGCTGGTAAAGCGGCACGCCCTTTTGTGCAATTCGCTGGTTCGGTTTCTGAGCCATGATTTTCCAAGGTTTTGAGGGGCGCTTCCGCCCCGTTGCGACCGCCCCATATCACAGGATTTACCCGAAGTTGAGCGCCTATGCGGCGGCCTATGCGCGCTGCTCTTGGTGCTTGACAATTAATAGAACCGGATTTAATTGAAAACATGATAAGGGGCCGGCATGGTGAAGGGCCCAACCCCGGTGATTTTCAAAGGCTTACCCATCACAAGCCAAAGAAGGTCGCCTCTGCGCGCGGTGTGTCAGGATGCTTTGGCGAGGGTTTATGCGTGGTTCCATTCGGCCTTGTTGCAACGGGAAGCGGATGATCGCCGCGTCTGCTCATGAAAGCGTCGCTCGTCGCCCTCCCGGTTCATGACGCGGGCGCCATCGTCCCGTCTGCCTGCCCCATGAGGCCCCCGGCATCTCACGCTCATTCCTGGAGAATCTCATCATGCTTCCGTTAAACGGCGTCCGCATTCTGGCCGTAGAGCAATATGGCGCCGGGCCGATCGGCACCCAGTATCTCGTCGACATGGGCGCGGAAGTCATCAAGATCGAGAATCCGCGCGATGGCGGAGATATTTCGCGCTCGGTCGGCCCCTTCTTTCTGGACGACATGCCGGAATGCTCGGCAAGCATTTTCTATCAGGGTCTCAATCACAACAAGAAGAGCATGACCATCGACCTGACGCAGGATCGCGGCAGGCAGATCCTGCACCGCCTGGTCGAGAATGCGGACGCGATCGTCGGCAATCTGCGCGGCGATGTTCCGGAGAAACTCGGCCTTACCTACGATCATCTGAAGGCTTTCAATCCCAAACTGGTCTGCGGACATATCAGCGCCTACGGCCGCACCGGCGAGCGGGCGGGCTGGCCCGGATACGACTATATGATGCAGGCCGAGGCGGGCTTCTTCTCGCTGACGGGAGAGCCGGATACGCCGCCGACGCGGTTCGGGCTCTCGATCGTCGATTTCATGTCGGGGCTGGCGCTCGCCTGCGCCACGGTGGCCGCCCTGCTGGAAGCCAGGCAGACGGGAAGGGGCCGCGACGTCGACATCAACCTGTTCGACGTGGCGCTCTACAACCTCAACTACATCGCGCATTGGCAATTGAATTCCGGCCACAATCAACAGCGATTGCCGCGGTCGGCCCATGCCTCGCTGACGCCCTGCCAATTGTACAGGACGAAGGACGGATGGATCTATGTCATGTGCAACAAGGAGAAATTCTGGAGGATATTGTGTGAGAAGATCGGGCGAAGCGATCTTGCGGACGATCCGCGTTACGAGACGTTCTCGAAACGATATGATGTTCGGGACGAGCTGACCGCTGTTCTGGACGACGTCTTCAGCCAGAAAACGACGTTCGAATGGATATCCGTTTTTGATGGAAAAGTCCCGGTCGCGCCCGTTTACGACGTAAGGCAGGCGATGGAGAATCCCTTCGTCACCGAATCCGGCCGGATACGGACCATAGCTCGAGACGGGGGCAGGGATTTCAAGATCCTGGGCAGCCCGATGAATTTCGGGGCCGACCGCCTAGACCTGAAAATGTCGCCGGCGCTGGGAGAGCATACCAGCAGCCTTCTTCGCGACATCGGCTTTGACGAGAACGCCATACGCGACCTCGAACTGTCGGGGGTGATCTGATGACGAGAGAAAGCGAGATGGGGGACATGATGTTCCCGGCCTATGTTCCTGTCGGAAAAGACCGGTACCGGGAACGCTTCGGCCTCGATTTCGAAGACTTCCGGGCAGGCCAGCATTTCCGGCATCGCCCGGGTTATACGATTACCCAGCAGGACAATATCGACGACTGCATGGACACGTTGAACCAGGCCATGTTGCATTACGACGCGCGATATGCCGCGCAAACCGAGTTTTCTTCGCCGCTGATGGTCACGACCGCCATGATCCAGCGGTTGATCGGGATGACGTGGAAAACTTTCAACAGGCGCAAGGCGATCATTCGCTGGGACCATATCACGATGAAAGCGCCGATCTTTGCCGGCGATACCTTGTACAGCGAAAGCCGGATCATGGACATTTCGCAATGTGACGATGGCCAATGCGGAAAAGTCACCGTTACGACATACGGGATCAATCAGAAGGACATTGTCTTCTGCGAAATGCAATATGATAGCCTGATATACAGGAAGGAATCTCTCCCGTTTTCAGAAAATAACTATTAGAAAGCTGGACAGGATGAAGGAATCATTCAATTTCCTGCGCCGACAGGCCGAGGATACATATATTGAATGCTATGGCGTCGATTTCGAGGATTTCGATGTCGGCCAGGTTTTCGAACATCGGCCGGGCCGGACGTTCGAAGAGGGCGATTGCCACAAGCATGCGCTGCAATCGCTGGACCTTACCCCGCACCTCGTCGATCGCAACTATGCCCGTGCGGTGCGCGGGGAAAAAATGCAGGTCGCCGAAACCTACCTGCTGAGTATGATGGCGATGACGACCAAGACCTTCGGCAAGGTTGTCGCCAATCTGAGCCTGACCGATGTCGTTCTCGAGCCGGTCTATGCCGGGGATACGATCCTTCTGGAATCCGAAATTCTGGGCAAGCGCGAATCGGCATCGCGTCCGGACCAGGGGATCCTGCATGTCCGGACCCGCGCCCATAACCAGCATGGCGACGAAGTCTGCCGCTTCGAGCGCAAGTTTCTGGTCTATCGCAAGGGCCACGGCCCCTATCGCGCGGCGGGATACTGACCAGCCCAGCCGCATCGCTTTTCATCATCTTGGCCGCAGACACTGATAACGTTCGACGTCACCCGCACGGACGCAGGCGCACGGTCTTGCGCAGGCGTTCGTAGGGATAATCTTCAGGATCGTCGGCGAAGGCGCCCGGCGCCTTGATGAGGAGTACCTGTTCGGCGATCGGGCCGAACTCCGCCCGGAAATGGACCGCGCTCTTCACCACGACGATATCCCGTTCGGCCGGCTCGACCCCCAGATGGCGAAACGGTTCGAGGTCCATCGCCTGCATCCGCTTCGACGAGACCACGATCTCCGTACCGCCGACCGTCAGCAGGGCCATCGGTCCCAGATCGACGTCGAGCCCGCCAGTCACGGCGCCGCTGGTGCGAAACCGGCCGGTGCCCAACGCCTTCACCTTATAGCAGGCGCGGACCGGCTCCACGCCGTCCACCCTGACATGCCCGCCCAAGCTTATTTCGATCTCGCATCCCTCTCCGGCCGCATGCGCCGCCGCTGCGGCGTCGGCGTCACAGAGGATTCCGACCACCGCGTTGCTCGCCCCGGCCTCTAGCAGCGCACGAAGAATTCCCGTCGTGTCGGCGCTGCCTCCGCCTCCCGGATTGTCCTGCACGTCGGCCAGTACAACGGGTCGGGAGGCCGTCCGGGATATCGCGATCGCACGCGCCACGCCTTCGGCGGGCGTCAGCAATGTCGCATCGAAATCCGCCTCGCGCGACACGATTGATTCTGTCAGGGCATCAGCAAAGCGATCGGCTTCGGCCTGGCTGTCAGCATAGGCCACCACGGTCGGGCCGCACCAGAACAGGTCCGAAGGCGGAAATCCGGCGGCATAGCAAAGGCTCAGCAGATCGCCGTCGAGCAATCGCGATTCCGCGACAATACTGCGCGAGGGTTCGACCAGCGTGCATTGCGCGGTCGTTGGAATGAGAAAAGGCATATGCCGGATAGCGCGCCCCGCCGGACGCGGCTTGCCCACCAGGCTCGAAAGCAGTTTTGCCGCGCGCTCCCCCGTTTCCCGGCGATCGACGTGCGGTTAGGTCAGGAACACGACCATGCCGTCGCAATGTTCGACCATCTCCGGCGTGATATTGGCATGGTAGTCGAGGCTGACGACGATCGGTCTGTCGCCGACGACGGCCCGAACGCGCCGCAATAATTCCCCTTCGGCATCCTCGAAGGGAATGGATGCCATGGCGCCATGGAGGTCGAGATAGACGGCATCGACCGGCATGGCTTCGGAGAGGCGTCCGACCAGTTCGCTGGCGATGCGTTCAAACGCATCATCGGTGACAGGCCCCCCCGCGCCGCCATGCGCCCATGCGAGCGGTATCAGCGCATGCTCGTCGCGCATGGCCTCGATGAAGGCGGTAATGGGGAACACGCCATCGCGCAGCCAGTCGAAGATGGCGCTGCCCCGGACCAGCGGGGGGCGGTCGCGATGGTCCGAAAAATACGCATAATCCGCGCGATGCGAAACGAAGCTGTTCGTTTCGTGACCAAAGCCTCCGATGGCAATTCGTGGCATGCGCCGTCCCCGTCCAGATTGTCGATGCTGTCCGGATAAACCGAACTTGACAGAAATAAAACCGTATCTATAAAATTTTCATGCTTCAACCAAAGGGGAGCGAAGCCGGTCGAATCCCGCACTGATGCCGAACGGCTGCAAACCCGGTCCGCGCGGCCTTGCGGCGCAGCGAAGCGGCTCGCCGTGTCCGGATGAACCCGGGATTTTCGTCAATTCGACGCCTCGAACAAGCAAATCAAACGGGTACGCCCTCAGGGTCGCGGCCCACATGGGAGTGGCAGCCATATGAAAAACAAGCATGAGAACCCCGATCATCATGGCGTCGGCCATCTTGCCCGGCCCGACCGGCCGACCGCATATTCGCTGTCGGAGCGTTTCGAGCGCCTGCCATTTACCGGCTATCAACGGTGGCTCGCGGTCATTCTCGCGACATGCTTTGCCGCCGACGCCGTTGATCTCGTCATGCTGTCCTACCTGCTCTCGGCTATCACGCTCGACCTTGGTCTGACGGTCCAGCAGGCGGGCATTGCCGGCGGGTCTGTTTTCGCAGGCGTCGGCGTCGGCGCCACGGCCGCCGGATATCTTTCCGACCGTTTCGGGCGCAGGAAAGTTCTGATCCACAGCATGTTGATCTGGGGGACGGCCAGCCTGCTGACAGCCTTTTCCTGGGATATCTGGTCCTTCAGCTTTTTCCGGTTCGTCACGGGTCTGGGGCTCGGCGCCGAACTGCCCGCGGTGTTCGCGCTGGTCGCCGAGATCATGCCCGCCAATCGCCGCGCCAGCATCAGTGGATGGATGCACGTCGCGTCGCAAAGTTCGGTCGTCCTCTTCACGCTGGCATCATTTGGCGTGATTTCGCTCATCGGCACTTCGCTGGGGTGGCGGGCGATGTTCGTCGTCATGTTCGCCGTCGCGCTGGCCGCGCTGTATATCCGCCGGAACTTGCCGGAATCCCCGCGCTGGTACGAGGCTTCGGGCCGCCACGACGAGGCGGAGCACGCCATGCGGCGCTTCGAAGCTGCCGTCGCAGACGCATATGGAAAGCCTCTTCCATCGCCGAAATCGAGCGGGAAAGTCGTGAGTGCCGCGACCGAACGGGGCGGATTCCGCACATTGTTCGCGCCCGGCTACACGCAACGAACGCTATTTGCCTGGTCGCTCTGGTTCCTGTTCCTGCTGGCCTATTACGGGATCAGCGTCTGGGTCGGAAAATTCCTCGTCGACCGTGGGATGAGCATTACCGCGTCCATCGGCACCGGGGTTTTCATCACGATGGCAGGCATACCGGCGGCCTGGATAACGGGTCAGGCGATGGAGCGGTTCGGGCGCAAGATCGTCATCATCATCGCGCTGTTGTGCGTCGCGGTGGCCGCGTTCCTCTATGGACAGGCGTCGACATATGTCCTCGTCGTCGCGGCCGGCGCGGCGATGCACTTCTTCCTCGTTTCGGTCGCCACGGCGATCTACGCCTATACGCCCGAACTGTTTCCGACCCGCGCGCGCTCCACCGGGCTGGGAACCGCCTCGACCGTGGGGCGCATCGCGGCCGTTTCGGGCCCCTTGCTCATCTCGGCCCTGATCCTGAAATGGGACTATACCGGCGCGTTCATCGCTTGCGCCCTGTGCTTCTCCGCCGCGGCCCTGCTCGTCTGGTGGTTCGGGCCGGAAACGCAGGACCGGTCGATCGAGGATATTTCCTCCTAGGCTCCGTTCCCGGGCTCCGTTTCGATCGGATCGAAACGGGCCCTAGAAACTCGCCCGGGCGGTGAGGCGGATGTCGCGGCCGGCGAGGGGCACGAAATCCTTGGTGAAGCTCGCGTGGCGCCGCGCGTCGACGTCGAAGATATTGTTCGCCGCCAGCGACAGCGTCAGATGCCGCGCCTCGGGGAGCGGGCGCCAGCTGATCGACGCGTTGACCAGCGTGAAGCCCTTGGTCGGCGTCTCGAAGGCCGCGATGCGGGTCTGGTCGTCGGTCCATTCGACCTCGGCGCGCGCATCGACGCGGTCGCCCTGCGCCTCGATCCCGCCCAGGATGCGCAGCGGCGGGATGCGCGGCACATATTGGCCGCCCTTGATCTTTGCGCGCGTCATGTCGGCGGTGACGTCGCCGACGATGGCGAAGCCGCCGATCTGCGCCAGCCGCGCGCTCGCCTCCGCCTCGAAACCCCAGACGCGCGCGTCGCGCTGGAAATAGCGGAAAACGGGCAGGCCGTCCTCCTCGGCGCCGGTCGCATCCGAATAGATGAAATCGTCGAACCAGTTCGAATAGACCGAAAGGCTGAAATTTACCGGGTCGCTGCGCAGCTTGAGCGAGGCTTCGGCACCCCAGCTCGCCTCGCGCTTGAGGTTGACGTCGCCAAGCTCGAACGACTGTGTGGCGATGTGCGGACCGTTCGAGAACAGCTCTTCCGCCGATGGCGCGCGCACCGCGCGGGCCACCGACACGCCCAGCTTCACCGCCTCGGTCAGATCGTAACTGGCGCCGAGCGCGCCCGAGAAGGTGTCGAAGGCGCGCGTGATGCCCAGCGTCGGCGCGCGGACGCTGGTGCTTTCGAAGCGCGCCGCGGCCTCCAGGCCGAGCGGCCCCGCCGTCCATTCCTGGAGCGTGAACAGCGCATATTGGTCGGTCAGGTTGCGCGGGACGAAGGCTTCGGCGCCCACCGCGTCGAAATCGCGGTGGCTGAACTGCACTCCGCTCGCTCCGCGCCAGCCGCCGCGGTCGTTCTGCGCGAGTTCGAGCCGCCCCTCGACACCCTTGTTGTAAAAGACCGTGCCGACCTCGTCGCCTTCATATTCGGTATGCTGGTAATCGGCGTAGCCGCCGCGCAGGCGCAGCTTGTCGAAGAAACCATCACCCAGCTCGACCTCGCCGCGCAGGTCGGCGCGCCATTGCTTCATGCCGATCGTCACCGGGCCTTCGCCATGCTCGTGCCCGTGATCGTCGTCGTCATGATCGTGGTCGTCGTGGTCCCCGTGGTCGTGCGCGGTGTCGGGCCGTTCGGGGACGCCATAGCCGGTGTCGAAATAGCTGACCGAGATGCCGAGCTGCCCGCCGTCGTTGATCAGCGACAGGCCGCCCGCCGCCGTCCACGTCTCGCTTGCGGTATTGGCGATCCGTCCGCGCCGGTTCGCCTGTGCGGTCAGCTCCGCCGCCTCGTCGGCGTGGCCGTCCTCGATCGCATGCTCGGCGAGGTGGAGCAGCTGGCCGCGCAGCCCCGGTGCGTTGACATAGCCGCCGACGCGCATGTCGTCGGTCTTGCGCCAGCTTCCGTCGAGGTGGGCGACGATCTGCGGGCTCAGCGCGACGTCGATCGAACCGCCGAGGTTGCGGTCGTCGGCCGCGGTCGCATAGCCGCCGATCGCGTCGATATGGACATGGTCGGCCGGAACCTTGCGCGGGATGCGGCGGTCGAACAGGTTGACCGCGCCGCCGATCGCCTGGCTGCCGAACAGCAGCACCGCGGGGCCGCGCAATATCTCGATGCGCTCGACGGTCAGCGGGTCGATCGTCACCGCATGGTCGGCCGAGGTGTTCGACACGTCGATCGAGCCGATGCCGTCGGTCAGCACGCGCACGCGCTCGCCCGAAAAGCCGCGCAGCACCGGCCGCGAGGCGCCGGGGGAGAAGCTGGTGGCCGACACGCCGGGCTGGCGGGTCAGGCTGTCGCCGATCTGTCCGCGGATGTCGCGGGCCAGCTCGTCGCCTTCGAGCACCGAGACGTTGCCGAGGATGTCGAGGCTGCGGACATAGGGGGCGGTCACGACGATCGGCTGGTCGGTGTGCAGGTCGTCGCCAACTCCTCTCGCGGTGCGGTCCTGCGCGAAGGCCGGAGCCGAAAGGACGAGCGCGAGGGTGAGGCCGGCGGCGGAGGATGACAGACGCATGGAGGATTCCCGTTGCTGTTTCGAAGCGATAGCGTCGTCGCAGTAATGATATAATATCACCAAGGCAAGCCTTCGGACGGCTGCGCACTGTCGTTGGTCGGACCCGATGCCCCGTTGGTCGACAAAGCCAGCCGATGGGCCGGCCAAGCGAAGCTGTCTTGCGGCGCATGGGTCGTCGTCCTAGATCGGGGGCATGACCATCGCTGAAAATAGCCTGGACCTGATCGGCAACACCCCGCTGGTGCTGCTGAAGGGGCCCAGCGAGGAAACGGGCTGCGAAATCTGGGGCAAGTGCGAATATGCGAACCCCGGCGGATCGGTGAAGGACCGCGCGGCGCTCTATATCATCCGCGACGCCGAGGCGAACGGCAGCCTGAAACCCGGCGGCACCATCGTCGAGGGAACCGCGGGCAACACCGGCATCGGCCTCGCGCTCGTCGGCAACGCGCTCGGCTACAAGACGATCATCGTCATGCCCGACAACCAGAGCGCCGAGAAGATGGCGACGATCCGCGCGCTCGGCGCCGAGCTGGTGCTCGTGCCGCCGGCGCCCTTCGCCAATCCCGGCCATTTCGTCCACACCTCGCGCCGCATCGCCGAAGAGACCGACAATGCGATCTGGGCCAACCAGTTCGACAATATCGCCAACCGCAAGGCGCATATCTTCGGCACGGCGGAGGAGATCTGGCGGCAGATGGACGGCCGCGTCGACGGCTTCACCTGCGCCGCGGGGACCGGCGGGACGATCGCCGGAACGGGGCTGGGACTGAAGGCCAAGGACGCGACGATCACCATCGCGCTGACCGATCCGCACGGCGCCGGACTCTATAATTACTACAAGTGCGGCGAACTGAAGCCCGAGGGGTCGAGCTTCGCCGAAGGGATCGGCCAGAACCGCATCACCGGCAACCTCGACGGCGCGCCGATCGACACGCAGTTCCGCATTTCCGATGCGGAGGGGCTGGCGGTGGTGCGCCGCCTGCTCGCCGAAGAGGGGCTGTGCCTCGGCCTTTCGTCGGGGATCAACGTCGCGGGCGCGATGGCGCTGGCGCGCGAACTGGGCCCCGGCAAGCGGATCGCGACGATCCTGTGCGACAGCGGCTTTCGCTATCTCTCGACGCTCTACAATCCCGAATGGCTCGCGAGCAAAGGGCTCGCGGAGGCGGCGGCGTGACCCGGCCGGAGATCAGGTCCCCGGCCGCGAGCGGACAGGCGTCGGCGCCCGCCGACGCGGTGCCGGTCCATGACACGATGCGCCGGCTGCAGATCGGGATCGCGGGGGTCGTCACCGTGCTGCTGCTCGTCGGGCTGGCCGGAGTGATCGGCGACCGGGCGCGCGAGAATGCGGCCAAGGACGTCGCGACCGCCACCGCGGTCCGCCTGCCCGGCGCGGAGGCTGGCAGCGGCAGTGCGCCGCTCGAGGATCTGGGGGTCCAGCCGGTGTCGAAGGAGGATAATGCGGGGGCCGCGATCAAGGTGCCGCAGGCACCGCCGTCGGTGGCGACCGTGCCCGACCTCGAACCCGATCCCGAACTCGCCCGCGCCCGCCAGTCGAAGCGGTGACGGCATCGGCCCGCGGGTCGCTGTGGCCGGCGCTCGCGGTCGCGGCGCTTGCCGCGGCGCTCGCCTGGTTCGCCGGCGGGCAGGCCATGCTCGGCCGGATCGACCCCGCGCTCGCGCTGCCGCTGCTCGTGCCGCCGCTGGCGCTGCTTTCATGGTGGCTGCGCGGTGAGGCGGGCTCCGCGCGACGGCGCGCCTTTCTGATCGCGCTGCTGTCGCTTGCGGCGATCCAGTGTCTGCTCACCCTTCTGCTGACGCGCGCGCTCGATGGGGGAGGGGTCGCGCTGGTCGCCGTCGCGGGCGCCGCCGCCGCGTGGCTGTGCGACGCAATCGTCCGCTGGCGCCGGCGTGCCGGCCTTCGGGTCGCCGCGCTGCTCCTGCTCGCTGTCGGCTGGTTCGCCGCCGGCCACGCCGCGCTTGCGCTGCTCTATCGCCCGGCCTTCCGCGCGGCGGCGCCCGCGACGATGCTGACCGGGCTGCCGCTGCGCTGGGCCGGTGGCGGCAGCATCGCGGCGATGATCGCCGACGGGTCGCAGGACGATCCGGCGCTCCGCGCGATCGAGGCGGCGCTGCCGGTCCGTCTCGTCGACAGCCTTGTCGACCATCCGCCGCCGCCGGGCGGCGCGCTGCTGCTCGCGCACCCGCGCGCGCTCGCGCCGCGCGAGCTGGTGGCGATCGACGCCTTCGTGCGCGGGGGAGGCCGGGCGGTCGTGCTCGCCGACGCGCTGTCGGGATGGCCGCCCGCGCATCCGCTCGGCGACCCGCGCAATCCGCCGGTCACGAGCCTGCTCACGCCGCTGCTCGATCATTGGGGCGTGACGCTGGACGCCGCGCCGCCGGGCGACCGCGCGGCGCGGCCGGTCGACGTCGACGGCGCGCGGCTGCGCCTGTTCAGCGCCGGGCGCTTCGCGCGCCTGCCGCCCGGATGCCGCAGCTTTGCGGACGTGCGCGTCGCCGCCTGTCCGATCGGACGGGGGCAGGCATGGCTGGTCGGCGACGCCGACCTGCTGTTCGCGCCGCTGTGGCAGCCGGTCCCGCCCTGGGCCGCGCATCTGCGCAAAGCCGACACGATCGAATGGATCGCGGCGCGGCTTGCCGGACGGGACGACGCGCAAGGCTGGCTCCGCCCGCTGTGGATACGGCCGGCGGCCGGTTAGGGCGCGTTGAATCCCGATACGGTTCCCTGGCGAAAGCCGGGGGCCAGATTGCGAAGCGCTGCTCCGCGTGGACCGGGCTTTCGCCGGGGAGCAATTGGCTGCCGAACAGGGATAATGGCCAATCCGTTTCGATCCATGATCTGTCGCCGAAAGCGCTTTCGGGCGTCCGGGCGCCCGTTTTGGTGCTCGATTCACCTCAGAATCGCCAATTTGGGGCGTGAATACCCGGTTTCACCCTAAAATACCCCTTTCCACCCCGAACGACTCTTGATAGGCAGGAATCGGAGAGGGGCAATCTCCGCCTGAGTCATTCGACCCGGAATCCGTGCGATTTCGGGATCAGGGAAGTTTTGCCCGGAGGCGCGAGAAACAGGGGCTGCAGCGATGGCGGTTGTAACGCCCGGACGATACTCGGGCACCAACTTCGCCGCGATCGATGGCAAGGGACGGATCGCCGTCCCTTCGCAGTTCCGCAACAATGTGCCCCTCAATGCGGACGGTCAGCGCGTGCTCTGGGTCGGCTTCCATGAAAAGCTGCCCTGTCTGGTCGCCTATGGGCAGGACCAGTACGACCGCCTCTCCGACGAGATCGAGCGCGATCGCGACACCGCGCTCGCCCGCAATCTCGACTTCGACGAAGACGAGGCGTTCAAGAAGCGCTTCAGCTATACCGAGGCCTATACGCTCGACGACAGCGGGCGCTTCCTTCCCAACTTCACCGCGCGCGACCGCGTCGGCGAGGCGGGGGCGACCGCCTTCGTCGGATCGGGCCGCCGCTTCGAAATCTGGTGGCTGCCGACGCTTTCCGAATGCGCCGAGGCCGATCCGGTGCTCAAGCGGCTCGCGGCCGCCTGGGCCGAAACGAAGGGGAGGGCGCGCAAGTGACCGGGCTTCCCCGCGATCCTCGCCACGATCCGGTGCTGCGCGACGAGGTCGTCGCCGCGCTCGCCATCGGTCCGGGCGAGCGGCACGTCGATGCGACCTTCGGCGCCGGCGGCTATACCCGCGCGATGCTCGCGGCGGGGGCGGAGGTGATCGCCTGCGACCGCGACCCCGATGCGATCGCGGAGGGGCAGGCGCTGGTCGACGAAGCCGGCGGCCGGCTGACGCTGATCCACGGCCGCTTCGGCGAGATCGACCGCCTGCTCGCGGCGCGCGGGATCGATGCGATCGACGGCATCGCCTTCGACATCGGCGTGTCGTCGATGCAGCTCGACCGCGAAACGCGCGGCTTTTCCTTTCAGGCCGACGGCCCGCTCGACATGCGCATGGCGCAGGAGGGCGAAAGCGCCGCCGAGTGGCTGAACCGCGCCGACGAGAGCGAGATCGCTGACGTCCTCTATCATTATGGCGACGAGCGCCAGTCGCGTCGAGTCGCGCGCGCGATCGTCGCCGCGCGGCCGCTGTCGCGCACCGGCGAACTCGCGGCGGTGATCCGCAAGGCACTGCGGCATCCGCCGGGCGCGCCGAAGGACCCGGCGACGAAAAGCTTTCAGGCGATCCGCATCCACATCAACGGCGAACTCGACGAACTGGTCGCGGGGCTGGAGGCGGCGGAACGCGTGCTGCGTCCCGGCGGCCGTCTTGCGGTGGTCAGCTTTCACAGCACCGAGGATCGCATCGTGAAGAATTTCCTGCGCGAACGCAGCGGCGGCGACGCCGGCGGTTCGCGCCACCGGCCCGCGCTTCTTCCTTCGGCGCGGGCCGCCACTTTCCACCCGCCCGCGCGCAAGCTGCGCCCGGGCAAGGCCGAAGAGGCGCGCAATCCGCGCGCGCGTTCGGCGACGCTGCGCAGCGCGGTGCGGACGGCGGCGCCCGCCTGGCCCGCGACGATGACGAAGGAGGCGATGTCATGCTGATGGCGGCCCGCAAGCTTCAGGGGATCGGCCTGGTCCTGCTGGTGCTGGTCTTCGCGATGATGCTCTACCCGGTGTCGCTCAAGGTCGCGGCGACGCGCAGCGAACTGTCGCGCATCGAAAAGCAGATCGACCGGACGCGCGACAATATCCGCTATCTCGAATCCGAACTGGCGGTACGCGCGTCGATGCGCCAGCTCGAACAGTGGAACGCCGACACCTTCGGCTATTCGGCGCCCTCGGCGTCGCAATATCTGTCGAACGAGACGCAGCTCGCCTCGATCGACCGCCTGCCGCGCGCGCGCGGCGCGAACGAGGTCGCGCCGGTGCTGATGGCGATGGTCAGCCCGGTCGGCACCCCCGAAGCCGCGCCCGCCCCGCCGGCCGCCGCGCTGCCCGCCGCCGAAAAGCCCGTCGTGCTCGCGCAGGCGGACAGCGCGGTGCGCAGCGACGCGCTGCCGCACATGGCGCCGACGCGGCGGCGCGAACAGCTCAAGATGATCGAGGATCAGCTCCTCACCGAATCGACGCTCGCCGACCTCAAGCGTCAGGCGGCCCGCGAAGCGGCGGGAGGCAAGACGCCGCAATGAACACGCTGGTCGTCCGACCGACCCGGGTACGGACCGCGGGGGTGCGGCAGCAGATATTGCTGACCGCGCAGCAGCGTCTGATGATGCTGATGCTGCTGTTCATGGCGGCCTTTTTCCTCGTGTCGGTGCGGCTCGTCTATTTCGCGCTGTTCGACACTTCCGCCGGGCACCGCAACGGATCCGCGACTTTCGTGCCCGCGCGCGCCGACATCGTCGACCGCAACGGCGTGCCGCTGGCGCGGACGATCGACGGCTATTCGATCCGTGTCGTGCCGTCGAAGCTGCTCAACAGCCGGCCCTATCTGGCCGACGAGCTGCACCGGATTTTTCCCGACATGCCGCGCGAGGAACTGCTCGCAAAGCTGAACGGGCCGCGTCCCACCTATATCCGCCGCCGCGCGCTGCCCGATCAGGTCGCCGCGGTCAACGCGATCGGTGATGTCGGGTTCGACTTCCCGCGCGAGAAGGAGCGGCTCTATCCGCAGCTTTCGCTCGCCGCGCACGTGCTGGGCTTCACCAACGCCGACGGGCAGGGCGTCACCGGGGTCGAGGGCGCGTTCGAGGAACGGCTGACCGACAAGGCGACGCGCGGCGATCCGCTCGCGCTGTCGATCGACGTGCGCGTGCAGGGCGTGCTCGAAAGCGAGCTGTCGAACGCCGTCGCCAATCTGGAGGCGATCGGCGGCGCCGGGCTGATCCTCGACGTCCACACGGGCGAAGTGCTGGCCATGACCTCGCTGCCCACCTATAATCCGAACAAGCTGGCGCCCGACAATGGTGGCGCGCGGCGCAACGCGGTGACCTATAACCTCTACGAGCTCGGTTCCACCTTCAAGCCGCTGTCGATCGGGGCGGCGATCGACAATGGCGTGGTGACCAGCATGGCGAAGCGCTACGATGCGACCCGGCCGCTCGCGATCGCCGGTTTCCGTATCCGCGATTCGCACAGCATGGGCCGCTGGCTCAACGTGCCCGAAACGCTGATCCACAGCTCGAACGTCGTCACCGCGCAGATCGCCGACCAGCTCGGCCGCGAGAAGATGGAGGAGCTGTTCCGCAATCTCGAGTTCGACAAGCGGCCGGGGATCGACATCAAGGAACGGGCATTCCCGCTGTGGCCGCGCGACTGGGGCCGGCTGACGACGATGACGACCAGCTACGGCCACGGCATCGCGGTGACTCCGCTGCACCTCGCCAGCGCCTATGCGGCGCTCGTCAACGGCGGCATCTGGCGCCCGGCGACGATCCTCAGGCTGGGCGACAAGGCGCCGCCGCAGGGTCGCCGCGTGTTCAAGGCGTCGACCAGTGCGCGGATGCGCCAGCTTCTCCGCCTGATCGTGTCCGACGGCACGGGTCGCCAGGCCGACGCGCCGGGCTTCCGCGTCGGCGGCAAGACGGGCAGCGCCGAAAAGCCGGGCGCGGGCGGGTATCGCCGCCACTCGCTCGTCTCGACCTTCGCGGCCGCCTTCCCGATGGACAATCCGCGCTACGTCGTCCTCGCGATGATCGACGAGCCGAAGGGCAACGCCTTCAGCTCGGGGCAGCGCACCGCCGGCTGGACCGCCGCGCCGGTGGTCCGGAAAGTGGTGATGCGCGCGGGGCCGATGCTCGGCGTCTTCCCCGACGAGAGCCGTGACGTCGACGTGTCCGAACTGACGCCGCTGCTCTGGAAGGGCGGAAAGGCGGACTGATGCGTCTCTCGGCGCTCCTCGACCCGCCGGGCCCCTCGGGTGCCGACCCGGTCGTCACCGGGCTCGCCATCGACCACCGCAAGGTCGCGCCGGGCACGATCTTCGGCGCCTTCGTCGGCGAACGGTTCAACGGCGAGGATTTCATCCCCGCCGCCATCGCGGCCGGCGCGATCGCCGTGGTCGCGCGGCCGGGGGCGACGGTGACGGGCGCGGTGCACATCGCCGACCCCAACCCGCGGCGCGCCTTCGCGCACATCGCGGCGCGCTTCTTCCACCGCTTTCCGGCGACCTGCGTCGCGGTCACCGGCACCAACGGCAAGACCTCGACGGTCGAGATGACGCGCCAGCTCTGGCGCATGGCGGGCTTCCACGCCGCCTCGATCGGCACGCTGGGCATCACCACCTCGAACGACAGCGCGTCGACCGGGCTGACGACGCCCGACATCGTGACCTTCCTGTCGAACATGGCGGGGCTCGCCGCCGAGGGCGTGACGCACGCCGCGTTCGAGGCGTCGAGCCACGGCCTCGACCAGTATCGCACCGAAGGGGTGCCGGTGAAGGCGGCCGCCTTCACCAACCTCAGCCACGATCATCTCGACTATCACGGCGACATGGACGCCTATCTGGCGGCGAAGATGCGGCTGTTCCGCGAGGTGGTCGATCCGGACGGCGTCGCGGTGATCTGGGCCGACGATCTGTGGTCGGCGGCCGCCGAATATGAAGCGAAGCAGCGCGGCCTGCGGATCATGACGATCGGGCGCAAGGGCGAGACGCTGCGGCTCGTCGCGCGCGAGCCGACCCAGCTCGGCCAGTCGCTGACGATCGCCGCGGGCCCGCTCGCGCAAAAGGTCACGCTGCCTCTGATCGGCGCATATCAGGCCGCCAATGCGCTGGTCGCGGCGGGGCTCGTCATCGCGACCGGCGGCGACGTGCAGCAGACGCTGGCCAATCTCGCCCGGCTCCAGCCGGTGCGCGGCCGCCTCGAACGCGCGGCGATCACCCGCGCGGGCGCGCCGGTCTATGTCGATTATGCGCACACGCCCGACGCGATCGCCGCGGCGCTCGACGCGCTGCGCCCGCATGCGGGCGGGCGGCTGATCCTCGTCTTCGGCGCCGGTGGCGACCGCGACCGCGACAAGCGGCCCGAGATGGGCCGGGTGGCGGCCGCCGGGGCCGATGTTCTGATCGTCACCG
Source organism: Sphingopyxis granuli (assembly GCF_001559015.1). Lineage (NCBI taxonomy): Bacteria > Pseudomonadati > Pseudomonadota > Alphaproteobacteria > Sphingomonadales > Sphingopyxidaceae > Sphingopyxis > Sphingopyxis granuli. The sequence continues at coordinate 1,609,423 of NZ_CP012199.1, forward strand.
ACGACAATCCGCGCGGCGAGGACCCCGCCGCCATCCGCGCCGCGATTGCCGCAGGCGCGCCCGATGCGCGCGTGATCGGCGACCGCCGCGCCGCGATCGCCGCCGCGATCGCCGAGGCGCGCGCCGAGGATATCGTCTGCATCGCGGGCAAGGGGCACGAGCAGGGGCAGATCGTCGGCGGCGGTGCCGCGGCGCGCGTCATCCCCTTCGACGACGTCGCCGTCGCGCGGGAGGCGGCGGCATGACTCCGCTGTGGACCGCGCGCGCCATCGCCGCAGCCACCGGCGGCACCGCCAGCGCCGACTTCACCGTGCAGGGCGTCGCCTTCGATTCGCGCGAGGTGGCGAAGGGCGACCTGTTCATCGCGATGAAGGGCGAGGCGACCGACGGCCACAAGTTCATCGACAAGGCGATCGCCGCGGGCGCCGCGGGCATCGTCTGCGAAACCGCCATCGACCATCCGCACGTCCGCGTCGCCGACAGCGCGGCGGCACTGAACGCGCTGGGCATCGCGGCGCGCGCGCGCAGCCATGCCCGGATCGTCGGCGTCACCGGATCGGCGGGCAAGACGGGGACGAAGGAGGCGCTGTTCGCGGCGCTTGACCGCTTCCGCCCCGGCAAGGCGCACCGCTCGGTCAAGAGCTACAACAACCATGTCGGCGTGCCGCTCAGCCTCGCGCGCATGCCGGGGGCCGCCGACTTCGGCATCTTCGAGATGGGCATGAACCATGCCGGCGAACTCGCGGCGCTGACCCGCATGGTCCGCCCGCACGTCGCGATCGTCACCACCATCGCCCCGGCGCATATGGAATATTTCGGCAGCGAAGCAGCGATCGCCGACGCCAAGGGCGAGATTTTCGAGGGGCTCGAACCCGGCGGCACCGCGATCATCCCCTTCGACAGCCCGCATCATGCGCGGCTGCGCGCGAAGGCGGAGCAGCATGCCGCGCATGTCGTCAGCTTCGGTTTCGGCGAGGGCGCGGACGTGCGCGCGGTCGACTGGCTGCCCGACGGACAGGGCGGCTCGCTGGTCACGGCGCAGGTGCAGGACGCCTTGCTCTGCTTCACCATCGCGCAGGCGGGGGCGCATTGGGTGTCGAACGCGCTGGCGGTGCTCGCGGCGGTCAAGGCGGTCGGCGGCGACCTGCCCGCGGCGGGGCTCGCCTTTGCCGAGATGGGCGGGCTCGCGGGACGCGGCGCGCGCCACCGGGTCGCGGTGCCCGGCGGCGAGATTCGGGTCATCGACGAAAGCTATAACGCCAACCCCGCTTCGATGGCGGCGACCATCAGCCTGCTCGGCGACGAATCCGCCGGGCGCAAGGTGGCGATATTGGGGAGCATGAAGGAACTCGGCCCCGATGGCGCCGCCTACCACGAAGGGCTGGCCGCTCCGCTCGTCGCGGCGGGAGTGCAGTTCGCCCTGCTCGTCGGCGAAGAGATGGCGCCGCTCGCCAAAGCGCTTGAGGGGCGCGTCGATTTCGAGCATGTGCCCGCCCACGCGGCCGCGACCGCGCGGCTGAAGGACGTGATCCGCGCTGGTGACGTCGTGCTGGTCAAGGGATCGAACAGCGTCGGTCTGTCGCATGTCGTCACGGCGCTGACCAACGGGGACTATTGATGTTATATTGGCTGGCGGAATGGCTTAGCTTTCCCGGGGCTCTCAACCTCATCCGCTACCTGAGCTTCCGCTCGGGCGCCGCCGTCGCGACCGCGCTGATCATCGGACTGTGGATCGGGCCGCGCTTCATCCTGATGCTGCGCATGCGGCAGGGGAAGGGGCAGCCGATCCGCGACGACGGCCCGCAAAGCCATCTGGCGAAACGCGGAACGCCGACGATGGGCGGGCTGATGATCCTGATTTCGCTGATGGTTTCGGCGCTGCTGTGGATGGACCTGTCGAACCGCTTCGTCTGGGCCTGCCTGTTCGTCACCGGCGGTTTCGCACTCGTCGGCTTCCTCGACGATCTCGACAAGGTGACCAAGGCCAGCCATCGCGGCATTCCGGGGCGTGTGCGCCTGCTGATCGAATTCGGCATCGCGGCGGTCGCGGTGCTGCTGATCGTGTCGCGCACCGGCACCGACCTTTATCTGCCCTTCTTCAGCGACGTCACTATCCCGCTCGGGCCCTTCTTCTATGTCTTTGCGATGGTGCTGATCGTCGGCTTCGGCAATGCGGTGAACCTGACCGACGGGCTCGACGGGCTCGCGACCTTTCCGGTGATGATCGCCAGCCTGACCTTCCTCGTCATCGTCTATCTGTCGGGCAATGCGAAGTTCGCGGGCTACCTCGGCATCCCGCATGTGCCGGGGGCGGGCGAGCTCGCGATCTTCGCCGCGGCGATCATCGGCGCCTGCCTGGCTTTCCTGTGGTTCAACGCGCCGCCGGCGGCGGTGTTCATGGGCGACACCGGCAGCCTCGCGCTGGGCGGGGCGCTCGCGACGATGGCCGTCACCGCGCAGCACGAACTGGTGCTGGTCCTCGTCGGCGGGCTGTTCGTGGCCGAGGCGCTGTCGGTGATCATCCAGGTCTTCTGGTACAAACGCACCGGGCGGCGGGTCTTCCGCATGGCGCCGATCCATCATCATTTCGAGCAACTGGGATGGCCCGAATCGACCGTGGTCATCCGCTTCTGGATCGTCTCGATCGTCCTCGCGCTCGCGGGGCTCGCGACGCTCAAGCTGCGATGATCGCCGCGCGCGCCTTCGCCGGCCGCCGTTATGCGGTGCTCGGGCTGGCGCGCTCGGGCCTCGCCACGGTCGAAGCGCTGATCGCCGGCGGCGCGGGCGTCACCGCGTGGGACGACCGCGCCGACGCGCGCGACGCGGCGATGGCGCTCGGCGCCGACATCGGCGATCCGCTGACGATCGACCTCGCCGGTTTCGCGGGCGTCGTGGTCTCGCCGGGGGTGCCGCTCAACCGCCATCCGATCGCCGACCATGCGCGCGCGGCGCACGTGCCGGTCATCGGCGACATCGAACTGTTCGCGGAGGCGCGCGCCGACCTGCCCCCGCACAAGGTCGTCGGCATCACCGGCACCAACGGCAAGTCGACCGTCACCGCGCTGATTACCCATATGCTGCAGACGGCGGGAATCCCGGCGCTGATGGGCGGCAACATCGGCCTGCCGATCCTGACGCGCGATCCGTTGCCGCCAAATGAAAACGGCGTCGGCGTCTATGTGCTGGAACTGTCGAGCTATCAGATCGACCTGACCCACAGCCTCGCCTGCGACGTGGCCGTGCTGTCCAACATCACGCCCGACCATCTCGACCGCTACGACGGCTTCGAAAGCTATGCCGCCTCGAAGGCGCGCCTCTTCGCGCTCCAGACCCCCGATCAGGTCGCGGTGATCGCGGTCGACGACGATCCGTCGCGAATGATCGCGGGGCGCGTCGCGCATCGGCTCCACCGCGTGTCGGCAAAGGACATCGACCCCGCCGACCAGGCGCGCTGGCCCGCGCTGCAGGGACCGCACAACGCACAGAACGCCGTCTGCGCGATCGCGGTATGCCGCGTGCTGGGGCTGAACGACGAACAGATCGAGCGCGGGCTCGCGACCTACACCGCGCTCCCGCATCGCATGGAATGGGTCGGCGAAGCCCGTGGCGCCCGCTGGTACAACGACAGCAAGGCGACCAACGCGGCTTCCGCTGCACCGGCGCTGGCGGCCTTTCCGCCGGCGCCGGACCAGCGTCTGCACTGGATTGCCGGGGGGCGGGCGAAGGGCGACGGACTTGCCGCCTGCCGTCCGTGGTTCGGCAACGTCCGGCGCGCCTATCTGATCGGCGAGGCGATGGACCCGTTCGCGGCCGAGATCGGCGACGCCATCGCGGTCGAACGGTCGGGCGACCTCGCGACCGCCGTCGCGCAGGCCGCTGCCGCCGTCCGTCCGGGCGACGTCGTGCTGCTGTCGCCCGCCTGCGCCTCCTTCGACCAGTTCGGGGATTATGAGCAGCGCGGCGACGCGTTCCGCGCGGCCGTTTTGGCGCTTGGCGAATGACGGCCTTTCATCTCCGTTCGTGTCGAGCGAAGTCGAGACACCGCGAAGTCGTGCACGGCCGATGGGCGTCTCGACTTCGCTCGACGCGAACGGACAGGGCAGGTGCCCGCCCGGTGTTGGCCAGGGCATGAGTGGGGAGCCGGACAGCATGAACGCCACCGAACGACCCGTCATCGCGGCGACGACCCGGACGGCGAAGCGCCGCGGGCCGCGGCTCAGCCGCGCCGACCGCACGCCGCTCGGCCTGTGGTTCTGGGAAATCGACCGGGTGCTGCTGCTCCTCGTCTCGATGCTGGTCGCGGTCGGGCTGGTCGCCGTCGCCGCCGCTTCGCCGGTCGCGGCGCAGAAACTGTCGACGACGACCGCCAGCCTCGATCCGCTCTATTATTTCTACCGCCAGCTGATGTGGGTGATCGTCGGCGTGCCGGTGATGCTCGCGGTGTCGATGCTGCCCAAGCCGCAGGCGCGGCGCTTCGCCATCTACGGCACGCTGACCTTCCTGATCCTGCTGTTCCTGGTGCCGCTGATCGGCGCCTCGGTGAACGGGGCGCAGCGCTGGCTCGGCAGCGGCATGTTCCGACTGCAGCCGTCGGAATTCCTCAAGCCCTTCTTCGCGGTGTCGCTCGCGTGGATCCTGTCGCTGCGGCTCCACGACCAGAGCCTGCCGGTCGTGCCGCTCTCCTTCGTCCTGACCGGCATCATCGGGGTGTTGCTGATGGGACAGCCCGACCTGGGGCAGACGATCATCTTCATCGGCACCTGGCTGGTGCTGGTGATGGTCGCGGGGCTTTCGATGCGGATCATCGTCCTGCTCGCCACCGGCGGGCTCGCCGGGCTGGTCGTCGCCTATTTCACCTATTCGGTCGCGACCCAGCGCATCAACAGCTGGCTGTTCGGCGAAGGCGACAGCTTTCAGGAGGACAAGGCGCATGCGACGATCACCGCCGGCGGGCTGATCGGTACCGGCCCCGGCGCCGGGCTCGCCAAGTTCAAGCTGCCAGAGGCGCACACCGACTATATCTTCTCGGTGATCGGCGAGGAATTCGGGCTGATCGCGTGCCTTGCCATCGTCGTCCTCTATCTCGCGATCATCGTCCGCGTTCTCGTCCGCCTGCTCGACGAAGAGGACAGTTTCCTGATCCTCGCCGTCGCCGGCCTGATTGCGCAGTTCGGGGGGCAGGCGACGATCAACATGGCGGTGAACACCCAGCTTTTCCCGTCGAAGGGGATGACGCTGCCCTTCATCAGCTATGGCGGTTCCTCCTTCATCGCGCTGTCGATCGGCATGGGTTTGCTCTTGTCGCTGACCCGGCGGAACCCCTATGCCGCGCGGGTGTCCCTGACCCGCAACTGGAACAAGAAATGACCGCCCGCCGATGACCGCGACCCGCCACTTCCTCCTCGCCGCCGGCGGCACCGGCGGCCATATGCTGCCCGCCTATGCGCTGGCGGGCGAACTGATCGCGCGCGGGCACCGCGTGGCGCTGGTCAGCGACGATCGCGGCCTCAGGATTCCGGGCGCGCCCGCCGAACTCGAAACGCATGTGCTGCCCGCCGGCCGCGTCCACGGCGGCCCCGTCGGCTGGGTCAAGGCGGCGCTGGCGATCCGCAAGGGACGCCGGCAGGCGATCGAGCTGATCGGCGAATTCGACCCGGCGGTCGTCGTCGGCTTCGGCGGCTATCCCTCGCTGCCCAGCCTGCTCGCCGCAGGGGCGACGCGGCGGCCGCGCGTGATCCACGAACAGAATGCGGTGCTCGGCCGCGTCAACCGACTGATGGCGCCGCGCGTCGATGCGGTGGCCGTCGCCTATCGCAACATCCACCGCTTCCCCGAAAAGCAGGCGATGAAGCGCCACCTCACCGGCAATCCGGTGCGCGAGGAGATCGTCGCGATCCGCGAGGAAGGCTTCCCGCCGCTGCCCGAGGACGGCATCGTCCGCCTGCTCGTCGTCGGCGGCAGCCTCGGCGCCACGGTGCTGAGCGAGGTCGTGCCCGCCGCGATCGCCATGCTGCCGCCCGCGCTGCTCGAACGGCTCCAGGTCGTGCAGCAGGCTCGCGAGGCGGATATCGCGGGCGTGCGCGCCCGCTATGCCGAACTCGGCGTCGCGGCCGAATGCGCGCCCTATATCGCCGACCTGCCCGAACGGCTGCGCTGGGCGCATCTGTTCATCGGCCGCGCCGGTGCCTCGACCGTCGCCGAACTGGCCTGCGCGGGCCGCCCGGCGATCTTCGTCCCCTATCCGCACGCGATGGACGATCACCAGCGCTGGAACGTCGTCGACCTGGTCGAGGCGGGGGGCGCCATCGCCTTCGCGCAGCCGGATTTCACCCCCGCCGCGGTCGCCAAGCATATCCAGCGCATGGCGCTCGAACCCGGCGCGCTCGAGGCGGCGGCCGGGCATGCGGCGGGCTGCGGCCTTCCGCAAGCGACGCGCGATCTGGCCGACCTCGTCGAATCCTTCGCGCCGCCGCCGCTGATGGACGTGATCCGCGTCGGCGCGAGCGCCCAGCGCGCACCGGCAAGCGGCGTCGCCGCGGCGCGGGAGGCGAACTGATGCGCGGCGTCGCGACCGATATCGGCATCATCCACTTCATCGGCATCGGCGGCATCGGCATGTCGGGGATCGCCGAGGTGATGCACAACCTCGGCTATCAGGTGCAGGGCAGCGACATCGCCGAATCCTACGTCGTCGAGGGGCTGCGCAAGCGCGGGATCAAGGTGGCGATCGGCCACGCCCCCGAAAATGTCGAGGGCGTCGCGGTCGTCGTCACCTCGACCGCGGTCCAGCGCGGCAATCCGGAGGTCGAGGCGGCGCTCGCGCAGCGCGTGCCGATCGTCCGCCGCGCCGAAATGCTCGCCGAACTGATGCGGCTCAAGTCGACCGTCGCTATCGCCGGGACGCACGGCAAGACGACGACGACCAGCCTCGTCGCCGCGCTGCTCGATGCGGGCGGGATCGACCCGACGGTCATCAACGGCGGCATCATCAACAGCTATGGCTCGAACGCGCGGCTCGGCGCGTCCGACTGGATGGTGGTCGAGGCCGACGAGAGCGACGGCAGCTTCCTGCGCCTCGACGGGACGATCGCGGTCGTCACCAACATCGACCCCGAACATCTCGACCATTACGGCAGCTTCGACGCGATCAAGGCCGCCTTCGTCGAGTTCATCGAGAATGTGCCCTTCTACGGCGCCGCGATGCTCTGCCTCGACCATCCGGAGGTGCAGGCGATCATCCCGCGCATCCGCGACCGGCGCATCGTCACCTACGGCTTCTCCGCGCAGGCCGATGTGCGCGGCACCAATGTGACGCCGGGACCCGACGGCAACCGCTTCGACGTCGTGGTGCGCTTGGCCGACGGGGGCAGCCGGACGATCGAGGGCATCCACCTGCCGATGGCGGGCCGCCACAATGTCCAGAACGCGCTCGCGGCGGTCGCGGTGGCGCTGCACATGGGCGTGCCCGACGCGCGCATCGTTTCGGGCTTCGAGGGCTTCGCGGGGGTCAAGCGCCGCTTCACCAAGGTCGGCGAGATCGCGGCGGGCGAAGGTGTCGTGACGGTCATCGACGATTACGGCCACCACCCGGTCGAGATCCGCGCCGTGCTCGCCGCCGCGCGCGAGGGCGTGGGGATGGGGCGCGTCGTCGCGGTGGTCCAGCCGCACCGATTTACACGTCTTCGCGACCATATGGACGAGTTCCAGCAGGCGTTCAACGACGCCGACATCGTCTATGCGCTGCCGGTCTATCCGGCGGGCGAGGCGCCGATCGAGGGGGTGACGTCGGCGGCGCTCGTCGAGGGGCTGCGCGACCGCGGCCACCGCGACGTCGCCTTCGTCCCCGACGCCGCCGCGCTCGCCGCGACGGTCGCCGGGGCGCTCGCGGCGGGGCAGATCGGCGCCGGCGACCGGATCATCTGCCTCGGCGCGGGCGACATCACGAAGATCGCGGCCGGACTGGCCGCGGCGGTGGAGGCGGCGAAGTGAGCGTCCTTCGAACTCGTCATGCTGAACTTGTTTCAGCATCCATGGCCCGCCCTTTCGGTGAGCGCGGCGTGGATTTCGACGGCAGACCATGGACCCTGAAACAAGTTCAGGGTGACGAAGATATCTGGGATCGTTCGTGATGAGCACCCTTACTGAAACCAGTCCGGGCGCCTTTGAAGTGCAGTTGGGGACTGGGTCGTTCACGATTCCGGAGCCGGACGGCAAACTTACCGCCAATGCTCCCCTTGCGCCGTTGGTCTGGTTCAAGTCGGGCGGCGTTGCCGGCCTGCTGTTCGAACCGGCATCGGCGGAAGCCTTGGCATCGTTCTTGCGGAGCCTGCCCGATTGGGTCCCCGTCATGGCGCTCGGTCTCGGCTCGAACCTGATCGTCCGCGACGGCGGCTTCCCCGGCGTCGTCGTGCGGCTGGGCAAGGCGTTCGCGACGGTCGCGGCCATCGACGCGACGACGCTGCGCTGCGGCGGCGGCGCGTCGGGCATCCTCGTCTCCTCGACCGCGCGCGACGCCGGCATCGCGGGGCTCGAATTCCTGCGATCGATCCCCGGCACCGTCGGCGGCTTCGTGCGCATGAACGGCGGCGCATACGGCAGCGAGGTCAAGGACATATTGGTCGAGGCCGAGGTCGTGCTGCGCTCCGGCGAGCGCTGCACCCTGTCGCTCGCCGACCTCGGCTACAGCTATCGCCACAGCGAATTGCCCGCAGGCGCGGTGGTGACCGGCGCGACCTTTCGCGGCCGCCCCGGCGACCCGCAGGCGATCCAGGCCGAGATGGACCGCATATCGGCGAGCCGCGAGGCGTCGCAGCCGCTGCGCTCGCGCACCGGCGGCTCGACCTTCAAGAATCCCGAGGGGCACAAGGCGTGGCAGCTCGTCGACGCGGCCGGCTGCCGCGGGCTCACGGTCGGCGGCGCGCAGGTCAGCGAAAAGCACACCAATTTCCTCATCAACACCGGCACCGCCACCAGCGCCGACATCGAAGCGCTGGGCGAAGAGGTGCGCCGCCGGGTGAAGGCGAACAGCGGCATAGACCTGCAATGGGAGATTCAGCGCGTGGGGAAAGAGAAATGACGGTGCGTTTCCTCCCGGTTTTGAATATTGGAGTGATTCCATGACCCGCGGCCCCTGGCATGTCGCCGTGCTGATGGGCGGCTGGTCCGCCGAGCGCGAGGTGTCGCTGATGAGCGGCAAGGGCATCGCCGACGCGCTCGAATCGCGCGGGCACCGCGTGACGCGCATCGACATGGGCCGCGACGTCGCGCAGCGGCTGGCAGAGGCGAATCCCGACGTCGTGTTCAACGCGCTCCACGGCGTGCCGGGCGAGGACGGGACGGTGCAGGGCATGCTCGACCTGATGGGCCTGAAATACACCCACAGCGGCCTCGTCACCTCGGTGATCGCGATCGACAAGGAATTGACGAAACAGGCGCTGGTGCCGCATGGCGTTCCGATGCCGGCGGGGACCATGGTCGACAGCGAAAGCCTCTTTTCCATCGACCCGCTGCCGCGCCCCTATGTGCTGAAGCCGGTCAACGAAGGCTCGTCGGTCGGGGTCGCCATCGTCAGGGACGACAGCAATTACGGCAACCCGATCGCGCGCGACGCCGTGGGGCCGTGGCAGGCGTTCGACCGGCTGCTGGCCGAACCCTTCATCAAGGGGCGCGAACTGACCGTCGCGGTGCTGCGCGACGAACCGCTCGGCGTCACCGAATTGCGCGTGAAATCGGGCTTCTACGATTATGACGCCAAATATACCGACGGCCTGACCCAGCATGTCTGCCCCGCCGACGTGCCCGAAGAGGTGGCGCAGCGGATGAAGGACCTGGCGCTCCAGGCGCACCGCATCCTCGGCTGCAAGGGGGCGTCGCGCTCGGATTTCCGCTGGGACGACGAACATGGCCTGGCGGGCATCTATCTGCTCGAGGTCAACACCCAGCCCGGCATGACGCCGCTCAGCCTCGTGCCCGAACAGGCGCGCGCGATCGGCATCGACTACGCCGAACTGGTCGAACGCATCGTGGAGGACGCCCTGTGAGCAGCACGCGGATCAAGCGCGCCAAGGCCCCGCCGCGCCGCCCGGTCCGGGCGCCGCGCAAGCGCAGGCGGGTCCAGACGTCGCGCCTCGACGCGATCATCAACGCGCTGCCGGTGCGGCCCGCGACGCTTCAGCGGATCGCCAACTGGACGATCGGCCTCAGCCTGTTCGCGGTCGCCGGACTTGCCGCCCATGCGACGGGGGTGACGGCAAAGGTGCAGGAGGAATGGGCGCAGGCCGTCGGCCGCGCGGGGTTCCAGGTGCGCAAGGTCGAGGTCGTCGGCGCCGACCGCATCGACCGGCTGAAAGTCTACGACATCGCGCTCGCGCAGAAGGATCGCTCGATGGCGGCGGTCGATCTGGAGGGCGTGCGCCACGACCTGATGCAATATGGCTGGATCAAGGATGCGCGCGTGTCGCGGCGGCTGCCCGATACGCTGGTCGTCGATATCGTCGAACGCTCGCCCGCCGCGATCTGGCAGAATGCGGGCCGCCTGTCGCTGATCGACGAAAAGGGCGTCGTCCTCGAACCCGTTTCGGTCGCGACCATGCCCGACCTGCCGCTGGTCATCGGCCCCAGCGCCAACCGCCGCGCGCAGGACCTCGACCGGCTGCTGGCAGAGGCGAGCAGCCTCAAGGAACTGCTGGCGGGCGCGACCTGGGTCGGCAATCGCCGCTGGGACCTGCGGTTCCGCAGCGGCGAGACGCTGTCGCTGCCCGAAGGCGAGACGGAGGCGAAGCGCGCGCTCGCCAAATTCGCGCACATGGACGGCGCCAACCGGCTGCTCGGCCGCGGCATCCTGCGCTTCGACATGCGCGATCCCAGCCGTTTCGTGCTACGCCTGCCGCACGAGGGGCAGGTGGCGCCCGCGAAGCTCGACGCCGCGCGCGCGGCCGCCGATGCCGTCGCGGCGAGCACCGCGAACGAGGGGTAGGACGATGGCGCCGCCGCGCATCGAAAAGATCATCACCGCGCTCGATGTCGGGTCGTGGAAGGTCTGCGCGCTGATCGCGGGGCAGACCGCCGACGGCCAGCTGCACGTCCTCGGCACCGGACAGCGCGAGAGCCGAGGCGTCCAGCGCGGCTATGTCGCCGACATGGAGCAGACCGAGCATGTCGTGCGCGAGGCGATCGAACAGGCCGAGCGCATCGCGGGACTCAACATCGACGATGTGTGGGTATCCTTTTCCGCCGGCTGCCTGATCAGCGACGTCGCGCCGATCGAGAGCGAACTCGGCGGCCACCGCATCGAACAGGAGGATGTCGACGACCTGCTCGCCGCGGGCCGCGCCGGTATCGACCCGGAAGGGCGGATGATCCTGCACGCGCAGCCCGCGCTCTACACGCTCGACGGGCTTGCCGGGGTCAAGAACCCGATCGGGCTTCACGCCGACCGGCTGGGGGTCGACATCCACATCATCATGGCCGACGGCGCGCCGGTGCGGAATCTGGAGGTCGCGGTGCGGCAGGCGCATCTCGACGTCAACGCCGTGGTCGCCGCGCCGATCGCGGCCGGGCTCGCCTGCCTGTCGGACGAGGAACGCGACCTCGGCGTCGCGCTCGTCGAACTCGGCGCGTCGGTGACGACCGTGTCGCTCTATGCCGGGGGGATGCTCGTCGAGATGGCGTCGCTGCCCTTCGGTGCCAGCGACATCACCGACGACATCGCCTCCGCCTTCGGCATCCGCCGCAGCCAGGCGCAGCGGCTCCAGAGCTTCTACGGCTCCGCGTCCGCCAGCCCGCGCGACAACAACGAGGTGATCGAACTCGATCCCGGCGCCCCCGCGGGCGGCGAATCGCCGCGCATCACCCGCGCGCAGCTCGTCGCGGTGATCCGCCAGCGGCTCGACACGATGATGGGGGAGATCGGCCGGACGCTCAAGGACCTGCATTTCGTCGGCCCGGTGGGCCGGCAGGTCGTGCTGGTCGGCGGCGGCGCCGACCTCAAGGGCATCGCCGACTATACCCAGAGCGCGCTCGGCCGCGCCGCGCGCATCGGACGACCGCGCGGCTTGCACGGCCTGCCCGATGCCCACTCGGGACCGGCTTTCGCGACGCTGGCGGGTCTGGTTCTCTATGCCGCGTCGGACCCCGTCGACCTGCGCGACCTGCCGATGATGGCGCAGGATATCTATCGCCCGAAGGGCGCCGGCATCCTCCAGCGGTTGATGGCTGCGCTCAAAAGCAGCTTTTGATCGCAGCGAACGTGAAAGGTTAATTTTTTGGGTGATTCCGGCGTCACAATAGTGCAATGCGGGGCTAGGGTGCGGACCCATCTATGGCGCGTTCGAGGTTTGAAGCGATTTTGTTCAGTGCGAGGAGGCAAGGCGTAGGAATATGTCGATATTTCAAGACTTGCCGACGAAGCACTGGGCAAAATCGATCAAATCCCGAAGGGACGCCGAAATGGCTTCGATCTCGGGTCCGCGCGGCCTTGCGGGTAGCGATGCTACCCGCTGCATCCGCCCGAACCCGATATCTTCGCCATTTCGACGCCTCGAACGCGCCATAGATGGGTCCGCACCCTTATCCGGGCGGCGGGACCACCGCTCGTTGGGTCGCATGGTGAGGCTGGCGGCAGGGGTTCGCCGCTGCAGGGAGATTATTTGATGAGCATCGATATTGGCCCGCCGCAGGTCGACGAGCTGAAGCCGCGGATCGCCGTGATCGGCGTCGGCGGCGCAGGGGGCAATGCCATCGCCAACATGATCGCGGCGCGGGTCGAGGGGGTCGATTTCATCGTCGCCAACACCGACGCGCAGGCGCTCAACGCCTCGCCGGCCGAACGGCGCATCCAGCTCGGCACCCAGATCACGCAGGGACTGGGCGCGGGCTCGCGGCCCGAGGTCGGCCGCGCGGCGGCAGAGGAAAGCATCAGCCAGGTCGAAGAGGCGCTGAACGGCGCGCACATGTGCTTCGTCGCGGCGGGTATGGGCGGCGGCACCGGCACCGGCGCGGCGCCGGTGATCGCGAAGGCGGCGCGCGACCGCGGCATCCTGACCGTCGGCGTCGTCACCAAGCCCTTCACCTTCGAAGGCCAGCGTCGCATGCGGTCGGCAGAGGCGGGTATCGCCGAACTGCAGGAACATGTCGACACGCTGATCGTCATCCCCAACCAGAATCTCTTCCTGGTCGCGAACCCCAACACAACCTTCAAGGAAGCCTTCTCGATGGCGGACGAGGTGCTGCAGCAGGGCGTGCGCGGCATCACCGACCTGATGGTCATGCCGGGTCTGATCAACCTCGACTTCGCCGACGTGCGCAGCGTGATGCGCGAAATGGGCAAGGCGATGATGGGCACCGGCGAGGCCGAAGGCGACGGCCGCGCGCTGGAGGCGGCGCAGAAGGCGATCGCCAACCCGCTGCTCGACGGCGTGTCGATGGCGGGCGCGAAGGGCGTGATCGTGTCGATCGTCGGCGGCGAGGACATGCGCCTGATGGAAGTCGACGAGGCTGCGAACCACATCCGCGAACTGGTCGACCCCGACGCCAACATCATCTGGGGCAGCGCCTTCAACGAAGCGCTCGAAGGCAAGATCCGCGTGTCGGTCGTCGCGACCGGGATCGACGGGACCGGCGACAGTGCGGCGACGCCCGCGCCCGCGGCGCGCAGCTTCTCCTTCCAGCCGGGCCGCGCCGCGGCGCCGACGCCGGTGGCGGAGGAAGCGATCGAGCCGCTGGTCGAGGAACGCCCCGTCGAGGAAGCGCCCGCCGCCGAAGCGGCGGTCGAGGCCGACAGCGATCCGCAGCCCGGCTTTTCGATCAGCGATGCTCCGGCGGCCGAAACCGCGCCGACCCCTGCGCCCGCGCCGGCCGAGGAAGAGCCGATGGAGCTTTCGCAGGTTGCCGCGACCTATGACGACACCACCGGCGAACTGGTGCTCGGCGAACCCGCCGCGACGCCCGAGGCGGATTATCGGTCCGCTCAGGCGGCGCCCGCGCCTGACGCCGCACCGGCGGGCGAAAGCCCGGCGCGTCCGATCGGCGGCGGAACGCTGTTCGAGCGCATGTCGCGCCTGTCGCGCGGCGTGGCATCCTCCGATGCCGATGGCGCGAAGAAGGAGGACGGGGTCGATATCCCGCGCTTCCTGGGGCGGCAGAACAACCAGTAACGGGGTTTATCGAGCGGCCGCTGCGACGGGCAGGGGCGGACCGTAGATCGGGATGACTTTGCCCATGTGGCGATCGAAATTGACGGCTGGAGCACCTTCCGGGTCGGGACGTGCACGCCGCCGCGCCACGGCTTTCGCCGCGCTGCTGCTGTTGGGCACGGCGGCGGCGGGGCCGGCCATGGCGTTGCAGGCGAGCCAGCCCGACGCGGCGACCAAAGCGGCGATGGAGAAGCGGACCGCGGCGCGCACCCTTCTGTCGTCGGCGATCCCTCGCATCGCGGCGAACGGGTCCGATCCCGGCGCGCTGCTCGATGCCGGCCGCGCCTCGATCGACCTCGAGGATTATCGCGCCGCGCTCGGCTTTCTCGTCCGCGCGGAAAAGGCGAATCCGCGCGACGGGGCGGTGAAGGCGGCGCTCGGATCGACGATGGTCCGCATGGAGAATCCGACCCGCGCGCTCGACTATTTCGGGGAGGCGCAGTTGCTGGGCGCGCCCGAACGCCTGTTCCTCGCCGACCGCGGGCTCGCGCGCGACCTGCTCGGCCAGCAGGACGCGGCGCAGCGCGACTATCAGCTCGCGCTGTCGCTCGGCCCGAATGAAGAGGTCACGCGCCGCTATGCGCTGTCGCTGGGGATCAGCGGCGATCCCGACCGGGCGGTGGAGATGCTGACGCCGCAGCTGCGCGCGCAGGACCGCGGCGCCTGGCGGGTCCGCGCGATGATCCTCGCGATGAACGGCCGCGACAAGGAAGCGACCGACATCGTCAACGCGACGATGCCGCCACAACTCGCGCAAAACATCCTCCCCTACCTAACCCAACTCGACCGACTCAACCCGGCGCAGCAGGCGGCGGCGGCGCATTTCGGGCGCTTCCCTTCGGGCGAACTCGGTCCGCGTCGCAAACCGGTGCAGATGGCGGCGGCGACCCCCGCACCGACGCCTGCGCCCGTTTCGGCGCCTGTCGATGCGCGGCGCCCGGCCAGCGGCCAGCGGTCCGAACGCGGGCGTGCCAGTGCTGCCGCCCCTTCGCCCGCGCGGCGGGTTCCGGCGCTCGCCACGACGTCTCCCGACACCCGGCCGCAGCCGCGAGCCGCGCCGCCGGCTGCCTCCGCGGCATCGAACCCGATCCCAGCGGAACGCAAGCCCGCGCTCTCGTCCACTCAGCAGGCCCCGTCGCCCGCTCCCGCGCAGGCTGTACCGTCGCCCACGAGTAACGCCGCGCCGATCGGCGTCGCGGTCAACCATACGTCGGGGCCGGTCGGTCCCGGCTTCTCGGTCGGCGGCAGCGGCGCGCCCTCGCCATCCGCCGCGCCCGCCCTCGCCGCCGCGCCACCGCCCGATCCCGCCGCGGCCGTGGCGAAGCCGACCGCCGCGGCGCCGCTCGCATCGCTCGCCGGCATCATCGGTTCGATCGAGATTCCGCCCGAGGAACTGGCGCGGCCCGACAATGCGATCGGTGCCGACACGCTCGCGATGCTCCAGGCGGAGAAGCGCAAGGCCGAGGCCGCCGAGGCCGCCGAGGCCGCGAAGCGCGAGAAGGAAGAGGCGGCCACCAAGGCAAAGGCCGAAGCCGACGCCAAGGCGAAGGAGGAAGCGGCGAAGAAAAAGGCGAACCCCGCACGCCTGTGGGTCCAGATCGCCACCGGCGCCAACGAAAAGGCGTTGGCCTTCGACTACAATCGTTTCGCGAAGAAGAACGCCGATCTCTTCAAGGGCAAGGCGGGCGCCACCGCCGAATGGGGCCGGACGCGCCGCCTGCTCGTCGGTCCCTTCGCCAGCAAGAAGGCGGCGCAGGACTGGCTCGCCGACTACAAGAAGGCGGGCGGCGACGGCTTCCTGTTCAACAGCGAGGCGGGCGAGACCGTCGATCCCGTGAAATGACGCTGGCGATGTGTGCGAGCGACCCCGCGCACACGCGCGGCCGCCTCCACGCGGAGCCGGGGCACGGCGTGCGCGGCCCGCGCGACGCCTTTCAGCGCGACCGCGACCGCGTCATCCACTCGATCGCCTTCCGCCGCCTGCGCCACAAGACGCAGGTGTTCGTCGCCCCCGATGGCGACCATTATCGTGTCCGCCTGACCCACAGCATAGAGGTGGCACAGATCGGTCGCGGCATCGCGCGCGCGCTCGGCCTCAACGAGGATCTGACCGAGGCGCTGTGCCTCGCGCACGATATCGGGCATCCGCCTTTCGGCCATGCGGGGGAGGCCGCGCTGAAGGATGCGATGCGGGCGCACGGCGGGTTCGACCACAACGGCCACACGCTGCGCACGCTGGCGCGGATCGAATGCCCCTATCCGCGCTTCGACGGGCTCAACCTGACGTGGGAAACGCTCGAGGGACTGGCCAAGCACAACGGTCCGGTGCGCCATCCGGGATGGGCGCTGGCACAGATCGATGCCGAATTCCCGCTCGACCTGTCGAGCCATGCCAGCCTGGAGGCGCAGGTCGCCGCGGTGGCCGACGACATCGCCTATGACAATCACGACATCGACGACGGGCTGCGCGCCGGGCTGCTGACGCTCGACCAGTTGATGGCGCAGCCCTTCGTGGCCGCCAATTACCGTGCGGTCGAGAAACGCTTTCCCGGCGCGCCGCGCGACCGGCTGCTGCGTGAGCTGGTGCGCGACCAGATCGGGGTGATGGTCAACGACGTGATCGCCGCGACCGGGGCCAATGTCGCTGCCTCCGGTGTCGCGAGCGTCGCAGAGGTCCGCGCCGCGGGCCGGACCCTCGGCGATTTCTCGGACGAGCTGGCGCGGCAGGAACGCGACCTCAAGCGCTTCATGTATGCGAACCTCTACCATCACCCCTCGCAACTCGCGGCGGCAGCGGGAGCGAAAGAGGTCGTGTCGCGGCTGTTCGAAGCCTATGCGGCCGATCCGCGCCTGATGGGGGAGGATTGGGGATCGCGCCTGCCCGAAGGCGCCGGTGCGACGGTGCGCCATATCGGCGACTATATCGCCGGGATGACCGACCGCTTCGCCATCGACCGCTTTGCGGAGATTTTCGGCCGGAACGCGGTGCCCGAGGCGCTGGCGCACGCCTGACCGGCGCGGCGTTGGGATGAGATTCGCGCAGAGGCGCGGAGCACGCAGAGTTCTGGCGCTCGGCGCCACTCCCCCTTTGTCATTCCCGCGAACCCGGGCACACCTTTATTATAACTCGGTCGGTGGTCGGCTGTGGGTTGTCGTTCACAAAGTCGAGAATTCCCATCAGTGAGCCGTGGAGGGTCGCGTGAACCTCGCCGCGCTTCTCGCCGGGATGTAGCACAATTTTGCCTACGAGCGAGCGAATGTCGCTTGAGGCATCGAGCCGCGCTTGCGGGTCTTTGAGCGTTTCCGTGAGCTTGGTAACCTTGCGCTTGTAGATTTCAGCAATGCCGGGATGGATATCGGGGATGCCCGCTGGCGCTTCGGCCAGCCGCGCGTTGACCTCATTCCGCTCGCGTTCCAGTTCAGCCATGCGCGCTTTCATAGACGGCTGATACAGCCCGTCCTCTATCGCGGCCATGATGCCCGCGACGGCCTTGTCGATCCGCGCCAGCCCTCTCCGGTCAGCTTCGATCTGAATGCGCCGCTCGCGGTTCTCTCGGTTGATATGCGTGGCATAGGCGGCAACGGCGGCGTCGATCTTGTCAGCCGACACCAGCCGCTCGGCAATGCCGGCGAGCGCCCGGCGTTCCAGCTCCTCGCGCCGGATCGTCCGGCCGTTGGTGCAGTTCCGGCTGCGATGATGACCAATGCAGCCGTAACGATCGGTCGTGACGATCGCATAGTTGCCGCCGCATTCGCCGCATTCGAGAAGACCCGACAGGAGATAGGCCGGACGCCGCAACCCATTGACGCTTCGTGCCTGGGCCGCTTCCTTGTGGCCCGCGTAGCGCGCGGCGAGTGCTTCCTGCTGATGCTTGACCGCGTCCCATAGCTCATTGCTGACGATACGCAGTTCGGGCGCCGCCTTGCGCACCCATTCCGATTCCGGGTTGAGCCGGGTGACGTCCTTGCCGGTGGTCGGGTCTTTCACATAATGTTTGTGGTTCCAGACCCGGACGCCGACGTAGAGTTCGTTGTTGAGGATGCCGAGGCCGCGGCGCGGTGTGCCGCGGATGCTGGTATCGCGCCACGGCTTTCCAGAAGGCCCCGCTATGCCATCCGCGTTGAGGTCGCGCGCGATGGCGATCGGGCTTTTTCCCGCCGCAAATTCGCGAAAGATGCGTTCGACGATCGACGCCTGCGCCAGATCAATTTCACGCTCGCCGCGAACCAGCTCGCCTTCGCTGTTCAGGCGCCGCACCATGCGGTAGCCATAGCCGACCGCGCCAGCGGAAAAGCCCCTCTCAACCCGCCCGCGCAGGCCGCGATGCGTTTTCTTCGCAAGGTCTTTCAGGAACAGCGCGTTCATCGTGCCCTTGAGCCCGACATGAAGCTCGGAGATTTCACCTTCGGCGAGGGTGATGAGCGGCACCCGAGCGAACTGGAGATGCTTGTAGAGCGTTGCGACATCGGCCTGATCGCGCGACACGCGGTCGAGGGCTTCCGCCAGTACAATATCGAATTTGCCCGCCTGCGCATCGGCCAGCAGCCGCTGGACACCGGGACGCAGGATCATGCTCGACCCTGAGACGGCGGCATCTTCATAGATACCTTCGACCTGCCATCCCTCGCGTGTCGCACGCTCGCGGCAGAGGCTAAGCTGATCGGCGATCGACGCCGCATTCTGCTGGTCGGAGGAATAGCGGGCATAAAGCGCAGCACGGATCATGGCGTTTCCCCCTTCTGTCACGCAGCTTTGGTCAGCATGAAATCGACGTGGACCGCATCATAGGGAAAGACAATGCCGCGCTCGGCACGGTCGATCACCCCGGCCGCGAGCAGCGCCTGGACATCGCCATGCACCGCCTTGACGTCGCGCCCGACGCGCCGCGCGGCTTCGCGGATCGACATCACGCCTTGCCCCGTCATCGCCTGAAGCAGTTCCCAGCGTTTGCGCGTCAGCGTCTGCCAGAGCAGGTCGGTCGACCCGAAGGAATAATGCGCGCCCTGCGCCTTGCCCTCGAACGCCGCCAGCGCACGGGCTTCGACCGCTTCGCGCGAAGCGACGGATAGCGTCACGATGTTCATTCGGGTTTCCATTTGTCCACGTCCTTCCAGAAGTCCGCCAGCAAGGCTGCCGGTGTGGTGAAGGCATAGGGCGTCTCGCGCTTGCCGACATGGCGGTGATCGCCTTTGCCGGCCTCATTGTCGTAGCGCAGCACGCAGATGCCGCCGACGACATAAGCGAGGGCATATTTGAGATCATGGTTCGACCCCGGCACGCGTCGCGGCACGCGCCATATCCGCAATTCCACGAACGCCTCGGCGCCGAGTTGATGACGCTCGTGAAGAAGCGGCTCCGCCTTCATGTTGGATTTTCTACCAACGATCAGCCCCGTTGTCAATGACTCCATCAACCTTTGTCGATGGGATCATTGTCATTGGCGGCGCACAGCGCACGAATATGCTCGCGCGCGATGTGGCGGCCGATCGCCTCGGCGATGCGTGTCAGCGCGGCATCGACCTCGGCGGCGCGCAGCACGGGCGCATTATCGTTGGTTGGAACGATGCCTCGTTCGGGCTGCGCATCATCCTCGTGCATCGCCGGTCCCCGCGTCATCATCATTATCCGCACGATAGGCGGCGGGGTTGGCGACCCAGCGGTCGATAGCGGATTCGTGCCATCCGGCCCCGTGGACGCCAAGCTTCTGCTGCCGCGGGAAGGTGCCCTCGGCGATCTTGCGATAGATGGTCGAGCGCGACAGTCCGGTGCGATCTTGGACGGTCTTGATACGGATAATTCGTTCGGGAGCGGGCACGGGGACTACCTCCAACACCTGATGGTTAATGACGCCCCTTGCGGACAGACTTCAACGGTCGAGGCCCGCCGTTCAAGTGCTTCTTCGCTGCCGCTCGGCGCAATCGAAGCATAGGATGCAAAGACAAAAGATAGCCCACAATAGCGCATAAACGGCAGCGCGCGGCGCGAAGAGGCAGGAATAGGAAAGCTTCGCGCACAATAGCATTGGTTCATACAGGTGGTGCGAATGGATAATCGCTTTGCGGCGCCGGTTCGAATCATACGCAGACTCTAGCATTCGGTGGTCTGCCCGCCGCGAACCAGTCTGCGTCAGCCTGTCCGGCCCGTGCAACAGAGGAGGCATTGCTGTGCCGATCGGGGCACGTATCGACGCCGCGGTGCCGATAGCTCTTGCCAAGGACCGGAGATTGGCTGAAGATTCCAGCAATGCGCACCGACGTCTATCATCTACCAGCCGCGAAGCAGCGCGAGCTTGAGCGCATCGTCGAGATATTGTTCGACGAGTTCGGCCAGGCGACCGAGAATGCGACCGGGCGCCGCAAGGGCGCGCGCATTCTCAAGATCGTCCTGTTCGGCAGTTACGCGCGCGGCGATTGGGTCGATGCACCCGCATCGGCAAACCAGTATAAGTCCGACTATGACATCGTCGTCATCGTCAGCCAGAAGGAATTGACCGACCGCGCCGCCTATTGGGCGAAAGCCGAGGAGCGGCTCATTCGCGCCTATACCATCGAGAAGACGCTAAGGACGCCGGTCAATTTTATCGTCCATTCGCTGCATGAGGTGAACGATGGCCTCGCGCACGGTCGCGTCTTTTTCATGGAGGTTGCCAAGGACGGCATTGCGCTTTACGAAGCCGATGGCCGGGAACTGGCGACGCCGAAGCCGAAGACGTCAGAGCAGGCGCTGGAAACAGCGAAGGAATACTTTGAGGACGGCTTCCCATCGGCAATGAAGCGGTTCGAGATTGCCAGATTCGACATTGAACGCGGCTTTCTTAAAGATGCTGCGTTCGACATGCACCAAACGGTCGAGCGCCTTTACTCCTGCCTTCTACTCACGGCGACATTCTACACGCCCTATAACCACAATATTGCCTTCCTCCGATCACTCGCTGAGGGGCTGGACCGACGCCTCTACGGTATCTGGCCAGAGAATAATCGCCGCGAACGCGCAATGTTTCAGAAACTGAAGGAAGCTTACACCAAGGCGCGCTATTCAAAGCATTATCGGATCAGCGAGGAAGAACTGGCCTGGCTCGGCGAGCGCGTCGAGGAACTTGGCTGCGTCGTCCATCAAATCTGTTCGGACCACATCGCCACATTGGCAAAAGCGGTACACCAATAGCTCTCTCCCGAGGCTCCGGCGTTTCTGGCATGGTGTCATGCACGGGATAAAATGACCAGAGACGTTCCAGCGGGATTGTCCCGCCCGCATCATTCAGGCCCGGCCGATGGTCGAACAGTCGGCGCACGCCGCGCGGGCGGCACGCAACGGACACCGCTCGCACATCTGCGCGGCCACCCAGCAATGCAATTCGACGCGGGCGCGGGAGGGATCAATGAGAGGTAAGCATTGCGCCGAACGAGATGAGCGCCAGCAGGCCGACCGGGACGAAGGTCGCAAACGATGAGATGTCCTCGCCGGTTACCGCGAAACGGGCTTCGTTCGCCAGTGCGGCGGCCGAAGCCATGGGAGGCTTGTGGTTCTCGCCAGGACGAACCGGACCGTCGGCCGGATGAGCGTTGGAACGGGCAAATGCATTCGTTGACATAATCACTGTCCTTCAAGGCGAGACATGTCGCCAATGGATAAATGGGATCGGCGCAGCCCGGCCGTTCGGTCGGACGCGCCGCACACGGTCGCGGAAATCAGCCGAATAGCCACCACAGCGCAGTGGCCGCCGCCGTGATGGGGAGGAAGAGAAGCACGGACAGCGCGGCGATCGACGGGTAGAGCTTGTCGCCATGGTCGCGATAAAAGGCAGCCAGCTTGCCTGATAATCGTTCGTCGGCGGCGATCACCGCCTTGTCGATCGGCGGCAGGGCGGGGAATATCTCGATCAGCCGCGCCAACTCCTGCTCACCGAGCCGAGGATAGCGGGCGAGCAGATTTTCGGTCTCTTGCGTCCTCTGTGACACTCCCCGCAAACGGGAATAAGCTCTGGTTGCCATGTCTGGAATCTCCTTCGCGCAGCATTAGCGCCCGCGCGGGCGTGGCTGCATGGGTGAGAAAGGGTTTGCCCTGCATCGGAAGAGGATATGAGCCGCGGCCGCGGAGGACCGCATTCGCGCTCGGATGCATGCACCGGACGCAGCCTGGCATGGCGTGCGTCCGGCTAAGCGCCAATCAGTAGGCGCCCACAGTTCCAGAATTTAAGAGAAACAGACATTGTGCCCCTTAGATAGGGGGCAAATATGCATTATCAAGCTCACTGGTAGATAAAAAGAGCGCGACGCTCTTCCACTTGTGTGACAGCACATAAATCGCAAGCCATAACGTCCGAATAATCGATTCTTTTCCGGCCGGCCGGTCAATATTGCGGTATTGGATCAATTGTCCACAAATAGACCATCTCTCGGCGGCTTGCCGAAACTCCGTATTTCTGACACAATCCCCGTTACAGGATGGAGAGACTGGCGGCCATCCCGAGGAACGTCCTGCCAGGCATCATGTAGGTTCGGCCACCGCGGTCGGGCAGTTGCTGTAAGCCGCTAGGGCGGCACAAGAACAGCGGACACCGCTTGCACATCCGCGCTCGACGCGTGGACCGCTGGTGTGTGAGCTGCAAATGACTATCCCAACGAACGACGTCTACGCGCGCGAGGTCGTGATGGCGCGCGTCGGCCATCTGATCCGCCGCAAGCAACAGGAGATCGAGCGCATCACGCGCATCCTGCGCGCCTGTTTTGATCCCGAACAGGTGCAAGCGCCCGAGCCGGGCCAGATCAGACGCATCATCCTGATCGGCCCCTATGCACGGAAGAGCTGGTATGAAGATCGGCGCACGATCGATTTCTCCGATTACGAACTGTGGATCGTCGTCAACCATCCGCTGTTCAAGGAAGAGTGCTGCTGGAACCGTGCCCGCAACGTGATCCAGCGCGAGATAGGCAACCGCTGCGCTGTCGCCCTCGACCTTTACTCCAAAGCCGACGTTCGCATCGCGAAAGCCGAGCGCGACACCTTCATCCTCGACCGGATCGAGGCGGGCATCACCCTCTATCGTGCCTCGCGCCATGCGCCGCTCCATCCCCGCGAACGGAGGCGCTGACCATGATGCACCTCTATAATCGGCGGATCGAAGCGGTGGAACTCCTGCCTCCGCTTCCACGCGCCCTGTTTCTGCTCCACAATTTTTTCGGCCTCGATGTCGATGTATTGGCCGAGCGGATCGGTACGGATCGCGACACCATCGCTGCTTGCCTTGTCGACGCGCGCGCGATCGTTCGTGCGCATGTCTGCTATAGCGAACCGGTCCCCTGCGTTGGGCCGGCGACTGCCGCCTTGCAGGCGCGGTTGCGGCAGGACTATCGGCGCTCGCTCGAATCCGCTTTCGCTGAGAGCGGCTATCGGGGCGAGATCATATGGCCCAACCCGATCGCCGACATCCGGGCCGACCAGGACGCGGCGGCTGCGTCCCTCGTCCCGCAGCTACCGGCCGCACTGCGCCGAGCGGTCGCCCGCTCGCACCGGGCCGGCGTCGCCACGGTCGATCTCTGGCGCACCGTGTTGCGGTGGCGCCGGTATCGGCGCGAGCGTCTGCTACGTGTCACGGAAGCACTCCGATGCGCGGGGTGGCAGCCGTTCGACGAATGGCTGGCGGAGTGCCTGATGCCGGGTCGGCGCTATCCGCATGGCTATGCGGAACATCGGCGGCGTCGGCGTCCCTTACCCGACGAAAGACCGCCGACAGAAGCCGAAAGGAACGGCGAAGAGGTCGCCGACACGGTGCAGATTCCCGAGCCGCTGGCCAGTCAGCCCGAACGCACGCGGCAGGTCTGGATATTGTTCAACTGCTACGGCCGTTCATCCGAAGAGATCGCGCGGCGGCTCGGCATCAGCCGCAGACGCGTCAAACGCCTTCGCGAACAGGCCGATTATGCGATCATCGGCATGAGCCATCCGTCGCTTGGCGAACGCATAAGGTTTGACGTCATGGTCATGCGGCTCGGCCTGCAACTGAAATGGGAAATCATTCGGTCCGCTTTTCTATGAATGGGCGGATACAACATCATCGCGCGCTTGAAGCGACGACAACATCTGTGCATGTCATGTTTAGCAATAGATCCCTAATAATACTGCGCCGATGGAGACAGAAATGGACGATCAGGAATCGCTGGTAACGCTGACGGCCGACATCGTCGCCGCGCATGTCAGCAATAATAATGTCGCGGTCCCCGACTTGCCGCTTCTCATCCAGACCGTGCACGGCGCCCTTACCGGACTTGGCGAGACCGCGGAGCCCGAGATCGAACAGAAGCCCGCCGTGTCGATCCGCGCGTCAGTGAAGCCCGATTACATCGTGTGTCTTGAGGACGGCCGTAAGCTCAAGATGCTGCGCCGCCACCTGATGACGCGCTACGGCATGACACCCGACGACTACCGCGCCAAGTGGAACTTGCCGGCAGACTACCCGATGGTTGCACCGAACTATGCCGAACAGCGCAGTGCGCTGGCAAAGAAGATCGGCCTCGGCACCAAGGGACGTGGCGGCGGCCGCAAGAAGACCATCTCCCTCTTCAAGAAATAGCCGTCAGCCTTCGGCAGCCTGGCTGTCGAGTGCATCGGCGATCATCGCTGCAAGCGATTCCTCGGCACGGATGCGGACAACCGCATCCTTGCTGTCGAGGTCGCGCCGTATCCATTGCGGCGCGCGTTCGATCACCCGAAGAACGGTATTTGCCAGTTCCTGTGTCATGGGACGCCTATGGCAGCCCGGCCGCCATCGGGCAATGTTGCCGGCGTAATATGGGACGCGTTCATCGATGCCCAGACGGCAAGGGAGTCACGCCAAAAGCCGGCGTCACAACGCTGTTCCAGACGTCCAGTCCGGACGGCCCGCCGCGCTTCACTTCGATCTCGGCCAGCGTTTCGCAAGGTTGCCGGATCAGGACCGGAACGAAGCGCATGTGCAGCTTTGGCATTATGACATCGCGCGCCGGGAATGTTTGATGGAATCCCCTCAGGCTCGGGTCGAGGCGATGATGCAAATAAGGGTCGTGCCAGCCTTCGGCGTCGGCGAACAAGTCTCTCACTCGATCATCGACAATATCCTCGACGCGCGCCTCGACTTTCGAGGCCTCGGAACCCGCCAGAACGACGCCCGGAAGGAACGGCAGGATCGCCGCGTCCCAGCGTTGGAGCGCTAGGGTTGCATCGATGATGAGAAAGGGCGGCGCGCAGACCATGCATGACCGGCGGCAGCATCAGCGTCAGGGTCGCGCTTGAAAGCGATCGTCCGCATTGTTCGCCTGCCCTGATCGGGCACT
This sequence comes from Sphingopyxis granuli, assembly GCF_001559015.1. NCBI lineage: Bacteria > Pseudomonadati > Pseudomonadota > Alphaproteobacteria > Sphingomonadales > Sphingopyxidaceae > Sphingopyxis > Sphingopyxis granuli. The sequence goes on from NZ_CP012199.1 coordinate 1,634,925, forward strand.
TCGAGGACCACCGATCCGAACAGGCCAAAACTCCAGATCTGCAGCAGGTCGAGCATTCGCGTCATCATGGAGCAGACGGCGAGGCAGCGGCCGTGTGCGTCGTGGGCAGCGAAGGTCTCGCGCAGCAGATGGGCGAGTTTCGGGACGACCGCGCGGACACGGGCCTCATAGACCGGAGACATTGGCCGCGTGAGAACCCACTGCGCATATCGTTCGAGATAGGCGGGGTCGGTGTTTTCGCGGGCAAGAAAGCCAAGCTGGTCATAGAAACCGAACCTATCCGGATCGATCCCCGACACTTCAAGATCGGCCGTCAGCAATGCGTGCTGCCCGACGGTGAACATCGTGTGCCTTTCGTTATCGACCATCGCCTTGTCCTCGTGCCGGGACGGGTGAAGAACGTTCATCCCGGGCGGCCTCCTGTTCGGCTTCGAACGCCCGCTTGCCTTTGCGTTGCCAGCGGACCAGCGCGTAATCGCGATCCTCGCCGCGGAGCTTGTCCGCGACCGCCAGGAAGGCGCCGTAGAGCGTGGCGCGATCGTCGCCGGCCAGATCGACAAGCCCCGCCTTCACGACGAGACCGCCGAGTTCGATTAATTGCTTCGTGCGCTCGCGGCGCTTCACGACCCATTCGCGCATATCGGTCCGAGCCTTTCGTGCCTCAACGCGATGCCGCGCCGCCTTCGAGCGGTAGAGTGCCTTCCGGCTTCTGTTCAGTTCGCGGCGCAGGCTTTCGCGCCTTACCTTGAAAGAAGGCCGCGCCCGCCTTGCGCCAGGCCTCCTTCGCGCCAGCGTCTTTCGTCGCGACGACACCGAGCAATGCGCCGGCGAGCATGTCAGCATCGAGCGCGTCGGCCCCGGTTGCTGCGACCAGTTCGCCAAGCTGGCGCACACGCCGTTCCTTGAGAGTCTTCGCCTTGTCTGCGAGCGCCTTCAGCTCTGACTCAAAATCGCGGGGTTTTCGCATCGCAAGTCTCCATTGAGTGTCGATGCGACCATGATAGAAGAGTGACACCGGTGATGCAGTAGTGTCGCCGGGACAGCCTGACACCACCTGGTCCCTGCGAAGAATTTATTCGAGAAGGGCGCGCTTATACGTCGTGCCGACGTAGGTATTGTGGCGTAGATGGATTGCCGTCATGGCAATCTTCCATCTCTCGGTCAAAGTCATCAGCCGCGCCGCTGGCCGCAGCGCGGTCGCGGCAGCAGCCTATCGGTCCACTGATCGGCTGCACGATGAGCGGCTGGATCGCGCGCATGACTTCACCAATAAATCGGGCGTCGTGCACAGCGAAGTGCTGCTCCCCGAGAACGCGCCCGACGCGTGGCGGGATCGCGAACGGCTCTGGAACGAAGTCGAGGCGTTCGAGAAGCGCAAGGACGCGCAGCTTGCCCGCGAGGTCGAGTTCGCCATTCCGCGCGAGATGAATCAGCAGCAGGGCATCGAGCTGGCCCGCGACTTCGTGCAGTCCGAGTTCGTCGAGCGCGGCATGATCGCGGACTTGAATGTCCATCGGGACGTCGGAGCTGACGGGCTCGCGAAGCCGCACGCGCATGTGATGCTGACCATGCGCGAAATCACCGTCGACAAGGAAGGCGAATTCGGGTTCGGACAGAAGGTCCGCGACTGGAACCGCACGGAACTTGTAGAGCAATGGCGCGAGCGGTGGGCCGATCGCGTCAACGCGCGGCTGGCGGAACTGGACATAGACGCGCGGATCGATCACCGGTCCTTGGAAGCGCAGGGCATCGATCTGGAGCCGCAGGGCAAGATCGGCCCCGCCGCTTCGCGCATGGCCGAACGCGGGCTGGAATCCGAGCGCATCGAGGATCACCGCGCCGTCGCGAGAGCCAATGGCGAACGCATCATCGCGGAGCCGCGTGTCGCACTCGACGCGATCACCCACCAGCAGGCCACATTTACCCGGCGCGACATGGCGATGTTCGTGCATCACCACACCGACGGGAAGGAACAATTTGATGCCGCCATGTCGGCGGTGTGCTCATCGCCTGACCTGATCGAACTGGGCAAGGACGGAGACGGCGAAGATCGGTTCACCAGCCGCGACATGATCGACACCGAACAGCGGTTGCAACGCGCATCGGAGGTAATGGCGGAGCGCGAGCGGTATCGCGTGTCGGACGCGGCCCGGGAGGGCGCGCTGGCGCGCGCGGCGGAGCGCGGGCTGGACCTGTCGGGCGAGCAGCGCGCCGCGTTCGAGCATGTGACCGGGCGGCAGGGGTTGAGCGTCGTGGTCGGGTACGCCGGCACTGGCAAGAGCACAATGCTGAGTGTCGCGCGCGAGGCATGGGAGGACGCGGGACTCAACGTGCGCGGCGCAGCGCTGTCGGGCATCGCGGCGGAAGGATTGGAGAACGGCTCCGGCATCGCCTCGCGCACTATCGCCAGCATGGAACATGGCTGGTCGCAGGGGCGCGACATGCTCGGTCCCCGCGACGTGCTGGTGATCGACGAGGCGGGCATGGTCGGCACGCGCCAGATGGAGCGCGTTCTGTCCCATGCGGCCGACGCCGGCGCAAAGGTCGTGCTGGTCGGCGATCCGCAGCAGTTGCAGGCGATCGAGGCGGGCGCGGCGTTCCGCGCGATCCACGAACGGCATGGCGGTGTCGAGATCACTGAGGTCCGGCGCCAGCATGAGAGCTGGCAGCAGGACGCGACCCGGCATCTTGCAACCGGGCGAACCGGCGAGGCGATTCATGCCTATTGCGAACGCGGCATGGTCCATGCGGCCGACACGCGCGAAGCGGCACGCGGCGAGCTTGTTGAACGGTGGGATCGCGAGCGCCTCGCCGCGCCCGATCAGAGCCGCATCATTCTCACGCACACCAACGCCGAAGTCCGCGAACTCAACCAGGCTGCCCGCGACCGGATGCGCGAGGCGGGCCAGCTTGGCGACGATGTGCGCGTGAAAACCGAACGCGGCGACCGGGATTTTGCATCCGGCGACCGCATCATGTTCCTCAGGAACGAGCGAGGACTTGAGGTCAAGAATGGCACGCTCGGCACTGTCGAGCGGGTCAGCCAGCAGAGCATGACCGTCCGCACCGATGACGGGCGCAGCGTCGCGTTCGACACCAAAGATTATGCCCATGTCGATCATGGCTATGCGGCAACGATCCACAAGGCGCAGGGCATGACCATGGACCGGTCGCATGTCCTCGCCACCCCCGGCATGGATCGCCACGGCGCCTATGTCGGTCTGTCGCGTCACCGCGACGGGATGGCGCTTCATTATGGCCGCGACGACTTCAAGGACGATGCGCGCCTTGTCCGCACCCTGTCGCGCGAGCGCACCAAGGATATGGCGAGCGACTATGCCAGGGCCGATCCAGCGCGCGCGTTCGCGGAACGGCGCGGTATCGGTATCCGTGAGCGTGTCGCGGAGATCGTTCGCACCGGGAAGGAGAAGGCGCGCGGGATCTTCGACGGCTTGCGCCTCTCGCTGCCCGGCCAGCAGCGCGAGCCGGGTATATTCGCGGGCTTCCGCCCGCCGGAGCGGACTGGCGAGCAGGCGAGGGCTGAACCAGCCCATGCCACCGGCCAGCGCCGCGCGGTCGAACGCTATGCGCGCGCTGTCGATGACATCGCCCGGATGCGCGATCGGGGCTTACCGGTGCTGCCCCACCAACATGACGCACTGAACCGGGCAGGAGAGGCGCTGGACGCTATCCGGCCTCACGGCTCCACCGACCTTGGCAATGCCTTCCAGCGCCAACCAGAGCTCGCCCACGACGCCGCACGGGGGCGAGGTCAGGCCGCGGTGCGCGCGATGACCAAGGAAGCCGAACTGCGCGCCGATCCCTTCCAGCGCGCCGACCGCTTTGTCGAGGGCTGGAAGCAGCTCAGACAGGCCCACGACGACTTGCGCCGCGATGGCGATGTGCGGGGCGCGAAGCGCGTCGGACAGCAAATGGCAGGCATGGCGAAAAGCCTCGAACGCGACGCGCAGGTCGAATCGCTGCTGCGCGGTCGCCGGCAGGAACTCGGTATCGGGATGAACATGAGCCGCGATGTCGCGCGCGACCTCGCGTCTTCGGTCCCCGCCGATCTCGGTAAGAATCTTGGCATGAGCCGATAGGAGAATGATATGGACGACGACAGACAGCTACCCCGACTGCCGTATGACGATCCCGGACCCGATACAGCGACACAGGCCTTTACCCGCCTCGAAGGTGAAATCGCGATGATGCGCCGGGCGGTCGAGCATCTCGCCACCGAGAAATCCGAAATCGACATTCCCGATTACAGCAAGACGCTGGGCGATATGGCGAACCGGCTGGTCGCGATCGAGCGCCAGCCTGCCATGCAGATGACCCCGGAGGAGTTCGAGGCGCGGATGACGGCGGCGGTTGCGCGAGTGCGGAACGACGAACAGGCCAAGCTCGCGCAAGCGAAGCGCGAGCATGGCGAGGCCGTCCGCGACCTGCGTGCGATGATCGGCACCGCCAACACCATCTACGAGCAAAAGCGTCTCCGTTGGTGGTATGTCGGCGGTGGCTTGCTCGCCGGGTGTCTTTTGTGGTCGGTGGTTCCCGGTTTCGGCGCGCGCATCATGCCGACAAGCTGGCATCTGCCCGAGCGCATCGCAGCCCGCACCGTTCGTGCGCCGACATTATGGGAAGCCGGAACCCAGATTATGCACGCCGATAGTCCGGAGGCGTGGCAGGCCATCGCTGAGGCCGCCGAGATGCGCCGTGACAACCGCGAGGCCATCGACGTGTGCATGCAGCGGGCCGCCAAGACCAGGCAGCCGGTGCGGTGCATGATCAGGGTGCGGCATCGGCAAGCCTTGAACGCAGCGAGCGGGGCGGGGTCCGCGAAGCGGACCGCGGCTAGAGCATCGATCTATAAATCTGAATCAAAGGGGATTTCCTTGGTGGGAGGATTCTGATTCACCGTGGTTGGAGGTGGATTATGGGCAAGAGCAGTTCTGTTGATCTTCGGGATCGGATAGTTGGGGGATATACACCACGAATGCCATCGAGGCGCTGAACTCGAAGCTGCGCCGTGCCCTTCGCACCCGTGGCCACTTCCCTGGTGACGAGGCCGCGATGAAGCTGCTATACCTTGTTCTCAATCATGCGGCCGAAGAATGGAAACGGCCGCCGCGCGAGTGGTTCGAGGCCAAGACGCAGTTCGCCGTCATCTTCGGTGAGCGCTTCGCGGTCTGATGAACATAAACCGGCCCCGCGCACAAAATTACTGACAGGCCCTGCTCAGCGGGTGTGGCCCGGATATCGCCAGCTGTGGATGAAGAAACTGTTTATCGACGAAACCGGGACGACGACCAAGATGACCCGTCTGCGCGGCCGGGCGCGCCGGGGGCAGCGGCTGAAAATGAAGGCGCCCTTCGGTCACTGGGGAACCCAGACCTTCATCGCCGCGCTGCGCCATGACGGGCTCACGGCCCCCTAGGTGATCGACGCGCCGATGAACCGGCGCCTCTTCGAGACCTATGTCGAAACCCAGCTCGCCCCGACGCTGAGGCCCGGCGACATGGTCATCCTTGACAATCTCTCCAGCCACAAGAGTGAAAAGGCAAAAGCCATTCTCAAGGAACGCGGCGCATGGTTCCTCTTCCTGCCGCCTTACAGCCCCGACCTCAATCCCATCGAAATGGCCTTCGCCAAGCTCAAGGCGCATCTGCGGAAGGCCAAAGCACGAACCATCGAGGCGCTCTGGCAAGCCGTCGGATCAATCTGCGAACTCTACTCACCAGACGAATGCTGGAGTTACCTCAAAGAAGCAGGGTATGTTGCAGATTAATAGCACGATGCTCTAGGCTGGCAGCCAAACCATCGGGTGCTGCGACTGATAGCCGAGCTGCGCCACACACCATTGCGTCGCGGCCCAGACGCCCGCGATGACGATCGCGAAAACGACGAAAATCTGTCCGACAAGGAGCTTCGTAGGCGTCAAGGGATTCTCCCGGCGACGCAGGGGTTGCGTCGGCGGCCCAAAAATCAGCCGGACGGGAAAAATCGCATATGACGGTTATGGCGCACGATGACGCAGCGCGGCGCAGCGGACGTGATCTCATGCGGGAAACGGGTAGGCGGGCTGATGCAGCCGTCAGCGGTCTATGTGTGGCCAGCTAAGCTGATTCTCGGGAAGGCGGCCGCTCGGATCATAGACGATGACCCGGTGCGGCAGGTTCGGCCCCCATTGCCAAAGGACAAGATTATGATGGTTCGCCGACGCGCCCGGCACAAAGCTCGGCACGAGGATGCCACTATGCCCTTCGGAACGAAGCCGATCAACCACAAGCCAGGACGGCGCGTCGCGCCGCTTCTGCATATGGCTTAACCAGCCGCACGCCAGATCCTCCCAAGCAACGCCATGCTTGGTGCGTCCGGCTTCGTCGCGCAGGTCAGCGACAGGATCGCAGTCAACGTCATATTCGCACATGAGCAGGGGTTGCAGCCGGTGGCTGAAACCCTGTGTGCATTCGCCAACCGCGGTCATAATATCGAGCGACAGGTAAAGCGCCCGGTCCCCCTTGCGGTTGAAGCGCCCGCCCGTGATCGCCGCGCCTTCGCCCGACAAGGGCGTGAACGACCATGCCGGATCATGCCCGCGATAGCAGCGTCCCTGAAACCTCAAGCAAAGCCGCCGAGCGCCAGATGATCGAGATAGTCGCGCACGTCGCCCGCCTTGCCCGACTTGACCAGCGCCTCGGGCGTCCGGCCATCGAGCGCCGGGATCGACTGCGAGCGATACCAGGCCATCGCCTGCGCCTCGCCGCCCGCCCAGTCGCGGACCCGGCTGATGATTTCCAGCACCTCGGTCACGCGGGTCTGGGTTCGCGGGGCCGTCCGGCGATCGGCTTTCGAGATGGTGGCCGCGCCAAGCCCGGCCGTCTCGGCGAGCTGGCCCTTGGTCATGCGGAAGGCATCGGCGACGCGCTCGACGTCGACAAGGCCGCGCTTGTCCATGAAGCGGGCAACGAAGCCGGGAACGGCGCCATTGCCGCTGCTGTCATCCCGCGTATCAACTTTGGGCTGGGGCCGACTCATGTCCGTTCCTTTGTCCTTTATCTGGTCAGAATATGGGACACGCCCAACCATTTTGCAAGGCAGGATCGACGACCGCCCGCAACCTCATTTCGAGCAATATCGAATTAAACTTGACTCAAATGCTTGCCCCTGACATTTCGACTTAAATCGAAATGAGGATTCGCGAATGAAAGCAGATGTAACGATCCAGGCTTTGGCCGCGCTGGCTCAAGAGCATCGACTCGCTCTGTTCCGACTGCTTGTGCAGGCGGGCGAAGGCGGTCTTGCCGCCGGTGTCATAGCCGGGAAGCTGGGTATCCCGAACAGTTCGCTGTCATTCCATCTGGCGCAACTGCGTGAAGCCGGATTGATTTTGCAGGAACGCCAGCATCGTTCGATCATCTATCGCGCCAACTATCCGGCGATGAACGCGCTGGTGGCCTACCTCATGGAGAATTGCTGCGCCGGTGCCGATTGCGGTGCCGATGCGGCTTGCGAACTCCCGGCACAGGAAAGGAAAAGTGCATGAAACGCCTGCATGTCCATGTCGGCGTCGAGAATCTCGACGCCTCGATCGGTTTCTATTCAACGATGTTCGGGGCCGATCCGACGGTGGTGAAAGCCGACTATGCCAAGTGGATGCTGGAAGACCCGCGCGTCAATTTCGCCATTTCGGCAGGCAATCATGCGCGGAAAGGCATCGAACATCTTGGCATCCAGGTCGAGAGCGCAGAAGAGCTTGGCGAAGTCTATGGCCGACTGAAAGCGGCCGACCGGCCCGTGCTGGAAGAAGGTCGGACGACCTGCTGCTATGCGAAGTCCGAAAAAAGCTGGATTGCCGACCCTGACGGGATCGTGTGGGAAGCCTTTCTCACCGATGGCGGGGCGACGACCTATGGTGACAGCCCGGCGCTCGACCAGCTTGCCAGCGACGATGCGGTCGCGACCTGCTGCGTGCCGGAGCAGGTTACGGCGGCATGAGCCGGCCGTTCAATGTGCTGTTCCTTTGCACCGGGAACTCTGCGCGCTCCATCCTTGCCGAAGCGATATTGAACCGCGAAGGCGGGGAGCAATTTCACGCCTTTTCGGCAGGGAGCTTCCCGAAGGGCGAAGTGCATCCGGCAGCGTTGGCGCTGCTCGGCAAGCTCGGCTATCCGACCGAAGGTTATCGCTCGAAAAGCTGGGACGAGTTTGCCGCGCCGGGAGCGCCGCCGCTCGATTTCATCTTCACCGTCTGCGACAATGCGGCGGGCGAAACCTGCCCGGTCTGGCCGGGCAAGCCGGTAACGGCCCATTGGGGGATCGAAGATCCCGCCGCCGTTGAAGGAGAAGGTCAGCGCGAGGCGTTCTGGCAAGCCTATCTGGCGCTCAAGCGACGGATCGACCTGCTGATGGCGCTGCCGTTGGCGAGCCTCGGCGAGCTAAGTCTTGCTGAACGGCTGCGCGCCATCGGCAAGACCGCCGACCGCGAGGCCGTTCTTGATTGACACTGTTCCGCTCGCTCGGCGAACGGCAGCGGAAGGATTGGGAGCCTTCTTCCTGTTCGCCACCGTCATCGGATCGGGCATCATGGCCCAAAATCTGTCGGCGGGTAATGAGGCGGTGGCGCTGCTCGCGAACACCATCGCGACCGGGGCAATCCTGTTCGTGTTGATTACGATGCTCGGTCCGATTTCAGGCGCGCATATGAATCCGGCGGTTACGCTGGTTGCAGCCCTGCGACGCGATCTAGCCTGGCACGATGCTGCTGCCTATGCCGCCGCCCAGCTTGCGTTCGGGGTGGTCGGTGCGTGGGCGGCGCATCTGATGTTCGACCTGTCGACCCTGCAATTGTCGGTCAAGGCGCGAACCGGCCTCGGCCAGTGGATCGGAGAGGGTGTCGCGACCTTCGGGCTGGTGCTGACGATCCTCGGAACCGTGCGCTATCGTCCCCAAGCCGTCGCGGCCTCGGTGGCGTTGTATATCATGGCCGCATATTGGTTCACCTCGTCGACCAGCTTCGCAAATCCGGCCATCACGGTTGCCCGCAGCTTGTCCGACACATTCGCCGGGATAGCACCGCGCGATGTGCCGCAATTTGTCATGGGGCAGCTTGTGGGTGCGTTGGCGGCGGCTTGGGTAGCAAGTCTCCTCTTCCAACAAGATGACCAACATCCGACCGCCGCGGTTGGCAATTCAGACGCGCATTGATCGAGCAGTTTGGTTTATGAAATGCTCGGCCCGGTGCGATGGCGTCCGAAGGTCCACCGTCGCGCCAGCTTCCGGGTGGCAGGACCACGCGCGTCTCAATCGCCGGCATGACTTCGCTGCGCGTGGACATATTCGCCACGGAACGGAGACGCGTGTTCGGTAGCGAAGTTATAGGCCGACAGCCAGTTCTCGCGCATCAAGACCGGATCGAGCGAGCGCGAGCGGACGTTGGCGATAAACCTGCCAAGGTGCCATGCGATTTGCGGGTCGGTCCGCCGATACTCGGACGTGGCGGGCGACACCGCGCGCGCCTCGCCGAGCCGACTACCAAATGCTGGCGACCAAGAATCGGACTCTGTTGGGCTCCGGATATCGAAATGAACGAGAGTGAGAATCTCATTTGACATGGCGTGTATTCCGGATCGCGTCGATCAAGAAATGGAAATCTGTGAGTGCTGGGCTGGCTATTCCCTTCTCGATTGTTGGCCATGAAAGGAGTTTCATCCGATTTGGAACAAGATGATCGAGCGAGCGAAGCGCCGCTACAATCTGTCGATACCGACCCAATACGGCACATAATCCAACAGGTTCGCGGTCATCATCCCTAGTGACGATCCGGAAGCAGCGATGGGTGTAGCGCGCGGAACGGTTCATTTTGGACCTCATATCCCTGATGGGAAAGAGACAGGGTTAACCCCCGCGCCATAGCCTCTCTCCTCACAGCCCGCATCCAGTGCCCGGCTGGTTAAGACAGGACCTGGGCCAATGGCCCTGTAAGGAGGAGATGTCACAATGCGGCACATTATACCTCGCCGCGTCGCGCTCGGCGCCACCTTGTTCGCGGCCTTTCTTGCCGCACCCGCCCATGCCGACATCACCGGCACGGTCGATGCCACGATCACGCTGGAGGCGGGCTGCGTCATCAACGGCCAGAATCTGGACGACGGCGCGAGCGGCGCCGATTTCGGAACGATCGATTTCGGCGTTCACAACACCCTCTTCACCCAGGCCGACGGCGAACTATCCAGCGGCGGTGCGGCACTCTCGATCCAGTGCAGCCCCGGCATCACGCCCGTCCTTCACTTCGACGCCGGCGAGAATGACGGCGAAGGGGTCGGCGGCGGCCTGCGCGCGATGGAGCATTCTGTTACGCCCGGCCAGTTCGTGACCTACAATCTCTATTCGGATGCAGGCCGCACGAACGTCATTGCGATCGGCGGGACGATCACTCTGCCTTCAACCGGCGCGGTGCAGTCCGTCCCTGTCTATGGTAGCGCGTTCGGTGCGCCGGGACTCATCGCGGGAACCTACGGCGACGTCGTCACCGTGGTGCTTGAACTCTAGGCCCCGCTCGCGACCCCCGGACTGTCCGATGCCCGCTCGCTTACCCTTGGTCCGTATCCCTCCCCACAGGGCGGGCCATTGGACTGCCGCCCTCGCACTCGTGGTCCTGTGCGGGGGCGGCGCCTTGTCTCCCGAGCGCGCGCGCGCCGAGACCAGCGCCAGCTTCGACGTGACCGCATCGATCGTGCCGGGGTGCAGCGTCGATGGTCTTGGAACAAGCGGGCACGCGGGGACAATCGGCACCCTCGATTTCGGAAGCGATTCGAGCCTTTCGACCGCGAGCCACAGCGCATCGACGACCGCGAACCAAGCGATCCGGCTGCGCTGCACGCCCGGCGTCAGCCTTCAGATGAGCATCGACGGCGGCGCACATGCTGCATCGGGTACCCGTCATCTCCAACTCGGCGCCGACAGCACGGCGCGCATTGCCTACCGCCTGTGCGATGACGCGCCCTGCACCCAGCAGATCGCGATCGGCGGCTCGGTCAGCCACACGATCAGCGCCGCAGATGCGAACGACGTCCGCCTTCCGATCCACGCCGCGCTCGACCTGCCGGGCGGGCTGCCGCCCGGAACCTATAGCGACACGCTGATGGTGACCTTGAGCTGGTGATGAGCGATGCGCCCCGGTCTCCTTTGCCGCTTTCAAACACCCGGAGGGTTTTAGCGATGCCACGCCCGATCTCTTCCTTGCTCCTCCTCGCGGCCACCGCGCTGTTGCTGGCGCCGGCCAGCGCCGCCGCGCAGCAATCCGGCGCGATCCTGATCTGGCCGGTCCATCCGGTGATCGAAGGCGAAGCGGGCGCGGCGGCACTGTGGATCGAGAATCCCGGCAAAGCGCCGGTGACGCTTCAGACGCGGATATTCGCCTGGTCCCAGGAGGGCGGCAAGAATGTCTATGCGGCGCAGGACGAACTGCTCGCGACCCCGCCGATCGTAACTATCGACCCCGGCGCCCGCCAGCTCGTCCGCCTGACCCGCACTGCGCCGCCGCCCACCGAGGCCGAGCGGGCCTATCGGCTGATCGTCGATGAGCTTCCGGTCGAAAGCGGAGACAGCGCCGCCGCGGGCGGCGCGACGGTGACCTTCCGCATGCGCTATTCGCTTCCGCTCTTCTCTTACGCCAGGGGCGCGGGTCCGAAGGCGCTCGCGGCGCGCAAGACGCCGCAGCCAGCGCCTCGCCTTTCGTGGAGCATAGGCCAGGATGCCGGGGGCGCGTGGCTGAAAGTCCGGAACAGCGGCGCTGTTCACGCGCGCCTTACCGATGTGGCCTTGGGCGAGGGCGCGGCGCGTCATACCGTCGCGGCGGGCCTGCTCGGCTATGTGCTGCCGGGCCGGGAGGCGCGATGGCCGCTGGCCGGGATGCCCGCATCGGGCGCGCCCCTCATCCTCTCCGTGAATGGCGCGCCCGCCGGGCCGATAGCGCCAAAGTCCGAATGACGCCATGGCTGCGCGGGGGGGCCATCGGGAGCGGTATCGCACCGTGGCGAGCGCCTGCCCGCTCGCGACGCTGCTGGCGGCGATCGCCCTGGCCGCGACGATCCCGTCCGCCGGCGCCCGCGAGGCCGAAGCCTATCACGGCACGTTTCCCCCGCCCCCGCGAACAGAGCCCGCCGCTTCGTCCATCCTGTTCCTCGAACTTGTGGTCAACGGCCGCTCGAGCGGCATCGTGGCGGCGGTTGGCGTCGAGCATGGCCGCTACAATCTTCGCCTAGCTGACCTGAAGCGCGCTGGCCTGCTTGTCGATGCGGTGGACGACAGCCTGTTCCTCGACGAGCTGCCCGGCGTCACCGCGCAATACGACAAGCCGGCGCAAAGTCTGGGGATCGACGTTCCGGCATCCTATTTGCCTCAGCAGCGGCTCGGCGGACGAAAACGCAAGCAGGTCGCCGCCCGCACGGAGACGGGGGCGCTGCTCAGCTATGACGCCTATGTCAGCGGCGGCGACCGCGCGCCGACGCAGGCGTCGCTTTATCATGAAGCGCGGCTGTTCGCGGTCGCGGGTTCACTCTCCTCGACCGGCGCGCTGCGCACCGGTGGCGGCAAAACCTATGTCCGGTATGATACCCGCTTTCGCCGGTCGGACGAAGCGACCGCGACGACGATAGAGGTCGGCGATTTCATTACCCGCACGCTTCCTTGGGCCTCGGCGGTGCGCCTCGGCGGCATTCAGGTCTCGCGCGACTTTTCGGTCCGCCCCGACATCATCACCTACCCGCTGCCCGAATTCGCGGGCAGCGCCGCCCTGCCTTCGACGGTCGAACTGCTCGTCGGCGGCCAGCGCGTCGCGGGCGCCCAGGTCGCGCCCGGTCCCTTCGCGATCGACACATTGCCGCCGATCACCGGCGCGGGCCAGGCCAATCTGATCGTCACCGACATGCACGGCCGCAGCATATCGGCGACACTGCCCTTCTATGTCGCGAGCGATCTGCTGGCGCCGGGGCTAACCGATTTCGCGCTGGCGGCGGGCGCGTTCCGCGAAAATTACGGCCGGCGGAATTTCGACTATGGCGGGGTCGCGGCGACCGCCTCGGCCCGGCACGGCCTGACGGCCGGCGTGACGCTTGAGGTCCGCGCCGAGATCGCCGAGGACATGCAGCTTGCCGGCGGCGGCGCGATGGTGAAGCTGGGCGGCGGCGGCGTGATAAGCGGGTCCTACAGCCGCAGCTTCGGCGACAATGGCGCGGGAAGCCAGCTGACGCTCGGCTATGAATATCAGGCGCGTCTCTTCTCGCTCGCCCTCCGCCACAGCCGCCAGAGCGCGGACTATATCGACCTCGGCCTGATCGACGCGCCGTTCGGCAGCAGCGAGCGGCGGATCAGCTCGGCGACACTCAGCCTCGTCATGGGACGCGCGGGAACGCTGGGGCTCGGCTATTTCGACGTGCGCCGCGCCGTCGGGGCGGACAGCCGCTTTGCCAACGCCAGTTGGTCGCTGCCGCTATGGCGCGGCGGCAGGCTCCAGGCGAGCGCGACGCGCGAGTTCGAGGACCGGACCTGGTCGGGCGCATTGACCCTCAGCATGGCGCTCGGCGGCGGGGATGGAAGCGTGAGCGCCGGCGTATTCGACGCGTCCGGAGCGCCGCGCGCCTGGCGCGCCGACTATTCGCGTCCGCTTCCCACTGCGGGCGGCTTTGGCTGGGGCGCCGGTGCGATCGTCGACGAGGACGGCGGCCATGCCTGGCGCGGCGACATTCAGTGGCGGGGCGATGCCATGGCGTTGCGCGCGGGCGCATTCGGCGACGGCAACGCGACCTTCTGGGCGGGCGCGAGCGGATCGCTCGTCTTCATGGATGGCGCCGTCTTTGCCGCCAACCGGGTCGCCGACGCATTCGCCATCGTCACGACCGACGGCACGCGCGGTATTCCCGTGCGCTATGAAAATCAGCTCATCGGCCATACGGGCAGCGGCGGCAGGCTACTCATTCCTTGGACGAGCGCCTGGTATCCGGGCGAGTTCGCCATCGATCCGTTGGGGCTTCCCGCCGACGTCAGCATCCCGGTCGTGTCGCAGAAGGTCGCCATCGCGGCGGGCGGCGGCGCGGTCGTCAGATTCCCGGTCGAACACATGACGCCCGCGCGCGCGGTCCTCGTTGGGGCGAATGGCGCGCCGTTGCCCGCAGGCGCACCGGTCCGCCGGCAGGGCGAAATCCTTACCTACACGGGCTGGGACGGGCTTTTGTATCTCGAACAGGCCAGCCCCGGCGAGACAGAGGTGCTGACCGTCGATTTGCCCAGCGGCAAAAGCTGCACCATTCGCTTCACGGCCCCGGCCCGCCGCGAAGCTGTCGTCATCGACCTTGGAGAACTGGAATGCGAAACCGGACACTGAACGCGCTGCTCGTTCTTCTCGGCCTCTGCGCCTTGCTCGCTCCCACGCGCGCCTTTGCCTGCACCGTCGCGACCGCGAGCACCGACCTTGGTGACCACAGCAGCTATGTCGCCGCGAGCACCCAGCTTTCGGGCAGCGGCTCGGCGGGCCTCAGCTGTGACGTTCTGCTGGCCTTGCTCGCCACCCATTATGTCGGCCTCCAGGTCGAAAGCTCGACCTTTCAACTGACAGGGCCGGGCGGAAGCAGCATCGCCTATACCGCATCGCTGACGCCCGGCGGCCCGGCACTGACCACCGGCAATTTCCAGAACCTCTCCTCGATCAGCCTGCTCGGCCTTTTCAGCGGAACGAACAACAGCATTCCGATCTACTTCCGGACGACACCGACCACGGGTCTGCGCGCGGGAACCTACACCGGCTCGCTCGACCTCAGGTGGTATTATTCGGTCTGTTCGCTCGGGGCTGTGGTTTGCCTCAGCTATTCGCAAAGCCCCGGCTTCGTCCGCCCCGTTCCCATTTTCGTTCCTCTCAACTGGGGCACCGGCACGGCAGTGCAGATTCATATCGAACTTGAAATCGAGAATGACTGCATCATCACCGCGCCGCCGCTCGATTTCGGTTCGGCGCCGCTCGCCGGAAGCTTCGATCCGGTTACCCGGACGATCCAGATCCGTTGCAGCGCGGGCGCAAGCTACTCCGTCGGGCTGGACAATGGCGACCATGCCCTTGGCGGCATCCGGCGCATGGCTAGCGGCGGGAACCATCTTGCCTATGAAATCTACAAGGGCGCGTCGTCCTCCGATCGCTGGGGGCCTCTCGGCGGTGAACGCAGGAGCAGCGATACCGCCGACAGCAACGCGGGCGTCTATGATAGTATCACCACGCAGGGTTTCATATACCGGGCGGTGATCGATCCCGATCAGACGCCTCCGCCGCAAGGTGATTATCAGGACAGCGTCCGTATCGACGTCGAATTCTGAATCGCAATGCGACACGCTGGCTACGTCTCTACTTGCCGGATTCATACCTGCATTCCGACATCATTTCACGCTGTCTGCCTCACCCATCGGAACGAGAAAGCGTCGATTTCATAGGATTTTGATCTTGGTCAGCGCTCATCCGCCGGTGTTACGGTGAATTACTACCGTATTGGTAGCAAATCTGGCAGAAACCGAGTTTAATCTGAGGTAATCTCGCGCCGTAAGTCCATTTTAGGGGAAATGGCAGATGGGATATGAAGGCAGCCGGTCGAACCACCAAAGCGAGACGGATGGCGCGCGCATCCGGCGGCTTGAGCACACGGTCGATCAGTTGCTTTCGATGATCCACGATCTGACGTCCGGGCCGATAACCGCATCGACCGACGATGACGGCTCGCTGATAGGTCTCGCCGCTCCCGGACCGATGGTGCCCGTCCATGACCGGACGGCGGCAACCGAAGCCGATCCCGCGAAACTCGCCCGCGCCGCAGATATTCGTGAACGAATTCGCACGCGGCGGCTTCGCGAATCCTATTTCCCCGCGGACTGTTTCGCGGACCCTTCTTGGGACATGATGCTCGATCTATATGCCGCGCACTACGAAGGGGCGAGGGTGTCGGTTTCGAGCCTCTGTATCGCGGCATCCGTGCCCGCGACGACTGCGCTCCGGCGGATCAATCAACTGACGGCGCAAGGCTTATTCGTTCGCGACCACGACCCCATTGACGGCCGCCGTGTCTTCATTCGCTTGAGCGAGGACGCAAAGAACCGGCTGGATCGCTATTTCGATAGTGTCGGCTATTGACAGGCCCGGTTATGGTTGGCCGCCCCCGGCCGGACCAAACAGACCAGCAGCAGTTTCATCAACGTTCAAATAGCGACTTCCAACGAGTTATAACATAAGTGTGCCCGCGAAAGCGGGAATCCAGCGAAAAGAATAACGGCGCGGCAGCGCTGGATCGCCAGCGTCGCAACTGGATTCCAGCCTTCGCGGGAATGACATGGGGAGGGGGTGGGCGCAAAATCTCTCCGCGCCTCCGCGTCTCCGTGTGAATCCTCTTCCATCTCATCTCTGCGGCCTCTGCGTCTCTGCGCGAAACATACACCCGCCGCATTGCCAACCGCGCCCGCGCCGCTAAGCTTCGGCCATGGCATCCCCTGACATCTTGCTGATCGGTGCGACCGGTCTCGTCGGACGCGGGGTAGTCGCGGCAATGGACGACCGCCCGCTGACCATCCTTGCGCGGCGCGCGGTCGATGGGGCGCCGGATGGGCACACGCTCGTTGCGCCGCCGGAACGCTGGGCCGATATCATCGCCGCCGAACGGCCGGCGACCCTGATCTGCTGCCTCGGCACGACGATCCGGCAGGCAGGATCGCAGGCGGCGTTTCGCGCGGTCGATCACGACCTGGTGCTTGCCGCGGCGCGCGGTACGCGGTTAGGCGGCGCCCGCCAGATGATCGTCGTCAGCTCGGTCGGCGCCTCGGCGAAGAGTCGCAATTTCTACCTGCGCACCAAGGGCGAAATGGAGGCGGGCCTGCGCGCGATCGATTTCGCGCGTCTCGATATTCTTCGCCCCGGCCTGCTGACGGGCACACGCGAAGGGACGCCACGGCTTGGCGAGGGGATCGCGATGATGGCCGCGCCCTTCACCAACGCGCTGCTCCATGGCACGCTGCGCCGCTACCGCTCGATCCCGGCGGCGACCGTCGCGCGTGCGATCGTGCGGCTCGCGGGGCAGGGGGAGTCCGGCGTGCATGTCCACGAAAACGACGCGATCCGGGCTTTGAGCTGACGCGCTTCTCTTCTTCGTCACCCCTTTTCGAACAAGCCGTTCCCCGGCGAAAGCCGGGGTCCACGCGGGGCCGCGCAACCTCATCTGACCCCGGCTTCGACAGGGGCACGAGCCTTGCTTGCCGGGAAGGGCATATGGGCCGATTCGATCCGGGGTGACGAGGGTGCGGAATCATGCGTCGTTCTTCGATTGACTCCGCGCGGGCGCGCAGCCAAGGCTCGCGCGTCTGTCGGCTCCCCGCAGGGGATTCGACCGGCCGCGCGGGAGAGCGCGGGGCAGGCGACTGCACCGCCACCGAAGGAGCAACCGCCCCGGAAACTCTCAGGTCAAGGGACCGCGCAGCCGGACTGGACACTCTGGAAAGCGTCGTGGCTCGCGCCCGACCACCGAAGGGGTAACTCCGTGATTACATGGAGGAAAACTCTCAGGTTCCCGTGACAGAGGGGGCATGGCGGAAACCACGGCACCGGGCCGTGCGTTCGCCATGTCAACGCGGGAGACTGTTATGACCGACACTGAATTGCCGGCCGAGGAAGCGGTGGAAACCGCAACGCTGCCGCTCGACGCCTGGCACCGCGCGAAGGGTGCGCGGATGGTCGAATTCGCCGGCTACTGGATGCCGATCCAGTATGAAGGCATCATGGCCGAACATCTGTGGACGCGCGAGCACGCCGGCCTGTTCGACGTCAGCCACATGGGCCAGATCAGTCTGGAGGGCGAGGGCGCCGTCGCCGCGCTCGAAGCGCTCGTCCCCGGCGACATCGCGGGGCTCAAGCCCGGCCGCATGCGCTATTCGCTGCTGCTGGCGGAGGATGGCGGCATCCTCGACGACCTGATGATCACCAACGAGGGCGACCGGCTGGGCATCGTCGTAAACGGCGCGGTCAAATGGGACGACATTGCCTATCTGCGCGAGAATCTCCCCGACGCCGTGACGCTCAACCACAACGAGGATTATGGCCTGCTCGCCTTGCAGGGACCAAAGGCCGCGACGGCGCTCGCGCGGCTGGTGCCGGAAGCGATGGGGCTCGTCTTCATGCAGACGGCGCGGGCGACGTGGCAGGGGCACGCGATCGCGCTCAGCCGTTCGGGCTATACCGGCGAAGACGGCTTCGAAATCGCGCTGCCGAACGAGGCGCTCGCGCCCTTCGCCGACGCGCTGTGCGCGATGGAGGAAGTGAAGCCGGTCGGCCTCGGCGCGCGCGATTCGCTGCGGCTGGAGGCGGGGCTGCCGCTCTATGGTCACGATCTCGATCCGGCGACCGACCCGATCGAGGGCGATCTGGCCTTCGCGATCAGCAAACGCCGTCGCGAGGAGGCCAATTTCCCCGGCGCCGCGCGCATCCTCGGCCATCTGGCCGATGGCGCGCCGCGCAAGCGCGTCGGCCTGACGGTCGATGGAAAGCTGCCGGTGCGTGAAGGCGCGAAGCTGTTCGACGGCAATGTCGAGGTCGGCATCGTGACCTCGGGCGGCTTTGCCCCCAGCGTCGGCGCGCCGATCGCGATGGGCTATGTCCCGACCGGCCTCGCCGAACCCGGTACCGCGCTCGCGGCGGAGGTGCGCGGAAAGCGCGTGCCCGTCGTCGTCGCCGCCACCCCCTTCGTTCCGCATAACTATGTCCGCAAGCAGGGAGCCTGATCGATGCCGCGTTATTTCACCGAGGAACATGAATGGATCGACGTCGACGGCGATGTCGCGACGGTCGGCATCACCGATTTCGCGCAGGGCCAGCTCGGCGATATCGTCTTCGTCGAGGTGCCCGATGCAGGTGCCGAACTGACCAAGGGCGGCGACGCCGCGGTCGTCGAATCGGTGAAGGCGGCAAGCGACGTCTATGCCCCCGTCGACGGCACCGTCACCGAAGGCAATGGCCAGCTTGAGGAGGACCCGGCATTGGTCAATACCGACCCCGAGGGCGAAGGCTGGTTCTTCCGCATGACGCTCGGCGACAAGAGCCAGCTCGACGGGTTGATGGACGCCAAGGAATACAAGACCTTCTGCGATAGTCTTTAGATCGGAATCGCCCCTCCCGCTTGCGGAAGGGGCAGCGAGACTTGCGAGCTTGCTCGCTAGTCGCAGCGGGGTGGGCCCGAACGATGGGATCACCTCTGCGGCTATGCCCACCCCCAGCCCCTCCCGCTTGCAGGAGGGGGGAGACAGTGAAATGCGTTACCTTCCGCTCACTCCCGACGACCGCAAGGAAATGCTTGCCGCAGTCGGCGCCGCGTCGATCGATGACCTGTTCGCCGACGTGCCCGCCGAGGCGCGGCTTTCCGGTCCGATCCCCGGCCTGCCGATGCATGCGAGCGAATTGGCGGTCGAGCGCCATATGGCCGCGCTGTCGCGCCAGAGTCGCGTCGCGGGCGACGGGCCCTTCTTCCTCGGCGCCGGCGCCTATCGCCACCATGTCCCGGCAAGCGTCGACCATCTGATCCAGCGCGGCGAGTTCCTGACCGCCTATACGCCCTATCAGCCCGAGATCGCGCAGGGCACGCTGCAGATGCTGTTCGAATTCCAGAGCCAGGTCGCGCGCCTGTTCGGCACCGACGTTGCCAATGCATCGATGTACGACGGCTCGACCGCCTGCTGGGAAGCGATCGTGATGGCGCGGCGGATCACGCGGCGGAACAAGGCGTTGCTCTCGACCGGCCTGCACCCGCATTACCGCAGCGTCGCGCGCACCATGGCGACCTACACGGGCGACACGCTCGTCGACGGTGACCCGACCCTCGAACCCGGAACCGACTGGGCGGCGCTTTCGCGCGCGATCGACAAGGATACGAGCTGCGTCGTCGTCCAATATCCCGATATCCTCGGCCGCATCGACGACATGAGCGCGCTGGCGGAGGCGTGTCAGGCCGCGGGCGCGCTGCTGATCGCCGTCGTGACCGAACCCGTCGCGCTGGGGCTGATCAAGGCGCCGGGCGAGATGGGCGCCGACATCGTCGTCGGCGAGGGGCAGGCGATCGGCGTCGGGCTCCAGTTCGGCGGGCCTTATGTCGGCCTGTTCGCCTGCAAGAGCAAATATGTCCGCCAGATGCCGGGACGCCTGTGCGGCGAGACGGTCGATGCGAACGGCAAGCGCGGCTTCGCGCTGACGCTCTCGACCCGCGAGCAGCATATCCGCCGCGAAAAGGCGACGAGCAACATCTGCACCAATTCCGGCCTTTGCGCGCTGGCGTTCAGCATCCACATGACCTTGCTCGGCGAGGCAGGGTTGCGCCGGCTCGCGGCGATCAACCACCAGCGCGCGAAGGCGGCTGCGACCGAACTGGCGAAGGTGCCGGGGGTGTCGCTGCTCAACGCGGCCTTCTTCAACGAATTCACCCTCGTCCTGCCGACCGAGGCGCGGCCCGTGATCCACCGGCTTGCCGAAAAGGGCATCCTCGGCGGCGTGTCGCTCGGCCGCCTCTATCCCGACAATGATGCGCTGGCGAACGGGCTGGCGGTCGCCGTGACCGAAACCGTGACCGAGGATGATATCGCCGCCTTTGCCGCGGCGCTGAAGGAGGTGCTGGCATGACTTTCCCGCTCTCCGTTTGCCCTGAGCTTGTCGAAGGGCCGTCCTTTTTCCTGACCGCCGCAAGAAAAGAGCAGGGCTTCGACAAGCTCAGCCTGAACGGGATTTAAGATCATGGCTTTGAATCAGAGCGGCTGGCGCCCCGAAATGAACGCGGGCGGCGCCGACGACAGCACGACCTTCACCGGCAACCGCGCGCTGATGCTCGAAGAACCGCTTCTGTTCGAAATCGGTTCGACCGAAACGACCGGCGTCGACTTCGACGAAGATACCGCCGCGGCCGACCTTGGCCCGCTCGCGCGGTCGGCGCCGATCGGCCTGCCGGGGCTCAGCGAATCTGAGACAGTGCGCCATTATACGCGCCTGTCGCGCCAGAATTATGCGATCGATCTCGGCCTCTTCCCGCTCGGGAGCTGCACGATGAAGCACAATCCGCGCCTCAATGAAAAGGTCGCGCGGATGCCCGGCTTCGCCGACGTCCACCCGCTCCAGCCGCAGGAAACGGTGCAGGGCGCCTATGCGGTGATCCACGAACTCGCCGAATGGCTGGTGACGCTGACCGGCATGCACGCGGTCGCCATGTCGCCCAAGGCGGGCGCGCATGGCGAACTGTGCGGCGTCCTGTGCATCAAGGCGGCGCTCGCGGCGCGCGGCGAGGACCGGCGCGTGCTGCTCGTCCCCGAAAGCGCGCACGGCACCAATCCCGCGACCGCCGCCTTCGCGGGCTTCACGGTCGAGGATATTCCGGCGAACGCGGAGGGCCGCGTCGATCTGGCGGCGCTCGAGGCGCGGCTGGGGCCCGACGTCGCGGGGGTGATGATCACCAATCCGAACACCTGCGGGCTGTTCGAGCGCGACCTGAAGGCCATTTCCGACGCGGTTCACGCCGCCGGGGGCTATGTTTATTGCGACGGCGCGAATTTCAACGCGATCGTCGGCCGCGTGCGGCCCGGCGATCTGGGGGTCGATGCGATGCACATCAACCTCCACAAGACCTTCTCGACCCCGCATGGCGGCGGCGGGCCGGGGTCGGGGCCGGTGGTGCTGTCGGCGGCGCTGGCGCCCTTCGCCCCGCTGCCCTTCGTGACGAAGGACGGCGACCGCTTTCGCCTGATCGAGGAGGAGAATGCGGACGAGGCGCATCCCGACAGCTTCGGCCGCATGACCGCCTTCCACGGCCAGATGGGCATGTTCACCCGCGCCCTCGCCTATATCCTCAGCCACGGCGCCGACGGGCTCAAGCAGGTGTCCGAAGATGCGGTGATCAACGCAAACTACGTCCTACGCAACCTACAAGACCTCCTCGATGCGCCTTTCGCGGCGTCGGGCCCGTGCATGCATGAGGCGCTGTTCAGCGACAAAGGACTCGCCGAAGGTTTCTCGACGCTCGACATCGCCAAGGGACTGATCGACGAGGGCTATCACCCGATGACGGTCTATTTCCCGCTCGTCGTTCACGGCGCGATGCTGATCGAGCCGACCGAGACCGAGAGCAAGGCGGTGCTCGACCAGTTCATCGGCGCGCTGCGCAGCATTGCGCTGCGTGCGAAGAATGGTGATCCAGCGCTCAAGTCTGCCCCGCATTTCGCCCCGCGCGCCCGGCTCGACGAAACGCTCGCAGCGCGCAAGCCGGTGCTGCGCTGGGAGGGTTGATGGCCGAAGCGGGAGGAGGATCGCGATGAGCTGGGATAGCCTGTTTCTGCTGGCCAGTTACTGGGCGATCGGCG
Organism: Sphingopyxis granuli; assembly: GCF_001559015.1. Taxonomy (NCBI): domain Bacteria; kingdom Pseudomonadati; phylum Pseudomonadota; class Alphaproteobacteria; order Sphingomonadales; family Sphingopyxidaceae; genus Sphingopyxis; species Sphingopyxis granuli. Next base: position 1,657,332 of record NZ_CP012199.1, read on the forward strand.
GGTGGCTGGTGCTGGCATTCGCGCCGCGCAGCCCGTGGGTCCTGTCGCTGATCCTCTATGCGGGGGTGGCGCTGCTCTGCCTGCTTTATCTTGTGCTGATCGTCGGGTTCCTGAGCAGCGGCATTGATCCGGGCGGGGTAGGCGGCGGCGACTTCACCTCGCTCGCCGGGGTGATGAAGCTGTTCGATTCGCCGGGCGGGGCGACTCTGGGCTGGGTGCATTATCTGGCTTTCGACCTGTTCGCCGGGCTGTGGATCGCGCGCGATGCCGACGGCAAAGGCGTCGGCCGCATCGTCCAGTTCCCCTTCCTGCTGCTGACGCTGCTCGCGGGGCCGGTCGGCCTGTTCCTGTGGCTGGTCTGGCGCGAGCGCCGCGCGCGGGCCGGAGCGCGGATTCGGTCAGGGTGACCCCGAAGCCCTGGCTGTCGGCCGACGGAGGCAGCGGCGAGAAACGCTACGCCCCCGCGACGCTGCGCAACCGCGACGCGATCGCTGCGGTGCTCGCCGACTGGCTGCCCGCTTCGGGCATGGTGCTCGAAATCGCGAGCGGATCGGGCGAACATGCCATCCATTTCGCCGCCGCCTTTTCGGCGCTAACATGGCAGCCGAGCGACCCCGATTCCGCCGCGCTGACTTCGATTGCCGCGTGGAGCAGGGATGCGGTGGCCGCGAACATTCTGCCGCCGCTGCAACTCCATGCCGCGGCGCCTGATTGGCCGATCGCCCGCGCCGACGCGATCCTGTGCATCAACATGGTGCATATCAGCCCGTGGGAAGCGACGTTGGGGCTGTTCGCGGGCGCCGCGCGGCTGCTGCCGCCGGGCGCGCCGCTAATCCTCTATGGTCCCTATGTGGAGGCCGACGTGCCGACGGCCGAGAGCAACCGCACGTTCGATGCCAGCCTTCGAGCCCGCAACCCCGCCTGGGGCCTGCGCGACATGGCGGCGGTCGCAGCGGCGGCGAAGCAGGCGGATCTTAGTTTGGCTGCGCGCCGCGCGATGCCGGCGAACAACTTGATGCTGCTGTTCCGCCCCCGCTGACTCACCCTGTCACATCTGCGCGCTTTTCCCTTGCGCGCAGAGCCGCTAGCCTTGCCCTCGATTGCAAAAAGCAACGCGATTCGAGGAGAGAGGACCGATGGTCGATATTACGGACCTGGTGACGTTCGACGAATTCATCACGCATTGGGCCGCCGACCGGCCTGACCGGATCGCGATGCGCGAGGAGGATCGCGTCTTCTCCTATGCCGAACTGGAAGGGCGCACCGCGCGGGTCGCGACGGCGCTCGCCGAGGCGGGGTTGGAAAAGGGCGACCGCATCGCGTGGATCGGCAAGAACAGCGATCTGTATTTCACCCTCTTTTTCGGCGCGGCGCGCGCCGGTATCGTGATGGCGCCGATCGGCTGGCGCCTGTCGCCCACCGAATGGGCGTTCATCGTCAACGATACGAAGGCGAAGATCGTCTTCACCGGCCCGGGGTTCGACGCGGTGGCCGACCAACTCGCCGGCAAGCTCGACCACGCCCCGCGGATCGTCGGCGCCGACGCAGCCCGCGCGCTGATCGACGCGACGCCGCGTGCTGCCTTCGCGCCATCGGGCCCCGACGATGCGGTGCTGCAACTCTATACCTCGGGTACCACCGGTCATCCCAAGGGTGCGGTGCTGTCGAATCGCAACCTCTTTGCGCTGCGCAAGAACTCGGCCGATCTCGACCTGCCCTATACGGAGTGGGAGGATGACGAGGCGGTGCTCGTCGCCATGCCGTGCGCGCATATCGGCGGCACCGGGCTCGGCATCATGGCGCTCGCGGCGGGGTTGCCCGGCGTGATCCTCGCCGAATTCAACCCCGACGGCGTGTTCGACGCGGTCGAGCAGCACGGCGTGACGCGCTTCTTCATCGTGCCCGCGGCGCTGCAGATGCTGCTGATGCATCCGCGGTGCGCCAGCGTCGATTACAGTCGGCTCAAATATATCCTGTACGGCGCCGCGCCGATCCCGCTCGAACTGCTGCGCCAGTGCATCCGGATGTTCGGCGCCGAGTTCATCCAGGCCTATGGCATGACCGAGACGACCGGGACGATCTGCATGCTGCCGCCGGAGGATCACGATCCCGAAGGCAATGAGCGGATGCGATCGGCGGGCAAGCCGCTGCCGGGGGTCGAGATCCGCATCGTCGGTGCCGACGGCCGCGACGTGCCGACCGGCGAGGTGGGAGAGGTCGTCACCCGATCGTCGAACAACATGCTCGGTTACTGGAACCTGCCCGAGGCGACCGCGAAGACGATGACCGACGATGGCTGGATCCATACCGGCGACGCCGGGTATATGGATGCGGACGGCTATCTGTATATCCACGATCGGGTGAAGGACATGATCATCACCGGCGGCGAGAATGTCTACCCGGCCGAGGTCGAAAGCGCGATTTACGGCCATCCCGCGGTGCAGGAGGTTGCGGTGATCGGCGTGCCAGACGCCAAATGGGGAGAGACGGTCAAGGCCGTCTGCGTGCCGAAGCCGGGAATGACGATCGACGGGGCCGACGTCATCGCCTGGGCGCGCGAGCGCATCGCCACCTTCAAGGCCCCGCGCAGCATCGACGTGATCGAGGCGCTGCCGCGCAACGCTAGCGGCAAGATCCTGCGTAAGGACCTGCGCGCGCCCTATTGGGAGGGCTATGACCGGATGGTGAATTAGAGGGAGTCGACGGATTTCGCGCTCGCCTAAACGGCTGGAACGCCCGTGACATTTTATTTCAAGTATATGAAGATCACGCTACTCCCTTTCTCTTTGACCCTTGGGGCGGAAAAGGAAGCATTTCGGAAAGGGAGGAGAGGAGGCGCTCGACGCGGCGCTTCGCGAAGGGCCAATGTGGCGCGATAAGGAAGCGGCCGCCTATGGACCCTGAAACAAGTTGGCAATTACCCCCTTCCGACAGGCAAGCGTTCCCCGGCGAAAGCCGGGGTCCAGCTACGTGCGCCTGCCTCGCATGGACCCCGGCTTTCGCCGGGGATCACCAGCGTCCCTGTCTCAAGGGTATAAACGCCAAACAAGTTCAGGGTGACGATAGATCAGATAGCGCCTTTCGGTCGATTTTCAGACATGCTCGTCTTCGTCGTTCTCGCTTTGGCGGGAATGACGAAGCGAATGGCGCGGGATCGTTCTGAAGCCACCTCGATCCTGCCCGATCACGGGCCGGAATCGCGGCGGAACGCGTTTGCCTCTCCTGTGTTGTCAGTGTAATACGCAGGCTAAAGCATGCTCCGGTTCCGTAAACCCGCCGCCATCGAAGTCGCCGCCGTGCCCGCGGCGGGGGCGCCGATTCCCGATCCGAATGCCGCCTTTCCGCCGCCCGCCGAGACGCGGGCGCGCAAATGGCTGCGGCGGTCGGGACGGGCCTTTGCGGTGCTTTGCGCCGCTTTCATCCTGCTGGTCGGGTGGCTCGCATTGACCGCGCCGCTGTCGAAATCGCTCGAGCCGATCGCGCCGCCCGAAATCACGCTGCTCGCCGTCGATGGCACGCCGATCGCGCGCATGGGGGCGGTGGTCGACAAACCGGTCGAGGTCGCGAAGCTGCCGGAGCACGTTCCCGCCGCCTTCCTCGCGATCGAGGATCGGCGCTTCTACAGCCATTGGGGCGTCGATCCGCGCAGCATCGCGCGCGCCGTCTGGGCCAATGTTTCGGGCGGGCGGCGGCAGGGCGGCAGCACCATTACGCAGCAACTCGCCAAATTCACCTTCCTGACACCGAAGCGCACGTTGGGACGCAAGGCGCGCGAGGCGCTGATCGCCTTCTGGCTCGAAGCGTGGCTGACCAAGGACGAGATTCTCGAACGCTATCTGTCGAACGCCTATTTCGGCGATAATCGCTATGGGCTGCGCGCCGCCTCGCTCCATTATTTCTCCCGCCAGCCCGAAAAGCTGACTCCGGCGCAGGCGGCGATGCTGGCGGGGTTGGTGCAGGCGCCGTCGCGGCTCGCGCCGACAAAGAACCCTGAACTCGCCGAAAAGCGGATGCGACTGGTCGTCGGCGCGATGGTCGACACCGGCGCGTTGTCCACCGTCGAGGCACGGGCGATCCGCACCCCGCGCATCGACGTGCGGACGCGCGACGATCTGCCGACCGGCACCTATTTCGCCGACTGGGCCTTGCCCGAGGCGCGCAAGCTGTCCGACGTCGGCTATGCGCGCCGGACGATCCGCACCACGCTCGACGCGCGGCTCCAGGCGGTGGCGCGCCGCGTCGCCGGTCGTGCGGTACCCGGCAAGGCGCAGGTCGCACTGGTCGCGATGCGGCCGAACGGCGAAGTCGTCGCGATGGTCGGCGGGCGCGACTATGCCGCTTCGCCCTTCAACCGCGTGACGCAGGCGCGGCGCCAGCCGGGATCGACCTTTAAACTGTTCGTCTATCTGGCCGCGCTGAAGGATGGCTGGCGGCCCGACGACACCATCGCGAATTCGCCGATCGCGACCGGCGCCTATCAGCCGAAGAATGCCGGCGGCGCCTATTCGGACAGCATCACGCTCGAAGAGGCATTCGCGCGGTCGAGCAACGTCGCCGCGGTGCGGTTGCTGCAACAGGTCGGCGACGACAAAGCGATCCGCATGGCGCGCGACCTAGGCGTCACCGCGCCGCTCGCGAAGGGCGATCCCAGCCTGGCGCTCGGTACGTCGAGCATGACGCTGCTCGAACTCACCGCCGCCTATGCCGCGGTCGCGGCGGACAGCTATCCGGTCGTTCCGCACGCCTTTAAGGAAGCGGAGCCCGGCTGGTTCGAATCGCTTTTCTTGGGGCCGCATCATTTCGGCCGGCGCGTCCACGGCGATATCGAGCGGATGCTGCGCGCCGCGGTCAATCGCGGCACCGGACGCGCGGCGCGGCTGCCGCAGGCCAATTACGGCAAGACCGGCACGACGCAGGACAGCCGCGATGCGCTGTTCGTCGGTTATGCGAACGGGCTGGTGGTCGGCGTGTGGATCGGCAATGATGACAATTCGCCGCTCAGCGGGGTGACGGGCGGGGGGCTGCCCGCGCGCATCTGGCGCGACTTCATGGTGCAGGCGCGCGGGCACAATGCGCCGCGGTCCGCGCCCCCGGCCCGCGCGACCGATCCCGGCGGACCCGTCCAGCCGCTCGACGTGCCGGAGATTCCCGCGATCCCGGTGTCCGACCGGACCAGCGTCGGGCTCGAAAAGGGCAATGCCGTGATCAGCACGGAGATCAACGGCACGCGCATCGACCTCAAGCTACCGATCGGCGGCGACCGGGCCGCCGAGGTGCGGGCCCAGCCGGTCCAGCAGTTGCCGCAGGGGCCGCAATGACGGGCTGGGAGGGATTTTTTCGCTGTCCCGCTGGGCGCCGCCGCGATAGCGTGGCGGTCATGATCGCCTGCTTTCTTTCCGCCGCGTTCTGGCGCCCGTCATGCTGAGTGTCGAAACCCATCAGGCCGCGCCCTGGCCCGATCCGCTCGACTGGGATGCCCGGGCCGCGGAGGCGGTCGCGGCGGCACTGGCGCTGACGCCCTGGGCGGGGCTTGCCGACGCCGCACCGCTCGTCGAGATCGCGGTGCGGCTGACCGACGATGCCGAGGTGCAGGCGCTCAACCGCGATTTTCGCGGCAAGGATCGGCCGACCAATGTGCTGTCCTTTCCGCAGGTGCAGGCCGACCTGCTCGACACGCTCAGCAACAGCGACGATGGCGAGATATTGCTCGGTGACATCGTGCTGGCGCGCGAGACCTGCGCGCGCGAGGCGGCGGGAAAGGCGGTGCCGATCGCCGATCATGCGACGCACCTGATCGTCCATGGCACGCTCCATCTCGTCGGATACGACCATCTAGACGACCCGGCTGCGGACGCAATGGAGGCGCTGGAGGTGAAAGCCCTTGCATCGCTGGGCATCGCCAATCCATATGCGGTGCAGGATTAACGGAAAAAGCGAGCGACATGCCCGACGAGCCTGGGGCTTCCAACCGATCGGACGAGGACAGTAGGTCCGGCCTGTGGGCCGGAATCCGCACATTGCTGTTCGGCGGCAATAGCGAGCCTTCGCTGCGCGAACAGATCGAGGAGGCGATCGACGAGGCCGAAGAGGAAAGCGCCGAGCGCCGCGGCAGTAGTATCGTCGGCGACCTGTCGCCGATAGAACGCAAGATGCTGCGCAACCTGCTGCATTTCGGCGAGCAGACCGTCGACGACGTCGCGGTGCCGCGCGCCGATATCATCGCGATCGACGAGAGCGCGGGCTTCGACGAGGTCGTCGCGCTGTTCGTCGATGCGGGGCACAGCCGCCTGCCGGTCTATCGCGGCAACCTCGACGAGGTGGTCGGGATGATCCACGTCAAGGACGTGTTCGCGGTGCTCGCCGAGGGGCGCGACCCGCCGCCGCTGCTCGACCTGATCCGCCAGCCGCTCTATGTCCCGCAGTCGATGGGTGTGCTCGACCTGCTCGCCGATATGCGCGCGCAGCGCACCCACCTCGCGATCGTCATCGACGAATATTCGGGGACCGAGGGCCTCGTCACCATCGAGGATCTGGTCGAAGAGATCGTCGGCGAGATTGAGGACGAATATGACGACGAACCGATGGCGCTCTTCGCGCCGGGCGAGGATGGCTGCTGGGAAGCCGATGCGCGCGCCGAACTCGACGACATCGGCGAGGCGATCGACCCGCGGCTGGCCGATGTCGAGGAGGATGTCGACACGCTCGGCGGCCTGTCCGCGGTGCTCGCGGGGCATGTCCCCGGCGTCGGCGAGGTGCTGCTGCATCCGAGCGGTTGGCGGATCGAGGTGACCGAGGCCGACGAGAAGCGCGTCCACCACCTGCGCCTGCATCCGCCGGTGGAGGTCGACCTAGAAGCGCCGGGAGACCGCGGCGACGAGTTCTGACGCCGCGCGTCCGATTGCCTTTGCGCGGCGATGCTATTAGCGCAGGGTCGATGGACGTTTCCGACCTTCGCATCGCGCTGTTCAGCGGCAACTACAACATGACGGTCGACGGCGCCAACAAGGCACTCAACCGCCTGGTCGGCTATCTGCTGGGGCAGGGGGCTGCGGTCCGCGTCTATTCGCCGACCGTCGACGACCCCGACTTCGCGCCGACCGGCGATCTCGTCAGCGTGCCGTCGATGGCGATCCCCGGCCGCAGCGAATATCGCATTCCGCTGTCCTTCTCCGCGCGCGTTCGCGAGGATATCGCCAAATTTGCGCCCAATGTCCTGCACATCTCCAGCCCCGACCGCGTCTCGCGGCAGGCGGCGGCGTGGGCGCGGCGGCGCAATATCCCGGTCGCCTGTTCGGTCCACACGCGCTTCGAGACCTATTTCCGCTATTACAACCTGTCCTTCCTCGAACCGCTGGTCGTCGCATGGCTGCGGCGGCTCTATCGCCGCTGCGACGCGCTGATCGCGCCGTCGGAAAGCTTTGCGCAGGTTCTGCGCGAGCAGCGGATGAACTATGACATCGGCATCTGGACGCGCGGGGTCGAGCGCAACATTTTCCGGCCCGACCGCCGCGACGCGGCGTGGCGCCGTTCGTGGGGCATCGTCGACGATGTGCCGGTCGTCGCCTTCCTCGGCCGGCTGGTGATGGAAAAGGGGCTCGACGTCTTCGCCGACACGATCGACCTGCTCCAGCGTCGCGGCGTTCCGCACCATGTGGTGGTGATCGGCGAGGGACCGGCGGGGGACTGGTTCGAATCGCGCCTGCCGCACGCCAGCTTCGTCGGCTTTCAGGGCGGCGAGAATCTCGCCCGCGCGGTCGCCTCATGCGACATGCTGTTCAACCCTTCGGTTACCGAGACGTTCGGCAATGTGACGCTGGAGGCGATGGCGTGCGGGCTGCCCGTCGTTGCGGCACGCGCGACCGGCAGCGCGAGCATCGTCAAGCACGGTCAGACCGGCTATCTCGTTTCGCCCGGCGCGATCACCGGCTTTGCCGACGATCTCGAGCGCTATTGCCGCGACCCTGCGTTGCGGGCCCGGCACGGCGCGGCCGGACTGGCAGAAAGCGCCGCCTATCAATGGGATGCGATCAACCAGGCGGTGGCCGATACCTATCTGCGGCTGATCCGGCAAAAGCAGCGGCAACGGGGCTGAGCACGCCATGGACCTGTTCGGCGACGATGCGGAGCAGCAGCGCGACCCGGGCGTGACCGGCCCGATTCCGCTCGCCGAGCGGCTGCGCCCCCGCAGCCTGTCCGATGTCGTCGGGCAGGAGCATCTGACGGGCCCGGAGGGCGCGATCGGGCGGATGGTCGCTGCGGGGCAATTGGCGTCGATCATCCTCTGGGGACCGCCCGGCACCGGCAAGACGACGATCGCGCGGCTGCTCGCAGAGGCGGTGGGGATGCGTTTCGCGCCGCTGTCGGCAGTGTTCTCTGGCGTCGCGGACCTCAAGAAAGCCTTTGCCGATGCCGAGAAGATGGCGGCGGCGGGCAAGCGGACGCTGTTATTCGTGGACGAAATCCATCGCTTTAACCGCGCCCAGCAGGACGGTTTCCTGCCCTATGTCGAGCGCGGCACGGTGGTGCTCGTCGGCGCGACGACCGAAAATCCAAGTTTCGCGCTCAACGCCGCGCTGCTCAGCCGCGCGCAGGTGCTGGTGCTGCACCGGCTCGACGAGGCGGCGCTGGCGACGCTGGTCGCGCGCGCCGAGGCCGAGGCGGGGCGCCGCCTTCCCGTCACCGACGAGGCGCGCGCCGCGCTGATCGCCAGTGCCGACGGCGACGGCCGCTTCCTGCTCAACCAGGTCGAGACGCTATTCGCTGCAGCGATCGAGACGCCGCTCGACGCGGGCGAGGTTGGGCAATTCCTGCACCGCCGCATGCCGGTCTACGACCGTGATCGCGACGGCCACTACAATCTGATTTCCGCCCTGCACAAGGCGGTGCGCGGGTCGGACCCGCAGGCGGCGCTCTATTGGCTGGCGCGGATGCTCGTTGCGGGCGAGGAACCGCTTTATCTGCTGCGCCGGCTCACGCGCATGGCGAGCGAGGACATCGGACTCGCCGATCCGCAGGCGCTGGTGCAATGCCTTGCCGCCAAGGATGCCTTCCAGTTTCTCGGTTCGCCCGAGGGCGAACTCGCGATCGTGCAGGCGTGCCTCTATCTCGCCACCGCGCCCAAGTCGAACGCCGCCTATACCGCGCAGAAGGCCGCGTGGACGGTGGCGCGCGACACCGGTAGTCTGGCGCCGCCCGCGAACATCCTCAACGCGCCAACGAAGCTGATGAAGGATCTGGGCTATGGCGCGGGCTACAGCTACGACCATGACGCGCCCGAGGGTTTCTCAGGCGACAATTATTGGCCCGACGACATGGAAGCCGCGACCTTCTATCGTCCCGTCGACCGCGGTTTCGAAAAACGTATCGCCGAACGGCTCGCCTGGTGGGATGAGCGGCGGCGCGAACGGAAGGGCGAATGACGATGGTTTTCGGTGGACAGCGCATGGGGAAGGCCGATCCGAATCGTGCGTCCGCTTCGGTGCGCGACCCTGACGCGATGCGTCGTGTGCTGCTCGCGCTGGCTGTCGCGGCGCTGCCGCTTCCCACGCAGGCAGCCGAGACGAACGTCGAGTTGAACCGCGCCTGGGCGGCGGGCTATCGCGCCGCTTTCACCTGCTCGTCCCTGTGGAACGGAGCGGGCAAGACGCTTGCCGATATCGAGCGCGACGAATTGACGCATATCTATCCGGAGATCGAGGCCGATGTCCGCGCGACCCGCGCGGAGATCGACACGAAGGCGAAACGCGTCACGGTGCGCTATCGCGACGACATGCCGCCGCGGGTCGCCGAATGGACGGGGCGCGACGGTTGCGTGACGCTGCCGATCAGTGCCGAGCCGGGTGCGGTGGGAGGGCTTTCGCACGACCCGCGGCCGAATTTCGACGCGCAGCCGTGGCCGCTCGGCGACCGTGATGCGCGTGTCGCCGATGGAGAGGCGCGCTTCTCGGCAGTCGCGGCGGACAAGGCACGTTTCGGCGGCCGGACGAGTTCGCTGCTGATCGTCAAGGACGGCCGGATCGCCCTCGAATGGTATCAGCCGGGGCATGGACCGCACACGGCGCAACGCACCTTCTCGGTCGCCAAGTCGATCGCTGCGACGCTGATCGGTCATGCCGTCGAGCGCGGGCAATTCGACGTGAAGGCGCCGGTAGGTATCGTCGAATGGCGGACGGCGGGCGATCCGCGCGCGACGATCACCACCGAACGACTCCTGCGCATGGCCAGCGGGCTGACCAGCGACAGCGCCGGCAACCGCACCGACGCCATCTATATGGGCGGTGCGTCGGTGCGGCAGTGGGCGACGCAATGGCCACTGCTGAACCCGCCGGGGACGCGCTATCGCTACGCCAACAACGATACGCTACTCGCCGTCCTGTCATTGAAAGCGGCGCTGGAAAGGGCAGGGGAGCCCTTCGATCCTGCCGCCTTTCTCGATCGGATCGGGATGACGCGGACTTTCATCGAGCGCGACAAGGACGGCGATGCGATTCTGTCGAGCCAGGTTTCGACCACTGCGCGCGACCTGGCTCGGCTGGGGTTGCTCTATCAGGACGACGGCATGTGGCAGGGCGAACGGCTGCTGCCCGCCGACTGGCGCCGCTTCGTGACGGCGCGCGCAGGGCCGCAGCCCGATGGGCCGTTCGGCTATGGCGCGGGCTTCTGGCTGCTCGATGCGTCGGAGGGCATCCCGGCCGATGCCTTCGGCGCCTTCGGGAACCGCGGCCAATATATGGTCGTCATCCCATCGCGCCGACTGGTGATCGTCCGCCAGGGTTATGACGATGCCGCCGAGCGGCTCGACATTGCCGCGCTTGTCCGTGCGGTCGTCGCAGCCGATGGATCGTAACGCGTTTCGCGCAAAGCCGACCTATTGTTTCTTTCGCGTCGGTCCCTCGCTGGCCGGCGTGAAATCATGCTACCCTGGATAGCGCTCGAAGGCCGGAATCGCATCGAGCCGGGCCATCCAGCCGATGCGCTCGGCGGTCTGGATCTGCACCTGCGCGGGGATCAGGTCGGGGTCGTCGAGCGTCGCGGTCTGGACGTCGATCTGACCGGGAAAGACGGCATCGTTGGTATAGAAGAGCCCGGTGCCGCAGTCGCCGCAGAAGTGGCGCCGGCCATGCTCCGACGAGGCGTAGACCTTCGGCGTGCCGCTGACTTCCAGCGTGTCCTGCCCGACGAGTGCCCAGCCGACCAGCGGCGCTCCCGCGTGACGGCGACAGTCGCTGCAGTGACACAAGGCATGATGCTCGACCGCAGTCGGCATCGAATAACGGATCGCGCCGCAATGGCATTGCCCAGTGGCGCGGGAGGCTTGGTCGGTCATCACTCTCTCCTCGGGATGTAGAAGGAACATAGCATGAACATTTTGTTCTTGGCAATATGCTGCGTTCCACTACCGCGACGACGTCAATATGAATTGGTGGCTGGCGCCCTGTCGTCGATTGGCGGAATGTGTACCGGGAGGCGCGACCCTATGCGATAAAGAGCTATAATAGCGATTGCTATGAATGTCCCACCGATGATGTCGATCAGATAATGCGCGCCGAACAGCGGGGTCGATGCGATCATCAGGCTGTTCAGCAAGAGCGACAGTGCTAGTAAAAGGGGCATCGAGCGGCAACAGTATATAGCAATGATACCGATCGCGGTATGAAAGGATGGAAAAGTCACGAGACCCGGCATATTGGCCAGATTCAATCGGTGATCGATATCGGTTCTGAGCGCGACCAGGTGGTCCAGATGGTAGGCGCCGATATGGGGATCGAAATGATTGAATTCCGGCAGGGGCGCATAGTGCGTCGCCGCGGATAGAGCCGGGAAGAAGCTGCCGACAAGAGAGAAGGTCAGCGCGGAAAGAAAGAAGATGGAGATGAACTCTCTGCACGCCATCAATGGCTCCCGGCTGAACAGGGCTACGATGATGAAAAAGGCCGCAACATAGATTGAGAGGCTGGTATATAAAAAATCCATGATGCCGAGTAATGTGGGCGCTCGATCGAGCAGGCCGAGATAGGTGATCCAGTCGAACCCCATCATATTGTCGGCAGCTGCCAGTTGGATATCGGCCAGCGGTAGGCCTGTTGTCATAGTTAGGTGATTGAGCAAACGTAGAGCAGGCCACGCGACCGTCATGAATAGGCTACCCTCGCACAGTAGTTTGAAACGCGGCCATCGGTTCAATCTTACACTTCCCCACATGCACAGCATCGCGAAAGGGAGCAGGCGGATCAACATCCACCAGCTGTTGCTCGACAGGGTGAGCGAAGTTACGGCGAGCCAGGCAGTGTCTAAGAAGCACAGTAGCAGGAAGGTAATCCAGAGCCATTGTTCGACAAGTGCCCGTTGTACGGGCGAGCCTGTCACAATGGTCGGGTCGTGTTGGGTGCTTGACGGTAGCGTCGTGATTGACAGCATCGCAGATTATTGGAGCAGGGATGGTTAATCTGGCGTAAAGATTGCTCGATGCTACCAACTTGCCGCTGCGATGCCTTCTCAGCCTTTCATTAATCTTGTTATGAGATCAGCGTTGCGGGAAGGGCCTTTGCAGGGCCGCCCATAACCAGTATTAGGTTTCTGTTCAGGGTGATCCATGCAACGCAGTCTACGCGCCCTCCCGCCGGAGATTCTTATAGCTGGCGCGATGCTGGCGGTGATGTTTCTCCTTTCGGCTGTCTTTGGTCTGCCGATCATCAGTCCGTCGGAGAACCGAGCCGTATTCGTCGGGATCCATTATATATACCCGCTGATCGGCGTGGCCCTACTGGGCATCACCTTTCTCGCCGGAAAGCGCGACATCGCGATGAGCTTCTTCATTGCGCTCCCTTGCTACGTCGCCATTCTTTTTGCTCACTTCAATATCAAGCTTTGGATACCGCATATAAATCGGGCGATGTATGATGATTTTTACTGGAAGACGGACCAGATCGTTCGTCCGATCGTCGATGCATGCGATTATATCCGCGAAAATATCTTCGTATTCATCCCATATGAATCTAATTTCTATATGATCGCGTTCATCGCGTTGTTTTACATCAGCTTTCTCTATCACGCGATCAAAACACCAACCCATTTCAGAACCTTGGTCGTAGCCGTACTGCTAGTACAATCGCTCGGCGCTCTGGCCTATCTTGCGGCACTGGCGATCGGCCCGTTCATTTATGAAACTGGGGTTGATCCGACGATCACGCCGGGGCAGCTCGGTATGCTGGAATTCTACCGCAACTCGGTCGCCGAGGGGCCGGCGTGGATCGCACGTCATGGGAGCACCCACTTTACCGTCGGTCTCGCCGCGATGCCGTCACTCCATGCGGCAGGCGCATTTCTCTTTTTCCTCTTCGCACGGAAGCATGGCCGGATACTCCTGCCGTCTTATTCGATCATCCTCTTCTTCATCCTCGTGACATCGGTTGCCAGTCGCTGGCATTATGTCATCGATGTCCCCGCAGGGCTTCTGCTTGCTTGGGGGTGCCTCTGGCTTGCTGAACGCATAATCGTTGTGGCGAAAGAAGAAGCCAACGAACCGACAGGACATATTGTGCCAGCTATCGGTTGATCTATTGCTTTCTCAACGTAAATTTCAGCGCGTTTCTATTCCCCCAGATCCACCCCATGCGCCTTTGCCCAGTCGAGATATTGCGCGCGCGGGGTGGAGGAGGGGTGCGCCAGGATTGCCGGAATGTCGGCGCGCAGCGCGCCGAGGTCGAGCGAGCGGATCATCGCCTTGACCCGGCCGACGCCCGCCGGGGTGATCGACAATCGCTCGATCCCGACGCCGAGCAGTGCCATCGCCTCCAGCGGGCGGCCGCCCATCTCTCCGCACACGCCGAGCTGGACCTTGCTGTCCGCGACGATCTTCACCACGCGCGCGATGTAGCGCATCACCGTCGGCGACAGCCAGTCGTAGCGCTCGGCAAGGCGCGGGTGGGCGCGGTCGGCGGCGAACAGGAACTGCGTGAGGTCGTTGGTGCCGATCGACAGGAAGTCGAGATGCGGCAGCATCAGGTCGAGCGTTTCGATCAGCCCCGGCACCTCCAGCATCGCGCCGTAGCGGATCGCGGCGGGCAGCTTCTTGTCATGCTGTTTCAGCCAGGCGCGCTGGCGAACGAACAGATCGCGCGCCGCTTCATATTCCCACGGTTCGGACACCATCGGGAACATGACGTTCAGCGTCCGCCCGGCGGCCGCCTCCATCAGCGCGCGCGCCTGGACCTTGAGCAGGCCTTCGCGGTCGAGCGCGAGGCGCAGCGCGCGCCAGCCCATCGCCGGATTCTCCTCCAGCGCATTCTCGTCGACATTCATGTAGGGCAGCGACTTGTCGCCGCCGATGTCGACGGTGCGGAAGACCACCGGGCGGTCGCCCGCCGCGTCGAGCACGTCGCGATAGAGGCGCTGCTGCCGCTCGCGCTGGGGCAGGGTGGCGGAAACGAGGAACTGGAACTCGGTGCGGAACAGCCCGATCCCGCCCGCGCCGGTCAGGTCGAGCGCGGCGATGTCCTCGCGCAACCCGGCGTTGATCATCAGTTCGATCGGCACGCCGTCGCGGGTGACCGCGGGCAGGTCGCGCAGCGCCGCGAGGCTCGCGCGGCGCTTCTGCGACAGTTCGAGCTTGGCGTCGAACGCGTCCTGCACCGCCTGCGTCGGGCGGACGTGCAGCGTTCCGGCGCCCGCGTCGAGCAGCAGCAGGTCGCCTTCGCGAACCGCGGTGCGCACCGCGCGGGCGCGGCCGAGCACCGGCACCCCCATCGCGCGCGCGACGATGATGACATGCGCGGTCAGCGAGCCTTCCTCGAGCACCACGCCCTTGAGCCGCCGCCGGTCATATTCGAGCAGTTCGGCGGGGCCCAGGTTGCGCGCGATCAGGATCGAATCGTGCCGCAGGCCCATCTGCGCCGCGGTGCCCATCTGTCCCGACACGATGCGGATCAGCCGGTTCGACAGATCCTCCAGATCGTGCATGCGGTCGCGCAGCAGCGGGTCGTCGATCTGGCGCATCCGCATCCGGGTGCGCTGCTGGACGCGCTCGATCGCCGCCTCGGCGGTCAGGCCGCTGTCGATCGCCTCGTTGATCCGCCGCGACCAGCCCTCGTCATAGGCGAACATCTTGTAGGTTTCGAGAACCTCCTCATGCTCGCCGCCGATGCCGAACTCCGCTTGGCTGGCCATCCGGTCGATCTGCTCGCGCATCTTGTCGAAGGCGGCGTAAACGCGGTGGCGCTCGGCCTCGATATCGTCGGCGACCGTATGTTCGATGGTGATGCGCGGCTGGTGGAACACCGCGATGCCGGCCCCCATGCCGTCGACGAGCTTCTGGCCGGTCAGCCGCTGCGCCGACTGATCGGCCGCCGCGGCGTCGATCCGCGCGGTGGTGTCGACGAGGTCGGCGTTGGCGATCAGTTCGGACAGCACCATCGCGACGGTCTGCAGCGTCTCGATCTCGATCTCTTCATAGCGGCGCGGGTCGCTCTGCTGGACGCAAAGCACCCCGACCGCCTGCTCGCGGCGGATGATCGGGACGCCGGCGAAGCTGTGGAACAGTTCCTCGCCGGTTTCCGGGCGATAGGAAAAGTCCGGGTGCGCGGCCGCCTCGTCGAGGTTCAGCGTCTCGATCTGCTGGGCGATCGTGCCGACCAGCCCTTCGCCGAGCGCGAGGCGGGTGACGTGCACCGCATCCTGGTTGAGGCCGCGCGTCGCATAGAGTTCGAGCGTGCCGCCACGCAGCAGATAGATCGAGCAGACCTCGCTGTGGAGGCATTCGCCGATGATGCCGACGACCTGGTTGAGCTTTCCCTGCGCATTGGTGCGCGACGCCATCACCTCGTGCAGCCGCGTCAGGATCGTGCGGGCCGACTGTGCGGCGGTCGAGGGCGGGGGAGGGGCATTGGTCATCGCCAGCCCTGCTATCAGAAGCCCGGCGGCAACGCCATCGCTGCCGCGCGCATCCCCCCGCGAAAAGGCTCAGCCGTCGACCGGCGCCGTGACCGTGCCGGTCGCCGGCTGCACCGCGGTGTCGATCGCCGGCGTCGTCATGATCGCCGGCGCCGGCGCATATTTGGCGTCCCACGCCGCGACGTCGGCCTGATACCGGGCATAGGCCTCATAGAAATCGACGAAGGGCTGGTCGAGCCGCGCGAGCAGCGTCCCCGCCTGTTCGACGACCTGCGCGCTGGGGGAGGTCGAGACGAGCTGGGCGACCTCGTTGGCGCGCGGGCAGAAATCGCGCTGCGCCGGGGGCTGCGCGAAATAGTTGAAAAGCTGCGTCGACAGCTTGTCGCGCGCCGAGATGCCGTTGGTCTTCGTTTCCTTGCCGAGCTCGCTGATCACCGTCTTTTCGGTCGAACGGATCACCTTGGCATGCGTTTTGATGATGGTGTTGTAGGCCGAGACCAGCGACGCTTCCTCGAGCCCGCGGCACCCGATCGCGGCGACGTTGAGCCCGATCTTGAGCTGCCAGAAGGCGCGGTCGCCGCTGAGGTTGCTGTTCGCCGTGACGAAGCGGCCGTCGAGCGCGCGGCCCGGCAGGATCTGGGTCAGCGAGGCGCTGCCCGGCGGCAGCGGACGCGGCGGCACCACGATCACCACCGGCGGCGGCGGCGGCGGGGGCGGGGGGGGCGGCGGCGGCTTCGGGGCGCAGGCGGCGACGCTCGCCAGCAGCCCGGCTACGATGATCTTGCGCGACAATTTCATGACCTTCTCCCCAACCGCACCTGCGATGCGGCGTCAACCCCGAGTTTGCAAGGCCGCTTCGGCCTGCCGTGCCAGCGATGCGATAATCTCTGCGACGCTCTCTTCGCCTGTTACCATGCCGACAGATTGCCCTGCCATTAACGAGCCGTTTTCGACGTCGCCGTCGATCACCGCGCGGCGCAGCGCGCCCGCCCAGTAATGCTCGATCTCCAGCTGGGCGGCGGGCATGTCGACCGTCCCGGCGTCGAGCAAATTCGCGACCTCGCGCTGCTTGGCGGTGAAGGCTTCGGTCCCGGCGTTCTTGAGCGCGCGGACCGGGATCACCGGCAGGCGCGGGTCGATCTGCACGCTGGCGATCGCGTCGCGCGCCGAGGCACGGATGAAGGCCTTCTTGAAGGCGGGGTGCGCGATGCTTTCGGTCGCGCAGACGAAGCGCGTGCCGAGCTGGACGCCCGAAGCCCCCATTTCCAGATAGCCGGCGATCGCCTCACCGCGGCCGATGCCGCCCGCGACGAAGATCGGCACCTCGCCCGCCAGTTCGGGCAATATCTCCTGCGCGAGGACGCTGGTCGAGACGGGGCCGATATGGCCGCCCGCCTCCATCCCCTCGATCACCAGCGCATCGACGCCCGAGCGGACCAGCTTCTTTCCCAGCGCCAGCGTCGGCGTGAAGCAGATGACCTTCGCGCCCGATGCCTTGATCGCCTCGAGGCTGCCCTTCGGCGGCAGGCCCCCCGCCAGCACGACATGCCCGACGCCGTGGCTGGTGCACACGGCGATCAGGTCGAAAAGCTGGGGGTGCATGGTGATCAGGTTGACGCCGAAGCCGCGCTTCGTGAGCGTCCTGGTCGCCGCGATCTCCGCATCGAGCAGTTCGGGGGTCATCGCGCCGCAGGCGATGACGCCGAAGCCGCCGGCATTGCTGATCGCGCTGACCAGGTGGCGCTCAGAAACCCAGCTCATCGCGCCGCAGAGGATGGCGTAATCGCTGCCGAGAAGTTCGGTGCCGCGCGCCATCAGTTCATTCAATTTGCTCATCGCAAGCGCCTTTGCCAGCAGCGGGGCGCCGGCGCAATGGATTGCCGCATTCGCCATCAACGTCCGGTCGCGCGCCCGATTCCGTTCGGCGCGCCAACCGCTCCTTTTGGCGCACAAAGCAAATCAATCATTGTCAACCAAAAAACTAGATTTAGTCTGGCGCGACGACTCCAGACGATTCACGAGAGGGAAAGGGATGACATGACAAGCGATACTCACGCCAAACCGGATCGCGAGCCGGTGCCCCGCGCGATCCAGACGGTGCTCGACGCGCTCGAAAAGCTGCGCTTCGGTGCGATCCAGCTCACCGTTCACGAAGGGCGGCTGGTGCAGGTCGATGTGACCGAACGGCACCGCTACCCCAACTGATCCAAGCTCCCGACCGGGGGATAATCCCCCACGACTGCCGCAGACCGGACCACCGGATGTGGCAATTTTCTTGCAACAGGAAATTGCCATGACTGCCCGATATTCTTCCGTCCGCCGGACCTTTCCGGCATCCTATTGGACCCTTGCCCTTGCCCTGCTGTTCGCGGCAGAGCCCGCCGCCGCACAGGAGGCCGGCGATGCGCCCCGGCCCGATGCGGCCCTCGATGCGGCCCCCAATGCCCAAGGCAGCGGCAGCTATGGCGGCGACATCGTCGTCACCGCGCGCCGCCGTGCCGAAACCGCGCAGGACGTGCCGATCGCCATTTCGGTCGTCGGCGGCGACCAGATCGACAACACCGGCAGTTTCAACGTCGGGCGGCTCCAGCAACTGGCGCCGACGCTGCAATTCTATTCGTCGAACCCGCGCAATACCGCAGTCAACATCCGCGGCATCGGCGCGCCTTTCGGCCTGACCAACGATGGGATCGAGCAGGGGGTCGGCATCTATGTCGACGACGTCTATTATTCGCGCGTCGCCTCCGCGACCTTCGATTTCCTCGACGTCGCGCAGATCGAGGTGCTGCGCGGGCCGCAGGGCACGCTCTATGGCAAGAACACCACCGCCGGCGCGATCAACATCACGACCAACCAGCCGACCTTCGATTTCGAGGGCAAGGCCGAGATCAGCATCGGCAATCTGAATTTCAAGCAGGCGAAGGCCGCCATCTCGGGCCCGCTCACCGACCATCTCGCGGCGCGCATCGCGCTTTCTTCGACCAGCCGCCGCGGCACCATCTATAACGTCACCACCGACCGCTGGGTCCAGAGCCAGGACAATATCGGCATTCGCGGCCAGTTGCTGTGGCAGCCGAATGATGATCTCAGCGTCACCCTGTCGGGCGACTGGAGCAAGCAGGATGCGGTATGCTGCGCCTCGGTGTTCGTCCGCACCGGCGCGACGCAGCGCCCGCTGAACCGCCAATATGCCGCGCTGGCCGCGGCGCAGGGCTATACCGTGCCGAGCACCAATCCCTATGACCGGCTGACCGACCTCGACGCCAGCCTCAACGCCGGGAACGAGATCGGCGGTGTCGCGCTGCGCGTCAAATGGGACGTCGGCCCCGGCACGCTGACCTCGGTCACCGCGTGGCGCTATTGGGATTGGCAGCCCGAGAACGATCGCGACTTCACCGGCCTGCCGATCGTCACCAAGTCGCAGAACCCGTCGCAGCAGAACCAGTATACGCAGGAACTGCGCTATAATTATACCGGCGACCGCTTCGACTTCGTGCTCGGCGGCTTCTACTATTACCAGCGCATCGACACGCAGGGGACCGAACAGCACGGCCCGGCGTCGAGCCGCTGGACGCTCAATCCTGGAAGCGATTCGACGCTCTTCGATCCGCTGGTGACCGGTTGCGGCCCGAGTGCGTCGAACCAGCTTGCTTGCACCCCGTCGGTGCTCGACGGGCTGACCGCGATCAACACCCAGTTCCTGAAAAATACCAGCGCCGCGCTGTTCGGGAAGGCGAGCTGGAAGATCAGCGACCAGTTCACGATCCAGCCCGGCGTCCGGCTGAACTACGACAAGAAGGAGGGCTTTTATCAGCGGCGCGTCTTCGCGGGCGACGGAACGCCGGTCGTTTTCGGGCCGACCGACGCGGTCACGCTCGCGCGGCTCGGCGTGTTCGCGCCGCAGGAATATGCGCCCGAGTTCAGCGACTGGAACTTCAGCTATGACCTGACCGCGACATACAAGGCGACGCGCGACCTGCTCCTCTATGCGACCTATGCCAAGACGTTCAAATCGGGCGGGATCAACCAGAATGGCGTGCCGAACGATGCGAACAACAATCCGCTGCTCGGCGCCGCGACGGTGAAGCCGGAGTCGGTCAATCACTATGAAGTCGGCATCAAGACGGAGTTCTGGGATCGCCGCGCGACCTTCAACCTCACCGCCTTTCGCACCGACATCAAGAATTTCCAGGCCAATGTGAACAACGGCCAGTTCGGCGTGCTGCGCGGCTATCTTGCCAATGCGGGGAAGGTGCGGACGCAGGGCGTCGAGGGCGATTTCTCGATCCGTCCGAGCGAACGCTTCCGGGCCTATGTCAACGGCGCCTATACGGACGCCAAATATGTGAAATTCGTCGATGCGCCGTGCGCGCCCGAACAGTCGGGTGGGACGAACAGTCCGCCGAACTGCGATGTTTCGGGCCAGTGGCTGCCGGGGGTTTCGAAATGGGCCTTTTCCTTCGGGGCCGAGGTCAATGCGGAGTCGAAGCTCTTCGACCAGGATGGGCAATTCTATTTCGGCTATGACGGCAGCTACCGGTCGGACTGGTCGTCGAACCCGACGCCGTCGGCCTATACCTGGGTCAAGGGCTATTCGCTGTCGAACTTCCGCGCCGGGTTCCGGACGGAGAGCGGCTTCGACCTCTTCGCCTGGGTCCGCAATGCCTTCGATCGGAACTATATCGACCAGCTCAGCGTCGGGCCGGGCAATACGGGCCTGATTACCGGCCTGCCCGGCGACCCGCGCACCTGGGGCGGAACGATCAAGGCGCGTTTCTGACCGGCGCAGCAAAAAGGGGCCGTCCCGGCTGGGGCGGCCCTTTTTTCATGCAGTCTTGTCAGCGCTGCTGCGGTTCGCGATTCTGCTGATCGCGGCGCGGCTGTTCGCCCTGCTGGCGGTTCTGACCGCCCTGCTGCTGCTGTTGCTGCTCGCGACCCTGATCGCGGCCTCCCTTCTGGGGGTTCTGACCCTGCTGGTTCGGGTTGGCCATTTTCAGTCTCCTGCAAAATGCCGCAGGCATACCGTCATGCTGCGGCGAACAGGAAACTCGCGGGGCCGGTCCAATGTTCCCCGTCTGCGACGGACCGATGGGGATGCGTCGACAGGTCGCGGGGAGGCTATTGTTCGGCGTCGAGCCCGTAGGCGGTGTGCAGCACGCGCACCGCGAGTTCGGTCTCGTCCTCGTCGATCAGCACGCTGACCTTGATCTCGCTGGTCGAGATGGCCTGGATGTTGATGCCGCGGTCCGCGAGCGCGCGGAACATCGTGCTCGCGACGCCGGCGTGGCTCTTCATCCCGACGCCGACGACGCTGATCTTCGCGACCTTGTCGTCCGACAGGATACGGTTGAAGCCGATCTTGTCCTTCGCGGCCTCCAGCAGGTCGATCGAGCGGATGAGGTCGGTTTCGGGCACGGTGAAGGTCACGTCGGTCTCGCCCTTGTCGCGGCCGACATTCTGGATGATCATGTCGACGTTGATCCCCGCCGCGGCCAGCGGGCCGAAGATGCTGGCGACCGCGCCCGGGCGGTCGGGCACGCGGGTGACGATGATCTTCGCCTCATTCTTGGCCAGAGCGATGCCGGTGATGAGCTGCCGTTCCATGTGGAGTTCCTCTATTTCCTCGTCGCTGACGATCATCGTGCCCCGCTTCGGCGCCTCGTCGCCCTCGACGAAGCTGGAGAGCACCTGCACGCGCACGCCTTCCTTCATCGCGAGTCCGACCGAGCGGGTCTGGAGCACCTTGGCGCCGACGCTCGCCAGTTCGAGCATTTCCTCGTAGGTCACATAATCGAGCTTGCGGGCGCGTGCGACGATGCGCGGGTCGGTGGTGTAGACGCCGTCGACGTCGGTGTAGATGTCGCAGCGGTCCGCCTTTACCGCCGCCGCGACCGCGACCGCGCTGGTGTCCGACCCGCCGCGGCCGAGCGTCGCGACGCGGCCGTCCTCCATCAGGCCCTGAAAGCCCGGGATCACCGCCACTTCGCCGCGCGCCATCGCCGCGGACAGCGCGCCGGTCTCGATCTCGTGGATGCGGGCGCGGGCGTGGACCTCCTCGGTGCGGATCGGCAATTGCCAGCCCAGCCAGCTTCGCGCCGGCGTGCCCATTGCCTGCAGGGTCAGCGCGAGCAGGCCCGACGTCACCTGTTCGCCCGATGCGACGACGACGTCATATTCGGCGGGGTCGTAGCGCGGGTTGGCCTCGCGGCAGAAATTGACCAGCCGATCGGTCTCGCCCGCCATCGCGGAGACGACTACGGCGACTTCGTTGCCCTGGGCCACTTCGCGCGCGACGAGTTTCGCGACGGTGCGAATCCGCTCGGTGCCCGCCATCGACGTGCCTCCGAATTTCATCACGATCCGCGCCATCTCGTCCTGCCTTCCGCAACTGGTATCGCCTGCAACTTTTCCGTGGAATCCTGCGGGCGCGCCGCTGTTAGGCAAGGGGAGGGGCTATGGCAAGGCGGCGAGCGGGCGGCGGGGATATATTTTCTTGGCTGCGGGCAATCGCAGGCGTTCCGATGCCGCGTCGACCGCGCCCGGACGGCAATTTTCTTGCGTCGCCGGGGCAGGAGTGCCACATCGCGGGGCATGAACGCCGCGACGATCGATCCGCAGGAAGCCGCCCATTTCGGGGCGCTCGCCGCCGACTGGTGGGACCCGCGCGGGTCCTCGGCGATGCTCCATCGCCTGAACCCGGTCCGCCTCGCCTATATCCGGGAGCAGATCGACGCGCACTGGCACGCCGACAGCCGCGAGCGCCGTCCGCTTGCCGGCAGGTCCGCGCTCGATGTCGGCTGCGGCGCCGGGCTGCTCGCCGAGCCGCTGGCGCGCATGGGCGCGGCGGTGACGGGCGTCGACGCGGCACCCGAGAATATCGGCGCGGCGCGCGCGCATGCGGCGGGGCAGGGGCTGGCGATCGCCTATCACGCGGGCGAACTGGCCGCGCTGCCGCCCGCGACCTTCGACCTCGTCACCTCGATGGAGGTGGTCGAGCATGTCGCCGACCCGGCCGCCTTCGTCGCCGAACTGGCGGCGCGGCTCGCGCCGGAAGGGCTGATGATCCTGTCGACGCCGAACCGCACGACGCTGTCGAAGCTGCTGCTCGTCGAGGCGGCCGAGCGGGTCGGCGCGGTGCCGCGCGGCACCCACGACTGGGACCGCTTCCTGCGGCCTGACGAACTGACCGGCCTGATCGAGGGGGCGGGGCTGGAGGTGGTCGACCGCACCGGCCTGTCGCCGTCGCCGGCGCGGGGGTTCAAGCTCGGCGGCAGCGAGGCGCTCAACTATCTGCTGACGGCACGGCGCCGGGGGTAGATGGAGGCCGGGCCCAGGTTGCGGTTGTCCGCCCCGATGGGACGATGTCAGGGTGCCACCGACCCCCGCTTTCGCGGGGGTTGACCCCTGCCTTCGCAGGGGCAGGCTGCTTCGGAACGCTTCGCATTCCGTGGCGCGTCAAAAGTCCACGTCTTCGTAGTATTTCGGCGGGGTGATGATCTCCATCCGCTCGGCGAGCAGCGGGCGGAAGCTGGGGCGCGACTTGAGCCCCGAATACCAGCCCTTGGTCTGCTCGTGCCCGGTCCAGTCGATGCCGCCCAGATAGTCGGCGACCGAGATGTGCGCGGCGGCGGCGAGGTCGGCGAGGCTCATCGTCGCGCCGGCGAGCCAGGTGCGGTGGTCGATCAGATAGTCGACATAGTCGAGATGGTTGTTCGCCGCCTTCATCGCCTCGCGCAGCGCGCCGCCGTCGGGGGGCTGGCGGTGGACGATGCGCTTCTGCATCCGCTCGAACAGCAGCGGGCCCGTCACCTCGTAAAAGAAATCCTGGTCGAACCACGCGACCAGACGGCGGATCTCGGCACGCTGCGCGGCGGTGCCGTTGATCATCGCCTTGCCCTCGACCGTCTCCTCGAAATATTCGGCGATCGCATTGCTGTCGATCAGCACCTGCCCGCGACCCTCGTCGACCATCACCGGGGTGCGGCCGGCGGGATTGAGGTCGATGAACTCGTCGCGCCGCTCCCACGGCGACTCGCGCAGCAATTCATAGCCAACCCCCTTTTCGCCCAGCAAAAGCCTGATCTTGCGGGAAAAGGGACAAAGCGGAAATTGATAGAGCTGCCACATGGCTTCGACATAGCGGCTGCGGGGCGCAACGGCTATGGCGGTTTTCAGCGCCGCGCGGCGTCGCGTTCGCGTTCCCATTGGGCGGCAAGGTCGCGCGCCATGTCCTTGAGGACCGGGGCATAGGCCGCCAGCGCCGAGGCCGCGTGGCCGGCCATGCGCGCGCCGGCGCGAACGTCGTCGCCCATCCGCTCGGCATAATAGGGATCGTCCTTGCCCGCGACCTCGCCCAGCGTCGCGTCGGGCGGGATGTAGGCGGCGTCGGATTCGGGGTCGATCTGCGCCACGGCCTGCGCGAGCGGGCCGACGTTGAGCTGCATCAGCGCCCCGACCAGCGCCGTCACCGTGTCGGCCATGCGATCCTGGAGCAGGGGGTCGTTCAGCGCCGCGACGGCGCCGCGCGTATCATGTTCGCCCGCCGCCGCAGGCAGCGGCGCCGCGAGCGCGAGCAGGGGGAGGGCAGCGATGGTCCAGCGCATGGCGTCGTCCTTTCGACCGGAAATCGAAGCGCGGATCATAGGCGCGAGTCGCTTTCGCTGCGCTGAACGCGGCACGCCGTCCATGCCGCGTCCGCGTCACTCCGCCGCTTCGACCGCGATATCGGCGTCGCTGAGCGGGTGGGCGAGGCGGGCGACCATCTCCTTCGGACAGACCTGCCAGAACTGCGCGCGGCGGCGGTCCCAGTCGGACAGGATTTCGGCCGACCAGCGGCTGCCCGTCGCCGCGGCATGCTCGGCGATCAGCGCCTTCAGCACGTCCTCCCAATGCGCGCTGTCGAGCCGCTGCCACTGGATCGATTCGCCGTTCGCATGGCGTTCGAAGCTGCCGTCCTCGTCGAGGACGAAGGCCATGCCGCCGGTCATGCCGGCGCCGAAGTTCGAGCCGACGGGGCCGAGGATCACCGCGGTGCCGCCGGTCATATATTCGCAGCCGTTCGCGCCGCAGCCCTCGATCACGACGCGCGCGCCCGAGTTGCGCACCGCGAAGCGCTCCCCCGCCTGCCCCGCGGCGAGCAGCGTGCCCGCGGTCGCGCCATAGAGGACGGTGTTGCCGACGATGCTGTTGTGCTGGCTGACCAGCGGGCTCGACACCGTCGGGCGCACGACGATACGGCCGCCCGACAGACCCTTGCCGACATAGTCGTTGGCGTCGCCGAACACCTCGAGCGTGATGCCGCTGCACAGGAAGGCGCCGAGCGACTGGCCCGCGGTGCCGCGCAGACGCACCTGGACATGGTCGTCGGCCAGCCCGTTCATCCCGAACCGCGCGGTGACCTCTGCCGACAGACGGGTGCCGACGGCGCGGTGCGTGTTGCGGACATTGTAGGTGAGCTGCATCCGTTCGCCGCGCTCGAACAGCGGCTTCGCGTCGCTCAATATCTGCGCGTCGAGGCTGTCGGGCACCGGGTTGCGGAAGTTCGGCCCCTGCGACCGGCGCTCCTCGTCGGGCGCATCGACCTTGGCCAGCAGCGGATTGAGATCGAGATCGTCGAGATGCTCGGCACCGCGGCTGACCTGACGCAGCAGTTCGGTGCGCCCGATCACCTCGTCGAGGCTGCGGCAGCCGAGCCTGGCGAGAATCTCGCGCACCTCCTCGGCGATGAAGGTCATCAGGTTGATGACCTTTTCGGGGCTGCCGCCGAATTTGGCGCGCAGCTTTTCATCCTGGGTGCAGATGCCGACCGGGCAGGTGTTCGAATGGCACTGGCGCACCATGATGCAGCCCATCGCGACGAGGCTGAGCGTCCCGATGCCGAACTCCTCGGCGCCGAGGATCGCCGCGATCACGATGTCGCGCCCGGTCTTGAGCCCGCCGTCGGTGCGCAGGCGGATACGATGGCGCAGCCCGTTGAGGGTCAGCACCTGATTGACCTCCGACAGCCCCATTTCCCACGGGGTGCCGGCATATTTGATGCTGGTCTGCGGACTGGCGCCGGTGCCGCCGGTGTTGCCCGAGACGAGAATGACGTCGGCGTGCGCCTTGGCGACGCCCGCCGCGACGGTGCCGATGCCCGCGGAGCTGACGAGCTTCACGCAGACGCGCGCGCGCGGGTTGATCTGCTTGAGGTCGTAGATGAGCTGCGCGAGGTCCTCGATCGAATAGATGTCGTGGTGCGGCGGCGGGGATATGAGCATCACGCCCGGCGTCGAATGGCGCAGCCGCGCGATGAACTCGGTGACCTTGAAGCCTGGAAGCTGGCCGCCCTCGCCGGGCTTGGCGCCCTGCGCGACCTTGATCTCTATCTCGTCGCAGGCGCCCAGATATTCGGCGGTGACGCCGAAACGGCCGCTGGCGATCTGCTTGATGTTGCTGTTGGCATTGTCGCCATTCGGATAGGGATGATAGCGCGCGCTGTCCTCGCCGCCTTCGCCCGACACCGCCTTCGCGCCGATGCGGTTCATCGCGATCGCCAGCGTCTCGTGCGCCTCCGGCGACAGCGCGCCGAGCGACATGCCGGGGGTGACGAAGCGCTTGCGGATCTCGGTGATCGCCTCGACGCTGTCGAGCGGAACGCCCTGCTGCGGAAAGTTGAATTCGAGCAGGTCGCGCAGATAGACGGGCGGCAGATCGTCGACCCCGCGCGAGAATTGCAGATAGGTCGAATAGCTGTCGGTCGCGACCGCGGTCTGGAGCAGGTGCATGAGCTGCGCCGAATAGGCGTGCGCCTCGCCCCCCGCGCGCTGGCGGTAGAAACCGCCGACGGGCAGCGCGATGACGCGATTGTCGAACGCCGCCTCGTGCTTGTCGGTCGCGTTGATGAACAGCGACTGATAGCCTTCGCCCGAAATCTTTGCCGGCATGCCGGGGAAGAGGTCGTTGACGAGCGCGCGCGACAGGCCGACCGCCTCGAAATTATAGCCGCCGCGATAGCTGGAGATCACCGCGATCCCCATCTTCGCCATGATCTTGAGCAGCCCGTCGTTGATCGCCTTGCGGAAGCGGGCGCGGCAGTCGTCGAGCGACAGGTCGCCGAACAGACCGCGCGCGTGGCGATCGGCGATGCTCGCCTCGGCCAGATAGGCGTGGACGGTGGTTGCGCCGACGCCGACCAGCACCGCGAAGGCGTGGGTGTCGAGCACCTCGGCCGAGCGGATGTTGATCGAGGCGTAGCTGCGCAGCCCCTTGCGCACGAGATGGGTGTGGACCGCGGCGGCGGCGAGCACCATCGCGACGCCGACGCGGTCGGGGCCGATGGCCTGGTCGGTCAGGAACAGCTCGCTGCGCCCGGCGCGCACCGCGTCCTCCGCCTCGCGGCGGATGCGCGCGATCGCGTCGCGCAGCGCCGAGGCGTCGTCGCCGGCGGCGAAGGTGCAGTCGATGTCGGCGACGGCGTCGCCGAAATAGGCGCGCAACCGATCCCAGTCGTCGCCGACGAGTACCGGCGAATCGATGACGAGGACGTGCGCGCTCTGTCCCTTTTCGTCGAGGATGTTGCCGAGGTTGGAGAAGCGGGTGTTGAGGCTCATCACATGCCGTTCGCGCAGGGAGTCGATCGGCGGGTTGGTGACCTGGCTGAAATTCTGGCGAAAGAACTGCGCGACGTGGCGCGGCTTGTCCGAGATGACCGCGAGCGGCGTATCGTCGCCCATCGACCCGATCGCTTCCTTGGCATCCTCGACCATCGGCGACAGGATCAGTTCCATGTCCTCCATCGTCAGGCCCGCCGCGACCTGGCGGCGCAGCAGTTCGGCGCGGTCCCACGCGGGAAGGCTGGCCTTGCCGCCCTTCGGCAGGTCGGCCATGGTACGGAAGCCCTTGACGCGCGAAGCATAGTCCTGCGCACCGGCGATGCGGTCCTTGATCGCGCGATCCTCGTAAAGCGTCCCTTCGTCGAGGTCGACCGCGATCATCTGGCCGGGGCCGAGCCGGCCCTTCTTGCGGATGCTTGCCTCCGGCAGCAGCACCATGCCGCTTTCCGATCCGACGACGAGCAGATTGTCGGCGGTCAGCGTGTAGCGCAGCGGGCGCAGCGCGTTGCGGTCCATCCCCGCCACCGCCCAGCGGCCGTCGGTCATCGCCAGCGCGGCGGGGCCGTCCCACGGCTCGGTGACGCTGGCGAGATAGGCGTACATCGCCTTGTGCGCGTCGGGGATATCGTCGTCGTGCCCCCATGCCTCGGGAACGAGGATCAGCTTCGCGGTCGGCGCGTCGCGGCCGGCGCGGCACAGCGTCTCGAACACCGCGTCGAGCGCCGCGGTGTCGCTGGCGCCCGCGGGGATCACCGGCTTGATGTCCTCCGAATGCTCGCCGAAGGCGAGGCTCGCCATCTTGATCTCGTGGCTCTTCATCCAGTTGCGGTTGCCGCGGATCGTGTTGATCTCGCCATTGTGCGCGAGGCAGCGGAAGGGCTGGGCCAGCCACCATTGCGGGAAGGTGTTGGTCGAATAGCGCTGGTGGAAGATCGCGACCCGGCTTTCGAACAGGCGGTTGGTCAGGTCGGGATAGAAATCGGCCAGACTCTCGGCCAGGAATAGCCCTTTGTAGATGATCGAGCGGCCCGAGAGGGAGCAGATATAGAAATCGTGGATCTGCGCCGCGATCACCTTCTTCTCGATCCGGCGGCGGACGAGGTAGAGTTGCTTTTCGAATTCGGCGAGCGACTGCTCCTCGGGCAGCGGGCCGGCGATCATGATCTGCTCGATCTCCGGGCGCGTACGCTGCGCCTTGTCGCCGATCACCGACACGTCGACGGGCACCTGCCGCCAGCCGTAGATGGTGTAGCCCGCGTCGATGATCTCCGCCTCGACGATCGTCCGGCACGCTTCCTGCGCGCCCAGGTCGGTGCGCGGCAGGAAGACCATGCCGACGGCGAGGCGGTTCGGGCGCACCTTGTGCCCCGACGCCGCGATCGCATCGTCGAAGAAGCGTTCGGGCAGGTCGACATGGATGCCCGCCCCGTCCCCCGTCTTGCCGTCGGCATCGACCGCGCCGCGGTGCCACACCGCGCGCAGCGCCTCGATCGCCGCATCGACGACGCGGCGCGACGGCTTGCCGTCGGTCGCCGCGACCAGCCCGACGCCGCAGGCATCGGATTCGAGGTCGGGGCGATACATGCCGGTTTCAGCGAGCCGCGCATGGTCGGGGGTGGGGTAATGGGTCATGTCTTCGTTCCTGACTATGAGGTCGGATCGGTCATGCCGAGCCGCTTGCGCGCGTTGGCGGCGGCGGTCTGTTCGGCTTCGTGGGTTGCCGCTTCCAGTTCCTCGACCGCCTTGCGGTCGGCCTCGGACCAGTTGGAGCGGTCGTGGCCCGCGTCGTAATCGTCCGCGGCTGCGGCGGCCGCGTCAACGGCATCGTCGCTATAGCTCCATTCGTCGCTGGCCGCGGCTTCGGTGGTTTCGACCGGCGCATCCCACGAATCACGCGTTTCCTTGAGCGTCTTGACGTCGACCTTGAGCAGTTTGGCGAGCTTGCGCAGTTCGGCATCGCTCAGGTCGGCCAGCGCGCGTTCCTTCGGCAGCTCCTTGAGCTGACCCTCGACCTGCGGCGCGCGGTCGATGACCTTGTCGGCCAGCGGCGGGACGGCCTTGATCATCGCCAGCATCACCTCCGGATCGGCCTGCAGCGCCATCCATTCGCGGGCATAGGCCTGACCGGCGGGGGTGGCGAAGAAGGTGTTGAACTGGCCGAGCTGGTCGGCGGCGAAGGTGCGGGCATAGGCGCGCGCAAGTCCGGCGCGCATCGGCGGTTCGAGGTCGGCGAGCACCTCGCTGATCACCGGCTTGATGACGGCGGTCACCTGCTCTTCGCGCTGCTTGCGATGGGGGTCGAACAGGTCGGCGATCGCCTGCTTGCTCGGCGCGTCGAGCGCGGCGATCGTGTCGCTGTCGACGCCGGTCTTGATGCCGATCATCAGGTCCGACGCGCCGTCGACCTGCGCCATGATCGACTTGAAGACCTTGCCGTAGAGATTGTCGAGCATCCGCTCGAGACTGCCCGCGGGAATCAGCGCGGCGGTCGTCTGCTGCGCGAGCGCGAGCTGCGCGGGGTCGATCGGCGGCAGCGTGTCGGTCGCGAATATCTTTTCGACGAGCGCGATGGCTTCGTCCATTTCCTTGCGCATCCGCGTCTTGGCATCGGCAAGGCTGCTTTCTCTCAGCATCGAATCGTCGGCGACGACCTCTGCCGCCGGCGCTTCCTCGGGTTCGGCCCAGGCGGGCGCGGCGGGGGACAGCAGCGCGACGGTGCCGGCGAGCGCCAGCGATTTCCAGCTCGACATGGTCATGATTCCTTCCTGTTGATCATGCCGCCTTCTTTTCGGTTTTTGCCTTGACCTTCAACCACTTTGCCATCTGTTCGCTGACGTCGCGGCCGTCGCGGATGCCCCAGACGACCAGACTGGCGCCGCGCACGATGTCGCCCGCGGCGAACACGCCGGGCAGGCTGGTCATCATCGTCTGGTGATCGACGCGCAGCGTGCCCCAGCGCGTGACGCTGAGGTCGGGGGCGCCGAACAGGTGCGGCAGTTCCTCCGGGTCGAAGCCGAGCGCCTTGATCACCATATCGGCGGGCAGGTCGAAGCTGCGGCCCGGATCGGGCTCGGGGTTGCGGCGGCCGCTCGCGTCGGGGGCGCCGAGACGCATGCCCTGCGCCGCGACCTGCCGGACCGCCTTGTCGGCGGTGAAGCGCTCGGGCGCCGCCAGCCACACGAACTCGACGCCTTCCTCCTCGGCATTGGCGACTTCGCGCTGCGAGCCCGGCATATTCTCCCGGTCGCGGCGATAGAGGCATTTGACCGACTTCGCGCCCTGGCGGATCGCGGTGCGGACGCAGTCCATCGCGGTGTCGCCGCCGCCGATGACGACGACATGCTTGCCCTCGGCATTCAGCCGCCCGTCGTCGAAGGCGGGGACCGCGTCGCCGAACCCCTTGCGGTTCGAGGCGATCAGATAGTCGAGCGCGGCGACCACGCCCTCGGCATCCTTGCCGGGGACGGCGATCTCGCGCGCCTTGTAGACGCCGGTCGCGATCAGCACCGCGTCGTGCCGCTGGCGCAGCGCGTCGAGCGTCGCGTCCCGGCCCACCTCGAACCCGGCGTGGAAGTGGATGCCGCTTTCGGCGAGCCGCTCGATGCGGCGCATCACCACCTCCTTCTCCAGCTTGAAGCCGGGAATGCCGTAGGTGAGCAGGCCGCCGGCGCGGTCGTGGCGGTCATAGACATGCACCTCGTGCCCCACGACGCGCAGATATTCGGCGGCGGTCAGCCCGGCCGGGCCGGCGCCGACGATGCCCACCGACTGGCCCGTCGCCGGGCCCGCGCGGACCGGCTCGACCCAGCCCTCGGCCCAGGCGGTGTCGGTGATGTATTTCTCGACGCTGCCGATGGTCACGGCGCCGTGACCCGCGCTCTCGATCACGCAATTGCCTTCGCACAACCGGTCCTGCGGGCAGATGCGGCCGCAGATCTCGGGCATAGTCGAGGTCGCGTTCGACAGTTCGTACGCCTCGCGCAGCCGCCCCTCCGCGGTCAGGCGCAGCCATTCGGGGATGTGGTTGTGCAGCGGGCAATGCACCGAGCAATAGGGCACGCCGCACTGCGAACAGCGCGCCGACTGCTCGCGCGCGTCGGGCGCGGCGTAGCGCTCGGCGATCTCGCGGAAATCGCGCGCGCGCTCCTCCGGCGAGCGCTTGTCGGGATAGGATTGGTCGTGCCCCACGAACTGGAGCATGCGATCGGCAGCCATGCATTTTTTCCCTTCGTTGCGAGGGCGGATGCAGGAGCGCCGAAAGGCTGTCATCAGGAAAAGCAGATTTAAGGCAGTAATACTGACCTTAAATCTGCTCGATTCTGGAAAGTCGCTTATCTCACGCAATCATCTTTCAAAATTAGTAAAATATCGGACCTATCTCAGGGCTAGCCAGACCAGCGCCGCGGCGCCGACGATGATTCGATACCAGGCGAAGGGGCCGAATCCGTATCGCGTCACGACGGCGAGGAAGGCTTTGATCACCGCCCAGGCAACGATGAAGGACACGAACGCGCCGAGCGCGATCAGGCCCAGGTCGTTCCGGGTGATCGCGTCGTGATGCTTGGCAAGCTGCAGCACCGTCGCGCCGGTCAGCGTCGGCAGGGCAAGGAAGAAGCTGAATTCGGCGGCGGTCTTGCGGTCGATGCCGAGCGCCATCGCGCCCATGATCGTCGCGCCCGAGCGGCTGACCCCGGGGATCATCGCGATGCACTGGACAAGGCCGACGATGATCGACTGGCGCGTCGTCAGCGCCGCGACCCCGCCGCTGTCGACGGGTTTCGCGAACCGCTCGACGAGCAGGATGGCGAACCCACCGATCACCAGCGCCCAGGCGACGACGACGGCGTTTTCGAGCAGCGCCTCGATATAATCGCCGAACGCGAGCCCCAGGACGACCGCGGGCAGGAAGGCGAGCAGCAGGTTGCGCACGAAGGCGATCGCCACCGGATCGCGCCGGAAGAAGCCGACGATCATCTCGCGGAACAGCCGCCGGTAGAGGACGACGATCGCCAGGATCGCGCCCGGCTGGATCGCGATGTTGAACACCGCCCAGCGCGCCGCGTCATAGCCGAGCAGCTCGGTCGCGAGGATCAGGTGGCCGGTCGAGGAGACGGGCAGGAATTCGGTCAGCCCCTCGACGATGCCGAGGATGATCGCGGTCAGCCACAGGCTCATCGACGCTCTCCCGCCGACGCGCGCCCAGGGGGAGGGGCAAGCGGGGAGGGAGGGGGAGCGAACGGCAAATCGGCTGGGGGCATGGACGATCCTGCGAAGCGAAGACGAATAGGCGAAGGGGCGGCCGGCTCGGTGCCGGACGCCCCTTTCCCTGACGGACCTACGCAGCGCGTGCGGATTTTTCCAGCCGCTATTTGAAAAGCGCGCGCCCGGGCGCGCCGGAGCGGGCGGTTAACGCGCCGCGGCCCCGGCAAAGCGGCCGTGGCGGCGATACTGGACGAGCCAGCCCTCGGCGACCGCGGCGAGCGACGTGGGCGTGATGCCGAGCTGCGCGAGCCCGGCGGCGCCGGGGGCGACGACATTGTCGACCTGCAGCATCCGCCACTGATCGCGGGTGATCGGCGCGCCGGGCAGCCAGCCCAGCCCGGCGGCGAGCGCCCCCGCGACGGCATCGGGCATCTCGACGAACAGCCGCTTTCGTCCGGTCGCGGCGGCGATCCATTGCTGCAGCGCGGCCATCGTCAACACCTGCGGCCCGCCCAGTTCGAACAGGTCGCCAGCGACCGGCGCGGCGAGCGCCGCGACCACCGCATCGGCGACATCGCCGACATAGACGGGCTGGAGCTTCGTTGCCGGCGCGATCACCGGGACGACCGGCGTCATGCGCATCAGCGCCGCGAAACGGTTGATGAACCGGTCCTCGCGCCCGAAGACGATCGACGGGCGCAGAATCGTCGCTTCGGGGAAGGCGGCACGGACCGCGGCCTCGCCGTCGCCCTTGCTGCGGCCATAGGCCGAGGCGCTGTCGCGATCGGCGCCGATCGCCGAAACATGGGCGAAGGCGCGCGCGCCGGCGGCTTTCGCGGCGGCGGCGGCATGGCCGGCGCCCTCCGCCTGCACCGCGTGCATCGCGTCGAAGCTGCCGGCGAGGTTGACGACGGCGTCGCTGCCCTGGACCGCGCGCGCGACGCTCGCCGCATCGCGCACGTCGGCGGCGACGAACTGCGTCTGGCCCAGGCCGCCGAGCGGCTTCAGGAACACCGCCGCGCGCGGGTCGCGCTGCGCGACGCGCACCCGCGCGCCCAGCGTCAGCAGGCGTTGCACGACATAGCGGCCGACGAATCCGCCGCCACCCAGCACCGTGATCAATTGTCCGTCGAGGTTGCGCATCGCGTCGCCCTGTATCCGATTCTCCACCGGCGCCACGGCGCCGCTCGCGCTCCCATGCCGCGAAGCGCCCGCGGGGGCAAGGGCATGTGTCGCCGGCGGCGACGCAAATCCGCGCTTCGGCAAAATAATCGCGCCGCGCCCGTGCAGCGCGGTTGACAAGCGCCAACCCCCGCCGCTAAGCGCCCGCTCCTACCCCGTGCCCAGATGGCGGAATTGGTAGACGCACCAGCTTCAGGTGCTGGCGATCGCAAGGTCGTGGAGGTTCGAGTCCTCTTCTGGGCACCATTTGTTCTTCTCACGTTCTCCCAAATAATCTATAAAACCCGCAGAAATCCTAGGGATTTGGCCCTTGGATCGTTCCGGATCGTCCCGCCTGTTCTCGGGGGTTCCAGACACTTTTGTGGGCCTTTTGAGGCCGTTTCGCAAAGGCCCAGATGAAAAGGCCCCCACATGCCTCTGACAGATACTCGCCTCCGCGCACTCAAGCCCAAGGATAAGCCGTACAAGGTAACCGATGAGCGCGGCCTATATGTTGAGGTCACGCCGACCGGCGGCAAACTTTGGCGATTCAGATACCGGATCGGCGGCGCTCAAAAGAAGCTCTGCATCGGCAGCTATCCCGACATCAGCCTCAAGCAGGCGCGAGACGCGGCCTACGAGGCGCGACGAGCTGTTGCTTCAGGGGGCGACCCGGCTTTTGAGAAGCGGAAGCGGAAAATCCGCGCGGAGTTCCTTTCTGCACAGACGTTCGAGGCCGTCGCACGTGAGTATATTGAACAGATGATGGTCCAGAATGGTCGCGCCGATGGCACGATCGTCAAGGCCAACTATTTCCTCGACAAGCTTGCACCTGCCATCGGGAACCGACCCATCAACGAGATCGAACCGTTCGAAGTCCTGGCTCCTCTCAAGCGAATGGAAGCCACTGGCAAGCACGAGACTGCGAAGAAATGCCGGTCGTTCGCAGGCAGGGTGTTTCGCTATGGTGTTGCAACGACCCGTTGCAAATCCGATCCGACCAGTATGCTGAAGGGTGCTCTCGTAACGCCTAGAGCCAAGCACTACGCAGCAATCCTCGAGCCCACCGAGCTAGGCGGGCTGCTGCGCGCAATCGACGACTTCACTGGCTACATGGTGACGAAGTTAGCTTTGCAGATCGCGCCGCATGTGTTTGTGCGCCCCGGCGAACTCCGGCACGCCGAATGGCATGAGATCGACCTCGTCGATGGAGTCTGGAAGATCCCTGCCGGCAAAATGAAAGCACGCCGAGCGCATGCCGTCCCGCTTTCCAAGCAGGTTAGAGGCTATCTCACTGACCTGGCCGAGATGCTCGGCCGCGAAGGATATGTTTTCCCATCTGCGCGCAGCTCCAAGCGTCCGATGAGTGAAAACACGCTCAATGCCGCATTCCGTCGCATGGGATACTCGAAAGAAGAAGTCACCGCGCACGGACTCCGTGCGACAGCATCGACATTCCTGAACGAGTCGGGACTTTGGAATCCGGATGCAATCGAGCGTGCCCTGGCACATGGCGACAGCAATGTTGTGCGTGGCATCTACCATCGCGGCAAGCATTGGGACGAGCGCGTGCGCATGGCTCAATGGTGGAGCGACTACCTCGATGAGCTCCGGACAGGAGGAAAGGTCATCATGGGCAAGTTTGCGAAGGGATGATCGGAAGAACGAATTTCTTCTCAGCCAGTGCAGGACTGAAGGCTCAGGACCAGCCCTATCAGGGACACTGACGCGAGCAAGGCGAATTCAATTCTGATGCCCCAGACTTTAAGCCAATTCCGCATTGTGCCGAGCCTCAGTTCGTAGAGCTTTGGCAGCCAAGCTGATCGAAGCGCTCAGCAACAGTCTTCCAAGTTGCTATGCCTGCCTCGTCCCCTTCGTTGGATAGCCGCTGGATTTGCTGCGCGATATACGCGGTTCCCTCTTCGCCATGGTTCTTTTCGACCCAGAGAGCGACGGCCCACAATTCCTGGTCGCGGTTCAACACCATGCTTCGCGTCTCCCGGTCCAGGTCCGCGCCAGCCCTTCGCTGACCAGCTGATCGCCGAGCGAGCGGCCGCCGCGCGTTACGACCCGCAGTTTACGGCCGTACTGATCCTCATCTCTGCTACCGATGGTTCTGAGTTCAAAGGGTCCGCCATTGAGCAGTTCGACAAGGCGATGCGTCGCGCGCATGCCGAGTTGGTATTCATAGTCGCAACGAGGCTCGCTGATCTCGGGAGTGTCGATGTCGGCAATCCGGATCTTCACGCCATCAAGCCAGAAAGTATCTCCATCCACGACGCATGTGCGCCGGATGGATCCGCAGATGTCGAATTGTGGGGAGCTTGCTTGCTGGAATAAAACCTGAGGCTGCTGATCGTCGTTAGCAAGGCTGGCATCATGGACTGGCCAGTTGAGTGCCAGCATCCCTCCAGCAAATACGATCGCGAATGCTCCCAAACCCAACGCGATCTCCTTTCTCAGCTTCCGGCGCTTCTGTGCCTTCAACGCCTTGCGAAAGTCGAACGGCTCACCTGGGGTCTCATTCACTGGCGTTGTCCGTCTTCATTCCGGCACATGATTTCAGACAATAGCCGGAAATCAGGTAGTTTCGTCAATTGTACGTACCAATTGCTTGCCAACGTCCCAACACAGACCGGACATATTGCGGCGTTTCACCATTGTTGGGAATGCCGCGTGATCGGGAGACGGCACCTGGACCAGCATTGTAAGCAGCCAAGGCCAGGTGGACTGCGTCGAACCGGTCCAACATATCGCGAAGGTACCTGGCGCCACCGTCGATCGATGCAAGAGGGTCATGACGGTTCCGGACGCCCAGTTCTCTCGCCGTGGCCGGCATAAGCTGAGCCAGCCCGGCAGCACCGGCTGGACTAACAGCCATCGGATTGAAGCGGGACTCAGCCCAGATAAGAGCACGAAGCAGGTTGGTCGGAAGCCCGTAACGGCGTTCAGCCTCGGCTATCGCCGCCATATACAAGCCTTCCCGGTAGGATACGTTTGCTGGCTCGGCCTGGTAGATTGCAGGAAGATATTCTCTTGCCGGCTGCTGGTCCGTCTTCGGCGGAACGATCGAGTGCTCGAACAAGGTGAAATCCTGGGCGCGTACTTGCTGTGAGGAGGTCGCGATCATCCCCAGACAGGCGACCACTAGCGCGGTCAGACAATTGAGGCAGTTCATCTCGACTTGTGCTCCATTGATTCGAATCGAAAGAGAACATAAAAAGAACATGCGCCTGTAGGAAATCGGGAACTGGATTTTGGGGCTGCTGCCCAAGCAAAAAGCGACATCTGGAGGTGCGCAGGCTGGGATTCGCGCAGGTTGATCGCGGATCAGCGCCAACTGTGCCGAGTTTGGCGAGGAGCGTGCCGCCATATGCGCGAACACGACCGGAATTCGCGCGAATCAACGAAGGAAGCCGATTCGGTGGTTCCTCTATGTTCTCTAATTGTTCTTTTCGTTTTCCTACAGGCTTCCTTCGCGGTTAGCCG
Organism: Sphingopyxis granuli; assembly: GCF_001559015.1. Classification (NCBI taxonomy): domain Bacteria; kingdom Pseudomonadati; phylum Pseudomonadota; class Alphaproteobacteria; order Sphingomonadales; family Sphingopyxidaceae; genus Sphingopyxis; species Sphingopyxis granuli. Next base: position 1,694,666 of record NZ_CP012199.1, read on the forward strand.
GTGGTTCGATCACCTCCAGAGATAAGGATTCGTCGATGACCAACATGGCGCTCTTTGCCGAACAACAGGTTCGCGCCGACCTTGCCCGGCTGCTTTTGGCAGCCGTCGAAGCCAGCGGCCGTGCACGCTGCGACATCGCGCGCGACGCGCAGATCCATAAGGATGCCCTGCGCCGCGTCCTTGCCGGTGAACGCTCGGCTAGCCTCGGCGAAGCCTTGCGCGTTCTCGCCGCGTGCGGCGTCGCTCCTCATGCCCACCTGCTGCTGTTCCTCGTCAGCAGCGGCGATCACGCGATTGCCTGGCTGCAATCGGACCTCGCGCAGTTCTTCGAGGACTTTTCTGGCGAACTGCCTTCAGCGCTCGAACGAGTCCTAGGCAACCAGGTTCATGAGGTGAAGCCGCGTTGGGCCAAGGGCACGGCACACCGTGTCGCCCGCCTGCTTTCCGATCACATCGATGAGCTCGAACGTAAGGACGCGCTGCTTGGCGATGTCTTCGCCGGTGCCGAAAGAGGCCATCGTGGGTGAAGAGATCGACAAAGGAGCGACGGAGTCTCGCCGGGTGACGCGGCTTATTCGCTTGCCCGAAGTGCAGCACCGCGTCGGGCTTGGCCGTTCGACGATCTACCGTTGGATGAGCGAGGGCAAGTTTCCCAAACCCGTACAGCTCGGAGGCTATTCCGTGGCATGGTCGGAAAGAGAAGTCGAAGCCTGGATTTCGGACCGCCTGAAGTGACCGCTTATTGGTCTGGAGCTGACTGGTTGGAGGCGGACGTGCCATCGACAGGGGCAGTCAAAGGCATCCTTTGCGCGGTCGCCGGATCGAAGCAGTCGGCCCGATACCCTCGAGTATTGGGAGCGCTCGTCGCTGCAAGAACCGAGCTGCTTTCGGAAGCCACCGGCGCCTATTAAGGAACATACAATATTGAGTAGGTCGAGCCGATCATGACAAAGTGCATCGAACAAGATTTCCCGTGTCAAAATCAAGAGTACGATGCGTTCGATCAAATAGCGCTCTTAGAACTAAGCCAGCCAATTTCTGCCCATGAGTTGGTGAACGAGAGCGCATTTTGTGCGGAACTGCCGGTCGACGACGAACTCCGTATTGGGAACATAACGTACAAGCTCTATCTTAAATTCCTCCGTGGTCAGACAGGCCTCTATCACCTGTGGGTAGACTATGACGCCTGCGACGACCATGGCAATTACACGATGTTATGCGTGTATGTCGGGAAAGGGTTTGCTGAGCTTCGCGTTGATAGCCACGTCAGAAAAAAATGGTCGAAGAATGCCCAGCTATACGTGACATTCACCAGCATGGAGAATCGTCTCTCTAAGTACTACGAGCAATTGTTTCTCGATGTGTACGATTTCGAATTAAACAACATTGAGAATCCTGGCGCAGAATATCTGTTTGCGGTTTGGGATGAGGAACGCCATCACTTGGAAACGCACTTGAATGAGGTTTCCAATCTGAGCAAAATTCAAAGTTTCGACGACTGGTAAGAAGTCGTAATCCGACCGGCCTCAGGTCGAACGAACTCCAGTCTACAGCCCACGCTGTTACCGGTGGTGCGCCGCGCACATGGCTCATCTGGTTCGCCTCGATGTATTCCGCCAGTTCTCCGGCGATGTAGCTCGGGCCATTGTCGCTGAGCAGGCGCGGCCTGTGTAGCACATTGGCATGATCGCAGCCTGAAGCGACCAGCGCCATGTCGAGCGTGTCAGTCACATCCTCGGCACACATAGTGGTGCAGAGCTTCCAGGCAATGATGTAGCGCGAGTAATCGTCGAGCACGGTGGATAGGTAGACCCAACCCCAACCGATGATCTTGAAGTAGGTAAAATCGGTCTGCCACATCTCATTTGGACGTGTGGTCCTTGTATGGAACGCCTCTGCCGCTTTGATAACCGTGTAGGCCGGGCTGCTGATCAGGTCATGGGCCTTCAAGAGCCGGTAAACCGTAGCTTCGGACACGAAGTAACGCTTCTCGTCGGTGAAGCGGACGGCCAACTCACGCGGTGACAGCTCGGTCTGCTCGAGCACCATCTCGACGATCTGGTCCTGCAGCTCGGGCACAATACGGTTCCACACCCGGCTTGGCGTGGATGGCCTGTCTGCCAGCGCCTCCGGCCCGCCTTCGAGGAAGCGATCCTACCAGCGGTAGAAGGTCCGCCGTGCCACGCTAAGCTGGTCCAGCGTGCGTTTGGCCGGGAGATGCGACTGCTCCACGATCCTGATGATCTCCAGCTTCTCTGATGCGGGATACCTCATGCGTCGTCGTCCCCATCCGCGATGATGCTTTTTTTGAGCAGCCGGCTCTCCAAAGTGAGATCGGCCACGCACTCCTTCAGATCGCGGGCCTCACGGCGCAGATCCTTCACCTCTTCTGTGGTCGCGGTACGTGCCGTATCGCCAGCGAGCCTGCGCTTGCTAGCCTCCATGAACCCCTTGGACTAGGTTTAATACAGGCTCTGCGCAATCTCTTCGCGGCGACATAGCTCGGCAATGGAGTCATCGCCGCGCAGGCCATCGAGCACGATGCGGATTTTGTCCTCGACCGAAAAGTGTCGGCGGGTCTTGCGGCGGATATCCTTGATCACCAGCTCGGCAGTCGATTTTGCATTGGAGGATCTTGGCTTCATCTTCGTTCCTTCGTCACTACGACGAAGCCCAAATCCTCCTTACTTCACAACCTCAAATCTGTGCCATAGGCGCTAACGGGGGGCACACTGAATCAGCGACTTAGCCTTACTGCAAGCAGAGCTTTTCAACAGAATAGGGCCGGTAGCGGACTGGCTTCTATTGGCAAGCCCGACACGGAATGCTGCCGTTTCATCCCAGATTCTGTTGCCAGCTCTAAACCTTAGGAAAGAGATTCATCTTTCGTCGTTGCGCACTTCCGTTTGTGCGGGAGTTACTACTGTTAGGCTCAGGATCTCGGGTTGTTGTGATCGTTTGGTTTCAATTGCGGCTCGCGGGTTGCCCTACCAATGCTCGTGCACGAATCGGATGTTCGCAGAAGCAGGGCAAAGTGTGGTTGCGCTCGCCTGTTAGGTTAAGGCAACTCGACGGTTGGCCCATAAGCCTCGTTCCCTGTTTCGCGCAGCTGACGCTTGATAGCAGCCGGGGTGCGGTAAAAAGTGCCAAGCGCATCTTTCTCGACTTGCCGGAGCAAGACCTTGCCCCGATCACCCCAACACTGAAGGTAGAAGGCGGTTTCTCGACCGTCGCAGATAGGGAAAATCATCTCTGCTTTGCGCTGTCTAACGATGTCATACCAATTGCGTATATCGATGGATGAAGGCGAAAGAGAAAATTCGGGATGGCTGTGCCATTCGCCAATCCAGTCCATCTTTCCGCCGGATTTACGCCACCGCCTTAGTGCAGCTATTCTGTGTCCCTTAGGTGAGCGCTGGAAGCGCGTCGAACTTTGTCGATCCCATGGCAATGGTCGGGTGATCTCAGTCACATGAAGGTAAAGACCCTTGCGCAGCCCTAGTACCAGCCCCCCAGCTTCTAACGGGCGATGCTGCCGCGTACATTTTAGCATTTTCTCTGCCGCTGCATGATCGACAAGAATGCCCTCGATCATGATCGATCCCTCGACAGGTATGATGGGCACGTTTTGTGAGCTGAAGGAGACGTTTTGGCTCTCTAAAGCGTGTGGTAATCGGCGGATCGGCTGTACCAGCCAACATGATCAAACGTTTCCAGTCCAAAGGCGTTGAGGTGCGCCAAGCCTGGGGAATGACAGAGACCAGCCCTTTGGGCCTTTCCGCAGCGCTAAAGCCCCATCAACTCGCCTTACCGGAGGCGGATCGTTTGGCGTTGCAATGCAAGCAAGGGCGTCCACAGTTCGGGATGGAATTTCGCGTTGCCGACAAAGACGGACATGAGGTAACACACGATGGCAAAAGCATCGGCTCCTTGCTCGTTCGCGGTCCGTGGGTAGCCGCGCAATATTTCAACGCCGAGGACGCAGATACTCACGAGCAGCACCCAGGCTGGTTCGATACCGGCGATGTCGTGACCATTGACAAAGATAGCTTCATACAGATTGTGGATCGCAACAAGGATTTGATAAAGTCTGGGGGTGAGTGGATATCATCCATCGAGCTCGAAAACATCGCTCAAGATCATCCCGCGATCAAAGAGGCTGCCATCGTCGCTGTGCCGGATAGCCGCTGGGACGAACGCCCGGCCCTGGTGGTGGTCCTGAAGCCTGGCGCGACTTTCAGCTACGATGACATGAGGGCCCAATACGAAGGCAAGACTTCCAAATGGCACGTACCTGACCACCTGGTTGTCGTTGATAAGTTGCCGCACACTGCCACCGGCAAAATCTCGAAGAAAGATATTCGGCATACCCTTATTACGAGCCTTGGAAAGGTCAAAAACGATGTCGGATCGTGAAGGAACTCGGCGACCGACTCATCCTACGTGACCAATAGCCCTAGATTTGTGGACGCTTTCTTCCCTAGTTTTGAGGACAGAAGGCGAGGATGGGACGGTCAAATACTAATGACGAGTTAAAGCGCGGCGCGGAGCGCTGACGTGACCCCTGATTTTCCTCCATTCTCGATTAGCGTCCGGCCCTGATGGAAGGACGGACGAGATGAAGAGAACGAGGTTTTCAGAAGACCAGATTATCGGCGGGCTGGAGGTGTCCGAGGCTCGACGCCTGCGAGCGCTCGAGAGCGAGAACGCGAAGCTCAAGCGGTTGCTGGCCGATTCGATGCTCGACCAGGCAGCGCTGAAGGATCTCCTGGCAAAAGGGTTCTGACGCCCGCCGCGAAGCGGGAAGCTGTGGCTCATCTCCAGACCTGTCACGGGATGAGCGAACGGCGGGCGTGCCGAGTCATAGATGCCGATCGCAAGAGCGTGCGTTACCGTTCCACGCAGGACGATGATGCCCAGCTCCGTGAGAAGCTGCGCGAGCTGGCCAACCAGCGTCGGCGGTTCGGTTATCGCCGCCTGCATATCCTGCTACGCCGGGAGGGCGTGATGATCAATCGCAAGAAGACCCAGCGGCTCTATCAGGAGGAAGGGCTGGCTGTCAGCCGACGGCGCAGTCGTCGGCGGGCTGTCGGGACCAGAGCGCCTGCTCCGGTGCTTGCCCTGCCGAACCAGCGCTGGAGCCTCGACTTCGTGCACGATCAGATGGCGTCAGGAAGACGGTTCCGCGTGCTCAACGTGGTCGTTGACGTGACCAGGGAGTGCCTGGCAGCGGTGCCGGACACGTCGATCTCTGGTCGCCGCGTCGTTCGCGAGCTGACCGCGCTGATCGAACGGCGTGGGAAGCCCGGCATGATCGTCAGCGACAACGGCACGGAGCTCACCAGCAATGCCGTGCTGGCATGGTGCGAGGAGATTGGCGTGGAGTGGCATTACATCGCTCCGGGCAGACCGATGCAGAACGGCTACGTGGAGAGCTTCAACGGCCGCATGCGCGACGAACTGCTGAACGAGACCCTGTTCATCAGCCTGGCCCATGCCCGCGTCGAGATCGCCGTATGGGTGGAAGACTACAACCGAGAGAGACCGCCCTCATCCCTTGGCTACGCGACACCGGCGGCGTTCGCCGCCGAACTAGATAAGCAATGGCCTGCTTCGCCACGCCCTACGGGCTCCGCTGCGCAGCCCATTGCTTCAACCTCGCTCATACGCAACAACGCGGCTCGGCTCTAATCCCAGCTGGGGGAAAATCAGGGGGTCACGTCACTCATTGGAAGGCGGCTATCGTGACGCAAATCGCTCTGAAAGTCGTGGGACTATTTTGCAGGTCTTCGAGGAACAGACCTGCTAATTTTCGCCCTGCAGTTAGTTCCATTAGGATAACGCTGCTAGCATACGTAGGCACCGCGGCCGCTAGCCAAAAGGTTGCCAGTAGGACCGTATACACGTGTTTCAGCGACCGAGATAGTTTTACCGATCTTGATTATTTTGCCCGATGCTACGAGTGGTCCCGAGGTTGCCGGGCGGTGGTAGTCGACCCTCAGATCGGCGGTCGCCTTGGCCCCTGTACCTTGCGACAATAAGGTGTAGAGCCCGGTTAAATCGATCAGAGAGGCGAGCACGCCGCCATGCGCTGAACCGATTGCCGGGTTTGACACGATCTCGTCGCGCCAAGGCATCTCCAGTTCAAGCTGCTCGCTCGAACATGACCGTAAAGTGAGGCCAAGCCACCGGTGAAACGGGGCAATCTGCAGGATCTCTTCGAGGCGCTTAGGATCGATCCTTGTCGGATTATCGGTCATGTAACGGCTCCCTGCGCACTGTGATTACGCTTGAGAAAATCGAGTATCACTGCCGAAAAGGCATCGTTGGCATCGCCAACCACCATATGTGTTGCCTCTGCGATGTCGGTGTATTCAGCGTGTGGAGCAAGTTCGAGCAATTGCGCGACCGCGTCTTCGGAGACCAGATCGCTCGATCCGCCGCGAATAATATGCAATGGCAGCGAAAGCCTGCTGGCTGCATCGTTCAGCGCATCAAATTGGCGTTCCTGATGAGCCGGATCGCTTCGCTTGGCTAGCGTAATGTTGCGGATAAAGGCCGGATCCCAATGCCAGTAGTAGCGGCCGTCTTCCTTCTCTCGCAGATAGCGCCGTAAACCCTTGCCGGCTCCGCGCTTGCGGCGATGTGGCATGTAACGCGCGATGACCTCTGCCGCTTCGTCGGGTGAAGAGAAACCGGTCTCCACGTGCTCCTCCATAAAGCCGACTACGCGCATAACGCCCCCCGTTTCCATACGCGGCGCGATGTCGACGAGAGTGAGCGACGCGAAGCGGCCCGGCGCAAGGTGTCCTTCGGCGATCAGTCCGGCCAGCCCGCCAAGGGAGGCCCCGACGAGCGCTGGCTTGCGGTCTATTTTTGAAGCAATCGCAACGAGATCTGAAGCGAAGTCGCGCGTTTCGTAAGCGCCCTCGGCAGACCATTCGCTGTCGCCGTGACCGCGCATATCAATTGCGATCGCACGGAATCCCGCATTGGCGAGATCGGCTGTGACACGTTTCCATGCGTGACGGGTCTGGCCGCCCCCATGCGCGAGCAAGACCGGTAAAGCATCGGCATTTCCGGTCGCTTCGGCTGCTATGGAGATGCCACCATCTCCCCCGATATGGAAAGTTTGCGACTGCATACCGCAACCTCTATATTGTAAATCGGTTTACAGTAAACGGCTTTATTTCCTGATCGGTTATGGTAGGTTGCCCAGGATGGCGGCCACGACGGACTATGACCCGGATACAAAGGGGGCAAGTTTCCTCACCGATACCGATCGGCTGTTCTTTCTTATGGAGGAAGTGACCCGGCGTTTGCGCAGGACCGTCGATTCTTCGGTTGAACAATTCGGGCTCACGCGGACGCAATGGCGTGCATTGGCTTATCTCTTTCGGAGCCCAGGCATGACCCAGACAGAGCTGGCTCGGGAACTGGAACTAGAGCGCGCTAGCATCGGCCGGACTATTGATCGCCTGGAAGAACTTGAGCTGGTAGAAAGACGCAGCGCGAAGAACGACAGGCGCGTTTGGCGGGTTCATTTACGCCCTGCCGCGATCGAGCTACTTCCCAAGATGCGAGTAGAAGCTGATGCGGTGCATGCTCGCTTGCTCGGGGGGATCCGTTTTGGGGAACTGGAACGCTTACGCGGATCGCTGGCCAAGATGCATGACAATCTGGGCAGCGAGCCATAATCACTCGAAATCGAGCCCGCGCCCCGCATTCGCACCCCACGTTGCCCTTCAGGGGGGACTTATGCTCAGATGAGGGACGCCGAGCGCATGCGATCATAAGATCCCGGCAGTCGTGGCAGGCGAGGTGGCCGGAGCCCTCGCACTTACCCAGCGCCGTTCGGTACCTTATCAGCTCGAGCGACCCTCGGATTCAATTTCTGCTGTAGCGTGAAATCAGCGAGTGTTTGCATGGCGGCACTGCTAGCGAATATGGTCGACGCTGAGCTTGAACACGCCAGGCTTGCGCGAGCCTTCCAAGATAGCGCGATGGATAAGCATATGTCGAAAGATGAGATACGTGATTACGCCCCCAACGAAAAGGATGACATTCTATATTTGCTAGAAGAGGTGAACAGGACCGCTCGGCGGACGTTCGACGCTCTGATCGTGGGGCTCGACCTCAATCAAACACAATGGCGGATCATCGCGTCCTTGTTGAGGGAACCTACGCTAACACAGACCGAGATTTCTCGCCTGCTTGAGCTTGAATCGGCGACGATAGGACAGGCTGTCGCAGTTTTGGTTGAAAAAGGTTTGATCGAGCGAGAGCGGGCGGCGCACGATCGAAGAGTTTGGAACCTCCACCTCACCGAGCAAGTAAGAACCATCTGGCCAGAACTGCGCGAAGCGGCTGATCGACTCCACGAAATTCTCTGGAAGGAAATGTCTGCGCCTGAAATCGACCTCCTGCGTACGATGCTTCGAAAAGTTGCGGAGAATCAGAAGCAGGCTGACACTTGCGAAGAAAGCCGATGAAGCATGATCTGGAAAACAGTGTCGGTGAACTGACGCGGCTAGCAGAACTCGGTCAGATTTTCGCCCGGCACGGTCTGAAAAATCTCGGAAGCTTATTTGGCGTTATGCCGGTTTCGGAGAAGGAGCCAGATACCGAGGACTTGCGTCCTGCATCGGTGGTGGCGCTGTTGCGCGATGTCGGCCCTGTCGGAATAAAGCTTGGCCAGCTCCTGGCGACCAGAAGCGATCTGTTTACACAACCCTGGATTTCCGCGTTCGGCACTCTCCACGACCAGGTGGAACCGCTGCCGTTCGATAAGATCGAACCGGTGATTGTATCGGCTTGGGGCAGCGACTGGGAATGTGAATTCGCCGCTTTCGAGAGAAACCCGATCGCCTCAGCCTCTATCGCGCAGACTTATGTCGCAACCCTGCTGGACGGAAGCGAGACTATCGTGAAAGTCCGCCGACCCGGCATGGCGCCCAGGATCGAGGCGGACATGAGGCTGTTGACACGGCTCGCGGGCCTCGCCGAGCGTCGGTCAAGCGACATTGCCCGCTATCGACCCGTGCAGTTCCTCCAGACATTCGCCAAGAATTTAGCGCGGGAGATGGACCTGGCGGCAGAAGCACGCGCTTGTGAACGGATTGGCGGTTATCTGGAGATGCTTGGGGTGAAGACCCCCGCGATCCACTGGCAACTTACAGGCATGACGATCAATGTGCAGGAAGCCCTGGTCGGAAAGCCTGCGTCGCGGCCCCCGGCAACTGGTCAGGGAGATAATGCCCGGTTCGCGAAGCGCTATGCCGATGCGGTGCTACGGATGATCCTTCTCAACGGAGAGTTTCATGGCGACCCGCATCCCGGCAACGTCTTCTGGATGGAAGGGAACCAGGTAGGCTTCATCGATTTCGGCTCGGTCGGCTTTCTCAGCGGCGCGCGGCGTCAGGAAATCGTCCGCCTGATTTTTGCTATCGCGAACGATCAGATAGACAAGGTGGCCGATCTGCTGCTTGACTGGGCAGGCAATCCACTCGTGGACCGCGCGCAATTGGCGATGGATCTGGATGAGCTGATCGAGGAATTTCGCGGCACAGCTCTTGCGGGGATTGAATTCTCGGCAATCTTCGATCGGGTTTTCGGATTGTTGCGCGAGTATCGCCTCGTATTGCCGCCCGACCTCGCTATTTTGCTGCGCACCCTGCTGACCGCAGAAGGCTTCGTTCGCTCTTTGGCGCCGGACTACAATATCGCCGAAGAAACGAAGCCGATCGTGATGCAATTGTTTGCCGAGCGATTTTCGATCGGAGCCGCGCGGGATCATTTGGCCAAGGTCCGCAGTGGGCTGCTTGATTTCTCGGCATCGCTGCCCGAGCTAATCGAGAACGTTGCCTCGGTCGCTCGATCAGGTACGATTCAGGTGTCCATCGACCCAGCCAGCCTGAACCATCTGACGCGGGAAGAGGACCGCAGCACCCCCGTCAAGGGTCCGGTGGTCGCCGCATTGATCGTCTCTGCCGCATTGCTGGCCGACCAATCGTTGTTACTGGCAGGCATTGTTCTGGCTTTCGCGGGAATAGCACTCATTCCTAGATGGAACTGATAAGACCATACGCGTTGAACGCTTAGATCACGGCCGCCCGGCACCGATATTGGCTACATCAAGGGAGAAGAGTGGAAATGACCGAACAGAAACCAGCCGAGGCGGTGCCTGCCGCCACCATGCTGCTGGTGCGGGATGAACCGGAGTTTCAGGTTCTCATGGTGAAGCGACATCATCAGATAGACTTCGCATCTGGCGCACTGGTCTTCCCCGGCGGGAAACCCCACTCCGATGATTCTCTGGAGGAATGGGCCGCTTACTGCGACGGGCGGGATCAGGTCGATACGACCCAGAGAATTTTAAAGATCGCTGCGATCCGCGAAGCTTACGAGGAGGCTGGCATTTTGCTGGCGGTCAACCGCGATGGCAGCCCTTTCGAAGGGGCCTGTGACCCGGACAGCCGCCGGGCAGTCGAACAGGGGGAAAGATCGTTCCTCGATGTCGTCCGGGAGTCCGATGTGATCTTGCGGCTCGATAGCCTCACCGATTTTGCCCGGTGGATTACCCCGGTCTTCATGAAGAAGCGGTTCGACACCTGGTTCTACGTCGCTCGAGCCCCGGAACGCCAAATTGCCGCGTGCGATGGCTATGAGACGGTAGATGCCGAATGGCTGTCACCAAATCGTGCTCTGGAGATGGGGCAATCGGGCGAGCGCACGGTCATTTTCCCGACCCGACTGAACCTGGAACTGTTGTCCAAGGCGAACAGTGCTACGGACTGCGTAGATCGCGCGCAGGCGCGCACGATCGTGCCTGTCCTGCCGTGGGTCTTGCAGCGAGATGGCAAGAATATCCTGACCATCCCGGAGGATGCAGGCTACGGCCCGGCAAGCGAGGTTATAGGATGAATAACGCCAAGACGATCGATCGTCTCGGCAAGAGGGGACCGGCTACCATCGTTTTGTAGCCCCGTCGCAAACCGTGTCACCTAGCTATGCGCCTGGCTTATTAGGGTTTATTGCTGTCTTGCAGGATGTTCGTTCGAAAATATTCCGGTCGGAACTCAGGAATCGCCTTTCAGTCTCTGTCCTGTTATCGCAATGAAACAGCGAGCGTTGGGCCAGATAGGTCTAGCAGCAGCATCATTAGACCTAAGAGAAGCCGAGCAAACAAGCTCCAAGGACCGAGATGAACCAGAACATCCACGAAATTAAAGTGACGCTGATCTACTGCGACTACCGGCATGTTAGCTGATCTGCACTCTTCTAATTGGCCCGATTTCTATTTTTGAATTGGTTAAGAGAGTGACGGAATGGTGAGGAAGCACCATCTGAAAGAAAACATCGCTAAGCTGCGAGTAGTGGAGATTGTTCGGGTGCAGGGCGGAACGATCGCGGATCTGTGCCGCGGGATCGGTGTCGGCGAGCCGAGCCAATATCGCTAGCGCAAGGGGAATGCCAGCCTCAAAATGGATCAGGCGCAGCTTCCGAAAGAGCATGCAAAGGAATCCCCCGGTTGCAGCGCGCGGCGTCAGAACTCACGCTATACAATCTGCTCCTTCTGGGAGGTGCAAGGTAATCATCTCAGTCTCTCGCTTCGACGATGGCGCATCGGACAGATCCGGCGAATGATACCTGTATAAGCGAATGACTACTGCTTGACCTTGATACAGCACCGCCGGGTCTCACAGCTCGTTTCACTATCGGCCTTGTTCCAGGGAAGGCGTGACACCGCCACGGCTGCCATCCCGTTCCGCCACGTTCCACCAGCGGACCGTATTGGTGCCAGAAGCAGACTTGTAGAAACAATCGGTGCGGACCACTCAGTGCGGCCGGTTTTTAGGCCAGAGGGGAAAAGGCTCGGAAATTCATGCGAGCCATTGCTTTTATGCCCCAATTGCAGTCTTGCCGCAATCTCCATACCTATGCGAATGGTAATTTGCGGACACGGGAGTTTGAGTTGGAAACCATGAAGGCTTGGATCGTCAGGAAATATGGCAATCCGGAGGAGATGGTCTTAGGACAAACTGCCATGCCGAAGCTGGGGGAAGGGCAAGAGAATCGGGCGGACACTCTGGTCAAGATTGACGCTGCAGGTCTGAATTTTGCGGACGAAATCGCGATTGCAGGAAAATATCAGGATCGGATAAAACCGCCGTTTGTGCCAGGCAACGAGTTGGCGGGAACGGTCGTCGAGGCAATCCCGGGTTCTCGATTCTCTCCCGGTGACAAGGTCGCATGTCAGGTCCGCAGTGGTGCCTTTGCACAATATTGTGGCGTCGCTTCTGACCGTCTGATGGCGATAGGAGACTTACCAGCCTCGGTGGCCGCCGCGCTTCCGGTTTCCTACACCACTGCCCATGTCGCCCTTTTCGAAAAGGGTAATCTCAAGAAGGGAGATACGGTCCTAATCCATGCGGCGGCAGGCGGATTGGGCATCGCTGCCACTCAGCTTGCAAAAGCAGCGGGAGCTCGCATCGTTGCCACGGCAGGCGACGAAGACAAGCGGCGAATCGCTAAAGAGAATGGGGCTGATCATGTGATCGATTATCGTCAATCTGACTGGTCCGAGCGAGTAAGAGCTCTGGCACCAGATGGGGTCGATATCGTCATGGATCCGGTCGGCGGCGAAACTTCGGAACAGAGTCTGCGTCTTCTGGCATGGGAGGGCAGGCTGTTAGTATGCGGCTTTGCCGGTGGGACGGTTCAGGCGCTCAAGGCGAACTACATGCTGGTTAAGTCCGCCAGTGTGCACGGTGTATACTGGAGCTTCGACCGCTCGCCGGAAGCGATTCGCACCATACAGCAGAAGCTGGTTAATCAATGTGCCAGAGGCGAAATTCGCCCCCTAATTCGGGATGTGTATCAAATGGATGAACTCGTTTCAGCAATGGAGTCGCTGCGCTCTCGCGGAACGGTAGGTAAAGTCGTGATTGCCATGTAGCAGCAAACGGTCTGATTGGGCCGGCTCAGCGACCTCGAAGGCAAAACCATACTCTTGCGTATTGACTTTTCGACCCGAAGATCCGATTGAACGATATCTGAGGTGCCGGAAGGGACGTGACAGATGAGTTTTGGAGCCGTCGAGCAACTGTTTTACGACGTGAGTACCAAACGGAATTCCCGCGCAGCGTTTCGCGAGGATGCCACAGCTTTCGCAGAGAAGTACGCCCTCAGCGAGCTAGAACGCGACATGGTCTTGTCCATGAATGCCGAGGGACTCTTCGAGTACGGCATTAACCCGATGCTTCTGATGGGCTTCTGGACAAGCGTAAACGGACCGCAATCGATGCCGGATTATCTGTCCCGCGTTCCGACGCTGACGTCACAGCTCGAGACGGTAAGCGAATGAAGTGAGAGGCCGGCGGCAGCGAAGCGCTTACCCGTCTATCTTTAGGAGAGTTTCAAGATGGCCGAAATAGTCGGCGGCTTCATCATGCCGCATGATCCATTGTTGTTTGTGAACCCAAAGAAGAAAGAGCGCGACCACCTGATTGGCGCTTATTCGGAAATTCGCGACAAAGTAAGCAAGTCCGGCGCGACGAAGGCGATCATCTTCGGCGCGGACCATTATATTCTCTTCGGCCCTCGCTGTCTGCCACAGTTTCTTATCCCGACAGGCGAGCTTCATGGTCCCATTGACCGGTTGCCCGGTGTTGGAGATTCACCGATCGCCAGCGATCCGGGTTTCGCAGAGTATTTGGTCGGCCATGCCCATCAAAGCGGCTTCGACGTGTCTGTGGCGCGCGACTTGGGGGTGGATCATGCAATCGGGGTGCCCGCCCAGCTTGCCCTTCCGGCCGACGGGTCGGTCAAGACGGTTCCCGTTTATATGGCGAGTGGCGTAGCGCCGTATGTTCGTCTCCAAAGGGCATATGATTTCGGACGAATGATTGGCGATGCCATTGCGAAAATGCCCGTAGACGAATCCGTAGTGTTGATCGGCAGCGGAGGGATCAGCCACTGGGTGGGCACCGGAGAAATGGGGCGCATCAATTCCGAGTTTGATCGGAAGGTCCTCGACTGCATCGTTTCCGGCGATGCGACCCCTCTCCTTTCAATGACAGACGAGGAAATAATGCGCGAAGGCGGCAACGGTGGAATGGAGATTCGTCATTTTCTTGCAGTGATGGGTGCTCTGCCGGCGGGCCGAGGCGAAGTGCTCGCTTACGAAGCCTGGGATGGCGGCGTTACCGGCCTCGGCTTTGCGGAGATACTGCCCGCCTGAACGGGTCGGGTTCGAATAGCTGGAGAATGACATGACTGAATCGCTCTTGAAGCCGGATAGTAATGCAAAATTGGCTGCGGGCATCGAGGAACTCGTCGACGCCGAAGCGGGAAATATTGACCGCCGGATCTTCTGGGACGAATCTATCTACAACCTGGAGCTTGAACGGATTTTTGCGCGATGCTGGATTTTTGTCGCGCATGACACGCAATTGCCCAATGTTGGCGATTTTCTAACGACGACAATCGGTGAAGATGCGGTCATCGTGTCGCGTGGCGAAGACGGCAAGATCCACACCTTTCTCAACTCCTGTACGCATCGAGGTAATCGCGTGTGCTTTGCAGAGGCGGGCAACTCCCGGCGGTTCACATGCAATTTTCATGGCTGGTCCTACGGTCTCGACGGTAGCTTGAAGAATGTCAGTCGCCCGCAGTCCTATAGTGGAAAATCGAACCTCGATAAGTCCAAGCTTGGCCTGCACAAGGCGCGTGTCGAAAGCTATAAGGGGATGCATTTCGCCTGCTTCGACCCGGAGGCCCCGTCGCTTGAGGAATATCTAGGCGAATTTCGCTGGTATCTAGATGTGATCCTCGACAATGACGAAGGTGGTATCGAGTTTATCGATGGCAACATCAAATCTCGGCTCAAATGCAATTGGAAATTCCCGGCAGAGAACTTCGTGGGCGACTCGTATCACGCTCCCTGGACGCATAGCTCAGCCTTGATCGCAATGTTCGGAAAACAGCCGACCATGCGACCTGACCGTTCTTATCATGCCAATGCGAACGGCCACGGCTGGGAGTTTGGACTGGATTTCATTGGGAACGCGGCAACGCTCAATTCACCGCCGATTATCGACTATCTGCGTGAGCAGGAGGCGAAATTTGCCGAACGTCTGGGGAAGGTTCGCAGCAGGATGGTAGGCGCTCTAAGCTCCGCTAACGTCTTTCCCAATCTTTCCTTCCTGGCAGGTCACAACACTTTTCGGACATGGAACCCCAAGGGTCCAAGGAGCACGGAACTTCACACCTGGGTGTTCCTGAACGCAAATGCCCCGGAAGAACTCAAGGAAGAATATCGCCGCGGGGTAATGTTAACCTTTTCTCCGGCGGGTGTGTTCGAAATGGATGACGGCGAGAACTTCGAGAATTGCACGGCGGTCAATGTAGGCGTGGTGACCCGGCAGCAACAGCTTCACTTCGGGATGGGCCTCGATTCGAAAATCGAACACGAGGAACTGCGCGGCAATGTTTATCAAAGCCAGATCAATGAAGCGAACCAACGGGCCTTCTACCAGCGCTGGGCAGATCTGATGGGTGCAGAAACCTGGGCCGACGTTCCTGTCCGTTAGAAATATTCAGAGGTAAATGTGAAGACTCTCGAACAAACCACCCGGCGCGATCACTGCTCTGTGTCAGCCGAGTTACTTTTGGAGATACAGCAGTTTCTGTATCGAGAAGCCCGTTTGCTCGATAACGAGCAATATGATGAATGGCTAGAATTGCTGACGGACGATATCCATTATTGGGTACCAGGAGTGCAGGCCCGCTATCGAAAGGATGAGGCGAAGTTCAGTTCCGAACGAATGGCCTATTTCGACGACGGCCTCGAATATCTCAAGATCCGCGTGGCACGCGCCAAGCAGCCGTCGGCATGGGCCGAAGATCCACCCACCAGGCATTTTCACCTGATCGGCAATATCGAGGTCTTACCTACTGAAGATTCTAACGAGTGGACGGTCCATTCTGTGATCCTCAACCATCGTCATCGGACTGAAGACGATGAAATGGAACTAAAAGCCAGACGCGTCGATACAATCAGGCGGAACTCAGAAGGTCTGCTCCAACTGGCGCGCAGGAAGGTCATCTTGCAGGAAACTGTCTTGCAAGCAAAGAACATCAATACGTTCCTTTGATTGTGTGAAGGCCCTTCTGCTTGCCCGCAACTGGGCCGAATCTGTTGCATAGGCCTGGCGGCGTAGGTTGCCCGAAAGTACTCTTGCCGCTGTTGCTGACGGCCTCTTGGCGGCTGCCACCGTGCGGGAAAAGTGGCTCGGAACGATGTAGAGAAGCAGGTGTCGTTTCTGGCACCGCAGCTGATCGGAACACCCCACGGCCTTGACAATTCCGCAATGTCAGGATCGGCAGCGCAAGATAGTGTGGATTGCTTCGCTATGGCCGGTCTGCCCTTTCGGGAGAGAAAACGAGACTTGGTTTCAATGAGGTGACAGTCGATATAGCGCCGATAATCAGGGAGTTCGCGATTTTGGCGGGTCGGAGCCTTTGCCAAATGGTCGGCAGGATACGACCCCAGGCAGAGTTCTTAGCAAAGCCTGCGGTGATGAGGTTGTCCGCTCCCTGTCGCGTGGGTCCGAGGACTTCTCGTCCAATTTGGCCTCCCGACAAGGAGCGACAGCAACGCCTTTCGTAACTTCGTTCTGTTTTGAAGTGCTTGAATCGCCGTCAAACCAGATCGCGTTCCTTGGCCATCGAGAGCGCGGTGTCTTCGATCATGTCCTCCTGACCCCCGATCATTTTCTTGCGAGCCAATTCCATCAAGATATCACGTGCAGACAAGCCGTACTTACGTTCGGCTTCTTTGGCCTGATACAGGAAGGTTGAGTAGACCCCTGCAAAACCGAGCGTTATGGAATCCCTGTCCGCACGGGGCGGCTGAGGCATGATCGGCAAAACCCGATCCTCTGCTACGTCCATCAGCTTAAACAGATCCACCCCGGTTTCGATGCCCAATCGCTCTCCGACGGCAGCCATCAGTTCGAGGGGTGTATTGCCAGCGCCAGCACCCAATCCGGCAGCCGAACCGTCGATGCGGTCCGCGCCCGCGGCTACAGCAGCCAGCGAATTGGCGACTCCCATCCCGAGATTGTGATGAGCGTGAAATCCGATCTCGGTTTCGTCCTGCAAAGCTGTGCGAAGGATGGTGATGCGATCGGTAACTTCATCAGGCAGCATGTAACCTGCCGAATCAACACAGTAGATTGTTGTTGCTCCATACCCTTCCATCAACAGCGCCTGCTCAACCAGGTGCTCGGGCGGCGTCATATGCGCCATCATGAGAAAGCCGACTGTATCAAGCCCAAGTTCCCGTCCCAGGCCAATGTGCTGTTCGGTAACGTCGGCTTCGGTGCAATGCGAGGCGACATGAACACATCCTGCCCCGCAATCGGCGGCCATCCGCAACTCATCCAGAGTGCCAATGCCCGGAACATGGAGTACCGAGATAGTCGCCTTTTTCACTACCTTGGCCACTGCCGAGATATATTCGCTATCCGAATGGAGTCCGCGACCGTAATTCAGGGATGATCCTCCCAACCCGTCACCGTGAGTGACCTGGATCAACGGCACCCCTGCGTCATCAAGCCCGGAAGCGATATCGACCATCTGATCCAGCGTGATCTGATGCCGCATGGAATGCATGCCGTCGCGCAGACACATATCATGCAGCTTGAGCTTTTTACCCCTAACCTGTTCTTCGAGTGTCATCATGCGTTCTCCTTCAATGGTGAGAGTTCAAGTCGGCCATCAAGGATGTCTTGTGCAAACATTTCGGCCGTGCGCGCTGCAGCGGCAGTCATGATGTCCAGATTTCCTGCATATTTGGGGAGAAAATCGCCAAGTCCCTGCACTTCCAGAAAGATCGAGACTTTGCGCCCCTCGAAAATTGGCCCGTTCTTCAATTGGTAGCCGGGGACATATTGTTGCACAGCAGAAATCATCTCGTGCACGGATGCGGTGATCGCTTCCTGATCCGGCTCGTCGACTGTTTCGCAATAGACGGTGTCACGCATCATCAGCGGAGGCTCGGCCGGATTGACGACCACGATAGCCTTGCCTTGCGCTGCACCTCCCACTTTCGCGACTGCCGCAGAAGTGGTGCGCGTGAACTCGTCGATATTCTTCCGAGTACCCACTCCGATCGACTTCGACGCGACCGTTGCGATTATCTCGGCGTAATCCACGCTTTGAACATTGCTGATGGCGGCGACCATCGGAATCGTGGCCTGACCCGCGCATGTGACCATGTTGACGTTCATTGCCTTACGGCCTGCCAGATCCTTGAGATTCACCGGGGGAACGCAAAGCGGGCCAAGGGCGGCGGGCGTCAGGTCGATCATAAGAATGCCCAGCTCGTTCAGCTTGCGGCTGTTTTCGGCGTGGACATAGGCCGAAGTCGCATCAAACGCGATGCTCACTCCATCCTCGATCGCGTGAGGCACCAGCCCGTCAACCCCTTCAGCAGTGGTCTTGAGGCCCAGTTCCTTCGCGCGGGCCAGACCTTCGGATCCGGCCTCAATACCCACCATCCAAACGGGTTCGAGAACTTCGGAACGAAGCAGTTTGTAAAGCAGATCGGTGCCGATATTCCCCGGCCCGATTATTGCGCATTTAATTTTGTCCATCCGAGCATCCTTACTTTGTCACTAGAGTGCGCCGAGGTCTGTCACCTCGCTGCTATCCTTGCCGAAGCACGCGATTGGCTAAGAAAAAATCATGCGACAGGACCCAAGCCCGTCGCTGAGGTTAAGTTGCAGCGTGTCACCGCTGGATATGTCGATCATCGGACCAAGTGCTCCGGAAAGGATTATTTCGCCCGCCCTGAACGGCATTCCAAGCTCGCCAAGCGTATTGGCCAGCCAGGCGACAGAGTTAAGAGGGGAACCCTGAACAGCGGCGCCGATCCCGCTCGCAACCTCGACTCCATTACACTCGATTGTCATGGCCACTTTTGCCAGATCGATCTCACGGGGATCGACCCGCTCGGTCCCTATCGCGAATATTCCGCACGAGGCGTTATCCGCGACTGTATCCTGAATTCTGATATCCCAGTCTTGAATGCGGCTATCGACGATCTCGAAACAGGCAGTGACATATTCGGTCGCCTCCAGTACATCGGCGGCGGTCACGCCAGGCCCGTTGAGATCATGTTGCAGGATGAACGCAATTTCGCCTTCTGCCTTGGGTTGGATGAGTGATTTGTGATCTACCGTAGCGCAATCGGGAACCAGCATTCGATCGGTCAATTGTCCGAAATCAGGCTCGAACACCCCGATCATTTCCTGCACCACTTTGGAAGTAACGCCGATCTTTTTGCCGATGATCTTTTCGCCAGCTTCCAGACGGCGCGCGACCATTCGTTCCTGGACGCGATAGGCGTCGACAATATCTATCTCCGGATGGCGATCCCGCAGATTGGAAACCGTTCGGCCCTTGATCAGTGCGCCGTAGAGTTCATCACCCAGGGAAGATATTATTGAACTTTCGAGTGGCATTGCCTTAAATTCTCCCAAACGTGCGCATCGAAACGCCCTTGTATCTTTTGCCGATCTCGTCTCCTGGCCACCATCGAGCAATTCACCGCCCGTCCAATCTGAGCAGTCAGCGAATCCGGCACGGTTCGAAAACGGCGTCTTCAATCTATGTTTGTGTCTGTGCGCTATCGTTTGGCACCCTGCCAAGCTTGACCGGCGGCAATTGAGGCCTAGAGCCTCACTCTGTGAGAGGAGCGACAAGATGAACGATGCATCCAGCACATCGGTTGTCGAGCGAATACTCGACCTGATCGGTTGCCTTTCGTCGGCGCCCAAGACGGTAAGGGAAATCTGCGAACATACCGGCATTCCCGTTTCTACAGCTCACCGGCTCTTGAGGCCGTTGGTCGAGCGCAAATTTGTAATCCGGCAACGTCGAGGATTATACGCTCTCGGCATCGCCAGCGTGGAAATAGCGGTACGTGCGGATATCGATTCGATTATTACCACTGCAACCCGGCCCATTATGGCAGACCTCGCCAAGACTTGCAGGCGTACGGTGCATCTGGGCGTCTTTCGTGACAATCTTGTACGCTATTTGGTCAAGGCCGAATCCGGGTGCCGACGGTCTCCTTCTCGGGAGGAGATCGAGCTCGAGGCTTACTGCACAGCGATTGGCAAGGCCCTGCTTGCTCAACTGGAACGGGACAGGCTTGAAGACTATCTTGCCTTGGGCGATTTCGTTCCTCTTACGGACAACACAATATTCGATGTCGATGACCTGAGACAAGAAATCAACGGCGTACGCCGACAGGGATGGGCGATAGATCGAGGGGAGATGTATCCAGAGCTGCGCTGCCTCGCGGTGCCGATACGGGGCAGGACCGGCCTGTTGGCGGCGGTGTCAGTCACCGAGGTCTGCAACGACGTTGATCCCGAGAAAGCGGAACAGGATTTGCTGACGCTTTTTCCGCGCATCGTTGAAGCGGCAGAGGCAGTTTCCGATGTTTTGCGAATGCCAGGGGACGAGGTTCGCGAGAAGCGAAGTAACAAGACTTGAAGTGCTCGGCCTAACCCATTCGCGAGATCAATCCGCCATCGCTGACCAGGATCGTTCCATTTAGGTTTACTCCATCTCTAGGTGACGCGAGAAGCACATAGCATCCGGCATGATCTTCCGCCTCTGCCGCCCTTGCCAGTGGCGATGCCTTCGCCACCATTTCAACTGTGCGCTGTTCGGAATCGAGACGACGCGATGCGCTCTCCAGTGTGTCCAATCCCGAAAGGCCCGTGACAGTCCCGCCAGGAGCAACGCCGTTAACGCGGATTTGCGGCGCCCATTCATAAGCAAGTTGATAAACTATGCCCCGCAGTGCGAACTTGCTGGCAGTGTACAATGTGCCACCGCCGCCAGCTCTGAAACTAGCATTGGAGCAGGTCACTATCAGAGAGCCCGTGGATTTCCGCAACGCATCTGCGGAAGCTCGCGCCAAGAGCAAAGTCGACAGCACATTAATTCGGAACAATTCCTCGAACGCTGCCTCCACGTCTTCCATTTTCATGCGATCTATACGCTTGTACCAGTCGTAAACGCCGGCGTTCGCTATCGTGGTGTCCAGTTTTCCGAATTTTTCCTGCGCAAGTTCGACGCCCGCTTCGCAGATCGCAGCCTCTGTGCAATCTCCCGCGAGGACAGAGCACCGATCCCCCAAGTGATCCGACAAATCCGCGAGAGCGTCGGCATTGCGATCCAACGCAACTACATTCGCTCCTTCCTCGACGAGACGTATCGCCACTGCCTTGCCGATACCTGAAGCCGCGCCAGTGATTAACGCTGTTTGGCCCGAAAGTTTTCCCATCAATTCTCACCCTCTGGTTTTTTGTCTATTTCAGATCAACCATCCATACTCCAGCGTATTGACATCTTCCAAGGTCCCTCGCAACAGACAAGGAAGAAGAATTTGGCGAAATGCTGCTTTGGAGAGAGGTATGCCCGGTAATACGGAGCTTCCCGATATCGGGTTGTCGATAGACGTCGACGGTATCCAGACAAATTATCACGATTGTGGAGAAGGTGACCCCGTCATCCTCCTTCACGGTTCGGGTCCGGGCGTGACCGCCTGGCAAAACTGGCGAGGAATCCTGCCAAAACTTGGGGAAACGCACAGGGTTCTGGCCCCCGACATCGTGGGCTTCGGCTTTAGCCAACTGCCTGAAGGAGAGAAGCCGGGCATCAAACTGTGGACGCGGCATCTGGCGGGCTTTATAGAAGCCCTTGGCCTCGACCGCGTAACGCTGGTCGGCAACAGCTTCGGTGGTGCCCTCGCGCTGGGAATGATGGCTTTTCATTCCGACAAGGTGCGCTCGCTTATTCTTATGGGCACACCGGCTGGTGAGTTTGAGCAGACGCAGGGATTGGCGGACAGCCGATCCTTCGAGCCCAGCATGGACGCCATGCGCGCTATGATGAAGGCATTCCCATACGATCCGTCAATAGTTACCGACGAGGCAGTGGCCGCGCGCCTGCGTGTGGCGGAAATCGCCAGCGGGAAAGAGACAATCCGCAAGCTGCAGCCTGGCGCTGATCAAGCATCGAAAGGTCCACGAATCGTCAAGGGCATTCCGCTGGAGCAGTTGAAAGCTATCGATGCGCCAACGCTGATTCTGCACGGCCGCGAAGACAAGATGATTCCATTGCATGTTGCAGTGCGAATGCACGAACACCTCAAGCGCTCCGAGATGCATGTCTATGGTCAATGCGGCCACTGGGTCCAGCTAGAGCGTGAGCATCAGTTTCTGGACCAAATACGCGCATTTCTCCGTCGCAATTGAAATCCTCGCTAGCCGTATTTCTTGGCCGCAAAATCCTTAACACAGTTTCCGGCGAAATGGTATTTATGCAGATGTCGAAAACCAGAACCGAGATACTTCGTCGTCTCAGTGAAGGCGATCGAGCTTTCCTGCGCGAAGAATATAGTGATGTCGTGACCATGTTCTGGGACGCGGTAGAAGCTTGTCCTGAAAAGCTGGCACTGATTGAGGGAGATCGAAAACTCTCATACGAGCAGTACGGTTCTGCGGTTGCAGGTCTCGCTGCGCGCATTGGCGAGATTGTCCCGCCATCAGGCCGTGTCGCGATTTCCATCCCGAATTCTATCGAGGCAAACGTCGCCATTTTCGCTGCATTGAGCGCTGGTGCCGAGATTTCGATGGTCAATGCCGAATATACGCCGCGCGAACTTGGAGTGTTGTTCGGGATTGCGGAGCCCGATCTCGTTCTGGCGGGTGGACAGAACGCCACGGTCGCCGGTGCCACCGCCGGCAGCATTGGTAAACCACTAGCGATCGTGGGCGAGGGCGGCATTGCGATCGAGCAGTTGCTGGAAACGCCGCCAGAGCGGCCGGGACTCGAAATAACGGGCGAAAGCCCCTGTATAATCATGTTTACGGGTGGATCGACGGGCGCACCGAAGGGTGTCCGGCGCTCTCAAAGCTCGGAAATGAGCTGCATCAAGGCAATGCAAACCGCTTGGCCTACTCGCCTATACGAAGAAGTCTGGCTTAATGTTGCCCCCGTCAGCCATGTCTGGGGCCTGCACATGGGGTGCTTCAATCCTGTTTATGGGCGCGCTCCCCTCGTAATCGTTCCGCGCTTCCAGCCAGACGTCACGGCAGGTCTGATGGAAAAGCACAGGGTCAGCGTCTTCAGCGGTGGTCCGGCGGCTATCTATCAGGGACTCCTTGCAGCCCCTGATGCCGACTTATCTGCGCTGTGGCTGTGCCCTGGCGGCGGTTCGGTATTCTCTCGGCAAACCCTTCTGCGTTGGGAGGCCAAGACCGGCCTTCCGATACTCGAGGCATTTGGCATGACAGAAGGCGGCCCACTGACGGCGCAACCACTCGACGGCTCGCACAAGTACGGCACTGCTGGCCTCCCATTGCCCGGTATCGAGGTGGCCATTGCTGCGCTCGATGGAAGTGGCAAGCGGCTGGATCCGAATGAGAACGGTGAAATTTTGATCCGCGGAGAACGTGTCATTGAGCAATACATGGGCCTTCCACCATGTGCAGATGACGGATGGCTCCCCACCGGGGACATCGGATGTTTGACTTCGGATGGTTTTCTGACAGTCGTCGACCGCAAGAAAGACATGCTCATTGTTGCGGGATTTAATGTCTATCCCAGCGAGATCGAGGAAGTAATTTCCCAAGTTCCGGAGGTCACGGATGTGGCTGTAATCTCAGTGCCTGACGATCGCAAGGGTGAAGTGCCCTTTGCTTTTGTAGCAATCGACCAGGGGGCCGGGATTACTGAAAAGACACTCCTAAATCACTGCGCCGAGCACCTGACCAACTACAAGATTCCGCGAGCAATCGTCTTGCTTGACGAGCTTCCAAAGACGCCCGCACGCAAGCCGGACAAAAAGAGGCTCGAGAAACTGGCTAGAGATTTTTTGAGGAAGCAAGGCAATAAAATTACTGCAAAGTAATACAGGAATAGATTGCTAATTTTATTATGCCAAATTGGGGAGGTTTTATGAAAGTATACTTTTTAACAACGGTGGCTGCGCTGCCGGTTTTGCTCTGCCCGGCCGCAGCTTTTGCGCAGGGTGCATCTGAGGATCAAGCGGGCGAGTTCGCAGGAGCGACCGAGGCACAGGCTGAGGAAGGCAATGGGACGATTATCGTTACCGCCACTCGCCGTGAGGAAAGCCTGCAGGAAGTGCCAGTCGCGGTGACGGCAGTTTCTACCGAAGCGCTGACGACATCCGGCGTCGAGCAGGTCCGTTCACTCAACCAGCTTGTGCCCGGATTCAATGGCGGGCGCAATCAGAACGTGATGCAGCCCAGTATCCGTGGCGTAGGATCCAGCGGCACCTCAGTGGGTGATGAATCGAACGTCGCCGTGTATGTCGATGGGGTGTACCAAGGCGATCCTTATTCGACACAGATTGATCTCGTCGAAGTTTCGCGGGTAGAGGTATTGCGCGGACCGCAAGGTACGGTATTCGGTCGTAATGCGACCGGCGGTTTGGTTAACGTCGTGACGCCGGATCCGCAGTTCGCGCCACGGGCCTGGGTAAGGGGAAGCTGGGGCCGACTGCGCGAAGACTCGAACAATTTCGACATCCGCGCCTATGCAACCGGCGGGTTGACAGACTCGATCGCTGCCGATCTGGCGGTACTGTACCGAAATCAAGATGGATACGCGACTGACTTGGTCAGCGGCGGCACAGTCGGCGATACCGAAATTGCTTCCATCAGATCCAAGCTGTTGTTTCAACCTAGCGACGATGCTGAGTTCGTTCTGACGGTTGCCTACGTCGATACGCACGAAGAAACTGCGGCGACCGCCCAGCCTTTTGAAGGCAACACCCGTGGCGCACAATTCGCCGGAGCGATCATCTCTGACGAGCCTTGGGAAATCTCGAACTTCGCCTTTGGAACACCGGGCTTGTCGGAATTCACCCGTCTCGATCTTGCGCTGAAGGGGCAGATTGATCTGGGCGGAGTTATGCTTGAATCGACTAGTTCTTATATGAAGACGCGCGTCCATCAGATCGCAGATTCCGATGCCACCAACATCCTCCTTGGTGAAACGAACATGCGGGTAAAGCCCGACACATTCACGCAGGAACTTCGTCTGATTTCGGACAATGCCAGTCCGTTAAGTTGGACTGCCGGCGTTTATTACTACCAGCTTGAGGGCGAGCAGCCGCTCATATTAATAAATCGCCAGGATACGGCGACCCCTGTTACGCCGATCACGATTGAACCTGAAATCAAGAACTCTTCGATAGCGGCATTCGCCGAAGGAACCTATGAGTTGGCACCAAGGCTTTCGGTAACTCTGGGCGGGCGGTTCACCACTGAAACACGAAAGTTTTCTCAACGGATTAACGGGAATCAGCTCTTCTCCGATGCAGAAGAAGATTTCGATAAGTTTACCTATCGGGTGGCTGTCCAGTATGAAGCTTCACCTGACCTGAACCTTTATGCGACCTATGGGACAGGCTTTAAGAGCGGCACGTTTAACACGTTCAGCGCTTCCAGCGTTGCTGTCGAACCCGAAACCATCGAAGCACTGGAATTCGGCATCAAATCCGATCCATTCCCATGGCTACGCGCAAACCTTGCGACCTTCTATTATACCTATGACAATCTGCAAGTTACCGCGCGGGCGGCGGACAATTCCTTCGTTCTTCAGAATGCTGCAAGCGCGGAAATCTACGGCGGTGAGCTTGAACTTTCAGCAGAGCCCACGCGAGGCCTCAATCTGAGAGCTGCCCTGGCTTACACGCATGCCACCTACGATGAATTTGAAAGTGCGCAGGTGTTCATTCCTCAGCCCGGTGGGGGAAACATGGTTGCCTCGGCTGACGCATCAGGAAATCAACTTGTCCGTACGCCAGAATTCACTTTGACGCTGGGTGGTCGCTACACTTTCGATGCGTTTCAGGGTGAAGCATTTATCGGCGGCAACCTGTTTCATTCGAGTGAGGTTTATTACGACTACCTCAACATTTTCGGTCAGGATTCATATGAACTGCTTTCAGCCGAGATCGGCTGGATTAGCCCAGATGATGATCTGACATTCCGGGTTTACTCCAAGAACCTTACGAATGAAGCGGTGGCTCAACAGATCTCACCGGGTCCGCTCGGGGCATACATCATTTATGAGCGCCCACGCGAAATAGGTGCAAGTGTAGAATTAAGATTCTAACCTGACGGCTGGAGGGAACGCTGAATTAAAGTCAAGCTGTACTCTCCAGCATCACCTCGATTGGGGTCACGTCATTGGAGTAGGCGGTCTACTCACGCATTGCCGTGATTGCTGTAGGGGCGCTACATGTCCGGACCAGGCGGGGCTGGTAATACCAGAAAGCGCCCCATCCATGAACTATGACCGAAACGACGAGCCCCACAGCTCCGGCAATTGCACCGAGACTTCTCGGCTGTTTTGCCAGATGCCGAAATTTGAGCATCAGACGGGATCGAGCGTCCCAATCATTGAGGAGGACCGGCGTTGATTGATCGTTTCGACGTGCTGATTGTTGGTACTGGGCACGGTGGCGCCCAGACTGCGCTGGCGCTCCGCCAGAATGGCTTTGAAGGCACCATAGCCATGTTGGGGCGAGACAAAGAACCACCCTACGAACGACCACCTCTATCTAAGGAATATCTCGCGCGTGAGAAAGAGTTCGAACGCATCCTGATTCGCCCCGTCAGCTTTTGGAAAGACAAGCAGGTGCGCCTGATGCTTGGTAGTGAAGTCGTCGCGGTTGATGCCGATGCTCGCACCGTTGCGTTGCAGGATGGCCGAACGTTTGGTTATGGAGAGTTGGTGTGGGCCGCGGGCGGCTCACCACGCAAGCTAACTTGCGAAGGCGCTGACCTCCAAGGCATCCACTCCGTGCGCGACAAGGGGGATGTTGACGCAATCACGGGCCAACTCGGTAACGGAGCGAGGCGGGTCGTGGTGATCGGCGGCGGCTATATCGGACTAGAAGCGGCAGCCGTGCTACGCAAACTTGGCTGCACTGTCGTGTTACTCGAAGCAATGGAACGCGTATTGGCCCGCGTCGCGTGCGAAGCGATTTCCCGGTTCTTCGAGGCACAGCACAGAGTGCACGGTGTGCAGGTTCGACTCAATACAGTGGTCGACTGCATTCAAGGGGATGGTACCAAAGCCACCGGCGTGAAGTTGGATAATGGTGAAGTTATCCACTGCGACATGGTCATCGTCGGCATAGGCATTGTTCCCGTCGTCGAGCAACTTTCCGCAGCTGGCGCCGATACGCCTAATGGCGTGGCCGTCGACGAGTATTGCCGTACAAGTCTGCCGCATGTCCACGCCATCGGCGATGTCGCCCTTCAAGCCAACAGTTTTGCCGATGGTAAGATGATCCGGATTGAGAGTGTGCAAAACGCCGGTGGGATGGCAAATACAGTTGCGAAAAACCTGTGCGGAAGCCAAGTTCCTTATTTAGCGACCCCTTGGTTTTGGTCCAATCAATACGACTTGAGGCTACAGACGGCTGGCCTATCTGCAGGCCATGACAAGACCGTTCTACGCGGTGATCCGTTCAAACGAAGCTTTTCGGTGATCTACCTAAAACGGGGTAAGGTCATCGCACTCGACTGTGTAAATGCGATGAAAGACTACGTCCAAGGCCTTAAGCTAGTGGAGGCAAGGGCAGAAGTCGCGGTCGAGGCGCTGGTTGACTCTGAGACGCCGCTGAAGAATCTCATATCGGTTCTGAGAGGTGAGAAAAAGTGAAAACTCACGACGACTATTGTGAATGGCTACATCGTTTTCTCCCAATCGATGACTGATATCAAAGTATTAGGGATAATTATAATTGAACGCAAAGGTGTTGAATGGGGCGAAGGTGAACGAAAGCCTCAACCAAGAAATGGTCGAAGCGACATATTCCGGTGGCGAGCATGAAATGGCTGATCCCCGGATACCCGGGGCCGGTCGGCCCGTTGACCTGCACTCAACCTGGCTCGTTTGAATCCGTCCGATAACGCGGTTGGCCGCGCAACGGTTGTCTCGGCATTTGATACACCGGATGCTGATTAACGTAGCTCCCAAAATTTGCTCGGGAAAAAATCAAAGTCAAACCGCTTCGTTGCGCATGTGTTCGGTTGAAGTGTTGGGCGCCTTAGCGGAGCCAGTTGGGCGTTGCGGGAATAGCTGTTGCGTTATCAGTTCTGCGCCGAACGCCGCCGGATTTGCGTACACCAGAACAGTTGCGTTCTCTCCCGATTGTAGTCCTCGCCCAAGGCAGCGGCTCGATCCAGGCACGGGCTACTCTGCCACCTGAATCCTGGACCATTCGCGGTTAGACTTTTCTGCCGTAGATATCCTTGGCTGGCCGAGGAGTTATGGCATGAAGGCATCGGAGTTGACGGACGCGCAGAAGGCGTTCGTCATCAAGCAGGGTGAGGAAGGGACGCCGGTGGCGGAGATCTGCCGCAAGGCGGAATAAGCCGGACGACGTACTTCAATTGGAAGAAGAAGTACGCCGGACTTTTGCCGTCGGAGGTGCGGAGGCTGCGCGAGGTCAAGGACGAGAATCGGCAGCTGAAGCAGATCGTCTCAGACCTGACGCTCTATCGTGCGATGCATCAGGATGTCATCAAGCGTAAGCTCTGAGGCCGGATCGAGAGCGCGAGATCAACGACGAGGTTCGGCAGGACTTGCAGGTGACGATCCGCAGAGCATGTGCCATACTGCACTTCGATCCTTCGACCTATCACTACTGGTTCCGCCGCAACGATCCGTCATTTTTTGAAGGAGCGTATCAGGGAGACCTGCGAGACGCATGTCCGCTACGGCTATCGGCGCGTGTACTACATTCTTCGCCACCACGGTTGGGGCGTGAACATGAAGAAGGCCTATCGCCTTTACAAGGAGTTAAGTCTTCAGCTCAGGAACGAGAGGTCCAAGCGTCGGGTGAAGGCCAAGCTGCGGGAGGATCGATCGATGGCGATCCGGCCGAACGATGTGTGGGCGATGTTCTTTGTTCAAAACCAGCTTGCGACTGGTCGCAAACTGCGCATCCTGACGGTAGTCGACACGTTTTCGCGTCTGTCACCTGTGATCGATCCGCGGTTCAGCTACCGGGGGAAGATGTGGTCGCAACGCCTGAAAAGGCTTGCCAGAAGATCGACTATCCAAAGACGATACGGGTGGACAATGGCAGCGAGTTCATCTCGCGAGACATGGATCGGAGGGCTTACCAGCGCGGTGTTACCTTGGACTTCTTTCGCCCTGGTAAGCCCGCAGATAACGTGTTCATCGAAGCGTTCAACAGCAAGCAACGGGTGAATGCTTGAACGCGCACCGCTTCCTGTTGCTGGGCGAGAGCGGTGCCGCATCGATAAGCCGTTCGAGCCTGGGCTCCTGAGCGGGGGCGACCGCATCCTCAACCACGACGAGGCCGGAAACCAGCGAAGGCTGTGCAAGGTGCTTGCGAAAAGCTGGAGGCGTAACGTAGACACTACGACGAAGAGCGACCGCACAGCGCGATCTGGAATATCCCTCCGATCTTGCTGCCAAACTCAGCCGGTGCGACCAACCCACCGGACCTGAGCCAGGTGGAAAACTCCAGGCCCGCGTGGTCCAAGGTTCGGTAGGAGTATAAGCAACCGAATGGCTCTAATCCCAACTGGGGGACAGCCGGGGGTCTCGTCAGCTACCTTCATGAAAGATGATCACAAAAGGCGGGGCGTGATCCCTCCAAAAAATTGCGTTGGTGTTTCCAGGAGTCGTTTCAAGTCTCCTGCGATTCGATAGTATGCCGCCAACGAGCTCGTTTCGTCTTGATTTATCTCACGTGGACCCAATAAACCAACCGGGCTATCAGTGGCCAACCGTTGCCAGCCCCCATGTTGCCCATAGCTCTGGCAAGGCGACCTCGTGAGCTGATCAAAAGCCGTCGGATATTGAAACAGACTGGGTACACAAAGGCAGAACGGCAACTTCGAGCCTCAGAAAGGACCATATGGGAAAAATTGCGCAAGTGCCCCCTCTTCGCCGAGTGGTTACTCTCATCTCAACCATACAGGGGATCTGGGCCCCAAATCGGGCGGACCTCAACAATTCACTTGTTCACGCAATCTTAGCTCATTCTGCGCAATACTAGAAATGCACCGGACTTCGTCGCAGTCGTCGCAAAGTGGGGTGAGTCGACGCGTTGCTTTAAAGTTTATCTCCTGCACGAAAACGCGTTTTGGGTGTAATCTTACCTATCGAACCAGCGGATATCATGCAACCTTGGCTGGGCACGAGATTAGATATTGGGACATATATGCTTAACGATAAGGGTAAGAGTGGCGATTCTAAGCAACTATCGAAGGACGCATGGCTAAAACACACCCTCAAAACCATTGGCGAGGTGGGTGTCGCTAATATTCAAATAGAATCCCTTGCTAAAGATTTAAATGTTACAAAGGGTAGTTTTTATTGGCATTTTAAAGGAAGAGACGCACTTTTGAATGATGCCCTCTCATATTGGTACGAAACTGCAACAAGGATAATTGGTCGTGCCGCCAATCGCAGTTTCAGCGATCCTATTGATCGTCTAAGATATTTTTTCAGTTTAGCATTTAATCAAAGGTACGATGTCCCTGGTGGACCGGTTGAGCGGGCCCTGCAAGAATGGGCCCGGGTTTCTGAAGCGGCATCAAAAACAACCCAACGTGTCGATCAAGAACGGATTCGGTTAATTGCAGATGCCTACATCGAACTTGGAAAAAGCGAAGTCGATGCACGTCGAATTGCTACTATGGCTCTTGGTCAGATAATTGGCCTAAACGTTCTTTCGCGATCCGAACCCAGGGAAGATCTTACTGATTATAATAAAGCATTTCAAATTATGTTCCTTACCTCGGGATGACAGCGATTCAGCAGTCGTTGCTGGGGGATCGAAATGGCCGGCAACCGTGGTCACGCTCAGTAGTCCGCTCTGAATGACTGACCGGCTGACGCCCGTAGCTTCAAGCGGAGGGGCTGAAGCCATTTTTGTGGGTACGCCGGTCAAAATAGCGCTTGAAGATGTC
The DNA here is from genome assembly GCF_001559015.1 of Sphingopyxis granuli. Taxonomy (NCBI): domain Bacteria; kingdom Pseudomonadati; phylum Pseudomonadota; class Alphaproteobacteria; order Sphingomonadales; family Sphingopyxidaceae; genus Sphingopyxis; species Sphingopyxis granuli. The sequence goes on from NZ_CP012199.1 coordinate 1,725,748, forward strand.
ATTGGGTGAAGTTGCCGGAGGTGGTCGAGAGGTAATCGCGTTGTCAAAAGCGCTGTTCCGAGTAGCGCTTGCGCATGTTTTCGAACTCCTGCTGGATTTTGCGCGAGGAGCGCCCCTTGGCCTGGCGCACGAAATCAGCGACCGAGAATTGTGGTGGGATTTTGACGAACATATGCCCGCAGTCGCGGGACAAGGACCAGTTGCTAATCTTCGCGCCCATTTGGGGCAGACCTGGCAGATGATTTCGCGCAATCCCAGTCGGACTTTGCCGTGCAGTACCCCGAGAGATACTTGGGTGCCTAGACGAGGTGGTGGCGATCGTGAAAAGTTGTGTGGCCGCCGACCGAAGTCGGAAGGGTAGCTCCCCGGGCGCGACACTAAATTTATGATAGGTGAAAATAGTTCCGTCCCTATTATCGCCTCTCGGGTGAGGGCGGAGGAGCCGCATCTCGACTCAGCTATTGCAGCAAGGAATGATGGACGTCTCATTAATCTCGATAGCGCCTCCAAGCTGAAATATACGGTCAAGGCAGGCTATGTCTTACGAGGGCTTGCCATTTCGCTGGCGTTTGAAACAACGATCTGAAGCTTCGCAGTAGTCCGCGCGAAATGAGGGGTGCCATCGTAAGGCAATGCAAACGTTGGACGAAACGCCTGCATTGAGTGAAGCTGTGAGGCTGTGGCCGAGTGTGATGTGGCCCCCTGATTTTCCTCCGATCTGGACGAGAGACCGGCCCTGTTGGAAGGACGGACGAGACGAAGTGACTGAGGTTCACCGAAAAGCAGATCATTGGCTTGCTTAAGGAGGCCGAAGCTGGAGCGAAGACCGCCTATTTGGCCCGTCGATATGGTATAGCGGAAGCGACGATCTACAACTGGAAGTCGAAGTATGGCGGGCTCGAGGTTTCGGAGGCTCGGCGGCTGAAGGAACTCGAAAGCGACAACGCGAGGTTGAAGCGTCTGCTGGCCGATGCAATGCTGGACAAAGCGGCGCTGAAGGATCTCCTGGCAAAAAATTCTGCCGCCGGGCGCGAAGCGCGAAGCTGTGGCTCATCTCCGGGACTGCCATGGGATGAGCGAGCGGCGGGCGTGCCGGGTCATCGATACCGATCGCAAGGGTGTGCGGTACCGTTCCACGCGGGACGTTGACGCTGAGCTTCGCGAAAAGCTGCGCGAACTGGCCAACCAGCGTCGCTGGTTCGGCTGCCGCCGCCTGCATTTCCTGCTGCGTCGGGAGGGGATCATGATCAACCGGAAGAAGACCCAGCGCCTATATCAGTAAGAGAGACTAGCAGTCAGGTGGCGACGCGGCCGCAAGCGGGCTATGCGAACCAGAGCGCCAGCACCGGTCCTGGCTCTGCCGAATCCGCGGTGGATGAGTAGCCCCTAGATTTCTGGACGCCTTCTATCCTAATTTTGAGGACAGGAGGCGACGATGGGGAAGCCCAACTTCAGTGATGAGTTCAAGCGCGATGCGGTGGCCCAGATCACCGAGCGTGGATATCCGGTAGCCGAGGTTTCGCAGCGGCTCGGTGTCAGCCAGCACTCGCTGTATGCGTGGAAGCGACAGCTGGGCAGGCAAGTGTCTAGCGATGCGAGCAAGGATGCCGAGATCCGCCAGTTGAAGCGCGAGTTGGCCCGGGTGACGGAGGAGCGCGACATCCTAAAAAAGCCACCGCGTACTTCGCCCGAGATGCAAAGTGAGGTACGCGTTCATTGCCGAGCATCGCGATCGTTTCGGCGTGCGGGCAATGTGCCGGTGCCTCGCTGTGCAGCCGAGTGGCTACTATGCTTGGCAGAAGAGCCCGCTGAGCCAGCGGGCCCGGGAAGATGCCCGGCAGACGGAGCTGCTGCGGCAAGCGTGGAACGACAGCGGCAAGGTCTATGGCTACCGCAAGCTGCACGATGACCTGCTTGATCACGGCGAGACCTGCTGCGCGAACCGCGTTGCCCGGTTGACCAGGCTGGCGGGCATCAAGGCACAGATCGGCTACAAGCGCAGGCCGGGCAGCCATGGTGGCAAGCCGTCCCTGGTGGTCGACAACACTCTGGATCGCCAGTTCGACGTGGCTGCGCCGGACCGGGTCTGGGTAACAGACATCACCTACATCCGCACCCTGGCAGGCTTTGCCTATCTGGCAGTGGTGATCGACCTGTACTCCCGCCGTGTGGTGGGTTGGTCGATCCAAAGCCGCCAGACCACCGATGTGGTGCTGCAGGCACTGCACATGGCGGTATGGCGGCGTAAACCGAAGCAACGGGTGCTGATCCACTCGGACCAAGGCTCGCAGTTCACCAGCATAGACTGGGCCGCCTTCATCCGGGCTCACAATCTTGAGCACTCGATGAGCCGACGGGGCAACTGCCACGATAATGCCGTGGCCGAGAGCTTCTTCTCCTCGCTCAAGCGTGAGCGCATCCGGCGCCGTACCTACAAAACTCGCGAGGAAGCCCGGCAGGACGTGTTCGATTACATCGAGATGTTCTACAACCCGGTGCGCAAACATGTCAGGAACGGGATGCTGTCACCCGTCGAGTTCGAACGGCAGCAGATTTTGAAAGCCGAAGGCGTCTAGAAAACTAGGGGCTACTCAAACGGCCGCATGCGCGACGAGCTGCTCAACGAAACGCTGTTCCTCAGCCTCGCGCATGCCACGTCGAGATCTCGGGTTGGGGTTGAAGATTACATTCGGGAGCGACCACACTCAGCCCTCGGCTACGCAAGCTCGGCGGCGTTCGCCGCCCGACTGAATAACCAATGGCCTGCCTCGCTACGCCCTACGGGCACCGCTACCCAGCCCATTGCTTCAGCCGCGCTCATGCGCAACAATGCCGCTACTAGGCCCTAATCCCAGCTGGGCGAAAGCTGGGGGTCACGTCAGTCCCTGCAAAGAGGGATTCATGCAGCGAACACCGCTGCCGGCCTCTCCCTATCACATCATCGACGATATTGAGCACACGGAACTTTTGTTCGGACGCCACCTAGTCGTGAGCAAATAAAAGTTCGAAAAAGAGGGCTCGACACAGCGAAGCGCCGAACCCTCTTGCAATTAGCGAGTAAGTTCAAAACTTGCCGCGCACGGTGATGCCGTAAGTCCGCGGTTCCGCAAGAAAAGCGGAGAACGTTTGTTGCGGAGCCACGAAAGGCGTGTTGAAGGCCACCTGCGTATACCCAACGTCAAACAAATTATTGACCCATCCCTCGATCGCGAAGCGATCCGCAATATTGGTTAGACCCACACGCCCGTTCACTACGACGAAGCTGTCCTGTTCCTTGCCGAAGATCAGGTCGGAACCGGTGTTGTAATCACCAGCCATACGAGCGTTCACGAAGACCAGGCCTTCGAGCCCACTGTCGCCGATTGGCGGCGTCCACGTAAGCGACGATGTTGCCACGATCTCTGGTGCATTCGACAGGTTGTCGCCTGGCAGCAAGCGTAGTGCGGGGTCGAGCGGTACCCCGGTATCGTCCCCGATAAGATTGTCTTCAAAGCTCGTATCAGAATAGGTGACGCCAAGGGTAATATCCAAATCACGAGCGGGCCGTAGATAGGTTTCGATCTCGACACCTTGAGCGATCACACCTGGTGCAACTTCATCGGAAGAGCATGCTCCGGTTGTCGCGCTTGCGTCCCTGTCGGCCCCGCCGAGATCGCTATCGCAACTATTGACCGTCTGCACGATGTAGAACGCCCCATTGAACGTGTTCAACTGGAAGTTACTGAACTCTTGCCGGAAGCCTGCAATGCTAACCCCGAACTCGCGTGTCGAGTATTTGAGGCCGATCTCATATGCATCGACTGTTTCTTCATCGAACTGCAGCGCGGCTGCCGAGATATTGGCCGGATCGAACGCAAGCGGATTTGACAGTGCAGACCTGTCGAGGTTGAAACCGCCCGCCTTGTAGCCGCGTGAATACGAACCGTAGACTAGCAGATCGGGAGTTGGCTTCCAGCTCAGGATAGCCGTGCCGGTAAACTCCTCTTCTTCGCGCGAGTCTTCGAGAGAAACTCCATCGAGCTCCGATGTCGAATTGCCTTGGCAGGAAAGGCTGATGATACCACCGGCCAGAGGTGCCAAAGTCGGAACACCCAGAAAGCCTCCGAGCAGATTGCGGTTTGTCGGACAAACCGTGTTGTCGTTGCGGAAAGTTGCGTCGAAGTCCTTGGTTTCGTTCGTATAACGAAGCCCCAGCGTCAAATCGAGCGTATCCGTGATCGCAAAGATATTATGCGTGAAGAACGCGAAGTTCTCACTCGTCTGATTGTAGACCTCGCTGACCGTTCCCAAATCGCTGATGCTTGCAAGGTTGTTGATACCTGCGAGGATCGCCGGGGTTGCAGCGCCGAATGCCGGGCTTCCGGTCAGCGTACCGTCCAATGCCGCCACGTTGGCACCCAGGCAATTGGAAGCCCCCGGATTGACCAAAGCCGGATTGATCGCGATCGCGATGCGGCACGCTACGAAATTGCCGTACTGGGTGCCGAACCGCAGATTATCACGCACCTGCAGTTCTTCATTGGCGTAATACGCGCCGATCAACCAATCCAGTTTGCCATCGAAGGCCTCACCGGTAAGGCGCAGTTCCTGAGTGAATGTTTCAAAGTCTCGAGCAAGAGCATTCTCGGTCGGAGCGCGGTAGAGAATATCGACAGTAGTGTAATCGGTGTCAGATCCCTGGCTGTTGGCATATTCACGGTAGCCCGTGATAGACGTCAACGTGACGTTCCCGAAATCCCAATTGATCTCAGCCGAAATACCGTAGTCTTCGGTTTCGCCTTCATAGCTTCTGCCTGGCGTAGGGTACAGGTCGCGGTTGAATGTGTCTTGGGTGAGGGCACGCGGATCCTGCCCAAGCGCAAGCAACACGGGAACGATCGGATTTGCGGTACTCGTCAGGGCGGCCCCATCCGATGGCCTCGTAAAGGGATCAAATCCAGCGCTGATCCGTGCAAGCGGAGCAAACTCGGGCTGGACGAACGTCGCGGCACAGCACGCTTCGTCCTTTTTGGAATAATCCCCGACAAGGCGAATGGACAGGTCGTCGTTAGGTTCGAACAGGAGCTGACCGCGGACCAGATAACGATCGCGATTGTTGATCGTCCCACGATTGGTAATATCGTTGTAGAAGCCGTCGCGCTCAAAATACACGCCGTCAACGCGCGCAGCTACTCTGTCGCCAAGCGGAGCGTTTATGCCGCCTTCGACGCGGATCGCATCATAGTTGCCATAAGTGAAGGCCCCGTATGCGCTGAAATCGAACTCGGGCGGTGCGGTATAGATATTGATCAGGCCTGCCGACGAGTTCCGCCCGCCCAAAGTACCTTGGGGACCGCGAAGTATCTCGACCCTGTCGATAGGGCCGAGCTCACTCAGGGCGCTTCCCGAACGAGAGCGATAGACTCCATCGACGAAAACCGCGACCGAACTTTCCAGACCAGGGTTGTCGCCGACCGTGCCGATACCGCGAATACGCGCGGAACCGTTAGCTTCGTTGCCGGTGGAAGACACCAGCAGGGACGGTGCAACCTGGTTCAGCTCACGTATGTCGCTGGCGCCCGAATTCTGGAGGGTTTCTCCGGAAACAGCTGACACGGCGACTGGAACATCCGCCAAGACCTGCGATCGCCCTTGCGCGGTAACAATGATTACGTTTTGGTCTTCGACATCGGCCCCTTCAACCAGATCCGCATCGGGTTCGCCAACATCCTGGGCGAAGGCGGCTGTCGGTGTGAAGGCAAGTGCCGCTGCCAATGCACCAAGGGCGCAATGGTGGCGTGATGGAAATCTTTTCATGTGCCTCTCCTCTAAGAATGTGCCCCATCCTAGGCACTAGTCGATGTTAGAAACGATGCCGATAAGCGCGTTTAATTTCAAGACTTGGTAGATGAATTGACGGATTATTTCACATTGTCGACAAGCATGTGGCAAAAATGCCATGCAGGTTACTACATGCAGGTTTCTAGTAGCCAGAAAGCTTGGAAAAACGGTCCTTTAACCAGCTCGACGAACCGAAGCTCGCTTCGAGCACGCGGGCGCGCTTGAGGTAGAAGCCGACGTCGTATTCGTCGGTCATGCCGATGCCGCCGTGGAGCTGGATGCCTTCGTTCGCCATCTTGTGCATCACGCGGTTGGCCTCCGCCTTGGCAATGGTCGCCGCACGCGCGACGCCGAAGCCGCCGTCGACGGCCTGGAGGCCCGCCTCGACCGCCGAACGCATCTGCGCGAGGTCGGCAAAGAGGTCCGCCATGCGGTGCTGCAGCGCCTGGAAGCTCGCCAGCACCTGGTTGAACTGCACGCGCTGCTTCAGATAGTCGAGCGTGTCGTCGAACACTTGCTGCGCCATGCCGAGCATTTCGGCCGCCGTGAGCACGCGCGCGCGGTCGAGCACGTCATCGAGCAGGCTGTCACCGCCATTGGCGAGCCTCTCCGCCGCCGCGCCGTCGAAGGTGACGTCGGCATGGCTGCGCTGGTCGGTCAGCTTGCGGGTGGTGAGCGCGACGCCGTCGCCTTTCTCGACCAGGTAGAGCCCGTCCTTGGCCGCAACGACGAACAGGTCCGCGCCATGCGCTTCATGGACGAAGGCCTTGGTGCCGCTCAGCTTGCCGTCGGACACACTGGTCTCGATCTTCGCAGGATCGTGGCTCGGCCCTTCGTCGATGGCGAGGGTGGCGATGGCCTCGCCGCTCGCCAGCCTGGGCAGCCACTTTGCCTTCTGCTCGTCGCTGCCGCCCAGAACGATCGCGCTCGCCGCGACGGTGTTCATCACCAGCGGGCTCGCGGTGAGCGTCTTGCCGAGCTCCTCGACGACGAGGCCCGCGGACAGGAAGCCGAAGTCCGAACCGCCGTGCTCTTCGGGGATGATGACCCCGGCCCAGCCCATCTGCGCCATCGTCGCATAGGCGTCGCGGTTGAAGGCTTCGGGCTCGCCGCTGGCGCGGACCTTGCGGAATTCGGTGACCGGGCTTTCGTTGACGGTCCATTCGCGCGCCATGTCGCGCAGCATTTCCTGTTCTTCGTTGAGAACGGCCATTGTCCTTGCTCCCCTCTCTTACTGGTGGTCGAGCATGCCGAGCACGCGCTTGGCGATGATGTTGTTCTGGATTTCGGTCGAGCCGCCGTAGATCGTGGTCGCCTTGCCGAAGAGCCACGCCCGCACGGCCTCGAGCTCCCCGTCCGAAAAGCCGTCGCCTTCCCAGCCGAGGCCCTGCAGGCCGCGGATTTCGATCAGCAATTCGCTGCGTTCCTGGCTCAGCTTGGTGCCGAGCTTCTTGAGCACCGAGCTGATTTCGGAGACGCCGCCAGCCGCCTTGCTTTCCTCCATCGCGCGGCGCGCAGTGAGCAGGAAGCTGTTCCAGCGGATCTCGAAATCGGCGATCTTGTCGCGCAGCACCGCATCGGCGAGTTCGCCGTCGGCGCCCGTCGGCTGGTACTTCTTGGCGATATCGCCAAGGCTCTGGCCCATCAGACGGGCGAGGCTGCCGCCGCCCGAGATGTTGGTGCGCTCGTGCTGCAGCAGGCGCTTGCCGATGGTCCAGCCCTGGCCTTCCTCGCCGACGAGGTTTTCCTTGGGCACCTTCACGTCGGTGAAAAAGGTTTCGCAGAACGGGCTGGTCCCGCTGATCATGGTGATCGGGCGAACCTCGACACCGGGCGTGTCCATGTCGATCAGCATGAAGCTGATGCCCCTGTGCTTGTCGCTCTTGTCGGTTCGCACAATTGCAAAGCACTTGTCGGCCCATTGGCCGCCGCTGGTCCAGGTCTTCTGGCCGTTGACGAGGTAGTGGTCCCCCTTGTCCTCGGCAAAGGTCTGGAGGTTGGCGAGGTCGGAACCGGCATTGGGTTCCGAATAGCCCTGGCACCAGCGGATTTCGCCGCGGCAGATCGGCGGAATATGCTCCTGCTTCTGTGCCTCGTTGCCGTATTCGAGCAGCGTCGGGCCGAACATCATGACGCCCATGCCGCCGATCGGGTTGTAGGCACCCGCCTTGGCGAATTCTTGGTCGATGATCTTCGCCTGCGCCTTGGTGAGGCCGCCGCCGCCGTATTCCTTCGGCCAGGTGGGGGTGCCCCAGCCGCGCGCGCCCACGGCTTCGCGCCACTTGGTCTGCGTCGGCGTTTCGTTGGTGGGGCCGTCCACGCCGGCTAGTGCGTTGGACTGGCCCTTGAGTTCGGCGGGAAAATTGTCCGCCAGAAACTGCTGCACTTCCGCGCGGAAGGCGTTTTCGTCGGTCTGGGTTGCGGGCTCAATTTGTGTGGCCATGGGCGTTTTCTCAAAGAATCGAGGAAAGACAGATAAGAATGTAGGCTACGGGGACGAAAATCCCTCCGTCAGTATTGTTGTTCGGGTAGGTGAAGAACCAATCCATCCAGCATCGGCTTCATCGGAATCTGGCAGGCAAGGCGACTGTATTCAGTGGTGCCTTCGGCGAACTGCAAGAGGTCGGCCTCCATTCCATCATGCATAAGCCGACCCACCTTGTCGATCCATTCGGGATCGACATGCACATGACAGGTCGCGCAAGCACATACCCCTCCGCAATCGCCATCGATACCCGGCACGTCATTGTATAGCGCCGCTTCCCTGGCTGTCTCGCCTTCTTCTATTTCGACCTCCCGTCGCTCACCATCGCTAGCCACGAACGTAATTTTGATCATCTTGAACTCCGCATTTCGATCTCGAGAGTCAGCGGGCGCGGAGCCGCACCGGCAGCCTGGTGATTCCGCGGACGAGGTTTGAAAAAAGACGCTCTGGTTCACCTGTAACCTCGACCCGGGAAAAGCGCTTGTGAATTTCTTCCCAGATGATCCGCAGCTGCAGTTCCGCGAGCCGGTTTCCCATGCAGCGGTGAATGCCATAGCCGAATGAGAGGTGATGGCGCGGATTTTTGCGGTCGATGATGAACTGGTCCGCGCGCTCGATAGCACTCTCGTCGCGGTTGCCTGACAGGTACCACATCACCACCTTGTCGCCCTTCTTGATCTGTTTGCCGCCGATCTCCCAATCTTCCAGCGCGGTGCGGCGCATATGAGTGAGGGGGGTCTGCCAACGGATGATTTCCGGAACCATTTTGCTAATGAGCGAAGGATCCGCGTCGAGTTTCGCGTACTCGTCCGGGCTTTGGTTCAAGGCGAGCACGCCGCCGCTGATGGAATTGCGTGTTGTGTCGTTTCCACCGACGATCAGCAGCATAAGATTGCCGAGAAACTCGAGGAACGGCATGTCGCGCGTGGCGGGAGAATGAGCCATCATCGAGATGAGGTCGTTCTTCGGCTCCTCGTTTATCCGTTCGTCCCACAGAGTCTTGAAATACATCGCGCAACCGATGAGTTCTTCGCGCCGCGCCTCGTAGGATTCGACGATCCCGGTTTCAGGTGCCGCAGTTGCTACATCGGACCAGCGCGTCAGCTTGCGCCGCTCCTCCCAAGGGAAATCAAACAAGGTTGCCAGCGTCATCGTCGTCAACTCGATCGCAACCTTATCCACCCAGTCGAAATCTTCGCCAATCGGGAGTTCATCGAGAATCTCTCCCGCGCGCTTGCGGATGATCGGCTCGAGCAGTTGCAGGTTGGACGGAGCCACTGCCGGAGTCACCGCCTTGCGCTGCTGATCGTGCTTGGGCGGGTCCATCGCTATGAACATTTCAAGTTCGAGCGCGCCTTCCACCGAATGCATGTCCTGGATTGCAATTCCGCCTAGCTTCGCTTCCGAAGAGAAGACCTTATGATTGGTGTCCACCGCCATGATGTCGTCGAACTTGGTAATGGACCAGTAAGGGCCGACATAGCTCTCGCGGCAGTAGTGCACAGGTTCTTCGGCGCGCAACCTGTCAAAAAATAGACCGATGGTATCGTTCTGAAACAGGCTTGGCCGGGCCACGTCGATTTCCTCGATCGGAATTGACGCGATCCTCGCCGCGGCATCCGGCTCGGCGATCTGGCTGTCCATAAGAACTATTCCTTCTACATCTCAGGCCTGATCGGCCTTCAGTCCTCCATAAGCGAGAAATCTCGTGCAGTCAATAAATCGTATACTCTTTTAGTCCCTTGCAGACACCAATCCCATCGGATAGTGTGCCGATCCAGCGAAGGTTGGCTAATATCCTTATACTGTTTATTCGAGAGGTGCGGGTGTGCTGATGAGTGGCGGATGCCAGCGGTGAAGAAGGCCAAGCGTGCCCTTTCTCTTGCGCAAAGCATCGTGCGGGACATCGAGGCGGGTCGCCATAACCCGGGTGACAGGCTTCCGCGCGAGGATGAAATGCTCGCGCGTTACGAGGTTGCGCGCGCAACTTTGCGGGAGGCTTTGCGGTTCCTGGAATTGCAAGGGGTCATCCATCTCCAGCTCGGCCGTGGTGGAGGTCCCGTCGTAGCCCGTCCGCAGACCGGCGATTTTGCAAGCAGTTTGTCATTGATTCTGCATTTCATGGAAGCCGATTTGCGTGGTTTGCTTGAATTGCGCGAAGCAATTGCTCCCGATGTCGCAGGGTATGCAGCCCAGCGTGCAACTACCGCTGATCTCAGCGCGTTGGCAGGGTGTCTGGCGGAATTGAGGCATCATGAAGCCTCTGATCAATTCGAGGAACTTAATCGCAGATTTCACGACTTGTTGGGTTGGGCGAGCGGCAATCCGCTGTTCGGTTTGCTGACCTCTGCGATGCATCTGTTGACCCGCGAGTTTTCCCATTCGCTGGGATATTCGGCACAGGAACGGGCGGTGCAGATGAAGTTTCTGGTGCGGGTGCTCGAGGCAGTGCGGACTGGCGACAGCGCCGCGGCCCGTCAAGCAATGAGCCGGTTGGTGGCCGGCTCTGCCGTCTATCTTTCGGAGCGCAGTCCCGAGCTGGTCTCGCAGCGGGTGCGATGGGGGCAGCTGTAGAATTTTCAATAGTTTGAGTGTGCGTTTAGGCAAGTGGCTGGAGAGGAAGAATGGCGTTGAAGAGCCGAATATGCGAAATGCTGGGGATCCGGTACCCGATCCTGCTTGCCGGGATGGGCGGAGCGAGCGTTCCGGCGCTGGCGGCTGCGGTTTCGAATGCCGGCGGGCTCGGGGTCCTGGGTGCCGCGGCGTGTTCGCCCGATCAGTTGCGTGACTGGATTCGCCAGACCCGGGAATTGACCGACAAACCTTTCGGTGTCGATACGCTGCTCCCCGCGTCGGTCAGGCGCGGCTCTGCCCCTCAAAGCGGTGCTGCACCCCAAAATCCCATGGATCTGATGGGTGAATATCAGCAGTTCGCGCGCGACTTCATGGATCGTGAAGAGCTTCCGGAGGTCGATGCTGCCGCCGCCATGCGGGCGGCGGGCGCGCCTGAAATGGGCAAGGGCGGCCCGCAGTTGTTCTCGAAGGAATTCTTTGAGGCGCAGATGGAAGTGGTGATCGAGGAAAAGGTGCCGGTTTATGCTGCCGGCCTTGGCAATCCTGAACCGTGGATGGATCGGCTCCATGCCAATGGCACCAAGGTCATGGCGGTGATCGGCAAGGTCAAGCACGCCGAACAGGTCGTCGGGTCGGGCATCGACATGATCGTCGCGCAAGGGCACGATGGCGGAGGTCACAACTCGCCGATCGGGACTATTTCCTTGATTCCCCAGGTGGTCGACGCCGTTGGCGATCGTGTTCCTGTCCTTGGGGCCGGCGGTATCTCGGATGGCCGGGGTGTTGCCGCTGCGATGATGCTGGGGGCAGAGGGCGCGTGGGTCGGCACGGCATTTCTCGCGACCGAGGAAGCGGGCATCGAGCGCTTCCAGAAAGAGGCGATCACCGAAAGCGGCGATGCCGATACGGTCGTTAGTCGATCGCTTACCGGCAAACCGGCGCGCATGATCCGTAACAAATGGGCCGACGCCTGGGTGCAGGCCGGAAAGGAACCTCTGCCGATGCCCTATCAGTCGATGATCTCCGGCCCGGTCATGGCCTCCGGGATCAAGGCAGAGCGCAAGGATGTCATCCCCGGCTTCGCGGGGCAAGGCATCGGCCTGATCGATTCGATCCGACCTGCCGCCGAAGTGATGCGCGACCTGGTCGATGGAGCCGAGAAGGCGTTGGCGTCCGCCGGTACCTACAAGTGAAGCGCAGGAGGCAAGAAGATGGCTTACGCCAAAGGTCATGAATTGCGCCGCCCCGTAGAGCCGCTGAAGGCGCTGGGGGCGATGAGGCAGCTGATTGCAGACAAGGAGGATACGGCGCAGGTGTTCCGTATCGTCAAGGCATTGTCGGGCAATTCCTATTATCGGAATTTCAATCTCTTCATGAAGTCGAGCGATGGGCGGCGCATCGCTTCCGACCGGGCCGACCTGCTTGAAACCTTGTGCGATCGCAAACGCCTTGCGACCTGTGCGTCTGGCACGCTTGGCCGAGCCTACCTCGATTTTGTTTACGGGGAGGGTCTGACAGCAGAAGGTCTGGCGGAAGCCAGCGAGGCCGGAGGTCTGGAGGACTTCGGCGACCCCGATGTTTCCCTCTATCGTCGGCGCCTTCGCGATTCGCATGACCTGTTTCACGTCGTCACCGGATACGGCAGGGACGCACTGGGCGAATTGTGCGTGCTGTCCTTCGGAAACGCGCAATTCTATAATCACGGGATCGCTTTCATCGTGGGCGTCGGCATTCCCAAGATGAAACTGGAAGCTGCCAAGTTGCCAGTGGCGCGCGCTGCATTTGAAGCGTGGCGCCGGGGCCGGGCTGCAGCCGATCTGACCACCTTCTACTGGGAAGAAAATCTCGATCGTCCGTTGGAGGATGCCCGCCGCGAGTTGCGACTGCGTCCGCCGGAGACCTATCAGAGGGTGCGCGCTCTTTCCGAACAGCTCGAACGCGATTACCAGGCGGTCAGGCAGGCATGAGCTTAAGCGACAAATCGGCCATCACCGGAGTGGGCGAAACCGCTTTCGTGAAAGGCACCGAGAAAACCGCGGTCGACATGATGCTGGAAGCATCGCGCAAAGCCATAGCAGATGCAGGGCTGAAGCCGTCGGATATCGACGGCATGGTTCCTCCGCCGATCTACACCACCTCGGAAGAGATGGCGGCTAACCTCGGTATCGAAGTTCTGCGCTATGCCTCTACGGTCCACATGGGCGGGGCGAGCCCTACCACGGCACTCCAGAACGCCGCGATGGCAATTGCCAGCGGCTTATGCGACCATGTGCTGGTGACGCTCGGGTGGAACGGTTATTCCGCCTTGCGGCCCAAGCCTGGCGCACCGCCGACGCGGCCGATGAACATGAACACCCTGACGAATACGATCCAAGGCTATTACATTCCGTATGGCGTGTTCCTGCCGGTGCAGATGTATGCCTGGCTCGCCACCCGGCACTCCCGAATTTACGATATCGGCCCGGAAGCGATGGCGGCCGTTGCACTGGCGTGCCGTCGCCATGCGCAGATGAATCCGCAGGCCTTCACTCATGGCCGGGAACTGGATGCCGAAACCTACCATTCCGCGCGCTGGATATCCGAACCCTTTCGCCTCTACGATTGCTGTCTGGAGACTGACGGGGCATGCGCAGTCGTGGTTTCGCGAATGGACCGCGCCAGGGACATGCCGCATGTTCCCGTGAGCATCGCCGGTGCGGCTGAAGGGCATCCTTACCCCGCCGACGATATCCCTTCGCGTCCCGACCCCTTCAAGATCGGCCTGAGCTACGCCGCGCCGCGCGCGTTCGAAATGGCGGGGGTCGATCGCGAAGACATGGATTTTCTGCAGATCTACGACTGCTTCACCTACGTGGTTCTCCTGCAGCTGGAGGCCCTGGGCTATTGCGAACCAGGTGGACAGGCAGAGTTCGTCGCGAATGGCCAGATCGAGCTGGGCGGGCGCTATCCCGTCAACACCCATGGCGGCCTGCTGAGCGAGGCCCATATTTGGGGACTGAACCATGTCGTCGAGGCGGTGCGTCAGTTGCGCCACGATTGTGGGGAGCGGCAGGTCGAAGGCGCCCAGACCGGCCTGGTGACCGGCTGGGGCGATCTGGGTGACGGCAGTATAGCGATTTTGAGGAGGTTTGCGTGAGCGACGAGAAAGATCTGCCGCCCAAGATGCGCCCCTCGGCGCAGGCCGCACCAGCCAAGCCAAAGCCGCGCCCGCAGGATCCGGTGGAGCAGGAATTCTGGAACCGGTGTCAGGACGGCAACCTTTACTTCCAGCAGTGCGAAGGATGCGGCAGTTTTCGGCATTTGCCGCGCTATATGTGCGCCCGATGCGGTTCTCCTGAATGGTCGTGGGAGCGTAGCACCGGCAATGGCACGCTGTTTTCCTGGACGGTGACCCATCAGGCACTGCATCCCGCCTTCGCCGGCGAGATTCCCTTCATCGCTGCGGTGGTGGAACTGGAGGAGGGAGTGCGCATGGCAACCCGGCTGGTCGATTGCGCGCTCGACGAGCTTGAGCTCGATCTGCCGGTCACGCTGGATTTCGAGCCGATCTCCGAAGATTTTCGCCTGCCAGTATTCCGACCCGTCGCGATCGCGCGCGCAGAAGGATAGACCAAGATGGATCTCGACTACGGACCCCAGTATGACGCGTTTCGCGAGGAAGTGCGCCAGTTCCTGCAAACCCACGGTCACCGCGCACCCGATGGCCAAGGCCGTGCCGCGCGCCCTTCCCCCGAAGCCGTCGAATGGCAAAAGCTGTTGATCCTGCATGGTTACACGGCGCGTACGATTCCCAAGGAATACGGCGGATACGGAGCCGAGCCGGACATCCTGAAATCGCGGATCATTGCCGAGGAATTTTCGCGCGCTGGCATCCCCGCAGGCCTTGCGAACCAGGGCATTTCCATGCTCGTTCCCACGCTGCTGGAACTCGGAACCGAAGCCCAGAAACAGCAATGGATCGAGCCGACCCTTAATGGCGAGATAATCTGGTGTCAGGGATATTCGGAACCTGGAGCGGGATCGGACCTCGCCGCGCTCAAGACCAGCGCCCGCGTCGAAAATGGCGACTTTGTCATCAACGGACAGAAGATCTGGACCAGCACGGCCAAGCAGGCGGACATGATCTTTTGCCTTGTTCGGACCGAACCGGACGCGCCCAAGCACGGCGGCATCTCCTACTTGATCTTCTCGATGGACACACCAGGGATCGAGGTCCGACCACTCAAGACCATGACCGGTCACGCCGAGTTCAATGAAACGTTCTTTACCGACGTGCGGGTTCCCCTGGACCAGATCGTCGGGCAGCGCGGGCAGGGGTGGTACGTGGCCAATGCCACACTGGGCCATGAACGTGGCATGCTGGGCGACCCCGATGCACTGGAAAACCGGCTCCAGGCGCTGGTCAGGCTGATGCAAAAAGAACGCATCGGCCAGGGTTGCGCAATGGACAACGCCGTTCTGCGTGACCGGCTGGTTGCATTGCAAGCCGAAGTCGCGGCGATGAAATTCAACGGCATGCGCATCCTGTCGAACAGCCTTAGGGGGGATGCCGGCGGCATGGCGAAACTTGTCGTGAAGCTGCAGAGCTGTGAGCTCGCCCATCAGATTTCCGCGCTCGCGATCGACGCAATGGGCGAGATGGGCATACTCTATCACGGAAGCGAGCGCGAGCGCGAAGACGGTGCCTGGCAGTGGAACTACATGTTCCAGCTTGGTCTGATCATCGGTGGAGGCACCGCCCAGATCCAGAAGAACATCATCGCCGAACGCGGGCTGGAAATGCCGCGCGAACCCAAGTTCGCAACGCCTCCCGCGGCCGAACAGGCGACGGCCGTTGCAAGCGGGCAGAATAAGGGAGCCGCCTGATGGATTTCGGACTTTCGCAAGACCAGGAGATGCTCTGCGACGCGATCAGCCGCACTCTTGCTGATACTTGTCCGCTCGATCATGTGCGCGAATGCGCGGAGGGCTCGGTTCCCTTCAGCGACAACGTGCGTTCGGCGCTGGGCGAAATCGGCATTTGGGGAATGATGGTTCCCGAGCAACATGACGGGCTCGGGATGACAATGCTCGATGCCGCCGCTGTGGCCGAGCAGCTCGGCTATGCCGTCGCGCCGGTGCCTTTTATCGGTGCCCATGTACTGGCACCCCTTGCGCTGGCACAGGGCGGTAGCGAGGAGTTGAAGGCGCACTGGCTGCCGAGGATAGCGAAGGGCGAGGCGCAAATCGCCGTCGCGATCGCGGAAACGGTGGAGATCCGGGACCGGGCAGGCGTGGACTTCGACGGCGCAAAGCTCGACGGAACGGCTTTGTTCGCGCTCGACTTCCTGGAAGCCGACGCGTTTCTGGTAGCCGATACCGCCGGTCGTATGCACTTCGTAGCTGGCGATGCTGCGGGTCTGGAGAAGGTTGCTCTCAAAACGATCGACCGGACCCGGAGCGTAGGGGAGCTGCGGTTTTCTGGCGTAGCGGGCGAGGCTCTCGCGGACGATGGTGGGGCCACAGTCAGGCGCCTGCGGGACGCCGGCCGGGTGCTCCTAGCCGCCGATAGCCTCGGTGCGGGCCAGGCTATGATCGAAAAAGCGGTCGACTATGCCGGGCAGCGCGAACAGTTCGGACGAGTGATCGGCAGCTTCCAGGCGGTCAAGCATATGTGCGCGGAAATGGCTGCCCGCCATGAACCATGCCGTTCGCTGGTCTGGTATGCCGCCCATGCGTTCGATGCGACGCCCGACGAGGCTTCGCTGGTGGCATGCCATGCCAAATCACATACGGGCGAAGTCCACCGTTTTGTCGCCCGAACCTCAACCGAGGTGCATGGGGGGATGGGTTTTACCGATCTCCTAGGTCTGCATTTCTGGTTCAAGCGAATCGGTTTCGACCGCCAGGTTCTGGGAGGTCCCGAAGCGGTCCGGGCCGAAGCAGCGGCCTTGCAGGGGTGGACGCAGGTCGCATGAGACGATGAATTAGGCGCACGCTACCGACAAAATCGTGGCCACCAAGGAGAGAGGAATTAATACGTGATCGACTGGAACCTTGGCGACATCCTTGATGCAATCGAACCTGCGGTCCCGGAAGATGCTCCGGCGCTGATTAACGGCGACCGGATCATTACCTGGCCCGAAATGTCGAAGCGTTCGAACAATTTGGCGCGCAATCTGCGCGCGCAAGGTGCAGGCGACGGGGCGAAGATAGCCTTCTACATGCGCAACCGTTCCGAATACGGGGAATTGATGGCCGCATGCTTCAAGGGCCGCCTCACGCACGTGAACATCAATTATCGTTACCGTCCCGAGGAGGTTTTCTACATCTTCGACGATTCCGATAGCGAGGTAATTGTTTACAGTTCCGAGTTCCGCGACTGCATTCTTGAACTGAAGGAACGGTTGACCAAGGTTCATACATTTGTAGAAATCGGCGATGCTTCGCAGATCGCTTCCTTCGCGCTTCCTTACGAAAAACTTGTAGAAGGTAACGGCGCGCCTCTCGATATCGAGCGTTCTCCCGATGACCTGCTGTTCATATATACAGGCGGTACCACCGGCATGCCCAAGGGCGTGATGTGGCGACACGATGATATGCGCAAGGCTCAGCTCGACGCGCAAAAGCTGCTGGGTCCGGTTCCCCAGACCATGGAGGAAATGGTGGCCCTGGTGAAGCAGGGCGAGCTTGCACGCATCACTTTGCCGGCGTGCCCGCTGATGCATGGAACCGGGTTCATTACTGCTATCGGCACGCTCATGTCGGGCGGGGCCATCGTCACGCTGTCCGATCCATCCTTCGACGCGGAAGAATTGTGGGATGCGGTGGACCAGCACAAGGTGCAGAGCATCGCCATTGTCGGTGACGCTTTTGCCAAACCCATGCTGCAGGCGCTGGACGCCCACCCGAAGCGCTGGGACACGAGCAGCCTGATTTCGATCATCTCGTCCGGCGTCATGTGGAGTAAACAGGTAAAGGCGGGCCTGTGCAAACATATCCCCCAGGTCATCCTCATGGACAGTTTTGGCGCTTCGGAAGGGCTGGGCTACGGCTTGTCGGTGACGACCGCACAGGGCGGCACCAACACCGCGAAATTCGGGATCGGGGAATTTTGCGACGTATTCGACGAGAACGACCGGAAGGTCGAGGCGGGGAGCGGCGTGCCCGGCTTTATTGCCCGCAAGGGCGCAATCCCCACAGGATACTACAAGGACCCGGAAAAGTCGGCCAAGACTTTCAGGACGATCGATGGCGTGCGTTACTCCATCCCGGGCGACTGGTGCCGGGTGGAATCCGATGGAAGCCTGACCTTGCTGGGCCGCGGCAGCGTCTGCATCAACACCGCAGGTGAAAAGGTTTACCCCGAGGAGGTGGAGGAAGTGCTCAAAACCCATCCCGCCATTGCCGACGCGCTTGTCGTCGGGGTGCCTGACGAAAAATGGGGCGAAGCGGTGACCGCTGTGGTGCATTTGACCCAGGATGCGGACTTCGACGCGCAAGCGATCAAGGATCACGTGCGGGAACAATTGGCAGGCTACAAAACACCCAAGGCGATTTGCCCAACGCAAACCGCCTTGCGCGCGTCAAACGGCAAGGCGGATTATACTACGGCCAAAGAGATCGCGAAAGCGGGTGCCGGGGCCTCGTGAGCCATTTGCCCCCTCCTGACTATGATGTCGTAATCGTCGGGGCCGGGTTCAGCGGAATATACCTGCTTTACAAGCTGCGTCAGGCGGGGTTCGACGTTCTGCTGGTAGACGCAGCGGAGCAGCCGGGGGGAATCTGGTACTGGAACCGCTACCCGGGAGCACGGGTCGATTCCCAGGTTCCACTTTACGAATTTTCCATTGCGGAAGTATGGAAAAGCTGGACGTGGAGCGAACGATTTCCAGGCTGGGAGGAACTGCGCGCCTATTTCCTCCACGTCTGCGATACGCTCGACCTCTGGCCGGCAATGCGAATGAAAACACGGGTCGAAAGCGCGCAGTTCGATGAAGACACCGCCTACTGGCGATTGAAGCTCGACGAAGGCGGGAAAGTAAGCGCGCGTTTCCTTTTGCCGGCCCTGGGGTTCGCCTCGAAACCCTACATTCCCGATATCCCGGGTCTTAGCGATTTCGAAGGCGACTGGTGCCATACCGCCCGCTGGCCGCAGGAAGGCATCGACCTTTCTGGCCGCCGGATCGCCCTGATCGGCACGGGTGCCAGCGGCGTACAGGTGGCGCAGGAGGCGGCAAGCTGCGCGGAGCAGCTGACGCTTTTTCAGCGAACCCCGATTCTCGCCCTTCCCATGCGGCAGGAAAAACTGGACGCTGATCGTCAGCTTCGCGAAAAATCCGAATATCCCGCTGTCTTCCAGAAAAGGCTTACGACAAGTGGCGGTTTCGAATGCCAATCGCTGGACATCTCGGCCCTGGCTGTGACCGAGGAAGAGCGGACTACGCATTTCGAGGATTTGTGGCAGCGAGGAGGGTTGCGCTTCTGGTATCATAATTTCGCTGACATACTGACGAACGAGGACGCCAATCGCCACGCCTACGAGTTCTGGCGTGACAAGGTGCGCGAGCGGATCTGCGACCCGACCATTGCCGAGAAGCTCGCTCCCGATGAGCCGCCACATCCCTTCGGGACCAAGCGACCATCGCTCGAACAGAATTATTACGAGATCTTCGCACAAGACAATGTGACGCTGGTCGATCTGAACGACACCGCGATCACTCGCGTCACCGAGGCCGGGATAGAAACAGCCACTGGCATGATCCCGTGCGATCTCATTGTCTTCGCGACCGGCTTCGATGCCGGTCGTGGCGGGCTCATCGACATGAACATCACCGGCCGCGGTGGGCTGGGGCTGGCAGAAGCATGGAAGAGCGAGATCAAAGCCTATCTAGGCATGGCCGTCGCCCAATTTCCGAACATGCTGTTCGCCTACGGCCCGCTCAGCCCTTCAGGCTTTTCCAACGGTCCGACAAGCGCCGAAATCCAGGGTGACTGGATCTGCGATTTCCTGATCTGGCTGCGCGATAACAGGATCGGCCTTTTCGAAGCCGATGCGCTGGCCGAGCGAAGCTGGACCGATATGGTCGCCCAAGTAGGGTCGATGACGCTCTTCCCCAAGGCTGAATCGTGGTACATGGGCGCCAATATTCCCGGCAAACCCCGACAACTGATCAATTTCCCCAGCGTATCTGGTTACGCCGATCTATGCCACGATGTCGCACGGCACGATTATCGTGGTTTTATCAGGAATACACTATCCGGTATGGAGACTGCGCCGAAATGAATGAAATGAAACCAATCCACGACGGGTCAGCAGATATCGATCCCGTATGGGCCGGCGACGGGGCGGATATACCCGAATGGTTCGCCTGGGCGCTGAGCGTGCCCCGTGAGGAAGGCTTCGTAGAGGTTGGTGGCGCGCGGGTGCATTATCTTCGCTGGGGCAAGCGTGACCGGCCCAAATTGCTCATGACTCACGGTTTTCTCGCCCATGCCCGCTGCTTTGCCTTCATCGCACCGTACCTTGCCGAAGACTACGACGTGGTGGCGTTCGATCTGGCCGGTATGGGCGATAGCGAGATGCGCGGCGTGGCCGATATAGCTGCGCGGGGAAAGGAATTCGTCGAGATCAGCGAAGCGCTCGATTTGTTTGCGGATGGAAGCAGACCGACGATCATCGCCCATAGCTTCGGCTCGGGTGCAGCGCTGACCGCCGTTTCCCAATCGCCGGATGCCTTCGCCGGCGTTATTGTCTGCGATCTCATGGTGATGCGGCCCGAAAAGCTGGAGAAATACTGGACCATGGGCAGATCGAGCCCCGGGTCGGGTAATCCTGACAAACCGGTGCGACGCTACCCCACCTACGAAGCGGCGCGCGAGAGGTATATCCTGTCGCCGCCGCAGGCAGTTGGTGAGCCGTTCCTGATGGATTACATGGCCTATCACTCTCTCCGCCGCGATGGCGAGGAGTGGACATGGAAGTTTTCTCCCGAAGTGTTCCGGCGCAGCAACAAGCCCGACGAATGGCTGACAGTAGGCCAGAGGCTGGTCGATGCGCCCGGGCGCAAAGCGATTGTGTACGGCGAGAAAAGTCAGCTCTTTGATCGCGATTCCGCCCGCTATATCCGGGAACTGGGAGGGGGAAAGATACCAATTGTTGCAGTGCCCGATGCACGCCATCATCTCATGCTGGATCAGCCGCTCGCGTTCGTCGCTGCGCTACGGGCGGTACTGGCCTTTTGGAGCCTCTGAGATCCCCCATACTAAGAGGCTGGTTCCTGGTCAGAGGCCAGCGAGATGGGGGCAAAGGGCGTCCATATTCATCTTGTACTATATCCGAACTATTGTCGCCGTCGGCACGGCGAACGCTTCGTTGGTCTCGATGCCAGCTGGGGCAAAAGCTTTATCGGGAGCAACTCGCTTAGCACGCCAACCATTGCTGATCTTTAGCAAACGTTCACTCCGCGTGCGATCTGGATCGTGGCCCATGGGGTCAAAAGATAAGGCGCTTTACTAATATCACGCGGATGTATATGCCCATGGACGGGGATTGGGCTAATTCTCTCCCTCTCCTCTCCACAGACTAAGGGGCGACCCTCGAGGTCGCCCCATTTTGCAGTAAGCGGCGGAGCCAATTATCGTCGCACTGAAGAGATGGGAAGGGATGCTATATGACACTGAGAGCGATGGTGCTCGCCACTTCGGCCATCTTGGCTTGGCCGCAGATGGCTTTAGCGCAGGATTCCACAACTGATGAGGCGGAACCCCAAGGATCCGTAATCATCGTGACGGCCCAACGCCAATCTCAAAGTCTGCAAGAGGTGCCGATCGCGGTCAGTGCCTTCGATGCTACGGCTCTCGAAAGCCAGCAGATCGAGAACGCTGCTGACCTTCAATTGACGCTCCCGAACGTCTCATTTTCGAAGGGCAACTTCACCGGGTCGTCCTTCACCATCCGTGGTATCGGCGATCTTTGTGTTGGTGTGACGTGTGACGCAGCGACGGCTATCCATATCAATGGTTCCCCTCTTTTTGGTACCCGGCTGTTCGAAACAGAATATTTTGACCTTGAGCGAATTGAGGTCCTACGGGGGCCGCAGGGCACCCTCTTCGGCCGCAACGCTACCTCGGGTGTTGTCAACCTTGTGACAGCCAAGCCTGACCTCGGTTCTTTCGGCGCGGCCGGAGAGTTCGAGTATGGGAATTACAACAGCATCAAGGCCGAAGGGATGGTCAATGTCCCGATCGGCGATTCTATCGGCGTTCGGGTAGCCGGATTCTTTCTGAATCGCGACGGTTACACCACAAACCTTTTCGACAATTCGGATGTCGACGACCGAGACATGTACGCTGTTCGTGGTTCTCTTCGTTTTGAACCCGGTGCCGATACCACTCTCGACTTCATGGCATATTATTTCAGGGAAGATGACACCCGTTTACGTAATCAAAAGCAGGCCTGCCAGCGTGACCCGCTCGGCGTGCTGGGTTGTCTGAACAATCGCCGCGACTTTGACATCACCAATGCCAATTCCACAGTCGGCGCAACGCTCAGTTCGCAAGAGTTCTTCGCTATTCAGGGAATTCCCTCAGTACTGGGATTGGGAAGCCTGTACGGCCCCGATGCATTTGCAGGATTCGATAAGCCCGACGATGTGCGCACGGTAAACACGGCGTATACTCCATTCTATTTTGCCGATGAAGTGCAGCTACAGGCCCGTCTCGAGCAGCGCATCGGAGCTATGACACTGACTGCAACCGGTCTTTATCAGGACACCGAAGTCGATTCCCGGCAGGACTACTTTCTGGGCATTCAGGATCGTACCGGCTTTGCTACGGCCTTGAACGTGTTGTCCGGCTTCGCGGCCAACGGTTTGCCTACCGGCCTCCCCGCACCTGCACCGGCGTTCGTGCCAGGTTCGTCGGCGTATTTTACCCCGATTGTGGAGGCTCTCATCCCCAATGGCCCAGGGGGCTTATTGTGCACCTCCGATAACGATGATGGGAACAGGGGCGCGTTCGAAGGTAATGTATTGTGCGGCGAAACGCCGCTATCCTTCGACAGGTCTTCAGAGCAACGCGAATCCTGGAGCGGCGAAATCCTCCTTTCCAGTGATTTCGACGGAGCATTCAATTTCCTGCTCGGAGGGATCTATGCAAAGTCCAAGACTACCGACAACAGTTACTATGTAAACTCATTCGCGCTTGACTACGCCAGTGCCATTCTGGGATCGTTTGGTACTTTGGCAGGCGGTGCACCGCCATCCTACTTCGCAACATCCATGTACCGCAACAATTCTCTCGAGGCTAATCTTGAGAGCTTCGGTGTGTTCGGGGAGATCTACGTCGACCTGACCGAGCGTCTGACCTTCACCGGAGGTTTGCGGTATAACGACGACAAGAAAGACGTGACTGCGCGCACGACCTTGATTAGCTTCCTCAATCCTTACGCGAATGACGGGGAGCCGTTCGACAGCCCGATCACTCCCTTAACCGGTCCCTCTGGTCTTTTTGATGCCGATCCTGGTACGCCAGGTGAGCAGCTGACGCAATTTAGAGAAGTAGGTTTCGATGAAATAACCGGGCGTGCGGTGCTCGACTACGAAGTTACGCCTGACAATTCGATTTACGCATCTTATGCCAGGGGCTATAAATCCGGGGGTATCAACCCGCCCCTTTCGCCCGTTTTCGATGTGGCTGAAAGCTTCGGATCAGAAACCATCGACGCATTTGAAATCGGATCGAAAAATACCTTTGCGAATGGCGCAGTGCAATTAAACGCTACTGCATTCTACTATAAGTATAGCGGGTTGCAGCTTAGCCGCATCGTCGCCCGTACCTCAGTTAATGATACTATCGATGCCGATATCTGGGGTGTGGAACTAGAGTCCGTTATCCGGCCCGATCCCGATTGGCTTGTCAACTTGACGTTCAGTTATCTCAACGCGGAAGTTGCCGGCGACCAGTTCTTCTCCAATCCGCGCGACCCGGGTGGCGGCGATCCTGATGCCGTCATCATCAAGGATATCAGCAACGGTGCTAATTGTGCCGTAACCGGGCCAGCCCCCGGCGTGGCCGACGCATTCGTCGCCGGAGTGAACGCAGCTCTGGGTCTTCGTGGTCCCGAAGAATTTCCTAATGACGGCAATCTTGCGTCAAGCGGCGCATTCAGCATTTGCGATGTCTTGGCCGGAGCCGTTCCGGCGGGCAGCGGCCTTGCGGTATTAAGCCCTGGCGTAGAGGTCAACTTAAAAGGGAACAAGTTGCCGCAGGCCCCCGAAATGAAGGTTTCGATGGGTGTGCAGTACACCGCCACTTTCGACAATGGCATGACTCTGGTTCCTCGCGTGGACGTAGCGCTGACTGGTGAGCAATACGGCAATATCTTTAACGGCAGGGTCAACCGGATCGAGCCATTCGTGCAAGCCAACGCGATCGTGCAGTTGAACAGTGCGGATGAGCGTTGGTTCGTGCGCGGATTTGTTCAGAACATTTTCGACAGCAGCTCGGTGACAGGATTGTACTTGACCGACGCATCCTCGGGGAATTTTACCAATATCTACACTTTGGATCCTCGTAGATATGGTGTTGCTTTGGGGTTCAGTTTCTAACAGGTCCAGATCGTGTTGGCGGGGAGATCGGTGGTCCTCCCAACGACCCGAAAGGACAGTGCCAGCTAGTTCGTATTTCGACCCATGACTTTATAGCTTTTCCAGAGCGGCGTAATGCTCGATGACCGCCTCGTAAGCCTACCGACGAGGCGGTCATCGAACCGGCCAAATGCGAGCTGCACTCGAAATGCCTGTACGATCGCTCGTTGATGTCGCTACGAGATGCTCGCGGAAAGCTTAAGGCCTTACATAGAAACGACAATGAAGAGTCACCGAATAGTGCAATCGGGATATCCGATGGTGATACTGGCAAACGCACTCTGCGAAAGGCGGAAACATGCTGACCCCTATGATCCAAGATTGGGTCGCAGTGCACGAGGTGCTGACGCGTTAGGAAAAGTTGGAAGGGGCTGCGGGGCAGACTTCTGAGAAAACTTATCCTAACTCTGTTCAGGTTTCATAACTGATTTTCGATCGACCGGAGCTGGCTCAACCGACGTGCGATTGTCGCGAGACAATTCGACCCATCCCAACCCAAGCGACTTCTGGATCGCGATCCAGCCATTTGTCATGGCGGCGATCGCCCGATCGAGATTTGCTCTGGCCTGTTCGCGCTTGCGGATCGAAGTGTCGAGTTCGCCTTGCGAGATTACCCCCGCGGCGCGGCGTTGCTCGTTAAGCTCCGCAGCCGTGTCGGCCTGCCGACTGATCTGCGCCAGCGCGGCTACGTTGGCTCTTTGTTGCCCGAACCGAGCAAGCGATTGTTCGGCGTCGCGTAGTGCGCCCAGGACCACTTCAAGATAGCGCGCTTCGGCCTCGTCGCGCGCACTCTCGGCCTGATCGATCGATGCTGCCGTGCGGCCGGAATCAAGCAGGTTCCACTGCAGCCGCGGCAAAGCGATTGCCGATAAGTTGCCCGGGTCCAGGATGTCGTCGGGCTCCGATCCGCCCAAACCGAGAATCCCCATGAAGGAAATCTTGGGGAAGCGAGCAGCCTCTGCCACGCCAATGCGCGCATTCGCCGCGGCCAGCATGCGTTCGGCGGCTCGAACATCCGGCCGCCGCGCTATTAGCGCTGCGGGATCGCCCACCGCGACCCGTTCGGGGGGAAGCGGAATTTCGGCCTGAGCCGCCAGGAGCCCGTCGAGTGCGCCGGGCGCTTCGCCCGTCAGCACCGCGAGCGTGTCTTTGAATACATCGATGTCCGCTTGAGCTTCCGCGATCTGCGACTTGAGCAGTTCGAGCTCGGCGTTCGCGTTACCGACCGGGAACAGCGCGAGAGCGCCCTGTGTATAGCGCTGATAGGTCAATTCGAGAATTTGCTGCTGCAAGTCGCGCTCTCGCTGGACAAGCTCGAGCCGCCCTTGCGCTTCTCGCAGGCTCACATACGCCCGCGCGATTTCGGCGGCGAGCTGGACTTTCGCATCCTCGGCGTTCGCCACCGAGGCCGCAGCCTGAGCGTTAATGGCCTCGACACGCCGTGCCTGCCCCCCAGCGAAATCGATCTCCCAGTTTGCATTGAGCCCGACGTTGTAGACGCTGAGGCTGTCCTGCTCTTCGGTGTCTGCAGGAGCGCCGGGCGATCCCGGGGGCGGGCCGCTGCCGATATCTAGCCCTGGGATATTCGCCTGGACCGCAGTCGCCTGCGCAGCCACGGCGGGTAGCCGGTTGGCGCGCTCCTGGCGGAGAGAAGCCCTTGCCTGTTCGATGCGAGCGCGCGCCGCGGCCACGCCCGGATTGCCGACCAGCGCGCGCGCCTCCAGTTCATTGAGAACCGGATCGCCGAGCAGCGTCCACCAGTCGCCGGCAATCGGCGCAAACGGATCGATTTCGGGGCCGGCGCGTACGAACGCATTGCCTGCGGCGGTCGCAAGTTGCGGGGGACCGGCATAGTCGGGACCGGACATGCAACCCGCGAGGAGCGCCATGGGAGCGAGGAGGGTTAGGGTCTTGCGCATAGAGTTCTCAGTGCATCGAAAGGGATAAGTTCTTCGGGAGAGGCTTGAGGAACAGTACCAGCGGCACCGTGACCAGGGTAATCGCGCCCATGGCGAAAAAGACATCGTTGTAGGTCATCACGAACGCATCGCGCTGAATGATGCCGGAAAGCATCTCCAGCGCGGCCTGTGGGCTGCCCAGCGACGCCGTCATGCCGTCCAGGTATTCCTGTAGCCGGGGGCTGTTGGCGTTGAGGGTTTCTTCCATGCGTCGACTATGATGCCACAGGCGCTGATCCTGGAACGAGGCAAGCCCCGCGAGCGCGAACGAGCCCCCGAGGTTTCGCGCCGCGTTGAAGATCCCGGAAGCATCGCCGGCATCCTCCTTGGCAACCGAAGCTACCGTCGCCTGGTTGAGGAACATCATCGTGAGGATCATGCCGATGCCACGCAGGAACTGGCTTTCGGTGAACACTCCACCTCCCGATTCCGCTGTCAGATTTATGCTGACGAAACAGCTTAGCGCCATGATGAACATGCCCGCGCCGACCGCAATGCGGATGTGAATCCTGCGGATCATGAACGGGAGAACGGGCATCAACAGGAAAGCCGGAACGCCCATCCAGAAGATCACAAGTCCGGTCTGCAAGGCATTATAATCGGAAATTATCGCGAGAAATTGCGGGATCACGTAGGTCGAGCCATACATGACCATGCCAAGCGCCAGTGCCATCACCACGACGCTGGCAAACTGCCTGCTGAGCATCAGGCGCAATTTGAGCACGGGTTTGCGCGCGTAAAGCTGTCCGTAGGTCAGAAGTGCAAAACCCACGACCGTCATCAGTGTGAGCTGGACGATCAGCGTGGAATCGAACCACTCCTCACGGTGGCCTTCTTCCAGAACGATGGTCAGCCCACCCAACCCAAGGATCATACCAGCTATTCCCGCCCAATCAGCCTCGCGCAGGTAAACCCAGTCGGGCTTTTCATGGGGTAGCCCGATGAATAGTAAAGCAAGGAGCAACGCGCAGACGGGCACGTTGACGAAGAAGGCGTAGTGCCAGCTCAGGTTCTCGGTAAGCCAGCCCCCCACCAACGGGCCCATTACCGGCCCAAGAACCACGGTCATTCCGAAGAGCGCCATGCCAATCGGCTGTTGCGATGGAGGCAGTCGCTTTGCGACGATGGTCATGGCGGTTGGAATAAGCGCGCCGCCCATGAACCCTTGACCGGTGCGACCGATGATCATCGTCGTCAGATCGGTGGCAATGCCGCACAACACCGAAAAGGCCGTGAAGGCAGAAACCGCGACGATGAGCAGCGTGCGAAGGCCGAGCAGTCTTTCCAGCCACGCGCTCAGAGGGATGATGATGATCTCGGCAACAAGGAAGGCTGTCGCGATCCAGGTGCCTTCGGTTCCGGTCGCGCCGATTTCCCCCTGGATCGTCGGCAGCGCCGAATTGACGATCGAGATGTCAAGCGTTGCCAGCATCGCCCCCAGCGCACCGGCGGCTACGGCGATCCAGGCCGTAGCATCGGCCTTTTCGACCGGCGGCGAAACCGCTGCAGCGGCGCCTGCCATCGGTCAGTCTCCGGCCGCGTTGCGGATCGAATCGAGTTGGTCTCTAGCGGCGCGCGTATCGACACTCGCGACAACAGACATGCCCGGCACCAGCAGACGCAGGATCTCGGGCGAAGCCTGAATGGATATGCGCACCGGGACGCGCTGAACGATCTTGGTGAAATTACCCGTCGCGTTCTGTGGCGGAAGGATTGAGAATTCTGCCCCGGTACCCGGCGCGATGCTCTGCACTCTTCCTGATAGCTCGAGGTCCGGCAGCGCGTCGATTTCCAAGGTGACGGGTTGCCCCGGGCGGACAAGTCCGAGCTGCGTTTCCTTGAAATTTGCTGTCACGTAGAGGCGGTCGGTCGGTACGAGGCTCATAAGGCGTTGGCCAGGCTGGACAAATTGTCCAGGTCGGACCGTGAGGTCACCCACCCGCCCGGAAATACTGGCCTGGAGCGTGGTCGATGACAGGTTCAGACGGGCGGCCTCGAGTTGCGCACGAGCGGCGTTGGCTTGCGAATTGGCCTGGTCTATCTGCTCGCTAAGCGTGTTCTGTCGGCGCTGTGCCGCCGTGAGCGCGGCGCGCGCTGCCGCGACTTGAGCCTGCGCTTCTCTGGCCTGGGCCTCCAGCTGATCGAGCCTCTCGCGCGGCTCCGCTCCCGAAGCGGCAAGGGGGCGGTACCGGACAACCTGCTCAGCAGCGAGACCAGCCTGTGCAGATGCCGCTGCGAGCTGTGCACGGGCCTGGGCAATTGCCGCGTCCTGCTCTTGTTGCTGGGCGCGTACCGTATCTGCTCCGGCGAGCGACGCGGCGATCTGGGCTTCGACCTGGTTCGTTTGGGCACGATAATCTCGCACGTCCAGCTGGACAAGCGCATCGCCCGACGCGACCGTTTGATTCTCCGTCACTAATACGCGCTCGACGTAGCCCGCAATTTTGGGGGAGATGATGACGCTGTCGGCGGCAATATAAGCGTTGTCGGTGGACTGCTGGAATCTGCCGTACGTCTGATGATTGTAATACCAGTAGCTCCCGGCGAGCAGGACCAGAATGCCGGCGATCAGCAGACCCAGCCGGACCCGCGGACTGGACAACCCCGTCGGACGTGCGCCTTCATCGCTAGCCCCTGCTGTCTCGTCCGCCATGATTATTTCGCTCCTCGCCATCGTTTGAGCCGCTGCGCGAGCGATATAGCGGCCAAAACAAAATGCGAAAGTCCTTTACTATTTTTCTCCGATCGATAGGAATGTCTCATGCCAGAAGATGAGGGCACTCTCGCACTCGACAATGTCATCACCCACGATGATCGAGCGATCTTCATGATGGACCAGATCAGCCGCGCCGCGCGCAAGGCATTCGATGACCGAGCACAGCCGCTGAGCCTCAATCGTACGCAGTGGCGTGTGTTGGCGCAGTTGATCAGAGCTCCTGCCCTGAACCAGACGGACATCGCCAGGAGACTTGAAATCACATCCTCCAGCAGCGGCCTGGAAGACATGACGCCTTCGCGCTTGAGTGACCGGACGCGGCTTGCGCAAGTCATAGCAATATTCGGTCGCCACGGGCGGGGCGGCATCACGCCCGTGTTGGGACTAGGCCGATCTCAAAACCAAAACACATTCGACGCGCCCGGATGCCCCGCTCGTGGCGATTGCGCCAGGGGACGAACCTCGGTCATGTTCTATAGCGGACAACCGAATGGAGCATGCGGGACGCGAACTTTCATTGCACCGGCCCTCTGCCGGACGAACAAACCGCTGGCGGCGTGCTAGATGGAAACTAACGCAAACTTCTCCCTAGTGGCGTGGATCGTTGGCATTCTGATGCTTACGACCATCGCTTTCGCGATGTGGCTAATCGATCCCAGACCAAATCAGGAAACATATCAGATCAAGTTTGATCGCTCCGTGGAAGGCCTTCAGTCGGGATCGACTGTAACACTATCGGGAGTCCCTGTGGGACAGGTAACATCGGTCCGTCTGGCGGAAAATGAACCGGAAAACGTGGTCGTTGTTCTGACTCTCGATCCTTCTGCGGCGAAAGTCCACGGCCTTGAAGCGACAATCAGCACGGATCTGATAACTGGAGAGGCTGCGCTCGTGCTCGAGGGCCGACGGGGTCGTCAGGGCATTTACACCGACAAGTCAGGAAAAAAGATCATTCCCGCCGCGGACGAAACCGGACTATTGGGGAGGGATGCGACCGCCACTGTAGAGACCGTGGCAAATAGCATTCGCGCTCTGAACGAAGGACTGGAGCCAGAAAAGCAACGGGTGATCACCTCCGATCTTGTCCGGCTTCGAGTCACGACGGCCGCACTCGCATCGGACGCCGAAGGTTGGGACGAACGATTGGCCTCAACAAAAGGAAGATTGTTAGACTTAGGGCACAGGGTTGGTGGATGGGGAAATAATCTTCGAGATGCAGATCGGCGGATCTCAGGGCGGAGCGCTTCTGCTATCGCGCAACGACGCCTTCGCCAATTCAGGGAGGGCGTGCAGAACGCTGAAAACAAACTTTCCCAGATAAGGAGTGGCATTCCGGCGGTCGAAGATTCTTTGGTTGAAGGTGAAACGGACCTTCGCGAGCTTAGTCGCGAACTTGCTCCTCTCAGTGAAAAAATCGAAGATATTCAGGTTGAGGGAATTACATCAAATCCTCCCCTCCCAGACTATCGGCCAAAAAGAAGAGAAGCTGGAACGAATATCGATGATTTAAAGTAAACCGAACGGATGACTGCTTCCGGGCAGAGCGCGCAGCCCGTAGAATAGCGGAGATTGGAGCGCAAAGCGGATAACGACCTACTCCGCGGTCAAGTTTGAAATTGAAATTCCGAGTCCTAAAAAAGGCATCGAACCAATACATTAGAGGGATTTT
This sequence comes from Sphingopyxis granuli, assembly GCF_001559015.1. NCBI lineage: Bacteria > Pseudomonadati > Pseudomonadota > Alphaproteobacteria > Sphingomonadales > Sphingopyxidaceae > Sphingopyxis > Sphingopyxis granuli. Next base: position 1,756,598 of record NZ_CP012199.1, read on the forward strand.
GCGGGCCTTTTGCGGGCTTTTCAGCTTGACCGAAATATCTAAACATCAGAAATTAAACGGAAAAGAAGTTCGAATGTGATGCCTCTTCTGGCACCACTTTCTGTCCATCACCAGCCGATGACGGCACCGATAGATCGTCAAGCGACATCCAGACCCGGATAATCCGTCCGATGTTTTCACATGCGGCGATGCCACTCTTTGCGAGTGCAAAATCTTGTGACCGTCTGAATCAAAGCTTGCAACGCAAGAAATGAATCCTCCCCGTGTCGGGGTTCTCCGCGCCATCAAGGTTTTTCCCTTTCGGAACTGACAAATGGTGTCAGCCATCCGGATTTTCGTGGGAGCCGCGCCCTGAATGCCTAATCGAAGCCGAACGAGGCAATGGCATCGGGAGGGAAGCGTGCGCGGTCGGATTTTGGGCTTTCAGGAAGAGGCGGGCGTCATTCAGGGTGACGATGACGCGCGCTATTCGTTTACGCGGACCGATTGGCGCGACGCCGGCGACCCGCAGCGGGGTACGCTCGTCGATTTCGTGGTCGAGGATGGCGGCGCGCGCGAAATCTATATCGCGCTCGGGTCGAAAGCACCCGGCGCGGGGACGTTGAAGCCGGCGCCCAACCTCAGCGACGCATCCGCGATCAGCGAGGAGATCGTGGACAAGTTTCGCGCCGCATCGACCCGCGACGACGCGATCGGCGACCTGCTCGGCCGGTTGAAGCTCGCGCCGCAGATGCTGCTCGCGGCGCTCATCCTGTTCGCGGCCTTTTCCATGACCTTCATGTCGACGGGGTTCAATTATGAAAACGGGCGCATCCACAAGGATCTGAGATATCTGGCGGCAGGCGGGGACCATACCCTGCTGGACGTGCCGTCGGCCGCCGGCGACAACCAGGCCGGGGTCGAAACGACCCGGGCGAGCATCGCGAAGGAGCTCGATCAGCAGGGCGTAACGGTCGCCGGCGAGTTCGGCGATTCACCGGAGGTCGCCCAACTGCAGCGCGCCGTGGGGAAGGTTAACGCCGCGATGGACAAGTTCGACAATATCATGACCCTGTCCAAGCTCGTCTGGCTGGTTCCGCTCCTCGCTCTCCTGACGATCGCCGCCGGCTGGATGCGCAATGCCATGGTGAAACCGCTCGGAACGGCGTTGGGCGTTGTCAGCTGCGCGTCCACCTTCATCCCCTATCTGTGGGAAAAGCAGACCATCGCGCTACTCGAAGCGGCGATGACGATGACGATGGTGCGGGACGACGTCAATTTCTCCGCCCTGAAGCGCGCGATCGAAAAGTCGATCGCCTTGCAGGGCGGCGGTTGGCTGATCCTCCTGCTCGGTGCCGGCTGCATCTATCTCGGCGTGGCGAAGCGCCGTGCTGCGGCCGACTGAGGGAGGCGGCGCGTGATCGATCGCAAGAATATCGCGGTCCTCGCCGCCTGCCTGCTGGCTCTCGGCGGGGGCTATTGGTGGCTGGAGGGCGGCTCGATCCAGATCCCCGGGTTTGGGGACGATCGGAAAGCCGCCGTCGCCTCCGCGGGAACCGACGCCGCGCCGGCGGTGCCCGCCAGCGCCGGCGAGGCGGATGCGCTTTACCAGAAGGCCATCCTCGCCTGCCTCCTCGCGGCGTCCTATGGCGCGGAGCGCGGTGCCCGCATCGATCAGGTCGAAACGCTGACCAGGGATATCGGGTCCGATCCGTCGGCGCTGTCGAGCGAGGAGCGTCGCGATTTCGATGCGCTGATGGCGCAGCTTCCCGAACACCGGCGCGAGCGCGACGCGAGCTACGCCCTCTATTTCAGCGGGATCGAAGCGCTCGCCGCGGCAAAGGCCGAACAGACGGCTGCGGCCTTCGATGCGATCAGCGCCGAACTGGACCGGGCGGGGCTGCAGCGTCTGACGCGCTACGTCCCGGCCATTCGCCGGCATATCGACAATCAGCGTAGCCAGCCGCGCGACGCGGCCCGCGATCAGCGGTGGATCGAGGAGTTGAAAGATGCCGTCCGGAACTGAACGCCATATCCTTTCCCGTTCTCGCCGCCGGGCGGTTTGGCGGCATATGATAAGCGCCGTGACATTTGGCGCGCTGGTCGCGGCGGCGCCGACACCGGCCTTCGCCAAATCGACGCGCTTTACCGACAATTGCCTCGAAGCGCGTCAGCCGTTCAGTCGCATCAAGAATTTTCAGGGGAACCGGATCGCCGGCGGAGCGCTGATCGGCGCCGGGCTTGGCGCGCTGGTCGGCGTGCTGGGCAATTCGGGCAAGCAGAACAAGTCGAGCGTTCTGCCCACCGTGCTGGCCGGTGCGGCCGCCGGCGGGGCGGCGGGCTATCTGGGCTCGATTTCGCAGGATCAGCGCAACAAGGATGAATTGCGCGCGGCGATCGACGCGGACTTCGACCCGGTGATGAATCAATATTCCGCGCTTCCGGGGCAGCTGGAGGCATTGGGCCAATGCCGCAGGACCCAGATCGAGACGGTGGAAAGAGAGGCCGGTGCCGCGACGCTGTCGAGAAAGGAAGCCGAAAAGCGGCTGGCCAGTATCGAGAAGTGGATCGCCGAGGATGATCGGGTGATTGCCAAGGCTTCGGGCATTCAGGGAAAGACCGTCACGACCTTTGCGCAGGCCAATGCGGTTGCCGATGGTGCCGATCCGACGCTGGCCCAACAGGATGGCTGGGCCAGCCGCTATTATGGCATCGACGACGATGCTCCGGTGGAAACGGCCGAGGCTGCGGCCGTAACGCGCTATATCCGCGCTTCCAGCGGCGCTCGCCTTCGCGATGCTCCATCGACCGGCGGAAGGATCATCGAAACGGTCGCGAACGGGGCGGCGGTCGATGCGCTCGGCGACGGGGGCGACGGATGGATGTTCGTGCGCACCGCATCGGGCATGAGCGGATATATCCACGGCGGATTGCTCGGCGCCAGCGCGATGCCGGTCGCGGTTGCGGCGAAGCCCGTGGCGGCGTCGCCCGGGCGCGCGCGCGTCGATCGGGCGGTAAAGGCCCAGCGCAGCTTCGCGGCGACGCAGGAGCGGGAAAAGAAGGCGACGACGGCGCGGCTGGCGGCGGCGAGGTCGCTGCTCGCGGGGGCCTGACGTGTGGCCCGGTCCGGATGTGGCGGAGGCGCAATTGACGACCCTTCGTCGCTCCAGTCTCTCGATCGGCACAAGCGATCCGGTCGCGAGAGATGGCGCAAACATCCTGTTGAGATGTGCCGGTGCGGCTTTGGAAATTTCTTGAATCGCCGCCGGGACTTCGAAGGCGGATTGCAACCGGCGGAATAGTTCGAGGGAGGCTTCCACAGCCGCTGCATCGGCAGATCGGCGGGTGCGCAAGGAGACGGAAATGGCGATTGCAAAGGTGAAATCAGCGGACGAGATTACCTATTTTACCAAAAGCGGAACGGTGCTCGACGGTCAAAATTCATCGACGACGCGCGTCTATGGTGGGGGCGGCCAGAACAATTCTCCGGTGCATATCTCGTCCAGCACCACACAGCATCTGCACCTGTTCGTGCGCCAGGACGACGGCAAGGAGTTTGACACGACCTTCGACAATATCGGCGTGGCTGTTCGCGCCGGGCATCGCGTGTCGGTAATATTCGCGATGCCGAAGAACGATGATGGGGGGTACTCCACCGGGCTCGTCGTTCATGACACCGGCAGAACTTCGATTTGTAGGGCGACCGCCAATTCCCTGGTCAAGCGTTTCAATGAATGGCTGGGTTTGGCGATGGGCATATTCCTGCCGTTCGTCATCGCAGCCATTTTTGGTGATTGGAGCGATTGGGGGTACTTCTGGCTGTTCGGTGTTTTGCTCGTCAGCGGCTATCTTTTCTCCAGAAAGCTTCACAGCAATTCGGTGCGCGACGCCATCGTCGATGGCGTGCAAGTCGAAATGAACAAGGCGATCGAGCAGGAAAAAGCCCGTGCAAAAGCGGCGTGAACCGACCAGGGGCGGTATCGCTCGCCTGTCGGTTTTTTCCCTGGTTTCTGTGACCGCGGTTGCCATCGCCGGTTGCGGCTCGGAATCCAGTGCCGATGCGGCGGCAGGCATGTCGACCCGGCAACAGGCAGCGGAGCAAAGCGCGGAAACCGAAAGCGGCGCAACCGCAGTCGCGGCAAATTCCGTGCTCCCCGCTGCCGCACTTTCGGCATGGGAAGGCCATGCCCGCGGCGAGTGTCGCGACATGGGGGTGCGTTTCAGCGCCGTGCGCTTTGCTCCGATCCAATCCGTCGATCTCAAGCAGGAATCTGCCGCGAACGAGGGCGCTTTCATCGTCGCGGAATTCAACGGCGACGGACGGCCCGATTTTATTGTCACCACACAGAATTGGGGGTGCGCGGAGGAGGCGGATCATGGCAAAATGGGACCGCCTTACGACTTCATCATCTCGACCGCCGCAGGCTATCAGGTCGCCTATGGATTTAACGGCGATATCGGTCCCGAGGACGTCAAGCGCCGGGGCAAGCGCGATGTCGTCGAATATCGCCGCGGCTGGAACGGCAATTGCGGCTATATCGAAACCGCGGTGTGGGGCTGGAACGGCACTCAAATGGACGTGATCGAGCGACGCGACGACAAGGGGAAGCTTGTCGATAAGGAAGGTTGCGCCGTCGGCACGCAAGCAGCGGCCCGACCGGCGAGCTTCCCGCCGATCCCGAAAGGCTATTACGCCGTCGGCACGACCTGTGCGCGGGCAGCCAGCGCGCAAGCTGCCAGCGATGGGCCAGACAGCCTGGCTCACTTCGATGAAAGCGCGCTGACATGGTTCGATGGCGGGCCGCAGATACGGGGCTTTGAATCGCTCGGGAACAACCGCTTTCGGGTTCATGCCCGTTCGTACGGCAACGGTGATGACACCAAAGGGACAAGCACGAATTTTATAATTCGCGTCACCGGCGCATCCGGCTTTGTCGCGGAAGCGGGGTCGACTCTCTTCGACGAGCAGGTAAGTTTTATGCATTGCCCCACCGACACGGTACCCAAGGGGGTTCGCGATTGGTTTGAAGGCTAGCGGCGATCGCCCGGGAAGGGCGGCGCGCGCCGATTCATCGTCCCAGGCGGGTGTTGCGGCCTTTCCCGCAACGGCGTCTGCCGTTCGCATGTCCACTCGCGCGGCATCGTCAAGGCCAACTTGAGCCACGAAAATCCGGGTGCTACGGTTGCAGAGATCGCAAGCGATTGGTGTAAAAAATCGCTCGATTTTTGCGCAAGCCCTTGCATCAAAGGGGCTTTGCGCAAAAGCGGGGCAGGGGTGGCAATGACGGTATGCGGGGGATCGCCGAAGGGCGGATGCACGGGGTCGGCCTTTGCCGTCTTGCCCGCGCTGCTGGGAATCGCGAGCATCGCCTGGACGACACCAGCGGGCGCCGCGCAGGCGGAAGCGGTGACGGTCGCGCCCAGCGCCGCTTATGCGGCCGCCTATGAGGCTGGTGACTTTCGCACCTCGACGCGGCTCGCCAAGGCGGAACTCGATGCGTGCCGGGCGCGTGCCGATCTGCCGCCCCGGTCATGCTACCAGCTTTGGAACGAGCTGCTCGACAGCGGTCTGTATGCGCAGGACGATGGGCTGGTCGAAGCGGAAGGCCTGGCTTTCCTCGCGGCCGCGGAAGCCACGGACGGACCGGACAGCGAAGCTGTCGCGTCGGCGTCCGGCCTTCTGGCATCGCTGTACCTGCGCCGCGGCCGATATGAAGAGGCGGCGGTGCTTCGCGCCCGGGATATCGCGATCACGCGCAAGCTGTTCGGGTCCGACCACCCCGACCTGGCCGTCAGCCTGGGAAACGAGGGGGTGCTGCTGGATTATATGGGCCGCTACAAGGAGGCGGAGGATCGCTATCGCCAGGCCATCGCCATAGCCGAAAAGGGAGGGGAGGAGAGTGCGCCGCTGTTGGCCGCCCAGTTCAACAATCTGGCCCGCAATCTCGACAATCAGGGCCGGCTCGAGGAATCCGCCGCGCTCTCCGCCCGGGTCATCGAGCTTCAGTCGCGCCTCTATCCCGCCACGCATCCCGTGCGGGCGACGACGCTCCACAATCGCGCCATCGTGCTGCGTCAGCTCAACCGTTTCGACGAAGCGGAAACGCTGTCGCGCGAATCCTATGCCATCTATCTCGAACGGCTGGGTCCCGACAGCCGCGACACGCGCAGGGCCGAACTGGGTCTGGCCAAGACGCTTGCGACGCTTGGGCGTCCCCGGGCGGCCGAGCAATTGTTCCTCAACAACATGCGCTATGCCCGCGAACTGGCGCCGGCACGCGAGCAACCCTTCACGCTCGTCGCCTACGCCGATTTTCTGGTGAGCGAGGCGCGGCCCGACGAGGCGATCCCGCTGCTGCGCGAGGCGCTGTCGATCCTCGACGCGAGCAGCCGGGAATCGGGCGCCGATCCCGCGCTCATCGCCAAGACCCGGCTGACGATGGCCGAAACGCTGCAGGCGGCCGACCGATTGGAAGAGGCCGAGGTCGAAGCGCGGCAGGCGCTCGCCGGGTTCGTCACCACAAATGCGCTTCTGCACCTCGACATCCAGGCGGGGCTGGCTTCCATTCTGGCCCAGCGCGACAAGAGGGCCGAGGCGATCGGCCTCTATCGCGCAGTCCTGCCCGAATATGAGAAGCTGCTTCCGGCCGCGCATTGTCAGACGCTGAACCTGCGCGCCGGGCTCGCGAAGCTGCTGGCGCGCGACCCCGCAACGCTGCGCGAAGCACTGACATTGCTGGAAGAGGCCGCCGCGGAATCGCTGACGCGCGAGACGATCGACAGCTTCGGTTCGGCGGACGGGCTGGGCCCGGGCAAGGGTCTGTGCAATATCGCCGAAACCGAGATCGACGTCGTGGCGGCGATGCTCGATGCCGGGCAGATGAGCGAAGGCGAGGCCGCGTTGCGCAGCTTCGCCGCGGCACAGCGCGCGCACCGCAGCGCCGCGATCCGCGCGCGCGATCTCGTGCAGGCGACCATCAGCGCGGGGGACGACAGGCTGGCGGGCCTCGAACGCGAGCGTTTCCTGCTCGCGCGGCAGATCGTGAAGGACGAGCGCTATCTGATCCGGGCACTTCGCGACAACCCCGACGGCAAGGAGCATCGCTATACCGCCAACAGCGTCGCCGAGGCCCGTCTCCGCTTCGATACGCTGAGCCACCGGATTCGCGCGGACTACCCGGACTACGAAGTCGCGCTGCGGCCGATCCCGCTGGACGTCGGCGTGCTCCGGCAGGGCATGCAGCGTGATGAAGCGCTGCTCCTGACGCTGCCGACGGTTCGCGCCAACCATATGTGGCTTGTCACGCCGCGCGGTATCTGGTGGCGCAGGGCGGGATTGTCGATGGTACAGTTCGGCGGCGCGATCGCCTCGCTCAATGCGTCGCTGCAACCCGCGCCGGGCGAAATCGTGCGCGGTCAAATGGACGCGCGGGCAACGACGCTACGTGCCTTCGACCGCGACGCCGCCGACAGGCTGGGAGAGGATCTGTTCGGTCCTTTCGGCGAGCAACTCGCCGAAGTCCGAAGTCTGCGCGTGGTCCAGTCCGGTCCGCTGGCTCATCTGCCGCTATCGCTGTTGCGCTGGAACGGCGACTGGATCGTCGACCGTTTTCGGATCACGCGCCTGCCATCGGTGGCGAGCATCGCCGCCGGCAGCGGACCGGGACTGGCGGCAGGAGGAATCGTGGCCCTCGGTGCCGTGGACTCCGCGGAACCGTCGTTGCCGCCGCTCGCCGGCGCGGAACGCCAACTCGACGATCTGGCGCGCATATTCGGAGCGACGGCGACGGTGCGCAAGGGCGAAGCGGCCACGAAAGGCTGGCTGGCCACGGCGCCGGAGGTCGCATCGGCCGCCGTCATCATTTTCGCGACGCACAGCACTCGCCTGCCCGGCCCGGTTGTCGAACCGGCGCTGCAACTGGCCCCCGAAACGGGGGCGGCGGCGAACGACGGGCTATTGTCGCTGACCGACATCGGCAGCCTGCGCCTCGATCATCCGCTGGTCGTGCTGACCGCCTGCGATACGGCGACCGCGATGCCGGGGGACGCCGACCCCCTCAGCAGCTTCGCCCGGGCCTTCTTCCTGGCGCGCGCGCGCAACCTGCTGGTGAGTCACTGGCCGCTCGACGATGCCGCTGCCTATGTCCAGATGCGCGAATTCTTTTCGCAGGTCGGCGCCGATCCGAGGATCGACCTGGCCGACGCGCTGCGCAAGTCGGCGATCGCATTGCGCGACGATCCCTCCGGCCGCTGGCGCCATCCCCGTTATTGGGCGGCGCTTTCCTATGTTGCCGGCGGCCCCGGAGTTCCCGCGGATTCGGGGGCGAAACGCACCGCGACCGTCAGTCCGCCGCCCTCGCGATCGGCAAAGTGAACCTGCGCATCATGGCGTTCGGCGATACGCAGCACCAGCGCGAGGCCAAGGCCGGTCCCCGCGACATCCTGCGTGGCCTGGCCCCGCGCAAGCAGCATCCCCGGCGTTTCCGGGAAGTTGGCGAGGCCTTGCCCCTTGTCGGATATTTCCAGCAACGCGCCGTCGGCATCGGCGCGGACGCGCAGGCGAAGCGAACTTCCCGGCGGTGAATATTTGAGGGCGTTATCGACCAGATTCGCCATGAGCCGTTCGATCAGCGCCCGTTCCCCCATGATGAAAGCGGGGTGCAGGCTCCGCTCCAGTTCGATCTCCTTGCTTTCGGCGACCTCGCCGAAGAGTTCGGCGATCTCGGAGGCGACCTCGTGCAGCGGGATGCGTTCGACCTTCAGGTCGCGAATGCGCATCCCGGTAATGAACAGGACGCCGTCGATCATCTGCAGAAGGTCGTCGATCGTCGCGCGCGCCAGCAAAGAGGCCTGGGCCGGATCGTCCGACCGTGCCTGAATCGCCGTCGCCGCCCTTGCCACCGGACCGCGCAATTCATGCGCGATCTGTTCGGCGATCAGCTCGTGGTGCCGCAGCTTCTCGCGCAGCAGGTCGAGCAGGGCGTTGACGCGCGCCGACACCCGGCCCAGCGGGTCGCGGCGCCGGTCTTCGATCCGAACGGAACGGCGGCCCTGGCTGAAAGCCGTGAGCGTCGCTTCGATCGCCGCAATTCGCTTCTCGGCCGTGCGGATTGAAAGGAAGGCGAAGATCAGCCCGCCCGCCAGAATGATGACGGTAAAGCCCCCGACGACCTGGATCGTCCGATCGCGCAGCGCGGCGAAACCCTCGATCCGGCGCCCGGTGAAAAGCAGGAAGTGATCGTCGAGCAGCATGACCCGGCCGATCAGGACCGGCGACTCGCCGGCGGCGACGATCGGCTTTCCGGTGGGAACGCGCGGGATGCTCCGGGGCCAATGCTCCATGTTGCCGGCCAGCGTCGCGCCATTTTCAGGATCGACCAGCAAATAGGCCAAACCGCCGGAGGCGCCGCGGGCGCCCCGGTCTTCCAGCACTTCGATCGCGGTGACGACCCCGTCGACGTCGGTCAGTCGCGTCAGCGCCGCGACATCGGCGTTCACTTCGTTTTCCGCGCTGCGCATCATCTGGTCGCGGGTGGTGAGGAGGAAAAGCGCCGCGGCACCCGGCAGGATCGCGAGCAGCGCCAACAGCAGCAAGGCGCGTCGCCATGACCAGCGGGACAGTTGTTCGATCACCCGAGCGCCAGCCTGTAACCGACCCCGGGCACCGTTGCCACGACCTCGAAACCGGTGACTTCCCTTATGTCCTTGCGCAACCGCGATACCCCCGCCTGGATCGGCTGGGCCTGGGTGTCGAGGTTCCTCCATTTGGCCCACACCCGCTGCCACAACGCGTCCTGCGTGACGATGTCGCCGTCCGCCTCGACCAGCATCAGCAGGATGTCGAAGCCTTGCCCCCTCAGGTTGATGCGGCGGTCGAACCAGTGCGCGCACCGAAACTGGCGGCTCAGGTGCAGGGGTCCCGCGTGAACCATGTCGGCGTCGGCCACCGCCATGCGCCGCCGGATCGCGCGAATCCGCGCGCATAGTTCGTCGCCGTCGAAGGGCTTGGCCAGATAGTCGTCCGCGCCTTCGTCCAGTGCGGCGGCGGCGCTGTGCTGCCGGGCGAACTGGGTCAGCATCAGGATCGGTTCGGGCGATTTCTGGCGGCGAAGCTGCGACAGCACGTCCGCCCCCGTCATCGGGGAATTTGCGATGTGCATGTCGAGGATCACGGCATCGAACGCGGCGCGGCCGAGGCCGGCGAGCAGGTCCTCGCCGGTACGAAAGAAGCTGCCTTGCCAGCCGGCGGCGTCGAGTGTCCGGCGAATGCGATCAATCCAGTAGCTTTCATCTTCGAGTATCGCGATATGCATAGGCTGCGCTTTCCCCCCGGATCGTTTCATACTAGGCTAATCCATCTATGGATGCATTTGACGAATCCCGTCAGGAAATGAAGTGGCGCCGGTCCGCGCGCCGATCCGCGATGGTCTTCGCCGGGCTGGTCGCCGGGGCTCTCGCGACCGGGTTCGCGGGGGCGGAGGAGGCGGCGCCCAGCGCCGTCGAGTGGCTGGCGAGGGCCGATGTCGCGCGCGAACAGGCCTATTCCACGTCCGATCCGCAGCAGCGCGCCGAAGCGCTGGTCTCGTCCGCCGAGATGCTGAGCTGGGCGAAAGGACAGGTTTTCCTGCCCGGTGGCGGTGTCGCGCCGATCGATTATGAAAGGCGGCTGGCCGAAGCGCGGCAGGCGGCCGAGAAGGCGGGCGACAGCCGCGACGATCTGCTCGACCGGCTGGCCAGGCTTCCGGGCATCGACCGCGGACGCGAAGGGGGGCGGCAGAAAGTGATCCGGTCGCCCGGCGATCCGGCCTCCGTCAACATCCGCTTCGAAGGCGGCGCGCCCGCGATCGTCTATGCCCGTACGCAATTTCCGGTCCCGCTCCGCCTGCGCGTTCGCGACGAGGCCGGCAATATCCTCTGCAACGAGGAGCGCGCGCGCGGACGCGTTCTGTGCCGCTGGCGTCCGCTCAGCCCGCAGAGCGTTGTCGTCGATACCATCGCGCCCGACGGCGGCAGCGCTGGAGCGATCAGCATCTTCACCAACTGAACCCACGCCGCCTGACAGATTTTGTCACGTGCGCCGAGGCGCCTTTCCATTGCATCGTGCCGCCGATGAAAGCCGGCGTCGGTCGGCCGGTCCGGACAGGGAGGCACCGCAATGGGGGTGGAGGACAATGGAGGATTGCGGGGCGAAAAGGACAGGGGTGGCGGGTCCAGCCTGTTCGTACTGGCCGCCTGTGCCTTGCTGCTGGGCGGGGGCTGGTATTGGCTGGAGGGAGGTTCGGACCCAGCCGAACCGGTCGCCGCGCCCGCAGCCCCCGAAGCGAGCCCGGATCAGGACGCCCAGCCGGCGATGACGGGCGAGGCCGAAGGCGAAGGCATGCCGGCAGGCGCCTCTTCCGGCAGCGCCTTGTTCGGCGGGCTGGGCGGAACGGACGTCGCCGACAATCCAGCCGAGACCGCGCCGATGCCGTCACCGTCGCCATCCTTGCCGCCGCCGCCTTCGGGCGCCGCGCCGCTGTTCCGCCAGGCGATGGTCGGAAGCTGGTCGCGGGAGAATAAATCCTGCGAAGCCGTGTCGACGATGATCCTCGGCGACGACGGCACCTTCGTCATGGGGAGCGAGGCGGCGGGCGACTGGAAGCTGATGGGCAACCGGCTGATCCTGCAAGCCCGGTCGACCAGGAAATCCGAAGGGGACCTGGTCGTGCTCGAGGTGGAACCATTGGGTAACGGTCGTATCCGCGCGAAAGGCCCCGACGGCACCATCTCGGTGCTGATGAAATGCCCTGATTTCTAGGGTTCGGGGGCGTCGGCAGCACCGGCGGCGACAAGGATCCGATATGGCAATGGAGCCGCTCGAAAACCCTGGCCTCATGACTCACTGTTAGAGAAGAAATGGAGCGACCTATATGTCCTCGTGTCATTTCCGCATATCGAGAACCGGTATCTTTGGCCTGGCCGTCGTCGCCGTGGCGGCGTGCGGATCGCAATCCCCTGCACATGACAGCGCAAACGCAGCGACCCTGGCGACACAATCCGCCGCCAATGCGACAGGGGCTCCAGCCGCCGCGGCCGGGGCGTTGCCGATCGAGCAGGGCATCTACGGCAATGTCGAGGGAGGAAGCTGCGCGCGCGCATCGCTGGTCTTCTTCTACGATGGCGCGAATTACGGATATGTCAAACAGGCCGAGCCGGGCGCGAACGGTGCTGGCGCATATTCGGAAGTCAATCCTATCCACCGTGTCGGAGCCCCGTCGCGCGACAGCGATTTCTACGATTATTATCGTGGCTACACACTCGTCTGGAATGCGGAGAATGCAGATAGCGACGAGGATATTCTGGGGATAAAAGCGGAAGGCGACGGTCGGTTTGCCAGCATCCAGGTCAGTCAGGCCGGTGCCTCGGGCCGCGTGATGTTTTCGGAAGAGGCCTATCGGAAGTGTGCCTTCGCGCAGCTTTCTCCTCAAATGCAGGCGACGATCCGCGCCGAGCAGCCGCAACTGGCCGGCGCGGCAACCGGACAGGCGAGCACCGCGTCGCATATCCAGGGTTCCGTCGGATTTCCTCCGATGGAGAAGGGATATTACGCCATCCAAACGAACTGCGCGGCGGCGGTCGCAGACCCCTATCTGACGTTGATGTATATCGACGAGAAGCGCCAGAGCGCCGCCGATGGCAGTACGGAAACCCTTGGCTTCAGGAATCTGGGTCACGGTCGCTACGAGCGAAGCTATCGCGCGGTCGACCCCAGTGGAAAATCCTACACGGACAGTCAGGTAATGACGGTCAGGAGCCGCACCAGTTTCACCGTCGAATATGATGACGGCGAACATGTCGCGCACACATATTGCCCAACCACACAGATTCCGCGAGCCGAACGAATGGAATGGGGAGATCTTTCCTCGATCGGGACTCATCGATCCAGCAGATGATCGTGAGCGCCACGGCGCCTGCCCATCCTCCTGCAGCGATGACATGAGCTTGCGGCGCGTCAGCTTTTCACGAATTCTCGCCAAAGGGCGCCGGTCAGCAGTCTGGCGAACGAAAGGCTCCGCCAGCCCGGCTCTTCACTTGCATGCGCTACGGCGCCCCGGGCGGACGGATGCTCCCTAGAATTCGATCGAGGCCGACGCCTTGAAGGTGCGCGGGCCACCCTGCAGCAGCCGCGAGCCGAAGGCGCTGAAGGCGTTGTAGGCAGAAGCCCAGTAACGCTTGTTCGCGACATTATCGACGTTGAAGCGCAAGGTCAGCGGGGTGTCGCCGACCAGCGCGACATAACGCGCGCCGAGGTCGAAGCGGGTCCAGTCGTTCAGTTCGAGCGTGTTGGCCGCGTCGGCCGCCTGTTTGCCGGTGTAAACGACGCGGCCGACCAGCGTCAGCGCGGGCAGGAAGGGCAAATCCCATTCGACGTTGGCATTCGCCAGCACGTCCGGCACGCCGACCGCGTCATTGCCTTCGTTTAGCCCGCCTTCGGTCCGGCGCAGCCTGGCGTCGTTGAAGGTCAGTCCCGAGATGATCCGCAGACCGTCGACCGGCTCGCCGTCGAGCGTGATCTCGATGCCGCGGTTCCGCTGGGTGCCGTAATTGCCATAGATCAGCGTGGCGGGATCGACGAAGCTGTTGGGCTTGTCGATCTGGAACAGCGCGAGACCGGCATTGAAGCGGCCGAAGTTCAGCTTGCCGCCGACCTCATATTGTTTCGACCTGACCGGCGGCAGCGCCGCGCCGCCGTTGACGACGGGCAGGGGTGGCGTGGCCGGCAGACCGTCGTCGTCATAGGTCGGCGGCGCGGTCGAACCTGCCACCAGTCCCTCGATCCGGTTGGCGTAGAGGGATACGCCGGGCACCGGCTTGACGACGAGGCCGAGGACTGGGGTTACGGCCGATTCCTTGTAGCCGCTGGTTTGGTCGCCTGCTTTGAAAGGCACCGGATCGAAGACGGTGCTGTCGTTATACGCATAGCCCTTCGTCTTGATCTCCTGCAGGCGCAGGCCGCCGGTGATCAGGATGCGGTCGTCCCAGAGGCCGAGCGTGTTCGAGACGAAAACGCTCGACAGGCGGCTGCGGGTTATCGGAAACACATTGTCGAGATCGCCGCCGACGAACTGGTTGGGCGCCGGTCGCGGCGCGACGACGGGATCGTAAAGGTTGGTGGCATAGCCGACGAGGTCGAAATCATAGGCATTGCGGTTGACCTGCCAGTTCACCGCGGCGCCGGCATTGATTTCGTGGCTGACGCCGCCGCCTGCCAGCCTGATCCGGATTCCCGCGGTGGCCGCTTCATTATTGTCTTCGCGCGGCACATAGGAGCCGCTGCCGGTGGCGGCGCCGGTCACCGGATCGGTGACGGTGATGCCGGCGGTGGTCTGGTCCTCGCGGCCGTCGCGTGCGCCGACCTTGGCATAGAGCATCGCCGCGTCGGACAGGTCATATTCGACGCTGAAGGTGCCGAAGAAGTCCTTGGTCAGGATCTGGCTCCACGGCTGCGAATAGTTGGTGTCGGCATCGGGCACGCGCGGGATGGCCGCGCCGATGCCGACCTGCCCGCGCCAATATGTCTGGTTCAGCCGCTGATAGTTGAGATTCAAAGCGGCGCGCAGCGGACCACTGTCGTAATCGAGCATCGCGCCCAGAACATAGCTCGAATGAAACTCATCATTGACCGCGATGTCGCCGCGGCGCGCCGAGGCGTTGATGCGAAAACCCCATTCGTCGCCCGCGCCGAAGCGGCGCGCCACGTCGACAGCGCCCGACAGGTGCGCGTCGGAAGTATAGCCGAGCGTCGCGCGCGCCATGTCGCGTTCGGCCTTTTTCGCGATCAGGTTGACGCTGCCGCCGATTCCGCTGCCGCCGGGCGCGGCGCCGTTCAGGAAGGCGCTCGCGCCGTTGATGACCTCGACCGACGAGAACAGTTCGGGTGCGACGAGCTGGCGCGGCGTGATGCCGTAGAGACCGTCGAAGCCGACGTCGTCCGACGACAGGTCGAAGCCGCGGATGACGAAGACCTCGCCGGCGATGCCGAAGCCCAGTGCGGTGCGGATCGTCGGGTCGTTTTCCAGCACTTCGCCCAGCGAGTCTGGCTGCTGGTTGAGAATCAGCGCCTCGTTGTAGCTGCGGATGTTGAACGGAATATCCTCGGCGGCCTTGGTGCCGAACACGCCGACATTGCCGCCGGCGGTGACCTTCGTCTGGTTGTTGCGCTGCGCGGTGACGACGATGTCGTCGCTGCCGGCCGCGTCCTGCGCGATGGCAGGCACCGCGATCGCGAGCATCGATGCCCCGGCGGTCAGGCCGATCATGCCGCGAAGGGAGAGACTGGACATGTTATTCCCCTTTTTTGATGCGGCCCCACGCCGCGGGTCGGATGTCAGGTACGGCGGAACGTCATGGCCCAGCCGACGGCGAAAACGGGTATGGCGAGTGCGAACCAGGAAGCGGCGTCGCGAAGCCCGTCGCCGGTCAGCGCGACGACGAGGCCCGCGATGCTGACGAGCGCAACGAGAAGCGGGATTGCGAAGATCGCGGCGAGGCCATGTTTCTTCCTCATTCGGCAGGCACCAGCGCGCCGCCGCTCTCGACCTCGCGAACGAGCGCGTCGGTGCCGCTGCGGCGTTTTCCGAGCCAGAGATAGAGGCCCGAGCCGAGGACGATCATCGTGAAGAGGGTGAGGATTGCCCACAGGATCTTGAGCGGCAGCCCGCCATAATCGCCGAAATGGAGCGGCTGCGACAGCGCAAGCGCCTTGGTGTACCAGGGCATCGGCCGCGCGTCGGTGAACTCCCCGGTCTCGGCGTCGATCAGCGCCGAGGTGAGCAGGCGCTCGGTCAGCGGCGTGTCGCCCTGGAAGAAGACGGCATAATGATGCCGACTGCTGAAATTGCCGCCGGGGAAGGCGATGAACTGCGGATTGTTGCCGGGGATCGCCTTGCGCGCCGCGGCCATTGCCTTGTCGATCGAGCCGTAACGCGATGGCGGCACCGCGCCCTTGCCGGCATAGGCCTTCGTCATCTCGGCGAGCTCGGTTGTCTGCCAATATTGGAAGATCGGGGTCGCGAGCGCGTTGATCACCCCGGTTGCTCCGACGACACTCATCCACGCGAGCGCGACGATGCCGAGGAGGTTGTGATAGTCGAGCCATTTGACGCGGGTGCTGCGCGACGTGCGTAGTGTCCCGAAGTCGAGCTTCTTCATGAAGGGCGCATAGAGCACGACGCCGGAGACGATCGCGACCACGAACAGCAGCCCCATGAATCCGAGGAACAGCATCCCGGGCAGACCGAGGAACATGTCGGTATGGAGCTGGAGCAGGAAGTGCATCACCCCGTCCTCGTCGACCGCGCCCGTTCTCTCGCCGGTCGAGCGATCGAAGAGCTGGATCGTCATATCCTGGGCAGGGGAGTCGGGGCGCGGCGCGGTGGTGATCGTCAGCGACGGCTGATCGTTGTCGAACGCCATGAAGACCGGGACTTCGCCCGGCCGGGCGGCGAGCGCCTTCGCCAGCATTTCGTCGAGTGGCCTGAGGCCCGGTGCTTCGCGCGACGAGCCGACGCCGGGCATGCCATAGGCCGGCGGGCCCTCGGTCAGCGCGTCGATTTCGTCGTGGAAGATCAGCGGCAGGCCGGTCGCGCACAGCATCAGCAGGAAAGCCGTGCAGACGATGCTCGCCCACTTATGGATGAGAAACCAAGTCCGGACGGTCGATCGCTGCAAGGAACGCTCTATTCGCGATATTGAAAAGGATTATCAATAGCAGCCATTAGGTGCCTGCTTGACGGCATGCAAGCGGTTTCGCGCCGTGGGCGGAGCAAGCCAAAGCTCGAGGCAGGGCGCGCGTTACGGTATCGTCCGCATAACGGCGTCTATTTTCGAATTGCTCATCTCAGGGCGGTGGCCGCTGTCGGCCAGAAAAGCATTAAGGATGCACGGGTTCCAGGCACTGCTCGGCATCGGATTCCATCTGGATGGTTGCATGCGAAATACCGAACTCGTCATGGAGCATCTCGGATATCGCTCGCCGCACGGTTTCGGGATCACTGCCGGGCTGGAAGACAGCATGCGCCGTCAGGCTCATGTCGCTTCCCGCAATCGACCAGAGATGGAGGTCGTGCACCTCCATGACCCCGGCGACCTTGGCCATGCTCGCTCGAACCGATCCAAGATCGACGCCGCGCGGCACGCCTTGCAGCAGGATGTTCGTCGTGTCGCGCAGCAATATCCAGGTCCGCGGCAGCACCCACAGGCCGATCGCGATCGCGACGATCGGGTCGACCCAGCTCCAGCCGGTAAAATAGATCAGCGCCGCGGCGGCGATCACGCCGAGCGAGCCGAGCATGTCCGCCCACACCTCCAGATAGGCGCCCTTGACGTTGAGGCTTTCATCCTTCCCGCCTGCGAGCACGCGCATCGCGATGAGGTTGATGACGAGCCCGGCCACGGCGACTGCGAGCATGCCGAGTGACTGCACCTCCTGCGGTTCGACGAACCTCCTGATCCCTTCATAGAGGACATAGGCGGCGACCGCGAAGAGGAGCAGCGCGTTGAACGCCGCGGCAAGGATTTCGAAGCGGCGGTAGCCATAGGTGCGCCTGTCGTCGGGGGGCCGTCGCCCGATACGGATCGCCGCAAGCGCGATCGCGAGCGCTGCCGCATCGGTAAACATATGCGCGGCATCGGACAGGAGGGCGAGGCTGTTGAACAGCCACGCCCCCGCCAGTTCGGCGATCAGGAAGGTGCCGGTCAGCGCCAGCGCGACCGTCAGGCTGCGGGCGTTGGCCCCGGCCGCATGATCGTGCCCGGCGTGATCGCCTTCGTCATGGCTATGCGACTGCGCCATCTTCGATTCTTTCCTCCATCTTCGCCCGCTCTCCCCCATAACGCGCGTAGAGAGTCGGAAGCACGAAGAGAGTGAGCAGGGTCGCCGAGATCAGCCCGCCGATCACCACGGTAGCGAGTGGTTTCTGGACTTCGGCGCCCGCGCCCGTCGCAAGCGCCATCGGCACGAAACCGAGGCTGGCGACGAGTGCGGTCATCACGACCGGCCGCAGGCGTTGCAGCGCCCCGAGGCGCGCGGCTTCGGCGCGCGCGACGCCGCTGCGCATCAGTTCCTGGATCGACGATACCATGACGAGGCCGTTGAGGACTGCGATCCCGGACAGCGCGATGAAACCGACTGCTGCCGAAATCGAGAAGTCCATCCCGCGCAGGAACAGCGCCAGCACGCCGCCGATCAGCGCTAGCGGTACGCCCGTAAACACGATCGCCGCGTCGCGTGGCGAACGAAGCGCGCCATAGAGGAGCAACAGGATCAGCACGAAGCACGCCGGAATGACGAGTTGGAGCCGGTCACGCGCCGAAGCCAGATTCTCGAACTGACCACCCCATTCGAGATAACTGCCGGCCGGCAGGCGAACATCCGTGGAGATCGCCGCTTTTGCATCGGCCACGACGTCCGAGATCGCGCGCCCGCGGACATTGGCCTGCACCACGACGCGGCGCTTGCCGTTCTCGCGGCTGATCTGGTTCGGCCCGTCGACGATAGCGATATCGGCGACGCTGGCGAGCGGAACGAAGGCGCCGCCAGCGACCGGAACCTGTATCTGTTCAAGCACCGACAAGTCCGAACGCTGCGTATCCGTAAGGCGCACGACGACAGGGAAGCGGCGGTCGCCCTCGAAGATTGTGCCGGCCTGGCGCCCGCCGATCGTCGCGGTCACGACATCGTGCACGTCCTGCGCGGTGACGCCAAGCCGTGCCATCGCGTCGCGGTTGGCGCGGATGTCGAGCATCGAAAGACCCTCGGTTTCCTCGACGCGAACATCGGTCGCCCCTTCCGTCGCGCGCAGGATCGCAGCGATTTCCCGCGCGGTCACATTCATTGTGTCGAAATCGTCGCCGAATATCTTGACCGCCACGTCGCCGCGCACCCCGGCGATGAGTTCGTTGAAGCGCATCTGGATCGGTTGCGTGATTTCATAGGCATTGCCCGGAAACTTGTTCAGCTCCTTCTCCAGCCGCTCGACGAGATCGGCCTTGGCGAGGCTCGGGTCGGGCCATTCCTTCCGCGGTTTCAGGATGACGAAATTGTCGGTTGCGTTGGGCGGCATCGGATCGGACGCGAGGTCTGCGGTGCCGGTCTTCGAAAACACGATGGCGACCTCGGGCTGTTTCGACAGCATGCGCTCGATCGGCAGCTGCATCGCCTGGCTCTGCTCGACCGAAGTCGAGGGGACGCGGAAGGCCTGGATCAGCAGATCGCCCTCGTCGAGTTGCGGCAGGAACACCTGTCCGAGCGAGAGGAAAGCGATGATCGCGACAACGAACCCGCCGATCCCGGCGCCGATGGTCAGCTTCGGTTTGGCCATCGCCCGGTCGAGGCCGGGCTCGTACCGCTGCTTGAGCCAGGTCATGATCCGGCCCTCCTTCTCCTCGACCCGCTTCGAAAGCCAGATCGCGATCGCGGCGGGCACGAAGGTGAGCGAGAGGATGAAGGCGAAGCCGAGCGCGATGATGACGGTCAGCGCCATCGGGATGAAGGTCTTGCCCTCGACCCCGCTCAGCGTCAGCAGCGGCACGTAGACGAGGATGATGATGGCCTGGCCATAGACCGATGGCCGCACCATCTCGCGCGCCGCCGCGGCAACGGTCGCCAGCCGCTCCTCGATCGTCAGGATGCGGCCGTGCCGGTGCTGGAGGTCGGCCATGCGCCGCAGCGCATTCTCGACGATGATTACCGCGCCGTCGACGATCAGGCCGAAGTCGAGCGCGCCGAGGCTCATCAGGTTCGCCGAAACGCTCGCCTGCAGCATGCCGAAGCTGG
Organism: Sphingopyxis granuli; assembly: GCF_001559015.1. Lineage (NCBI taxonomy): Bacteria > Pseudomonadati > Pseudomonadota > Alphaproteobacteria > Sphingomonadales > Sphingopyxidaceae > Sphingopyxis > Sphingopyxis granuli. The sequence continues at coordinate 1,776,393 of NZ_CP012199.1, forward strand.
TCAGCAGCATCGTCACCGGAATGACGAGCGCGGCGATCAGCGCCGCGCGGAAATTGCCGAGGAGCAGGAACAGGACGACGATGACGAGCAGCGCGCCTTCGGTCAGGTTCTTGCCGACCGTCCAGATCGTCGCATTGACGAGCTTGGTGCGGTCGAGCACCGGCTCGATGATGACATCGGGTGGGAGCGAGGCGTTGATGCTCGCGAGCCGGTCGGCGACCGCCGTCGCGACCGTGCGGCTGTTTTCGCCGATCCGCATGATCGCGGTGCCGACGACGACTTCAGTGCCCGCTTCGGACGCTGACCCCATCCGCACGGCCTGCCCGGTGCGGACGCTCGCGACCTGATCGAGCGTGATCGGAACCCCCGCCCGCGTCGCGACGACGGTGCGCGAAAGCTCGGCGGCGTTGCGGATGAGGGCATCGGAGCGGACCGCAAGCCCTTCGCCGTTGCGCTCGACCACGCCGCCGCCGACGGCGGCATTGTTGCGCTCGAGCGCTTCGGCGAGGTCGGCGAGACCGAGGCCGAGCGCGGCGAGACGCTGCACGTCGGGGGCGACCATATATTGCTTCGAATAACCGCCGATTGCATCGATCCCGGCAACCCCGGGAACGGTGCGCAGAAGCGGGGTGACGATCCAGTCCTGCGCGGTGCGCAGATAGGTCGCCTTGTCGGCTGCGGTGACGAGCCGCTCGCCCTCGGGCGTCATATAACTGCCGTCGGGCTGAAGGCCGGGTTCGCCGGGCTTGTGAACGTCGTCCTTGCGATGCGCAAGCCGCACCGTCCACATATAGACCTCGCCGAGCCCGGTCGCGATCGGCCCCATTTCGGGGCGGACGCCGTCCGGCATCGTCTCGGCGGCTTCGTTCAACCGTTCGCCGACCTGTTGCCGCGCGAAATAGATATCGGTCCTGTCGGTAAAGACGGCCGTTACCTGCGCAAATCCGTTGCGGCTCAGCGAGCGGGTATATTCAAGGCCGGGAATCCCCGCGAGCGCGGTCTCGATCGGGAAAGCGACCTGCTTTTCGATCAGTTCGGGCGAGAGCGCGGGCGCGCGGACATTGATCTGGATCTGATTGTTGGTGATGTCGGGAACCGCGTCGATCGGCAGGCGCGAGAGCGCGAAGGCGCCGATGACAGCGGAAATGGCGGTGAGCAGGACGACAAGCCAGCGATTGTCGACCGCCCAGGTGACGGTGCGGGCGATCATGGCTCAGTCCTCATGCCCTGCTTCGCCCTTGCCGATTTCGGCCTTGAGCGCGAAGCTGTTGGTGATCGCGATCTCTTCGCTGCCCCTGAGGCCGGATCGCACGATGACATTCGGGCCGGCACGGTCGCCGGGAACGACCGGAACCGCCTTGAACCCTTCCTTGGTGCGGACGAACACGACGCTCTTGCCCTCGACTGTCTGGATCGCGGTGGAGGGAACGCTGATCGACGTATCGCCGCCATCGCCCGCGAGCGCGATCGAAGCGGTGACCGCTTCGCCGACACGCCATTGCCCGGCCCGGTTGTCGAGGATCGCGATCGCGGGCACGAGGCGCGTCGTCGGATCGAGCGCGGGCGAGACGAAGCCGATCTTGCCCGTCGCCCGCCGTCCCGGCGCGCTGACTGTGACGACGGCGCCGGGCCGAATGCGTCCGGCGTCGGCGGGTTGCAGGTTCAGCGCGAGCGACACGCTCGACAGATCGGCGATGCGGTAGAGTTCGGTGTCCGCCGCGATCGTCTGGCCGAGGACGACGCTCCGCGAAATGACCTGGCCCGAAATCGGCGCCGCGATGGCGATGCGGTTGAGCTGGCCGCCGCCGCCGCCCGCCGCCGACACCTGTTGCTGCGCCAACCGGTACGCAATGCGCGCTTCGGTCGCCGCCGTGCGCGCTGCGATGACATCCTGTTCGGGTGAGACGCGCTGCGCGAACAGCCGCTCCTCGCGCGCGAGGTTGGAGTCGGCGAGCGCAAGCCGGGCTTTCGTCGCCTGCACCTCGCCCTGCAGCTGTGCCGCCTCGCGGCTCTCGATGATCGCGAGCGTCTGCCCGCGGCCGACGCTCTGGCCGAGATTGCGATTGAGCGCGACGACGCGTCCGCCAATCGCCGCCGACACCGCCTGCGTTCCCCGCGGATCGCCTTCGATCGTCGCGGGAAGCTGGAGCGCGCCTGCGCTGCCGACTGCCGGTCGGCCGAGCGTAATGCCTGCGACCCGGATCTGCTCTGCGGTGAGCGCGATATGGCCTTCCTCGGCGTGGCCGCCTTCTGTCTCGTCATGTTCGTCGGCGGGCTTGGCGGTCTCGCTGCCGCTGCACGCTGTGAGCAAGAGTGGCACCAGCGCGGCGGAGAGCAGTTTTCGATCGATGGTGATATTCATGGAATCAATTCCCTTCGATAGGCGCGGGAGCGGTGAGGCGCTCCAACCGGGCCCTGGCGAGTTGATAGGAGGCGAGCGCTTCGATCGACGCCGATCTCGTTTCGGTCAGCGTCCGTTCGGCATCGAGCAATTCGAGCTGTCCGAACTTGCCCTCACGATATCCGATGCGCGCTATCCGCGCGGCCTCCATCGCTGCCGAGAGCGCCGGGCCGCTGGCAATCCGCGCCGCCGCCGCCGCATTGTGCACGTCGACCTCGGCGTCGCTGATCTGCTGCTCGACGTCGAGCGCGGTCATGCGGCGCTGCGCATCGGCACGGCGCCGTCTGGCGTTGGCCGCTTCGACCGCGGCGCGCCCGTTGTTGAACAGCGGCAGCGGCATCGAGATGCTGAAGACCGCCGCGACATCGTTGGTTGCCTCGATCCGGCGGACCCCCGGCCCGATCGTCAGGTCAGGCGCGCGCTGCGATCGTGCGAGTTGCACGCCCGCGTCTGCTGTCGCGAGTTCGGCTTCGGCCGCGGCGAGCGCGAGTGTGCCCGCCGAGGAAGCGGGGCGCGGTGGACCCACCGTTCCGCCGGTCGGCCCGCCGAGAATGCTGACGTCGAGTGGCGCGGTGATCGGACGCCCGACCCGCCGCGCGAGATTGGTGCGCGCAGCGTCCGCGAGACGCCGTGTCCTGTCGACATCGACTTCGGCGTTGAGGCGCGCGACTTCGGCGCGTTCCTGTTCGAGCGGCGAGGCGCGACCCGCTTGCACGCGAACGGTCGCGGCACGCGCGGTGTCGCTGGCGATCCGGAACTGGTCCTCGGCGATCGCGAACCGGATCCTGGCTGCCGTGGCCTGAATATAGAGTTCGGTGACCTGCAACCGGATATCGGCCTGTACGATCGTCCGGGCGAGGAGCGCGCGGCGTGCCTCGGCATCGGCCACCGCGATCCGTGCTCGTCGCTTGCCGCCGAGTTCGAGTGGAATGGCGAGACTGGCGGTGACGTCGGCGCCGTTGACCCCGCTATAGGGGCCCGTGCCGACGAAATTCTCGACTTCGACCAGCAGCGCGGGATTGGGCCTGAGGCCTGCAACCCGGCGTCCGGCCTCGGCCGAATCGACCTCCGCCGTCGCGGCTTCCGCTGCCGGAGCGCTGCCGGTCGCGAGCGCGATGGCATCGTCGAGCGTCAGCAACGGCTCCGATATTGGCCGGCTTACGCCGCCGGCCTGCTGTGCATGCGCGATTGCGACGCACGATGTGACTGTCACCAGGACAGCAACCAACCTGATCATAAATCCATCCTCAATTGATCCGGGGATCGCCGCACGAACGCGGCGAGCGCGCTCAGATCGCGAGAGGTGGATCGAGAAGGGGAGGGAGGGTGCGCGAGGGAAGCTGCGTGACGCCGGCCGCGAACAGCGGCGCGCGCGCGAATGTCCATGGGGTATCGGATGCAGACCGCAGGTCGGGCGCGACGGGACAATGATGGTGGCCGCCATGCATCAGCTTCGATGCCGGCTCCTGACTGTCCCGGTCGCCGTCATCGGCCGAAAGGTGGAAGGCGGCTTCATCGGCAGTGGCATGCGCCGACGCGGGTTCGGCCAGATGCATGCTGCAAAGCAGCACCCCGACGATTATCAGCAATCGCATTATCGCACTCGGCATGGCTGCTTCCCTTATCGACCCGAAGCCATTTTGTCGCGCTGCGAAATCAGCGCTTCGAGGTCGGACGGGATCGGCATCGGCTTGAAGGCGCTTATCCGGGCCCGGCCCGTATTGCCGACCGGCATGCGCCCCGTGAGCGAGCCGAGCGGCACGAGCGCGAGTCGGAACAACTGCCCGGCGGCCTCGCGTCCATCGCCTAGCGCGAGCGCGTAGCCGAGCATGCGCCAGTGCGAGACGAGGTGAAGCGCGAAAAAGGACTGCGCGACGACATGCGCACGTTCGAGCGCGATCCAGGCGGAACGGCCATCACCGGCAGTGCGCGCAGCGCGATAGCGATCAAGCTCGCCCGCGATCAGCTTCCTCGCCTGCTTCCGATCGATCGTGTCCACGAAATCTCCCTTGGTCGATTCGCGCATTTATGCACCCTGTAGCTGCTACAGGGTCAAGCCTTTGGGTCTTCAGTCGATGAAACCCCCTTTTTGGCCGGGAACAGCATGAACTGGGGCGGCCCGCTCTGCACGCAGACCATGTTCATCCTGAACGGAGCCATTGACGCCCCGCATCACCCCGCACGGATTTCGCCGATGGTCTTGCCGGTCCATCGGCGGATCGCGCGGCGCAGGTTCGCGCTGTCGCTGAAACCCACTTTCCAGGCCACGTCGTCGACGCTCATGCGGGTCGTCTGTAGATATTCGATGGCCAGCTTGCGGCGGACGTCGTCGACGATCTCGCCATAGCTGGTGTCCTCGGCCGCGAGGCGGCGGCGAAGCGTGCGCTCCTGCAGGCCGAGCTGGTCCGCGATCGCCGTCATCGACGGAAAGTGGTTCGGGGTGAGCAGCAGCAGTTGATAGACCTCGCCCGACAGGCCCGAGGACATCCGCGACTGCCCGATCAGCCGGTCGCACGTTTCCTCGAGCATCGTCCTCGTGAGGCGGTTGCCCAGTTCCGGCGTCTGTTCGAGGATGCCGATCGGATAGTGAAGCTCGTTCGCCTCCTGTGCGTACAGGCAGGGGCAGGACAATTCGCGCTCGTCCTCCGCCGAATGGGCGTCTTCGGCCAGCGCGAACAGCGCGCGGACCGGCAGATTGTCCGACCCCGCCGTGTCGTGGATGTGCGTGTACGTCATCTTCATCTGCTGGCGGACGAGGAAGGTGCGCACATCGCTGCTCATCACGTCGCGATAGATTTCGTGAAACTGCCAGATCGCGAACTCCCCCTCGATCCGCCAGCCGAGGCGCACGGTGGGGGTGGCGAGCGGCTGATACCGCACCGCGAAATCGAAGAAGTCGCGCATCGTCGGCGAGCACATCAGCGCATAACCGTACATGCCATAGGCCGACAGGTGGAGGCGCGAACCGATCGCGAACGCATCGCTGAACTGGGCGCCGGCGGACACGATGTTCTGGCAGGCGATCAGATACTGGCCGATCGACGTCAGCGTATGGGGATTGCGCACTTCGGCGAGCGTCAGGCCGGTGCGGTCGAGCACGGTTTCCGGCGCGATGCCGCGGCCCGCCACCGTGTCGATCACGGTGGCCAGCTTGAAAGGCGCAAAGATGCGTTGATTCAGCGAAGGAAAGCCGGCGCGACCATTGCCATTGGCGAATGCGCCCTGACCATCATCGACAGGCATATCGTTCCCCAAATAGTGCGTGTCCGCCAAAGACACAGCGATGTCCGCTAATGCTCTTACAAACCGCTCTGGCAAATCATAAGCACGACAGCAAGCCGGCAGAGCCCGGCGCCAGGAAAAGCCTAGCCAGGGAAGAGGAACATCATGTCGACCAGAACCATTCTCACGCGACGCCGCGCGCGCATGCTGTGCGGGTCCGCAATCGCGGCGGCCATGCTCGGCGTCCCTGCCGCCGTCCACGCCCAGACCGCCGACGACGGCGGCCAGGCGCAGGACAGCGCGGCGCAAGCCGATACGGAGATCGTCGTCACCGGCACGAGCATCCGCGGCATTCCGCCGACCGGATCGGGCCTCATCAGCGTGTCGCGCGAAGACGCAAAGCTGATCGGCGCGGCGAGCACCCCCGAACTGCTGGCGACCGTGCCGCAGCTCAACAGCTTCAACACCGCCCCGCGCACGAGCAACGGCGGGCTCGGCTCCTTCGCGCCGGGCCTGCGCGGCCTGCCGTCTGCCGCGACCCTGCCGCTGATGAACGGGCATCGCCTGATCTCGGGCAGCACCCAGCAGACCAATCCCGACTATCCCTTCTTACCCGAACTCGCGATCGAGCGCGTCGAGATCGTCGCCGACGGCGCATCGGCGATCTACGGCTCGGACGCGGTCGCGGGCGTCGTCAACTTCATCACCCGCAAGCGCGTATCGGGGATCGAGGCCAACGTCCGCTACGGTTTCGCGGACGATTATCACGCCCTCAACGCGGGCGTCCTTTTCGGGCACGAATGGAGCAGCGGCTCGTTCGTCGCGGCTTATCAATATTCGGAGAACGGCAACATCACCGGGGCGGACCGTCGGTACCGGTCGCTCGATTTCCGGGCGGCCGGCGGTATCGACACGCGTTCGGCGGTGTGCCCGGACGCCAACGTCAACCTGTTCACCGGACCGATCTATGCCGCGCCCGGCCTGGCGCCGGGCCTCAACACCTGCGACCCGCGCGGGCCGGTCGATCTCGTTCCGGAGAACCGCACGCACAGCCTGTTCGTTTCGGCGCGGCAGGATCTGTCGTCCAGCGTCACATTGTGGGGCGACCTGCTTTATTCGGATCGCAAGGACGTCGTGCAGGCCGCGCTGCCCGGTCAGACATTCGTTCTGATAACTGCGACCAACCCCTTCTTCCGGGCCCCGCCGGGCACCGGCGCCCTGTTCGAGTTCGTCGATTTTCGCCCCGACAATCTGGTCGGCGCGGATCATTTCGACCAGACCTATCGCGTCAGGACCGGCAATGCGACGGCCGGGATCGACGTCAAGCTGCCCGGCGACTTCAAGGCGAGCCTGTACGGGACCTTCAACTGGTCGCGCAACGATACCTTCCAGCCGGGGATCGACACCACCGCGCTGACGGCCGCCGCCGCCGGGACCACGACCGCGACGGCGCTCGATCCCTTCGGTAGCGGGACCAGCCCGACCGTCGTCGCCGCCATTCTCGACAATCCGACCGACTTCACCAATCATCAGCGCACCCGGATCGGTGCCGTGAAGGTCGACGGCCCGCTGGCCGATCTGCCGGGCGGCGAGGTCAAGGTCGCTCTTGGCGCCGAATATCGCCGCGAAACATACGATCAGCGCGGATCGAGCGGCGGCGTCGGATTCCCCGAGGATCTGAAACGCAGCGTCCAGTCGCTGTACGGGGAATTGTTCGTGCCGATCGTCGGCGAGGGCAATGCATCGCCGATGCTCCGCAGCCTCGCGCTGTCGCTTTCGGGGCGTTACGATCATTACAGCGATTTCGGTTCGACGACCAATCCGAAGGTCGGCATCACCTGGGAGCCGGTCGACGGGTTGAATTTTCGCGGAAGCTACGGTCGTTCGTTCAGGGCGCCCGGCCTTCGCGACCTTGGATCGACCGTCGGTTCCTATTATGCCGCCGCGGCGCTCGTCGATGCTTTCGGCGCCCGCGATCCCTTGCGCGGCGCGGCACAGGTCAACACGATGCTGCTTTACGGCGGCAACCAGAATCTGAAACCCGAAAAGGCGCGGACCTTTTCGCTCGGCGTCGATTTCCGGCCCGGGTTCGCTCCGGGATTCAGTGCCGGCGCGACCTTCTACGACATCAAATATAATGACGTCATCGGCACGCCGTCGGGCCTCGGCGCGCTGCTCTTTACCGACCCGACCTTTGCGTCGCTCGTCATCCGCGACCCGACCGCCGCGCAGGTCGCGGCGGCGATTACCGACACCGTTCCCTTCTTCTACACCTTCTCGGCGGTGCCGACGATCGAGAACATATTGGACTTGCGCCAGGGGAACTTCGGCATCCGCAAGACGAACGGGATCGATTTCGATGTGCGTTACCGGCATACGGCGGGTTTCGGCACGATTTTCGGCGGCGTCGCCGGCAACTACATCCTGAAATACCGGACCCAGTTGTCGCCGACCTCGGCGGTCGGCGATTCGCTCGAGGCGGGCATCCCGCGAACCACGCTGCGCACGACGCTCGGGGTCACGGCGGGGCCGGTCACTCTCGTCAACTTCGTCAATCATCGCAGCGGGGTCACCGCTTCCTTTGCGACGCCGACCGGGTCGGGCCTCTATCATTCGAAGGGCTACACCACGGTGGACCTGCGCCTGTCCCTGCGGCTGCCCGATACGGGTTTCGCCAGGGGAACGGAGATTGCGCTGCAGATCAACGATCTGTTCGACAAGAAGCCGCCCTTCTTCCCCGGGACCGACGGCATCGGCGGCGCCTATAATGCGATCGGCCGCTATGCGGCGATGAGCCTGCGCACCGCCTTCTGATGCCATGGGCGGCGATCTTCGGTGAGGTCGCCGCCCGTCGTTCACCCCCCTGATCGAGGCGGAGCCGTGGGATCGGTGCGGCCCCTCGCCATAACTCCATGAAATAAAACAAGGTTTATCATTCGATGAGTCATGCCAGCAACAGCGCGGACGCCCCGGCTCCCGTTCCGCAGATCCGCCTGTATTCGGACTGGCTCAAGACCAAGCACGATCTGGAATTCGCGGAATATGAGGATCTGCGCCGCTGGTCGGTCGACGATCTCGACGGCTTCTGGCGCAGCATCTGGGATTATTATCGGATCGAATCCCCGACGCCGTTCGCAGCCGTGCTCGGCGAAGACGCCATGCCGGGCGCGCGCTGGTTCGACGGGGCGCAGGTCAGTTACGCCCGGCACGTGTTTCGCCATGCGGCCCCCGCGGACGCCGCCGGCCAGCCCGCGATCGTCGCCGAGAACGAACGCGGCGAGCGGTCGGTCCTGAGCTGGGCGGACCTCAGGCGGCAGACGGCGTCGCTGGCGCTCGAGCTGCGTCGGCACGGGGTCGGGCGGGGCGACCGCGTGGCCGCCTATCTTCCCAACATCCCGGCGGCGGTGGTCGGCCTTCTGGCATGCGCCAGCCTGGGGGCGATATGGACGCTGTGCTCGCCCGACATGGGGCCCAATGCGGTGCTCGACCGTTTCCGCCAGACGAGGCCAAAGGTGCTGATCGCGGTGGACGGCGTCGCCTATGGCGGCAAGGCCATGGACCGCAGCGCCGCCGTCGCCGAGATTCGGCGTCAACTGCCCTGCATCGAGGTGCTGCTCGTCATCAACAGCGGATTCGGCAAGGACAAGGTGCCGGGCGCCGTCGCCTTCGAAGAGGCCGTGGCGCGGGACGATGCCGAAGTCGCGGCGTTCGAACCCGAATGGCTGCCCTTCGATCACCCGCTGTGGATTCTCTATTCGAGCGGAACCACCGGCCTTCCCAAGCCGATCGTGCACGGACATGGCGGGGTCCTGCTTGCGACCTGTGCGGGCCAGCTCCATTTCGACCTCGGGCCGAGCTACGCCCCGAACAATTTCGGCGACCGCTTCCACTGGTACAGCGCCACCGGCTGGGTGATGTGGAACATTCAGGTCGGCGGCCTGCTCAGCGGCACGACCATCTGCCTGTTCGACGGATCGCCCAGCGGGCCCAAGGGGACTCCCGACTGGACCCGGCTGTGGCAGTTCGCGGCGCGCAGCGGCGTGACCTGGTTCGGGGCCGGCGCGGCCTTTTTCACGAGCTGCCAGAAGGCCGGGCTCGACCTGGCCCGGATCGGCGGCCTGGAATCCATTCGCGCGCTCGGCAGCACCGGCTCGCCGCTTCCGCCCGACGTCCAGCGCTGGGGTTCGGCGCAATTCGCCGGATTGGGCCGGCCGAACATCTGGTGGTGCAACGTCAGCGGCGGGACGGAGATCGCGGCCGCCTTCATGGCCGGCAATCCGGAGCTTCCCGACACGCCGGGACGATTGCAGTGCCGTCACCTCGGCGCCGCGATCGAGGCGTGGGACGAGCGGGGCAAGCCGGTGATCGGCGAAGTCGGCGAACTCGTCTGCACGCGGCCCTTTCCCAGCATGCCTCTGTATTTCTGGGGGGACGAGGACGGCAGCCGCTACCGCGAATCCTATTTCGCCGAATGGCCGGGCATCTGGCGCCACGGCGACTGGCTGACGATCGGCACCGACGGCGGCTGCACGATCTCGGGGCGCAGCGATGCGACGATCAACCGGCACGGCCTGCGGATGGGCACCGCCGAAATCTATTCGGCGGTCGAACGATTGCCACAGATCGCCGACACGATGATCGTCGACATCGATGGCGCGGACGGCGACAGCCAGCTGATCATGTTCGTCGTTCCGGCCGAGGGACATGGCGTCGACGCGGCGATGGAGGCGGCGGTGGCGACCGCCATTCGCGCCAGCCTGTCGCCGCGTTTCGTGCCCGATCGCCTGATCGCCGCACCCGGCATTCCGCGCACGCTGTCGGGCAAGAAGCAGGAACTGCCGATCAAAAGGCTGTTCGGCGGCTGGCCCGTGGCGAAGGTGATCAATGCCGATGCGACCGCCACCCCGGAGGTGCTGCCCTGGTATATCGATCGGGCGCAGAGCTGGCGGCGTGCCATGGACGCAAAGATGGCGCCGCGCGCGGGAGAGGCGATGTAAGGGCGGGAACCGCCGGCGCGCGCCGGCCGGATCGGGAAAACAATGGGCAGGGAAGGTGCAAGGCATATGGACAGGAACGGATCGCCGGATCGGCCGGGCATCGCGGATAGCCGCGCACCCGGCCATCGCGGCCTGGTACTCGGCATGCTGTGCTTCGTCTATGTGCTGAATTTCCTCGACCGCCAGCTCGTCTCCATTCTCGCCAAGCCGATCCAGGACGGCTTGCAGATCACCGACAGCCAGCTGGGCCGGATCACGGGATTCTATTTCGCGCTCTTCTACTGCTTCATCGCGATCCCGGTCGGCTGGCTGGCGGACCGCACGAACCGGGTGAAAGTCCTCTCGCTCGCCTGCGGCCTGTGGAGCGCCGCGACCGCGGCCTGCGGCATAGCGGCGAATTACGGGCAACTGGTGGTCGCCCGCATGGCGGTCGGCGTGGGAGAGGCCGGCGGCGTGCCGCCATCCTATGCCATCATCTCCGACAGCTTCCCGCGCGAACAGCGGGGAACCGCCATGGGCATCTTCAATCTCGGTCCGCCGCTCGGCTCCGCGCTGGGGGTGGCTTTCGGCGCCTCGCTGGCGGCCGCCTATGACTGGCGCGTGCCGTTCTACGTCGTCGGCGCGGTCGGCGTGCTCACGGCGGTCCTCGTCTACCTGATCGTTCCGGAGCCCGCGCGCGGCCAGTTCGACCCGGCGCCCGTTTCCGCCGTCGCCGCAGAGCCCGGTCAGGGCTTCGGGCAGGCGATCCGCAGCTTCTTCGGCAACCGGATTCTCGCGGTCACCGCGCTTGCGAGCGGCGCCGCCAATTTCATCACCTATGGCCTCAGCAATTTCGCCACGCTGTTCCTGATGCGCGAGAAGGGGATGACGCTGGAGGAGGTCGCGATCTGGTATGCGCTGGCCGTCGGCATCGGCATGGGGGCGGGCATTTTCGTCTCCGGCCGCCTCATCGACCGCTTCGGGGTCCGGAACAAATCTGCCTATGCCAGCATTCCGGCGCTGTCGCTGCTGCTCGCCCTGCCTTTCTTCCTGGGTTTCGCCACCGCGGAACGCTGGGAGGTCGCGCTGGCGCTGCTTTGCGTGCCGCTGTTCCTCAACTCCTTCTTCCTGCCCGCGACGGTCACCTTCGTGCAGGGAGAGGTCGATCCGGATGCGCGGGTCATTTCGGGCGCCTTGCTGCTCCTCGTGATGAATCTGGTCGGCCTTGGCCTCGGCCCGACCTTCGTCGGCATGGCGAGCGATTTCTTCCGCCCGGAATATGGCGGGCATGCCTTGCAGATGGCCTTTTATGCGCTGGCGCCCATGTACCTGATCGCGGCGCTGCTGTTCCTGTGGCTCGCCCGGATGATCAGACGGGCGCCTTCCGCCGCCGTTCCGGAGCGGCGCGAAGCCCATCCTGTGTGAAGGGCTGGGGAAGCGGGGAACGAAGTGAAGGTGACAGCTTTGCGGAGACAGACATGAAACGGAAAAACAGCCTTGCCGTCGCCGCGGTCCTCATCATGGGATGGATGATCCCGAGCGATGCGCTGGCCCTGGCGCCGACCCCGGCGCCGGATGCCGTCGCTGCGCGCTGCAACGGCCTCGCCGGTCTGCGGCTCCCCGACACGAGCATCGTCAGCGCGGCGCTGGTTCCGGCCAAGGCCGCCGAGACGACGATTGCGGGCGAGACGCCCGGCTACCGGAGCTTCTGCCGCGTCGTCGCGCGCGTGCGCTCGGCGCCCGATTCGGACATCGGCGTCGAAATCTGGCTGCCCGCCCAGGACTGGACCGGCGTCTTTCACGGCAATGGAAACGGCGGCTTCGCCGGCGTTCTCGCTGGCGGCTATTCGGGGATGGTGGACGGGTTGCGGCGCGGATTTGCGACCGCGACGACCGATGCGGGAACCGCGCCCGCGTCGCCGCTGGAGGGCGATGCCCTGATCGGCCACCCGCGCAAGTGGCGCGACTGGGGTCGCCTGTCGACGCATGTGATGACGGTGACCGGAAAGGCGATCACCAGGGCCTTCTACGGCCGCGACGCGCGGCGCTCCTATTACACCGGCTGTTCGACCGGTGGCCAGCAGGGTCTGATCGAATCGCTCTACTATCCGGCCGATTACGACGGAATCCTCGTCGGCGCGCCGGTCATCAACCGGACCTGGGGCCATGCCGCGGTGCTTTGGGACTATGCCGCCGCGCATCGCACGCCCGGCAGCCTGCTCTCCGACGCCAAGCTGAAACTGCTCAACAAGGCGGCGATCGCGACCTGCTGGCGGCAGGGGTACGGTCTGGCGGGGGACCGGTTCATCTCCGATCCGCTGAGTTGCAGCTTCGATCCCGCGGTCCTGCAATGCAAGGGCGCGGCGTCGGACGCCTGTCTGTCCGAAAACGAAGTGGCCACCGCGCGCGCCATTTATTCGGGGCCGACGGGCCGCGATGGCAAGGCGAGCTATTTCGGCTGGCTCCCGGGAAGCGAAATGCCCGACACCTTCGGCTGGTCCTTCCTGCAGACGCCGATCAACGGCCAGCCGCCTTTCGGAGCGCTTTTCAAATGGGTGTTCGGCGCCGACTGGGATTGGAAGGGGTTCGACTTCGATCGCGACATGCCCGCCGTCGATGCGCGTCTGGCCCCCATCGTGAACGATGCCACGCGCGGCAGTCTCGACGCGTTCGTCGCGCGTGGCGGCAAGCTGATCATCTATCACGGTCTGGCCGATACGCTCGTCGCGCCGGGCCAGTCGATCGCATTCTATGAGCGGCAGGCGGCGCAGCTTGGCGGCGGCCGCAATCTCGCGGACAGCGCGCGCCTGTTCCTCGCGCCGGGCATGATGCATTGCGGCGGCGGCACCGGCCCCGACGCCTTCAACGCCACGCTCGGCATCCCGCCACGACCGCCGGCCGACGATGCGAAGCATGACATTTTCTCGGCCCTGATCGCCTGGACCGACAGGGGCGAGGCGCCCGATCATGTCATCGCGACGAAATTTTCGAGCGAGGATACGGGCGAGATCGCCATGCAGCGGCCGCTCTGCCCCTATCCGCGGAAGGCGGTATATCGCGGCTCGGGTTCGACGCGGTCGGCAAGCAATTTCACATGCACCGGACCGGACGATCGCTGACGCCGCTCCAAGGCCCGTGGCGATTCGGTTTCGATACAGTTTCTCCCTTTCGTCACCCTGAACTTGTTTGGCAATTAACCCTTTCGGACAGGTAGCTGTTCCCCGGCGAAAGCCGGGGTCCACGCGGAGCAGCGCCATCTGGACCCGGCTTTCGCCGGGGAACACGCCTTACGTGTCTGAAGGGCACATATGCCAATTTATTTCAGAGCCTGCCCCGGACCTGATCCGGGGGTCCATGGTCTGCCCTCGAATGGAAGGCGGCACAAAAGGGAAGGCTGGGCCATGGATGCTGAAACGAGTTCAGCATGACGAACGGATGAGGCAGCGCGCCGAAACCCGAATCCCATAGACCATAAAGGATGATGACATTGGATTGACCCGGTTCGCCATTGCGACCCCGGACCTGATCCGCAATTATCCGTTCTCGACAAGTCACTGTTCCCCGGCGAAAGCCGGGGTCCAGATGGCACAACGCTGCCCCGCATGGACCCCGGCTTTCGCCGGGGAACAACTCCCTACTTGCCTGAAAGCTATATATCCCGACCTGATCCGGGGGAAGCAATCCGGGGCGGTCTGCGCGCGCTCCGGATTGCCGCCGCGCCGTCGTCAGACCCCGGACCCCAGGAAACGGGGGAACAGGATGTCGTTCTCGATATGGATATGGTCGGTCAGATCGGCCGACAGCTTGGCCAGGCCCGCATACAGGGCTCGCCAGGTCCCACAGCCGCCCTCCGGAACCCGCAGGTCCTGCGTCAATCCGCCGATCGCCCGCAGGAAGGCGCTGTGGTCGTCATGCTCGGCCATCATCACTATGATCGGCGTGCCGATTTCGGGACGTCCGCCTTTCTTCATCTGCGGAAAAAGGATCAGTTCCTCCTTCTGCATATGAATGGTCAGTTCGCCGAGCATCTGCTTCAGCAACGCGGCAAGCCCCGCCGGGACCGCCGGGTGGGCCTGATGCGCCTGCTCGACGCGCTGTGCCATCTGGATGAGTTCGGGAAGCTCCCGGCTGTGCACGCGGTGATAGCGCTCGATGATATGATCGACGAGAGCGGGGGTCTCCGCTGCGTCGACCGGGTCGGCCGTTTCGACGGGATTGCTTGCCATATCACGACCTCCATCTGCCGCCGCAAAGATCGGCGGATGCCTCGATTTAAAATAGGTATCTGATATGCGTATTTTGCGACGATGCACGACCGATGTCAAGATAAAGCGGCTCGGCATGGTGCTGCTGCGCGGATGGCTGCCCGCTGTGTTCCTGCGGGTCAGATCCGGCAGTCGGTCCGCGATGCCGAAAGGGCGGCGATGATCGCCTCGCGCTGCGCGGCCGGCAGTTCGGGCCGCCCGACGACGGCGAGTTCGAGCCGCTCGGCATGCCCGGAGATCGGCCGGAAGGTCAGGCCGTCGATCACCAGATGCGCGAGCGACGCGGGCGCGAGGATGACGCCTTCGCCCGCGGCGGCGAGCGCGGCCGCGGTGATGAAATCGCCCGTGGCCCTGATCCGGGGGCGACCCCCGACCTTGCGGAGCAGACGCCGCACGGTCTCGGCGAGTTCGTCCTCGACGTCGAACTGCGGCGTCAGAAAGCATTCGGGCACCAGATCGCCGATGGCGATGCTGTCGTGGCGGGCGAGCGGATGCGTCGTCCCGAGCCCGAGCAGCATCGGCTCGTGATGGCGGGCCAGCACCGCCGCGCCGCGCGGCCACGACGGGCGGGGGCGGACGATCGCGACGTCGATGCGGCCTTCGGCCAGTTCGCGAAGCTGCGCGGGCGTTTCGATCAGCCGCGGCTCGATTTCCAGATCGGGAAAGGCCGCGCGCAGGCCGCGAACCATGTCGCTCAGCAGCGCGGTCATCGCGCCCGAAAAGACATAGCCGATGCGAAGCGGTCCCGTCGCCCCTCGCGCGACATTGCGTCCGAGCTGTTCGGCGCGCAGGAGCCCGGCGAGCGCGTCGCGCGCTTCGTCGTGAAACAGCTCGCCCGCCCGCGTCAGCGTGACCTTGGACCGGCTGCCGCGGTGGAAGAGGCGTGCGCCGAGGTTTCCCTCCAGTCGCTGTAGCTGGCGGCTCACGACCGGCTGGGCGATGCCGAGGCGGTCGGCCGCGCGGACGAAACTGCGCTCCTCGGCAATCGCGAGGAAAATTTCGAGCGGGCGGCGGTCGAGCATCTTTCATTCCTGAATGCGATCGAATAATGATTTTAATGACATTGATAGAATGAAAATCGGGCGTCAAGGGACGCCGAAAGGAGTATGTTCGATGGCTGATATCCGACCGTTCGACTGGGAAGACGCTCTGGGGCTCGATGCCCAGCTGCAGGAAGAGGAACGGCTGATCCGCGACGCCGCGCGGGGATTCGCCACCGATCGCCTGCTGCCGCGCATCGTCGACGCCTTCGCCGAGGAGCGGACCGATCCGGCGATCTTCCGCGAAATGGGCGAGCAGGGGCTGCTCGGCGTGACGGTGCCCGCCGAATATGGCGGCGCCGGCGCCTCCTACGTCAGCTACGGGCTGGTCGCGCGCGAAATCGAACGCATCGATTCGGGTTATCGCTCGATGATGAGCGTCCAGTCGAGCCTCGTCATGTATCCGAT
Source organism: Sphingopyxis granuli (assembly GCF_001559015.1). Lineage (NCBI taxonomy): Bacteria > Pseudomonadati > Pseudomonadota > Alphaproteobacteria > Sphingomonadales > Sphingopyxidaceae > Sphingopyxis > Sphingopyxis granuli. The sequence goes on from NZ_CP012199.1 coordinate 1,792,705, forward strand.
CCTCGTCTATGGCAGCGAGGAGCAGCGGCAGCGTTATCTGCCCGGCCTCGCGCGCGGCGAACTGATCGGCTGCTTCGGGCTGACCGAGCCCGACGCGGGGTCCGATCCCGCCGGGATGCGGACCCGCGCGCGCAAGGTCGACGGCGGCTTCCGGCTCAGCGGCAGCAAGACCTGGATCTCGAACGCGCCGATCGCCGACGTCTTCGTCGTCTGGGCGAAGTCCGATGCGCATGATGGCGCGGTGCGCGGCTTCCTGCTCGAAAAGGGCATGGCCGGCCTTTCGGCGCCGAAGATCGAGGGCAAGCTGTCGCTCCGCGCCTCGATCACCGGCATGGTCCTGATGGACGACGTCTTCGTTCCCGACGATGCGCTCCTTCCCGGCGTTCAGGGGCTCAAGGGCCCCTTCGGCTGCCTCAACCGGGCGCGCTACGGCATTTCGTGGGGCGCGCTGGGGGCGGCCGAATTCTGCTATGCCGCTGCGCGCAATTACGGGCTGGAGCGGCACCAGTTCGGGCGGCCGCTGGCCGCGACCCAGCTCTTCCAGAAGAAGCTCGCCGACATGGCGAGCGAGATCGCGCTCGGCCTCCAGGCCAGCCTGCGCGTCGGCCGCCTGCTCGACGAAGGCGGCATGGCTCCCGAAACCATCTCGATCGTCAAACGCAACAATGTCGGCAAAGCACTCGACATAGCCCGCACCGCCCGCGACATGCACGGGGGCAATGGGATCGCCGGCGAATATCATGTCATCCGCCACATGGTGAATCTCGAAACCGTGAACACCTATGAGGGCACGCACGACATGCATGCCCTCATTCTCGGCCGTGCCATAACGGGGATCGCGGCTTTCTGAACCGATGGGCCGGCCACAGCCGCCGGCCCGCGCATGCGGGGCTTCAAGCAGGCCCCTCTGCCGAAAAGAAGGCGCTCATCGCCCAGATGCCAGTGTAAGGTTGCGCGGTTTTCCGCCCTTTCCTTCGGCCAGGTTCCGGCGGCCGGCATAGGCCGTTCGGTAATCGCCTTTCGAGTTGGACTAGAACCGAACCGATACGCTGAGATCGGGCTCGACGCCCCCGGATATGCAGATTTCATGGGGCCCCGATTCGAGCTTCCAGCCGTGCGCCGTCTCGTCACGGTAGCGCAGATCGTCGAGATCGATGGTCATCGCGATCGTCCGCGTTTCGCCGGGCTGAAGGGAAACGCGCGTGAAGGCCTTCAGCGCCTGCGACCAACGCTCGACGCTGCCCGGATACCGGACATGGCACAGGATGCTGTCGTCGCCGGGACGGTCGCCGACATTGGCGACGGTGACGGAAACATGCACCGCCCGGTCGGATGCCGAGACGCGCAGGGCGCGGCGGGCGAAACGCGTGTAGCTGAGGCCGTGCCCGAAGGGATAGCGCGGCTCGATCCCGTCGCGCATCAGCTTCGCATAACCGTGCCAATGATCGTAGACGATCCTGTCCGCATCGCGGTCGAAGAAGGGATAATCGGCGGGATCGCGCGCCACCGTGAAGGGAAGGCGACCCGACGGATTGACGTCGCCGAACAGGATATCGGCGAGCGCGGCGCCGCCCTCCATCCCCGAATAGAAGGTCTGGAGGATCGCCCCCGCCTGCGCGCGCCAGCCTTCCACCAGCACCGCCGATCCCGCGACGATCGCGACGACCACGGGCGTTCCGGTCGCGGCGACGGCTTCGATCAGCGCAATCTGCCGCGCGGGCAGGTCGAGCGACAGCCGATCCCCTCCGATCGCCGGGCGCCTGCCGCTTGCATCGCTTTCCTGGCCCAGCGTGATGTCGCCCGGTATATATTCGCCTTCTTCGCGTGCATTGTAGCCTGCGACGATCAGCGCGGCGTCGGCATCGCGCGCCGCCGCGACCGCCGCGTCGATGTCATCCTCGTCGCCGACCGCGATGGCGTCGGCGCCCAGCATCGCGCGCAGCGCCTCGATCGGCGTGACCACATGGGGAGCGCGAACGCGGCTCGACCCCATGTCGCCGGTGTTCTCGAGCGACGCCAGCCGGCCGAGCACGGCGAGACGGCGGACCCGGCTGCGGTCGAGCGGCAGGACGCCGTTGTTCTCGAGCAGCACGATCGACTTCTCCGCCGCCTCGCGTGCCAGCGCGACATGCTCCGCGGACGCGACCAGTTCGGCGGGATAGGCGGTCAGCGGATCGGGCGCGCAGGCGAAGCGATATTGCGTGCGCAGGATGTTGCGGCAGGCGCGGTCGATCACGAAGGGCGCGACATGCCCCGCCTCGACCGCGGCGATCAGCTTTTCGCCCAGAATCTGCGGTTCGGGATTTTCGATGTCGAGCCCCGCCGCGACGGCATAGGGCTTGTAAAGGCCCATCACCCAGTCGGAATGCACGAAGCCCGCGAAACCCCATTCGCCACGCAGGATGTCCGTCAGCAAGCCGTGATGCTGGCCGCAATATTCGCCGTCGAACTTGTTGTAGGCGCTCATCACGCTCGCCACGCCGGCGTCGAGCGCCATCTTGAAATGCGGCAGATAGACTTCGTGAAGCGCACGCTCGCCGACCCGCACATCGACCTTGAACCGTGCGTTCTCCATCGAGTTGAGTGCGAAATGCTTGACCGTCGCCATCACATTCTGGGTCTGGATGCCAAGCCCCAGCGCGCTTCCCATGGCGCCCAGATGGTGCGGGTCCTCGCCATAGGTTTCCTGCGCCCGGCCCCAGGCGGGGTGGCGAAGGATATTGATGCAGACCGCGCCCGAAAGGTCGCAGCCCTGCGCGCGGATTTCCTTCCCCATTGCCTCGCCGATCCGCATTTCGAGGTCGGTGTCGAAGGTCGCGCCGCGCGCCATGGTGCAGGGGAAGCAGGTGCTCTGCCCGCGCGCGACGCCGCGCGGCCCGTCGGTGAACCACAGCGGCGGGACACCGAGGCGTTCGATTCCGCTCCCGGCGCGATAGGGCCGCGCGCCCCATAGCTTGTCGTCGGCGGCGAACTCCCGGAAAAAGCCGCGGCCGGACAGCATGCCGACTTTCTCCGCCAGCGTTGCATGCTCCATGATCGCATCGATCGTCTCGGCGATCCATTCCTCGGAAGCGCCGCGCCGCGGGGAGAAATCATGCTGCTGGTCGGTCATGTCGTCTGTCCATTGTCGGGGGTGGATGAAGCCCGGCCGCGGCGGCGTGCATTACGCCATCCGATCGCCCGGACGAGCCGCGCGTGGGTCCGCGTGTCGAGCGGGTAGAAATAGATGAACAGCCCGGCGCCGACCGCCAGCGCCGCGGGGACGAGCGTTGCCAGTCCGCGGATGCTCGTCAGCGTGTCGGGGGCTTGCGGCGCGTTGGGGACATAGCCGATGACGTCGAGCAATATGCCGATCAGGCCCGTTCCGACGCCGAGCGCGACCTTCTGCGTGAAGGCGAGAAAGCCGACGAGTGCCCCCTCTGCGCGGAGGCCGGTCTGCCATTCGCCTACCTCGACGGTATCGGGCAGCATCGACCAGAAAGTCAGCACGAAGGCTGCGTTCCCGACGCCGCTGAACGCCAGCAAGCCGTAAAGCATCGGCCCCGCCTTCGGCGCGATGGCGAAGATCAGGATGTTGGCGGTCGCACTGATCGCGATGCCGCTCAACCACACCGCGCGCTTGCCGATGCGCTGCGTCACCTTGACCCAGGGGAGCATCGACAGGGCCGCCGCGGCGAGCGAGACCGTCAGGCCGATAGTGATCGTCTCCTCGGATCCCGCATAATATTTCATGTAATAGAGCAGCGCCTTGCCGCCCATCGCATAACCGATCGAGCCGACGAGGGTTGCGCCGAGCAGGAGCAGGAATACGCGGTTCGACCCGACCGCGCGAAGCATCGCGGAAAAGGTCGGATGCGCGTCGGGCGCTTCGCCGATCGTTTCCTGGGTGCGCTTGAAGCAGTTGAGCAGCACCAGCGTGGCGATGAACGCATAGAGCGTTGCGACCCACAGGAAGCCTTCGCGGCCGCCGCCGAAGCGGGCGACGAGCGGCAGCGTCGCCGCAGCGAGGAACAGGCCGGTGACGATCGCGAACAGCATGCGCGCTCCCGCCAGTCGCGACCGGACGAGCGAGTCCGCGCTCATGCGGGCCGATAGGGCTACGAAGGGAATGTTCACGACGGTGTAGACCGTGCGGAACAGGATGTGCGTCGCGAGGCAGAAGAAGGCGAGCGCGTTGCCCGAAAGGCCCAGCGGCAGGAACATGGAGACGAAAGCGAGGGCGAGGAGCGGTGCGCCGAACGCCAGATAGGGGCGATAGCTGCCGAACCGGCTCCGCGTCCGGCTCGCGATCACGCCCATCGCGGGATCGGTAATCCCCTCCCACATGAGCGCCGCCATGATGATCAATCCGCCGACCGAGGCGGAAATACCAAGGACGTCGGTGTAGAAATAGAGCAGGAACAGCGAGCAGAAGGTGAAATAGAGGTTGAACGCCAGATCGCCCGACCCGTAAGCGACGACCGCGCCGGTGGGCAGGGATGATCGGTCCGCAAGATCGCGGTGTTGCCCCGCTCCAACGCTGCCATCGGCCATCGCTGCTCTCTCCCTTTTATGGGGAGCGTCTATCGCACCAGGGTCCGTCTGTCTCTAATTTTTATCCAATCGGATAATTATTTTCCGGATGCTTCTTCGCGCTTTGCAAGGCCGGGAAGGAACAGGGCGATGATCGCGTCGGAATAGGCCTCGATCGTCTGGTTCGAGCATGCGTCGATGCCGTGCGTCAATTTCGCTTCAGCAGCGAGGTTGAAGATCGACTGGGCGGCCCCCGTCAGCGCATAGACCATCAGCGCCGGGTCGACCCGCGGCATCGTGCCGTCGCGCATCAGGATGTCCCATCGTGGGAAGATCCGGTCGTGGCTGGGGCGGATGAAGCTTTCCGATGCCCACGCCAGTCGCTCATTGTCGCGGAAGGATTCCTGAACCATCAGCCGCGCATGCTCGGGGTGCTCGGCGCAATAGCGGACATAGCGCCGCAACGAGATTTCGAAAGCCTTGGCGGGGGGAAGGTCGGCTTCGCCGGGCTCGGGCTCCAATATCTCGCTCATGCGGGTGAAGAGCAGACGAACCGCCTCGCGCCACAATTCGTCCTTTGTGCCGAAATGATATTTGATCAGCCCGTGCTGGACGCCGACGCTTTCGGCTATTTCACGGACTCCGACACCGTCGAAGCCATGGCGGGAGAAAAGCTGCAGGGCTTCTTCGACGATCCGCTGCCGGGTCGCGACTCCGCGATCCTGGGTTTTTCTTTTCCGTCCCGGTTTCGACTGCAACCTGCTTGCCTCAGACCTTGAATCAATATCGTTCGACCGCGCCGCCAATACCAGCGACAATCGGGCATAAGCAATAATGGAGAAGCGGCTCAGGGGAGGGCTTTGCCGCCCGGAAGCCGATCGGGCTCCTTTTTCCGTCCGAGCGGCTCATATGTCTGGCGATATTGCTCGAAGCGCGCGCGCATGGCCTTCACGACCTTGGGATGGCGCGTCGCCAGATTATAATCCTCGCCGGGATCGCTGCGCACGTCGAACAATAGATTGGCACCGATCCGTGCCAGCGGCAGATCATATCCCCGATAATAGCTGCGCGCGACGAATTTCCAGCGATCGGTGCGGATCGCCGCGACCTTCTCGTTGTCGAACAGGACCAGTGCTTCGTGTGGGCTCGGCGCGCCGTCGAGCAGAACCGCGCTGATATCCTTGCCGTCGAGAACGAGATCCTTCGGCAGCGGTTTGCCGGCGAGTGCGGCGAAGGTCGGCAACAGGTCGAAATTCATCGTGATCGCGCTGCTGCGACTGCCGGCCGGGATGCGGCCGGGGCCCCAGGCGATGAACGGAACGCGATAGCCGCCGTCCCATCCCGCGCCGCCCTTGCGATCGCGCAGTTCGCCGGTCGATCCTTCGAACCATGGTCCATTGTCCGACGTGACGATGACATAGGTATCGTTCTGAAGGTCGAGCCGTTCGATCTGTTCGCGCAGGCGGCCGAGTTCGGCATCGACCTCTTCGACGACGTCGCCATAGTCGCCGGCCGGCGAGTGCCCGGCGTGTTCCTTCGTCGGGTGAAGCGGAATATGCGGCGCGGTCAGCGCGAGCATCAGGAAAAAGGGGCGATCGCGATTGGCGTCGACGAACTCGCCGGCCCGCGCGAAGAATCGCTGCGTCAGGGCCACCATGTCGACGTCTTCCTGGGTGAATTCCACGCCCTCGCCCGCGGTATAGAGCGACAGCGGCTTCATGTCGTGGCTATAGGGAAGGCCGAAGAACAGGTCGAATCCCTGCACGGTCGGCGGCCAATAGGGTGGGGTGTGCCCAAGATGCCATTTGCCGATCAGCGCCGATGCATAGTCGTCGCCGAGCACTTCGGGAATCGTGACCTCTTCGGGCGGCAGGCCGTTCGTGTCGTCCGCCTGGATCACTTGCCACGCCAGCCCGGTGCGGATCGGATAACGCCCGGTCAGCAGGCCGGCGCGCGACGGGGTGCAGATATTCGCCGAGGCATAGGCATCGGTCATCAGCAGCCCGTCGGCGGCAAGCCGGTCGATATTGGGCGTGCGGATCGCGCGCGAGCCATTGGCCCCGATGTCGCCGTACCCGAGATCGTCGGCGAGGACGACGATGAAATTCGGCGGACGGCGCCGCGCGGCGCTGTCCTTCGACCGCGCCAGTGCCAGTGTGGAGACCCCGCCGGCTCCGGCGACGGCAAGGCTGGCGAGCAGGCTGCGGCGATCGAGTTCCATCATCAGAATCTATACTCCACCGTGGCCCCGAACTGCCGCGCCGCGGTCGACGGGAAGAACTGCGATTGCCCGCCGGTGTCGAGAGGCGTGTCGTAGATCAGTTCGACGAAGCTCTTGTCGGTCAGATTCTTGCCCCAGATCCACGCTCGCAGGCGGTCGCCCGGCAATGCGAAGCCGATTTGGGCATCGAGCAGGCCATAAGCCTTCTGCACCGATTTTGGATCGAGGTCGAGCGCGGTGAAGGTGCTGCCGCGATAGGCAAAGGAAAGCTGGCCGAAAACGCTCGCGCCCGCCGCCGAAACCTCGGTTTCGTAACGCGCGGACGCGTTCGCCGTGAACTTGGGCGCCATCGCCAGTTCCTTGCCGGTCAGATCCTGCCGCGCCTGCCCGCCCGAAACGATGCAGCCCTGGGCCACCGTCTGGCCGAAATAACAGGGCGCGCCCGCGAAGTCGGTATATTTCGCCCTGGTATAGGCCGCGCCGCCCATCAGACGCAGGCCCGATCCCATATTGATGTCGACGTCGGCCTCGATCCCGCGCGTGCGCAGCGAGCCGGCATTGATCACGTCGAACACCAGGGTACCGGTGTCCGAAACGCCGATCGCCTGCGCCTGGAAATCGTCGAAATCGGTGCTGAAGAAGGCGATGTTGAAGCGCACCCGGCGATCGAACAACTCGGTCTTGGCGCCGAATTCGTACGACGTCGGAATCTCGGGTTCGACGGTGCGCAGCAAGGTCGAGTCCTGCAGCGCATTGAAGCCGCCGCCCTTGAACCCGCGCGCGACGCTGCCATAGAGCGTCACCTCTTCGGTCGGACGGAATTGCGCCCCCATGCGCCACGTCCATGCGCCGTCGACGCGCTTCATCTTCTGGTCGACATTGGGTCCGAGCAGGATGGTACCCGGATTGGCGAAGCGCCGAAAATGCGTGTTCAGCCGCTCGACCGTGTAGCGCAGTCCGCCGAAGACGTTGAACTGATCGCTCAGATGATAGGTCGCATCGGCGAAGGCGGCGAAATTCTGGGTATCGTTCTCGACGAAGATCGCGCGCGACAACTGGACGCCGGGCGGCAGAGGCTGGTCGAACGTGCCCTGCTGCGAATTGCCGAGTTCATAATCCTGGTTGAAGAGGAACAGGCCGCCGACCCACTCGAACGGCTCGCCGGACGGAGAGGTCAGGCGCAGTTCCTGCGTGAACTGGCGCTGACGGCTGTCGCCATTGTTGATGTTAAGAACGGGGGTCGGCCGTTGGTCGGCGTCGTTGTTGTCGGTCGCATCCCACCAGCGCAGGCCGGTGATCGACGTCACCGTGATGCCCCCGGTGCCCTCGATATCGACCTGCACCGATCCGCCATAGGTTTCCTGGCGGATGAACGTGCGGCCGTCGAGCGCAACCTCCCGGTTGTCGGGGCCGGGAACGATGCCCGCGGCGGTCACCCGGTTGCGGATATCGGCATTGTTGCCGAAACTGCGGATCGTCCACATGCAGCAGGCGGCGTCGCGCGACGAATAGTCGCCCGCGACGAGCACGCGGATATTGTCGGCGGGTTCCCACAACAGCTTCGCGCGACCGCCCCACTCGTCGCGATCGTTGAGGCGGCTGTCGTCGAATCGGTTGTGAATATAGCCGTCGCGTTTCGTGCGATAAGCCGATGCGCGAAACGCCAGATTCGAGGTCAGGCCGCCGGTGACCGTTCCGCGCAGCACGAATTCGTCGAACTCGCCGTAGGTCGCCTGGACCTTGCCGCCCCAGCTGTAGCTGGGATCGGTGGTCACGATGTTGAGGACGCCGGCTGAGGCATTCTTGCCGAACAAGGTGCCCTGCGGACCGCGCAGCACTTCAATCCGCTGGATGTCGAACAGGTCGGTCATCCCCGCGCCCTGCCGCCCGATCGGCACACCGTCGATGACGATGCCGACCGAACCCTCGATCGCCGACGAGAAATTGTTCGTGCCGATGCCGCGGATCGCCAGGCCGGCACCGCGCGGGTTGTTGCTGCCCTGGAAGGAGAAGTTCGGGGTCGTCGTCTGCAACTGGGAGATTTCAGTGATGTTCCGGTTGCTCAACTGCTCGCCGCTCAGCACCGCGACCGACAGTGGAACGTCCTGCAACGACTGTTCGCGTTTCTGGGCCGTCACGACGATCTCGTCGCCAGCGACGCTTGCGTTCTCCGAAGCGGACAGGGGAGCGGTGTCCTGCGCATGGGCGCCGCTCGCGAGCAGCGTCGATCCCATCAACGCCACGAATATGCTCTTCATCCGCATCCTCCCATTTATTTATCCACTCGGATAATAATTTGAGCTGGCGAATGTCAAGCATGAATCCGGCATCCCGCCCCGGCCATGAGCAAAGGGCGGCGAGCAACGAAACATCCGTCGATTGCGGCGAGCCGACGATGGCGTGGGTGCGCCATATCTTCGCCGCAAGGCCGGTGGAAAGCTGCTCGCTTCGAAATGGCGGGGTTCAAGATTTTGTTTTAAAATGGAAAATTACGGGAAATTTCGTTACCGGATCGGTGCGCAGGATCGCATGATATGTCGCCTGCCGTTCGACGGGAGAATCTGCGCAACGGCGCTTGTCTTCGCCCCGACACGCTGGTAGAGGCGCCCCTCGTTGCCGCTTTAGCTCAGTTGGTAGAGCACATCATTCGTAATGATGGGGTCAGGTGTTCGAGTCACCTAAGCGGCACCACAATCTCCATGATCGACGATTTGGTACGGCACGGACGTTATTCGGCGCGCTCCGGCTCGCTGCGGGTCGGAAGCTGCGGGAGCTTTTCGCTGCGATCGCGATAGATCGCCGCGCGGGCGAGCAGGATCAGCGTGACCGGCGTCGTCAGGGTGACGAACAGCGCGATCAATATCTCATGGACGACCGGCCGGCCCTGCGTGATCGAGAAGCACAGCATGGAGCCGAGCAGGATCGCCGCCATGCCCGCGGTCGCGCCCAGCGTCGTGGCGTGGACGCGCGCATAGAAGGTCTTCAGGCGTATCAGGCCGAACGCGCCCACCAGCGTGATGATCGCGCCGCCGAGGACCAGGAGGCCGACGATGATCGCGGCCCAGGTCGGCAGATCGGGTGCCTGCATCATTCGATGACTTCTCCCCGCATCAGGAACTTGCCGAGCGCGACGGTACCCACGAATCCTAGCAGCGCGATGACCAGCGCCGCCTCGAAATAGAGGGTGCGGCCGGTCTGAATACCATAGGTGAGCAGCAGCAGCATCCCCGTCAGGTAGAGCGTGTCGAGCCCGAGGACCCGATCCTGCGCGCGCGGACCGCGCAGCATGCGAAAGGCGGCGCATCCCATCGCGAGGCCTAGCACGATCTGCGCGGCGGTGATCACCAGCGCCAGGAACAGCGCGTTCATTCGAATATCTCCATCAGAAGCCGCTCGTAACGCTGCCGGATCTGCCGAACCCATTCGGCTTCGTCGACCAGATCGAGGATATGGATCAGGATGACGTGCCGGTTCGCGTCGTGCTGTACCCACAGCGACCCCGGCGTCGCTGTGATGATGAGTGCGAGCACGGCCAGTGCATAGGGGCTGCGCAGCTCGGTCGGCAGTTCGATGAAGTCCGAATGACGGTGCGGCGGGTTGAACAGGATGATCTTCCCCACCGCGATGTTGGAACGGACGATGTCCACCAGCACGATTCCGGCGAGCCGGACCATCGCCCATCCGACCCGCACGCGCGGCGGTTCGGGCTTGAGCGACAGCATCGACCGCGACACGATCAGCGCGACCAGAGCGCCGAGCAGGATGTGCCCGGGCGAGAAGCCGGTCAGCAGCGTCCACATTGCGAACAGCGCGAGCGCCAGCAGCGGGTAGGGGACGAGCCGCCTCATGGCTGCGCGCTCCCCGCCGGAGGCGCGCCGGCGACGGCGGAAAGATAGCCGGCCGGATCGTGCAGCGCGGCCGATGTCGCCTCGAGATAGGCCATGACCGGCCCGGCCCACAGCATCAGCGCCAGGCAGACGGCGAGCAGCAGCGCGATGGGCGCGACCTCGACCAGGCTGAGGCGCGACGGGGCGTCCTCGCCCGGCGTCCACAGCAGGTCGATGCCGGCGCGGGTCATCACGATCATCGTCGCGAGGCCGGACACGATGAGCAGTCCGATCAGCGTCCAGTTCATCGGTCCGACCGCACCCGCGCGCAGCAACGCATCGATGATGGCGAATTTGGCAATGAAGCCCGACAGCGGCGGCAATCCGGCAAGCAGCAGCGCGCAGAAGATGAAGCCGCCGCCGAGGATGGCGATCGTTCCGGGGATGACGACGCCCGTCTCGTCCTCCTCTTCCTCGATCGCGCCGACATATTCGTCCTCGAACACGGGCTCGGCGATGCCTTCGATCATGTCGTCCTCGTCGGCGTTGCGTTCGACGGGTTCGATGATGAGGTAGAGCGCGCTGATCGCGAGCGTCGAGCTGACAAGATAGAAGAGCAGCGCGGCGATGAGCGGCTGGCCGCCGATGCCGAGCCCGGCGAGCAGCGTGCCCGACGAAACCAGCACATAGTGCCCGACGACCCGCGTGAGCTGGCGGGCGGACAGGATGCCGATGACGCCGAAGACCATGGTGGCGAGACCGCCATAGAGCAGCCCGTCGTTGGCGAAGCCGGCGACGTCGCCCGATGCTTCGCCGAACAGCAGGAAGGAAAGGCGGAGGATGACGTAGACGCCGACCTTGGTCATGATCGCGAACAGCGCGGCGACCGGCGGCGCGGCGGCGGCATAGGTGCGCGGGAGCCAGAAGCTCAGCGGCCAGACGCCCGCCTTGACCAGAAAGGCGACGCCCAGGATCGCCGCGCCGGCCTCCAGCAGCGCGATGTCGCCGGGATCGGTGCGGGCGACGCGGGTGGCGAGGTCGGCCATGTTGAGCGTACCTGTGACCGAATAGATCAGCGCCACACCGATCAGGAAGAGCAGCGAGGCCGCGATGTTGATGGTGATGTAATGCAGGCTAGCGCTGGTTCGCTCGGTCCCCGCGCCGTGCAGAATCAGGCCATAGGAGGCGGCGAGCAGCACTTCGAAGAAGACGAAGAGGTTGAAGATGTCGCCGGTCAGGAACGCGCCGTTCACACCCATCAGCAACAGCAGGAACAGCGCGTGGAAGCGCGGTCCCGACCGGTCCCAGCGCGCCAGCGCATAGAATAGCGAGGTGAAGCCGAGCACGTTGGCGAGCAGGAGCATCGTCGCCGACAGGCGGTCGACCACCAGCACGATTCCGAAGGGCGCCGCCCAGTTGCCGAGCAGATAGACATGGGGGCTGTCGGTGCCCGCATTGCCCGCGTCGCTGGTGAACCACAGCAGCGACGCGGCATTGGCGATCAGCAGCGCGGATGCGATCAGGCTCAGCCACCGTTTCAGGACGCGCCGCCGCTCGTCGAAGGCGAGCATCAGCGCGCTGGCCAGCAGCGGTAGCAGGATCGGCGTGATGATCAGGTGATGGAGCCAGCCGGTCATGCTTCGCCGTCCTCGCCATCGACATGGTCGGTGCCGGTCAGGCCGCGCGAGGCGAGCAGCACCACCAGCAGCAGCGCGGTCGTCGCGAACGAGATGACGATCGCCGTCAGCACCAGCGCCTGCGGCAGCGGATCGGCGTAGAGCGCGGGATCGGCGGACGCCGGATCCTTGCCGATGATCGGCGGCGCGTCGCTGCGCAGCCGACCGGCCGCCACGATGAACAGGTTGACCGCATAGGAAAGGAGCGACAGGCCGAGGATCACCTGAAAGGTGCGCGGCCGGAACAGCAGCCACAGGCCCGACGCCGTCAGCACCCCGATGGCGAGCGAAAGGAGGATTTCCATCAGGCGCTCCCCCCGGTGCCCGGCTCGGCCGCCGCGGGCTGAACCGGCTTGCGCGCGCGCGGCGAACGGATCGACTGGTGCGCGATGGCGATCAGCATCAGCAGCGTGGTGCCGACGACCACCGCGAACACGCCGATATCGAACAGCAACGCGCTCGCCAGCGGAATATCGCCGATCAGCGGCAGCGTCAGATAGCGCGAATGGCTGGTCAGGAAGGGGTAGCCGAACAACCAGGCGGCAAGGCCGGTCGCAACCGCGCAGACCAGTCCGGCGCTGATCCAGCGCACCGGCTGGACGCTCAGGCTCGCTTCGACCAGTCGCGTGCCGTTCGCCATGTAGAGGAGGAGGAAGGCGATCGACGTGGCGATGCCCGCGGCGAAGCCGCCGCCGGGCAGGTCGTGGCCGCGCATCAGCAGATAGAGGGCAAAGGTCAGGACGACCGGGAACAGCCATTGCATGATGATGCGCGGGACGAAGAGATAATGGACGAGCGTATCGCCCATCGCATGATCCTTGCTCGCTTCGTCGAACGCATTCTGCCGCCGCTGCTGGTCGGGAATCTCGATGCTTTCCGGCGCGGGACGGAACCGGCGCAGCAGGGTGAAGACGGTCAGCGCGACGATCGACAGGACGGTGATCTCTCCCAGCGTGTCGAACCCGCGGAAATCGACGAGGATGACGTTGACGACATTGGTTCCGCCGCCACCCGAATAGGCGTTCTCGACGAAATAGCGCGAGATGCTGTCCGGCATCGGCCGGGTCATCATCGCATAGGCGAGCGCGGCCACCCCCGTCCCGCCGGCGATCGCGAGCAGCAGGTCGCCGCCGCGCCGGATCAGGACCATCGGCGGCTTGCGCTCCTCGGCCCATATGGCGGGGCGGCGCTGCGGCAGCCAGCGCAGGCTGAGCAGAAGCAGGACGAGGGTGACGATCTCGACGAGCAGTTGCGTCAGCCCGAGGTCGGGCGCCGACAGCCAGATGAAGCTGATGCAGACGGCAAGCCCGGCGGCCCCGACCAGGACGAGCGCGACCAGCCGATGGAATTTCGCCTGCCACGCCGCCGCGATGGCGCAGGCGCCGCCGCACAGCCACAGCAGGCCGAAGACCGGATCGATCAGCGTATCCTGCAGCGGACCCCGGCTATAGCCGAGCCGCAGGAAGGGAAGGGTGCCGAGCAGCAGCGCGGTGACGACGATCAGCCGCAACTGCACCTGCAGACGCCGGGTGCCGAGCCGCTCGTGCAGGCCGCGCGCCGCATTGACGATCGCCGCGAGCACCGCCTCGAAGGTGCGGCGTCCCTTCAGCCGGCCGATCAGCGGCGATCGCTCGACGGCGTTCAGCCGCTCGCGGAACAGGATATAGAGCGCCGTACCGGCGATCAGCGCGATGAAGCTCATCGCCAGCGGCAGGGTGAACCCGTGCCATATCGCCAGGCTGTAGGTCGGCGTTTGGTCCCCCAGCACCGACTGGACGGCGCTGGCGAGGAATGGCCCGATGGTGAGCGCCGGAACGATCCCGACGAGCAGGCAGGCGAGCACCAGTATCTCGATCGGCAGGCGTATCCAGTGCGGCGCTTCGGCCGGCTGGTGCGGCAGGTCGACCGGCGGCGGTCCGAAGAAGGTCTGGTGGATGAAGCGAACCGAATAGAAGACGCTGAAAGCGCTGGCCAGCGTCGCGAGATAGGGCAGTGCCACGTCGATGATCGTGCCGCTGTGCGCTTCGAGCGCTTCGGCGAGGAACATCTCCTTCGACAGGAAGCCGTTGAGCAGCGGCACGCCCGCCATCGCCGCCGCCGCGACCATCGCGAGCGTGGCGGTGATCGGCATGAAGCGGACGAGGCCGCTCAACCGGCGCAGGTCGCGCGTTCCCGTTTCATGGTCGATGATCCCGGTGGCCATGAACAGCGACGCCTTGAAGGTGGCGTGATTGACGGTGTGGAAGATGGCCGCCACCGCCGCGAGCGGACTGCCCAGCCCCAGCAGCAGCGTGATGAGGCCGAGGTGGCTGATCGTCGAATAGGCGAGCAGGCCCTTCAGATCCTGCTGGAATATCGCCGCCCAGGCGCCGACCAGCAGCGTCGCGAGGCCGGTCGTGGTGACGATCAGATACCAGCTGTCGGTGCCCGAGAGGACCGGCCAGAGCAGGGTGAGCAGAAAGATGCCCGCCTTCACCATCGTCGCCGAATGCAGATAGGCGGATACGGGCGTCGGGGCGGCCATGGCATGCGGCAGCCAGAAGTGGAAAGGGACCTGCGCGCTCTTGGTGAATGCGCCGATCAGGATCAGGATCAGGGCCGGAAGATAGGCCTTGTCGGCGTGGATGGCATCGCGCGCCGCAAGCACCGCATCGACGTCGTAGCTTCCCGCCATCCGCCCGAGCAGCAGCAGCCCGACGAGCAGGCACACGCCGCCCGCGCCGGTGACGATCAGCGCCATGCGCGCGCCGTCGCGCGCGCTTTGATTATGGTGCCAATATCCGATCAGCAGGAAGGAAAAGAGGCTGGTCAATTCCCAGAAGAAGGCGATCTGGATCAGGTTGCCCGACAGGACGATGCCGAGCATCGACCCCATGAACGCCTGGAGGAAGGCGAAGAAGCGCGGTACCGGATCGTCCGGCGACATGTAGTAGCGCGCATAGAGGATGACGAGCGCCCCGATGCCGAGGACGAGCGTCGCGAACAGCCAGGTGAAGCCGTCGAGCCGAAGTGTCAGGTTGAGCCCGAGCGTCGGCAGCCACGCCAGTTCGTGGCGCACGACCTCGCCGCGCTCAACGAGCGGATAATAGGCCGCGATGATCATGGCGCCGGCAAGCGCGATCACCCCCGCCAGCGTCGAGGCGAGGTTCCGGCCGCGGGCCGGCAGGAATGCCGCGATCGCGCTGCCCAGAAATGGAAGCGCGACGACGGCCAGGAGGAAGCGGGGGTCGTGCATAAGGTAGGGGGAAGATCTCCATCGCCTGGTGCGCTGCCCGAGGGCGTCCCCCCTTATGGTAGACGTTGGCGCGGCGGAGCAAGGCGTGAGTTGAGTTTTTTGCGGTGCGGGTGATCGGGCGCGGCGGCGCCGACGCGTCTATCCGGCCCCCGCCGCGCCCGGAACGATCAGGAGATCGCCTTCGAGCGTATCGAGCAGCCGCTTGTCCATGCTGCCGATGAACGCGTCGAACAGGATGCCGTGCCCCTGGCTTCCAACGACGGTCAGGTCGCCGTGATGGTCCTCGACATGGTCGCTGATCAGCATTTCGGGCGTGCCGCGTTCGACGACGACGTCCAGCCGTTCGAGCAGCGCGGCGTCGATGCGGCTCTCGGCTCGCAGCATCGCCCTGGCTTCGTCGGCCTTGGCTCGCGATTCCGACGTGAAGTCGCGGTCGGTGAGATAACCGGTGTAGGGCACGTCATATCCATGAAAAAGGGTCAGCGCCGCCGCGGGAAAGAAGGCGGAGGCGACGAGCGTCGCCTGGAGCGCGGCTTCGGAAAAATCGGTGGCGATCACGATCCGGCGATAGGGTCCGGCCGGGCGGTCGCGCACGACCAGCACCGGCACCGCGGCCCGGCGCACGAGGCGGCTGACGGTGTTGCCCAGGATCATCCGCCCCAGCGTCTCGTCGCGCGCGATGCCGGTGACGATCAGGTCGCAATGCTCATGTTCGGCGATCTCGACCAGCTTCGTGGCGGGATCGCCGGTTTCGACCACCACGCCGATATCGTCCGCGACGCTGGCGACATCGCGCGCCAGGCGCCAGTGCATCCGCTCGGCGGGCGTCGCCTGCCGGCGCCAGGACGAGGGGCGGGGGTCGAGAAGGTCCGCGGGTTCGGGTTCGATCACCGTTGCGGCAGTAAGCTCCGCGCCCCATTCGCCCGCCAACTGCACGGCGCGGTCCAGCGCGCGGTCGCAGCGACAGCTGAGGTCGGTGGCAAGGAGAATGTGGCGGGGCGTGGTGTCGGTCATGGTCATTCCCGGATTTGCAGTCGCGTCATTGCAACAGGAGACGGCCGTGGCGGCGCTGGGATCGCCCGGCGCCGAAAGGGACGGCATGGGCGAACCATGCCTCCTTCATACAATAACGACCGGGATTTCAACCGGAAATCCGACACGCCTGTCGGCCGCCCGCGGGGAGGCGCAGGGATTCAGCCTTGCTGCACGTTCGCTGATCTTCCGTCCCCCTGAACTTGTTTGGCGTATATGCCCTTCAGAATGTAAGAGCTTGTTCCCCGGCGAAAGCCGGGGTCAGATGGCATGACGCTGCCCCGCGTGGACCCCGGCTTTCGCCGGGGAACGATGCCCTGTCGAAAAGGGCAAACCTCGCCGGATTTGGAACGATCCGTCCTAGCCGTGCAGGCTCATCAGCGAGTCCATCAGCCCGTCGTCGGCGCTCGAGCAGACGCCGAGGACGAGCGCCTCCTCGCAGCCTTCGCCGACGACATAGGCATGCCCCATCGTCGAATCGATATAGATGCCCTGACCCTGTTCGAGCGTGACCGGATCGTAGAATTCGCTGTGCACCTCGATCCGCCCCTCGATGACGAAGATGAATTCCTCCCCCTGGTGGCGGACGAGTTCGCCGAACTCGCTGGCGCTGCGCGCGCGGATGCGGGTGATGATGGGGAGCATCCGCTTTTGCCGCAGATCGGTGCAAAGATAGTGATAATCGTAATTGTCAGTCGTGACGCGCACCGCCTTTTCCTTCGTGCCGATGCTGCGGCGGCCCGTGACGCGCGGCGCGCTCTCTTCCTCGCCCTCGGCGAAAAGATCCGACATGCGGATGTTGAGTCGCTGGCTGAGCTGCTGGAGCTTATCGTAGCTCAGGGTCAGCCGGTCGTGCTCGACCTTCGACAGCGTCGACACGGGGATACCTGATTTCGCGCTCATTTCCTTGAGCGTCCAGCCGTTTCGCGAGCGAATTCCGCGCATCACCGCGCCGAGCGTCGGCGGGTTCGAACGGTCCGCCATCAGTTTTTCCATTCCATGTTTGACAATTTTCCAATCAGGATCATTATATCCCCAATGGGCCAATAGGTGTTGGCTCCTTGGTAAGGGGTCGCGCGGCTCGCTGCAAGGTTTCAGAGGGCGCGCCAGAAAAAGGGGGAAAGCGATGCGTTTCATCCGAAAGGCCATGATCGGGCTCGCCGCGCTCGCCGCAGTGCCGCTCGCCGCACAGGGGCCGGTCCCGGCGCCGACCGTCAAGAAGGTCGAGGCGGCGCCGCTGCCGGCGGCGAAACCCGCTCAGGCGGCTACGCTTAGTTCGGCCGATCTCGAAGCCTTCCTCGACGGCTTCCTGCCCTACGCGCTCGAACGCGCGCGCATTCCAGGCGCGGTCGTCGTGGTCGTGCGCGGCGATCAGGTCGTGCTCGAAAAGGGCTATGGTTATGCCGACGTCGCCAAGCGCAAGCCCGTCCTGCCGGAGACCACGCTTTTCCGACCGGGATCGGTGTCGAAGCTCTTCACCTGGACCGCGGTGATGCAGCAGGTCGAGGCGGGCAAGCTCGACCTCGACAAGGATGTGAATGCCTATCTCGACTTCAAGATTCCGCCCTTCGAGGGCAAGCCGATCACGCTGCGCAACATCATGACGCACACGGCGGGCTTCGAGGAATCGGTCCGCCATCTGATTAGCAACGATCCGAAAGCGGTGATGACGCTCAAGCGGCAGATGCCGCTCGCGCTGCCGCAGCGCGTCTTCGCGCCCGGCACGACGCCCGCCTATTCGAACTATGCCACCGCGCTCGCGGGCTATATCGTCGAGCGCGTCAGCGGCGAGCCGTTCGACGATTATATCGACAATCATATCTTCAGGCCGCTCGGCATGACGCATGCGACGTTCCGCCAGCCGCTTCCGAAGGCGCTCGTGCCCGACATGGCGGGCGGCTATCCCGACGTCACGCAAAAGGCGCGGCCGTTCGAGATGGTCATTCCGGCGCCGGCGGGCAGCCTGTCGGCGAGCGGCGCCGACATGGGCAAGTTCATGATCGCGCACCTCAATGACGGCGCGGGTCTGCTGAAGCCCGAAACCGCGAAGATGATGCACGATTTCAAGGCGCCCGGCGTCGGCCCGCTCAACAGCATGGCGCTCGGCTTCTACGAGCAATGGGTCAACGGTCACCGTGCGATCGCGCATGGCGGCGATACCGTCTGGTTCCATTCCTATCTGTGGCTGTTCCCCGATGCCGACATCGGCGTCTTCATTTCGATGAACAGCCCGGGCAAGGAAGGCGCGGCGGGCGCGATCCGCAGCGCGCTGTTCCATAAATTCGCCGATCGCTATCTGCCGGGCGCGGAGAAGCCGGGGCAGGTCGATGAGAAGACCGCGCGGCAGCATGCGAAGATGATGGTCGGCCATTATGTCAGCAGCCGCGGTTCCTTCACCAATTTTATGAGCCTGTTCGGCCTGCTCGGCCAGCCCGCCGTGTCGCTGACCGAAGACGGCAAGATCACGGTGCCGGGGCTCGAAGGCCTGAGCGCCGGGGCGCGCGACTGGGTCGAGGTTGAGCCTTTCGTGTGGCGCGACACGAACACGGGCGAACGCCTCGCCGCAGAGGTGAAGGACGGCCGCGTCGTGCGCTGGAGCCTTGATGCCGGATCGCCCTTCATGGTGTTCGAGCCCGCACCCGCCGGCGTCAACGCGGCATGGCTCAACCCGGCGCTCATCTTCGCGCTCGGCATCACGCTGCTTGCGGCGCTCGCCTGGCCGGTGCGCGCGTTGGTCCGGCGCAGCTTCGCTGCGAATTTCGTGCTCGAAGGCAAAGCGCTGCGCGCCTATCGCCTGTCGCGCGTCTTCGCGTGGCTGGTGCTGGCCGCGGTCATCGGCTGGGCGGGGCTCGTTGCCGTCTTCTCGGCCGATATCGGCAGCATCGGCGGCCCGCTCGACTGGCTGATCCACCTGCTGCGCATCCTGACGCCGGTCGCCGCCCTCGGCTTGCTGGCGGCGGCGGTGTGGCACTTTTGGCTCAGCATCCAGGGCAAGCGCCGCTGGACGATGAAGCTCGGCGCGATGCTGCTGGTCCTCGCGGCGCTGATCCTCGCCTGGGTGACGCTCGCCTTCCATCTCTATGGCTTCGGGATGGTCTATTGATGGCGACGCAGCCTGCACCCACCCTGGCGCTCGACCTGCGGGTCGAGCGCTTTCCCTATCACCAGCCGTTCCGCATTTCGGGCCATGTCTTCACAGAGACCGCGCTGCTCGTTGCCGAACTGTCGGATGGGACGCATGTCGGGCGCGGCGAGGGTGCCGGCGTCTATTATCTGGGCGACGACATCGATCATATGCTTGGCGAGGCGATGCGCGCGCGCGAGGCGATCGAGGGTGGCGCGACGCGCGGCGACCTGCAACATCTCCTGCCGCCGGGCGGCGCACGCAACGCGCTCGACTGCGCCTTCTGGGACCTGGAGGCGAAGCAGCAGGGCCGGCCGGTCTGGGACCTCGCCGGTCTCGACCCGCCGAAGGCGCTGCGCTCGACCCTGACGCTCGGCGCCGATGATCCGGAGGTCATGGCAAAGGCGGCGCTGGCGATCGACCCGCAAGCGCCGGTGAAGGTCAAGCTGACCGGCGATCTGGCCGACGATATCGCACGGGTCTCCGCGATCCGCGCCGCGCGTCCCGACGCCTGGATCGGTGTCGATGCGAACCAGGGCTATGACATCCGGACGCTCGCCGACCTGTTGCCGGTGCTTGTCGAGATGCGCGTCGCGCAACTCGAACAGCCGGCGCCGCGCGGACGCGAGGCCGATCTCGACGGTGTCAAGCGGCCGCTCCCCTTCGTCGCCGACGAAAGCGCGCTGTCGCTCGCCGACACCGCGTCGCTCGTCGGGCGTTTCGACGTCGTGAACATCAAGCTCGACAAGTGCGGCGGGCTGACCGAAGGGCTTGCGATCGCGCGGCAGGCGCGGACGCTCGGCCTCGACGTGATGGTCGGCAACATGATGGGCACCAGCCTGTCGATGGCGCCCGCCTACCTCGTCGGGCAGCTTTGCGACATCGTCGACCTCGACGGGCCGACCTTCCTCGCGCGCGACCGCGATCCCGGCGTCGAATATCGCGGCGGCATGATCCATTGTCCCGCCGGCATTTGGGGTGGCTGACAAATTTATGTCCTAAACGGGTTGACAATTTTCTGATTAGGACAATAGTCTAGAAATCGAAATTTCCTGGGTGGAGGATGGAATGACGCGATCATTCCGGGTAACGCGCCGCGCGGCCATCGCGGGCGCGGTCGGTGCCGCTTTGTCCGCGCCGATGATCAACAGGGGCATCTATGCCTTCGCGGCCGATCCGGCGCGCGCCTATTCGCGCCGTGCGGTCGACCTCGTCGCTTCGTCGCTGGTCATCGACATGCTGGCACCGCTCAAGATCACGACGTCGCCCGCCTATGTCGCGCATCGCCTGACCGATGCCGAAGCCGCTGAATTCCGCGCCAGCGGCATCACCGGCTTTCACAACGCCTATGGCCTTGGCGGCCCCGGCGCGAAGGCGCAGGCGCTCGAATATATGGCCGGCTGGCAGGGGTTCGTCGGGCGCAACAGTCACGTCTTCACGCTCGTCGACACCGCCGACGATCTCGACCGGGCGAAGAGGGACGGCAAATGCGCCGTCATCATGGGCATCCAGAACGCCGACCAGTTCGAGGCGGTCGAGGATGTCGCGACCTTCCGCCGCCTCGGCCTGCGCTGCGCGCAGCTCACCTACAACAGCCAGAACATGATCGGGTCGGGCAGCACCGATCGCGTCGATGGCGGTGTCAGCGACTATGGCGCGGCGATCATCGCGGCGATGGAGACGGAGCGCATGCTCGTCGACGTGTCGCATTGCGGCGACCGGACGACCCTCGACGCGATTGCGATCGCGCGTGGGCCGATCGCGATCACCCACAGCAATGCCCGCGCGATCGCCAGCCATCCGCGCGCCAAGGCTGACGAGGCGATCCGCGCGCTCGCGGCGAAGGGCGGGGTGATGGGGATCACCGGCGTGCGGATGTTCGTGCGCGCGACCGACCCGACCGACGTCGGGCATATGGCGGACCATGTCGACCATGTCGCGAAGCTGGTCGGGGTCGAGCATGTCGGCATCGGCTCGGACGCCGACCTCAACGGCTATGACGACATGAAGCCCGACGAATATGCGCTGCTGAAGGCGGGCTACAAGGGCAGCTACGCCTTTCGCGACAAGATCGACATCGACGGATTCGACCATCCGCGCAAGGTCTTCGACCTTACCGAGGAACTGATCCGCCGGGGCTATCCAACGACAATATCGGGGCCGTGCTCGGGGGCAACTTCCGCCGCCTGCTCGCCCAAGTCTGGGGGTAAGACGATGAAAAAGAGGTGTTTTGTTGCGGCCAGCCTGATCGCTCTGACGACCGCGGTCCCCGCGCACGCGCAGGAGGCAGCGGCGACCGGAAGCAGCGGCGAGATCGTCGTCACCGCACAGAAGCGCGTGCAGAACGTGCAGGACGTGCCGATCGCGATCAGCGTCGTCGCGGGCGAGGAACTGCAGGAGCAGGGCTCGGCCTCGCTCGTCGACTATGCGGGCTATGTTCCCGGGATGAACGTCAGCAACAGCGGCACGCCCGGCCAGACGACGATCACCCTGCGCGGCGTCGCGCCGCTCAACTCGGGCCAGACCGTCGGCATCTATCTCGACGACGCGCCGGTCGGATCGAGCGCGCTCTACAACCGCGCCGGGCAGTTCACGATCGACCTGATGCCCTATGACCTCGAACGCATCGAGGTGCTCAAGGGGCCGCAGGGGACGCTCTACGGCGCGAGCTCGATCGGCGGGCTCGTCAAATATGTCACCGTCCAGCCGGACACGCGGGCGTTCCGCGTGCGCGCCGGGATCGAAGACTTTGGCATCAAGGGCGGCGACGGTCTCGGCTGGGGCGGGCAGGCGTTCGTCAACATCCCGGTCGTCGAGGACCAGCTGGCGGTCACCGGCAGCTTCGCCTGGCGCAGCACCCCGGGATGGGTCGGCAGCGTCAACAATGCCGCGCTGAAGGATCAGAATGATTATGAGCAGCGCGGCGGCCGCGTCGCGCTGTTGTGGCAGCCGGCGGCCGAACTCAGCGTGAAGCTGGCGGGCATCTGGCAATCGCTCGATTCCGACGGCAACGGGATTTATGCCGCCGACCTCACCGGCGTGCGGCTCGGCGACGGGCGCTCGTACAACAATTACGTCCCCGAATCCTACGACATCGACCTCGATTATTATTCGGCGACGATCGACTATGATTTCGGCGCCGCGACGCTGACCTCGGCGACGACCTACAGCAAGACGCAGAGCCGCCAGCTTCAGGACGCGAGCTATGCCTTCGGCGTGCTCTTCCCGTTCATCACCGATCCGCCGATCGACGCCGGCATCACGCCTTTCTATCTCGACCTCGGGCTCCGCAAATGGACCCAGGAACTGCGGCTCGCCTCGCCGAGCGGCGGCCGCTTCGAATGGATGATCGGCGGCTTCTACACCGACGAGAAAACCAGCAATGCGCAGCTCGTGCATTCCTATGACATGGACGGCAATCTCATCGCTTCGCTCGATCCGCTCGCGACCGTGGGCCTGCCCGCGACCTACAAGGAATATGCGGTCTTCGGGAACGGCACCTTCAAGTTCAGCGACCGGTTCGAAATCACCGCCGGGTTGCGCTGGGCGCGCAACGAGCAGACCTTCCGCCAGATCAGTTCGGGCGCGATCGTCCCGTCCGCCGACGATCCGGGCACCTCGGCCGAGAGCGTGTGGACCTTCTCGGTCAGCCCGCAGTTCCACATCACCCCGGATGCGATGCTCTATGCGCGCGTCGCGACCGGCTATCGTCCCGGCGGCCCGAACGTCATCGTCCCCAACGTCCCGCCGAGCGTCGATGCCGACCGCATGACGAATTACGAGGTCGGGCTGAAGGCCGACCTAGCCGACCGGGCGGTGACGATCGACGTCGCGGGGTTCTGGATGGACTGGACCGACATCCAGGTCACGCGCGCCTTCGGCGGCGTGTCGGGCGGCGCGAACGGCGGCAAGGCGACCAGCAAGGGTTTCGAAGGCAATATCGCGTTCCGTCCCGTGCCGGGGCTGACGATCACCGCGACGGGCAGCTACACGGACGCCGGGCTCAGCGAGGATGTGCCCGAGATCAGCGGCGTCGATGGCGACCGCCTGCCCGCGGTGCCCAGGTTCAGCGGCGCGCTGCGCGCCGACTATGAATTCGGGCTCGGCGGCGGCACGCGGGGCAGCTTCGGCGCGGGCATCCGCCATGCGAGCAGCCGACTCTCGCTGGTCGAGAGCGACCCGCTCGTCGCGCGCGCCAGACCCTATACGTCGGTCGATCTCAACGCGTCGCTGGTGTTCGACGACCACTGGACGCTGCGGGCCTATGCGCGCAATCTGCTCGACAACAAGGGCGAGATGGCGCGCACGACGATGGCCGACGGACTCAACCGGCCGAGTTTCCTCGCCATCTCGCCGTTGCAGCCCCGGACGATCGGCGTCGCGCTCGACATGGCCTTTTGACGCGAACGGAGTGAAAAAGATGAATGCCCCCCTCGGCAGGCTGGCCGACAGCCTGACACTGCCGCAACCCTATCTCCTGTTCCTCGGCGATACGACCGAGGCGGGCTACGCCAAGACCGCCTTCGGCCTCGCCGACTGGGCCGCGGACCGCTGCGTCGGCGAATGGTCGGCGCCCGGCTGCACGGTCAGCACCGGCCTGCCGCGCCTGTCGCCCGCCGATGCCCGCGCGGCCGGGGCCCGGTCGCTGGTGATCGGCGTTGCGAACCAGGGGGGCGTCATCGGCGATACGTGGGTGGCGGTGCTGGTCGACGCGATGGAGGCCGGGCTCGACATCGTCAGCGGCCTGCACACCAGGCTGACGAGCGTTCCCGCGCTCGTCGAGGCCGCCCGGCGGACCGGGCGGCGGCTGATCGACGTCCGCACCCCGCCGCCGACGATCCCCATCGGCAACGGGCGCAAGCGCAGCGGCAAGCGGCTGCTCACCGTCGGCACCGATTGCGCGCTCGGCAAGAAATATACCGCGCTGGCGCTGCATCGGGCGTTTCGCGAACGCGGCATCGACGCCGACTTTCGCGCCACCGGCCAGACGGGGATCATGATCGCGGGCGGCGGCGTGCCGATGGACGCGGTGGTTTCGGATTTCGAGGCCGGGGCGGCGGAAATGCTCAGCCCCGACGCGCCCGACGACCATTGGGACCTGATCGAGGGGCAGGGATCGATCTTCAACCCTGCCTATGCCGCGGTGTCGCTCGGCCTGTTGCACGGCAGCCAGCCCGACGTGTTCGTCGTCTGCCACGACCCGACCCGCAAGGTGATCCTGGGAATGGAGAATTTCGCCCTGCCGAGCATCGAGGAGGTGATCGACCTGACAGTCCGGCTCGGCAGCCGCACCAATCCCGCGATCCGCTGCGGCGGCGTCAGCCTCAACACCTCGAGCTTCGACGCCGACGGTGCCGAAGCGCTGATGGCGGCCGAGCGCGACCGGCTCGGGTTGCCGGTCGCCGATCCGATCCGCGGCGGTCCGGGCTTCGCCGCGCTCGTGGACGCCATTCTCGCATGACGGCGGGCGCGGCGAACCCTAACTGGTTCCAGCGCTTCCTGCTTCCCGGCTTCGCGCTGAAAGCCGTCATCATCGGCGGCGGCTATGCGACGGGGCGCGAGCTTGCCGAATATTTCGTGCCCTCGGGGCCGTGGGGCGGGCTCGCCGCGATGCTGCTCGCGACCGGCATCTGGAGCGTCGTCGCCGCGCTGACCTTCGCGCTCGCGCGCCAACTCGGCGCATATGATTATCGCGCCTTCTTCAAGGGGCTTCTCGGCCCCGCCTGGGTCGCGTTCGAGGCGGCCTATATCGTCTTCGTCATCCTGATCCTCGCAGTGTTCGGCGCGGCGGCGGCGGCGATCGGCGCCGCCACCTTCGGCTGGCCCGAATGGGCGGGATCGGCGCTGCTGGCGGTGGCGATCGTCGCGGTCACCGCCTGGGGGACGGGCGCCGTCGAGCAGATGTTCAAATATGTCTCGATCCTTCTCTATACCGTCTACGGCCTGTTCCTGATCCTTGCGCTCGCCAGCTTCGGCGGGCTGATCGGGCAGGGGTTCGCCGCCGCGCCGCCGCCATCGGCAGGCTGGATGGCGGGGGGCATCACCTATGCGAGCTACAATATCGTCGGCGCGGTGGTTATCCTGCCGGTGCTGCGACATCTGACCAGCCAGCGCGACGCGGTCGTCGCGGGGCTGATCGCGGGGCCGCTGTCGATGCTGCCGGCGATCCTCTTCTTCGTCGCGATGATCGCCTTCTATCCCGCGATCGGGGCAGAGACGCTGCCGTCCGATTTCCTGCTGCGCCAGATGAAGGTGCCGGGCTTCCACATCCTGTTCCAGCTGATGATCCTCGCGGCGCTGCTCGAAAGCGGCGCGGGCGCGGTGCACGCGATCAACGAGCGCATCTCGGGCGCGGTCGAGAGCCGGGGGCGGCCTGCGCTCGGCGCCGGCGCGCGGGCGCTGATCGGCGCGGTGATCCTGACCGGCTGCATGTTCGTCGCGGGCGAGATCGGCCTCGTCGAGCTCATCGCCAGCGGATACCGCTTCCTTGCCTGGCTGTTCCTCGCCGTCTTTGTCGTGCCGCTCATCACTCTCGGCACCTGGCGCCTGCTGCGTCCGTCGTCTGCTCCTCGAAGGGAGGTCTTGCCATGAAACCCGTTCGCCTGCTTGTCCTGTCGCTGCTGCTGTCGGCGGCCGCGCCCGTCTGGGCCGACCCGCCCGCCGACATCGGCGAAAGCGTCGAGGCGCTGCGGCAGAAGGTCGGCGCGCCCGGCGTCTCGATCGCGATCGTCGAGGACGGCAGGACCACGCTCGCGCGCGGCTGGGGCGTCCGCAAGCTCGGCGAGAGTGCGCCCATCGACGGTCAGACGATCTTCCAGACCGGATCGACCGGCAAGGCGATGACCGCCGCGGCGCTCGCGGTGCTCGTCGACGAAGGTCGGATCGGGTGGGACGACCCGGTGATCGAGCATATGCCGTGGTTCCGCATGTACGACCCGTGGGTAACGCGCGAGATCACGGTCCGCGACCTGCTCGTCCACCGCAGCGGACTGGGACTGGGGCAGGGCGACCTGATGTTCGTGCCGCGCACCAACCTGACCCGCAGGCAGACCGCCGAACGCATCGCTTTCCTCAAGCCCCGGACGAGCTTCCGTTCGGCCTATGCCTATGACAATATCCTCTATGCGGTCGCGGGGCAGTTGATCGAGGAGGTCACTGGTCAGACCTGGGAGGATTTCATCCGCGAGCGCGTGCTGCGCGCGGGCGGCATGAAGAATGCCACGAGCGACAGCGAAGACCGCTTCCGCGTCGCGAACCGGTCATGGCCGCACGCGCGCCTGTCGGGCGTGCTGCGCGGGATCGGGCGGCAGCAGGCGCTCGACGAGCGCGACGAGCTCGGCCGCAACGGCGCGCCCGCGGGCGGGCTCGCGCTCAGCGCCGAGGATATGGCGGCGTGGCTCAAGATTCAGCTCGCGCACGGCGCGCTTCCCGACGGCAGGCGATTGTTCAGCGAGAAGCAGGCGGCCGAGATGTGGGCGCCGGTGACACCGATGCCGATCACCCCGCTGCCCGATACGCTGAAACCCGCGCAGCCGACGCAACAGGCCTATGCGCTCGGCTGGCAGGTGCAGGACTATCGCGGCCACCGCATCATCCAGCACGGCGGCGGCGTCTTCGGATCGATCACCCGCGTCGTGATGATTCCCGACAGGAATGTCGGCTTCGCGATCATGATGAACAGCGAGGACAGCGGTATGCTGCTCGGCCTGACCTATGAACTGCTCGATCATTATCTGGACCAGCCCGACTATGGCTGGACCACCAAGTGGGAGGATTGGTATCAGGCGCGGCTTGCGGGCGGCGTCGAGTTCCTCAAGCAGGCGAAGGCGTCACCCGCCAAATCGGGCCCGTCGCTGCCGCTCGCGGGCTATGCGGGGCGCTATCGCGATCCCTGGTATGGCGACGTCGTGATCGGGGCGGGTGCGAAGGGGCTGACCGTCGACTTCACCTCGACGCCGCGGATGGCGGGGCGCCTCAAGCATTGGCAGTACGACAGCTTCGTCACCGATTTCGACGATCCGGCGATAGAGCCCGCCTATGTCACCTTCGCGCTCGATGCCGGGGGCAAGGTGACCGGGGTGACGATGAAAGCGGTCAGCCAGATCGCCGATTTCAGTTGGGACTATCACGACCTCGACCTGAAGCCTGTGGAGGACAAGGAGTGAAACGCATCGCCATTCTGCTCGGCGCGACCGCGCTCGCCGCATGCTCGACCGGCGGCGACAAGCCGAAAGCGCCCGAAGCGCCGCTGCACGGCCGGATGCTCGTGCTCGACACCCATCTTGACACCCCGCTCCATTTCGATCGGCAGGGATGGAATTTCGCCGACCGCCACACCCTCGCGACCGACCTGTCGCAACTCGACATCCCGCGGATGAAGGACGGCAATCTCGATGGCGGCTTCTTCGCCATCTACACCGATCAGGGACCGCTGACCGCGGCGGGCTATGCCGCCGCGCTCGCGCACGCGCGCAAGCGTTCGGACAGCATCGACCGGATGATCGCCGCCAACAACGGCGCCATCGGCGCGGCGCGCATCGCCGACGATGCGCGGCGGCTCGACAGGGAAGGCAAGCTGATCGCCTTCAAGTCGATCGAGAACAGCTATCCGCTGGGCGAGGACCTGTCGCTGCTCAGCGAGTTCTACGACAAGGGCGTGCGCCTCGCGGGGCCGGTGCACGGGCTCAACAACCAGTTCGCCGACAGCGCGACCGACAAGCCGCGCTGGAACGGCCTCAGCCCTCTCGGCGAAAAGTGGCTGGCCGAGATGAACCGGCTCGGTATCGTCATCGACGCGAGCCATTCGTCCGATGCAACCTTCGATCAACTGCTCGCGCTGTCGAAATATCCGATCCTGCTTTCGCATTCGAGCCTGCGTTCGGCGCATAATCACCCGCGCAACCTCGACGAGGGGCGGCTGAAGGCGCTTGCGGCGAAGGGCGGCGCGATGTGCATCTCCACCATCTACATGTCGGAGATGAAGATGTCGCCGGCGCGCGCGAAGCTGTTCGCCGACTATGAGCGGATCGGCGAACTGGCCCCCGAAGCGCAGGCCGAACTGACGCGCCAGTGGCGCGAACTCGACAAGACCGAAACGATGTGGGCGGCGGACTTCGAGGATTATATGAAGATGGTGCTGCGCGCGATCGAGGTCGGCGGCGTCGATCATGTCTGCTTCGGCGCTGACTGGGACGGCGGCGGCGGGCTGAAGGGGATCGAGGATATTTCGGCGCTGCCGAAGGTCACCGAACGGCTGAAGCAGGCGGGCTATTCGGACGCCGATATCGAGAAGATGTGGAGCGGCAACATCCTGCGCGTCCTGGCCGCACAGGGGAAGTAGCCGCCGGCGGCTATTTTTCGGGCCGTGGTCGCGGTTGCTTGAACAGCGCCGACGCCAGCGCGATCTTGCCCGTCCAGGTCTTGCCATAAGTCGGCGGGCGCGGCGCGGAGATGCGGTGATCCGGTTTGCCGGCATGCCCGTGACCTATGGCGTCAACATGAGTTTCAAGTTCCGATAGGCGCCCGCATTTGGCGCGGCGGCAGCCGTGCGCCATTCCCGCTTCGTGGCCGGACGCGGACGAAGCCCGCTTCCGGCCATTCGACCGTTCTCCGTCCGGTAAGGCGATGTTGAGATCGACATAGAGCAGGCCGAGTTCACCATAGCGGTCAAACCTCCCTCTCATGCTATGATCGGTCGGCGCAGCCGGCGCGCGGTTCATGGCGACGGAGGAGGACGCATGGCGAAGCATCGCATCTATTCGGTCAGCGTCGCGAGCGTTTATCCCCACTATATCGCCAAGGCGGAGAAAAAGGGGCGCACCAGGGCCGAGGTGGACGAGATCATCCGTTGGCTGACGGGATACAGCCAGAAGGCGCTGGACGATCGACTGGCGAAGCAGACGAGCTTCGAGGATTTCTTCGCCCAGGCGCCTCGAATGAATCCCTTGCGATCGCTGGTTACGGGCGTGATTTGCGGCGTTCGTGTCGAAGAGATTCAGGAGTCGACGATGCGGGAGATCCGTTATCTCGACAAGCTCGTCGACGAACTGGCCCGCGGGAAGGCCATGGCGAAAATCCTGCGCGGATAGTTCGAAGGAGCGGCCCGGGTTCATCAGCCTTACCTTGCGTTGCGATCAATCTTGATCGACTTTTTCGGGCTCATCCGCAAATTTGGTGCAGGCTGGCCGACGAGGCTTTTGGAAGCCTGATCGATGATCAGTCAGGCGGCGAGCAGAACCCGCTGCCGGAGGAGCTGGTAGTCAGCGCGTCCGTACATCTGTCGCTTTATGGCTTTGACCCGGTTGATCTGACCTTCGACCGGGCTCGTTGTCCAGCGGGTCGTAATCGCGCCCTTCACGGCATCGATGTCGCGCGCGATGCCGGCCGCAAAGCTGGCGACTTCACTGTCTGCAGCCTGTTCGAGCCATCTATCGAGCCTGGTCACGTCGTTGCCATCGAGGAGCGCGATGAACTCTGCGGCGAGCCCGGCCACCGTGCAAAGTTCCGGTGCCCGCGCATAGAGATGATGGAGGAAAGCCCTGGCATCCGCATCGATCTGACCGGGATCCTGGCTCAGATACCAGGCACAGCGTCGGCGTGACGGGGCTTTCCAGCCGGTCCGCGTCTGCTGCTCCGGCTCCGCTGTTGTCTGTAGATTGTCGCGGGCCCGCCGTCGGGCGGCCCATCGGGCAATGCTATTCCGGCTCCCCCTGTAGCCATGTTCCTTCAGATCCCGCCAGAGCTGCTGCCCGACCTGACATCCCGCCTGCCATCGGCTCTCGAGCCAGTCTTCATAAGGTGCGAGCAGATGCGAGGATGAAGAAGGACGGATATGTTCGGGTTCACCGCCCGCGGCCAGCCACCGCTGAACCGTGCGCTGGCTGATGCCGGTCAGACCGGCGATGTGCGATACGGGATGGCCTTGCGCGCGAAGGCGGCAGATTTCTTCCCATCGCGCGCGACGCGCTGATTTTCGACCGGTTCGCAATCTGGCGAGACCGGGAGCGGCCGGTGGAAGGCGAGCCTGCGTCCCTGTCATGCATTTCACCGCCGCCGACACGGCGCCACGATGGCGGCCCACAGCCTCGCGCAGTGCGTCCCCCAGTCCGCGGAGCAGATGCCAGCGATCAGCCACCTGCACAGCGTCTGGCGCCCCGCGCCTTGCTCCATCGGCATAAAGGCCGGCGCGATCGCGTGCGACGACCTGTATCCCCGGATAGCGCCGGAGCCAGCCGGCCACGCTGTCCGCGTTGCGATCGGGAAGCAGATCCAGAACGCGATTGCGCTCCAGATCGCAGATGATCGTTCCATAGCGCTGGCCGCGGCGCCATGCCCAATCATCGATGCCGACAATGGTCGGGGCGATAAAATCCGGCACAGGCGCCGACCGGATCATCCGCAGCAAGCTATCGCCGCTCACCGGCATCGCCAGCCGGTGCGCAAGACGGGACCCCGGCTCGCCGCCGGCGGCAAGGCCGATCGCCCGCTGGCTGTCGGCGAGCCTGACGGAGCGCTGTGCTCTAGAAGCAACCACCCCGGGCAGCCGCTCCGCGAATATCCGTACCTTGCAGGCGGGCGTCCCGCAGCGAAAGCGCCGCACCCTGAGCGTCATCCGCACAATCCGTCCATGCCAGGGCAGGTCGCGCGGCCGGCGCTCGTAATGGCTGTGAATGCGGTCGGACCGCCGTGCGCAGCCGGGACAGGCTGACGAACGCTGAACCGGCTTCACCGTCAGATGAAGCTCGCCCTGCGCTGTGTCGCTGCGACGGACAATCGTTAAACCTTCAGGAACGGGAGAACCGGCAGATGTCTGGAACACGCGCAAATACCATCGCTGACCGTAATCCCCACTCTATGCACGCTCCCGATTCGCGCGTGAATCCCCCAACTTGCACCATATTTGCGGATGAGCCCTTTTTCGATGAGAATGACGATTTTTATGAAGCTGATGAATTGAGCTTGCCGGTCTAACAGGGGGTATCGCCATTTCGAGAGGAGGAACTGCCATGACCAAGACGCATCCCGACGCCGGCCAGTGTCCGGTTTCCCATCTGACGACGGCATTCGGCGCGCCCGTGTCCGACAATCAGGACAGCCTGACCGCCGGCCCGCGCGGCCCGTTGCTCGCCCAGGACGTGTGGCTCAACGAGAAGCTCGCCAATTTCGTGCGTGAGGTGATCCCGGAGCGGCGCATGCACGCCAAGGGTTCGGGCGCCTTCGGCACCTTCACCGTGACTCACGACATCAGCCGCTACACCCGCGCGAAAATCTTCAGCGAAGTGGGCAAGAAGACCGAGATGTTCGCGCGCTTCACCACCGTCGCGGGCGAGCGCGGCGCGGCCGACGCCGAGCGCGACATCCGCGGCTTCGCGCTGAAATTCTATACCGAGGAAGGCAATTGGGACATGGTGGGGAACAATACCCCGGTCTTCTTCCTGCGCGACCCGCGCAAATTCCCCGACCTCAACAAGGCGGTGAAGCGCGACCCGCGCACCAACATGCGCAGCGCCACCAACAACTGGGATTTCTGGACGCTGCTGCCCGAGGCGTTCCACCAGGTGACCGTCGTGATGTCCGACCGCGGCATCCCGAAAAGCTATCGCCACATGCACGGTTTCGGCAGCCACACCTACAGCTTCTGGAACGAGGCGGGCGAGCGCTTCTGGGTCAAGTTCCATTTCAGGACCCAGCAGGGCATTGCGAACCTGACCGATGCGGAGGCGGCGGCGCTGGTCGGTGGCGACCGCGAATCGCACCAGCGCGACCTGTACGAGGCGATCGAGCGCGGCGATTTCCCGAAATGGACGATGTATGTCCAGATCATGCCGGAGGCCGATGCCGAGACCTATCGCTTCCACCCCTTCGACCTGACCAAGGTGTGGTACAAGGCGGACTATCCGCTGATCGAGGTCGGCGAGTTCGAACTCAACCGCAATCCGGACAATTTCTTCGCCGATGTCGAACAGAGCGCTTTCGCGCCGTCAAACCTGGTGCCGGGAATCGGCGTGTCGCCCGACCGGATGCTGCAGGCGCGCCTGTTCAACTATGCCGATGCCCAGCGTTACCGGCTCGGCGTCAACTATCACCAGATTCCGGTCAACGCCGCGCGCTGCCCGGTGATGAGCAACCAGCGCGACGGCGCAGGACGGGTCGACGGCAATTACGGCAGCCGCCCGCATTACGAGCCGAACAGCTTCGGCCAGTGGCAGCAGCAGCCCGACTATGGCGAACCGCCGCTGCGCATCAGCGGCGACGCGGCGCACTGGAATTTCCGCGACGACGACGATGATTATTTCACCCAGCCGCGCAAGCTGTTCCAGCAGATGCGCCCGGAGCAACAGCAGGTGCTGTTCGACAATACGGCGCGGGCGATGGGCGATGCGCCGGCCTTCATCAAGCAGCGGCACATCGACAATTGCACCCGCTGCGACCCCGCCTATGGGGCTGGCGTCGCCGCGGCGCTGGGGATGACCGTCCGGCCCGCGACCGAATTGCCGGCCGAACCCGAAACGCCGCCGCAGAATTCGCGGCGTCTGGCTGCAACGATCGGGGGCTGACCGAAGCCGTCCTCCGGCGTTGGCCGGGGAAGCGATCTCCAGCCATCGGCAAGGCAAGCCGAAGGCTGGAGGTCGCTCCGACGCCTGCGGCCCTTCACAAAGACGGTGATCCTTCCGGCCGCCAGCAGCGGACAGCTATCGAAGTTGACCGGCCTCATTTCGCGGAATTTGAGAGGTTTTGCGACAATCTCTCTGTTGCTATTGAGAATCGTTCTGGATAGGGCGACTGCCATCGCGCTGTGCAACGGAACCTTTCGCCTATCATGTCCCGATCATCGTCACGTCAAGCCGGTCCGAAGCGCGGGCGCAAGGCTTTTTGGTTGAAACAGCTTCACACGTGGCACTGGATGAGCTCGGCGATCTGCCTGATCGGGCTGCTGCTGTTCGCGATCACCGGCTTCACGCTGAACCATGCCGCCGATATCGAGGCGGCGCCGCAGGTGTCGGCGCGGACGGCGCAATTGCCCCCCGCGCTGCTCGATCAGCTCGCCGGGGCGGCCCCCGCCGGCGAGGCGGATGAAAAGGCGCCGCTGCCCCCGTCCGTCGCCGCGTGGGTCGAGGCGCATTTCCCCGTCAAGGTGTCGGCCGATGCCGAATGGTCGGACGGCGAAGTCTATCTGCCCGCGCCGCGTCCTGGCGGCGACGCCTGGGTCGCGATCGACCGCGCCACCGGTGCTGCCAGCGCGGAGATCACCGACCGCGGCTGGATCTCCTACCTCAACGACCTGCACAAGGGGCGCAATTCGGGCGGCGCGTGGAGCCTGTTCATCGACATCTTCGCCTTCGCCTGCCTGGTCTTCGCGATCACCGGGCTGTTCCTGCTTCAGCTTCACGCGGCCAAGCGCAGATCGACCTGGCCGATCGTCGCGGCCGGGCTTGCGATCCCCGCCGCAATCGCCATCGTCTCTATTCACTAGGAGGGCAACAGTCATGACTTCACCCATGCGGACGATCCTGATCGGCGGAACGCTGTCTGCCGCGCTCGCGGCCCCGGCGCTGGCCGCCGCGCCGGGCACGATGGACGTGACCGTCACCATCCCGCGGCTCAAGGTCGCCGAATATCATCGGCCCTATGTCGCCATCTGGGTGGAGAAGGAGGGGGCCCCGGCCAAGACGGTCGCGGTCTGGTACGACTACGACATGAAGAATGGCGAGGGCACGAAATGGCTCCGCGACGTTCGCCAGTGGTGGCGCGTGTCGGGCCGCTCGATGACCTTTCCCGCGAACGGCGTCACCGGCGCGACGCGCGCGCCCGGGACGCACAAGGTCAGCTTTTCGCGCGCGCAGCTCGGCGCGACGGCGCCGGGGCAATATACGCTGGTCATAGAGGCGGCGCGCGAGGTCGGGGGGCGCGAGCTGCTGCGCATCCCCTTCACCTGGCCGGCGAAGGCGGGTGCGGGCGGCCGCGCCGCGGGCACCAGCGAGCTGGGCGCCGTCTCCATCTCATTCCGTTGATACGAAAGGGCGAACGATGAAAAAGCGAATCCTGGGACTGGCGGCGACGATCGCCTTGTCGGCGCTGGCCGTGACGCCGGCAAGCGCGCATCGGCAGTGGATGATGCCGTCGGCGACCGTGCTGTCGGGCGATGACGTCTGGGTCACGGTCGATGCGGCGGTGTCGAACGACCTCTTCTATTTCGAGCACCA
The DNA here is from genome assembly GCF_001559015.1 of Sphingopyxis granuli. Taxonomy (NCBI): domain Bacteria; kingdom Pseudomonadati; phylum Pseudomonadota; class Alphaproteobacteria; order Sphingomonadales; family Sphingopyxidaceae; genus Sphingopyxis; species Sphingopyxis granuli. Next base: position 1,827,535 of record NZ_CP012199.1, read on the forward strand.
GCCGCTGCGGCTCGACGGGATCAAGGCCTGGGCGCCCGACGGCAGCGAGGCGCAGATCGAGCATGGTTCGACCGGCCGCTATCGCAGCACGTTCGACGTCCATCTGACGCAGAAGGGGACGTGGAAGATCGGAACCGCGTCGGACGCGCTGATGGGCAGCTATGACCTGAACGGCAAGACGGAGCGCCTGCCGCGCGGCACCACCACCGCCAACCTTGCCGAGCGGCTGCCTGCCGGCGCGACCAATGTGCGGACGGCGGAATCGAACAACCGCAACGAGATTTTCGTCACCGTCGGCGAACCGACGACGACGGTGTTCCAGACGACCGGCAAGGGGATCGAACTGGTCCCGGTGACGCATCCGAACGACCTTTATGCGGGCGAGGCGGCGACCTTCCAGTTCCTGCTCGACGGCAAGCCCGCGGCGGGCCTGACGGTGACCGTGATCCCCGGCGGCATCCGCTATCGCGACCAGCTCGGCCAGATCGACCTGACGACCGGTGCCGACGGCCGCGTCACGGTGACGTGGCCCGAGGCGGGCCTCTATTGGGTCAACGTCACCACGCCGCGCGCCGAGCAGGGCGAAGAGGGCGCGGCGCCGGCCCAGCCGCAGCGCCGGGCGAGCTATGTCACGACGCTCGAGGTGATGGCACCCTGAACGACCGCGTCCTCATCCCGCGGGCGCTGACCCCCGCCGCCTTTGCGAAGCGCGATGCGCCGGCGGGGATCGAGCGCTTTTCGGGAACCAGCATGGGGACCGACTGGAGCCTGCAGGCCGTCGCGCCGCCGCGCGATGCGGCGGCCGTCGTCCAGCGCGCGCTCGACCTCGTCGTCGCGCAGATGAGCCAGTGGGAGCCGCACTCCGACCTGTCGCGCTTCAACCGCGCCCCGGCCGGGGCGTGGCAGGCGGTCCCTTCCGAACTGCTACAGGTCGTCGAGGCGGCGCTCGCCATCGCCGACGCCAGCGGCGGCGCTTTCGATCCGGGACTGGGGCGCCTGACCGAGGCGTGGGGTTTCGGCAGCGCGGGGCCGGTGGCGGCGCGCCCGGACCCCTCGATCGCCGCGCCGCGCGGCGGCATCGCCTTCGACCGGCAGGCCGGGAAGCTGCGCCGCGAGGAGGGCGCATCGCTCGATTTGTCAGGCATCGCCAAGGGCTATGGCGTCGACCTCGCGGCCGAGCGGCTGCGCGACGCCGGCGTACGCCATTTCCTGATCGAGGTGGGGGGCGAACTGCGGGGCGAGGGGATCAGGCCCGACGGCCATCCATGGTGGGTCGATGTCGAGCCGCCGCCCGGTTGGAACGGGCTGCCCTGGCGCATCGCGCTGCACGACCTGTCGGTGGCGACGTCGGGCGATTATCGGCGTGGTCTGGAGATAGAGGGCCGCCGCTACTCGCACAGCTTCGATCCGCGCACCGGTCTGCCGATCCGCAACGGCATGACGTCGGCGACGGTGATCCATCGCAGTTGCATGATGGCCGACGGCTGGGCGACCGCGCTGACCGTCGCCGGGCCGGCGGCGGCGCTCGACATGGCCGACGCCCACGGGCTCGCTGCCTGCCTGATCGCGGACGAGCGCGAATATGTGTCGCGCGCGTGGCGCGCGATGCTCGATTGAGCGGCTTCGCTATCCGCGCAGGACAAAGGGGATTTCGACGACGCCCCTGACGCGCACGGCTTCGCCGTTGCGGATCGTCGGCGCCCAGCGCCATTTCCGCACCGCGCGCAGCGCGGCTTCGTCCAGGCGCTGAAAGCCGCTGGTTCGCGCGACGCTGATCGCCGCGACGGATCCGTCGACGCCCAGCGTCACCGACAGAAGCACCGTTCCCCGCTCGCGGTGGCGGCGACTTTCGGTCGGATAGCGCGGCGGAGGCCCCGACAGCATGCGCGTCGCAAGGTCGTCGGCCTGGATCGTCGACGGCGGTGCCGGCGGAGCGGGCGGCGCCGGGGGAGCGGCCGGAACGGAAACCGCGATCGGCGCGGCCGGTTCGGGGTCGGGAACCGCAATCTGCACCGGCCGGGGATTGGGCAGCACGACCAGCGGCTGCGGCATGGTGGCGCGCGGCTGTGGCGGCGGCGGCGTCTCGGCGGGTGCGGGCGGGGGCGGTGGCGGCGCCATCGACAGGTTGACCACCGCCAGCCTGGTCGCCTTCGTGTGCGCGTGGCGAATCCCGCTGTGGACGAGCGCGGCGATCAGCACCGCGGTCAGCAACAGCGCCAGTCCGGCGGCGATCGGGTTGGGGCGCGATGCCTCGCCATAGCGATGCACGGCGCCGCCGCCTCCGGCCGCCGCCTCGACCGGGCGGGCGGAACGGGGCGGGGGCACGGCGGCGAAGCGCTCTCGGGCCTCGCGTTCAGGTTTCCGACCAGCGTCGCAGCAGGTTGTGGTAGACGCAGGTGAGTTGAAGGACAGCATCATTATCGGCCCCATCGAGGGTGAGTTTCTGGATCGCCGTATCCAGTTCGAGAAGCATCCGCCGCAAGCTTTCGTCCCGCACCAGGCTTTGAATCCAGAAAAAGGATGCGATGCGCGCGCCGCGTGTCACCGGTTCGACGCGGTGAAGGCTGCTCGAAGGATAGAGGATGGCGTCCCCCGCTGGCAGCGCGACGCGATGCTCGCCATACGTATCGCTGATGACCAGCGCGCCGCCCTCATAGTCGGTCGGATCGTTGAGAAAGAGGGTGCAGGACAGGTCCGACCGCAGATGTTCGCCCTCTCCCAGACGCATCACCGCACCGTCGACGTGGAAACCATATTCGCCGCCGCCCGCATAGCGGTTGAAGCGCGGCGGCAGGATCTTGCGCGGCAGCGCGGAGGCGAAGAACAGCGGCGATCGCTGCAGCGCGGCGAGCACCGTGGCTCCCAGTTCGGCCTTCAGCGGCAGGTTATCGGGCAGTTGCTCGTTGCGCTTGACGCGGGCACCCTGCGCTCCGACCGTCTCGCGCCCGTCGGTCCACTCGGCGCCGTCGAGCCGGGCGCGGACCGCCGCTACCTCCTCGGCCGACAGGATGTTCGGAATATGCAGCAACATGCCGATCCAGATCCTTTCAAACGGCGAAGGCGGGGGCGCGCCACGTCCCCCGCCCAGGCCCGTTCCGCGCCGACCTAGAAACGGAAGTCGGCGCTGAACAGGAAGGTTTGCGGCTGCCCCGGCGTGTAGCGATAGCCGCTCTTGTTGATCGCCGCGACATAATGTTTGTCGAACAGGTTATAGGCATTCACCCGCAGCGTGACATTGTCGTTGACCGCATAGCCCAGCAGCGCGTCGACGACCGTGTAGCCCTGGGTGCGGGGCGGCGTGCCGGCCGCGCCGTCGGTCCCGCGCCGCATTCCGCTGGTGTAGCGGACGCCGCCGGCAATCTCGAGCCCGAAGGGCGCGCGATAGCTGGTCCATGACGAGAAGCTGTCGTCGGGGGCGTAGGTCAGGCCGGTGCTGCCGTCGACGGCGACCGCGCCGCCGTTCGTGACCTTGGTCTTCTGATGCCCGTATCCGGCGGAGATCGACCAGTCGTCGGTGATGTTGCCCACGACCGACAGTTCGAAGCCCCGCACGCGCTTCGATCCGCTCTGGATGTCGGACGGGTCGGCGGCGTTGACCTCGTTCAGCACCTTGGTCTGGAACACCGCCGCGTTGAAGGCGAGTGCGCCGTCCAGTGCGTCCAGCTTGACGCCGGCCTCGATCGTCTTGGCCTTTTGGGGAGCGAAGTCCGGGTTGTTGGCGCTGTTGCCAGTGGCCAGGGTGAAGTTGTCGCCGCCCGGGGGCTGCTGCGACAGCGCATAGTTCACGTAGAGGCTGACCGGCTCGCTGGGCTTCAGCACCGCTCCCAGCTTCCAGTTGAACAGCGTGTCCTTGGCCGTCAGGTCGGCGGTGGTCACGATCGAGCCTACGGGCGCGGTACCGCAGGGCACGGCACCGCGGCCGGTTCCGTTGTTGCAGACGGCCGTGCTGACATAGGTCGTCTTGTAATGATCGAGGCGAATGCCGCCGGTCACCAGCAAGAGCCCGTCAAAGAATTTCGCGGTGTCGAAGGCATAGAAGGCCAGCGTATTCGTCTTGCCCCGCGAAGCGGTGCCGTTGCGCGAATGGGTGTAGTTGCTCGTGTCGTTCCAGTCGGGATCGTAGAGATTGGCGACCGGCAGGGTGCCCGAGGAACTGTGGCCGTAGGTGATCTGCTTTTCGCTGGTGATCTCGGCACCGAGGCTCAGATTATGCTCGATCGCACCGGTCGCGAAATCGGCCCGCAGGTTGAGCTGGTCGGTCAGGATGCGGTTTCGCGCGTCGCGGATCGTGGGGTTGCCGCGCGTCATCGTATAGGCGGACAGGTCGTTGGGATTCGCAGGATCGCCGACGATGTTGGCGTTCGTCGACATGAATGCGGTCAGCAGATAGTCCTGCCTGGTCTCGCCCCAGCGCGCGACGTTGGACAGCCGCACATTATCGGAGAAATCATGTTCGACGATGAATGTCGCCATCTGCGCCCGGACGTCGTCATGATCCTTGCGCGTGCCGTAGAAATTCCTTGAATCGACGGGATGGCCGGCCAGCGCTTCCTGTCCGGCCTGGGGTTGCCATCCGGGCAGGGCGATCGTCGGGACATAGCCGTCGGGAATATTGTCCTGATCGACATAGAGCAGATTGAGATAAGCGCGGGTCGCGGTTTCGAGGCCGAAGCCGAGCGAGGCGGCGAGACCGAGCCGCTGGTTCTCGACATGATCGCGGCCGGGAACATCGCTGTCCTGCCACAGGACATTCAGCCGCAACGCGCTGTTGCTCAGGTCGCCCAGCGTCTGGTTGACATCAGCCGTCACGCGCTTCTGCCCGTCGACGCCGACCGAAAGCGTGCCCGACAGCGCGCTTTCGAGCGACGCCCGCTTCGACACCATGTTGATCGCGCCCGTCGGTGCGGTGCGGCCATTGTCGGTGCCTGCCGGTCCTTTCTGAACCTCGACCGCTTCGGTGTTGAAGATGTCGCGCGAGATCGAGCCCAGATCGCGGATGCCGTCGACGAAGATGCTGTTCGACGTGTCGAAGCCGCGCATGCGGATCGCGTCGCCGCTCGTCGTATTGCCGTTCTCGCCGGCATAGAAGGTGCCGACGCCGGGGCTGTTGCGCAGCACCTCGGTCAGCGTCGTCGCCCCTTGTTCGTTGAACAGCTGCTTGTCGATCACCTGGATCGTCTGGGGCGTGTCGCGCAGCGGCTGCGTGAATTTCGGCGAGGACGGACGGTCGACCTTATAGCCTTCGTCGTCGATCGCGGTGTCGGTCACGGTGACCCCGCCGAGCCGCGGCGCCTTCGCTTCCGATCCGCTGTCCTGAGCAGCCGCGGGCGAAACGGCGAGGCCGAAGCAACCCAGAGCCAGATAGGCCGGCGCCGCTGCCGCCAGTGATTCACGCAAACGCAAGAATGACATTCATGCCCCCTTTTTGATCCATGATGGAAATAATGGCGCGCTATTGCGAGTCATTCGCGAGAAAAGCAAGCGCCTTTTTACATTCCGTCGGCATTTTGCGCGCCAAGGCGCCGTTGCAGGCGGTTCATGGGCTTTCCGCCATGCGGCAAATTGAAACCGCGACGCAGTAGTATACGGGGATTGTCGCGCGTCGGGCGGGCTACGCCTGCGCTTCGCTGTCCTTGCAGGGGACGACCTCGACCACCAGGTCGCCCGCCTGCAGCGCCTGGGCTTCGGGTTCCCAGAAGCCGTAGGGCTTGCCGCCGCGATAGAGGCGCAGGCCGCGTCCGCCGCTGGCGAGCGTATCGAGGCCGCGGCCGATCTCCTCGGGGCTGACCCGGCGCTCACTCAACTGCACCCGGCCGCCGGCGGCCGCCAGATCGGCCATATAATCGGCGACATGCGCGCCCTCGGCCGACCCCGCGAGCAGCAGGCCGGTGAAGCTGACCGGGTTGATGACGTTGTTGGCGCCTGCCTGCCGCGCGAGAAGTTCATTGTCCTGAGTGCGGATGACGACGCTGATCGGAACGTGCGGCGCGAGATGGCGCACGGTGAGCACGATCAGGATCGAGGTGTCGTCGCGCCCGGCGGAAACGAGCACGCTCTTCGCTTCGTTGATGCGGATGTGCAGCAGCGTGTCGTCGTTCGACGCGTCGCCCTCCATCACGTTGCAGCCCATGTGCTCGGCGGCGGCGACGCGGCCGCGCGCCGGGTCGATGACGACGATCTTCGACGGATCGGTGCCGCGCACGATCAGTTCCTTGACGGCTTCGCTGCCGCTGACACCGAAGCCGAGAACGACGATATGGTTGGTGAGCTTTGCCTGGATGCGGGCCATGCGCCATTTTTCCCATGTGCGTTTGAGGACGAATTGATAGGCGGTGCCGACGAAGATGAAGAGCACGGCGATGCGGATCGGCGTGACCACCACCGCCTCGACCAGCCGCGCCCGGTCGGACACCGGGGTGATGTCGCCGAAGCCGGTGGTGGTGACCGAGATCATCGTGAAATAGACGACATCGAGGAAGCTGATGGCACCGTCCTCGTGATCGACCAGCCCGTCGCGCCCGACCCAGTGGATCGCCACCGCGATCCCGATCAGCAGGAAGGCGACACCCAGCCGTGTGACCAGGTCGGCCCAGATCGGCCAGCGGGTCGCGCGGCGCAGGACGTCGAACTGGCGCTGGACGCTCCGGGGTAGTCGTCTGGCCATCGGCGGCTATCGGGGCGGCAACTGCTTCATCGGATCGACAGGTAACCGATTCTTCCTGAGCTGGAAATGGAGTTGCGGCGACTGGACCTGGCCGCTCGCGCCGGCGCGGCCGATCACGGTGCCGGCCTTCACCGCCTGCCCACGCTGCACCGCGATTTCGCCTGCGTGGCCATAGGCGCTCATCCAGCCGCCGCCGTGGTCGATCAGGATCAGGCCGCCATAGACGGCGATCTCGTCGCCGGCATAGGCGACGACGCCGTCCGCCGCGGCGTGGATCGGCGTTCCCTGCGCGGCGGCGATGTTGATGCCGTCGTTGACCTTGCCGGGCGCCAGCGGGCCGAAGCGCGCGATGACCGGGCCGGCGAGCGGCCAGCGGAAGCGGCCGGAAAAGGCGGCCGGCGCCGCAATCGCCGTCGTCACCGGGTGTTTTGGCACCGCGCTGGCCGCGGCAGGCCGCCCGCTTTCGGCGAGCGCGGGCTGGCTGCCCGTCGCGATGTCGTCGATGTCGAGCGTGAAGGATGCCGCGCGCGCCGCCACGTCGACGGCGCGCGGCGGCTGCGCCCGTGCCTCGGCCGGCAGGCGCAGCCGCTGGCCGACGCGCAGGATATAGGGTTCGCCGAGCGCGTTGATCGTGACGACCTCCCCCCAGTCAACGCCGTAGGCCTGCGCGATGCCGATGCCCGTCTCCCCCGCCGCGACGCGATGATAGAGGCCCGCGGGAACGCGGAGCGTCTGGCCGGGATGCAGCGTATAGGGCGGCGCGAGGTCGTTCTCCATCGCGATCGCCTCCGAACCCGCGCCCGTCATCGCGCCGATCGCGCGCAGCGTATCGCCCGGCCGCACGGTATAGGTGCCGGCCGTGACCGCGCGCGCGTCGGCGGTGACGGGTTTCAGCGTCCAGGTCTGCCGCGCGTCGCCGCCAACGACCTCGCCCAGCGAGCGCCGTTCGAAATCGTCACGCGCGGTAGACGGCGCCGACGCGCTGGCTACCGGTGCGGTCGCGCGCGGCGTCGGCGACATGGCCGCTGGAATACAGCCGCCCAGCAATGCCGCGCCCACAAGCGGCCCGATACGGTGAATAAGCGCCCCCACACCGCTTCCTTGCCAAAGCCAGGCAGCGAACACCAGCCATCTGTTTCATTTCGGAACAGAAACTGAGCGATCGGAGGGCATGGGACGCCCGTTTCAGCGAAGCGGATCGCGAAAATACTCGTGTGCTCCCGCGGAGGCGGGAGCCCAGCGCAAAGCAAAGCCGGCGTCGGCGTCAAGACGCTCTATGGTCTATGGGGAGTCGGCGTTCGGCGCGCTGCCTCGTCCGTCATACTGAACTCGTTCAGCATTCATGGCCGAACCTTCCCTTCTGTGCCGACTTTCAGGCGAGGGGGGACCATGGACCCTCTGATCGGGTCCGGGGCAGGCTCTGAAACAAGTTGGCGCATATGTCCTTCAGGCAAATCAGGAACTGTTCCCCGGCAAAAGCCGGGGTCCATGCGAGGCGGCGCTGCCCCACCTGGACCCCGGCTTTCGCCGGGGAACGGTGACTTGTCGAAAAGGGATCATTGCCAAACAAGGTCAGGGCGGCGGAAGGGAAAACCGTGCCGAAACCCGAATCCCCACAGCCATAGGCCCCCGCCTGCGCGGGGATACGATGTGTTATATTCAAGAGCGATCGTGCCAATGCATCGAGCATCGGATCGGCATCGCCTCTCTTCCGCTCAGCCCTGGTAGGCGCTCCGCAACGCAGCGAGCGAGGCGTCGTGGGTCAGGTCGAGTTGCAGCGGCGTCACCGAAATATAGCCGGCGTCGATCGCCTCGAGGTCGCTGTCGGCGCCCAGCGAATGCTCGATGCCGTGCAGCCCGAACCAGTAATAGGTGTAGCCGCGCGGATCGACGCCCTCGACGATCGAGCCGCGGCTATAGTCGTGGAAGCCCTGCCGGACGACGCGGATCCCGCGCACCGCGTCGGCGGGGACGGCCGGAAAGTTGACGTTGATCAGCGTCCGCGGCGCCATCTGCATCGCAAGCAGGGGCGCCAGAACCTTCGCCCCCCACGCCTCGGCCGCGCCGAAGGGAACGGTGTCGCCCATGCCTTCGCGCGCATAGACCTGGCTCAGCGCGATCGCCGGGATGCCGGCCAGCGCCCCCTCGATTGCCGCCGACACCGTGCCCGAATAGGTGATGTCGTCGCCCAGATTGGCGCCGCGGTTGACCCCCGACAGGATCAGGTCGGGCTTTTCGGGCATCAGCTTGCCGATCGCGATCATCACCGAATCGGTCGGGGTGCCGGTGCACGACCAGCGCCGCTCGCCATGCTGGCGGACGCGCACCGGATAGGACAGCGTCAGCGAATGGCCGGCGCCCGACTGCTCCTCCGACGGGGCGCAGACCCAGATATCGTCCGAAAGCTGCCGTGCGATCGCTTCGAGCACCGCCATGCCGGGGGCATGATAACCGTCGTCGTTGGTGAGGAGGATGCGCACTTTGGTTTCTTTCTCTTTTCGTCACCCGGCCCAAGGCCGGGGTGACGAGGGTAGTCAGGTGATGGGTGTCAGCCGCGTGACCCCACCCATGTAAGGCAACAGCGCCGCGGGAATATCGACGCTGCCGTCCTCCAGCTGATAATTTTCGAGGATCGCGACCAGCGTGCGCCCGACCGCCAGCCCCGAGCCGTTGAGCGTGTGGACGAACTCGTTGCCCTTCGCGCCCTCGCGGCGAAAGCGGGTGTTCATGCGCCGCGCCTGGAAATCGCCGCAGTTGGAGCAGCTCGAAATCTCGCGGTAGGCGCCCTGGCCGGGCAGCCACACTTCGAGGTCATAGGTCTTGCGCGCCGAAAAGCCCATGTCGCCCGCGCACAGCAGCATCCGGCGATAGGGCAGCTCGAGCGCCTCGAGGATCGCCTCGGCGGCGCGCGTCTTGCGTTCGAGTTCGGCGTCGCTGTCCTCCGGGCGGGTGACCGACACCAACTCGACCTTCCAGAACTGGTGCTGGCGGATATAGCCGCGCGTGTCGCGCCCCGCCGCGCCCGCCTCCGACCGGAAGCAGGGGGTGAGGGCGGTCATGCGCAGCGGCAGGTCGGCCTCGGGCAATATCTCCTCGCGCACCGCGTTCGTCAGGCTCATCTCCGACGTCGAGATCAGCCAGCGGCCGTCGGTGGTCTGGAACAGGTCCTCGCGGAACTTGGGAAGCTGCGCGGTGCCGAACGCCGCTTCGTCGCGCACCAGCAGCGGCGTCGCGCATTCGCGATAGCCCGCCTCGCCGGTCTGCCGGTCGAGCATATACTGGCCGAGCGCGCGTTCGAGCCGCGCCATCGACCCTTTCAGAAAGGCGAAGCGGGCACCCGACATCCGCGCCGCAGTCTCGAAATCGAGGCCGAGCGCGGGGGCGAAATCGGCATGTTCGCGCGGCGTGAAGGCGAAGGTGCGCGGGGTGCCCCACCGCGAAATCTCGACATTGCCTTCCTCGTCTGCGCCCTCCGGAACGTCGGCGGCGGGCAGGTTGGGAAGCGCGGCGAGGCTGTCCTGCAATGCGGCAAGCTGGGCCCGCTCGGCGGCTTCCTGTTCGGGGAGCGACTGCTTCAGCGCCGCGACCTCTGCCTTCAGCGTTTCGGCGGTGGCCGTGTCGCCCTGCGCCATCGCCTGGCCGATCGCCTTCGACGCCTCGTTGCGGCGCGCGAGCGCGGCCTGCATGTCGGTCTGCAACGCGCGCAGCGCGGCGTCGGCGGCCAGGATGATTTCGGACAGGGGGGCAAGGCCGCGGCGCGCGAGGCCCGCGTCGAACGCGGCGGGGTCGTCCCGGATCAGGCGGATATCGTGCATGGCCGCGCTATGGCGGCGCGGAGCGGGCGGTGCAAGCCTGTGTTCGCCCCTCCGCTCGCAATGATGACGCAGGGCGATCCCGGGGCCGAAATCATGACCGCCACGAAAAAGGGGGCCGCCCCAAGGGACGGCCCCCATCATTCGGCATCCGGCGCGAGGCCGTCTGCCGCCAGTGGCCCGTTACGCCGCTTCGCTGTCGTCGCCGTCGCGGTTGGCCGCACGGCGGCGCATCACCAGCGCCGCGGCGGCGGCGCCGAACAGCAGCATCATCGGCGGTGCCGGCACCGGGGTCGGATCGCCTGACGACCCGCTGCTCGTGCTGCCGCCCGAACTCGACGAAGACGAGGAGCTCGAAGAGGAGGAACTGCTCGACGACGACGAAGAACTGCTGCTCGACGAGGAGGACGAACTGCCCGTCGATCCGCCGAAGCTGCTGCTGCCGCCCGTCGCGCCAGACGAGGTCGCGCCGCTCGACGAACTGCTGCTCGACGAGGACGACGAGGAGGAAGAACTGCTCGACGACGAGGATGCGCCGCCGGTCGAGGTCGACGCGCCGCTCGAACCGCTCGACGACGAGGAAGACGACGAAGAGGAGGAACTGCTGCTCGACGAGCTGCTGCCCGAACCGCCCGAACCGCCCGACGTGCCGCCCCAGCCCGAGCTGCCGTGCGAGCTTCCGCCCTTCGACGAGCTTCCATGCGACGATCCGCCGTGGGACGAACTGCCATGCGAGCTGCCGCCGCGTGACGACCCGCCGTGCGAGCTTCCGCCCTTCGACGAACTGCCGCCGCCCGACGAGGAGGAACTCGACGACGAGGAGGACGAACTGCTGCTCGACGAAGAGGAACTGCTGCTGCTCGAAGAGGAGGAACTGACATTGCCCGACGAGGTCGAAACGCCGCCGGTCGAGGTGCTGACCCCGCCCGTCGAGGTCGAGACGCCGCCGGTTGAGGTCGACACGCCACCCGTCGAGGTTGAGACGCCGCCCGTCGAAGTCGAAACGCCGCCGGTCGACGTGCTGACGCCACCCGTCGAGGTCGAGGTGCTGACCCCGCCGGTCGATGTGGAAACCCCGCCCGAGGTGCTGCTGGTGGTGGAGCTAAGACCGCCCGTGGTCGTCGAGGTGATGACGACGCTGCCGCTGCTCCCGCCGCCGCTGCTGCCGCCGAAGAAACCCCCGAAGAAGCCGCCACCGAAACCGCCGCCGAAGCCGCCGCCGATCACGGTGACTCCGCCGCCGCCACCGCCGCCTTCGAAGCCGCCGCGCTGCGGGAAGGGCGCATAGGGGATGGGGGGCAGCGGAACCGTCTGCGTTACCACCTGCGTCTGCGGGGTGGCGGTGCGGATGATCCGCTTCGTCGTGACCACGCGGCGGACGCGCTTCACCGGCTTGCGCGCCACGTGCCGCTTGCGCACCACTTTCTTGGTGCAGCAGTTCTGCACCGTCTGCGCCTTCGCTCGCGGCACGTCGGCGACCTGCATCGCGCCGGTGCCGATGATCGCGCCGCCGCATGTGCAGGCACAAAGCTTTGCGAGGGCCATTCGGACAGACATAGGTTTCTCTCTCTTTTCCCGTTGCAGGTGCCCCCAGCGCTGCCGCCGGCACCGATTGCGCCTTTCACTAAGAGCAAAAGGCCAATGCTTTGTGAACACGGCAATTGCGTTAACCGCGTTTGCCTGTCCGAGAGCGGGAAAATGGGATCGAAATCAACTCTAAAGCGCTACTTTGTCCCAAAACAGCACGGATTTTTACCGAATCATGTCCATTAGTAAACGGCTGGGCGATCGAATGGGTGGGCGCGGTGGGCTTGTGGAGAGCGTCGGACCGGTTCAGCGGCGCTTCACCCGAGGCCGCCTATCGGTCCTTGGCGCTTGTGTCCCAACCTGCGGCTGGTTATAGGCGCGGCGCATTCCTTGGACCGCCATTTCGGCGGCAAGGCGACAGGAAAGGACGCGAGAGCCCCTTATGCCGACCAAGATTGCCGATGTTGGCGCCGACGCCCTCCGCGAAGCCAGGTCCAATCTCGATTCGGATTATGTCCCCAACGAGGACGAGCCGTTCATGAACGAACGGCAGCAGGATTATTTCCGCGGCCTCCTGCTCGCCTGGAAGAAGTCGATCCTTTCCGAAGCCGAATCGACGCTGGCGCATCTGCAGGACGGTCCGCTGCGCGAGCCCGACCTCGCCGACCGCGCGTCGAGCGAGACCGACTGGGCGATCGAGCTGCGGACCCGCGACCGCCAGCGCAAGCTGATCGCCAAGATCGACGCCGCGATCCGCCGCATCGACGAAGGCGAATATGGCTATTGCGCGGTCACCGGCGAACCCATCTCGCTCGCGCGGCTTCAGGCGCGCCCGATCGCGACGATGACGCTGGAAGCGCAGGAGCGCCACGAGCGCAACGAGCGCATTTCGCGCGAGGATTGATCGCGGCCGGCTCGGAAGGCGTCGGCGCCATTTACAATATCGCAAGGGCTGCTGCCTAGATTCGTCCCCTGAATCAAACGGGGAACGGGTCGCATGGAATCCCACGAACACACATCGGTCGACGAGGAAGTGGCGGCGCTGTCGCGAAGCGCCGACCGCGACAGCCTGTTCATGCAGGCGCGGCTGCAACTCGCGGGGGCGACCGACACGGTGCTCGTCCGCGTCCGCAACCTGTCGGCGGGCGGCATGCTCGCCGAGGTGCAGGGCCGGATCAGGGGGCTCGAACAGGGCGGGGCGGTCGAAGTCGATCTGCGCAACATCGGCCCGGTGCCGGGGCGGATCGTCTGGATCGGCGACGGCAAGTTCGGCGTCGCGTTCGACCGGCCGGTCGATCCGCAGGCGGTGCGCCGTCAGGTGGTTCGCAAAATGGAGGTTCCCCCGCACATCTCCGCGCTCAACCGGGGGCCTTTCTACCGCCCGCGCTGACGCGCTTCGCGATGGAAGGCATCAGCCGGCGGTAGCAGTCGGGGGCTCGCTCAATCGAACGCGAGCATCTCTTCCTTGATTTTCAGCTTCTGCTTTTTCATCTGCGCCAGCAGGGCCGCATCGGGCGATGGGCGCCGTTCTTCATTCGCAATTTTCGCGTCGAGGTCCGCGTGACGGGACTTCAGGGCAGAAAGGTGCGATGTGCTCATGAGGCCTTCTCCTTTTTCGAATCGGGTGGGCAGGGGCGAGTAGAACATGAATTGCCCCGAAAGTCGTGACGATTCGGCCGGACGGTCCCCGTTGCGGACCAGCGGTGGCCGTGGCAGGAGACGGGCGTGAATCCGGAAGACATCGCCCAGCGCCTCGAACGGCTTCGGACCGAGCATCGCGACCTCGATGCGGCGATCATCGCGCTCGCCACGGCGACGGTTCCCGACCAGCTCCAGCTCGCCCGCATGAAGAAGCACAAGCTGCGGCTGCGGGACGAGATCGCATGGTGCGAGGATCAGCTTCTGCCCGACATCATCGCCTGATCCGTCCGGTCGCGCGCCGGAAAGATGGTTAGCGGCGTTGCGGTGCGCGCCGCGACCGTGGCATGGCCGCGCGATGGACGAGCGGCAGTCGGGCATGCGCGGAATCGGCCGGCCGGTTCATCGCGCGCAGGTCGAAAATCTCTATGTCGAAGCGATGCTGCTCGCCGACGAGGCGCATGCGGCCTTTGCAGCGATGCGCGATCCGGGCGGCGATGGCCTGCTTCAGGTCGGTCTCGCCTGCGAATCGCTCAAGACGACGGCGCGGCTGATGCATATCATCGCATGGCTGCTCCACCGCCGCGCGATGATCGCCGGCGATCCGGGGGCCGGACCCGACGACAGCGCCGCGCGCATCGGCGATCCCGTCCTGGCCGATTGGTCTGTCTGCGCCCGCTTCGATGCCCCGGTCGCCCGCGTCGTCATGGCGAGCGAGCGGCTGTTCGAACGCGTTGCCGCGCTCGAGGCGGGCTGGGATGCGCCCGCCGCGCCGACGCCGGTGCACGACATGCTGGCGGAGATCGCCGCGCGCCTCTGACGCGTGCGCATCCTCCCGGTGCGCATAACGCTTGCCTTAAAACCCGCATTTGAAATACTCCTTTGAAAAAAGGAGAGGTTGGAGATGGACCGTGCGCAAAAACTGGAATTGCTCGATCGCAGCCTGACGCGAGCGGCCGACGCGATCGGCGACATCACGCCGGTGGTGATGGCGCGCTATTATGCGCGGCACCCCGACGCCGCGGCCAGTTTCGAGCGACACGGAATGGGGCGGACCTCGGCGCTGGAGCACGAGATGGTCGACAACTGCCTCTATTGCCTGATGTATTGTCTCGAACGCCCGACCGAGATCGAGATCCTGCTCGAAAATTCGGTTCCGCATCATCAGTTCACGCTTCAGGTATCGTTCGACTGGTATCGCGGGCTGGTCGATGCGACGATCGACGTGATCGCCGAAAGCATTCCCGCCGATGCCGCCGACGAGCGGCAGGTATGGGACGAGATTCGCAGCGTGCTGGGCGGCGTCTTCACCGGATGCCGGGGTTTGCTGGCGGGGGCGAATCCGATCGCGGCGGCGAGCGCCTGAAAACCGTTCGCGCGTTCCCGATTATCCGGTCCACTTGACCCACGCACCATGCGGGTGCGAGCGCGCGAGCAGGCGGCCCGCTTCGCCGCCGGGCCAATGGCGCACGACCAGTTCGTGATGATGCACGGTGCGGTTGGCTTCGAGCGCGATCCAGGCGAGCGGGCGGTCGGGCGTCGCTTCGGCGCCGGCTTCCTCCATCGCGGTCGTCACGCGCATCTGCTGGTCCTCGGGCACATATTGCCAGACGATCGAGTGCATCAGCAGGCGCGTGGTGCCGGCCGCCTGCGGCTTTTTCAGTTCAGCCTCGACGAAATCGGCGGCGGAGGCGCGAACGAGATCCGGTTTCCTTTCGCGCGCCGCAGCAATCGCCGCTTCCATACGCGCGAAGCGCACCGCATGCTCGGGCCAGATATAGGCCTTGAGCCGCAGCGCCTGCGCGGGATCGGTCAGGTCGACCGGTGCGACGTCGCATCCCTTCAGGGCCGCGATCTCGATCGGCAGCTGCGGCGGATGGTTTCCCTGCCATTCGGGGGTGAAGGCCATGACGCCGGGTCGAGGCCCGACCTGCACGCCGCCCAGATCGTAATGATAACGGTCGATCATCAGGTTGATCCCCGCGCTCGATCCGATTTCGAGGCAATCGAAGCGCGGCGGAAGGCCTTGCTCGGCGAGCCACAGCATCGCTGCGATGAAGTTCGACGACCGCCCCGCCTCGTTGGTTTGCGGCGGACCGTCGAGCCACGGCAGCAGCGCCGCCTCTTGCCGCTGGACGACTCCGGCGACGATCGCGGCGTCGTTGATGTCGTCGGCATCGGCATAGATGGGTGCAAGCTCGGGCGCGGCGCCCGACAGGTGCAGCGCATGCAGCCCGCCCGCGGCGCGCAGCGGCAGCGCGTCGGCAAGCGGCGCGCCGTGCCATTCCGCCATGCGCCGGGCGAATCCGGTCGCGGGCGCGTCGATCAGCGTCGCGAGCGCCGCGACGATCCGCGCCGTCACGGGGGCGTCGGCGGCGCGGCAATAGGCGACCTGGTTCCTGAAGGCGGTGCGCACCGCATCGGCGCCGGTCGCGCCGATGTCGATGAACTCGTAGCGCTCGCTCATTGCCCTTTCTCCCGTCGCCGCTTATGGGCGCGGTGTTTATGCCCGAACCGATCATCTTTGCCATCCCCAAGGGACGCATCCTCGACGAGGCGCTGCCGCTGCTCGCGCGCGTCGGCATCGAGCCCGCGGCGGATTTCTTCGACAAGAAGAGCCGCGCGCTGGTGTTCGGGACGAACCAGCCGCATGTCTCGCTGATCCGCGTGCGCGCGTTCGACGTCGCGACCTTCGTCGCGCACGGCGCGGCACAACTCGGCATCGTCGGGTCCGACGTGATCGACGAGTTCGATTATTCGGAACTTTACGCGCCCGTCGATCTCGGCATCGGCCACTGCCGCCTGTCGCTCGCCGGGCCGGCGGGCAGTTCGCCGCCGGGTGCCGCCGACTTCGGGGGCGCCAGCCATATCCGCGTCGCGACCAAATATCCCGCGACGACGCGCCGCTGGTTCGAGGGGCAGGGCATCCAGGCCGAATGCATCAAGCTCAACGGCGCGATGGAAATCGCGCCGAAGCTGGGACTCGCGTCGCATATCGTCGACCTCGTCTCGACGGGGCGCACGCTGGTCGAGAACGCACTCGCCGAACAGACGGTGATCAGCGAGGTGTCGGCGCGGCTGATCGTCAACCGCGCGGCGTTCAAGCTGCGCTCGGCCGAGGTGCCGGCGCTGGTCGAACGGTTCCGCGAGGCCGTGTCGAGTCCCGCCGGAGGAAATTGAGTGCGACGGCTCGACGCCTCCGCTCCTGGTTTTCGTGCCGCCTTTGACGCGCTGGTCGACGACCGGCGCGAAAGCGATTCGGGCGTCTCGGCCGACGTGGCCGCGATCATCGCGCGGGTGAAGGCGGAAGGCGACGCGGCGCTGGCCGACTATACGCGCCGTTTCGACCGCTTCGACCTCGACGCGAGCGGCTGGAGCATCTCGAAGCAGCAATGCGCCGCCGCCTATGACGCGCTCGCGCCCGGCCTGCGCGCGGCGCTCGACCTCGCGGCGGAGCGCATCCGCGCCTATCACGCAGCGCAGCGTCCGGCGGACCGCGACTATCGCGACGCGGCGGGCGCGCGGCTCGGCGCGCGCTGGCGCGCGGTCGATGCGGCGGGGGTCTATGTTCCCGGCGGACGCGCCGCCTATCCCTCGTCGGTGCTGATGAACATCCTTCCCGCCAAGGTCGCGGGGGTCGAGCGCATCGTGATGGTCACGCCGACACCCGACGGCACGATCAATCCCGTCGTCATGGCGGCGGCGCATATCGGCGGCGTCGACGAGATATGGCGCGTCGGCGGCGCGCAGGCGGTCGCCGCGCTTGCCTATGGCACCGATCGGATCGCGCCCGTCGATGTCGTCACCGGCCCCGGCAACGCCTGGGTCGCCGAGGCGAAGCGCCAGCTTTACGGTGTCGTCGGCATCGACATGGTCGCGGGTCCGAGCGAGATCGTCGTCGTCGCCGACGCCCGGAACGACCCGCATGTCATCGCCGCCGACCTGCTCAGCCAGGCCGAGCACGACCCGACGAGCCAGTCGATCCTCTTCACCGATGATAATGCTTTCGCCGATGCGGTGGCGGCGGCGGTCGCCACAGTCATCCCGACGCTCGCCACCGCGGGGACGATGGCCGCGAGCTGGGATGCCAATGGCGCGATCGTTATCGTGCCGACGCTGGCCGACGCGATCCCCTTGTGCGACCGGCTCGCGCCCGAGCATCTCGAACTCGCGGTCGATGCGGCCGAAGCCGACGCGCTCTTCGCCAAGGTGCGCCACGCCGGCTCGGTCTTCCTCGGCCGCCAGACGCCCGAAGCGATCGGCGATTATGTCGCCGGCCCCAATCATGTCCTCCCCACCGGCCGCCGTGCGCGCTTTTCGAGCGGGCTGTCGGTCGCCGACTTCATGAAGCGCACCAGCTTCCTCGCACTCGACGAGGGCGCGCTGGCGGCGATCGGTCCGGCCGCGGTCGCGCTCGCCGAGGCCGAGGGG
The DNA here is from genome assembly GCF_001559015.1 of Sphingopyxis granuli. NCBI lineage: Bacteria > Pseudomonadati > Pseudomonadota > Alphaproteobacteria > Sphingomonadales > Sphingopyxidaceae > Sphingopyxis > Sphingopyxis granuli. The sequence goes on from NZ_CP012199.1 coordinate 1,845,607, forward strand.
CTTCCCGCCCATGCGCTCAGCGTTCAGAACAGACTCGAACAGGCAAAGCCATGAACAAACGCGCCCAGTCCCGCTCCGCCGCACGGCTCGCCGCCGTGCAGGCGCTCTATCAGCACGAGATGGAGGGCACGCCTACGGCGCAGCTCCTCCATGAATTCCACCAGCATCGCATCGGCGCCATCATCGAGGATGCCGAATATGCGGAGGCCGACGTCCCCTTCTTCGACGACATCGTGAAGGGCGCGCTCGCGCGCCAGGCCGAGGTCGACGCCGCGATCGCCGCGCGGCTGGCGAGCGGCTGGACGCTCGACCGCCTCGACCGCACGATGAAGGCGATCCTGCGCGCCGGCGCCTACGAACTGATCGCGCGCGGCGATGTGCCGGTCGGCGCGGTGGTCAGCGAATATGTCGATGTCGCAAAGGCCTTCTTCGACGGGCGCGAGGCGGGGTTCGCCAACGGTCTGCTCGATGCGATCGGCAAGGATGTGCGGGCGAAGGGGTGAACCGTTCTTTCAGCCGTTCGGGCTGAGCTTGTCGAAGCCCCGTCCTTCTTTTAGCGACGTCAAGGGAAAGGGCGGCCCTTCGACAAGCTCAGGGCGAACGGGGTTTGTGTTGTGACCGAAGCCGATTTCATCGCCCGCCTGCGCGGCATCGCGACCGATCCCGCTGCGCGCGGGCTCGCTGACGACGCCGCCGTGCTGGGCGATCTCGTCCTCACCCACGACATGATCGTCGAAGGCGTGCATTTCCTCCCCGACGAGCGCCCGCAGGACGTCGCATGGAAGCTGGTCGCGGTGAACCTTTCCGACCTGGCTGCGAAGGGCGCGACGCCGGTCGGGGTGCTGCTCGGCTATAGTCTGGCGGGCGATGCGGCCTGGGACGCCGCCTTTGCCGACGGACTCGACATCGTGCTGCGCCGCTACGGCCTGCCCTTGCTTGGCGGCGATACCGTCGGCGTTCCGGCGGGGGCGCCGCGCAGCTTCGGTCTGACGGCCATCGGCCGGGCGCTGGCCGAGGGTGCGCCGTCGCGCAGCGGCATGAAGCCCGGCGACCGGCTCTGGGTCAGCGGGACGATCGGCAACGCCGGGGCCGGCCTCGCGATGCGACTTGGGGAGATCGACGCCAACGAGACGTGTCTCGCCGCCTATAGCCGCCCGCAGCCGCAGCTCACGCTGGGGCAGGCGCTCGCGCCGCATGTCCGCGCCATGATGGACGTGTCCGACGGGTTGCTGATCGACGCGCAGCGGATGGCGACGGCGAGCGGTTGCCGGATCACGCTGCGGCTCGATGCGGTGCCGCTGTCGGCGGCGCTGCTCGCCGTGCGTCCCGACGTGCTCGACACGCGGCTGGCGGCGACCACGGCGGGGGACGATTATCAGCTATTGTTCGCCGCCGACCCCGATGCCGGCGCCGTCATCCGTGCAACGGCGGAGGCGCTCAATATCGCCGTGACCCCGATCGGCCACGCCGGGGTCGGCGAAGGGATCGTGGTGATCGACGGAGCGCAGCGCGTCGCACTGCCCGACCGGCTCGGTTTCATGCACTGATCCGCGACGAGGCGGAGGCGCCGAAAAACCGGGCTTGCCCTTGGCCGCCTTTCTTCCCATAACCCCGCCACCAATTGGGGCGGTCGCATCAGGGGAAAGAGCGAACCGGCATCGACAAGTCGGACGTCTCGACTGCCAGCCTGTGTCCGCCTCCTTCAATGGGGAAGGAACAGACACGCATGAATCCGGTTTTGATCGCGATAGCGTGCGGCCTTTTGGCCGTGCTCTATGGATTCATTACCTCCCGTCAGGTGCTCGGCGCCTCGGCCGGTAATGAAAAGATGCAGCAAATCGCAGGCGCCATCCAGGAAGGGGCGCAGGCCTATCTGAAGCGCCAGTACAGCACCATCGCCATCGTCGGCGTCGTCGTCGCGGCGATCGTCCTCTGGGCGCTCGGCCCTGTTTCGGCTTCGGGCTTCGCCATCGGTGCGATCCTGTCCGGCGTTGCCGGGTTCATCGGCATGAACATCTCGGTCCGCTCGAACGTGCGCACCGCCGCGGCGGCGCAGAAGGGGCTGCAGGCGGGCCTGACGCTGGCGTTCCGCGCCGGGGCGATCACCGGCCTGTTGGTGGCCGGGCTCGCGCTGCTCGCGATCGCGGTCTTCTACTGGGTGCTGACGGTCCAGATGGGCCGGACGGTCGGCGGCGACGACCGCACGGTCGTCGACGGCCTCGTCGCGCTCGCCTTCGGCGCCTCGCTGATCTCGATCTTCGCGCGTCTCGGCGGCGGCATCTTCACCAAGGCCGCCGACGTCGGCGCCGACCTCGTCGGCAAGGTCGAGGCCGGCATTCCGGAGGACGATCCGCGCAACCCCGCGGTGATTGCCGACAATGTCGGCGACAATGTCGGCGACTGCGCGGGCATGGCCGCCGACCTCTTCGAAACCTATGTCGTCACCGTCGGCGCCACCATGGTGCTGACCGCGTTGCTGCTCAAGGGCGCGGGCGACCTGCTGCCGGGCCTGATGGCGCTGCCGCTGCTGATCGGCGGCGTGTGCATCATCACCTCGATCATCGGCACCTATTTCGTCCGCCTCGGCGGCTCGAACAACGTCATGGGCGCGATGTACAAGGGCTTCCTCGTCTCGGCGATCCTGGCGGTTCCGGCGATCTGGATTTCGACCGGCTATGTCCTCGGCGACATGAACGCGACGATTGCGGGCACCGAATTCACCGGCCGCGCGCTCTTCTATTGCTCGCTGCTCGGTCTCGTCATCACTGGCCTGATCATCTGGATCACCGAATATTACACCGGCACCAATTTCCGTCCGGTGCGCTCGATCGCCAAGGCTTCGGAAACGGGCCACGGCACCAACGTGATCCAGGGCCTTGCGATCAGCCTCGAAGCCACCGCGTTGCCGACGCTCGTCATCGTCGCGGGCATCATCATCGCCTATCAGCTCGCGGGCCTGATCGGCATCGCCTATGGCGCGACCGCGATGCTCGCGCTCGCCGGCATGGTCGTTGCGCTCGACGCTTATGGTCCGGTGACCGACAACGCCGGCGGGATCGCCGAAATGGCGGGTCTCGACGATTCGGTCCGTGAAAAGACCGACCTGCTCGACGCCGTCGGCAACACGACCAAGGCGGTGACGAAGGGCTATGCGATCGGTTCGGCGGGGCTTGCCGCGCTGGTTCTCTTCGCGGCCTATACGACCGACCTTCGGGAATTCTTCCCCGATCTAACGGTCAATTTCAGCCTCGAGAATCCCTATGTCATCGTCGGTCTGCTGCTGGGCGCGCTGCTGCCCTATCTGTTCGGCGCGATGGGGATGACCGCCGTCGGCCGTGCTGCGGGCGACGTGGTCAAGGATGTGCGCGAGCAGTTCGCGGGCGATCCCGGCATCATGGCGGGCACCTCGAAGCCCGACTATGCGCGCACGGTCGACCTCGTCACCAAGGCGGCGATCAAGGAGATGATCATCCCGTCGCTGCTGCCGGTGCTGGCACCGATCGTCGTCTATTACGTCATCTCGGCGGTTGCGGGGCAGGCTAACGGCTTTGCCGCGCTCGGCGCCCTGCTGCTCGGCGTGATCGTCGGCGGGCTGTTCGTCGCCCTGTCGATGACCTCGGGCGGTGGCGCGTGGGACAATGCCAAGAAATATATCGAGGACGGCAACCACGGCGGCAAGGGCAGCGAAGCCCACAAGGCCGCGGTGACCGGCGACACCGTCGGCGATCCCTACAAGGATACCGCGGGTCCGGCCGTCAACCCGATGATCAAGATCACCAACATCGTCGCGCTGCTGCTGCTCGCGGCGCTGGCGGGACACGCGATGTAATCGCTTCCCGTCCCGGGTGAAAGAAAGCCCCGCCGGAGCGATCCGGCGGGGTTTTTTCTTTGTTCGTCATTGCGAGGAGCCGAAGGCGACGCGGCAATCCAGAGCTCGAGTAAACCGCTCTGGATTGCTTCGCTCCGCTCGCAATGACGATAGGGGGCGACTTAGCGCTCGGCCTTCATCTGTTTCGCATAGCCGGCCTGGACCATCGCGCTCATCCGGTCGAACAGCGCGTCGGGGTCGCTGCGGCGCAGCGCGGCGATCTGTGCCTCCGGGCCCTCCGCGACGACGATCTCGCGTTTGCCCTGCGCGACGGCGTCCAGAATCTGCGCGGCGGCGGTTTCGGGCGACAGGCCGTTGTCGATCGCGGCGTCGCTTTCCCCGCGCACGCTGCCGTCGGCGTTGAGCGCGTTGCGGCTGACGTTGGTCGCGACCGATCCCGGCGCGACCACCAGTACTTTGAGCCCCAGATGCTCGTTTTCGGCGCGCACGCTGTCGTGATAGCCGATCAGCCCGTGCTTCGCGGCGCAATAGGCGCTGCGCAGCGGCACGCCCGCGATCCCCGCGACGCTCGAAATCGCCACGATCTGGCCGCCGCCCGCGCCGACCATGCGCGGCAGGAGTTGCTGGGTGAGGGCGATCGGCGCCAGCAGGTCGACCGCGATGATCTTTTCATAGACCGAAAAATCGGTGTCGATCGCCAGGCTGCGCTGCGAGATGCCGGCGTTGTTCACCAGCCCGTCGATACGGCCGCACCAGTCCCACGCCTCCTTCACGAGTCGCGGCAGCGCGTCGAAATCGGTCGCCTCGAACGGCAGGACCATCGTGCCCGCGCCGCAATCCTTCGCCACTTCCTCGAGGGCCGCGACATTGCGTCCCGACAGGATCAGCCTTGCACCGCGCGCGGACAGGCCGCGCGCCAGCGCCGCACCGATCCCCGACGAGGCGCCCGTAACCCACCATATTTGCTCTTTCATGCCGGCATCCCTATCTGTGATTCAGTCTCAACCTGAAACGCGTCGATCCGGTCGTCAAGGCGCCCAACCGCGGATTTCCGTGCGGGGCTGGCAATTTTGTTGCGACTCTGTTATACTATCTATCATCACGCCGACAGTTTGCCTCTTCCCGCCGCTGGGCCGGGGGCGCTTTCGTCGTTTCCGATGGAGCCTATCCCTTGTCGTCATAGACTGGCGAGCGCCGCCCGAACTGCTTCGTTCCCCCTCGCTGCGAGGGCGGAGGCACCCGGCTTTTGGCGCTTTTCCCGTCTCGGCAAGGCCACAGAAAGGAACTTGCATGTCCGCAAACACGCTCGTCTTTGAAGTCGGTGACTATGTCGTTTATCCGAAACATGGCGTGGGGCGCGTCATCGAACTGCAGAAGTCCGAAATCGCGGGCATGCAGCTCGAACTCTATGTCCTGCGCTTCGAAAAGGAAAAGATGACCCTGCGCGTCCCGACCAACAAGGCGGAAGGCGTCGGCATGCGCAAGCTGTCGTCGGACAAGACGCTGAAGGAAGCGCTGCAGGTGCTCACCACCAAGCCGAAGGTGAAGCGCACCATGTGGTCGCGCCGCGCGCAGGAATATGAAGCGAAGATCAACTCGGGCGACCTCGTGTCGATCGCCGAGGTGACGCGCGACCTGTTCCGCGCCGACGATCAGCCCGAACAGAGCTATTCGGAGCGCCAGATTTTCGAAGCGGCGTCGAGCCGTCTCGCGCGCGAACTCGCCGCGATGGAGGAAAGCGACGAAAAGACCGCGCAGGCGAAGATCCTCCAGATCCTCAACGAGCATGCGCCGAAATATTATGTGGAGAAGGTGGGCTAAACCCGCCGCATTCCGACAAGCGAAAAGGGCGGTCCCGCGGGGCCGCCCTTTTTTCATGCGTTGCCTTCGCGGAGGCGACCTTTGTTACGGATATTTCGCTTCCACGAAATAAAGCCCATCCGGCGGCGCGTTGAGCCCGAGCGCGTTGCGGTCCGCCGCGTCGAGCGCGGCTTTCAGGTCGCGCGCCGACCATTTCCCCTGCCCAACGAGGACGAGGCATCCGACCATCGAGCGCACCTGGTGATGCAGGAAGCTGCGCGCCGCCGCCTCGACGATCACCTCGTCGCCGTGCCGGCTGACGCTCAGCCGGTCGAGCGTCTTCACCGCGCTTTCGGCCTGGCAGTGCACCGACCGGAAGGTGGTGAAATCATGCCGTCCGACCAGCGCCTGCGCCGCGCCGTGCATGGCATGCGCATCAAGCGGTTTGGCAAACTGCCACGCCAGCCCCTTGTCCCAGGTCAGCGGCGCGCGGCGGTTGACGATGCGATATTCATAGGCGCGCCCCAGGCACGAAAAGCGCGCGTGCCAGTCGTCGGCGACCGTCTCGCACGCCAGCACCGCGACGGGGGCGGGGCGAAGCTGCGCGTTCAGCGCCTCCATCAGGCGAAAGGGAGTGAGCGGCTTGGCGATGTCGACATGCGCGCGCATCGCGATCGCATGGACCCCGGCGTCGGTGCGCCCCGCGCCATGGACCGTTGCTTCCTCGCCCGTGATGCGCGCGGCCGCCTCCTCCAGCGCCTGCTGGACGCTGGGGCCGTGCGATTGCCGCTGCCAGCCCATGAAGGGGCGGCCGTCATATTCGATGGTGAGCGCGAAGCGGGTCATCGGCCGCGCCTAACCTTCTTGCCGTTACCCCGGACTTGATCGGCACTTATCCCTTTCCGACAAGTCACTGTTCCCCGGCGAAAGCCGGGGTCCAGATGGCACGGCGCTGCCTCGCATGGACCTCGGCTTTCGCCGGGGAACAGCTCACCACTTGCCTGAGGGGTATATATGCCGACTTGATCCGGGGTCCCGCTATGCGCCGCCCGGCAGCGGGATCCCGGATCAGGTCCGGGGTGGCGAGGGAGTGAGGTCGCTTTCATGCCAGCCGCACCCCCTTCGCGATCGGGCGCCCGCGCAGCAATTCGGCGGCGTCCATCGCCGGCTTGCCCGCGCGCTGCACTCGCGTCGCGCGGATCGCGCCGGGGTTGCAGGCGACGGTCAGCGCCTCGTCGAGCGTGACGCCCGGCGTCGCGCCCGGAATCGTGTCGGCCGGATGCACGACCTCGGCGGCGAGCAGCTTGTACCGTTCGTCGTCGAGTTCGAAAAAGGCGCCGGGGACGGGGTTGAACGCGCGAATCTGCCGTTCGACCTGCACCGCGCTGGTCAGGAAATCGAGCCGCGCCTCGCTCTTGTCGATCTTGGCGGCATAGGTCGCGCCCGCATTGGGTTGCGGTTGGGGCGCAAAAGCATCGAGATCGCCCAGCACCTTCACCATCAGCCGGGCGCCCATCGCCGCCAGTTCCGCGGTCAGTTTGCCCGCCGTCTTGCCATCGACCGGAGTGCGTCCGATCAGTCGTATCGCACCCGTGTCGAGCCCGGCGTCCATCTGCATGATCGTCACCCCGGTCTCGGCATCGCCCGCCAGGATCGCGCGCTGCACCGGCGCCGCGCCGCGCCAGCGCGGCAGGATCGAGCCATGGACGTTGAGGCACCCGGCGCGCGGCGTATCGAGCACCGCCTGCGGCAGGATCAGGCCATAGGCGGCGACCACCGCGACATCGAGGTCGAGCGCCGCGAACGCTGCCTGCTCCTCGGCGTTCTTCAGGTTTTTCGGCGTGCGGACGGGCAGGCCGTGCGCCTCGGCCCAGTCGTGTACGGCGCTGCGCTGCACCTTCTTCCCGCGCCGTGCGGGGCGCGGCGGCTGGGTGTAGACTGCTACAACCTCGTGCCCCGCCGCGTGCAGAGCGGCGAGCGTCGGCACCGCGAAGGGCGGCGTTCCCATGAAGGCGATGCGCATGGTTGCGGGCTTTGGCGGAGGCAGGCGATACATTCAACCCTGCTCTGCCTGCATGTGTCCCCGCGAAGGCGGGGATCCAGAGGATCAAGAGGTGACGTTGGTTCCGAACGCTCTGGGTCCCCGCCTTCGCGGGGACACACGTGGTGGATTTATGCATATGGATTGTGCACCGATTGCACACCCACTACCACCACACCCATGGCCTCCACCGAAATCGAAGCCCTCGTCCAGCAACTCGCCCGGCTTCCCGGCCTCGGGCCGCGGTCGGCACGGCGCGCGGTGCTGCACCTGATGAAGAAACGCGAAAGCGCCTTCGCGCCGCTGCTCGCCGCGCTCCAGACCGTGTCCGAACGGCTCGTCACCTGCACCGTCTGCGGCAATGTCGATACGCACGATCCCTGCGCGATCTGCGCCGACCCGCGCCGCGACGCACGCAGCCTGTGCGTGGTCGAGGAGGTGTCGGACCTATGGGCGCTCGACAAGGCGCGGCTCTTCCCCGGCAAATATCATGTCCTCGGCGGCCGTCTGTCGGCGCTCGAAGGCGTGCGGCCGCAGGATCTGAGCATCGACGCACTCGTCGCCCGCGTCGCGGCGGGCGGCATCGACGAGGTGGTGCTGGCGATGAACGCGACGCTGGAGGGGCAGACGACCGCGCATTATCTCGCCGAACGTCTCGAATCCTTTCCGGTGCGCCTGACCCAGCTCGCGCACGGCCTGCCGGTCGGCGGCGAGCTCGATTATCTCGACGAAGGGACGCTCGCGCAGGCGCTTCGCGCGCGGCGACCGGTGGGTTGACGGCGGGCCCGCGAATTCATACCTCCCGCCCATGGCCCTGCTACCCATCATAGAGACCCCCGATCCGCGGCTGCGCGTCATTTCGAAGCCTGTCGAGACGTTCGACGCCGAACTGAAGACGCTGGTCGCCGACATGTTCGAGACGATGTACGACGCCCCCGGCATCGGGCTGGCCGCGATCCAGGTCGGCGTGCCGAAGCGCATCCTGGTGATCGATCTTCAGGAGCCCGATCCCGAGGATGAAGAGGGGAAGCGGGTGATTCGCGACCCCCGCGTCTTCATCAACCCGGTCTTCTCCGACTTTTCGGAGGAGCACAGCGTCTATCAGGAAGGTTGCCTGTCGGTCCCCGAGCAATATGCCGAGGTGACGCGCCCCGCCGAGGTGACGGTCGAATGGCAGGACGCCGACGGTCAGCCGCACAAGGAGCGCATGACCGGCCTGATGGCGACGTGCATCCAGCATGAGCACGACCATCTGGAGGGCATCCTCTTCATCGACCATCTGTCGCGTCTGAAGCGCGAGATGGTGCTGAAGAAGCTCGCGAAGATGCGCAAGGCGGCATAATTCCCCTCTCCCCTTGGGGAGAGGGCGGCGAGGCTTGCGAACTTGTTCGCTGGTCGCAGCGGGTGAGGGCTATTACGCCAGCGCCTGAACCCTCACCCAGCTTCGCCCAGGCAACGAGTTGCCAAGGCTGCGCATCCCTCTCCCCCAAGGGGAGAGGGTTTTCGTCAATCCGCCTTCTTCGCCACGCCCACCATCGCGGGGCGCAGCAGGCGATCCTTCATCATATAGCCCGCCTGCATTTCCTGCACGATCGTGCCCGGCTCCTTGTCGCTCGGCACTTCGAGCATCGCCTGATGCTGGTTCGGGTCGAGCGGCAGGCCGATTGCGGCGATGCGCGTGATGCCGTGGCGTTCGAAGACGCCCATCAACTCGCGCTCGGTCGCTTCCAGCCCGGCGACGAACGCCTTGAACGTCTCGTCTTCGCGCTGTTGCGGGCTGACCGCGGCCAGCGCACGGCCCAGATTGTCGGCGACTGACAATATGTCGCGCGCGAACTTGGTCGCGGCATAGGCGTGCGCGTCGGCGACCTCCTTTTCGGCGCGGCGGCGCACATTCTGCGTTTCGGCGCGCGCATAGAGCAGGTCCTGCTGCACCGCGGCAAGCTGTTCGGCGAGCTTTGCCGTCTCGTCCTGCGGCTCTGCGGCCGGGGTTTCGATGGCGGCGGCGTCTTCGGTCTGGCCGTCTTCGACTGGCGTATCGTTTTCGATGTTCGTCATAACCCTATCGTATCAGTCTGGAGAGCGATTGTGCGGTAAAGTCCACCATGGGTACGATGCGCGCATAGTTCAAGCGTGTCGGGCCGATTACCCCGACGACGCCGACGACGCGTCCGTCGCTGCCATGATAGGGCGCGGCGATAACCGACGAACCCGACAGCGAAAAGAGCTTGTTCTCCGACCCGATGAAAATACGCGTCGCGCTGCCCTCGCGCGCGCTGTCGAGTAGATGCGCGATGTCCTGCTTCGTCTCCAGTTCATCGAGCAGCTGGCGCACGCGGTCGAGGTCGCCGACCGCGCTTTCGTCGAGCAGATTCGCCTGACCGCGCACGATCAGCACTGGCCGGTCGGCGCCGTCGACCGACCAGATGGCCAGCCCGCGCGACACCAGGTCGGCGGCGGCGCGGTCGATCGCGATGCGTTCGGCCTCCAGTTCGCGTCGCACGCGGGTCTGCGCCTCGGCCAGGGTCAGGCCGGCGAGCATCGCCGACACATAATTGCCCGCCTCGACCAGCGTCGAGGGTTGAAGGCCGGGCGGGATCGCGATGACGCGATTCTCCACCGTCCCGTCGGCCGCGACCAGGACGACGAGCGCTTGCTCGTCGGACATGGGGACGAAGGCGACCTGCTTCAGCACCCGCTCGTGCTTCGGAACCAGCACCAGCCCGGCACAGGCCGACAGGCCCGACAGCGCGGCGGTCGCGTGCGCGAGCGCGCTTTCGATCGGCCCGCCCTCGGCCAGGCTCGCCTCGATCTGCGCGCGATCCTCGGCTGACGGTTCGGCGACCTGCATCATCCCATCGACGAACAGGCGCAGCCCCTGCTCGGTGGGCAGGCGCCCGGCGCTGGTGTGCGGGCTGGCGAGCAGGCCGAGCTCCTCGAGATCCTGCATCACGTTGCGGATCGAGGCGGGCGACAGGTTGAGCGTCGCGAGTTTCGACAGCGTGCGCGATCCGACCGGCTGGCCGGTCTCCAGATAGGCGTCGACCACCAGCCGGAACACGTCGCGTGCGCGCGTGGTCAATTCGATGATCGGCGGCGTGGTCATGGAAGCAGATTTAGGGATGGGGCGGGGCGGGGGCAAGCATTGCGGGGGTGGCGCCGGATCGTCAACGCCGCTAAGCGCCGGCACAGCTTCACGAGGAGACAGACGACATGCGCCCTTCCGGCCGCGCGCCCGACCAGATGCGCCCCATAGCGATCGAAACCGACTTCACCATCCACGCCGAGGGCAGCGTCCTCGTCGCATTCGGCAACACCAAGGTGCTGGTGACCGCCAGCGTCGAGGAAAAGGTGCCGCCCTTCCTGCGCGGCAAGGGGCAGGGGTGGGTGACCGCCGAATATGGCATGCTTCCCCGCGCCACCCACACGCGCGGCAGCCGCGAGGCGGCGAAGGGCAAGCAATCGGGCCGCACGCAGGAAATTCAGCGGCTTATCGGGCGCAGCCTGCGCGCCGTCGTCGATATGAAGAAGCTCGGTGAGCGGCAGATCGTCCTCGACTGCGATGTGATCCAGGCCGACGGCGGTACGCGCACCGCGGCGATCAGCGGCGCGTGGGTCGCGCTGCGCCTCGCGGTCGACAAGCTTCTCGCCGCCAAGGCGATCGCTGAGGATCCGATCGAAGACAAGGTCGCCGCCGTCTCGTGCGGCATCCACAACGGCACCGCGGTGCTCGACCTCGACTATGACGAGGATTCGACCGCGGGGGCCGACGGCAATTTCGTGCTCACCGGCAAGGGGCAGATCGTCGAGGTGCAGGCGAGCGCCGAGGGCGCGACCTATGACGAGGAAGGCCTGCTGCGCCTGCTCCGCCTCGCCCGCATCGGCTGCACCGAGATTTTCGCAGCGCAGGCGAAGGCGGTGGGGCGCTGATGTGACCCGAAAGCTCGCTCCCGGCAAACTCGTCATCGCCAGCCATAATGCGGGCAAGGTGCGCGAAATCCGGGCATTGCTCGACCCTTATGGCATCGATCCGGTGTCGGCGGGCGACCTCGGCCTGCCCGAGCCGGCCGAGACAGGCACGACCTTCGCCGAGAATGCGCTGCTCAAGGCGCACGCCAGCGCCTCCGCCGCGGGCCTGCCGGCGCTTGCCGACGACAGCGGGCTCGAGGTCGCGGCGCTCGGCGGCCGGCCGGGCGTCTACACCGCCGACTGGGCCGAACGCCAATGGTTCGAGGGCGAGCCGGGAAAAGATTGGGCCGGCCGCGACTGGTATATGGCGATGGGCAAGGTCGAGGGACTGCTCGCTGAACAGGGACCGGGGGTCGACCGCAGCGCCTGCTTCGTCTGCACCCTCGCGCTCGCCTGGCCCGACGGTCATGCCGAGGTTTTCGAGGGGCGCGCGCAGGGCAGCCTGACTTGGCCGCCGCGCGGCACGCTGGGCTTTGGTTATGACCCGGTCTTCGTTCCGTCCGGCAAGCCCCTGACCTATGCGGAAATAGACCCGGCCGAGAAGCACGCGATCAGCCACCGCGCCGATGCGTTTGCGAAGCTGGTGGCGGGTGTTTTCGGCTGATCGCTTATTTTACCCGGATATTATTGACTCCTATTTTATCCGGGTGTAATCGGCCGGTATGCAACAAGATATTCAAACCGTCACCGCCTTCCTTGGCGACACATCACTCCTATCGGGGTCGCGCATCATCGTCCGGCAACGGCTGGAGGAGCGCTATCCGGGCGACCTCGGCGCGATCCTCGTTTTCGACGATGTGACCGGCAAGCCGGTCGATCTCAACTATTGGGACGCCGCGACGACCGCGCCGGCACCGTCGGTGGGTCGCCCGAGACTCGGCGTCAAGGCGCGCGAGGTGACGCTGCTGCCGCGGCATTGGGACTGGCTGGCGGAACAGCCCGGCGGCGCCTCCGCCGCGCTGCGCCGACTGGTCGAGGCTGCGAGCCGGGCGCCCGGTGACGGTCGCAAGCGCAAGGATGCCGCCTATCATTTCATGAGCCATATGTGCGGCAACCTGCCGGGCTATGAAGAGGCGCTGCGCGCGCTGTACCGCGACGATAGCGCGGCGTTCGACAGTCTGATCGCGGAGTGGCCGGACGATGTGCGCGATCATATCCGGCGCCTGATCGCCGGCTGACATTCGCGCGCCGCGCCCTATATCGCTCCCCATGGCCGAACCGCTCGCCCTTTATGTCCACTGGCCGTTCTGCGTGTCGAAATGCCCCTATTGCGACTTCAACAGCCATGTTCGCGAGCGCGTCGATCAAGTGGCATGGCGCGACGCGTTGCTCGCCGACCTGCGGCACGAGGCGGCGCTGCTGCCGGGTCGCAAGGTTTCGTCGATCTTCTTCGGCGGCGGCACCCCCAGCCTGATGCCGCCGCAGACGGTCGCGGCGGTGATCGCGGCGGCGGACGCGGCATGGGGGCTGATCGACGATTGCGAGATCACGCTGGAGGCGAACCCCAATTCGGTCGAGGTCGCCAGTTTCGCCGCGCTCGCCGCTGCCGGGGTCAATCGTGTATCGATAGGGGTTCAAAGCTTCGACCCGCAAATCCTTGAATTTCTGGGCCGGGCGCATAGCGGCGACGAGGCGCGGCGGGCGATCTCCGCGGCACAGGCGCATTTCGCGCGCGTCAGCTTCGACCTCATCTATGCGCGTCCCGGCCAGTCGCTCGCCGCGTGGGAGGCGGAGCTTGCCGAGGCGCTGGCGTTCGGCACCGGCCATCTGTCGCTCTATCAGCTGACGATCGAGCCGGGGACGCGCTTCGCCACCCTCGCGGCGAAGGGCGATCTCGTCATCCCCGACGGCGATGCCGCTGCCGACCTGTTCGACGCGACGCAGGCGGCGACGCGCGCGGCCGGCCTGCCGCGCTACGAGGTGTCGAACCACGCGCGCCGCGGCGAGGAGAGCCGGCACAACCTGACCTATTGGCGCTATGGCGATTATGCCGGCATCGGCCCCGGCGCGCACGGGCGGCGACTCGCGCAGGCGACCGAGCGGCACCGCAAGCCCGAGAATTTCCTGTCCGCCGTCGCGCGCAATGGCCACGGTCTGAAGGTCGAAACCGACCTGCCGCCGCACGAGCGCGCGACCGAGGCGATGCTGATGGGCCTGCGCCTGATCGAGGGCGTCGACCTGACGCGCGTCGAGGCGCGCAGCGGGCTGGCACGCGATTCCTTCGTCGATGCCGGGGCAGTCGCGCGGCTGGCGGGACAGGGGCTTTTGGTGCAGGAGAGCGATCAACTGGCGGTCACCGACGCCGGGATATTGCTGCTCGACTCCATCCTTTCGGAGGTGGTGAAAACCGACTAATCCTCACGGTATCCGCTCGACACGAACGGAACGAGAGGGACGGATTTGCCGCAGGATGTCATCCGCGACTGGCACGCCCATCTGGCGCACGAAAGGCGCCGGTCGGAGCATACGCGCCGCGCCTATGTCGCGACGGCCGAGCGTTTCTGCGCCTTCCTGATGGAGCATCGCGGCGGTGGGGTCGATGCGGCGATGCTGCGGTCGCTGTCCGCCGGCGACCTGCGCGCCTATCTGGCCGCGCGCCGCGCCGGGGGGCTGGGCAATGCGTCGGCCGCGCGCGAACTCTCCGCCATCCGCACCTTCCTGCGCTTCGTCGGCGGCTCGAATGCCAGCGTGCCGCAGATGCGCGGCACGCGCGTCCGCAAGGGGTTGCCGCGCCCCGTCGCGCCCGACCATGCGCTCGATCTTGCGCACGAGGTGGAGGATAATGCCCGGCAGGGCTGGACGGGCGCGCGCGATTTCGCGCTGCTGCTGCTGCTCTATGGCGCCGGGCTACGCATCGGCGAAGCGCTGTCGCTGACCGGCGCCGCGCTCCCGTTCGGCGAGACGCTGCGCGTCACCGGCAAGCGCGGCAAGACGCGGATCGTGCCGATCCTGCCCGCGGTTGCCGCCGCGGTGGGGCGTTACGTCGAGGCCTGCCCATGGCCGATCGCGAAAGAGACGCCGCTGTTTCTTGGTGCGCGCGGCGGCCCGCTCCAGCCCGGCGTCGTGCGCGCGAGCGTGCGGTCGGCGCGCCGCGCCCTTGGGCTTCCGGAGCGCACGACACCGCATGCGCTGCGCCACAGCTTCGCGACGCATCTGCTCGCCGGCGGTGCCGACCTGCGGTCGTTGCAGGAACTGCTCGGCCACGCGAGCCTCGCTTCGACGCAGGTCTATACCGCGGTCGACGCCGCGCACCTGCTCGACATCTACCGCAACGCGCATCCGCGCGCTTGACCGGCGTTCAGTCGCCGGGCCGCTGCGGCTTCCAGGTGACGACGCGCCAGAGGTAGAATAATATCAGCGTCCCGATCGCGATCAGCGCGAGCGGTCCCACGAGTTGCTCGATCGCGGCGAAGCGCTTGCCGAACCATTGCCCGGCGCCCGCCAGCGCGGCGATCCAGATCGTCGATCCGGCGGCGGTCCACAGCAGGAATTTCGCCTGGTTCATCCGCACCATGCCCGCGGGCAGCGATACCATCGTCCGCGCGACGGGCATGAAGCGCGCCGCGAAGACGATGCCGGGACCATATTTCAGGAAGCCGGCGTGCAGCCGCTCGACCTCGCGCCAGTCGAGCGTCAGCCAGCGGCCGTGGCGGTCGATGAAGGGCTTCAGCCGCTCATAGCCGATCCAGCGGCCGATCGCGTACCATACCCAGTTGCCCGCGGTCGTTCCCGCGACGGCGACCGCGACGAGCGTCCAGAAATCGAAGCGCCCCTGCGCGGCCGCGACGCCGCCCAGCCCCATGATCACCTCGGACGGGATCGGCGGAAAGACGTTTTCGAGGAACATCAGGACGAAGATGCCGAAATAGCCCCACGCCTGGATCAGATCGAGAATGAAGTCGGTCATGCGGGGCTTAACGCGAGGGGAGGGCGGTTCGATCCGCGTCCGTCATCGAACCTGTCACCCGACCCGCCGCTCGATCGCGTCCCAGATCATTCCCACGGTGTCGCTGTTGTTGAACTTGTCGATCGCGACGATGCCGGTGGGCGAGGTGACGTTGATTTCGGTCAGCCATTCGCCGCCGATCACGTCGATGCCGACGAAGATCAGCCCGCGTTCCCGGAGCGCGGGAGCGAGCGCGGCGCAGATTTCCTCTTCGCGCGGGGTCAGCGCCGCCGCCTCGGCATAGCCGCCGACCGCCAGGTTGGCGCGGAACTCGCCTTCGCCCGCCTTGCGGTTGATCGCGCCCGCGACCTCGCCGTCGATCAGGACGATGCGTTTGTCGCCCTCGCTGACGCTCGGCAGGAACTGCTGCACCATGAAGGGTTCGGGCCAGACCTGTCCGAACAGTTCGACCAGCGCGCCCAGATTGGTGCCCGCCTCGTCGATGCGGAACACCGCCTTGCCGCCGTTGCCGTGCAGCGGCTTGATCACCAGCGCGCCGTGCCGCGCGTGGAAATCCTTCACCGCGTTCAGGTCGCGCGTGACCATCGTCGGCGGCATGAACTGCGGAAAGTCGAGCACGAACACCTTTTCGGGCGCGTTGCGAACCGACACCGGATCATTGACCACCAGCGTTTTGTCCCGAATGCGCTCGAGCAGCCAGGTGCCGGTCAGATAGCCAAGGTCGAACGGCGGGTCCTGCCGCATCAGCACGACATCGACATCGCGGCCGAGGTCGAGGGTGACAGGGTCGCCGAACCGGTAATGGTCGCCCTTCACGCGCTTCACCTCCAGCACCGGATGGGCCGGAGTGGTCAGCCGTCCCGCTTCCCATGTCAGGCCGCGCACGTCGTAATGATAGAGGATATGGCCGCGTTCGAGCGCCTTCAGCATCAGCGCGAAGCTGCTGTCCCCGGCAATGTTGATGCCGTCCATCGGGTCCATTTGCACGGCGGCGCGCAGGGTCATCTCATTCTCCTTCCGGGGCGACCGAATTTTCCGGCGAGCCGCGTCAGGGCTGCCAGACGTGGACCAGATGGCGAGGCAAGCGCCCCGGCGCAAGCAGCATCACGTCGATGCGGGTTTCGTCGCCCGGCCGCGCGAAGCGCGGGGCGAGCATTTCCGCCGCCGCCGCGACGCGGCGCAGGCGCCAGGCGTCGATCGCGAAGTCGAGGTCGGCGGCGCGGTCGCGCCACTTGACCTCGACGAAGGCGACCGTCCGTCCGCGCCGCGCGACCAGATCGACCTCGCCGACGCGAACGCGCAGCCGTCGGGCCAATATCCGCCAGCCGTGCAGCCGCAGCCACCACGCGGCGCGATTTTCGGCGCGGCGGCCGCGCGCCTCGGCGACGGCGCGGCTCACGCCCCGTCCTTCAGTGCCAGCGCGCGGGCATAGACGGCATGCCGGTCGAGCCCATAGCGTTTGGCGACCGCCTTCGCCGCCTTGGCGACCGGCTGATCGGCAAGCGCGGCGCGCAGCGCATCGTCGACCGCCGCATCGTCGGCCTCTTCGACGACATTGTCGGCGGGCGGCGCGACTATGACGACGATCTCGCCCTTCGGCGGTGCGTCGGCATAGCGCGCGGCCAGTTCGCCGAGCGACCCGGTGACGCATTCCTCGTATAACTTGCTGATCTCACGCGCGACGGCCGCGGCGCGGTTGCCGAGTCCCTCGGCCAGCGCGGCGAGCGTCGCGGCGAGGCGCGGTCCGCTTTCATAGAAGACCAGTGTCGCGCGCAGCCCGGCGAGTTCGGCGATGGCCTCGCTGCGCGCCTTGGCCTTGGACGGCAGGAAGCCGGCGAACAGGAAGCGGTCGCTCGGCAGGCCCGACAGAGTGATCGCCGCGATCGCGGCGCAGGGACCGGGCAGGGTGGTGACGCGCCGCCCCGCCGCGCGCGCATCGCGCACCAGCTTGTACCCCGGATCGGAGATCAGCGGCGTGCCCGCGTCCGACACCAGCGCCACCACATCGGTTTCCATGCGCGCAACCAGCGCGGCGCGCGCGCGTTCGTCGCTATGGTCGTGATAGGGGGTCATCGGAACGCGCAAACCCAGGTGCGACAGCAGCTTCGCCGTCACGCGCGTGTCTTCGGCGGCGATCACGTCGGCGCGGGCAAGCAACGCCGCAGCGCGCGGCGTGATGTCGCCGAGGTTGCCGATGGGGGTCGCCACGATATAGAGACCGGGCAAGGGAGATTGAGAAATGGTCGAATCCGGCATGTCGCCGAAAATGGCAGAAAGCGTCGTCGAGCGCCAAGACAATGCGTTGCGGCGGCGCCGGTTGCTGCGTGGAATGGCGACGCTGGCGCTCGGCGGCTTGCTCGCGGCCTGTCAGGTCGTGCCCAAATCGGGCGGTCCAGCGGCGCCGCCGCCGCCCGAAAACCCCGACGAGACCGTGGGCCCCGGCCTGCCGACCGACACCGATCGCCACCGCGTCGCGCTGCTCGTGCCGCAGACGGGGGCGAATGCCGACGTCGGCACCGCGATCGCCAATGCGACGACGCTGGCGCTGCTCGACACGCGCGCCGACAAGGTTCGCATCACCACCTACGACACGGCGCTCGGCGCCGCGGCGGCGGCGCGGCAGGCGGTCGCCGATGGCAATCGCCTGATCCTGGGCCCTCTGCTCAGCGAGGATGTCACCGCGGTCGCGCCGGTCGCGCGCGCGGCAAAGGTGCCCGTGCTCAGCTTCTCGAACGACAGCGGGGTCGCGGGCAACGGCGTCTTCATCCTGGGCTTCGTGCCGGGCCAGTCGGTCGAGCGCGTCGTCGCCTTCGCGCGCGGCAAGGGGCATCAGCGCTTCGGCGCGCTGGTGCCCAAGAACGTCTATGGCGACCGCGCGGCGGCCGCGTTCCGCGACGCGGTGCGCGAAGCCGGGGGGACGCTGGTCGCGGTCGAAACCTACGATCGCACCGCGACGGCGCTGACCGGCGCGGCGCGGCGGCTCGCCAATGGTGGCGCGATGGACGCGGTGCTGATCGCCGATGTCGGTGGTAATGCGATCCGCGCCGTGCCGATCGTCAAGGGCGCGGGCAGCAAGCAGATATTGGGTACCGAATTGTGGAACACCGACGCCTCGCTCGGCAGCAACGCCGCGATGCGCGGCGCGTGGTTCGCCAGCGTTTCCGACGGTCTCTACGGCCAGCTCGCGACCAAATATCGTGCCCGCTACGGCAAGGCGCCCTATCGGCTCGCCAGCCTCGGTTATGATTCGGTGCTGCTGACCGTGCGCATCGCGCGCGACTGGAAACCCGGCACCGCCTTTCCGGTGAACCGGCTGCTCGCGGCCGACGGTTTCGGCGGTATCGACGGCATCTTCCGATTCAACAATCGCGGCATCGCGGTTCGCGCGCTTGAGGTCAGCGAGGTGGGCGCCGGCGGTTTCCGCGTCGTCGATCCCGCCCCCGCCAAATGGTGACGCGCCGGGGCGTGGCATAGGCGCCACAGTCGGGCGGAAAGTGTCGCCCGATCGGCACGCGCGGCCTTTACGGCGCGCGCCCGTTCACTATATGGACAGTGCGCGCATCCGCCCATGTTTCGCATGGGCGCCCGCGTGCCTGTCGAAATGATGTGAGGAGATACAGCTATACGCCCGCCCATGACCCGCCGCCCGCTGGCGCCTATGCCGCCGAAGAACGGCCCGCGATACAATGAGTTCATCGCCTCTCCCAAGGTCCGCGTGATCGACGAGGAAGGCGAAAATCTGGGCGTAATGCTGACTGCCGAAGCCATCGAACAGGCGGCCGAGATCGGCCTCGACCTGGTCGAGGTTTCCCCCAACGCCGACCCGCCGGTGTGCAAGTTCCTCGACGTGGGCAAGTTCAAGTACGAAGCCCAGAAAAAGGCCAATGCCGCCCGCAAGACGCAGAAGACGCAGGAGATCAAGGAGATCAAGATGCGTCCGAACATCGACGACCACGACTTCGAAGTGAAGATGAAGAAGGTGTTCGACTTCCTGGGCGAGGGCGACAAGGTCAAGATGACGATGCGCTTCCGCGGCCGCGAGATGAGCCACACCCAACTCGGCCTCGCCGTGCTGCAGAAGGTAGCCGAAATGACCGCCGAGATCGCGAAGGTCGAGGCGCATCCGCGCACCGAGGGCCGCCAGATGCTGATGGTGCTCGCGCCGAAGTAGGCCGACGCCGCGGCTTCAGAAACCGGTACGAAAATCGAGGGCGGTCGTTCCGATGGGGCGGCCGCCCGCTTCGTATCGGCGCTCGACCATATGTGCGCGTCCGTCCGCCGCGATGGCGACGAGGGTCGAACAGCGCGTGCCATAGGCTTCGCCGTGCAGGAACAGCGCCGGGGCGTCGTCCGCGACGAGCATGTCGAGCAAGGTTTCGGGATCGGCCGCCGCCGCGGTTGCTGACGCCAGCGCCGCGCGCAGGCGTGTCGCCCGCGCACATGGGCTGTCGGTCGGCTCGTTCGCCAGCGCATGGATTCCCGTCGTCAGCCTTTCGACGCGCGGTTCCGGCCGGTTGGTCAGCAGCCGCGCGCCGCCCCGGTCGACCGTCAGCAGGTTGAAGGCGTTGAAGCGGTCGAGGTCGGCGCACTGCGGGTCGGCGAAGCGCCCGTCACCACGCAGCAGGTCGGCGACCAGTTCGCCGCGCGATTCACGGCCGGGATCGGGCGGGGCGCCGCGCACGTTGGTGACGACGACGACGCGCCCGCTTGCGGGATGCACCCCCAGCCAGGTTCCGCCCGCCTGCAGGTCGCGTCCGGCGATGATACCGCTGCCGTCTCCCCATTCCGCGAGCGGCGCGGCGGCGCGCGCGTGAAACTCGTCGCGGTTGCCGACAAGGATCAGCGGCCAGTCGGGATGGACGTGGCGGGCGAGGGCGACGACGCACATGCCGGCCATATCGTGCTTGGGTGATGATTTGCCAAGCGGGACATGATAGATATCGCTTCGTCTTTTCCGGGGGAGGGAGGAAGATATGAGCGAAACGGGCAAGGCGCCGTTCCATCTGTGGATCGTCGGCATTCTCACCCTGTTGTGGAACGCCATCGGCGCGTTCGACTATACGATGACCAAGCTGCGCAACGCCGATTATCTGAGCGCTTTCACGCCCGAGCAGCAGGCCTATTTCCACGGCTTTCCGCTATGGGCCAGCGCCGGCTGGGCGCTGGGCGTCTGGGGCGCCGTGCTGGGGTCGATCCTGTTGCTCGCGCGCAGCCGGCATGCGGTGACGGCGTTCGCCGCCTCGCTGGCCGGGCTTGCGATCAACAGCTTCTATCAGTTCGGGCTGCATTATGGCGATCTGGAGCGCCTGTTCGGGACGTTTCCGATGGTCTTCTATGCCGGCGTCTGGATCATCGCGATCACGCTCTTCGTCTACGCGCGGCGACAGGCGGCGGCGGGCGTCCTGCGCTGAACGGAAAAGGGGCGCCGATCGGCGCCCCTGTCCGTTTCCTTACCGCGCGCGGATGAAGGCGCGGATGTCGGACGCCAGCTTGTGGCGGTCCTCGTCGCGAATATACATCATGTGTCCCGCGGCATAATATTGATATTCGACGCGGTCCTGCGGGATGCCGGTGCGCGACAGCGAATATTCGGCGGCGAAGAAGGGCGTCGCGAAGTCGTAATAACCCTGTCCGACAAACACGCGCAGTCCGCTGTTCTCGCGCAGCGCCTGCCCGATATAGGGCGCGACGTTCAGATAGGCGTTGGTGTCGCGCCCGCCGATGCGCCAGTCCCACAGCCGCCCGATGCCGCCGATCGACTGATATTCGAGGTCGGTCTTGAACCCCAGCGTTTCGCGCGACCAGCTGTTGATCGCGGCGGTATAGCTCGCGTCGATGCCATAGAAGCTGGGATCGTTGTCGGGCTCTTCGCCGGCATTGTCGTAGTCACGGCCGGTATAACGGCTGTCGAGCCGTCCGACGGTCAGCCCGCGATCGCGCAGCAATTCCTTGTAGAAACGGCCCGGCGTCACGCGCAGGTCGGCATTTTCCAGAAAGGTTTCGGACAGGCCGGTGAAGCGCGAAAGCTCGCGGCGGATCTGCGCGCGCTCGTCGCCCTGCAGCTTCTGCCCCTTCAGCAGCGCCGCGGCATAGGGACCGATCGCCCATTGCCGCGCTTCCTCGACGAACTGTTCGACCGAGGACGCGCTCGCCTTGCCGTGATAGAGCGCGGTTGCGGCCATCGAGGGCAGGTTGGTGATGAAGCCCAGCTCGTTGCCCGGCGCGTCGGACCCGGCCGCAAAGTCGAGCACGGTCGAGATCAGGATGATGCCGTTGAGGCCGACGTCATTGTAGGTGACGTTCATCAACTGGTTGGCGACCGCCGCCGAACGCGTCGTGCCATAGCTTTCGCCGCCCAGGAACTTGGGGCTGTTCCAGCGGCCATTGTCGTTCAGCCAGCGGCGGATCACTTCGGCGACCGCCTTCGCATCCTGCGTCACGCCGTAATAATCCTCGGGCTTGGCATTGCCGATCAGATGCGAAAAGCCGGTGCCCGGGGGATCGATGAATACGATGTCGGTGACGTCGAGCAGTGAATCGGGATTATCGACGATCGGATAGGGCGGGGCGCCGTCGTCGCGCGCGTCGCTGGGGATCGCCACGCGCTTCGGACCGAAGGCGCCCATCATCAGCCACACGGTACCCGAACCGGGGCCGCCGTTGAACAGGAAGGTCACCGGGCGGCTGGGATCGCGCGGTTCCTTGATATAGGATGTGGTGACGATCGCGGCCTCGGGCACGCCGTCCTTGTTCTTGAGGATCGTTTCGCCGATCGTCGCGGCATAGGCGACGCGCTGCCCCCCGAACGTGCCAGACAGCTTCGTCGTACGGACCTGCGGCTCATAGTCGGTGGATTTTTCCGCCTTTACCTTGTCAGCGGGGGCATCCTCGGCATGGAGCATCGCGGGTGTTGCGACGGCGAGCGCCAAGGCGATCAGCGACAGACCAGATTTCATCTCATTCTCCCCAGTTGCGCGCGGACCCTAGGCAGCGCACGGGAGGGGAGCAAGGGCGCTCGTCGGCGGGGATCGTCCTTTTGTCGAAGCGGTCAGGCGGCTGCGTAAATTGCGGGCCGATAGCGCGGCGGAGGAATCGGGCGTCCGCTTTCCTTCGCCGTTTCAAGCCAAAGCTCGATAGCAATTTCGGCTTCGGCAATCGCTTCCGATGGCGTGTCGCCATGAGCTGAACAAGGCTTCAAATCCGGTACATCGGCAATCCAGCAATTATCGTCAGGATACCAGAAAACATTGATGTGATAGCGATGCTGCATCATTCGTCCAAAGCTAGGCCATATTCCTCGATCATATCAAGCAATTCGCGAACTTGGTAGCGCTTTGCATCCTTGCCCTTTGGCTGGACGACCAACAATTTGGTGCATTTGGGATGCACGAAACTCTGATGGCTGCCCTTGGTTCTTGAATGGACGAAACCCAGCGCCATGATCAGGGCGAGGAAATCGCGAAAAGAAACTTCGCGGTTCGAATTTTCGAGCAAAAGAGCGAATAGCTCTGATGGCTTGACCATTTTTCAGATTCCCTTTGTGGATGCATGCTTATTAGCATCACAAAGAAAGTGCTATGGGTGTCCGTCAGCGGACGCCCAAGCAGCTTCGATCGAATCGCACAGCGATTTGGATTGAAACCCGATTGCCTACCGCCCCCACTTCGTCTTGCTCTGCTTCCCGAAGCGTCCCTTGCGCGTTCCCGGCTTGCCTTCGTTCGAGCGTCCCACGCGCGGTGCGACCTGTTCGTCCGGGGGCAGGCCTAGTTCGTCGGCCTCCAGCCGGCGGATCTCGTCGCGCAGGCGGCCGGCTTCCTCGAACTCCAGGTCGGCGGCGGCGTCGCGCATCTTCTTTTCGAGCTCGGCGATATAGGCGCGCAGATTGTGGCCGACCATATGGTCGGGCTTGTTGTCGCCCAGGTCGATCGTGACCTGATCCTTCGACGCAACATGCGCGATGATGTCACCGATATTGCGCTTGATCGTGGTCGGCGTGATGCCGTGTTCGGTATTATACGCCTGCTGTTTTTCGCGGCGGCGGTCGGTCTCGCGCATCGCGCGCTCCATGCTGCCGGTGATGCGGTCGGCATAGAGGATGACGCGCCCGTCGACGTTGCGCGCCGCGCGGCCGATCGTCTGGACGAGGCTGGTCTCGCTGCGCAGGAAGCCCTCCTTGTCGGCATCGAGGATCGCGACCAGCCCGCATTCGGGAATGTCGAGCCCCTCGCGCAGCAGGTTGATGCCGACGAGCACGTCGAACACGCCGAGCCGCAGGTCGCGGATGATCTCGATGCGCTCCAGCGTCTCGACGTCCGAATGCATGTAACGGACCTTCAGCCCCGCCTCGTGCAGATATTCGGTCAGGTCTTCGGCCATCCGCTTGGTCAGCGTGGTGACGAGGGTGCGGTATCCTTGCGCCGCGGTCGCCTTCGCCTCGGCGATCAGGTCGTCGACCTGCTCCTCGACCGGGCGGATGATCACCGGCGGATCGATCAGGCCGGTGGGACGGATCACCTGTTCGGCGAAGACGCCCTGCGTGCGGTCCATCTCCCATGTGCCGGGGGTGGCCGAAACGCTGACCGTCTGCGGTCGCATCGCATCCCATTCGGCGAAGCGCAGCGGCCGGTTGTCGATGCAGGAGGGGAGGCGGAAGCCATATTCGGCCAGCGTGATCTTGCGGCGGTGGTCGCCCTTCGACATCGCGCCGATCTGCGGGATCGTCTGGTGGCTCTCGTCGACGAACAGCAGCGCGTTGTCGGGCAGATATTCGAACAGCGTCGGCGGTGGCTCGCCGGGCAGGCGGCCGGTCAGGAAGCGGCTGTAATTCTCGATTCCCGCGCAGCTTCCGGTCGCCGCGATCATTTCGAGGTCGAAATTGGTGCGCTGTTCCAGCCGTTGCGCCTCGAGCAGCCGTCCTTCGACTTCCAGTTCCTTCAGCCGTTCGGCCAGTTCGTGCCGGATCGCCTCGCTCGCCTGTTTCAGGGTCGGGCCGGGGGTCACATAGTGCGAATTGGCGAAGACGCGGACATAATTCAGGTTGGCGATCTTCTTTCCGGTCAGCGGGTCGAACTCGGTGATCTCCTCGATCTCGTCGCCGAAGAAGCTGACGCGCCACGCCATATCCTCATAGTGCGAGGGAAAGATTTCCAGGCTGTCGCCGCGGACGCGGAAATTACCGCGCGAAAAGGCCTGATCGTTGCGCTTGTATTGCAGCGCCACCAGCTTGCGGATGATCTCTCCGCTGTCGACGACCTGTCCCTTCTTGAGGTCGAAGATCATCGCCGAATAGGTTTCGACCGACCCGATGCCGTAAAGGCACGATACAGAGGCGACGATGATCACGTCGTCGCGTTCGAGCAGCGCGCGCGTCGCCGAGTGGCGCATGCGGTCGATCGCCTCGTTCACGCTCGACTCCTTCTCGATATAGGTGTCGGAGCGGGGGACATAGGCTTCGGGCTGGTAATAGTCGTAATAGCTGACGAAATATTCGACCGCATTGTTCGGGAAGAAGCTCTTGAACTCGCCATAGAGCTGCGCCGCGAGGATCTTGTTCGGCGCAAGGATCAGCGCGGGGCGCTGCAATTCCTCGATCACCTTGGCCATGGTGAAGGTCTTGCCCGATCCGGTCACGCCGAGCAGCACCTGGTCGCGCTCGCCCGCGCGCGCGGTGTCGACCAGTTCGCGGATCGCGGTCGGCTGGTCGCCGGCGGGCTGATAGTCGCTGACCAGTTCGAAGCGCTTGCCGCCCTCGACCTTGTCGGGACGTGCGGGGCGGTGCGGGACATAATCGCCGCTGGTGTCGATTTCGTCGAGCGAGGTGCGAATCTGGATTGCCATCACGAGGAATATGGTATCGTTTGCCTGCCACGACAACGTGGCGTGACGGCAACCAAATGGATCGCATCGGGGTTATCGCCCAATCCAGCAGAAGGATGGAATATATGAGGAAATTTGTGACGATCGCGGCCCTTGGCGTTGCCATGGCGGTGACGGGATGCAGCAAGTCGGCGAACAGCGACGGCCCGGTGAAGCGCGAGGCAGGCAACTGGAAGACCGAGGTCAAGCTGGTCAAGTTCGAGGTTCCCGGCATGCCCGAGGAAATGAAGGCCGGCATGAAGCAGATGGTCGAGGGCCAGAGCGGCATGGATCAGTGCTTCACGCAGGAACAGGTCGACAAGGAGGATATCGCGGCCGAACTCGCCAAGGAAGGCTCGGGCAACGGCGGCGAATGCAAATGGTCGAAAAAGGATGTCGCTGGCGGCAAGATCGACGTCGCGGGCACCTGCACCGCCAACGGCCAGACGATGGACATGGCGATGGCCGGAACGATGGAAGCGAAGAAGAGCGACGTGACCATCACGACCAAGGGCAAGATCCCG
This sequence comes from Sphingopyxis granuli, assembly GCF_001559015.1. Classification (NCBI taxonomy): domain Bacteria; kingdom Pseudomonadati; phylum Pseudomonadota; class Alphaproteobacteria; order Sphingomonadales; family Sphingopyxidaceae; genus Sphingopyxis; species Sphingopyxis granuli. The sequence goes on from NZ_CP012199.1 coordinate 1,871,532, forward strand.
ACCGGCGACGACATGGAAATGGTGATGCAGGTGGTCAGCACGCACACCGGCCCGTGTCAGGCCGGCGCCGCGACGAAAAGCTAAAGCTGAGCCGAAGCGTTTCGGCAGCACCATGGGCGTCGGCACGAGCCGGCGCCCTTTCATCGCACGACGGATTGGCGCCGACGCCCGATATTGCGGGATACGGCGCGGACCGGACAAGTCCGGACACGCTTCTGATCGTGGTGATGAGGGGGAGAGCGGACCTGCCGGAGGGGACACAGGTGGGGCTATGTCCCCTCCGGCAAAGTCTCAGTGTATGAAGCCGACAGGTGTTGCGAAGAATGCCAGGGACCAGCTCGCATTCTTCAACCCACCGGCTTCAATTCGTCGAACTGAGAACATGTCTCAGACCAGACCACGGTGTTGTGGGGGGCACCGCGACGATTGAAAGGTGGCAGCGGTGACGGGGAAATGATAGTTACATGGGGTCACGTAGCGGGTTGTCGCTACTTGATAACCAAATGCTAAGATTGTTTCACCGGATTTTGGCCGGATTGGTGGGAACCAATTTTCAGCATGGCGCGTTCCGGCCTATCTGTTACCGTTACATGGCCGTAACGGTGTCTGGTCGTGCTCCGGGATTGGCGTATCTACCGCAGCAGCTCGTCGGGGAGCATCGAGGGTAGAATGAATCATACAGGAACGAACGAGTCGGAGAGCAGCGACGCCGGCGACCGGATCGTCGAACAGGAACTGCGCCGCCTGCTCGAATCACCGCTGTTCGTTCGCTCGCCGGTGTTGTCGCGATTGCTGCAATATCTGGCCGATCACCGGCTGCGCGGCGCGCGGAGCGCCCCCAAGGCCTATGAGATCGCGACCGAGGCGCTGGGGCGCAGCCACGATTTCGACCCCTCGCTCGACAGCTATCCCCGCGTCATGGTCGGGCGCCTGCGCAACCTGCTCGACCGCTATTATGCCGATACGCCTTGGGTGCACCGCCTGCGCGTTCCGCAGGGCAGTTATGAAATCGTCGTCCAGCATCGTGCCGCGCCGCCGCCGGCCCGCTCCGCCGAAAATGCTGCGGAAGCGTCCGCCGCGGCATCGGTCGACCCGGTCGCGACGCCTTCGCACGAAGCCGCCGCGCTGCCCCCGGCGCGTTTGCGGCGCGGACGCCGCACTGTCCTGCTCGCCGTGCTCGTTCTGGCGGGGCTCGCGGCGCTCGCGGGATGGTGGGCCTGGCGCGGGCAGCAGGCGGTATTCCAGGGCAATATCGACCCGATGCCGCTGGTCGAGATCAGCGCCCCCGAAGCGGGGGAGAGCGCGGTTTCGCGGGCGCTGGCGCGCGCGCTCGACGGCAAGCTGCGCGACGGTATCCGCCGCTTCGAGTTCGTCGACCTGCTGAGCGCGCGGAGCCGCGAGGACGACCGGCGCGACCGCGCGGATTACCGACTCGACAGTTCGGTGGTGCGGACGGTCGAGGGGCCGGTCGACGTGACGCTGGTGCTCAATCGCGTCGCCGACCAGCGGGCCATCTGGTCGACGCAGGTGCGGGTGAATGACGGCGACGTGCCCGAATTCGGTCAGCTCGAGCCCGCGATCGCCCAGATCGCCGGCGATTACGGGGTGATCGTTCGCGACCAGCTCCGCCGTCAGCCCGACGATTACGCTTCCGGCTACCCCTGTCTGGCCCAGTTCAGCCGGATGCGGCAGAATCGCACCGCGGAAGGGGCGCGTAGGGTCGGCGACTGCCTGCGCGCGTCGGTCGAGCGCGCGCCGCGCGACCCGGTGCTGCTCAATGCGCTGTCCTGGCTTCGGTTCGGTGACTGGGGGCCGCAGCGGGGGACGCCGCAGGGCAAGGCGATCTTCGCCGAGGCGCGCGGGCTGGCCGAGCGCGCCTATGAAAACGGTCCGAACACGCCGGCCGGCCTGTTCGCGATCACGCGCGCCCATTTCTATGCCGGCGATTGCGCCGCGGGGGAGGCGATGGGCAATGCCGCGGTCCGGCTCAATCCCTATGATCCCGACATGGCCGGCTTCATCGGGCTGTTCAAGTTGACGTGCGGCATCGGCGACAATGGAGAGGCGCTGCTGCGCCGGTCGCTCGCGCTCGACGCCAGCTATGCGGGGGTTCCGGCGGTCACGCTTGCGTTCGTGCTGTCGCAGCGCGGCGAAGTCGATGAGGCGCGCGCCATCCTCGACGGCATGCCGTCGCCCAGCAACATGGAGCCGCAATATCTGGTGGTGCGGTCGATCGTCCTGGCGCGGCAAGGCCATCTGGCCGAGGGGCGTCAGCTCTGGCAGCGCCTGTTGACCTATACGCGGCAGCCGGCGGGCACCGAGCCCGAAAAGGTGCTGGGCCAGTTCATGATCACGCCCGCCGTGGTCCGGCACGCCGCGGCGGCGCTACGCGATTCGGGCGTGGTGCCGGCCGCCCCGCGCGGTTGACCGGAACACGGCCCGCATCGCTTTCCGGGGGCATGATCATCGCGATCGGCTGTGGGTTCGTCCTTGAAGCCGGCGGCTCTACCCCCTATTTCCGGGGACAGGTGGCCGAACAGCAGAAAGGGGGCGACGGTCGGCCTGCGCCTTGTCCGGGGGGCGGTGTGTCGATGCGGCGTATGGCCGCGGTCGTGACGCCAGCCTCTTGCCAGCCCCGCCGACGGACACTAGGGCAAATTCCAACATTCACGAGACAGTCAGAAAAAAAGGAACTGTGCATGAGCGATTCGGCCGAAAAGGTTAAGAAGATCGTCGTCGAGCATCTGGGCGTCGAAGCCGACAAAGTCACCGAGGAAGCGAGCTTCATCGACGATCTGGGCGCCGACAGTCTCGATATCGTCGAACTGGTGATGGCGTTCGAGGAAGAATTCGGCGTCGAGATTCCCGACGATGCGGCGGAAAAGATCGCCACCGTCAAGGATGCGATCGACTATATCGAAGCGAACAAGGGCTAGGCCCGTTCGGTCCGGCGCGGCCGGACGCGGCGGCGACGCCGCCCACGCGTTTCCGGCTTCCCGGCTCCCAGCGCTTGCGCGCCATGGCCGGGAAGCCTTTTTTTTGGGCATGCCCTGACAAAGATGATGCCGCGCCCCGAAGAGGCGAGGCCCGACGAAAGGAATGACTATGCGCCGGGTTGTGGTGACGGGTTTGGGTTTGGTGACGCCGCTGGGCGGCGACGTCGAAACGAGCTGGGCCAATCTGATCGCCGGAAAGTCGGGCGCGGGGACGATCACCCGCTTCGACGCGTCGGACCAGAAATGCACGATCGCGTGCGAGGTGAAGCCGGCGGATCACGAATATGGCTTCGACCCGATGAAGCGCGTCGATCACAAGGTGCAGCGCCAGGTCGACCCCTTCATCATCTACGGCATCGACGCCGCCGGGCAGGCGATCGAGGACGCCGGCCTGACCGAGATGACCGATGAGCAGAAGCTGCGCGCGGGCTGTTCGATCGGGTCGGGGATCGGCGGCCTGCCGGGCATCGAGAGCGAGAGCCTGCTGCTCGCCGAAAAGGGCCCTGGCCGCGTCAGCCCGCACTTCGTCCACGGTCGCCTGATCAATCTGATCTCGGGTCAGGTCAGCATCAAATACGGGCTGATGGGTCCCAACCATGCCGTCGTCACCGCCTGCTCGACCGGCGCGCATTCGATCGGCGACGCGGCGCGGATGATCAAGGACGGCGACGCCGACATCATGCTCGCGGGCGGCGCCGAGTCGACGATCTGCCCGATCGGCATCGCCGGCTTCGCGCAGGCGCGCGCGCTCAACATGAGCTATAACGACCGCCCCGAACAGGCGAGCCGCCCCTATGACAAGGATCGCGACGGCTTCGTGATGGGCGAGGGCGCGGGCGTCGTCGTGCTCGAGGAATATGAGCATGCGAAGGCACGCGGCGCGAAAATCTATGCCGAGGTGGTCGGCTACGGCCTGTCGGGCGACGCTTATCACGTCACCGCGCCGCACCCCGACGGCTTCGGCGCCTATCGTTCGATGGAGATGGCGCTGAAGAAGGCGGGCATGACCCCGGCCGACATCGACTATATCAACGCGCACGGCACCTCGACGATGGCCGACACGATCGAACTCGGCGCGGTCAAGCGCCTGTTCGGCGACGCGATCGGCGACGTGTCGATGAGCTCGACCAAGTCGGCGATCGGCCACCTGCTCGGCGGCGCCGGCGCGGTCGAGACGATCTTCTGCATCCTCGCGATCCGCGACCAGATCGTCCCCCCGACGCTCAACCTCGACAACCCCGACGAGGGGACCGAGGGCGTCGATCTCGTCCCGCACAAGGCCAGGAAGCGCCCGGTGCGCGCGGCACTCAACAACAGCTTCGGCTTCGGCGGCACCAACGCCAGCCTGATCGTCAAGGCGGTCGAGGAGTAGCTCGAGCCGGACTGAAACCTCTTTCCTACATTGCGCCGCCATGCTCTAGCAGGCGCGTGCGCTCGACCGGGCCCGGTTTAAAGCCGCAGAGGACACAAAAGCATACCGCACATGCGGGGCTTTTGTGGCTTTAGGCCGCCGGGCAAGGACTGACGGGAGACTCTGGTGCGTCCGTTTCGCTGGCTGACGATTGCGATCCTCGCGCTGCTGCTCGCCGCCTGCTCGGGCGGCGCGCCGCGCGATACGGTGGTCGTCATCCCGCCGGGCGCGAGCATCGCGAAGGCGGGCGAGATCCTCGAGAAGGCTGGCGTCGCGTCGGCGTCCGCCTTCCGCAACCGGGCGCGCTTCCTCGGCTCTGACAAGCCGATCAAACCCGGCGAATATGAAGTGAAGAAGGGCATGGGCGCCGGCGATATCCTCGCGCTGCTGCAGTCGGGCAAGACCGTGCAGCGCTTCGTGATGATTCCCGAAGGCATGCCCTCGATCATGGTGTGGGAGCGATTGATGGCCGAACCGCGCCTGACGGGCGAGGTGGCGGTGCCCGCGGAGGGCAGCGTGCTGCCCGATACCTATGCCTTCACCACCGGCGAAAGCCGTGCCGCGGTGCTGAAGCGGATGCAGGCGGCGATGGACAAGGCCTTTGCCGAGCTCTGGGCGAAACGCACCCCGCGCACCGCGGCGAAGGACCGGGGCGAGGCGATCACGCTCGCCTCGATCGTCGAGAAGGAAACCGGCGTCCCCGCCGAGCGTCGCACCGTCGCGGGCGTCTATACCAACCGGCTCGCGGTCGGCATGAAGCTGCAGGCCGATCCGACGATCATCTATCCGATCACCAGGGGCAAGCCGCTCGGCCGTCGTATCCTGCGGTCCGAAATCCAGGCGGTGAACGGCTACAACACCTATGCGATGGTCGGTCTGCCGAAGGGGCCGATCGCCAATCCCGGCAAGGCGTCGATCGCGGCGGTTCTCGACCCTGAACCCAACGACTATCTCTTCTTCGTCGCCAAGGGCGACGGCGGCCATATCTTTGCGCGCACGCTGTCCGAGCATAATGCCAATGTGCAGAAATGGTATGAGATCCGGCGCGAGCGCGGGGAGATGTAGGACAAGCGCCGTCGCGGCGAAAGCCGGGACGGCTGGCAGCCTTGCGCCGTACGGATAGGGCCGCGCGTTCGGAAGGGCGAAGGAAAGGCGAAGCGACGATGGCGACCGCGAAACTCTTCCTCCACGGCGTTCCCGACAGCCCCGCGGTCTGGCGCCCGCTACTCGACGCGCTCGACCTCGGCGATGCGCCGGTCGCGGCGCCCGCACTGCCCGGCTTCACGGCCCCGCTGCCCGCGCATTTCCCCGCGACGAAAGAGGCCTATGCCGACTGGGCGGTGGGGGAGGCGGCGGCGCTGGCGCGCGTGCATGGCCCGATCGACATCGTCGGCCACGACTGGGGCGCCCTGATCGCGCAGCGCGTCGCGATGCTGCGCCCCGGCCTCATCCGAAGCTGGGCGGTGTCGAACGCCGTGATCGACCCCGATTATCGCGGCCACCGCATCGCGCGGATCTGGAACACGCCGCTGCTCGGCGAAATCTTCATGGCGCTGAGCCGTCCGGCGGCGCTGGCGAAGGGACTCGTCGCGCAGGGGCTTCCCGCCGCCATTGCGGAGGAAGAGGCGCGGCAATGGGCGGGCAGGGACAAGCGCCGCGCGATCCTGCGCCTCTACCGCTCGGCGAAGGGGCTCAGCTTCCGGCACGACTGGGCGCGCGACCTTCCGGACCTTCCCGCGCGGGGCGCGCTGATCTGGGGCGCGAACGATCCCTATGTCGCTCTGGCGGTGGCGCAGCGCTACGCCGCCCGCACCGGCACGCCGCTGACGGTCATCGAGGATGCGGGGCATTGGGCGATCGCCGAACGCCCGCAAGCGGTCGCGGCGGCGCTGCATCGCTTCTGGAACAGTTTGTAACGGGGCGCTTTTTCGCTCTCATCGGCGCAGGCGATCATTGTGACCCAGGAAATCGATTGGATTGCCGCAAAGGATTGGCCGAAAGCGCCCGACATCGAGAAAGGGCGTCCCATGGACGATGGCCATCCCCCCTCCCGCCGCGCCCATCCCTTCTCGTGACTGGCGACCCGGGCAATCCCCCTCCCGTCCGGGCCTCTGGCGCCGCGCCCGTCGTCGTTACCGCAACGACGGGCGCGGCCGACCAGCGCTTCTTCGACGCGCTGCGGGTCGCTCATTATCCGCCCAGCCGTAATCGCGTGGCGTCGCATATCACGCTGTTCCATCATCTGCCGCCATCGGCCCTCGACGAACTCGCCCGGCTGATCCGCGCCATCGTCGCCGACACGCCGCCGCCTGTGGCACGTGTTTCGGACATCTACCTGCTCGATCGCGGCGTCGCCTTTCGCGTCGAAAGCCCCGACCTGCTGGCGATCCGGGCGCGCATCGCGGACCGTTTCGCGGGCCTGCTCGCCGCGCAGGACCGCGGCACGCCGCGCCTGCACATCACGGTCCAGAACAAGGCCGATCCAGCAGCGGCGCGGGCGCTGCTCGCCGAACTGCGGCGCGATTTCCGCGCCCGGCCGCTGGCAATCGCGGGCCTCGCCGCCCACCATTACCGCGACGGACTGTGGGAAACGGCGTTTGAAAGGAATTTTCGCGGCATGCGCGGACGATATTGACCGGCGCAGACCGCCTGCTTATAGGCGCGGCTCGCCCACGGGCGGCCTTTCGGGGCGGAGTAGCTCAGCCGGTTAGAGCAGCGGAATCATAATCCGCGTGTCGGGGGTTCGAGTCCCTCCTCCGCTACCATTCCTTGATCCGGAAGCTTCCGCTAGCTTCCGTATTTTTCCAAAAATCGAAAGAAAAGCAGAGGGTTGCGGGTGATTCGCGTCCGCATGCGCCCATGGTCTTCCACATGCAGCCAGATTTGGTGTGGGGGTATTTTGGGGGTATTTTCGCGAAGTATCGGAAAGGAGCGATACCCCCAATGCCTCTCACGGAGATCCAGGCCCGAAATTCCAAGCCACGCGAGCGCGCCTACAAGCTGGCCGACGGGGATGGCTTATTCCTGTTCGTACAGCCGAACGGGTCAAAGTTATGGCGGATGAAGTACCGCTTCGCGGGCAAGGAGAAGTTGCTTTCGTTCGGCGCTTACCCAGAGCTCGGGATAGCTGCCGCGCGCGACAAGCGTACCGCCGCAAAGGCTTTGCTCGCTGAAGGCAAGGATCCAATGAAATCCAAGGGAGAAGTGATCTCGCAGGAGGGAGCCACCTTCTTCGAGGTCGCAAAGCGCTGGCATGAAAATCGAAAGAGCGCGCTGAATTCCGCGCACGCCGAGCGCGTCTGGTCGCGCATGGAAAGGGACGTCTTTCCAGCCATCGGCCAGAAACTCGTGCATGAAATCACGGCGCCCGACGTCCTGGCGATGATACGCAAAATCGAAGCAAGAGGCGCGCTCGATATCAGCCGGCGTGCTAAGCAAGGGGTGGGGCAAGTCTTCCAGTTCGCAATCGCGTGTGGCCTGGCCTCGAATGATCCGACGGCACATTTGCGTGGGGCTCTAAAGCCGCGACCAAGAGTGAAGCATATGAGCCGGCTGCCGCTCAGCGAATTGCCCGCATTCATCGACAAGCTGCATGCCTACCAGGAAGAGGGCGAACGACGGTCCGCGATCACCCGTGACGCTGTTCTCTTTGCTCTCCTGACTTGGGTTCGAACCAAGGAGCTCCGTTTCGCCGCCAAATCCGAGTTTGAAGACCTGGGCGGCAAATCACCTGTCTGGCGCATACCAGCCGAGCGAATGAAGATGGGACGGGAGCATTTGGTGCCCCTCCCGCAGCAGGCAACGCACATCGCGAAATCTATGATAGCAGCAGCGCCGGGCGAGTTTCTCTTCCCGGGCAACGGCCCGAACAAGCCACTTTCAGAGAACACAATGATCTACGCGCTCTATCGCCTCGGATACCACAGTCGCCAAACCGTACACGGCTTCCGCGGCTTGGCGAGCACCTGGGCCAATGAGCAGTTGGTCGAGTTTGGTAAGCCGCCCATGTGGATCAGGAAATACCATGAGGATTGGGTCGAACTACAGCTCGCGCATTCGGAGAAAAACGACGTGCGTGGAGCTTACAATGCCGCTGAATACCTGGCTCCTCGGCGCCGCATGATGCAGGACTGGGCTGACTATCTGAGCGGCGGGAAGGTGATCGACATCAAGAAGGCAGGAAAGCGCGCAGCCTGATAACGATGGCTTCAATCAGACCGGTCCAATCCAGTCTGCGCGCAAACGATCTCGACCTGCGACAACCCCCTCGACAATCACCGCTGATCCGACGAATTCGGATTCGGGTTCGTTGCTCTCGATGATCCAGACGACTTCGTCTGTTGTGGTCAGGAACATTCCGCGTCTACCGCGGCTTAACATCCCCGACACGCGTATTCGACCTGCACTCACAATGCCCCCCGCTCAAAAACGCCAATAGCGCAGCACTTCGCGCACATAGGCCGGCGTCTCGCCGTTGCGTGGAACACCGCCGGCGCGCTCGACGGCACCGGGACCTGCATTGTAAGCGGCGAGGGCCAAATGAACTACCCCGAACTTGTCGAGCATCTGGCGCAAGTATCGGGCCGCACCCAAGATGTTCGCCTTGGGATCGAAGCGATTTGAAACGCCAAGGTCCCGCGCTGTACCTGGCATCAATTGCCCCAAACCCGCGGCGCCAGCCTTGCTGATCGCCAGAGGATTATATCGGGACTCCGTCCATACAAGCGCGTCGAGAAGACCACTTGGTAGCGAGTATTGAGCCTCAGCGGCGTAAACATGAGGAAGGTAGCTTGCTCGACGGAAGCCGGATGGCGCGCTGCCTTGGGGCTTTGGATATCGATAGGGCAGATAGGTTCGACCCGCATCGGTAGCCGACTGCTCGGACGAGCCCGCTGGAGGCATTCTCCAAATGCCGTGTTCGACGAGACGAAAGCCATCGGTTCCTTCTGCAACGCGGAAGCCGTCGGTCGTCAACTCCGAGGCAACGGTCATCTGAGGGGCTTCCAGTTCCTGCGCGTGAGCGGGTAGGAGGAACCCAAGTCCTGCCGTTGCCACTGCGGCTACTGCCGATTTCAGTCTCATTCCCGAATCCTTTAGTGGTTGAATCGGGATGGAACATATATAGAACATATGATGTAGGAAAATGAAACGTCAGCGACGCAGAGCGGAGGCTGCGCGGGTGGAGGCACGTTACGATGGAGATGCCCCCATGCACCAACACCGATCATCCCGGTTCCGAGGTCTGCAACTGGAAAACCGCGCGCGCAAGATAGTCGAGCAACTGGGCGGTGCCTGGTCGCGTTCGCGCGGAATGTGCTGCTGCCCGGCCCACGACGACCGCACTCCTTCGCTAAGCATCACACTCGGAAAGCGCGCAATCCTTGTTCATTGCTTTGCCGGCTGCACGAACGAGGCGGTGATAGAAGCCATGGCCGGGCTCGGAATACGAATTGCGGACCTGTTCGATGGCACGAGTGGTCCGATCGTGGCCGAACCGCGCGAGGAAGTCGCCAATCGCAATGCGCTGAGGCTCTGGCGTGAGGCGTCGACCATCGCTGGCAGCCCCGCCGAGAAGTACCTCGTGTCCAGAGGCATCACGATTTCTTCGCCGGAGCTGCGTTTCCACCCGCGTATGCCGCTGGGGCCAAAGGGTGCTGTCCGGTTTCTACCGGCGATGGTGGCGGCCGTGCGCAATGATGCCGGAATTCTGGCGCTGCACCGCTCCTTCCTTGACCTCGACAAAACCAGCTTGGCTTCTTTCGATCAGCCGAGGCGTGCGTTAGGCAGCCCCGGTTCTGGCGCGGTGCGTTTCGCGTACCCGGATGGGGGACGCCTTGGCCTTGCAGAAGGAAACGAAACGGCCCTCTCAGCGATGCAAATGTTCAATGTTCCCTGCTGGGCGACTCTAGGAAACGAACGCTTCGGCCTGGCCACAATCCCGGTTTCTGTGCGGCAGCTGTATCTTTTTGTCGACAATGATGCGGGCGGGCGCCTTGCTGAAGAGCGTGCGCGCGAGGCTTACGCTTGCGAAGGGCGGCTGATTGTCACCAGGCGTCCGGAGCTAATCGGCGAGGATTGGAATGATGTGCTCATGCGCTCAGTCCGCGCTGCGGTCTGAATGTCGGTGAGAGGAAAGCGGGCTTGGGGCCTTGTGAGGCCCCCCGGCGGATCCATCCGAACGGACACCCGGACAAACCCAGGGCCTCTTCAGGAGGTCTCCCATGTCACACGCAAATACCGCTTTCGCATTTTCCGATCCCGCCGAGCCGCAAGTGTTGGCAGCGGCGAGGGCGCTGGCCGCGCGGCTCGCTGCAGATCAAGCAATCTCGCGGCTCACCATGAACGCCACCATGGCCGATCACTTCGGCGGTAGCGACGCCGAAGGACGCTGGTCCGTTCGCGATGCCCATGCCGCACTGGAACTGGCTCAGGTGCTGTTTCTGGCGCAGGCAACAGAATTTGCTCCTAGGATGTCGTCCAGCTTCGCCGATGATGCATTTATGCGCCTTGAAGCTCTGGTCCCGACCCAGTCCAACCGGAGCGACGAGCAAATCGAGTGGCAACAATTCGCAACGCCGCCCCGCCTGGCCTGGATCGCGGCGAAAGCATGCGCGATTTCTGCCGCTGAACTGGTCCTCGAACCGTCGGCCGGAACCGGGATGCTGGGCGTATGGGCAGCAAAGGCAGCTGCGCGTCTCGCTCTCAACGAGATATCGCCGCTGCGCCGCGAATGCCTGGGCGCCGTGTTTCCGGACGCGACAGTCACGGGATTTGACGCGGAACTGATCGACGAACTTCTCACGCCCGACGTGGGGCCGAGCGTGGTGCTGATGAACCCGCCCTATTCACACGGTATCGAGAGGGGCCACGATGGCCGCACTGGCGACCGGCACCTGCGTTCTGCCTGGAAGCGCCTTCTGCCCGGTGGCCGCCTGGTCGCAGTGATGCCCGAATGGTTCGAGCTTCCGAAGTTTCTTGTCGGGATCGCTGGTCCCGTCTCGTTGCGTCTAAACGCGACGATCGAGCGCGGTTTCGTCAAGCAGGGCACCTCGATCTCAACCCGGCTCGTGGTTCTCGACAAGGCTGAGGATGGTAACAGCCCGATCATCGCCCAGCCGGCAAACTTTGCCGAGCTTCATTTGCTGATCGATATGCTGCCTGACCGGGTAAGCCTGCCCGCCGAACCCAGCATCGGCACCAAGCCAGCCTTGCCGCTTCGACTGGTGGCGAACAAGACGAAACCGGTTCCACTTAAGGTCCATCCAGCCGCGGCAGCGGCGTCGATCCTGCCGCTTGAATTTACTCCGCTCGAAGCACCTGCGCCGATCGAAAGCCAGGTTGGGCATTATTTGCCTTACCGACCGAGCCGGATCTCGATTGCAGATGCTGTCCCGCATCCGACCCCGCTGGTCGAATCTGTCGCGATGGGTTCGATAACCGCACCCGTGCCCGAAGTGGTGCCTCAGCTTCCTTCGAGCATCATTGCTGGAGGCGCCTTATCCGCTGCGCAGGCCGAGACCCTGATCTATGCCGCTAGCGCTCATGCCCGCGATCTGCCGGGCCGGTTCGAGCCCGACGACAAGGGCTCCGCCTTGAAGGCGAGCGCCGAGGGGCGTGCTTACCGGATGGGCTACTTTCTTGGTGACGGAACTGGTGCAGGCAAAGGTCGGCAAGTCGCCTCTGTCATCCTCGACCGGTGGGTGAGGGGCGAACGGCGCCACATCTGGATTTCCAAGAACGAAGCTTTGCTCGAAGATGCCCGCCGCGATTGGAGCGCGCTCGGCGGCCTTCCCATCGACGTTCAGCCCGTTGGTCAATGGAAGCTCGGTGTCCCGATCGGGATGCGCGAAGGCATACTCTTCGTGACTTATCCGACACTACGCTCGGGCCGCAGCGACGCGACCCGGCTCGAGCAGATTCTCGAATGGGCAGGGGAGGACTTCGACGGGCTCATCGTCTTTGACGAAGCCCATGCGATGGCCAACGCCGCTGGCGGGGAAGGCTCACGTGGTAAGGTAAAAGGATCGGAACAGGGCATTGCCGGTGTTCGCATCCAGAATCTGTTGCCGCGCGCTCGCGTGCTCTACGCGTCTGCGACCGGGGCATCCGACGTCAATAATCTCGCCTATGCCACCCGTCTTGGCCTGTGGGGTCCCGAAACGGCTTTTGCCAATCGCGAAGCCTTCGTCGCAGACATCCGCGATGGCGGTATCGCTGCAATGGAACTGGTCGCCCGTGATCTGAAGGCACTCGGACTGTACGCGGCGAGGGCACTCTCATTCGCCGGAGTTGAATACGAGATTCTCGAGCATTGCCTGACCCCCGACCAAGTGGCGGTTTACGACGCCTATGCAGACGCCTGGGCAATCATTCATTCCAACCTGCGCGACGCACTCGAGGCAACCCGGATCGTCGACACTGACAGCGGCGATACCCTGAATTCAGGCGCCAAATCGGCTGCGCTTTCGGTGTTTGAAGGCACCAAGCAGCGCTTCTTCGCGCAGCTCCTTCTATCGATGAAGCTGCCAAGCCTTCTGCCTGCGATTGATACGGCACTTGCCGACGGCAACGCTGTTGTAGTTCAACTCGTCTCGACCGCCGAAGCCATGCTCAACCGCCGCCTCGCCGATCTCTCCGATGCAGAACGTGAAGCACTCGAAATCGATCTCTCCCCCCGCGAAGCGATCTAATGTTGAGCTCAACATTACACATATTCTTTGCAGTCGCAGTTTATGTCGAGCGTGGCGGCAGGAGGCGCAGGTTTCCTTCGGTTTTCCATGATTTCACTCCAGATAATATGAGGGTCAGGGGGAATGTTCGGTGACGGGCTAGGCCCGCCTTCGAACATCGGTAAGCATGGTAATCAGGGCATCGGATGGTGGCTTGAAGCGCCCGGGCTTGATGGCGGGGGCACCATGAGCCGCGAGGATTTGCAGCTTCTCCTCGGGATCGGCCCGCAGGTATGTCTCGGTGCTCTGTATGCTGGCATGGCCAAGCCACAACGCGACCTTGCGGATGTCCCCGGTCGCCGCGAGCGTGTGCATCGCGCTGGAATGGCGCAACACATGCGGCGTAACCCGTTTGCCGAGGATCGACGGCTGCTTCGTTGCCGCGGTCTTGACGTGCTCGGCCAAACGGAATGCGAACCCGTCACGGGTCATGGGTTGCCCGTTGGCATTGAGGAATATCTCGGCAGCTTGCGCGTCGGGCCGTATCGCAAGCCACGCGCGCAATGCGAACTGGGTCTCCTTCCAGAGCGGCAGGACCCGTTCACGCCGACCCTTGCCCATGATGTGCACGGTGGACAGGGAGCGGTCCGGGAAATCGCGCAGCTGCAGCGACACAAGTTCCGATACCCGGAGCCCGCCGGCATAGGCCAGATGCAGCATGGCGCGATCGCGGGTGCCAAGCCGAGTGCGGGGATCGGGGGCGTCGAGCAACGCCTTGATCTCGGCCCGGTCGAGATAGTCGATCAGCGCCTTGTCAGTCTTCTTGGTCGGGATCGATCTGACGCGGAGAGCCTGATCGAGGCAGGCTGGAATGCGATACTCGATATACCGGAAGAAGGACCGGATCGCAGCGAGCCTGCCATTACGGGTCCGCACGCAGCTGCCGCGGCCGGTCTCTACATGGTCCAGGAAGGCCATGATCATGTCGGTGCCGAGATCCTCGATCTCAAGATCGGTCGGCCGACGCTTCAGCCGATCGGCAGCGAACTGAACGAGGAGGACGAAGCAGTTGGCATAAGTCTTCACCGTGTGCGGGCTGACGGCACGTTCGCGTGGCAGATGTTCACGCAGGTATGCCGAGAGATGGGGAGCGAGCGCCGTCATGCCGCTTCTCCCCGGTAAAGTTGCTCGCTGGCGGCAGCGATGTCGCGCAGCAGCACCGGAGTGGCTTCGAGATACCAATACGTGTTGGCGACCGACGCGTGCCCCAGATAGACGCTGAGTCCGGCCATGTGGTGTGCGATCGCCTCCCTGTCGGGCGGACATGCCTCAAGCGAGCGGACAGCGAAGGTGTGCCTCAGATCGTGGAGTCGCATGCCCGCCGTACCGGTTGGTCCACGATATCCGAGCTGCCGGGCTAATCTGACGAACACGACGTGGGCGCGCACCTTGTGCGGTGCCCGTCCCCGGATAGTGACGAACAGGTCGTTGCCCCTGGCCGCGTGCTTCTCGCGGAGGGCGAGATAGGCTTCGAGTGCTTGGCGCGTCGATGGCTGCAAGGCAATCAGCCGCTGCTTGCCGAACTTGCCGTTGCGGACGATCAGGCCATCCTCGACCAGATCGTTGCATTGTAACGCGAGGGCCTCGGAAATCCGGAGACCTGTCGCCGCGAGCAGGCCGAACAGGTAATGGTATGTGTATGGGCTGATCGTGCCTTGGGGTGGAACGTCCAATGCTGCAGTCATGATCGCCCGCACTTGGTCCGGTTCAATGATGGTCGGCGTCGGGCGTGGCCGCTTGCCCCGGCCGAAGACGCCGGCAGGCGGAACTTCGTGGCCTGAATCTTCGGCCTGAGCGAAAAGGCTGAAGTTACGTGCGGTGTCGAACCTCCGGCGGGCCACATATTGTGAGCTTGACGTGTGGCACCAGTCGTAGATGCGCTGGACCTGAGTGTGCCGATCGCCGAAACCCTCGGCGTAGGCAGCGTACTGGCGGAGCATCCGGTCCTGTTCGGAATACTTGCGACCCAGGCTGCGATGCAGAGCGACGTATCTTGAGATGTGTGTGTTCAACATGGCAGGTCTCCGGGCCAGGGCTGCGCGATCTTCATGAGCATCGGCAGATCGACCTTGGCGTAGATGGCAGTGGTCTCGGGCGAGCTGTGACGCAGGATGGTCCCAACGGACTCCAAGCCCGCGCCGGTGCGCAGCAAGTTGGTGGCAAGCGAATGCCGGAATATGTGCGACCCGGTCGGCACCCCTTCGATCCCACCGCGCTCGTGCGTGCGTGCAACGATGCCTGCGATCTCCGCGGACGAGCTGAATGGCCGGAACGGAGCTTGCACGCGCAGGAACAGATGCTCTTCGACGGCCTTCGGGCGGGCTGCCGCAAGATATGCCAGAATCGCGTCGCCGACATCCTGCGGCAGTGGCAACCGGTCCGGCCTTCGGGTCTTGCCCTTGACCCGGATGTACCCGCCCCGCCAATCGATATCGTCGAGCCGCATGTCCCGGACATCGCCCGCTCGCAATCCGAGCCTGGCGAGCAGGAGAATGATGGCCTTGTCGCGGACTTCCACCGGCCGATCAGTCGGACAGGCTGCAATGATCTTCTCGATCGTGGCCGGGTCAACGTGACGGGGTAACGCCGAAAGGCGGTAGCGTTGCACTGATGGTATCGCGTGCAACAATGCCGGTCGGCACTCGCCTTGCACGATCAAAAACCGAATGTAGCTCCTCATTATCGTGACGAGCAGCGATGCCGAACCCGGCGTCTCCTTGCTTCGTCGTTGGAACGCGCGCCTGAGAGCGGCTGCATCCCATTTTGAAGGCTCGCCGAGCATGGGCATGAGCCGCGTGATATCGGTCCGGTAACGCCGGATCGTCTCGTCGGTCGCGCCGCGATGTTGCTTGAGCCATGTCAGATATGCCGCCATGTGCGGGTTATCGTCCACCACCGGTTCGACCGATGGGATGACGCCTCGACCCCGCAGAAACTCGACGAAGTGCCGAGCGCAGCGCCGCCGCCGCTTGGTGCCCGTGGTGACCAGCTTGCCCCGCTTGCGCCAGACCGGGCAACGACAATCATGCACGGCGTACTGGTCGATGATCGTGTCGTCGATATCGGCCCACCGTCGTCGCGCAATGCGAAGCCAGGCCACGACATGCTCGGCCTCGGATCGATAGGACTGCGCCGGTCCCTGCGCGAGTTGCAGGCTATTGATCGCGTCGAAATAGTCGGCGAGGTGCCGTGGCAGATCGTCGATCCCGTCGTCGACTTCGACGTAGCCTTGATCTTCCAGGAAGCGGACGAAGCGTCTGACTCGCGCTGCCATGTCCGCCTTATATACTGGCTGCTGCGCTGAATACCGGTGGCACCGGCACCGGTGCTTCTCGAACCGCCGAACAGCCCGATCGTCGATCGTGCGGACCGCGATCCCATGGAGTTCCAGCCAATGCAGGAAATGGCGGGCAGCAGCGCCAAACAGAACCGCACAGGCTGACCTCTCGTCGAGCGACAGAGAGGAGAGGAATGCGGTGAGTAGGGTGTCGTGTCTGGGCGGGTCTTCGACCCGGAGCGGGGCCGCTCGAAACGGCAATGATGATCTTGTTCGCATTTAACTTCCTTCGACTTGTTGAGGTCGAAGGAACTGTAATTATCTGGAGTGAAATCATGGAAAACCGAAGGAAACCTGCGCCTCCTGCCGCCACGCTCGACATAAACTGCGACTGCAAAGAATACGTGGTCGATTACCTCACCAAGAGCTTTCCGGTGCGGTTGATGTCCGTGTTTACGGACGAAAACGGCAACGCGCGGTCCGAACCGATGAGTGATGCGAACGGTGCTCCAGTTCTCTGTCGTACGGCACTTGCCGCGCGCGATCGCATGATCGAGCAGCTCTGTGCCTTGCCGCCGATTGCGACGGCGCTCGATGCGATCATCGAACGGTTCGGTGTCGATCAGGTCGCCGAAGTCACGGGCCGTACCCGCCGCCTGATTGTCGGACGCGATGGGCGCCAGGTGCTTCAGTCGCGCTCTCCGCGCGCCAATGTCGCCGAGACGCGAGATTTCATGGACGGCACCAAGCGAATTCTGGTTTTCTCCGATGCCGGTGGCACCGGCCGCAGTTATCATGCCGACCTCGCGGCAAAGAACCAGATGCGCCGGGTCCATTTCCTGCTTGAACCGGGCTGGCGGGCCGATGCGGCAATTCAGGGCCTTGGCCGTACCAACCGCACCAATCAGGCATCTGCCCCGCTGTTTCGCCCGGTGACCACCGATGTGCGTGGCGAACGTCGGTTTATATCGACCATTGCACGGCGGCTCGACAGCCTCGGGGCACTGACCCGCGGGCAACGCCAGACGGGAGGGCAGAACCTCTTCGATCCTGCCGACAATCTCGAGAGCGCCTACGCCAAGGAGGCGCTTCACCGCTGGTTCGGCCTGTTGTTCGCAGGCAAGCTGGAAGCCGTTTCGCTTTCTCGGTTTGAGGAATTGAGCGGGCTCAGGGTCGAAGGGCCCGACGGCGGGATGGTCGATGACCTGCCAACAATCCAGCGCTGGCTCAATCGCATCCTCGCGTTGCCGATTGCTTTGCAAAACGGCATATTTGACGAGTTTCTCGGCCTCGTCGAAGCGCGGATCGATGCAGCACGCCAGGCCGGCACGCTCGACATTGGGGTCGAGACCATTGCGGTGGAGCATTACGAGGTGCTGACCGACACGCTACTGCGCACCGATGCGCTGTCGGGCGCGACTACGCATCTCCTGGAACTCGAGATCGCCCGCGCGCTCAAGCCTTTGCGTCTCAAACGCCTCGAGGAGCTCTACGGCTTGTCAGGTGCGCGTCAGCAGCTTCTCCGTAATACGCGCTCAGGCCGGATCGGGCTGCTTGTCCCAGCGCGCAGCCTGCTCACAGACGAAGGTATGCGGGTGGCCCGCTTCGAGCTTGTCCGTCCCTTGAAGCATGGGCACATCACCGCCGATCAACTCGCGGATAGCAACTGGGAAACGGTGGATCCAACCGAATTTCGCCGCCTGTGGCAGGTGGAGGTCGATGACGCCGCATCAAATCACAAGCGCGAGCGACTGCATCTTGCAACCGGCCTGCTGCTTCCGGTGTGGGACAAACTACCTTCCGATTATGTTCGGATCAGCCGGATCTCGGCGCGAGACGGACGCTCGCTGTTAGGCCGGGAGGTTCCGCTTCATTGCGTGCCCGAACTGTGCCAGGCGCTTGGGCTCGAAGACGAACATTCCTTTTCGGCAGAGCAAACCGTCGATGCGGTGCTCGGGACAGGGCGACCGATGCAAATCAAAAGCCGCGAAGCGCTTACGCTCAAGCGCAGCCTCGTGAATGGCGCGCAGCGGCTCGAACTGGCTGGTTGGTCGGCGTCGCGCCTCGACTGGTACAAGGCACATGGGTGCTTCACCGAGATCATACGCTATCAGACGCGACTTTTCGTCCCGACGACGAACGCTGTGGCGGTCTTGGCGCGGCTTGCAGGCCAAATTTGACGTATCTTGCCAAATGGCATTAAAAATGATATATGCTGCCACATGGAGAATAGTCATGTTGGCTTTGCAACCCATTGATACCGTCCCCCATGCCTTCCGGCCCGATCCTATAACCCAAGAGGAAGCAGCGGCGATGTTCCGCGCCGTGCTGAACCTGTTTGGGAAATGGGAACTAACCGACGAGCAAGCCGCGACTTTGCTCGACATGCCGGTTCGCTCCTATCGGCGGTGGAAGGCTGAGGGTGTAGGCCGTGTCTCGCGCGATGGCGCGGCGCGGCTCTCCAACCTGATGGGTGTCCACAAGGCGCTGAGGATCATCTTTTCAGAAGCCCAGCGTGGCTACGCCTGGATCAAGGCAGGTAACGCCGCCTTTGCCGGAGCGAGTGCGCTCGATGTCATGCTTGGCGGCGAACTGACTGATATCATGCGGGTGCGTCGCTATCTTGATGCCGAACGTGGTGCCTGGTGATTGATCCCAAGGCAATTCCGATTGCCCAGGTCGAGTGGAAAGGTGCTGTGCGGATTATCCGCAGTGCCTTTCCACCGATCGACCTGTTCGAAGATATCGCAGACCCCGCAGATTGGCCGCTGCTGATCTCTGCCGAGCAAAAAACCAATCCTCGCATCATGGCGACGATCGGCAATCTCGATCTGGTAACTGCAGACCGTCGGGTAGGGGGCAACGGCGCATCCTATCTGATGGCCCCGTTCACGCATGTCAGCACTGACCGACCAAGTCGATTCACCGATGGGACCTACGGCGTCTTATACGCGGGGGATGCATTTGAAACTGCGCTGTTCGAGACAATCCATCACCATGTCCGCTTCATGGCTCGCACTTCCGAAGCGCCAGGTTGGACCTCGCAGTTTCGTGAGATCATCCTTTCGGTAAGCGCCGATCTTCACGATCTCAGGAGCCTTGCCGCAGGCGTTCCCGCACTTGATCCCGACAACTATGCTGCATCGCAAGCCCTCGCTGTTGAGCTTAAAGGGGGCGGGGCCGAAGGTCTTGTCTATCCGAGCATCCGGCATCCGGGTGGTGAATGTGTCGGCTTGTTCTACCCGGATTGTGCATCCGACCCCACTCAGGGACGTCACCTCGACTACCACTGGGACGGAGCGGGCGTCGATCTGGTTCGAGACGCTGGCACAGGGGCGGTGTTTCGCGTCGTGGGTGCAGCGTAGATTGAAAAGTCGAATTCCGGGTTGTGCTGCGGTGGTTCCGGCAGCTCTGCGCCCCTAGGTCAGCCATTGAAGCCGAAAAGGCGACGTCCTGAAAGCGGTCCTTCGTTCATCTACCTGCGCGCTTCAAGCATATTGAGAGCCAATCGTTTCAAGGTAAGCGGTGTTTTCAGGCCACGGCGGTCCACGGCATGAGGTTGCCGACGCGGTTTGCGGGATGACCGTTGGCGAGGCTGGTGAGCGTATCGGTCAGCCATTCGTGGGGGTTGACGGCATTGAGCTTGCAGCATTCGATGAGCGTGGCGATGACGGCCCAGTTGTCTCCGCCCTCGTCGGATCCGGCGAAGAGCGCATTTTTCCGATTGAGGGCGAGCGGGCGGATTGATCGTTCGACGGTGTTGCTGTCGAGGTCGATGCGCCCGTCGTCGAGGAAATGAGCAAGGCCATCCCAGCGGGTGAGTGCGTAGCGGATCGCTTCGCCGAGCTTGCTCTTGGCGCTGACCTGGCGGCCCCTGGCTTCGAGATATTGGTGAAGATCGCCGATGATGGCGCGGCTGCGCTGGTCGCGGATCACGCGGCGCTGCTCGGCGGCTTCCCCGCGCACCTCGTCCTCGACGGCGTAGAGCGAGGCGATGCGGCGCAGCACTTCGGCCGCGACGGGCGAGCTGTCGGCCAGCTCGAAGAATTTGCGCCGGACATGCGCCCAGCAGAAAGCGAGTCGGATCTGCTGGCGCCGCCGGGCGAGCGCGGCGTAGCCGCCATAGCCGTCGACCTGCAATATGCCTGCGAAATCGCCGAGATGCGCTTCGGGCCGTTCGGCCTTGCGGTCGGCGGCATAGACATAGGCGACCATCGGCGGATCATCGCCGCCCCATGGCCGGTCATCGCGGGCATAGGCCCAGAGCTGCCCGGTCTTGGTCCGTCCGCGCCCCGGATCGAGCACCGGGGCGGTCGTCTCGTCGGCGAAAAGCCTTGCCGATCGCCGTAACCGATCCAGAATATGGTCACGCAAGGGTCGCAGATACCAGCCTGCTCGCCCAACCCAGTCGGCGAGGGTCGAGCGATCGAGCTTGATGTCCTGCCGGGCGTAGATCTGCGCCTGCCGGTAAAGCGGCAGATGGTCGGCATACTTGGCGACCAGCACCTGAGCGATGAGCGCCTCGGTGGGGATGCCGCCTTCGACGATGCGCGCCGGCGCCGGAGCCTGGACCACCGCGCTCTCGCAGGACCGGCAGCCATAGCGTGGCCGACGCGTGACCAGCACGCGGAAGGTGGTCGGCACGACGTCGAGCCGTTCGGCGATATCCTCGCCGATCTGGTGGAGCGCGCCGCCGCAGCAGGGGCAGGCCTTGTTATCGACATCGACGATCTGCTCGATCCGTTCGAGGTGTGCGGGCAGCGCGCCGCGGTTGGTCTTGCGCGGCTGATCATTCTGAGCGCGAGGGGCCTTCGCTTCGCTGGCGACTTCGGCATGGGCGAGCGCCGTCTCTACATCCTCAAGACCAAGCTGGAGCTGATCGGCATCGAGTTGCTCGGAGCGGCGACCGAACCGGTGGCGCTGGAAAGCCTCGAGGATCGCCCTCAGGCGTGCGACTTCGGCGTCGGCGCTCTCGAGCTTGCGGGCCTGTTCAAGGACGATCGCGCGCAGCGCGTCAACGTCTTCGGGAAGGTCCGCCTCCATGAGCATGAAAACACTGAATCAGCAGAAGAAAGCCCCGTCAACCAGCAATCTGCGGTGCTTGTGGGCGACGACCGCCATGCACGCGGCGCCAATCCAGACCCTCGAGAAGCGCGCCCAGTTGCGCCGCCGTCAGGCGCATCACGCCGTCCTGGATGCCTGGCCACTTGAAGCCGCCCGTCTCGAGCTTCTTGGCCATCAAGCACAGCCCCGTGCCGTCCCACCAAATGAGCTTGATCCGGTCGCTGCGCTTCGCCCGGAAGACATAGATCACGCCCGAAAATGGATCGCCACCATAGTCGGCACCGACCAGTGCCGCGAGCGAGTCCGCCCCTTTGCGGAAATCCACCGGGCGCGTCGCAACCATCACGCGCGCGCCCGCGCCAGGGCCGATCATCGCGCGGCTCTGAGCGCTTGCATTACGGCCACAACTAGGTCGACCTCGGCCGTCCGGGATATCCGTGCAACCGCGCCGTCGATCTCGACTTCAATGGCGACATCGCGTGGCCCCGACGCCACCCTCCCGCCGCCATCGGAAACGACAGGCACGAACATCGGTGCCGAGTTGACCTCGGCGGCCCGAGCGGCCTCCATCGCGTAGCGCAGCTCGCGGCGCCACGTGTATAGCTGCGAGGTCCGGATATCATGCCGTCGGGCAAGCGCGGTCATATTATCGCACCGTTCCGCCTCGGCCACGATCGCCAGCTTTTGCTCCAGGCTCCATGAACGACGGCGCCCCGCCATCCCGCTCAGCAGCTCAACCCGCCGAACCGGCTCCGGACCAACTCCAGTGCACGTGTCCAGTGCGGTCGTAGGTGTAAAATCTTCCATCCACGCCAGCATCTGACGCAATCAGTCGCGGACACAAGGTGGCGCCGGAACGCCGCTTACACTACTCTTGATGAAGCGATAAATTGTTTGCGAGGCGTTGTCCCGACTGGCGAGGCGAGCTTCGAATTCAGTTTGTCTGTGGATCAGCGTTGGAGTGGGACCCCACTCTCACGGAAGCTAATACATTGATTGTTATGTATATATTAGCGCGTACCGGGGTCCCGAGCGGCGCCTATTGGGACCCCGGCCAAAGCCAAGTTTTTACGACAGTTCAAGAAGATAGATCGTGAAAGAAGAGGGTTCCGCTCCAACGCTGATCCACAGCTCGCCGACATGATGAGCGAGATCGCGCTGGGGCTGCAAGCGAGTCTCAGAGTGGGCCGATTGATCGATGAAGGGCGTTTCGCGCCGGACATGGTATCGATCGTGAGTAAGCGTGGTCAGGAAGCCGCCATCGATTAGCTGTCGCGGGATTTAGCGTCGGCGTAGGCGGCTCTTCCCTGTGCTCGTCGCTTGGCGAGCTTCGCCATGCGTGCGTTGATCTCGTCGGCGCCGATATCGGTGGGATCGAAGACGCCGCCATACCATTGCACCATGGATGCGCGCTCGGGATCGCGCGGCTTGGCCATGGCATTGAGGAACTCTTCAAATCCCGGGGTTCCGCCGACATCTTCGGGCGGGGCTCGTCGTTCGCCATCGACGAAGCGCGGGTAATCGATGCCGGGGATGGTGGATGAGATCTCTTCGATCTCGATACGATGTCGCCAGTTGTCGCCGAAATCATAGGTGTAGGTGAAGCTGGTGATGCCGCGCTCGACGAGCTTGCCGATGCGCATATTGGCGGCATCGCGGGTGCGGACCATGAAAGCATCGTCATCATCGAAGCGGATGCCATAGGCGGCATCGCCAATGTCGAACTGGAACAGATGGTAGTTCTCGAAGAGCATGCAGGCCTGGATCGCGAGGTGCAGGGTCTTGAGGCTGTTGGTGACGGGAAGTTCGACACGGCGCCAGATGGCGGGCTTCATGTCTTTGTAGCGCGACGATCTGGATGAGAAGTTAGCGACGATCAGGATGAGAAGCGCTGACCGCGACGGTGCCGTTTTGATGTGTTTAATTGTCGCTGGCAAGGCCTATGTCGCAGGTTGATTGTCGTGGAGCGACAGGCCGGTATTTTTGATTGTCGCGACCTTTGCGGGCCGACCTGCGCCGTGCTGCTTTCGGTCGATCGCGGCGCGCCGCCGATAGCTTTCGACGTTCATTTCGAAGATGGTGGCGTGGTGCACGAGGCGATCGACAGCGGCCAGCGTCATGGCGGGATCGGGGAAGACCCGGTTCCATTCGCCGAACGGCTGGTTGGCGGTAATCAGCAGCGAACGCCGCTCGTATCGCGCGCTGATCAGCTCGAACAGGACCGAGGTTTCGGCTTGGTCCTTGGCGACGTAAGCCAGATCGTCCAGGATCAGCAGATCGAAGCGATCGAGCCGATTGATCGCGTTTTCGAGCGTAAGCTCGCGGCGCGCAACCTGCAGTTTCTGGACGAGGTCGGAGGTCCGGACGAACAGCACGCGCCAGCCCTTTTCGATGAGCGCCAGTCCGATCGCCGACGACAGGTGCGATTTGCCCCCGCCGGGCGGGCCGAACAGGATCAGGTTCGCGCCGTTTTCGAGCCAGCTGTCTCCGGCGCAGATCGCCATGACCTGCGCCTTCGATATCATCGGCACCGCGTCGAAGTCGAACGTATCGAGCGTCTTTCCCGGCAACAGCTTTGCTTCCGCCAGATGCCGCTCCATCCGGCGGCGACCGCGTTCGGCGATCTCATGCTCGGTGATGGCGCTGAGGAACCGTGCCGCCGGCCAGCCCTCCTTGTCGGACCGATCGGCGAACGTCGGCCAGAGCTGCTTGATTGTCGGAAGCCGCAGCTCATTGAGCATCAGGGTGAGCTTGGTCGCATCGATGCCCTGGGTCATGCCATTTCCTCCGCGCGAGGAGCCAGCAGCGCTTCATAGGCGCTCAGCGGGACGAGCTCGACGATAACCTCGGGTAAAGCCGCGGGGTCGGGCGCGAACCGCGCACGCAGCGCTGCCATGTCCGGCATGCCCTGCGGCGTCGCCAGCAGGGATTCCAGCACGCCAGCAAGCTCGGCCTCGCAGGCCCGCTCATGTGCAAGGCTGAGCAACTCGACCATCGTCCGGCACGCCATCCGATCGGCGAGCCGCTCGATCAGCCGGTCGAACATGCGCCGATAGGCCTCG
Organism: Sphingopyxis granuli; assembly: GCF_001559015.1. NCBI lineage: Bacteria > Pseudomonadati > Pseudomonadota > Alphaproteobacteria > Sphingomonadales > Sphingopyxidaceae > Sphingopyxis > Sphingopyxis granuli. The sequence continues at coordinate 1,896,071 of NZ_CP012199.1, forward strand.
CGCGGGAAGAGCTGGTCACGGTAAACGAGGTTCAGCAACGCCATCGGCTTACGCCGCAGCGCATGGATCACATGGCGATAATCGACGACATGATCATGCTTGCCTTTGCGGTCGGCGCGACCGCGCGGCAGAGTGAACAGGGGCGTGCCGCCGAGGAAGAGCTCAAGCCGGTCGTCGTAAAGCCGTACCCGCAGCCGGTGACCGATCAGCCGCGACGGCACCGTGTAGAAGACCTTGCGCAGCGTGAACCCGCCCGAGGAGGTGACCATGACGAGCACCTCTTCATAATCGCTGGTGCGCATGCCCGGCAGCGACTGAAGCACCGCCCGCTCGGCGTCGATGCGCTTCGCGCTCCGGGCATTCTTGCGCGCGACGATCTCGTCGATGAAGCGTCGATATTCCGCAAGCTCGCCAAAGTCGACCGATCCGCGCATCAGCAGGGCATCACGCACTGCCGCCTTCAGATGCCCGTGCGCGCTTTCTATCGCGCCATTCTCGTGCGCAACGCCGCGGTTGTTGCGGCTCGGCTCCATCCGGTAATGGCGGCACAGCGCGTCATATCTGTGCGTCAGATCATCGCGCGCCGATGCATCCAGATTGCGGAACGCCGCCGACAGGCTGTCGCTGCGATGTTCACGCGGCGCCCCGCCCAGCGCCCACAGCGCATTTTGCAGACCCTCCGCCAGCGCGACATAACTCTCGCCGCCAAGGATCACATGGGCATGCTCGAAGCCCGAACAGGCGAGCCGGAAGTGATACAGCCGGTGGTCGAGCTCGACCCCCGCGATCCGTACACCCAGATCGGCCATGTCCGTAAAATCCGACAGCCCCATCCGCCCCGGCTCGTGCACCTGGCGGAAGATCACATCGCGATCCGGGCCTTGCAGCGCCCGCCAACTGCGGATCCGACGCTCCATCGTCCGCCGCACTCCATCGGGAAGCTCAGGATGACGACGCTGCATTTCTTCGAACACCGCGACGGCGCGGATTCCCGGCGCACTCTCCAGAAGCGGTACAACCTCGCTATCGAAGATATCCGCCAGCGGATCGGGGCGACGGCGACCGCGCGGCGCCTTCTTTTGCGACGGCAACTGCGCATCCTGCTCCAGCCGATAGGCCGTCGCCGTGCTGAACGCCGCGCACGCCGCCGCTGAACGCGGCGACACTGTCTGTCTCATCTTCATATATAATCTCACCTGATGATCGTTGATATGGCTCCCAGGCACCGCTTCTCCCCTTCAGAAGGAGGCGCCACCTGACAGGTCACGATCACCAAAAGCGCCCTTCCAGAAGAAAAGGCGCTCGCGGCGGTGTGTCTGTCGCTCCTCGGGGCTTCGCCCCTCGTCCCGACAGACACACCGCCGCCTTTCTCATCTAGATTGTCGCGCTGTTCTCACCTTGATTGTCGCGCAGCATGTCTTCGAGCGTTATGCGAATCCGGGCGATCTGATCGGTCATGCCGCCATGCATACGGGTGCGGTCTGTGCTGTCCAGTTCCACGGCATGAGCTCGTCCCAGCGGGAGGCGGGCCAGCCTGAGGCGATCTTCTCGATGACATCGGCAATATAGGCCTGCGGCTCGACGCCATTGAGCTTGGCCGTCTCGATGACGGAGTAGATGGCGGCGGCGCGTTCGCCGCCGGCCTTCGATCCGGCGAACAGCCAGTTCTTGCGCCCGATCGCGATCGCTCGGATGGCGCGCTCGGCGATATTGTTGTCGATCTCCGCCATGCCCTCGTCGATGTAGCGGGTCAGCGCGTCCCAGCGCTTGCGACCATAGGCGAGCGCCTTTGCCATCGCCGACTTGGGCGATAGGCGGCGCAGGGCGTCGTCGATCACGCCACGAAGCGCGTCGATCTTTGGCATTGCTTGCTCTTGCCGGTGTCGGCGCCGGACATCAGGCGGCTGGCCGCGGACGTCCTCTTCGATCCGGTAGAGCCCGGCGATGCGATCGAGCAGGTCGGTGGTTAGCGGCGTCGGGCTCGTCTGGTGGCACTCGAAGATCTTGCGGCGGAAGTGCGCCCAGCAGGCGACCTCCTGGATGCCGTTGCCCTGGTAGAGCTTGTCATATCCGGCATAACCGTCGGCCTGAAGAAGGCCGGTGAACGACCCCAGCTCGCTCTGCGGATGGATGCCGCTGCGATCGGGGGTGAACCGATACCAGGCGAGCGCCGGGGTGGCGGCGCCCGATGCGCGGTCATCGACGACATAGGCCCAGAGCCGCGCCTGCGCGGTGCGGCCCTTGCCGGGCACGAGCATCGGCACCGGCGTGTCGTCGGTGTGGAGCTTGGCGGCCTTCAGTCCTTCCTCGCGGATGCGGCTCACGATGGGATCGAGCAGATGCGCGGCCTGGCCCGCCCAGCCGGCGAGGGTTGAACGATCGATGTCGATGCCCTGCGCCGCCATCATCTCTGCCTGGCGATAGAGGGGGAGATGGTGATCGAACTTGTGGACGACGACATGGGCGAGCGTCGCGAAGCTGGCCTTGCCACGTGCTATGGCCTTCACCGGCGCCGGTGCCTGGACAATCCTGTCGCAGGCGCGGCAGCTATACTTGGGCCGCACGGTGCGGATGACGCGCCACTGGACCGGGGCAATATCGAGCTGCTCATCACTGTCGTCGCCAAGCGGGCGCAGCGCGCCGCCGCAATCGGGACAGGTGCAGCTGCCGGCGTCGGGCTCGATCCGCCGTTCCGCGCGCGGCAGATGATCGGGCAATGCGCGCACCGGCGATACCCGTTCGGCGGGTGCCCGCTCACTCGTTCGGCTGTCGGCGACCTCAGCCTCGCCTTCGAGTTCTTCGAGGGCCAGCTCGAGCTGCTCGATCTGGAGCGCGAGCTTCTCCGAGGACTGGCCGAAGGTCATGCGGCGAAGCTGCGCGAGCTGGTGGCGGAGGGTGTCGATCAGCGTATCGCGCGCCGCCAAAGCGGCTTCGAGCTCGGCGATCCGGGCGTCCTTGTCGATGCTGGAAGAGGCTGGTTCCGACACGCGGAACATCTAGCAAAAGTGGCTCCGCGATGCCAGTAAAACCCTCACTAATCCGCCACTTTTTACCCTGCGAGCAAGGGCGCCGCGGTGCGTTCGGGACGCCGCCAGTCAATGCCTTCGAGCAGCATCGAAAGCTGCGCCGCGGTGAGGCTGACCTTGCCCGCCTTGGTGATCGGCCAGACGAACCGGCCACGGTCCATGCGCTTCGAGAAGAGGCACAGGCCCTGGCCATCATACCAGAGCAGCTTGACCAGATCGCCGCGCTTGCCGCGGAACGCGAACAGCGCGCCCGAGTGCGGACTCTTCTCCAGCACCTGCTGCACTAGCACCGCGAGGCCGTCGAACCCCTTGCGCATATCGGTGGCGCCGCAGGCCAGATATATCCGTGTCGTCGGCGGTAACGGGATCATCGGGCAAGGACGGACATCACCCGTGCCAGCGCATCGGCATCGACCGCCGCGTCGACGGTGAGCCGCACGCCTGACGGCAGCTCGATCCCGATCTGGCCGCTGCCTGCCGTTGCCGGGGCCGGAACGGACACCTCCACCTCGGCGAACGAGGGTGCCGGCGTGCGCTTCGCTCCCGTCAGATCGCCAGCCAGGGCCTGTCGGCGCCACGTATAGAGCAGCCCGCTGCCGACCGCGTGCCGCTGGCATGTCGCCGAGACCGAGCCGTCGGGGCCAAATGCCTCGCGCAGGATCGACAGCTTCTGATCCACCGACCAACGGCGACGGCCGCCAACGACCGCGATCCGACTGCTCATACGATCACTCATATGACCAGTCACAAGAGCACTCGCTCCCGTCGCCGCGATATCCTCGTTCATCACCGCTCCTCGCAAAGAGCGGCTATCAGCACCGCGCAGCAGCTTCCTGCAAGGCGGCCTTCAGGACACGCTTACGATCGTGAAGCGGAACAATGTCGGAAAGGCGCTCGATATTGCGCGCCAAGCTCGTGATATGCACGGCGGAAAGTAAGCGGAGGCGTGACCCCACCTTGCGGGAGTGACGCGCAGCGCCGAGTGTCCGCGCCCTGATCGTGGGGTAGGAAGCTGGTGCTATGACGATGCCATATGATGATGCTGGCACCAGCGGGGTTCAGCGCTTCGAGGTTTTCACCGGTAGGGGCAAGCGGCGGGATTGGCCGCCAGAGTTGAAGGCCTCGATCGTTGCGGAGAGCTTTTCGGGTCAAGAGACGGTCTGTGCGGTGGCGCGTCGGCATGGCTTGAGCCCCACGCAGTTGTTCAACTGGCGCCGCGATCTGCGCAAGCGCCTGGAAGGCCAGGGCCTGACGTTGCCGACGGCGGCTCCCGCCTTCGTCCCTGCTGTGATCGATCCGCTGCCCGCGAGCGATCCACATCCAGCTGTCAAGCATTCCGCGAAGCGGCGGCGTCCCCAGGCAAGTGCGGTCGAGCTGGAGATCGACGGCGTGGCGGTGAGGATCGGCCGAGGCGCCGATGTCGGCGTGATTGCCGCGGTAATCGAAGCACTCAAGGCCACGCGATGATCGGCCCCGGTGCCGGCGCGCGCGTGATGGTCGCAACGCGTCCCGTGGATTTCCGCAAGGGGCCCGACGCGCTCGCCGCGCTGGTCGCCGCCGAGTATGGCGGCGATCCCTGGTCGGGCGTGATCTATGTGTTCCGGGCGAAGCGCAGCGACCGGATCAAGCTGGTCTGGTGGGACGGCACGGGACTCTGCCTGATGGCCAAGAAGCTGGAGTCCGGCGGCTTCAAGTGGCCGGGCATCCAGGACGGTGTCATGCGCCTCACGGCCGCGCAGCTCGGGGCTCTTCTGGAGGGACTGGACTGGCGCCGCGTCCATGGCGGGCGCCGGCCACAGGCACCGCAGATTGCTGGTTGACGGGGCGTTCTTCCGCTGATTCACTGCTCCCATGCTCGTGGAAGCGGATCTGCCGGATGATGTTGACGCGCTCCGCGCGCTCGTCCTCGAACAGGCCCGCAAGCTCGAGAGTGCCGATGCGGAAGTCGAACGTCTGAGGACGATCCTCGAGGCGTTTCGGCGCCACCGGTTCGGCCGCCGTTCCGAACAGCTCGATCCCGATCAGCTGCAACTGGGTCTCGAGGATGTCGAGGCGGCGCTCGCCGAGGCCGAGGTCGCCGCCGAAGCGAAGGCCGGAAGGCCTCACAGCGATCGGGTGCGCAAGACCAACCGCGGTTCGCTGCCGTCGCATCTCGAACGGATCGAGCAGGTCGTGGATATCGAGGATAAGGCCTGCCCCTGCTGCGGCGGTGCGCTCCACCAGATCGGCGAGGATGTCGCCGAGCGTCTCGATGTCGTGCCGACCACCTTCCGCGTCCTGGTCACGCGCCGACCGCGCTACGGCTGCCGCGCGTGCGAGGGCACGGTCGTGCAGGCTCCCGCACCGCCGCGTATCGTCGAAGGCGGCATTCCGACTGAGGCGCTGATCGCCCAAGTGCTGGTATCCAAGTATGCGGATCATCTGCCGCTTTACCGGCAAGCCCAGATCTACGCCCGACAGGGCATCCGGCTCGATCGATCCACCCTGGCCGATTGGGTCGGCCGAGCAGCATGGTATCTACGCCCCTTGCGTGACCATATCCTCGAACAGCTTCGCCGGTCCGAGCGGCTGTTCGCCGACGAGACGACGGCGCCGGTGCTCGATCCCGGGCGCGGGCGGACCAAGACCGGGCAACTCTGGGCCTATGCCCGCGATGACCGGCCATGGGGCGGCAGCGATCCACCGATCGTCGCCTATGTCTATGCTCCGGATCGCAAGGCCGAGCGTCCTCACGCGCATCTTGGCGATTTCGCGGGCATCCTGCAGGTCGACGGCTATGGCGGCTACACCGCGCTCGCCCGGCGGCGACAGCAGATCCGGCTCGCTTTCTGCTGGGCGCACGTGCGCCGCAAGTTCTACGATCTCGCCGACACGTCGCCGGTCTCCACCGAGGCGCTGCACCGCATCGCCTTGCTCTATGCCATCGAGGACGACGTACGCGGTTCATCCGCCGAGCGGCGCCGCGCCGTCCGGGCCGAGCGCAGCCGCGCCATCGTCGACGATCTTCACCAGTATCTTGTCGCCCGCGGCCGCCAGGTCAGCGCCAAAAGCAAGCTTGGCGAGGCGATCCGCTATGCACTCACCCGCTGGGACGGCCTCGTGCGATTCCTCGACGATGGACGCATCGACCTCGATTCCAATACCGTCGAACGGTCGATCAGGCCGCTGGCTCTCAATCGCAAAAACGCCCTGTTTGCCGGCTCCGACGAGGGCGGAGATAACTGGGCCGTCATCGCGACCCTCATCGAATGCTGCAAGCTGGGCGCCATCAACCCCCACGCGTGGCTGACCGACACGCTCACCAGCCTTGCCAACGGTCATCCCATCCAAAGCGTCGGCGATCTCATGCCCTGGTTCGACGTGGCCTGAAAACACCGGTTACGGCGGAAACGGTATTTCCGAAGAGTTTCACGTCATTCGCCACATGATGAACCTGGAAACCGTGAACACCTATGAAGGCACGCACGATGTCCATGCCCTCATTCTCGGCCGGGCTGTTACGGGGCTGGCGGCGTTCTGAGTTTGAGGTAAAGATCGGCTTTGAAGCGTGCCCCGGAAATATGTGAACTAAACACCTGATGCGCGATCGGTGGGAAAAGCTGTTCTCCGGTTATACGAACACCGGGTTCGACGTCGCCAAGCTTGCCAATACCGGCAGCCACCTTATCCAGATCGTCTCGAAGCTGACCACCGTGGCGATCCTCGATTTCGGAGCAAAAGCGGTGATCGCGGGCGACTTGTCGGTCGGATCGCTCGTCGCTTTCAACATGCTGCCGGGCCGCGTGGCGGCACCGATCCTTCGCCTCTCGCAGCTCTGGTAGGATTTCCAGCAGGTCCGTATCTCGGTCGACCGTCTGGGCGACGTCCTGAACACGCCTGCCGAGCCCGAATATAACTCCAACCGCGCCAGCCTTCCGCCCATTCGCGGCGACGTGACCTTCGACCAGGTGCGCTTTCGCTATCGTCCCGACATGCCCGAGGTGCTCTGCGGCGTGACCCTCGAACTCAAGGCGGGGGAGATGCTCGGCATCGTCGGGCCGTCGGGTTCGGGTATCCGCGATGTGCAGAAGATTTTCCAACCTGTATTCGCTTTCGATGACCTCAAAATTGATGGGCGGGACTTCGACCGTCTCTTTGTCGACGACGAGCGCTTCGCCTGTGGTGCGCTGGAGGTTGAGGTGATGCATATGGGTGAAGGGAATGGAGCATAAGGCTATGAAAACTAAGGCCGCCTAGCGACTTCCCGACATGCCGTGATCCAAATCAGGCACTGTCTTCCTCGCAGGATGCCCGAAGTTCGCGCTTCAAGATTTTGCCTATCTGGCTGCGGGGCAACTGGTCGACGATGCGCAGGTCAGCAAGACGCTGCGATTTTCCAACGCGCTGGTTGGCGTATTCCAGCACCTCCACAGGTGATGCTTGCGGGCCGACGATGAACGCGACGGGCGTCTCGCCCCACTGAGTCGAAGGAATTCCCACGACGGCGGCATCCTCGACATGCGGATGGGTGCGGAGCACCTCTTCGAGATCCGAAGGGTAGATATTGAAGCCTCCCGAGATGATGACGTCCTTCTTGCGGTCCATGAGCGTCAGGAAGCCGTCCTCGTCGAATTTTCCGATATCGCCGGTGCGCATGAATCTGCCTCCGTCGGGTGCTGCCCATATCGCTTCTTCGGTCGTGCGCGGCCGATTGTGATAACCCTGCATGAAATTCTCCGAGATGCCCACGATTTCGCCGACTTCCCCCGCCGCGAGCTCGACGCCCTCTTCATCGATGATGCGCATATCGGTGCCCGGCGCGGGGCGGCCCACCGTATGCAGCTTGTCGGGATGAGCGTGCGCGCGCAGAATGCACAAGCCACCACCCTCGGTCATTCCGTAATATTCCGTGAGGCCACCAGGCCAGCGTTTCAGGATCGCGCGCTTGAGCTCGGGCGGGAATGGGGCCGAGGTGCAGAATTTCTCGCGGAACGAGGAAAGGTCGTGGGTGTCGAAGCCTTCGCTCGCCATTAACCTCTGATACTGGATCGGCACCAACATGGCATGCGTCACGCGCTGTTCTTCGGCCAGGGTCAGGAAGGCTTCGGCGCCGAACTTCCTCATCAATATCGCGGTGCCGCCCAGCGCCAGCGTCGGCAGGAGGCTGATCAACGTGGTATTGGAATAAAGCGGCGTGGAAAACAGCGTCACGCAGCCTGGGTAATATCCGCAAGCTTCGCCGAGCTGCACATGCGCCTCGCGCATGGCATGGGATTGGACGATGCCTTTCGGTGTCCCAGTCGTTCCCGACGAATAGATGATGTTGAAGCGGTCGGACGAAGCGATTTCTGCCCACTCGAACATTCGTCCCTCCGGCAGTACTCCTGCGGGATCGGCGATATCGGTCAGGCTGGCTAGGGGGGCGGGCAATTCGCAGTTCGCGAGCATCGACGCGGCTCCCTCATCGACCAGGACGATCCGCGCGGCGCAATCGCCGATCATGCGGGCAAGACTGTCGGCGGTCGCCGACTGGGGGAGCGGAGCGACGACCGCCCCCATGCCGACTGCACCGAGATAGGCGATTACGTAGGAAACCGAGTTGAAGGCGCAGATCGCGACGACGTCGCCCTGAATCACCCCTGCACGGGCAAGCTTGTCCGCCGCTGCGCCAGTAGCTTCGCGCAACTGGTGATAGGTCAGGGACGATTGCTCGTCGCACACCGCCATGCGATCTGGAAAGGCCGTAGCAGCGGCACGCAAGCGCGCGGGGACCGACACGAACGATGCTTCAGACAATCCCATTCCCCTGATGCCTCTTCCGGAGTGGAGCGGGAGGCTTATCATGTTCACCATTCGATGAACTTTATGAGGTTGTCAACCTAATCTCCGTCAAACGGTGAACATCGTTTCCACGCCCGCTTGTGTCCAGTGAGGGTAGGCGGCGCGACGGGCCGCCGATTGAGCGCGGCGAGCCGCAAATCTGCGCCACATGGAGACCATCGACAAAGCGCACGGGCTTCAGGCCGCCGCGTACCTGGCCTCGCCGAGTGCCCGACGAACGACTGCCGTCACTTTACGTCCGGTCGGGTTGGCACAAAGCCCGAAAACCTGCCGCTGCATATTCGACCAGCCGATCCGAGAAGGCATCGACATCGTCCGAGCGACATTCGCCATTTGACAGAAGCTCGATTCGCCCGGTCGATGCCTGGATGACCATCAGCGAGCCGGACAGCATCTGGTAGCTCCAGTATAGATCGACCGGCTTGGCATCAGGCATGGCTTTGCGCAGGAGGTCGATAAGTCGGTGGATGACAGAATCGAAGTAGCGGCTCATCATCTCGCCGCCCCACTCCTTTGTGTTGTTGGCTAGCGCGACGAGCGCCGAGAAATTGCGCCATCCCGCATCGGCCTGGCGATCATTCTCCAATATGGGATGGAGAAAGGCCCGGAGCGCGCCCTCGACGGTTATGGCAGTGCCCACCTGTTCCTCATAATCGTCCATCGACAAGAGGCGTGCGGCGTTGATGGCCTCGGCCCGGCGCGCGAAGACGGCGTCGAACATCCCGCGCTTGGTGCCGAAATAATAGTGGATCAGGGCACTATCGACCCCGGCATGTTCGGCAATGTTACGGACCGTGACCCCATATAAGCCGAAGTGCGCGAAGAGCTCCTCGGCCGCATCGAGCAACCGGTCGCGCGTTTCAAGACTTTGCTGAGCCTTCTTGGATTTCGCCTTTGCCGGGGCGATCTTGTGCTGGCGTGATCGAGCCCCCTCCCGCACGCCATCCTTCTCCGCGATTCGGCGCTGCAGGCTCACATTCTTCTCCACGGCTATCTGGCTCCCTTTAATCATGCACATCGCTTCACTGCACCGCAAGGCTCGAGCCTCTGCCGATATTCACTATATGATGAACATCTATTGACACGGCCGCTGTTCAAGTTATTCAAAGACGTTCAGCAAACAGTGAACTGATAATCCGGGGTGGGGAGAGAGTCCAATGATCAATTCTGATGCGCAGCGACGAGCGCTACTGGTCGGCATCGCGGCGGCCGCTATGCCGCTGTTTGCGGTACCCGCACTGGCGCAGGACGATAACGCGGCCGCTGCCATCGGAGCGGACAACGGCGAGATTGTTGTTACGGCACGGCGGCGGGCGGAGCGCGAGCAGGATGTTCCGATTGCCATGACCGTCCAGAACGCAGAGCAACTCGATCTAAGGGGCGCTGCTGATATCACTGCTATTCAACGTACGACGCCCAACACCACGCTTCAGGTTTCGCGCGGCACCAACTCAACGCTCACCGCCTTCATTAGGGGCGTTGGCCAACAGGATCCTTTGTGGGGCTTCGAACCCGGCGTCGGCCTTTATGTCGACGACGTCTATATCGCGCGCCCGCAGGGCGCGGTTCTTGATATCTTTGATATCGAACGAATCGAAGTGCTGCGCGGCCCGCAAGGGACACTCTATGGCCGCAATACGATCGGCGGGGCGGTAAAATATGTGACGCGACGCCTCGGTTCGGAGCCCGAGTTCAAGGCACGCGCCGAGCTCGGCACCTATAAAGAGATCAACGCCATCCTCAGCGGCTCGACACCGGTCACCGACACGCTGCGCGTCGGCGCAGCCTTCGCGCACTATAGCCGCGACGGTTATGGCGACAATCTGACGCTGGGCCGAGAGCACGCCAACAAGGACGTCATCGCCGGCCGCATCAGCATCGAGTTCGAGCCGAGCAGCAAGCTGTTTTTCCGGCTTGCCGCTGACAAGCTGTGGGACGACAGCAATATCAACAATGGGCATCGCGAAACACCGGGATTCCCTGTCGCCACACCGCCGCTTGCCGATAAATACGATACGCTGGCGGGCATCGGCTACAAGGGTCGGGTCCGAACGGGCGGCGTTTCGCTGACGGGTGAGTGGAAGGCGTCGGACGCCATAACGCTCAAGTCGATCACTGCCTATCGCGAAGGCTCCACCCACGGCGACGGGATTGATTTCGACGGGTTGCCCTCGCAATATTTTGACATTCCCGGCTTCTACAAGGACGACCAATTGTCACAGGAGCTGCAGGTGCAGTTCAATTTCGACCGGGTGCAGGGGGTCGTCGGGGCCTATTATCTCGACGGAACCGCGGCGGGCGAGTTCGACGCCATCCTCGGGGCCTTCGGAATCACCCAGCCGACATCGGGTTCGGTCAAGACCAAAAGCTATGCCGCGTTCGCCGACGTCAGCGTCGATGTGACCGACAAGCTGTTGCTGTCGGCGGGCGCGCGCTACACCAGCGACGACAAGACGGCACAGGTGTTCAAGGCGAATTATTTCGGTCTGGGTGTTCCGGGGCCGACCGCCGTCCCGTTTCAGATTCTCACCGACTACGCCAATGGTCGCATCTTTTCGAAATTCACCCCCCGTTTCAGTGCGACCTATAAATTCACCCCGGCGTTCAATATTTACGCGTCGTACAGTCAGGGGTTCAAGTCGGGCGGCTTTGATATGCGCGGTGACGCGTCGGTGACCCCGGCAACGCGGCTTGGCTATGACCCCGAGACGGTCACGACCTATGAAATCGGATTCAAATCGAATCTGTTCGACCGTCGCCTGAAATTGAACGGTGCGATCTTCCAGTCGGACTATAAGGGGCAGCAGGTGACGACGCAGGTGCCCGTCGGCAACAGCGCCGTGAGTTTTGTCGACAATGTCGGTAATTCGCGTATCCGCGGCGCTGAACTGGAAGGCTCGGCGGCGGTTACTGATTGGCTGAGGGCCAATTTCGCGGTCGGCTATCTCGACGCGAAATTCCTGAATTATGCGTCGTTCGGGGTTGGCGCGTCGGGCAGCGCGTGTATCGCCAATCCGCCGTCCCCGCCTTCGGCTATCGGCTGTTACATTGACGTGTCCGACCAGCGCGTCTTTCAGAATACGCCCGAATGGAGCGGCTTCGTCGGCCTCAGTTCGCACCACGGCCTGGGTTCAGGGGGGGCGCTGGACCTCAATGCCAATCTTTCGTTCCGCAGCGCCGTCCACCTCTTTGAAACCCCTATTCCGGCGCTCGATCAGGGCTCCTATCAGCTCGTGGATCTGAGCGCGGTTTGGACGTCGCCCGACGATCACTGGCGCATCGGCGTCCATGGCCGCAACCTGTTCGACAAGCGCTACAAGACCGGTGGTTATAATTTCCCAGTGCCCGCGTTCGGAAACTCGGTGATCAGCTTCTACGCACCGCCGAGGACGGTCAAGCTGACCGCAGAATTTCGATACTGATTCCGCCCATCCGCCAATGCGGGATATGTTGAAGGAATGCCCGTGATGGGACGCAGCGAACGGGAGACCGCAGGGACGGGGAGGATCGGTAATCGTTATCTCGTCCTCGCCCTGCTCCTGCTGGTCTATATCTTCAATTTTGCTGACCGCATGCTCCTTGGCGTTATGGCTACGCCGATCAAGGACGAGCTCCATCTGACCGACGGTCAATTGGGCCTGCTCGGCGGCACTGCCTTTGCACTGCTCTATGCAACGCTTGGAGTTCCCATCGGATGGCTGGCCGATCGGTATAGCCGCTCCTGGATCATTACCGTGTCGCTGTGCATCTGGAGCGGCTTTACCGCACTCTGCGGATTCGCCACGGGCTTCGTGACGCTGTTCCTTACGAGGCTTGGTGTCGGGATCGGTGAGGCGGGCGGGGTTGCCCCATCCTATTCGATGATTGCCGACTATTTCGGGCCAGGCGAACGGGCGCGGGCGCTAGGCGTATTTTCCTTTGGGATCCCCATCGGCGGAGCGATCGGACTCGCCTTCGGCGGGATAATCGCGACCGCCTTCGATTGGCGAACGGCCTTCATCACGATGGGAGCTGCGGGTCTGCTCATCGCCCCCGTCTTCCGATGGTTGGTGCGCGACCCGGTGCGTGGGGGCGCGGAACATGGCCCTGTCGAACATGGGCCTGCCGACGAACGGCCGAAACTGGCTGCTGCGATCCGGATCATCGCCCGCAAGCCAGCCTTCTGGCTAATTTCCTTCGGCTCGGCGCTGGGATCGACGGCGAGCTATGGCATCTCCTTTTGGATTCCGTCCTTCTATGTCCGGTCGTTCGATATGCCGCTTTCGCAAGTCACCCTGCTCTACGCCGCCATTATTCTCAGTGGAGGAATCACGGGCATATGGCTGGGGGCCTGGCTCGGCGACCGGATCGGGCCGCGCCGTCCCGGCGCCTATATCGCGATCCCGATGTGCGCCTTGCTCGTTTCGATTCCGTTTTTTGCGCTGGCCGTTCTCGCAACGTCGCCGATGCTGTCGATGGGGCTGCTCTTCATCCCGACCATGCTTGGCAGCATGGGCTATGGCACGGTCCTTGCGGCCGTTCAGAATGTTGTGCCAGCTACTTTGCGCAGCACCGCCTCGGCGCTGTTCCTGTTCATCAACAATTTGATCGGCCTGGGACTGGGTTCGGCGGTTCTCGGGTTCATCTCGGACAAGCTGACGCAGCAATATGGCGCGCAATCCCTCCGCTATGCGCTGCTTTCCGGTGCGCTCTTCTATCTGGCGGCGGCCATTTTCTACCTGATGGCGGCGCGGCGCGTGGCGAAAGACTGGGAAGCTTGAGCCACCAATCAATTCTGGATAATTATGATGACTAAAATCACGGCCGCCGTGCTGCACGGCGAAGGCAGCGTTGCGCCCTATGCGACCTCTCGCCCTCTGGAACTGGTTCCTCTCGACCTTGCCCCTCCGCGCTCCGGCGAACTTCTTGTGCGAATCGATGCGGCGGGGATTTGTCATAGCGATCTCTCGGTCGTGAACGGCGATCGGCCGCGTCCCTTGCCAATGGTGCTGGGGCACGAGGCGACGGGCATCGTCGAGGCGCTCGGAAATGCCGACGACCCCGGGTTCGCAGTGGGTGATCGGATCGTCCTCGCTTTCCTTCCGGCGTGCGGTGAATGCGCGCGCTGTGCAGCGGGCGAGGGGTATCTCTGCGAGCCTGCAACCGTGGCCAATGGGCGCGGTGAATTACTGCGTGGTGGAACACGGCTTTGCGGCCACGAAGGTTCGGTAAACCATCATCTGGGCGTTTCCGCCTTTGCTTCCCACGCCGTCGTCGATCGACGCTCAGCAGTGCGGATCGATCGTGACATTCCCGCGAAAATCGCGGCGCTATTCGGCTGCGCTGTGCTGACCGGAGTCGGAGCGGTAATGAACAGTGCAGCCGTGCGTCTTGGGGAAAGCGTCGTGATTTATGGACTCGGCGGGGTCGGTCTCGCGGCGCTTCTCGGAGCCGTGGCGTCCGGCGCCAACCCGATCCTGGCGATCGACCCATCGCCCCAAAAGCGAGCGCTCGCGATTGAACTCGGGGCACACGCAGCGGTCGATCCGGATGATGCAGACCGGATGCTGGCTCTTCATCTTCCAGGCGGCGCTGACGTGGTGATCGAAACTGTGGGAAAGGCGGCCGTTCTTGAGCGCGCCTATGAAGCTGGCCGCCGCGGTGCCCGGATCGCCACCGTCGGCTTGCCGAACCCCGCCGAGATGTTCTCGGTCCCCGCCGTTTCGCTGGTGGCTGGCGGCAAAACCCTGATAGGGAGCTATATGGGGTCGTCGATCCCGGCGCGGGACATACCACGCTATATCGCGCTCTGGCGCGCAGGCCGGCTTCCCGTCGAGCGATTGCTGACGTCGGTCAGCAAGATCGAAGCGATCAACAACCTGCTCGACGAACTCGCCGAAGGGCGAGCGGTGCGACAGGTGGTCATACCCTAGACGAGCGTTTCAAGGGCCGCGCCGGTTCGCTTCCGCCTGTTCGGCGGTCAGCGAGGCCAGCATCGCCCGCCAGTTTTCCGGAAGCGCGACGGGTCGGCGCGTGGCTTCGTCTACATAGGCATGGGTAAAGAAGCCCTCGGCAGATGCGGCTTCATCGCCGCGCCGGAAGGCACCCAATCGGTAGGTTACGCTGGAATTGCCCAGCCGTTCGACCGCAAGGCCGATCTCGACGGTGTCGGGATAGGAAAGCGCGCTCGCATAGCGGCAACTGCTCTGGACGACGAGGCCGATGAGCCGCCGATTGTCGAGCGCCAGCAGGCCCGACGCGATCAACCAGTTGTTCACCACCGTGTCGAACCAAGCATAATAGGCCGTGTTGTTGACATGGCCATAAATGTCGTTGTCCAACCACCGGGTTCGGATATCGTCCCAGGCGCGATAGGATCGGCGTTCGCGCAAAGGGCTGCGGCTCATTCCACCGGCACCCGTTCTAGGAACCGGGCGAGCGCATCAAGCGCCGCCGGTTCGTTGAGCAAGGGAGCGTGGCCGACATCGGGAACCTCGGCGACCGTCAGCGACGGTGCCTTCGCCTGCATCTTCGCGGCAATGTCGTCGCTGACGATGTCGGACAGCGCGCCGCGGATCAGCATGACGGGACGGCGATCGCACAGCTGCTGGAACCGACGCCACGCGGTCGGGGGATCGGGTTTGAGAAGCCCGGCCTTGATCGGCTCGGCGATTGCCGGGTCATAGTCGAATAGCGGCTTGCCGTCGTCGTCGGTGCGGAAGGTCAGCCTGGCAAATTCCATCCATTCATCGTCGTCGAACAGGGGAAAGGCTGCTTCGTTGATCCGCCGGACATAGTCCCGTGCATCCAGCCAGGTCTCCAGCGGCGCGACAAGGCCGGTGTAGGACGCGATGCGCGCTAAGCCTGCTGGTGACGCCTCCGGCCCGACATCGTTCAGAACCGCGCCGACGACCCGCAGCGGCCATTTCGCCGCGAGGTCCATGGCGATCAGCCCGCCCATCGACGTGCCGATAAAGATAGCCCGGTCGATACCGAGCTTGTCGAGCAATTGGGCGATATCAGCTGCATATGTTGCGGGCACATAGCGCATGGGGTTCGGGTCATAAGCGGAGAGCCCGCGCCCCCGCATGTCCGGTACAATGACGCGGTGATCTCGCGCCGCGATCCAGGCCGCCAATCCGCCGAAATCTTTCGAATTGCGGGTAAGTCCATGCAGACAGACCACCGGCGGCTTTGCCGCTTCGACGCGGGCCGGATAATCCCGGGCGTGAAGGGTGAGGCCATCCGAACACCAGGTTCGAGCCGTATAAGGGAAGGATTGGGGAACGATCAGAATGTCTTCATCACGCGCAGGCCGAATTGCCGTGGGGCGCCGGCAACGCGCAGCCCGCTGAGCTTCGCGGCGACATAATGCTTGTCCAAAAGATTGGACGCATAGAGCGTCGCGGTCCAGGTGCCGGAGCTATAGGCGAGTTGAGCGTTGACGAGCGTGCGCGCAGCAAGCGTGTCGATCGTCGGCACCTGGAACACGGTGGTGTACTGATTGTCTAGATAGGCTACATCGACGCGCGGCGTCAGCGTGCCCCAACCGAGATCGAACCGATGCTGCAGACCCGCGCTGAAGGTGAACTTTGGCTGGAAGGGTAGGCGGCGTCCGCTCAGGTCAAGGCACTGAGGACTCGTCGACGGCCCGCTCGCAAGACAGGGAGGAGCGCCGACGACCGGCGGGTTGCGCGGATCGACAGCGAAATAGCTAGCGAGTTTGCTCGTTGAATAGGATGCCGCGAGATTGAAGGCGGTGGAGCCGAAATTCCCGTCGAGCTGGAGTTCGATGCCTTCGCTCTTGCTCTTGCCCGGAACATTGAGAATGACGGCAGAACGCGTCATCACATCATATTGATTAAATTGATAATTCTTGTAATCATAATGATAGAAGCTCGCCTGGAAACGCAGACGCCTGTCGAGGAAATTCCCCTTATAGCCGATCTCATAATCGGTGACGTCCTCGCCATCGAAGGAGGGCGGCGAGAAGATGCTCGTGTTCAGACCGGAATTCTTATGTCCGGTAGCAACGAAGCCATAGAGATAATGCTGATTGCTGACCTGCCATGACAGGCCGATCTTGCCGGTGACCTCATCATCGTCGGGCAGCGTGGCGGGTCCGGGGGTGCTGCCAAGCGGGAAGCCGGCAAAAGTTAGCGTCGTCAAAAGATTCTGCCGGACCGTCGCGTGATTGAATCGGGCGCCGACCTCGATCTCCAGTCCAGGCGCCAGGTCGTAGCTAAAGTGGCCGAACACTGCCGTATTGTCGCGGCGCAGCTTGCTGTCGATTGCGATCACCAGTGGAGGTGCGTCGATCTCGAAGACTGGGAGGTCGACGATCGAATTGGAATAAAAGGCGCCGAGAACGAAGCGGAGCGGCAGGTCCTCGGGCGAGATGAGATTGATTTCCTGCGAGGTGATTTCTTCGGTCGCGCGATATTCGAGCGTGAGGTTCCCGATGTCGGTGCCGTCGGAATCGCTCTTCTGCCGTGTCTTCCCGAATTGATAGCCGGTGATCGAGCGCAGGATGGTGCCGTCGCCAAAGATGTAGCTCAGTGTGCCTCCGACCCGCACGAACCGGTCGACCGCGAATAGGTTCGTATTGGACGACACGTCGAACAGATCATTTGGTGAACCAATCGGCGCATAGGTGTTTGCGCCATAATCAAAATAATCATAATCGACCTTCACGGTCGCCTCGAAACGATCGCTCGGTCGCCAGAGCAGGCCGACCCGGCCCGCCGCGCGGGCATAGCGGTCGGGATGCCCGGTGAAAGAACCCGAATAATTGTAAAAGCCATCGCGATGCTCTGCATCCCCCGCGAAACGAATCGCAAGCGTATCCGAGATCGGTATATTGAGCGCCGCCTGCGCCTGAACATCGGTATAGTTGCCGATGCCCAATTGCACGTAGCCGCCAATTTCTGTCGTGCTGGGATCCGCGGTCCGCACGAAAACGGCGCCGCCCGTGGAGTTCTGTCCGGCAAATGTCCCCTGCGGGCCGCGCAGGACTTGGATGTCCTTGATATCGAAATAGGGTTCGGCCGAGCTGAAATAAGCGTTGAAGGTCGGAACGCCGTCCCGATAGATCGGAACGCCCGCCGAGGCCTGGGTTACGACCTCAGTGCGGCCGACACCGCGAATATTGACAAGATTGCCGCCGCCATAGCTGCTGACCGTCAGCGCCGGGGCCGCAAATTGCAGGCTGTCGAGATTGAGGATGGACCGGTCCCGCAGATCGTCCTGCGACAGGACGCTGGCCGAGAGTGGCGACGACATCAGCTTGGTCGTGCGCCGCTCCGCAGTGACGACAATCTCCCTGTCGCTGGCCGACGACTTGTCGGTTTCAGAGGCGCTGGATGGCGCGTGCGCATCCTGCGCATGGGCCTGCGCCGCGGCAAGGGACGACAGTGATAGCCCGACGATGAGGGCACAGCCGCGAACGCACAAATCTTTCATTCAATCCTCCCCTGGACTCGCTCTTTATGTTCAGCGACTGATGAAGGAATGATCATGTTTGGTGGCGGAGTCAATCTTTGTTCGTCATTCGATGAACATTATGGCTATGGCGAACCCTTTCCGGACCGCGCGGCCCGGCTCTCGGTTTCCTTCACGGTGTTTTTGGTGTTGGCTCGTCGGCTTGGTCAGGACCGGTCGTCCAGGCTTTTGCCGCTGCGGTCACAGTTTCATAAACCCGGTTATCCTGCCCGGTTGGCGTTACCATCCTGACATCGCGGCGCAGCAGGAGGTGACGCCCTGTCCGGGCATCCTGCCACACCGGTAATCCTCGCCCATTCGGATCGCCCGTAGCGACGAAACGGGACCAATAGTCCATCATTTCAGACGATAGCATGCGGTCCCGATCATCCCAGCTCACCAGCGCAGCGTCCGGGGTTCCGAACAGATAGGCCAGTTCGCCGCCATGCGCCGTTCCAGGTTGCTGACTGCGGAGCGAGGCGGGAACCATATCGAAATGATAGAACCAGGTTGGGCTGACCGCGACGTGGTGCTCCGCAAGAAACCGGGCCGGTTGAACGAAGAACAGGTCGCCGCGCAGCCTGTCCCTGGCGCTCGCCTCATTCTGGCCAAGCGCGACATAGGATTGCAGCAACACATCATAGTCGTGGCCCAGCAACCCCTGAGCAAAGGCGTCGCTGAGGATTCGCAGGCTGCCTTCCCAGGAATTGGCCCCGATCAGCAACGGAACCTTCGCCTCTTCTCCACGCGCAAAGGTTTCGGCCGGATTGCGATCGAGCAGATTTCCGTCGACCGAGGGAAAAGCGATGAAGGGAGCCGACAGAATTTTCTCGACCGACAGTGCTCGCAGGTCGGCTGCGGTGGCATCTGGTGCCCCAACACTTTTGGCCCAGGCATCCCCGGCGGCCAGCGCCATTTCGCTTCGGGCGTCGGCAAGTGCGGCGAGACCGCCTCCGGACTGGATGATGGCTTTGTCGAACAGCCCACGGGCGACCGGGCTCGCCATCAGTGCCTGGACAGATACGCCACCTGCCGATTCCCCGGCTATCGTGATATTGTGCGGATCGCCGCCGAAGGCCGCTATGTTCCGCTTTATCCACTGGAGGGCGGCGATCTGGTCCAGCAGCCCGAAATTGGCAGAGGGCACCCTCTCGGTCCGCAGGGCGCGATGGGTTAGAAAGCCGAGCGCACCAAGACGGTAATTGATCGTGACGACGATGACCCCGCGCCGGGCAAGCCTCGACCCGTCATAGAGCGGCTGCGACCCGGATCCGATGAGGAAGGCACCACCGTGTATCCATACCAGAACCGGTCGCTTATGGCGCCCCAGGGTACTCGGCTTCCAGATATTCAGATAGAGACAGTCTTCGCTTTTGGGTCCATCGACGCCGAAGGGCGCGGGCAGCTGAGGTTGCGGACAACTGGGTCCGAACTCGACCGCGCTCCGCGTCCCTCCCCATCGAAGTGGGGCTTGCGGGGGTGCCCATCGACGGATTCCTAGCGGAGCAGCGACATAAGGAATGCCTCGAAAGACATCGATATCGCCCGCATGATATCCTGATATGGATCCGCTGCGGATCTGAGCCACTGGTGCCGCAGACTTTGGCTGCTTCGCCGCGAGATGCGAACAACTGGCGATGCACAGGAAGGAGGCGCCCAACCCAAAAATCGCTCTCATCTTCTCTCCCAATCAAACGAAGTCAGTTTGTTCATCATATGATGAAATATCTCGAAACGAGATGCAAGCTACGATCTTGGACTGACCGTCGGCATAGCTAAAAGCTGGTTCCTTGACCCGATCCCCGAACGCTGGTTCGTTTTTATATGAAATTCTCGGTTAGGTTTGTCCCCTGACAACGCGAGAATTTTTGCCATGAAGAGATCGAGATCCACCGAGCAGCAGATCGCGTTTATTCCCGAACCGACTGATAATTGCACGACGGTGGAGGAGATTTGCCGGAAGGCCGGGATTTCAATCCAGACATATTATCGATGGCGCAGCAAATATGGCGGCTTGATGCCATCGTAGGTGAAGAGTCTGAAGCAACTTGAGGAGGAGAACGTGCGCTTGAAGCGGCTCGTTGCGAATCTGAGCTTCGACAGAGAGGTGCTTCAGGACGTTATCCGCGGAAAAATGTAAGGCCTAATCGGGCCCGGGAGATCGTCGGCTATTTGCAGGCGAGCTACCAGGTGAGTGAACGGCGGGCTTGCAGCGCATTTGCGATCAATCGATCGACCCAGCGCTACCAGTCCCACCGCACCGATCAGACGGGCCTCAGGATGCGGATTAAGGAGTTGGCGGCCAGCCGTGTTCGCTACGGATAGGCGAGGCTGAGCGCCACCAGTTCGTCGGTATCGGCGATCACGGAGTCGACAACGCCCTGACGAACGCCCCATTCCAGCATCCGGTAGATGGGAAGCGTGCGCACATTGGCGACAAATTGCCGTTCCTCAGCGCTGAGCGCCGCGCGCGTCTGGATCTTAACCGCTATCGACTGCATCTGTTCGCGGGTCAGGGCGAGCGCACCGCGCCCGCCGCCATCCTGCGAGCAATCGGCCGCGGTCGGCGGCACATTGATCGATCGGCGCTGCACCCGACCGGTCAAAAAATCCTGCGCACTCTCGGTATCTTGCGCTGCACATTGGGGTATCGACGTGAAGAGCGGAACCTTGTCGGCCGCATTCCAGCGCATGTAAACGTCGCCCACACGGGCCCGCATCACATTGGCCCAATCGCCGGCGCCAACGCGCGACGCGGCGTGCGCGAGCAGCGAGCCGGTGCGGAAAATGTCCGTCACCTCCGCCGGACAATTGGCGAGCGCATCTTTCAGGTCTTCGGTCGGGTTGTTGTTGTTCGCCTCGATCTTTTCGCGGCTCTGCTGATAGCTCTTGGCGAAGCCCTGCTTCACGGATCGGTACCCGGTCATCTCCTCGATGATCCCGCTCATATTGTCGTCGCCTCTGGCGATCTGCACCATCCGGTTGGCGAGCCGGCAGTCATTGTGACGTGCTCCCCTGAAATGTGACCGATTTTGAGTAGAGTCCGACACGAAGGAGTCGGACAGAATGAAGCGAAGCAGGTTCAGCGAAGAGCAGATCATCGCGATATTGAAGGAGCATGAGGCGGGGATGCCGACGGCGGATGTATGCCGCCGTCATGGGATCAGCTCGGCGACCTTCTACAAGTATAAGGCCAAGTTCGGGGGTCTGGACGTGTCGGAGGCGCGGCGGCTTCGGGCGCTTGAGGACGAGAATGCGAAGCTGAAGAAGCTTCTGGCGGAGGCGATGCTCGACAATGCGGTGCTGAAGGATCTGACATCAAAAAAATGGTGACGCCCGGCGCCAAGCGGGAAGCCGTCGCATATGCTCGTGACCATCACGGGCTGAGCGAGCGTCGGGCGTGCAGCCTGGTCGGCGTGAGCCGCCGGGTGATCAGATATGAGCCAACGAGGCCGGATGACGGTGCTCTGCGGCGACGCCTGCGCGAGCTGGCGGCCGAGCGCCGCCGGTTCGGCTATCGTCGTCTGGGGTATCTTCTGGCGCGGGAGGGCATGCGCCCGAACCACAAAAAGCTGCTGCGTATCTATCGCGAAGAGGGACTGCGAGTCCGCCGCCGTGGTGGCCGCAAGCGGGCCCTGGGCACGCGGGCGCCGATGGCACTGCCGCAGGGTCCGAACCAGCGGTGGTCGCTCGACTTCGTGTCGGACAGCCTGGTGTGCGGTCGGCGGTTCCGCATCCTGTGCATCGTCGATGACTTTACGCGGGAATGTCTGGCGCTGGTGGCCGATACGTCGCTGTCGGGAATCCGCGTTGCCCGGGAACTGACGACGCTGATCGGCCTGCGGGGGAAGCCTCACATGGTCGTCAGCGACAACGGCACCGAACTGACCTCGTCGGCGATTCTGCGCTGGTCGCAGGAGCGTCAGGTCGAATGGCATTATATCGCGCCGGGGAAGCCGATGCAGAACGGCTTCGTTGAAAGCTTCAACGGACGCCTGCGTGACGAATGCCTCAACGAGACCCTGTTCACGTCGCTGGCGCATGCCCGCTTCGTGCTCATGGCTTGGCGATACGATTATAATCACGTCAGGCCGCACTCGAAACTGGGCGGGCAAACACCCGCCGAGATCGCCGGCCAATGGTCCTGGGGGCATGCCCCCAGGACCATTGCCATCCCATCAATCAACCATCATGAAGGAGCCGGACTCTACCTCTGACTGGTAACAATCAGGGGAGCACGTCAATTGACCTGGATCGAGTTCAGAAAATTGGTCGCGGCCTCCATCTTCGAAATGATGTTGCCCATCTTCTCGTCGAGGGTTTCGAGCAGATATTGAAACGCGACCGCGGGCGCCGCCTGAAGGATGCTCTCGAGCTTCTGGACGAGATATTCGGGATCGAGGAAGGACATGCCGCCGAGGAACATATCGATGCCGCCGCATCCGGCCTTCACCTTGGGTAGGCTCACCGACATCAGATAGTCGTTGTGGACGTCGACGCGCCCCGACATTCCGCCCGCCGTGACATAGCCTCGCGTCTGATCCTCGAAACTCCCCGGTGATGTGTAGGTGACATTGTCGAACCAGCTCTCGGTCCAGCTTTGGGCGGCGGCTGGCTGTGCGGTCAGCGCGAAGGATCCGCCGGCGAGCAGCAGGGACAGGCGTGCGATGGGGCGAGACATGGCGGACTCCATTCGTGATCAAGAGGGTGGGAAGACGTTGCGCCCGCCATTGCTCAACGCCTTCCCGTTACGGGTGCCGACACACCGACGATTCCAGTGAATTTGGACATCGCCCGCACGCCCACGGCAGGCCGAACGCCCGTCAGCATCTTGGCCGCGAGGTAGAGATTGCGCGCGAGGTTCTGGGAATGATCGGTTCCCACGGCGATCGGGATCGTCCGTCCTGTGTCAGCGAGCGGACGCGCCCAGGCGACGGGATGCCCGACCCACGGAAGGCCCAGGCGCCCCGATCGCATGAGCGCTTCTTGACGGTTGAGCACACGGACCCGCCATCCATAGCGGGTGCCAAGCGCGGCGAGTTTGCGCCACAAGTCACCGCACGGCACGCAGCCCGGCGCCGACGTCATCTCGATTTCGAAGGCTGATCCATGACCGCGCAGCGTCGCGCCGAAATCGTTCGGAAAGTCCCGCGTAACCGGCACACGCAAGAGCCAGCCCTGCATCTGCTGGGCATCCGCAACCGGGTGAACCGCGGCGCGCACCGCGTCGGCCCGCGATGGCGCCTGCGCCGAGGCAGCCGGTCCAAGCGCGAGGACGAGACCTGGTATCCCCAAAAGGACCCTGAGATTGTTCACGGCTCAGCGCGACCGCTGGCCGGCACCAGATCCCCGCGGCGGACACGCGGATCGGTCGGTGACAGCGGCCCATTCGCCAGTGCATCGAAAAAGCCGTCATCCTCGCCAGGACCCGTCAGGAATTGCTCGGGCCGGATGTCGCCCCGTAGCAGGCGCACGGCCTGATAGGCCGTCTGGGCGAGGCTCGGGTAAGACTCGACCCCCGACGCAATGATCATCCGCTGCTGGCTGCCGCGCCGGATCACCATGGTTGTCGGCGTGACCTCCACACCATAGCGCTGGGCCAGCTCCGGCCTGTTGTCGAGATCGAGAAGGGTGACCTGCCATCCCATTTCTTCCTGAAATCGCTGGATAACCGGCCACTGGACCCGGCAATAACCGCAGGTGGTCCGCGAGAACATGACAAGGGCGAACTCAGCGGCGTGCGACCGAAGATAATGTCGCCGCTTCGCATCCTTGAATGCGCTCAGCTCCGCGCGGGCGTCGCCGACCATCGGATTAGCCGACTTGGCGTTAAGCTCCGGGTGCTGAAGCATCGCGATTTGCGTGACGCCCGCGAATGCCCGGGCCTTCCGGCGCGCGAAATCTTGGAGGCGCCAGAAATCCGCGACCGCGTCGACCGTCAGGACAGTGGCGGCAAAGTCGCGCTGCTGCTCGATGAGTTTGCGAATTCTTGGCGGCGTCCATGTCGCGAGCTCCGCCATGGGCGGGATCGCTGGTTTCAGAAGGGCGTCTGGATCGGACGATTTCTCTGCTGCGGCCTTCGGGGCCTCGTACCACCAATATCCCTGTTTCTCCTGCGGCACACTTTGGGCCGACGCCTCGATCGGCAATGCGACGAGCAAGATTGACAGGCAGCCACGCAGTAGCTGGGCCCGGCTCGCTGAGTCATGGGGTACGACCCTGCGCGGCACTGATCTCATCGCATTCGTCATGCCGCGACCGTGCCGACACCCCGGCGATCCATCAACGGCTGGGGCATCTCACTGCCGCTTGCGCTGAACTTGGCTCATTGGTCCAGGCTTGGGCCCTGCGGTGCCAATGCTGGCGCTTTGGAGACAGGCACGGCAAGAGGCAGGGATAGTCGCCGATCCGGTATGTTTCTAATTGTCCTCTGCTTTGGCGGCGGTCGCCCGCACGGCTGACGAGCGCGTCTATATTCTTGCCAATTTTTGCCAAAGTGGCTATATGGGCGTGCATGAGTACGATGAATATCTCGCTGCCTGACACGCTCAAAAGCTTCGTTGACGAACAGGTCGCGGGCCGCGGCTATGGGACGAGCAGCGAATATGTACGCGAGCTGATCCGCAAGGACCAGGACCGCCAGCGACTTCGCCGTCTGCTTCTGGACGGGGCCGAGTCAACGCCCGGCGCGCCGGCGGACGATGCCTATTTCGAGGGGCTGCGTGCGCGGGCTCGCCGCGCGGCATGACGGCAAAGCGGGTTGTCCCGCGCGAACAAGCTTACCGCGATACCGAACGGGCGATCGACCAATATGCGCGCGATGCTGGGCCGGACATTGCGCTCGGCTTCGTCGATGCGCTCGAAGCAGCTTACCGGACGATCTCTGAGCATCCCGGCATCGGCTCGCCGCGCTACGCGCATGAACTGGATCTGCCCGGGCTGCGCCATCGCCGGCTTGTGCGCTTTCCATGGCTCGTCTTCTATGTCGAGGGCGCGGATCATATCGACGTATGGCGCGTGCTTGACGCCCGCAGCGACATCCCGGCCTGGCTCGACGATTCCGACGAAAACTAACGCATAGCGTGCGAAGGGTCGGGCTGATGCAGCGTACCGCACGGCGGGAACGCTCGATGCGATTACAAGATACGCGTCATCCGCGTTAGCTTGGCGATCGGAACAAGACCGAAATAACGGCTGTCGAATCCGTGTGGGTGATGCGACCTGACATAGATCATGCCGGGTGGCACGACGCCGCTCCACATCATGTGCGCGAGCCTGTTGCCGTCATGGTCGCGGGGCATGCTCGTTCCGAGCAAGTTGCCGTTACAGAAATAGCGACCGTCAAAGGCACTCGGATCAAGCCTCGACGGTATCTCGATCTTGGTGAGCCGATCACCGGGCAAGCGTGTCGAAGGCTACTGGACTTGCGGGTCGATCAATGCCCGCAATCGCATGGGGGGCTACACCGGCAACACGTCGTTTGTCGTCGTCCTGGATTCCAATGGTTTCGTCCAGTTCGTCGACATGGGCGAAGCGCGGGACTTCGACTTTGTCACGAACCAGTGCAACGGGTCCGTGAAGTTTTTGCCCCCTCCGCAGCGAGAGCTTGCCGGGGCAGCGGTGGCCCAACCTGCGCAAGGGACGTCAATTGCCGACGAGTTGAGAAAGCTGGTCGATCTCAAGAACAGCGGTGCCCTGAGCGAAGCAGAATTTCAGGCTGCCAAAGAGCGACTGCTCGGCACCTCTGGGCAGCAGTGAGCGATGATGGTCCCCGGCCAGCTGATCACAGCAATCGATACGGCCATTGGTCCTGGCTCGAAGCCGCCGCCCTTGCCGGCTCACTGATCGTTTCCTGGGGGCTGAAATGGCACTGCGATGTATCGACACTCATTCGGGCAAGAGCATCCATGCGTTCGAATTCGCCCCGCAGGAATGGCAATCGCTTTCCGTTAAAAACGCGCTCGAACGGCACCTGCGAGCACCTTGCTGTCAGGCAGAGATAATCCTCAGACGTTCGAAGCTCGGCACGCAGCATTTCGTTCACAGGTTCCGCGGGGCCTGTACAAGCGCGCCCGAAAGCGAAGACCATCGCCAAGTGAAGCAAGTGATAGTCGAGGCGGCGAGGGCCAATGGCTGGCTTGCAGAGGCAGAGATCGACGGACTGAGCGCAGATCGCGAGCCGTGGCGGGCCGACGTGCTCCTAAGCAAAGGGGCTGCTCGCATCGCCATCGAGGTACAATGGTCAAAGCAGAGCCAAGAGGAGACGGCTCGCCGACAATCCCGCTACGCTTCGTCCGGGGTCCGCGGTCTCTGGCTTTTCCGGCAATCGCGTTTTCACGCATCAAAGGACATTCCCGCTGTCCGGGTCAGTGGCGCCCCGCTCGATGGCTACGAGGTCTTCGTACCGACCGGTGCCGGCGAGCAGGCCTTGCCGCTGGCATCATTCATTACAGCAGCTCTGAACCGGCAGTATATGTTCGGCCTGCCGCTCGGCGCGCCGGCGGACGTTGAGATCCGGTGCGGCAACTTGGATTGCTGGAAGTGCGGGGCCGAGACGCGGATCATCACCGGACTCGATGTCAGCATTGGTCCCCATACGCTTTCGGCGACCATCCCCGATCTCAGCGGTTGCCCTGATCTCGTGCGGAGGACCTTGCAGGCGATCCCTGCACAAGCATCACTTGGCCGGATCACGCACCGCGACAGCCGAGAGTCTGGTTCTCGTTACCTGAGCAACGGATGTGCCCACTGTGGCGCTCTAATCGGCGCTCACTACGAATATCAGGCCTGGGACCACCAGGATGTCGTGGCGAGGTTCCGCACCGTTGTCGATGATCGGATGCGGCAATTGGCGATCGACCTTGGTGAAGAGCCGGGATGGGGCGTCCACATGGAAATTTCGTTGACCTGAAACATCCCATTTCAATCCTCGGCAAATCGCCATCCGTCAGCGGCAGTTACGACCGCTTTTGACGGACGACTGAAATATGAGACGATGATGAGCGAATTGTTCCTCCCAGGCGTGCCAGCCGACCTGGTCCGCCTGTCCCTAGATAGAGCTGGTGGCAACGAATTGGCCTCTGGCAAATTTGCTAGTCCAGAAAGTAGCGCCGCATTGGCGGCGAATGGGTTTGGTTGGTTCATCGAAAGACCAAGCCTACTTCCGGCTTTCCCTGGCCTCGATGACATCGAATGGCCAGCTGCGTCGGTCGAGATTGAACGGCAAATGCGCTTTCCCTGGCAAGGCGGTCGTCACCCATGGCTTGATGCAGCGGTTGTTACCGGCACCCATCTCATTGGCGTGGAGTCCAAGCGGTTCGAACCATTTCGAGATCAGAAGCAAGCCGTTCTGGCCCAAGCGTATGATCGCGATGTTTGGGGCGAGACGATGGAGCCTTGGCTGGTCATGCGCGATGCCTTGCGAGAGGATCCGCTTTCCTATCGCTATCTTGATGCCGCGCAGCTCGTGAAGCACGCTTTTGGGCTCTCGACCGAAGCCAGGCGGGTCAATCGGGCGCCGGTCTTGCTGTACCTCTACGCCGAGCCACCAAGTGTGCCTGCCTCTGCTTGTTCAGGGCACCGCGCGGAAATCGAGAACTTCTCAGCCGCGGTGCGCGGCGCGCGTGTCCGATTCGCCGCGACGAGTTGGGCTGACTGGCTGGATCGCTTTGCTGTGGCGACCGCGCCCCCTGCGGTAAGGGCGTATGCCGAAGCTCTGCGTCTCAAATTTCAGCCATAGATCGACGAACCAAGTGGCATCCTAGGTGCCAAGACCCGTGTTCGCGCCGATGCTGCTCTTCCTGCCCCCCCGCGACGCCAGACAGTGGGTCATTGCGATGCCGGGATTCTCTCGCGCAGCCGCAACCGAAAAAATATGCGACAGCTGGCCGTGCTACCTAGCCTGCTACCTAGGCGGAAGACGGACCGTCGCGACCCAAATTTCAGGCCACGTAAGTTATTGATTTTATGGAGGAAGGTGGTGGACGCACTAGGGCTCGAACCTAGGACCCGCTGATTAAGAGTCAGCTGCTCTACCAACTGAGCTATGCGTCCACATGCCGGTTTGCGGCGTTCTTCATCAGTGGCTCTGGAGCCTTGCGCTGCGAAGAGAGCGGCCCGCTATCATGGTGCTCAGCACATGGCAATGGCCTTCGCCGATATTTTTTCGGCCGAAAGCGCATGAACGTTCCTGGAAATGCTGGACACGCCTCTGGTTCCCTATGAAGCGCTGCGCGAGCTTTTGACGCGCAAGGCTCCTTGGAAGCGCTGACGATTCCATATGGGCAGCGGCGGGATCACAGCGCCTGCGCGCCTTGCCGCAGCGCATGAACTCTCTGATTTCACGGATGGCCGGCATCCATCGCTGGATAATTGGTTGCGCGAGCGAGTCCTGGTTAGCGAAGGTGTTTCTGCCCGGACATATGTGGTTTGCGATAAGGAGCGGCCACAGAGCGTTGTGGGTTACTATGCGATCTCCACCGCCATGGAGCAAAGGGCTGTTCTACCTAGTGCCGGACTCCGGCGAGGACAGCCGGATCAGGTTCCCTTGTTGCTCATCGGACGCCTCGCCGTAGACGCATCTTTTCAGGGGACAGAGTTGGGAGCCGCCTTGTTGGCCGATGCCATGCGACGATGCCTTGCCGCTGCCGAAATCGCCGGGGTAAGGGCGGTCGCTGCCCACGCAATCGATGATGAAGCGGTTGGCTTCTACGAGCATCACGGCTTTCTCCGTTCGCCGCTGGGCGACCGAGTCATGCTGTTGCCGCTCGAAGCAGCCCGAACGCTCATGCCGGCCTGATTGACGCTAATGGAATTGGCATCGACTTCGAGAAGCTGAACAATGCTAACGACCTGAAAGCATCTCCTCTTGCGCGCCAGGCACGAGAACCCCATCGTCGCACTGCCTCAACTAAAGATCTCGAAATGCGAAAAACTCTAACGACCAAGGCCATAGCGGCTCTGGTTCCGGACAAATGTGGCAAGCGCTACGACGTCATGGATGCGGCTGCCCCCAATCTGGGGTTCGCGTCATGCCGGCCGGAACCAAGACCTTCGTGTTCGTCTCGGGGTTTCCGGGAAACCGCAATACGACGCGTCGGATGATCGGCGATACCTCCGAGATGTCCCTCGCCGTGGCGCGGGAACCTATCGGGCAAGCTTGGCAGATGAACGAGCCATAGCCAAAAAAGGGGGCTCAGTGGGCGATGCGGCCCATGTCCGCTATTGGTAACCCGGGAGCCAAAACCGGACTGTCTGAAAGCGGCCATTCTTGGCATCGGCATTGTCAGATTTCGACAGCGACCCGAGCGGTTAGTTCAGTGCGTCAGCCGAAAGAGTCCGACAATTGACGGAGCCCGGCTTTGGAAGTGGCGCGTCGGCGGTCGGATCCTTGCGCAGCCCAAGCGCCGTGCCGATCGAGCGTCCGACGGCACCCAGCAGGCCGCCGGTCTTGCCGCCCCTGTTCGCGGGGGCGAAGCTGATTTCGGGCTTGGAGAGGGTGCCCTGCACTTTCAGGGGATCGACGAGTTTGAGCGCGGCCTTTTCGCTTCCCGCCCCGGTCATCGAGAGCGCAACCGTTTCGCCGTCGAGATCGATCAGCCCGCGACCGCGGGCGCGCGTGATAGCCGTGTCGATGACGAGGGGAGCAGGGGCGAGCTTGCCATCCTTCGCCGAGAAGTTGAAGATCGCGCAGCGAATGGGCGTCATCTGCTCGTCATCTCCGAGCTTCTGGCCGATCGCGCCACCGAGATCCTGCCCGATGACATAGGCTGCGGCGCGGTTCATGGCCCCGGCGTTCGCGACGAACGCGATCTTGCCGCTGCCGCCGGCAAATGCGTCGCGGACCGTGTCGCCGCGGCCAGTGATCCGGATCAGCCCCTGGATCGGGCCGCGTATCATGTCGGGCTGGCCGATGAAGGCATCGAGCGTCGCGTTCTCGATCCGGAGCTCGGTGGTGAGAATTGGCGATGCGTTTCGGGAGTCTACCTTGACCCAGCCCGTCATCTTTCCGCGTTCGAGTCTGGCAACCGCATTGTCGAGGCGAAGGACACGGTGGTCGAGCTTGAGTGTGCCGCTCAGGCTCTTGAAGACCGAACTGCCCTTGACCAGCAGGCTCGCGATCGAGACGCGGATCGTACCGTCGGTTGGCCCCATCTTTTCGAGATTGATCCGCGTGTCGGGGAGGATGCGCGGACCGATCCGGGCTTCCTTCGCACGAGCGGCAGCGAGACCTGCGTCGTCGGCGAGGTCGTCGAAGTCGAGCTGTGGCGCGTCGATGGTCGCGTCGATTTTCGTTCGGCCGTCGCGCTTGAGGACGGTCGCCTTGGCGCGGATCGCCGAGCGGCCGATGCTACCCTGCAAGCGGTCGATGAACCAGTCTTCGCCGTCGCGGCGAACGTCGCCACCCAGATCGATGGCTTGCGTGCCGAAGAGCCCCGCCTCGACGATATGATCGAGCTGTTTGAGGCTTGTTCCCCGCGCACGCATGGTCATTGTCATCGCGCTCGTGTCGAGCGGGGCCGCCATCGTGCCTTTTGCGGTCAGGTCGAGAAGATCCGAGGAGAGGCGCGCCGTGAAGGGCCAGCCGGTGGAAGCGTTGGGTGGGCCTCCGCCCGTGGCCCGGAGCGTGGCCGGCGCACCGTTGAAGCGGCCGCTCGCCGCAATCGCGAGGCCGGTTTGAGGACCGGCTTCGATGGTTCCACTGACGTCGAGGCGCCGTTTCGCGTCCTTCAGTGTGAAGCGGCCATTGCGGATGCTAAGCTGTGCAAGGCGGAGCGGGCCGCCGCTTTCGCTCTTCCGGCCGGCCCGGCCGCTCCAATTGCTGTTACCCTCGGCGTCGCGAACAAGGGCGAGGTCGAGCCCGTCGATATCGAGGCTGCGCGGCTCGACGTCGCCCGTCAGCATCGACAGGATTGGTACGCGCGCGCTCGCGCGCCCTACTCTCACCATATCGCCTTTGCCCGCCCACGCGGGCTGCCCGATGTGCAGGTCGTGCACTGTGATGAGGGGCGTGAAGGAAAAGACGCTGTTTCGTTCGAGTGCGCCAAGTTCGACGCGCGCGCCGAATTCCTGCGACAGGCTGCGTTCGGCCGCTTCGCGCAACATCCCGACCGGAAACGCCCCGAGCAACAGGACGAGCGCCGCCGACAGTCCGGCCAGCAAGGCGAGCGTCATGCGCGCCCAGCGCGGTAGCGTCGCGAATTTGTCCACGATGGCGGCGCGCCGCCGCGATCCTGGCGCCATGGCTAATCCCAGGTTTGATCGCGACGTGTCGATCACGCGGGGGGCAGCTTGACCTCGGGCAGGTTTGCAAGGTCGGCCTTGGTCATCGACGTCTGAAGATCGGTGTCGTCTCCGCGAACGACGACCTTGAGGCCGGTGATCGGGACATGGACATAGCGATCCGGCCCCGCGCCATCGAGTTCGACGAGCAGGCGATCGACCTTGTTGTCGGCCCCGCGTTCGACCTTCGCGACGTCGGCAAGTTCCTTGCCGTCGGGACCGACGATATCGGCATCGAGCAGCTGTGCTTCGCTGAGGCCGAGGGCTGCGGGTACGGGACCCGCGACGGTGGCGCTTGTCTCGGCGGAGCGCTCAAGCTTGTCTTCGGCTGCTTCATTCTTGTCGGAGCAGGCGGCGAGGAGGATGGCCGGGGCGGCGAGGGTGAGAATCATGCGCATCGTCATTCCTTTGCTTGCGAACAAGTTGAACGTCTCCCCGCGAAGAGGGTTGCAGGCTTTGCCGTTTCCCTGTCAGGCCTGTTGCGGGCGGATTTCGAACCCGATGATATCGGCGTCGGCCGACCAGTCTGTTGCAAGCTCCTCCGCGCGGCTTTCGGTGTATCCGCCCGCGATCGCGGTGAAGCTGTGCTGATCGCCGTCGAGCGCCTGGTCGATCGTGATCGACTTGAGGTGCTTCGCTGCGAGCAGGTCGCCAAAGCCGCCCAGCGTCATGGCGCTGCCGCGACGATATATGGCCCTGA
The DNA here is from genome assembly GCF_001559015.1 of Sphingopyxis granuli. Classification (NCBI taxonomy): domain Bacteria; kingdom Pseudomonadati; phylum Pseudomonadota; class Alphaproteobacteria; order Sphingomonadales; family Sphingopyxidaceae; genus Sphingopyxis; species Sphingopyxis granuli. The sequence continues at coordinate 1,928,357 of NZ_CP012199.1, forward strand.
TATGCGCGATCCGTCGCTGAGGCGCGTAACGTTCGGTGACCGAGACCGCCGCCAGCACGGCGAGCGTGGCGGCGCCGCCGAAAATCGCGAGCTGATAGAAGCCTATCCCGAACAACATGCCGAGCGTTGCCGTGGTCCAGAGCGAGGCGGCCGTCGTCAGCCCGCGCACATTGAAGCCTTCGCGGAAGATGACGCCGCCGCACAGGAAGCCGATGCCGGTCAAGATGCCATGCGCCATGCGGACCGGGTCGATGCGGATGACATCGGACGGCGCATCGTTGAGCCACGCCATCTGATGCACGGCGGACAGCATCAGCAGGCAGCACGAGAGCGAAACGAGGATGTGCGTGCGGAGACCCGCAGGGCTGGCTCGATACTCGCGTTCGGCGCCGATTATCGCGCCGGCCAGCGTGGCGCCGGCGATCGGCCAGATCAGGTCGGGGTCAAAAAGGTCCATGTTCGGTTACTGCTCAGGGCGAACTTAGGTTCCTTGGCACGAGTATAACGCATCGTGGTGCCCGGCCCAAAAGGTAAAGCCCCGCTGCACGAAGCGGCGGGGCTCTCCTGAAGTCCGATCCGGAGATCGGGACTTGCAGAAAAGAAACCGGTGAGAATGCGAAAGGTTGCATGACGCGTCAGAAACTTTGCGTTCGGAGGGGAAGATGGCGCGGCCTGCTCGGCTGCACGACGGCCGCATGATGGCGATGGCCAAGAAAACGGCCCGCCGAAGCGGGCCGAGGACGCAGCGCCGAGGTCGGCTGCGAGGGGAAAGGTTCAGTTTTCGGTGCCGGGCTTGCCGGTTTTGGGCGGCTTGCCATCCTCGATCCGGCCTTCGTTGCGAAGGTCGCGGCCTTCCTGCGCCTTGCGCTGGCTTTCGGGGGAATCGCCATTTTCGTAGGCTTCTTCCTTCACATAGCCGGCGGCTTCCTTGGCTTTACCTTTGATGCTCATGATGATCTCCTCTTGCAGGGGCATGAGGACAACTGGCGTTGCCGTTGCGAGTTGCGTGTCGACAGGGAGTCGCACGAGAGAATTTGCATTCGTCCTAACCTAGATCAGGTCGGCGCCTGCGGAGGGAACAATGATGGCTTTCATGCGTCGTTGCCGGTTCCGTTCTTCCGACTTGATCCAGGTTGTGTCGCGAGACGCGCGATGCGCTTATCACCGCTGCTCTTCATGCGTTCCTGGCGACCCGGGAGCGTTCGAGGGGGGCTTCCGGCGCATAGCGATATGCCTCTGGACCCGGAAAGGCTCCGCCGGAAGGCGGGGCCTTTCTCGCGGGGTCAGACGCCGCGCATCAGGCCGGGGACGAGCGGCAGAATTTCGCGCGCGAGATAGCCGATCGGCCCCATGGTTTCGGAAAGGCGGCGTCCGGCCTCGCCATGCAGCCATATGCCCCATGCGGCCGCTTCGAGCGGCGGCAACCCTTGGGCGCCGAAGCTCGCGATGAGCCCGGCAAGGATATCGCCTGAGCCGCTGACCGCGAGGCCGAGGCCGCCGCCGGCATAGCGGAGGCAATGTCCGTCCGCCATCAGATGGCTCGTAGCACCCTTGACCATGATCGCTGCGCGAAACAGGTTTGCGGCCTTGTCCAGCGCCGTCAAAGGTCATCCGCTACCTCTTTGCCGAGCAAGGCCCTGAATTCGGCTTGTGGAGGTCTCCCGCGGCGTCGGCGGCATCGCGCGCGACATTGCCCGCGCTTTGCTCATGCCGGACGACCCAAAGGATCGAGGGCCAGCGCGGCGTCATAGGGGGAGACTGAATGCCGTCACCGAGCTTCAACGCTGCGTATCGGTGAGGCGTTGGGTTTCGGCGCGTGTGCCCGGTTGCCAATCGACGCTGATCGCGTTGAGGACGATTGCGAAGCGGAGGTGGCCGTCTTCGGCAGTGACGTTGATGCGCAAATTCTCGTCGGCGAGGAGCAGGTCGGGGTCGTCGCCGAGCAATCCGCAGCAATAGTGAACCGCCTCTCGCCGGGCGGCCAGGTCATCGGCAAGCTCATGACCCTGCTCGTCGATGTCCTGCGTGCCGTCGCAAACATGAAAATAATATCGGGGCATCGCAGGCTCTCTCCTGATGTCTTGCCGCCCCGGTTGCTAAACGAGCGAATCCAACGTTCGATGCAGGTAAACATCAGAAAAATCGGCTATTCGTCGCAACGTGTCGACATCGCCGATCGTGAGGCGGCGCGATACGCGTTTGACCGCGCCTTCCTTCTCCAGAATCTTGATCGTGCGGTTGATGTGAACGGGCGTCAGGCCGAGCAGGTCGGCGAGTTGCTCCTGAGTCAGCGGAAATTCAAAGGCGCCAACTTCTTCGAGCGCGATCTGCTGCACGCGATAATAAAGCTCGCACAGCAGGTGAGCGAGGCGCCCGAGGGCGTTGCGGCGGCCGATATTGAGCAGCCACTCGCGGCCGATCGAGCCTTCGATCAGAATGTCGACGATGATGGCGCGCGCGATATTGGGCCTTGGCGCGACGAGCGCTTCAAAATCCTTCTGGGCGAAGACCGCAAGTTCGACAGGGGTGAGGGCCTGGAGGTTGTGGTCGGCGATATCGACGTAGAGGGACTGGAAGTCGAGCGCATCGCCCGGAATCTTGAGCGCGACGATCTGGCGTCCGCCATCGGCCGAGGTCTTCTGGCGATACGCAAAGCCGCTGAGAAGCACGGGGCAAACTTTCGCGAGGTCGCCTTCGCGCAAGATATACTCGTTCGGTTCGAGCCGTCGCAAGCTGAAGGGCAAGGAGGCTATCGCCTGCTGGTCGTCGGCCGACAGCCGGCTGTGGCTGAGCAGTTTGCGAATGAAGATACCGAGCCGGTCCTCCTTGGACTTGAAGGGATCGTCACCCATCCAGCGTACCGATGAGGGCATAAGGCGTTTCGAACCCGTTCCAGAATTTCCGATCGTGCATGCCATAAGAACATCGGCAGGGCCGATGCGGTTCCGGCCCGCAGCATGGCGGACCATGCCGACACGCTATGGCCGCGTATGCGGAAGGGCGAAGCAACATGGGTTAAGTCGAAACCGACCTCCCTCGATATTATCCCAACCGCGCAGCATGAATGGGCGAGGGGCTCTGATGCACGAGGACGACGAGACGCTGTGGAATGCGGTCATCGCAGCCGAGGTCGCCCATGGCGAGACCGCGTCCGGATGTGGTAGCTCCCGGCAGCGCGGATCGCGGGTCGCCGGAGTTCCCGGACTGATCCGCTTCATTCGCAGAATTTCCGGGATCGCTCGCTCAATAGGTCGCGGGCGGATCGCTGGCCGGGAACGATTCATCGGCCGCCTGATCGACCCGGTTCCAGCTGCGACGCGGCGTGTCGCGCATGCCGCCCGGGCCGGCGCTTCGCGTCTGATCGAAATTTTCCGGATGCGTCTCGCCGTCGGAGAAGGCGGCTGAATGGCCGTCGTCTTTCGCGGTCCGCTTCTGACCGCGGTGTGTGAACCAGACGAGCGCGCCGAGCACGCCGACGCCAAGCAGCTTTCCGAACCCCGATGTCCTTGCCTGTGATATCATGTTCCTGTCCTTATCGCCTGTCGTTGCTGCATGCCTGCGCGCCGCCCGTTCAGAATATCCGACGGAATCCGAAAAGGTCGCTGTCGGGATCGCGCGCCCCGCAAATTTCCGAGCGCAATATCTGAGCGGCCATCATCGAGAAGGTGATGCCATTGCCGCCATATCCCATCGCCGAATAGCAGTTCGGCATCCGCGGCACGCGCCCGACGGTCGGTGTCCCGAGCGGGCTATTACCGAAGCTGCCTGCCCAGGCGAAGGCGGGCGCGGGATCGATCGCGGGAAGCAAGGCCGCGAGCTTGCGCGTCAGGATTTTCGTCTTGGCCGCAAGCCTGGCGTCGCGTTCGCCGGCGCTCGCGATTTCCTCATCTTCCCCGCCGCAGATCACCGCGCCCTCGGGCGTTGTCCGGATATAGAGATAAGGATCGGACGCCTCCCAGATCATCGCACCGTCCCGCCAGAGGGCTTCGGGCTGTGGCCGCGTCGCGATTACCCAGGTCGACATGATATGGTTGCCGAGCCTCGGTACGCCCTTCATCATCTCATATCCGGTCGCAAAGACGGCATGCCGAGCCTGCACATGTGCGCCCCGATCACTCTCGAGCGTCACGCCCTTTTGCGCCGCGTCGACGCGCACGATCTCGCTATGCGGATGGATCCGTGCACCGCGCTTCGCGGCGACTCCCAGATAGGCTGCTGCCATCGCGCGCGGGTCGGCGCTGTAATTGCCGAAGCCGACGATCGCATGGCGCCGCCTGATCCCGTAGCGCCGCTCGGTCTCGGTGGGTCCGATGAGTTCGACCTCGAATCCGGCCCTGCGCCTTGCGTCGGCCTCGGCCGCCAGCTGTGCGGGATCGAGGAGGTTGCCGTCGAGATAGAGCGAGGGACGCGTCGCAGCACCGACCTCGAGTCCGAGCCGCTCTGTGCGCGCGCGAAGGGCCTCGACGGCCAGGTAGGAGCGCCGCCAGATGCGCATCGCCCGCTCCCAGCCGATGCGCTCCGCCATCTGCGAGAGCGGCGTATCGAGTTCATATTGGAGTAGCGCGGTGGAAGCCGGGGTCGATCCCTCCGCGATGCCGCGCCGGTCGAGGATCATCACGTCGAGCCCCGCCTCGGTCAGGGCCTCGGCAATCAGCGCGCCCGATATACCCGCGCCGATCACCGCGACGTCGCAACGCGAGCGGGACGGGAGGGGAAGGGTGGGAACCGGGGGGCGGCGGTGCTCCTGCCAGATGGTGCGCCCCGTCCTGAGGTTGCGCTCCTCGCTTGCCGACCTGCCGTCATCGCTTTTCATGATGGTCTCGGAAGAATTGTCGGTCCTCTATCGGCAATCGTCTCGTCCTCGATTGGATCGCCATTTTGAGCACGGTGAGGGCAGCAGAAGCATGATTGGGCCGACCTGTCACAGCAAAAACCGGGTCGCGCGGGAGCGACGACCCGGTCCGGAGAGCGCGACCAGCGCGCCCGCCTGTTGTGCCAGGGGTTAGCGGTTCTGACGATTCCCGTCGTCGCGGCCACCCTGATTGCCGCTCTTGTCGGCGTCGCGATCGTCGCCCTGCTGGCGGCGAGCCGGATCCTGCTGTTCCTGCTGACGGTCCTGGCCGGGGTTCGGATTCGGCTGGTTGCCGCCCTGTTGATTATTCTGCGCCATGATGGCCTCTCCTGATGATGATCTGCCCGGGGGTGGGCATGGGAGAGACGCTTGGATATTCCAGATTGTTCCTCTAATTTCATGTACTTAACATAGGTTATGACGTTCGTGAATTTTATCGGGGCTGGAACCCCGCGGCCGGAACCTTTCACTCCAGATGCTCCAACCGCCATAAGACTGCGAATGCTCTTTGTGCGGAGCGGCTCGCCGGCTTGCTTCCCGACGCTGGTCAATGAGACCTATCTCCGGGCGGTCATCAGCGGCGCAGTCGTGCCGCGATGGATCGTCATGGTCACGGCGCCGAGACCCGCGGCGGGAATCACCCTCATCCTCTCGTTGGCGATCCCGCGATCTTCGAGGAGGCGCGCGAGCGTGGTTGCCTGCGCCTCGTCGCCTGCGAGTTCGATCGTCGCGGCGGGCGCGGCGCGCAGGATCGTCGCGAGATCGGCGGCACGGCCGAGGCCCTTGCTGGTGAGTGTGGGCTGCGTCTCGTGAAATCCGGTGAACTGAAAGTCCGCGCTGCCGCCCTCGCGGTTTGCCAGCCATTCGGAGACGCGCCGGGACAGCGAACCTGTCGCCGCGGCCATGGTCGACCCGTCGGGCAGGACCACTAGACTGTTGGCCGGACGAACGGAGGGCGCGGCCTCGACGCTTTCCGCGCCACACGACTGGAGAGCAAGTGTGGCCGCGGCGATCGAAAGTGCGGAGGTCATGAGAAGTAGAAAACGCGTCATCTGACTATCCCGTTGATACGAGATTTGAAACGCACGGAATCGCTCGGTGTTGCGCCGAGCGCGGGGCGTTTTTCGGTCTTCATGTCCCGCTATGGGCCGCTAGGCGAGATCGCGCACTTTCGGCTCGCGGTCCCAGTGGCGCTGCGTCCCGGTCTTGATGAAATCGGCAAGCGCGACGATACCTTCGTCAGGCTCGACCCCGGCCTTGTCGAGCAGAACCTGGCTCGCTTCGTCGTGCGCGATGGTCTTGCAATGGCCATAGGCGTCCATGAACCATTGGACGGCGGCACCTTCATGCGTCAGCTTTTCGGCGGCGGCTGCGGTGAGCACCGAGGCGACGGCGTCGAACAGCACCGATGGCGATCCCGCCAGCTGACCATCGGCCTTGAGCAATCCGGTCGAGACCGGAATGCCCCCGACCTTAGGAGCGACGAGGAAGGCGCTTCCGCCCACTTTCTCGATCTGTTTCTTGAGCTTGTCGATGGCAGAAGCGTCGGAGCCCTCTGCGAACAGGATCGCGACCTTGCGCCCCCTGATGTCGGGCCGTGCGTCCTTCTGGATCGAGAGCGCGTCGGAAGGTGCCATGTCGATGGGCGTCTTTGCCGGCTTGATTCTGGCAGGCAGATCGATCGCGAGTCCGTTGGCGACACGCTTCGCGAGATCCTCGTCGATATTGCGGAGCTGACCGATGACGCGCGCGCGAACATGATCGAGCGTGACCTTCGAGAGTTCGAATACCAGCGCCGAGGCGATATGCGCCTGCTCATTCCCGGTCTGCGAGCGGTAGAAGAGCCGCGCCTGGCTGAAATGATCGGCGAAAAGGGCTGCGCGGACGCGCAGCTTCTCGGTCGGGTCGTTGCGCTCGCCGTTGGCCGGGAAGGTGGTGAAGCCCGTTTCCGGGCAAGCGCGCGGCCCGGCATCCTCGCCGGCTTCGGCGAGGCTGTTCGGCTCGTAATTCGCGCGACCCTTCGGAACGAGCGTCTGCATCATCCCGTCGCGCTGAAAATTGTGGAACGGGCATTTCGGCGCGTTGATCGGAATCTGGTGGAAGTTGGTCGTACCGAGCCGCGACTTCTGGGTATCGAGATAGGAGAAGAGGCGGCCCTGCAGCAGCGGGTCGTTACTGAAATCGATGCCGGGGACGATGTTCGAGGGAAGATAGGCGACCTGCTCGGTCTCGGCGAAGAAATTGTCGGGATTACGATTGAGCGTCATCCGCCCCACGATTTCGACCGGGACATCTTCTTCGGGGATGAGCTTGGTCGCATCGAGCACATCATAGGGCAGCTTGGCGGCAAAAGCCTCGTCGAAGACCTGGATGCCAAGATCCCATTGCGGGAAGTCGCCGGCATCGATGGCCTCATAAAGATCGCGGCGCAGATAGTCGGGGTCGGCGCCTGCGATCTTGACCGCCTCGTCCCACACCGTCGACTGCAACCCGAGCACCGGCTTCCAGTGGAACTTCACGAACCTTGATTGGCCCTTCGCATTGACGAAGCGGAAGGTGTGGACGCCGAAGCCCTCGATCGTGCGGAAGCTCCGCGGGATCGCTCGGTCGGACATCGCCCACATGATCATGTGGAAGCTCTCGGGCATCAGGGAGATGAAATCCCAGAAAGTGTCGTGGGCGCTCGCCGCTTGCGGATAACCCCGGTCGGCTTCCATCTTCACGCTATGGACGAGATCGGGGAATTTCATCGCGTCCTGGATGAAGAAGACCGGGATATTATTGCCGACGAGGTCCCAGTTCCCCGCCTCGGTGTAGAGCTTTACTGCAAAGCCGCGCACATCGCGCGGCGTGTCGACCGAGCCGGCGCCGCCAGCCACGGTCGAGAAGCGCACGAAGACCGGGCAGGTCTTGCCGACCTCCTGAAAGATGTCGGCCTTGGTGAGCTCGGGGATTGCGTGCGTGCATTCAAAGACGCCGTGCGCGCCCGAGCCGCGCGCATGCACGATACGCTCGGGAATGCGCTCATGATCGAAGTGGAAGATTTTCTCGCGGAGGACAAAATCCTCGAGCAAGGTCGGGCCGCGTTCGCCCGCCCTGAGGCTGTTCTGGTTGTCGGCAATGCGGTGACCGAAATTGTCCGTAAGGTGCGCGCGGCCATCGCGCTCATCGTCGGCGGTGATATGCTGGTGAAGTTCACCCGCATTCCCCTTGTCGACCTTGAGCGCCATCTGGCCGCTTCCGGGCTGGTGCGCGGCAAGGCTATTGTCGGTCGCGGGCGAGGGGCGGGGCTTCTTCAGCATCGGGCAGGTCCTTGATGGTTTCTTTGCCAAGCCAACGCCTGTTTTCCGCACTGGTTTCATCGCCGCGCGAATTGCGTGAGCGGCACATAACATATGTTAAGGAGCTTGATGCCCTTGCTTGCCTAAAGGCGGATTTTAAGACATCGATCAGGCCGCAAAGGATCGGGCCGAGGGGCAGCCAGATGGAATCGGCCAGATTATCGGCGCTTGGGCGCGACACGCGCGCGAGCCGCCTCATCATCCTTCTTCTGTCGGTCGGCTTCGCGGCGTTGCTCGTCGCGGCTGCGACCGCCTTTTACGTCCAGCGCCAGAATGAAGCTGACGCGGGGATGGTCGCACACACGCTGGCCGTCGAAGCCAGCCTCGGTGCCTTCGCGAGCGCCACCGAGCGAATGGAAACCGCGCGCCGCGGTCTCATCCTCACACAAAATGCCCAGTTCGCGACGATCATTGAGGAAGCGGAGGCTCGTTCGCGGGCGCAACTGGCTACGCTTGAGAAACTGATCAGCGACAACCCCGAGCAGCAGATGCGTGTCCGGACGCTGCGCGGGCACCTTGATGCCTACGCCGAGCATTATAGCAAGACGCTCGGACTGCGCGGTGCCGACCGGCAGTCGCTGATCGACAGCTTCTCGAACGACCGCGGGGTGCTCGAGGTGCGCGCCTCGCGCGTGGTTGTCGAATCGATGCTTGCCGACGAGTTTGCCCTGCTTCGCGAGCGGGAGGAGCGGCAGCAACGCACGCAGCGTCTTTTCACAACGACCCTGATCGCGACAGGCATCCTCCTGCTCGTGGTTGCGGCGGCGACCCTGCTTCTCGTCCGGCGCAATCTGGCGGAGCTGCGTAGCTCGCGCATGGAGCTTCGACGTCTCAACGAAGGGCTTGAGGAACTGGTCGATGCCCGCACCGGCGAGCTCCAGCGCGCCAATGCCGAAATCCAGCGCTTCGCCTATATCGTGTCGCATGACCTCAGGTCGCCGCTCGTCAACGTCATGGGCTTCACCGCCGAACTCGAGACCGCGCGCAAATCTATCGCGGGCTATCTTGAGAAGGGCGAGTCCGAAGGCTGGCAAGCGCCTGACGCCGCGACGCGTCTCGCGATCGAGGAGGATCTTCCGGAATCGATCGGGTTCATTCGCACCTCGACCCAGAAGATGGACCGGCTGATCAACGCCATCCTCAATCTCTCGCGCCAGGGGCGGCGCACGCTGGCTCCGGAAACGCTCGATCTTGGCGGCGTCGTGCGCGCGATCGTCGGGAGTTTGCAGCACCGGATCGACGAGACCGGCACTGTGGTGACGGTGGAGGAGCTTCCGGTAGTCGTGAACGACCGTGTCGCGGTCGAACAGATCCTGTCGAACCTCGTCGAGAATGCGCTCAAATATCTTCAGCCGGGGCGCGCCGGGACCATAAGCGTGACGGGCGGCACCGACCTTGGGCGCGCCTGGGTATCGGTGACCGACAACGGTCGCGGCATCGAGCCGCGCGATCACGAGCGCGTGTTCGACCTCTTCCGCCGATCGGGCGTGCAGGATCAGCAGGGCGAGGGGATCGGCCTTGCGCACGCTCGTGCGCTTGCCTATCGCCTCGGCGGAAATATCGAAATCCAGTCCGAATTGGGTGTGGGGTCCACCTTCCGGCTGATCCTGCCACTCGTGTGGCAAAGTGGAGAAGAGGATGACTGACCAGCAGCCCGTCAATATCGTGATGATCGAGGACGACGAGGGCCATGCGCGCCTCATCGAGAAGAATATCCGCCGTGCGGGCATCTCGAACACGATCCACCATTTCCTCGACGGTACATCGGCGCTCGAGTTTCTGTACGACGCGGCCGAGGGGCCCGTTCGCAACGGGCCGGCGCTCGTGCTGCTTGACCTCAATCTGCCCGATATGAGCGGAACCGATATTCTTGCGAAGCTCAAGGCAGACGGAAGTCCGCTACGGCGCACACCGGTCGTCGTGCTCACGACGACCGACGACAAGGTCGAGATCCAGCGCTGCTACGACCTCGGCTGCAACGTCTATATCACCAAGCCGGTGAACTACGAGAATTTCGCCGATGCCATCCGCCAGCTCGGCCTTTTCCTGTCGGTGATCCAGGTCCCCGATCCCGATCCGGCCTGAGAATTTTTCTGTCCCACATTCTGTACATTGACGACGACGATGGCATGCGCCGGCTCGCATCTCGCGCGCTCGGCCGCAAGGGCTATGACGTCAGTCTCGCGGCGAACGGCGCCGAGGGCGTCGATATGGCAAAGGCGACGGCCTTCGATCTGATTGCCGTCGATCATTATATGCCCGGACAGGACGGCCTTGCTACGCTCGAAGCGCTTCGTTCGCTCCCGGCTTGTCCGCCGGTCGTCTATGTCACCGGCTCCGAGGAGAGCCGGATCGCGGTCGCGGCGTTGAAATCGGGGGCCGATGATTATGTCGTAAAGTCGGTCGGCGAGGATTTTTTCGACCTGCTCGCGTCAAGTTTCGGACAGGTTCTCGAGCGTGCCCAGCTCCGCCGCGCGCGCGAGGAAGCCGAGGCGGAACTTCGCGCAAGCAACGCGCGGCTCGAAGCACTTCTCAAGGAAGTGAATCACCGCGTCGCGAACAACCTCCAGATGGTCATGTCGTTCGTCGCGCTCCAATCGAAGAATTTGTCCGATCCCGGTGCCCGGGAGGCGCTCCAGAAGACCCAGCAGCGGATCGCTACCGTCGCGCAGGTCAATCGGCGTCTCTACACGACCAACGATGTCGAATTCGTCGCGATGGACGACTATCTGTCAGGCCTCGCCACCGATCTTTCCGATACTTGGTCGAACGGAACGGGCGAACGACGGGTGTCTGCATCGGCCGAGGCTCTGAAGGTCGCGACCGACAAGGCGGTAGCCCTTGGAATGATCGCCAATGAATGGGTCAGCAACGCTTGCAAATACGCCTATCCGGCGGGCGAAGCCGGGGAGGTCCGGATCATGCTCAACAGATTGGGGGCGTCGACCGTCGAGCTGGCGGTGGAAGATGACGGCGCCGGGATGCCGTCTGACGGCATTGCCCGGGGCACCGGGCTTGGAACTCGTCTCATCGAAGCGCTCGCACGAACGCACAAAGCGATCGTGCGATACGAGCCCGTGCATACCGCACGGGACAATCCTGGGACACGCGCGTCAATCTCGATCGAACTCCGATCCCACGAGCTTAAGGTGCCTGGTTGAAGCCGGAAGGCAACTTACGCTCAGTGCCTGGATACGGAAAGCCCACGTAATTGCCGTTCATGGGCGACTTCTGGTTCAAGCTGATGCGAGCGATTGCGGCTCAGCAGTTTCCTTTAACGCCATCAGCGCAATCTCCAGCGGATTCAATGTCTTTGCCTGCACCTTCGATCGTGTTGCAGGCAGACAGGATCAGGATTGAACCGCTAAGGGCGAAAATAGTCAGAAACCTTCTCATTTTCTCTCTCCGGGGGGTGCGGGCAAACGACCTTTCATTTGCGTTCCAATATTGCGACAACCGCCATCCGCAATCATTGTTCCCGTGCACGGCGTCACACTAGCCGAAGCGTTCAAAATGATCGCTAGGCTGGAAAAATAACTGGGCGCTGCTTGCAAAGCGATCCGCCGGAGATTGTATCTAAGCCATCGATTCCGAATGCGGCGTCAGGTCCGCTTCATTGCGTCGATCCCCCAAAAGCGGATCGGCCGCAACCGGCCATTCCCTCGCGACGGGGGGCAACGCGCATGTCACCATGGTCATGAACAAGGCCGGTTTCGTGGCCGCGTGACGCCCGCGGGCCGGCATGACAAGGCAAGGAATCAAGGAGCGCAAGTCGCCGGTGAGTTCTGCCCTGCTGGGCACCGCCGGGGCGCTTGGCGCCGGCTTGGGAACGCCGCTCGCCAAGCTGAAGGCGGGCGAGTTCACGGTCGAGGTGAGGCCGTCGGGACAGGCGTTCTGGGCCATCGTTCGCCGCGGCAGCGACGGCGGGATGACGCTTCGCGGCGATCACTATATCGCCGCCTCCGGCGAGGCCGATCTCGCATGCCGTATCACGCACATCCCGAAAGCGCATTTCGGTTTGTGATGCGAGCCCGAAAGCAGAGTAGTTTGCCGAATTTGGACTTGGCCCCGGACCGTCAATCGCGGTACCGCTGATGACGGGCAATGGAGAAAGGGGTCCGGTGCGACTATCACGACGGGAATTCTCATGGGCGCTGGCGGCCGGTCTGGTCGCGGCGCCGGCGGCGCGGGCGGCGGGCAAGGCCGGGGAGAGCGACGCGGCGCTTACGGCCTTTCTCGATGCGGCCTTCGAGGCCGAGATCGCACTCGACCCCGAACAGCTCACCCAGCTCGGCCGCAAGGAGCAGCAGGACCGGTTCACCGATCCCAGCGATGCGGCGGCGGCGGCGCGGCTCGCGTGGCGGCGAAGCAATGTCGCCGCGATGAAGACGCAGTTCGATCGCGCGGCGCTCGGCGAAGACGCGCGGGTGTCCTACGACATGTGGGTCCTCGAACTGGAGCGCGCCGAGGCGTCGACGAAGTGGCGCGGACATAATTATATCTTCGACCGCAACGGGCCGCACACCGGGCTGCCGAACTTCCTGATCAACCAGCATCGCGTCGATACGCCGGCGGACATGGAAGCCTATGTGGCGCGTGTCACGGCGCTTGGTCCGACGCTCGACGCCTATCTGGAGCGGGCCACGGCGGCGGCGGCGAAGGGCGTGCGCATGCCCGGATTCGCCTATGACCAGTCGATCGAACTCGTGGGGCGCGTCATCACCGGGGCACCGTTCGGCGATGGTCCCGATACGGCGCTGTTCGCCGACGCGAAGGCGAAGGCGGCGGGCCTGGTCGCGTCGGGGCAGATCGATGCCGCCGCAGCCGGCCGCTATGTCGCGCAGGTCGCCGCGGCGATGACCGGGTCGATGCAGCCTGCTTACGAGCGGCTGCGCGCCTGGCTCGCCGCCGACCGCGCCAAGGCCGCGTCCGAACCGCTCGGCGCGGGCGCACTGCCCGATGGCGCCGCCTATTATGATGCGATGCTGCGGCTGCAGACGACGACCGGCATGACCGCCGACGAGATTCACGCGCTCGGCCTGTCCGAGGTCGCGCGCATCCGGGCCGAGATGGAGACGCTGAAGGACCGGATCGGTTTCGAGGGGAAGCTCGAGGATTTCTTCGTCTTCCTGCGCAGCGACGATCGTTTCTATGTCGCCAACGACGATGCCGGCCGCGCGGCCTATCTCAAGATGGCGGAAGCCTATCTCGACGGCATGCGCGCGCGGCTTCCCGAACAGTTCGGGCGGCTGCCCAAGGCCGACCTGATCGTCAAGCGCGTCGAGGCGTTTCGCGAGGAACCGGGCGGCGCGGCGCATTATTCGCCGGCGGCGCTCGACGGGTCGCGGCCCGGCATCTTCTATGTCCACCTCGCCGACACGCGCGCGACGCCGATTTATGAAATCGAAGGCACCGTCTATCACGAAGGCCTGCCCGGCCATCACATGCAGATCGCGCTCGCGCAGGAGATGACCGGCACCCCCGAATTCCGGAAGAATTATTTCTATGGCGCCTATGGCGAGGGCTGGGCGCTCTATGTTGAGCGGCTGGCCAAGGAGATGGGATTCTATACCGATCCCTACAGCGATTTCGGTCGGCTGGGCCGCGAGATATGGCGCGCGATCCGGCTGGTGGTCGATACCGGCATCCACGCCAAGGGGTGGAGTGAGGCGCAGGCGCTGGCCTATTATACCGCCAATTCGCCGCAGCCCGCGGCCAAGATCCGGTCCGAAATCCGCCGCTATTTCGTGAGTCCGGGGCAGGCAACCTCGTACAAGGTCGGCATGCAGCGCATCCTGGCCCTGCGCGATCGGGCGCGGACGGCGCTGGGCGCGCGATACGACCAGCGCATGTTCCACGAAATCGTGCTCGGCCGGGGCTCTGTGCCGCTGCCTGTGCTCGAAGCGCAGGTCGACCGCTGGATCGCCGCACCCGCCTGATCGCATGGGTCTCTAGCGGGGCGGCAGTAGCTGGAGATGCGCGGAATCGATATGCCAGCGAAGCTGGTCGGCGGTTGCCCCGTCCACGTCGTTGACGCGGCGCACGATATAGTGTCCGCGAAACCGCTGTAGCTCGCCGGAATCGAGCGTGGCCTCGACCCTGACGGGGACGGTCAGATAAAGCGACCCGGCGGCGCCTTCGGCCTCACCCGCCGAATCGATCGTGACGTGCGTCGACCGGGTGTGGGCGAAGCCCTGCCTGAATTTTTCGAGGGGCTGGTTCGGGGGGCCGTCCTGGCCCCACTGCAGCCAGGCGGTGGCATAGTCCCGGGCATCGAGGGCCGCATAATAGCGCTTGACGACATCGACGGCGGCCTCGCTGCTTCGGGGGGCGGGCCGGCAATCGGCGGGCGGCGATCCCGCCCGGCTCAGCAGCGCGCAGCTTCGGGCGATCTCGTCGTCGATCATCGCGCAGCTGTTGGCGACGTTGCAGGGCGGATGGGTCGCCGGGGACAGGGTGTGGCAGAGCTGTGCGCGGCGATCCGCCGCCTGCCTGCCGATCTCCACGGCGCAGGACCGTGGCTCGTCGGTCGCGGCAGGCGTCGAAGGCGAAGGTGCGGCGCGCGCGGCAGTATCGGTTGCGGGGCGCGGCGTTTCGGCCGGCTCGGGGGCGCCGGCTTGTTGATCGGCCGGTCCGCCGCACGCCGCGAGCGCCAGCGTCAGCAAAGCGAGCGGGCCCGCACATATCCGATATCGTCCGGTCATGGCGTTCGAACGCGTCGCGGATTTCAACGGTTCCTCATGGAGCCACCGATGCGCGCGACGGTCCCGGTTGCGCGCCGAAACGCCGGCTTTGTACGCCCGGAGGAGCAGAGCCGTCGTCCGCGGGTCGCGACCGAAGCTTCAAAAACCGCTCCTCGTGCCTACATTATGCGCATGACCGATCGTTCCTTTCCGATCGACAGGCGCACGCTCATGCTGTCGGGAACGGCGACGGCCGCTGCCGCCTTGCTCGGCCGGTCCTCGACCGTCACCGCGCCGCTTGCTCCCCATGCCCGGAGTGTCGGAACCGTGCCGCCGTCGACGTCCGCATCCGTGGCTCCCGCGTCGTTCGATCCGACCTTGCTGCGCAAAGCCCTTGCCGCGCTGGATCGTCACGCCGGGGCGGTCGTCCATCGCGACCGCATCGCGATCGTCGACTTCTCCGCGCCGTCATCGGAAGCGCGTCTGCATTTTCTCGACGTCGTCAAGGGAGAGCGGTCGAGTCTGCTCGTCGCCCACGGCGCGGGTTCGGATCCCGGGCATACGGGTTTCCTGCAGCGCTTCTCGAATGATTTCGGTTCCAACGCGTCGAGCGAAGGGGCCTTTCTGACCGGCGATTATTATGTCGGAAAGCATGGGCGGTCGCAGCGGCTTGCCGGACTCGACCCGACGAACGACAATGCCCGGGGGCGGGCGATCGTGATCCATTCGGCATGGTATGCGAATGCCGACATCCTTGCCGCGCATGGGAAGCTGGGGCGCAGCCAGGGCTGTTTCGCGGTCGGCGAACATGAACTGGATCGCGTCTTCGGCTTCCTGGGCGAGGGGCGGCTTCTCTATGCCGCAAAGGCCTGAAACGACCACCGCTTTTGCATCTCGCGGGAACGCTGCCTGAGCGCCTCGCGTTATCTCCTTCCATTGCAAGGAGATATTCGTGCGGAAATTGATGTTGGCCGGCTCGCTGCTGGCGCTGGCGCTGACCGGATGCGGCAATCCTTCGGCGAACGGCGATGCGCAATCGAACGCGGCGGCGGCCACCATCCGCTGGAACGAGGCGGCGGTCGGGCAGTTGCGCAAAGCTATCGAACGGCGCGCGGCGCACGGTCTCGACCATATGCGCTTCGCGGTCGAGGGACAGGTGGGAAGCGCCGAGGGCGAAAAGGCGTTGACCCAAAGCGCACTCCGCTACGCCGCGGCGGTCGCGCGCGGTGCGACCGATCCCGCCAAATTGCAGGATATCTATACGATCCCCCGTCCCGAAGCCGATCTGCGGCCCGGTCTGGCCGGGGCGCTGTCCGATGGAAAGCTGGATGATTGGATCGACAGTCTTGCTCCGCAAAACGACCAGTATCGCAAGCTTTCGAAAGCCTATCTCGCGCTGCGGGGGTCGGGGGACAAGGCGGCCGCCATCCCCGATACCAAGCCGCTGAAACCCGGCGCGACCGATCCCCGCGTCCCGGCCATCGTGGCGCAGCTCGTCGCGTCCGACTATCTCGACCGCGCAGAGGGGCAGGGGACCCTGTACACGCCGGCGATGGTCCGTGCCGTCCAGCATATGCAGATCGATTACGGCATCGAGCCCGACGGGGTGATCGGCGGCGAGGCGCTCGAAATCCTCAACCTGTCCGATGCCGACCGGGCCCGCGCGCTCGCGGTCGCGATGGAACGCATGCGCTGGCTCGAACGGACGCCGCCCGCGACGCGTATCGACGTCAATATCGCCGCGGGGCGGCTGGCCTATTGGCGCGATGGAAAGCTGGCCGATACGCGCAAGGTGGTCGTGGGAAAACCGGGGAAGGAAACGCCCCAGCTCGGATCGCCGATCTACCGGCTCGTCGCCAATCCGACCTGGACGGTGCCGCGCTCGATCCAGAACGGGGAGATCGCGAAGAAGGGATCGGCCTATCTACGCCGCAACGACATGGCGTGGAAGGACGGCTGGATCGTGCAACAGCCGGGGCCGCAGAATGCGCTGGGGCTGGTCAAGTTCGACATGAAGAACGAGCATTCGATCTATCTGCACGACACCCCCGCAAAATCGCTGTTCGACGAGGTGCAGCGACAGCGCAGCCACGGCTGCGTCCGGGTCGAGGACGCGCTCGGCTTCGCGCAGATGCTGGCGCGCGACGAGGGTATCCTCGACGAATGGCAGAAGGCGCGCGCGACGGGGAAGGAAAGCTTTGTCGACCTGCCCCGTGCGATACCGGTAAGGCTCTATTACCAGACCGTGCTGTTCGACGATGCGGGCGAGCCGGTCGTTCGCGCCGATCCCTATGGCTGGAACGACGCCGTCGCCGCGGCGCTTGGATTTCCCGAAAGGCAGGGCTTCAGATTGCGCGCCTCCGGCGACGATATCGGGCCGTGAAATCGACGACAGGAGCTTCCGTTAGCGAAGGTCGATCTCGAGCAACGCGAGCGTCGAATCGCCGTCATAAGCGCTCGACGTGAACCCGAGCGTGCGCTCGACCTCGATCGCCTCGCGATTGGCGCGGCTTTCGACCGAGCGCAGCCGCCCTATGCCGCGCGCCTTCGCAAGATCGACCGCATGGTGGAGCAGGTTCCACCCGATACCGCGGCCCTTGTAGGCAGGGGCGACCGCGATGGCGACCTCAGCCATCTCGAACGATTCATCGGCCGCGATCAGCAAGGCCGCCACGAGTTCGCCGCTTGCCTGTTCGAAGGCGAGAAGATGTTCGCGGTGGCGGTGATCGACGGCGATCATCGCCGCAAGCTGCGAACTCGACAGGTGCGGCTGCGCGCTGAGAAAGCGGAATTGCATGTCGGCGGGAGACAGTCCGTCGTAAAAGCGGGAGAGAAGTTCGGCGTCGCCGGCACCCACGGGGCGGAGCGTGATTTTCACGCCGCCCCGCGTGTGAAGGGAGATGGGGCCTTTCTCGGAAAGTGTCATATCCACTGATTGACCGGTCATGGCATTGATCCTTGTTCAGAGAAGCGGACCGGCCGCCGCGCGCGGAGCGACAGGGTTCCCTCGATCCGACGACGGGCCGACCTGGCGGACAGGTCGTCGGGACGATCGATATCGCGCAGGCGGCCTCCGGCGGCGCGGCTTGCGGGTGCCGGGGGCGTGGGGACGACGGTCATATCCATGGTCAACCTCCTTGGTCGCCGCAGAGTCTAGGCTGCGTTCCCGATGGCGCAGTTCGTATTGTTACGGAGTCGGACGCGCCGGCCGTCGGGGAATCTACGGATGTCCCGGCGTCCATATTCGAAGCTATGGCGTCGCGAAGAGGCGTCCGGAATGGCGCCGCTTTCTTCCGAAGCGGAGGCGATATGAAAGCGCTCGTCTATCATGGCCCCGGCACGAAATCGCTCGACGAGGTCGAACGGCCCGCCATCGCCGCGCCGGGCGACGCCCTTGTGCGCATCACCCACACCACGATCTGCGGAACCGATCTTCATATATTGAAGGGCGACGTTCCGACCTGTGTGCCCGGGCGGATACTCGGGCATGAAGGCGTCGGCGTCATCGAGGAGATCGGATCGGCGGTCACCGCCTTCAAGGTCGGCGATTCCGTGCTGATCTCGTGCATCACCTCCTGCGGCCGGTGCGCGAACTGTCGTCGCGGAATGTATTCGCACTGCGCCTCGGGCGGGTGGCTGCTCGGCAACATGATCGACGGCACCCAGACCGAATATGTCCGTATCCCGCACGCGGAAACCAGCCTCTACCCCGTGCCGGCCGGTGCGGATCCGGAAGCGCTGGTGATGCTCAGCGATATCCTCCCGACCGGTTTCGAATGCGGCGTGCTGAACGGCAGGATCGCGCCGGGGGGCTCGGTCGCGATCGTCGGCGCGGGGCCGATCGGCCTCGCGTGCCTGCTCACCGCGCAATTCTATTCCCCTGCGACGATCATCATGATCGACATCGACGACAAGCGCCTCGCGGTCGCCCGCGACTTCGGCGCCACGCATCTCGTCAACAGCCGGCGCGATAATCCCGTTACGACGGTCGCTGCGCTGACCGGCGGGCAGGGAGTGGATACGGCAGTCGAAGCCGTCGGCGTGCCCGCGACCTTCGAACTGTGCCAGGACCTGGTCGCGGCGGGCGGCGTGATCGCGAATATCGGGGTTCACGGCGCGAAGGCCGACCTGCATCTCGACCGCCTCTGGTCGCGCAATATCGCGATCACGACGCGGCTCGTGGATACGGTCAGCACGCCGATGCTGTTGAAGACGGTCGCGGCCGCACGGCTCGACCCGTCGCGCCTCGTCACCCACCGCTTCGCGCTCGCCGATATCATGGAGGCCTATGACGTCTTCGAACGCGCATCGCAAACCGGCGCCCTGAAGGTCGTCATCGCGCCATGACCATTTGCGGAACAGCGCAGGTTTCGCGCAGCAGGTAACGGCGGCTATCGCCCCGAGCGACCGTTCTTCGCCATGGTCTGCAGCCATGCCTCGCGGGCGGCGCCGTCGCCCTCGACATTGCCGATGATGGTTCGGCGGATGGGGGCGATGCCGACGAATTTCAGGATATTGCGTTCGAGGCTCTTGAGGCTGTGGGCGCGATAATAGAGGCGGTAGGCAAAGGCCGGCATGCCCATCGTCACCACGACATGCGCGCTGCGCCCCTTCAGCGCCTTTTCGGGAAAGCCCTTGTCGCGATAACGGAAGGCGAAACCGGGCCGCATCACCTGCTCGAAGAAGGCTTTCAGCAGCGCCGGCATGTCGCCGAGCCAGAGCGGATAGAAAATCACGATATGCTCCGCCCAGACCAGCGCGCTCTGGGCATCCGCGACGGCCGATGGCGGATCGGCCTTCTCCCATTGGTGGCGGGTGATCAGGGGTTCGGGGGCCATTGCCGCGATGTCGATGCGGCGAACCCGGTGACCGGCTGCCTCGGCGCCCCCGGCATAGCGATCCGCCAGCGCATGGACGAAGCGCGCCCGGTCGGGATCGGGATGGCCATCGATGAGAAGGATGCGTTTGGCCGTCACGGAAAATCCCCGATGAGAGGCGGCGTCCTTGCCGACGCATCGGAACCATGGCGTGCAACGCGCGATTCCGCCTATCAGTAGTTTCCCCTATGCAAGCGACCGGACCGGCCGGCTAGCATCGCAGGAAAGCTCCCCGAGAAGCGGACTCGCGCTGACCGATGCCGCGCGTTTCGCGCGCCGCGAAAAAAGTCTATGATGCCGGGGTTTTCGGGGGAACGGGGCGCGCCGCGACGCGGCGGCGCAGAAAGGCCGGTACGGGCGGAGGCCGCGGTGCGGATGGCGAATTGGCAGCGAAGTTTTCCCGCGCGCGTCGCGCTTGCGCTGGCGATCGTCGGCGTGGCGGCGCTGGTCCGCTATGCGCTCGATCCCTGGCTTGGCGATCATGCGCCATTCCTTCTCTTCACCCTCGCCATTCTTGCCGCATCGATCGTGGCGGGCGCGGGCGCCGCATCGATCGCCGCGCTGCCGTCGCTGGCCCTCGGCATGGCCTTTACCGGCGTTCGGGGCCTGGACACCGTCGATTGGGTGGAGACGGGCGTTTTCCTGCTGACCTCCGCCGGCATCGTCGCCCTGTCGCACGCGGGAGACCGGTGGCGCAGCCGCATGCGCGAGAGCGAGACGAGGGCCGCCCGCCGCGATGCCGAGGCGAATGTGCTGGCCGAAGAGCTCAATCTCCTGATCGATGGAGCGCAAGGGCACGCCATCTACCTGCTCGACCCCCAGGGGCGGGTGACGATCTGGAACAAGGGCGCGGAACGGCTCAAGGGCTGGACAGAGGCCGAGATGATCGGCCGCGATGCCTCGATCTTCTATCCCGCCGACGCGATCGCGGCGGGGAAACCCGCGGCGGACCTCGCAAGCGCCGCGCGCAACGGGCGCTTCGAGATCGAGGACTGGCGCGTGCGCCGGGACGGCTCCGAATTTCTTGCCGACGTTTCGATCACCGCGCTGCGCAATCCCGACGGCAGCCTTCGCGGCTTTGCCAAGATCGTTTCCGACATCACGAGCCGGCGGGCCGCCGAAGAAGCGCTGCGGTCGCAGGAGAGCCATCTGCGCTCGATCCTGTCGACCGTTCCCGATGCGATGGTCGTGATCGACGATCAGGGCCTCATCCTCTCCTTCAGCGCCGCCGCCGAGCAGTTGTTCGGCTACACCGAAGCCGAATTGCTCGGCGCCAACGTCAGCCGGCTGATGCCGTCGCCCGATCGCGAACGGCACGACGGCTATATCCGGCGCTATCTCGAAACCGGGGAGAAGCGGATCATCGGCATCGGCCGCGTCGTCTTCGCCCAGCGCAAGGATGGCTCGACCTTTCCGATGGAGCTTTCGATCGGCGAGGCGCGGGGCGACGCCCACCCGCTCTTTACCGGTTTCATCCGCGACCTCACCGAGCGGCAGAAGACCGAAGAACGCCTCGAAGCATTGCAATCCGAGCTGATCCACGTCTCACGCGTCAGCGCGATGGGAACCATGGCGTCGACGCTCGCCCACGAACTGAACCAGCCGATCACCGCCGTTGCCAATTATGTCGAAGCGGTGCGCGACCTGCTGGTCGATCCCGATCCCGAAGACATGCCGATGATCCGCGACGCGCTCGACGATACGGCGAAGGAAGCGTTGCGGGCCGGGCATATCGTGCGCCGCCTGCGCGATTTCGTCGCGCGCGGCGAGGTCGAAAAGACGATCGAGAAGCTGCCGCTGCTGATCAACGAGGCGGCCGTGCTCGGGCTGATGGGCGCGCGCGAGAAGGGGGTCGCGCCGCGCTTCGACCTCGATCCCTATGCGTCGCCCGTTCTCGTCGACAAGGTCCAGATCCAGCAGGTGCTCATCAACCTCGTCCGCAACGCGGTCGAGGCGATGGCGGACAGCCCGGTGCGCGAGCTTGCGTTGACGAGCCGTCCGGACCAGCAGGGTTTCGTCCGCGTCATCGTCTCCGATACGGGGCCGGGCGTCGACCCGGCGGTCGCGGCCCAGCTCTTCACCGCCTTCGTGAGCACGAAGAACGAGGGCATGGGCCTCGGCCTCTCGATCTGCCGGACGATCGTCGAGGCGAACGGCGGCCGCATCTGGATGGAGCCGCGCAAGGGCGGCGGCACCGAGTTTCATTTTACGCTGGTGAGCGCGAAAGCGGAGGAGCGGGATGACGAATAGAAAGCTCGTGTACATCGTCGACGACGAAGGGGCGATACGACGCTCGGCCAGCTTCATGCTCAAGACGTCGGGCTATGCGGTGCAGACGTGGCCGACGGGCGTCGCCTTCCTCAAGGAGGTGCGGCATATGCCGGCGGGGTGCGTCCTCCTCGACGTGCGCATGCCCGAAATGGATGGCCTCGAGGTGCAGCAGGCGCTCATCGAGCGGGGCGTGACGATGCCGGTCATCATTCTGACGGGGCACGCCGATGTGTCGATCGCGGTCCGCGCGATGAAGGCGGGGGCGGTCGATTTCCTGGAAAAGCCGTTCGAGAAGGCGGTGCTGATCGGTGCCATCGAAAACGCCTTCGCCCGCATCGCCGCCACCGATGGCGCCGCCGCCCGCGCCGCCGAGGCCGACGTCGTTCTGGGTGTCCTGACCCCGCGCGAGCGCGAGGTTCTCGAAGGGCTCGCACAGGGCCTGCCCAACAAGACGATCGCCTATGATCTCGGCATCTCGCCGCGCACGGTCGAGGTGCATCGCGCCAACCTGATGGCGAAGCTGGAGGTGCGGAGCCTGTCCGACGCGCTGCGCCTGGCGTTCGCCGCGGGCATGGGCGCCTGATCCATCGGGACATTACGTAGCGACCCGCGCGTCCCCGCTACCTAAACCGCTCGCGACGCGGAGGCGCGAGGCGATGGCGGAGATTGGTGGACGAGCGAAACTTCGCAAGCGGCAGGCGCCGCAGCTGGCGATCGAGCGGCTGACCGCGCGCGAGCGCGAAGTTGTGGCGGGCCTCGTCCGCGGCCTCACCAACAAGCAGATCGGTGCGGAATTGGGGATCAGTCACCGGACCGTCGAGATTCATCGTGCCCGTTCGATGCGCAAGCTGGGAACCCCGACGCTTGCGGCGCTGCTTGCCGTCGTGCTGCCGCTGCGGGCCCGGCTCGGACGGCGATCGCCTTCGCCGTAGGGATCGTACTTTATCGCCGCTGGGTCAGGGCAGCAGCAGGGGCAGAAGGGTAAGGCCGCCCGCAACGCTGACCACGAGCGGCCATGCGATGCGCCAACCCGCACGCGGTCCGGCGATGGAGAGGGCGACGCCGGCCTTGAAGAGGGTGTTGGCGAAGATCGGTGCGGCCAGCACGAGGCCGGCGGTGCGTCCGTCGAGGGTGCCGGGCGGCAGATTGCCCATTGCGATGATCGCGGAGTCGACGTCGGCAAGCCCCGAAAGCGCGAGGACCGCGGCCACTCCGGCCTCTCCGATGCGATCCATCATCCACCGCGCAAGCCATGTCAGCAGCATGACCAGCGCCATCAGGCCGATCGCCGGCAACAGGCGGAACGGATTCTGCAGCGCCAGCGGCGCGATTTGCGAGGCGTCCGTCCGGCGCGCCGCACGCACGGCCCGGACGGCGGCCAGCGCGCTGACGAGCGCGGCGGGCCCCACCATGCTGCCGAGTGCGACCAGCGCCGCGGGCGCGAGAACCGCCACCAGGCACAATGCGCGGATCAGCATGACGGCCGAAGCGGTGGCGACGCCGGCGGTCAGCATCGGCACATTCTCGCCCGGATCGCGCAGTCGCGCGGCGAGCATCGCGGTCACCGCCGTCGACGACACCATTGCCCCCGCCGCCGCCGTGGCGAGCGCGGCCCTCGCAGCGCCGAAGCGCTTGGCGGCCAGATAGCCGATGAAGGAAAAGCCCGAGACGAACACGACGACCAGCCACAATTGCCTGGGGTTCCAAGCCTGATAGGGACCATAGGACCGGTCGGGGAGAAGCGGCAGGATGGCGATCGAAATCAGCGCGAAGCGGACGATCGCGTTGATCTCGGTTTCGGTCAGCCCCTCGACCCAATCGTGAAGCCGTGTCCGCATCGCGAGGATGATCGTCATCGCCACCGCGATGATCGTCGCGACCGGCATCTGCCCGCTGACCGCCAGAAACCCGCAGCCGAAGGTCAGCAGCGCGACGAGGCTCGCGGTGCCGCTGAGCTGATCGGGAGCGCGCGCGGACTTCGCATAGCCGATGAGCACGAGCAGCGCGACCGCTGCGGCGCCGATGGCGGCAAGACGGGGATCGATCCGCTCGACGATGCCGGTGAGCGCGCCCGCGAGGCCGAGAAGGGTGAAGGTCCGAATCCCGGCAAAGCGCGCGCCCGGCGCCTCGTTCCGCAAGGCCCAGCCGCGCTGGACCCCGACGAGCAGGCCGAGGACGACGGCAAGGCCGAGACCGGTCAGCACATCGAGGTCGATGTTCGCCTCCAGTGCCGCCGTCCACTCGGTCATGGTCCGTTCCCTGCGATCGCCGACATCGTGTCGGCGTTATCGCGAAGCAGGGGCCGGGGCGCCAAGCTCCCGTTCGCAATCGATGCAATGGGCGGCGGTGGGAATCGCTGCGAGGCGGCGGGCGTCGATGGGGGTATCGCATCGGGTGCAGATGCCATATCGGCCGGCATCGAGCCGCGCGAGCGCCCGGCGCGTCGCGCTCATCTCCCGAAGCGCGGCCCGCTCGACCGCATCGATCGCCTCGTCGTCGGCGCGTTCGATCGCCTGGTCGGAAAAATCGTCGTCGAGCGGCTCGTGCTGTGATGCTTCGAGGTGCCGCACCTGTGCTTCGAGCTGTTCGAGCCTTGCCACGAACCGGCCACGGATTGTCGCGATATCCTGCATCATTCGACCTTTCGTGCAGCGATCATCGCCATCACTTCGTCGAGAAGCCTGAGCCGCTGCTTCTTCAATTCCTCGAGCCGCTCGTCCGACGCCGCTCCCAGCCCCGCCTCGAGGCGCTGGATCTCGACCTCGATCGCATGGTGCCGGTCGGCGAGGTCCCGAAACCGCGCATCCTCTACCTTGAGCGCGTGGAGGATGGGCCCTTCGTCCGGGAACAGGGCGTGCAGATCATGTCTCGCTTCGCTCATCCGATCATTCCTTTGCAAAGGCGCCGACCTGGTCCGGAAATTGCGATGGCGTCCCGGTCCATGTCGCTACGCAATTGCCCTTATGCCGGGGTGTGTCGCGGCGACTCCCGCTTGCGGCGGCTGCGCGCCTGCCGGTAGCTGTCGAGAACCGCCCGCATCGCATCGATCGCCTGCTGACGGGCTTCGGCATTCCCGATCTCATCCAGCCGCTGCTTCAGCTTTGTCGCAAAGTCGGCGTAGCTGTTCTGCCAGTCGCGGCCCGTCGCGGCCTGAACGGTGGGATCGCCGGTTTTCGTGCGCGCGGCGGGTTGCCCCGCCGGCAGGCGGTATTCCTCGCCGATCAGCGGCGTGACGATGGTGCGTCCATGGCCGTGCCCCTGCGCGAGCCGTCGGAGCGCTTCGGCCGAATCGGGTTCGCCGTGCGTCAGGAAAAGGCTTCCCGCGATCGGCTGGCGCGCGGCGATCCAGGCCAGAAGATCGTCCTGATCGGCGTGCGCCGAATAGGTGTCGATGCGCCGGATCTGGGCGCGCACCGCGACCTCCGCTCCCGATATCCGCACGCGTTCCGCGCCGTCGAGGATGACCCGGCCGAGCGATCCCTGCGCCTGAAAGCCGACGAACAGGATCGTCGATTCGCGCCGCGCGAGATTATGCTTCAGGTGGTGCCGGATGCGGCCCGCCTCGCACATGCCCGACGCGGCGAGAATGATCGCGCCGGTCAGGCTGTTGAGGCGGATCGATTCCGCGACGTCGCGGACGAAATGAAAGGCGCTGTCCTTGAAGACGTCGCCTGCCTCCAGGTCTTCGAGCGTGCCGGAATAACGGGAGAAGACCCTCGTCGCGCGCTCGGCGAGCGGGGAGTCGATGAAGATGGGGACTGCCGGAATCCGCTTCGCGCGGATCAGCATCGCCATGTCGAGCAGCAGCTCCTGCGTCCGTTCAAGCGCAAAGACGGGAATGACGAGGTTGCCGCCGCGCGCGAGCGCGCTCCCGATCTCGGCCTCCAATATGCTGCGCCGCTGTTCGAGCGTCAGATGCTCGCGCTTGCGGTCGCCATAGGTCGATTCGCAGATGACATGGTCGAACCCCGCCGGGCTCTCAGGCTCGGGATGGAAAGCCTTGTGCTCGGGGCCGAGGTCGCCCGAACACAGGAGTCGGACGCCGCCGATTTCGAGTTCGACCGAAGCCGAACCCAGGATATGCCCCGCGTTCCAGAGGCGCGCGCGGACGTCCGCGACCGGTTCGAACCAGGTCCCGAGCGCCACCGGTCGGCTCTGTCGCCAGGCGGCGATCGCATCCGCCTCGGTATAAAGGGGCTCGAACGGCTTCTGCCCCGCGCGGTCGCGGCGGCGGTTGCGCTGCGCCACCTCGCTTTCCTGAATGCGCCCCGCGTCGGCGAGCATGAACTCCAGAAGGTCGGAGGTCGGCCCGGTGCACCATATGTCGCCTTCGAAACCTTCGGCGACGAGGCGGGGCAGAAGGCCGCAATGATCGATATGCGCGTGGGTCAGTACGACGGCGTCGATCTGGCGGGGGTTGAAGGCGAAGGGCCTGTGGTTGAGCGTCTCCAGCGTGCGCGATCCCTGGAACAGCCCGCAATCGACGAGCAGCCGCCGTCCGTCGTGGCGCAATTCCATGCACGATCCGGTGACCGTGCCGGCGGCCCCGTGGAAGGTGATCGAGACATTGTCGGCCATGACGCCTCCCCGAAAAGCACGGCTCATCGCCGGTTCCGGCGGCGACAATGGGCCTTTGCGGGCGTGCGCCGAATACGTACTGTCCCTTACTCACCCCATGCAGTGGCGGCGCTAGAAGATTCGCATGATCGCTCCGCCATCCGTTTTCGCCCGTTCGGCCGGCGCCGCGACGATCCTGATCGGCGCAATATTGCTGCCCTTGGCGGCGGCGGCGGCGCAGCCGGTCGCGGCCGATAGATCGGTGATCGGCGCGGCAGAGGCGCTGAAGCCCGGCGAATATCTGTGGGCGCCCGACGTCGCGCCGCGCGGCCCGCTGCTGCTGATCGTCAGCCTGGCGACGCAGCGCGGCACCCTCTACCGGAACGGCATCCCGATCGCGATCACCACCGTCTCGACGGGAAAACCCGGCCACCGGACGCCGACCGGCGTCTTCACCATCCTCCAGCGCGAGGTCGAGCATTATTCGAACCTCTACGATCATGCGCCGATGCCATATATGCAGCGGCTGACATGGGGCGGGGTCGCCCTTCATGGCGGGACATTGCCGGGCTATCCGGCGTCGCATGGCTGCATCCGCCTGCCGCACGCCTTTGCCAAGCTGCTCTATGGCGTGACGCGGCTGGGCATGACCGTAGTCGTCACCGAAGAAGCCGCAATTCCCCGCGTTGCCCCGGGCGATCCGTTCGTCTGGGACGGCGCGCCGGGCAAGGGCGATGCGATCGACTGGCATCCCGAGCGCGCGCCCGCGGGGCCCGTGTCGGTCGTCGTCAGCGCTGCCGACCGGCGCGTCGTCGTGCTCCGCAATGGAACCGCGATCGGCTCCGCTCCCGTCCGCATTGACGGGAAAGTAAGCGGAACGTCCGTCTTCATGCGGCAGGGCGCCGGGAACGACTGGGTGCGGGTCGCATTGCCGGAAGCGATAGCGTCGCCGCGCACCGGGAGTTTTCGGGGCCGGATCCATATCGCATCCGACTTTCGCGCGCTTGTCGAACCTCTGCTCGAGCCCGGATCGAACGTCGTCATCACCGGCGACTCGCTTCGTTCCGGAAGCCCCTCCGTACCCTTCGTCATCGAGGGTGACGAAGGACCCCGCCGATAGGCGAAGGCCTAGGCCCCGGGACGAACCGCGGCCAAGGCCATTCCGTGGGCAGCGCGGCGCCGGGCCGGCGAGGCAGCGCCCGGCCGGCCCGGCGGACGTCAATCGCCGATCCGGATCTTGCGCACACGCTTGCGCGCCTCCGCATTCTTGCCGATCTCGAGCGTCAGCAGGCCGTTCCTGAACTTCGCCTTGACCTTCTCCTCATCGGCATCGGCGGGAAGCGCGATCTGGCGCTGGAAATGTCCGTGTCGCCGCTCGTTGATCAGACAGCCCTCGGCACGGCGTTCCGCGGCCTCATCCTTTTCGGCGGCGATCGTGAGCACGCCGTCGCCGATCTCGACGCTGACGTCCTTGTCGGTGAGTCCGGGCAGTTCGGCCGAAAGGCGATAGCTGCCGCCGGCATCGGTGAGTTCGATCGCCGGCTTCGGCATGACGAGGCGGGGCACGAAGCTCAGCAGGCTGCGGCCGGGCTTTCCGACCTCTTCGAAGAACCGGTCCACTTCGGCGCGGAACCAGTCGACGGCACCCGTTTCGGCGGGAGCGGGCGGGGTGGCGGTCGCACTTTCGGTGCGTGTCGGGGTCATGTCGTTCATGAACTGTCTCCTGTGCGAAGGGCTCCTCGCGCGATGACAGGGAGCCGGCGTCTCGCCGGAAGCGAGCGAGCTATGTCTAGGATCGTCGGGGGAGGGGCTGAATCGGGGAAGCTACGTAAGGCGGCCGCTAGGCCGGGCAAACCCCGCCCGCCACAGTGTGCGCACTTGGTTCGAGAAACCGCGAAAGCCGGGAGGGCGCGTCGAGGATCATATCAGCGTCGCCTTCTGACCGCGGCCCTCCAGGGCCTGCCGCGGCCGCTCCGGATCGGGGCGGCCGCTTCGCATCCGTATCATTGCGCATATCGGGCGATGCCGCCGCCCCCTAGCCTTCACGGAACGAAGGAGACGGCCGATGAGGAATATTCTGTTGCTGGTGCACCATGACGACGGCCAGGAGGCCCGCCTGCAGGCGGCGCTCGACATCACGCGCGCGCTCGGCGGCCACCTCGTCTGCCTCGACGTGACCCCCTATCCGGTCATCGCGGGCGATGTGTTCATGGGATATGGCGAGGCGACGGTGGTCGTCGACGAACGCGAACGCGAGGCACAGAACAAGGCGGCGCTGACCGACCGGCTGTCGCGCGAGGATGTGAGCTGGAGCTGGACCGATGTGATGGACGAGATGGCGAACGCCGTCCTCGATGCCGCCGATCTGGCCGATCTCATCATCCTCAATCGCGCCCTCGACGGCTACCCGCTTCCCGACATGCGCGACATCACGAGCCGCATCGTCGCGCGCACCAATGCGGCGGTTCTCGCGGTTCCGGAAACGCTCGAGCGTTTCGCGTTCGACCGCGCGCTGATCGCATGGGACGGCGGACGATCGGCGGCCTCGGCGGTGCGGGCGGCGGTCCCGCTGCTCGCGCTCGCGGGCGACGTCGAGATTTTCACGGCTCGCGAAGACGACATGCGCATCGATCCCGAACAGGCGGCCGCCTATCTGTCCCGCCACGGCATTCATGCCGGGATCAAGCTGGTCGACAGGGGTCGCAGCCGCCCCGACACGCTGATCGCCGGCGAGGGAGAGGCGTGGCGCGCCGACTATATCGTGATGGGCGCCTATGGCCGCGGGCGGCTGATGGAGACATTCGGCGGCGTGACCAAGCGCATGCTGCAGGACAGCAGGCTGCCGCTCCTCCTGGGGCATTGAGCGGCGGACACCGGCCATCGGACGCACGCTCCCTTCGGGGTATTACGTAGCGACCCGGCGATCCTCGTGCGGCAAAGGCATTGCTGGGGGCCAGACAATGTCCAAGGAATATCAGGACGATATAAAGGCGCCGCCGCGGATTCTGATCGTCGAAGACGATCCGGGCGCGCGCCGGTCGCTGCTGCTGCTGCTGAAGGGGAGGGGGTTCGACGCGGTGGCCTATCCCACCGCGATACAGGCGCTGGTCGATGCCGTGGCGCATCCGCCTGCCTGCCTCGTCGCCGACTATCGCCTCGTCGAAGAGGATGGCATCGCGTTGCTGGGACGGATGCGCGGCGACGGCTGGGCCGGGCCGGCCATCCTGATCTCCGCCTTCGGATCGGAGCGGTTGTCGCGCCAGGCCGCGGCGGCCGGCTTCACGCTGATATTCGAAAAGCCGCTGCGCGAGCATGCGCTGGTCGATGCGATAAGGCGGCTTACCTGCGATCCGGCGGATTGAAGCGACGGGGGCTTGCTAGCCCTGCCCCCGTCGGACGACGCGTGTCAGGCCGCCTTCTTCCAGTTCGGTTCGAGCGTCACGTGCGGTGGGCATTCGGCGATCCGGCCGACCGGGAGGCCCGCAAGCTCGCTGGCGAAGCCGTGGTTCACGTCGCGGTGGTGGGCTTCGTCGGCGCGCACGACCAGCACCACGTCGCGAAGCGTCGCGTCGTCGGGCAGACCCCAATATTGCCTGGCGATCGCGGGCGCGGGGACGTTGGGACTGCGCCCCTCGTCGATCTCGGCCAGGTAGTGCGTATAGCTGATCACCGCCTCTTCCTCGAAATAGCCGACCACGCGGTGCGCCGTCTTCGAACTGACGAGATAGAGTGCGAAGAAGCAGAGGTAGAACACCCACTGGACGCCGATGATCACCGCCCGCTCGAACAGCGTCGGCTTGGAGATTTCGATGAACGTCATCAGGTGCATGCGTTCATTCTCGGCCTCGTCCATCAGCGTCTTGATCCAGCCCTTGTCGTCGCACATGCGGCGGAGGCAGGCGAGGTGGTTGATCGTCGCGCCGACCATGCCGGGCACCGCGGCGACCGTTTCGAGCACGACCGCGCGGTGGCCGTAGCGCTCGGCGAAGAAGGTGTCGGCGCACCAGCGGAGCGCCTTGGTGAAGCCATAGGCGATCCGGTCAGAGAAGCCCTGCGGCTTGTGATGAACGCCAAGATCGATGAAAGGTACGGACATTGGAATATCTCCACGGGACGGCGCGGGGGTTGCGATGCCGTCGATGGAGGCCGATTTAGGGACTGTGTCGGATCGCGAACATTCGGATGATGCCCCTAGCGTGCATCCCCTAGGGGATTTCCCGGAGGCGCAGCGGGCGCGCTTCACGAGCCGTTTCCTTCCGCGCCTTTCGGCCGCGGCGGGATTCGCGGTCGCGCTGTTCTTCCTCGCCGGCGGCATCGGGGTGCGCCTGATGTTCGCCGATGCGCTCGGACCGCGCGCGACCTTCATCTTCTTCGTTCCCGGCGTCGTCGTCGCGGGCGCGCTGTCGGGGCTTCGCGCCGGCGCGCTCGCCGCGCTCGCGGGGGCGGCGGCGGGGCTGTGGTGCGATGCGCAGGCGGGGCCGGTCGAAGGCGGCAGCCTGATCGCGGCGGGCGCCTTCGTCGCGATCTCGCTCGCGATCGCGACCGGCGGCGAATGGTTCCAGCGCGCGCGGATCGAAACCGAGGCCGCCGCGGCGGGGCTCGCCAACCGCGAGGCGCATCTGCGGTCGGTCCTCGAAACGGTTCCCGACGCCATCGTCGTGATCGACGAGGCGGGCCAGATCCGCGATTTCAGTCCGGCGGCCGAGCGGATGTTCGGTTGGCCGGCCGGCGAGGCGGTCGGGCGCAACGTCCGCATGCTGATGCCCGAACCCTATCGCAGCGCACACGACGGCTATCTGGAGCGCTATTACCGGACGGGCGAGAAGCGCATCATCGGCAAGGGTCGGGTCGTCGTCGGCCAGCGGCGCGGCGGCGCGACCTTTCCGATCGAGCTGTCGGTCGGCGAAATCCGGGCGGGCGGCGAGCGGCATTTCACCGGCTTCATCCGCGACCTGACCGAGCGCCAGAAGGCCGAGGCGCGGCTGCAGGAGCTTCAGGGCGAACTCGTCCACGTCTCGCGGCTCACCAGCCTCGGCGAGATGGCGTCGGCGATCGCGCACGAGATCAACCAGCCGCTTTCGGCGATCGCGAACTACCTCAAGGGCAGCCGCATGCTGCTCGGGCGCGAGGAGGTGCCGCGCGAGCGGGTGGCCGAAGCGGTCGAGCGGGCGGCGACCGAAGCGTTACGCGCCGGCGACATCATCCGGCGCCTGCGCGAATTCGTGGCGCGCGGCGAGACCGAGCGGACGGTCGAAAGCCTGCCCAAGCTGGTCGAGGAAGCGAGCGCGCTCGCGCTGGTGGGCGCCCGCGAACATGATATTCGCGTCCGCTTCGTCTTCGATCCCACAGTCGAACTCGTGCTCGCCGACAAGGTGCAAATCCAGCAGGTGGTGCTCAACCTGGTGCGCAATGCCGTCGACGCGCTCGCGGAATCGGGGCGGGCACCGCGCGAGCTGGAGGTGCGGATCGACCGCGAGGGCGACATGGCGCGCGTCGACGTGACCGACAATGGGCCGGGTATCGCCCCCGATATCGCGGCGCGGCTGTTCCAGCCCTTCATCACCAGCAAGCGCACCGGGATGGGGGTGGGCCTCTCCATCTCGCGCACGATCGTCGAGGCGCATGGCGGCAAGATCTGGGCCGAGGAAGCCTCCGGCGGCGGCGCGCGTTTCAGCTTCACGTTGCAGATGGTGGACAGGAAGGAACTGGAAGATGGCGAGTGAACCGATCGTCTATGTGATCGACGATGACGACGGCGTTCGCGGCTCGCTCGAATTCCTGCTCGATTGCGCGGGCCTGCGCGTTCGCGGCTTCGCATCGGCCGATGCCTTCCTGAAGGCGTCGCCGCCGCTGGACGGTGCGTGCGTGGTCACCGACGTCCGCATGCCCGGAACCACCGGCATCGAATTGCTGGAGGCGCTGCACGCGCGCGGCGGCGCCCCTGCCGTGATCGTGGTCACCGGCCATGCCGATGTTCCGCTGGCGATCCAGGCGATGAAGGCGGGAGCAGTCGATTTCATCGAAAAGCCGTTCGACGACGAGGTCATCCTGTCGGCGATCCGCCGGGCGATCAGCGACCGGGCGGCCGACGCCGACGCGCGGGCCGAGCGGAATGCGATCGCCGGCCGGATCGCGACGCTGTCGACGCGCGAGCGCCAGATCATGGACCGCCTTGTCGAGGGACAGGCGAACAAGGCCATCGCCTTCGATCTGGGAATCAGCGCGCGGACGGTCGAGGTCTATCGGGCGAATGCGATGATGAAGATGCAGGCGAGAACCCTGTCCGACCTCGTCCGCATGGCGACGATCGCGCGGGTCGGCGGGGTCTAAGAAAGCGCGCTGAAGCGACGTGCGCTAGGCCGCGTGGACAAATTTCCATGTCTGAAAGCGACCGATAAGCGACGCCAGCAGGATCGTCACCCCGGACTTGATCCGGGGTCCATTCGCGCTGCGCTGAGAGAATGGATTCCGGATCAAGTCCGGAATGACGAAGATAGGAGATGTCTGGTTGCGACCGTTTGCGGTCATTCAGGAAACTGACGAACAATCTCAATCGTGCCCACTATCGCAGCATTGAAGGCATCGAGTTGCTCGGAAGGTATCCAGTATTCTTGATGAGCCTTGCCGCCAGCGTCCTGAACTTCATAGCTATCCAAAAATGCCTTATCGACTTCAAACCTAGTTACAAAACCCGAACCGCTCGCCGGGACATTCCAATCCCTCGCGATCTTCACGGCGTAACCTTCGGTTGTGACCGGATAGAAGATCGGCTGTTCTGGCAAGCGAGGTGGAAATGCGCGCATCCCAGTCTCTTCGATCAAACGAAGTTCTTCCGGGCCTACCGGACGCCAAAGTGTTACCGTGCCTTGTGTCATGAAGAAACACTAGCTCTGTCGATGTCCGCTTCCCACCCCAAATCAGACATTCCGGCGCGGCTTGAATTTGTCCACGCGGCCTAGGGTATCGTGCCTTCTGAATCGTTTGCCCGGAGCTTGCCGAAGGGCGGTCTTTCTTTCGAGGACGCAAGAAAAAGGACGGTGCTTCGACAAGCTCAGCACGAACGGCAGAAAGGATGATGCAGATTCAACGCACGATGCTTTGGGCGAATGCGCCCGGTCACGTGGGCATCGCAGGCAGTCGCCCTATTGGCCGACGCGGCCGGTCGACCATGTCGCCAGCGTTTCGCCGCTGACCGGATTGGCGATGCGGACCGATTCGATGCGGACGTCGATCGCGCAGATCGGGCGCTGCTCGGTCCCGGCGGGCTGTACGCACCGGATCGGCGCGGACGCGCCGGGGTTCGCGATGCGCCCCGACACCAGCAGCCGGAACCCGCGCGAGCCGTCGAAACGCTCCTTCGGTACGCGCTGGACGATCTCGTAGGGCCGGCCGCCGCGGTGAAGATCGCGATCCGCCTCGTTGCCCGCGAACTGCGCGATGGCGAGCGTCTGGCCGGGCAGCGTCACGGGCTCGACGCCGCGCGCCATCGCCCGATCGCCGCGTAGCGGGCAGTCCGGGCTGCTCATCCACGGACGGCTGATCCAGAATCCTTCGGCAACCTCGGCATCCGCCGGGCCGGACGATCCCCAGTCGCCGCCCTTCCACGTCTCGGACCGGACCGAGATGCGCAATATCTGTTCGCCCTCGTCGTAGCTCCAGCGCATCGGCAGGCCGCTGTCGGCATCGGCCGGACCGCCGCAGCCGAAGGGCAGGGTGAGGTCGAAGGCGCGGCCGGCGGCATCGGTGACCGCCTTCGGTGCCGCCTGGCCGGAGGCGAAGGCGTCCGCCGCCTGCTGCGCCAGTGCGAGCAGATCGCCGCGTTCGAGCGTCTTCACGACCGGCTTCGGCGCCGGCGTGGGGGCGGGCGCGACCGGTGCCGGTACCTTGGGGGCCGGTGCGGTAACCCGGCCGAGAAAGAATCCGCTGCCGCCGATCGCGATGATGGCGGCGAACCCGGCGGCGATGGCGAGCCGGCTCGTTCTGACGCTGGGTTCCTGCATCGGACTTGGATAGCAAATCCTCGCTCATCCTCCAGACCCAAATGGATATTTTTTCACGAAGCGATTGACAGGGGGACGCTGGCGATTGACGCAGGGGCGATGTCGGTGGACCAAGTTCTGACCCTGCTCGTCCTCGCGGCGGTGGTTGCGGCCCTCATCTGGGACAAGGTGCGCGCCGACGTGGTGGCCCTGACCGGCGCGGCCGTCCTGCTGATGACCGGCGTCGTGCGGCCGGTCGACGTGCAGGGGGCCTTTGCAAGCCCGGCGATCATCGCGCTGGCATCGCTGTTCGTCATCGCCTACGCGCTCGAACTCTCGGGGCTGCTCGACCGGGCGATCGCGGGGGCCGTCGCGCTGTGCCGGCGGATGGGGGCGACGGGGCTGTGGCTGTTGCTGTCGATGATCGGCAGCGTGTCCTGCTTCCTGAATTCGACCCCGATCGTCGTGCTGGGCGCGCCGGTCATCCGCGACGTCGCGACGACGCTGCGCCTGTCGCCCAAGCGCTTCCTGATCCCGCTGTCGTACATCACCATCCTGACGGGCTGCTGCACGTTGATCGGGACGTCGACCAACCTGCTGGTCGACGACATGGCAAGCCTGGCCGGGCAGGCGCGCTTCGGCATCTTCGAGATTACGCCCGTCGGCCTGCCGATGGCGCTGATCGGCGGCCTCTACCTCTTCCTGTTCAGCGGCCGGCTGCTCGGCGGCAAGCACGAGGCGGACGAGCGCGCGGGCGACGCGCCCGAAATCGACCAGGCGCATATCGCCAACGCCCAGGTCGGCGACGCCTCGCTGTTCGCGCAGGAACGGCCGTTCCGCCCGCTCAAGGCCGCGATCTCGCTGGCGATCTTCGTGGCGGCGGTGGCGCTGGCGACCGCCGGCGTCGCGCCGATCGCGGCGACGGCGTTCGCGGGCGCGGTGCTGCTGATCCTGCTGCGCGTGATCAGCGCCGACGAGGCCTATAGCGGCCTGAAGCCCGAGATATTGATCCTGATCGCCGGCATGGTGGTGATCGGGATCGCGATGGAGAAGAGCGGGCTCGCCGCCGCGGCCTCCGAGCGGTTGATCTCGGGCGTTCACGGGCTGAACCCGCTGGCGGCGTTGATCATCCTCTATCTGGTGACGATGGTGCTCACCGAACTGCTGTCCAACGCGACGGTGGCGGTGCTCGTGACGCCGGTGTCCGTTGCGCTCGCCGAAAGCCTTTCGGTCAGCCCGCGGCCGTTCCTCGTCGCCGTGATGATGGCCGCGAGCGCCGCCTTCGCGACGCCCTTCGGCTATCAGACCAACGTCATCGTCTACCAGATGGGCGGCTATCGCTATCTCGATTTCGTGCGCATCGGCCTGCCGCTCAACCTCATCACCTTCGTGGTCGCGATCGCCTCGATCCGGTTCTTCTTTCCCTTCTGACTCCGGGCCTCGGCCGCACCCGCAACCTGCGACGCGCATGGGCGTTGAAGGCGGGGGCGGCTTGGCAACGGAGAGCAGACAATGTCGGTCGATGCGGTATTCACGAAGATCGCCTCGCGATGCGCCCATATCATGGGGCAGCCGCAGACGTTCATGATCGCCATGGCGCTGGTCGTGATCTGGGCCGCAAGCGGCCCCGTGCTCCACTATTCGGACACCTGGCAGCTGATCGTGAACACCGCGACGACGGTGCTGACTTTCCTTGCCGTCTTCCTGATCCAGAACAGCCAGAACCGCGACGGCGCCGCGATGCAGGCCAAGCTCGACGAGATATTGCGATCGCTCGAAAAGGCGCGCGAGCAGTTCGTCGGGATCGAACATCTGACCGACGCGCAGATCGAGGAGATTCGGCACGCGCTGGAACAGGACATAGAGGCTGGCGACAGCAGGAACCGCACCACGATCCCCTCGGTCGAGCGCCTGTTGCAGCGCTATTGATCCCCCGACGAGCGGCGAAGCGAACGGATGTGGAGAGCGAAGATGCGCCTGCTGAAAGACAATAGCCTGACCCTCGTCCTGCTGCTGCTGTTCGCCGCGAGCATCGTCGGCCAGTGGCTTGCCGGCTGGCACGTCGCGATCGAGGATGCCACCCGCCATGGCGCGGTCGCTCCGTCGCTTCTGTCCTATACGATCAGTCCCGAATTCCTCTCGTCGGTCTTCGAGAATTGGGAGAGCGAGTTCCTCCAGATGTCGGCCTATGTCGTGCTGACCGCCATATTGATCCAGCGCGGCTCCGCGGAATCGAAGGGCCCCGACAGCCCGCCGCGCGATGCCGATCTGGCCGTGCAGGCGATGAAGCCGGGCGCCCCCGCGATCCTGCGCAAGGGCCGGCTGGCGCGCGCGCTCTATGCCCGGTCGCTCGGGATCGTCCTCTTCATCCTCTTTCTGCTGTCCTTCCTCATGCACTGGACCCAGAGCGCGAAGGCCGCGGCGCAGGAGGCGGCGGAGCATGGAGAGGCCGCGCTGTCGACGATCGCCTATCTCGGCGACCCGCAGCTCTGGTTCGAATCCTTCCAGAACTGGCAGAGCGAGTTCCTGTCGACCGCCGTCCTCGTCGTGCTATCGATCTTCCTGCGCCAGCGCGAATCGCCAGAATCGAAAGCGGTTGCCGCACCGCACGCGCACACCGGCGCCGAGTGATCGCCGCCGGGCGCGGGCGAAGGCGGCCGATCAGTAGGCGGGCGGGTCGCTTGCCGGAAAGGATTCGTCGACCGCCTGATCGACCTTGCTCCAATCGCGGCGCGTTTTATCGCGCATGCCCTCGGGCCCGGCGGAGCGGGTCTGGTCGAAATTCTCGGGGTCGGTCTCGTTATCGCAGAAGGCGGCCGAATGCTCGTCGCTCTTGGCGGATTCGGCCGCCTTGGGCCGCCGGGCGAACCAGAAAAGCGCTCCCACGGCGAGAGCGCCGATCATTTTGACGGATGTCCGTATCATGTGTCGTTCCTCTTCCACGGAGGCAACGGCGGATCGGACACAAGGTTGCGCCGATCCCCACGTCTCGTCGGATTATCGGGGCGCTGCGTGTCCTGCACGATCTCGTCGTGACGCGGCGCGGAGAACGGAACGTGGATTGCGGCAATCGAACCCCAGGGGAGGCATTCGACCACCGGCCGTCCGTCGATCCGCGTTTCGAACGCGGCGCCCTGCGGGTCGAGCGCCATGAGCCGTCCCTCGCGCCATTCGGGCTCGGCCTCCGCCCTGCTCAGATATCGGACCAGCGGCGGGCGGGCGCGATCGCCGGCCAGCAAGCGTCCCAGAAATTGCAGCATGCCGTCTCCCTTCGAGGCTGCGCCTCATGGCCTATCGCGGCAGCGCGGCTTCGGTCCGGCAGGCGCGCGCCGCGCTTGTCACCAGCGCCAGCGCCGCCATCACCGCATGGTCCAGCACCCGTTCGCGCCCGAGGTCGCCGAAATGGCATGTCTGTTGCGCCAGCCCGGTCCGGCCGCTCGCGCAGGCGAGATAGACGAGACCCACTTCCTCATCTTTCTGCTGCGGCCCGCAAAAGCCGGTCACGGCAATCGCGATGTCGGCGCCGCTGCGCTCGAGCGCGCCGGTCGCCAGTCCTTCGGCAACCTCGGCATTGACGGCTTCGCAGCGGGCGACGTCGGCGGGCGGAACCCCCAGCATCTCGGTCTTGGACTGCGCCGAATAGACGACGAAGCCGCGATCGAGATGCGGGCCCAGGCCGGGATCGCTCGCCAGCAGCGCGGCGAGCTGGCCGCCGGTACGGCTTTCCGCGGTCGCGATGCGGAGATCGCTGCCGGCGAGAGTCGCCGCCAGTTCCGTCTTGCGAACCTCCATTTCGGGATGTGGTGATGCACTCATCGCGCGTCACATCGCGGCGAGAGTATGGGTGGCGTCGGTATCGGTCCTGTCGGTCACATCGGCCTCCATCGTCGGCCCGCCCGCGAGAGCGAAACGACGGGGCGGGGCCATGGTTGCGCGCGCCGTTCCTTTTTGACGGGGCGAGATTGACGAAGAGCGGATTCGCCGCAGCGGCGTCTTGTCACGCCATCGCCCCTCTTATAGGATGCAGCAGATAAATAGATGCGATTTGCGATTGAAAGAAAAATTGTTGATGGATGTCGGCGTCGCCCGCACCTTTCTGGAAATCGTGAAAACCGGCAGCTTTGTCGGTGCGGCGGCCGATCTCGGCCTCACGCAGACGGCGGTCAGCGCGCGGGTCCGGGGGCTGGAGGCGCAGCTTGGCCGGCCCTTGTTCGTCCGCAACAAGGCGGGCGCGCGCCTGACCCCGGCGGGCGAGCAGTTCCTGCGCTTCGCGACGACGATGGTTCAGGTGTGGGATCGCGCGCAACAGGCGGTGGCGCTGCCGCCCGGACGGCACACGGTGGTGACGATCGGCGCGGAACTCAGCCTGTGGAGCCCGCTTCTGCGCCATTGGCTGATCTGGATGCGTCGCGAATGCCCCGACATCGCCGTCAGTACCTCGATCGACGCCTCCGACCGGCTGCTCGACCGCGTGCAGGACGGGTCGCTCGACATCGCCGTGCTCTATGCCGCGCCGCGCCTGCCCGGTGTCGTTGCCGAACTGCTGTTCGAGGAGAAGCTGGTGCTCGTCCGCACCGCGCCGGTCGACCGCCCGCTCGCGGCCGACGATCATGTACGCATCGACTGGGGCCCCGATTTCGCCGCCGGCTATCAGGCCGCCTTTCCCGACCAGCCCAATGCGGTCGTGTCGATCGACTATGGGCCGCTCGCGCTCGATTATATCCTCGCGACGGGCGGCAGCGGCTATTTCCGCGAAGGTTTCATCCAGTCGCATATCGAGCAGGGGCGGCTCGCGCGGGTGCCCGACAGCCCCGAATTTTCCTATTCGGCCTATGCCGTCCATTCGGCGACCGCCGATGCGGGGGTGATCGAGCGCGCGCGGCGCGGCCTGCACGCGGCGGCGGCGGCATGAGCGACGAACGCGCCTCGCCCGTCTGCTACGGCGCCGAAGCCGACGACGTCTATATGGGCTATGCGTCGCGTGACGAGATACTGGCAGCGCTCAACGAATTGCTCGAGGCCGAACGCGCCGGAGCGCGCGTCGCGCTGGCGAGCGTCGGCGATGCCACCGGGCCCGAACATGCCGCGATGATGCGCGTCGTTCGCGCCGACGAGGCCCGCTGGTGCGCGATGCTCTCGCGCCAGATCCGGCGGCTCGGCGGCACGCCGTCGCGCCGGTGCGGCGCCTTTCACGGCAAGGCGATGGCGATCACGGACCCTGTCGAGCGGCTCGCCTTCCTCAATCGCGGTCAGGCGTGGGTGGTGCGCAAGCTCGCCGATCTGACGCGGCGGGTGCGCGACGATGCGCTCCACGCCGACCTGCGCCGCATGGCCGACAGCCATGTGGTGAATATCGACAGCGCCGCGGCCTTTCTGGACCGGGTGCGCCCGCCGGAGCACGGGGAATAGGAAGCGCTTCATTGCGATGCGGCCACACGGAAGGATATAAAATGACGGAGCGGGCAGAGGGCTTGCGGCCAGAGACGATCGCGGCCGCGCACGGCGTCGCAAGCGACGTGGCGTTCGGAGCGATCGCGCCGCCGCTCTATTTGTCGAGCACCTACGAGTTCGCGGGGTTCGAACAGCCGCGCGCCTATGATTACGGCCGCGCCGCCAATCCGACCCGCGACCTGCTGGCGACCGCGCTGGCAAAGCTCGAAGGCGGCGCGGGCGCGATCCTGACGGCGAGCGGGATGGCGGCGCTCGACCTGATCGTGTCGCGGCTTCCCGCCGGCGCCGTCGTGATCGCTCCGCACGATTGCTATGGCGGGACGATGCGCCTCCTCAAGGCGCGCGAGCAACTCGGGCAAGTGTCGCTGCGGCTCGTCGACCAGCGCGACGGGGATGCGGTGGCGGCGGTACTGTCGGGCGCGCCCGCGCTGATGCTCATCGAAACACCGAGCAACCCGTTGCTTCGCGTCGTCGACATCGCCGCGCTGGCGGCGCGGGCGAAGGCGGCGGGGGCGGCGGTCGCGGTCGACAACACCTTCCTGTCGCCGGCGCTCCAGCGGCCGCTCGCGCTCGGCGCCGACTATGTCATCCACTCGACCACCAAATATCTGAACGGCCATTCGGACGTGATCGGCGGCGCGGTTGTCGCCGCCGACGCCGAACAGGCCGCCAGCCTGTCGCAATGGGCGAATATCGTCGGATGCGGCGGATCGCCCTTCGACGCATGGCTGACGCTGCGCGGCCTGCGCACGCTGTTCCCGCGCATGCGCCAGCAACAGGCGAACGCGATGGCGATCGCCCGGATGCTGAGTGACCATCCGGCGGTCTCCGCGGTCCATTATCCGGGGCTGGAAACGCATCCCGACCATGCGCTCGCGGCGCGTCAGCAGCAGGGATTCGGCGCGATGCTCAGCTTCGATCTGGCGGGCGGCGCCGCGGCGGCGAAGCGGCTGGTCGCGGCGCTGCGCGTCTTCACCTTTGCCGAATCGCTCGGCGGCGTCGAAAGCCTGATCGTCCATCCCGCGACGATGACGCACGCCGACATGGGCGACGATGCGCGGCGCGTGGCCGGGATCGGCGAAGGCCTGCTGCGCGTGTCGGTCGGGATCGAGGCCGAGCACGACCTGATCGAGGATATGAAGGCGGGGCTGGCGGCCTGCTGACACCGCCGCCATGCGGTTTGCCATCGCCCAATTCCGTTCGTGTCGAGCGAAGTCGAGGCACCCATCGACCTTACATCCTGCCGATGGATGGCCGTGCTTTAGACTCCGATGACTTTGGATTGGCCCACTTCGTCATTGCGAGCGGAGCGAAGCAATCCAGGGCGGTCTAGGCCCACTCTGGATTGCCGCGCGGCTCTGCCGCTCGCAATGACGGGGCCGTCTGATGTCATCATGGTCCAAGCCGGAATCTCAGTGAAAGCGGCGCACGCCGGTCCGGCTGTCGTTCTCGATCGCCAGGACGATGCCGACGCAGGTCATGATCGTCAGCATCGACGACCCGCCATAGGAAAAGAGCGGCAGCGGGATGCCGACGACCGGCGCGAGGCCCATCACCATCATCAGGTTGATCGCGATGTAGAAGAAGATCGTCATGGTCAGCCCGGTCGCGACCAGTTGCCCGAAGCGGGTGCGCGCATTCATCGCGACGCGCGTCGACCAGCGCAGCAGCAGGAAGAAACCGAACATCAGCGCCAGCCCGCCGATCAGCCCCCATTCCTCCGCCATCGTCGCGAAGATGAAGTCGGTATGGCCTTCGGGCAGATAGTCGAGATGGCTCTGCGACCCATTGAGGAATCCCTTGCCGCTGATTCCGCCCGACCCGATCGCGATCTTCGACTGGCTGATGTGATAGCCGGCGCCCAGCGGATCGCTTTCGGGGTCGAGAAAGATCAGCACCCGTTTCTGCTGATAGTCGTGCAGCATGGAAAAGAGGATGGGCAGGGCGGCGGCGCCCGCGATCACGGCGCTGCCGAACCACCAGAGCGGCAGGCCGGCAACGAACATCACGATCGCGCCGCTCGCGCAGATGGCGAGCGCGGTGCCGAGGTCGGGCTGCAGCATCACCAGCGCGGCGGGGATGCCGATCATCACCAGCGCGGGCCACAGCGCGGTCCAGCTTCGCGTCTCGCCGGGCGGCAATTGGGTATAGAAGCGCGCGAGCGCGAGGACGATCGCGACCTTCATCAGCTCGGACGGCTGAAGGTTCATGAAGCCCAGGTTGAGCCAGCGCTGACTGCCGCCGCCGACGAAGCCGAGCAGTTCGACCGCGACCAGCAGCACCGCGACCCCCAGATAGCCGAGGTAGGAGAAATCCTCGAAGAACCGGAGCGGAAT
The DNA here is from genome assembly GCF_001559015.1 of Sphingopyxis granuli. Lineage (NCBI taxonomy): Bacteria > Pseudomonadati > Pseudomonadota > Alphaproteobacteria > Sphingomonadales > Sphingopyxidaceae > Sphingopyxis > Sphingopyxis granuli. The sequence goes on from NZ_CP012199.1 coordinate 1,970,704, forward strand.
GCGCCCGATGGCCAGCGCCATCGTCAGGAAGATGGCGAAGCGGGTGCCCTGCTGCAACGCCCAGGGCGATGCGTTGCCGCCCGCCGCCGAATAGAGGACGAGCAGCCCGAAACCGGTGATCGCGGACAGCAGGGCGATGAGCTTCCACGGAATGCGCTGGATCGCTGGCGGAACCGGGATCATCGCGGCGCTCCCGGTTCGGGGTCGCTCGACGCGCCCGCTTTCCACGCCGCATAGTCGCGGTTCATGCGCTCGGTGATCGTGCCGCCCCAGCCGGCCTCGAAGCCTTCAAGCGCCGCCATCGCCTTTTCGCGGTCGTAGAGGAAGGTGAAGATGTCCTTCGCCACCGGCGCCGCGGCGCGCGATCCGCCCATGCCGTGCTCGATCACCACCGACGCGGCATAGCGGGGATTGTCGACCGGCGCGAAGCAGACGAACAGGCCGTGGTCGCGATATTTCCACGTCCCGCCCTTGCCGTTGCCGCCCGAGGCGAGCCCGCGCACCTGCGCGGTGCCGGTCTTGCCCGCCATCGCGATGCCGTCGAGCGGCAGGCGGCTGCGCACCGCGGTGCCGGGACCGTTGACGACGCGGTTCATGCCTTCGCGCGCGACCGCCAGATGCTCTTCGGCGAAGGGCAGCGGCTTGTTCTCGAACTGGCGGTTGATCAGGCGCGGATAGAGCGCGCGGCCCGATGCGATGCGTGCCGCCATCACCGCGAGCTGAAGCGGGTTGGCGAGTACATAGCCCTGGCCAATCACCGCGTTGAGCGAATCCGACGCGCTCCATTCGCGGTGATATTTGCGCATCTTCCATTCGCTGTCGGGAATGGTGCCGTATCGCTGTGCGCTGCCCGCGAGCTGATATTCCTCGCCCAATCCCAGCAGGCGCGCGGTCGGCGCGATCGCGTCATAGCCGAGCCGGTGACCGAGCCAGTAAAAATAGCTGTTACAGCTTTTTTCGATCGCGGTCGGCATGTCGATCGTGCCGTGCCGGCCAAGGCAGCGGAAGAAGCGGCTGCCGAGCCGGTAGCCGCCGATGCACGTGTGCTTCTCGCCCGGGTCGACGCCATGTTCCATCGCCGCGATCGCCGCCATCGGCTTCAGCGTCGATCCCGGCGGATAGAGGCCGCGCGTCGCCTTGTTGATCAGCGGCTGGTGGTCGTCGGCGCGCAGCCACGCATATTCCGAATTGCTAATCCCGTCCGAAAAGCTGTTCGGGTCGAAGCTGGGCATCGACACGAAGGAGAGGATGTCGCCGTTCAGGCAGTCGATGACGATCGCCGCCCCCGATTCGCGCCCCATCCGCCGCGCGACATATTCCTGCAGGTCGGCGTCGATCGTCAGGTGGACCGTCTTGCCCTGCACGTCGGGCTGGGTGCTGAGGTCGCGGACGACCTTGCCGCGCGCCGTCACCTCGACGCGCCGCGCGCCGGGCTTGCCCTTCAGCACGTCCTCGAAATATTTCTCCAGCCCGTCCTTGCCGATCTTGAACCCCGGCGTGATGTAGAGCGGGTTCTTCGCCTTTTCATATTCCTCGGCATTCGGGGCGCCGACATAGCCGATCAGATGGCCGACCGCCGCGCCGGTCGGATAGTTGCGGGCAAAGCCGCGCGCGGGGGCGATGCCCGACAGGTCGGGCAGGCGGACGAGCACCGCGCTATAGTCCTGTTCGGTGACGTCTTCCGCCACCGCCACCGGCTGAAAGCCCGACGCGGCCTTCAGGTCGCGTTCGATCCGGTCCATCGCGTCGCCGTCGAGGCGCAGCAAAGTGCGAAGCTGGCCGAGCACCAGATCCTTGTTGTGCAGCCGGTCGGGGATGATGTCGATGCGCAGGCTGACGCGGTTGTTGGCGAGCGCCTTGCCGTGGCGGTCGACGATCCAGCCGCGGCGCGGCGGGACGAGCGTCAGGTTGACGCGGTTGCTTTCCGATTCGAGCACATAGCGGTCGTTGTCGACGACCGAGATATAGGCCATCCGCGTCGCGAGCGCGGCGCCGACGGCCATCTGCCCGCCGCCGACCAGCAGCGTGCGCCGCGTGAAGGTCATTCCCCTCCAGGCTTCGGTGATCGGCATCGTCTGACGCGGATTTTTGCGGCGCATGGGGAGTTATCGGCGTTTCAGGCGGAAATTGTCAAACGCGCCGGTCAGGCGCAGGAACAGCGGCACGAGCAGCGCCGAGACGATGATCTGCGGCACGACGAGGCCCAGCAGGTGCCCCGCCGGCGCGTGCGGGTGCGCGATCAGCGCCGCCGCCGCCTGGACCGCGGCGGCGAGCAGCGCGGCGATGCCCCAGTCGTGAAAGAAGCCGCGCCAATAGATGCGCTGCGAGAAATAATGGATCGCGATGCTGGCGAGCGTCCACAGGCCGATCGCGGTGCCGATCGGCGCGCCGCTGAACAGGTCGTCCCACAGCCCGAGCGGCAGGCCGATCCACACCGGCCACATCTCGGTGCGCAGCAATTGCCAGCACAGGAAGAAGAGCAGCCCCATCGGGGGAAGCACGGGCGAGCTGGCGACGAGCGGCAGCATCAGCGGCAGCGCCGAGGCGAGCATCACGCTCGCGATCGGCACGATCCGCATCCGCCAGAGCGACGCCGGCTCGCCAAGGCGCGGTCCGGCGCGGTTCATGGCGTTCCGGCGGGGGGCGCCGCGGGCGCCGCCCGCGCTTCCAGATTGTCGGGGGTATAGGGCCGCAACACCGCGACCGCATCGACCTTCGCCGGGTCGGCGAGCGGCCGTGCGAGCGCGCCGTCATCCTGCCGCCGTACGACGATCGCGACCGGGATGTTGGGCGGATAGAGGCCGCCGGTGCCCGAGGTGACGAGGATGTCGCCCGGCTTGAACGGGTTGTTCGCGATGTTGAGCGTGCGGATGTCGAGATCGCCGTTGCCGCGCCCGTTGGCGAGCGCGGGCAGGCCGTCGCGCGCGCGGCGGACGGGCACGACATTGTCGACGTCGGTCAGCAGCAGCACCTGCGACACCGACGGTCCGGCGGTGAGCACGCGCCCGATCAGCCCGTCGGCGCCGCGCACCGGCTGCCCCGCCGCGACCCCGACGTTGCGGCCGATGCTGAGCAGCGCGAGGCGTCGGCTGCTGGTCGAGGTCGAGGTGAGCAGATAGCCGTGCGCGAGCGCCGCCTTGTCGGTCTGCTGCAACTGGAGCAACGCCTTGAGTTGGCGGTTCTCCTCTTCGAGCGAGGACGTCGCGACCAGCTTACGCCGCGTCTCCGCCAGTTCCTTGCGCAGCCGCCGATTCTGCGATCCCGCGCCGACATAGGCGGAGACCGCGTCGTCGATGCCAGAGATCGACCCCGTGACCGACCGGGTGACGCGCGCGATGGGCGCGGCGACCTCATGGCTCGCCACGCGAAGCGTGGTAAAGCCGACGGGATCGACCACCGACAGGATCGCGAGCAACAGGCCCGCCACCGCCCCCGTCACCGCAATGACATAGGCCGCGAACAGGCCGTACTGGGCCTTTCGGGATTGCCCCGGACGTCGATGTGCCGGGCGGACCATGGGGGAACCTCTACCGTTCGATCAGGCTTGCTGCAGCACGCCGCGGAAGGCGGGGTCCTCCATCGCGCGGCCGGTGCCGATCGCGACGCAGGTCAGCGGATCCTCGGCGACCGTCACCGGCAGGCCGGTCGCGTCGCGCAGCAGTTCGTCGAGTTCGGCGATCAGCGCACCGCCGCCCGTCAGCACGATACCCTGGTCGACGATGTCGGCCGCGAGTTCGGGCGCGGTATTTTCCAGCGCGATGCGCACGCCCTCGACGATCGTGCCGATCGGTTCGGACAGCGCTTCGGCGATCTGCGCCTGGTTGATCGAGATTTCCTTGGGCACGCCGTTGACGAGGTCGCGGCCCTTGATGTGGATCGTCAGCCCGACGCCGTCCGACGGAATGCGCGCGATGCCGAAATCCTTCTTGATCCGCTCGGCGGTCGATTCGCCGATCAGCAGATTGTGGTGGCGGCGGACGTAGGAGACGATCGCCTCGTCCATCTTGTCGCCCCCGGCGCGGACCGAGGTGGTGTAGGCGAGGCCGCGCAGCGACAGCACCGCGACCTCGGTCGTGCCGCCGCCGATGTCGACCACCATCGACCCGATCGGCTCGGTGACGGGCATGTCGGCGCCGATCGCGGCCGCCATCGGTTCCTCGATCAGCCAGACCTGGCTGGCCCCCGCGTTCGACGCGGCGTCGCGGATCGCGCGGCGCTCGACGCTCGTCGAGCCCGACGGCACGCAGATCACGATTTCGGGGCTGCGAAAGGCGTTGGGCTTGCCGCCGTGGACCTTGGTGATGAAATGCTTGATCATCTGCTCGGCGACGTCGATATCGGCGATCACGCCGTCGCGCAGCGGGCGAATCGCCTCGATCGTGTCGGGTGTCTTGCCCATCATCAGCTTGGCGTCGTCGCCGACCGCCTTTACCCGCTTGATGCCGTTCAGCGTCTCGACCGCGACGACCGAGGGTTCGTTGAGAACGATGCCCTTTCCGCGCACATAGACGACGGTGTTCGCCGTGCCGAGGTCGATCGCCATGTCTTGGGAATTGAATTTCAGAAACCGGGAAAAGAAGGACATCTATACTGTTCCTGCCATCGAAGCCGCTCCCCCGGACGGGGGCGCCCCTGTCGCCATTCTCGCCGCTTGTCCGCCCGCAGCCAAGACCATATCAGAGGGAGATTCCGGCTCGACCAAAGGAGGGCTGGCTGGATGGAGCGATAGGACTGTGCGGATGGGTCGCGATTTGCGTCCGACTGCGCTAGGAGAGCGGTCATGTCAATACGCCGCCTGCCGGAAAAGCTCGTAAATCGGATCGCGGCCGGTGAAGTGGTCGAAAGACCGGCTGCGGCGCTGAAAGAACTGGTTGAAAACGCCATCGACTCGGGCGCGACCCGCATTTCGGTGCGAATCGCCGAGGGCGGGATCGCGCGGCTGGAGGTCGAGGACGACGGCTGCGGGATGACCCCGGCGGAGATGGCGCTGGCGCTCGAACGCCACGCGACGTCGAAGCTGCCGGGCGACGCGATCGAGGATGTCACGACGCTCGGCTTTCGCGGCGAGGCGCTGCCTTCGATCGCCAGCGTCGCCCGCATGACGCTCGAAAGCCGGGTCGCGGGCGGCGACGGCTGGCGGCGGGTGGTCGACAATGGCGCGCTGGCGGGCGAGGGGCCGGCGGCACTGGCGAAGGGCACGCGCGTCGTGGTCGAAGACCTGTTCGCCCGCGTCCCGGCGCGGCGCAAGTTCCTGCGCAGCGCGCGTAGCGAATATGCAAGCTGCCTCGACGGGGTGAAAAGGCTCGCGATGGCGCGGCCCGACATCGGCTTCACGGTCGAGCACGACGGACGCCGGGTGCTCGACGTGCAGGGCGGGCAGGACCGGCTCGCGCGCGTCGCGGCGCTGACCAGCCGCGAGCTGGCGGACAACAGCATCGGCGTTGATCTCGATCGCGGCGAGGTGCATCTGGGCGGCGTCATCAGCCTGCCGACCTACAATCGCGGCATCGCCGATCATCAATATCTGTTTGTCAACGGCCGGCCGGTGAAGGACCGGCTGCTCGTCGGGGCGCTGCGCGGCGCCTATGCCGACCTGCTCGCGCGCGACCGCCATCCGGTCGTCGCATTGTTCCTAGACCTGCCGACCGGGGAGGTCGACGTCAACGTCCACCCCGCCAAGACCGAGGTGCGTTTCCGCGACCCGCAACTGGTGCGCGGGATGATCGTCGGCGGCCTGCGGCGCGCGCTCGACGAGCATGGCTTCCGCAGCGTCCAGCGCCCGGCCGAGGCGGCGCTCGCCGCGTGGCGGCAGGAACCGGTCGCATCGATGCCCCATCCGGCAATGGAACAGCCGATGACGGGTTTCCTGTTCGGCCATCGCACCGAGCCCGCCGTGCATCTGTTCGGCGCCGATGCCCCGCCGCCGGCCGAGGACGTCGCGCGCGTCTATGACCGGCTGACGCCCTTCTCGGGCGCCGCCGCACCCATCGCGGGCCGCGCCGAGGTCGCCGAGGCGCCGCCGCCCGCGGCCGGGGCGCACCCACTCGGAATCGCGCGCGGGCAGATTGCGAAAACCTATATCGTCGCAGAGGCCGAGGATGGGCTGGTCATCGTCGATCAGCATGCCGCACACGAGCGCCTGGTGCTCGAGACGCTGCGCCGCGGCATGGCGGGACAGGGCGTCGCGTCGCAAGGGCTGCTGCTGCCCGAAGTGGTCGAACTCGACGAACCCGCCTGCGACCGGCTCGAAGCGGCGTCGCCGCAGCTTGCGGCGCTGGGCGTCGAACTCGAACGCTTCGGTCCCACGGCGGTGATGGTGCGCGCGACCCCCGCGATGCTGGGAACGATCGACTGCCGCAAGCTCGTCACCGACATCGCCGACGATCTCGCGGGCTATGACGCCGCACTCGGCCTTTCGGAAAAGCTGGAGCTGGTCGCGGCGACGATGGCCTGCCACGGTTCGGTCCGCGCCGGCCGGACGCTGGCGGTCGCGGAGATGAACGCGCTGCTCCGCCAGATGGAGGTGACGCCGCATTCGGGCCAGTGCAACCACGGTCGTCCGACCTGGGTGAAACTGGCGATGGACGACGTCGAAAAACTGTTCGGCCGGAAATAGGGGCGGGACGATATCGCCGCCGAATGAAAGGGGCGGAAAGCCGCTGGCTTCCCGCCCCTCGACGATCTGTGACCGTCACCCTCGGGTCGCAGAGGGTTGAGGGCTCCATCGCCGCATTTGCCGTGGGTGTCATACCCCAAATGGGTGATCTGACATGTTTTTTCAGGACGTGCAGCCGACGATCGCGCCGCTTCGCCGGCGCGTTCCCGGTCGATTTCGACGGTCACGCAAATAGGGCGGGGTTTACGCTTGTCCGTTGCCCGCCGCGTCCCGGACGCGAATCAGACCTGCGGAGCGCATCGTCATCACCGGCTCGTCATGCTGGTTGAGCACCGTGAGCTTCGAGGACAGGATACCCATGTCGGGCCGCTTCGCAGAGCGGCGCTTTTCGACCACCTCCATCTCGCAGCGCAGCGTATCGCCGGGATAGACGGGCTTCAGCCAGCGCAGTTCGTCGATGCCGGGAGAGCCGAGCCCGGCCTGTTCGTGTGCCTTCATGTGATCGACCATCATCCGCATCGCCATCGCACCGGTGTGCCAGCCGCTCGCCGACAGACGGCCGAAATAGGTCTGCGCCGCCGCCTCGTCGTCGAGGTGAAAAGGCTGCGGGTCGTATCGGCTCGCAAAATCGACGACTTCCTCGCGCGTCACCAGCTTGCTGCCGAAGCGCTGAATCTTCCCGACCGCTATGTCCTCGTAATAAAGCATGGCGCGCCTATGCGCGGAAAGGCGCGGGCGAGGCAAGGGGCTTGTCGTCGCCGACCGGCCGGGCGGATTGCGCCTTGATTTGCACCGCGCGCATGGTGCATCCGGTTGCAACGGCAACGAAGGGGAATTTCCGATCATGAGAAGGACTTGGATCGCCATGGCGATGGCGGGGGCGGCGTTCGTCGCGGTGCCTGCGGCAGGACAGAAGGCGGACGACGCCGACACCAACGCGATCATCGACCAGGGCTTCAACCACAGCCAGGTGATGCGCATCGCGCAGGAGATGACCGACGGGCTGGGTCCGCGCCTCACCAATTCGCCCGCGATGCGCCGCGCCGAGCAATGGGCGATCGACCGTTTCGCCGGCTGGGGTCTCGCCAATGTCCGCCGCGAGGGGTTCGAGTTCGGCCGCGGTTGGGAAATCCTGTCGGTCGACGTGCGGATGACGGCGCCGCGACCGCTTGCGCTGACGGCGATTCCGATCGCCTGGACCCCTTCGACCGGCGGCGCGATCACCGCGCCGATCGTCGTCGCACCGATGAGCAAGGAAGAGCATTTCGCCGAATGGAAGGGCAAGCTGGCCGGCAAGATCGTGCTCGTCACGCTCCCCGGCACCGGCGACGAGCCTGAAAAAGCCCCCTTCCGGCGCCTTGGCGGCGAGGATTTCGAGAAGCTCGACGCCTATCGCCAGCCGAAATATGATCCCGACGCGATCAACAAGCGCCTCGAACGCGTCAGCTTCGCCGAAAAGCTCGACGCCTTCCTCAAGGCCGAAGGGGCGGTCGCCTGGGTTCGGCAGTCGTACCGCGACGGCAAGCTGGTGCATGGCGAGGGCTATAACTATCGCGTCGGCCACACGCTGTCGCTGCCCGGTGTCGAACTGGCGGCGGAGGATTATCGCCGCCTCGCGCGCCTCGCCAAGTCGGGCCCGGCGCCGCAGCTTTCGATCGACAGCAACGTCCGCTTCGACGACAGCGACACGAAGGCGTACAACATCATCGCCGACATCCCGGGCAGCGATCCGAAGGCCGGTTATGTGATGGCGGGCGCGCATTTCGACAGCTGGGTCGCGGGCGACGGCGCGACCGACAATGCCGCGGGCAGCGCGGTGGTGATGGAGGCGGCGCGCATCCTCAAGACGCTGGGCGTCCGGCCGAAGCGGACGATCCGCTTCGTGCTGTGGACGGGCGAGGAGCAGGGGCTGCTCGGCAGCCTCGCCTATGTCGACAAGCATCTGGCGACGCGCCCCGGCCCGACCGAGGGCGAGGACGGCAACGCGCTCTATTACGGGTGGCCGAACCGCTATCCGGTGACGCCGCGGCCCGGCTACGGCGACCTCAAGGCCTATTTCAACATGGACAATGGCTCGGGCAAGCTGCGCGGCGTTTATGCCGAGGGCAATGTCGCCGCGGTTCCGCTGCTCCAGGCGTGGCTCGCGCCCTTCGCCAGCATGGGCGCCGGAAAGGTCGTTGCGGCGCCCACCGGCGGCACCGACCATGTCTATATGCAATCGGTCGGCGTGCCGGGCTTCCAGTTCATCCAGGACCCGCTCGATTACGGCTCGCGCACGCATCACAGCAGCGCCGATACCTTCGATCATCTGAAGGCCGACGATCTGCGCCAGGCGTCGGTGGTGATGGCGGGGATGCTGCTGGCATCGGCGAACAGCGACAAGACGCTGCCGCGCTTCCCGGTCCCGTCGCAGCCGGCCCCCTATGACCCGTTCCAGTACAAGGACCCGGATCAATAGGATCGCAGCCGCCTCTTTTCCGTTCGTGTCTCGACTTCGCTCGACACGAACGGAAAAGAGAACCGGATTTGGCCTTTAGAGCATCCGTGCCTTAAATATGCACCGTTTGCCCTGAGCTTGTCGAAGCCTGTCCTGAGCGCCTGCAAGGCAGTCGAAGGGGGCCGTTCTTTCTGTCAGGCGCCGCAAGAAGAAGTAGAACGGTGCTTCGACAAGCTCAGCCCGAACGGCTGAGAGGGTGTGTCAGATTTCAGGCACGTCGCTCTAAGCCGACATGGTGATCCCGGGCCGGCCGTTCTCGACCACGCCGGTCGCGCGTTTCGACAGCGTGTTCACCGGCGTCGTCACCTTGTCGACGACCATGAAATGCGTCTGCCACGCCTCGCGGCCGACCTCGCAGACCAGATAGCCGCGCTGGTCGTTGGCGAATTTCAACTCGGGGTTGCGCGCCAGCCATTCGTCGGTCCCGGCGCGCTTGTCGCTGCCGTCGCCGCCGCTGGAGATCGAGGTGCCGACGAACTCGGCCGCGACCACCTTGTCCTTCAGCACCAGGTCGCCGCAGAAATTCTGGTGCTCGTCGCCCGTCAGCACGACGCAGTTCTTCAATCCCGCAAAGCGCGACAGGATGCGCTCGCGCGGCGCTTCATAGCCCGCCCAGCTGTCGATGTTGATGATCTTCTCGGGCTCGTCGGGCCGGCGGCGGCGGTCGAGCGACATCATCGTCACCTGCTGCGCGATCGTGTTCCACGTCGCGCCGCCCTTGGCGAGGTTGCGCGCAAGCCATTCCTCCTGCGCCTTGCCGAGCACCTGCGCATCCTTCGCATAGACGTCGGGACAGGCAGGCTTGAAGCCGTCGCCGCACGGCTGGTTGCCGCGATACTGGCGCGTGTCGAGCACCTGCATCGCCATCAGGTCGCCATAGCGCAGCTCACGATGCGCCGCGACCATGCCGCCGCGCGGCAGCAGCGCCCGGCGCACCGGCATATGCTCGTACCACGCCTGCATCGCCGCCTGCTTGCGCAGCATGAACACCTCGGGCGGCGGCGCGTCGGGGTCGTTGCCGTCGAGCCCCAGTTTCCAGTCGTCGAAGGTCGATACCCAGTCGTTGCGGATTTCGTGGTCGTCGAAGCTCGAGATGAAGCCATGCGCCGACCGCGCCGCCTGCATGTCGATATCGAGCAAGGTCTGGGTATAGGCGGTGCGGAAATCGCCCAAATCCTGCAGCCCGCGCAGCGCATATCTGCGCACCGGGCGGATCGGCAGGCCGCTGTCGTAGAGATAGTCCTGCTGATATTCGTAGATGAAGTCGCCATAATGATAGACGAAGGCCAGGTCCTCGCGCGCGAGGTGGCGATAGGCGCCGTAGAAGCCCGATTCATAATGCTGGCAGCCGCAGACCCCGAATTTCAGCGCGTCGGCGCGCGCGCCGGGGGCGGGAAGGGTGCGGGCGCGTCCGCGCAGGCTCCGCTCGCCGCCCGCGACGAAGCGATAATAATAGGGGCGGTCCGGCTGCAGGCCCGCGACCTCGACATGGACGCTGTGACCGAGCTCCGGGCGCGCCAGTTCGGTGCCCTTCGCGACGACGTCGCGAAAGCCGCCGTCGCTCGCCACCTCCCATTCGACCGGCACCGGGACGAGCGGCATGCCGCCGTGCGGCGCCATCGGTTCGGGCGCGAGGCGGGTCCAGATGACGAAGCCGTCGCTCGCCGGATCGCCCGCAGCGACGCCGAGGCTGAACGGAAAATCGCGGAAAAAGCCGGCCTCGGCGCGCAGGATCGCGGGGGCCGACAGTCCGGCAAGCGTGGCGGTGGCAAGGAAATGGCGGCGGTTCAGCATGGCAGGCTCCGCGGACGGGAAGGACGAATCGGATAGTGCCAGATAGCCGAGCCCGATGCGACTTCAATGACAGGAGTGCATGATGCCCGGCCGCTCTCAGAACCAGAGGTGAACCCCCGCGACGAACGCGGGGTGCGAGGCCTTTTCACCGGCGGCGCGTGCGATCCGCGCGGTGCGGCCGAGCTTGCGTTCCCAGGCGATGCCGACATAGGGCGCGAATTCGCGCGCGACCTCATAGCGCAGGCGCAGGCCCAGTTCGATGCCCGACAGACCGCCGCCGACAGCACGCTCGGGCACGTCTTGAAAGGCCAGTTCGATTTCGGCCATCGGCTGCGCGATCAGCCGCTGGGTGATGCGCTGGTCGTAGCTCGCCTCCAGCCGCGCCGCCGCGTCGCCCTTGTCCGACAGGAACAGCGCGCCCTCGATCTCGAACCAATAGGGGGCGAGGCCTTCGAAGCCGATCACGGCATGCGTCGGCGAAGCGCCGGGGCCGAAGTCCTGCCGGACGCCCGCCTGCAGGTTGAAATAGGGGCCGATGGCGCGGCTCCACAGCGCCTGGACCTCGGCCCCCTCGACCGCGCCGCCGAAATCGCCTTCGCCCTCGCTCTTGACCACCAGCCGATCGATGTCGCCGCCGAACCAGCCCTCGGCCTCCCAGGCGTAGCCATCGTGGCCCTTGCGCGCCCGCCATTCGGCGCGGTCGACCATGATGCGCGAAAAGCGGCCGCCGCCATGCTCGGCATAAAGGCGCGCGCGCGGCCCCGCCATCGCCTCGGCGCCGAACAGCCGGTCGGCGGCATCGACGCGCGGCGCGGGAGGTGCGGGTGCATCGCCCACCGGTTGGTCGGGGGTCATGGGAGAAGGCGGCGCGGCTTCGGCTGGCCGGCAATGGCCCATCGCGGCGTGCTCGGGCGGGCAGGGGACGGCGGGCTTCGCCGGTACCGGCGGCGGCGCTTCCAGTGTGCAGTGCCCCATGGCAGCATGCTCCGCCGTGCAGCCGGGTGCGTTCGGTTCGTGGCGCGGAGGCGCCGGGTCCATCGTGCAATGCCCCATCGCCGCATGCTCGGCGGAGCATGCGGTCGTAGGCTCTTCCGGCGCCGGCTTTTCGGGCGGTGGCGCCATCGTGCAATGCCCCATCGCCGCGTGGTCGGGCGTGCAGGCGGGCGCGGCGGCGGCCGGATGCTGCGCCGCCATCAGCAGGATCGCGAGCAGGCTCATGCCGCATCCCCCGCCGGGCGCACCGTCACCACCTGCATCATTCCGGCGTGCATGTGATAGAGCAGGTGGCAGTGGAAGGCCCAGTCACCATAGGCATCGGCGGTGAGGTCGAAGCTCAGCTTGCCGCCGGGCTGCACGTTGACCGTATGCTTGCGCGGCGCATGGTCGCCCTTGCCGGTGACGAGCTCGAAGAAATGGCCGTGCAGGTGGATCGGATGCGTCATCATCGTGTCGTTGACCAGCGTCACGCGCACCCGCTCGCCCTGCGTGAAGGGGATCGGTGCCTTGACCTCGTTCATCTTCACCCCGTCGAACGCCCACATATAGCGTTCCATATTGCCGGTCAGATGGATCTGCATCTGCCGCGTCGGCGCGCGCGTGTCGGGATTGCGGTCGAGCGCGATCAGATCGCGATAGGTCAGCGCCCTCTCGACTCCTTCGAGGCCGATACCCGGTTCGCCTGTGCGATCCGCGGGCATCGGCGAGATGCTCTGCACCGCCGGCGTGTCCCTGACCGTCGGGGCCAGCGTCATGTCGCGCATGCCGTGATCCATGCCGCCGCCATGACCGCCGGCCGCATCGGGCGTGCAATGCCCCATTGCGGCATGTTCGGGGGCGCAGGCCGGGCCGCCGCCATGGTTCCCCCCATGGTTCATGCCGCCCATTCCCATATCCTTCATGGTCAGCACCGGTCGCGGGCGCAACGCCGGGACCGGGGCCGCCATGCCCGCGCGCGGGGCCAGAGTCGCGCGCGCCATGCCCGACCGGTCGGATGTCTCGCCGACCAGCGTATAGGCGCGGTCCTCCGGCGTGACGATCACGTCATAGGTCTCGGCGACCCCGATCTGGAATTCGTCGACCGTCACCGGGCGGACGTTGCATCCGTCGGCCTGCACCACGGTCATCGGCAGGCCGGGAATGCGGATGTTGAAGGTCGTCATCGCCGAGGCGTTGATGATGCGCAGCCGCACGCGCTCGCCGGCGCGGAACAGCCCGGTCCAATTGTCGGCGGGGCCGTGGCCGTTGACCAGATAGCGATAGGCGGCGGCGGTGACGTCGCTGATGTCGGTCGGGTCCATCCGCATCGCGCCCCACGCGATCCGGTCCTTCAGCGGCTGGTCGCGCCCCGCCAGCAGGCCCGAAAGCGTCTGCTTGCGGTGGTTGAAATAGCCGCCCATCTGCTTGAGCTTCCGGAAGATGGCGTGCGGATGCAGCGGGCTGAAATCGGACAGCAGGATCACATGCTCGCGGTCGTGCGCGACGGGGTCGGCGCCGGCGGGATCGATGACGATCGGGCCGTAATGCCCCATCTGCTCCTGCAATCCCGAATGGCTGTGATACCAATAGGTGCCGGCCTGCCGCACCGGGAATTCATAGGTGAAGGTCGCCCCCGGTGCGATACCCGGAAAGCTGATCCCCGGCACCCCGTCCATGTGGAAGGGCAGGATCAGGCCGTGCCAGTGGATCGAACTGTCCTCGTCGAGCCGGTTGGTGACGTGAAGGCGCGCCTGCGTGCCTTCGGTCAGGCGGATCAGCGGACCGGGGATGGTGCCGTTGATGCCGATCGCATGGTGATCGCGTCCGTCGATCGCCAGCGTCTGATGCGCGATCGTCAGCCGGACGTCGGGGCCGGAGACGGTCGGCAGGCCGGCCGAAACCGGCTTCGCCCACAGCGGCAGCCACGGGGTCAGCGCCGCGGCGGCTCCCCCCGCGATCAGCGCGCGGCGTCCGATGGCGTCGATCACGGCAGCGTTCCGATCATCCACAGCGCCATTGCGATCATGCCCAGATTCTCGGTCAGCGAGACGAAGCCCAGCGGCACCTTGCTGCCGCCGCCGACGCAGGCGCATTTGATCGATCGCCTGTCGATATAGACCGCCTTGAACACCGACACCGCGCCGATGCCGCCGATGAACAGCGCGACCGGAATCGACAGCCAGGGCAGGGCATGCGCGGTCATCAGCACCCCGGCCAGTCCCTCGGCAAAGGGATAGATGCTGGCATAGGGCACCCAGCGGCGCGCCAGCAGGTCGTAGTTCAGGAACATGGTCGCGAACTTGTCGACATCCTGCAATTTCAGCAGCGCGAGCACGATCATGCTGAACGAGACGAACCACTCGGCGGCGCGCAGCGTGAAGGCGTCGCCATAGGCCGCGAAGCTTGTCGCAAGCGCCATCAGCGCGGTCATCGCGAACAGCGCGATCACGGGCGTGTAGCTGGTCGCGTCGGGGTCGGCGACCTTCAGCCCGAAATGGCGCCGCAGATCGTCGTGACCGCCGATGCGCACCCCGTCGATGAAGGTCTGCGGGGTTGTCTTGACGCCATGCTCGGTCTTGAAGGCGTCGGTTTCGGCGCGCGTCGTCAGCCAGCGATCATCGACCGCGAAGCCGCGGCTTTTCAGCAGATGCTTCGCTTTCAGCCCGTAAGGGCAGATATGGTCGGGCATGACCATGCGATAGAGGATGGCCTGTTTCGTCATGCGGCTCCTATACCGTCCGTACCATGGTACGGAGTCAAGCGATGCAGCTCACGATCGGGAAACTGGCCTCGGCGGGCGGTGTCGGGGTCGAAACGGTGCGCTATTACCAGCGGCGCGGCCTAATGGCGACGCCGGTGCGCAGCGGCGGTGAGCGCTGGGGCGGCGGCATCCGCCGCTATGGCGCCGACGACCTGCGGCGCCTTCGCTTCATCCGCTCGGCGCAGGCGGCGGGCTTCACGCTCGACGAGATATCGGAACTGCTCGCGCTCGAGGAAAGCAACGACCGCGCCCGCGTACGCCTGCTGGCGCGCCAGCGGATCGACGCGCTCGATCGGAAGATCGCGCAGATGACCGAAACCCGCGCCGCACTCGCCCGCCTCGCGGACCAGTGCGCGGCGAGCGACGCCGGGGACGGCCGCGGGCCATGCCCGATACTGGCGGCGTTCGAGCCATAATACGCCGTCATTGCGAGGAGCGCAGCGACGAAGCAATCTCCAGCCGTCAGCCTATCCGCCGGCCAGTTCCGGAAACAAGTCGCGCCATCCGGGGTTTTTGGCTTCGATCAGCGCGATTTTCCTGGCTCGCGACCCCGCCTTGATCTGCTTCTCGCGAGCGATAGCCGAGAGCATGTCGTCATATATTTCGAACCAGACGAGCTTGTCGCATCGGTAGCGTGCCGAAAAGCCGCTAGCCTTCTGCCGATGCTGCCACGTGCGGCCGATCAGATCCGAGGTGACGCCCGTGTACAGTACGCCGTCCTTTCGGTTGGCCATGATATATACTGCGGGCTGAGCGTCGGGGTGCATGGCTGGAGATTGCTTCGTCGCTGCGCTCCTCGCAATGACGGAGTTTTTGGAGACGCAGTTCGGTCAGCTATGCAGAAAGTGCATCACGTCCCCGTCCTGCACGACATAGCCTTTGCCCTCGGCGCGCAACTTGCCTGCTTCGCGCGCCTTCGCCTCGCCGCCCAGCGCGACATAGTCGGCAAAGGCGATCGTTTCGGCGCGGATGAAGCCCTTCTGGAAATCGCTGTGAATCTCGCCCGCCGCCTCGGGCGCGGTCGCGCCGGCGTGGACGGTCCAGGCGCGCGCTTCCTTCGGCCCGACGGTAAAGAAGGTCAGCAGGTGGAGCAGTTCGTATCCGGCGCGGATCACGCGCGCGAGACCGGTTTCGTGCAGCCCCATCTCTTCGAGGAACAGCATCCGCTCCTCGGCCTCCATACCGACCAGTTCGCTCTCGATCGCGGCAGAGACGAGCACCGCCTGCGCGCCCTCGGCCTTCGCGCGCGCGAACACCGCGTCGCTGTGCGCGTTGCCCGTCGCGGCGTTCGCTTCCTCGACATTGCAGACATAAAGGACGGGCTTGGTGGTCAGAAGCTGCGCCTGGCGGAGGATGCGCTCTTCCTCGGGATCCTTCGGCTCGGTCAGTCGCGCGGGCTTGCCGGCGCGCAGCAGGTCGAGCGCCTGGCCGAGCACCGAGGCCGCGGCCTTGGCCTCCTTGTCGCCGCCGGTCGCCTTCTTCTGGAAGGCGGGGACGCGCTTCTCGAGGCTTTCGAGGTCGGACAGCAGCAATTCGGTCTCGACCGTCTCGGCGTCGGCGACGGGGTCGACCTTGTTCTCGACATGCTGGATGTCGTCATCCTCGAAACAGCGCAGGACGTGGACGATCGCATCGACTTCGCGGATGTTGCCGAGGAACTGGTTACCCAGCCCTTCGCCCTTCGATGCCCCGCGCACGAGGCCGGCGATGTCGACGAAGGCGAGCTGTGTCGGAATGATCTTCTGGCTACCCGCGATCGCCGCCAGCTTGTCGAGCCGGTCGTCGGGCACCGCGACATTGCCGATGTTGGGCTCGATGGTGCAGAAGGGATAGTTCGCCGCCTGCGCCGCCTGCGTCTCGGTCAGCGCGTTGAACAGGGTGGACTTGCCGACATTGGGCAGCCCGACGATTCCGCATTTGAAACCCATGAATCTCGTCTTTCGATCATATTCGGCGCCGGTCGGGCGCGGATGGCAGGCGCGCTAGCCGTTTCGCATCGCTTTTTCCAGAGCGCGATGATCCCGGCCCGTCGGTTCGTGCCGGACGGGCGCGAAAGAAGGGGGCAGGGAAGGGCGCTGGGCCGATCCTCAGTCGTGGACCGCACGGATCAGCGGCCCCAGCGGGCTGCCGCCCAGCCATGCGACCTGCACCTCGGCCGCGACGCGATTGATCGCCTCCTGCGGCTTGGGGCCCGGATGGACCGCACGGCGCAGCGGGCGCGTGCCCGCGGGCATCGCCATGATCTCCGCAATCGCGCGCGGCACGTCGGCGGGGTCGGCGCTGCGTCCGCTGCCGTCCTCGGTCCCCATGCCGCGCGTGAAGGGCTCATAGGCCGCCAGCCGCTCGGGATCGCTGCGTTCCTTCAGCGCGCCGGTATAGACGTTGCGGTTCTGCCAGACGCGGGTGGGGTAGCCGCCGGGCTGAATGATCGTCACCTCGATGCCGTGCGGTACCAGTTCATAGGCAAGCTGTTCGGACAAGGCCTCCACCGCGAACTTGGTCGCCGAATAATGGCCGCCCCCGGGGACGATCACCCGGCCGAGCTGCGAGGAGATGTTGACGATCTGCCCGGCCCTGGCGGCGCGCATTTGCGGCAGCAGCGCGCGGATCATTCGCTGCATGCCGATGACGTTCGTATTGAAGGCGAGGTGCGTCGCCTCCATGTCCTGCACCTCGATCGGGCCGGAGATGCCGACCCCGGCATTGTTGATCAGCGTGTCGATGCGTCCGCCCGCGGCCTCGAGCGCGCTTGCGGTGCCCGCGGCGACCGAATCGTCGCTCGTCACGTCGATTTCGACGATATGCAGGTCGAGCTTTTCCTTCGCCGCTTCGGCCGCCAGCGTGTCCGCCTCGGGACGCGGCAGGTTGCGCATGGTCGCGATCACCTTCGCGCCGAGCCGGGCATAATGCAGCGCGCCGATCCGGCCGAATCCGCTCGACGTGCCGGTGATCAGGACGGTGCGGCCCGTCAGCGATGGCAGGGCGGTGGGCGCTGCTGCATGGAGCAAAGTGGGCGCCGTGGCGGCGAGGGCGGCGGCGCCCGCGATCAGGTCGCGGCGCGCGGGGCGATTGCGGTCGGGCATGAGGAGGCTCCTTTCAGGGCGCCATCATGCACGGCTTTCGTCGAAGCGCAAAATCGGACCGGGACGGGGGCCTTGCGGATCAGGTCAGCCAGCGGGCGAACACGCGGACGTCCTGCGGTTCCCACCCCAGATGTTCGTAGAGCCCCGATGCCGGATTGCCGTCGCGAAGCATCAGTTCGACCTTGGGACAACCGCGAAGCCTGAGCCATTCGCAAGCGGCATCCAGCAACCGGCGCGCAATGCCCTGTCCCTGCCGGTTCGGCGCGACGCCCAGATAATAAATCCAGCCCCGATGCCCATCAAAGCCGGTCATGGCGGTGCCGATTATCTCCGCACTTCGTTCGGCGACGAATATTGTCGAGGCGTCGTGATCCAGCGCGCGCTGAAAATCCGCCGCCGGATCGTTCCATGGACGTGTGAGAGCGCAGATTTCCCAGATAGCGATGACGGCATCGCGGTCGGCCGCCGTCGCCGCGCGAGTGATGGTCACGCCTGCAACCGCAGCGCGAGGTCGTTCAGGAAGCGCGCGTCGTCGCCGTCCGCCAGGCCGCCCGCCTCGGCGGCGATTGCACCCAGCAGGTCGGTCAGCGGCTCGATCTCGCTCTTGTGGTAAGGACCCAGCACATAACCGGTCACCCGGTCCTTGTGCCCCGGATGGCCGATCCCGATGCGCACGCGGCGGAAATCGTCGCCGATATGCTGGATCAGGCTGCGGATGCCGTTATGCCCCGCCGCGCCGCCGCCGCGCTTCACCTTCACCTTCATCGGCGCAAGGTCGAGTTCGTCATAGAAGACGGTGACGTCCTGCGGCGTCAGCTTGTAGAAATCGAGCGCGGCGCGGACGCTGCGGCCGCTTTCGTTCATGAAGGTCGACGGCTTGAGCAGCAGGATGCGGTGGCGACCGATCCGGCCGTCCTGCACCCAGCCCTGGAATTTCTTCGCGGGCGCCGCGAATCCGTGCGCGTCGGCGATGACGTCGACGGCCATGAAGCCGACATTGTGGCGATGCATCGCATATTGGGGACCGGGATTGCCGAGGCCGACCCAGAGCTGCATGTCAAAAACCCCTCACTCCCTGTCTTGTCACCCTGAACCTGTTTCAGGGTCGATGGCCTGCCCTCGAAACTGGCGCGGCGCAGAGGGAGAGGTCGGACCATGGATGCTGAAACAAATTCAGCATGACGAAGCGGGAAGAGGCGGCGTTTCGCCGAAATCGCCGCCTCTTCGCATATGCCCCCTCCCCCGGAAGGGGGAGGGGTGAAGTGTCGGTGTCAGGCTTCGCCTTCGGCGGCTTCGCCTTCATCCTTGGTCGTGTCGCCGTCGCTCGACTTGAGCGCCGACGGGGCGACGATCGTCGCGATGGTGAAGTCGCGGTCGGTGATCGCGCTTTCCACGCCCTGCGGCAGGGTGACGTGGCTGATATGGATCGATTCGCCGACGTCGAAGCCGGTGACGTCGATCGTGATGTCGTCGGGAATCTTGTCCGCTTCGCAGATCAGTTCCAGTTCGTGGCGCACGACATTCAGCACGCCGCCGCGCTTCAGGCCCGGGGACTTCTCCTCGTTCACGAACAGCACGGGGACGCCGACCTGCACCTTGGTGTCCTTCGACACGCGCAGGAAGTCGGCATGGATCGGACGATCCTTGACCGGATGGAAAGCGACGTCCTTGGGCAGGGTGCGGATGGTCTTGCCGCCCACCTCGATCATCACCACCGAGTTCAGGAACACGCCGGTCATCAGCTGCTTCATCAGCAGCTTTTCCTCGACGTGGATCATCAGGGGGTCTTCGTTGCCGCCATAGACGACGGCGGGGACGCGGCCATTACGACGCAGCTCGCGTGAGGCTCCCTTGCCTGCACGTTCGCGCGTCTCGGCCGTCAGCGTCAGCTGATCGCTCATATCATTTCTCCGAGAAACGGTTGCACACTCCGCCACGCCTCCAGGGATGACCATGACGGAAGCGCGGGCGCATAACGGGGAAAGGGCGAAAAGGCAAGCCGTCGGCGCGAAATGGCGCGGCGTGTCTTGCACCTTCACCATTCGTCATGCTGAACTTGTTTCAGCATCCATGGTCTGTCTTCCCGGTTTACGTCGCCGTTTGCCGCGTGGTCCGGTCATGGATGCTGAAACAAGTTCAGCATGACGCAGGTGGGGAGGGTGTACCGAATTCCTACAAGCCGAATCGCCGCCGCCGCGAATCCCCGCGATCTACTGCACCCGCGTCACCGTCAAACCGTCGGCCTCCAGCAGCGCGGGCACGCCCTCGGGGCCGATCAGGTGCCCCGCGCCGACCGCGACCAGCAGCGTGCCGGGGCGGTCCATCCGCCGTTTCACCCACGCGCTCCACCGCCGGTTGCGGTCGGTCAGGATCGCCTTGCGCGCCGCGGGCACCGCCTCGACGTCGGCATTGATGACCGCTTCGAGCGCCGCGACGTCGCCGCGCGACCAGGCGTCGGCCAGCGCGCCGACCTCGCGCGGCGCGCTGTCCGCGCGGCTGGCGGCGCGCTCCAGCAGCGTGCGCTGCGCCTCGGGCGGCAGCGTCTCGAACAGCAGCAGTTGCGCCTTCGCGGTCTCCAGCCCGCCGATCGGTTTGTCCGCGTCGCGGAAAGCGGCGGTCAGGCCGGCTTCGACGCCGGCGTCGGGCGATAGCTTCGCGAGCGCGGCAGTGCGCTGGCCCATCAGCACCATCACCGCCCAGTCGTCGAGGCGGTCGCCGCCGAAGTCGCCGCCCTTCGCCTCCAGCCTGCGATAGCCGCCGAGCGCTTCGCCCGACAGGCGCCGGTCGATCGCAAGCGGCGCGCTGCGCGGCGCAAGCTGTCCGAAGACCGCCCCGGCCGCCGCCAGTTCGTCGGGCGACAATTCCATCACCAGCGCGTCGGCGGCGCGCATCGCCTCGGCGACCTTGCCGCCGTCCCAATCGGTCCCCCTGGGCAGTGCGTGCATCGTGCCGAGCAGATAGATGCGCGTATCGGGATCGGCGACCAGCCACATCGCGGGTCGCGCCTCGCGCGGCGGTTCGGCCGAACCGCACCCGACGAACAGCAGGAAGGCGAGGGCGGCCGCCGCGCGGCCGCCCCGGCGCCGATGCCAACGGCGCCGCGTCATCCCTATTCGACCCGCGTCGCGGCCAATCCGCGTTGCTGGAGATAGGTCTGCACGCTCTGCGGTCCGGCGAGGTGTCCGGCGCCGACCGCGACGAACAGGGTGCCGGGTTGCTCCATGCGCGCCTGCAGCGTCTCGGCCCAGCGCGCGTTGCGGTCGGCCAGCAGGATCTTCGCCAGTTCGGGCGTGGTGGTCATGCTTTCGTTCATCAGCACGGCAAGCTGATCGGGGTCGCCGTTGCCCCACAGCGTCACAAGTCTGTCGATCGTCGGGCCGAGCTGGTCGATGTCCTTGACCGTCGCGTTGAGGTAGGCGACCTGCTGATCCTCCGGCAGCGTGTCGAAGAAACCGAGCTGCTCCTCCAACGTCTCCAGACCCTCGACCGGCTTGCCGGCGGCCTTGGCCGCGCGCGTCAGCGTCTTTTCCGCGCCCTGTTCGGGATCGTAGCCGAGGTTGGTCAGCGGCAGCACCGACAGTGTGACCGCGGCGAACCAGGGCTTGAACGCGTCGAACTGCGCCGGCGGGATGCCCAGCCCGGCGAGCGCCGCCTGATAGGCTTTCAGCGCATCGGGTTCGAGCCGCGACGACAGCGTCCTGCCGCTCTGGTCGAGCGCGAGGGGGATCGTCGCCTTGGCGGCCGCCATCTCGTCCTCGGGCAGCACGACCTCGAGCATCAGCGAATCGGAGGCATCGAAGGCCTGCTTCACCGCGCCGTCGAACCAGCTCAGCCCCGGTTTCAGCACGTGGATCGAGCCGAAGAGGTAGATCGTCGTATCCTCGTCCTTCACCACCCACAGCGCGGGCGCGGCGCGGGTTTCGGCCGGCGCTGCTGGGGCGGCGGCAGCCGGTTCGCTGACCTGCGCGAAGGCAAGGGGGGCGGCCGAGCCAAGCGCGAGGGGAAGCAGCGCGCACGCGGCGGCAAGCGTCTTGAACCAGGGTTTCGTTCGGTTTTTCATTCGGGGAAAGCCTTTCATCCGTTCGGGGCTATGTGCCGCAAGGGAAATGGGGAAAGCAAGCGCGGCGGGGTCAGCGGAATTTGAGCCAGAGATAGACGACCGCATTGACGACGAGCGTCAGCAGGAACAACAGCATCGCGTCGGGCGACGGTGCCAGTCCGGCGCGGTGCAGCACCCACCACACGGGCGCGGGAAATATCAGGGCATACCATCCCGCCGTGCTCGCCCACAGCCAGGCATGCTCCTCATGATCGTCGATCGCGCGGTGATAGAGGATCATCGCGATCGCGAGCCCGATCGTCCAGCAAAGCGCGGCCGCGATCGCGAAGCCGGGGGTGAGCGAGCCGGTCGCGAGCATCTCGGTCAGGCCGCGCCCTTTGGGCTGATCGACCACGAGCCAGCCGCCGATAAGCCCGCCGATCAGCGCGGCAAAGCCCAGTGACGTCCAATAGCGACGACGGCGCGGCGACATCGGGCGGCGCGTGCGCGGAGTTTCTGCATCAGTCATCGGCATGTCCTTTCTGGCCATCGTCGAAGATTTCCTCGATCGGCATGCCGAACAGGCGTGCCAGCTTGAAGGCGAGCGGCAGCGACGGGTCGTATTTGCCCGTTTCGATCGCATTGACCGCCTGCCGCGAGACATCGAGCCGCTCGGCCAGTTCGGCCTGGCTCCAGTTGCGCATCGCGCGCAATATCTTCAACTTGTTGTTCATCGGCGCCTCCAGGGCTCGTCGTGCCGCCAAGCAGCCGCCATCTCATGCGCGCGGCGACAACGCCACCATCATCAGCGCCATCTGCGCTTCGCCCCTTGCGGCCTGCGCAACGGCGTTCGCCGCTTGCGGTTGCGCGCCGGCGACCGTCTCGGCGATGCACTGTGCCTCGATCGCGCGGTCGGCGACGCTGCGCAGACCCGTGCGGCACAATTGGCGCGCCGCGCTTTTCAGCCGCGCGTCGAGCTGCGTCCGGCCCCGCGCCGAAGCGAGGTCGAGGTCAGCGGTGCGGACCGCGATGCGGCCGGTATCGGCATCGGCGCTCGCGGCAAAGGCGGGCGAGCCGCCGAGGGCGAGCGTCAGGGCGAGGATGGCGGCGCGAGTCGTCATGGCATCGGTTCCTTCATCGAAGTGACAGTCATGTTGGCCTGTCGTTTTGTCAGGTTTCCATGACTATATGTCGCGATTCGCTGACTATATCAATAAAACATGACAAAAAGTTCGGTGAGCCTGACACGGCTGGTGATTTTCCTCCGTGCCGATCGGGAGCGGAGCCTTGACCCTGCGCCGCTGCTGCGCCAATGCGGCGGCGATTTTGCACCTGCGAAGGAAATGCGGCCGTGGCCGACGCCGAAGCGAAGCGACCCCTCAGCTTTCAGGACGTGATCCTGACCCTGCATGCCTATTGGGGTGCGCGCGGCTGTGCGATCCTTCAGCCCTATGACATGCGCGTCGGGGCGGGGACCTTTCACCCGGCGACGACGCTGCGCAGCCTGGGGCCGGAGCCGTGGAATGTCGCCTATGTCCAGCCGAGCCGCCGCCCGACCGATGGCCGCTACGGCGAGAATCCCAACCGCCTTCAGCATTATTACCAGTATCAGGTGATCCTGAAGCCGTCGCCCGCCGACATTCAGGACCAGTATCTCGGCAGCCTCGCCGCGATCGGCATCGACCCGCTGCTCCACGACATCCGCTTCGTCGAGGACGATTGGGAATCGCCGACTCTGGGCGCATGGGGACTCGGCTGGGAAGTATGGTGCGACGGGATGGAGGTGTCGCAGTTCACCTATTTCCAGCAGATGGGCGGCTATGACTGCAAGCCGGTCGCGGGCGAACTGACCTACGGGCTCGAACGCCTCGCCATGTATATCCAGGGCGTCGACAATGTGTACGACCTGCGCTTCTCCGACCCGGTCGGCGACGTGCCGGGGGTCAGCTACGGCGACGTGTTCCTCGAGAATGAGCGGCAATTCTCGAAATGGAATTTCGAGGTTGCCGACACCGACACGCTGTTCGCGGGCTTCAAGGCGGCCGAGGCCGAATGCGAGCGCGCGATCGCCGCACAGGTTCCGCTCGCCGCCTACGATCAGGCGATCGAGGCGAGCCATCTTTTCAACCTGCTCCAGGCGCGCGGCGTCATCAGCGTGCAGGAACGCGCCAACTACATGGCCCGCGTCCGCGATCTCGCCAAGGGAAGCTGCAAGGCGTGGATCGACAGCCAGTCCGACCGCTGGACCGCAGCCTATCCGGGGTGGGTGTTGTGATGCGCGCCGCAAATCGTGTCACGCCCTCTCTTTCCGTTCGTGTCGAGCCCTTCGACGCCGCCTGCGGCGGCGCTCAGGATAAACTTTCGCCTTCGGGCGAAAGTCGAGACACGCATCGGAATGGCGCCGTCCTTCGGGGCATCTCGACTTCGCTCGATGCGAACGGGGTTTGGGGTTCGGAGGATCTGGCATGACCGACTTCCTTCTCGAACTGCGCAGCGAGGAAATTCCTGCCCGTATGCAGGCCGGCGCGCGCGCCGAGCTGGAAAAGCTGTTCCGCGCCCGGATGGCGGCGGCGGGGCTGGCGGTCGGCGAGCTGACCGTCTGGTCGACTCCGCGCCGCCTCGCGCTGATCGCGAAGGGCCTTCCCGACGCGACCGCCGCGGTCAGCGAGGAGTTGAAGGGCCCGCGCACCAGCGCGCCGCCGCAGGCGCTCGAGGGTTTCCTGCGCAAGACCGGGCTGACGCAGGACCGGCTCGAAGACCGCGACGGCGTCTGGTTCGCGGTGATCGACAAGCCCGGCCGTGCAACGAACGAGGTGCTGGCGGAGGCGATTCCCGCGATCGTCCGTGCCTTCGCCTGGCCCAAGTCGATGCGCTGGGGCCGCGACAGCGCGAACAGCGACAGCCTGCGCTGGGTGCGGCCGCTGTCGGGCATCGTCGCGCTGTTCGGCGAACGGTTGATTGCGTGTGAAGTTGGCGGGATTTCCGCGAGTTTCGCAACGCGCGGCCATCGCTTCCATTGCCCGGGCGAAATCACCATCGGCTCGGCGGCGGATTATGCCGACAAGCTGCGCGCCTGCCATGTCATCGTCGATCAGGAGGAACGCGCCCGCATCATCCGCGAAGGCGCGGCCAGGGTCGCGGCCGACGCCGGGCTGACGCTCGTCGAGGACGAAGGGCTGGTGGTCGAGAATGCCGGGCTCACCGAATGGCCGGTGCCGCTGCTCGGCCGCTTCGACGAGACCTTCCTCGAGGTGCCGCCCGAGGTGATCCAGCTCACGGCGCGGGTGAACCAGAAATATTTCGTCGTGACCGGCTCCGACGGCAGGCTGGCGAACGGTTTCGTCTGCACCGCGAACATCGCCGCGAGCGACGGCGGCGCGGCGATCGTCGCGGGCAACCGCAAGGTCCTCGCCGCGCGCCTGTCCGATGCGCGCTTCTTCTGGGAACAGGATCAGAAGAAGACGCTGGCGCAGCACGCGGAGAAGCTGGCGAGCATCACCTTCCACGAAAAGCTCGGCACCGTCGCCGACAAGGTCGAGCGCGTCGCGAAACTGGCCGAATGGCTGGCGAGCGAAGATATCGTCCCGAACTGCGACCCCGCGCTGGCGCGGCAGGCGGCCGAACTGGCGAAGGCCGACCTCGTCACCGAAATGGTCGGCGAGTTTCCCGAACTGCAGGGCCTGATGGGCGGCTATTACGCCCGCGCCGAAGGCCTGCCCGATGCCGTCGCCGACGCGATCCGCGATCACTACAAGCCGGTCGGGCAGGGCGATGAGGTGCCGACCGCACCGGTGACGGTAGCCGTGGCGTTGGCGGACAAGCTGGATACGCTGCGCAGCTTCTTCGCGATCGACGAGAAACCGACCGGATCGAAGGACCCGTTCGCGCTGCGCCGCGCCGCGCTCGGCATCATTCGGATCGTGACCGAAAACGGCCTGCGTTTCCCGGTCGGGGAGGGGGATCTGCTCGACTTCTTCGCCGATCGCCTCAAGGTCCAGCAGCGCGAGGCCGGCGTCCGCCACGACCTGATCGACGCGGTTTTTGCTCTCGGCGGCGAGAGCGATCTCGTTTGTTCGCTCGCGCGCGTGCAGGCGCTGCAAGCCTTCATGGCGACCGACGACGGCGCCAATCTTCTCGCGGGCTACAAGCGCGCCGCCAATATCCTGAAGCAGGCGGGCGAGGTGACCGATGCCGCTGCCGCCACCGCGCCTACGGAAGTCGATGCAACCCTGCTCGCCGCGCTCGATGCCGCCGAACCCGCGGCCTCGGCTGCGGTCGCCGCCGAGCATTTCACTGAGGCCATGGCCGCGCTCGCGACGCTTCGCGCGCCGATCGACGCTTTCTTCGACGGCGTGATGGTCAACGATCCCGATCCGGCGGTCCGGGCGTATCGCCTGGGCCTGCTCGCCCGATTTACCGGCGCCGTCCATGGCGTCGCCGATTTCTCGAAGATCGAGGGCTGACGCCATGGCTATGCGGCATCCCTTATAGTGCGCGAAGCAAATCTGAATCGACCATAGGGCGTGGCGTCCCTATTTCCCCGCCAACCCTCCTCCCCGGGGCAGCAGGAGCATGACATGACGACGATGGTGCATTTGTTCGGCGGCACGGCCACGACGGCCGAGCGTGCGAAGGAATTGCTGGGCGGCAAGGGCGCGAACCTGGCCGAAATGGCCTCGATCGGCCTGCCGGTGCCGCCGGGCTTCACCATCACCACCGAAGTCTGCACCGCCTATTACGACAATGCGGAGCAGTTCCCCGCCGGCCTGGCCGACGAGGTCGCGAGCGGCATCGCGCATATCGAGGGGCTGACGGGCCGCGCGTTCGGCGACCCCGCCAATCCGCTTCTCGTCTCGGTCCGCTCGGGCGCGCGCGTGTCGATGCCGGGGATGATGGACACCGTCCTCAACCTCGGCCTCAACGACCGCACCGTCGCCGGGCTCGCCGAAGCGTCGGGCGACCCGCGCTTCGCGTGGGACAGCTATCGCCGCTTCATCCAGATGTACGCCGACGTCGTCATGGGCCTCGACCATGCGGCGTTCGAGGAAGCGCTGGAAACCGCGAAGGAAGACAAGGGCTTCTATCTCGATACCGAGATGGCGGCAGAGGATTGGCAGGCGCTCGTCATCGAATATCAGGCGATCGTGCAGCGCGAGACCGGCGCGCCCTTCCCGCAGGAGCCGAAGGATCAGCTGTGGGGCGCGATCGGCGCCGTCTTCGCGAGCTGGGAAAGCGACCGCGCGAAAGTCTATCGCCGCCTGAATGCGATCCCCGGCGAATGGGGCACCGCGGTCAATGTGCAGGCGATGGTGTTCGGCAACATGGGCGACACGTCGGCGACCGGCGTCGCCTTCACCCGCGACCCCGCGACCGGCGAGCGCGCCTGGTACGGCGAATGGCTGATCAACGCGCAGGGCGAGGACGTCGTCGCGGGCATCCGCACGCCGCAATATCTGACCCGCGCGGCGCGCGAGAAGGCCGGCGCCAAGCCGCTCAGCATGGAAGAGGCGATGCCGGAGACCTTCGCCGAACTGGGCAGCGTCTTCGACACGCTCGAAAACCACTATCGCGACATGCAGGACATCGAGTTCACCGTCGAGCGCGGCAAGCTGTGGATGCTCCAGACGCGGAGCGGCAAGCGCACGGCGAAGGCGGCGCTGAAGATCGCGGTCGACATGGCGGCCGAAGGGCTGATCTCCGAGCAGGAAGCGGTGCAGCGGGTCGATCCCGGTGCGCTCGACCAGCTTCTCCATCCGACCCTCGACCCGAAGGCACCGCGCGACGTGCTGACCAAGGGGCTGCCGGCGAGCCCCGGCGCCGCGTCGGGCGAGATCATGTTCGATGCCGACAGCGCCGAAAAGGCTGCGGGCATGGGCAAGGCGGTGATCCTCGTCCGCATCGAGACGTCGCCCGAGGATATTCACGGCATGCACGCCGCCAAGGGCATCCTGACCGCGCGCGGCGGGATGACCAGCCACGCGGCGGTCGTCGCACGCGGCATGGGCCGCCCCTGCGTCTCGGGTGCCGGCGGGCTCAGCATCGACGGCGCGGCGCGCGTGCTGCGCGTCGCCGGGCGCGAACTGCGCGAGGGTGACGTCATCACCCTCGACGGGTCGACCGGCGAGGTGATGGCGGGCGAGGTGCCGACGCTGCTTCCCGAACTAGTCGGCGACTTCGGCACGCTGATGGGCTGGGCCGACAAGGTGCGCCGGATGAAGGTCCGCACCAACGCCGAGACCCCCGCCGACGCGCAGGTCGCGCGCGATTTCGGGGCCGAGGGCATCGGGCTTTGCCGCACCGAGCATATGTTCTTCGACGCCGCGCGCATCGCCGCGGTGCGCGAGATGATCCTCGCCGACAGCGAGGATGGCCGCCGCGCCGCGCTCGCCAAGCTGCTGCCCGAGCAGCGCGGCGATTTCGCCGCGATCTTCCGCGTGATGGCGGGCCTGCCGGTCACCATCCGTCTGCTCGACCCGCCGCTGCACGAATTCCTGCCGACGCGCGAAGAGGATTTCGCCGAGGTCGCCGCCGCGGCGGGCGTCGGAATCGAGGCGCTCAAGGCGCGCGCGAGCGAACTGCACGAATTCAACCCGATGCTCGGCCATCGCGGCTGCCGCCTCGGCGTCACCTATCCCGAAATCTACGAGATGCAGGCACGGGCGATCTTCGAGGCGGCATGCGACGTCGCTGCCGAGACCGGCTCGGCGCCGGTTCCGGAAGTGATGATCCCGCTCGTCGCCACGCGCCGCGAATTCGACCTGATGAAGGCGGTCGTCGATGCGGCGGCGAAGGCGGTGTTCGCCGAAAAGGGCCGCGAGATTGCCTATCTGGTCGGCACGATGATCGAACTGCCGCGCGCCGCGCTGATGGCGGGGGAGATCGCGCAGGCGGCCGAATTCTTCAGCTTCGGCACCAACGACCTCACCCAGACCACGCTCGGCGTCAGCCGCGACGACGCGGGCCGCTTCCTGACCCAATATGTCGACAAGGGTATCTTCGTCACCGACCCCTTCGTCAGCATCGATGTCGAGGGTGTCGGCCAGCTGATCGAGATCGCGGCCGAGCGCGGCCGCGGCGCGCGCGCGGGCATCAAGCTCGGTATCTGCGGCGAGCATGGCGGCGATGCGCCGAGCATCCATTTCTGCGAGCGGACCGGCCTCGACTATGTCAGCGCCTCGCCCTACCGCGTCCCGATCGCGCGGCTCGCGGCGGCGCAGGCGGCGCTGAAACGCGGTTGATCGCCGCGGCGGCGCGATCCCCTGTTCGCCGGTCGAAAAAGGCGAAATAGGGGGTTGCGCCCCCCCGCGACTGTCCGTAAAGGCACCGCTCCACGCACCCGTAGCTCAGCTGGATAGAGCACCAGACTACGAATCTGGGGGTCGGACGTTCGAATCGTTCCGGGTGCGCCATATTTTTCAATGACTTAGCGAAGAATATGGCCCCTCAGCGTTGTTGCACCATGTTCCACGCAATTCCGCAGATTTCCGTGGGTTTCAAACCGGTGACGGCGACTCCATGCAACATGGATGCAACACGGCGTGACATGGGAAACGGCAAAAACTCAGCCGTTGCGGTGCGATTCGCCGATTATCCCATAAATGTTATATCCCTTGCTGGCCTTTTTGCCGCTGAGGGCTTCCCGGCAGGCCGCCACTAGATCGAGGAACGATTCGGCGTCCGACGCTTTAGGGGGGTGTTTATGTTCCTCTTCCCACAAGCGGAACGCCATTTCGGATACTGCGGCTTCTAAGTTGTTTTTGATGTGAGTCATCACTCTGCCCAATCAATGAAGGATAGCGCGTCTTCCACCGCTTGCGGATCGAGACCCGCCTCCTTGGCCTGTGTCAGTGCCTGAACCATCGCGCCAAAAGCACGGGCACGACCGCCCGCATCAAAGGCTTGCGCTGGACGCACGACGTCAATGGAGATTTGGCTGGCAAGCTTGTCGCTTGCTTCTTCTGCCATCATAACGGCCATGGGCTGCAAAATCCACTGCGCCAAATGCCGTTGAGCTTCCCTGACAAGCGGCCCCTGCGCGTTGCTCGCAAACATAGCGGGCAAAACACCGAACGCGGCAAAGATTGCGCCACGGGCTTCGCTGAGGGACTGCAAGGCCTGCGACGGCTGAAGGTCTGGCGTCACACCTTGGGGCTTCCAGTCCTGCGCTGGCGTCGGCCCTCCGGCAGCCGTCACGTTCACAGACTCACGGAGCATGACCCGGCCCCGGCGAGCGCGGAAACCACGGCCCAGCGTATCGAGGTCCACGTCGGGGGATTCGGGAAACGGAACGACTTGCGAGCCGAGCGGCGCGTTTTCGTAAACCTCAGCCAGCGCCGATTCCAACGTGTGAAGCAACCCAGCCGTAAGCTGTGCCCGGCGCAAGGGAGCCTGTCCTGCCCACGGTGCACCCGGATCAGGGGCTACGCGAAAATGCAGCACCTCGGCAGCCAGCACGGTTTCGTTCCGCCCGCCGCCAATCTCGGGAATGGCAACACGATAGGCCTTAGGCACGCCGTCACGGGTAGAGAGGTCATAGTCCACAATCGGGATGAGCTGGTCACGGATCAGAAACACCGCCTCGCCGCGCAGAGCCAGCGCACGGGCCGCGATGGCCATGTCCTGTCGCCGTAGCATGTCGGTGCCGGTAATGTCGGCCAGCGCAAAGCCGGATTCCCATAGGCTAACGCACGTTTGCACTGTCGCAGTCAGATCGCCCAGACCCAAGCGCCCCGCCACATACGCCTCCCGCGCGGCCATGACCTGAGAAGTATATCCCGCATTTGACGCCGAGCGGGTTTCGGGCTTGTTGAAGAAACGCTGTAACAGGCCCATTTTAGACCCTCCTGTATGGACGCAGCAGATCGCCAGCGCCAGAGTTCGCCATTGCCATCGACGGGGATATTTGATCGCCACGGATCGACACGTCGGCGGAGCCGGAGCTGAACCTGTTGACTCCCACGGGCAGCCTGCTTCCAGCTTCGATATATTTTGCATAGCGGCGGACGGCTTCCAGAACGACAGCAGGAGCAGGGCCAGCGCCGACCGAGCCGGTGATCGTCACCAGACCGCAGGGGAGAATATAGCCTCCCAGAGGGCCAGTTTCAGGCGCATAGGGCGCATCGTCGCCGACCTGAATCGTTAGCGATGTAACAGGAGCCAGCGGCGGCACAAACTCGCAGCCAGTGGACAGCACGCGCCATTCCACCGAGCGCGGCGTATAGCGAAAGGCGATGTGATACTCGATACGCTGCCACGCGACGGCCAACGCTGAGCCGGTCACGCCCTCGACGGCGGGATAGCTTTCTGGAATCCCCTCGAGTTGCGTCAAAATGGCTTGCTCTTTCCTCACGCCCTCCACCTCCGCAAGGCGTTGAGATACGCCGCAGGGGGCACATCTGGGGCAGGATTGAAGTGGCGAAGATCGGCCTCCGTGTCGTGATACGCTGGCCGCGTCACCATCGAGAGTTCAAACAGGATCGCCGCGAAAATGGTGCGGATCAGGGCTTTCCCCTCGGCTGGATTCTCTTCCGTCGTCTCTTCCGGCTTGGCGACAACCTCAGGCGGGGCAACGCGAAAGCCGGGGCTAATGCCGCCGATAAGGCCAGCTTCGAATGCCGCGATAAAATCCTGTGCCCATGTGCTTCGTAAGATTTCCGGCGTTAAGATCGCTTCGAAATTCAATGCCGCTGATGTGTCGGAGAGCAGCAGGGTGCCCGCCTTGCGTGACGCCAGCGGTTTGTCGAACGAATGCCCGATTAAGAGGTGAACATCCCGGTCGGCGTCTTCCACGGCGTAGGAAAACGCACGGGGTGCAAACTCTTCTTTCTTAGGCCGACGCCCATTGCCGCCTGCATCCATCACCGCGCGCTTGCGATAGGGAAAGCTGCCCCTCAGGCGGCGAGTGCCATCACCCGCCGCCCTCAGTTCCAGCCCCGCATCAAAGACGGGGGCCATCAGCTCGGGTCCGTGATCTCAAGGCCGGTCACAACCTGAAGCTGCGCCGGTCGAGCCACCGTAACGTCGGCAGTCGTGAGGGCCGTGAGCCGGAGACCGCCCGATTGCGCGTCCGAGAACGGATCGCGGATCAGATCGACCGCACCCCACAGGCCGACGAACACCGGAGCCACACCGCCCGCGCTTGTGGTCAGCAACGCCACCGGCGGCGTGCCTCCCGGCGTCGGCAGGGCATTGGCGGTCTGGACGATTCCCCCGAGCTGCGCCTTCGCGCGATCAAACTCGGTGACGCCGGAGCCGGTGAAGGCCTCGGTGCCATCCATGTAGCTCCACATTTCGGGACGAATCAGCGCCTTCACCGCCTCGGGGCCAGATGCCGCGTTCGCCGCCATGAACCGCACCACCGCAGCCCGCAGCGCTGCCCACGTTGCCGGACCCGCCGCGCTCGTGCTCGTAATGCCATAGGTGCCAGCGCCCGCGACGACGCCGAGGGGCTGACCGTTCGCACCCGTGCCGAGGAAAATCGCCTTGTCGAGTTCGGCGCCCATGGTGCCGGACATATCGCGACGGATTGCCTGTTCCAGCGCATCGCCCGATTGCAGCATTGCTTTTCGGCTGACACGCATGTGAATGCCCAGCGTCTGTTCGGGTTTCAGGGCCTTGTCGGTCGTCGCATAGGTCGTCGGACCGGCCACATTGGCAAGTTCACCGTTCGCCCAGCCTGCCGTGACCGCGCTGGTCGTCACCGGCCATTCAACTGCACCGCTGCCGATTTGGATCAACTGCGCTCCCATCTGCGCCGCCACGCTACCCGGAAAGAGCCGGTCTATGACGGGTCGGGTCTGGATCGGGTCGGGCGTGCCGCTGGCGATAGTTTCGCCGGCGCGGGTTTCCAACGCCATGAGCGGGACAGGGACGCCGCGATAGCCACCAGCGCTGCGAAGTTCCTGCACAACCTCAGCAGTTCGGCCCTCAAGTGTCCGGCCCTCGTCGAGAGCAAGCACAACCTGCCGCATCTCGAAACCGGCAACAAGATCAGCAAACTCGCGGTCGCTGCGGGTTTCGAGTTCGGTGCCAGCTTCGCGGCGCTCGCCATCTTCAGCGATCAACGCGGCCCGATAGCGAGTCTCGTTTGCCCGATATTCGGCGTCGAGCGTTTCCATCGACCGGATTTCGTCCGCCGTAGCATCGGCCTTCCCGGCTAGAGTGGAGAGTTCGGAGCGGATTTCGCTCTGGCGGCGAGAGATTTTAACGGATTCAAGCATTCAAGGAGTCCTATTCAGAGAGTGTGGAGGGAGGAGAGAGGCGCATAAATTCGCGCCATTGCTGCCGTTCTGGCGACAATTCTGGGTGCCCGCATTCGACGCGGGTTTTCTTGCTGTGACATGTGCCGCACAAGGTCTGGGTATTGTTGATGTCGAAGGCGAGTTCGGGATTGGACCGAAGCGGCTTGATATGATCGACCTGCAACCGCTGACTGGAACCGCACTTTACGCACGCGAAACCGTCGCGCCGCTTGGCCTGTTGGCGTATCGCTTTCCAACGCGCCGTTTTGTAAATGCTGGCTCCGTGGCGTTCCCATTTCATGCCCAGCCTATCCGTGCCTTTTGGCGAGCAGGCCGGGCAACTTGTCGGGCGCCCTCAGCAACCGCGAGCACCGTGGCGGCGGCAGCATCAATGCGACCGAGGGAGCGACCCTTGGCGAGCTTGGCGTTGCCTGCCGGATCGACAAGCGTAATGGCGTCCGCGAAAGCAGACCGGAGCAGGAGAGAGGGAAGTGTCTTGACCTGCCCGTCGAACAAAGCCCGCCTGAAGCGCTCGATGTCTTCCGCGCCGTCTTTCCATCCGAAACCGCGCCAAATGAAGGGGACGCGCGAGAGGCCTGCCTTGGCCATTGCTTCCGTGAATTCAGCATGACGGAACCGGTCGCCCACGATGCAAGTCACCGGATAACCGTCCAGTTGCCGAACCACGCTGGCCAGCCAAGGACCGGGGGGCACGGTATTTTCGCCCAGCACGGATAGTTCGCCGCGCTCGTGCATCTCCGAATAGCGACCAGATACGCCATCCGCTGCGCCACGATCAACGAGGCCAGGAAGCGCCGGGAAGGTGCCGATGGACTCAAGCCGTCCCGTCATCGGCCAAAACATCGCCGCCGCCGACATAGACCGCGAGCCGCCAAGATCGACGCCGAGCACGCACGGGCCATCCCGTTCCGGTAGTTCAGAAACCTCAGCAGATAGCCATTCGTCCACCGTCACCAAAACGGAACGATCCTCAGTCGAGACGCGCTCGTTTCTGTTGAGATTACGGAAGGACGCAAGGGCCGAGCCGCCCCGCGCAATTGCCCGCTGTGCCTGCGCTTCCAGCCATTCCAGCGACGCACCGATGCCCTCCAACGCCCCCGGGTTAGCCTGTAGCAGGGAGTCCCTATCGTCAGCAGGGAGGCCAAACGGGGGCCGATGCTCTTGAACAAAAGTTCCCGGCGGAGGTTCGTCTAGCCAGCGCGAGAAAGTGTTGGCGTCATCTGGGGCAGAGGTGGAAATGATGAGCGCCTTGCCGTTTCGTTTGCCCAGACCTGACAAAATAGCGTTTTCGAGCAGATCGCCTTTGTCGCGTTCCCATGCCGCCCGTTCGTCGAGGATAGCCAGATTAGGTGCCCCGCCCAGAATCGAACGCCCGTCGGCGGCAATGCAGCGCGCCAGACCCGTGCCGTTGTTGTCGTATTCGATTTCGAGCCGTGAGCCGCGCCGGATCGTGAAAAGTTCGCGCTCCTCCTCAGGCAGGCCGTCGATAAAGCCGACCATGAATCCAAATGCCGTTTTGGCCTGATCGCGGTTGCGCGCCGCCATGATAATCTCGCGACGCGGCTGGTCATCCCAGACACCCATGACTGCGCCAAGAGCTATTCCAGCAGACAGCGCCGTTTTGGCATTGCCGCGACCGATGCTTAGACACCCGACCATGACATCGGGGGCCATCGCCCCGCGCACAAAGTCTTTTTGGTATGAGGCCAGCCTGAGGGGTTCGCCCGCCTTCGGACCCTCGGGAATTTTGAGCGTTTCGAGGAAGGAAATGACGGCCTCAGCGGTCATATTTTTCCCCGGAATTTTGGGGAGAGAGAAAGGAAGACCCCCACCCCCGAAGCCCCCCCCCACAGGGATGCCTACTATTGGAACCAAGTCCGAGGGGGGTGTCCCCCGCCCGTTCCGCCCGTTTGTGACACCGGACGAGCGAGCGAGGGACGGGTCGGCGCTTTGGTTCTTCTGGCCGCATGGGCCGCGCCGACGTAACCAGCAAGGAGGCGTTCTCACCTTGCCGGATCTGGTCTCTTGAAACTGTGCTGGAGGTCGAACGCATGCGAACCATATGCCCGCAGCGCCGGTGCTGAGTTACCGCCGCACCCTAGCCTATCGCCCTCCCACGGCATTCCCATGCGAAACCCAAAGTGTCTCGGGATACCGAGAGGATGGAATAAGTCTGCCCGCCAAACGGCCCATCCGTCACGCTAACCGTCGGAACCGAATCCAGAGCATCCGGCCCAAGGATCAAAAGCCGCACGTCGCGCTCCTGAAAGTCTGCATCAAGGCGCATGGCTTCCGTCACGTTGTCAACCTGCACGTGAACCGCAATGCTGTAAGGCGTGCCGGGGTCGATGATACTCCCGCCCAGATCGTAAACGGGTTCGCCCGGATAGTTGAGCGTTCCCGGATGATACGGCCCACCGACCGCAGAACTGATAGATAGGGCTATGTCACGGAAAGCATCGTCGAGCATTGTGCTCAGATACGATACCGGTGCGCTAGCCTTTACGTCCCTAGTCGATGTAACAACTGCGGCCTGCGCCAAACCCATCAGCTATATTGTTCTTTCTGCGAGCTTCCACTCGCGTCCCTTCATCGACGGAGCTGAGAGTATAATGAAAAACCACCCCTGCTGGTCCAACAGAAAATGTTACCTCGGTTCGACTGTCATCGCCGACAGCCAGCGGCGTTCGACCTACTGTACCCAGAGTTTGTAGCAGGCAATCTCTGACGTGAGCGAGTGTCCGGGAGGTCACTACGTCATCTTGCACTTCTCGGCCGCGAATATCGTTAAGCGTTGTAACGCACCCAGCAAGGGATGCAGCCATCGCACCTAGTAATACCAATCGCATCGATGTCTCCCCCTAACAGGTACAAATCTACACGATTTGCGGTTTCTCGTCAAAATACTGGCCATTGCCGATAGAAGCCTGTGGCAAGGCCTTAGGACGGATCAAGCGCGCAACCCGCGCCATCGTCGCCAACTTCTATCGCTCGTGCCAATTCCATGAAGAACGGAGCGTCGGTTTGATTGTAAACTACGCCGTTGCTTGGCGTGGCAGCTTCCCGCAAATTCCTGGCTATTGCCTCTATGGTGTCGTCGCTGAGCTGACCGCCCTCGCGCAGGCCATTAACAATTGCCATGAGCGTCATCCGAAATGCACGATTGCTTATATCTAACGACATAAATTAATCCTCCCGAAAATTCTCTATCATTTTGTAAATTTATAGAGATACCCCGGAGCAGGGAAATGTAATTGTCAGGAAGTTGCATAAGAACCGCAACCTAACGGGAAACGCAAGCGGTGATGGTCTGCGCTGACACCACACCTAAGCACCCTCCTGCCCCAGACTTAGAAAACATCTCGGCAAGCGATAACGCTGGAACCTAAACACCGACAGTGAAGTTTTGTCTCTATATATATTTGGGCAAAATTCGGTGCCACGGTGCCACGCTTTTTATACTAAATTCGGTGCCACGCTTACGCGGCCTTTTGCAACGGTGCCGAAAAAAAATCGTCGAGGCATATCCGCGTTGCCTTGCCGTTGACCCGGAGCTTGATAAACGGTCGCCCCGTCCCTTTGCGGTGGACCTTGTATGTCTTCCCGGCATATTCAACGGATTCAGGAACGGGCGGTTCGTCCGGTTTGACTCCGCTACGCAGCTTCTTCGCCAGCGCGAAAAGCAAGTGTTGAAGGGTCTTGTACTCCTTTTTCTGAATCCGAATCCCTTCGCGCTCCACCATCGCCTCCAAAGCCTTTTTTCCACCCTTAGGTATTTTCTGATACCAAACCCAGTTTTCGATCTCGTGGCCGATATATTTCTCTATCGCCTCGCGCGTGTCCCTGACGTGATACGGTGCGAAGTCATGCGCGATCAGCCCCGGGTTGCAGATCACCGCTTCGACAACATGCTGCTCAATCTTCGCTAGGTGCGCTGGCCGAGGCGTTGATTTGAAGACTCGGATTTCCGCATCGAGGCCAGCTTGCCGCGCCGTGTCGCGCATTTCCCGCTGCATATTCATGGCCCGTTGGAAATCGACCAATGAAGGAAGGTTCGCCCTCGGTGGAGCGCCAGCGGCGGTTGTTTGCGCGTATCGCGCCGCTACATTTGAAAGTGTCAATCGTCAATGACTCCGCCGGGCGACGTTAGCGCGTCGCCCGGCATTTTTTGTTGCTGATTAGGCCGCTGCTGCCGTGAAGGCGCGTTCCAGCTCCGATTTCCGAAACAAAAGTTTTGCGCCCATCCGAATCGCTGGAATCCGGCCCTCTGCCGTGAGATGGTAAACGGTTCGCGCGGGAAGCCCGAGATAGTCAGCAGCCGCCTTCGCGCCGTCGAGCAAGTCATTCTTCAATTCACTCAATTCTTCGACCTTTCCACAAGATTTAGCCACCCCCGATGGATGACCCACCACCATAGTATTGCGCGGAATTCGCGCGGCAAGGGCGTAGCATCCGAAGTGAAACGCAATACCGCCGTATGAGCACGCTTTGACGCAATTAGATTGACTTGCTCTGGATCGGTCGGACCGATTCGACGTAGGAGAACGGAATGGCAACGATTCGTAAACGTGAATGGACCAGCCCCAAGGGCGAAGAGAAAACCGCTTGGCTGGTCGATTACCGCGATGGCAGCGGGGCGCGGAGGTTTAAGCAGTTCAGCCGGAAGAAAGACGCAGACGCGTGGCTGACAAGCGCGGCGTGGCAAGTGTCTCAAGGGACACATACGCCGGATTCCCAGAGCATTACAGTTGCCCAAGCTTGCGACATCTGGATCGCAGCGGCGGAGAGCAAGGGGCGTGAACGCGGCACCATCCAACAATACCGGCAGCTCGCCGACCTCCACATCGCGCCGCTGATCGGGGCCGAGAAGCTGTCCCGTCTCACCCAGCCCAAAGTTGCGGCTTTCGTCGATAAACTATTGGAAGCGCGATCACGAGATATGACACACAAAGCGGTCCGGGCGTTGGCGCGCGTTTTGGGAGAAGCCCAGCGGCGGGGCTTGATTGCGCAGAATGTTGCTGCCGGAGTTAAGGTTGAGCGATCGTCCCGCGAAAAGGCGAAGGTCGAGATTCCCGGCAAGGACGAATTGCGCGCCCTGATCGAGCATGCCGACGCGGATATGAAGCCGCTGGTTATGACGGCAATTCTCACCGGCCTTCGAGCATCAGAGCTTCGTGGCCTCCGCTGGGCCGATGTCGATTTCAAGGCTGCCACGATTTCGGTCAACCAGCGAGCGGATAAGTTTTGCCAACTAGGTCCGCCCAAGTCGAAAGCAGGCTATCGCACAATCCCGATAGGCGCGGCGCTCGTGAAAGCGCTGAAGGAATGGAAACTGCGCTCCCCTAAAGGCGAGCAGGGCCTCGTGTTCCCGAACCGGCAGGGCGGCGTGCAGGATTACGGCAACCTCTTGCGTCGGCGCTTTTACGGTTTGCAGATCGAAGCTGGTCTCGCTGATCCTGTCATAGAGAAGGGAAAGCCTAAACTGGACGACAAGGGCAGGCCGGTGATGACGCCGCGCTATGGCATCCACGCTTTGCGACACGCCTGCGCGAGCGGATGGATCAAGCAGGGGGTGGACCTCAAACGCTTGACCACTTGGCTGGGGCATTCGAGCGTTCAAATGTCCATCGACGTTTACGGGCACCTGCTCTCTGACCCAGACGGCGACGCTGCGCTGGTCAATGCTGCCCACGCTGAATTGCTTGGATAGGTGGAACATAGATGTAACATGGGTGGACGAAACCCGCATAAAACCTATATTACAAAAAGACTACGAATCTGGGGGTCGGACGTTCGAATCGTTCCGGGTGCGCCATTTCAGT
This sequence comes from Sphingopyxis granuli, assembly GCF_001559015.1. Lineage (NCBI taxonomy): Bacteria > Pseudomonadati > Pseudomonadota > Alphaproteobacteria > Sphingomonadales > Sphingopyxidaceae > Sphingopyxis > Sphingopyxis granuli. The sequence goes on from NZ_CP012199.1 coordinate 2,009,552, forward strand.
ACAGAACCACTAACGCCGAATGCCGCCGATTTCCCGCTGGAAGCGGCAACCAGCGTGCGTAGCAGTTCCGCTTTCGATCCCATGATGCGAACTTCGTCGTCAGCGACCTCAACGCGCTGCGCCAGGGCGCGAAGGTGCTCGCGCCGATAGCCGCCCTCTTCGAGCCGAAGTCCTGCGCGCGCGGCGCTGGATAGCGAATCGAGCATGTCGACGGTGATCGTCTGATTGCCGGAGCTATCCAGCGTCGCCTGCAACCGCTCGGCTTCGGCCTTCGCCTGATCGCGAATCGCCTTGAGGCTGGTCATCCGCTCTTTCAGGTTCTCGTCGTTCAAATCGGCAAGGCCGGCTTCGATCGCGTCATAGAGACGATTGAGCCGTGCTTCCGTTTCCGTGACGCGCCGGTTGATTTCGGCGAGTTGTTCCCGACGGCGCTCGGCACGATCGCTGCGACGGTCGAGCAGACTGGAGAGGATCTTTTCCAGGCGCGCGGGCACCAACAGGCGCTCGTCCAGATGGTTCGCGACCAGATCGTCGAGCTTCCCCATCTGGATCGTGCGGCCGACGCAGCCGGTCTTGCCCTGCCGGGCCTTGGTCGAGCAGGTGTAGTAGCGATATTCAGCGCCCGTGCTTCCCCTGCCGGTGCGCAGCGTCATCGCGCCCCCGCACTTCGAGCAAAAGCAGATGCCCGTCAGTAGGGTCGGCCCGCTGGTGACGCGGGCGGGCACCAAGCTCGGGTGACGAGATTTCAACCGGGCCTGCACCAAGTGGAAGACTTCGCGCTCGATGAGCGGCGGCACCTCCATGATCGCGACTTCGCTCTCCGGCTTCTTCTCCCGGTTCTTATGAGTGCGCGTGTTGAAGCGATGCTGGCCGATATAGGTCGTGCGGGTGAGGATCGCGTGGATTTGCGCGAGGCCCCAGCGCCCGCCGTCGCGGGTGAACAGGCGGCGTTCGTTGAGATAGCAGGTGATCGCCTTGACGCCCAAGGGGCCGGTGTTGCCGTCCCCCTCAAGGAACAGGCGATAGATCATCCGCACGGTCTCGGCGTGCAGCGGATCGATCTCCAGCTTCTTCTTGGTCTTCGATCCCCGCTGCTCGGCCGCGATGATGCGGTAGCCGATCGGCGGCCGCGCGCCGTTCCAGAAGCCTTGCCGTGCATTCTCGTTCATGGCGCGCAGGACGTGCTTGGCGTTTTCCTTCGACTGATATTCGTCGAACAGGGCCATGATCTGCCGCATCATGACGTGCATGGGGTCGTCGCCCATCTCCTGTGTGATGGAGACGAGCTTGACGCCGTTCTTGGCGAGCTTGCGGACGTAGAACTCCAACTCGAAGTGATCGCGGAAGAAGCGCGAGAAGCTGTGAACCACGACGACATCGAACGGCGCGGGCTTGCTGGTCCCGTCTTCGATCATCCGCTGGAACTCGGGGCGCTTGTCGTTGGTGGCGGATGCGCCGGCCTCAACGAAGGTCTCGACAAGCTCATAGCCGCGCGCGGCGCAATAGGCTTCGCCCTGCTTGCGCTGATCGGGGATCGACACGTCATGCTCGGCCTGGCGCGTCGTGGAGACACGCAGATAGAGGGCGGCGCGCAGGGCGACATGCGGGGACTGAATGTTCATTGCTGGCCTCCCTTGACCTTCTGAGGCGCTTTGGCGGCGGTCAGCGGCAGCACCAGTTCGATACGATCATATGCGAGCTTGGGGGTCAGCTTGAGGCCCCGGCCCTTTTCCATGCGGATGAGGCCGTAGCCGGCCATCGTCTTGAGGGTGCGCGAGACATTCGGTTGCGCCCGCCCGGTGATCTTCGCCAGCTCTTCCACGGATTCGGGCGCCTGCTCGTGAATGATGCGCAACAGGTCGCGGTTCCCGGTGGACAGTATCCGCGCAAAGGATTCCGTTGATGGGAACCAGACGGTCGGATCGCCCGGCGCGGGTTTCTTCTCGCCCGCCGCGATCTGCCGCGTCCGGTCCTTCATTTCCTCATAGTCGGCGATGCCGACTTTCAGTGTAGCCATAGTCAATTCCGCCCATCGTTCACTCTTTGTCCATATCGTTTTCTGATATGATTTTCAAGTTATTTTCTCCGAGCTTGCTATAGAGAGGGCCACCGAACAGGCGGTCCAGCAAGTCGCCGAAATAGCGCTCGAAGACGTCGACCTCTTCTTCCGTGACGGGCACGAGATCGGGCCAATCGTCGTAAACCGGTAAGTCGTGCTTGTCGGTGCGAGGCGCGCGCCGCCCCTTTTGCGAGCGCGGCTCGGGATCGGCAGCATAGTCGTAAAGGTCGGTGGGCGTCGCCTTGGGGGCAACCCTGCGCGCGCGCCGTCGAGGCGCTGCCGTTCTTTCTGTGCTCATGGGATTCCTCCATTGTTCGGCTTATCGGATTGCGGGCGTCACGAGACCCCGGCGATCGGCGAACAGTGGAGAGGAAACGGCGGCCTGTAGCGTGCCGCATTCGCGCTTGCGCGCTGGCGGCACCCCCGCAAATCGGGGATGCCGAGGGCCGATCAGTCGGCCGAGCGCCGAGCCTTCGCGAACCCCCTATCTGTCGCGATGAAGCGCTCCAGCATCGGCACGATCAGCTTGGCGGGCTCGACCGGCGCACCGGCTCCAGCGAGAAGACGGCCGTAGTCGGTGAGATCGCGATGGAGCACGGCGGGCAACTCCACCGTGATCCTGACGGGTTTGTCGTCCGCAATGGGGCCGAGTTTCAGCTTGGTCATGGTCAGCTCCTGTAGGGTTCGAGCACCAAATCCTTGGTGACGATGACGCGCACCGGGAAACCGGGCCGGATGGTCAGGGTCGGTGCAACCTGCAACTGGCGCTGGACGATCTGCTGACCGGCCTGGTTGACCGTATCCTGCGCGCCGTCGCGGATGGCACGGATCAGGCGGTCATTGTCGTCGGTGGCGAGCTCGGCGCCGACGCCGAGCAGCGTTGAGAGCGCGGCAGCCTTGGCGAGATCCCACCAGTGGTAGTCAACGCCATCCTCCAGGCCGGCATAGCCTTGCGTGTCCGCTCCCGGCTGGCGCTCGAGGACGATGGAGCGGCCGTTCGGCATGATGAGCCGGTTCCAGACGAGCAGGACGCGGCGCTGACCGAACTGAACGGCGTTGTCGTACTGACCGATGAGCCGAGTGCCCTGCGGCACGAGCAGGATGCTGCCGGTCGGGCTGTCATAGATGTTCTCCGTGACCTGCGCGGTGATCTGGCCAGGAAGATCGGAGCGGATGCCGGTGATGAGCGCTGCCGAGATGACGGCCCCGGCCTGAAGCACGAAGGGCGACGCCGGCGGCGTGACGCGATCGGGCGTGACAGTGCGCCGGTCGGCCGCGGCGTTAAGGAACGCAAGCTGCCTGTCCTGCGCGGTCGGCTGTCCCGTCGCGCTGGCGGGATCGAAGCCGGCAAGCCCTGGCATCGTGCCGGGCGTGTTGGTTGTCGTCGATCCCTGCCGGGACTGGAAGAACACGGTGCTGAGACGGGCGGCCTCTTCCTCGGCGCGGCGACGCTGTTCGGCCTCGTCGATGCCGGGCGTCGGGACCACGGGCGGCACGACCGGCTGACCGGCATTCTGAGCACTTAAGATGGGGCCGCCGAGATCGCCCGGTAGCGCCGGCCCGAGGACCGGGCCGGTATAGTCGCGTGGCAGGCCGGCAAGACCATCCGCGGGCTGACGGTTGGCGGTGGAATAAAGCTCCTCGCCGCCGTCGCCGCCGGTGCGCGTCTGAAGCGCGTAGATCAGCGCCCCGCCGATCCCGACCAGGGCGACGGCCGCGACGCTGGCGAGCATCTTGCGGGACAGGCGCGTGACGCGGGGTGCTTCGGCGCGCAGGCGCATGGGAGCTGCATTGGATTCGGCTTCGGTCATGATTGCGGTCTCTCGTCGGTGCGGACGATCCTGACGGTCTGCTGGCGGTCGCCGGCGCCAAGGCGCAGCTCGGCCGCGCCGAACAGGCGATCGACGATCAGGATATGTTGGTAGATGCGGGTATTGGCGATCTGCGCCTCGCCCTCGGGACCGATGACGAAGATCGGCGGCATCTCGCCTTGCACGATGCCGCGCGGGAATTCGACATAGACACGGCGGCCGTCGTCATAGACTGCGACGGGCTTCCATGACGGATTGCTGGAGCCGGTCAGGCCGTAGCGATAGTTGCGGGCGGCGACGGCCGGGATGACCGGCGTTGCCGGGGTGGCCTGACGCCCGCCGCCGGCCGGTTGCGGATAGGCCCAGGCGACGGCCGGCATATAGGGCTTCTCGCCCGAGCGCAGCTCGACCATGTAGGTGCGCCGGTCGGTGGTGATGACGAGGTTCGTGGTGATGTCGGCGCGCGTCGGCTTCACCAGCACATGGACGCGGCGAGCGACGCCGGAGCCGGATTCCGTGTCGCCGATGATCCAGCGAGCGGTGTCGCCGGCTGCGATCGGGCCTGCGCCGGTCAGGCTCTCGCCCGGTTCGAGCGCGATGTTGGTGATCTGGCCGGGGGCGGCATAGACCTGATAGAGCGCGCCTTCGCTCCATGGATAAACCTGAATGGCGTTGAAGTAGCCTTCTCGGCGCGGCTGCACGCGGGCGGCGGCATTGGCGTTCTCGACGCGTGCGGTCGGCGTGCTGCCCGCAGTGCCGCCGCGCGCAACAGTCCAGGCGGGCGGGACATGGATCGGCTTCAGCCGCTCATCCGTCACAGCGGCAGGAATGGCCGGCAGCGGTGGGACGCTGGCGTCGTAGGAGATTTCCGGCGGGCGGTTCGTGGCGCAGCCGGCGAGCATGGTCGCCGAGAGCAGAACGGCCGCCATTGCGGGTTTGCGAACAGCACGGTTCATTGGCCCATCTCCCGCGACCAGTTGATGGCGTTGACATAGATGCCGAGCGGATTGGCTTTCAGCCGTTCGGCGTCTCGGGGCGGCTGAAGCGCGATGGTCAGGATGGCGGTCCAGCGCTCGGTCGTGGCGAGCTTGCCGTCCTCGTAGCGCCGCTCGGTCCAGGCGACGCGGAACGAATCCGGCGAGGCGCGGATGACGCTGGAGACCTCGACCGCGATCTGCTGCTTGCCGACCTTGGCGAAGGGATCGTTGGCGCGGGCATAGTCGTTGAGCGCGCCTGCGCCGCGATCGGTGGTCCACTCATAGGCGCGAAGCCAGTTCTGGCGGACGATAACGGGATCGGCCGGGATGCTTCTGACTTGCTCGATGAAGCGGGCGAGATGCCATGCGATCTGCGGATCGGTCGGCCGATAGTCGGCCGTCGCCGGCGCAACGGCCTGCGAGTGGCCGAGATTGTCGACCTGCACCACCCAGGGCACGACGGTCCCGCGCGCCGACTGGATAACGAGCGCGGCGGCAAAGCCGGTCGAGAGGAACAGCGAGCCGAAGGCCATATAGCGCCAGTTCTTCGCCTGCACGCGGGCCGAGCCGATACGATCGTCCCAGACCTGTGCCGCGCGCTGATAGGGCGTCTCGGGCTGCGGCGTCTTGCCGTAATGCGTGGCGGGTCGTCTGAAGAGGTTCATGAGCGGTCACTTTCTAAGAGGTTGACGGAGGAGCCGGAGGCGTGGCTGTCGCCGGAGCGGATGGCATGGGCGGTCGCCTGAACGCCGTGGCTCGTGCGCTGCGAGCGCTGCATTCGCTTCGCCCAATCGGGCTGGCCCTTAGCGGTGCGGGTGGCGGAAGCGGCGTCGGCTGCTGCATCGACGGAACCGCCGACCGTCCCCATGGTCGAAGAGCCGCCCGTGACGCCGAAGCCGCTTTTCACGCCATCGGAGAAGCTGGACTTGACGCTGGCTGCTGCACGGCGCAGCGGCGACATGGCGGCGGAGCCTGCCGCGCGTCCGACGCCTCCCATGCCGGAAGCGGCACCCGCCGCGCCGGACTGGCCGAGCGAACCAAGGCTGAAGGCTGCGGATGCCGCACCGGCGGCTGTCGCACCGCCGCGCACGGCTGCGGCTCCACCTGAGAGCATGGCGGCTCCAACGCGCGCAGCGAGTATCGCGCCACCGCCTGCGGCCATGGTCGCGCCGGCGGCGCCGAGACCCGTGCCGACGGCAGCGCCTGCGCCGAGCTGCGGACCGCCGGAGACGAGGCCGGACGCAATGCCCGGTCCGAAGATGCCGAGACCAAGAAGCGATAAGGCTGCGAGGACGACGGCCATGGCATCGTCGATGCTCGGGGTCTGGCCGCCGAACCCTTGCGTGAATTGCGAGAACAGCGTCGAGCCGATGCCGATGATGACGGCGAGGACGAGAACCTTGATCCCGCTGGAGATCACATTGCCAAGCACTCGTTCGGCCATGAAGGCGGTCTTCCCGAAGAGGCCAAACGGGATCAGGACAAAGCCGGCGAGCGTCGTCAGCTTGAATTCGATCAGGGTGACGAAGAGCTGGATGGCGAGAATGAAGAAGGCGAGAATGACCAGCGCCCAGGCGAAGAGCAGGCAGGCGATCTGGATGAAGTTCTCGAAGAAGGCGACCCAGCCCATCAGGTCGGAAATGGATTCGAGCAACGGCCGGGCCGCGTCGAGGCCCGTCTGCGCGACCTTGCCTGGCCGCATCAGGTCGGCGGTCGAGAAGCCTGTGCCGGAGCCCTTGAGGCCGAGGCCGGCGAAGCTCTCGAAGACGATCTTCGACAGGTTGTTCCAGTTGCCGATGAGATAGGCAAAGACGCCGACGAACAGCGTCTTCTTCACGAGGCGAGCGATGATGTCGTCATCCGCGCCCCAGGACCAGAACAACGCGGCGAGCGTCACGTCGATGACGATGAGCGTCGTGGCAATGAAGGCGACCTCGCCGCCAAGCAGGCCGAAGCCGCTGTCGATATAGCGGGTGAAGACCCCGAGGAAATTGTCGATGACGCCAGCGCCGCCCATGGCTCATCTTCCTTCCGGTGCAGCCGGAGCCGACTGACGGCCGAGGAAGCGGTCACGGGTCTCGGCCCAGACGCGCAAGCAATCGGCGTCGTTCGCCGCAGCCTGCCCAAGCTGCTGACATCGGCGCTGGCCTCCGCGCAGCGGGTCGGAAGCGGGTTGGTGAAGACGCACCGGCGAAGATGCCGTCGCGTCCTCCTTGCGGGTCAGCTCGATCACCGTCGCCGTGATGGCGGCGGCAACGAAGACGATAGCGCCGAGGCGAGCCAGCATCTTGCCGTCCATGGGAATGCTCCTTTCTGGCCCTCAATTGCCGTTGCTGAACATCTGCGCGTTGCCCGGCTGGTAGCCCGAGCCGGGCGTCAGGAACCGGCGGCGCTGTTCGCGGCCCTGTTCGGCGGCGGCGGCGCGCTCCGCATCGGTCAAAGCGCTCGCCCGGCCATTGGCCGAGATCACCGCGACGAGATCGGAAAGCTGCTGCGACTGGAGAGCGAGGAGCTGGTTGCCGGCCTGCGTGGCCTGTAGCGCGCCGGTCGCGCCCTGGCTCTGGCCGATCAGCGCCGACATCTGCGCGCGGTTGCTGTCGATATTGCCGACAGCACCGGCCTGCACGCGCATGGCGTCCTGCAAGCCGCCGACCGTGTTCTGCCAGCGCGAGCGCGCATTGGCGACGAGTTGCTGGTCGGTGGCCGACATCGAGACATTGCCGTACTGGCTCTGGAACGCCTGATCGATCTTCTGGACGTCGAAGGCGATGTTCTGCGCCTGCTGCAAAAGCTGCTGCGTCTTTTGGACGGACTGCTGAATCTGCTGGAGCGCGGAGAACGGCAGGCTCGCCAGGTTCTTCGCCTGATTGATGAGCATCTGCGCTTCGTTTTGCAGGCTCGTGATCTGATGGGTGATCTGCTCCAGCGAGCGTGCGGCGGTCAGGACGTTTTGCGCGTAGTTCGTCGGGTCATAGACGATGCGGCCGAAGCCGAAGGCGTGCGCCGGCTGCGTCGCCAGCATCGGCGAAACGGCCAGCATGGTCGCGGCGAGGATCGCAGCGCGCGAACGGGTGGAACGGGTCTTCATGGCAGGGTCTCCTTTTCTGCTTGGGGGAAGTTCGGGATGAGATCGACGGCCCAGGTCGCGTCGCGGGCGGCGAGCCACGCGGCGAGGAAGCCTTCGCGGCCGTGCTCGGCGACGAGATTGGCGATCAGGGTCTGGTCGGATTTCGAGGAGGCGGCGCAGAGCGCGAGGCCAACCTCGCTGAGCCCCAATTCGAACAGGCGATTGCCGCGTCGCGACTGGCAGTAATAGTCGCGCTTCGGCGTTGCCCGCGCCAGAATCTCGATCTGCCGGTCGTTCAATCCAAAACGCCGATAGATCGCCGTGATCTGCGGCTCGATCGCGCGCTCGTTCGGCAGGAGCAGCCGCGTCGGACAGCTCTCGATAATGGCCGGGGCGATATTGCTGCCGTCGATGTCCGATAGCGACTGCGTGGCGAAGATGACAGACGCGTTCTTCTTGCGCAGCGTCTTCAGCCATTCGCGGAGCTGGCCCGCAAAACCTTCGTCGTCCAGCGCCAGCCAGCCCTCGTCGATGATGAGCAGCGTTGGGCGACCGTCGAGCCGGTCGCCGATGCGATGGAACAGGTAGGACAGCACGGCCGGAGCCGCGCCCGTTCCGACAAGCCCTTCGATCTCGAACGCCTGCACGGCGGCGCGGCCGAGCTGTTCAGCTTCGGCATCGAGCAACCGGCCATAGGCCCCGCCAACGCAGTACGGCCGAAGCGCCTGCTTCAAGTCGTTGGACTGGAGCAGGACGCTGAGGCCGGTGATGGTCCGCTCTTCGACCGGCGCGGAGGCAAGCGAGGTCAGCGCCGTCCAGATATGCTCCTTGGCTTCCGGGGTGATCGTGATGCCTTCGCGCATCAGGATCGCCACGATCCAGTCGGCCGCCCAGGCGCGTTCATAGGTGTCGTGGATGCGGGCGAGCGGCTGGAGCGCGACGGAGAACTCGTCGCCCTCGGTCAACCCGCCGCCGAGGTCGTGCCAGTCACCGCCCATGGCGAGCGCGGCGGCGCGGATCGAACCGCCGAAGTCGAAGGCAAAGACTTGCGACCGCTCATAGCGCCGGAATTGGAGAGCCATCAGCGCGAGCAGCACGGACTTGCCCGCGCCGGTCGGGCCGACGACCAGCGTATGGCCGACGTCGCCGACATGCAGGGATAACCGGAACGGGGTCGAGCCTTCGGTCTTGCCATACAGCAAGGGGGGAGCACCGAAATGCTCGTCCCGTTCCGGCCCCGCCCACACGGCAGAGAGGGGAATCATGTGGGCGAGATTGAGCGTCGAGATGGGCGGCTGGCGGACGTTCGCGTAGGCATGTCCGGGCAATGAGCCGAGCCAGGCATCGACGGCATTGATGGTTTCGATCATGGCCGTGAAATCGCGGCCCTGAATGACCTTCTCGACGAGGCGGAGCTTCTCGTCGGCAAGACGCGGATCGGCGTCCCAGACAGTGATCGTCGCCGTGACATAGGCCATGCCGGCGACATCCTGCCCAAGCTCCTGCAAGGCCATGTCGGCATCGGCCGCCTTGTTCGCGGCGTCCGTATCCACGAGGGCGGACGCCTCGTTGGTCATCACCTCTTTGAGGATCGCGGCAATGCTCTTCCGCTTCGCGAACCACTGACGGCGGATTTTGGTGAGCAGCTTGGTCGCGTCGGTCTTGTCGAGCAGGATCGCGCGGGTCGACCAGCGATATGGGAACGCGAGCCGGTTGAGGTCGTCCAGCAGACCGGGCGTCGTCGCGGTTGGAAAGCCGATGATGGTGAGGACGCGCAGATGCTCGGACCCAAGGCGCGGCTCCAGCCCACCGGTCAGCGGTTGATCGGCGAGCAGCGCATCGAGATAGACCGGCGTCTCGGGCACGCGGACGCGATGCCGGTTGGTCGAGACGGTCGAGTGCAGATAGGTCAGCGTCTCGCCGTCATTGAGCCAGTCGCATTCGGGCATGAAGCCGTCGAGCAGTGCCAGCACGCGGTCGGTGCGATCGGTAAAGGCGCGCAGGATCTCGTGCGGATCGACGCCGCTGCACTCGCGGCCATCGTATAGCCAGGTCTCGGCGCGGGCGGCTTCCTCGGCCGGCGGCAGATAGAGGAAGGTCAGATAATAGCCCGACACGAAATGCGCGCCGGCTTCCTCGAAATCCGCTTTCCTCTCGGCATCGACCAGGCCGGAGGCCGGATCGGGGAATTGGCTGTCGGGATAGGTCGCGGCCTCGGAGCGCTGCGCCTCCACGAAGATCGACCAGCCGGAGCCGAGCCGACGGAAGGCGTTGTTGATGCGGGATGCGACCGCGACCAGCTCGGCGGCGACGGCGCTGTCGAGATCGGGACCGCGAAACGATGCGGTGCGCTGGAATGAGCCATCCTTGTTGAGCACGACGCCGGGCGCGACCAGCGCGACCCAGGGCAGATAGTCGGCAAGGCGGCTGGCAGAGCGGCGATATTCGGCGAGGTTCATCATGGTTGCGCCTCCCTCAGACCGCGAGGAAAGCCGGGATGCGCAGATGCCTGCGCCCGACTTCGACGAAGAGTGGATCGCGCTTGGCGGCCCAGACCGCCGCGAAATGCCCGATGACCCAGATAGCCAAGCCGACCAGCCAGAGGCGCAGGCCGAGGCCCACGGCCCCGGCCAGCGTCCCGTTGAGGATCGCGATGGAACGCGGTGCGCCGCCGAGCAGGATGTGCTCGGTCAGCGCCCGGTGGACCGGCACGGTGAAGCCCGGCACGTCCAGTTGCTCGAACGCGCCCGCCATCAGACCAGCGCTCCGCCGCCGAAGCTGAAGAAGCTGAGGAAGAAGGAGCTGGCTGCGAAGGCGATCGACAGGCCGAAGACGATCTGGATCAGGCGGCGGAAGCCGCCCGACGTGTCGCCGAAGGCCAGCGCGAGGCCGGTGGCGATGATGATGATGACGGCGACGATCTTGGCGACCGGCCCCTCGATCGACTGTAGGATTTTCTGGAGCGGCGCTTCCCACGGCATGGAGGAGCCGGAAGCGTAAGCCGGCGGCGTGGCCGTCATCATCATGATGGTGACGAGCGCGGTCGAGGCTGCGAGGCGATCATAGGCACCGCGCAGGACCGAGGGTTTCGACGGTTTTTGGACATTGATCGGGGGCTTCATGCGGAGTCTCCTGTGCTGCTGGGGATGGCCAAAGGGATGGCTTGGGTGACGCGGTAATCGCCGTCGGCCGTGAGCCCTTCGACGCGGGCGAGTTCGGCGAGCCGGCGCGCGGAACCGCGGCCGGAGAGGACGGCAACAAGGTCGATGGTCTCGGCGATCAGGGCGCGCGGGACGGTGACGACGGCTTCCTGGATGAGCTGTTCGAGCCGGCGCAGCGCCCCGATGCCGGTTCCGGCGTGGATGGTGCCGATGCCGCCCGGATGGCCAGTGCCCCAGGCTTTGAGGAGGTCGAGCGCTTCCGCGCCGCGCACCTCGCCGATGGGGATGCGGTCGGGCCGTAGCCGCAGCGACGAACGGACGAGATCGGAGAGCGTGGCGACGCCTTCCTTGGTCCGCATGGAGACCAGATTGGGGGCGCGGCATTGCAGCTCGCGGGTGTCCTCGATGATGACGACGCGATCGGCCGTCTTCGCCACCTCGGCGAGCAGCGCATTGGTCAGCGTGGTCTTGCCGGTGGAGGTGCCGCCCGCGACAAGGATGTTTGCGCGGGCCGCGACGGCTTCGCGCAGGGTCGCGGCCTGATCGGCGGTCATGATGCCGGCCGCCACATAGTCATCGAGGCCGAACACCGCGAAGGCGGGCTTTCTGATTGCGAAAGCCGGCGCAGCGACGACGGGCGGCAATAAGCCTTCAAATCGCTCGCCGGTTTCCGGTAGCTCCGCCGAGACACGAGGAGCGCGGGCGTGAACCTCCGCGCCGACATGATGGGCGACCAGGCGCACGATGCGTTCGCCATCAGCGGCCGACAGCGTCTCGCCCGTATCGGCCAGACCTTCGGACAGCCGATCCACCCAGATACGGCCATCCGGGTTCAACATGACTTCGACGACGGAAGGCTCTTCCAGAAACCGTGAAATCGCCGGCCCCAGCGCCGTGCGAAGCATCCGCGCGCCGCGTGCGATGGCTTCCGGTTTTTGATGGCTGGTCGTCATATCGGCCCCGTTTCTCCACGAGGCGCAACAGACGGTCCCCGGATCGGGGTCGATTAAAAGAGCCTGAAATCAGGCCGAATCAACAAGTATTGAGAGCCGTGCGGCGGTCGGCGGCTGACGGCGGCGAATGGGATGGACAGCAAAGGCGCGGTGTGGCTCGCGGCCAATGCTTCGGGTAGATACCGACACCATGAAGATTACCACCGAGGCGAATATCCCCGCGCCGATAGATGCGGTCTGGCGGGCGTTCAATGACCCCGACGACATCGTGCGATGGGATGCTTCTGCCGACTGGCTGATTGCCAGCGCGTCGAACGATTTGAAGGTCGGCGGCTTGCTGAAACTGCACATGACACCGAGCGACGGCGGATCGGGCAGCGATTTTGCCGCAATCTACACACGGATCGAGCCGAACCGGCTGCTCGAATGGCAGCAGTTGGACGATGGGCGGCATGTGCGTGTGGAATTCATCGACGCCGGCTCAAGCGTCACGGTGCGCCAAATCTTCGATGGTGATCCGGCGATTCCCTGCGAGGTGGAGCGCGCTGATTGGCAGGGTGTGCTCGACAATTTCGCGCGCTACGTGATGACGATCTACACGCCCTGAAGCGGTCTTGGGCGATCGGCATTGCTCACGAAGCGTCCGGCGCGGTGTCAGCCGTAGATGTATCCGGCGAAATGTCGGCCGGCATGTCGCGCGAAAGCTCTTTGAGGAACCGATCCCCGCTCGCCAGCCGCTTGCCGAGCGTCTGCATGAACCCCTCGAACCGTTCCAGCCCCTTAGCGCGGCTGGAGGCGTTCGTTGCGTCGGGCAAGACCGGCGTGAAGGTCAGCCAGTAGCGGACGAACAGCGAGACGGCTTCGCCGAGCACGGCAACATCTTCGTCGAGCGTGTCGATCTGCCGGCCGAGCTTGTCGAGACGGCGCGACATCGCCGCCTCCAGCTTCTCCGTCGTGTCGCCAGACAGGAAGGACGCCACGGCGGCTTCGACAATGGCGGACTTGGATATGTTCCGGCGTAGCGCCAGCGCCTCGACCTGTTTAAGCAAGGCCGGGTCGAAATAGACGTTCATGCGGGTGCGGGTCGTCATGGCGGTGTCCTCAAAGCTCGATGCCGTCGCCGGGGTCCAAGGACGCCTGCCGGGCAACCATGCGCATCCGGGCGCGCATGGCGTTGGCCTTGGCGGCGTCCACATCGGGTTCATCGTCCAGAAGCTCGAACTCCTGTGCCGGCGACGGCGGCGGCGCGACGATTTCCTCATGCTCGGGCAATTCCGGCTCGCGGCGGATGCCGGCATTGGCCGGATCGCCGCCGTCGACGCCGCCGCTACCCGCGCCGGACTGGGCCGCTGCCGCGACGATGCGGCCGGACCAGTCATCGGTCGCGGCGGCATTGGTGGGCACGGCCGCCAACTCGGGCGGCGCGATGATGCGTTCCTGCAAGCGCCTGTCCTCGAAATACCGGGCCTTGGTGGCACGGATCGGCGGCGTACCCGCGACCATGACGATTTCTTCGGAGGGCGGGAGCTGCATGATCTCGCCCGGCGTCAGCAGCGGTCGGGCCGTCTCTTGCCGCGAGACCATGAGATGGCCGAGCCAGGGCGCGAGCCGGTGACCGGCATAGTTGGTGGAATCGCGCAGCTCCGTCGCCGTGCCGAGCGCATCGGACACGCGCTTGGCGGTACGCTCGTCGTTGGCCGCGAAGCTAACGCGCACATGGCAGTTGTCGAGGATCGAATTGTTCTGGCCGTAGGCGCGCTCGATCTGGTTGAGGCTCTGGGCGATTAGGAAGCCCTTGATGCCGTAGCCGGCCATGAAGGCGAGCGCGGATTCAAAGAAGTCGAGACGGCCGAGCGCCGGAAACTCGTCCAGCATGAGCAGCAGCCGATGGCGCTTGCCGGAGGTGGTCAGCTCCTCGGTGAGCCGGCGGCCGATCTGGTTGAGGATCAGACGGATGAGCGGCTTGGTGCGATTGATGTCCGAAGGCGGCACGACGAGATAGAGGCTGACGGCCCTCCTGCCGCCGACGAGATCGGCGATGCGCCAGTCACAGCGCGCCGTGACGCGCGCGACGACCGGATCGCGATAAAGGCCGAGGAACGACATGGCGGTCGAGAGCACGCCCGACCGCTCGTTGTCGGATTTGTTCAGCAGTTCGCGGGCGGACGAGGCAATGACGGGATGAACGCCGGCTTCGCCGAGATGCGGCGTGTCCATCATTGCGCGCAACGTGGCTTCGACGGGGCGGCGCGGATCGGACAGGAAGTTGGCGACGCCGGCCAGCGTCTTGTCCTTCTCGGCATAGAGGACATGCAGGATCGCGCCGACAAGGAGCGAATGGCTGGTCTTTTCCCAATGATTGCGCTTGTCGAGCGACCCTTCGGGATCGACGAGGATGTCGGCGATGTTCTGGACGTCGCGGACTTCCCATTCGCCCTGCCGCACCTCCAGCAAGGGATTGTAGGCCGACGATTGCGCATTGGTCGGATCGAACAGCAGGACGCGGCCGTGCTTGGCGCGGAAGCCCGCCGTCAATGTCCAGTTCTCGCCCTTGATGTCGTGGACGATGCAGCTACCCGGCCAGGTCAGCAGCGTCGGCACGACGAGGCCAACGCCCTTGCCGGATCGCGTTGGCGCGAAGCACAGGACATGCTCGGGGCCGTCATGGCGCAGATAGTCGCGATCATAGCGGCCGAGCACCACGCCATCAGGACCGAGCAGGCCGGCGGCACGGATCTCCTTGTCCTCGGCCCATCGCGCCGAGCCGTAGGTCGCGACGTTGCGCGCCTCGCGCGAGCGAATGATCGACATCATGATCGCCGCAACGATCGCGAGAAAGCCGCCGGACACGGCGATGATGCCGCCCTCGGTGAAGATCGCGGGCGCGTAGGCGTCGAAGGAAAACCACCACCAGAAGAAGGCCGGTGGATAATAGACCGGCCAACCCGCCAGCTCGAACCATGGGGTGCCAAGCTGCGCCTGAAAGCCGAGCCGCCATGCGGTCCATTGCGTCGCCGCCCACAGCATCACGAACACGATGGTCAGGACGACGGCAATCTGACCCCAAAGAATTCGGCCTCCACGCATACAGGCTCCAATCGGCAAAAATGTCGGAGCCGATCAGAGAATGGAGGTTTTCGGGAGGTGCAACAACCAGGATCGGGCTGGAGAGCTATCGGATACGATCGGCGGCAAATCGGATGGTCCGGAGTCAGTGAAAGCTCTTGCGCCACTCGTCGTCGGCGGCCTGTTCGAGAATACGGCGATAGCCAGTGTGGGTCATCCATTGCGCGCGGGCCAGATGGCTCGCCCAGCATCGTCGCGTGCGGGCCTCGTCGTTCGTGGGATCGCGATGAAGGACGATTTGCGCGACTTCCTTCCAGTCAGCCCCGTCGGCCTCGGCGTCGAGCAGGCGCATGTAAGTTACGAAATGCGCCTCGTCGTAGAGTGTGATGTCGGGGCTGGTCGGCGCCTCGTCTTCCACGTCGGGGTCGAGTTCTGGTTGAATGCGCATGATGCAATCCTTTCCAGCCGAGCGCGGTTCATACATACGATGTGGCGCCAACAATATTGCCGGATAGCAGTATAGCACACGAATAGGAACGATCGTTCCTGGAATGATCATTCCTATGCTGGTTCCGCTGTCCCCCATGGATCTCAAGGAGGTCATGGCGAGGAATCTGCGTCGGATACGTCATGCGAAGAAACTGACGCAAGAGGAGCTGGCTGACCGGGCAAGCCTGAGTATGCGCTATGTCGGCGCGATCGAGCGCGGCGACGTGTCCGCCAGCGTCACAGTGCTTGGTCAGATTGCCGAAGCTCTTGAGGTCGATCCTGCCGAGTTGCTGCGGCAGTCAACTGGTACCGATTGAACGCCCCATCTTTCGAGCCAGGTTGAGCAGGTTTCGCAGCGTGGCGCTTTGATTGTAGGGCGACCAGACGGCCGAGAACGGAACGGGCTCCGGTTCATCATGGAACGGACGGAAGGTGACACCGGGAACGTCGATCAGCGCCGCCGCCTGTCCGGCGACCGTCACTCCGAAGCCTTGGGCGATCATCTGCATCAGCGTGCAGCGTTCTACATCGCAACGTAGGATGGCCGGAGCGGAGGTCCAGCGGCCGGCGAGACGTTGGATGATAAGTTCATAGACCTGCGGCCCGGTCCCGCTGTGGCGGACGAGGAAGGATTCGCCCGTCAAATCGCCCCAAGTCACGCCGTCGCTATCGGCGAGCGGGTGATCGGCCGGCAGCGCGGCCAGGAGGGCTTCGTTCCAGATGCGGCGCGTGTGGCAATCGGGAACCTCGGGCGCACCAGCGATAAAGGCGATGTCGAGCTGATCGGCGCGAAGCTGGAAGATGATGTCGCGCGCCGTGCCCTCACTGATCTCGATGGCAACGCCGGGATGTTCCTTACGGTAGCGTGCAAGAAGGCCGTCGAGAAAGCTGCCCGGTGTCAGCGCATAGACACCGACGCGGATGCGGCCGAGTTCGCCTTGCGCGAACGCGCCCGCCGTATTTACGGCATGTTCGAGCTGGTTGATGCCGACGGCTACGTCTTCGACGAAATGGCGTCCGGCCTCTGTGAGCCGAACGCCGCGCGCATGACGCTCGAAAAGGAGGATGCCAAGGTCTTCCTCCAGCGTCCTGATTCGCTCGCTGACGCTGGACGCGCTGATACCAAGGACGTTCGCGGCGTGACGGAAGTTCAGATATTCGGCGACCGTCAGCGCCTGGATCAGCGAAATCATCGGGATTCGCGCGCCAAGCCGTGAGGACGACTGCCAAGTCTCGGAGAGTTTGGTGAGGCGCCGCATCGTCAAACACCTGAGGGGACGCATCTTATCGGGTTCCGGAGGCGGGCCACGAGAGCCACTGGCGGCGTGGGGGAGCGTGTCTCACAACGCCGCCGCTCTATGTTCGGGTCGCCGCTACGGCAGGCTGAAACGGATGAAATGGTGAGTGCGCTCGCTAATCTCATCGACCACGACGGTCTGTTATCCGCTACGTCGTTCAGTGGCGCACCCATCTCCACTCCCCCACAGTTGGGATCAGTTTCTGGAAGAGACATCCCTCACAAAAGCCCGAAGATCGTCGGCTAGAAGGTCAGGCACCTCGAAGCCAGGAAAATGCCCGCCACTTGGCATTTCGGTCCATCGCGTAAGGTCATACCACCGCTCTCCCCATGAGCGGGGTGCTGGCAGTATGTCCTTTGGAAATACGGCAACCGCGACGGGCACACCCTGTTTCGGGGGCGGGGACATGACCCCAGAATCCGAGAAAGCCTCGTGATAGAGGTACATGGACGGCCCGATTGAGTCTGTTGCCCAATAGATGGTGAGCAATGAGCAAATGGCATCAAGCGTGATGCCGTCCGCGTGAGAGCTGTCCGACCATGCGTCCAGTTTTTCACCAATCCAGGCCGCCAAGCCAACCGGCGAGTCTCTTAGGGCCGCGGCAATGGTCTGCGGTTTGCTGGCATGCAGCATCGCATAAGCCCCCTCCTGCATCTGCCATGCCTGCGCGGATTTAAGATAAGCCTCTTCGAGGGAAGTGATATCGTCTGGCCGTGGATAAAACCAATTCACGTTGACCATATGAATCCCTAGCAGACTATCGCCGTGATTTGCCCTTAACCGCTCGACCACTCCCGCTCCCATATCGCTGCCGTGCGCGAAAAACCGCGTGTAGCCGAGACCTTTCATAAGCGCCGTCCAGAGTTCAGCGATGCGAGTGATATTCAGGCCTGATTGCTTCGGATGCTCGGAAAACCCGTATCCCGGCAACGAGGGAATGACGACATCGAACGAAACGCCATCCACCTCGCGGGTCAGCAACGGAACCAACGGCATCAGTTCGATAAAACAACTTGGCCAGCCATTAGTTAGAACGATGGGGATACTATTTTCGCCTTGCCCCCGCACATGAAGGAAATGAATGTGGGTGCCGTCGATCTCCGATTGAAAGGCAGGAACAGAATTGATTTCGGCCTCAGCCTTTCTCCAATCGAATGAAATCCAATGTTCGATGATTTGATTCAAACGATCAGAGCAGGCACCTAACATAGCATTTGGATTGGGAAGAATATCGGACACACGACTTTGCTTTAGACGACTCTTGAGATCGTTGAGTACGTCGTCAGAAATATGAATTTGGAACGATTTGGCGGCAAAGGTATTCACATGGATTCTTTCTGTTAAAAGACATTCGCACCATCCTGCACGCCCTTACATGGAAAATAAATTGCATGTCCCTGTAGAGATGCTATTCATTTTTGAATGACAATCTCACCACCTGACTGGTCCCTTTACCGTTCGTTCCTTGCTGTCTTGCGAGAGGGTTCGCTTTCGGCAGCGGGGCGACTCCTCGGCATGAGCCAGCCCACTCTCGGTCGCCACATTGCTGCGTTGGAAGACGCGCTAGGCCATCGGCTATTTACTCGCTCTCCAGATGGTCTCATCCCGACAAGCGCTGCGGAAGCCCTTCGACCGAAGGCCGAAGCGGTTGCTGCGGCTGCGAACGCATTGTTGCGTGCTGCGTCTGGTTTGCCGGGAGACGACGTTGGCACGATCAGGATCACGGCGAGCGAGATCATTGCGGCAGAAGTCATTGCCCCGATAATTTCGGACTTACAATGTCGTCATCCAGGAATCGTCGTGGAGTTGCTCGTGACCAATCGATTGCAAGACTTGTTACGGCGAGACGCCGATATCGCAATTCGCATGTCACCGCCTCAACAGGATGCTCTCTTGGCCAAGCGAATAGGAGAAGTGGATCTGGGCCTCTTTGCTGCCCCGAAGTATCTCTTGCGGAGGCGGTCCCCCAGAACCGTAGAGGACTTAATTGATAGTCACGCTATTGTCAGTTTCGATACGCCTGTGCCCTACACCCGGACATTCCAGCTTGAAGGCAAGCTCATGACCCGGGACCATTTCTCCTTCCGCACTGATAGCGATACCGGGCAGTTTGCTGCAATTCGCGCAGGGTGCGGAATCGGCGTTTGTCATGGCCCTCTTGCCCGACGGGAAGGTCTTACGCCGATCCTTCCTGAAGTGTTCGCCCCCAAGGTGGGTATGTGGCTATGTATGCACGAGGATCAGAAGACTGTTCCCCAATGTCGCCTTGTCTTTGATAGTCTTGCCGATGGGCTAAAAGTTTATGTGAATAGCTAAAATGACGATTGCTGGGTGCTCATTACGAACTGTTTTGGCGTTGAACCGAATGCTCGTTTGAAGGACGTTATAAACCTGCTCGCACCGTCATAGCCCAAGGCAAAAGCAGTTTCGGTGACAGTCCTTCCTGCTATTAGCATTTCCATCCCGCGCTGAATCCTAGCGGCATCACGCCATTCAATGATCGACAGTCCCGTTTCCGCTCGAAACTGGCGCGTCAACGCCCGCCGCGACATTCCAACTGCCCGCGCGATTTCATCAAGTGATCGTTTTGTCGATAGGGTAGCCGCAATTTCCTGGCCGATTGCCGCAAGCTTTTCTGTCGTAGGCATCGGCAAATACATCGGCTCCGGCACTAATGTCGCGATCTCATCAATTAAAACCCCAATCAGCCGCTGTTCGCGGTCCCCGTGAACAGCAGGAACCTCGCTTCGGAGAAATTTGCCGAAGACAGCTTTCGATAACGTGGTCTGCTTGAATACCGCCGGCTGACTGGGCAAGCTGCCACACAGTGTAGGATGCAAGTATCCAGTCCAGCCCGACATTGCACCATGGATGCAGGCACCATGGCTTATATCCGGGGGAATCCAGCCTATCTGGCCAGGGGACATCATCCATTTTCCTCGGTCGGTCGAAACTACAATCAACCCGCGCGCAACGGCATATAGCTGGCCTTCGGGATGCCGGTGCTGCGGCATCGATATGCCAGATGCATGAGATTGTTCGCGCAGCGCAAAGAGACTGCCTTGAATGAGGCGTGAAGCGTCCGATTCCATGGCCCGATATGCGTATTTATTGCCCAAATCGCAGTATCATGCTGTTGCGGCCTCAAGCAAGTAGTTGTCCGGCGCCATCAATAAAGAAAGGAAAACCCATGCGCTTGGACATGGATTATTGCGGCAGTTGTTTGCGAGGTATCACGGATCAACTCGCCTCCCGTGCCGGAGGATGCACGAGCGATGCTCGTGGGATGATCGAGCGTGTGCAAGACGCGAATCACTGGGCACGCCACTCACTGGAATCGGCACTCGCCCATGCCTATCCGCTTGTTCGCTGGGCGCATAGTGAAAGAGAAGAAGGAGGGAGCGAGCACGCAACCGAAGGTTTCAACTGGGTCTATGATCCCATAGACGGCGCATATCATTTTCTCCAGGGGCTTCCGCTGTGGTCCTCATCGCTCGCACTGGTTGAGAATGGCCGCACGATCGCTGCGCTCGTTTACGATCCAGCCGCTGGAGAAATGTTTACTGCGACAGCTGGCGCAGGCGCATTCTCGGGAGAGCGGCGGCTTTCAGCCTCGAATAGAACAGCGCTGGATGGTGCCGTTGTTTCCACCACGATGCCGTCTTTTGCGTTCGACGGAAAGGAAGCGACAGATGCGACAATCGCTTCGATCACGAAAATTGTCCCGGAAGTTTTCTCTTTGCGGATCATGGCCTCGTCGTCTCTGCAACTAGCCTATGTTGCTGCCGGGCGTCTTGACGCCTATTGGTCACTTGACGGCGATGTGAACGATTGGCTCGCCGGCGCACTTCTGGCACGCGAGGCCGGCGCCTACGTGGCAAATTCTGTACCATCGGAATTGGCATTCGGCGACACGGAAGTTCTGGCTGCGGCTCCCGCCCTGGCAGGCCCGATATCAAAACTTCTTTGGGGCATTGGCTAAATCTGTTGGCGCCAGAAGATGCGGGCGGCGACATTACTCCCCGGAATCGAACGCTTGTCGCGCATCTTCTATTTCAGGAAGATGCGCGCTTACCCACGAGCAGATGCCGCTTACCAAGGCCAACAGACTATGACCGAGCGGGGTTAACCGATACTCGACCCGCGGTGGGACCACTGGATAAACCTTACGGTTGAGTAAGCCGTCTCGTTCCAACTGTCGCAACGTCTTGGTGAGCATCTTCTGACTAATTCCCACGATTCCATCACGCAATTCGGTGAACCGCATGTGGTCCCTCTCGCCGAGGGCCGCAATGATGAGCAAGGTCCATTTATCGCCGATCCGATCGATCATCTCTCGCGTAAGAGCCCGATCCTTGCTGTCGTCGACGGTGGCCGTATTTCTGACTGTTCGCTTGGTATCCATAAAGAAACAATAGCACCGTGAAGTGCCTTCTTTCCATCAGAAACATGCTCTCTTACAGAAAGTGATATAACCAAAGGAGACCAACATGCGTGCATTGATCGCGACTGGAAACATTGACCGTTTAGTAGAAATGGGAGAGGTGGCTGTGCCCTCACCATCTGAACACGAAATTCTGGTAGAGGTGGAGGCATTCTCACTTAATCGGCCCGACTTCCTGTGGCTCGCCGCACCTGGCTCGCAGTGGCGCGTTGGGATCGACTTCGTTGGACGCGTTACTGAACCGGCGCGCGATGGGACAGGCCCCGCACGAGGGGACAGGGTCATGGTTCATGCGCCCCATGGCGGTGGCGGCGCGGAATTTGCAGTCGCACACGCGCGGCAGGCGGTCACGCTCCCCGCTGAAATCAGCAATCCCGTAGCGGCGGCACTCCCCTTAGCTGGCCTGGTTGCCTTGCGCTTGGTAAGAGAGGCCGGCATTCGTCGAGGGCATCGTGTCTTAATCACCGGGGCAACGGGCGGCGTAGGTCATTTGGCTGTCCAACTCGCGTTGAATATCGGCGCAACAGTAACAGCTCTGGCTCGACCCATCGAGAAGACAGACAGCATTGAGGCACGCGGGGCCAGAGTCATCCATTCGCTCGATGATGTATCAGAACCGTTTGACGTAATTCTCGAATCGATTGGTGGAGATACTTTAACTCAGGCCCTCCTGAAACTGTCACACAAGGGCTTGGTTATGTGGTTCGGTGCCGCCAGTGGACAGGCAGCCAGTATCGACTTTTTCAGCTTCTTCCCTGATCGCTCGAGTTTCACCATAAAGCACTTCGTCTATAATGAAGTTGGCGGGGATGATTACTTAGACCTTAGCCATCTTGTCGATCTCGTGACCAAAAACGTTCTAACTATCGATGTTTCCAGAGAAGCCAGCTGGAGCCAGACCTCTGAGATATTAAATGCAATCAAACTGGGAGCAGTGGCGGGAAAGTCAGTTTTGATAGTCAAGAACTGATAATGAATACTGCAGACCAGGCATTGTACCGCGTTATTTTCTACGTACGTCGAACCCCAGAGCTTCGGCAATCACTATTGTCTGGTCAATGGTGATTATAGCGTCCTTGAGCCGGACATTTTCCGGCTCAATTGCGCTCAAATCACTCCCTCGTAGATCACAACGCGAAAAGTCCGCGCTATGTAGCCACGCACCAGACAGATCGACATCGCAGATTGATCCACCCTGACAACGCGCTCCTGTCAAGTCTGCTTCTCGCAACCTCGTTCCTTTGAAGGATGTCCTTCGCAGATCGGCTCCAGGGAGACCGACAAAAGACCAATCTCCATCAACCACTTGCATTCCGTCGAGCTGGCACCCGTCGAACATGCTTCCCATAAGTTTACATTCAGTAAATTTGCTATCGAAGAAGCTGCAAGAAATAAAAGTGCAATTTAGAAAAGCAGCGCTGTGATGAGTTGATGAACTGAATCGTGCCCGGCGAAACGTGCATTCATTAAAGATCGTTCCAACATTCTTCGCATCTGTAAGATCAAGATCAACAAACAACGTACTTTGGTATTGTCGACGGTTCAACTCCTGTCCATACCAGTCAGCGCCAGAGATAGTGTTGGTAGTTCTTGGCGCTGCCTCGCCATATTTCCGCTCTGCCATTGGGGTACCGTTTACAATGTGACTCTTGCGCTGTGATAGGGTGCATTGAAACTAATGGGAAGCGGCGGATAGTGCATTGCATTAAAGACATGTGCACCATAGAGCGTTCATAGGAAGCGAGCGTGCCAACAAACCATCATAAACCCAATCCCCGTTGCCGCCCCAACTGCCACGACACCGATCCGCCCCGAACGACGCCGCTGACCTCACGGCCAAGCTGTCGGTCGATGACGGAACGCCACGGGACCATTGTGAACTCGTGGCTCTGCTCGACCAGGGCGAACTTGCCGCTCGTTAGTTGGACGGTTCCGGTGAACTTGCCAGTGACGGTTTCGCCATCGGCGGCGGCGCGGAACGGCAGGCCCTTGGTCGCGGCCAACTCGCCGCCGACGCGGGCAATCTCGCGTTCGCGCAGCGTGGCGAGAAGGTTGCGCCGATAGACTATGCCGCCGTCGGGCTGGTGGGCCGCGTCGCCCCGGTCGATGTGATGCTCGCGGCGCCGGTCCATCGCGTCGCGGACCTGCTGGCCGAAGCCGATGTGCGCAAGGTCGGAAGCGTCGGGCGTCACCAGCCGCCGGTCGAGCCAGGTCGCACCGTCCGCGCCGATCTGTTGTTCGAGCCGGGCGGCCGAGAGGATGCGGATATTGGCCTGCCGGTTGCGGCCCGCGTCATAGGCGGCGGCGCGGCTCTCGAAATCCTCGGGGATGCGCCACTGGTCAGCGTCGATCCGCTCGGCGATGCCGGCGCGGCGCAGGGCTTCCAGCCGGCGCACATGGGCATCGACATAGCCGTCATAGTCGCCGCCCGGCACGCGGCCCTCGAACTTCGCCCGTTCGAGATGCCGGCTCGGCCGATAGATGCCGCCTTCGGCGATCGTCGCGATGGTGCGGTCGGACGGACGGCTCGCGGTGTCGGGCGGGCCGATCTCGACGACGCTGCCGATCCGGGCGTCGGCGACGCGGGCCGGGTCGATGCCGGCGACATGATGCGTGCGGCCGTCGATGCCGTCGACCACGACGGTCAGGTTCTCGCCCAGCTCGTCGGTCAGATATTTGTCGACGACGCGGCCGGTGATCGGGACTTCCGGCGCAGCGTCGTGAATCTGGAAGGTCATGGGGTCGCGCTCCAGCCCGTCGGCCTTCAGCGCCTTGTGCATGGTGCGAATGATGTCGCCGCGCTCGCCCAGGTCGCGTAGCGCCGGCTCCATCCGCTCGCCGAGTTCCCAGACGCCCGGCGCGTGCTCGGTGGCGAGCCCCATCTTTTCCAGCTTGGCGAGACGGCGAAGCCGGAGCGTGCGGTCGAACTGACGGCGATGATCGGTCGGCTCGTGGCGCAGGTCGAGGAAGCGGTCCTCGGCTTCCTCAGTCATGGCGCGGTCGATGCGGGTGAAGCGATCCTGATCGACTTCGGCCGAGAGCTTGCGGCTCTGCTCGATCTCGGTGACGGGACCAAGCTCCAGCGTGGTCAGCTCGCTCGCCCGCTCGCGGATGCCGTTGGCGAGATAGTCGCCATTGATGACGAGGTTTTCGCCCAGCTCGTCCGTGCCGCGCACGATGACATGGATATGCGGATGGCCGGTATTGTGGTGATTGACCGCAACCCAATCGAGCCGGGTGCCGAGATCGGTTTCGACCTGGCTCATGAGGTCGCGCGTATAGGCCGTGAGGTCGGAAAGGTCCGCGCCATCCTCGGGCGAGACGATGAAGCGGAACTGGTGGCGATCGTCCGCGCCGCGCTCGACGAAGGTGGTCCCGTCGGCGCGGTCCTCGGTGGCGGAATAGAGCTGGCCGCGCTCGCCGTCGCGCGAGGTGCCGTCGCGCTGGATGTAACGCAGATGGGCGGCGGATTTTCCGTTCTTGCCCGCGCCCTGAACGTAGCGGGTTTTGACGACGACACGGCGCTGACCGGGCGTGCTGTGCTTCCATCCACCCGACAAGGTTCGGGCGCGGACGAAGGCCGCACCGCGTCCGCGCTTGAGGCCCGGCCCCTTGGCGGAGCGTGTGGCCTTGCCGCCCTTCGTGGTCGCCGCCGGTCTGGAGCGCGGCGACGATGACGACGATGACCGCGACGGGCTGTTGCTCTGCTGGCGGGCGAGCTTCTTCGCCTGCGTCAGAAAGCTCTTGGCCTTGCCCGCCTTGGGCGTGTCGGCGCGGATGCGGCCGGCCTTCGGGCGGAAGCGGAATTCGTCGTCGGCGCTCAATAGTGCGCCTCCGGCCCGAAATGCGGAAAACCGCTCGATTTCGGGCCATGGTGCCGGTCGAAACCCTGCAAAGCCAAGGCTTTGCGCCGAGACGCGGCACGCGGGCTCCATAAACAAGGTGCCACCAGCGCCGCCCCAAAACAGTGTGCAGACAAGGGCTTACCCAGAAACCGCCGCCCCATGGTGCCGGTTTCCTTTATCTTGCCCTCCGCCCTTTCTTCCCTTCCTGTCCTGAGAACCGGGAATGCAGCCAGGCGCGACCCTGCCTGACTGCACACCGGAACCAGCGCAAGCGGGCGCGGGAGCGCCATCCTCATGGCGTTCTCCCATCGTCGGCGCGCGCGACGAACATGCTGCCGTCACGCGGCTCCGCATCGCGACGCTCACGCACCGGAACGGTCGAGCGGGCGTCGCCTGATGTGCCGATAGTCTGCGCCGGATCGGCGCTGTGCCTGTCGCCCGGACGCATGACGAAGAGCGGCGCATCGCGCCAGTCGGGTGGCGGCGCGGATTGTTTCTCCGGTGTCTCGGCCGCGACCGCGCCGCCGAGCACCGGGGCGAGCCCGGCGACATAGGCGCGGGTCTCGGCGGGCAGCGGACGGCCTGTCGCGCGGTGCTCGTCATAGCGGCCGGGACCGGCATTGTAGGCGGCGAGCATCGCCGCGACATTGCCGTAGCGGTCCCACATCTCGCGCAGATAAGCGGTGCCTGCGAGGATGTTGTCGCGCGGATCGTAGGGATCGCGGCCGAGCCGATAGCGAGCGCGCAGGCCCGCCCAGGTATCGGGCATGACCTGCATCAGCCCGATCGCACCCGCCGCCGAGATCGCGCGCACGTCGCCCGCGCTCTCGGCGCGCAGCACAGCGCGAATCCAGTGCTCGGGAATACCGAAGCGCTGCGACGCCTCGGCGATGTGGCCGCTATGCGGATCGGCTGCGACCGTGCGCGTAACGGGCGCGGACTGCGCCAAGGTCGTCGCCGGCCCTGCACCGAGCGCGAGCGCGCCAGCGATCAGGATAACGGCATAGCGCCGTGCTTGCCTTTCTCCGCCGAACCACCAGCCTGCCAGCGTGCTCGCTGCGGTCAAGGGTGCGCGCGAAGCGCCGGCCGGTGGCCGCCCTTGACCTTCGCTGCGCGCGCCGGCCGACTTGTGGTCGAGCGGGACGAAGGAATGCGACGGCTTTCCCGCGAACAAAGGAATGAGGGCTTTGAGCGCGATGATGACAGAGGACCGCATGACTTCAGTCCCGCTCTTCGCGCGGTTTCGGGCGCGTCCAGTGCAGCGACCATAACGATCCCGCATCGTCGTCGCGGAACAGGTTCGCGCGGATCGGCTGCGGCAAGCCGGGATCGTCGAGCAGCACCGACAGATATTCGCCGGCCTTCTCGCCGGTGCGTTTCCACGCCGCGCCGATCTCCGGGCCGTCGTCGGCTCCGTGATGGACGCGATAGTCCGGCACGTTCTCCGAGTCCGAAGGATCGGCGGGAACAATGGTGAGTTCGCGGTATAGCGTGAGGGTATGAACGTGCCCGGTGAAGCCGGACCCTTCGCGCGTGAATTGACCGATTTGCGGCATGATTGTCTCCATGCGGTGGTGTTGGGAAAGCCATCGGCGGACACCGCTTCCGTCGATGGGGAAGCGGTCAGTGGATCGGCGCGCGCCAGACGAAGCGGCCGTCGCCGTCCTCGTCGGTCCAGAGCGGCAGCGCGCGGCCGATCACGGAACTTGCGGGGATCGGTCCGAAGTAGCGGCCGTCGAGGCTGTCGGAGACATCCCAATTCATGAGGAAGAGCTGGCCGTCGGCGATGACGCGGCAGCCCTGCCAGACCGGCAGAGCGCGGCCGATCCGGTCACGGTCGAGCGCATCGCCCATCTCGACGCCATCGACCGTGATGGCGCGGCCGGTGCGGCAAACCCGTTGGCCGGGGAGACCGACGACGCGCTTCAAGAGCGGCACGCCGCGCCCGACATAGCCGCGCTCTATCATGAAGCCGGCGAGCGGTTCCGGCGGCCTGACGGCGACCAGCTCCGGCACTTCGATCCGGTTGGCCGGCTCGATGGTGTAGAAGCCGACCGGCGCGCTCGCCGTGGCGTTCCAGAGGAGTTTTGTCGGCATATCGGCTGCGCTGGTGGCGGCGATACCTATGACGGCGAGCAACGTCACCGCGAGGATGCGGCGGCGGCTCATGGGTCGATCCTCCGGCGGCCGATCCACGCAGCATGGCGCTCGGGCGTGTAGGCGCTCGGCTCCAGTCCGGCGGAAAGCCGGTTATGGACGTGCCGCCAGTGATCGGGCGAAGCGTCGGCCGGATCGAGGCGGAGCGCTTCCACCGCGTCGATCGCGGCAAGCGCACGCTGGACCTTGGGCCAGCCGTCGATCCGCAAGAGGATGTCGCCACCAGGCCGGACGAAGGGCAGCGTCTGGAACGTCTCGCCGCGGCGGATGGCGCGCACGATGTCGATGCGCGAGACGATCGTGCCATGCTCGCCCGCCGCCCAGCGGACGAAGGCGAAGATGCTGTCGGGCGCGAAGCCGACGACGCTGCGGCGACGATCGAGGATCTGTTCATAGCTCTTGCGCCCGAACCTGATCCAGTGCTCGACCTTGCGTTTCTCGAAGGTCAGTTCGGCCAGTGTGGTGAACGGCGCTGGCCCGTCCGTCAGCGGACGGCCATGCGCGCGGTGGGAAGCCCTGTCGCTCATGACCGGCCTCCATGGCGGTCATCGGCGGCAAGCATGTCGCGCAGCACGTCGGCGATGGAACGAGCGGCACCGGCACCACGCCTCGCGTGCGCGTGCGTCAAAGAAGAAGAGTTAGATTCTCTGTTAGACTCTAAGTTAGCAGTCGGATTCTGCTTTTCAGGCCATAGGCTTAGCTGCGGTCCTTGCGCCTGATGTGCCGATAGAGCTGCGCCCGATGTGCCGATACCCCGTGCGCCTGATGTGCCGATGGTATTCACATCCTTTTCAACAGGCACTGTGGACAAGGTTTCGGGGCGTATGCGCAGCAGCTCGCGGCCGTGCTCCCGCTCGATCTCAAGGCGATAGCCGGGAAGCGGCTGGCGGGCGGCGATACGGCGCAGGTCGAGCGCGAAGTCGGAGACGCGGGCGAGACTGCCGGACTTCACATGAAGGTGCGCGACCTCGAACAGCCAGCCGTGGCGCTGGTGGCCGGCGTGCTTGCGGGCGACGCGATAGAGCCAGCGTTCTATGCCCCCGGTCAGCCGGAAATAGGCGGGGTCGATGGTGAGGACGAGCGAGCGGTCGACGACGCTGTTGTAGAACCATTCGGGCAGGACGAATTCCATGCCCTCGACGCGGCCCGTGCGCGTCGTCATTTCCTCCCACTCGTTGATCCACGAGAATTGCCGACGCCGCCAATGTGGGCCGTTACGGATCGTCGTGGCGATGACGGTAGATTGCAGGCGCGCGAGCGCGGCCTTCAGCAGCACATATTGGCGGTTGCCGGTCGGCCGCCCGATAGCGCGCAGCAGGTGATAGGGCGTGAAGCGGAAGAAACGCGAGGTACGCAGGCCGTCGTTCTCGGCCGCCACGATCTGCGAGGCGGCCCATATCAGCACATCGGCATCCCAGATGGTCGCCATGCCGTGTTCGGGCATGGCGAGCACCTGCACCTCGACATCGGCGGCCTTGTAGAGAATGGGTTTTGTGCGCGGCGTCTTCGCCAGAGAGAAGAAGGGCCGCTCCATCAGGTCGCGCTGGTCGCGCGGGGTGGCATCGCCAGTCGCGACCACGAAGGGGTTGAGGTGGCTGCGCTCGCTCGCATCGGTCGGCTGCGCGGGGCTATGATCGTCGTCGCGCAGCATTCAGCACTTGCCCCGCTCTTCCGGCGTCAGGGGACGCGCGGGGAAAACCGTGCCGGCCGTCGTCTCGCGGGTGGATTTGCGGGTGCCGATCTCCGACCAGGATTCGAGATCGTGGACGGTGTAGAGGACGCGGCCGCCGATCTTGCGATAGGTCGGGCCGGTTCCGTAGGTCCGGTGCTTCTCAAGGGTGCGGATGGAAATGCCGAGGAAGCGGGCGGCTTCCTGCGTGCGCAAGAGTCGTGGCGGCAGGCCTGCCAAGGGGTTGGCCATGGGATCACCTCTGGTTCGTCGTTGATGCGCGCGGCCTTCGTGGCGGCGGGCTGTGGCGAACCATGGCGAGGCATCGGCGGCGGGTAGCGTGCCGAATTTGC
Organism: Sphingopyxis granuli; assembly: GCF_001559015.1. NCBI lineage: Bacteria > Pseudomonadati > Pseudomonadota > Alphaproteobacteria > Sphingomonadales > Sphingopyxidaceae > Sphingopyxis > Sphingopyxis granuli. The sequence goes on from NZ_CP012199.1 coordinate 2,038,901, forward strand.
GCATACGCGCTGACGGCACCCCTGATGCGGCTGGTTATTTGCGCGGGGACTTGATCGGATAGTGGAGAAGAAGACGATAGCCGCCGCGCATCATGGCGATGCCGTTGGCGACAAGGCGGCGCACCTTGTTCTTTCGGGAATCGACCTCCCAATCCTCCTTCGTGCCCTCGAATCCGAGCAGCACTTCGGCGATGGCGCGATAGCTCTCGCCATGGAGCTTCGCGTCGAGGGCGCGCAGCGCGAGGATGTGGAGCTGCCGAAGCTGTGTCGGCATCGCTCGAAAGTCGCGGCCCGGCCGGTCGCCGCGGAAGGAACGCCGGAGTCGCTGGGAGGCATGCGCGCGCAAGTCATGAAAATCGTCCATCGGCAGGATCGAGGCATAGAATGCGGGGGCATCGGGCACGGCGTCGGGAAGCCAGAACTGATGTGTCACCCCATCGACCTGCCAGATGCCGTGCCAGCCATCAGCGGCGTGGCGCAGGTCGAGGCCGTCGAGATGGGCGAGCGTTACTATCGGCTCGGTGTCGCCGTCGTGATGCTCGACAGGCAGCAGCTTCACGGCCTGCGGCCGGACGCCAGGACTCCAGAAGAGTGCCTGTTCGTCTGCGGAGGTTTCAGGGTCGCTCGGGAAATCGCAACCCCCAGCGCCGTGTGAACGCCTCCAGCACATCGGTGCTCGGCTTCCGGTCACGGCTGATGGCCCGATAATCGCGATGGTAATCCGCATCGCGGCGAAGATATTCCCAGGCGAAACCGGCGGCAGCAATACTCTTGGTATGCCTGTACGCTGCCGCTGAACGCCAGTCGATGTTCAGCATGGCGTTACCTCTTTACGCGGGCGATCTACTGTGAAACCCGAGCAAAGAGTGTCCGATGCAAGTCTAAGTGGTTGAAGTTAGTGAAGCACGAAACCTGGTGCGGCTCTGCCGACCGGGTGTGGTTACTCTATTCTTAAGATGAAAGCTGTTGTTTTGCGAGCCGGGCGCAGCCCGGCGAGCGCGGCCATGATCTCGGGCATGGCCGCACCGCCGATCCGCAAGGCCGGATCGGCGCGATTATTTCCGCCTCTTTGATTGCGGGAAGAGGTAGGGCCGCCGGGGCGGCGGCCCTGTCGCGCTCGGGGTCAATTCCCCTTCAAGCGCTGCATCCCCTCGGCCAGCGTCCAGAGCGCGCGATTGAGGCCGACATTCTGATCGATGCCGTTGATGGCGCGGGTTTGCGTGCGGCGGATACGGCCATCCGACGTCTGGCGTCGTCCGCGCAAGCCGCCCTTGGTCAAATGCTCCTGAATGACATTGAACGTGCTCCAGACGCTTTGCCCCGCATCCTCATGGCGGCGTGGCATGATGATCTGATCCGGCTGAACCGGGCTTTCCTCCTCGCCATAGCGGGCGACAAGGCTGGCTTCGGCCAAAACCCGCTGCTCGTCCCGCGAAAGCAGTGTTTCTTTCATGGTCTCGGTGGCGTCGATAAGGCGCGGGAAATCCTCCGCGACGGTATAGACCCCCTCGATGATCTGCTCCTGAATGCCGCCCTTGTGGGGAACGCGGATTTCCTCGAACCGCTCGCCTGCAATCATGCTGTTGGTGCATACGAAACGCAGCATCCCCGCGAACATCTGGTAAGCGCTGGTCCCGTCATGGCTGTTGACGATGATGACTTCCGCCGCCTCCGGCTTGCCGATGCCGCCATCCCGGCGCAGGCGCAGCATGTGCTTGGCGTGGCCGTGGCGCGAACCGTCGCGCGGAACCGACTGCACGGCGAAGAACGGGAACCATCCTTCCCGGCGCAGGCCCTCCACGATGTCGATGGTGGGGACATAGACGTAACGCTCGGAACGGCTGTCATGGGCTTCGCTGGCGAAGATCGAAGGGACGTGCCGATAAAGCGCCTCATTATCCAGAGGCTCGCGCCCGCTGATCTGATGGCTGTTGCGGCCGAACCGGGTGGCAAGCTGATGATACATGGTCTTTCTCCTATGGGCTTGGGTTGGAGCGCAGCGCTGCGCTCCAACCCTGCCCGTCGGCGAGACCGGGGGGTGCAAGGTGCAAGGGCGACCGGGGCGGAGGGGGATCACCCGGCCTGCACGGAACGGCGGAACGACGTGGAGGAAGGCCGGGGAGACCGCCCCGGTCGAGCGCCAGCGATCCCTTGCGCCGCGCCGGGGGGAGACCCCCAAGCAACCTGCCCGGCGAGAGCGGAGCGGACGCCGGGGACGAGATCCGATCGGGATGCGCGCGAGCGCAAAGCCTGAAGGCCCTGCATCCCGATTCCTTGTTCTGAAGGCGGCGGACATGAGCATAGAGAAACCCCGCGCTTGGCGGGGCTTCTGGAGGGCCGGTCTCAGTCGCCGTTGCGGCGGGACCAGATGAGGTTGTGACCGCTGCCATCCTCGGCTTCGACCAGGCTGGCGTAGATCGGGGCCGGGAAGCTCGGATCGTCCAGCTTGACGGAGAGGTATTCGCGCTGCGTATCGCGGGCGGTCTTCTTCCAGGCTGCGCCGAACTCGGTCGCGCCGGCGAAAATGCGGAAGTCGGGGCCGCGCTCGCTTTCGCCCTCGGAGGGGACGAACTTGGCCTTGACGTTGAGGGTCAGGGTCTTGACCGCGCCGGTGAAGCCCGCGCCGTTTTCGTTCTTGGTGAAGGTGCCGATGGTCGCCATTGTTGTATTCCTTTTCCTGTCGGGCCGCTCCATTGCGACCTCGATGGGGGTCGTGAGACCGAGGACGATCGGCCCGCACCCGCTCGGGGTCCACGTCGCGCTTGCGCGATGGGGTGGGCTCAGGGCTGGAACGAAGTGGAAGGCGGCCGGCGACGGCTTTTTTGCTTCGCGATGCAAAGCCGAAGGCGGCGGAAAAAAGTTGGTGACGGACGTTGCGGGAGACGAGCGAGGCGAAGCCGGTCCTCGGTCAGACCCATGCCAATCGAGATCGCGGATGGAGCGCCCGTTTCAGGAAGTCGGGGGAATACGGCAATGGCGGCCGTCCCTGCGCCTCGACGCTCGAGAACGGAATCGACGCGGGCCTTGCTGGGCGTTGCGCCGTCGTCTGATCCTCGCCGTCATGGCCCGGACCCGGCCTTTTCGGGAGTGATTCCGAACCCATGGCCTGTTTCGGCACCCTCACTGCGCTGACCCTGCACGTCGCTGCCGAAAGTCCACCCGCATGATGCCGCGCCTGATCCCGACCAAGCGGGCGATCCGAGCATCCCGGCGTTGCCCTGTCAGCGGATCGATTCCGGGCGTCATGCTCCCCAACTCGCCGGTCTCGGCATGATGGCGACTAAGGCCAGCCCCTCGACCGCCTCGTGCTTGCGGGGCTTTCGGCGAAATGATCGCCGCCGCCTCTGTCGCATTAGTGATCGAAGCCGAATGGCGGAAACGCGCCATAGGCGTGGTTCCGGCGCAGCCGAGAGCGCGGCCCGAAGGGCAACGCCAAAAATTTCCGTCTGTTCTGATCTGTCGATCTGGACGCATCTCAATATATCCATTATTCTCGATATATGGATTCAGAATCGACCATTCTCGCTATGAGCGCTCTGGCGCAGCCGACGCGGCTCGACACGTTCCGTCTGCTGGTACGGCACGAACCTGACGGCCTGCCGGCGGGGGAGATCGCCCGTTTGCTCGATGTGCCGCAAAACACCCTGTCGTCGCATCTCTCGATCCTGACACGGGCGAAGCTGGTCACATCAGAGCGGCATAGCCGTTCCATCATCTATCGCGCGGAGCTCGGCACGCTTCGCGCGCTCACCCTCTATCTCGTCAAGGATTGCTGTGCGGGTCGGCCCGAACTGTGCGCGCCGATTGTCGAGGAACTGATGCCTTGCTGCGAAGGACCGCGCCCATGACCGACATCATCATCTACCACAATCCCGATTGCGGCACCTCGCGCAACACGTTGGGGATGATCCGCAATGCCGGGATCGAGCCGCATGTCATCGAATATCTCAAGACGCCGCCGGCCCGCGCGCTGCTCGTCCAGCTCATCGACCGGGCGGGCATGAAACCGCGCGATCTGCTCCGCGAAAAGGGAACGCCCCATACGGAACTGGGTTTGGGCGACGAGGCTCTGCCCGACGACGTGCTGATCGACGCGATGATGGCGCACCCGATCCTCATCAACCGGCCGCTGGTCGTCTCGCCGCTCGGCGTGAAGCTCTGCCGCCCATCGGAGGCCGTGCTGGACCTCCTGTCATCGCCCCAGCGCGGCGCGTTCGCGAAGGAGGACGGCGAACGGGTTGTGGACGAACATGGCAACCGGATCGTCTGAGGTTTCCATGTCCACGGCTCCTCTCGCGGCGACCGCGCCGCCACGCCCCGGCATCGGCTTTTTCGAGCGCTACCTGACCCTGTGGGTGGCGCTCTGCATCGTGGCGGGCATCGCGCTTGGCCATCTGCTACCGGGCCTGTTCAGCGCCATCGCCTCGGCCGAGATCGCCCGCGTCAACCTCGTGGTGGCGGTGCTGATCTGGCTGATGATCGTGCCGATGCTGCTCAAGATCGATTTCGGCGCATTAGGATCGGTGCGGCAGCATTGGCGCGGCGTCGGCGTCACGCTGTTCATCAATTGGGCGGTCAAACCTTTCTCGATGGCGCTGCTCGGCACGCTGTTCATCGGCTGGCTGTTCGCGCCGCTGCTGCCGGACGGACAGGGCTCGTCCTATATCGCCGGGCTGATCCTGCTCGCCGCCGCGCCCTGCACGGCGATGGTGTTCGTCTGGTCGAACCTCTGCGACGGCGATCCGACCTATACCTTGAGCCAGGTCGCGTTGAACGACGTGCTCATGGTGTTCCTGTTCGCGCCGCTGGTCGGGCTGCTGCTCGGTGTCGCCTCGGTGACGGTGCCTTGGGACACGCTGCTGATCTCGGTCGGCCTCTACATCGTCGTGCCGGTGATCGTCGCGCAACTCGTGCGGAGCCGCGTCTTGGCGAGGGGTGGACAGGCTGCGCTCGACGCGCTGCTGGCCCGGCTCGGCCCGATCTCGCTCGCCGCGCTGCTGGCGACGCTGGTGCTGCTGTTCGGTTTTCAGGGCGAGGCCATCGTGGCGCAGCCGCCGGTGATCGCCCTGCTGGCCGTCCCCATTCTGATCCAGGTCTATTTCAACGCGGGGCTGGCCTATTGGCTGAGCCGCCGCCTCGGCGTGGCATGGTGCGTGGCGGCTCCGGCCGCGCTGATCGGCGCGTCGAATTTCTTCGAGCTGGCGGTAGCTGCGGCCATCAGCCTGTTCGGCCTCAAGTCGGGTGCCGCGCTCGCCACTGTGGTCGGTGTGCTGGTTGAGGTGCCGGTGATGTTGTCTGTCGTGACGATCGTGAAGCGCTCGCGCGGTTGGTATGAGAAGGGAATGAGTGCGTGACGCGCCTGCGAGACCTTGCCGAGCCGGATCATATGCCGGCGCTCGACTGCCGTCATATCCACGAGCGGCCAGCCCTCGGGCTTGGTGCGGATAGCCCGCCGCCGCGCATTCTGCTGCTCTATGGTTCTCTGCGCGACCGTTCCTTCTCGCGCCTCGCCGTTGAGGAAGCGGCGCGGCTGCTCCAGTTCTTCGGAGCCGAGACGCGCATCTTCGATCCGTCCGATCTGCCGCTGCCCGATCAGGTGAAGGGAGACGATCATCCCGCCATCCACGAATTGCGCGAACATGCCCTGTGGTCGGAAGGGATGGTCTGGTGCAGCCCGGAACGCCACGGCCAGATCACGGGCATCATGAAGGCGCAGATCGATCATCTGCCATTGGAGATGAAGGGAATGCGTCCGACACAAGGGCGCACGCTCGCGGTGATGCAGGTCTCAGGCGGATCGCAATCGTTCAACGCGGTCAACACGCTGCGCCTGCTCGGCCGCTGGATGCGGATGTTCACCATCCCCAATCAGTCGAGCGTGGCGAAGGCGTTTCAGGAGTTTGATGCGGCAGGCCGAATGAAACCGTCGAGCTACTATGATCGCATCGTCGACGTGATGGAGGAGCTGGTGCGCTTCACGGTGCTGCTGCGCCCGCACACGGCGCAGCTCGTGGACCGCTACTCGGAGCGGAAACAAGCCGAGATCATCGTGAATCCCGCGACCGATCTTTCCTCAATCGCTATCGGCCGAGGCTGATGCCGAAAAGGTGATATAGGTCTGACATGAGCGTCTTCAAGCGACACACTATGACCTATCCGACATTCGGGACGTTGCAATATGGCAGCGGCTATTGGGAGGGAATGGTCGAACTGGAGCCATTCGGCGGTTCGTTTCAAGTGATCGTGCGCGCTACACGCGACGGCCCCTCGGACGCGCAGATTGCTGCGATGTCCCGCGTCATTGCGGATGCCGTCGCGATCAGAAAAGTGGCGACCAAGGAAATGGTCGACGTGCATGAGGAAAGTGAACTTCTCCCTGACGATCTAGGGTCGGATGCCGATGGCATCTGGCGGCACCTTCATCCCTCGCAAGTGGAGGTCGCCGACGAAAGCTACTACGAGGACGGTCGTATCGCGGTCCTCATCATTTTTGAATCGACGCAGCACGGCGATTTCGCGCCTGCTATCGAGACGGCGGACGGCTCCTTCGTGGAAGTGCTCTCGGGAACCTGATCGCCACTCGATCTAGTCTAGGCGCTTGGCGCGTTGGCCGATCCCGCCAGCCGCAACAGCGCCGAGACGCCGACGAACGCGCCGCCGATGATGCAGAAGATTTGCCGCCAGATTTCAGACGGCACGGCTTCCTTGGTGACGCCGTGGACGAGCGCATAGCCCGCGACGGCGGCGGGCGCGGCGAAGACCAGCGCCACGATCAGGCGCAGGATCGGTGAGCGCAGCGTGTCGAACAACAGCGCCAGCACGCCGAAGGCGGCGACGGCGGCGACAAAACCGACAAGGCCCGCGCCGATGAATCCCGCGCCGGTGTGATAGGCGAACTGCGCGGCGGTGACGCCGAGCATGAAGGGCAAGGCGTAGGTGGCGAGCGTATAGGCCAGGACGCAAAGCCCGGCGATCAACACGACGCTCATCAGCATGACGGCAACCATGGTTCTCCTCCTTCATGGTGGTTGCGACCGTGGCGACGGTCGAGGTGATCGGGCCGCGCGACGGCGCGGCCCGCGATTTTTTCGGATGGAAAGAAAGCCGGGGCCCCTTGCGCGCCCCCGGCCTGCCTTCTTCATTCCGCTGCGATGGCGAAATGGTCATCATGGGCTTCCTGCGAGAGGACAGGCTCGACGGGTGCGAGGGCGAAGGTCTCGGCCTGCCGGTCGAGCCAAGCGGGACGCGCGGTGCGCAGCACGGGCGGAAGCCAGCCGGTCCCGGCCAGAAGCTGCTCGGCGGCTTCGGCCATCGCCACCTTCTTCTTGTCCGCGATCCGCTCCGCTGCCTCGTCGCCAAGGGCTTCACGAACAGCGGCAAGGATATGGGCCTTGGTGATGCGCCCGAAGTAGCTCCGCACGGTCGGCGTCCAGTGCGCCGTCATGTCGAGCGTCACCGCCGTCGCCAGCTTGTCCGCCGTTTCATGGGCGCGGCGCTTGCTGGTTTCCCACGGCAGTTTCACCGCATTGACGGTCAGCGAGGCGCAATGCGCGAGCAAGGCCATGAGGCTCGCATGGTCGAGACCGGCGACGAAGCTCCAAAGGTCGGCCACATCGCGCGGCATGTCCGTCGCCCATCCGGCATGGCGGTCGTTCAGCATTTTCGCCGCCGCCGTATCCTCGATGCCGTCCGCGTGGGCGGGGAGGTAATTGCTCGTCGGGCTGATTTCGAGGCAATGGGCCGTGCTGCCGCCTCGATAGAAGGTCTGCGCAGCCAGCGTGTGGATGACGGCGATCAAGGCCATATCCGGCTGCTCGCCAAGGGCGAGGCGCAGGCCAAGGGTGCGGTGTGCTGTCAGGTCGCGAATGAGGGAATCGGGCAGCGGCTTGCCCGCATCCCCGGCTTCTTCTTCCGGCTCGGCTTCGGCTTCGGAGAGGTCATCGCCTTCGCCGTCACCGTCGAGGATTTCGCCGTCACCGTTGACCCGCACCCCGTCAATGATGGTTTCGCCATCCTCTGCGGTTTTCGCTTCCGGCTCCGGTGCCTCGTCCTCGGCGCGAATGAAGCCGCGCTCGATCCGAACATCGCCGCTAGGGCCGACGACGACGAACGCGCCGCCGCGCGCGATCTCGTCGGGATCATAGGCATGGCGCTTGGCGTCGATCCGCTCGATCTCGGCTTCGAGCTCCGCGAACCGCGCATCCACCTCGGGCGGGAGGTCAATATCGGCATCCTCCCATTCCGCATTCAGGCGCTCAAGCTCGTCCTGCGCGGCGTCGTAGGCGGCGGCGTCTTCCTCCGAAAGCTCCACGGAATGCGGATAGACGCGGCGCATCCCATGCGCATGAGGGAAATCGAGATAGCCGGCGGTCCACTTCCAGCCTTCGGTCTCCCGCACCTCGGCGGCGATCCGTTCCAGCTTCTCGACGGCCAGCCGGTCCAGCAACGTGGGGTCTTCAAAGAAGCCGCCGCGATCCTCGGTGAACAGGTCGCGGATGATGTTGCCGCCTGCCTCGGCATAGGTTTGCGCGCCGACGAAGACCGCGCGGCGATCCGTCGCCGCGACGTTCATCTTGGTTAGGTCGCGCCGGATGATGGAGGGATCGCGGTTGTAGGACAGATTCTCATAGACGTGTTCCTGTCGAGCGTGATCGTCGGTGATGGCGAAGGCCATCAACTGGTCCAAGGTCAGTTCGCCGTCGCGATAGACCTGCAACAGCTTGGGGCTGACCGCGCCGAGCCGCATCCGCTGCTTCACCACATGGGCGGTCACGCCGAACCGGGCGGCGATTTCCTCCGCGCCCCATCCCCGATCCTCCGAAAGCTCGCGGAAGCGCTCGAACTGGTCGGCAGGGTGCAGGTCCTCGCGGGTCACGTTCTCGTCGAGGCTGATTTCCGCGGCGTCATTCGCCGTGTCGATGACGCAGCGGATCGGCTCGGTCTTCTTGATCTCCTTGCGCTTCACGCGCAGCATCTGCGCCAGCCTGCGGCCTTCCCCGATGCTGACGAGGTAGAAGCCGGTCGGCGCACCCTCTGCGTCCGCTTCCGGCTCCACCACCAGATTTTGCAGGATGCCCTTGGCGGCAATGCTCGCCGCCTTCGCCTCGATAGACGCCTCGCTGTGCGGGGTCTTGCGGGCATTCTTCGGGTGCTTCTTGAGCTTGTTGAGCGGGATGAAGACGGTCGCGCCGTGTTCGTCGGTCGGGGTGTTGGTTTCGGTCGTGGTCATGGTCTTTCTCCTATGGGCTTGGGTTGAAGCGCAGCGCTGCGCTGCAACCCTGCCCGTCGGCGAGACCGGGGGGTGCAAGGTGCAAGGGCGACCGGGACGGAGGGGGATCACCCGGCCTGCACAAGCGGATCGAAGCCATGGCGAGAGTGGGAAACACGCATCCGCGCGGAAGGCTGGGAAGACCGTCCCGGTCGAGCGCCGGCGATCCCTTGCGCCGCGCCAGGGGGCAGAGCCCCCAAGCAACCGGCCCGGCCGGAGCGGAGCGGCGGCCGGGCGAAAGGACCGGATCAGGATGTGAAGGCCGATTGGTCCCGAACACCTCCATCCTGATCTCCATCTGATTTTGTGACGGTGCGACCATGCGAAAGCGCCCCGCCTGCAGCTTGCAGGCGGGGCGCGATGACGATGGTTCAATCGGTGACGATCCTGTCTTTCGGGGGAGTATGACCAAGTTCAACCGCCTTGCGACGCTGGGCGGTCGTCAATGCACTCCAGAAACGGTGGATGCGTGCGGTCGGCATCTGTCTCAGATCATCGATATGCTGGGCACGACGAAGTTCGATCTGGAAGAACGACGGATGATGGTCGATGTTGAAGGCCTGAAGCTTCCAGAACACGACTGCGGCGTATTTCGGCGTAAGCTTCTTGTTCTTCCGATAGTAGTCCAGAGCGCCAGACAGGATCGGATTGCTCTCTTTCGCGGCAAGCCGCTCAAGCGTGCGGATATAGGATTCCAACTGCATCTGCTGGGTCAGCTTGGCGAGGTGGCTCTTTGCCTCGGTTGGAGATAGGCGCTGGCCTTTCTCGATGACCGCCACATCGAATTGAAGGATGCAGTGGGAGCCGACCCAAAGCGTCGCATCGGTATAGTGATTGGCGATCTCGAAGTGATAGCGAAGGTCTTGCTGGCCGCAGAGTTCACAGGTCTCGATGGGTTACTCGTGATCGACCGTGTTGTCGGTGAAGGACCACTCATCAAACGCAGCCGGCAAGGTTCCCGCCGATGAAAGCGGAAGAATACTGTCACGAACCCGTTGGGTGTACCCGCCCATGATGGTGCCGCCGATTATTTAAGAGCGCTTACCTTAGCTCAACCGCTATTTAAGCCAAGCGCCAATTGCTTAAATAACGCGGCACCCGCATAATGGGGCATGCCCGAATCAGCTTCCAACCACCGGCTAGGCCGCTTTGTAGAGACTCCTGTTGCGGGCGAAATAGTGCGCGCCTTCGTGCCCCCCTCACTGCCACCGGAACCGTCGATTGATGTCCTCGCTCTGCTAGAAAAGCTGAGTTTGGCGGAGCGGGCTTTGGGACGCTTGGACGGCATCACCATGCTGCTGCCACGCCAGGAACTGTTCCTCTATATGTACGTGCGGAAGGAAGCCGTCCTTTCGTCCCAGATAGAAGGAACGCAATCGACCCTTTCGGACTTGCTCCGCTTCGAAACCGAGGCGCAGGCTGGCCAGCCGATCGACGATATCCGCGAAGTCTCGAACTACGTCGATGCGATGATGTATGGGCTGGAGCGTCTGGAAGACCTGCCGCTGTCGCTCCGTCTGATCCGCGAGATGCACCAACGGCTGCTACAGAGCGGGCGCGGCGGCACGAAAAATCCCGGCGAGTTTCGGCGGTCTCAGAACTGGATCGGTGGCTCACGTCCAGGCAACGCACTTTTCGTGCCGCCGCCGCCGACCGAGATGGATGGTTGTCTCGATGCGCTTGAGCGATTCATGCACGAGGATGGTTCGCGTTTGCCCGCCCTCATCAAGGCCGGGCTGCTGCATGTCCAATTCGAGACCATCCACCCTTTTCTGGACGGCAACGGCAGGATCGGCCGCTTGCTGGTGACGTTGTACCTGTGCGTCAACGGCGTGCTGCGCAAGCCGCTGCTCTATTTGAGCCTCTACTTGAAAACTCATCGCGCCGACTATTATCGACTGCTTCAGGAGGTGCGCGAGCACGGGGCATGGGAAGCCTGGCTCGATTTCTTCCTCACCGGCGTTGCGGATACGGCCAATCAGGCGTTCGAGGCCGCTACCCGTATTGTCGATCTGTTCAAGGAAGACCGCGAGCGGATCACGGCTGAGAGCGACCGGGCAGGCTCCGCATTGCGTATCCACGATCTGTTTCAGCAGAACCCGTTCCTGACAGCCAACCAGCTCGTCCAACAAACAGGGCTTTCTGCTCCGACCGTAAATGCGGCACTCGCCGATCTGGAACGGTTCGGCATCGTTGAGGAAATCACCGGGCGCAAACGGGGCCGCGTGTTCAGTTACCGGCGATATCTCGCCATTTTGAGCGAGGGAACCGACCCGCTCCCCACCATGGCCTGAAGGGGGAGTCAGTGCCAATAAAAACGATATCCGCTGCCCAATTCGCGACCGCCTTCGATCTTAGGCCAAATCTCGTGGCATGGTTCCTTGGCGCTGGCGCATCGGCCGCCTCCGGCATTCCGACCGGCTATGCCATGATCCGCGATTTCAAGGCGCAAATCTTTTGCCGTGAGACGAACCTGTCAAAGCGGGAGATCGATACGGCTGATCCAGTGTGGATCGACAGGATCGATGCCTTTTTCCGGCAAACGTCACTGTTGCCGCCTGACGGCGATCCTACGGAATATGCCAAGGCTTTCGAAGCGGTGTATCCAGAAGCCCGGCATCGCCGGCAATATATCGACGATGCGATCTCCAAAGGTACTCCCTGTTTTGGTCACAAGGTACTTGGCAGTCTTATGGCTGCCGGCAAGGTCGATTGCGTTTTCACCACGAACTTCGATCCGCTCATCGAGGAGTCGGCGCTTTCGGCAAACGGGATTCTGCCAGTAGACAACCAGAACCGTCCGACTGTGGCGGCGATCGATTCTGCCGACCGTGCCATGCGGTGCCTCAATGAATCGGACTGGCCGTTGGTCGCTAAGCTCCACGGTGATTATCAGTCGATCGCGATTAAGAACACGGGATCGGAACTGGAGGAACAGGACGCCCGAATGCGGCATGTGCTGGTGGAATCCGGCAAGCGCTTCGGAATGATCTTCGTCGGCTATAGCGGACGCGACGCTTCGATCATGGAGGCGCTGAACACGGTTCTCGATGCGCCGTCGCCATTTCCGAACGGAGTGTACTGGCTCACCTCTTCAGCTTCGCGTTTACTGCCCGCAGTGATCGAATTCCTAGAGCGCGCCGAAGCGGCTGGCGTGGACGTGGCCGTCGTTGAGTGCGCTACCTTTGACGAACTGGCTGCCGATATCATCAAGGTAACCGATTTACCCAAGCCGCTTCATGATCGGGTGATGGAAGGGCGACCTACGCCGCGTCTCGTACCCGTTCAGATTCCACATGCCAAAGCCCGCGCCTTCCCAGTGCTGCGCTATTCGGCAATTCTGCTCCAGTCGATGCCGGCCGCAGCCAGACGCATCAGGCTGAGCCAATCGACGACGTCGGCAGAGGTGCGCGAGATCTTCAGGGCGAAGGGATGTCGCGCAACGGCGGCCGCTTTGGGGCGTGAGCTAGCGGCGTTCGGTCGGGACCAAGAAATCCTGGATGCCTTGGCTCCGCTCAGCCCATCGCTCGCTGGAACGATCGACCTGGATCCGGTCGCCGATAGCTGGGCGATGGGATTGTTATACGACACGCTCGTGCGATCTCTCGCCCGACAGCGCCCGCTCATCCCACGCTACAGACGTTCGGGCCATTCGCTCGTCGTTGCGACACCGCGCGACGGCGATGATCCTGATCGAACGCGGCGTCAGCAGCAAATCCTATCCCGGCTGCGCGACGCCTACGGCACCAGCCTGTTTGGTACAGTGCCCAAGCTTGGCTTCCCGTTTCAGGAGGGGGTCCACCTCAAGCTGGAACAAGTCGATGGAAAGTGGTGGTGCGGCTTCGAGCCTTACACGTTCGTCCAGTTGCCCCGACAAGATACGCCACAAACGGAAGGTGCGGAGAATCTGGTCGCGCAAGAAGCTGCGGCTGAAATGGGCATGCAAGCCGAACAACGGGGTGATCCTGCCGGTGACTGGCGCCGCGAACGATGGGCCCCGCGATATAATAGGAATTGGGCCAGCATTATTGGGGCCTGGGCCCAGCTTCTGACCGAGACGGGCGGCACGCTTAGAAGCGCTTTCGGACTCGAAGATGGCTCTGGCATTGACGCCGTGTTCACGGTGTCACCCGTCACAGGGTTTAGCCGACCGTCGCATCACCATACCTACTTCGACAGGAGCAAATGATGGCGAACCCAGCCCTCTCCGAGCTGCCGCCATTCACGCTCTTGGATGAGCCAAACCTGTCGTTTTCGCCATCCGACGCCACCCAGGTAGATGTCCATCCGTTGCGCGGCCTCCTGAACTTCGGACCGTATTCGAAAGGATCGTTTAGCGGATACACTCCCCGCATTCGAATCGCGACTGTTGGCCCGGAGAGCGCTTTCCATCGTCGTGGCGATCTGATGAAGCTGTTGCGCGGCGTGCATCGGCCTTCCGACCGATCAGAATATGTGCCGGAATATCCTGGTTTTGAGCGTCTGTTCCGCGTGGCACTTGATCCCGCGCCAGCGAGCGCGCACATCAAGTGGCCTGAACGCCTCGACCAGTTGCCGGGTGACGGCAACGCGCAGCATCGCCTATACCTTGCAATGGATGCCGCGCTCCGCCGCCTTGACGCCGTTCGCAACGAGTTCGACGTTGTGCTGGTCCACTTTCCCGACAACTGGGACACGGCGACACGCGGAAAATTCTTTGACGCACACGACGTGCTGAAGGCTCTGGGCGCGAAGTATAATATTCCGACCCAGGTTCTGAACGATCGCGTCTTCACCTTCAGCTTTAAGGCCTCGCTCGCGTGGCGTCTTTCAACTGCGCTGTATGTGAAGGCTGCGGGTACGCCATGGAAGCTCGCGCCGCTGAAGGGTGTGCCGGCGGACACCGCCTACATCGGATTGGCTTATGCCCTGCGCGGTGACCAACAAGACGCGCATTATGTGACGTGCTGCTCGCAGGTCTTCGATATGGACGGTGGCGGCATGCAGTTCGTCGCGTTCGAGGCGCGAGACCCGGTGGCCGACGTGGCCGAAGCCCGCCGGAACCCCTTTCTAAGTCGCGACGACATGCGCGCGGTCCTCGCCCGTAGCTTGGAACTCTATCAGGGGCGCAATGGTGGCAACCTACCAAAACGCATGGTCATTCACAAAACGACCGCCTTCAAGGAGGCAGAAATCGAGGGCGCGTTCGACGCGCTTACCGGTGTAGCCGAAATCGAGTGTGTCGAGGTCAGCTCGGCGTCGTGCTGGCGAGGCGTCTGGCTCATCAAGTCGGGAGTAGAGAAGCCGCCGTCAAAACCGTCGGGATTTCCCGTACCGCGCGGGACGATGGTGATTCGCACGGGCAATTCTGCCTTGGTATGGGTGGCGGGCAATGCTCCCGAGGTTTCAACCAAAGGTGATTACTATCAGGGCAAGAAGAGCATCCCCCGGCCGCTGCAGCTGATCCGTCATGCTGGCAGCGGTCCGCTGGAATTGACCGCTCATGAGGCGTTGGCATTGACTAAGATGGACTGGAATAATGACGCACTATACGACCCGGTGCCGGTCAGCATTCGTTACTCACAGAAACTAGCGCGCACGATCGCGAATGTCCCCGACCTGCCTCGGAACGTCTATCCTTATCGTCTATTTATGTAATAAGCCTGCGCCCGAACCCAAGAGGGATTTTTCCGATAGATATCGACTTATCGTCTACTAACGTACTTATCGTTCATAAATCGTTGACTCATTGCCAACCAAAACCATCAACATTATGACCGCTTAAGGTGGCGGTGGATTGGCTGCGTAGTCATTTAGAGCCGCGACAATGCGATCAAGCAAACCCGAAAATTTTGAAAAGTCGATTGTGTCTTTCTGCGGCTGCACAACCTTTTCGGCAAATCTCTGCTTTCCATATTTCCCAGGCTCGCCATGCTTTTTGTTGGCGTCGAACTTTTTACCGTCGATTTCCGTTTTCAGCAGCGCCGGATCAAATAGGTCTTCGATACAACTTTTGCCCTTGGAGCCGATCTCCGGGGTCTTGATGAGATAGAGATTGGGGCCGAGCCGGTAGAAGGCGTCCGTGGAGGTGAGCGAAATTCCAGCGGCACCATGCCCCTTGGCAGCGCCGAAAATTTCCTTGGCGCCATCGTCGTTGTCGATCAGCACAATCACCGGGTTGGGCAAGGGTCGATGACGGTATTGTTTCAGCGTCTCTGGATACTTCCTGATGAAATGGAAGAGGTCGCCCGCCCCGTTGCCAAGCTGAAGCACGTCATGCACGGTGCTCGAAAAGTTCATGAACTTGAGCGCGGGTTTGAATTTCGCCTTATCCATCGTGCCTAATTGCGGGTGATAGGCAGTGAGCTTTTCCATTGCCGCTCGAAGATAGATCGAGTCCGTCTTGCCTTCGGGGATGATGAGCGCCTTGGGGGCGACGACGAAATTTCTGTAGAAAAGAAATCGGTGATAGAGTTTACGTGTCGCTGTAGCCGTCAGCTCTTTCTTCTTTTCAGCGGAAGGCCGTTGATCGACCTGATCGCGCACATGGTAGACATGGCCAAGCATCCCTTGCAGCGGCGCGAGCGACGTTGCTGGCTTCTGCACATCGGGATCACCTAGCTTGCCGCCCACCAAAGCGGCAGGCACCACACGATAGTAGCTCCCCTTGTTGAATAGCGACCAGCACATCGCTCGGACGGTGCGATAGTACTCTGGCAGAATGTTAGGCTTTTCGTTGACCAGCAGGCCGGTCGTCACCTGACGCGATCCACGATATTGCATCCGGGTCTTGGCTGGATTGATCACGAAGCCAGCTTTGCCGACCTCTTTGAGCAGCGCCGCGCCTAGCGTCCACTCGTGCTCCGATCCAACGATAGGGGCAGCAACGTCACTAGGAAATGTCTTGGCGTTCGTGGAGAAAGTGATGTCATCGGCATAGCGTGAATAGGTGCACTTCTGCGCTTTAGCGAAGCGGACGAGCCGAATATCGAGAAGGTGGCCAACGATGTTCGAGATGACGGGCGAGCAAGGGCTGCCTTGCGGCAACACATCTTCGTGACAAGCGATCTGCGCAATCAGGGTCGCGATCTTCGGTTCCAGCCCGAAGCGCTTGTCCTTTATGAACATACCGCGCACACGGCCGAAGTTGATCGAGGGGAAGAAATCCTTGAGGTCGAGGTTCAGCACATAGCGTCGCCGCCTGTGAGTATTTGCGTTGGTGACAATCGACAAATGCTTGGCGAAGCCGTGCGACAGATGCCGGCGGGGCGGCCCCGCTTTGTCGATGTCCGCCAGCGCTAGATAGAGGACGTTTGCGAGACGACGCTGGAGCAGCTTCAATTTGGGTGTCGGCGCCAGAATCTCTCGCGGCGTCCCGTCGCGCTTCGGAATCGTGAAAGCAATATATTTCTGCGCGGTGGGCAGGTGATAGAGGAGGTAGGCGAGTGCCGCTGGTTTGTACCCTAGGATCGCGGCTAGGTCGTCGAGCGACTTAGCCGATTGTAGTTTCGCCAGACTCGACACTCCGCCCCCCTAAACTGGCGGCTTACAGGCACTCCTATGCGATCGATCGATCGTCCGCTCAGCCGTAAAGCTGCAATAAGGGTAGATGGAAGCATCACTGCCCAACATCAATGTCTTATATCGCGATACGCGATAACAACTCTGCCTGTAAGCCTACGGCGTTTCTCGCCGAAACCGTTGAGATTTTCAAGAGCTGTCCAGCGATCGAGGTACGGCCTTTTGAGCCGAGTTCCTTGGCTGCTTCTGAACCTCGGCAAGCGCCGCGTCACGTGGCTGAATCCACTGCTAACCCGATTTCCGACCAAAGGAGGGCCTTAGAGGGCTATGGAGGAGATGTAGTTGTCATCATCGCTCGGTGCGGCGCGCCATTTCCGAACAGCATCACGAACACAAGGCTCGGCGGCCGGGAAATTATCCCGTTCAGGCTGAACCGGCTCCCACGTCCGCCCTGTTTTGATTGGGGTGGGCCCTGGCCTTGCGCAAGGCCAGGGCCCATCCTCCCCTACATGCCGAAGGCTATGCCGACGCGCCCGCCGGTCGAGCCCTTGACGGTGGACCCCGCAAAGCCGCCGCTGATATAGACGCGCGGCGCGGCGCGGACGACCACGGCGCCGGAAAAGCCCTGTTCGCCGCGATAGGTCGCGAGGTTGAACGAGACCGAAACATCGCTGTCCGGCACGATCATCGTACCCCCCAGCGCCATCGCCGTCGCGATGCCGCCGTTGGCGCGCCGAAATCCCTCTGTGGAGACGCTTTCGAGCGCGTGGACGCGGCTGTCCAGTTGCGACACGCCATCGTCGATCGCGGCGATCGCCGATCCGACGTCATGATAGGCGGCTCCCCCGACCATATAGGTCGGCGCGGCCATCGCCCCGCTTCCCACGTCATAGGCCGCCCCGCCGCCCAGCGCGGCCGTGACCGCGGTGGCGGCCCTGTTCACCTGGCCCACATTGACCGCGTCGGTGGCCGTCGTGCCAGCCGCAACGTTGACGACGCGCCGCTCCGCGCCCGCCGCGCCGACCGAAGCGACATTGTCCTGATCGGCGACCGACCCGGCGCCCAGCGCCACGGCATTGGTGCCGGTCGCCGACGCCGCATTGCCCAGCGCGACATTGCCGTCGCCTTTCGCGACCGACCGGTTGCCGAGCGCCACCGCGCCGTCGCCGAATGCGGTGTTGTCCGCGCCGATGGCGACGGCCCCGGTGCCGCTCGCGACATTGGGATCGCCGATCGCCACCGCGCCATCGCCCGACGCCAGTTGTTGAAAGCCGATCGCGACTGCCTTGCCGTCGCTGGCCCTGGAACCGGCGCCGATCGCCACCGCCGCGCCGCTGTCGGCCGCGGCACCGGTGCCGATCGCCACGCTGTTGATCTCGATACCCTTTGCACCGAAACCCAGGGCGACCGCCTGAATATCGGCGACGGTCTGAGGGCCGATGGCGATGCCGCCATTGCCGTTGGCCATGCTTTGTCGGCCCAGCGCGATGCTGTTGTTGCCGCTGGCCTCAGCGAAAGTGCCAAGGGCGGTGGAGCCATCGCCAATGGCCTTGGCCCCATATCCCGCGGCGGTCGCGCCGCCAGCGCCGGAGGCCTTTGCGGTGCCGAGCGCGGTGCCGGTCGCCTGCGTGACCTCCGCCCCATATCCCAAGGCCGAGCCAAAGTCGGCGGCTTTCGCGTAGAAGCCGAACGCCGCGGCGTATTCGCCGGCGGTGCTGTTGGTGCCGACGGCGGCGCCATATTTATCAGCTTCGGCCGCGCTGCCGACGGCGACGGCACTGTCTCCGGATGTGGCGATGCTTCCCAAGGCGACACCCCCAACGCCGGTTTGCGCGGTGGTACCGATCGCCGTGCCGTCTTTTTCAGCCCGGCTGTCGGCGCCAAGCGCCATGGCGCTCGCGCCGGCGGCCACAGCGTGGTAGCCGAGCGACGTGCTCGATTCGCCTTGCGCCACGGCCAATCCGCCCACGGCGGTACCATAGGCGCCGACGACATTGGCATTGGAACCCAGCGCGGTATCGCCTTCCTTGTTGGCATAGGCGCCGGATCCCAGCGCCGTGCTTTCCACGCCGGTTGCATAGGCTTCGGTGCCCAGCGCCGTTGCGCCCTTGTTGTCGGCATAAGCACCTGCGCCGACCGCTGTCGCCAGGTCCGCGTCGACGCGCGCCGATTCGCCGATGGCCGTCGATTGCGCTCCGCTCGCTACGCTGTTCGCGCCGCATTCGGTCGATTGGGTCCCGCTCCCGACATTGCATTCGGGCGTGGGGTCGGCCCACGCGGGCGCGGGGAGGGCGATCGCCAGGGGCGTGGCGGCCAGGAGCAGGGTCGAAATACGCGTCTTGTGCACGGTCAGGGTCTCCTTGTTATGGGACCGTGAGATGTGCGTTGAACCGTGCCTTTTCGGCCCGGCGACCCTGTTGCATCGTCTCTCGCGGCGGCTATGTGCCCTTGCCGATTGCCATGCCCGCCAGCGTCCGTCTTGGACGGCGCGGAACACGGCACGGACGGTGCGGAACAATGCCGAAAACAATTGATGACCGGCGCAATAGGTAAGCCGTCGATCGTTAGTTGTTTCTCACCGTGAAAAACGGGCCGGGATAAGTAGTCGTCCCCATTTTTCCCTATCTGCGGCCGACCGCACGGCTTTCCGGCCGGTCTGCCATCAGTTCAGCAGGGTGCGGATCGCCGGCGAAGCGGCGGCGAGGCCGTCGCGCTCCATTTCGTCGAGCGTGGCGCGCGCCATGGCGCGATAGGGGGCGCCCAGCCCCGGGCAATCGGCGTCGATCGCGGCGAGGTGCCGGGCGATCGTGTCGCCGTCGCCGCGCAGCAGCGGCCCCGACAGCGCGGAAAAGCCGTGCGCCAGACTGTTCTCCAGCGCGGCGCGGACCAGCGGCGCCAGCATCGCCTCGGGCGCGTCGGCGCCTGCGGTGCGCAAGGCCTGCGACGCACCGGCGAGCAATGTCACCAGATGGTTGGCGGCGTGGCAGAGCGCGGCATGGTAGAGGGTGCGCTGCGCCTCGTCGATCTCGACCGCGGTGCCGCCGAGCCGTTCGATCACCCCACGGGCGCGCGGCAGCGTCGCGGGGTCCGAAACCGTGACCGCGAAATGCGCGGCCGCCATCCGCTCGATTTCGGCGCGCGGATTGCCGGTGAAGGTCATCACCGGATGGATCGCCGCGATCTGTGCTCCCGCTGCCGCCAGCGGATCGAGAATCGCCGCGCCGCTGCGGCCGCTGACGTGAAAGACGAAGGGCGCATGCGGAGGCGCCAGATCGCGCGCCAGCCCGGCCGCGATGGCCGCAACCGCGTCGTCCGCGACCGCGATGACGATCAGGTCGCACGCTTCGGCGATCTCGCGCAGGTCGGTGGCGGCCGCGCCGGCAGCCTCCCGGGCGAGGGCCTCGGCCTGCTCCCGCGAGCGGCCCCAGACGAGCGGCGGCCGGTCGGCATAAGGGGCAAGCGCCAGCATCAGCGCATGCGCCACCCGGCCGGTCCCGATGATTCCCAGGCGGCGGCAAAGGCGTTTGTCGGTCATGCATTCGTCCCTAGCGCGCCGGCGCGCGGGCGGCCATGCCGGATCGGATCATGACGCCGCAATGCAATCCATGCATGGACGCGCGCGGCGCGATCGGCTTATCATCGGCGTCGATCAACGAAAGGGGACAGGGCGGCCATGGCGCACTACGGCGATTTTCAGCACGAGATCTATTTCGGCGGGCTCAGCGGCGTGCTGCCCAAATATCCTGTCGATTTCGCGGGGCTCGAGGCGCGCGCGCAGGCGGCGATGGCGCCGTCGCTGCTCAAATATGTCCAGGGCGGCTGCGGCGACGAGTTCACGCAGGACAGCAATGCCTCGGCCTTTCGGCACTGGGGCATCGTGCCGCGGATGATGGTCGATTGCTCGGTGCGCGACCTGTCGGTCGATCTGTTCGGCATGACGCTGCCGACGCCGCTGTTCATGGCGCCCATCGGGGTCACCGGCCTTTGCACGCAGGACGGGCATGGCGACATCGCCGCCGCGCGCGCCGCGGCGCTGACCGGGGTGCCGCTGACCGCCTCGACGCTGTCGAACGATCCGATGGAGGACGTCGCCGCGGCGATGGGCGACACGCCGGGCTTTTTCCAGCTCTATACCCCGAAGGACAAGGACCTGGCCGAGAGCCTCGTCCACCGTGCCGAAGCGGCGGGATACAAGGCAATCATCGTCACGCTCGACACCTGGGTGACGGGCTGGCGGCCGCGCGACCTCAACGATTCGAACTTCCCGCAGCTGCGCGGGCACGTCCTGTCCAACTATTGGTCCGACCCCCGCTTCCGCACGATGGTTGGCCGCCCGCCCGAACAGGATGTGCGCACCGGCGTGATGACCTGGGCGGGCACCTTCGGCAAGGTGCTGACGTGGGACGACATGCCCTGGCTGCGCTCGCTGACTACGCTGCCGATCGTCCTCAAGGGCATCTGCCATCCCGACGATGCCCGCCGCGCGATCGATAGCGGCGCCGACGCCATCTATTGCTCGAACCACGGCGGGCGGCAGGCGAACGGCGGCATCGCCGCGATCGACATGCTGCCCGACGTCGTCGCGGCCGCCGGCAGCACGCCGGTGCTGTTCGATTCGGGGGTCCGGTCGGGCAGCGACGTGGCGAAGGCGCTGGCGCTCGGCGCGACCGCGGTCGGCGTCGGACGGCCGTACAGCTATGGGCTGGCGCTGGGCGGTGCCGAAGGCGCGGCGCATGTGCTGCGCTCGCTGCTGGCCGAGGCCGACCTGCTGATGGCGGTCGACGGCTATCCGACCATCGCCGCGCTGCGCGAAGCCGGGGCGCGGCGCCTGCCCTGACGGCAATGGGGCGTGCCGAACGCGGAACGTCGGTCCCGGCGCGACGGATCGTGCCCGGCCCGCGACCGGCCGCCGCGATCGCCTAACCCTTCCTTTACGACGATCGGATAGACCGGGTTCGGGAAAACGCGGGGGGCGCCATGCGGCCGAAGGCCGCCGAACGGAGTGTCGTGGTGCTCGAAAATCAGAAGATTCGGCCGGCATCGGTGATCGGACCGATGGGCAGTGAGTTGACGCTGGCGGATTTGCCGAAGCGCAACACGCGGCGTTGGGTCAGCCGCCGCAAGGCGGAGGTGGTCGCCGCCGTCG
This sequence comes from Sphingopyxis granuli, assembly GCF_001559015.1. Taxonomy (NCBI): domain Bacteria; kingdom Pseudomonadati; phylum Pseudomonadota; class Alphaproteobacteria; order Sphingomonadales; family Sphingopyxidaceae; genus Sphingopyxis; species Sphingopyxis granuli. Next base: position 2,060,815 of record NZ_CP012199.1, read on the forward strand.
AGGGCGGGCTGATCACGGTCGACGAAGCGTGCGAGCGCTATAATCTCAGCCTTGAGGAGTTCGCCTCGTGGCAGCGGGCCTACGACCGCCTCGGCGTTCGGGCGCTGCGCGCGACGCGCGTCCAATATTATCGGGAGAAGTTCGGCCTCTGACGGCCGACTCCCGGCCGACGCGCGCTCAGCCCAGCGGCACGGCTTCGCGGTCGGGCAGGTCGGGCTTCGGTCCGCCGCTTTCGGCATGGCGCTGCAGCACCACTTGGTCGCGCCCCGCATGCTTCGCTTCATAGAGCGCGTCGTCGGCGATCTTGTACAGCCGCTGGAAATCGCACGCGGGACGGACCTCGGCGACGCCGATGCTGGCGGTGACGGTCCGGTCGCCCAACGACGCGCTATGGTCGCAGGCGGCGATCTCCCGCCGGACGCTCTCGGCGAAGCGGTCGAGCGCTATGCCCTCCATCCCGATCGTCAACAGGCCGAATTCCTCGCCGCCAAGGCGCGCGACAGTGCAGATCGAACCTTCCCATCGCGCGATCCGGCGCGCGATCCGGCATAGCACCACATCGCCGATATCATGGCCATGGACGTCGTTGATCGACTTGAAGCGGTCGATGTCGACCAGCAGCAGCGCCGCCGGCAGGTCGTCCGCGCGCGCGCGGTCGAGCAGCGGCGTGACGCTTTCGATGAACCCGCGGCGGTTGGGAAGACCGGTCAGCGGGTCGCGGCGCGCCAGTTCGCGCGCCTGCGCCTCGGCCGCGCGTGCGTGATCGCGCTCGATCCGCAGCGAGGCCAGCCGGCGGGTCGCGGCGGCGGACAGCCACAGCGCCTGCCAGGTGGCGGCGAGCAGCACGGCCAGCTTGGAGCCGCCGCCCCAGAAGCCGTTCTCGACATCGACGAGGTGGATGAAGGCGAGCACCGCCATCGGCAGGCACCAGGCAGCGGCGAAATCGCGCGCCTCGATCGAACCGCGCCGCCAGCCCCAGCCAAGGCAGATCGCGACGGCGGCGAGGTTGCCGAGGATGGCGAGGCCCAGCACGTCGCCCCAATAGCCGAGGTCGCCGGACCGCATCAGCGCGAGCGGTATGCCAGCCAGCCCGACGCCGGCCCCGAGCGCCAGCGTTGCCCGGCGCAACGCGGCGGGAACGCCGCTGCGATCGAGCGCCGTCACCGCGCTCGCGGTGGCGACCGCGATCGCGAGGCAGGCGAGGAAAGTGCAGAGCTGGGCCGAGACGGTGCCCGCCATGAAGGGGAGCAGCGCCAGATGAATCTGCGACCACAAGGTTCCCCACAGAAGCATCGTCGCCGCCCACGCGGCCTGCCAGGCGAGATACTGGCGCCGCACCGCGACGGCGAGCGACAGGCTGTAGATGCCGCTGACGAGCAGGAGCATCAGCGCGGCGCCGGTCGCCGCCGCCATGCCAGCCGCCTGCATACTGCTCTGGTCGCGCGACAGGATATGGGCGCGCACCAGGTCGTGGGCGGCGAGCCGGTCGAAGCGCATCGTGATCGCCGTCACCGACGCGGGGCGGTCGGGTGCCTCGAACACGATCTGCCCGCCCGCGCGCCAATGCGAGCCATAGTCGCCCTGCCGGACCTGCTGCCAGCGCACCGCGCCGTCGGCATAGGAAAAGGCGACCGCGAGCCGGTCGAAGCGCGAATGATGCACCATCAGCGCGACCGAACGCTGCCCGCTGGCCCATTGCCGGTGGTCGGACCGCAGCCACAAGCTGTCGTGCTGATACCCCGCCGGCGCCCCGCTGCACGAAAAGCGAAGCGTCGGCAGGCTGGCATCCGCCGATTCGATCGGGCTGACGGCATGGCAGAGCGATTGGTTGAGCCGGAGCACCTCCGCGCTCGCGGGCGCGGCGCCGCACAGCGCGGCGAGCGCCGCCACTGCGAGCAGCAGCCGGGCGCAAGCGCGAATCGAAAGGTCCGTCATCGCCTCCATCGCGAACCCTATGGCATCAATGTCTTGGGAAAGCTTTACCAACGGAACGCATGTTGCGTCGACGGGCGTCGTGCGCCATCGCGGATCGCGATCCGCCGCCGGCCGGGCAAAGCGAGGACAGGACAAGGGATGACCGAACGCATCGTCGCGATCGATATCGGCGGCACGCACGCGCGCTTCGCGATTGCGGCGATTGCCGCTGGCCGCGTCGTTTCGCTGGGGCAGGCGGTGACGCTGCGCACCGCGGATCATGCGGGGCTGGAGGGTGCGTGGCAGGCGTTCGCGCGCCGGCTGGCCGAACCGCTGCCCCGCAGCGCCGCGATCGCCGTCGCGGCGCCGACGCAGGGCGACATCCTGCGCTTCACCAACAATCGCTGGACGATCGGCCGCGATCGAATCGGGGCTGACCTGGGCCTCGATCATTGCCTGTTGCTCAACGACTTCGAAGCGATCGGCCATGCCGTCGGCCAGGCGGAGGAATCCTGGTTCGAACCGCTCGCCGGGCCGGATATTCCGCTCCCCGCACGCGGCACGATCAGCGTCATCGGGCCCGGCACCGGCCTTGGCGCCGCCTATCTGTGGCGCGACGGCGACATCTGTCGCGTGCAGGAGGCGCAGGGCGGTCATATCGGCTTCGCGCCCTGCGATGCCGTCGAGGATGCCATCCTCGCGCATTTGCGCCAAAGATACGGCCGCGTCTCGGTCGAGCGCGTCGTGGCGGGGCCAGCCATCGTCGGCATCTATGAAATGCTCGCCGCACTCGACGGGCGCGCCGTTCCGCCGCTCGACGACCATGCGCTGTGGGCGCGCGCGCTCGGCGCGGAAGACGATCTCGCGGTCGCCGCGGCGGATCGTTTCTGCGCGATGCTAGGCAGCGTCGCGGGCGATCTCGCGCTGGCGCATGGCGCCGGTGGGGTGGTCGTGGCGGGCGGTCTCGGCCTGCGCATCCGCGACCGGCTCGTCCGTTCGGACTTTTCCGGGCGTTTCGCCGACAAGGGGCGGTTTGCCGGGATCATGGCGGCGATCCCGGTCAAGCTGATCACCCATCTGCAGCCGGGGCTGTTCGGCGCCGCCGCCGCTTTCGCGCGCCGCCATGCCGGTGATTCGCGGCGATAAGGCAAAGGCTTGTCGAAGCGTCCCCTTCTTCTTTACACCGCCAGCACACCCATCGAAGGAACCAGACGTCCATGCCATCCGGCCTCTTTGCCCTGCTCGACGACGTCGCCACCATCACCAAGGTTGCGGCGGCGAGCATCGACGATGTCGGCGCCGCGGCGTCGAAGGCGGGAGTGAAGGCGGCGGGCGTGGTGGTCGACGATACGGCGGTGACGCCGCGCTACGTCACCGGTTTCACCCCCGATCGCGAATTGCCGATCATCTGGCGGATCACCAAGGGATCGCTGTTCAACAAGCTGGCGCTGATCCTGCCGGTCCTGCTGCTCCTGTCGACCTTCGCGGAGTGGGCGATCACGCCGCTGCTGATGCTGGGCGGCAGCTATCTGTGTTTCGAAGGAGCGGAAAAGCTGCTTCATGCGTTGCGGAAGGATACGACCAGCCTCGACGAGGACGCGGCGATCGTCGCGGACGCGGATCACGAAGAACGGATGGTGAAGGGGGCAGTGCGCACCGACTTCATCCTGTCGGCAGAGATCATGGTGATCGCACTCAACGAAGTGCTCGACGAACATCTCGCGATGCGCGCCGCGACGCTGGCGATCGTCGCCGTTGCGATCACCATCGCCGTCTATGGCGTTGTCGGGCTGATCGTGAAGATGGACGACATCGGATTGCACATGGCGCGCAACGGCAGCGCGGCGAGGCGGGCGATCGGGCGCGGGCTGGTGACGCTGATGCCCCGGCTGCTCGCCGCCCTTGCGACGATCGGCACCGCGGCGATGCTGTGGGTCGGCGGCCAGATCGTGCTGCACGGGCTCGATGAATATGGTCTTGGCGCGATCGGCCATGCGCTTCATGATGGCGCCCATGCCGTCGCGGGCGGCCTCCCGGCGGCGGGCGTATGGGAATGGCTGATCAACGCGGCGGGAGCGGGCCTGTTCGGGGTGCTGCTCGGCAGCGCGATCGCCGGGGCGCTGCACTTCGTTCCGGGCAAGCGGGCGGAGCACTGACGGCAAAAGGCGAAAGGCGGCTGGGCGATGCAAGGCGACAATGACGGGCTGGCGTCCTTCTGGATGCCCTTTACCGCGAACCGCGCCTACAAGGCGCACCCGCGCCAGATCGTCTCGGCGAGCGGCATGCATTACCAGAGCGGCGACGGGCGGACGATCCTCGACGGCACCGCGGGGCTGTGGTGCAGCAACGCCGGACACTGCCGGACCGAAATCGCCGCGGCGATGGCCCGGGCGGCCGCGACGCTCGATTTCGCGCCGACCTTTCAACTCGGCCACCCCGCCGCCTTCGAACTGGCGCAGCGGCTGGCCGCGCTGATGCCGCCGGGGCTCGACCGCATCTTCTTCACCAACAGCGGTTCGGAATCGGTCGACACCGCGCTCAAGATAGCGCTCGCGGTGCAGCGGGCGCGGGGGCAGGGGACACGCACCCGGCTGATCGGGCGCGAGCGCGGCTACCATGGCGTCGGCTTCGGCGGCATCAGCGTGGGCGGCATCGTCGGCAACCGGCGTGCCTTCGCCCTGTTGCCCGGCGCCGACCATCTGCGCCACACGCACGACCCCGCGCGCAACGCCTTTTCGCGCGGTTTCCCGCCGCATGGCGCCGAACTGGCCGACGACCTCCAGCGTCTCGTCGACCTGCATGGAGCGGAAACGATCGCGGCGGTGATCGTCGAGCCGATGGCGGGGTCGACCGGCGTCCTCCTCCCGCCCGTCGGTTATCTCGAACGGCTGCGCGCCATCTGCGACCGCAACGGCATCCTGCTGATCTTCGACGAGGTGATCACCGCCTTCGGGCGCGTCGGCGCGGCGACCGCGGCGCAGGCGTGGGGCGTGACCCCCGACATACTGACGATGGCAAAGGGGCTGACCAACGCCGCCGTCCCGATGGGTGCGGTCGCGGTGAAGCGCGAGTTGCACGACGCGGTGATCGAAAGCGCCCCCGGCGGCATCGAGCTGGCCCATGGCTATACCTATTCGGGCCATCCGCTCGCCTGCGCGGCCGGGCTGGCGGCGCTCGACCTCTATGCGCGCGAGGGATTGTTCGAACGGGCCGCCGAACTGGCGCCCTATTGGGAGGCGGCGGCACACGGCCTGCGGGGGCGCCGTCATATCGTCGATATCCGCACCATCGGCCTTGTCGCGGGCATGGAGCTCGAACCGCGCCCCGACGCGCCGACTGCGCGCGCGATGGAACTGTTCCACCGCGCCTTCGACGCCGGTCTGCTGGTCCGCGCGACCGGCGACATCATCGCGCTGTCGCCGCCGCTGATCGTCGAGAAGGCGCAGATCGACCAGATGTTCGGGATGCTCGGCGAACTGCTCGACACCATCGCCTGAAATCGGCGCGATATCGTGAATTTACCACGCCTTGCGGTCTGCGCCTCGACCCTGTTCCGGATTGGGACAGCGCCGCGATAGGCAAGGCGCGTGAAATCGGCTAAGGGCCTCGCCGCATTCGGCAAATTCCCTTTTCCAGACAGGTTTTCAGAGTGTCCATTGCCTTTCGGCCGCTCGTCGCGACGGCTATTTTCGCGGCATCGCTGGCGGTTTTGCCCGCCCTTGCGCAATCCTCGTCACCCATTACCGGCCTCGACGCCCTGCGCGAGTGGAATCTTGTCGTTCTCGGCAATCTCGAATCCTCGTCAGAGGTCGAAGGGCGGACCTTCGTCGGCGGCAACCTGTCGGGGAATTCGTCCAACTATGCGATCCGCCCGCTGGCGCAATCGACGTCCGGCCAGCCCGGCCTGACCGTCGTCGGCGACGTCAACGGCGGTCACAAGAATCTGAACAACGGCTCGGGCGCGGTCGTCGGCGGCAATGTGAACAGCGGCTTCAACCTCAACGGCGCGGCGCAGACGGTGAAGGTGGGCGGGACGATCAGCAACACCAACGTCAATCAGAACAAGGTGTTGTCCGGCCTCGGCAACAGCGATCCGGCCTTCGTGGTCGGCCTGCAGCAGCAGAAGGAACAGCTCGTCTCCAGCCTCGACCGGCTGTCGTTCGACATGGGGACGCTGACATCGAACAGCCAGTTCGCCGTCCAGGGCAATCGCGGCGTCTTCACGGCAAAGCCGAATGCCGATGGGCTGGCGGTATTCGAGATCAGCTCGGCCGACCTCGACAAGATCGGCGAAATCCAGTTCGCTCTTAACGGTGCCGACACGGTCGTCGTCAATGTGAGCGGCCGCAATATCCTGCTCAACGACAATTTCCTCGGCGGCACCAACAACCTTGGCGAGCATGTGATCTGGAACTTCCCCGATGCCGAGAATATCCGCGTGACGACCGCGTGGGGCGGTTCGATCCTCGCGCCGTCCGCCGATGCGGAAACCGGGAACTACATCCAGGGCTCGGCGGTCTTCGGCAATCTGAAGCAGAATGGCGAGATGCATATCGGCACCTACAAGGGTGGGAATATCGGCACGCCGGGGGGCGGATCGTCCTCGGGCGGGTCTAGTTCGGGCGGCGATCCGGTTCCGATCCCCGAACCGGGTCTGTGGGGCCTGTTCGCGCTGGGCGTCGGCGGTCTGATCTATGCCCGCCGGTTTCGGCGCCGCCGCGACGGCTGACGACCGCCCCGAAGCGTTTCAGGCGGCGAGCGGAAAGACGACCGACACGCGCGTGCCTTTGCCGGGCTCGCTCGCGATGTCGAGTTGGCCGCGATGGCGCTCGGCGATGTGCTTGACGATCGCGAGCCCGAGCCCGGTGCCGCCCACCGAGCGGCTGCGCGCCTCGTCGACGCGATAGAAGCGCTCGGTCAGGCGGGGCAGGTGATCGGGCGCGATGCCGTCGCCCTCATCGCTGACCGACAGGCGCACCCGGCCCTCCTCGGGGATCAGCTCGACCGTTACCGGCGTGCCCGCGCGGCCGTATTTCAGCGCATTGGAAATGATGTTATGCACCAGCTGCGCCAGCTGCGCCTCGTCGCCGAGCACCGGTACCGCGGCGTCGCCGGGCAAGGCAATGATGTCTTTCGGCCGCGCTTCCTCGCTGTCCTGCAACTGCGCGATCGTCGTCCGCACGATCGCCGCGAGATCGACCGGCGTCGTGGGGCGGCGAAAGCGATCGGCCTCGACCCGCGAGATCGACAGCAGGTCGATGACGAGCTGCTGCATCCGCCGCGCCTCGCGTTCGATGATCGACAGGAAGCGGCGGCGCGTCGGCACGTCGGTTTCGCCGGTCAGGTCGTGCAGCGTCTCGACATAGCCGAGGATCGCCGCGAGTGGGGTGCGCAGCTCATGGCTGGCGTTGGCGACGAAGTCGGACCGCATGCGATCGGCGGCGTCGATCGCCGACCGGTCGGACAGGAAGATGATGCGGTCGCCCTCCGACAATTCGGCGATCCGCAGCGTCCAACGCTGGCCCGACCGGGGAAAATCGACGAGGTCGATCGGCGGCGGCGGGCTTGCGCCGTCCGCCGCCGCCAGCCCTTCGGTCGCGGCGGGATGGCGGATCGCGGTCCGGATGTCGGCGCCGACGATATGCCGGCCCAGCAGCCGGACCGCCGCGTCGTTGGCGATGGTGACGACATTGTCGGCGGTTCCGATCAGCGGCTCGCGCTCCTGGTCGGCCCAGTGGGCGAAATCGGGGTGCCGCAACAGCGACGGCGGCGGTGCTTCGGGTTCGGGCGTGCCCGTTCCGCCGTCGAAGTCGGGCGGGGGTCCCGGTACTGCGGCATGGACGATGGCGGCGGCGGCGGCGCCCGCTGCGGCCAGAAGCGTGATGGTCAGGGCATCGCCCCCGGCCAGTCCGGCGAAGATCGCCGCGACGGCGACCAGCGTCAATGCGATGACGAGGCTGGACAGGCGGTCGAACATCGGCACAGCGCCTCGCACGAAGCGCAGGCGCCCGCAAGGCCGTTTGCGCCGGTTACGCTTGCGCCCGCCCCTGTGCCAAAGCGGGATGCCGAATGCGGGGGGCCGGTCTTTTGCTTTTCCTCCCGCTCCCTATCGGGTAAGGGCGGAGCATGGAAAACAGCGAGATTCCGGGCCACGAGCCGGCAGATGGCGCCGATGAGGCCGTTCCGACGCGCCGCCGGATGCTGGCGCTCGGCGCCGCGGGCGTTTCGGCCGCGCTGACGATCCGTCCCGCCTTTGCGCAGACCGCCGTGTCGGTGATGAATTGCGAGATACCGGTTCCCGGCCCGACCGGCGCCGGTCGCTATATCGATCCCAACGGCAAGCTCGTCCCGCCGGGGACGAAGGGCGCCTTTCCGGGGTCGCCGCGCCCCTTCACGGGTGAACAGGTCAAGCGCGCCTTCCGCGGCCAGACGCTGCCCGGCGCGACCTACGACCAGTCGCAGGCCTATCTGCAATATATCCGGCGCTTGCAGGCGGGACAGAGCGGCTTTACCTGTTTCGCATCCATCCAGATGCCGCGCTGATCGTCGCTTGCCCTGTGGGCGATGATGCTTCGGCCGCATCGCAGACAAAGGGACCGATGTGAAACTCGCTTCGCTCAAAGCCGGCCGCGACGGCCGACTGGTCGTCGTTTCGGACGATCTTGCCTGGTATGCGGACGCCGGAGCGATCGCGCCGACGCTGCAGGCGGCGCTCGACGACTGGGCCGAAGCGGCGCCGCGGCTGAAGGCGCTGGCCGACGACGTCAATCACGAAGCGATCCCGCGCGAACGGTTCCACGAACGCGACGCCGCCTCGCCGTTGCCGCGCGCCTATCAATGGGCCGACGGCAGCGCCTATGTGAACCATGTCGCGCTCGTCCGTCAGGCGCGCGGGGCGGAGATGCCCGAAAGCTTCTGGCACGACCCGTTGATGTATCAGGGCGGCAGCGACGCCTTCCTCGCCCCGCGCGACCCGATCCCGCTCGGCGACCCTGCATGGGGCTGCGACATGGAGGCGGAGGTGGTTGTCGTGACCGACGACGTGCCCGCCGGCATCGACGCGCAGGCGGCACGCGACAGGATCCTGCTCGTCGGCCTGACCAACGATGTTTCGCTGCGCGGGCTGATCCCACCCGAACTCGCCAAGGGGTTCGGCTTCTTCCAGTCGAAGCCATCGAGCGCGATGTCGCCGGTGTTCGTGACGCCCGATGCGCTCGGCGACCGCTGGCGCGACGGCAAGCTGCACGGCACGCTGTGCGTCGACCTCAACGGCCAGCCGCTCGGCCGCGCCGATGCCGGGGTCGACATGACCTTCGATTTCGGCCGGCTGATCGCCCATGCGGCCCGGACGCGCCATCTGGGCGCCGGGACGATCATCGGGTCGGGGACGGTTTCGAACCGCGATGCCGACGGCGGTCCGGGCAAGCCGATCGCCGAGGGCGGGCTCGGCTACAGCTGCCTTGCCGAGGTGCGGACGGTGGAAACCATCCGCGGCGGCGCGCCGGCGACGCCCTTCATGCAGAAGGGCGACACGGTTCGCATCTGGATGGACGACGAGCGCCACCACAGCATCTTCGGCGCGATCGAGCAGACGGTCGCCTGACCGCCGGGGAAGCGGGCGGGCCCGCGCCCGCCCCGCCTTCAGCTTCCGCCGCCCATCGCGCCGGCGAGCGCGTCCTTGAGCGAGCAGGCCGCCGGACCCAGGATCACGATGAACAGGCACGGCAGGATGAACAGGATCAGCGGCACCGTCATGATCGCGGGCAGGCGCGCGGCCTTTTCCTCGGCGCGCATCATGCGCTCGTTGCGGAATTCCGCCGACAGGACGCGCAGCGCGCTGGCCAGCGGGGTGCCGTATTTCTCGGTCTGGATCATGGTCGTGACCACGCCCTTCACCGCTTCCAGATTGACGCGATAGGCCAGGTTCTCGAACGCCTGGCGGCGCTCGGTCAGGAAGCCCAGCTCGATCGAGGTCAGCGCGAACTCCTCGCCCAGTTCGGGATAGGCGCGGCCGAGCTCGCGCGACACGCGCGAGAAGGCGGCGTCGACGGTCAGGCCGGCCTCGGCGCAGATCACCAGCAGGTCGAGCGCGTCGGGAAGCCCCTTGCGGATCGCGTCGGTACGCTTCTGCCGCTTGTTCTGCACGAACAGGTCGGGCGCCTTGTAGCCGAGGATCAGCGCCGCCATGGTGAAGCCCGAACGCTTCATCGGCGTCAGGTCGGGCCACATGTCGATGCCATAGATCAGGAAGGCCGCCAGGCCGCCGAGCAGGATCGGCAGCACCAGCCGGCCGAAGATAACGGCGACGGCGAGGTCCTTGGAGCGGATGCCGGCCTGCGCCAGCTTCTGCTGCACATCCTTGATCTGCTCTTCCTGAAGCACCTGCAGCTTGCCGAGGAAGGTCCGCATCCGGTCGGCGGTCTGGTTCTTGCGGACCAGCCGCGCGCGGCGCTTCGCGGTCGATGCGGTGATCCCGGCCTTGAGCTGTTCGCGGCGTTCGTTGAGCGCCTTGACGCGCTTCGCCATCGGATCGCGCACGGTCAGCGCGCCATAGATGGCGACGAGCACCGCGAGCACGCCGACGACGGCGAGCATGGTCGCCGCCCAGACGACATCGACGCCCAGAAGCGTCGGGCCCGGCTGGGCTCCGGTGAAGGCGGTGAGGAGGAGGCTGCTGGTCATCGGGTCGGCGTCCTCAAATCTCGAAACTGATCATGCGCGACATGATGAAGGCGCCCAGGCTCATCCAGATCAGCCCGCCCATCCCGGCGATCATCAGCCGCTCCTCGTGGAAGAAGCCGCTCAGATATTCGGGGTTCATCATCCAGACGATACCGAACACGAAGAAGGGCAGCGAGCCGACGATATAGGCGGAGGCCTTGGCTTCCGACGACATGGCGCGGATCTTGAGCTTCATCTGCGCGCGCTTGCGCAGCACGTCGGACAGGTTGCCCAGCGTTTCGGCCAGATTGCCGCCGGTCTCGCGCTGGATCGCGATCGTGATGCAGAAGAACTGGAATTCGGGCGTGCCGAGCATGTCGGCCGATTCCTGCAGCGCGGCCTCCATCGTGTTGCCGATGCGGATGCGCTCGATGATTCCGCGGAATTCCTCGCCCACCGGACCGGGCAGTTCCTGGCTGACGACCTGAAAGGTCTCGGTGACCGGCAGGCCCGACCGCAACCCGCGCACCAGCAGGTCGATCGCATCGGGAAAGCGGGTGGTGAACTGGGTCACGCGTTTCTTGATCAGGCGGCCGACGATCATATAGGGCAGGCCGATCCCCGCCAGCAGGCCGAACAGGATCGCCAGCATGAACGGCGCGCGCATGATCAGCATCAGCGCCGCCACGACGACGAACAGGATCATCGTCGCGAACATATATTGGGTGATGTTCCACGTCTTGCCGGTCCGGCGCAGGCGCAGTTCCATCTGCTCGCGGCGCGGCATCAGGCTCGACAGCCGGTTGCTCCCGGCGCTCGACGCCTGGATCGTCTTGCGCATCTGCGCCGCGACCACCGCCTCGGTCGAGGCGGCGTGCCGATCCTTCACCGACGCCAGCCGCCGCGACTTGGCTTTCCCGGCCGAAGGGCCGCCCAGCAGGACGACAAGCGCCGCGAAAGCCAGAAAGGCGGTGGCGATGATGAGGATCACTGGCAGGTTCATGGTCGGATTCGTCCGGTTGAGGGGTGTCGCGCCGGCCGCCGGAGCGGCCGCTTCACCCCCTTATTTCGCGCCCTTTTTCGCCATCAGATTGCCGATGCCGCCCAGCTTGCCGAGCAGCGATCCGCTGGCCGCATCCTTCGCGCCGCCCTTTGCGGCCGGCGCCGCGACCTCCTCGCCGTCGCCGTCGGCGCCGTCGAGGATCAGGCGCATCAGATTGGTCCACGCCTGCGCGCCCTTGGTACCCTTGCAGATTTCCGCATAGGATTTGCCGAGCTTCGCCGCCTGGCTGACCAGCTTCGGATCGAAGGGGATGACGATGTCGATCGACCGCTCGATCGACGATTCGAATTCCTTGCGCGACAATTCGCCGATCGCGCTCTGGAACTTGTTCGCGACCAGGATCACCCGCGCCGCGGGGATGTTCTGCTTGAACCAGGACAGCAGGCGGATCGTGTCGCGCGCCGAGGCGAGCGTGACGTCGCTGACCAGCAGGATCGTCCCGGCTTCCGACACCAGGTGCGGGAAGGGGATCAGCACGTGCCGCGGGATGTCGACGATCGTCATCTCGAAGGCGCCGCGCAATTCCTCCTCGAGCTGGAAGAAGGCCGACCCGTCGGTCATCACCGGCTGGTGGATCGGCGCCTCGGCCGACAGCAGGCTCAGCTTGTCCGACGCGCGCACCATCGCGCGCTCGATGAACAGGCCGTCGATGCGGCTCGGATTGTCGATCGCGTCGATCAGGCCGCGCCCCGGCTCGAGGTCGAGCGTCAGCGCGCCGGTGCCGAAATGGACGTCGAGGTCGAGCAGCGCGGTCTGGCGGCCGGCCTGCTCGCTCATCACCCAGGCAAGCGAGGTGGATACCAGCGACGCGCCGACGCCGCCGCGCACCCCGACCACCGCCGTCATGTGGTGCGGCTTGTCGTCGTGCACGTCGCCGTGCTTGGGCGCGGTCAGCATCGCCTGCGCCATCGCCAGCGATTCGCGGACCTGATCGAGCGACAGCGGCTTCAGCAGATAGTCCTGGATGCCGCTCGACAGCAGGTCGCGATACAGGCGGACGTCGTTGACCTGCCCGGCGGCGATCACCACCGTTCCCGGCTCGCACACTTCGGCGAGCGCATTGATGTCGTTGATCGGATCGCCCGATTCGGACATGTCGACGAACAGGATGTTCGGGCTTGCCGACACCGACAGCGACTGCACCGCGTTGCGCAGGCCGCCCTTGTTGCACTTCTCGATCGGCCAGCCCATGTCGCCCGCGGCGACGCGGATCAGCTCCAGCGTATCGTCGTCGCAGACGAAGGCATTGAACGGGTCGCGCAGCCCAGCGGCTTTGAAGGGAGCGTTCACTTGGCACCTCCGTTGCTGGTCGACTGACCGCGCAGTTCGCCCGCGCCGGTCTGCGGCTTCTCGCGATAGGTCTTGATCGCCTTGGTCGCGGCGGCAGGGTCGCTGCGGTCGTTCGACGCGCCCTTGATCAGGTCGTTCGGGTCGGCGACCATCGCGGCGAGGTTGCTGTTGGTCGCGCAGCCATAGTTGGACGAGGTCGCGTTGGTCGGGTTGATCGAATAGTTGCTCGCCCAGTCGGGACAGCCCGGAACATGCGCGCTCGCCCGCGTGATCACGACGCGCAGATGGCCGGGCGCGACCGATCCTTCGGTCACCGGGGCCTCGCGGCTCAGCAGCAGCCCGCGCTTCTCGACGATCGAGCGCACCGTGGCCTGCGCCGCCGCGGCGCCATAGGTCGAGGAATCCTCGACCGCGATGCGGTCGCCATAACGCGCGCCCATCGCGTCGAGCCAGCCTTCGAGGCGACCCTGCTCGCTGGGCGGCAGATCGCCGTTCGCTGCCGCGACGTCGAAATGATAGGTGGCGTTGCGCACCAGCGGCTGGTGGACCGATTCGAGGCTGCGGTTGCTGTAGGCCGAGCCGGTGCATCCGGCCAGCGCGGTCGCCAGTCCCAGGGCGGTCAGAGTTGCGATCTTCTTCATCACTTTAGCTCCTGAAAACCAGCGCCTTACTTGCTGAGGCTGAAACCGGGCGAAACGTCGCCGCTGCCGCGCGGACGGGTGGCGTCGCCGGGCGCGCCGTCGAGCTGCGGCTTGGGACGATCGCCGCCGGTGACGCCGTCGCTCGATTTGCCGAGCAGCAGCCGCGACGCGTCGTCGGAGACGCGGAAGGCGTCGGTCGGCAGCTTGATCTCGTTCGCCGAAACCGGGTTCACCAGATAGGGGGTCACGACGATCACCAGCTCGGTTTCGCCGCGGCGGAAGCTGTCCGACTTGAACAGGCTGCCCAGGATCGGCACGTCGCCGAGGCCGGGAACCTTGTCGATCGCGCCGACCGAACGATTGTTCATCAGTCCCGCGATCATGAAGCTTTCGCCCGAGCCCAGTTCGACGGTCGTTTCGGCACGACGCACGGTGAGCGCCGGAACCTGGAACCCGTCGAGTTCGATCGCGCCGTCGGTCGTCAGTTCGGATACTTCCGGCCGCACGCGCAGGCTGATCCGGCCGTTCGACAGCACGGTCGGCGTGTAGGCGAGGCTGACGCCATATTTGCGATATTCGATCGTCGTTCCGGCGAAGTTGCCGGGGATCGGAACCGGATATTCGCCGCCCGCCAGGAAGTCGGCGGTCTCGCCGGAAATCGCGGTCAGATTGGGCTGGGCAAGCGTGGCGACCATCCCCGAGCGTTCGCCGAGGTCGAGCGAAGCGATCAGGTCGACGCCGAACAGCCGCCCGGCGGCCGCCAGGCTGTTGATTCCGGTGGGCGTCTCGACCGTATAGGTGGTCGATCCGTCGGGATTGGTGGTGATCGTGCCGGCCTTGCGCCCCCTGAACACGCCGCCCAGGAAGCCGCCCGTCATGTCCCGCGTCAGCAGGTTGCCGCTCATCTCCTTGACCAGCGAGCGGTTCACTTCGGCGATCCGCACCTGCAGATTGACCTGCAGCGGCGTCGCCGTGCGCAGGCGCGACAGCACCTTGGTCTGTTCGCCGACGAACGCCTGCACCAGCCGTTCGGCCTCGGCCGCGTCGTCGGGCGACTGGACGGTGCCGGTCAGCAGGACGAAGCCGTTCATCGTGTTCGCCGCGATCTTCGCGTCGGGCATCGCCAGCGTCAGCATCTGGTCGATCGTCTCGATATTGTTGCCGACCCGCGCGACCGTCGAATAGACGACGCGGCCGCCGGCGTCGGTCGCATAGATGCTCGTCTCGCCCGGCGCCTTGCCGAATATGTAGAGCTGGCGGTTCGACCGCACCTGCACGTCGGCGACCTTGTCGTCGGCGACGAAGACGTCGGCCATCGGGGCGGGCAGGTTGATCAGGCGCCCGCGGCCGACCGACAGGTCGATGCTGCTGCTGGCATTCTGCGTCGCCTGCGCGGTTGCGGGCTGCGACGGGGCGGCGGCCAGGGTTGCCGCGACCAGGCCGACGGCCAGGGTGCGGGCGAGCGCCGCTGCCTTGAAATTGGCTTTGCTGTTCATCTTACTTACCCCCAACCGGAACTTCGGTGGTCTTGTCGCCGCGCGTCACGCGGACGACCGGGCCCCGCGGCGCGGCCTGAGCCGCGCCCCCGTATGCCGCTGCCGGCGCGTCCGCCATCGACTGCTGCTGCGGCTGGCGCGGCGCCGCGACGCGGCCCCGGACCGGCACCCAGAAGCGCGAGACGTCGCCGCCGGTGGTGGCCGACGAGCGGCTGGCGGTGGGACGCGCGGCGGCTTCGGCCAGCATCTTGCGTTCGGCGACGGTGCCGCCCTTGGCCGGCACGTCGATCTCGCCCGACGCGATCGCCGATTCGAGGTCGCCGGTGCTTTCGGCCAGCGGACGCAGCGCCAGCGACAGCCGGCCCATGTTCTGGGCGACGGCGATCTTCTCGGCGATCTCGGGCGTCGCCTCGAGCGTCACCGAGCCGAAGGTGCGGACCGGCGTCTTGCCCGTCTCGTCCTCGGCATCGTAGCGCTGGTCGGTCGCCAGGACGCGCACGTTGCGCACGATCGTCTCTGCGGTGAAAAGCTGGTCGTCGGGATAGGCGCTGCCTTCCTTGACCGAAATCTCCTGCGACAGCAGCACGTCGACGCGGTCGCCCGGGAAGACGAAGCCCGCGACGCCCTGTTCCTGCGACACCTTCACCGTGACGGCGCGCATGCCCGGGCCGAGCGCCGCGGCCAGGAAGCCGCGGTCGTCGGGGTGGACGAGCGCGCCCTGCGTCAGCGGCTGGCCCGCGGTGATCGGATAACGCACCACGGTGCCGACCAGCGTGTTGACGTCGGTCTTGTCCTTCAGGAAATAGGCCTTCTCGACCAGCTCGGTCGGCCACGGCTGAAACCGGAAGCTGTCGGGGCCGATGATCGTGCCCACCGGCAGTTGCCGCGTTGCGACCAGGATCATCGGGCCGGAAATTTCCGGCGCCGCCGCCGCGCGGGCGGGCGGGGTCGAAGACCCGCGCATCATCAGATTGACTCCGAACGCCGCACTGACCGCAATGACCAGCGCGCCGACGATCAGCATAATCTTTCGCGTATCCATGACGATTTTTCGCCCTCCTGCACCCACCAGAAACGGCTGTGCCTACCCTCAGGCCGATCCGATAAACTGAAACTGGTTAAGATAGTGTTGGTGAAGCGCCCAAAGTCCGGCCGCCGCGATCGCGACCCCATAGGGGACCTCGACCGGCTTGCCCGACGGACGCAGCTTGATGTGAACGAGCATGATCGCGGATAGCAGGCCGCCGCCCAGTGCCATGACGGTCAGCATGGGAACGAACAGCGGCAACGGAATCCACAGCATCACCGCGCCGATCATCTTGACGTCGCCGCCGCCCATCGCGCCGATGGCGAACAGCCCGGCGAACAGCAGGAATACCGCGAAGGCGGCGCCGAACTGGATCGGAATGTCGGGCCACAGCGACAGACCGCTCGCGATCCAGAAGGGAATGGCGAGCAGCGCGATCGTGCCGTTCAGCCCGTTCGAGATCGACCGCGACCGCAGGTCGCTGACCGCGGCGGCGATCATCAGCGCGGCGAGCAATGCCATCAGGCCAAAAGCGATCGAGCTGCGGTCCATGGCTCTATCCCTTAAGCATGATGGCTTACCAAAGCGTAACCATGTGCAGAGCTGCGGTTCATTGGGCGCGCCGCTTGCATTCCGGCGTCCAGCCGATATGCGCGGCTGCATGGCCGCTGCTTTCCCTTCCGCAACCGATGTTCTCATCGTCGGGGCAGGCATGGCGGGAAGCGGGCTGGCGGCGGCGCTCGCGCCCCATCGCCGGGTGCTGATGATCGAAGCGGAGGACGCGCCCGGCTATCATGCGACGGGGCGGTCGGCGGCCTTCTGGCAGCAAAGCTACGGCGGGCCGGGCGTCCAGCCGCTCACCGCCGCCTCGTTCGAGGCGCTCGCGCATCCCGACCCGGCTTTTTCGGACCGGCCGTTCCTGTTGCCGCGCTCCTCGCTGATCGTCGGCCGCACCGAAGAGGCGCCGATGGTGGACGCGTTCATCGCCACCTTCGCCGCGCGCGGCGTCGACGTCGCGCCGCTGGCGGCCGCCGAACTCGCGACGCGGGTGCCGGGCCTGCGCGCCGGGTGGACCGCGGCCGCGTCCGAACCCTCGTGCCGCGACATCGACGTCGCGGCGCTGCATGCGGCGTGCCTGCGCGCGGCGCGGCGCGGCGCGGCGATGCTGGCGACGCGCGCGCCGCTGATCGCCGCGCGCCGCGAAGCCGACGGCTGGACGGTCGAGACCGGGCGGGGGACCGTGCGCGCCGCGGTGATCGTCAATGCCGCCGGGGCGTGGGCGGACCGCGTCGCGGCCGCCTGCGGCGCGGCGCCGATGGGCATCCGGCCCTATCGTCGCACCATGGCGCAGGTCCGGCTGGGCGCGCCGGTTCCGGCCGCGCTGCCGCTGATCGTCCATGTCGGCGGTGATTTCTATTTCAAGGGCGCGGGCGAGGGACGCATCTGGCTGAGCCCGCACGACGAAACGCCGTCCCCCCCCGGCGATGCCGCGCCCGAGGACATCGACGTCGCGCTCGCGATCGCGCGATTGCAGACGGTGGTCGACTGGCCGGTCGCGGCGGTCGAGCGCAAATGGGCCGGCCTGCGCAGCTTCGCGCCCGATCGCCTGCCGGTCTTCGGGGCCGACCCGCATGTGTCCGGTTTCGTCTGGTGCGCGGGGCAGGGCGGTTTCGGCATCCAGACCGCGCCCGCGATCAGCGCCCTGCTCGCCGCCGGACTCGGCGCGCCGATGCCGGGTGGCGCGATCGGCGCGATCGACCCCGCCGCCTTTTCGCCCGCGCGCTTCGCCTGACCGCAACGCGCGCTTGCAACGCGAAACGGGCGGCTTACCATGGCCTGGCCGCCGCGAACCGGCGGCACCCCGAAACGCGGAGGACCCGATGGCGCATTATTTCGAGATCAAGAAGAACAAGAAGGGCGAGTTCGTCGCCTATTTCAAATATAACAGCGAGCCGATCTTCTGGACCGAAGGCTATACCAGCAAGGCCTCGGCCAAGAATGCGATCGAGTCGATCCTGAAGAACGGCCCGGGCGCCGAAGTCCGCGAGGCCGAATAGGGACGCCGGACAGGCGCGCGCGCGCGGGCGTTCAGCGCGCCCGCGCGACCTCCAGCGCCGCGTCGCTCGCCAGCCGGTCGGCCAGTTCGTTGTCGCCGTGCCCGGCGTGGCCCTTGACCCACAGCCATTCGATGCGATGGCGTTTCGCCTCGCTCAGCAGCCTTTGCCACAGGTCGGCATTGGCGACGGGCTTCTTCGCGGCGGTCTTCCAGCCGTTCTTCTGCCAGCCGTGCACCCATTTGGTGATGCCGTCGCGGACATAGACGCTGTCGGTCGACAGCTCGATGTCGCAGCTTCGCCTGAGCGCGGCGAGCGCCTCGATCGCGGCCATCAGCTCCATGCGGTTGTTCGTCGTATCGGGTTCGCCGCCCGCCAGCGTCTTCACCGCATCGCCCCAGCGCAGCACCGCGCCCCAGCCGCCGGGTCCGGGATTGCCCTTGCACGCGCCGTCGGTGGCGATGACGACCGTCCGCGTGTCGTTCATACCGCGAACAGCGCCGCGGCGTCATGCGCCTGATAGCGGCGCAGGCGGGCGAGGAGCGGGGCCGGGTCCTTGCGGGTGACCAGCGCGTCGGCGGGGGTATGGACCCAGTCGTGCGCGCGGGTCAGCAGGAAGCGCAGCGCCGCGCCGCGCGCGAGCAGCGGCAGCGCCGCGACCTCGGCGTCGGTCAGCGCGATCTCGCGGGCATAGCCGCGCATCAGCGCCTGCGCGCGCGCCGGGTCGCAATGGCGGCCGTCGTCGGAGAATGTCCAAGAGGCATGCGTGACCGCGAGGTCATAGGCGCGGAAATCGCTCGCCGCGAAATAGAAGTCGATCAACCCCGTCACCCGGTCGCCCAGCATCAGCACATTGTCGGGAAACAGGTCGGCATGAATCACATGCGCGGGCAGATCGCCCGGCCAGTGGGCATCGAGGAAAGCGAGTTCGGCGTCTACGAGATCCTGCAAACCCGAAATCACCGCGTCGAGGTCGCCGGTCGCCTCGGCGATGGCGCGCCAGTGGCGATGGCCCATGCTGTTCTCGCGCCCGCCGGGGAAGCTGGCGGCCGCGCGGTGCATCGCGCCGAGCGCCGCGCCGACCGCCTCGCACTGGCTCGGCATCGGATGGCTCGGCGAGATGCCGGGCAGGAACTGGATGATGCACGCGGCGCGGCCCGAAATCCGCTGGATCGCCTCGCCGTCGCGGTCGCGGATCATCGCCGGAACCGGGCAGCCGTGATCGGCGAGATGGCCGAGCAGGTCGACGAAGAAGGGCAGGTCGCCCGCCTGCACCCGCTTTTCATAGAGGGTCAGGATGAAACGGCCGTCGGTCGTCTCGAGCAGGAAATTGCTGTTCTCGACCCCCTCGGCGATGCCCTTGCACGACACGACGGTGCCGATGGCGTAGCGGGCGACCAGCGCGGCGAGGTCGTCGGGGTCGACGTGCGTGTAAACGGCCATCGGGCTTTGATCCTTATGCCGCCGGTTCGAGCCCGCGGGGCAGCTTGAACACCATATTCTCCTCCGCCGACACGATCGTCTGCTCGGCGATCGGACGGTGGGCGGCTACGGCGTCGATGACTTCGCGGACCAACGTTTCGGGCGCGCTGGCGCCGGCGGTGATCCCCAGCGTGGCGATGTCGGCCAGCCACGCGGGGTCGATGTCCACCCCGCGCTGGATCAGGTGCGCCGGGGTGCCGAGCCGTTCGGCGACCTCGACGAGCCGCAGGCTGTTCGAACTGTTCGGGGCGCCGATCACGATCACCCGGTCGCAACGCGGCGCGATCGCCTTCACCGCGTCCTGCCGGTTCGACGTCGCATAGCAGATATCCTCGCCGCGCGGGCCCTGGATCGACGGAAAACGGTGGCGCAGCGCGGCGACGACGCTGGCGGTGTCGTCGACCGACAGCGTCGTCTGGGTCAGGAAGGCCAGCTTGTCGGGATCGGGCGGCGTCAGCGTCGCGACGTCGTCGACCGATTCCACCAGCGTCATCGCGCCTTCGGGAAGCTGCCCCAGCGTGCCGATCACCTCGGGATGGCCGGCGTGGCCGATGAAGATGATGTGGCGCCCCGCCTCGCTCGCGCGCTCGGCCTGACGGTGGACCTTGGACACCAGCGGACAGGTGGCGTCGATATAGTCGAGCCCGCGCGCCTCGGCCTTCGCGGGCACCGCCTTGGGAACGCCGTGGGCACTGAACACCACCGGCACGCCGTCGGGAACCTGGCTCAGCGATTCGACGAAGATGGCGCCCTTCGCCTTCAGCGCGTCGACGACATAGCGGTTGTGGACGATCTCGTGCCGGACATAGACGGGCGCGCCATAGCGTTCGATCGCCAGTTCGACGATGCGGATCGCGCGGTCGACGCCGGCGCAGAAACCGTGCGGAGCGGCGACCAGAACGGTCAGTTCGGCACGGCCCGGCGTCAGGGGGGAAAGGGCGTTCATGGTGCGCGCGCTCTAGCGCAGCAGGCGCCATGCGGTAAAGCTCCCCGTTGCGCCGCGTTCATCGCACCGATAAGAAGCGGCGCGCATAGGAGCATTCTCCAATCAGGTGGAATCACCTGACGACTCGGAGAATGCGGAAAACAATGAAGAAACTAAGGCTTGTGGGGATTCGGAGTCTATCGCCGC
This sequence comes from Sphingopyxis granuli, assembly GCF_001559015.1. Taxonomy (NCBI): domain Bacteria; kingdom Pseudomonadati; phylum Pseudomonadota; class Alphaproteobacteria; order Sphingomonadales; family Sphingopyxidaceae; genus Sphingopyxis; species Sphingopyxis granuli. The sequence continues at coordinate 2,081,575 of NZ_CP012199.1, forward strand.
GATATTGTATAAAGCCGTGTTCCCCCGCGAAGGCGGGGGTCCATCTTCGGCCGGTTCCATCTCGAAACCGCCGCAGATGGGTCCCCGCCTTCGCGGGGACACACGATAAAGGACAGTTGCAAGACGAGTCCCCACACGCCTTAGAGCACTGAACGATTCAATCTAATCGTTCAGTGCTCTAGGGCGCGAGATTGTCCGTCCCGCCGCACCCGTTTGGAAAGCTCGATCATCATGACCCCCATTTCGCCTTCGCTCCGTAAGACAATGACGATGCTCTGCGGGGCGGCGGCCTTGACGATGGTGGCTGGCTGCGCCGGCGACAACGAGATCGACGTGTCGGCCGGCGTCGGCATCACCGCGACGCGCTCGACATGTCCGGCGGTGGCGGTGCCGCTCCATACCGGCGACATCACCCTGTTCGACCCGGCGACCAGCCGCGACGCCAGCGCGATCGACGTCGTCGCCTCGATCACCAACCTCGCGCCGCAGTGCAACGAGGGCGGCGAGAAGGTGTTCCAGCTCGCGTCGTTCGACGTCGTCGCGACGCGCCGCGACGCGGGGGCGGAACGCACGGTGACGCTGCCCTATTTCGCGACCGTCGTGCAGGGCGGCACCGCGATCGTCGCCAAGCGGCTGGGCCAGGTCAGCGTGACCTTCCCCGCCGGTCAGACGCGCGCGGTCGGGCACGGCCAGGCGTCGGCCTATGTCGACCGGGCCGCCGCGACCCTGCCCGCCGACATTCAGGAACGCATCACCCGCAAGCGCAAGGCGGGCGATCAGGACGCCGCGATCGACCCGCTCAGCCAGCCCGAGGTGCGCGCCGCCGTCCAGCGTTCGAGCTTCGAACTGCTCGTCGGCTTCCAGCTCACGCAGGACCAGCTCGAATACAACGTCCGACGATAGGGCGCGCGCCGCCGCCGCGGCGCCGTTCGCCAGCCTCCCGCGCCCCCGCCCGCGCCAGCACGCCGGCCCGGGCGACGCGGGGCTTTTCGTGCCCGCCAAGCTGCGGTAGGGCGCGCTCCATTCCGTTCGACCCAAGATAGGCCCGATGCCGTGACCCTGTTCAGCCGCTTTTCCGACCATATCAACGCCGCGCTCGATGCGCTCGTCGCGCAGGGCGCGCTGCCCGCCGGGCTCGACCGCGGCGCGATCAGCGTCGAACCGCCGCGCGATCCGTCGCACGGCGACGTCGCGACCAACGCGGCGATGGTGCTCGCCAAGCCGGCCGGCACCAACCCGCGCGCGCTCGCCGAACAACTCGTGCAGCAACTGGGCGCGCTGGACGAGGTGGTAGAGGCGAGCGTCGCCGGTCCCGGCTTCATCAACCTGCGCCTCGCCGACGAAAGCTGGCGCGCCGAACTGGCGCTGGTCCACGCGCAGCGCGAAGATTACGGGCGGTCGGCGGTCGGCGCGGGGCGCCGGGTCAACGTCGAATATGTCTCGGCGAATCCCACCGGCCCGATGCACGTCGGCCATTGCCGCGGTGCGGTCGTCGGCGACGCGCTCGCCGCGCTGCTCGAATATGTCGGGCATCGGGTCACGCGCGAATATTATGTCAACGACGCCGGCGCGCAGGTCGACGTGCTCGCGCGCTCGGCGCACCTGCGCTACCGCGAGGCGCTTGGCGAGGCGATCGGGGCGATCCCCGAAGGGCTCTATCCGGGCGACTATCTGAAGCCGGTCGGCGAAAGCCTCGCCGCCGAATATGGCGACCGCTTCGTGACGGCGCCCGAAAGCGAATGGCTGGTGCCGTTCCGCAAGGTCGCGGTGGCGGCGATGATGGACATGATCCGCGCCGACCTCGCCAAGCTGGGAATCCATCACGACCTGTTCGCGTCGGAGGCTGAATTGCAGGCCGCGGGCAAGCCCGCCGCCGCCGAGGCGTGGCTGCGCGAGCACGATCTCGTCTACGACGGCCTGCTCGAAGCGCCGAAGGGCGAGACGCCCGATGATTGGGAGCCGGTCGAGCTGCCGCTGTTCCGCTCGACGCGTTTTGGCGACGATCAGGACCGGCCGATCCGGAAATCGGACGGAAGCTGGACCTATTTCGGCGCCGACCTCGCCTATCATTACCAGAAGGCGCAGAATGCCGACGAGCTGATCGACATCTGGGGCGCCGACCATGCCGGCACGGTCAAGCGCATCAAGGCCGCGGTCGCCGCGCTGACCGGCGGCAAGACGCGCTTCGACGTCAAGCTCGTCCAGATGGTCCGCCTGCTCAAGAATGGCGAGCCGTTCAAGATGTCGAAGCGCGCGGGCAATTTCGTGACGCTCGCCGACATCGTCGACGAGGTCGGCAAGGACGCGGTGCGCTTCACCATGCTGACCCGCAAGGCCGATGCACAGATGGATTTCGATTTCGCCAAGGTGGTCGAGGCGTCGCGCGACAATCCGGTCTTCTATGTCCAATATGCGCATGCGCGGATCGCCTCGCTCAAGCGCAAGCTCGCGGAGGCGGGGATCGCCCCCGCGGCGCCGAACCCGGCGCGGCTCGACGATCATGAACTCGGTCTCGTCAAGCTGCTCGCGCAGTTCCCGCGCATCGTCGAATCGGCCGCGGCGGCGCGCGAGCCCCACCGCATCGCCTTTTATCTGGGAGAGGTCGCCGCCGCCTTCCACGCGTGGTGGAACATGGGCAACGACCGGCCCGAGGCGCGTATCATATTGACGCAGGACGCCGAACTGACCGCGACGCGGCTTTATTTGGCCGACGGAATCGGGCAGGTTATCCGCAACGGGCTGCACCTGATGGGGGTCGAGGCGCTCGAGGAGATGCTGTGATGGCCGAAGAGACGGACGCTGGGCTGGGTCTGGAGGGCGAGGATCGCCTGCCCTGGCTGGAGGCTGCGGAGGATTTCGAGGATGACGGCGAGGTGTCGCCGGTGCGCCTGCTCGTCATGGTACTCGGCGGGCTGCTGCTGATCGGCGCCGTGCTCGGCGGCCTGTGGTGGATCCAGAACGGCGGTGCGCGCGGCAAGGGCGAACTGATCGCCGCGCAGGAAGGCGATTACAAGGTCGTGCCGAGCAACGATGCCGCCCGGACGTTCGAGGGCGAAGGCGACGCCAGCTTCGCCGCGAGCGAGGGCGCCGAACCCGCGGGCCGCGTCGATCCCAGCCGCATGCCCGAAGAACCCGCGGTGACGCCGGCCGAGCGCGAAGCGGCGGCCAGGGCGGCCGCTGCAAAGACCAGCGCCGACAAGGCGACGGCCGCGAAGGCGGAGGCGGCGCGCATCGCGGCCGCCGACAAGGGCAAGCCGAAGCCCGCCGCCATGTCGGTCAAGACCGCCGACGACACGGCGAAAGAGGCGCCCGCGCCCGGCGGCACGACGATGGTCCAGCTCGGCGCCTTCAGCAGCGAGGCGGCGGCGACCAAGGCGTGGACGAACCTGTCGAAGCGTTTCGCCTATCTCGCGGAGCTCAACCGCTCGGTCTCCCCGGCGAAGGTCGGCGACAGCACCGTCTATCGCCTGCGCGTTTCGGCGGGAACGGCGGCCAATGCGGCCGGCCTGTGCGGAAAATTGCGCGTTGCCGGCGAAAATTGCGTCATCGTCCGCTGAATCGACCCGCCCCGCCGCACGCGGCATTGGTTCGGCGGCGCGGCTATGGCATGATGTCCGACTTGGTTGCCGCATGAGGGGGCGCCGACCGATGGAGGTTGACGCACGATGATACCCGCTATTTTCGGCCTGTCGGGCCTGACCCTGACCGAAGACGAGCGCGCCTTCTTCCGCGACAGCCAGCCCGCGGGCTACATCCTGTTCGGCCGCAATATCGCGAATCGCGACCAGCTGCGGCGCCTCACCGACGATCTGCGCAGCCTCGACGGCCGCGACCCGCTGCCGATCCTGATCGATCAGGAGGGCGGGCGCGTCGCGCGCATGAAGGCGCCCGAATGGCCCGATTTCCCCAGCGGCGCGGCCTTCGACGCGCTGTACGAACGCGCGCCGGCGAGCGCGATCGAGGCGGCGCGGCTCAACGCGATGGCGCTCGCGGTGATGCTGGCGGAGGTCGGCATCACGGTCGACTGCCTGCCGCTGCTCGACGTGCGCCAGCCGGGGGCGAGCGACGTCATCGGCGACCGGGCGCTGGGCAGCGAGCCGATGCGCGTCGCCGCGCTCGGCCGCGCGATCCTCGGTGGATTGCAGGCGGGCGGCGTGCTCGGCGTCGTCAAGCATATCCCCGGCCACGGCCGCGCCCGGTTCGATTCGCACGAGGCGCTTTCGGTCGTCACCGCGTCCGATCACGACCTCCAGACCGATCTCGCGCCCTTCGCCGCGCTGCGCGATGCCGCGATGGCGATGACCTGCCACGTCGTCTTCGACGCCTGGGACGCCGATCGGCCCGCGACGCTGTCGCCTTTCGTCATCGACCATGTGATCCGGCAGCGGATCGGTTTCCACGGCCTGCTGATGACCGACGACCTCGACATGAAGGCCTTGTCGGGCGGCGTGCCGCAGCGCGCGGCGGCGGCGATCGCGGCGGGGTGCGACATCGCGCTCAACTGCTGGGCGAAGATGGACGACATGATCGGCATCGCGCACGCGCTCGATCCGATGGGCCCGGCGTCGCTCGCGCGGCTCGAAGGCGCGATGGACCGCATCGCCGGCGCGCACGACCCGCGCGCGTTCGACCTGCTCGTCGACCAGCGCGACGCGCTGCTCGCGGTGGCCTGAGGCGCTGGTGGACGAACTGCCGCTCGCCTATGACGTCGTGCCGGCGGCAACGGAGCGCGAGGATGCGCTCCAGCTTTCGCTCGACAGCTGGGAAGGGCCGCTCGACCTGCTGCTGACGCTGGCGCGCAGCCAGAAGGTCGATCTGCGGCAGATCTCGATCCTCGCGCTGGTCGAGCAATATCTCGCCTTCATCGCGGAGATGCGGGCGCTGAAGCTGGAGGTCGCGGCCGATTATCTGGTGATGGCGGCATGGCTCGCCTACCTCAAGTCGGCGCTGCTGCTGCCGAAGGATCCGGCGGAGGACCCGTCGCCCGACGAACTGGCGCTGCGCCTGCAATTGCGGCTCCAGCGGCTCGCGGCGATGCGCGAAGCGGCGGCGCGGCTGCTCGCGCGCGACCGCGTCGGCCGCGACGTTTTTCTGCGCCCGCATCCGGAGGGGCTGCACGACGTCCGCAAGCGGCGCTGGGACGCCAGCCTCTACGACCTGCTCGCCGCCTACGGCCAGGTGAAGCTGCGGACCGAGCCGGTCGTGCACATGGTCGCGCGCCGGCCGGTGGTGACGCTCGACGCGGCGCTCCAGCATCTCGAACGCATGATCGGCGTCCGGCTCGACTGGGCCGAGCTGTCCGATTTCCTGCCGGCCGATTATGACGGACCCCTGCGCCGCTCGGCGATCGCGTCAAGCTTCCTCGCCGCACTCGAACTGGCGCGGCAGGGGCGCATCGATTTGCGGCAGGACGGCGCGTTCGAACCGCTCTATCTGAAGGCAGCAGGCGCATGATCGACGACCTCGAACGCGCGATAGAGGCGATGCTGTTCGCCAGCGACGAGGCGCTCGACGCGCGGCAGGTCGCGGCGCGCCTCGGCGGCGAGATGACGCCCGGCGCGGTGCGCGCGATCATCGCGGCGATCGCGGAGCGTCACGCCGGCAGCGGCATCGAACTGGTCGAACGCGGTGGCCACTGGCATTTTCAGACCCCGGCCGACCTCGCCCACCTGCTCCGCCGCGAACGCGACGACCCGCGCAAGCTGTCGCGCGCCGCAGCCGAGGTCCTCGCGATCGTCGCCTATCACGAGCCGGTCAGCCGCGCGGAGATCGAGGCGATCCGCGGCGTCCAGACGTCGAAAGGCACGCTCGACGTGCTGATGGAGGCCGAATGGATCGCCCCGGCGGGGCGGCGCGAAGTGCCCGGCCGGCCGCTGATCTACAGGACCACCGACGCCTTCCTCCAGCATTTCGGGCTGGCGAGCCGGAAGGACCTGCCGGGGATCGAGGATTTGCGTGCCGCGGGCCTGCTCGACCCCGTCGACCTTGCTTTCGAAGCGGCGATGGACGAGCTGGACCTAGTCAAAGACGGCGAAGATGCCTAGATGAGGCACCTCAAGGAGACGATAGATGGGTAGCTTCAGCATCTGGCACTGGCTGGTGGTCGGGATTCTCGTCCTGCTGCTGTTCGGCAAGGGCCGTTTTTCCGACATGATGGGCGATGTTGCCAAGGGCATAAAGAGCTTCAAGAAGGGCATGGCCGACGACGACGAGGCGCGCCCCGCGCCGCGGCAGATCGACGGACAGCGGTCGCCCGACGCGACGCCGACCCCGACAGCCGAAACCGAAAACCGCTGACCCCGGCCGTTACGACCGGCGCGGGATTGGGTTGAGCCATGTTTGACGTTGCACCGACCGAGTTGCTGCTCGTCGTGGTGGTGGCCTTGGTCGTCATCGGCCCGAAGGACCTGCCCAAGGCGATGCGCTTCGTCGGCAAGTGGGTCGGCAAGGCGCGCGGCATGGCGCGCCATTTTCGCGCCGGGCTCGACACGATGATGCGCGAGGCCGAGCTCGAGGAACTCGAAAAGCAGTGGCGCGCGCAGAATGAAGCGATCATGCGCGAATTTCCGAATATCGACGGCGTCGACGCGCCGACGATGCTGCCGGCGACGACGCTGCCTCCGGAGGCGAAGCGCGACGACGCGGGCGCCGGGCCCGATAGCCCCGGACCCGATAGCTCCGCTCCCGAAAATCCCGATCACGCCGCGGCAACCACAAAGCCCGAAACGCCGCGCGAAACGCACGAAGTGCCGCCGCCGGGCGGACCGCTGCCATGACCGTCGAGACCCCCGTGACCGCCGATGATGAGGATGGTGCCGGCGGCAAGATGCCGCTGCTCGACCATCTGATCGAATTGCGTTCGCGCCTGCTCAAATCCCTGGTGGCGATCGGGCTCGCTTTCGGGGTCTGCCTTTATTTCGCGCGCCCGATCTTCGGGGTCCTCGTCCATCCGCTCGTCGCGGCGGGGCAGGGCAAGCTGATCTATACCCAGCTTTTCGAGGCCTTCTTCGTCGAGATCAAGGTTGCGCTGTTCGCGGCGATGATGATCGCCTTCCCGGTGATCGCCAACCAGCTCTGGAAATTCGTCGCGCCCGGCCTCTACCGCAAGGAAAAGCGCGCGCTGCTGCCCTTTCTGTTCGCGACCCCGGTGCTGTTCGCGGTCGGCGCCTGCTTCGCCTATTTCATCACCGTGCCGATCGCGCTCAAATTCCTGCTCGGCTATCAGGGAGAGATCGGCGGCGTGACGCAGGAGGCGCTGCCATCGGTCGGCAATTACCTCAGCTTCATCATGCAGTTCATCATGGCGTTCGGCATCGCTTTCCTGCTGCCGATCCTGCTGATGCTGCTCGAACGGTCGGGGCTGGTGACGCGCGAGCAACTCGTCTCGGCGCGCCGCTACATGATCGTCGCGGCGTTCGCGGTCGCGGCGGTCTTCACGCCGCCCGACATATTGAGCCAGCTGCTGCTCGCGGTGCCGCTGGTCTTTCTCTACGAGCTGTCGCTGTTCGCGATCTGGTTCACCCAGCGCCGACGCAAGACAGGCGCCGAAACGGCGCCTGTCGAACCTCTCGAAGAGGCATAGGGGGTAAGCTTCCCGCCGATCAGTGGATGGCGTCGCTGCCGGCCTGGCCGACCGACTCGATGTCGCGGCCGACCCCTTTCACCGTATTGCAGGCAGCGACCAGAAAGCTGGCAAGCAGGGCAAGAAGGATAGCACGGTTACGCGTCGTCATTTTCCACCTCTACGGGTCTTGGTGCAAAATGGCCCGGCACGCTTCGAGGGGGGGGAGGGAATGCGGGCCGGGCCAATGTTGCTGAGCAGCGCTGCGGGGGGGCGTTGACCGCTGCTCGAAAGGGAAACCCGTGAAGGAGCCGGGGGTTCCCGAAAAAAGTGTCGGGGATGAAAATTTTTCCGGAAATCCCTGAATCGCGTGGTTTCGTCGCGTGGTTTCGCCGCGTGGAGTCCCGATGTCGATGTCAGAGCGTGGTGAGCCCGCTTGCCACCGCGAGCCCCAGGAATGCCAGAAACCCCATCGAATCGGTGGTCATGGTGACGAAGATCGAACTGGCGACCGCCGGGTCCTGATCGAGCCGGTCGAGCAGCAGCGGGATCGCGACCCCGGCGACCCCGGCGACGAAGATGTTGACGATCATCGCCGCGGCGATCACCCCGCCGAGCCCCGGATTGGCGAACCATAATGCCGTGGCGGTCCCGGCGATCAGCGCGATCGTCCCGCCGTTGAGCAGCGCGATCTTGATTTCGCGGAACACCGCGCGCCAGCTGTTCGAATCGGTGAGCTGGTTCATCGCCAGCGCGCGGACGGTGACGGCCAGCGTCTGCGTGCCGGCATTGCCGCCGACCCCGGCGACGATCGGCATCAGCGCCGCGAGCGCGACCATATGTTCGATCGCGCCGCCGAACATCCCGACGATGCTCGATGCGACGAGCGCGGTGCCCAGATTGGCGATCAGCCAGCGCACGCGCGCGCTGTAGGTTTCGCGGATCGGCTCGTTGATGTCGCCGTCGCCGGCGCCCGACAGCCGCAATATGTCCTCGCCCGCTTCTTCCTGGATGATGTGGACGACGTCGTCGACGGTGATCACGCCGACCAGGCGGCCCGCGCGGTCGACGACTGCGGCCGAAATCAGCGCATATTTCTGGAAGCGCAGCGCGACTTCTTCCTGATCCATGTCGACCGGGATCAGCGTCTGCTCGCGCTTCATCACGTCGCCGATCGCGATGTCGCGCGGGGTGCGCATGATCCAGCTGAGCTGACAGGTGCCGACCGGGCGATGCATCGGGTCGACGACGAAGATTTCCCAGAAATCGGTCGGCAGTTCGCGATCCTCGCGCAGCCGGTCGATGACGTCGCCGACGGTGACATGCTCGGCCACCGCGACGAACTCGCGCTGCATCAGGCGCCCGGCGCTCTCCTCGGGATAGGATAGCGCCTCTTCGATCGCGGCCCGGTCTTCGGGCTCCATCGCGTCGAGGACCGCCTGCTGTTCCTCTTCCTCCAGATCCTCGATGATCGCGACCGCATCGTCGGTGTCGAGTTCGGACGCGATCTCGGCGACCTGTTCGGGCGCGAGCAGGTCGATCAGCCCCTCGCGCACATGCTCGTTCATCTCGGCGAGCACGTCGGGGGACAGCATGTCGCCGAGGACGCGGGCGAGCGACGGCCGGTCCTCGTCCGATACCAGCTCGAACAGGTCGGCGATGTCGGCGGGGTGCAGGCGACCGATGCGCTCGCGCGCTGCCTCGTCCTCGCCCGCCTCGACCAGGTCGATGACGTCGCGAACGAATTCGGGCTTCAGCCGGTCGTCCTCGTCGAGCTCGGTCTCGGCTTCGCGCGGCGCGGGATCGCGATCATGCCCGCGGTCGTCGATGGTCGCGGTCGGGGCGTCATGGGGGGGCAGGGATTCTTCGCGTTTGTCCATCGCGGTCCTCCCTGTTGCTTGCGGGCGCTCGTCGCCGGCGGGCCGATCCTCCCCCTAGTCCGCGAACCGGGCGATGGCAACGCCGTGCACGCGCTGCGGCGGGTCCGGACCGCAATTAATGCGTGGCATCGCGGCCGGTGCCCGCTATGGCGCTGGCAAACCACTCACAGGAGCCTCCCTATGTCCGAACAGACCCTTACCCTGTCGCTGTCGACCGGCGATGTCGTCATCCGCCTGCGCCCCGACCTCGCCCCCCAGCATGTCGAGCGCATCACGACGCTGGCGAAGGACGGCTTCTACGACGACGTCGTCTTTCACCGCGTGATCCCCGGTTTCATGGCGCAGGGCGGCGATCCGACCGGCACCGGCATGGGCGGCAGCCCGCTTCCCGACCTGCCGGCCGAATTCAACGCCGAACCGCACGTGCGCGGCGTCTGCTCGATGGCGCGCGCGCAGAATCCGAACAGCGCGAACAGCCAGTTCTTCATCTGTTTCGAGGACGCCCGTTTCCTCGACAACCAGTACACCGTCTGGGGCGAGGTGATCGAGGGCATGGAGAATGTCGACGCCCTGCCCAAGGGCGAACCGCCGCGCGAGCCGGGCAAGATCGTCAAGGCGACGGTGGCCTGAATCGGCGTCCGCTCCCTCCCGCCTGCGGGAGGGGGCCGCGTCCGATAAATCAAACATCGAGTTGATTTGCCCCGCCCAGCCTCTATCGCGGGGGCCATGACCGATTTCACGCTCCCCGGCTTCGACCTCGACGCCTTCGTCCGCGCCACGCTTGCCGAGGATCTCGGCAGCGGCGGCGATATCACCTCGCAGGCGGTGATCCCCGCCGACGCGCGTTTCGACGGCGTGATGAACAGCCGCGACGCGATCGCCGTCGCCGGCCTGCCGATCGCCGAACGCTTCTTCCGCGCGCTCGATCCGGCGATGACGATCGAGATACTGGTGGAGGAGGGCGCGCAGGTGGTGCCGGGGACGCCGCTCATGCGCCTGTCGGGCAATGCGCGCGCGATGCTCACCGCGGAGCGTTCGGCGCTGAACAGCGTCCAGCATCTGTCGGGAATCGCGACGATGACGCGCCATTATGTCGATGCGCTCGCCGGGACGGGCGCGGTGCTGCTCGATACGCGCAAGACGATTCCCGGCCTGCGCATCCTCGAAAAATATGCGACGCGCATGGGCGGCGCGACCAATCACCGCATGGGATTGTGGGACGCCGCGATGATCAAGGACAATCATGTCGCGGTCGCCGGGTCGGTCGAGGAAGCGGTGCGCCGTGCCGTCGCGGCCGGAATCGCGACCATCATCGTCGAGGTCGACCGCGTCGATCAGGTCGCCCCCGCGCTCGAAGCCGGCGCGACGCATCTGCTGCTCGACAACATGGCCCCCGACCAGCTTCGCGAGGCCGTCGCCATCGTCGGGGGGCGTGTCCCGACCGAAGCGTCGGGCGGCGTGACGCTCGACACCATCGGCGCGATCGGCGCGACCGGCGTCACCTATGTGTCGGTCGGCCGGCTGACCCAGTCGGCGCCCGCCGCCGATATCGGGCTCGACTTTGCGCTGGCCTAGCGCCGTCGCGCTCGCCCTGGCGCTGTTCCCTGCCGTCGCCCAGGCCTGGGCGCCCGCCTGCACGCTTCCCGACCGCATCCCCGTTCCGCGCGTGGAAAAGCCGCCGCGCGGCGAGCCGGTGCGCACGCCGAAGATCGGCGGCTATCTGCTTGCCATGAGCTGGTCGCCGCAGCATTGCGCGCGCGTCCGCAATCCGAAGGGCGCGCGCGACCGCTTCCAATGTTCGGGCGAGGGCGGCCGCTTCGGCTGGGTGCTGCACGGCCTGTGGCCCGAAGCCGACGGACCCGCCTATCCGCAATGGTGCCGTCCGGCGAAGGTCGTGCCCGCGCCGGTGCTGCGCCGCCATCTGTGCATGACGCCGTCCGCGCAGCTCCTCCAGCACGAATGGGCGAAGCACGGCACCTGCATGAGCCCGCACCCCGCCGCCTATTTCCGCGCCGCCGAGATATTGTTCGGCGCGGTGCGCTTTCCCGACATGGCGGCGCTCGCCGCAACGCCACAAACCGCGCAAACCATCCGCCAATCCTTCGCCACCGCCAACAAGGGCATTACCGCGCCGATGGTCGCGGTGGCGGTCGATCGCGACGGCTGGCTCGACGAGGTGCGCCTGTGCCTTGGGCCGCGCATGCGCCCGCAGCGATGCAAGCCGTTTCAAGCAGGCGCCGGCGATCGCCGCTCGGTACGAATCCGCCCACCGCGTTGAGGCGGCGGCGTCCCGTCGCGGGACAGGGTGCGCGTTAACGCTCTTTTAACCTTACTCGGCCGTTAGGGATTCCCTAGCGTCGCAGCATGGATCGACTCGACCACGACGAACGCATCGACATCCGCGGCCGCGTGCGCGCGCACGGCATGCGCCAGGTAGCGATCGCACGACTGGCTGCGCCGAGCGACTGGCAGGGCGAATTGCGCGCCGCGCTGGCCGCGCGGCGCCGGCCGCACTCGATGTTTGATGGCGGAAGCGACCTGCGGCTGTTCCTCGAAAGCTTCGCGATCTTCTTCACTGCGACGATGATGTTCCTGCTTTAGTCGCAGGCCTTGTGGAGCCGCCAGGCAAGGAAGGCGGAGACGAGGCACATAGCCGCGACCATCAGCAACGTGTCGTCGATGGTGAGGCCGATCCCGATCAGTACGCTTAGCAGCAGCGTCGCGGCGACCATGAAGCCGGAGTTTACGATGTTGTTTGCGGCGATCGTCCTCGCGGTTTGCGACTTGGCGACCGTCGTGGTCAGGAAGGCGTAGAGCGGCACGACGAACATCCCGCCCGCGATCGCGATGCCCAACAGGTCGAAAATGATGCGGTCGCCCGCCGACAGCGACAGGAACTCGCGCCAGTCCATCAGGCTGCCGTCGCGATGCGGCCAGCCCTTCACCGACCACCAGAGGTCGAGCACGAACAGCCCCATCACGATTACCGACCCCGGCGAATAACGGGCCGATACGCGCCCCTTGAGCAGGCGGTTGACGACGATCGAGCCGGTCGCGACCCCGACCGAGAAGATGGCGGTGAACATCGTCGCGACGGTCTTGTCGGCCGCGAGTGCATTCTTGACCAGCGGCGGGAACTGCGCGGCGAGGATCGCGCCGATAGCCCAGAAGAAGCTGATCGACACGATGGCGAGGAACAGCCGCGGGATATGCATCGTCGAACTGACGATCTGCCACGACGACCGCAGGACATTATGGTCGATGATCAGCCCGCGCGCTTCGGCCTCGGGCGGGGCCGACGGCACGAAACTGGCGGTGATGCGGCCGATCAGCGCGACCGCGACGATGCCGGGAATGGCGATGTGCGGCGGCGTCAGCCCGCCGACGATGGTGCCGCCGAGGATCGCGATATAGGTGCCCGCCTCGACCCAGCCGGTGCCCGCCAGCACCTCGTCCGCCTCCAGATGCTGGGGCAGGATCGCATATTTGATCGGCCCGAAGAAGGTCGAGTGCATCCCCATCGAGAAGAGCGCGAGCAGCATCAGCGGGACATTGTGCAGCCAGATGCCGCACGCGCCGATGACCATGATCAGGATTTCCGCGCTCTTGATGATGCGGATCATCCGGGTCTTGTCGGTGCTGTCGGCAAGCTGGCCGGCGAGCGCCGAAAAGAGGAAGAAGGGCAGGATGAATAGCCCGCCCGCCAGCGCGTTGAACCACGCCTCGGTCTCCGGATCCTTGTAGATGGTGAAGGTGACGAGGATCACCATCGCCATCTTGTAGAAATTGTCGTTGAAGGCGTTCAGGAACTGGGTGGCGAACAGGGGCAGGAACCGGCGTTGCTTCATCAGCGCAAGGGAACCGGTCATGCGAAGCCCACTCTTGTTATTCGAACGCGCGACGGACGCTGCCGCTGCGGGCAATTCGGTTGTCGCTCGGGGGGCTTATCGGCTAGGGCACATGGGGTCAAAGCCCATTTTGGAACAGTCGCGCTTTGCGGGCGGGAATCAGGAACCATGCTCAGCCTTCCGAACCTTCTGACATTATCGCGGATCCTGGCGGTGCCGATCCTCTTGTTCCTGCTGTGGCCCGGCGCGCACGAGGGCACGCGCCATCAGCCGCTGCCGATCGACTATGCCTTCGCCTTCGGCCTCTACTGCCTGATGGGCATCACCGATTATTTTGACGGTTATGTGGCGCGGGCGCGCGGCACCGTGTCGCGGCTCGGCATCTTCCTCGATCCGATCGCCGACAAGATCATGATCGCGGCGGTGATTCTGCTGCTCGTCTTCACGCGCGACATACAAGGGTGGCACGTCATCGCGGCGCTGGTCATCCTGCTGCGCGAGATCATCGTGTCGGGACTGCGCGAATTCCTCGCGACCCTGCAGGTGTCGATGCCGGTGACGCGGCTCGCCAAATGGAAGACGGCCTTTCAGCTGATCGCTTTCGGTGCGCTGATCCTCGCGGGCGCGCTGCCCGCGATGGCGTGGATCAAAACGGTCGGGCTCGCCTCGCTATGGGGCGCCGCGGTGCTGACGCTGGTCACTGGCTGGGATTATCTGCGCGTCGGCCTCAAGCACATGGATTGACCAAAGCTGCGCGGCGATCAGTTCGCGCGGTGCTTGCGGAAAATGTCGGCGAGCATGTGGAATTCGTCGGCGCGCGGGCTACCCTTGCGCCAGACGAGTGCGATCGTGCGCCAGTCGTGATCCGACGCGAGCGGGCGGGTGTCGATCCCGGTATGGTCTAGGATACCCGCCTCGATCGCCATCTGCGGCAGCATGGTGATGCCGAGGCCGTTGTCGACCATCTGCACCAGCGTGTGGAGCGAGGTGCCCATCATCCGCGCGCCGGCGCGCAGTTCGGGCCGGTTGCACGCGGCAAGCGCATGATCCTTCAGGCAATGCCCGTCCTCGAGCATCAGCATCTGCGCGGGGTCGAGTTGATCGGCGGTGACGACCGCGGGCAGGTCCTCGGCCTGGTCGCCGGGAAAGGCGACGAACAGCGCGTCGTCGAACAGCGCCTCGCTTTCGACGTCGCCGCAGGCGTAGGGCAGCGCCAGCAGCACGCAATCGACCTGTCCGTGATGCAGCGACTCGCAGGCCTGCGCGCTCGGCTCCTCACGCAGGAAGAGTTTGAGGGCCGGGCGTTCCTTGCGCAACCGGGGCAGCAGGCCCGGCAGCAGGAAGGGCGCGATCGTCGGGATGACGCTCATGCGAAGCTCGCCGACCAGCGGCGCGGCGGCGGCGGCCGCCATGTCGGCCAGTTCCTCGGCCTCGCGCAGCACGCGGTGCGCCTTGTCGACGATGCGGTCGCCGAGCGAGGTGAAGCGGACAACGCGGCGCGTCCGTTCGACGAGCGTCTGGCCGAGCAGCGTCTCCAATTCGCGAACGCCCGCCGACAGTGTCGACTGGGTGACGTTGCAGGCGTCGGCGGCGCGGCCGAAATGCCCATGCTGGTGAAGCGCGACCAGATATTGCATCTGCTTCAGGGACGGGCGGTAGTTCTGCATTGATCGGATATAGCAATGATGCAGTCGATTTTGAACAATCCGCCCGATCTATATTTGCCGCCTCCTGCTGCACCATGTTAGCAGGCGCGGGGGGAGGAGGGAGGCCATGGCGATGTCCAGATTTCTGATCGGCGGCGTGGCGAGTGCGCTGTTGCTGACCGGCGGACTGTTCGTGTGGAAGGGGTATAGCCAGATCGCCGAGGAAGAGGTGCTGCCGGCGCCCCCGCCGGCCTTGCCGGCCATTCCCGTTGCGGGCGCGGGAGCACCGAAGCGCGGCCCGGCGCCGCCGGCATTGCCCGCCGCGAAGGCGGAGTCGCGCGAGGAGCGGCGCTTCAATCGCTACGATCGCGACCGCAACGAACGGATCAGCCGGATCGAGATGATGGCGACGCGCACCGCCGCTTTCCGCAAGCTCGACAAGAATGGCGATAATCTGCTGACCTTCGAGGAATGGGCGGCGGCGACGAGCGACCGTTTCGCCAAAGCCGATGCCGACAAGTCGGGCGATCTGACCCGCGCCGAGTTCGCGACGACGGCGCCGAAACCGGCGGCCAAGCCCAAGTGCAGTTGCTGAGCGGCGGGATGAGGTTGAGTGTCTGGTTTCGACCGATAAGCGACGCCAGCAGGATCGTCACCCCGGACTTGATCCGGGGTCCATTCGCGCAGCGCTGAGAGAATGGATTCCGGATCAAGTCCGGAATGACGAAGAATAGGAGATGTCTGGTTGCGACCGGAAGCGGACGTTTCTTCTCCCCTCCCGCAAGCGGGAGGGGTCGGGGGTGGGCAGCGACGGTGCAAAGGCCCACCCCGCTGCGACTAACGAACAAGTTCATAAGTCTCGCTGCCCCTCCCGCCTGCGGGAGGGGAAGCCGGGGCATGTCTCAAACGTCAGTTCCCCACCCCGAAACCGCCGCAACGATCCCTAGGCGACCACGCCTGCCAACTTCATCCATCCGGCCAGCGCCTGCCCCGCGCGCTGCGTATAGCCGAGTTTGCGGTCCTTCTTGCGCACCTCGTCGGCGAGCGGCGGGAAGAGGCCGAAATTGACGTTCATCGGCTGATAGCTCGCGGCATCGGCGCCGCCGGTGATATGGCCGAGCAGTGCGCCGAGCGCGGTTTCGGGTGGTGGCGGGGGCAGGTGGCGGCCCGCCAGTTCGGCGGCGGCGAAACGTGCGGCGATCAGGCCGATCGCCGCGCTTTCGACATAGCCTTCGCAGCCGGTGATCTGTCCCGCAAACCGGATATGCGGCGCCGACTTGAGGCGAAGCTGCGGGTCGAGCAGTTCGGGCGAGCGGATGAAACTGTTGCGGTGCAGCCCGCCGAGCCGCGCGAACTCGGCCTTTTCGAGCCCGGGGATGGTACGGAACAGTTCGACCTGCGCGCCATGCTTGAGCTTGGTCTGAAAGCCGACCATGTTCCACAGCGTGCCGAGCGCATTGTCCTGGCGAAGCTGGACGACCGCATAGGGCCAGCGCCCGGTGCGCGGATTGTCGAGCCCGACTCCCTTCATCGGGCCGAAGCGCAGCGTGTCGGGGCCGCGTTCCGCCATCACCTCGATCGGCATGCAGCCTTCGAAATAGGGGGTGTCGGTCTCCCAATCCTTGAACTCGGTCTTTTCGCCGTCGATCAGACCCTGGACGAAGGCATAATATTGGTCCCGGTCCATCGGGCAGTTGATATAGTCCTTGCCGTCGCCGATCGGCCCGACCTTGTCCCAGCGGCTCGCCATCCACGCGACATCCATGTCGATGCTGTCGCGATAGACGATCGGCGCGATCGCGTCGAAGAAGGCGAGCGAATCCCTACCTGTCGCCGCCCCGATGCTTTCTGCGAGACCTGCGGCGGTGAGCGGGCCGGTGGCGACGATCGTCAGGCCCTCGGCGGGCAGCGCGTCGATGCGTTCGCG
The DNA here is from genome assembly GCF_001559015.1 of Sphingopyxis granuli. Taxonomy (NCBI): domain Bacteria; kingdom Pseudomonadati; phylum Pseudomonadota; class Alphaproteobacteria; order Sphingomonadales; family Sphingopyxidaceae; genus Sphingopyxis; species Sphingopyxis granuli. The sequence goes on from NZ_CP012199.1 coordinate 2,098,437, forward strand.
CACGACGGTGATATTGGGATGTTCGGCGAGTGCGCGGGTGACGCCGCCCGAAAACAGGTCGCGGTCGACCGCGAGCGCCGAGCCCGCAGGAACTTTCGTCGCATCTGCCTCGCGCATGATGAGCGAGCCGAGCGCGCGCATCTCGCGGTGCAGCAGGCCGACGGCGTTGCTGTCGCCGTCGTCGCTGCGGAAACTGTTCGAGCAGACCATCTCCGCGAGCGCGTCGCCCTGGTGTGCGGGCGTCGTGTCGCCGCCCCCGCGCATTTCGGATAGGCGGACGCGGAACCCCGCCTCGGCGATCTGCCAGGCGGCTTCTGAGCCCGCGAGACCGCCGCCGATGATGTGAATGTCGTGGGTCGCCATATTCTATCCGTTGACTTGAGCGAGGTCTGCCGCGCAGGAGATCGGGGATGGAGCCGATCAATGACGCGATGCTCTAGGCGGTAGACAACGAGATGCAAAGGGGCGGACGATGAGCGGAGAACAGGGCTGGGATCGCGCGCGCTGGCTGTGGATCCTCGCGCTGATCGGCGGGATCAGCTTTTTCATCGCGGTGTATCAGCGCTGGGACGGTCCGGCGATCTGGGCGTGGAAGGCGACCGGCGTCGGTTTCCTCGCGCTGTGGGCGGCCGCCAATGCGCGCGGCACGAACGGCTGGCTGATCGCGGCCGCGCTTGGTTTCGGGGCGCTCGGCGACTGGATGCTCGATGCGATCGGCATGCTCGTCGGTGCGGCGGCCTTCGCGGCGGGGCACGGAATCGCGATCGTGCTTTATCTTCGCAATCGGCGGCAGGACCCATCGCGGTCGCAGACGCTGCTGGCCGTGCTGGTGGTGCCGCTGGCGCTGCTCATCGCCTGGGGCCTGACGCGCGCCGCGCCCGCGGACCTGATGGGGGCTGCGCTTGCCTATACCGCGATCGTCGCGGCGATGGCGGCCTGCGCGTGGATCAGCCGCTTCCCGCGCTATCGCACCGGGATCGGAGCGATGCTGTTCCTGGCGAGCGATCTCTTCATCTTCGCGGGCGAGGGCGGCGCGCTGCCGAAGGGGGTCACGCTGTGGCTCGTCTGGCCGTTCTATTTCGCCGGACAGGCGTTGATCGCGTGGGGCGTCGTGAAGACGCTGTCGAGCGAAGCGCGGGCGGGGTGACGGCCAACGGATAAGGCCCGCAATCCCTCCTTGCGGCCCCTTTGACCGTCAGGCGGGCGGGGCGGCCTCGTTCATTAGCAGCGCCTCGATATCGGGGGTCGGGCGGTCGGTCATCTCCTTGACATGCTCGCCGACGATGCGCGCGGCGACCTCCTTGTGCCAGAGCGGCCGCAGCACCCCCATGGTGCGCGCCGGGGCCACGACGACGAGCGCGTCCAATTCGCCCGCCAGCGCCATCGCGTTGATCCTTTCGGTAAGATCGCGCGCGAAGCGGTCCTCTTCCTGCTGGTGGAAATCGGGTTCCTCCATCGTGCCGCCGGGCAGACCGGTTCCGGCCGGGGCGGGCGACTGGCCGGCGGGTGCGGTCTTGATGTCGCTGTCCTTGCGATCCTCGCGCTCGCGGTGCGTTTCGGTGCGCAGGTCGATCTGCTGCTCGTCGCCATGGTTGCGCAGGATCAGCGCCTTGCGGCCGTCGGCAACGAGAACGAGGGTGTTATGGGCAATCGTCATGATGGCTTCCTTCCTGCCCGACCAACGCCTCGCCTGTCGATCTGGTTTCCCTATCCGTCCCACGCCGCGATCGTCGTGCGGTGAAGCAGTCGGTCGTGACCGTCGTAACCGCCGGTCGCGCGGTGGAGGACCGAGCGGTTGTCCCACATCAGCAGCATGTCGGGCTCCCAGACATGGCTGTAGCGGAACTCCTCGCGCCCCTGCCATTGCAGCAATTCGTAGAGCAGGAGCTGCGCCTCGGCATCGTCCATCCCCTCGACGCCGATGATATAGCCCGCGCAGCCGAACAGGCCCTCGCGGCCGGTTTCGGGATGCGCGCGAATGAATGGGTGACGCTGTGTCGCCATCGCTTCCTCGCCCGAGCGGATGTCCATGCTGCGGCCGGCGTCGCGCGCGCCATACATGCCCGAGGGGGCATAGCCGCCGCGCGCGCTGTGGATCGCATCGCGGCCCTCGATGCGCCGGCGCAGGCCGTCGGGCATGGCGTCGAGCGCGGCATGCTGGTTGGAAAATTCGGTGTTGCCGCCGACCGGCGGGATGGTGATGCCGAACAGGCAGGTGCCCGCGGGCGGCCGCGCCTGGAAACTCCAGTCGCTGTGCCAGTTTTCGGCGAACAGCGGTGCGGTCTCGTCGGCGCGGCGTTTCACCGCGATGATGTGCGCACGGCCGGGGATCGGCTTGATGAAGGGATCGTCGCCAAAGCCGCCGAAAGACGCGGTGAATCGTTCGAGATCGTCATCGCTCATCTTCTGGTCGGGGAAGGCGAGGACATGATGGTCGAGCCATGCGGCGCGGATTTCGGCGACGGTGGCGGGCGCGAGCGGCTGCGTCAGGTCCACGCCCGTCACGCGCGCGCCGCACGCCTGACCGCTGGGGGTGATGGTGAGCGTCATGGCGGGATGCTGCGCCAATCGGGGCGTGGGGTCAATCGAGTGCATCCGGCCCGAGACGGATATTCCAGCCGTCGTCACCCTGAACCTGTTTCAGGGGTCATTCTCCATCCCGAAGGGGTCGACCCCGTCAATCGCGCGTCCGCACTCCCACCACCGCGTGCATCGGCAGTTCGGCGTAGAGGTGCGGAAAGAGCGCGCCGCCGCGCGATTCCTCCCATCGCACCGCATCGCCGAACCGGGTCAGGTCGATTTCGGCGATGCGCAGGTCGGTCTGGCCGGCGAAATGCTTCGCCAGCGTTTCGTCGAGCTGTTCGGCGGTCGACAGGTGGATATAGCCGTCGGCGATATCGACCGGCGCACCCCGGAACACATGCTCGCGCTCGAAATCGGCCCATTGCTGTGCGGTCAGCACCTTGAAGGCCGTCGCGGCGCTCATTCCGAGGGCGCCTCCGTCGCGGTTTCGGCCTCGGCGGTTTCGACCGCCTCCTCCTCGTCGCTGTCCTCGATCAGCGCGGCCGAGACGACCTGCTCGCCCTCGGCGACGTCGAACAGGCGCACGCCGGCCGAACCGCGGCCGATGACGCGCAGGCTGTCGAGGCCCATGCGGATCAGCTTCGCCTGATCGGTGACGAGCATCAGTTGATGCGCCTGCGTCGCGGGGAAGCTCGCGACGACCAGCCCGTTGCGGCGGATGTTGTCGATGTTGGTGATGCCCTGGCCGCCGCGGCCGGTGCGGCGATATTCATAGGCCGACGACAGCTTGCCATAACCGCCCGCGCAGACGGTCAGGATGAACTGCTCGCGTCCCGCCAGTTCGGCGAAGCGCTCCTCGCTCATCTGGGGCGACCCTTCCTTTTCGGCCTTCCACGGCGCGAAGCGCAAATAATCCTCGCGTTCGTCCTGATCGCGCATTCCGCCGCGATGGAGGATCGACAGCGAGATGACCTCGTCGTCCTTGCCCAGCTTCATGCCGCGCACGCCGGTCGAATTGCGGCTCTGGAAGGCGCGCACCTCGTCGCCGGCGAAGCGGATCGCCTTGCCCTGCCGCGTGGCGAGCAGCACGTCGTCGTTATCGCCCAGCAGCGCGACGCCGATCAACCGGTCGTCCTCGTCCTCGCCCTCGAACTTCATCGCGATCTTGCCGTTCGACGGCACGTTGGTGAAGGCGTCCATGCTGTTGCGGCGCACGCTGCCCTTCGCGGTCGCGAACATGACGTGCAGCGCGCCCCATTCGGCCTCGTCCTCAGGCAGCGGCAGGACGGTCGAGATCGTCTCGCCCTGCGCCAGCGGCAGCAGGTTGATCATCGGCCGGCCGCGCGTCGCCGGCCCGCCCTCGGGCAAACGCCACACCTTGAGCCGGTAGACCTTGCCGAGCGTCGAGAAGAAGAGCACCGGCGTGTGCGTCGAGGTGACGAACAATTCGGTGACGACATCCTCGTCCTTCGTCGCCATGCCGGCGCGGCCCTTGCCGCCGCGGCGCTGGGCGCGGAAGGTGTCGAGCGGGGTGCGCTTGATATAGCCGTCGAGGGTGACGGTGACGACCATCTCCTCGCGCTCGATCAGATCCTCGTCGTCGATACCGTCGGCGGCGGGCGCCATCAGTGTCCGGCGCGGCGTCGCGAACTCCGCGCGCACCTGCACCAGCTCCTCGCGCATCACGCCATAGAGTTTGACGCGGTCGGCGAGGATCGAAAGCAGTTCCTCAATCTCGCTCGCCAGCTCCTTGAGTTCATTGCCGATCTCGTCGCGGCCGAGCGCGGTCAGCCGGTGCAGGCGCAGGTCGAGAATCGCCTTCACCTGGATTTCCGACAGGCGATAGGTGGCGGTGGCCTCCATCTCGCCCTCGATCGCCTCGACAAGGCGGATATAGGGCGCGATCTCGCCGATCGGCCATTCGCGCAGCAGCAGCGCCTCGCGCGCCGCGGCGGGCGACGGCGAGCCGCGGATGATGCGGACGACCTCGTCGAGATTCGACACCGCGACGACGAGCCCGAGCAAGATGTGCGCCCGGTCGCGCGCCTTGGCGAGTTCGAACTTGCAGCGGCGGGTGATGACCTCTTCGCGGAAGGCGATGAAGGAGGTCAGTATGTCCTTCAGCCCCAGCATCTCCGGGCGGCCGCCGCGGATCGCGAGCATGTTGGCGGGGAAGCTCGATTGCGCCGGGGTATGCCGCCAGAGCTGATTGAGCACCACGTCGGGCGTCGCGTCGCGTTTCAGGTCGATGACGACACGCACGCCGTCGCGGTTCGATTCGTCGCGGATGTCGGCGACGCCCTCGATCCGCTTGTCGCGCGCCGCCTCGGCGATCTTCTCGACCAGCCCCGACTTGCCGACCTGGAAGGGAATCGAGGTCAGCACGATCGACCGGCGCCCTTCGCCGCGCCCCCGGCTTTCCTCGATCTCGTGCGTCGCGCGCATCATGATCGAGCCGCGACCGGTCGCATAGGCGTTGCGCGCGCCGCCCTGACCCAGGATCATCGCGCCGGTCGGGAAATCGGGACCGGGGACGATTTGCATCAGTTCCTCGGTCGACAGCGGTGTCCCGCCCTCGAGCTGGCGGTCGATCATCGCCAGGCAGGCGTCGACCACCTCGCCCAGATTGTGCGGCGGGATGTTGGTCGCCATGCCGACCGCGATGCCGCCCGCGCCGTTGACGAGCAGGTTGGGGAAGCGCGCCGGCAGAACCTGCGGCTCCTCGCGGCTTGCGTCATAGTTGGGCTGGAAGTCGACCGTGTCCTTGTCGAGGTCGCCCAGCAACGACATCGCCGCCTTGGCAAGGCGCGCCTCGGTATAACGCATCGACGCCGGCGGATCGGGGTCCATCGATCCGAAATTGCCCTGGCCGTCGATGAGCGGCACGCGCATCGACCAGTCCTGCGTCATCCGCGCGAGCGCGTCATAGATCGCGCTGTCGCCGTGCGGGTGGTAATTGCCCATCACGTCGCCGACGATCTTCGCCGATTTCTTGTACGGGCGGCCGGGAATGAAGCCGCCTTCCTGTGCCGCATAGAGGATGCGGCGATGCACCGGCTTCAGCCCGTCGCGCACGTCGGGCAGCGCGCGGCTGACGATCACGCTCATCGCGTAATCGAGATAGCTGGTCTTCATTTCGTCGACGATATTGATCGGCGAAATGCCGTCCTCGGACGGCGGAACAGGCGTATTTTCTTCGGTCAAGACCCGGCCTTTTTTCTTCTTTCGGGAGGTGGTTCCGGCCTAGCCTATGGAGCCAGAGAATGCCAGCGATTCGGCCCGATTCTCGCTGATTTTTTGGCGAGTATCCGGTTTGCGATCATGCGGGCGATTTCGGGCAAAACGCCACTGCTCCAGCTTCGTCATGCTGAACTCGTTTCAGCATCCATGGCGGAGCCGCTCCTTCCGCGTTGCGCCTGTTTCGAGGGCAGGCCGTGGCCCCTGAACCAAGTTGGCAATTATCCCTTTCGGACAGGTAACCGTTCCCCGGCGAAAGCCGGGGGCCACGCGGGGCAGCGCCATCTGGGCCCCGGCTTTCGCCGGGGAACACGCCTTACGTGTCTGAAGGGCACATATGCCGATCAAGTTCAGGGTGACGAGGCGGAAAGGATCGAACTCGCCCGAAGCGGCGCCCTTCCGCGCCTTTTCGTGGCGTCATGGCGGCGGACAAGCTGCTTGCCAATCGCCTGTCGGCCCCTAAAGGTTCGCGGACGATGGTCTTTTGCCAGCCTGGGGGGTGCCGGTGGCCCTGATCGCGCTCGTCGGCGCCAGCGAAACGCTGCCCGACGGGGGGCTGCGCGCGCTCGTCGCGATCGCGGGCGAGACGCTGATCGAGCGACAGGCGGCGCGTCTCGCCGATGCCGGGGTCACCCATGTCGCGGTGGCGGTGGGCGCGGTGCCCGCCGAACTGCTCGCGACCTGCGACCGCATCCGCCGCCGTGGGCTCAAGATCACGCCGGTCCGCACGGCCGGCGACCTGATGGCGCTTGTCCAGCCGGACGACCGCATCATCCTGGTCGCCGACGGATTGCGCGCGGGCGGAACCCATTATGCCGCGATCGCGCGTCCGGGCGCGCCCGCAATTCTCGTCACCGGCGACACGATGCTGACGCAAGGGTTCGAGCGGATCGATGCGACCCGGCGCTGGGGCGGGCTCGCCTGCATTTCGGACACGATGGTCGCCGATCTCGCCTCGATGCCGGGCGAGTGGGACATGATGCTGACGCTGCTGCGCCTCGCGGTGCAGTCGGGTGCGCGCCGCCTCTATTGCGAACCCGCGCTGTTCGAACAGGGGGAGATCGCGATCGTCGCCGACCGGCCCACCGCGGCGCTGATCGAGCAATCGAGCCTGCAACAGGTCGAATATGGCGGCATGGGGCTGGGGCGCTCGGCGATCATGATGCCGCTGGTGCGGCTGGCCGGGCCGCTGTTGGTGCGTTCGCCCCGCACCGCGCGCTATCTACCCTATGTGACCGCGCTGCTGTGGGTCGCCGTCGCGCTGCTTGCCGCCGGCGGGCTGGCGGCGGCGGGGGCGCTGGTGGCGATTCTCGGCGGGCTCGGCCTCGCGGCGATGCGTTTCCTTGCCGCCTTTCGCGCCGAAAGCGCGGCGCAGAACCGGGTGCGCGGCGTGATCCGCACCTTCGGCTGGTTGCTTCTGGGCGCCTATCCGTGGCTGGTGTCGCTCGGCGGACCCGATCGTCTGATGCCGCGCTTCGCGGAGGCGGCACTTGCGCCCTGTCTCGCCGCGACGATCCTGCTCGCGCGCTGGCTCTATGAAGATTCGGGAAAGACGCGCCGCTTCCACTGGCTGCTTCCCGACACCGACGAGGCGTGGATTCTGCTGGCGCCAGCGCTGATTCTGGGAATCGCGCCGCTGATGTTCGCGATCCTGCCGCTGCTGGCGCTGTTCCAGATCCTGTTGTGGTTGCGCCTCGCGCGCCGGCCGGAACCCCGCTAAACCAAAGCGCTGGAAGGTTTAGGGCGCATTAACGCCATGCTGCTATGGCGACAGTCGCATGAGTGACTCTTCCGCCTTTTCCGGCATCGCCCTGCCGTCGCTGACGCTGTCGGCGCGTCTCGGCGAGGTTGCCGCGCATCTGGCGGCGCCGCTGACCGACCGGCTGACCGAGGAACAGCGCGCGCTGACTCTCGGGATCGCGCGCCGGCTCGTCGGTGAGGCGGCCGCGGCGCTCGGTGCGGGAATCGATGCGGCGGTGCTGTGGCGCGACTGGCTGGCGCAGGGGCTGCCCGGCGCTGAACGGCTCGCCGCGCCCTGTTTCGCGCGCGCGGAAGAGCATCGCTGGCGTGCGCTGCCGGCGCCGCACCGCGATACGTCTTCGCCCGTCGACGGCACCAGCGACGAGGGCGCGGCGGATGTGCCCCCGGCCGCTCCGCAGGCACCGCTTACACCAGTCGACAAGGCCTATCTCGACCTGACGATCGCCGACCGGCGCCGCTTCGATGCTTTGGGCAATCCCTGCATCGCGGTCGCGGACCTCGACCCCGAAATCTATCGCGCGCTGTTGGGTGACGTCGTGGAGTGGCAGGCACACGCAGGCGTGGATACGAACGCAGTCGCCGAGCTCGATGACGCGGCCTGCGCCGCCGCGGCGCGTCAGGCACCTGAAAGCGGGATTGACGCCGCCGCCGCCGCCTATCACACGGCGCTTGTCGCGGATGGGGCGCTGTCCGATGCCGCCGCCGCTGCGGCGATGCGCCATGACTGGCCCGCGCTGATCGGCCTTGCCGCTGCCGCGCATCGCCGTCCCTATGGAGAAATGGCGCTGGCGCTGGTGAGCGCGGAGGCCGCCGCCCTGCCACCACTGCTCGCGCCGCTGCGGATCGACCACGGGGCGATCGCCCCGATCGAGGCATCGCTGGCGCGCGTGCCCGCCAGGGCGCTTGCCGGGGCACCGGAGGGAGAAGGATGAGCGAGCGGATCGTCCGGGGCCGGGTCGACCGGTCGGGCGCGCTGGTCGACGGCGACGCACCGCTGCTGCGCCTTCAGCAGCGCGCGGGCGGCGGGTTGAATCGGCCGCTGGCCCTGCCACATCTGGCGCGGCTGGTCGCGCTCGCGCAACGGCTGCAGCGCGACGTCAGCCGCCCGCTTCACGCCGCCGACGATCACAGCGACATTTTTGCGCTCGTCCGCATCCTGCCCGATGCCGACGGCGCGAGCCTCGAAATCAGCGACTGGCGCGCCCGCCCGACCACCGAACCGCAGGGGCCAGCGATCGCCTATGCGGTCGAGCCGCAAGGGTGGGCGTGGGAGTGCGATCAGCATCTGCGCATGGTCGCCCTGCGTGCAGGTGCGGAAGCCCCGGCGATCCCCGGCGGCTGGGCCGGCCATTCGCTGTCCGAACTGTTCGAGTTGCAGCCCGACGGCGATGGTCGCTTTCCCGTGCTGCGCGCGCTGGCACGGCAGGTGCCGTTCGCCGACCAGCGGGTGCGTGTCGAGGGGGAGGAAGGTCCGCTAGCGATGCACTTGTCGGGCGAGGCGCTGTTCGATGCGACCGGGCGTTTCACCGGCTTTCGCGGTATCGCGACGCCTGATGAAGGGGCGGCGGCGGATGCGGCCGCGCCGGCGCGTGTCGATCCTGCCTTCGGATCGCTGCCGCTGTCCGACCCGCAGTTCGGCCGCCGCGTTGACGGCGCGCTGCGCGGGCCGCTGAGCCGGATCATCGCGACGGCCGAGACGATTTCGGGGCAGTTCGACGGTCCGATCCGCGCCGATTATGCCCGCTATGCCGGCGATATCGCGCATGCGGGGCGCCACCTGCTCGGGCTCGTCGACGACCTTGCCGACCTCCAGAATATAGAGCGGCCGGGCTTTCGCGCGGCGCGCGACGAGATCGACCTCGGCGATCTTGCGCGCCGTGCGGTCGGACTGCTCGGCATGAAGGCGGAAGAGAAGGGGATTCGCATCGACGTGCCGCGTCTCGACGACAAGGCACCCGCGTGGGGCGAGTTCCGCCGCGTGTTGCAGGTGCTCCTCAACCTGCTCGGCAACGCCATCCGCTATTCGCCTGAAAATTCGCAGATATGGATTCGCGTCGATCGCGAGGGCGACCGCGCGACCGTGACCGTTGCCGATCAGGGGCAGGGGATTGCGACGGATCAGCAGGATATGGTGTTCGAGAAGTTCGAGCGGCTCGGCCGCACCGACAGCGGCGGATCGGGGCTCGGCCTCTACATCGCGCGCCGTCTCTCTCGCGCGATGGGCGGCGACCTGACCGTCGACAGCGCGCCGGGACAGGGCGCGCGCTTCACGCTGAGCCTGCCGGCGCGGGATTAGGACCAGAGCGGGGGGCGATGGCTTGCGCCCCCGCCTTCGCGGGGACGCGGAACCCAGCGGTAGCTTGAGCGCCGAATGAGCTCAGCGCTGCTCCACCGACACATAAGGACGCTGCGTCGCGCCGGTGTAGAGCTGGCGCGGGCGGCCGATCTTCTGCGCGGGGTCGGAGATCATCTCGTTCCACTGCGCGACCCAGCCGACGGTGCGGGCGAGCGCGAACAGCACGGTGAACATCGTCGTCGGGAAACCGATCGCCGACAGGATCACGCCCGAATAGAAATCGACGTTGGGGAACAGCTTCTTCTCGACGAAATAATCGTCGCTGAGCGCCATTTCCTCGAGCTGCAGCGCGACGTCGAACACCGGGTCGTTGACGTTCAGCGCCGCGAACACCTCGCGCACCGTCTTCTGCATCACGGTCGCGCGCGGATCGTAATTCTTGTAGACGCGGTGGCCGAAGCCCATCAGGCGGAACGGATCGTCCTTGTCCTTCGCACGCGCGATATATTCGGGGATGCGCTCGGGGCGGCCGATCTCGCGCAGCATGTTGAGCGCGGCCTCGTTGGCGCCGCCATGCGCCGGGCCCCACAGGCAGGCGATGCCCGCCGCGATGCAGGCAAAGGGATTTGCGCCCGACGAACCGGCGAGGCGCACGGTCGAGGTCGAAGCATTCTGTTCATGGTCGGCATGAAGGATGAAGATGCGATCGAGCGCGCGCACCACCGCCGGATCGACCTCATAATCCTCGGCCGGGACACCGAAGGTCATGCGCAGGAAATTGTGGGTGTAGCCGAGGTCGTTGCGCGGATAGACGAAGGGCTGGCCGACCGCATATTTATAGGCCATCGCTGCGATCGTCGGCATCTTCGCGATCAGCCGGTGGCTGGCGACCATGCGCTGGTGCGGATCGTGGATCTCGGTCGAATCGTGATAGAAGGCCGACAGAGCGCCGACGATGCCGCACATGATCGCCATCGGATGCGCGTCGCGCCGGAACCCGCGATAGAAGGTCGCGAGCTGTTCGTGCAGCATCGTGTGGCGTGTGATGGTGTTGTCGAACTTTTCCAGTTCGCCGGCGGTCGGCAGCTCGCCGTTGAGCAGCAGGTAGGCGACCTCCATGAAGCTCGAATGTTCGGCGAGATCGCCGATCGCATAGCCGCGATGGAGCAGAACGCCCTCGTCGCCGTCGATATAGGTGATCTTCGATTCGCAGCTCGCGGTCGAGGTGAAGCCGGGATCATAGGTGAAGGCGCCGGTCTGGGCATAGAATTTGCGGATGTCGACGACATCGGGACCCACCGTGCCCTTCAGCACCGGATCTTCGACGGTCTTGTCGCCCAGGGTGATTTTTGCGATGTCGGTCATTGTTCTTCCCCTGATCTGTAAGGGCGGGAGCCGTTGCGGCTACGCCCCTGCCGGAAAATTGTGCGCTGCGTCAAGTCGTGCCAGGCTCGCATCGCGTCCCAGCAGCAGCAGGACGTCGAAAATTCCCGGCGATACCGTCCGTCCGGTCAGCGCGGCACGCAGCGGCTGGGCCAGCTTGCCGAGCCCGACTCCGGCCGACTCGCTCGTCTCGCGGACCGCCGCCTCGATATCTTCGGCGTTCCAGCCGGTCAGTACCCGCAGCCTTTCGGTGGCATCGGCGAGCAGGCCTTCGGGCGCATCCCTTAGCAGCCCTGCGGCCTTCTCGTCCACTTGCAGCGGCAGCGTCTCGAACAGGAAGAGCGCGCCTTCGGCAATCTCGTCCAGTGTTTTGGCGCGCGGCTTGAGCGCATCCATCGCCCGCACCAGTACCGCATGTCCGGCATCGCCCAGCGGTCGCCCGATGCGCCGCTCGACGCGTGGCGCGACAAGGCCGGCGAGCCGCGCATCGTCGGCCTCGCGTATATAATGGCCGTTCAGATTCTCGAGCTTCTTGAAATCGAAGCGCGACGGCGAGCGGCCGACATGCGCGAGATCGAACCACTCGATCGCCTGTTCGCGGCTGATGATCTCCGCATCGCCGTGCCCCCAGCCGAGGCGGAGCAGATAATTGTTCACCGCTTCGGGCAGGTAGCCGAGTTCGTCGCGATAGGCGTCGACGCCCAGCGCGCCGTGCCGTTTCGACAGCTTGGCGCCGTCGGCGCCGTGGATCAGCGGCACATGCGCATAGACCGGCTCGCGCCAGTCCATCGCGTGGATCAGCGCCCGCTGGCGGAAGGCGTTGTTGAGATGGTCGTCGCCGCGGATGACGTGGGTGACGCCCATGTCGTTGTCGTCGACGACGACGCTCAGCATATAGGTCGGCGTGCCGTCGCTGCGCAGCAGGATGAAATCGTCGAGCTCGGCATTCTGGACGGTGACCTCCCCCTGGACGCGGTCGCGGATCGTCGCCGCGCCGTCCTGCGGCGCGCGCAGGCGGATGACGTGCGGCGCGGCGGGATCGCCGTCGTCGCGGTCGCGCCACGGGCTGCGGACGCGGAACGGGACGCGCTTCTCCTGCGCCTCGGCGCGCATCGCGGCCAGCTCGTCCTGCGTCAGATAGCAGCGATAGGCCGCGCCCTTCGCGAGCAGTTCCTGCGCGACCTCGGCATGGCGGCCGGCGCGCGCGAACTGGAAGACGGCGTCGCCGTCCCAGTCGAGGTCGAGCCAGCGCATCCCGTCGAGGATCGCGTCGATCGCGGCCTCGGTCGAACGCGCGCGGTCGGTGTCCTCGATGCGGAGCAGGAACTTGCCGCCATGGTGCCGCGCGAACAGCCAGTTGAACAGCGCGGTGCGCGCGCCGCCGATATGGAGGAAGCCGGTCGGGGAGGGCGCGAAGCGCGTCACCACGTCGGTGCCGGTCGCTTCGGCGGGATCGGTCTTGTTTTCGGTTGCCACTCTGGCCTCTTTCACTCACCTTGCGGCCCCGGGCGGGGACCGGGGACGATGTCGGGGCAGCCCCTAGCATGGCGACAAGGAGGCTTCAAACGCCCATTGGGGAAAGCGCGGCCGCCGCGTTGCGGCGCGCCTTCGCGTGGCTGGAGGACCGGCTCGACCGCGAGCGCGAGCGGTTGGGGCTGTGGCTGCCGGTCGCGCTATCGGCGGGGATCGGCCTGTGGTTCGCGGCGCCGGCGCGGGCGCACTGGATCGGGGCGCTGTTCCTTCTTGGCGGCGGCGTCTGCGGCGGCTTGCTGATCGGCTGGCAGCGGCGGACCGGGCGCAGTCTTGCGATCGCCTGCGGTGCGATGGCTGTGGGACTGCTGCTGATCTGGGCGCGTGCCGAGTGGGTCGCGGCGCCGGTGCTCGCCTATCCGGCGACGACCGAATTTTCGGCGGTGGTCGAAAGCGTCGAGCCGCTGCCGGCGCGCGGCACGGTGCGGATGATCGTGCGGCCGCACGGGCGCGCCGACCTGCCGCCGCGCATCCGATTGACGCTGAGCGGCGAGCGCGCGGCGGGAATCGCACCCGGCGAGTCGATCGGCCTGCGCGCGCGGCTGATGCCGCCGCCGGCGGCCAACCTGCCCGGCGGCTACGACTTTGCCCAGCGCGCCTGGTTCGACGGCATCGGTGCGGTCGGGACGGTGCTGGGAGAGGTCGCGCGCGCGCGCGGAGCGGACGAGCGACGCCAGCCGCTGCGCGCGCGGCTCAGCGCACATATCCACACCGCGGTGCCGGGATCGCCCGGCGGTGTCGCCGCGGCGCTCGTCACCGGCGACCGCGGCGCGATCGCCGAGGCGGATAACGAGGCAATGCGCCGCAGCGGGCTCGCGCACCTGCTTTCGATCAGCGGCCTGCATGTGACCGCGGTGATCGGTTTCGTGATGCTGCTCGCGATGCGGCTGCTCGGGCTGAGCCGGCGCCTTGCGCTGGCGGGCCATGTGTTGCCGCTGGCGGCCGCCGCGGCGGCGCTGGCCGGGGCGGGCTATACCTGGCTGGCCGGAGCGGAAGTGCCTACACTGCGGTCGCTGATCGCGGCGCTGCTCGTGCTCGCCGCCTTCCTGATGGGGCGCGAGGCAATCACGCTGCGCCTCGTCGCGGCGGGTGCGCTGCTCGTGCTGCTGTGGCGCCCCGAAGCACTCGCCGGACCCAGCTTCCAGCTCAGCTTCGCGGCGGTGACGGCGATCATCGCATTGCACGAAAGCCGCTGGATGCGCGCGTTCCTGGCGCAGCGCGACGAAGGCACGGCGCTTCGTCTGCTGCGCGCCGCGGCGGGGTTGCTGCTGACGGGGCTGGTCGTCGAGGTCGCGCTGGCGCCGATCGCACTGTTCCATTTCCACAAGGCGGGGCTTTATGGCGCGCTCGCCAATATCGTCGCGATCCCGCTGACGACCTTCGTCATCATGCCGATGGAGGCGCTGGCGCTGCTGTTCGACGGCGTCGGGCTCGGCGCGCCCTTCTGGTGGGTCGCCGAACAGGCGCTGCGGCTGCTGATCGCGCTCGCCCACCGGGTCGCTTCGGCGCCGGGAGCCGTCGCGACGCTGCCCAGCTTTCCGCCGGGCGGCTTCGCACTCGCGCTATTCGGCGGCCTGTGGCTGCTGCTGTGGCAGACGCGCTGGCGGCTCGCCGGGGTGGTGCCGCTGCTGGCGGGGGCCGCCATCCTGCTCGCGCAGCCGCGCCCCGACCTGTTGATCTCCGGCGACGGACGCCACATCGCCGCGGCGGTTCCCGGCGGCGGCTATGCGCTGCTACGCGCGCGGGCGGGGGATTATATCCGCGATTCTATGGCCGAGGCGGCAGGGATCGACGCCCCGTTCGCCGCGCTCGCCGATCTCGACCATGTCGAATGCAACGACGATTTCTGCCGCTGGCAGCAGGGGCAGGGTGCGATAAGGCGCATCATCCTCGCCGCGCGCGGCCGCGACCGCATCGATGGACGCACCATGGCCGCCGCCTGCGCCGCGGCCGACGTGGTGATCAGCGACCGCTGGCTGCCACGCGAATGCATCGGGCGCTGGCTGACGATCGACCGCAACAGTCTGGAAGCGAGCGGCGGTCTTGCGCTCTATCTGGGCGAGCGGCCGCATGTCGCCACCGCGCTGCGCGCCGGCGACGCGCATCCATGGCGACGACCGCAACAGGTCAGTGGTAACGACGAAGCAATCCCGACAGGCGGCCCTGCACGATGACGCGCTCGGCCTCGTAGCGCTGCGGTTCATAGGCGCTGTTCGCGGGATCGAGCCGGATCATCGGCCCTTCGCGGCGGAAATATTTGAGCGTCGCATCCTGTCCGTCGACGAGTGCGACGACGATGTCGCCCTCGCGCGCGGTGTTCGCCTTCTGGATCAGCGCATAGTCGCCGTCGAGAATCCCCGCTTCGACCATCGAATCGCCCGACACTTCGAGCGCATAATGCTCGCCCGCACCGAGCAGCGCGGCGGGAACCGAAAGCTGGTTGTGATCCTCGAACGCCTCGATCGGCACGCCGGCGGCGATGCGGCCGTGCAGCGGAACCTCGATGATGTCGTTGGCGGCGATCGGCTTCAACGCCGGCGCCGGCTTGCGCAGCGGCACGACGGTGTCGCGCGCCGGTGCCTTCGCCGCCTCGGGCAGCTTGAGCACTTCCAGCGCGCGGGCGCGATTGGGCAGGCGGCGCAGGAAGCCTCGCTCCTCGAGCGCGCTGATCAGCCGGTGGATGCCCGATTTCGACTTGAGTCCGAGCGCATCCTTCATCTCCTCGAACGAGGGCGAAATTCCGCTCGCGTCGAGGCGCTGCTGGATGAAGTGGAGCAGTTCGTGCTGCTTCGCGGTCAACATCTCTCGGTCTCCATGCTGTCAATGGACATATAGAGAACGATAGTGGAACAGAGCGGAACTTGTCAAGCGATGACAGAACGGCCTGAGCCTAGGACGTCCTCAGCCCTCCAGTAACGTTCGGGTCGCCGCAGTCACGTCCGCCTGCCGCATCAGGCTTTCGCCGACCAGAAAGGCGTGGACGCCGCTCCAGGCGAGGCGCTGGCAGTCGGCATGGGCGGCGATGCCGCTTTCGCCGACGAGCAACGTGCCCGGCGGAACGCGCTGCGCGAGCCGTTCGGTGACGGCAAGGTCGGTCTCGAAGGTACGAAGATCACGGTTGTTGACGCCGATCAGGCGCGATCGGAGGTGGGTGAGCGCGCGGTCGAGTTCGGCCTCGTCATGTACCTCGACCAGCACGTCCATGCCGCGTTCGAGGGCGGCCGCCTCGATCTCGCGCATCGGCCCGTCGTCGAGGGCGGCGACGATGATCAGGATCGCGTCGGCGCCGATCGAGCGCGCTTCGGCGACCTGCCATGGGTCGATCATGAAATCCTTGCGCAGCACCGGCAGGGCGCAGGCGGTGCGCGCGGCGATCAGAAATTCCTCATGCCCCTGGAACCACGGTGCGTCGGTGAGCACCGACAGGCACGCCGCGCCGCCGGCTTCATAGGCGCGCGCGTGATCCGCCGGATTGAAATCCTCGCGGATCAGGCCCTTGGAAGGCGAAGCTTTCTTGATTTCGGCGATCAGGCCGAAGCCGCCCGCGGCGATCTTCTTTTCCAGCGCCGCCGCGAAACCGCGCACCGCGCCCGCGTCGATCGCATCGAGCTGCGTCACCGACCGGCTCTTGCGGCGTTCGGCGACCTCTTCGGCCTTGGTGGCGAGGATTTCGGTCAATTTGTTCATATGGAATGCTTTTCCGGGCACTGGGCGTCGTTCATCGGTAAGCGATCCAGCAATCGAGCAGCGCGTTGGCAAGACCCTTGTCGATCGCCTCGGCGGCTTCCTCGACCCCGTCGACGAGACGGTCGACCGCGCCCGCGACGACAAGCGCCTCGGCGGCGTTGTAGAGCACCGCGTCGCGATAGGGGCCGTGCTCGCCCTGCAGCAGGTCGCGCAAGGCCCTGGCATTATAGCTGGCGTCGCCACCGCGGATCGCGGCGATCGGATGCGAGGGCAGGCCGGCGTCGGCCGCGGTGCTACGCTGCATCTGCACGCCGTCGGGCGTCACCACCGCCACCTCGTTGCCGCCCGCGAGCGACAGCTCGTCGAGGCCCTCGTCGCCCGAAATGACGCGCGAATGGTCGGTGCCGAGACGGTGCAGCGCTTCGGCATAGACCGGAACATAGGCGGGGCGCGCGATGCCGATGAGCTGGCGCGTCACGCGCGCCGGATTGGCGAGCGGCCCCATCAGGTTGAAGATGGTGCGGCGCGCCAGCGCCTGGCGGATCGGCTGGATGCGCTTCATCGCCGGATGATGGTTGGCGGCGAAGAGAAAGCAGATGCCGAGGTCGGCAAGCTGCGCCTCCGCCATCCGCCCGGCGCGCTCCATGTCGAGGCCGAGCGCCTCGAGCGTGTCGGCCGCGCCGGATTTCGAGGAAGCGGCGCGATTCCCGTGCTTTGCGACGGGAACCTCGCACGCCGCGACGACGATCGACACCGCGGTCGAGACATTGAGCGTGTGGTGGCCGTCGCCGCCGGTGCCACAGACGTCGATCGCGCCCGCGGGCGCCCGGATCGGGATCAGCCGCTCGCGCATCGCCTGCGCCGCGGCGGCGATCTCGATCATCGTCTCGCCGCGATCCGAAAGCGCGGAGAGGAAATCCGCGACGTCCTCATCGCGGCCGCCGCCGTCGAGCATCGTCGCGAAGGCATGCGCCGCCTCGTCGGGCTCGAGGAAGCGGGCGGGGTCGGGAAAGGGGCCGAAGCGGCTCATGCCGCCTGCCGCTCGGCGACCGGCAGTCCCGCCAGCCGCATGAAATTGGCGAGCATCGCGTGGCCGTGCTCGGTGGCGATGCTCTCGGGGTGGAACTGCACGCCGTGGATCGGCAGATCGACATGGCGAAAGCCCATCACCGCGCCGTCGTCGCTCGTCGCATTGATCGCGAGCGCGGCGGGAATGTCGACCACCTCGAGGCTGTGATAGCGCGTCGCGGTGAGCGGCGAGGGCAGGCTGGCGAACAGCCCGGTGCCGTCGTGGCATACCGGCGAGGTCTTGCCGTGCATCAGGTGGCCGCGCTGCACCGTGCCGCCGAAATGCTGGCCGATCGCCTGATGACCGAGGCACACGCCGAGCAGCGGTCGCGCCGCATCGGCGCAGGCGGCGACGAGATCGAGGCTGATCCCGGCTTCGTTCGGGGTACAGGGGCCGGGGGAGATGAGGATCGCCTCGGCGCCGCTCGCCAGCGCCTCGGCTGCGGTGAGCGCATCGTTGCGTTCGACGCGCACCTCTGCCCCCAGTTCGATCAGATAATGAACAAGGTTGAAGGTGAAGCTGTCGTAATTGTCGATGACCAGGATCATGGCGGCGGGCCGTATCGCTTTTGAGAGGCGAGGGGAAGGGATAGAAGATTTCCGGCGGTCGATCACTCCGCCATCAGTTTCACGAGGTCGCCCTTCCAGAATTTCGCCCAGCTATGCGTGCTGTGGCCCTTCGTTTCGGGGCTGGCCGGGATCAGGACGAATGTCGCGCCGGGCATGCGGGCCGCCGCCTTTTCGGTGATCCCGTAGCCGGGCTGGTTGATGAAATCGTCGGCGGAGTTGATCCACAGCATAGGCACGGTGATCTTTTCGAGGTTCGGCCAGGGATTGTAATTGCGCGACGAATCAAGCTGATAGATCGTGTCATTTGCATCGCCGCGAGCGAAGGTGCGCGCGAACGCCTGATCCTTGTAAGCCTCCGCCGCGGCACGCGTCGGATATTGCGCCTGCAAGGCATAGGGATTGGAGCCCGCAATCAGCATGAGCGAGGCCACGGTGCGCAGACCCGCGAGCGGCGGATCGGTGTAGTTGCCGTCCTTCCACAACGGATCGGCCTTGATCGCGTCGATCGACAGCGCGCGCCACATCCGGTTCACGCCGGCAATCTCGACAGGCAGGCACGCGAAGGGTGCCAGCCTTTCGGCGAAACCCGGATGCGTCTCGCCCCAGACGAAGGCGTGCATGCAGCCCATCGAGGTGCCGAGGATCAGCTTTAGCTTCGTCACGCCGAGCTTTTCGGTGAGCATGCGGTGCTGCGCGGCGACCATGTCGTCATAATCGTAGCGGGGAAATTTCATCCGCAGGCCGTCGCTGGGCTTCGACGAGCCGCCATGGCCGATATTGTCGGGCAGGATGATATAATATCTGCTCGTATCGAGCGGCTGGCCGGGGCCGAAAAGCTCGTCGGCGAACTGGGGCTGAAAGAACTGCTTCCCGGTCCCGCCGGTGCCGTGGAGGATCATCACGGCGTTGGTGACACGGCCCCGTTCGTCGCGCTGCGGCTTGCCGAGCGTCGTATAGTGAAGCCGAAGCTCGGGCAGCTTTTCGCCCGTGCCGAAGGTGAAATCCTTAAGGATCGCATCGCCTTCGACGGCACCTTCAACCGTCTGGGCGTGGGTCGGGGCGATGCCGCCGATCAGCAGGGCGAGCGGAGCGAGATATTTCAGCATGGCGGCGACGCTAGCGCGTTTGCGTGCCGGATTTAAGCCCTCTTCGAGAGGGGGCGATCATTGCCCGTAACCCGGCGTTCCCGCGATCCGCACCGCCTCGCGCGCCGCGGCGAACAGCGCGCCCGCCTTGGCCTCGCACTCGCGCTGTTCGTAGGCGGGGTCGCTGTCGGCGACGATGCCCGCGCCCGCCTGCGCATGCATGACGCCGTCCTTGACGATCGCGGTGCGCAGCACGATGCAACTGTCCATATTGCCGTCGGGCGCGAAATAGCCGACGCCGCCCGCATAGGGCCCGCGCGCCTGGGTTTCGAGTTCGGCGATGATCTGGCAGGCGCGGACCTTGGGCGCGCCGCTGACGGTGCCCGCCGGAAAGCCCGCGAACAGCGCGTCGATCGCGTCCTTGCCGGGCGCGAGGCGGCCGATGACGTTCGACACGATGTGCATGACGTGGCTGTAATATTCGACCGTATAGCTGTCGGTGACGGTCACGCTGCCCCCGGTCGCGGCGCGGCCGACGTCGTTGCGGCCGAGGTCGAGCAGCATCAGATGCTCGGCGCGCTCCTTGGGATCGGCGAGCAGCGATTCGCGATTCTCGGCATCCTCGGCGCTGGTGCGGCCGCGCGGGCGGGTGCCGGCGATCGGCCGGATCGTGATCTCGCCATCGCGCACGCGGACGAGAATCTCGGGCGACGAGCCGATCAGTGCGAAACCCGGCAGGTCGAGGAAATAGAGGAAGGGGGAAGGGTTCACCCGCCGCAGCGCGCGATAGAGGTCGAAGGGCGGCAGGTCGAACGGCGCCGAAAAGCTTTGCGACAGCACGACCTGAAAGATGTCGCCGGCGCCGATATACGCCTTTGCGGCGCGCACCGTGCGCGCATAATCGTCTGGCGCGATCGCGGGGGTGGCGACGATCGTGGCCGGGTCGATGCGGGTTTCGGCGCGCGCGCCGTGCGCGCTGGCACTGGCGAGGCGCGCGGCGATCGTCTCGATCCGCTCCTGCGCCTCGTCGATCATCCGGTCGATGGCGCCGTCCGCATCGGGCCAGATCGGCGCGATCAGGAACAGTTCGTCGGCGAGCCGGTCGAAGACGAGGATCGTCGTCGGGCGCACGAAGATCATGTCGGGCAGGCCGAGCCCTGGTCCGGCGGCGCGCGGAATCCGCTCGACGAGGCCGATCGTCTCATAGGCGAAGAAGCCGACGAGCGTCGCCAGCGCCTTGGGCAGTCTCTCCGGCACCGCGAAGCGGCATTCGGCGACGAGGTCGCGCAGTGCCTGGAGCGCCCCACCCGCGACGGGGCGAAAGGCGGTGCGGTCATGGCGCCATTCGCGGTTGATCCGCGCGGCGTCGCCCGTCACCTCGAACATCAGGTCGGGATCGAGGCCGATCAGGCTGTAGCGGCCGCGCGTCTCGCCGCTTTCGACCGATTCGAGAACCCAGTCGCCGCGGCCCGGCTCGATCAGCTTGAGCGCCGCCGAAACCGGCGTTTCGACGTCGGCGATCTGGCGCTGCCAGACCACCGCGCCGCGTCCCTGCGCCAGCGCTTCGAGCGCTGCGGATCGGCCTTCGAGCGTCATGGCGCTATTCGACGGCGGCTGCCGTGCCGTTCAACTCCTGACGAAGCTGTTCGAGCAGGTCCTTGTCGATCTTCACCCGGACGCGGCGTTTGGCCTCGGCGGCAAGCTGCTCGACCAGTTCGCTGCCGAATGCGGGGCCGAGCGGCTGAGCGATGGCGGCGACGCGCGCGGGGTCGATCTGCTTGGGATCGGGACGGTCGACATGGCCGAGCGAAATCACCATCCAGCCGCGGTTGCCGGGAATTTCGAGCGTCTTCACGCTGCCCTGCGCCATCGAAAAGAGCAGCGCGAGTTCGGGCGGGACGCCCTGGCCGTCGCGGCCCAGTTCGGCGCGGCGGCCGCCGATCGTCTGGACGCTGCCGATATTGGGGCCGGCGGCGCGTACCGCTTCGGCCAGGCTCTTGCCGCCCTCGACCGCCTTGGCGATCGCGCGTGCCTTGTCGCGCGCGACCTTCTGCCCCTCGGCAAAGCGCCAGTCGGTCAGCAGGTCGCCGCGAATCTGCGCAAAGGGCGGCGGTGCGGCGGCAACGACCGACTTGACGGCGAACACCGCGAACTTTTCGTTCTCGACGAGCGTCGCGATCTGGCCCTCGCCCTCGTTCCCCTGAAAGGCCTGCGCGACCATCGGCGCCAGTTCGGGCGGCAGAGTGAAATCGGACGGTCCGGCCGGACGCCCGCTCGGCAGCAGCGGCGGGGTCTCGACGAGCTTGAGCTTGCGGTCGCTGGCGACCTCCTCGATCGCGGCGCCGCCGTTCACGGCGTCCTGGATGGCGTTGTAATAATCGACGATCGCCTCGTTCGCCTTGTTCTTTTCGAGTTCGGTGCGAATCTCCGGCGTCGCTTCGGCCAGCGTGCGTGTCGGCTGGGCGATGATGTCCTCGACACGCGTGACGGCCCAGCCGAGGCCGGTCTGCGTCGGGCCGAGCAGGTCGCCGCGCTTGGCAGCGAAGGCGGCCTTGGCCATCGCGTCGCTCGTCATGGCGGTATAGGCCGAACGGGTGAGTGTGCCGGTGGTCGAAGCCGAAAGCCCGGCGGCCTGCGCCGCGGCCTGGATGGTGGCGCCGCCGCGCACCTTCGTGGCGATGCCGTTCGCCGTTGCCTGGTCGGGCGCGATCACCTGCGCGAAGCGGCGGGTCTCGCTCGCGGAGAAGCGCGCCGCATTCGCCTTGTAATAGGCGGCGACCTCGTCGGCCGCGACCTCCGGAACCGGCGCGGAAGAGCGATCGAACAGCGCATATTGCAGCACACGGCGTTCGGGCACCGTGAACCTGGTCTTGTTCTGCGTCAGATATTTGCGCAGCGCGTCGTCGCCCGGATCGGTCTTTGGCGCAAAGGCGCTCGACGGGATGAAGGTCGCGTCGCCGCGGCGCGCCTCTAGCAACAGCGCCGCATAGGGCTGCGCCATGCCCGGCGCGAGGCGGGCGACGGTGCCGATCGGCGCGGCGAGCTGTTCGACGAAGAGCTGCTGGCGCAGGTCGCGGCGAAGCTGCGCCTCGCTGATGCCGTTTTCGCGCAGGAAAGCCTGAAAACGCGTCTGGTCGAACTTGCCCGACACGCCCGCGAAGACGGGCAGGTCGGCGATGCGTCCGTCGACCAGCCGCTTGCTGGTGCCGAACCCCAGCTTGACCGCGAACTGTTCGAAGGCAGCGCCCTCGATCAGCTGGTTCAGCACCTGGTCGAGTCCGCCCGATTCGACGAAGGACGCCATCGTCATCCCCGGCTGATCCTGCCGCGCCTGATTATAGGCGAGGCGGACGCGGTCGCGCAGCTCGCCGACGCCGATTTCCGTGTTGCCGACCTGCGCGACGTTGGCGCCGCCGATGCCGCCGAAGGTGCCGCTGCCGGTCACGTCGCTGAGCGCGAAGGCGAGACCGACGACGACGACGAAGGCGAGCGCGAGAAACTTGCCGACGGCGGAGCTGAAGAGGTTGCGGATGGCGGTGATCATGAAGCGGGCATTCTTTCGGCGAAGCGCGGCGTCGCGCGGCTTGGCGCTGCTTTAGGCGGGAGGCGGGGCGGCATCAAGGCGGGAAAGGCCTTTTCGTCCGCCGGCTTCGCCGCCAACGCCCTTCGCATGCGCACGGCTTCCTTTCCCCGGCGCGCGCCGCTAGGGCAGGCGCATTAACGGGCTCAACAAGGGAAAGAGGCAATGGCGCGGCGCAAATATGTGGTCGGCAACTGGAAGATGAACGGGCTGAAGGCGGCGCTGGACGAGGCGCGGGCGATCTTTGCCGGCGCGGCGGAGCATGCCGCGGTCGACGTCGCGCTGTGTCCGCCCTTCACCCTGATCGGCGCGATGGCGGACGCGGCGCCGGGGGCGGCGGTCGGCGGGCAGGACTGCCATGCCGCCGCAGCGGGCGCCTATACGGGGTCGGTCGCGGCGCCGATGCTGGCCGATGCCGGTGCGCGGCTCGTCATCGTCGGGCACAGCGAGCGGCGCGAGGGGTTCGGCGAAAGCGATGCCGATGTGAAGGCGAAGGCCGAAGCGGCGCTCGCCGCCGGCCTGTCGGTGATCCTGTGCGTCGGCGAACCGCGCGACGTGCGCGAATCGGGGGGCGCCATCGCCTATGTGCTGGCGCAGGTCGCGGGCTCGCTGCCCGCCGCCTTCGATCCCGCGCGCCTTGCCATCGCCTATGAACCGATCTGGGCGATCGGCACCGGGCTGGTGCCGACCGTCGTCGATGTCGCGGCGATGCACGGCGCGATTCGCGCCAGGCTGGGCGAACTGTCCGGTCCGGCGGCGGCGGAGGCGATGCGTCTTCTCTATGGCGGGTCGGTGAACGGCGACAACGCCGCCGAACTGCTGGACGCGGGCGACGTCGACGGCGCGCTGGTCGGCGGGGCTAGCCTGACCGCCGCCAAGTTCCTGCCGATCGTCGCGGCGGCGGCGCAGTTGGGGTGATCGCGATCGCCGCTGCGGCCCGCGGCGGCGACGTATGGCTTGAAGCGGCGCGGCTTCATCTCTATGTGCGCCGCGGGCGCGGTCCGTTTGGGGCCGGCGCGAGCTTTCGGGAATCGTCGATGTCGAGCCTCTTTACCTTCCTGCTGGTCGTTCAGGCCGTGATCGCGGCCGCGATGATCGGCGTCATCCTGATGCAGAAGTCGGAAGGTGGCGGATTGGGCGTCGGCGGTAGCCCGGCGGGCCTGCTCTCGGCGCGCGGCGCGGCGGATTTCCTGACCCGGGTGACGACGATCCTCGCGACGTTGTTCGTAGGCCTGTCGATCCTGCTCGCGGCGATGGCCTCGGTCGGCCGCGACGGCTCGACGATCGATACCTCGCTGTCGAAGACCGCGCAGCCGTCGAGCGGCGCAGCGGCGCCGTCGATGACCGGTCCGGCACCCGAAGCCCCCGCCCAGGCGGCTCCGGCCGCGCCGGCGAGTGACGATCCGCTGGCGGCGGCCGCTGCCGCGGCAAGCCAGGACGCCGCCCCGGCGCAGACGCCGCCCGCCAAGAAATAAGCGGCTTCGGCCCTGTCCACCCGCGCCGCGGAAAATATTTCCGCGGCGACCGATTCGGCGGCTTGCGCCGTCCCCCTCCTGTTGAGTAAGTCTTTCCTCCCATGGCGCGGTTCATTTTCATCACCGGCGGCGTGGTCTCCTCCCTTGGCAAAGGTTTGATGGCGGCTAGTCTCGCGGCTTTGTTGCAGGCGCGGGGCTATCGCGTCCGCATTCGCAAGTTCGATCCCTATCTGAACGTCGATCCGGGCACGATGTCGCCCTATCAACACGGCGAGGTCTATGTGACCGATGACGGGGCGGAGACCGACCTTGACCTCGGCCATTACGAGCGCTTCACCGGCGTCGCGGCGCGGCAGAGCGACAATGTCACCTCCGGCCGCATCTATCAGGACATCATCGCCAAGGAACGGCGCGGCGACTATCTGGGCGCCACGGTGCAGGTGATCCCGCACGTCACCGACGCGATCAAGGCCTTTGCCCGCGCCGAGACCGACGACCTCGATTTCGTGCTGTGCGAGATCGGCGGCACCGTCGGCGACATCGAATCGCTGCCCTTCATCGAAGCGATCCGCCAGCTTCGCAACGACGTCGGGCGCGAGAATACAGTTTCGGTCCACGTCACGCTGGTCCCCTATATCGCCGCGGCGGGCGAACTGAAGACCAAGCCGACGCAGCACAGCGTGCGCGAACTCGCCTCGCTGGGGGTGCAGCCCGACATCCTGCTGTGCCGCTGCGAAAAGCCGCTGCCCGACAGCGAGCGCGCCAAGATCGCGCAATTCTGCAACGTGCGGAAGGAAGCGGTGATCCCGGCGCTCGACGCCGACTCCATCTATTCGGTGCCGGTGCAATATCATGGCGAGGGGCTCGACAGCGAGGTGCTGCGCGCCTTCGGCATCGCCGATGCGCCCGACCCCGACCTGACCCGCTGGTACGACATCATGGATCGCAAGCGGAACCCCGAGGGCGAGGTGACGATCGGCGTCGTCGGCAAATATGTCTCGCTGCCCGACGCCTACAAGTCGCTCAACGAGGCGCTGACCCACGGCGGCCTCGCCAACCGGGTCAAGGTCAATATCCGCTGGCTCGACGCCGAGATGTTCGAGGACGGTGAGGCCGATCTTGCCGCCAAGCTGGAGCCGATGCACGGCATTCTCGTTCCCGGCGGCTTCGGCGAGCGTGGGTCGGAAGGCAAGATCGCGAGCGTGCGTTTCGCGCGCGAACGCGGCGTGCCCTTCTTCGGCATCTGTCTCGGTATGCAGATGGCGTGCATCGAGGGGGCGCGGAACACCAGCGGCATCGCCAAGGCGTCGAGCACCGAGTTCGGCCCGACCGACGAACCCGTCGTCGGGCTGATCACCGAATGGATGAGCGCCGAGGGGCTTCAGAAGCGCGGTGCCGACACCGACATGGGCGGCACGATGCGCCTCGGCGCCTATGAGGCGAAGCTGTCGCCGAACAGCCATGTTGCGAGCCTCTATGGCGCCGACACGATCAGCGAACGGCACCGCCATCGTTACGAGGTGAACGGCGCTTATCGCGAGCCGCTCGAAAAGGGCGGGCTGGTCTTTTCAGGGCTGTCGCCCGATGGCATGCTGCCCGAGATCGTCGAGCGGCCGGACCATCCGTGGTTCATCGGGGTGCAGTTCCACCCGGAGCTCAAGTCGAAGCCCTTCGATCCGCATCCGCTGTTCAAGGGCTTCATCGAAGCGGCGGTGAAGCAGAGCCGACTGGTCTGACGCGCCGGAGTGGAGGCAACAGGAAGGAAGTACAGGGGCATGGATCACGCAAAACTTGCCGAACTCCAAGGCCCCGACTCCATCTTTTCCGGCCTGACGCTTCAGGATTGGGCCGACATCGCCGGCCGCGCGGTCCATATGCACTTCGCCAGGGGCAAGGAATTGCTGGCGCAGGGCGAGGCGGGCGACAGCCTGCTGATCCTGACCGAGGGCAGCGCGCGCGTATTGATGCTGACCCCGAACGGGCGCGAGATCGTGTTGGCCTATGCCGAACCGGGCGCGGTGCTGGGCGAGATCGCGCTGCTCGATGGCGGCGAACGGACCGCGTCGGTGACGGCGACGAGCGCAGGCAGCGCACTCCAGCTCGGGCGCAACGCGATGCGTGATTTCGTGACCAGCCACCCCGATTTCGCCTGGTCGCTGATGCACCAGCTGGCGCGGCGGCTGCGCACTGCCGACCAGACGATCGAAAGCGACCGCGCCTATGCCTCGGGACCGCGGCTCGCGCGCTACCTGAAGCGCCTGATCCGCAAGGACGCGGGCGACGCCGCGCAGCGCCTCGAGCTGTCGCAGACCGAACTCGGCAATTTCGCAGGGATGAGCCGCGAACATATCAACCGCCAGCTGAGAAGCTGGGAGGAATCGGGGATCATTTCGCTTGAGCAGGGCCGCGTGCGCGTGCTCGACCCCGACATGCTGGAGGATATCAGCGAGAGCGAAGGGTAGGAGCGGCGTGCGGGGTAGCGGAACCTATCTCCCCTCCCGCAAGCGGGAGGGGAGGTGCCCGCTTGCCCCTGCTTCCATTCGTGTCCGGGCTTCGCTTGTCAGCGACCCGAATCACAACGCCCGGGCCTCTATCGAGACCCGGGCGCCAGTGACGAACGTCGCCATCCCCCTTGTGCGCAGACCGGCGAAGGATCTGCACTCCCTGGAGCCGGGCCTTTGGCCGCGTTGAACCAGAAGTCATGGGGCTAGGGCGACGATGGCGCTTTGTCACCCTCTGCCACGCCCGGATCGCCGCTTTTGCCCGCGGCTGTGGCGGATGGGCAACAGATTATGCGAATGATTCGCAAATGAACGGCGGTCGCCGCCCATTGCCAGCGGGCGGAGGCGCCCGTAAAGCAGCGGCATGCATGACCTTCCCCTGCGCTCCAGAAGGCCGGTTTTCCGATGATCCTGCGTCCTTACGAGCGTGCCATCTTCAAGCGCTACATGCTCCCTCAACGCGGCGAAGGCTTCATCTTCGTCGCCGCGGCGTTCAGTTTCGTCGCGGTGACGCTGGGCGTCGCGGCGCTCGTCATCGTGATGAGCGTGATGAACGGCGTGCGCGCCGACCTTTTCGACAAGATCGTCGGGCTCAACGGCCATGCGGTGGTGCAGGGATTCGGCGGGCGGCTCGACGACTGGCAGGGCGTGCTCAAGCAGGCGAAGGCCACCCCCGGCGTCGTTTCCGCGACGCCGCTGATCGAGCAACCCTTGCTCACCACCTTCGGCGGCCGCGTCGAAGGCGTGCTGGTGCGCGGGATGACCGTCCCCGACATCCGCCGCAACGAGACGCTGGGCGGCAAGGTGCTGCAAGGCAGCCTGGATACGCTGACGCCGGGGGCGGGCAATGTCGCGATCGGCAGCGAGCTGGCGAAGAATCTCGGCGCCACCGTGGGGTCGAACATCACGATCATTAACCCGGCCGGCCGCTCGACACCCTTCGGCACCGTCCCGCGCGAAATCGGCTATCGCGTCTCCGCCATCTTCGAGATCGGCGTCTATGATTTCGACAAGGCCTATGTCGTGATGCCGATGGAGGATGCGCAGTTGCTGCTCCTCACCGGCGACCAGGTCGGGATGATCGAGGTCAAGGTGACAGATCCCGACAAGGTCGGCCCGATCCTTCAGCCGCTCGCCGAGAAGGTGGCGGCGAAGGCAGTCATTTCCGACTGGCGGTCGATGAACAGCGCGCTGTTCGAGGCGCTGTCGGTCGAGCGCGTCGCGATGTTCGTCATCCTGTCGCTGATCGTGCTGGTCGCGGCGTTCAACATCGTCTCCTCGCTGATCATGCTGGTCCGCGCCAAGACGCGCGACATGGCGATATTGCGCACGATGGGAGCGCCGCGCGACGCGGTGCTGCGCATCTTCATGGCGATCGGCCTGTCGATCGGCATCGCCGGGACCCTGTTCGGCATGGCGCTGGGGTTCAGCCTGCTCTATTTCCGCCAGGGCGTCCTGCGCGGCGCCGAGTTCGTCACCGGCCAGCCGCTGTGGGACCCGTCGATCCGCTTCCTTGCCGAGCTGCCGTCGAAGCCCGATCCGTTCGAAATTGCCGGCATCGCGGTGATGGCGATCCTGTTCAGCTTCCTCGCGACGCTCTATCCGGCGTTCAAGGCAGCGAACACCGACCCCGTGCAGGTGCTGCGCTATGAATGATCTGGCGCTGGAACTGATCGGCCTGCGGCGCAGCTTCACGCAAGGCGAGGTGACGATCGACGTGCTGCGCGGGGTCGACGCCAGCCTGCGCCGCGGCGAGATCGTCGCGCTGCTCGGCCCTTCGGGATCGGGCAAGTCGACGATGTTGCAGGCCGTGGGCCTGCTCGAAGGCGGCTTCGAAGGGACGATCCGCATCGACGGCGAGGACGTCACGCGCTTCGATCAGGGGCAGCGGACGAAGACGCGGCGCGAGAAGATCGGCTTCGTCTATCAATTCCACCACCTGCTGCCCGATTTCACTGCACTCGAGAATGTCGCGCTGCCGCAGCTGATCCGCGGCGCCGACCAGGCCGGAGCGGAGGAGCGCGCCGCCGACCTGCTCGGCCGGCTCGGGCTCGCCGAGCGACTGCATCACAAGCCGAGCAAGCTGTCGGGCGGCGAGCAGCAGCGCGTCGCCGTGGCGCGCGCGCTGGCGAACCGGCCGCTGCTGGTGCTTGCCGACGAGCCGACGGGCAATCTGGACGAGGCGACCGCCGACCGGGTGTTCGAGCAGTTTGTGGGGCTGGTGCGCGACCATGGCTCCGCAGCGCTGGTCGCGACGCACAACGAGCGGCTGGCGGCGAAGATGGACCGCGTGCTGCGCTTGCACGAAGGGCATATCGAGGCGTAGGCAGACACCTCCCCTCCCGCTTGCGGGAGGGGTAGCGAGACTTGGCAGCTTGCTGCCTAGTCGTAGCGGGGTGGGCCGCGACCTAGCGTAAGGCCGCCGGCCCCCACTCCAACCCTTCCCCTGAAGGGGAGGGGCTTAAGAGGGAGAAGGCGAATGACGCTCTACGACCTTTCGGCGCCGCTGCCGGGCGGCGGGACGCAGTCGATGGCCGATTATCGCGGCAAGGTGCTGCTGATCGTCAACACCGCGTCGAAATGCGGCTTTACCCCGCAATATAAGGAGTTGGAGGCGCTTTACCGCGATTACAAGGATCGCGGGTTCGAGGTGCTGGCCTTTCCCTGCAACCAGTTCGGCGCGCAGGAGCCGGGCGACGCCGACGAAATCGCCAATTTCTGTTCGCTCACCTACGACGTGAGCTTTCCGGTGATGGCGAAGATCGACGTCAACGGGTCGGGCGCCGACCCGATCTTCAAGCATCTGAAGGACGAGAAGACCGGCCTGCTCGGTAGCGGGATCAAGTGGAATTTCACCAAGTTCCTGGTGGATCGCGAGGGCAATGTGGTGTCGCGCCATGCCCCGACCACGCGGCCGGAATTGCTGCGCGAGGAAATCGAGGCGTTGCTGGGAGCGTGACCGGCGGCACGGTGATTCGTCGGGCCCGGCCCGACCAGGTCGAGGAAATTCGCGGCCTGACGTTGCGGGCCTATGCGAAATGGATCGGCGTCACGCCCGTCAAGCCGCGTCCCATGACCGCCGATTATGACGCCGCGATGCGCGACCATCGCTTCGACTGCCTCTATCGCGACGGCACGCTCGCGGGGCTTGTCGAAACGGTGCCGCAGGCGGACGAATTGCTGATCGTCAATGTGGCGATCGAGCCGGGCCATCAGGGTCACGGCCTCGGTACCCGCCTGATGCGCCATGCGGAAACCCTGGCGGCCGAGGCAGGCCTGTGCGCCACGCGGCTCTACACCAACAAGCTGATGGCGGAGAATATCGCCCTTTACGAGCGGCTGGGCTACCGATTCGAGAAGGAAACACGGCATGGTCAGATCGTCGCGGTCCACATGGTGCGCCCGCTGCCGTAGCGGGGCCGCGCTTCTTCGGTCGGTGATGATCCATTCGACGATTTTGTGAAACCGGCCATGGTCGAATCGCCTCGGGCGCATTAGCGTCGCTCGCATGGCCTACAGCCCCTTCGTCCCTCTGCGCGTCTTTTCCAGTTTTACCATGCTGGAGGGGGCGATCGACCCGAAAGCCATTGCGAAGGCCGCGCGCGAGCGCGGGTTCCCGGCGATCGCGATCGCCGACCGCAACGGGCTTTACGGGGTCATGGCGTTCGGCGACGCGTGCAAGGCGGCGGGGGTGCAACCGATCGTCGGCACCTTCCTGTCGGTAGCGCGGCCGGGGCAGCGCCTGCCCAACGGTGCGCCGCTGATCGACTGGCTCGCGCTCTATGCGCAGGACGATATCGGCTACGACAATCTCTGCGCGCTCGTTTCGGCGGCGCATCTCGACCGGCCGATCGAGCAGGATCCGCACGTTGCGCTGTCGGCGCTCGCGGGAAAGACCGACGGGCTGATCTGCCTGACCGGCGGCGGCGAAGGCGCGCTCGCACGCCTGCTCGCCGATGAACAGGCGAGCGCGGCGGACGCCTATGTCGAACAGCTCGAAGCGTTGTTCGGCGGGCGGCTCTATATCGAGCTGTCGCGCCGCGGGGAGGCAGCCGAGATCGCGGCCGAGAATGCGCTGATCGACATGGCCTATGCGCGCGCGCTGCCGCTCGTCGCGACCAACCCCGCCAATTTCGTCGAGCCGCAATTCCACGCGGCACACGACGCGATGCTGTGCATCGCGCAATCGGCCTATGTTGAAAGCGAAGACCGCCGGGTGTCGAGCCCCGAGGCGTGGCTGAAGCCTGCCGAAGCGATGGAAGACGCCTTCTCCGATCTGCCCGAGGCGATCCGCAACACGCTCGTCGTCGCGCAGCGCTGCGCCTTCATGGCGCCGAAACGCAAGCCGATCCTGCCCAGCCTCGCCGGCGACCGCGAGGGCGAGGCAGCGCAACTGGCGCGCGATGCGCATGCCGGGCTCGAGGCGCGACTGGCGCTCTATCCCGACCTCAGCGAGGAAGAACGCAATGCCTATGTCGCGCGGCTCGATTTCGAGGTCGGCGTCATCACCCAGATGGGATTCCCCGGCTACTTCCTGATCGTCGCCGACTTCATCAAATGGGCGAAGGCGCACGATATCCCGGTCGGGCCGGGTCGCGGTTCGGGGGCGGGCAGCCTCGTCGCCTGGTCGCTGACCATCACCGACCTCGACCCGCTCAAGCTCGGGCTGCTGTTCGAACGCTTTCTCAATCCCGAGCGCGTGTCGATGCCCGACTTCGACATCGACTTCTGCGAAACGCGGCGTGGCGAGGTGATCCGCTATGTGCAGGAGAAATACGGCCGCGACACCGTCGCGCAGATTATCACCTTCGGAAAGCTGAAGGCGCGCGCGGTGCTCAAGGACACCGGTCGCGTCCTCCAGATGAGCTATGGCCAGGTCGACCGGCTGGCGAAGCTGGTCCCCAACCATCCGACCGATCCCTGGACGCTCGAACGCGCGCTGAACGGCGTATCCGAGCTGATGACCGAATATAAGCAGGACGATGGTGTCCGCCGCCTGTTCGACATGGCGCGTCAATTGGAGGGCCTGCCGCGTCACAGCTCGACCCATGCCGCGGGCGTGGTGATCGGCGACCGGCCGCTCGACCAACTCGTCCCGCTCTATCGCGACCCGCGCTCGGACATGCCGGTGACGCAGTTCGACATGAAATATGTCGAGACCGCGGGGCTGGTGAAGTTCGACTTCCTCGGCCTCAAGACGCTGTCGGTGCTGAAGGAGGCGCGGCGGCTGCTCGCGCTGCGCGGGGTCGACGTCGATCTCGATCAGCTCGCGTGGGACGATCCGGGCGTCTACGAACTGCTCCAGCGCGGCGACACGGTCGGGGTGTTCCAGCTCGAATCCGAAGGGATGCGGCGCACGCTGTCGGCGGTGAAGCCGACCAATTTCGGTGACATCATCGCGCTCGTCGCGCTCTATCGGCCGGGACCGATGGACAATATTCCGCTGTTCGGCGCGCGCAAGAACGGGCGCGAGGCGATCGCCTATCCGCACCCGCTGCTCGAGGGCATCCTCGCCGAAACCTATGGCATCTTCGTCTATCAGGAACAGGTGATGCAGGCGGCGCAGATATTGGCCGGCTACAGCCTCGGCGGCGCTGACCTGTTGCGCCGCGCGATGGGCAAGAAGATCAAGGCCGAGATGGACGCGCAGCGCGAAACCTTCGTCAAGGGTTGCGGCGAGCATAACGGCATCGATGCCAAGACCGCGAATGAGCTGTTCGACTTGATCGACAAGTTCG
The DNA here is from genome assembly GCF_001559015.1 of Sphingopyxis granuli. NCBI lineage: Bacteria > Pseudomonadati > Pseudomonadota > Alphaproteobacteria > Sphingomonadales > Sphingopyxidaceae > Sphingopyxis > Sphingopyxis granuli. Next base: position 2,130,871 of record NZ_CP012199.1, read on the forward strand.
CCGGTTATGGTTTCAACAAGAGCCACGCCGCGGCCTATGCGTTGCTGTCCTATCAGACGGCCTGGCTGAAGGCGCATCACCCGCACGAATTCTTTGCCGCCTCGATGTCGTTCGACAGCCACCAGACCGACAAATTGTCGGTGTTCATCGACGACATGCGCCGGCTCGACATTGCGATCGCGCCGCCGTCGATCAACGAGAGCGAGGCGGATTTTTCGGTGGGCCGCACGGGGGACGGGCTCGCGGTGCGCTATGCGCTCGGCGCACTCAAGGGCGTCGGCGAAAAGGCGATGGAGGCGCTGGTCGCCGAACGCCGCGCCAGGGGCGATTTCGCCAGCCTCGACGATTTCGCGGGGCGTATCGATCCCAAGCAACTCAACCGGCGCCAGATCGAGGCGCTGGCGGGGGCGGGCGCGTTCGACTGCGTCGAGCCCGACCGCCCGCGCGCCTATGCCGGGGCCGAAGCGCTGCTCGGCTGCGCGAACAGCTCGGCGCATGAGCGATCGACGGGGCAGGGCGGACTGTTCGGCGGCGATGTCGATCTTGCGCCCGTGCTGCAGCTTCCCGCGGCCGAGCCATGGACGCTCGGGGAACGCATGACGCGCGAGAAGGAGGCGTTCGGCTTCTATTTCTCGGCCCATCCGGTCGAGCAATATGAGGCGATCCTCGCCGCGCGCGGCGTGCGTACCTATGGCGACATCTGCGACAATGTCGAAATGACGCCGGGCACGCGAATCCCGATGACGATGGCGGCGATGGTCGAAAACGCGCGCGCGCGCGTGTCGCAGCGCGGCAACCGCTTCCTCAACCTGACACTCTCCGACCGCAGCGGCCAGTTCCAGTCGAGTTGCTTCGACGAGGGCGCGGGCAAGGTGCTGGAAGCGCTCGCAGCGGAAGGAGGCTGCGCGCTGCTGTCGGTCGAACTCGACCTGCTGGAGGGCGAAGAAACGCCGCGCGTGACGGTGCGCGGGGCGCAGTCGCTCACCGACATCGCGGCGACAGCCGCCTTGCAGCTGACCTGTCGCGTCGAACTGGCCGAGGCGGTGGCCGAGATGGCGGCGCTGCTCGAACGCCGCGACGATGCACGCGGCCGGGTCGTCGTCGATACCCGCGATCCGTTGACCGAACATGATGTTCGCGTCGAACTCGGCCGTGGGTTCGCGCTGGGCCCCGACGTCGTCTCGCGGCTCGAAATGATCGCGGGCGTGAGCGATGCGGCGCTGTCGCTCGTCGCGCCGCGCGAGTTCCGGGTGCGCTAGGACTGCATGGCGCCGCTACGCCGAAAGCAAGCAGCAGGCTGACGGTTTTGTAATAAAATTGCGACTAACGCCCCGATTGCGCCTTTTGCAGTAGCTGATTCCCATCGAGCGCGCGCCCTGTCGGTGCGTGAGGCCTTGCATCAAGTGCGCGTCACGCCCTATCGCTGGGACAAATAATCTGGAGGGATGCCGAAGATGGGAATGCAGGGCCAGCCGTTACTCGTCACGAGCCTGATCGACCACGCCGCGCGCGAACATGCGACGCGGGAGATCGTTACGCGCTGGGCCGATGGCAGCATGACGCGATCGACATGGGGAGAAGTGGGACGCGACGCACGCCGCTTTGCCGCCGCGCTGACCCGGCTCGGCATGAAAAAAGGCGACCGCATCGCGACACTGGCGATGAACCATGGTCATCATCTGGTAAGCTGGTACGGCACCGCGGGGATGGGCGGGGTGCTCCACACGGTCAATCCGCGGCTTTTCGACGAGCAGCTCGTCTATATCGTCAACCACGCCGAGGATCGCGTGCTGTTCTTCGACGCGGCCTTCCTGCCGATCGTCGAGCGGCTGCGGCCGCAGTTCCGGACGGTCGAGCAGTTCGTGCTGTTCGACGCGCCGGCGCGGGACGGCTATCTGTCCTATCGCGATCTGGTGGAGGCCGAGGACACTGATTTCGAATGGGTCGCCCTCGACGAGCGCGATCCGGTCGGGCTTTGTTACACCAGCGGGACGACGGGCAATCCCAAGGGCGTGCTCTATGAGCACCGCTCGAACGTCATCCACGCGATCACCGAAATTCAGCCCGACGCTTTCAACCTGTCGAACCGCAGCGTTATCCTGCCGATCGTGCCGATGTTCCACGCAAATAGCTGGGGCGTGCCCTTCGCCGCCGCGACGGTGGGGGCGAAAATGGTCTTTTCGGCGACCAACGATGCGCAGGTGCTGTGCGACCTGATGCACGCCGAGGGAGTCACGCACAGCGCGGGTGTTCCGACCGTGTGGCTCGCGATGTTCGCGCACATGGACGCGACCGGCATCGGTTACGGGGCGCTTCAGCATGTCACGATCGGCGGCTCGGCGGCGCCGCGTGCGATGATCGAACGCTTCATGAAGGCGGGCGTCTATGTCGGGCATGCCTGGGGCATGACCGAAACCAGCCCGATCGGGACGATGGGCCGGCGCCCGTGGAACTGGGACAGCATGAGTTTCGACGAACAGGTCGACGTCATCTGCCGTCAGGGCTGCCCGCCGTTCGGCGTCGAACTGCGCATCGTCGACGACGAAGGTCATGTCCTGCCGCGCGACGGCAAGACGAGCGGCCGATTGCAGTGTCGTGGACCGTGGATCATCCAGCGCTATTTCAAGGCGGAAGAGGATGCCGCCGATGCGGACGGCTGGTTCGATACCGGCGACGTGTCGGTGCTGCACCCCGACGGGGTCATGCAGATCACCGACCGTGCGAAGGACGTCATCAAGTCGGGCGGCGAGTGGATCAGTTCGATCGAGCTCGAAAACGCGGCGGTGGGCGCGCCGGGCGTGCAGGAAGCTGCGGCGGTCGGCGTCTTCCATCCCAAGTGGGACGAGCGGCCGATCCTGCTGATCGTGAAGAAGCCCGGCGCGGAGGTGAGCGAGGCGAGCATCATCGACCATCTGCAGGACAAGGTCGCCAAATGGTGGCTGCCCGACGAGATCGTCTTCGTCGACGAACTGCCGCACACCGCGACGGGCAAGCTGTTGAAGCGCCAGCTCCGCGACGATTACAAGGATTACAAGCTGAAGTCGCTGGCGGAAGCGTAGGTCGGGCCAGACTGGAACAGGATGATATCGGAAAGGATTCGTCATTGCGAGCGGCGAAGCCGCGCGGCAATCCAGAGCAGGCGCAAACCGCCCTGGATTGCTTCGCTCCGCTCGCAATGACGAAACGCATCGATCCAAGGTTACTAGAATCTAGAAAAGCTCCATCTGACCGTCCCTTTCCGGTGGTCTGAACAGATCGCAGCGGATCGGCGGGAAACCCCCATCCAGTCCGTGCGCGCGGGCGGCGCGCCGGACGCGGGTGCGGATGAGCTGCGCCCAGACGCCGCGTCCCTTCATCCGGCTGAAGAAATCAGGATCATTGTCGCGCCCGCCCCGGATGTCCTGCACGATATGCATGACCTTGTCGGCGCGGTCGGGGTAATGGGCGGCCAGCCAGGCGCGGAACAGCGGCGCCACCTCGAACGGCAGGCGGAGCAGGATGTAGGAGGCGCGGATCGCGCCCGCTTCGGCCGCCGCGGCCATGATCGCCTCGATCTCCGGGTCGGTGATCGCCGGGATGATCGGCGAGATATTGACCTGTGTCGGCACGCCGGCATCGATCAGCGCCCGGATCGCGGCCAGCCGGCGCCGCGGGTGCGGCGCGCGCGGTTCCAGCGTGCGCGCGAGGGCGGGATCGAGCGTCGTCACCGACACCGCGACCCCGACCAGATCGTCGCGCGCCATCCGCGCGAGCAGGTCGATATCGCGCAACAGCCGGTCGGACTTGGTGGTGATCAGCAGCGGGTGCCTGGTCTCAGCCAGCACCTCGATCACCTGTCGCGTGATGCGCCATTCGCGTTCGATCGGTTGATAGCCGTCGGTGTTGGTCCCGATCGCCAGCGGCGCCGGCTTGTAGCCGCGCTTCGCCAGTTCGCGCCGTAGCAGCGCCGCAGCGCCGGGCTTGGCGAACAGGCGGCTTTCGAAGTCGAGCCCTGGCGACAGGTCGTGAAAGGCGTGCGTCGGCCGCGCGAAGCAATAGATGCAGCCATGTTCGCAGCCGCGATACGGATTGATCGAGCGGTCGAAACCGATGTCGGGCGAGCTATTGCGCGCGATGATCGTCTTTGGATGTTCGACCGTCACCGTCGTGCGCAGCGGCGGCGCGTCGCCGTCGATCTCCGCTGCCCCGTCCAGCCAGTCGCCGTCGGCCTCGCGATCCGGCGACCCGGTGCGTGTGGGGCACGGATTCGCCGGTGCGCCGCGACCGGCGATCGGGGGCAGGGGCTTGACGACCATCGGCGCAGGATAGAGCGCCGATAAGAACAAAGAAAGAACATTCTTGCTGTCTCAAGGCGACAGCGGGGCCGGGTCGAAAAGATTCAGGGCGCGATCAATTGGCGCTGGCGAGGCCGGTCGGGGCCGCATGGGTCAGGCGTACCCGATCCTTGCCGTCCGGAAAGCGTGGCCACTGGCCCTGCGCGAGCGCGGCGCGGCTGACCGACGGTTTGCCCTGCTGCGCCTCGTACATCCAGTAATTGCGCAGCACGATGCCGACATAACCGCGCGTTTCCCAATAGGGGATCGATTCCATGAACAATAGCGGATCGCCATTGTCGCGCACCTCTGTCGCCCAGCGCGCGACGGGCGCGGGACCGGCGTTGTAGGCGGCGATCACCTTGGGTAGCAGACCACCGGTCGATGCGTCGCGGCTCAGATATTGCAGATAGCTCTGGCCGAAATCCATGTTCACCGCGGGAATGCGCAGATCGGTCGTCGCCACTGCCTCGCCGCGCCAGCGCGCGACGTCGCGCGCGGTGCCGGGCAGCACCTGCATCAGGCCATAAGCACCCGCCGGGCTCACCACCGCGCGCTGGAACCGCGATTCCTGGAGGGTGTGCGCAAAAACGAGTGCCGGATCGACCTTCCAGCCGCCGTTGGGCTCCCATTTGGGCTGCGGATAGCGCGCCGCGGCGGCGAGCTTGCGGCCGCCGGGGGTGTTGTGCGCGAGATAAAGCTGGGTTTCGGGCAGGCTGAGCGCCTGCGCCATGCCGATGAGCTGGCCGTGCTGGCCGGGATTGCCGATGCGCGCTTGGTGTTTCAGCGCGTCGCCGGCATATTGATCTTCGTCGATCTCGGCAAAGGCCATCGCGATGCGGACGTTGGGCAGATCCTCCAGCGCGCGCCATGCGCTGCGGTCGGCGCGGACATTCTCGCGCTGGCTTCCCGTCTCGATACCCAGCGTTTCGGCGGCGAGCAGACCGTAGAGCGTTTCCTCGTTGGCGGCGGCGGCGCGCAGGCGTTGCTGCACCGACGCCGGCTCGCCGCTGGCGATCGCCGCGCGCGCGGCCCAGTAATAGCCGGCGGCGCGCAGTTCGCTGTCGGGCGCTTCGCGTCCGACCCGATCGAAGGCGACGAGCGCGGTGCGATAGTCGCGCAGTCGCCATGCCGCCAGACCCTGCACCCAGGCGCCCTGCGTCGCCCAGCCATTGTGGCCCGAAGCGCAGGACAGGGCGAGGCGCAGCGCGTTCGCGTCGTCATTCTCGATATAATAGGACCAGGCGACCTTTTGCGTCCATTCGGCGCGCGCGTCGGGAGAGAGCTGGTCGATCACCGCGTTGAGCAACGCCTCGGCCCCCGCCGGGTCGTCATTCTTGATCCGGTCGGGGATGGTGCGCGCCAGGCTGGCGGCCACCGGGTCGTTGACCGAATCGGCGCCGACGCGCCGTGGCGCGCTGCCTGCCCAGGCGAGACGCGTTTGCGGCGGCAGTGTCGGCAGGTCGGTGGCGCCGCGCTTGGCCGCCAGACGGCCGAGCCGGTCGGCTTGCGGGAGCCATGGCGCTCGTGCGAGCAGTGGCATGATGTCGGCGACCTCAGCGCGCGGACTGCCCGCCGCGAGCAGCAGTTCGGCGCGCAGAAAATCGCTGAGCGGAGCACCCTTCGCGTCCTGGTCGGCCCCGTCGAGCAGCGTCTTCGCCTCCGCCCAGCGCTGGCCGCGGATCGCGGCGAGAACCTGCTTGTAGAAGGCCTTCTGCTTCGACGAGAGAATGTCGGGCACGGTCTGCGGCGGCGCCGTCATCTCGGGCGCACCGGCGTCCGCGGCGAGTGCGGGCGCGCTGCCCGCGGCGATCGAAAACAGGAGAGCGGCGGTCACCGCCGTGATCGTTCTGGTCATCTGTCAACGTCCCCGGTTGAACAGTTTCAGGCTATCCCAGGCGGCCGCCTTCTGGACCGGCCGGGCAAGCAGAGTCGCGGGATGTGCGACTGCCACCGCCTCCACCTTGCCGCCATCTTGGTTAATATCGAGTAACCTTCCGCGCGCGTCGGGAAGGGCGATGCCCGCCGCCATTCGCACGATGTCGCCGCCGATCAGCAACAGCCGCTGCGGCCTCGCGAGCCGCAGATGGTGCCAGAGCAGCCGATCGAGTTCCGCCGCGTCGCGTGCGTCGCAGCGTCCGCCGGGCGGTCGCGTGACGGCGAGGCTCGCGACATAGCAGTCGGCGCGCGAAAGGCCGATCGCGCGCAGCATCGCGTCGAGCAGCTTGCCTGCCTCATCGGCGAAGAGAATGCCTTCGCGCTGATCGTCGATCTCCGGCCACGCGGTAAGCAGCATCAGCGGCGCCTCGGCCTTGCCGGCAGGCAGCACGCGGCGCGCGTCCCATTGGGTGCCGGGAACGTCTTCGCCTTCGCAAAGCCAGGTCTGGAATGCCTGCCAGTCACCGGGAAACACCGCGGGCGTTTTCGCCTGCGGCGCGGCGGGGTCCTCCTGGCGCTGAAGGGCGGCGTGCAGGACGACGCGCTCGGGTTCGGCCATCGGTGCCGAGCCGGACCTTGCCGTGCCCGTCTGGCCTGCGACGTCGTTCGCCACCGGCACGTCGAGCCAGCCGGCCGGAACCTCGCCGACGAGCGAGTCCACACCGGCTAGTGACCACCAGTCGCAATAGCTTTCGGCCAGCAAGGCTGAATATCGCCCACCCATGAAAATGTTTGAAACAGGAGGTTGACGGGCGCGTCAATTGGAAGGCATCGCAATTCGTGACAGAATGAGCGCGGGACGCGATGAATGATCCGCGCAGGGACGGCAGAAAGGTGATTGCGGTGAGCGAACGGGAATCGATGCCCTATGACGTCGTGATCGTCGGCGCGGGGCCTGCGGGGCTTTCGGCGGCGATCCGCCTCAAGCAGCTGGCGAACGAGGCTGGCAGCGAATTGTCGGTGTGTGTCCTCGAAAAGGGATCGGAAGTCGGCGCGCATATCCTGTCGGGTGCGGTGATCGATCCGAAATCACTCGACGAGCTATTGCCCGACTGGCGCGATCAGGGCTGTCCGCTCGCCGAGGTGCCGGTGAACGACAACCAGCATTGGGTGCTGACGAAGAAGAAGAAATTCTCTGTCCCGCACATCATCACGCCGGGCTTTATGCACAACAAGGGCACCTATACCGGCAGCCTCGGCAACCTCTGCCGCTGGCTGGCCGAGCAGGCGGAAGGGCTGGGGGTCGAAATCTTTCCGGGCTTTCCCGCCGCCGAAATCCTCTACAACGACGACGGGTCGGTGAAGGGCGTCGCGACCGGCGACATGGGCGTTGCACGCGACGGCAGCCACAAGCCCGACTATGCCCCGGGGCTCGAACTCCACGCCAAATACACTTTCTTCGCCGAGGGCGTGCGCGGCCATCTGACCAAGATATTGAAGCCGCAATTCGCGCTTGACGCCGAATGCGAGCCGCAGGTGTATGGCATCGGGGTCAAGGAACTGTGGGACATCGAACCCGCCAAGCACGCGCCGGGGCGCGTCATCCACACGCAGGGCTGGCCGCTCGATGAGAACGCCAACGGCGGCGGGTTCCTCTATCATCAGGCGAACGGGCAGGTCGCATTGGGCTTCGTGACCTGGCTCAACTATCGCAATCCGCACATCTCCCCCTTCCAGGAGATGCAGAAGTGGAAGATGCACCCCGCGATCGCGGAGATACTGAAGGGGGGCAAGCGCGTTTCCTATGGCGCGCGCGCGATCAGCGACGGGGGCTGGCAGTCGGTGCCGAAACTCACCTTCCCGGGCGGCGCGCTGATCGGCGACACCGCGGGTTTCCTGAACGTGCCGCGCATCAAGGGCACGCACACGGCGATGAAGTCGGGCATGATGGCGGCGGAAGCGGCCTTTGCCGCCGTCGCGGCAGGGCGCGAGGGCGATGTCCTGACCGCCTATCAGGACGCCTATGACGAAAGCTGGGTGAAGAAGGAACTCGGCGTCGTCCGCAACGTGCTGCCGCTGGTCGAGAAGTTCGGCGACCTCGCCGGCACGATGCTGGCGGGCATGACGATGTGGCTGGAGAATTTCGGCATCCGCGTGCCCTTCACCATGAAGCATCATCCGGACAATACGACGCTCTATCGCGCCGACCAGATGCCGAAGCCCGATTACCCGAAGCCTGACGGCGTGCTGACTTTCGACCGGCTGTCGTCGGTGTTCCTGTCGAACACCAATCATGAGGAGGATCAGCCGATCCACCTCCAGCTCAAGGACCCGTCGATCCCGATCGAATATAATCTGCCGCTGTATGACGAGCCGGCGCAGCGTTATTGCCCCGCCGGGGTCTATGAGGTGGTGGGACAGGACGAGGGCGACCCGAAGTTCGTGATCAACGCGCAGAATTGCGTCCATTGCAAGACATGCGACATCAAGGACCCGACCCAGAACATCAATTGGGTCACTCCCGAAGGTGGCGGAGGCCCCAATTATCCGAATATGTAAGTCTGTCGGCCTGATGACGGGGGCCGCGCTGCTCGCGGCCTTCACGGCGGCTGCGCCCGCGCAGGCGACCGAGAGCGGACGCGAGGTGCTGAATGCGCTGGCGCGTGCGCGCCTTGCGGAAGAGGCGGGCGATCCACGCGCCGCGCTGACGGCGCTGACCGATGTGGCGAGCCGGGCGCCCGGCCTGCCCGGCCTGCGCGGGCGGATGCTCGAACAGGCGATGCAGGGCGGCGACCTGGCGGCGGCGCGCAGTGCGGCGATGCAGCTATGGACCGGCGGCGAGCGGCGTTTCGATGCACGTCTGGTGTTGACGGTCGACGCGGTGCGGCGATCCGACTGGCGCGCGGCGCGCACCTTCGCCGGGGTGGACGGCGACAAGACTGGCGGCGACCCGATGACGCGGCTGCTGCTGCCCGTGATCGGCGCCTGGATCGAGGTCGGCGCGCGCGGCAAGCTGCCCGAGCGGCCTTTGCTCGCGGCGGGCGCCCGGGGGCGACCCGAGCCCGCCTTCATCCTCGAGGCGGCGCTGGTGCAACTTGCGGCAAAGCGGCCCGCCGACGCCGTAGCGCTGGCTGACGCGACGATGCTGACCGATCGCACCAGCCAGCTTGTCGCGCTGCGGCTTGCCGCGACGCTCGACGCGGCGGGCGAAGGCGAAGCGGCGAAGCGGCTGCGCGGCCGGATCGCGCTGGCGACCGGCGGGCGCGAGGACCCGCTGCTGCTGCTCTCGGACCGGCCGGTGTCGACGCCGCGCGGCGGGATCGCGCATTGGCTGGCCCTGCTCGCCGATGGATTTGCGCGCGCACCGGTGGGCAACTCGCGCCTTCCGCTGATGATCGCGCGCAGCGCGTGGTGGCTCGACGACAGCGATCCGACGGTGCGCTCGGCGCTGGTCGAGGCGCTCGACCGTGACGGACAGCGGCAAGCGGCGCTCGCACTGCTCGCGGATGATCGCGGTGCGCCGGCGCTTGCGATGCGCAAGGCCGAACTGCTCGCCGACGCCGGCGATCTGGGCGCCGCGACAACGCTTGCCGAGGCGGCCGCCGCGCAGGCGCCGGCGTCACGCAGCCTGCTCGTGCGCTTTGCCGACATTGCGCGGCGGTCCGACGATGGCACTGCGGCCGAGCGTGCTTATGCGCGGCTCGAGGCCGATCTCGGTGACAGCGAGGAGGATCGCGCGCTGCATGCCACCATCCTGATCGCGCGTGCCGATCTGTTGTTGCAGAAGGGAGAGTGGGACGAGGCGCAACCGATGCTCGACCGGGCGGTCGCACTGCGTCCGGGCGATCCGACCATCCTCAACTTCGCCGGCTATTCGGCGCTCGAACGGCGGCGGAACATCGATGCGTCGCTTGCGCAGATCGAGGCGGCGTGGAAGGCGGAACCGCAGAATCCCAGCATCACCGATTCGCTCGGCTGGGCCTATGTGCTGACCGGCCGGATCGCCGAGGCGGTGCCGCTGCTCGAAGCGGCGCAGCGCGGCGAACCCGAAAATCCGGTGATCGTCGAGCATCTGGGCGATGCCTATTGGCAGGCGGGGCAGCGTTTCTCCGCGCGCTATGTCTGGCGCGCCGCGGCACTGATCGCCGACGCCGACATGGCGACGCGGCTGGAGGCGAAGCTGCGCGACGGATTGACGCCGGCGACAATGGCGCCGTGATGGCGGAAATGCGCGAAACCGGCTGGGCGAAGATCAATCTGGCGCTGCATGTCCGCGCCCGCCGCGCCGACGGCTATCATGCCATCGAGACATTGTTCGCCTTTGTCGATGCAGGGGATGTGCTGATCGCGGAAGCGGCGGACAGCGATTCGCTGATCCTCGACGGCGAGTTTGCCGAGGGGCTGAGCACGGGCGAGGACAATCTGGTCCGGCGCGCGCTGGCGCTGCTGCGCGCGCGCCACGGCGCGGAGCGGGTGCCGCCGCTGGCGCTGCGGCTGACCAAGGTGCTGCCCGTCGCGGCGGGGATCGGCGGCGGTTCGGCCGACGCCGCCGCGCTCGCCCGGCTGGTGCGACGCCATTTCCTGCCCGAGGTCGGCAATGCTGCGCTGGCAAGGCTGGTGAGCCCGCTCGGCGCCGATGTCGCCGCCTGCGTCGCGAGCGAGACCTGCCTTGGCGTCGGGACGGGCAGCGAACTGAGCCCGGCGCCCGAACTGGCGCTGTCGGGCACGCCGGTGCTGCTCGTCAATCCGCGCCAGCCGGTGGCGACCGGACCGGTCTTCGCGGCGTGGGACGGGGTCGATCGCGGGCCGCTGTTCACCGGCGCCGACCTGCGCGCGCAGCTTTTCGCGGCGCGCAACGACCTGCAGCGCTCGGCGATCGCGCAATGCCCGGCGGTCGCCGACGTGCTCACCGAACTTGGCGGCCTGCGTCCGTGGCTGGCGCGGATGTCGGGGTCTGGCGCGACCTGCTTTGCCCTGTTCGATGCGCCCGCCGAACGCGATGCCGCCGCGCGCCACCTGAAGGATCGGCGCCCCGGCTGGTGGCAGATGGCGGGAGCTTTGCGGTGATCGAGGCTTGGCGCGACCTGGGCCGCCCGCGTGCCGGCGGCGTGCTGCTGATCGGTGATCATGCCTCCGCGCACGTGCCCGCGGACATCGACCTCGGCATCGATCCCGCGCTGCTGAGCACCCATATCGCGATCGACATCGGCGTCGCCGAGGTGGCCGGGCGCCTGGTCGCCGGCGGCGCGGTCGATGCCGCGATCCTCGGCGGCGTGTCGCGGCTGGTGATCGACTGCAACCGCGACGAGCGCGCGCCGGGCCTGATCCCGATCGCCAGCGACGGCCATGCGATTCCAGGCAACGCGCTGGGCGAGGCGGACCGCGCGGCGCGGATCGCGCGCTTCTTTCGTCCCTATCACGACCATATCGCCACGACGATCGCGGCGGCGCGCCCGGCGATGATCGTTTCGCTGCACAGCTTCACCCCCGAACTGGCGAGCGACCCCGCGCAGCGGCGGCCGTGGCACGTCGGCGTGCTCTACAATGACGACGACCGGCTGGCGCCGCTGGCGATCGCGGCGCTGCGCGAGGAAGGGCTGACCGTCGGCGACCAGCTTCCCTATTCGGGCAAGCTGCTCAACGCGACGATGAACCGCCATGCCGAAGCGAACGGCATCCCCTATATCGGCATCGAGATGCGGCAGGATCTGGTCGCCGACGCTGCCGGGCAGGCGCTGTTTGCCGACCGGCTCGCGCACATGGTTCGGAAAGCGTCGTTGAAACTGGCCGAAGAGGCGTGTAGAGGCGCTTCTATCCGCTCATTCGCGAAATAATATTATCAGGAATCCTCTTCATGCCTTCTTATCGTTCACGAACCACCACTCACGGGCGCAACATGGCGGGCGCGCGCGGCCTGTGGCGTGCGACCGGCATGAAGGACAGCGATTTCGGCAAGCCGATCATCGCGGTCGTCAACAGCTTCACCCAGTTCGTGCCGGGCCATGTCCACCTGAAGGACCTGGGCCAGATGGTCGCGCGCGAGATCGAGGCGGCGGGCGGCGTCGCCAAGGAATTCAATACCATAGCGGTCGATGATGGCATCGCGATGGGGCACGACGGCATGCTCTATTCGTTGCCGAGCCGCGACCTGATCGCCGACAGCGTCGAATATATGGTCAACGCCCATTGCGCCGACGCGATGGTGTGCATTTCGAACTGCGACAAGATCACCCCCGGCATGCTGATGGCGGCGCTGCGCATCAACATCCCGGTCGTCTTCGTCTCGGGCGGGCCGATGGAAGCGGGCAAGGTCGTGCTCAAGGGCAAGGAGGTCGCGCTCGATCTTGTCGATGCGATCGTCGCCGCCACCGACGAGCAGTATAGCGACGCCGAAGTCACGGCGATCGAGCAGTCGGCGTGCCCGACGTGCGGAAGCTGTTCGGGCATGTTCACCGCCAATTCGATGAACTGCCTGACCGAGGCGCTGGGCCTGTCGCTGCCGGGCAATGGATCGACGCTGGCGACGCATGCCGACCGCAAGGCGCTGTTCCTCCGCGCGGGACGCATCGCGGTGGAGATGTGCCGCCGCTATTATGAGGAGGACGACGCCAGCGTGCTGCCGCGCAATATCGCGACCTTCGAGGCGTTCGAGAATGCGATGAGCCTCGACATCGCGATGGGCGGTTCGACCAACACGGTGCTCCACCTGCTCGCCGCCGCGCACGAAGCGGAAGTCGATTTCACCATGGCCGACATCGACCGGCTGTCGCGCCGCGTTCCCTGCCTGTCGAAGGTCGCCCCGGCGAAGGCCGACGTCCATATGGAGGACGTCCACCGCGCCGGCGGGATCATGGCGATCCTGGGCGAACTGGAACGGGCGGGGCTGCTCCACGCGCATCTGCCGACGGTGCACAGCGCCACGCTGGGCGATGCGCTCAGCCAGTGGGACATCGGGCGGACGAACGACCCGGCGGTGCGGACCTTCTTCATGGCCGCCCCCGGCGGGGTGCCGACGCAGACGGCGTTCAGTCAGGACCGACGCTGGGAATCGCTCGACCTAGACCGCGAAAACGGCGTGATCCGTTCGGCCGAGCATGCCTTCAGCGAGGACGGCGGGCTGGCGGTGCTGTCGGGCAACATCGCGCGCGACGGCTGCATCGTGAAGACCGCTGGGGTCGACGATTCGATCCTGAAATTCGCGGGGCCCGCCAAGGTCTATGAAAGCCAGGACGCGGCGGTCGCAGGCATCCTGACCGGGCAGGTCGAGGCGGGCGACGTCGTCGTCATCCGCTACGAGGGGCCGAAAGGCGGACCGGGGATGCAGGAAATGCTCTATCCGACCAGCTACCTCAAATCGAAGGGGCTCGGCGCCGCCTGCGCGCTGATCACCGACGGGCGCTTCTCGGGCGGCACGTCGGGCCTGTCGATCGGCCATGTCTCGCCCGAGGCGGCCGAGGGCGGGGCGATCGGCCTCGTCGAGGACGGCGACCGGATCGAGATCGACATTCCGGGCCGCACGATCATCCTCGCGATCCCCGAATCCGAGCTGGCGGCGCGCCGCGCGGCGATGGAGGCGAAGGGCGACGCGGCCTGGCAACCCGCCAAGCCGCGTCCGCGCAAGGTCTCGGTCGCGCTGCAAGCCTATGCGGCGATGGCGACGAGCGCGGCGCGGGGCGCGGTGCGCGACCTGTCGCAGCTCAGGGGGCGGTGATGAGACGGCTGGGGGCTATCGGCGCGGTGCTGCTGCTCGCGGGCTGTAACGGCGCGCCCGACAACGGCACGCTGGCGGAAGCCGAGGCGCGGGGGGCGAAGACCGCCGCCGCCGACGGCCGCATCGAGTGCGCGCTCGAGGGCGCGAAGCTGTTCGACCGCACCTGCACCGTGACCGAGATGAGCGGCGCCGATGGCGCGATCCTCGTCGTCGGGAAACAGGATATCGGCTATCGGCGGCTCCAGATCACCACCGACGGGCGCGGCGTCGTATCGGCCGACGGCGCAGAGCCCGCGAAGGTGGCGATCGTCGGCGACGGGATGATCGAGGTGACGGTCGGCGGCGACCGCTATCGCCTGCCGGCCAATACGAGCGGGGCGCAATAATCATCCTTTGCGTCTGCACCGCCCGCAGACGATGACCGGGGTGGCTCGGCTTCGCTCGACAAGAATGGAATTGAAGCGTTTCCACCCCATGGCATCCGGTTTATGCCCGTGGGGTTTCGGGCGTCCGCTCCGTTTAGCCTTTCGTCACCCTGAACTTGTTTCAGGGTCCATGGCCCGTCCTCGAATGAAGGCGGTGCAAAAGGAAAGGCCCGGTCATGGATGCTGAAACGAGTTCAGCATGACGAAGGGATGGGGCAATGCGTCGAAATCCAAATCCCCACAGGCGTGGGACCGGCGGATGACCGTGCCAGCCGATGCCCCGATCCTGACCGCCGACGCGATGCGCGCCGCCGAGGCCGCGTGCGCGGCGGCGGGCGTATCCTTGTCCGAACTGATGGAGCGCGCGGGGGCGGCGGTGGCCGATGTCGCGTGGCGGATGGCGGCGGGCGCGCCGGTCCTGATCCTGTGCGGCCCCGGCAACAATGGCGGCGACGGCTATGTCGCGGCGCGCCTGTTGAAGGCGCGCGGCGCGAAGGTACGGGTCGCCGCGCTGGCGCCGCCGGCCACCGATCTGGCCAGGGCGGCGCGCGCCGCGTGGGACGGGCCGGTCGAGGCGTTCGCGCCCGACACCGCGCCGGCGCCGCTGATCGTCGACGCCTTGTTCGGCGTCGGACTGACGCGGCCGCTGTCGGACGAATGGTCCGCGATGCTGCGCCGCTTCGCAGGCCGGCGCGTGCTGGCCGTCGACGTGCCGAGCGGGATCGAGAGCGACGGCTTGCAGGACTGGCTGCCGCCGCTTCCCGCCGCCGTGACGCTGGCGCTCGGCGCGCTCAAGCCCGCGCACCTGCTGTTGCCGACCGCACCGGCCTGCGGACGCGTGCTGCTGGCGCCGATCGGGATCGATGCGGAGCGGCGGATGCGGACGCTGCCGCCCCTGCCGCCGGAGACGCCGACCGCCGACGCGCACAAGTTCAGCCGCGGCATGGTGCTGGTCCGCGCCGGGCCGATGAAGGGCGCCGCCGGGCTTTCGGCCGCGGCGGCGCTGCGCGCGGGGGCGGGCTATGTGGTGCTCGAAGATGGCGGGCCTGCGCCGCTGTCGGCGATCATCGCCGAAGCGCCCGCGGCGTTCCGTGCGCGGCTGGACGATCCGCGCGTCGGCGCCATCGTCGTCGGTCCCGGCTTTCCGGCGGGCGATGCCCTCGCGGCGGCAGTCGGGGAGGTACTGGACGCCGGCAAGCCGCTGGTGCTCGATGCCGCGGCGATCGGCGCTGCGCTGCCCCGTCTTGGCAAGGGCACGGCGGCGGCGATCCTGACGCCGCACGAAGGCGAGTTCGCGCGCGCCTTTCCGGATTTGCGGGGCAGCAAGATCGAACGCGCGCTGGCGGCGGCGCGGCGGGCGCAAGCGGTAGTGATCTACAAGGGCGCTGACACCGTCATCGCCGCCCCCGACGGGCGCGTCGTGGCGGCGTGGCCGGGCAGCCCGTGGCTTGCGACGGCGGGAACGGGCGATGTGCTCGCGGGGGTGTGCGGCGCGATGCTGGCGCGCGGCGGCGATGCGTTCGACGCGGCGGTCGCGGCGGTCGGCTGGCATATCGCGCGGGCGCGCTCTATAGGCCGCGGCCTTGTTGCGGATGACCTGGTGAAGACTGCGAAATGACCGATGACAATCTGATCGTGCGCATCGCCGCGCGCGGCGACGGCGTGACGGGGGACGGCCGCCATGTCGCCGGCGGCGTGCCGGGCGACCGTGTCGCGGCTGACGGCGCGTTGGTGCCCGGCCCGCATCGCGCCGATCCGGTCTGCCGCCATTTCGGCCAATGCGGCGGCTGCCAGCTCCAGCATGTCGCCGAGGACGCGCTTCTCGCCTATGTCGGCGACCGGGTGGCGGGGGCGCTCGCGGCGCAGCAGGTGACGGCGGATGCCATCCGACCCGCGCTTCTGTCGCCGCCGCACAGCCGCCGCCGCGCGGCGCTGACCGCGCTGCGGGCGGGCAGGCGAGTGGCCATCGGCTTCAATGCCGCGCAGAGCAGCCAGATCGTCGACATGCGCGAATGCCCGCTGCTGTTGCCGGAGCTGTTCGCGCTCGTCCAGCCGCTGCGCCGGCTGCTCGAAACGATCGCGCCGCAGCGCCGGCCGGTGAAGGTCAAGCTGCAAAGACTCGATCAGGGCGCCGAGGTGCTGCTGGAGGGCGTGCGCGCCGAGGGGCTCGATGCGGCGATGGCGTTGCAGGATTTCGCCGCAGCGCATCGGCTGGCGCGGCTCGCGATCGACCAGGGCGACGGGGTCGAGACGGTCTGGCAGCCCGAGCCGCCGACGATGCGCTTCGGTGCGATCGCGGTCGAGGTACCGCCCTTCGCCTTCCTGCAGGCGACGGCGGCGGGCGAGGCGGCGCTGGTCGCGGCGGTGCGCGAAGCGATCGGCGAGGCGGGCGCGGTGGCCGATCTGTTCGCGGGCATCGGCACCTTTGCGCTGTCGGTGCAGGCGGAGCGCAAGCTCTATGCCGCGGAGGGCGCGCGCGACGCGCTGCTCGCGCTGACCGGCGCGGCGAACCGCGCGCGAGCGCTGGTCGCGACCGAGCACCGCGACCTGTTCCGCCGTCCGCTGATCCCGGCCGAGCTGAACCGCTTCGGCGCGGTGATCCTCGACCCGCCGCGCGCCGGAGCGGAGGAGCAGGTGAAGCAGCTCGCGGCGTCCACCGTGCCCGCGATCGCCTATGTCAGCTGCAATCCGGCCAGCTTCGCGCGCGACGCGAAGCGGCTCGTCGCGGGCGGCTATCGCCTCGACTGGGTGCAGCCGGTCGGCCAGTTCCGCTGGTCCACCCACGTCGAACTGGCGGCGCGCTTCTCGCGATAGATCGTCGCCCCCGCTTTCGCGAGGACGACGTTTCTCAATGCACCACGAACCCGATGAAGGCGTGGATGCCGAGCGCGATCAGCACGAGGCTGGCGAGCGAAAAGACGGCGAAGCGCCACATCACCCGGTTCACCGTCGCCTGGATCAGGCTGTGGAGGATGCGCAATCCGACATAGGCCCAGGCGAGCTGCGCGTTGAGCCCGCCGCCCAGGCCGCCGACCGCGAGCGCCAGCGCGACGGCATAGAAGACCGTCGGCTGCTCCATCAGGTGGTTGTAGTTGTGCGCCTTCCACTGCACCTCTGCGGGCAGCACCTCGTCGAGATTCTTGCCGGTTCCGCCGACCATCTTCGCGGCGTCGATCTTCGCGCGGCTCATCGCGGGGATGCGCGTCGCGTACATCCACACCCACATGACCATCGACCACAGCGCGAGCGTCGCGACGGGTCCCAGTATCGCGTTCGTATCCATGGTTTTTCCCCCTCAACCCAGCGTCGCGATGACGGCGAGCACCGACAGCGCCAGCAGGCACAGCGTCGACAGCGCGAAGATGGTGAAGCGCACCGGGACGCGGTTCACCGTCGCCTGCCACAGGCTGTGGACGATGCGCAGCACGACATAGGCCCAGGCGAAACCCTGCGTCAGCGCGGTGTCGCCGCCCGACAGGTGCAGGAAGACGATCACCGCATAGAAGAGCGTCGGCTGTTCGAGCAGGTGCGTGTAATTGTGGGATTTCCAATTGGTTTCGGGCGGCAGCACGCCCTCCAGATCGACCCCGCGCCCGCCCGGCGGCGCGGTCTTGAGGTCGACGCCGGCCTTGGCCAGCGCCGAAAAGCGCGTCGTCGCGGTCCACAGCAGCATGACGAGCGTCCACAGCACGAGCACCGCGCCGGCCGCCAACAGATTTCCTGGCATCGCATTTCCCCTTCCCCGGCGGCGGGTCACGGCCCGGCCGTCCGGGGCGCGATGCTAGGGCATGCGGCGCGAGATGCAATGGGGAGCGCGCATCAGCCCCTGCGCGCCGCGGCCTCGGCGCGGATCGCTTCTCCATCCTGGTCGATCCGCGGCGCGAACCCCAGTTCGCCCGCCCGCGCGGCGCCATATTTCACTGGCGGCCGCATCTCGACGAAGCCGCCCGCCTCGGGATGCTCGCGGCGGCGGAAAAAGCCGGTCGCGGTCAGATGCGGATCGTCGCGCACCTCTTCCAGGTCGTGCGCGGCCATCGCCGGGATCGCATTCTCGGCAAAGATGGCGAGCCATTCGGCGGTGGTCTTTGCCGGCGTCCGCCGCGCGATCTCTTCGTAGATCAGCGTCATCTGCGTGCCCGCGGCCTTCGCGGCCGCATATTCGGGGCTGGCGAGCAGATCTTCGCCGCCGAGCAGTTCCATCAGCCGCGCGGTCGATGCGGGCGTATAAGGGACGATGGCGAGATGGCCGTCGGCGGTCGGGAAGGGCTGGCGCGCGGGGTCGAGCTGGCGCGGATAGCCCGCCGGGCCGATCGGCGGGTCGAGCGTCGCGTCGCGCAGATGCTCGGTCAGCATGAAGGCAGTGAAGCATTCGAACATCGGCACTTCGACATGCTGGCCCTCGCCGGTCCGCAGCTTGTGGACCAGCGCGGCGAGGATGGCCTGCGCGCCGAACTGCCCCGCGACCTTGTCGGCGATCAGCGACGGGATATAGCGCGGGCGCGGATTGCCGTCGACGCGCGGCAGCAGGCTGGTGGTCCCGCTCGCGGCCTGGATGACGTCGTCATAGGCCTGAAGGTCGGCATAGGGGCCGTCCTGCCCGAACCCGGTGCCGTGGACATAGATGATGTCGGGCTTGATCGCCTTGCAGCTTTCGTAATCGAAGCCGAGCCGCGCGATCGCCTTGCCACGGATATTGTGGAAGAAGACGTCGGCGGTCGCGATGATATCCGTCAGCACCGCGGCGTCCTCCGCCTGCTTGAGGTCGAGCGCGATCGAGCGCTTGCCGCGGTTCACCGTAAGGTGGATCGACCCCATCGTCGGATCGGGCTTGCCGGTGCCCAGATAGCGCGACACGTCGCCGAGCCCCGGCGTTTCGACCTTGATCACCTCGGCGCCGAGGTCGGCGAGCATCTGCGTCGCATAGGGGCCGAAGATGACGGTCGTCAGATCGACGATCCGGATTCCCTCGAGCATGGCCATCTTCGCCCCCTTTGCGCCGATCAGACGACGCCCAGCGCGCTCATCGCCTCCGCCACGCGCACGAAGCCGGCGATGTTGGCGCCCAGCACATAATTGCCGGGGGCGCTATATTCGTCGGCGGTCGCGGCGCAATCGTCGTGGATGCCGCGCATGATCTGCGCGAGGCGCGCCTCGGTCTGCTCGAAGCTCCAGCTGTCGCGCGAGGCGTTCTGCTGCATTTCGAGCGCGGAGGTCGCGACGCCGCCGGCATTGGCCGCCTTGCCCGGCGCGAACATCACGCCCTGACCGTGGAACAGGTCGACCGCATCGGGGGTGGAGGGCATGTTGGCGCCTTCGCCGACCACCTCGACGCCGTTCTTGATCAGCGTCGTCGCGTCCTTGCCGGTCAGTTCGTTCTGCGTCGCGCAGGGCAGGGCGATCTGGCACGGGACGTCCCAGATCGATCCGCCCTCGATATAGCGGGCGCCCGGCCCCTTGAGCTCGACATAGGTCGACAGGCGGGCGCGGCGGACCTCCTTGATCTCGCGTAGCAGGGCGAGGTCGATCCCCTCTTCGTCGACGATATAGCCGTTCGAATCGGAGCAGGCGACGACGGTTCCCCCGAACTGGCGGATCTTGTCGATCGCGTAGATGGCGACATTGCCCGACCCCGACACGACGACGCGCTTGCCGTCGAGCGACTGGCCCTTGGTCGCGAGCATCTGCTGGACGAAATAGACGAGGCCGAAGCCCGTCGCTTCGGTCCGCGCGCGCGACCCGCCATAGGCGAGCCCCTTGCCGGTCAGGACGCCGGCTTCGTATCGGTTGGTCAGCCGCTTGTACTGGCCGAACATATAGCCGATCTCGCGCCCGCCGACGCCGATGTCGCCTGCGGGAACGTCGGTATATTCGCCGAGGTGACGGTGCAGTTCGAGCATGAAGGCCTGGCAGAAGCGCATGATCTCCCGATCCGAGCGGCCGCGCGGGTTGAAGTCCGAACCGCCCTTGCCGCCGCCGATCGGCATGCCGGTCAGCGCGTTCTTGAAAATCTGTTCGAAGCCCAGAAACTTGATGATGCCGAGATTGACCGACGGGTGAAAGCGGATGCCGCCCTTGTAGGGGCCGAGCGCCGAATTGAACTGGACGCGAAAGCCGCGGTTGATCTGGACCTGGCCGTCATCGTCGATCCACGGAACGCGAAAGATGATCTGCCGCTCGGGTTCGCAGATGCGTTCGATCAGCGCGTGGTCGGCATAGTCGGGATGTTTCGCGACGACGCGCCCTAGGCTTTCCAATACTTCGTGAACCGCCTGGTGAAACTCGGCTTCCCCCGCGTTGCGGCGTAATACTTCATCAAGAACCGGCTGCAACTTTTCATCAATCTTGCTCAAAAGAACCTCCCGACAGCATGAATCGAACGTGCCTGTGGACCATGCGAGCCGATGTCGCAAGCTTCGCTTGTGCCGCGAAGGGACGGAAGGGTGGAGGTCGGGGAAGCCATCGACGATGGCGCTTCACCCGCGAACCGCGGAACCGCGCGGCAATCCGTAGTGGGCTTAATCACTCTGGATTGCTTCGCTACGCTCGCAATGACGGGGTCAGCCCGCCATTCCATCGAACTCCGGCAGTGCCAAAAGAAAAGGGCCGGCTCGCACATTGGCGAACCGGCCCTGCAACTATCGGCGCGGCAAAGCGATCAGAACAGCTTCGTCACCGTTGCCGTGCGGCGTTCGGGTTCGACTTCGCCGGTGTAGAGGCTAGTCATCGGCTCGTCGCTGACGACGTGGATTTCCTCGGCTCCGAAACCGTTGAACTTCGTCCGCATCGCGCAGCCATAGGCGCCGAGCATGCCGATCTCGATGAAATCGCCCGGCTTGACGTCGGCCGGCAGGTAGAAGGGGCCCGCCATATGGTCGAGGTCGTCGCAGGTCGGCCCATAGAAGCTGAACGCCGCCAGTTCCTCGCTCGCCGCATCGCGCAGCAGCGTGACCGGAAAGCGCCAGCCGACATGCGCGGCGTCGAACAGCGCGCCATAGGCGCCATCGTTGATGTAGAGCTCGTCGCCGCGGCGCTTTTCGACCCGCACGATCAGCGAGCTGTATTCGGCGGACAGCGCGCGACCGGGCTCGCACCACAGTTCGGCCGAATAGCTGATCGGCAGGCTTTCGAAGCTGCGGTGGATCGTGTCGAAATAGGCATCGAGCGGGGGCGGCTCCATGCCGGGATAGCTCGACGGGAAGCCGCCGCCGACATCGACGATGTCGACGGTGACCGACGCCGCGACGATCGCGGCGCGGACGCGCTCCATCGCCTGCGCATAGGCGTGCGGGGTCATCGCCTGGCTGCCGACATGGAAGCAGATGCCGAGCGCGTCGGCGGCCTGGCGGGTCGCCATCAGCAGTTCGGCGACCTCGTCGGGCTCGGCGCCGAACTTGGCGGCGAGGCTCAGCTTCGAATGGTCGGACGATACGCGCAGGCGCACGAGCAGGTTGAGGTCGGCCGCGTTTCGGGTCGCGCGGACGATCTTCTCAAGCTCTTCCATCGTGTCGAGCGAGAAGGTGCGGACGCCGTGCTGCCAATAGGCTTCGGCGATCGCTTCCTCGGCCTTCACCGGGTGCATGAAGCAGAGCGTCGCCCGCGGCAGGGTGCGCGCCACCAGCCGCACCTCGGCGATCGAGGCGACGTCATAGTGGGTGACACCCGAATCCCACAGCAGGCGCAGCAGGTCGGGCGACGGATTCGCCTTGACCGCATACATGGTCGTGCCGGGAAATCGCTCGATGAAAAACCGTGCCGCACGCCGCGCGGCGTGCGGGCGGACAAGCGTGACAGGTTCGATCGGCGAAAGTGCCTGAATCAGCCCGTGGGCGCTATGATGCTGGTGCAACTCAAGGGACCCCCAAAAAATAAGTTAAACGACAAGAGCTGCCTTGCGGTTATTGGAAGTCCCCATGGGGCAGCGGAGGGCGCATATATGGTCGGGGGACCCCCATGTAAAGAGCGAATCCGGCTTGCCATGCGACAGGGCGGCCCGCAGTAACGCTATGCGGTTTAGCGAAGGAAGCGGGGTAGACGCCGTGACGGAAGGTTCGACGCAGGCGAAGGGAGCGCCGCCGGAATTGCGGGCGGTCGAACTGTCGCGCGAAACGGCGGCGCGCCGCCACGCGCTGATGGAGGCTTATGCCCGTGACGTTTATATTCCCGCTTTCCCCGATGCGGTGATCCGCGAGGACCCGCGCTATTGGGTCGATCTGCTCGACGCCGCCGAGCCGCCGCCTCCGCCGCAGCCGCGAATCGAGGTCGTGCTGCTGCTCGACCCGGAGGACCATCCGGTGGCGGGCGTGACGATTGAATATTATCGCACTGCCCGGATCGGTCTGCTCACCTATATCGCGGTCGCGGAGGGCGCGCGCGGCAAGGGAATCGGGCGCCGCCTGATCGCCGCGGCGCGTGCCTGGCTCGACCGGACCGCCGACGCCGCGACGCCGATGCTGGCGGAGACCGAACGCTATCAGGACGCGCATGACGATGCCGAGCGGGGCGAGACCGACCTTCGGCAGAAAAGGCTCGCGGGGCTCGGCGCGCGGATGCTCGATTTCGATTATGTGATGCCACCGCTGCGCCCCGAACTGCCGCCCTATCGGCTGCACCTGATGTGTTTCCTGCGCGACGGTGAGGTGCGGGACAGCCTGCGCGCGCCGCAGGTCGCGGCCTTCCTGCGCGAACTGGCGGCGGCGCTCGGCGCCGACCTGACGGCGCATGCCGACACGGCGGGCATGATGGCGGCGCTGGAGACGCGCGATATCCTGCACCTGCTGCCGCTTCCGAGGGCGAAGGGATGACGGTGGTAATGCCGCGTTACGCCGAATGCCCGGTGTTCCCCGACATCGCCGATTTCGCGCTGACCTTTCTGTTCGAACTGCCGGTGCGGATCGGCGAAAGCGGCCATCCGGCGGCTTTCCGCCTCGAATCGATCCACCGTGCGATCGAACCGGAAGACGAATCCGATTCGCGCTTCCCGGCCTATGATGCGCTGGTCGAGCCTGTCCGTTCCTATCTGGATGATGTGACCAACGGCGGGCCGGGCCGCGGCGGCCGGCCTCTGATCTTCCTGGCCCAGCCCGAAAAGATCGAGGATGACCGCCGCCGCCTGACGCTTCATTGCCCCGCCCAGTGGCGATACCGTTCCGAGGGGCGCACGATGGAGATGGTGAGCGCCTGCGGCGGCGCGAAGACGATCGCGCTACGCTATCGCGACGCCTTCTGCCTGTTCGAAAGCGGGCGGCTTTTCTATTGCTTCAGCATGTTTCCCGAGGCCGACGGCAGCGGCAAGGGGGTCGACGAATATACGCTGATCGCAATGCAGCGGCTCGCGGCGGCGAAACCGGATCAGCAGGTGATCAAGGGATGGCGTTTCGCTCTCGACGGCGAATCGCCTGTTTCGTTGACCGATATGGCGACGGCGCGCCTCGCGATGCTCGCCGCCGACGACAGCGCGACGCACAATGGGCTGCGCCGCTATCTGCAACGGACGCTGGGGCTGAAGCCGCCCTTCGAGGTCGGTCCGCGCGCGGTGCGCAACCTGTTGATTTCGATCGAGGACGAACGGCTGCTCGGCATCGCCTCCTTTTCGGACGCGTTGCAGGAGGATTTTGCGCTGACCGACGAGGCGCGCGAGGCGGCGGCGGAGCTGGCGGCGCGGCGCGCGGCGTGCCTGGCGGGTGCGCAGCCGCACTATCCGGCGGAAAATCCGGACGAACTCCTGCCCTTTCTGGCGCTGTCGGGCGTGCTGCAATCGGTGGTCGATTTCCCCTTTCAGGACCCGGCCGAACTGTATGATTCGACGCGTCCGGCGATCCGCGGCGAAAGCTTCTTCAACTATGCGCACCCGCGCTATCATATCGAGATCAGCGAGGATTCGCGCTCGATGCACGATGCGCGACTCGCGCTCGGCAACTGCCCCTATCTGACGCTGATGTGGCTCGTCGCCGTGCATGACGAACTGATGGTGACCGAGATCGAGGAGGCGATCGACGTCCTCATCTATGGCAATGACGAAGCCGAACTGATCGCAGAGCCGCTGCGCCCGCTGGCGCAGGCCGTCCGTGCCATCACCTTGCCCTGGCGCTCGCCGATCCGCGAATTGCGCCGCAATCTGGAGGCGCGCTTCGACCTGTTCCGGCGCTATTCGATCAACCAGTCGAGCCATCTGTTCCGCTATGAAAAGGAACGCGAGGCGCTGGCGGCGGTCGAGGCGGGGATGGGCAATCGCGACCGTTACGAGCGGGCGCACCGGATGATCGACCGCATCGAGGGGCTGGTCGAGGACATGCATGCGGTCAACGGCGCCTACAACAGCGCGCGGACCGGGCGCATGGTGATGTTCATCACCCTGCTCGGGCTCATCAATTTCTACGACCAGTTGACCAGCGGGCTGGTCAGCATCTTCCGGATGGAATTGCTGGGGCAGGCGGCGTTCGTCCTGCTGCTGCTCGTGCTGCTGCTGCTGTCCTTCCCCTCCGAAGTCACGGCGTTTCCGCGCCGCGTCTGGCAAGGCGCGACGCGGCTGCTGCGGCCGCGCGACCGAGCGGGATAGGCGGGCTCAGCCGAGGCGCGTCCTGAAATCCTCATAGCCGAAGCGGCGGATTTCCTTCAGTTCGTCGGTCTCGCTGTCCCATAGCCAGATCGAGGGCAGGGGGACGCCGTTGAAGCTGTTGGTCTTGACCATCGAATAATGCGCCTGGTCGAGGAAGGCGAAGCGCCCGCCGATGCGCGCGCCGCCGGGCAGGCGATAGTCGCCGATTACGTCGCCGGCGAGGCACGAGGGACCGCCGAGCCGCACCACGGCGCCGCCGGTATCCTCGCCCAGCATCGCCGGGCGATAGGGCGCCTCGATCACGTCGGGCATGTGACAGGTGGCGCTGACGTCGGTGATGCCGATCGGCATGCCATTGTCGAACAGGTCGAGAATCTCGCCGACGAGGATTCCGGCATCGAGCGCGACCGCTTCGCCGGGCTCGATCATCACGTCGCAGTCGGTCGCCGCGCGCACCTGCTTCAGGAAGGCGATCAGGTCGTCGATCTGATAGTCGGCGCGTGTGACATGGTGCCCGCCGCCGAAATTGATCCAGCGGAGCTGGCGGACGAAGGGATGCAGCATCGGCTGCACCGCCGCCCATGTCCGTTCGAGCGGCGGAAAATCCTGCTCGCACAGCGTGTGCATGTGGATGCCGTCGACCCCCTGCATATGCTCGGGCAAAAGCTGGCTGACCGGGAAGCCGAGCCGGCTGCACGGCGCCGCCGGATCATATTTCGCCACCTCGCCCTCGCTGTGCATCGGGTTGATGCGCAGGCCGATGTCGAACTGCTCGCCCTCCGCGCGCAGGCGGTCGAGCAGCGGGCGGAAGCGCGCGATCTGTCCCGGCGAATTGAAGATCAGATGGTCGGAGAGCCGCGCGATCTCGGGCAGCTCGCTCTCCTTGTAGCCGGCGCAATAGGTCGCGACCTCGCTGTGCTTGCCGGGGGCGGCATATTCCTCGCGCCCCAGCTTCGCCTCGTAGAGGCCGGAGGCGCAGACGCCGTCGAGATATTCGGCGACGAGCGGTCCGAGCGACCACATCGAAAAGGCCTTGAGCGCGGCGAGCACGCGCGCGCCCGACGCGTCGCCGATATGGCGCAGCACCGTCAGGTTGGCGCGGACCTTCGCCGCGTCGACGACGAAGGCGGGCGTCGGGACGCGGCTGAGGTCGAAGCGGGCAAAGGCTCCGGGGTCGCCGGCTCTGGTTTCCATGATGCAATCGATCCTGTCAGGCCGCGATCGGCCCCCTGAAGATGAAGAAGGCGCCGGCCGCGATAAGGGCGAAGCCGACCAGATGGTTGTAGCTGAGCTTTTCGCCAAGCCAGAAGGTCGCGAATCCGGCGAAGACGATCAGCGTGATCACCTCCTGCATCGTCTTCAACTCGGCGGTCGAATAGACCGAATGGCCGATGCGGTTCGCCGGCACCGCCAGGCAATATTCGAAGAAGGCGATGCCCCACGCCAGCAGCACCGCGAGCCACACCGGACGCGACAGGTCGCCGAGGTGGCCGTACCAGGCAAAGGTCATGAAGATGTTCGAGGCGAACAGCAGGCCGATCGGCAGCAGATAGGCGGTCATGGACGGTCCTCGGTCAGCGGCAGAACGTCGCGGAGCAGCGCGGCGAAAAAGAGCCCCGGCTCCTCGACCATCGGCATATGCGCCGAATGCTCGAACCAGACGAGTGTCTTCGACGGCGCCCGGGCCTTTGCGAACCAGGCAGCCGCGACGGGCGACGGGACGGTATAGTCGTGGCGCCCGAGCAGGAAGACGATCGGAATGTCGAGCGCCTGCGTCCGCGCGAAGCTGACATCGGCGAGCCGTGGCCACAAGGTCGTGACCGTGAACGCGCTGCCCTTGCCCCACGCCTGCCGGTCGGCCTCCGTATATTCGGGCGACAGCCGCGGCTGCTCGAAATAGAGCGTCGTCGCGGGTGGGCGATTGTAGAGCAGCGAGCCATAGGGCATCGCATATTTGCGCCAGCCGTCCGCCTGTTCGATCGTGAACGGCCCCGACGAAGGATAGGGGGCGAGCGCATCGATGGCCGCGACCGCCGCGCGGTCGCCCGCCGCGAGCGCTTTGGCGCGCGTCCACGCCATGCCCACCTTTTCGCCCTCGCGAAAGTCGATGCCCTGGCCGACGCCGACATAGGCGTGGAGCAGGTCGGGACGTTCGAGCGCGACCGCGAGCCCGACGAACGAGCCCCAGCTATGCCCCATCAGCACGACCTTGCGCTGGCCGTAGCGCTTCTGCAGCAATTCGATCAGTTCGATCGCGTCGTCGCGATAGCGGTCGAGCGTCATCGTCGGCGCCAGCGTCGCGGGATCGTTCAGAGGATAGGAGCGTCCGGCGCCGCGCTGATCGTACTGGACGACCGTGAAGACGTCCTCCCACGGCCGCTGGAAGGCCCAGGCGAAGGGCATCTCGACCGCGCCCGGACCGCCGTGGACGAAAAGCAGGATCGGATTGCCGCGGTCCGCACCGCGCACGTTCACCACCTGCTTCGCGCCGCCGAGCGTCGCGATGAAGGTCTCCTGCACGCCGTTCGGCGTCACGATCCGGTTGAGGTCGGCGACGATCGCGCGCGCGGGCGCATAGGCGTCGTCGCCCTGCGCCTGCGCCGGTGCGGTGACGAGGAGGGCGGCAAAGGCTGCCGCGACGAATCCCAGCAGCGACTTCATCATGGCCTCAGAACTCCAGCGGCGCATCCAGTTCCTTCACCTGCCACGGCAGGCCGTGCCTGTTCAGCATGTCCATGAAGGGATCGGGATCCATTTGCTCCATGTTGAACACGCCCTTTCCGGACCAGGTGCCCGTCACCATCATCGCGGTGCCGATCATCGCCGGGACGCCGGTCGTGTAGCTGACCGCCTGGTTGCCGGTCTCGGCATAGGCGTCCTCATGGTCGCAGATATTGTAGAGATAGAGAGTCTTTTCCTTGCCGTCGCGGCCGAGGCCGGTCGCGATGACGCCGATGTTGGTCTTGCCCTTGGTCGTCTCGCCCAGGCTCGACGGTTCGGGGAGCACCGCCTTCAGGAATTGCAGCGGGACGATCTCGCGCCCTTCGTAGATCACCGGGTCGATGCGCGTCATGCCGACGTTCTGGAGCACGGTCAGATGCTGGATATAGGCGTCGCCGAAGGTCATCCAGAAACGGATGCGCCCGATCTCCGGCAGGTGCGTCTTCAGGCTTTCGATTTCCTCGTGATACATCAGGTACATGGTCTTCGGCCCGACGCCTTCGAAGTCGAAGTTCTGCTTGACCGACATCGGCGGGGTTTCGACCCAGTCGCCGTTTTCCCAGTGGCGCGCGACCGCGGTCACCTCGCGGATATTGATCTCGGGATTGAAATTGGTCGCGAAATGCTGGCCGTGATCGCCGCCGTTGCAGTCGAGGATGTCGAGCGTGTCGATGCGCTCGAAATGATGCTTCTTCAGCCAGGTGGTGAAGACGCTCGTCACGCCGGGATCGAATCCCGAACCGAGCAGCGCCATCAGCCCGGCGTCCTTGAAGCGGTCCTGATAGGCCCATTGCCAGTGATATTCGAACTTCGCTTCGTCGCGCGGTTCGTAATTGGCGGTGTCGAGATAATGCGCGCCGGTCTTCAGGCACGCCTCCATGATCGTGAGATCCTGGTAGGGAAGCGCGAGGTTGACGACATGCGTCGCACCGACCTGACGGATCAGCGCCGCGGTCGCGTCGATGTCGTCGGCGTCGACCTCTGCCGTCGCGATGGTCACTCCGGTGCGCGCCTTCACCGACTCGGCGATTGCGTCGCACTTGAACTGGCGGCGGCTCGCCAGCGTGATGGACGGGAAGATGTCGGCGTTCATCGCCATCTTGTGCACCGCGACCGAACCGACGCCGCCGGCGCCGATCACCAGAACCTTGCTCATCGAAAAATCTCCTGCGCGGCGTGTCGCCGCTTGTCATCCATGCCGCGCCCTATAGGACGAAGCCATGACACAGCAAAGCCCCGATCCCCTGCGCGACCCCGCGCGCGCCCCGACGCTCGCCGGCGTCGAGCGCGCCGCGGCGAAGGTCGCCGCCATCCTGCCGCCGACCCCGCTGTTGCCGCTGGAGGTCGACGGCGCGACGCTCTGGTGCAAGGCCGAATGCTTCCAGCCAGTGGGCGCCTTCAAGATTCGCGGGGCGTGGCACCGGCTGAGCGACCTGACTCCGGAAGAGGCGGCGGCCGGCGTCGTCGGCGTGTCGAGCGGCAACCATGCGCAGGGCGTCGCCTGGGCGGCGAAACGGCTAGGGATCAGGGCGACGATCGTCATGCCGAGCAATGCGCCGCAGATGAAGCTGGCGGCGACGCGCGCGCTGGGGGCGGAGGTCGTGCTCTATGACCGCGTCACCGAATCGCGCGATGCGGTGGCGGCGGCGCTGATCGCGGAGCGCGGGGGAACGCTGGTGCACGCCTATGGCGACCCGTGGATCATCGAGGGGCAGGGGAGCGCCGGGATCGAGGCGACCGCGCAGATGCGGGCGCGCGGCATCGCCGGGCCCGACACGGTCGTCGCCTGCTGCGGCGGGGGCGGATTGTCGGCCGGGCTCGCGCTTGCCTGCGGCGGCGCGGATATTTTCGCCGTGGAGCCCGAAGGGTGGGACGATGTGACGCGCAGCCTGGCCGCCGGCGAAATCCTGTCGGTCGCGGACATGAGCTATCCGACCGAATGCGATGCGCTCCAGACGCCCGAGACATGGCCGATCAATTTCGCGGTGTTGCAGGCGCGCGGCGTGCGCGGAGTTGTGGTCACGCGCGAAGAGGTGCGCCACGCGATGCGCGTCGCCTTCGAAAAGCTGCACCTTGTCGTCGAACCCGGCGGTGCGGCGGCGCTGGCGGCGGTGCTCGCGGGCAAGGTGACGCCGGGCGCGGCAACGCTGATCACGCTGTCGGGCGGCAATGTCGATCCGCAGAAATATGCGGAGATACTGGCGGGCTGACGGGCCTTCCAAGGGCCCGCAGCGCATCCCGGGCGGAAACTTATGCCGCGCGATGCGTTGGGCCGGTGGAAGGAGACGCATGATGAAGATGAGCCTGATCCTCGCGGCCCCGGTGGCGCTGGCGCTGCTCGCCGGCTGCGAAAAGGCGGAGGCGCCGGCCCTGGCGCCTACCGACACCACCGAGGTCCCGGTCGAAACCGTGCCGCCCATCGACACCACGACGCCCGATGCAGGGACCGATCCGGCGACCGCGTCGCACCGCTTCGCAAGCTGGGCGGGCAAATGGACCGGGGTCGAGGGCATGTATGTGACGATCACCCCGGCCGCCGAGCCCGGCAAATACAAGCTGGAGATGCAGTCCGACCTCGACACCAAGGGGACCTATGACGGGCAGGACAGCGAGCATGGCATCCAGTTCCGGCGCGGCGGCGAGCAACTGTCGCTCCATCGCGGCAACGGCGACGAAACCGGGCTCAAATATCTGGCCGGCAAGCAGCAATGCCTGATCGTCAAGCAGGGCGAGGGTTATTGTCGCGATTGAGGCGCCGCGGCAATCCGGAGCTTGCGTAAACCGCTCCGGATTGCTTCGCTCCGCTCGCAATGACGAATCGTGCGAACCGGACGGACCAAATCCTCGAGGCATGCGACGACGATCGGCCTGCCCTGGTCGAAACGCTGGCGCAGGCGTTTCAGACCGATCCCGCCTTGTCGTGGATATTGCCCGAACCCGACCGCCGCGCCCGCGCGTTGCGCGGCCTGTTCCGCGCCCTCGTTCCCGCCGACATGCGTGCGGGCGTCGCGTTGCGCGGGGCGGATGACGAATCGGCTTCGTTGTGGCGGGCGCCGGGCCGTGCTCACAGCGGCAGCCTCGAATTTCTGCGCACCGTGCTTCCGCTCGTCGCGGCCTTCGGCGCCGCGCTGCCGCGTGGTCTGAAAGTGCAGGGAAGCATCGACGCGCACCGACCGCCGGGGCGCTTCTGGTATCTCCATTATGTCGGCGTGCGTCCCACGCATCAGGGCAAGGGGCACGGCGGGCGGATCATCCGCGCGCAGACCGCAAGGGCCGATGCCGAGAGGCTGCCCTGCTGGCTGGAAACCGCGACGCCGCACAACGTGCCGCTTTACGAGCGGCTGGGGTTCGTCGCGCAGGTCGAATGGGACGTGCCCGGCGGCGGACCGCATTTCTGGGGAATGATGCGCCCGGCGGCCTGAGCGTCGTTTCGGCTTGAGAAGCCGAGTGCACCCGCGCAGGCGGGAGCCCAGAGTGGGACGAGCCAAGGTTGGCGCGACATCGCTCCGGGTCCCCGCCTGCGCGGGGACGCGGCATGGTTCATCCAAACATGAACGCCCTAGGACGGATCGACATTCAGCTCTGGCGGCCTGCAAATGGCGGCTTTTCGCGCTTCCGGTGCTCACGTGCCGTCAGCACGCTGCGCTCCGGGTCCCGAAAATCCACCATTTTCGGCTCGCCATCTTCTGAATGTCGATCCGTCCTAGTCGTCGAAGCCGACGAAGCGGACGGCCTCGTCGACGCTCTTGCGGTTCGACACGACGGCGTTGGCCGGAAATGTCTCGTCGGGCCAGCCCATGGCGACGCAGATCATGATGACCTGATCGTCGGGGATATGCGCATGTTCGCGCACCACGGGGCTTTGCATGATCCCCTGGCTGTTGATGACGCAGCCCAGCCCGCGCGACCAGGCGGCGTTGACCAGCGCGTTGGTCACCGCCCCGCAGTCGAAGGGGGCGATGTCGCTGCCGAGCAGCGCGCGATCATAGGTGACGACGACGCTCACCGGCGCGTCGAACTGGCGGAAACCGCGCAGCACCCAGTCCTGCCGCGCGTCCCGATCGTCGCGCGCGATTCCCATCGCGCCGAACAATTGCTTGGCGATTTCGATCTGGCGCGCGCGGTGCGCGTCGACGACCCGGTCGAAGCGGCGGAATTCGCGGCTGTCGGGCTTGCCGGCCAAGATGCCCTCGCTATTGCCGCGGCGGATCGCGTCGAGCGGTGCGCCGGTGACGACCGAGAAATTCCAGCACTGGTTGTTGAAGGAGGAGGGCGCGCGCATCGCGACCTCGATGATCTCGGCGATCAGCGCGCGTGGAACCGGCTTGTCGAGGAAGCCGCGGATCGACCGGCGACCGCGGACCACCTCGTCATAGGGCAATGCGCCCGTCACGCCGCCTTCTGGAATTCCAGTTCGAGCCGATCCCAGATTTCGACCAGCGCCGTGGTCAGGTCGCGCATCATCGCCTCGTCGTGCGTCGGGCCGGGCGTGAAGCGCAGCCGTTCGGTGCCGCGCGGCACGGTCGGGAAATTGATCGGCTGGACGTAGACGCCATATTCGGCGAGCAATATGTCGCTGATCTTCTTGGCGCGCACCGGGTCGCCGACCATCAGCGGCACGATGTGCGTCGTCGAATCCATCACCGGCAGGCCCGCGTCGCGGAAGCTCTGCTTGAGATAGGCCGCCGCCGCCTGCTGCGCGTCGCGCTCGACGCTCGACTGCTTGAGGTGGCGGACCGCCGCGAGTACCCCGGCGACCAGCACCGGCGACAGGCTGGTGGTGAAGATGAAGCCGGGCGCATAGCTGCGGATGACGTCGATGATATTCCGGTCGGCGGCGATATAGCCGCCCATCACGCCGAACGCCTTGCCGAGCGTGCCTTCGATGATGTCGACACGCGAAGCGCACTCGTCGCGGTCGGTGATGCCGCCGCCGCGCGGGCCGTACATGCCGACCGCGTGGACCTCGTCGCAATAGGTGAGCGCATTGTACTTCTCTGCAAGATCGCAGATCGCGTGGATCGGCGCGATGTCGCCGTCCATCGAATAGACGCTCTCGAACGCGATGACCTTGGCCGCCTGCGGATCGTCGGCCGCGAGCAGTTCCTCGAGATGGTCGAGGTCGTTGTGGCGCCACACGCGCTTTTCGCAGCCCGAATTGCGGATGCCCGCGATCATCGAGGCGTGGTTGAGCTCGTCCGAATAGATGATGCAGCCCGGCAGCAGCTTGCCCAGCGTGCCGAGCGTCGCCTCGTTCGAGATATAGCCCGAGGTGAAGAGCAGCGCGCCTTCCTTGCCGTGCAGGTCGGCGAGTTCGGCCTCCAGATCGATATGATAATGGGTGTTGCCCGCGATGTTGCGCGTACCGCCGGCACCCGCGCCGACGTCGTGCAGCGCTTCCTCCATCGCGGCGACGACCTTCGGGTGCTGGCCCATCGACAGATAGTCGTTCGAGCACCAGACGGTGATCGGTTTCGGTCCGTTGTGCCCGGCAAAGCAGCGCGCGTTGGGAAAGGCGCCCTTGTTGCGCAGGATGTCGATGAAGACGCGGTAGCGGCCTTCCTCGTGCAGCCGGTCGATGGCTCGGGCGAAAATATCGTCGTAGTTCACTTGCATGCCCCGCAGCTTCGGGTGCGCCGCCCCCTCCGGCGACGAACGGACGGGGCAATAGCGTCGATTTTCCGCGAAGGCCAGTGCGAACGATTCGCAAGCATGGGTCAAATTGTCTCAGTCCGCCCAATGCCATAAGGACGCAGCGCGGCGAGCGGCGGCGGCGGAATCGCGTCGCTGCGGGTGAAGGCGGCAAGGCCTGGAGTCGGCGTGGCGGGCCAGTCCTGCCCCGCGGTCAGCTGGGCGACGCGCCGCGCGATGCCCGACGCGCCGTCGATCAACTGCACGCCGGGGCCCGCCGCGGTGCGCAGTTCGCCGAGCAGCAGCGGGAAATGCGTGCAGGCGAGCACGATGACGTCCATCGCCTCGCCGCCGGGCTGATCGGTCAGGCCCGCGATCGCGCGCGCCACCACCGCCGGATCGACCGTCTCGCCGCGCAGCCGCGCCTCCGCCGCCGTCACCAGTTCGGGGCTGCCGTGGCGCAGCACCGTCTTGCCTGCGGCGAAGCGCGCGCTGAGGTTGTCGACATAGGGCTGGCGTACCGTCGCCTCGGTACCGAGCACGCCGATGACGCCGCTATGGGTCAGCGCGGCGGCGGGCTTGATGGCGGGGACGGTGCCGACGATCGGCAGGTCGAGCGCGGCGCGGACATGCGAAAGCGCAATCGTGGAAGCCGTGTTGCAGGCGATCACGGCCAGCCGCGGCTGAAAGCGTTCGACGAGCCGACCGAGCAGCGCGGGAACGCGCGCCGCAAGCTCCTCGTCGCTTTTCCGCCCATAGGGCAGGCCGGCATAGTCGGCGGCATAGACGAAGGGCGCGTTCGGCAGCAGGGCGCGTGTCGCGGCGAGCACGGTCAATCCGCCGAGACCGCTGTCGAAGAAGAGGATCGGGGCGTCGAGGTAGGGGGGGGCATGACCGGCGCCTAGCAGGCGCGCGCGTCGCGCTCAATCGCTTCGCGCCGAACGGCTTTCGCAGCGGCGACGTTGGTCCGTTTTGGCAGTCACCCGATCCGAATCCGTTGATCGCCGGGCGCATTGGCTGCACAGTGCGGCCGAAGAACTCTGGGGGACCGAGATGACCGTCTATCTGCTGATCGCCGCCGGCTACCTGCTCGGCTCCATCCCCTTCGGTGTCCTGCTGACGCGCGCGTTCGGCGCGGGCGACCTCCGGCGGATCGGGTCGGGCAACATCGGCGCCACCAACGTGCTGCGGACCGGGCGCAAGGGACTCGCGGCGGCGACGCTGCTGCTCGACGGTGCGAAGGGTGCGGTGGCGGTGTTGCTCGCACGGCATTTCGTGCCCGGCCTCGGCGATCATGGCGCGATGATCGCGGGCGCCGCGGCGATGATCGGTCATTGCTATCCCGTCTGGCTGCGCTTTCGCGGCGGCAAGGGGGTGGCGACGCTGCTCGGCGTGTCGCTCGCGCTCGCCTGGCCGATCGGGCTCGTCTTCGCCGCCTTCTGGCTCGGCGCCGTGCTGCTGCTCCGCATCTCTTCGCTCGGCGGCATGGCGGGAGCGGTCGCGGCGCCCGTCGCGGCGCTCGTCCTCGGCTATCCGGTCTATGCCGTCGGGCTGGCCGGGCTGGCGGCGATCCTGCTGTGGCGGCATCGTGAGAATATCGCCCGGCTGCGCGCGGGGACCGAACCCCGCATCGGGGCGGGGAAGGGCGCGCCCGAGCCGGACGCGGCCGCGTGACCGATGCCGAACGGCTGGCGCGGCTGCGGCTGATCCGCACGCCGCACGTCGGCCCGGTGAGCTGGCACCAGCTGATGCAGCGCTTCGGGTCGGGCGAAGCCGCACTTGCGGCGCTCCCCGACCTCGCGCTGCGCGGCGGCGGAAAGCCGCGCATCGCCCCGGCCGAAGTCGCCGAGCGCGAGGTCGCCCGCGTTTCGGCGCTCGGCGCGCGCCATGTCTTCAGCGACGAAGCCGATTATTCGCCCTTGCTCCGCGAGGTGGAAAGCGCGCCGCCGGTGCTGATCGTGCGTGGCGACGGCGCGATGCTCCATCGTCCCTGCGTCGCGATCGTCGGTGCGCGCAACGCCTCCGCCGCGGCCTGCCGCTTTGCGCGCCAGCTCGCCGCCGATCTTGCGGCGCGCGGTGTCACCGTGGTCAGCGGGCTGGCGCGCGGGGTCGACACTGCGGCACATGTCGGCGCGCTGGGCGGCGCGACTGCGGCGGTGATCGCGAGCGGTATCGACATCGCCTTCCCGACCGAGAATGCCGCCTTGCAGGACCGGATCGCGACCGACCATCTGCTGATGACGGAACAGCCGCCGGGTACCGAGCCGCTCGCACGCCACTTTCCGGCGCGCAACCGGATCATCGCCGGGCTGGCGCAGGGAACGGTGGTGATCGAGGCGGCGCCCCGATCGGGCTCGCTGATCACCGCGCGCCGCGCCGGCGACTATGGGCGCGAAGTGATGGCCGTTCCCGGCTCGCCGCTCGACCCGCGTGCGCAAGGGTGCAACCTGCTGATCCGCGAAGGCGCGACGCTGGTCCAGAATGCCGACGACGTGGTCGAGGCGCTCGGGCCGATCGACGCCCGCATGACGCGCGCGGCACCACCGCTTCGCGATGTCGCATCGACCGGGCCGCAGGTGGCGGAGGGCGATCGCGGCGCCATCGCCAGCCTGCTCGGCGCCACCCCGGTCGCCATCGACGAACTGGTGCGCCAGTCGGGCCGCCCGGCGGCGGCGGTGCAGCTCGTGCTGCTCGAACTCGAACTGGCGGGCCGGCTGGAACGCCACGCCGGCGCCCGGGTCAGCGTCGCCTAGGGCGCGAAACGCCGCTCACGGATCCAGCGCGAGGCCAAATATTTGGTGCCGCTGATAATCGACGATCCCTCATGCTCGGACATTGGATCGACAGATCCATCGGACAATGTATTGCGGAACAACAGCAGGTCGCCCTTGCGTCCTTTAACTTTCAGTGCCGTCTTGATAAAGCTTGTCTCACCACCTTTGTAATCGTGATTCAGATAGATGAGCGCAGTGAGCTCTCGTTGATTGTCTAGACCCGGATTGTAATCATAGTGAGCGCGGTAGCGCTGACCGGGACGATAGCGCAGCAATTGCATGGCCTCGCCACGATCGGCCTCGCTTGCAGCCACTGCCGCGATCCGGCGATTGATCGCATGAACCACTGGATCTTCGATTAGCCAATGAATGGTAAACTCGTCGCTGTTGCGAATTGGATCGAGGCGCGTGCCGCCGCGGCCATCATTGATCTCTGCCGGTCGGTAGTTGCGGCTGCCGAGCTCAAGCAAGTATGCGCATTCGGCGGCGGTAGCAAAGCCGGGAAAAAGCTGAGCGTCGGGTAAATCCGACAATCGCTCTGGTTTACGTAGCCGTTCAGGCTGACCAGCGGAATTCAATGTCATTCTAGAGAGCAACTCAATCTGAAGCTTGCGACGCGGATCAATTGCTCTCTCGTCCGACATCCGGCTCAGCGCCGTGAGCCAGTTGCGTGGGCCGGCGATGCCGCTGGCAAGTAGATTCGTGCTCAGGATTCGCGCAGGGCCATGCCCTGCGCGCGCTGCACGATCGAATTGTTCGCGTGCTGCAACAGGATCAGAGGTGACGAGGCCACCGCTCCAGAGATGGCGGCCAAGCACGAACAGGCCATCCGGATGCCCATGCGCTGCAAGCTGACGGACTAGGAACATGGCTTCCTCGCCGCGTCCGGCATTTGCCAACGCTGCCGCTTGCGCAATCGCGGGGTGAGGGGAGGAGTTTTGCTGTTGCGTCGCCATAACAAGGCTTCTAGCGCATCAGTTTGGCGAAAAACAGAGGGCGCGCAACCCCTATGAACGCACTTGCCGCTGCCGAAGAGTGTCGTCGCTAATACGCGCATGAAAATCCAAAGTTCGACTGCCTTGGATATCCTGGTTAAGCCATGGTTCAGCGCTCCACCGACAGGTTGATGATATTGTATCACATGGTGGGGAGAGGGATGATGCGGAGTCGCTTGCTGACGGGCGTAACGATGGCGGGGCTGCTCGCTGCCGGGCCGGCACCGCTTCCGGCGGCGAGTGCCGCCGCGAAGCCCGTGACGGGGCAGCAGGGTTTTTGCCGCACCGCCGACCCGCTCCCGCGCCTGCCTGCGGAGACCGAGGCGGGGCAGCAGCGGCCCGACCGCCCGCTCAAATCCCGTGGCGGCTCCGGACGCGACCGTGCGATGTCTGCCGAGCCACCGCCGCCACCAGCTCCTCCTCCCCCGCCGCCGCCTCCGCCACCGCCGCCGGCGATGGCGCCCATGGCGGCGGACGCTGTCGCGGTGACGGGTGCGCGCGCTGCGGGCGATGCGTCGCGGACGGCCGAGAGCGCGGCATCCGGATCGTCCGACGCCTCCCGCTACCCGCCATCGCCGCGGCCCTGGCCGCAGCCGCAGCCCCAGTCGGGCATCCTGACCGCGGGCGAGCATGACGACCTGCTCAATCCCGAACTCTACGCCGCCTATGTCAATCGCAGCGACCTGGGGCAGGAGGTGCGCGCCCTGCCGCGCGTCGACACGATGCGCGTGGTGACGGTTCGGGTCGCCGACCGCAACGGCCAGCCGATTCCCTTCGCCGACGTCGTCGTGACGTGCAGCGACGGCAACAGCATCACCATGGCGACGCAGGCCGATGGCAGCGTGGTCTTCTTTCCTGGCCTCGACCGGCTGAGCGAGCGGATCACCGTGTCCGCGCGCCAGGCGGGCCGGGCGATCGCCGACGCGCGCCCGGTGCTGGTGTCGGCGGCGGCCGGCGGCCAGCTCGTCGGCCTCACCGCGGACCGGACGGCGGCGAAGGCGACGAAGCTCGACCTGATGCTCGTCGTCGACACCACGGGCAGCATGGGCGACGAGATCCGGTATCTGCAGGCCGAACTGCGTTCGATCATCGCCGCGATCACCGCCAGGCATCGCGACCTCGATATCCGTGTCGGCTTCGTCTTCTATCGCGACGAGGGCGACGATTACGTCACCCGCAGCTTTGCCTTCGACCGCGACATCGGCGCGGCGCAGGGACGGCTCGCGCAGCAATATGCGAGCGGCGGCGGCGATTATCCCGAAGCGATGGACCAGGCGCTGATCCGCGCGGTCGGGCAGGACTGGCGCCCCGATGCGGTGAAGTCGCTGTTGCTCGTCGCCGACGCGCCGCCGCATGACGATCGCTTCGGGCGGACGTGGCAGGCAGCGGAAACCGCGCGCGCGAAGCGGATCCACATCACCCCGGTCGCCGCGTCGGGCGTCGCCGACAAGGCCGAATATGCGATGCGCGCGATGGCCGCGGCGACCCAGTCGCGCTATCTGTTCCTGACCGACGACAGCGGCGTCGGCAATCCGCATGCGCCGCCGGCGATCGATTGCTATCTCGTCACCCGGCTCGACGCGCTCGTCCGCCGCGTGATCGACAGCCAGATCAGCGGCCGCCGCATCGAGCCCGAACGCAGCGAGGTGATCCGCAGCGTCGGCGATTACGATGCCGGCAAATGCCGCCTGCCCGCGAGCTTCCGGTGGGACAATCAGTAAGCGATTGACACGCCCTCGCATCTGGCGGATGCGCGGGATCGTGGGTTGCTTCGCGAACATCTCGCACCGCCGGGCGGTCGCGGGGTGCGGAGGAACGACCCATGAGGAAATTGTTGTCGGCGCTCGCCGTCGCGGCGCTGCTGGCCCAGCCCGCCGCCGCCATCGCCAGGGACCAGGAACCGGTCAAGATTTCGGGGCCCGCCAATGCGAAGGGCGTCGGCACAGTGGCGATCGGCGCGTTCAACGTCGGCTTCATCTTCGAATCGATCGACCAGACGCAGGCGAGCGGCGGCTTGATGGGCGCCTTCGGCGGCACCACCAAGGCGAAGAGCGAACTGGTCGGGGTGACGCCGGCGATGATGCAGACGATCGCCGATGCGGCCTATGCCGATTTCGTGGCGCAACTGACCGCAAGCGGCTACGCCGTCCAGACGCCCGCCGACCTGTTCGGCCATGCGGCGCTCGCCAGGAGCAAATCGCAGGACGTGCCGCTCGACATCAATATCGCGCTCGAAAAGGGCAGCAAGGGCAAGGCAACCTATTTCAAGCCCAATGACCTGCCGTCGCTGCTGATGATCCCCGGCGACTTCCTGGGATCGGGAATGAGCAGCATCGGCATCAATATGGCCGCTGGCCAGACCGGCATGGCCTTCGCCAACTATGCGAAACAGGCGGGGGTCGGCGTGATCGACGTCGTCTATCTGATCGACTTTTCGAACCAGAAGCGTCCCGGCGCCTTCAGCTTCGGCGGCATTCAGGTCAACAGCGGCCTGTCGGTCGCGGCCGACTATTCGCGCCTGACGCTGATCGCGCCGAGCGGCAAGCAGTCGGTCATCACCGTCAAGGCCCCCGTCGCGGTCGAGGGCGATTTCATCGAAAAGGACGATGCGACCAGCGGCGCGGACAAGGCGCTGCAATCGGGCGCCAACGTTGCTGGCGGCCTCGCGGCGGTCGCCGGGCTGGGCGGGCTGCGCTTCGGCAAGACGCGCAAGTTCGAATTCGCGGCAAAGCCCGGCGCCTATGAAGAGGGTGCGGCCAAGGCGGCAAGCCTGGCGAGCGAGATGCTGATCGGGCGGCTGGGCGCCTTGCGCTGATCCCCACCGTCGCCCCGCGAAGACGGGGACCGCCGGCAGCCTTGTGCGACACCGCGAGCGGTCCCATCTTCGCGGGCGGCGACGGTTGCGCCAAATCCCTCTTGACGAAGGGCCAAGCGCTCCGCAACCCTCGCGCACACGTGTAAGGGTTCCCAGCGAACGGATTTTCAATGCAATTGGTAATTGTCGAATCGCCTGCCAAGGCGAAGACGATCGAGAAATATCTCGGCCGTGATTTCAAGGTGCTCGCATCCTACGGCCATGTCCGCGATCTGCCGCCCAAGGACGGCTCGGTCGATCCGGACGACGGCTTCGCGATGCAGTGGCAGCTCTATCCCGACAAGGCGAAGCGGCTGAAGGAGATTCAGGACGCGGCGAAGCAGGCCGACCGCCTGATCCTCGCGACCGACCCCGATCGCGAGGGCGAGGCGATCAGCTGGCATGTGCAGGAATTGCTGCGCAGCAAAAAGGCGCTGCCGCAGGCGGTCGAGCGCGTCACCTTCAACGCGATCACCAAGCAGGCGGTGACCGATGCGATGGCGCATCCGCGCGACCTCGACACCGATCTGATCGATGCCTATCGCGCGCGGCGCGCGCTCGACTATCTGGTCGGTTTCACCTTGTCCCCGGTGCTGTGGCGCAAGCTGCCCGGCGCCAAGTCGGCGGGCCGCGTCCAGTCGGTCGCGCTGCGGCTGGTGGTCGAGCGCGAGCGCGAGATCGAAGCATTCGTCACGCAGCAATATTGGTCGGTGACCGGGCTGTTCGAAATGGGCGGGACGCCGTTCAGGGCGCGCCTCGCGCGCTGGCGCGGCGACAAGATCGAGCGACTGTCGATCACCACCGAGGCCGATGCGCGCGCCGCCGAGGCCGATGTGAAGGCAGGCCATTTCACCGTCGACGCGGTCGAGACCAAGCCGCTGACCCGCAACCCGCCGCCGCCCTTCACCACCTCGACGCTCCAGCAGGAGGCGGCACGCAAGCTCGGCTTTTCCGCCAGCCACACGATGCGCGTCGCGCAGGACCTCTACGAGGACGGCGCGATCACCTATATGCGGACCGACGGCGTCCAGATGGACGGCAGCGCGATCAGTGCCGCGCGTCGCGCGATCGCCGACCGCTACGACGGCGGTTATGTCCCCGACAAGCCGCGGCAGTATCAGACCAAGGCGAAGAACGCGCAGGAAGCGCACGAAGCGATCCGGCCGACCGATTTCGGCAGGGACCGCGTCGGCGGCGGCGACCACGCGCGGCTCTACGAACTGATCTGGAAGCGCGCGCTGGCGAGCCAGATGGCGTCGGCGCGGCTCGAACGCACCAGCGTCGATCTGTCGGACGGCACCGGCAAGACGATGCTGCGCGCGACCGGACAGGTGGTGAAATTCCCCGGCTTCCTCGCCCTTTATGATGAAGGACGCGACGATAACAGCGACGACGAGGATGGTCGTCTGCTCCCCGCGATGGGCAAGGGCGATGCGCCGGCGAAGACCGGTGTCGAGGTCGAGAGCCACGAGACGCAGCCGCCGCCGCGTTATTCCGAGGCGAGCCTCGTCAAGAAGATGGAGGAACTCGGCATCGGGCGGCCCTCGACCTATGCCTCGATCCTCCAGGTTCTCAAGGACCGCGCCTATGTGCGCATCGAGAAGAACCGCTTCATCCCCGAGGAGAGCGGGCGGCTGCTGACGGCGTTTCTCGAACGCTTCTTCGCGCGCTACGTCGGCTATGATTTCACCGCCGGGCTCGAGGAGGAACTCGACGACGTGTCGGGCGGCCGCGCGCAGTGGCAGGCGGTGCTCGACCGCTTCTGGCGCGATTTCAAGCCGCGCACCGGCGAGGTGATGGAACAGAAACCGTCGGAGATTACCGCGGCGCTCGACGAATTCCTCGGCGCCTATCTCTTCCCCGACAAGGGCGACGGCAGTGATCCCCGGCTTTGCCCGAATTGCGGCACCGGCCGGCTCGCGCTGCGCGGCGGGCGTTTCGGGCCGTTCATCGCGTGCAGCAACTATCCCGAGTGCAAATATACGCGCAAGTTCGCGCAGCCGGGCGGTGCCGACAATGGTGCCGACAGCGGCCCCGAGGCGATGGGAACCGACCCCGACAGCGGGCTCGAGGTGACGAAGCGCAGCGGTCGCTTCGGCCCCTATATCCAGCTCGGCGAGGGCAAGGAGGCGAAGCGTTCGTCGATCCCGAAGGATATCCCTGCCGAGGATTTCGACCTCGACTATGCGCTGCGGCTGCTCAGCCTGCCGCGCGAGGTCGGCATGCATCCCGAAAGCGGCAAGCCGATCGTCGCGGGGCTGGGGCGCTATGGTCCCTATCTGCTCCACGACGGTAAATATGCGAAGTTGACCGGCACCGCCGAAATCTTCGAGATCGGCATGAACGCCGCGGTGGCGCGCATCGCCGACGCGGCGAACGGCGGAGGCCGCGGCGCGCGCGGCAAGGCAGAGCCGCTCAAGACCTTCGGCCCGCACCCGACGAGCGGCGGCGAGATGAAGCTGATGGCGGGGCGTTTCGGCCCCTATGTCACCGACGGCACGACCAACGCGACGCTGCCCAAGACGGTCGAACCCGACGCGCTGACCGTCGAGGAAGCGGTCGCGCTGATCGACGCGCGCGCCGCGAAGGGACCGGCCAAGGGGAAGAAGAAGGCCGCGCCCAAGAAAAAGGCGCCCGCGAAGAAAGCCCCGGCGAAGAAGAAGGCGAAGGAATAGAGTTCCGCGCCTTAACCCAACCCCGTTCGCCCTCAGCACGAACGAAGGCAAGGATAGTCCAGGCGACTTCAGGGCAGGATCAATCGACCCAGTCGAGCCCCATGTCGCGATAGACGCCGCGGTCCTCGTCCCAGTTCTCCTTCACTTTCACGTGCAGGAACAGGTGGACCTTGCGCCCCATCAGCTCGGCCAGCTCGGCGCGCGCCTTCGCGCCGATTTCCTTGATCCGGCTGCCTCCCTTGCCGAGGACGATCGCGCGCTGGTTGTCGCGCGCGACAAATATCTGCTGGTGGATTTCGGCGCTGCCGTCGGGACGCGTCTTGAACAGCTCGGTCTCGACCGTCGACTGATAGGGGAGTTCCTCGTGAAGCTGGCGATAGAGTTGCTCGCGCGTGATTTCGGCCGCGAGCATGCGCTCGGGCGCGTCGCTCACCTCGTCCTCGGGGAAATGCCACGGTCCCTCGGGCATCAGCGACGCCAGATGCGCCTTGAGGTCGGCGACGCCGTCGCCGCTGCTCGCAGCGATGAAGAAGGTCTCGTCGAAGGGCAGCTTCGCATTCAGCTCGTTCGCGATCGTCAGCAGCTTGTCCTTGCGCGTCAGGTCGACCTTGTTGAGGACGAGAAACTTTTTTTCGGGCCGCCCCGCCACGCCTTCCAGCACGCGCTCGACGCGGCCGCTCAGCTTCGCCGCGGCATCGACGATGACGAGGATCGCCTCCGCCTCCTCCAGGCTGCCCCACGCGGCCGCGACCATCGCGCGGTCGAGCCGGCGCGTCGGCGCGAAGATGCCGGGGGTGTCGATCAGCACGATCTGCGTGTCGCCCGCCATCGCGACGCCCATCAGCCGGGTGCGCGTCGTCTGCGCCTTGGGGCTGACGATCGCGACCTTCTGGCCGACGAGCGCATTGACGAGGGTCGACTTGCCCGCATTGGGGGCACCGACGACGGCCACGAAGCCGCAGCGTTGGGTCATTGTTTCTCTTCCTGTGTCAGCCGGTCGAGCAGGGCGGCCGCTGCGGCCTTCTC
Organism: Sphingopyxis granuli; assembly: GCF_001559015.1. NCBI lineage: Bacteria > Pseudomonadati > Pseudomonadota > Alphaproteobacteria > Sphingomonadales > Sphingopyxidaceae > Sphingopyxis > Sphingopyxis granuli. The sequence continues at coordinate 2,174,429 of NZ_CP012199.1, forward strand.
GGCCGCCTGTTTCGATGCGCCTTCGCCTTCGGCCTCGGCCAGCTTGCCGATCGCGACCGCGACGCGAAAGCGCGGCGCATGGTCGGGGCCTTCGCGGCGGACGAGGCGATATTCGGGCGGACGGCGCTTGCGGGCGAGCGCCCATTCCTGGAGCGCCGCCTTTGGATGCTTGGGCGCCGCGGTCTGCCCCTCGATCATCGCGCCCCATTCGCGGACGATGAAGGCGCGCGCCGCTGCCTCGCCCCGGTCGAGCCACAGCGCGCCGATCAGCGCTTCGAGCACGTCGGCGGCGACATTGTCGCTCTGCCGCCCGCCGTCGCTGATCGCCTGCGCGCCGAAGCGGACATGCGCGTTGAGGTCGAGCCGCTGCGCGATGCGCGCGCAGGTTTCGCCCGACGCCAGCGCATGCAGGCGCGACGAAAGCTCACCCTCGCTCGCCTTCGGAAACCGGCGGAACAGCTCGGATGCGATCACCAGCCCCAGCACCCGGTCGCCCAGGAATTCGAGCCGCTGATAATCGCCCGCGCCGCTGCTGCCATGGGTCAGCGCGCGGTGATAAAGGCCAAGGTCGCCGGGCGGCGCGCCGGTGATCGCGGCGATGGTTTCGGCGGACGCGCCTTCGCTCAAAAGCCGTCCCCGATGCGGCTCCACCGCGCGGCGGTGAACCAGCTGATCGGGTTGAGCCAGCTCGCCGAGCCGTCGGTCGAGAACATGCCGACCAGCGCGTGGCCGACCAGATTCTCTTCGGGAACCAGGCCGATCCCCTCATTCTCCACCGCCGGGAAACGGCTGTCGGCGCTGCGGTCGCGATTGTCGCCCATCAGGAACAGATGCCCGGCCGGCACCGTGACCGGCGGCGTATTGTCCTGCTGGATCGTTGTGATGTCGAGGATCGGATAGCTTTTGCCGTTCGGCATCGTCTCGCGGAACTGCTTGTAGCGGCACTGGCGCCCGCCGTCGGCGGCGGTCTCCTCGAACTCGGGCGAATAGCAGGGCAGGGTGCCCATCGCGCGCGAGGCGTCGATCATGTTCTGCGTCACCGGAATGACGAAATCGGGCATCGGCTCACGCTTCAGCGGCCGGCCGTTCAACCAGACGGCGCCGTCCTTCACCTGCACCGTGTCGCCGGGCAGGCCGATGACGCGCTTGATATAATCGTTGTCGTTGACCGGCGGCGCCTTGAACACGACGACGTCGCCGCGTTCGGGGGTACGCGGAAAGATGCGGCCGGGGATCAGCGGCACGCTGAACGGCAGGCTGTATTTCGAATAGCCATAGGCCATCTTGTTGACGAGCAGGTAATCGCCGATCAGCAGCCGCGGCTGCATCGATTCCGACGGAATGTTGAAGGGCGACAGAAAGAAGCTGCGGAAGATCAGCACCGCGACCGCGAGCAGTGCGAGGAAGCGGATGGTGTCTACGGCCTCCTCCTTTGCGGACATCGGAGCGGGGGCCGGGGGCGCGGGAGTCGGGGCGGCGGAATTTCTGGCGGTTGCGCTGGCGTCGGTCATGCCGCGCATTGGCGACGAATGGACGCGAAGGTCAAGCGAATATCGGCGGACGACGCTGGCATGGGCACCGCCGCTGGCTTATGGAGACAGCCACATCCCGATCCCGTTCGCATCGAGCGGAAACCAAGAGGACATCCGATGACCACCGCCACCGAAGCCTGGCAGGCCCTCGCCGACTGGCAGCCCCGTCCGCTCGCCGAGCTTGTCGCCGCCGATCCCGATGCGCGGTTTCAGGCGTTCGTCCGCCGCGTCGCCGATATCCGCTTCGATTTCGCCAAGACGCACCTCGACGATGCGGCGCTCGCCATCCTGTCGCGGCTGGCCGAGGCGCAGGATTTCGCGGGGCGGCGCAAGACGCTGTTTTCGGGCGGCATCGTGAACCCCACCGAGGATCGCGCCGCCGAGCACAGCGCCGAACGCGGCGACGGGGCGCCCGATTCGGTGCATCGTGCGCAGGCGCTCCACCAGCGGATGCGCATGCTGGTCGACGCGATCGAGGCCGGGGCGTTCGGTGAAATCCGCCATCTGCTGCACATCGGCATCGGCGGTTCGGCGCTCGGCCCCGACCTGCTCGTCGACGCGCTCGGGCGGCACGACCGGCGCTATGACGTCACCGTCGTCTCGAACGTCGACGGCGCTGCGCTGAGCGAGGCCTTCGCGAAATTCGACCCCGAATATACGTTGGTCGCGGTCGCGTCGAAGACCTTCACGACGACCGAGACGCTGCTCAACGCCGCGTCGGCGCTGCAATGGCTGGAGGAGGGCGGGGTCGAGGACCCCAGCGGACGCTTCGTCGCGCTGACCGCCAATCCCGACAAGGCGATGGAATGGGGGATCGACGAGACGCGCATCCTGCCGTTCAGAGAGACGATCGGCGGGCGCTATTCGCTGTGGTCGTCGATCGGCTTTCCGGCGGCGCTCGCGCTCGGCTGGGATGCCTTCGCCGAACTGCTCGAAGGCGCGGCGGAGATGGACCGGCATTTCCGGCTGGCCGAGGGCGCCGACAACATCTGCCTCCTCGCCGCCTTCGCCGACCAGCTTTATGCCAACCGCCTCGGCTGCCAGACGCGCGCGGTTTTTGCCTATGACGAGCGGCTGCGGCTGCTTCCCTCCTATCTGCAGCAGCTCGAAATGGAATCGAACGGCAAGGGCGTCACGCTGGACGGCGAGCCGCTGGGCCGCGCGAGTGCCGCGATCACCTGGGGCGGCGTCGGCACCGATGCCCAGCATGCGGTATTCCAGCTGCTCCATCAGGGCACGCATCTGGTTCCGGTCGAATTCGTCGTCGCGCGCGAGGCCGACGATCTGCTCGACGCCGCGCACCACGAAACGCTCGTCGCCAACTGCATCGCGCAGGGGGCGGCGCTGATGGCCGGACGTGCGAGCGAGGACGGCGCGCGCGCCTATCCGGGCAACAGGCCCTCGGCGACGATCCTGCTCGAACAGGTCACGCCGCATCAGCTGGGCGCGCTCATCGCCTTCTACGAGCATCGCGTCTTCGCCAACGCGGTGCTGCTCGGCATCAACCCGTTCGACCAGTTCGGGGTCGAACTTGGCAAGGAAATGGCGAAGGGTCTGGCCGAGGGGACGGTCGATTTCGATCCGGCGACGCAGGCGCTGATGCAGGCGGTGCTGGGGGAATAACCTATGCCCTATATGGATTCCGCAATGATCCCCTTCCGACAGGTGAGCGTTCCCCGGCGAAAGCCGGGGTCCAGATGGCACAGCGCTGCCTCGCATGGACCCCGGCTTTCGCCGGGGATCACCAGCGTCCCTGTCTCAGGGGTATAAACGCCTATGGATTCGGGGTTCGGCGCGCTGCCTCATTCGTTCGTCATGCTGAACTCGTTTCAGCATCCATGGCCGGACCTTCCCTTTTGTGCCGCCTTTCAGGTGAAGGCAGACCATGGACCCCCGGATCGGGCCCGGGGCAGGCTCTGAAACAAGTTCAGGGTGATGAAAGGGAGAAACCGCGCCGAAACCCGGATCCCCACAGAGTGTCATTGCGAGGAGCCGAAGGCGACGAAGCAATCTCCAGCTATCGACCTGCGCAGGCCGACAGCTGGAGATTGCTTCCCCCGGCTTTCGCCGGGGTCGCAATGACGTGCTGTTATGCTGACCGCAAAATTCGATTGGCAAGCCGGCGCCGCCCACCCACATAGGCGCCAGCCAATCATTCCAGTGCGGGGGCTCTGCCATGTCCAAGTTCGACTATGATCTTTTCGTCATCGGCGCCGGGTCGGGCGGGGTGCGCGCCAGCCGCGTCGCGGCGTCGCACGGCGCGCGCGTCGCGGTGGCGGAGGAGCATCGGGTCGGCGGCACCTGCGTCATCCGCGGCTGCGTTCCCAAGAAGCTGCTCGTCTATGGCGCCCATTTCGCCGAGGACCTGAAGGACGCGCGCCACTTCGGCTGGGACGTCCCCGATTGCCGCTTCGACTGGGCGCGGCTGCGCGACAATGTGCTGGCCGAGGTGACGCGGCTCGAAGGGCTTTACGGGCAGACGCTCGACAATCACCAGGTCGAGGTCTTCAAGACGCGCGCGACGGTCGCCGGGCCGCAGACGGTGCGCCTGGCCGACGGGCGCGAACTGACCGCCGGGCGTATCCTGATCGCCACCGGCGGCTGGCCCTTCGTCCCTGACTTTCCAGGCAGCGAGCATGCGATCACCTCGAACGAGGTCTTTCACCTCGAAACGCTGCCGCAGCGCGTGGTGATCGCGGGCGGCGGCTATATCGCCAACGAATTCGCCGGCATCTTCAACGAATTCGGCAGCAAGGTGACGATCGTCAATCGCGGCGACGCGATCCTGCGCGGCTATGACGAGCAGATTCGCGACCGGCTGTTGCAGATCTCGATGACCAAGGGCATCGAGTTCCGCTTCAACGCCCCGTTCCAGTCGATCGAGAAGCAGGCCGATGGTTCGCTGATGGTCCACCTCGCCAATTGCGACCCGATTCCCGCCGACGCGGTGCTGGTGGCGACCGGACGGGTGCCGAACACCCGCGGGCTGGGGCTCGCGGAGGCGGGCGTCGAGCTCGACGCGGACGGGGCCGTGAAGGTCGACGAGGGCAACCGGTCGTCGGTGCCGAGCATCTACGCCGTCGGCGACGTCACCAACCGCATCCAGCTCACCCCCGTGGCGATCCGCGAGGGGCAGGCGTTCGCCGACTCGGTCTTCGGCGACAGGCCGACGACGGTCGATTATGCCAATGTTCCGAGCGCGGTGTTCAGCCATCCGCCGATCGGCGCCGTCGGCATGACCGAGGCCGAGGCGCGCAATAAACTGGGCTCGATCCGGGTTTATACGAGCGATTTCCGCGCGATGAAGAACGTCCTCGCCGGCCGCAACGAACGCGCACTCTACAAGATGGTGGTCAACGAGGCGACCGACCAGGTCGTCGGCCTGCACCTGATCGGCCCCGACGCGCCGGAGATATTGCAGGCAGCGGCGGTTGCGGTGAAGGCCGGGCTGACCAAGGCCGATTTCGATGCCACGGTGGCACTGCACCCGAGCATGGCGGAAGAACTGGTGCTGCTGAAATGACAATCTTGTCCACCGAGGAACGCGAGCGGCTTCTGGCGGTCAAGGGCGTCGGCTCCACGATCGTCGCGCGGCTTGAGGACGTCGGCATTGGCTCGCTGGCCGATCTGGCAGCGCAAAATGCCGAGGATATCTGCGGCCGCGTAAGCCTGCTGACGGAGGCGACCTGCTGGCGCAACAGCCCGCAAATGCGCGCGGCGATCGCGGTGGTGCCGAAGTGATGACGGAAAGATTCCATATCGTCACGGGCGGTCCCGGTTCGGGAAAGACCAGTGTGATCGAAGCGCTGGCGGCTCAGGGCTTTCCGTATATGCCGGAGGCGGGGAGGGCCATCATAAAGGATCAGGTGGATATCGGGGGCCTCGCCCTGCCTTGGTCGAACAGCGCTGCATATGCCGAGCTGATGCTTGGGTGGGAGATGCGATCCTGGCGCGAGGCCCAAGCCCTCGACGGCCCCGTCCTTTTCGATCGCGGCATTCCTGACGTGATCGGCTATCTTCGCCTGAGTGGTCTGCCAATATCCGAAGCGACCATGCGTGCTGCCCACGTGCGTCGATATGCCCGGCGCGTTTTCATCGCGCCGCCTTGGCCGGCAATTTTTATGCAGGATGCCCAACGGAAACAGACGGAGGCTGAAGCCGAGGCGACATATCACGCCATGGTCGCGGCCTATACCGATCTTGGATATGAAATGGTGCCGCTTCCGCTTGCTTCGGTCGCCGAACGGGCGAAGTTCATCCGCGCGAATATTTGAGCTTACACCCCTCCCGCAAGCGGGAGCGGAATTGGTCACCCGATCCGATAGGGCACCACGTCCCGGCGGTCCGGATCGACCAATATCGGCCGGTCACTGGGCGGGAAGGCGCGCTGGTCGCAGTCGTCGCGCGGACAGATGCGGCACGACGGGCCGATGCGCGCCGCCGCCTGCGGCGCATCGACGTCGACCCCGTCGGCATAGACGAAGTCGGCGGCGTATCGCGCCTCGCATCCCAGCGCGACGGCATAGCGGCGCGGGGCGCGCGCGTAGCTGCCCGACGGTTTCACCAGCCCCTTGGCCATCGAGACATAGCGCAGGCCGTCAGGCGTCTCGGCGAGCTGGAACAGGATGCGATCGGGGATCGCCGCCGCCTCGTGGACGATCCACAGCGGGCAGGCCCCGCCGAAGCGCGCGAATTGCAGCCGCGTCGCGCTGTGCCGCTTGGTGATGTTGCCCGCCATGTCGACGCGGCAGAAGAACATCGGGATACCGCGCGCGCCGGGGCGCTGGAGCGTCGAGAGGCGGTGGCACGCCTGTTCGAAGCTGACCCCATATTCGAGCCGCAGGCGGTCGATGTCGTGCCGCACCGCGCGGGCGCTGGCGCGAAAGGGCGTATAGGGCATCAGCACCGCGCCCGCCGCATAGTTGGCGAGACCGACGTGGAGCAACTGGCGCGCCGCGGCGGTGCGTAGCGGCGACGCCTCGACCACCGCCGCGATCTCGTCCGCGAGCGCCAGCGCCGCAAGCTGGTGCGCGAGCTGGAAGCGGCGGCTCTCGGGCGGCTGCGACGGATCGATGACGAGGTGGCGCATCGTCGCGTCGAAATCGCGCAGGCTCTCCGACTGCCGATAGACGATCGAGATGCCGAGCCCGCCCTGCAACCGCCGCTCGATCGCCTCGACGGCGGGGGAGGGGCTGGGGGAGGGGGCGGAGGACGCGCCGCGCAGCCCCTTCGCCAGTTCCTCGGCGGCGCGGTCGAGCCGGTCGACATAATTGCCCGCGTCGTGAAACCAGTCGCGCACCTCCTCCCATGGCAGGCGGCTGCCCTCGGCGGTGCCGCCGGTCAGCGCCTCGTCGATGATCTGGAGCCGCTGTCCGGCGCGGCGATAGGCGGCGTGCAGCGCGACGAACTGGTCGGCGAGCTGCGGCTGCTGAAGCGCCGCGCGTTCGAGCTGTTCGGGCGCGATCGGTGCGGCGGCGAACAGCGGATCGGCCGCCGCCTCGCGCAGCGCGCCCGCGCGCCGGTCGCCCGCGTCGGCGGCGACCTCCTCCCATTCGAGCGGAAAGAGCTTTTGCAGCCGGTCGAGCAGCGCGGGGGTCAGCGGCCGGTCGTCATGCTCGATCTGGCTGAGATAGGAGGTCGAGATGCCGAGCTTCGCAGCAAATCCGGCCTGCCGCAGGCCGCGCTCGGCGCGAAGCTGGCGCAGGCGGCTGCCGGCAAAGATGCGTTGGCGGGTCACAAGCGCCCTCTCTTATTCCGCTCGTGCTGAGCTTGTCGAAGCACCGTCCTTGTCTTCGAGTAAGGAAGAACGGCCCTTCGACAAGCTCAGGGCGAACGGATAGAAGGGTTCTTACTTTGCAAATTCATAGTTTGCAATTTTGCAATTTCACATTTGCATGATTGCCAATGCGAGGGCAGACGGCAATTTCAAGATCAACCGGAGAGCCGCATGTCCGCCAATATCGCCGAAATGGAACGCCGCCGCGCCGCCGCCGCGCTGGGGGGCGGGCAGAAGCGCATCGACGCGCAGCACGCCAAGGGCAAGCTGACCGCGCGCGAGCGGCTGCTCGTGCTGCTCGACGAAGGTTCGTTCGAGGAATTCGACACCTATGTCGAGCATGACTGCGTCGATTTCGGCATGCAGGACCAGAAGATTCCCGGCGACGGTGTCGTCACCGGCGCGGGGACGATCAACGGCCGCCTCGTTTATGTCTTCAGCCAGGATTTCACCGTCTTCGGCGGTTCGCTGTCGAAGCGCCATGCCGAGAAGATCTGCAAGGTGATGGACAAGGCGATGCTCGTCGGTGCTCCGGTCATCGGCCTCAACGACAGCGGCGGCGCGCGCATCCAGGAAGGCGTCGCATCGCTCGGCGGTTATGCCGACGTGTTCCAGCGCAACGTGCTGGCGTCGGGGGTGGTGCCGCAGATTTCGCTCATCATGGGGCCGTGCGCGGGCGGGGCGGTCTATTCGCCCGCGATGACCGACTTCATCTTCATGGTGAAGGATTCGAGCTACATGTTCGTCACCGGCCCCGACGTGGTCAAGACGGTGACCAACGAGGTGGTGACGCAGGAGGAACTGGGCGGCGCGATCACCCACACGACGAAAAGCTCGGTCGCCGACCTGGCGTTCGAGAACGATATCGAGGCGCTGCTCGCGGCGCGCGACTTCTTCGACTACCTGCCGGAGAACAACCGCGCCGGCGTGCCCGTGCGGCCGACGAGCGATCCCTACGACCGTTCCGAGGACAGCCTCGACACGCTGATCCCGCCCAATGCGAACCAGCCCTATGACATGCACGAGCTGATCCGCAAGACGGTCGACGAAGGCGATTTCTTCGAGGTGCAGCCGGCGCACGCCGCAAACATCATCTGCGGCTTCGGACGCATCGAGGGGCGGACGATCGGCATCGTCGCCAACCAGCCGCTGGTGCTCGCCGGGGTGCTCGACATCAATTCGTCGAAGAAGGCGGCGCGCTTCGTGCGTTTCTGCGACGCGTTCGAGATTCCGATCGTCACCTTCGTCGACGTTCCGGGCTTCCTGCCCGGCACCGCGCAGGAATATAACGGCATCATCAAGCATGGCGCGAAGCTGCTCTTCGCCTATGCCGAGGCGACGGTGCCCAAGATCACGGTCATCACGCGCAAGGCCTATGGCGGCGCCTACGACGTCATGGCGTCGAAGCATCTGCGCGGCGACCTGAACTATGCGTGGCCGACCGCCGAGATTGCGGTGATGGGCGCGAAGGGCGCGGTCGAGATCATCTTCCGCAGCGACATCGGCGACGCGCAGAAGATCGCAGAGCGCACCAAGGAATATGAGGATCGCTTCGCCAACCCCTTCGTCGCGGCGTCGCGCGGCTATATCGACGAGGTCATCCATCCCCGCAACACGCGGAAAAGGATTGCGCTGGGGTTAAGGAAGCTGCGGAACAAGCAGTTGGAGAACCCCTGGAAGAAGCATGACAATATTCCGCTATGACCGATCAAAGGCGCAAAGACTTGAGGACTGCGGTGTTTTTTGCAGCCGCGGTGATTCTGGCAATGGCCGCCATCTTTGTCGGTGAACCCGGTCGGCGGTCAGTCGGTGGCTTGATATTGGGATCAATATTGATTGGGTATGCTTTGCACGGACTGTCGAAAGGCAGTTTTCCGGAGCTTTCGAAAAGCAATCGGGAAGCGAATCAAGTGCATTTCTGGTTCGTGTTCGGGGTCTTCGCCTTGTTGGGAGTGGCGCTGCTAGCCATTGGCATTGAAGCCTTGGGAAGGGATTGAAGAATGAAACTGGGCCGCCTCAACCATATCGGCGTCGCGACGCCGTCGATCGCCGACAGCATCGTCTTTTATCGTGATGTCATGGGCGCGACGACGATCTGCGAACCGTTCGACATGCCCGATCAGGGGGTGAAGGTCTGCTTCGTCGATACGCCCGGCGATGGCGGGACGAACGGCACGCAGATCGAACTGATCGAGCCGCTGCCCGGCAATGCGTCGATCGCGGGCTTCCTCGAACGGAACCCGCAGGGCGGGCAGCATCATATGTGCTATGAGGTTCCCGACATTCACGCCGCGAAAGCGGAGTTCGAGGCGATGGGCAAGCGCGTGCTCGGCGAACCGCGCATCGGGGCGCACGGAACGCCGATCTTCTTCGTGCATCCGCGCGACATGGGCGGCGTGCTGACGGAGATCATGGAGACGCCGAAGGGCGACCATTGACGCCTATTTCATCGTCACCCCGGACTTGATCCGGGGTCCATTCTTTCGGTGCCGAGGGAATGGATGCCGGATCAGGTCCGGCATGACGAAAAGAGAGAAACGAGACTGCATATGACCGACAAACCGACCCTCGACCAATGGGCTGCCGCCGCCGAGAAGGAGGTGAAGGGCAAGGACCTGACCTGGCGCACGCCCGAAGGGATCGACGTCAAGCCGCTCTATACGGCCGAGGATGTGAAGACCGACCCCGGCCTGCCCGGCTTCGCGCCCTTCACGCGCGGCGTGCGCGCGTCGATGTTCACCGGGCGGCCGTGGACGATCCGGCAATATGCGGGCTTTTCGACCGCCGAGGAATCGAACGCCTTCTATCGCCGCAACCTCGCGGCGGGGCAGAAGGGGCTATCGGTCGCTTTCGACCTCGCGACGCACCGCGGCTATGACAGCGACCATCCGCGCGTCGTCGGCGACGTCGGCAAGGCGGGCGTCGCGATCGACAGCGTCGAGGATATGAAGATCCTGTTCGACGGCATCCCGCTCGACCAGATGTCGGTCAGCATGACGATGAACGGCGCGGTGATCCCGATCCTCGCCTTCTTCATCGTCGCGGGCGAGGAGCAGGGGGTGGCACGGTCGCTGCTCGACGGGACCATCCAGAACGACATCCTCAAGGAGTTCATGGTCCGCAACACCTATATCTATCCGCCCGAACCATCGATGCGGATCATCAGCGACATTTTCGGCTACACGTCGCGCGAGATGCCGAAGTTCAACAGCATCTCGATCTCCGGCTATCATATGCAGGAGGCGGGGGCGACGCAGGTGCAGGAACTCGCCTTCACCATCGCCGACGGCATCGAATATGTGAAATATGGCGTCGCATCCGGCCTCGACATCGACAAGTTCGCGGGGCGGCTGTCCTTCTTCTTCGCGATCGGCATGAACTTTTTCATGGAGGCGGCGAAGCTGCGCGCGGCGCGGGTGCTGTGGCATCGCGCGATGACAAAGCTCGGCGCGCAATCCGAACGCTCGAAGATGCTGCGCACCCATTGCCAGACGTCGGGCGTGTCGCTGACCGAGCAGGACCCCTACAACAACGTCATCCGCACGACGATCGAGGCGATGGCGGCGATGCTCGGCGGCACCCAGTCGCTCCACACCAACGCGCTCGACGAGGCGATCGCGCTGCCCACCGATTTCTCGGCGCGCATCGCCCGCAACACGCAGATCATCATCCAGGAAGAGACCGGCATGTGCAATGTCGTCGATCCCTTGGGCGGCAGCTATTATGTCGAGGCGCTGACGCAGGAACTGGTCGACAAGGCGCAGGCGATCATCGACCGCGTCGAGGCCGAGGGCGGCATGGCGAAGGCGGTCGCGGCGGGCTGGCCCAAGGCGATGATCGAGGAAGCCGCCGCGGCGCGGCAGGCGCGCGTCGACCGCGGCGACGACGTGATCGTCGGCGTCAACAAATATCGCCTGAAGGACGAGGACCTGCTCGAAACGCTCGAGGTCGACAACACCAAGGTGCGTGAGGCGCAAGTCGCGCGCATCAACAAGGTGAAGGCGAGCCGCGACGAGGCGGCGTGCCAGGCGGCGCTGGGCGCGCTGCGCAAGGCCGCCGCCGCGCCGCAGTCGATCGAGACCAACCTGCTCGCCCACGCGGTCGATGCGGCGCGCGCCCGCGCGACGCTCGGCGAGATTTCGGCGGCGATGGAGGAAGCCTTCGACCGCTATGCGACCGTGCCGACCCCGGTGAAGGGCGTCTATGCCGCGCCCTACAAGGACGACGGCCGCTGGCAGCAGGTCGTCGACGGGGTCAAGGCGGTCGAGCGCCGGCTGGGCCGCGCGCCCAAGCTGCTGATCGCCAAGATGGGGCAGGACGGGCACGACCGCGGCGCCAACGTCATCGCCTCCGCCTTCGGCGACATGGGTTTCGACGTCGTCTCCGGCCCCCTGTTCCAGACGCCGGAGGAAACGGTGGTGCTCGCGCTCGAAAGCGGGGTCGATGCGGTCGGTGCGTCGAGCCTCGCCGCCGGGCACAAGACGCTGATCCCCGAACTGATCCGGGGCCTCAAGGAAGCCGGGCGCAGCGACATCAAGGTGATCGCGGGGGGCGTCATCCCGCCGCAGGATTATGATTATCTGCGCGACGCCGGGGTGCAGGGTATCTATGGACCCGGTTCCAACGTGGTCGAATGCGCCGCCGACGTGCTGCGCCTGCTCGGCCACAATATGCCGCCACTGGAGGATGCCGCATGACTGAGATGAAGCCCGAAACGCTGACCGTCCACGCCGGGACCCAGCCCGATCCGACGACCAAGGCGCGGATCACCCCGATCTATCAGACCTCCTCCTATGTCTTCGACAGCGTCGAACATGCCTCGCGCCTGTTCAACCTCGAAGAGTTCGGGAACATCTACACGCGGATCATGAACCCGACCAACGGCGCGCTGGAGGGCAAGATCGCCGCGCTCGAAGGCGGCGCGGGCGCGCTGGCGGTGGCGTCGGGCTATGCGGCGCAGTTTCTGACCTTTCACACGCTGATGGAGCCGGGCTGCGAGATCGTCGCGGCGCGCAAGCTTTATGGCGGCTCGCAGAACCAGCTTGGCCAGAGTTTCCGCAAGATGGCGTGGACGACGCATTTCGTCGACGCCGACGACGCCGGCAACGTCGCCGCCGCGATCAACGAGAACACCCGCGCGATATTCATCGAAAGCCTCGCCAATCCGGGCGGGGTCGTGCAGGACATCGAGGCGATCGCCAAGGTCGCGCACGATGCCGGGGTGCCGCTGATCGTCGACAACACGATGGCGACCCCGATGCTGTGCCGCCCGATCGAGCATGGCGCCGACATCGTCGTCCATTCGACGACCAAATTCCTCAACGGCCATGGCAATGCGATCGGCGGGGTGATCGTCGACGCGGGATCGTTCGACTGGACGAAGGGCGGCAAATATCCGACGCTGACCGAGCCCAACGCCTCCTATCACGGCATCAAGTTCGCCGAAGCGTTCGGCAACCTCGCCTTCATCCTCGCCGCGCGCACGCTCGGCCTGCGCGACCTCGGCCCGGCGCTCGCACCGATGAACGCGTTCCTCGCGCTCACCGGCATGGAGACGCTGGCGTTGCGGATGGAGCGGCATTGCAGCAACGCGCTCGCGCTCGCCAAATGGCTGCGTGCGCATCCGAAGGTCGATTGGGTATCCTACGCCGGGCTGGAGGACGACCCCTATCACGCGCTCGCGAAACGCTATCTCGGCGGCAAGGGCGGCGCGGTGTTCACCTTCGGGCTCAAGGGCGGCTACGACGCGGGCGTCAAGCTGGTGTCGTCGGTGAAGATGTTCAGCCACCTCGCCAACCTCGGCGACACACGCTCGCTCATCATCCATCCCGCCTCGACGACGCACAGCCAGCTTTCCGAAGCCGAACTCGTCGAGACGGGCGCGGGTCCCGACGTGGTGCGCGTGTCGGTCGGCATCGAGCATATCGACGACATCATCGCCGACCTGGCGCAGGCGCTGGAGGCGATCGCGTGACCGAGACCCGCAACGACTGGACACGCGCGGAAATCGCCGAGCTGTTCGACCTGCCGTTCGACGAACTGATGTGGGAGGCGCAGGGCATCCACCGGCGCCACCATGCGCGCGGCGAGGTGCAACTCTGTACGCTCTTGTCGATCAAGACCGGCGGCTGCGCCGAGGATTGCGGCTATTGCTCGCAGTCGGCGCACGCCGAGACGGGGCTGAAAGCGACCAAGCTGATGGACGTGCGCGCGGTGCTGCAGGCGGCGGCCGAGGCGAAGGATGCGGGCTCGCAGCGCTTCTGCATGGGCGCCGCGTGGCGCAACCCCAAGGACCGCGACATGCCCGCGATCGTCGAGATGATCGAGGGCGTGCGCCAGATGGGCATGGAAACCTGCATGACGCTGGGGATGCTCACCCGCGAGCAGGCGCAGACGCTCGCCGTCGCGGGGCTCGATTATTACAACCACAACATCGACACGAGCCCGGAGAATTACGGCAACATCATCTCGACCCGCACCTTTCAGGACCGGCTCGACACGCTGGAGGAAGTGCGCGCGGCGGGCATCAACGTCTGTTCGGGCGGCATCGTCGGCATGGGCGAGACGCGCGAGGATCGCGTCGGCTTCATCCACGCGCTCGCGACGCTGCCGCGCCATCCCGAAAGCGTGCCCGTCAACGCGCTGGTGCCGGTGAAGGGCACGGTGCTCGGCGACATGCTCGCCGACACGCCGCTCGCGCAGATCGACGACATCGAATTCGTCCGCACCGTCGCGGTCGCGCGCATCACCATGCCCAAGTCGATGGTCCGCCTGTCGGCGGGGCGCGAGAGCATGTCGGAGGCGACGCAGGCGCTCTGCTTCATGGCGGGCGCGAACAGCATCTTCACCGGTGACAAGCTGCTGACCACGGCGAACGCGGGCGACAGCAAGGACGCGGCGTTGTTCGCGAAGCTAGGGCTCAAGCCGATGGAGGCTGAGGAGCCGATGCGGATGGAGGCGGCGGAATAGAGTTCCCCTCCCGCTCGCGGGAGGGGCTAGGGGAGGGCTTGTTCCCTTCGAATGAGTTTCGAATTTCGCAAGCGGGACAGGCCACCCCCGGCCCCTCCCGCAAGCGGGAGGGGAGTCTAAGCGTGTTCAAGAAAATCCTGATCGCCAACCGCGGCGAAATTGCCTGCCGCGTCATCAAGACCGCGCGCCGCATGGGCATTGCGACCGTTGCCGTCTATTCGGACGCCGACGCGCGCGCGCCGTTCGTGCGGATGGCCGACGAGGCGGTGCACATCGGCCCGTCGCCTGCATCCGAATCCTACCTGATCGCCGACAGGATCATCGAAGCGTGCAAGGCGACGGGCGCAGAGGCGGTGCATCCGGGCTATGGCTTCCTGTCCGAACGCACCAGCTTCGCCGAGGCGCTGGCCAAGGAAAACATCGCCTTCATCGGCCCGCCGGTGAACGCGATCGCCGCGATGGGCGACAAGATCGAGTCGAAGAAGCTCGCCAAGGAAGCGGGCGTCAACGTCGTCCCCGGCTTCGTCGGCGAAATCCGCGACACCGAGCATGCGGTCGAGATTTCGAACGAGATCGGCTATCCGGTGATGATGAAGGCCTCGGCGGGCGGCGGCGGCAAGGGGATGCGCCTCGCCTATGACGAGAAGGACGTCCGCGAGGGCTTCGAGAGCGTCAAGCGCGAGGGGCTCAACAGCTTCGGCGACGACCGCGTCTTCATCGAGAAGTTCATCCTCAACCCGCGCCATATCGAGATCCAGATCCTCGGCGACCAGCACGGCAACATCCTCTATCTGAACGAGCGCGAATGCTCGATCCAGCGCCGCCACCAGAAAGTGGTCGAAGAGGCGCCGTCGCCCTTCGTCACGCCCAAGATGCGCAAGGCGATGGGTGAACAGTGCGTCGCGCTGTCGAAGGCGGTCGGCTATTACAGCGCGGGCACGGTCGAGCTGATCGTCTCGGGTGCCGACCCGACGGGCGAGAGCTTCTATTTCCTCGAAATGAACACCCGGCTTCAGGTCGAGCATCCGGTGACCGAGACGATCACCGGCATCGACCTGGTCGAACAGATGATCCGCGTCGCGGCGGGCGAGAAGCTTGAACTGACGCAGGACGATGTGAAGATCGACGGCTGGGCGATCGAGAACCGCGTCTATGCCGAGGACCCGTATCGCGGTTTCCTGCCCTCGACCGGGCGGCTGACGCGCTACAGGCCGCCGGTGCCGGGCTGGACCGACGACGGCGCGGAGAATGGCCGCCGCGGCGTCGACGGCGTGCGCGTCGACGACGGCGTCTATGACGGCGGCGAGGTGTCGATCTTCTACGACCCGATGATCGCCAAGCTGATCACCTGGGGCAAGACGCGCGACGAGGCCGCCGATCTGCAGGTCGCGGCGCTCGACCGCTTCGAGCTCGAAGGGCTCGGCCACAATATCGATTTCGTCTCGGCGATCATGCAGCATCCGCGCTTCCGCTCGGGCGAACTGACGACGGGCTTCATCGCCGAGGAATATCCGGAAGGGTTCCACGGCGCGCCCGCCGACGAAGCGGTGACGCGCGCGCTGGCGGCAATCGCGGGCTTCATGGCGAGCGCCGAGGCCGATCGCGCGCGGCGCGTCGACGGTCAGCTCGGCGACCGGCTCGACCCGCCCGCCAGGTGGCAGGTGACGATCGGCGACGCGAGCCACAAGGTGAAGCTCGGCCGCAAGCATATCAAGGTCGACGGCGAAAAGGTCGACATCGCGCTCGAATATACGCCGGGCGACCGGCTGGTCGTCGCGGAGATCGACGGCAGCGAACTCGCGGTGAAGGTGGCGAAGACGCGCACCGGCTGGCGCATGACGACGCGCGGGGCGATCCATGACGTGCGGGTACTGCCGTGGCATGTCGCACCGCTGTCGGCGCACATGATCGAGAAGGTCCCGCCCGACCTGTCGAAATTCCTCATCTGCCCGATGCCGGGCCTGCTCGTCGCGCTGCACGTCGGCGCCGGCGACAAGGTCGAGGCAGGCCAGCCGCTCGCGACGGTCGAGGCGATGAAGATGGAGAATATCCTGCGTGCCGAAAAGACCGGCGTGGTGAAAAGCGTCAACGCCGCGCAGGGCGACAGCCTGGCGGTCGATGCGGTGATACTGGAGATGGAATAGCCTTTTCGCTCCTCGTCATTGCGAGGAGCGAAGCGACGAAGCAATCCAGAGCGGCGAAAACCCGCTCTGGATTGCTTCGCTTCGCTCGCAATGACGGAGTTTGTTGGATGCACATGAACCACGATCAAGGGGCGGGGGCAGCCGACCCCATCGCCTTCGACGATTTCCTTCGCGTCGATATCCGCATCGGCACGATCGTCGAGGCCGAACCCTTTCCCGAAGCCCGCAAACCGGCGTTCAAGCTGAAGATCGACTTCGGCCCCGCCATCGGCGTCAGGAAGAGCAGCGCGCAGATCGTCGCGCGTTATGGCCTTGAGGAACTGCCGGGGCGGCAGGTCGCGGCGGTGGTCAATTTCCCGCCGCGCCAGATCGGCAAGTTCATGTCCGAGGTGCTGACGCTGGGTTTCGCCGACGCGGAAGGCGCGGTGATCCTCTTCGCCCCCGACCGGCCGGTGCCGAACGGGTCGCGGCTGTTCTGACGCCGCTAATCCTCCACCAGCGCCACCGCCCTGATCCACCCCGCGCTCGCGCGTTCGATCTTCACCGGGAAGCAGGACAGCGTCCAGCCGGTCGGGGGCAGCGCGGAAAGGTTCGTCAGCTTCTCGATCTGGTAATAGGGCCTGATCCGCCCCGCCTTGTGGCCTTCCCAGATGATCGACGGGTCGCGCGTCTCGGCCCAGCGCCTTGCGGTGTGGCTGAACGGCGCGTCCCAGCTCCACGCGTCGGTGCCGACGACCTGCACCCCGCGCTCGGTCAGCCAGAGCGTCGCCTCGGCGCCCATGCCGCAGCCCTGGTCGGTGAAATCGGCGGTGCCGTAGATCGCGCCCGACTGGACGAGCACGATGTCGAGCGGCTGCAAGGCGTGGCCGATGCGCGCGAGTTCGGCCTCGACCTCGGCGGCGCCGACGACATGGCCCGCGGGCCGGTCGGAGAAATCGAGCTTCACGCCGGGGCGGAAGAACAGATCGAGCGGCGCCTCGTCGATGCTCGGCGCCGCGCGCGCGCCGCTGTCGGTCGTCGAGTGGAAATGCCACGGCGCGTCCATGTGCGTGCCGTTGTGCGTCGACAGCGTCAGGCTCTCGACCGCCCAGCCTTCGCCGTCGGGCAGGTCCTCGCGCGTCAGGCCGGGAAAGAACAGCGCGATCTGCTCCCACGTCGTCTCGTGGGTCATATAGCTGATCTGCGGACGCATCACCGGCGGGTCGGACACGACGTCGTTGGTGATCGGGATCGAAAGGTCGATGAAGCGTGTCATCGCGCCAGTCTGCCATCAACGGGCGCTGGCGCCAAGAAGGCTTGCGCGGCGGCGCGGGGGAATTAGACAGGGAGCATCCGTTCGCCGCGAAACGGGCGGGCAGGGGGGAGGCCTTCAGGGGAGGGGCGTCGTATCCTGCACGGGCTAGGGAGAGGATATGACCGATCAAGCCGCCGGCGCCGACCACGGCGCGGCCTATCAGCCGACCGCGAAGGATATTCGCATGGTCATCGCCGCCTCGTCGGCCGGGACCGTCTTCGAATGGTATGATTTCTTCATCTACGGCACGCTGGCGGCGATCATCGGCAAGGCTTTCTTTCCCAGCGACAATGCGACGCTGGAGGTGCTGCTCGTCTGGGCCGGCTTCGCGGTCGGCTTCGGCTTTCGGCCGCTCGGCGCGGTGTTGTTCGGCTTTCTCGGCGACCGGCTCGGGCGCAAATACACCTTCCTGATCACCGTCACGCTGATGGGCGTCGCGACGGCCGGGGTCGGCATGATCCCGTCGGCCGCGACGATCGGCATCGCGGCGCCGGTGATCGTCATCCTGCTGCGCGTCCTCCAGGGGCTCGCGCTCGGCGGCGAATATGGCGGCGCCGCCATCTATGTCGCCGAACATTCGCCGCCCGAACGGCGCGGCTTCTATACCAGCTTCATCCAGGCGAGCGTCGTCGGCGGCTTCGTCCTCAGCCTGATCGTCGTGCTGGGATGCAAGGCGGCGATGTCCGACGCGGTCTGGGACGCCTGGGGCTGGCGCGTGCCCTTCCTGCTGTCGCTGCTGCTGCTCGCCATCTCGTTGTGGATGCGCCTGAAGCTGTCGGAAAGCCCGGTGTTCCGCGCGATGAAGGCCGAGGGCGAACTGGCGCGCAATCCGCTCAAGGAAAGCTTCACCTATCCGGGCAACAGGCTGCGCATCTTCGTCGCGCTGTTCGGCATCGCGGCGGGGCTGACGGTCATCTGGTACACCGCGATGTTCTCCGGCCTGTCGCTGCTCAAGGGGCCGATGAAGGTCGAGGAGACCGCGGCGGAGATCATCGTCGGCATCGCCGCGGCGCTCGGCATGGGCTTTTTCCTGATCGCCGGCCATCTGTCGGACCGCATCGGCCGCAAGAAGCCGATCGTCTGGGGCTATGCCGCGACGCTCGTCCTGCTCTTCCCACTCTTCTGGCTGATGGGCGGCGCGGCCAATCCCGCGCTGCACCGCGCCGCCGAGCGCGCGCCGGTCGTGGTGACGGGATCGCAGTGCAGTTTCGACCCGATGGCGAAGCAGCAGGCGACGGCGTGCGCGCGGACGCTGGGCGAACTCACCCGCCTCGGCGTGCCCTACAAGGTCGTCGCGAGCGGCGGCGGCTTCGACAGCGTCGACATCCACATCGGCGGCAAGCAGGTCGCGAGCGACGACCCCGCGCTGCTCAAGCCCGCGCTCGAGGCGATGGGCTACGGCTTCGAACCGCAGGTGCCCGGCGCGGGCGGCATTGCGGTGATCCTGCTCGCGCTGCTCGGCCTCAGCGCGCTCTCGGGCTTCACCTATGGCCCCGTCGCCGCGCTGCTGGCAGAGATGTTCCCGCCGCACGTCCGCTATTCGTCGCTGTCGATTCCCTATCATATCGGAACCGGCTATTTCGGCGGTTTCCTGCCGCTGATCGCGAGCTATATCATCGCCCGGACCGGCGACGCCTATGCCGGGCTCTGGTATACATGGGGCGTCGTGCTCGTCGCCTTTATCGTCTCGGCCGTCTGGCTGAAGGAACCCGACAAGGCGCAATGGGACAAGCCCGGCTGATACCCGCCCGTGCGCATGTTGCGATGCATCATAATTTGGTGCTAATGCCCGTCCTTACCCCTTTGACCCCTCAGGAGCGCGAGGCATCATGGCGAAGTCCAAGACGGCGGCGGACGGCGATGTCGTCACGATCAAGAAATATGCGAACCGCCGCCTCTACGATACCGAGCGGAGCTGCTACATCACGCTCGACGACCTCGGCGCCATGGTGCGCGACGGCCGCGATTTCCGCGTCGTCGATGCCAAGAGCGGGGACGACATCACGCACAATGTGCTGACGCAGATCATCATGGACACCGAAACGCGCGGCGAGACGCTGTTGCCGGTGAATTTCCTGCGCCACCTGATCGGCCTCTACGGCGACAAGATGCAGGGCATCGTCCCGCAATATCTGGAAGCCTCGATGGCGGCCTTCCGCAAGAACCAGCAGGACGTGCGCTCGGCTTTCGAGGGGGCGCTGGGGTCGAACCCGCTCGCCGAACTGACGCGCCGCAATCTCGAAATGTTCCAGCAGGCGGCGGGTGCCTTCATTCCCGGCGCCGGCAAGGCGAGGGATGCGGAGATCGCGGCGCTGAAGGCCGAGATCGCCGAGCTCAAGGCCGAACTCGCCAGGAAGAAATAATCCGGGGCCTCTTGCCCCGTCAGGGACGAAAACAGGATCGATGATCAAGCATGCGCTCAGCGTAACCCGCCAGGCCGACTTCGCGGGCTGGTATCAGGATGTGATTGCAGAGGCCGACCTCGCCGAGGAATCGGGCGTGCGCGGCTGCATGGTCATCAAGCCGTGGGGTTATGGCATCTGGGAACGCATCCAGAAAGTGATGGACGCGGCGATCAAGGATGCCGGGGTCCAGAACTGCTATTTCCCGCTGTTCATTCCGCTGTCCTTCTTCGAGAAGGAGGCCGATCACGTCGACGGCTTCGCCAAGGAAATGGCGGTCGTCACGCATCATCGCCTGATCGCAGACGGCAAGGGCAAGCTCGTTCCCGACCCCGAGGCGAAGCTGGAGGAGCCGCTGATCGTCCGCCCGACGTCGGAGACGGTGATAGGCTCGGCGATGAGCCGCTGGGTGCAAAGCTGGCGCGACCTGCCGCTGATGGTCAACCAGTGGGCCAATGTCGTGCGCTGGGAAATGCGCACCCGCATGTTCCTGCGCACCAGCGAATTCCTGTGGCAGGAAGGCCATACCGCGCACGCGACCCGCGAGGACGCGATGGCGGAGACGCTGCGCGCGCTGGAAATGTATCGCGCCTTTGCCGAAGAGGTGCTGGCGATGCCGGTGATGGCCGGAGAGAAGCCGGAGAACGAGCGCTTCCCCGGCGCCGTCGCGACCTATTCGATCGAGGCGATGATGCAGGACGGCAAGGCGCTGCAGGCCGGCACCTCGCACTATCTCGGCACCGGTTTCGCGGAGGCGGCGAACATCCGCTATCAGGACAAGGACGGCGGCCACAGCCTCTGCCACACGACGAGCTGGGGCACATCGACGCGCATGATCGGCGGCGTCATCATGACGCACGGCGACGACGACGGGCTGCGCTGCCCGCCGCGCATCGCGCCCTATCAGATCGTCATCGTCCCGATGCTGCGCGACAATGACGAGGATGCCGCGATCCTCGATTATTGCCGCGCGCTCGAAACCGAACTCAGGGCGCTCGACGCCTTCCGCGAGCCGGTGCGCGTGCTGCTCGACGCGAGCGCGAACAAGGCGCAGGCCAAGCGCTGGGGCTGGGTCAAGAAGGGCGCGCCGATCGTGCTGGAGATCGGCCCGCGCGACGTCGCCGGCGGCAATGTCGCGGTGATCCGCCGCGACCGCCTCTATCAGGACAGCGGCAAGCTCAACACGGCCTTCGTCGCGAAGCGCGAGTTCGTCGCCGGCGCCGTGGCGATGCTCGAAGATATTCAGGCGAACCTCCATGCCGAAGCGAAGGCGCGACTCGACGCGAACATCCGCCGCGACGTCACCGACCTTGCCGCGCATTTCGGCGGCGATGACAAGTTCACCGGCTGGGTCGAAGTCCAATGGTCGCGGCCGACGGGCGCGGTGCTCGACGGCATCGTCGAGCAGTTGAAGGCGCTCAAGCTGACGATGCGCAACACGCCGCTGGACGCGGCGCCCGCCGACGGTACCTGCTTCTTCACGGGCGAGCCCGCGGTCGAGCGCGTGCTGATCGGGCGGACCTATTGATTTTGTTCGCGCGGCGACGCGGAGACGCGGAGATGTCGCGCCTGCCGCGAAGCGGCTTTCTCGTTTTGACGCTGCGCCAAGGCGCGTCGTTTGATGGAGAAAGGGGCCTGTCGGCCCGAGCGGTCGCCTCCGCGTCTCCGCGTCTCCGCGCGAACCATTTGGACGACCCGCGATGAAAAAGCCCAAACCGCAACCCGGACTCCCTTCGCGCGAGCAAATCCTCCGCTTCATCGAGGACAGCCCCGGCGCGATCGGCAAGCGGGAGATCGCGAAGCATTTCGCGGTGCGCGGTGCCGACAAGATCGCGCTGAAGGCGCTGCTCAAGGACATGACCGACGAAGGGCTCGTCGACATGGCGCCCGGCCGCGCCTTTCACAAGCATGGCGGGCTGCCCCGCGTCACCGTCTTCCGCATCGCGGCGGCCGAGGGCGACGCCGTCTGGGCGGTGCCCGAGCGTTGGGAAGCGAGCGGCCCGCCGCCGCGCGTGCGGGTGATGGAGAAGGGACGGCGCGGTGCGCTCGGCGTCGGCGACCGCATCCTCGCGCGCACCGAGGAGCGCGGCAGCGGCCATGTCGCGCATCCGATGAAAAAGCTCCAGTCGGGCGGCGAGAGCATCATCGGGGTGCTGGTGTCCGACATGGGACCGGGCGGCAAGCCGATGACCTGGCTGCGCCCCGCGGACAAGCGCGCGCGTTTCGATTTCGCGGTCGCCGAGATGGGCGACGCCGCGATCGGCGACCTCGTCCGCGCCGAACTGTCGGGGCGCGGCGCCACGACGAAGGCGAAGGTGATCGAGCGCATCGGCGATCCGTTCGCGCCGCGCTCTCTGAGCATGATCGCCATCGCCCGGCACGAAATCCCGCATGTGTTCGGCGAGGAGACGCTCGCCGAGGCGGGGCGCGCGGCGAAGCTGCCGCTCACCCCCGACGGGCGCGAGGATCTGCGCGACCTGCCGATCGTCGCGATCGACCCGCGCGACGCGCGCGACTATGACGACGCGGTCTGGGCCGCGCCCGACGGCGACGAAACGAACAAGGGCGGCTGGCGCGCGATCGTCGCGATCGCCGACGTCAGCTATTATGTTCGTCCCGACGGTGCGCTCGACCGCGAAGCGCGGCGGCGCGGCAACAGCGTCTATTTCCCCGACCGCGTCGTGCCAATGCTGCCCGAAGCGCTGTCGGCGGGCGTCTGCTCGCTGAAGGCGGGCGAGGATCGCGCCGCGATGGCGTGCCATCTGACCGTCGACCGGCACGGCAAGGTGACGGCGTGGCGTTTCGCGCGCGCGCTGGTGCGGCTGCGCGCCAACATCGCCTATGAGGATGCGCAGGCGATGATCGATGCCGCCTCCCCGCTCCCAAATGCGGGAGGGGACGAGGAGGTTGTCTCCGCTCTGAAAAATCTCTGGGGCTGCTGGACCCTGCTCGCGAAGGCGCGCGCCGCGCGGGCTCCGCTCGACCTCGATCTGCCCGAGCGGCAGGTGATCCTCGACGAGCAGGGCGGCATCGCGGAGATTCGCGTGCGCGAGCGGCTCGACGCGCACCGGCTGATCGAGGATTATATGATCGCGGCGAACGTCGCGGCGGCCAAGGCGCTCGAGGCGGAGAAATCGCTGGTCATGTACCGCATCCACGAGCCGCCGAGCCGCGAGAAGCTGGTCAGCCTCAAGGATTATCTCGATACCTTCGACCAGAGCTTCGCGCTGGGGCAGGTGATCACCCCCGCGGTGTTCAACCGGCTGATCGACGGCTTTTCCGGCGACGACCGCCTGCCCGAGATCATGGAGGCGATCCTGCGCAGCCAGACGCAGGCCTATTACGGCCCAGCCAACGCTGGCCATTTCGGCCTCGCGCTCGGCAGCTATGCGCATTTCACCTCGCCGATCCGCCGCTATGCCGACCTGATCGTCCACCGCGCGCTCGTCGATGCCTGGCGGCTCGAGATGCCGGGCAAGCCGAAGGACCTGCCCGCGCGCACCGGACTGGGCGAGGCCGACCGCAAGGGACTGTCGCGTATCGGCGAGGCGATCAGCGCGCTCGAACGCCGCGCGATGGAGGCCGAGCGCGAGACCGTCGATCGCTATGTCGCGGCATGGCTGGCGACGAAGGTCGGGGAGATCGTGCCGGCGCGGATCACCGGGGTGCAGCCATTCGGCTTCTTCGCGACGGTTGACGGGCTCGGCGGCGACGGGCTGGTGCCGGTGTCGACGCTGGGCAGCGAGCGCTTCTTCTATGACGAAGCGGCGCGGACGCTTGACAGCGAGCATGGCCGGGTGAGCTATGGCGTCGGCCAGCGGCTCGACCTGCGCCTGATGGAGGCGAACCCGATCAGCGGCGCGCTGCGCTTCGAACTGCCCGACGCCGAGGATCGCCCGCCGGCGAAACGCCCGCCGCGCCGCGACGGCAAGGGTCGGCATCCGGTCGGCCGCCGCGGGCGCCCGGCGAACATCCGGCATCAGGGGCGGCGGCGCTGACCTTTCCCGCCAGGCGCGGACGCTTGCCGGGCGCCGTATAAGATCGTTGCGCCCAACGGTTGCAAAGCATCGCGGCCGCGCGCACGATCCTGCGCGGAAGACATCGACATCAAGGGGGTTCGCATGGTCCGCTCGTTCCTGTTCATGACCTTGTCGGCGGTCGCGCTGGCCGGCGCGTCGCTGACCGGCGCGGCCGAGGCGCCCAGGTCCACATCGACCGCGAGCGACATTCCGGACAGCTTCACGATCCCGAGCGACCACGCCGATTACGACAAGCGCGTCGAGATGATCCCGATGCGCGACGGCACGCGCCTCTATACCGTCATCGTCGTGCCCAAGGGGGCGAAGGACGCCCCGATCGTCCTCACCCGCACCCCCTATAACGCCAAGGGCCGAGCGAACCGCATGGACAGCGCCAGCATGCTGTCGACGCTGCCGCTCGCCGACGAGATGTTCGTGAAGGACGGCTATATCCGCGTCTATCAGGATGTCCGCGGCAAATACGGGTCGGAGGGCGATTATATCGTCAACCGCCCGCCGGTCGGGCCGCTCAATCCGACCAGGGTCGATCATATCACCGACGCGTGGGACACGATCGACTGGCTGGTGAACCGCAGGAACCTGCCCGAATCGAACGGCCGCGTCGGCATGATCGGATCGTCCTACGAGGGCTTCACCGTCGTCATGGCGCTGCTGAATCCGCATCCGGCGCTGAAGGTCGCGGCGCCCGAGAGCCCGATGATCGACGGCTGGATGGGCGACGACTGGTTCCATCACGGCGCCTTCCGCCTCGCCAACATCGCATGGATCGGCGGCCAGACCGGCTACAAGGCGGAGGGCAAGGTGCCGTCCACCGGCGGCTATGACGACTATGACAATTTCCGCCGCGGCTCGGCGAACGATTGGGCGAAGGCGGTCGGATACGACCAGCTGCCCTTCTGGCAGAAGATGCTGAAGCACGTCGCCTATGACGATTTCTGGCAGCAGCAGGCGCTCGACAAGCTCGTCGCCGCAAACCCGTCGAACGTCCCGACTCTGTGGGAGCAGGGATTGTGGGACCAAGAGGACATGTATGGCGCGATCACGACGTGGGAGGCGCTGAAGGCGAAGGGCCGGATGGGCAATAATTTCCTCGTCATGGGCCCGTGGCGCCACAGCCAGGTCAATCGCGAGGGGCGCTCGCTCGGCCCCTTCCAGTGGGACGGCGATACCGCGGCGCAGTTCCGCGAGGACATGGTGCTGCCCTTCTTCAACCATTATCTGAAGGACGGTCCGCCGGTCGCGATGCCCGCCGCCGCGATCTACAACACCGGCGAGAATCGCTGGGACCGTTTCCGCACCTGGCCGCTTGCCTGCGAAAGCGGATGCCAGGCGCCGCTGACCCCCATCTATGTCGGCCCCGACGGCACGCTCGGCTTCGCGCCGCCGCAACCGGGCAGCACCAGCTATGTCTCCGATCCGGCGAAGCCCGTGCCGCACCTGCCGCGCCCGGTGAACTTCCGCGACGGGCGCTGGGGCGACTGGCTGGTCAGCGACCAGCGCCACGTCGACGGCCGCCCCGACGTGCTGACCTGGCAGACCGACGTGCTGACGGCGCCGGTGCGCGTTTCGGGCGCGCCGCTGGCGAACATCTTCGCGCAGATCACGGGCTCGGACGTCGATTTCATCGTCAAGCTGATCGACGTCTATCCGGCCGAGGTCGCGGCGAAGCCCGAAATGGGCGGCTATCAGCTCGCGATCAGCCAGGACATCTTCCGCGGCCGCTATCGCGACAGCTTCGCGAAGCCGACCGCCATCCCTTCGGGCGTCACCCAGACGTACAAATTCCGCCTGCCGACCGTGAACCATGTGTTCCAGCCCGGGCATCGCATCATGGTGCAGATTCAGTCGAGCCAGTTCCCGCTCTACGACCGCAACCCGCAGACCTTCGTCCCCAACATCTTCCTCGCGCGGCCCGAGGATTACCGGAAGCAGGAGGTGACGATCCTGCAGGGCGGCGACACCGCGAGCGGCGTGCTGCTGCCCGTGGTGCCCGTCGACCAGTCGGCGGCCAAGGTGGCGCGATAGGGACGATCGGCTCGCGCGCGGAATCCGGTCGAAACCATCCCTCGACCGCCGTCCCGGCGAAAGCCGGGGGCCACGCGAAGCAGCGCCATGCCATCTACGTCCCGGCTTTTTTACATCGGAAAAACGCTAGAGCCTGATGCCATGCGTTGGAATCGTCATTGCGAGGAGCGAAGCGACGCGGCAATCCAGAGTGTGCGCAAACCGCTCTGGATTGCTTCGCTCCGCTCGCAATGACGAAGTGGGTCAATCTAAAGTCATCAGAGTCTAGCTCAGCGCGTCGAGCCGCGCGATGTCGATGCCGCCCGGGACCAGCATCACCGGACAGGGCAGGGTGCCCGCATCGTGCCCGGTGAAATGGGTGACGAGTGGGCCCGGCGCGCCGCTGGCGGCGGTCGCGAGCACCAGCGCCGCGACCTCGTCGCTTTCGCCGATCACCTCGCGCACCACCTCCGCGGGCTTGCCCGATTTGATCAGGATCTGCGGCGAGATATTGGCTTCCTGCGCGATCGCGGCGGCGGCGGACGATGCCAGCGCTTCCGCCTGTTCGCGCGCCTCTGCCTCGATCGTCGCCTGTGCGCTGCCGAAGGCGAGGAAATCCTGCGGCGGCACGATGGCCAGCACCATCACCCCGCCGCCCGTCCGCGCCGCGCGCCGCGCCGCAAAGCGCAGCGCCAGCGTCGCTTCGGGGCTATCGTCGATCACCACCAGATAGGTCCGCATACCCCCGACCCCTTATGCCTTTTGCCACTGGAAGAGTGCGGCACATTCGTATGAAACGCAAGTTCCACCCGCTGGACCTTGACCCGGCGAATGCGTATGGCGAGGGGGAAAGCCGTTACGGCAGGCTTCGCCTCCCAAGTGACAGGAACCAGAACAACGATGCCCATCGAACTCAAAATGCCCGCCCTTTCGCCGACGATGGAGGAGGGGACGCTTGCCAAATGGCTGGTCAAGGAGGGCGACACGGTCCAGTCGGGCGACCTGCTCGCCGAAATCGAGACCGACAAGGCGACGATGGAATTCGAAGCGATCGACGAGGGCACGATCGCGCAGATTCTCGTTCCCGAAGGCACCGACAATGTGAAGGTCGGCACGGTGATCGCGGTGATCGCGGCTGAAGGCGAGGACGCCGGTGCGGCGAAGGCGGCGCCTGCGCCCACGCCAGCGCCTGCCGCTGCTGCTTCCGCACCCACCCCTGAACCCGTTCGCGCTGAGCCCGTCGAAGCGCCGTCCTCCTCTTCGGCGACCGCCGCGAAAAAGGACGGTCCTTCCCCCGGACGCGATCCGGGGTCAGGACAAATGGAAAAGGGGGAGAGGATCAAGGCCAGCCCGCTCGCCAGGCGCATCGCCGCTGAAAAGGGCATCGACCTGTCGGCGGTCAATGGCAGCGGCCCCGGCGGCCGCATCGTCAAGGCCGACCTCGAGGGCGCGCCCACCGCCGCCGCCGCTCCGGCGCAAGCCGCCGCGGCGGCCGCGACTCCGGCCCCGGCCGCTGCGCCGCAGCAGGCGGCACCGTTCGAAACCGATATCCCGCATACCGCCGACAAGCTCAGCAACATGCGTAAGACGATCGCGCGCCGCCTGACCGAGGCGAAGCAGACGATCCCGCACATCTATCTGACCGTCGACATCCAGCTCGACCGGCTGCTCAAACTGCGCGGCGAGCTCAACGCGGCGCTTGAGCCGCAGGGGGTCAAGCTCAGCGTCAACGACCTGCTCATCAAGGCGCTTGCCAAGGCGCTGATGCAGGTGCCCAAGTGCAACGTCAGCTTCGCCGGCGATCAGCTCATCAGCTACAGCCGCGCCGACATCTCGGTCGCGGTCAGCGTCCCCGCCGGCCTGATCACCCCGATCATTGTCGGCGCCGACGAGAAATCGGTGAGCAAGATTTCGACCGAGATGAAGGAACTCGCGGGCCGCGCCAAGGAGGGCAAGCTCCAGCCCCACGAATATCAGGGCGGTACCGCGAGCATCAGCAACATGGGCATGTTCGGCATCAGCCAGTTCGACGCGGTGATCAACCCGCCGCAGGGCATGATCATGGCGATCGGCGCAGGCGAGAAGCGGCCGTGGATCGTCGACGACGCGCTGGCCATCGCCACGGTGATGTCGGCAACCGGCAGCTTCGACCACCGTGCCATCGACGGCGCCGACGGCGCGCAACTGATGCAGGCGTTCAAGCAGATCGTGGAGAACCCGCTGGGGCTGGTGGCGTAATGATCGACGGAGGGCATGGCCCCTCTCCCCTTGCGGGAGAGGGGTTGGGGAGTGGGGTCTGCGCCGCGTCCGCGGCGCGCCGGACTCTGGCCGATGCCCTCGCTCGAAAATCCACGATGCTGGAACGCGCGCGCCATATGCGCTCGAACCCGACCGATGCCGAAAGCCGTCTCTGGTCTATTCTTCGTGGGGGACGATTGGCTGGCCTGCGCTGGCGGCGCCAGCAGATCGTCGATGATCTCTACATCGTCGATTTCGTCTGTTTTGCGCATCGTCTGGTCGTCGAAGTCGATGGCGGGCAACATGCCGGAAACGAATATGACAAGCGGCGTGATGCGTGGCTGCAATCGCAGGCTTTTCGTGTCCTGCGATTTTGGAACAGCGACATACTGACCAATAGGGAAGGCGTTGCTGAAGCCATATTGCATGAAATCGAATCTCCGGGCGCGCGGACGCGCGCCAACCCCTCTCCCCAACCCCTCTCCCGCAAGGGGAGAGAGGCTTTAGAAGGAGCCCATAATGGCTGACACCAACTACGACCTCATCGTCCTCGGCTCGGGTCCCGGCGGCTATGTCGCGGCGATCCGCGCGGCGCAGCTCGGGCTCAAGACCGCGATCGTCGAGCGCGAGTATCTCGGCGGCATCTGCCTCAACTGGGGCTGCATTCCGACCAAGGCGCTGCTGCGCTCGGCCGAAATCTATCATTATATGCAGCACGCCAGGGATTACGGCCTCGCCGCGGCGAGCATCAGCGCCGATCTCGACGCGGTGGTGAAGCGCAGCCGCGGGGTCGCGAAGCAGCTCAACCAGGGCGTCACGCACCTGATGAAGAAGAACAAGATCGCCGTCCATATGGGCGACGGCAAGCTGACGGCACCGGGCAAGCTGGAGGTGAAGGGCGAGAAGGGGAGCGAAACCCTGACCGCGAAGCACATCATCGTCGCGACCGGCGCCCGCGCGCGCGATCTGCCCTTCGCGCCTGCCGACGGCAAGCGCATCTGGACCTATCGTCACGCGATGACGCCGGCCGAAATGCCGAAGAAGCTGCTCGTCATCGGGTCGGGCGCGATCGGGATCGAGTTCGCGAGCTTCTACAACGACATGGGCGCCGAAGTGACCGTGGTCGAGATGCTCGACCGCATCGTGCCCGTCGAGGATGCCGACGTGTCGAGTTTCCTCGAAAAATCGCTGAAGAAACAGGGCATGACGATCCTGACCGGTGCCGGAGTCGAGGAGCTGAAGGCGACCGGCAACGGCGTCTCGGCAAAGATCAAGACGAAGGACGGCAAGG
This sequence comes from Sphingopyxis granuli, assembly GCF_001559015.1. Classification (NCBI taxonomy): domain Bacteria; kingdom Pseudomonadati; phylum Pseudomonadota; class Alphaproteobacteria; order Sphingomonadales; family Sphingopyxidaceae; genus Sphingopyxis; species Sphingopyxis granuli. The sequence goes on from NZ_CP012199.1 coordinate 2,204,119, forward strand.
TCCAGGCGGGCGACTACAGCCACGCCATCGTCGCGATCGGCATCCTTCCCAACACCGAGGGCGTCGGGCTCGACACGCTCGGCGTGAAGACCACCAAGGGGCATATCGATACCGATCCTTATTGCCGGACCAATGTGAAGGGGCTGTGGGCGATCGGCGACGTCACCGCGCCGCCGTGGCTCGCGCACAAGGCGAGCCACGAAGGCGTGATCGCGGCCGAAGCGATCGCGCAGGAACTGGGCAACAAGGACGTCCACCCGCATCCGATGGACGCGCGCAACATCCCCGGCTGCACCTACTGCCACCCGCAGATTGCGTCGGTCGGCCTGACCGAGGCGAAGGCGAAGGAAGCGGGGCACGAGGTGAAGGTCGGCAACTTCCCCTTCGTCGGCAACGGCAAGGCGATCGCATTGGGCGAGGTCGAGGGCTTCGTGAAGACGGTCTTCGACGCGAAGACGGGCGAACTGCTCGGCGCGCATATGGTCGGCGCCGAGGTGACCGAGATGATCCAGGGCTACACCGTCGGCAAGACCGCCGAACTGGTCGAGGCGGATTTCATGCACACGGTCTTCCCGCACCCGACGATCAGCGAGACGATGCACGAAGCCGTGCTCGGCGCCTGGGGCCGCGCGCTGCACATCTGAGGTCGCCGATTTCTTAAGTTTTGGGCGCTATGCAGGCCGGCGAAGGGGACGGCCATGCGCACGATCAGGTTCGGGACCGGAAAGCTCGTCATCGGAACGCTGGCGGGGATCGTCCTGCCGGCGATGGGGTTGCCGATGCTGTTCGGCGGCGGTCTGCTTGCCGTTCTCGGCGTCGTCCTGATCGTCGCAGGGCCGCTCGCTTCGGCGTCGAGCATCAAGCGGCTGCTCGGTGACGGCGTGGCGCTGGAATATGACGCCGCCGGGGTGCGCGTCGCGACAAGCTGGTCGTCGGAGCGCTTCCGCTGGTCGCAGGTCCGCAGCATCGGCCGCAGCCAGCTCGTCACCCGCATGTACGGCTTCATTCCGGTGAACCGGCAGAATTTCATCGACTTCAAGGTCGAAGGCGGCGTGTTCGGAACGCGGACGATCCGCCTTGCCGCATCGGTGCTCGACGTGAAGAAGCGCGATCTCGATTCGCTCGTCGGCGACCTGCAGGCGGCGCATGCCGGGCAGGTCCCCGCGGCCGCGATGGAACCGGCAGCGTCCGCGAGGCCAGAGCGCGGCCGCGATCCGCTCGAAGGCGCCCCGCGCGGCGACACGTTCGACGCCGACGCGGCGCTCGCGCGCTATCTCGCCCATCGCCCGGCGCCCCAGCACGAGGCGCCTGCCGCGACGCCCGGCCTGCGTCCCCGCCCGACGTTCGGCCGCAAGGTCGCCTGACCGCCCGCTTGCACGGCGCTTCGCGGGCGTCTGGGGCATGGCGACTGTAGAAGAACTCCTATATCCGTTCGTGTCGAGCGAAGTCGAGACACCCATCGGCCTTGCGCCACGACGATGGGTGTCTCGACTTCGCTCGACACGAACGGGTTTAATTGATGCCATCTTGCTTCAGGCGCCGGGGATGATCGCGCGCAGTTCGCTTTTTTGGGCCGCATTGCTGGTCGCCGCCGCGCTGCTGCTCGGCTTCGCGACCGGCGCTCTGGCCCCCGTCGATGAACGCCTGTCGAAGGCATTGGCGCTGCGCGAGGGTGCGGCGGCGCCCGCACTGATCGCCTTCCTGCAAGGCGTGAGCTGGTTCGGCGGCGGTGTCGCGCGCTGGGCTCTCGTCCTCATCCTGTGCCTTTCGTTCTGGCGCTGGGTGGACAGGCAGGCGGCGCTGCGGCTGTTCGGCGCGGCGCTCGCGGCCAATCTGGCGTCGAGCCTGCTGAAGACTGTCTACGACCGGCCGCGCCCCGACCTTGTCCCGCACCTCGATCGGGTGTCGAACTGGTCCTATCCCAGCGGTCATGCGACGAGCGTCGCGGCGATCGGGATCGCGCTCGCGCTGCTCGTCCCGCCGCGCTGGCGTCCGGCGGCGGCCGGTTTCGCGGCGCTCGCGATCCTGCTGACCGCGCTGTCGCGGGTGATGCTCGGCGTGCACTGGACGAGCGATGTCGTGGGCGGCACGCTGCTCGGCGCGGGATGCGCGCTCGCGGTAGCGGGGACCGGGCGCGTCAGCCGCTGAGCAGCACGACGCCGACGACGAGCAGCAGGCAGCCCGCGAGCCGCCAGCGCCCGACCGCCTCGCCCAGAAAGATCATCCCGAACAGCGCGCCGGCCATCATCGACATCTCGCGCGTCGGCGCGACGACATGGACCGGCGCGCCCATCCGCAGCGCCGTCAGCACGAGGATATAGGAAGCGGGCGACAGCAGCCCGACCGCGATCGCGAGGCGCCAATGCCCGCGCATCCGCGCCATGTTCCCCCGCGGGTCGCGCAGGATCACCGGCAGCAGGAAGAAGAAGCGCAGCGTGTTCGACAGCCAGTCGAGCACGACGGGAAGCACGCCGAGCCGCTTCACCGCCCAGCCGTCGACGACCGTATAGGCGGCGATCAGCGCGCCGGTGCCGAGTCCCCAGCGCACGCCGCGATGCGCCTCCGCGCTGCGGAAGGCGGCGAAGCGGCCCTGCGTCGCGATCAGCCCTATGCCGGCGACGACGAGCAGCAGCCCCGCCAGCCCCGGCGCGCTGATCGCTTCGCCGAGCAGCACGACGGCGCCGACCGACGCGAGCATCGGCCCGGTGCCGCGCGCGATCGGATAGACGACCGACAGATCGGCGACCTGATAGCCGCGCTGGAGGCACAGGCTGTAGGCGAGATGGATGAGCGCCGACAGCAGGATGACGCCCGCGACGGGCAGGCTCCACGCCATGCCGTCGCTCAGCAATATCCACGCGACCCATGGCGCATAGGCGATGCCCGCGACCAGATTATACGCAAAGACGAACGCGACGCCGGCGTGCGCCGCGCGCTTCGCGAGCAGGTTCCACGTCGCATGGATCAGGGCGGCGAGAACGACGAGGCCGAGTGAGAGAAAGGTCATGGGAAGCCCGGCCTTCCTATCCGATTGCCGGCGGCGATCAATCACCCTCGACAGTCGCGCCGAACGGACTAACGTTGCGTGCATGGCACATGGCACCCACGACTTCGTCCCCGACCCGCGCAACGATGCGATCCTGATCAACGTCAACGGCGCGCTCGTCCCGCGCGCCGAGGCGAGCGTATCGGTGTTCGACAGCGGCTTCATGCTCGGCGACGGCGTGTGGGAAGGGATTCGCGTCCACAAGGGGCGCATGGCCTTCCTCGACCAGCATCTCGACCGATTGTGGGAAGGGGCGAAGGCGATCGCGATGGATATCGGCCTGTCGCGCGCGGAACTGGAGCGGCGGCTCTACGACACGATCGACGCCAATGGCATGGACGGCTGCCACATCCGGCTGATGGTGACGCGCGGTATCCGCTCGACGCCCTATCAGGACCCGCGCGTCGTCATCTCGCCCGCGACGATCGTCATCATCGCCGAGCACAAGGACCCGCTGCCCGCGACGGTGGAGACGGGGCTTTCGCTCTTCACCGTCCACGTGCGCCGCGGTGACCCCGCGGTGCAGGACCCGAAGCTCAATTCGCATTCGAAGCTCAACTGCATCACCGCCTGCATCCAGGCGGCGCAGGCGGGCGCCGACGAGGCGCTGATGCTCGACCCGCACGGCTTCGTCGCGACGTGCAATTCGACCCATTTCTTCATCGTCCGCAAGGGCGAGGTGTGGACGTCGAGCGGCGACTATTGCCTCGGCGGCATCACGCGCGGCAACGTCATCCGCATCTGCCGCGAAAACGGCATTCCGGTGTTCGAGAAGAATTTCTCGCTCACCGACGTCCATGGCGCCGACGAGGCGTTCGTCACCGGCACCTTCGCCGGCGTCGTCCCGGCGCACACGGTCGACGGCCGCCAATTGACCGAGGGCAGGGGGCCGATGGTCGAGCGCCTGCAGGGGCTCTACAAGCAGTTGATCGAGCGCGACATCGCGGAGCGGGGGCGCCCATGACGACCGTCCGCATCGCCATGTGGTCGGGGCCGCGCAACCTGTCGACCGCGATGATGCGCAGCTTCGGCAACCGCGCCGACACCTTCGTCACCGACGAGCCCTTCTATGGCGCCTATCTGAAGGCGACGGGCGATCCGCAGCCGATGGCCGACGCGGTGATCGCCGACATGGATTGCGACTGGGCCGGCGTCGCGCGCAGCATGACCGGGCCGTGCCCGGCCGGGAAGGCCGTCTGGTACCAGAAGCACATGGCGCATCACATGGTCGGCCCGGTCGCGCACCACGACCTGCCGGGGCTGCGCCATGCCTTCCTGATCCGTGACCCGGCGCGCGTCGTCGCGAGCTATGCCGCAAAGCGCGAGGCGGTGCGGCCCGAACATCTCGGCACCGCGAAGCAGGTCGAATATTTCGATCGCGAGGCCGACCGGCTCGGCCACGCGCCGCCGGTTGTCGACAGCGCCGACATCCTGCGCGATCCCGCCAATATGCTCGCCCGATTGTGCGAAGCGGTCGGCATCGCCTGGGATCCGGCGATGCTGCATTGGCAGGCGGGGCTGCGCGACACCGACGGCATCTGGGCGTCGCACTGGTACGACGCGGTCGCGGCGAGCACCGGCTTCGGCGCGCCCGACAAACCGATGCCCGATCTCGACCCCGCGGCGCGCGCGGTCGCCGATGCCTGCCGCGCCGACTATGACTATCTGGCACAGCACAAGATTTCGATCTGAGACCTTTTCCGCTGTCCTGCCGCGCCGCTTTTTGCCATCAGGGTCGCGGGCACCAACAATGGGGGCGGATATGCAATCCAGTGTGAAGTTCGGCGGTTTCCTGCGCGCAATCGCCTTGGGCGCGGGCGCGGTCTTCGCCGCGAGCGCGGCGCAGGCCGATGGCGGGCAGACGGTGATCACCGCCGCGCGCTATGTCGACGTGCTGACCGGCAAGACGGTCGAGCATCCGGCGATCTTCGTCGGCGCCGACGGCCGCATCGCGAGCATCGCCGACGCGCGCACCGTGCGCTGGGGCAGCGACGTGAAGCAGATCGACCTCGGCGACCGCACGCTGCTGCCCGGGCTGATCGACATGCACGTCCACCTGACCTCGCTGGCGGAAGTCGGCGGCTATCAGGGGCTGCGCTACACCGACAGCTTCTGGACCGTCGTCGGCGTTGCCAATGCGAAGAAGATACTCGACGCCGGCTTCACCACCGTCCGCAACCTCGGCTCGGCCGATTTCGGCGACGTCGGGCTCAAGCAGGCGATCGAGGGCGGTCATATCACCGGGCCGCGGATCATCCCCGCGGGCTGGGCGCTGGGCGCGACCGGCGGACATTGCGACAGCGGCGGGCTGCCGCCGTCGATGGATCGCAAGCAGCCGTCGATCGTCGACAGTCCCGAGGAAGCGCGCGCCAAGGTGCGCTGGCTGCACAAATATGGCGCCCGCGCGATCAAGATCTGCGCGACCGGCGGCGTCTTTTCGCTCGGCGACAGCGTCGGCGCGCAGCAGCTCACCTTCGACGAGATGAAGGCGATCGCCGACGAGGCGCATATGCTGGGGTTGAAGGTCGCGGCGCACGCGCATGGCGACGACGGGATCAAGACCGCGATCCGCGCCGGAATCGACACGATCGAGCATTGCAGCCTGGCGAGCGACGAGGCGATCCGACTCGCGGTCGAGCACAAGACCTGGTTCGACATGGATATCTACAACGACGATTATATCCTCGCGACCGGCACCGCCAACGGCACCGAGCAGGAAAGCCTCGACAAGGAAAAGGCGATCGGCCTCGCGCAGCGCCAGACGTTCCAGCGCGCGGTCAAGGCAGGGGTGCGGATGATCTTCGGCACCGATGCGGGCGTCTACCCCCACGGCGACAATGGCAAGCAGTTCGCGAAGATGGTCGAATGGGGCATGACCCCGCTGCAGGCGATCCGCGCCGCGACCGTCAACGGCGCCGAAGCGCTGGGGATGACCGGCGACGTCGGCGCGATCGCGGTCGGCCGCTATGCCGACATCATCGCGGTCGACGGCGACCCGCTGACCGATGTGACCCGGCTGGAACATGTCGCGGCGGTGGTGAAGGGCGGGACGCTGGTAAAGAGCGAATAGACGGCGCCCGGCGAAAACAGGGAAACGTCATCCCAGCGAAAGCTAGACGCTGATGATTTTGGATTGGCCCACTTCGTCATTGCGACCCCGGACCTGATCCGGGGGAAGCAATCCAGGGCGTTTTACGCCTGCTCTGGATTGCCGCGCGGCTTCGCCGCTCGCAATGACGAGTCCATTCGATGTCATCACGCCCTAAGGTCTGTGGGGATTCAGAGTCTATCGCCGCGATATTGTATAAAGCCGTGTTCCCCCGCGAAGGCGGGGGTCCATCTTCGGCCGGTTCCATCTCGAAACCACCGCAGATGGGTCCCCGCCTTCGCGGGGACACACGATAAAGGACAGTTGCAAGATGAATCCCCACACGCCTTAGGACGGATCGACATTCAGAAGATGGCGAGCCGGAGTCGAAGACGACCACAGGTCAAAATAGTGGATTTTCGGGACCCGGAGCGCAGCGTGCTGATGGCATGTGAGCAGCGGAAGCGCGAAAATCCGCCATTTGCAGGCCGCCAGAGCTGAATGGCGATCCGTCCTAGAGTGTTTTCAAGTCAGGTGGAATTACCTGACGACTCGGAAAACACGGTAAAACTAGAATCTAGAGTGCCGGTTTTGATTCCATCAAAACCGAACGCGCTCTAGAGCCGCTATCGCCATTACAGACCGCCAGCGGCTCCAGCTTTCGTTGGGGCGACGGATGCCGGTCCGGGAAACCGTCGTTCAGACGACCAGCTTGTCGACCATCGCCTCGCGCATTTCGGGGGTGACGTTCAGCACCGCCTCGGCATAGCCCGCGATGTCGCCATGATCGCGGCGCACCGTGGCCAGCGCGGCGTCGAGGTAGGCGGGGTTGACCGACATCAGCGCGCGAACCGCATCGTCCTTGATCTCGCCGCCATAGCGCTGGCGGATATGCGCGGCACCCTGGGCGATCCGCTCCTCGATCTTGCCCGCCGTGTTGGTGAGCAGATAGTCGTGCATCAGATCGTCCTCGTGCACGCCGAGCAGGCGGTGGACGATCGCGACCGCAAAGCCGGTGCGGTCCTTGCCCGCGACGCAATGAACGAGGCTCGGCGCATCATATTCGGCGAGCGCCGACAGATAGAGGCGCAGCGTCGCGACGAGCGCGGGGCGATAGGGCATGGCGGCATAGGTGTCGATCATCCGCGCCCGCGCCGTCTCGACGTCGATCGCGCCGCCGGCCGCCTGAAGATGCGGAGCGAGGCCCGCGGTGATGCCGCCCGCGAACAGCACGCGCGCCGCGAACCGGTCCGATCGGCGGCACGGATGCAGTTCGCGCTCGTCGTCGCCGCGCAGGTCGACGACCGTTTCGAGCCCCAGCGCGTCGAGCGCGGCGAGGTCGTCGTCGGTCGCCGCCTCGTGCTGCGCCGACCGCCACAGCACGCCGCTGCGCAGCTGCCCGCCGCCTTCGACGCCATAGCCGCCATAATCGCGGAAGTTGTGGACGCCCGAAAGCGGCAGGACGCGGTCGGCGGCCATGGTCAGTCTCCCGTGAACACCGGCGCGCGCTTTTCGACGAAGGCGTTGATCGCTTCGCGGTTGTCGGCGGTTTCGTGGACGATCGCCTGATAGGCAGCGCTGAGTTCGAGGATGTCGCTCATCCGGCTGTGCTGCGCCTCGCGCAGCAGCCGCTTGGTCAGCCGCAGCGCGCGCGGCGGGTTGCAGACGATGCGCTCGGCGATCGCGACGGCGCGGTCGAGCAGGTCCGCATCGGGCACGACCTCGGTGACGAGACCATAGTCCTTTGCCGTCGCCGCGTCGAAACGGTCGCCGGTCAGGAACAGTTCGGCGGCGCGCGGATAGCCGAGCACGCGCTGGAGCAGCCAGGCGCCGCCGTCGCCGGGGACGATCCCGACCTTGATGAAGCTGCACGCGAATTTGGCGCTCTCGGCCGCGATGCGGATATCGCAGGTGCAGGCGAGGTCGCAGCCGAGCCCGATGGCGTGGCCGTTCACCGCCGCGATCATCGGCACCTCGCAGTCCATCAGCGCGCGGATCACCGCCTGGACGCCGCGGCGATAGTTGGCGCGGGTCGAATCGGGCTGGTCGAGCACCCCGATCCCCTGCCGTTCCTGCATGCTCTTCAGGTTGCCGCCGGCGCTGAACGCCTTGCCGCTGCCGGTCAGGATGATCGCGCTGACGCCGCGATCCTCGCCCAGCCCGCGCAGCGTGTCGATGATGTCGTCGCAATCCGCATGCGTTCCGATCGCGTTCATGCTTTCGGGCTTGCTCATCGTCAGGATCGCGATCTTGCCCCGCCGTTCGACACTCAGAAATTCACCCACGCCCTTATCTCCTCTAGAATCCCGACTCTGGAGCATCGAGACATCAATTGTACCCGTTCGTGCTGAGCTTGTCGAAGCACCGTCCTTTCTCTGACTCCGTAAGAGAAAGGACGGTGCTTCGACAAGCTCGGAGCCTGCCCCCGCGAAAGCGGGGGGCAAATGGTTCAGGTTTAACCCGCGGTGCTCTAGCGAACCGCGCCGCCTTCGCGCAGCGCCTTGATCCGGTCGGCGTCATAGCCGAGCCCGGCCAGCAGCGCATCGCCGTCGGCGCCAACCTCGGGCGCCGCCAGCGGCACGTCGTTCGTCGTCGCCGAATAGCGCGGCGCCGGGGCGGGCTGGGTCGCGCCGCCGATGGTGACGAAGGTTTCGCGCTCGACATTGTGCGGATGCTTCGGCGCCTCGTCGAGCGAGAGCACGGGCGCGAAGCAGACGTCGGTCATCTCCATCAGCGCGCACCATTCATCGCGGGTCTTCGTCGCGAACAGCGCGGTCAGCCTGTCCTTGAGCGGGCCCCATTGCGCGGGGTCCATCTGGGCGTCGAAGGCGGGATCCTTGTCGAGCCCCGTCTTCTCGCGCAGCAGCGCATAGAATTGCGGCTCGATCGACCCGATCGAGATGAACTTGCCGTCGGCGCAGCGATAGGTGTCATAGAAATGGGCGCCGCTGTCGAGCATGTTGACGCCGGCTTCGTCGTGCAGCCGGCCCATGGCGCGGAAGCCCCAGGTCATGCCCGCGAGCAGCGCCGACCCGTCGGTCATCGCGCAGTCGATCACCTGGCCCTCGCCGGTCTTCGCCGCGTGGAGCAGCGCGCTGGCCATGCCGAACGCGAGCATCATGCCGCCGCCGCCGAAATCGCCGACATAGTTGACGGGCGGCGTCGGCTTCTCGCCGGCGCGGCCGACCGTGTGCAGCACGCCCGACAGCGCGATATAGTTGATGTCGTGCCCCGCCGACTGGGCATAGGGACCGAACTGGCCCCAGCCGGTCATGCGGCCATAGACGAGCTTCGGATTGTCGGCGAGCAGCACCTCGGGCCCAAGGCCCAGCCGCTCCATCACGCCGGGGCGATAGCCCTCGATGATGCCGTCGGCGCTTTTGCACAGGTCGCGCGCGATCTCGACCGCCTGCGGGGTCTTCATGTCGAGCGCGATCGAGGTGCGGCCGCGCGACAGCGGATCGCGGGGGTCCATGAACCCGCCCGGGCGGTCGATGCGGATCACCTCGGCGCCATGGTCCGCGAGCATCATGCCGCAGAAGGGGCCGGGGCCGATGCCGGCGAACTCGATGATCCTGACGCCCCTGAGCGGTCCGGTCATATCGTGTCTCCTGTTCGTTCGTCAGCCACCCGCGAGCGGAGCGAAGCGCTCGCGGGTAGCGATAATTGCCTCAGATGCGTTCGATGATGATCGCCGGCGCCATGCCGCCGGCGGCGCACATGGTGACGAGACCGTAGCGGCCGCCCGAACGCTCGAGTTCGTCGAGCGCGGTGCCGATCAGCATCGAGCCGGTGGCGCCGATCGGGTGGCCGAGCGCCATCGCGCCGCCGTTGATGTTCACCTTCTCGCGATCGAGGTCGAGGTCGCGGATGAACTTTTCGGCGACCACCGCGAAAGCCTCGTTGATTTCCCAGACGTCGATGTCCTCCTTCTTGAGGCCCGCCTTTTCCAGAACCTTTTTCGCCGCGGGGACCGGGGCGTTGAGCATCAGCGTCGGATCGTCGCCGATATTGGCATAGGCGACGACACGGCCGCGCGGCTTCAGCCCATGCTTGTCGGCATAATCCTTCGAGGTCAGCAGGACCGCCGCCGCTCCGTCGACGACGCCCGAGCTGTTGCCGGCATGATGGACATGCTGGATTTCCAGGTCGGGATAGCGACGATTGATCTGCTTGCGGAAGGTCGTCCCGTCACCGAGGTCGAAATCGGCGAGGGCGGTAAAGCTGGGCTTCAGCGCCGCCAGCCCCTCGGCCGTGGTTTCGGGGCGCGGGAATTCCTCGCGGTCGAGCGCGACGCTGCCGTCGGGATTGTGGACGGGGACGACCGACTTGTTAAAGCGGCCTTCCTTGATCGCCATGTCGGCGCGCTGCTGGCTGACGAGGGCGAGGGCGTCGAGCGCTTCGCGGCTGATCCCCTCCATCGTCGCGATCGCGTCGCCGCACACGCCCTGGTGCGACTGCGGGTGCAACGCGTCGAGTTCGGGGTTGCCCGATCCCATCATGCGCTGCGGCAGGCCGGCATTGGCGCGCTCGGCGGACAGCTGCTGCTGATAGCTCATCATCTCGGTGCCGCCGGCGATGACGCAATCTTCCATGCCGCTCATCACGCTGGCGGCGGCGAAGTTCACCGTGCTGATGCCGCCGCCGCAGAAGCGGTCGAGCGTCGTGCCGCTGGCCTTGATGTCATAGCCCGCCGCGAGCGCCGCCATGCGGCCGAGGTCGCCGCCCTGCTTGCCTTCCTGCGTCGAGGTCGACCAGACGATGTCGTCGACGGTCGCGGTGTCGAGATTGTTGCGGTCGCGGATCGCGGCGAGCACCGTCGCGGCCAGATGCTGCGGGTGCAGGTGCGACAGCGCGCCCTTGCCGGGCTTGCCGATTCCGCGCGGGGTGCGGACGGCGTCGATGATATAGGCTTCGGACATGTATTTATTCCTTTCGTTGGGGAGATAATCAGCGCGGCGCCATGCGGATCGCGCCGTCGAGGCGGACGCACTGGCCGTTGAAATAGGTGTTGCGAACCATCTCCATCGCCAGGCTCGCATATTCCTCGGCCTTGCCGAGGCGCTTGGGGAAGGGGACGGAGGCCTCCAGGCTTTCCTTGACCTTCGGGTTCATGTTGCCGAGCAGCGGCGTGCCGAACACGCCCGGCATGATCGAATTGACCCGGATGCCCAGGTCCATCAGGTCGCGCGCCATCGGCAGGACGAGGCCGTTCACGCCCGCCTTGGCCGATCCGTAGATGACCTGCCCGATCTGCGCGTCCTGCGCCGCGACCGACGCGGTGAAGACGATCGCGCCGCGCTCGCCGTCCTCCAGTTCGGGCAAGCTGGCCATGCCCTCGGCGGCGATCGAGCCGATGCGATAGCTGGCGGTCAATATGCCCGCGACGCCATATTCGTAATCGGCGGTCGGGGTGCGGCGGTATCGGCCGGTTTCCTTGTCGAAGGCGAGCGTCTTGCCGCGGCGCGAGGTCATCGCGCAGTGGACGGCGATGCGTTCCTGCCCATGCGCCGCGCGCGCCGTGGCAAAGCCGTCGACGACCGACTGCTCGTCGGTGATGTCGACATGGACGAACAGCCCGCCGATCGCCTTCGCGACCTCTTCGCCGAGCGCGTCGTTGATGTCGAATATCGCCACCTTGACCCCGGCGGCGGCGAGCGCTTCGGCGGTCGCGCGGCCCAGCCCCGATGCGCCGCCGGTGACGACGGCCGCGGTGGAGGAATCGATCTTCATGGGGAGGCTCCTGTCAGGCTGGTATCTCGTTGAAGGGGACGCCCTTGTCGGGGCGATGATCCTGCGGCAGGCCGAGGATGCGTTCGGCGATCGTGTTGAGCAGCGTCTCGTCCGACCCGCCGGCGATGCGGCCGGTCGGCGCGTTGATCCAGCTCGAAGCCCAGTCGTCCTTGGGCGAGGCGTGCGCGTCGAACGCGAAGCCCCCTGCGCCCTGCAAATCGATGGCGAGTTCGGACAGCTTCTGGCGCGAGCGCACCGCGACCAGCTTGTTCAGCGATCCCTCCGGCCCCGGCGTCATCCCCGCCTGCATCATCAGCCGCGCGCGCACATTGATCGAATCGAGCCCGGCGCGCATCGCATAATTGCGCGCGATCTGCTGCCGGATTCGGCCGTCCTCGATCGCCGGGCGGCCGTTCAGCCGCACCTCTTTCGCCAGGTCGACGAACAGGTCGAGGTGCGGGCCGAAACCGGCGCTGTCGGTCGCGACATAACGCTCGATCATCAGCGTCGCCATCGCGACCGCGAAGCCGCCGCCGACCGGCGACATGCGATGATCGTCGCCGATCCGCACATCGTCGAAGAACACCTCGTTGACATGGCTGTCGCCGCCCGCGAGCTTGATCGGGCGCACTGTGACGCCCGGCGCCTTCATGTCGACCCAGAAATAGGTCAGGCCCTTGTGCTTGGCGACGGTCGGGTCGGTGCGCACGACGATGACGCCATAGTCGCTATATTGCGCCCAGCTCGTCCAGACCTTCTGCCCGTTGATCTTCCAGCCGTTGCCGTCGGTCTCGGCGCGGGTGCGCAGGCCGGCCAGGTCGGTGCCGCCCGACGGTTCGGAGAAAAGCTGGCACCAGATTTCCTCGCCCTGCAGCGCCTTCAGCACGCGTTCCTTCACGAACTCGCGGTCGGTGCCGAACTGCATCAGCACCGGCACCGGCATTCCCAGCGAAATGCCGAAATAGACGTTCGGGAAACCGTGCTTCATCTCCTCGGCCTCGAAGGCGATCTTCTCGATATGGCCGAGCCCCTGTCCGCCCAGATCGGTCGGCCAGTTGATGCCGGCGAATCCCGCGTCGAACTTCGCCTTCTGATACCGGCGGCCGAGCGCGAGATCCTCTTCGACCGACAGGCCCTTGCGCGCTGCCTTGCCGAATTGCGGCACCATCGATTCGCACCATGCGGCGGCCTTGGCGCGCCAGGCTTCCAGATCGCTCATGCGTCTTCTCCCGCCAAACGGTCGACGAGGATATCCTCCCAGAACAGGGTGCTGCCCTGTTCGAGCGCCAGGCTGCGCGCGCGGCGCATGTGAAGGTGCAGGCCGATTTCCCACGTCACGCCGATGCCGCCGTGAATCTGGACGCAATCGCGCGCCGCGCTGTCATAGGCTTCGGTCGCCGACAGCCGCGCAGCGGCGGCTGCGGTGATGAAATCGTCCGCGCCCTCGCGCGCCGCGGCATGGATGCAATTGGCGCGCGCCAGTTCGACAAGGCCGTAAAGCTCCGCAATGCGGTGCTTGATCGACTGGAAGGCGCCGATCGGCTGGCCGAACGCCTTGCGCGTCACCGCATAGTCGCGCGCGATCTCCATCAGCGCTTCGGCGCCGCCCGTCTGTTCGTGCGCGGTGACGACGGCCTGGAGCGCAAGGATGTGCAGCGCCGCGTCGCGCGCCGCGCCGCCCGTCTCCAGACGCGCGGCGGGCGTGCCCGCGAAAACGAGGTCGGCGAGGCAACGACTGTTGTCGAAACTGGCAACCGTCCGCCGCTCGACCCCGGCCAGCTCGGCGACCGCCAGCACCGGCCCGTCCGCTCCGGCGGAGAGCAGGATCGCGACGTCGGCGGCGACGCCGCCCGACACGGCGGGCGCGATGCCGTCGAGCCGACCGTCGGCGAATCGCACGCCGGGTTGCGCCGGCAGCGGATCGGCGCCCGATGCAAAGGCGATCGCCCCGATGCTGTCGCCGCTCGCGAGGCCCGGAAGCCAGCGCGCCTTCTGCGCGTCGGAGCCGTAGAGTTCGATCGCCTTGGCCGCGCCGAAGCCAGAGGTCAGGAAAGGCGCGCCGCTCAGCGTGCGTCCGGCCTGATGAGCGATCAGTCCCAGCTCGACGAGGCCGAGCGCCAGCCCGCCATGCGATTCGGGCAGCGCGAGGGCGGTCCAGCCCTGCTCCTTCGCGGTCGCCCAGAAACCTTCGTGATAGCGCCCCTCAAGCTCAAGCAGCGGCAGTAGCTCTTCCTTGCGCATGCGGGCCTCCAGCACGCGCCGCGATTCCGTCGCGATCGCCTGCTGGCCCTCGTCGTGGAGGATCGTCATCGCCGCACCTGTCCTTCTCTCACCCTTCGCTCTTGCCAATGAACCGGACGTTGACGTAAACGTCAAGTCAATTCCGGCGCGGCGGCGACGTAGCGTCACCATGTGGGCAACGAACAGAGGGAAGGACAGCGAATGGCTTTCAAGACGCGGATCACCGAGATGCTGGGAATCGAGCATCCGATCGTGCAGGGCGGTATGCAGAGCGTCGGCTATGCCGAACTGGCGAGCGCGGTGTCGAACGCCGGCGGGCTCGGCATCCTGACGGCGCTGACCCAGCCGACTCCGCAGGCGCTGCGCGAAGAGATCGAGCGCTGCCGGTCGATGACCGACAAGCCGTTCGGCGTGAACATGACGGTGTTTCCGACGATCAACGCGCCCGACTACAAGGCCTATGCGCAGGCGATCATCGACGGCGGGGTCAAGATCGTCGAGACGGCCGGGACGCAGGCCGTGCGCGAAATCTGGGAAATGCTGAAGCCGCACGGCGTCACCATCCTCCACAAATGCACCGCGGTGCGCCATGCGCTGTCGGCCGAACGGGCGGGCTGCGACATCATCTCGATCGACGGCTTCGAATGCGCGGGGCACCCGGGCGAGGACGATATTCCGGGGCTGATCCTGATCCCGGCGGCCGCCGACAAGGTGAAGATCCCGATGCTCGCTTCGGGCGGTTTCGGCGACGGACGCGGCCTCGTCGCGGCGCTCAGCCTCGGCGCGGAGGGCATCAACATGGGCACGCGCTTCTGCGCGACGAAGGAAGCGCCGATCCACGACAATGTGAAGCAGGCCTATGTCGAGAATGACGAGCGCGGCAGCTTCCTGATCTTCCGCAATTTCAAGAACACCGCGCGCGTCGGCAAGAGCGCGGTCAGCGAAGAGGTGGTGCGCCGCCTGTCGTTGCCCGATGCGAAGTTCGAGGACGTCCAGCCGCTCGTCGCGGGCGCTGCGGGTCGCGAACTGCTCGAAACCGGCGACCTCAGCAAGGGCGTCTTCTGGGCCGGTATGGTGCAGGGGCTGATCCACGACATCCCGACCTGCCAGGACCTGATCGACCGCATCATCGGCCAGGCCGAAGCGATCATCGACCAGCGCCTGGCGGGCTTTCGCCGCTAGAGTGTTTTCAAGTCAGGTGGACTCACCTGACGACTCGGAAAACACGGCAAAACAAGAATCTAGAGTGCCGGTTTTGATTCGATTAAAACCGAACGCACTCTAGAAGCCGATGACGTTGGATTGACCTTGCGAGCGGAGCGGAGCAATCCGGGGCGGCCTGCGGCCGCTCTGGATTGCCGCGCGGCGTCGCCGCTCGCACTGACGATTCCGCCGAATGCGGCATCCGTGTGTTCCCCTGAGCGCGGGGACCCGAAGCGCCCTGATGCCGTCACCGAACTTGACCACGGGGTCCCGCTTGTCGACGCCGTTGAGCGAGACCCCCGGATCAGGTCGGCAATTAATCCCTTTTTCGAAAGACAATCGTTCCCCGGCGAAAGCCGGGGTCCACGCGGGGCAGCGCTGTGCCATCTGGACCCCGGCTTTCGCCGGGGAGCAGGCTCTTACGCGTCAAAATATATACGCCGATCAGGCCCGGGGGTGGCGGTCAATTCGGTGGAAAAAGAACGCCCCGCCGCAGGACGACGGGGCAGTGGGGAGATGGTGCCGAGGAGCAGGCCGCCGCGACCGTGTCGCATTGGCTACAGGCCGACACCGAACCTGTGTCCGGCAGAATAGGGTGGAAGCATGTCCTCGCGTTGATATGGATCAAGCGAGGCCATATTCTTTCGCGGGCTGGCCTTGCCCGGGAAAGCACGGCATGGCCCTCGTGATCAGGAAAGACGGAATGGCATGACGACGGTCCAATATCGCGGCTTCGCGGGCGTTCGGCTCGAAGCGGACATCATCGGGTCGGAAAACGATCCCGCGGTGCTGCTGCTGCACGGGGCGGGGCAGACGCGCGCGGTCTGGGCGCGGCTCGCCGATGCGCTCGAACAGGCCGGGCGCCGTGTCATCAGCCTCGACCTGCGCGGGCATGGCGGCAGCGAATGGCCGGCCGACGGCCGCTATGATTTCGACGCGATGGTCGAGGATCTCCGCGCCGTGCTCGCGCAGCTCGGTACGCGTCCGGTGGTCGTCGCCTCGACTTTCGGCGGCTGGATCGCCAGCGCGGCGCTGGCGCGCGATGCGGCATTGCTGGCTTCGGGGCTCGTGCTCGTCGACCTGCCTGTCGGCGGCGACAGCGGCGCTGCGCTTCGGATCGGCGAATGGCTGCACGACGCCGTCAGCCCCGGGCCGGGGCAGCCCGCCTGCGATCCGCGCCTCGCCGATGCGTTCGACACCGCGGCGCTGGCCGAACGTCTCGCGGATGTGGCCGGGACGATTACGCTGCCGACGCTCTACATCCACGGTCTGACGAGCGATCTGGCCTCGCGCGCCGATGCCGCGTCCTTCGTCAATCGGCTTCCCGATGGCGAACTCGTCGAGGTCGAGGATACGGCGCCGCGCTTCGCCGACGATGGCAGCGATACGCTCGGGGCCTATCTGATCGACTTCCTCGAACGCCGTGTGCCGCGCGAATCGCCCGCATATCGCGCCGGGTCCGATGCGCGCACCTTTCGCGACGCGCTCGGCTGCTTCGCGACGGGCGTGACCGTGGTGACCGCGATCGACCCCGACGGCGTGCCGATCGGCCTGACGGCGAACAGCTTCACCTCGGTATCGCTCGATCCGCCCTTGCTGCTCGTCTGCATCGCGAACAGTTCGGGCAGCGCGGCGATCCTGCGCGGCGCCGACCATTTCGCGGTCAACGTCCTCCAGATCGGGCAGCAGCCCACCTCGAACCGCTTTGCCGGCAAGGGGGAGGATCGCTTTGCCGCGACGCCTTGGGAAATCGGCGAGTTCGGCACGCCGGTGCTCGTGGGGTCGCTCGGCAGCTTCGAATGCGCGCGCGATGCGGTGCACGAAGGGGGCGATCATTTCATCCTCGTCGGACGGGTGCTGAAGGCGATTTTCGAGCCGCGCCGCGATCCGCTGCTCTATTTTCGCGGCAAGTATCGCAAGCTGCACTTCGTCTGAGCCCACCACGCAATGCCCCCGGCCGTGCCGCTTTGTCGTCGAATCGAGGCCGAAGCCGGATCGCGGCACGGTTTCGCGCGTTGATGTACGCGAAACACCGGCCCTGACATGGAGGACTTCATGGGATATCTGAGCAAAGCCGCCGTCTGTCTGGCGGCGTTTTCGATGGTGGCGGCACCAGTTGCGGCCTCGGCCGCCTCCGTATTCGACGGCGCGCGCGCGGTATCGTCAAGCGAGGAAAGTAGCGAGTTCGCCGGCGGCGCAAGCTGGATCATCGGTCTGATCGGGCTTGCCGCGGGCATCGCGGTGATGATCGCGATCGCCGATGACAACGACGACGATTCACCTGTCAGTCCCTGACAGCCGGGTTCGCCTCTTATGGAATGAAGCGCTTGCGGTTTCGAAGTCGCAAGCGCTTCTATTTCTGGAGGGAGTTTCGGATTCCGAAAGCGGCAGCCCGGCAGCGCCGGCCGATCGGGCAGCTTCGACAATCGGCGCGATCGGCACGGCAGACCGTCTGACCCAGGCGTTTGATCAACACATGGAGTTCCGCAAGATCGGTCGCACACCAGTCGGACAATGCCGTCATGGTCAGATCATAGACGGTCCGCGTGTCGGCCTTGCCTCGAACGAACCCGAATCGACGCATGATCTTCAATATATGCGTGTCCACTACGAAGGCCGGCATGCGCAACGTGCTGAAGTTGAGGGTGGACGCCGAAACCTTTCGGCCGACACCCGGCAAACGTTCCAGCCACGCGAGCGCGCTCTCTACGTCCAGCGCGCCGAGAAACGTCAGGTCGAAATCAGGGCGATCTGCGGCGACGGAGGTCAAGGCATCACGAAGGTATTGCGCCTTTACATCAGGAAAGGTCACATCACCGATGACTTTCTCGACCTCAGCGGTCGTCGCTCGTGCGATGCTGAACCATTCGGGATAGATCTTGACGAGGCGGTGATAGGCGCCCAACGAGACGGCGTCGCGTGTGCGACCGCTGATCATCGACTTCACCAGCTGGCCGACGGGCGTTCGCACACGGACCGGTTCAGCAGGGCGGCCAAAGCGGCATCTTAACCGATCCCGCACCCACTCCATATCTTCTGTAGCCCAGAAGCTAAACGCCATCTGCATAGTCTCATAATACGAACAAAAAGAGAACATCGCAAGAAAAAAAGCGGCCGACGGGCTGTGCGGTCGCCCCGGCACGTCGCACTATGGGATTAGATTCGGCAGAAAATGGCGGAGCGGGAGGGATTCGAACCCTCGATACGGTTTTGCCGTATACTCACTTTCCAGGCGAGCGCCTTCGACCACTCGGCCACCGCTCCGCATGCCTTGGACGAGCGCCCCTAATCGGTTGGCAAGGCTTTCGCAAGTCGCATGGACGTGGCAGACAGGCCCGATGAGACATCTGTTCCTGGCCGCAGTCGCCGCCTCGCTCGCCATTCCGTCGCACGCCCAGCAGGCGGAACCGCCGTCGCCGGGCGAGATCGTGGCGGCCGCTCCGGACGAATCGTGGATCGCCATCGCGCCCACGGACCTGCTCGTGATGGACCTGGCCTCCGATGCGAAGGGGCAGCCGCGGCGCGTCATCATCCAACTTATGCCCGCGCCGTTCAGCCAGGGATGGATCGACAATATCCGCAAGCTCGCCGCCGCGCATTGGTGGGACGGCACCGCCGTCACCCGCGTGCAGGACAATTATGTCGCGCAATGGGGCGATCCGACCGAAGCGAAACCGCTGCCGGAAGGGCTGACGGCCGTGCCGGAGAGCGCATATGTCGTGGACGCGAAAACGGCCGCGGATTGGTCCGCCGCGCGGGCTATGCACGTTTCGGCGCCGGTGATCGCCGATCCCTATGCCTCAAGCCAAGCGCTTTGGGGATGGCCCATCGCACACGGTGAGAATGGCGAGATATGGCCCGTCCATTGCTACGCCATGGTCGGTGTCGGTCGCAATATGTCGCCAGATACGGGCTCCGGCGCCGAACTCTATACGGTGATCGGCCACGCGCCCCGCCATCTCGACCGCAACATCGCGCTCGTCGGACGCGTCGTGAGCGGGATCGAGCATCTGTCGAGCCTGCCGCGCGGGACGGGCCCGCTGGGCGTCTATGAGCGGGCGGATGAGCGCGTGCCGATCCTGTCGATCCGGCTCGCCAGCGATCTGCCCGCAGCCCAGCGACCGCGGTTCGAATATCTGTCGACCGAGAGCGAAAGCTTCGCGCGCTATGCCGACGCGCGCGCCAATCGCCGCGATGCCTTTTTCATCCGGCCGGCGGGCGGCGCCGACATCTGCAATATCCCGGTTCCGATCCGCCCTGCTGCCCAGAAATAGGTAGCATGGAAGATTTCACCGTCACCGTGCCGCTGTGGCGCTGGCAATCCGCGACGGGAACTGCCGCCTGGCATTTCCTTACGATCGTGGGCGAGGCGGCCGATGGCATCAGGCTGGCGGCGCTCGGCGGGCAATGGCTGGACGGGCGCCGCGGATTCGGATCGGCAAAGTATTTGTGACGATCGGCGATACGTGCTGGAAAACGTCAGTCTTTCCGCATCGCGAAAGCGGTGGCTGGCTGTTGCCGGTCAAGGCTGCGGTGCGAAAGGCCGAAGATCTGGCCGAGGGCGATGCGGTAACCGTGACCGTCAGTCTTTAGCCGGGCTTTCGGCCTTCGCCTCGCGTGCCTTTGCCTTGCGCTTGCGCAGATTGGCGCGCAGCGCTTCGGCCAGACGGCGCTCGCGTTCGAGGTCGGTGGGGGAGGGCGGCTGACTCATGCACCGGCCATGCCCGCGAAATCCGCACGACGTCAAGCCTCGCAGCTTGACAGGCGCGGGACGCCCCGCCATAGGCCGCGCCTGCCCCGCGACGTCGCCGCCGCGGCCGGCCGGCGCTGCTGTAGCTCAGTGGTAGAGCACTCCCTTGGTAAGGGAGAGGTCGACAGTTCAATCCTGTCCAGCAGCACCATCTTTTTCAGATTTTCGTCGCCAGCAGCCAGTCGTGGAACAGCTTCACGGCGGGCTGGCGCAACGCGCGGGGCCGGCAGACGAACCAATAGCTGTAGCTGCTGTCGACGTCGAAATCGAACAGGCGCACGAGCCGCGGGTCCTGCGCGTCGTCGAAGTGATGGGCGTGCATGAAGGCGACGCCGATCCCCTGCGCCGCGGCTTCCAGAATCAGCGGGCCCGAATCGAAGAAATCGACCCCCGCCGGTTCCAGATAGGGCATGCCGATCGCCTGCCGCCATTCGCTGAAAGTTTCGGGCATCTCGCGGTGCAGCAGGATGGTCATCCGCTGAAGCTGTTCGGGCACCGTGATCGGGCGGTCGCCGTCGGTCAGCGCCCGCGATGCGATGGGGAACACCTTGTTCTGATCGAGCCGGGCCGCGTAGAGGGCTGGGTCGATCGCGCGCGCCAGAGCGATCGCCGCATCTATCCCTTCGCCCAGCCGCGCCTCGCCATGCGACATGGTGTCGATGTCGATATGCAGTTCGGGATGCTGCTGGCGCAGCGCGGGCAGCCGCGGGAACAGCCGCTGCTGCGCAAAGAGCGGAAGGACGTTGAGATGCAGGCGCAGCGAAGCTTCGGGGCTGCCGGCGCGGACGAGCACCGACCGCAGATCATCGAGGATCGGGCCGAGTTGATCCTGCAACTGCCGCCCGGTTTCGGTGAGCTTCAGGCCGTGATGATGCCGATTGAACAGCGGGCGACCGACCGCATGCTCGAGCGTCTGGATACGCCGCGACAGCGCCGGCATCGACAGGCCCAGCTCGCTCGCGGCGGCCTTCACCGTGCCGTGGCGCGCGACCTCCAGAAAGGCCTCCATGCTGCTGAGGGGGGGAAGGCGTTGCATCATCGTCTCCTGACGGCGCTGATGGCATGGCCTTGGCAAGCTTGCCAGAATTTTGTGCGGCGCGTCATCGATCGTTCCGCCGCGGGGGGTGAAATCGGGGAACGATCCTCCTATCTTTCCCGTTCTGACCATTTTGCGGGAGACGGGTATTGGCCGACGCACCGGTGAAGGAAAAGCAGGTCAAGTTGCAGGTTGCGACGCTGCGCGCGGAAGAAAGCGGCGCAGGAATCGCGCGCATTCCGCGGTCCGCGATGGCCGCGCTGGGCGTGACCGAGGGCGATGTCGTGCAAATCAGCGGCAAGCGCGATACCGTGTCGCGGATTGTCGCGCCCTATCCCGAGGACGAGGGGTTGGAGGTGATCCGCCTCGACGGCCTGCAGCGCGCCAATGCGGGTGCTGGTGCCGGCGACATGGTGATGCTGAGCCGGGTGGAGATGCGTCCGGCAACGCGCGTCGTCTTTGCCCCGGCGCAGGAGAATCTGCGGCTTCAGGGATCGGCGATGGCGCTCAAGCGCAGCTTTTTCGGGCGTCCGCTCGTTGCCGGCGACACGGTGGCGACCGCGGGGCAGCAGCGCCTGCCTTCGGGCGACATGCCGCCGCAGCTCCGCCAGATGCTCAACGCGCCCGCCTATGCGCTGGCCGAGGTACGCCTGCTCGTCGTGTCGGCGACCCCGAAAGGCGTCGTCTTCATCGACGAAAACACCGAAGTCGAACTGCTCTCCGAATATCAGGAGCCGCAGGATGCGCGCCGCACCGACGTCACCTATGACGACCTCGGCGGGCTCGGCGAGACGATCGACCAGCTTCGCGAGATGGTCGAACTGCCGCTGCGATATCCCGAACTGTTCCGGCGGCTGGGCGTCGATCCGCCGCGCGGGGTGCTGCTCCACGGGCCGCCGGGTACCGGCAAGACGCGGCTGGCGCGCGCGGTTGCGAATGAAAGCGACGCGCAATTCTTCCTGATCAACGGCCCGGAGATCATGGGCAGCGCCTATGGCGAGTCCGAAAAGCGGCTGCGCGAGATCTTCGAGCAGGCGACCAAGGCGGCGCCGTCGATCCTGTTCATCGACGAGATCGATTCGATCGCGCCGAAGCGCGGGCAGGTGACGGGCGAGGCCGAGAAGCGGATCGTCGCGCAGCTTCTGACGCTGATGGACGGGCTCGAACCGCGGACGAACCTCGTGGTCATCGCGGCGACCAATCGTCCCGATGCGATCGACGAGGCGCTGCGCCGTCCCGGCCGCTTCGACCGCGAGATCGTGATCGGCGTTCCCGACGAGAAGGGGCGGCGCGAGATATTGGGCATCCACACTCGCGGTATGCCGCTGGGCGAGGATGTCGACCTCGACGAACTCGCGCGCACGACTTTCGGTTTCGTCGGCGCCGATATGGCGGCGCTGACCCGCGAGGCGGCGATCGAGGCGGTGCGGCGCATCATGCCCAAGCTAAACCTTGAGGACGGGACGATCCCGCCCGAGGTGCTGGAAGAGGTGCGGGTGACGCGCGACGATTTCCTGAACGCGTTGAAACGCGTGCAACCGTCGGCGATGCGCGAGGTGATGGTGCAGGCGCCCCGGACGCGTTGGAGCGATATCGGCGGCCTCGACGCCGCGCGCGACAAGATGATCGAGGGCATTGAACTGCCGCTCAAGCATCCCGAGGCGTTCCGCCGGCTCGGCATCCGCCCGGCCAAAGGCTTCCTGCTCTATGGCCCGCCGGGCACCGGCAAGACGCTGCTCGCCAAGGCCGCGGCGCGCGAATCGGACGCGAACTTCATTGCGATCAAGTCGTCCGACCTCCTGTCCAAATGGTATGGTGAGAGCGAGCAGCAGATCGCGCGATTGTTCGCGCGGGCGCGGGCGGTGGCGCCGACGATCGTCTTCATCGACGAGCTCGACAGCTTGGTTCCCGCGCGCGGCGGCGGAGCGGGCGAGCCGCAGGTGACCGAACGCGTCGTCAACACGATCCTAGCCGAGATGGACGGGATAGAGGAGATGCAGTCGGTCGTCGTCATCGGCGCGACCAATCGCCCGACCCTGATCGACCCGGCGCTGCTACGTCCGGGGCGGCTCGACGAACTGATCTATGTCTCGGTTCCCAATGCCGAGGGGCGGCTACGCATCCTGGAAATCCATACCGGCCGGATGCCGCTCGCGGACGATGTCTCGCTCGATGCGCTCGCCGAGCGGACCGAGCGCTTCACCGGCGCGGACCTCGAGGATCTGGTGCGCCGCGCGGGACTTGCGGCGCTCAAGCGCTCACTCGACAGTGACATCGTGACGATGGCCGATTTCGAGGCCGCGCTGAAGGATACGCGTGCCTCGGTCACCGAGGCCATGGAGCGCGATTATGAAAAGATCCAGGGCGAGATCAAGCAGCAGGCGATGAGCGTCGATCCGATCGGCTTCTTCGCGCCGGGCATGCTCAAGCCGGTCCGCGAGCAGAAGCACGGGGGCGAAGCAGAAGCAAAGGATTGATTCAGTCCTAGGGCTGGTCCTCCTGCTGGAGGGCGGACCAGCCCCACAGCACCAGCCAGCCGCAGAACATCGCCATCAGGCCATAGGACACCATCGCGTGCCAGTTGTAGAGCAGTACGCCGACCGCGGGTGAGACGATGTAGGCCGACCCATTGATCGACGCGGTCATGCCGGCGACGCTGCCCTGATCACGGCGTGATACCGAGAGCGAAGCCCC
Organism: Sphingopyxis granuli; assembly: GCF_001559015.1. Classification (NCBI taxonomy): domain Bacteria; kingdom Pseudomonadati; phylum Pseudomonadota; class Alphaproteobacteria; order Sphingomonadales; family Sphingopyxidaceae; genus Sphingopyxis; species Sphingopyxis granuli. Next base: position 2,227,910 of record NZ_CP012199.1, read on the forward strand.
CGCCGTGAAACCGGGCCGGAACAGCCCGAAGCCGAGCGAGGCGAGGGCGAAGCCGATGACGATCGCGTGCAGATCCTGCGCCAGCCCGGTCAGCAGGATGCCTGCCGCACCGAGCGCCGCGCCGTATAGGACGGTGGTGCGCGGCGTCATCTTCAGCAGCGGGATCAGCCCCCATTGCGCGAGCAGCGTCGCGAAGGCGCCGGCCATCAGCACGATACCGGTGATCGCGGCGCCCTCGTCGGGCTTGAGGCGCAGGTGCAGCCGGTCGAGGATCAGGAAGCCGATGACCCCCAGCATCATCGCCTGCGCCTGGCCGCCGAAGAAGCCGGCGAGCAGCCAGGGCCGCACGCGCAGATCGCGCCAGCCCAGCGCCTTTTGCGTCGAGGGATCGCGGTCGTTCTCGTCCTCCGCCGTCGGCTCGGCCGGGCCGGCGGATAGCGGGTAGGGCGCGATCGCGCCGCGCGCGGCGAATCGCGGCGTGTCGTTGGGCAGGCGCCAGCGTAGCATCACCAGCACGATCAGGCCGATGAGCGCGAAAACGAGCAATGGCCCCGCGAGTCCGACGAAGGGCAGGATGAAGAAGGGCGCGATCGCTGGTCCGATCACGGTGCCGAGCCCGAATGAGGAGGAGACGAGCGACAGTGCCTGCGTGCGCTCCTCGGCATCGGTGCGTGCGGCGACATAGGCCTGCACCGCGGGCGGCGAGGCCGAACCGAGCCCGCCGTAAAGGCTGCGGAACAGCGCGAAGAGGATGAAGGTCGTGCTCGCCGCGATCGCGCCGCTCAGCCCGGCCCACAGCGCGAGTCCGCACAGCGCCATCGAGGCGAGGAAGCCGACGATGCCGAGCGCCATCAGCGCCCGACGCCCGCGTTTGTCCGACTGGCGCGCCCAGTGCGGCGCGGTCATCACCCACAGCAGCGCCGACCAACTGAAGGCGAGACTGACCCACACGTCGGGGATATGCAGCTTGGCGCCGATCGCCGGCAAGATCGACTGCATCGCGGTATTGCCGGCCGCGGCGACAAGCATGATGGCGAAAAGCACGGCCATGCGGTCGGCGGGAATCGAACGCGCTATCGCCGTCATGTTCGCCTCCTTTCGTCGCAAGCCTGCCTCTCCCTACACGCGAAGCGCGCGCTGTCCAGCATCGGGCCAGACTCTTTCCTTGCGCCGCGGCTTCAACTTTGCCACGCAATTTCCGACCCTAACAATGCGAAAGCCATCATGACCAACCCCAGGGCGCAGGCCCATGAATCGAAGATCGCGCCGCTCAGCCGGATTCGCGAGCGGCTCAAGCGCGTATTCGGCCCGTGGGGCATGTTTATCCGAGGCTTCATCAAGCATCCGGTCATGGTGGGTTCGATCGTGCCGTCGTCGCCGACGCTGATCCGCCACATGCTGCGGCCCGTCGACTGGAAGAACACGAAGCTGTTCGTCGAATACGGCCCCGGCGTCGGCACCTTCTGTCGTCCGATCCTCGAGCGGATGCCGGGCGACGCGACGCTGATCGCGATCGACACCAACGAGGATTTCATCGCCTATCTGCGCAAGGACATCCGCGACAGCCGCTTCATCGCGGTGCATGGGTCGGCCGCCGATGTCGAGGCCATCATCGCGGCGCACGGCTTCGACCAGGCCGATTACGTCCTGTCGGGCCTGCCCTTCTCGACGCTGCCCGCCGGGGTCGGTCCGGCGATCGCCGCCGCGACGCACCGCGTCCTCCGCCCCGGAGGCGCTTTCCTCGTCTATCAGTTCCGCGCCCGCGCGCGCGATTTCCTCGCCACGCATTTCAGGCGCATCGACAATGCCTTCGAATGGGTCAACGTCCCGCCCTGCTTCCTCTTCTGGGGCTGGAAGGACTGACCCTTTCAGATATCGGGGTCGGGATCGGCGAGACCGAAATTCAGCCGCCGCGATACCGTATAGTCGACGATGCCGACCACGAACCAGGCGAGCGTCCAGCGCAGCCGCGTCAGCCACCCGGCGCGCACCTTGTGCGACGACCGGGTAACGATCGCGCAATTAGGTTCGAGGCCCGCCAGGAAGTCGCGCATGCGCGCCGCGAACTCGGCATCGGCGATCCGCACCATGATCTCGACATTCAGGAACAGGCTGCGGATGTCGAAATTGGCCGATCCGATGTAGACGACATTGTCGATTACGATCAGCTTTATGTGCAGCCGGCACGGCTGATATTCCCAGACTTCGGCTCGCCGACGCAACAGATAGCCGTAGAGCAGCCGCGACGCGCCGATCGTCGCGGCATTGTCCGACCGCCCGGCCATGACGAAGCGCGCACGCCCCTGTCGCGCGACGCGTCCCAGCCGCCGCAGCATGCCTCGTCCCGGCGAGAAATAGGCCATCGCCATGTCGAGTCGCGCCGCGCCTTCCAGGTCGCTGCGCACTGCGCGCGCCCATGGCGACAGACGCTGCGTCGGGCCGCCGACCAGCCAGGATATGGGGCCTTCCCGCTGCGGCCATGTGCGGATCAGGCGTCGCAGCATCAGCAACTTGCCGTCGTGGTGCAAGGTATAGGCGTGAAGCCGCTCGAACCACCTCGCCACCTGGACAACGCTGGCCCCCTTTACGATCAGGCCGAGGTCGAACCAGCAATCGCGGTGCGGCTCGTCCAGATAGGTGTCGGCGATGTTGAATCCGCCGGTGACCGCGATGGCATCGTCGATCAGGATCAGCTTCTGGTGATTGCGGATCAGATAGCTTGACCGCCAGCGCCGCGAGAAGAAGGTTACCTCGCCCCCCGCCGCGCGCAGCGGCGCGAACAGAGTGTCGGGCGTCGTCGCCGATCCGAAGCTGTCGATCACGGCGCGCACCCGAACCCCGCGCCGGGCGGCGGCGGTCAGGTCCACGACCATCGCGCGTCCGGCGGAATCGTCGGCGAAGATATACATGACCAGGTCGATGTTCCGCACCGCCCCCGCGATCAGGTCGTGCAGTCGCTCGCGGCGCTCGCTGCCCGAGAAGAGCAGTTCGAGCCGATGGCCCGCGACGTCCGCGGTCAGTTGCTCCGGCATCGGGCTTTGATCGGCCGCTTCGGTCATCGCCCGGACATAGGCTGCAGGCGCCTCCGCGCAAGAGGGCCGCGACCACAAGGCGCTACGCTGCCGATGCCTCAGTCTTCCTGTCCGTAGCCCAGCGGCAGGCCGACCGTCAGCGTGGCTACATCGCACTTCATGGCCCGGCATAGCCTGATGAGCGCCACGAAGGTCAGATTATGCTCGCCGCGCTCGATTCGCCCGACATAGCTGCGATCAAGCCCCGCTTCGTGGGCAAGGCCTTCCTGCGACATGCCTAGCTCGCGCCTGCGAGCGCGAATGCGCTTGCCCAAGATGTCCAAATAGGGATCCATCCGCTCCAGTCACGGGATAGGTGACTATCAGTCCACGGAGTATTGATCCTTTTGTTAACCTTTGCGGCTTATTCGATTCGCAGTTTGACCGATGGAGGGTGAGACGAGGAATTGGAAAGCCGCTGCGGTCATCGCGGCATTCATGGTACATGGGACGGCGCAGGCGCAGACGGTATTCCATTGGCCCGTGCCCGAGACGCAGCCGCTCGGGGAGGCCAAGCGTTACTATCTGCCGATGGGAACGCCACTGATGTTGAAAACGCGCACGCAAATTTCGACCAAGGACAACAAGCCCGGCGATCGCGTGTATCTGGAGGTGGCCGAAAGCGTCAGTTTCCGCGGACAGATCATCGTCCCGATCGGTGCGCCTGTCGTTGCCGAGGTGTCGCGGGCGCAGCGTAACGGTCATGTCGGCAAAAAGGGAAAACTTGAGATCCGACTGCTTTATGCGGAAACGCCGAGCGGTCCCGTGCGCCTTACGGGAACATCCTATGACGAGGGCAAGAGCGGCACGGCGCTGTCGGTCGGCACGATGTTGTTTGCGTCGGCGCTGGGTGGTTTCTTCATTCACGGCACAAGCGCCAGGATCGACGCGGGAACGCCCGTGGAGGCCTATCTCGCGGAACCGCTGCGATTCACTTGGTATCCGGAGCCGCGTCCCAAGATCGCGTTGATTCCGGCAGCCCGATTCATACGAAACGGCGCGCCCCGGCTTCTCTTCCTTGCAACAGCCGGTATCGCGAGCGGATTGACCTGCGATACGGGCAGGCCGTGCGGGGCGGGGCGGTGGACCGGGCGCCTTGAACTCTACCGCCCCCCACACCGCGCTCGATTGACATTTTGTCGGCTCCCTGCTAGCGCGCAGCGCTTGCCGCCACGCCTCTCCGGCTGGCCTCTCCTCAATCCAAGGAAACAACATGGCCCGCGTTACCGTCGAGGATTGCGTCGACAAAGTTCCCAACCGTTTCGATCTGGTCCTGCTGTCCGCACACCGCGCGCGCGAGATTTCGGGCGGTTCGGAGCTGACGATCGACCGCGACCGCGACAAGAATCCCGTCGTCGCGTTGCGCGAGATCGCCGAGCAGACCGTGCGTCCCGTCGACCTCAAGGACTCGCTCGTCGGCACGTTGCAGAAGGTGGTCGTCGACGATGACGATACGCCCGATGAGATCAGCTCGATCGCGCGCTCGGCCGAAGCACTGCGCCTGACGGCCGCCGCGCCGCCGCGCAGCCCCGCCGGCGGCGGTGGCGATTTTGAATAAGCGCCGCGTCCGACGCATCGAAAGGGGCTCCGGGAAACCGGGGCCCTTTTTCGTTGCGCTATTGGATCATGGCAGCCGGGTCAGCTCGGCGACGCGGATCGCGCGCGAGGCGAGCAAGGGTTCGAGGATGATGCCGATGCGGTGCGCCCGCTGCGACCGGGCGGTGATGTTGTAGAGGCTGTTCGCGACCACGTCGGCGATCTGCACGCCGTCGGACCGCCGGCTGTCCGCAAGCGACGCGCGGCCCCAGTGACCGAGCCCGGTCTGGATCGTGTCGCGCACGCGCGTCAGGATCGCGGGGTCGTAGCGGCCGTCGTCGATCACCACATCGGTGCACACGCCGCCCGTTTCGGGCAGCCAGTGGCCGACCGCGCTGTCGAGCAGCGCCGCGTAAAGGGCGAGGTCGCTCAGCGGGGTGCCGTTGGCATTCGGCAACAGCCGCTCGCGCTCAGCGACCGCGACCCAGGCGCGTCCACCGGCACGATCGAACAGTTCGAGCAGATAGGCACGCTCGGTCAGGCTGATCCGGCTGCCCTTCAGTTCGCCGCGCAGGCCCGTGACCGCACGAAAGCGCGCGTGGATCGCCGCCGCCGCCTCGGGGGTGAGCATCACCGCGGCAAAGGTCATCGCGCCGGCGTTGAGCCCGCCCGATTCGTCGCAGTAAATCGTCATGATATGGCGAAGAGCGTGGCCGGTCCGTCCGGTCCCGCCACGCTGCCCCCTTTTTCTCCGTGAATGCCCCGAGTCATCGTGTCCGTATCATGGCGCATCAGGCGGGGCACGGATAGCGCTTCTTCATCAGGCCGTCGAAGGCGGCATAGACGCTTACCGACTTGCGCGTCTGCGGCGGGTAGGTGCGCAGATGTGCGAGCCATTCCTCGGGCGTCAGCGTGCCCGAAGCGGGAGGGCAACTCGTCGTCTTGCGCCCCGCCCGGCGTTCGGCGTCGATCCGCGCCTTGTAGCGCTTGCCGGCAGCGATCACCTCGCCCTTGAGCGCGCCCGCTTCGGGGGTGGCGAGCGCGAGAGGGCCGAGTCGCATCAGATTGTTGGCGCGCGCCAGAAAGGCCGCGACGCTCATGTCGCCGGGTGCCATGCCGCACAGCAACGCGGCGGTACCCAAGGCGACCGCCGCGCGTGCGCTTTGCCTCCGGATCACTCGCTGCACCCCGACATCATTTACCGAACGCCCCCGATCAGGGATCAGGCGCCCTGCGGATTGGCGTCGCCGAAGGGGCGCGGCTTGCGCTTGATCTGCGGCAGCGAACCGGCGTGACCCTGGATCGGCGTGCCAGGGCGGCCCTCGTCATTCTCGCGGCCTATGTCCTCGCCCTTGATCGCCCGGCGCGCTTCCTCACCCGACAGCGTCTCATATTCGAGCAGCGCCCCCGCGAGCAGGTGCAGTTCGTCGAGATGATCGGTCAGCACCTGCCGCGCGGTCGTCTCGCCTTCCTCGACGAGGCGGCGGACCTCGCTGTCGATCAGCTTCGCGGTCTCTTCCGACATGTTCTGCGCCCGCGACACGCTGTGGCCCAGGAACACCTCGTCCTGATTGTCGCGATAGCGCAGCCAGCCGAGCTTTTCGGACATGCCATATTCCATCACCATCGCGCGCGCCATGTCGGTCGCCTGCTGGATGTCGTTCGACGCGCCGGTGTTGAGCTCGTCCTTGCCATAGATGAGCTGTTCGGCGATGCGGCCGCCGAAGCAGAGCGCGAGCCGCGCCTTCATCTGCTTCATGTTCTGCGAATAGCGGTCGCGCTCGGGCAGGTTCCACGTCACGCCCAGCGCGCGGCCGCGCGGGATGATCGTCACCTTGTGCAGCGGATCGTTGCCTTCGACGTGCAGCGACACCAACGCATGGCCGGCCTCGTGATAGGCGGTCGCCTTCTTCTCGTCCTCGGTCATCACCATCGAGCGGCGTTCCGCGCCCATCAGCACCTTGTCCTTGGCTTCCTCGAACTCGTCGCTGGCGATCAGGCGCTTGCCCTTGCGCGCGGCGAGCAGCGCCGCCTCGTTGGCGAGGTTGGCGAGGTCGGCGCCCGAGAATCCGGGGGTGCCGCGCGCGATCCGGCGCAGGTCGACGTCGGGCGCCAGTGGCTTCTTGCGCGTGTGGACTTCCAGAATCTTGTGGCGACCCTCGATGTCGGGGCGCGGCACGACGACCTGGCGGTCGAAGCGGCCCGGACGGAGGAGGGCGGGGTCGAGCACGTCGGGGCGGTTGGTCGCGGCGACGATGATGATGCCTTCGTTCGCCTCGAACCCGTCCATCTCGACGAGGAGCTGGTTCAGAGTCTGCTCGCGCTCGTCGTTGCCGTTGCCAAGGCCCGCGCCGCGATGGCGGCCAACCGCGTCGATCTCGTCGATGAAGACGATGCACGGTGCGTTGCGCTTCGCTTGCTCGAACATATCGCGCACGCGGCTGGCGCCGACGCCGACGAACATCTCGACGAAGTCCGAGCCCGAAATGGTGAAGAAGGGGACGCCCGCCTCGCCCGCGATCGCGCGGGCGAGCAGCGTCTTGCCGGTGCCGGGCGAGCCGACGAGCAACGCGCCCTTCGGAATCTGGCCGCCGAGCTTCGAGAATTTGCTCGGGTTCTTCAGGAACTCGACGATCTCCTGCAGTTCCTCGCGCGCCTCGTCGATGCCGGCGACGTCGTCGAAGGTGACGCGGCCCTGCTTTTCGGTAAGCATCTTGGCGCGCGACTTGCCGAAGCCCATCGCACCCGACCCGTTGTTCTTCTGCACCTGGCGGAAGACGAAGAAAGCGACAGCGAGGATCAGCAGGAAGGGCAGCGACTGGACGAGCAGATACATCCAGAAATTCGGCACTTCCTGCGGCTTGCCGTCATATTTGACGCCATTCTCGTTGAGCATCTTGAGCAGGTCGGGATCGCGCACGACATTGGCGGTGAAGCGGTCGCCGTTCGACATCGTGCCTGTCACCCGATCCTCGGACAGCACGACCTCCTTGACGGCGCCTTCCTGCACCTTCTGCCGGAAATCGGAATAGGCGAGCGGGCTTCCCGCGGGCTGTGCGGCGCCGCCGAACATTGAGGCGACAAGGAGCATGGCGAGCAGGATGCCGCTCCAGATCATCACGCTCTTCATCCAGGGGTTGCCCTGCGGTTCCTTGTCGTCCTGCATGCGGAATCTTTCCAAAATCACATCGATGGCAGAATCGCGCCAACGGCCAGAATCTGTATCCATGGTCGGCGCGATACGATCAGCTTCCTAAGATAGGAGCATGGCGTTAAATGACAATGAGCCAATCGGTCCTATTGTCGCCTAGCGTAAAGCGGCGTTCAGCGGCGCGTTTTGCGGCGGGGCGCCGTGGAAATGCGCCAGGCGCGATGCTCGTCGGTCGCAATGGCGTCGATCAGCAGGCTGCCGACCATCGCCCGCCGACCCGCGCGCATCGCCGCGATCACCCCGTCGAGGGTGATGCCGCGCAGCCCGAGCCGTGGGTCGTTCGCCTTCAGCCGCTGTTCGACAATGCGCCGGAACAGTTCGGGCGGATAGGCGCGGTCGCGGATGATCGCGATGTCGTCGGCGTCGGGCCAGCACCCGATCGCGGCCCTGACCGCCCAGTCGAGCGCCTCATCGGCTTCCGCCAGCCAGCGTGCCGATCGCGCGGCGGCGTCGGCGTCGATGATGGTCTGCGAGGCCAGCGCCCGGCGCAGGCGCGCGCGGTCGAAACGCGTATCGGCGTTGGTCGAATCCTCGACGAACGGCAGATCGGCGTTCAGCGCGACATGCGCCAGTTCGGCGCGGCGCCAGCCCAGCAGCGGGCGCAGCACCGCGCCGTTGCGCGCGCGGATCGCCGCCAGCCCGCCGACCCCGCTGCTGCGGTTGAGCCGCATGATGATCGTTTCCAACTGGTCGTCGGCGTGGTGCGCGGTCAGCAGAAAATCGATGCCGTTCGCCTTGCGCCACGCGTCGAGCAGCCGATAGCGTTCGGCGCGCGCCGCGGCCTGCAACGAACCGCGGATCGGGGCGGGAGGGCGCAGCGTCGCGTGCGGAACATGCTCGCGCGCGCAGAAGCCCGCGACCATGCGCGCCTCGTCCGCGGATTCGCGGCGCAACCCGTGATCGACCGTTGCGGCGTCGACTTGTCCCGGCAGCAGCGAGGTCGCAAGCCAGAGCAGCGCCATGCTGTCGGGCCCGCCCGAAACCGCGACGCCATAGTGACGCCGATGCCAGTCGGGCCCTGCGACGAGCGCCAGGTCCGACGCGAAACGCTCGACCGCGTCCGCGTCAGCAACCAGTTTTTGCTTTGGCGGCAGCTGCATCATCGCGGACATCCTTTGGCGCCTTGTCTCCATAGACTTCGTCGAGCTCGCGGAACGCCTTGCACGCGTCGGCCTTCCGTCCCAGTTTCTCGAGCGCTACCCCCATGTACATCAGACTGTGCGGTGCGCGGGCGCCGCTCGGCCGATCCTTGTAATTATTATAGAAAGCGACCGCGGCGAGGCTTGGCTTGCCTTCATCGAGATAGGCGCGGCCGAGGAGGTTCTGCGCGTAGCTCGCAAGTCGGTGATTCGGCCATTTCGTGACCACCTGCTTCAACTGTGCTTCGGCCTCGGGGTAGAGCTTCGCCTCCCACAGGCGATAGCCGTAATTGTAGCTGTCCTCGACCTCGTTGCCGGTCGCGGGAATCTCGACCTTCTTGACCAGCGCAAGCCGTGTGGCGTCGGGTGTGGTGGCTGCGGGCTTGGTCGTTGCCGGCTTCTTCGCCGGCGTCGCTGCGGCGGTGGTCGCGACCGTCGCGGGCGGCTTGACCGTGGGAGCCAGGCTGGCAGGTGTGCCCGTTACCTCGGACGCTTCGGGTGCTGCGAGGCGCTTGTCCGTTTCGGCCTTGTAGGCGTTGAATTTCTTTTCGAGTTCGCGAAGTTGGAAGGCGTTCTGCTCGGTTTGTCCGGTCAGCGTCTGGAGTTGCGCTTCGAGCGCATCGACGCGCGCGGTCAGGTCGATCACCGGTGCGCTGCTCTTGACCCGTTCGCCCGGCGTGTTGTCGGGTGCGATCTCGCCCTCGAAGAAGGCTGGGCTGCCGCCCGGGAACACCGACCGCTGGACGGCGCGCATTTCCTTCTCGAGCCGTTCGACCCGCTTGTCGATTCCGGCATCCTGCGCGAGCGCCGGCACCGAAGCCGAAAGCGTGATCGCGGCGGTTGCGAGAAAAGAGATATGACGCATCTTCATCTGCCGATAGGCCCCCACCAATTAACCTTGTTTGGCGTCCATAACGCGGCACGGGGCGGCGGCGCAAACCCATTTCGGTGCACCGCAGTTCCGATCGGCCCGATTGTTGTGGAATTCAGCGCCGCGGCGAAGCCTTCGGCGCCGGTGCTGTGGCGCCGCCCTCGGCCCGCGCCAGAAGGTCGGCGGGCTTGAGCGAGATGCTCTTGACCAGCGTGTCGGCGGCGCCGAGCGACCCGATGTCGCGCCCGCCGACGGTCACCTTGAGCGCCTGCGGACGGCTGGTGCGCAGCGTGAACTGCTCAATATAGGCAGAGGGCACCTGGTAGGTCTCGCCGGGATCGAGCGTGCGCCAGTTCTCGGTCTTGCCGTTTGCATCGTCGAACCCAATCCATACCTCCGAAATGCCGGTGAGCACGATCGGCGCGTCGGCGGGAACGGCGCCGTCGGCGGCGGTCTTGCCCGCTACGACCGGCGCGGTTGCGGCCGCGGGAGCTTCGGATGCGTCGGCATCGCGATTCTGCGCTGCGACCAGCGCCTCGTCGGGCTCGACCGACAGGAAGCGCCATACGCCATAGGCCGAAACGAGCACGGCGGCGACGATCACCAGCGTCCACGCCAGCCGCGCGGTCGGCAGGCGGGCGGGGTCGGTCGGTTCGTAAGCCTCGTAAATCGGCCGGGCGCCATATTGATCCTCGTCAAGTTCGCGGCGGATGTCGGCGGCGATCTCGGTTTCGGGCAGGTCGACCGCGCGGGCATAGGCGCGCGCGAAGCCCGTGACATAAGTGCGCCCCGGCAGCTCCGAAAATTCGGATTTCTCTATGGCTTGAAGATGCCGCTGTGTGATGCGCGTGCGCGTCGCGACGTCGGCGAGCGACAATCCCGCCGCCTCCCGCGCCAGCCGCAGCCGGTCGCCGGTGCGCGTGATCGCCAGTTCGCCCTGCGTGGCGACCTCTTCCTCTGCCATTGCTGTCTCCGTGCCGGTCGGTGCAACCCGGTTTGACCGTGGCGCCGTTCATCGCATTGGCGATGCGCGAAAGTCAAATGAAGTTCGGCGAAACGTAGGCGGCAGGCATGCAGGTAAGGTGCGGCCCGAGGGGCAGGCGATCAGAGCACATATTTGCTGAGGTCGGTGTCGCCGACGACGTCGGCAAGCTGCCGGTCAACATAGGCGGCGTCGATGGAGAGCGTCGTGCCCGTCCGGTCCTCGGCGGTGAAGCTCACCTCCTCGACGAGCCGTTCCATGATCGTCTGGAGGCGGCGGGCGCCGATATTCTCGACCTTCTCGTTGACGTCCGCCGCGAGCCGCGCGACGCGCGCGATCGCATCGGGCGTGAAGGTCAGCGTCACGCCCTCGGTCGCGATCAGTGCCGAATATTGCTCGGGCAGGCCGGCCTTGGTCTCGGTCAGGATGCGGACGAAATCCTCCTCGCCGAGCGCGCCCAGTTCGACGCGGATCGGCAGGCGGCCCTGGAGTTCGGGTAGCAGGTCGCTAGGTTTCGCGACGTGAAAGGCGCCAGAAGCGATGAACAGGACATGGTCGGTCTTCATCGGACCATATTTGGTGGCGACCGTCGTACCTTCGATCAGCGGCAACAGGTCGCGCTGCACACCTTCGCGGCTGATAGAGCCGCCGCGCACGTCGCTTACCGCAATCTTGTCGATCTCGTCGAGAAAGACGATGCCGTTCGCCTCCGCATCGGCCAGTGCGACGCGCGCGACGTCGTCCTGGTCGAGCCGCTTGTCCTGCTCCTCCTCGATCAGCCGCGTCGCGGCCTCCAGCACGGTCAGCTTGCGGCGCTTCTTCGGCAGGCCGCCCATCGCCTTGCCCAGCATGTCGGACAGGTTGATCATGCTCATCTGCCCCGGCTGGCCGGGAAGCTCGAACGGCATATTCGGGGTGTCGGCGACCTCGATCTCGACCTCGCTGTCATCGAGGTGGCCTTCGCGGATGCGCTGGCGGAAGCTCTGGCGCGTCGCCTCGCTGGCGCCCTTGCCGGTCAGCGCATCGAGCAGTCGCTCCATCGCCGCCTCTTCGGCCGCCGCGCGTACCGCCTCTCGGCGGCGGTCCTTCTCCAGCCGCACCGCTTCCTCGACCAGGTCGCGCGCGATCTGCTCGACGTCGCGGCCGACGTATCCGACCTCGGTAAACTTGGTCGCCTCGACCTTGATGAAGGGCGCGTCCGCGAGCTTGGCGAGACGGCGCGAAATCTCGGTTTTGCCGCATCCGGTCGGGCCGATCATCAGGATATTCTTGGGGCTTACCTCGTCGCGCAGCTCGGGCGCGAGCTGCTGGCGGCGCCAGCGGTTGCGCAGCGCGACGGCGACCGCGCGCTTCGCGGCATCCTGGCCGATGATATGCGTGTCGAGCGCGGCGACGATCGCCTTCGGGGTCAGATCCTTGTTCATGGTCGATTATGCCTGGATGTCGATGGTTTCGAGGGTGGTCTGGTCGTTGGTGTAGACGCAGATCTCGGCGGCGATCTTCATCGCTTTCTTTGCCAGCACCTCGGGGTCCTTTTCGTAATCGACAAGCGCGCGCGCCGCCGACAGCGCGTAATTGCCGCCCGACCCGATCGCCGCGATGCCGCTCTGCGGTTCCAGCACGTCGCCGTTGCCGGTGATGACGAGCGTCACCTCCTTGTCGGCGACGATCATCATCGCCTCCAGATTGCGCAGATATTTGTCGGTGCGCCAGTCCTTGGCGAGTTCGACCGCGGCGCGCAGCAGCTGGCCGTGATGGCGTTCGAGCTTCGCCTCGAGCCGCTCGAACAGCGTGAACGCATCGGCCGTCGCCCCCGCGAAGCCGCCGATGACGCTGCCGTCGTGCAGGCGGCGGACCTTTCGGGCGTTGGGCTTCATCACCGTCTGGCCCATGGAAACCTGGCCGTCGCCGATGACGACGACCTTTTCCGGGGTGCGTGCCGACAGGATGGTGGTCCCGTGCCAGGGCGCGGCACGATGTGCGTGAGGATCGGTCATGCGGCGCGATATGGGCAATCGGCGCCGGGGCCGCAAGGGGAGGGAGATGCAATCAGATCGCGGTGGCGCCGAACGTGTCGCACTGGCGCGGATCACCGGTCTCCAGCCCCCGGCGCAGCCAGCGCATGCGTTGCTCGCTGGTTCCGTGGGTGAAGCTTTCGGGTACTGGCCGCTGACCCGCCGAGCGCATCAGCGTATCGTCGCCGATCGCGTTGGCAGCGGTCATCGCTTCCTCCATATCACCCGGCTCCATCACGGTCTGGCCGTCTTTCGTCCGCGCCTGTGAGGCCCACACGCCGGCGTAGCAGTCGGCCTGTAACTCCATGCGGACTTGAAGCGCGTTTCCTTCCGCCTGCGAGGCACGGGCCTGCGCGCGGCGAACCTGATCCGATGTGCCGGTGATCGTCTGAATATGATGCCCGACTTCGTGCGCGACGACATAGGCTTGCGCAGCATCGCCGGCCGCGCCGAACTTCGTCTTCAATTCGTTGAAAAAGCTGGTGTCGAGATAGATGCCATGATCGGCGGGGCAATAGAAAGGTCCCATCGCCGCCTGTGCCGCGCCGCAGCCCGAACTGTTCTGGTCGGTGTAGAAGCGCAAGCCGGGCGCGCGATATCCGCTGATCTGGCTTTCCCAGAAGCGGTTGGTCGAACTGAATACCTGGCATGCAAAGCGCTCCGCGGCCGTGTCGCAGGCGACGCCTTGTTGCGCACCACGACTGTCAGCCATCGGGTCGGCTGTGCCGCCACCCATGCTCAGCATTTGCGAACCGGGGCCAAGAAAGACGAAGGCAAGCACGCCGATCAGCAGGATCGTGCCGCAACCCATCTTGCGCCCGAGCAGCATCGGCAGGAGGCCGAACAGAAGCCCGCCCATGCCGCCACCGCCGCCGCCGCCGAACCCGCCGCCCCCGCGACCGAGGTCGCGGATATCGTCGCCGGGGTCGTAATCGTCGAGGCGCATATGGCTCTCCGCTGTTGAAAAATACCTGTTGCCCGTTTGTGGCAGCGGCGGGGGGCAATTGGAAGAGGCTTCGCGCGGGAACCGGCTCTTGCCAAGGGCGTTGCTGCGGTGCACCAACGGCTCCGGCCGTCCCGCCCCCCGAAAGGATCGCTTCGAGTCCATGCCCCGCCGCGCCGCCCGAGCCGCCTTGCCCTTGCCCGACCTCGTCGTGCTGGTCCTGCAGGGCGGCGGAGCGCTCGGCGCCTTTCAGGCCGGGGTCTACGAGGCGCTGATCGATCTCGGCGTCGAGCTCGACTGGGTCGCGGGCATATCGATCGGCGCGATCAACGCCGCGATCATCGCCGGCAATCCACGCGACGCGGCGGTCGGGAAGATGCGGGAGTTCTGGGAAGGCGTGTCGTCGGCGCTGCCCGTCCTGCCGGTGGCCGACAATGATCTGGCGCGCGAATGGGCGCATTGGGCGGCGGCCGGACAGGTCGCGGCCTTCGGCGTTCCGGGCTTCTTCACGCCGCGCATCCCGCCGCCGATGTTCGCCGCGCCGCAGACGCCCGCCGCGATCAGCTTCTACGACACGGCCCCGCTGGTCGAGACGCTCGACCGCCTCGTCGACTGGGACCGCGTCAACGACGGCAAGGTGCGCCTGTCGGTCGGCGCGGTCGCGGTGGAAACGGGCAATTTCCGCTATTTCGACACGCGCACCGACCGCATCGACGCGCGCCATATCCTCGCGTCCGGCGCGCTGCCGCCGGGCCTGCCGCCGGTCGAGATCGACGGCACCTGGTATTGGGACGGCGGGCTCGTTTCGAACACCCCGCTCGAACATGTCGTCGAAAGCGCGGACGAGGCGATGCTGGTGTTCCAGGTCGACCTGTTCCCGGCGCGCGGCCCGCGCCCGCACGATCTGGAGGAAGCCTGGTCGCGCGAGAAGGATATCCGCTTTTCCAGTCGCACCCGCCGCATTTCGGACGGGCTGGTCCGGCGGCGCAAGGAACATCGGCTGATCGCCCGGATGCTCGACAAATTGCCCGAGGAGATGCGCGCGCTGCCCGAGGTGAAGGCGGTCGAGCGCATGGTCGACTGCAAGGCGCTGAACGTCGTCCAGCTCATCCACCAGCCGCCGGCATGGCAGACGGGCGCGCGCGACTTCGAATTCTCGCGCGCGACGATGGACGCCAACTGGGCGCTGGGCCGCGCAGCGGTCGAGGCGTCGCTGAAGGACGGGCACCTGCTCGCCGAAAGCATCGCCGAAGGGCGGTCGGACAGTTTCGCCGTCGAAGCTGGCGGCCTGCAGCCCAGATCGGCGCATGCCGTTTCCCCATCCCCTCCCGAGAAAAAGGACTGATTCCATGCATCTCAAAGGCAAGACCGCCCTCGTCACCGGCTCGACCTCCGGCATCGGACTCGGCATCGCCAAGGCGCTCGCCGCGGCGGGCGCGGACATCATCATCAACGGTTTCGGCGACGAAGGCGCGATCGAGGCCGAGCGCGCGGCGCTCGCCGCGCTGAACGGCGGCAAGGCGGCCTATGACGGCGCCGACCTCACCAGGCCCGACGCGATCGCGGAAATGTTCGAGCGCGCCGACAGCGACATGGGCGGAGTCGACATCCTCGTGAACAATGCCGGCACCCAGTTCGTGTCGCCGGTCGAGGATTTCCCGGTCGAGAAATGGGACCTGATCCTCGCGCTCAACCTGTCGTCGGCCTTCCACACCATCCGCCACGCCGTGCCGGGGATGCGCAAGAAGGGATGGGGCCGCATCATCGGCACCGCCTCGGCGCATTCGCTCGTCGCCTCGCCGTTCAAATCGGCCTATGTCGCCGCGAAACACGGGCTCGCCGGGCTGACCAAGACGGTCGCGATCGAGGTCGCCGACGCGGGGATCACCGCCAATTGCATCAGCCCGGGCTATGTCTGGACGCCGCTGGTCGAGAATCAGATTCCCGACACGATGAAGGCGCGAAACATGACGCGCGAACAGGTGATCAACGACGTTCTGCTCGCGGGGCAGCCGACCAAGCAGTTCGTGACGGTCGAGCAGGTCGCGGCGCTTGCCGCCTTCCTGACCCGCGACGAGGCGGCGAACATCACCGGTGCGAACCTGAGCGTCGACGGCGGCTGGACCGCCGCCTGACGCTGGGCGATCCTGCCTGCGGCGCGCTGCGTCCTTGAGCATTGCGTCATCCGCTCCTAAGGTTAACGGTGAACCGGACCAGGAGAGACGGACGATGTGGGGTCGCACCTTTCTATATTTGACATGCGCGGCGGGGCTGGGGCTCGCCGGATGCCGGACCGTGCCGGCGATGCCGCCCTCGGCGGCCGACGCCGCGCCGGCGGAGGCCGCGGGCACCTGGCGCGCCACCGCGACCGACCAGGACAAGGCGCGCATCCGCGGCTGGTATTCGAGCTGGACCGCGGCGCTCGCCGACGCGCGGGCAAAGGGCTATGGCGCCGATGTCGAGCGCGAAGGCGTATTGCTGCAACCGACGGCGGCGCTGCCCAATCCGCACCTGCCCGCGGGCGAGTATCGCTGCCGCACGATCAAGCTGGGCACGCAGGGACGCGGTGCGATCGGCTTCATCGCCTATGACTGGTTCCGTTGCCGCGTGTCGGACGAGCAGGAACTCGCCAGCCTGACCAAGCTGACGGGGTCGCAGCGGCCGGTCGGCCTGATCTTTCCCGACAATCTCAAGCGCCAGATATTCCTCGGCACGCTGGTGCTGGGGGATGAGAAGATCCCGGTCAATTACGGCAGCGACCGGATGCGCGACATGGCGGGGCTGATCGAACGGATCGCCGACAATCGCTGGCGGCTGGTGCTGCCGGCGCCCGCCTATGAATCGCTGCTCGACGTGATCGAGCTGGTGCCGGCAAACGGATGATTTGAAAACAGGGGAGCGATAATGAAGATCAGCGGGCGGATTTTGGGACTGGGCGCCGCGGCGCTCGCGCTCGGCTTGGCGGCGCCGGTGGCGGCGCAGTCGCTGGGCGACCAGGTGCAGAAGCAGATGCCCTCGCTGATGGACATCTACAAGGATCTGCACGCGCATCCCGAACTCAGCTTCATGGAGGTCCGCTCGGCGGGCATCCTGGCCGCCGAGGCGCGCAAGCTGGGCTTCACGGTGACCGAGAAGGTCGGCGGAACCGGCATCGTCGCGGTGATGAAGAACGGCCCCGGCCCGGTGGTGCTCGTCCGCGCCGACATGGACGGGCTTCCCGTCACCGAGCAGACCGGCCTTCCCGGCGCGTCGACGGTGCGCGTGACGACCAAGGAAGGCGTCGAGACCGGCGTCATGCACGCCTGCGGCCACGACACGCACATGACCGCATGGATCGGCGTCGCACGGCTGATGGCGGCGAACAAGGGGCAGTGGTCGGGGACGCTGGTGATGATCGGCCAGCCCGCCGAGGAGCGCGGCGCGGGTGCGCGAATGATGCTGGCGGACGGGCTCTACACCCGTTTTCCCAAGCCCGAATATGCGATCGCCTTTCACGACGCGGCGCAGTTTCCCGCGGGCATGATCGGCTATACGCCGGGCTATGCGCTCGCCAATGTCGACAGCGTCGACGTCACGGTGAAGGGGCTCGGCGGTCATGGCGCCTATCCGCAGGCGACCAAGGACCCGATCGTGCTCGCCAGCCGCATCGTCACCGCGCTCCAGACGCTCGTCGCGCGCGAGATCAGCCCGCTCGACAGCGGCGTCGTCACCGTCGGCAGCTTCCACGCCGGCGCCAAGCACAATATCATCCCCGACGAGGCGAAGCTGCAACTGACCGTGCGCAGCTATACCGACGAGGTGCGCACGCAACTGCTCGACGGCATCGCGCGCATCGCGAAGGGCGAAGCGATCGCGGCGGGCATGCCGGAAGACAGGATGCCGACGATCAGCGTCGCAAAGGACGAATATACGCCGTCGGTCTTCAACACGCCCGAGTTCACCGAAGAGATGGCGGCCTTCCTGAAGACCCGCTTCGGCGACCAGCGCGTCGTGCAGATGCCGCCGGTGATGGGCGGGGAGGATTTCAGCCGCTATGGCCGCGAGGACAAGACGATCAAGAGCTTGATCCTGTGGGTCGGCGGCGTTCCGCAGGCCGAATATGACGCCGCGAAGAAGGAAGGCCGGACGCTGCCGAGCCTCCATTCTCCTTTCTGGGCACCCGATGCTCCCGCGGTCATCTCCACCGCGACCGAGGCGTTGGCGTCGATGGCGATGAAGCTGATGCCGAAGGGTTGATCATATTTGGCAATTATCCCTTTTCGACAAGGAGCTGCTCCCCGGCGAAAGCCGGGGTCCAGATGGCACAGCGCTGTTTCGCATGGACCCCGGCTTTCGCCGGGGAACAGCTCGTTTGCCTGAAGGATAATATGCCGTCATGTTTCGCGGCCGCCGTTATCAACCCTCGATGAATCCTCGCAGGCTTTATGATCTGGGGATTCGGCGTTCGGCGGGCTGCCTTATCCGTTCGTCATGCTGAACTTGTTTCAGCATCCATGGCCGGAGCTTCCCTTTTGCGCCGCCTTTCATTCGAGGGCAGACCATGGACCCTGAAACAAGTTCAGGGTGACGAAAGGGAGGAACCGGGGTCGCAACGACGCAGTGGGTCAATCCAAAGTCATCGGATTCCGGGAACAGGGAATTCGCCTCGAAGGAAACAAACCCGGCAGCCGGGATTGAAAAGCCCGGCCGCCGTTCCTATGTAGCGGGAATGCGGGCCGGGCCCCTCTGGCGTCGGCGGGATCAACATCCCGCCACGTGATGTCGGACCGCATCGGGTGACACCGATGCACGGCGGCCAATTCTCCCCCCTGATCCAGGTCCCGGCATCGGCGTCGCCTGTTTTGAGTTCGCTCAATCAGGAGGCCATATGTCTGTGAATCCCCATATCTTTCACTTGACCGCGTTGCACCGGCGGCTCGACGAAGCCGTCCGGCGCGAGGCGCGCCGCCGCGGCAGCGATCCGTTTCGCGTGCTGCGGCTCAAGAAGCTGAAGCTGGCGGTCAAGGACCGCCTCGCATCGCTGATGCGGTGCCCCGTTCGCGCCCGCTGAATCCGGCAATGAAGGCGAAACGCGCTGCTTTCGGCGGCGCGTTTCGTCTGTCCAGGGATCGTCATCATGGAATTTCTCTTCACCGACTGGCTGGGAACCCCGGCCTGGTTCTGGCTGGCCTTTCTCGGCCTCGTCATCGCCCTCACGGCTTTCGACCTTGGCGTGTTGCACAAGGAGAACAAGGAGATGGGCATTGCGGAAAGCCTGAAGCTCTCCGCGCTCTACATCGGCATCGCGCTCGCGTTCGGCGCCTGGATCTGGGTCGAAAAGGGCGGCGATGCGGGCCTTCAATATTATACCGGCTTCTTCATCGAAAAAGCGCTGTCGATCGACAATATCTTCGTCATCTCGCTGATCTTCGCGACCTTCGCGATTCCGGCGCGCTATCAGTATCGCGCGCTATTGTGGGGAATCGTCGCGGTGATCGTGCTGCGCGGCCTGATGATCGCGGGCGGTGCGGCGCTGGTCGCCGAATATGGCTGGCTGCTCTACGTCTTCGCCGCCTTCCTGATCTTCACCGGTATCAGGATGCTGTTCGCGAGCGACAAGCCGATGGACGTCGCGGGCAATCCCGTCGTGCGCTGGCTGTCGCGCCGCATGCCGATCACCGCGGAGCTGCATGGCGAGAAATTCTTCGTGCGCGTGCCCGACGCGAAGACGGGGAAGGTCGTGCTGGCGGCGACGCCGCTGTTCCTTGCGCTCGTCGTCATCAACCTCGCCGATCTGGTGTTCGCGGTCGACAGCGTGCCCGCGATCTTCGCGATCACGACCGACACCTTCATCGTCTATACCTCGAACATCATGGCGATCCTCGGCCTGCGCGCGCTCTATTTCGCGCTCGCGGCGATGGTGCATCGATTCCACTATCTGAAATATGCGCTGGCGCTGGTGCTCGTCTTCATCGGGTCGAAGATATTCGTGGCCGATTTCCTGCTCGGCAGCGCGAAATTCCCGCCGCTGGCGAGCCTGGGAGTTACCGTCGCGCTGATCGCCGGGGGCGTGCTGTGGTCGCTCGTCAGCAGTCGCCCGTCCGACTCGGCCGTGCGGTGACGGGCAGGCTGTCGAGGCCCGCCGGTCACACGGCGAGGAGAAGCGTGTCCTTGTCGCTCGGCGCGGCGGGCTGGAACATCGGGAGCGGCTCGAACGCCTCGTCGGTGACCTCGGTCTCGCCAAGCCCGTCGAGCTTGAACTGACCGAGGCGCTTTTCCTCGTCCGACCGCCAGTTCTTGTTGAGATTCAGCGCGCTGACGAACAGCGCCCCGTGCCGCTCGAACATCTGGTGCGGGGCAAGGGTCATGGCGTCGCCATTGTAGCGAGTGGACACGATGCGTCGCCGTGCGATCGCTTCCATCATTTTCAGTCGTGTATCGTTCATCGGCCCAGGGAGAGGTGGTTTCGTTGTGCGGTGCACCATACACCCGCCGCGGCAGGCCTGGCAAGCATCGCTTGATCGCTCGTCCGCCCGGTCGCCCGCAGATGCGGACGAATGCCGTTCGGATTGGCTTAACACCATATTAGCAACGCCATATTTATGACAATCCGATGACCAGGAAGGGGCAGGGGGACCTGCTGACGTTGCTGCTTGCGGCCGTCGCGACATTGTTGATCGAAATGGCGCTCGTCGAACGCAAGTTCGCGCTGTTCGGTGGCGGCTTCGGCCAGTCGCAAACGCTGGATACGCCGGCCGAGATCGCCTTGTTCCTGCTCGGTGCCGTCGGTGCGCATGCGCTGCTTTTCGGCCTGTTCTTCCTGTTGCTGCGCCGGCTGCACGGACGCGAATACGACCCGCTGATTTTCCGGTTCAACCTGCTGTTTTTCGGCGTCGCCGGCTTTCTCGCCGCGCTGACCGCCAAGTTCGAACTCTTGTCCTATTTCAGCGACGCGGTCAGCTTCCAGTTGATCCGCAATCTGGGCGGGGGAAGCCTGTTCGACGCTTTCCTGTTCGTATTGAACGAAGGCGCGCTGATGCTGATCGGCCTCGGCGGCGCGCTGATCCTCTATGGGATCGTCGTGGTCCGCCTGCGCCGGCGCGGCAATCGGACCCTGTTGCCGGCGGGTCGCTCGCCGCTGCGCTGGGCGGTGCTGGCGCTGGCGGTCGCGATGCCGGTGATCGCCGCGCAGGCCAACGGGGTGCCCGACGCGCGCGACGGCTTGCGCCGGATGACCGCCTATGGGCTGGTCAACCGGCTGCTCGAACAGCTGACCGATTTCGACCGCGACGGGTATAGCTGGTATTCGGCGCAGATCGACCGGCATCCCTTCGATGCCTCGCGCCATCCGCTGGCGCTCGACATTCCGGGGAACGGTATCGACGAAGACGGCTTTGGCGGCGATTTCGTCTTTGCCGGCGCCGATCCGGCGACGCCCGCGCCGAAGCTGCCGGCGAAGCGGAAGCATCTTGTCGTCATCGTGCTCGAAAGCACGCGCGCGGACGCGCTGACGCAACGGGTGAACGGGCGGCCGGTGGCGCCGAACCTCGCGGCGCTGGCGCGCGCGGGAAGCAGCTTTCCGCACGCCTACAGCCACGTCGGCTTCACGACGGCGTCGCTCAAGAGCCTGTTTTCGGGCGCGCTCGATCCGCGAGCGGGGGACCCTTCCTTATTCTCCGACCTCAAGGCCAATGGCTATCGCATCGGCGTCTTTTCGGGCCAGCCCGAAAGCTTCGGCGATATTTCGGCGGTGGTCGGGATGCGCAAGGCGGCCGACATATTCGTCGACGCCGAAACGCTGGCGCACGAACGCGCCTTCGGCTTCGCCGCCAAGGGCTCGCTGCTCGTCGACGAGACGAAGATACTGGCCGAATTCGATAGGCGGATGGGCGATCCGGGACCGTGGGCGCAGCCGACCTTCGTCTATTTCAATTTCCAGTCGCCGCATTTCCCCTATCATCATCCGGGCATGCCCGACATGCTGGGTGTCGATCCGCTGCCGCGCGGCGACATTTCCGCCGCCAACGCCCGCCGCGTCCAGCAGACCTACTGGAACGCCGTCGCCTATGCGGATTCGCAGATCGGCGCGGTCGTGGCGCGCCTGAAGGCGCTGGGGACGTGGGACGACACCGTGCTGATGGTCACCGGCGATCATGGCGAGGCATTGTTCGAAAACGGATTCCTGGGACACGGCCACGTGATCGAGCCGGCGCAAACCCATATCCCGTTCGTGCTGAACGTGCCGGGTCTCTCCAGCGACCGGGCGCTCGGCCTCAGGGACATGCGGTCGATCCTGCTCCAGGCACTGGGCGGTGCGCCCGCGCCCGACAATGACGCTCCGGTTTTCCTGCACATCGGAGCGGTCGATACGCCGGTCGCGATCGGCATCGTCGAACCGGGCGGCGTCTTCACGACGCTCGCGCTCGGAACCGAGGAGATATGGTTTTCCGACAGCGGTCGGCGTGCGCGCTACGGCGATCTGCACGGTGCGGACAAGGCCCGCGCCGACCGGCTGGTCAACGAATGGGCGCGACAACGCTGGATGCGCCATCTGGCGACCCGCAAGGCGGCGCGAAGCTCCCCATAGCGGCGTAGCGCCGGGAGCGGGCGCGCACGGAGAAAACAATCGCGTATCGCATAAAAATGCCCGCCGGAGGTCGAACGACTTCCGGCGGGCAGGCTTTCCTCCCCAGGAAAGCTCGGGAGGCGCGAGGCGTTTGTGCAAGGCGCCCCGCGCCGAGAGGGGTGGCGCGGGGGGCAACGAAAACCCCCGCGCCTAGCTCGATCGTCAGGCGGCGAACTGGTTCATCGTATTGTCCTTGCCGCCCGCCTTCAGCGCGGCTTCGCCGGCGAAATAATCCTTGTGATCGTCGCCGATGTCGCTGCCGGCCATGTTCTGGTGCTTCACGCAGGCGATGCCCTGGCGGATTTCCTGACGCTGGACGTTCTTGACATAGCCCAGCATCGCTTCCTCGCCGAAATATTCCTTGGCCAGATTGTCGGTCGACAGCGCGGCGGTGTGATAGGTCGGCAGCGTGATCAGATGGTGGAAGATGCCGGCCCGCTTCGCGGCGTCGCGCTGGAAGCTGCGGATGCGGTTGTCGGCCTCGACCGCCAGCTCGGTGCCGTCGTAATCGACGCTCATCAGCTTCGCCCGGTCATAGGCGCCGACGTCCTTGCCGTCCGTCTGCCACGCGTCGAACACCTGCTGGCGGAAACTCAGCGTCCAGTTGAAGCTGGGCGAGTTGTTGTAGGCGAGCTTCGCATTGGGAACCGCCTCGCGGATACGGTCGACCATGCCGGCGATCTGTTCGATGTGCGGCTTTTCGGTCTCGATCCAGATCAGGTCGGCGCCGTTCTGCAGGGCGGTGATGCAGTCGAGAACGCAGCGATCCTCGCCAGTTCCGGGGCGGAACTGATAGAGGTTCGAGGGTAGGCGCTTCGGGCGCAGCAGCTTGCCGTCGCGATTGATCAGCACATCGCCCGGATTGCCCGCGCCCGTCACTTCCTCGCAATCGAGGAAGGCGTTGTACTGATCGCCGAGGTCGCCCGGTTCGCGGGTGAAGGCGATCTGCTTGGTCAGCCCGGCGCCGAGGCTGTCGGTGCGCGCGACGATCACGCCGTCGTCGACCCCCAGCTCCATGAAGGCATAGCGCAGCGCGCGGATCTTCTGCAGGAAATCCTCGTGCGGCACGGTGACCTTGCCGTCCTGGTGGCCGCACTGCTTTTCGTCCGACACCTGATTTTCGATCTGCAGCGCACAGGCGCCGGCCTCGATCATCTTCTTGGCGAGCAGATAAGTCGCCTCGGCGTTGCCGAAGCCCGCGTCGATGTCGGCGATGATCGGCACGACATGCGTTTCATGGTTGTCGATCGCATGCTGGATCTGCTTCGCCTTGACCTCGTCGCCGGCTTCGCGCGCCGCATCGAGCTCGCGGAACAGGCCGCCCAGTTCGCGGGCGTCGGCCTGCCGCAGGAAGGTGTAGATTTCCTCGATCAGCGCCGGAACGCTGGTCTTTTCATGCATCGACTGGTCGGGCAGGGGGCCGAACTCGCTGCGCAGCGCGGCGACCATCCAGCCCGACAGATAGATGTAGCGGCCCTTGACGGTGCCGAAATGCTTCTTGATCGCGATCATCTTCTGCTGCGCGATGAAGCCGTGCCAGCAGCCGAGCGACTGGGTGTAGTTGGCGGGATCGGCGTCATAGGCCGCCATGTCGGCGCGCATGATCCGCGCGGTGTAGCGGGCGATGTCGAGGCCGTTGCGGAACTTGTTCTGGGCGCGCATGCGGGCGACGCTTTCGGCGCCGATCGCATCCCAGCGGCCGTCCTGATCGCGGATGAGGCGGCCGGCCTGCGCCATGTCTTCGGTATAGCTCATCTTCACTGTCCTCGGCTGCGCCCCGGTGGGCGATGAATATGCCGCCCTTGTGCCGACCCGCCGCCCGGATTGGAAAAGCTTTGTGAATATTTCTTGTGAATAAAGCAAATGAAGTGCATTATGGCGTGTAAATCAGTAAAGAAAGTTACAATATGGCGGAGCGGCGGGTGTTCGCGGGACCGGCGGTGCGCAAGTTGCGGCGCGATGCCGGGTTGACGCAGGCGGCGATGGCCGAGGCGCTGGGCATTTCCCCGAGCTACCTCAATCTGATCGAGCACGGCCAGCGCCCGCTGAGCGCCACGGTGATCGTCCGACTGGCCGAGCGCTTCGGCTTCGACGCGGCGAAGCTGGGGGCGGAGACGGTGCCGGGCGGGCTCGCCGCGCTGCGCCGCCGCCTCGCCGACCCGCGCTTCGCCGATCTCGACATCGGGTCGCGCGAGGTCGAGGAATGGCTGGAGAGCGCGCCGGCGACCGCGACCGCCTTCATCCGGCTGTTCGACGCGGCGGGCGATGCGACCGCCCCCGCTGCCGTCGAAGCGCCCGAGGTCGACGCGGTTCGCCGCGCGATCGAGAAATGGCGCAACCATTTTCCCGATCTCGATGCGCGCGCCGAGGAACTGGCCGACGAACTGCGGCTCGCGGGGGGCGACCTCTACGGCACCATCGCCGAACGGCTGCGCACGCGGCACCAGCTTGGCATCCGCATCCTGCCCGCCGACGTCATGCCCGACCGGCTGCGCTGGCTCGACTGGCATGCGCGGCAGTTGATGCTGAACGAGCTGCTGCGCCCGGCCTCGCGCACCTTTCAGGCCGCGGCGACGCTGGCGCAGATGGAGGCGAAGGACGAGATTTCCGCCCTTGTCGCGGGCGCAGAGTTCGCCGAACCCGCCGCCGCGCGCCTGTTCGAGCGGCATCTGATCCAATATTTCGCGGCGGCGCTGATGATGCCCTATGGCCGCTTCCTGCGCGCCTGCGACGCGACGGGTTACGACCTGCTGCTGCTCCAGCGGCGTTTCGGCGCCGGGTTCGAGCAGGTCGCGCACCGGCTGACGACATTACAGCGCGTCGGCGCACGCGGGCTGCCCTTCTTCATGCTCCGCATCGACCGCGCGGGGCAGGGGTCGAAACGCTATGCGGGCGCCAGCCAGTCGCCGCTCGTCGATGGCGATGCGCGCTGTCCGCTGTGGGGCGTCCACGAAGCCTTCGCGCGCCCCGGCGAGGTGATCGCCGACCTTGTCGAGCTGGAGAACGGGTCGCGCTGGTTCACGCAGAGCCGCTCGGTCGCGGCGCCCGGCGCGACGGGAGGGGGCACGCCCGCGCGCTTCGCGGTGTGCATCGGGGTCGACGCCAAGGTCGCCGCGCCGCTGGCCGCCGCGCGCGGCATCGACCTGATGCGCAGTCCCGCGACCCCGATCGGCCTCGGCTGCCGCCGCTGCACGCGCAGCGGCTGCGTCCAGCGCTCGATGCCGCCGCTCGGCCGTCCGCTGCGTTTCCGCGAAGGCGAGCGCGGGGTCAGCGCCTTCGATTTCGCGGGGGATTAGGGCATCGAGCCTTAAAATCTGACCCATCGTCCCGAACGGATAAGGGCGTTGCAGGTTTATGCACGGTTTCTCTTTTCCGTCTCCCTGATCTTGTCTGGCAATGATCCCTTTTCGACAAGTCACCGTCCCCGGCGAAAGCCGGGTCCATGCGAGGTAGCGCTGTGTCATCTGGACCCCGGCTTTCGCCGGGGAACAGCGCCTGACTTGCCTGAAGGGTATAGATGCCGACTTGTTTCAGAGCCTGCCCCGGACCCGATCGGGGCCCATGGTCCGCCCTCGCCTGAAAGGCGGTGCAAAAGGAGAGGTCCGGCCATGGATGCTGAAACGAGTTCAGCATGACGAAGGATGTGGCAGCGCCAAACCCCGAATCCCCACAGGTCTCAGGTCACGAACCGATAGACACGAACGGGCGAGACTGTGCGGTTCTTCAGGCCTTTTGCGCCGCCACCCAGCGGTCGATCATCGATCCGAGGACGTCGATCGGCATCGCGCCCGCCGCCAGCGCGGTGTCGTGGAAGGCGCGGATGTCGAACTTGTCGCCCAGCGCCGCGCGCGCCCTTTCGCGCGTTGCGACCCAGCGCGTCTGTCCGACCATGTAGCTCGTCGCCTGACCGGGCCACACGCAATAGCGTTCGACTTCGGTGACGTTCGAGGGTTCGGGCGTGCCGAGCGCCTCGTTCATATAGGCGATCGCCTTCTCGCGGCTCCAGCGATAGTGGTGCAGGCCGGTGTCGACGACGAGCCGCGCGGCGCGGAACATATAGGATTGCAGGTAACCGAGACGGCCGAAGAGGTCGCCGTCATAGACCCCCATTTCGTCGGCAAGCTGCTCGGCGTAGAGACCCCAGCCCTCGGTATAGACCGAATAGACGGGCAGGCGGCGCAGGCGTGGGATACCCGTCGCTTCCTGCGCCAGCGCGATCTGGTGATGATGGCCTGGCGTCGCTTCGTGATAGGTCAGCGTCGGCAGCGTCCATGATGGATTCTCCGCGGTATCGCGCAGGTTGATGTAATAGGCGCCGGGGCGCGAGCCATCGAGCGCCGGAATCTGGTAATAGCCGCCGGCGGCGCCGTCCTCGATCTCCGCCGGGACGCGACGAATCTCGACCTTCGCCTTGGGCAGGCGGCCGAACATCTCGGGCAGGCGGCGCTGCATCTCCTCGATCTGTTCGTTGAGCTTGGCGATCAGTTCCGTCTTGCCGGCGTCGGTGTTCGGATAGATGAAGCGCTTGTCCTCGCCGAGCGCGCGCAGCCGCTCGGCGACCGTTCCACCGGTCATGCCCTGTTCGCGGAAGATCGCGTCGGCGCGCGCGGTCAGTTCGGCCATGCGTTCGAGCCCGAGCTGGTGGATGGCTTCGGCCGACATTTCGGTCGTCGTCGCGAAGTTCAGCGCATAGGCGTAATATGCGTCGCCCTTCGGCAGCCGCCAGACGCCCGCGTCGTGGGTCGCCTTGGGACGGACGCGCGCCAGTTCGGCCGCCTGGCGGCGCATCGCCGGATAGATTTTGCCTGCGACGATCGCGGCGCAGCGGCGTGCCCAGTCGCCGGGGATATGTTTTGCGTCGGTCCTGGCCTTGAGATTGGTGGTGAGGCCGTTGGCCTCCGCGGCGGGCGCCATGATCTTTTCGTAGAGGCCCAAGGTGCGGTCGATGACGAAATCGGGTGGAATGATTCCCGCCGCATGGTCGGTCTTCATCCGGTTCGTCTCGTTGTCGAGCTGGACCGCGAAATCCTCGCAACGCGCCAGATAGGCCTCGGCATCGGCCGCGTCGGCGATGCTGTGCTGGTTGACGAGGAAGTCGGGGATCGAGCGGTAGGTGCCGCTGAGCTGGGTGACCGGGTGCGGCTCCGGCCAGCTGTGCAGACCATAGGTGAAGCTGTCATAGGCCTTCACATAATGGTCCCACGGCCCACGGAAGGTCTCGTAATTGACGAGGTCCATCCCCGACAGCTTCGCCGCGTCGATCTTCTCGAGCGCGGCGAGGCCGAAGCGATAGAGGTCGTGGCTGCGCTCGATCCCGGCGGGCGAACGGTCGGCGAGGCGCGACTTGGCCGCGGCGTGCGCGCCTTTGTCGAGCCCCAGCGCGGTGGCGAACTCGGGGTCGTTCTCGACCAGCATGTCGAACAGGCGCTCGTAGAGGGCGTTCAGCCGTTCGCCCTCGCTTTGCGCCGGATCGGCGAGCATCGCGCGGGCGGGGGAGCGCGTCGCGCCGAGCGCGGAGGCGGCGGCGAGCGTGGCGATGAGCGTGCGGCGATCGAGCATGGAAATCTCCGGGAGAAAAAAGCGTCGGAGATCGGTCTAGCCGCCCCGGTCAGCGCTGTATTGTAATCAGTTGACGCGCGCGCCACCGGCCGGGCGTGACGCCGCTGATGCGCGCGACGGCCCGGGTCATGTGCGCCTGATCGGTGAAATGCAGGCGGTGCGCGATAGCGGCGAAGGATTCGCCGCTCGCCCGGGCGGCGGCGAGCGCCGCGCGGGCGCGGACGTCGGCGCGATAGGCCTTGGGCGTGCAGCCATAGGCGGCGCGGAACCCCCGGCTCAGCGTTTCGGCCCGCACGCCGTGCGTCTCCGCCCAATCGGCGAGTGCAAAAGGGGTGAGTGTCCGCAGGTCGCGGGCGAGCAGGTCTGGCCAGTCGCGCGCGGCCGCCGGCACGGCGGTGAAATCCTCGACGAGCAGTGCCGCTGCCGCCGCGGCGTCGCGGCTCGCGACGCGGACCAGCGCGTCGGGGTCGCGCACCCGTCCGCGGACGTGCGACGCGCCAGCGAGCGTGGGCGGCAGGTCGAGGATCAGCACGCGCGCGCCGCGCGCCTCGACCCGGTCCAGATGCGATTCGAAGTCATGGTGGATCAGCGCGTCGCCCGGCCCCACGTCGAAACGGCCCTCGTCGCCGGCTTCCTGATAGCCGCCTTCGAGGACGATCGCGACATAGGGCGTGTCGTGGCAATGGCGGCCGCGCAGTTCATTCGGTACGTGGGCGAGCAGGCCCAATGGTGCGGCGGCGAAGGGTGGGAGCGCGATCATCGCTGCGGTCTATCGTTTGACGCATCGGCGGTCATCCCCGAATAGCCCGGCGACAAGTGTAAAATTAACCGACAGTTGACGCCTCTCCGCTAGAATCGCGCGACGAAAGGGTTCGCCGCACTCCATGTTCCGTCTGTTCAAGCATTATGTGCCGCATGCGGTCGTCTGGCTGGCGCTGATCGAGTTCCTGGCGCTGCTGGGATCGGCGGAGGCGGCGTGGCATATCTATGCCCATTTCGCCGATTTCGACGCGGGGACGCTGACGGGGCGGTGGCTGCCGCTGACGACCTTCGCGCTCGCCAACGCGCTCGCGCTGATGGCGACCGGGATGTACGGGTCGGAGGCGCTGCGATCGATGCGGTTCGCGACCGCGCGGCTGCTCGCGGCGATCTCGCTGGGGGTCATCTTCCTCTCGGTCGTCGGCTTCCTGCTGCCGACCGCGACGCTGTGGCGGGTGAACAGCCTGTATGCGATGGCGCTCGCGATCGCGGCGCTGTTCCTGATCCGGCTGGGCATGACGCGGGTGGCGGGCGCGGAGACCTTCAAGCGGCGCATCCTGGTGCTCGGCGCCGGCACCCGTGCGGCGCGGCTGCAGGCGCTGGCCGATGCGCCCGGCAGCGGCATCGCGATCGTCGGCTTCGTCGCCATGTCGGGCATCGAGCGCAAGGTGAAGGACGCGGTGCCGCGCGAGGCGATCGACAATCTGTCGGAGCATGTCGTCGCGCTCGGCGCCGGAGAGGTCGTGCTGGCGATGGAGGAACGGCGCGGCGCGCTGCCGCTCGCCGACCTGCTGCGCGTCAAGACCGCCGGGGTCCATGTCAACGACATCGCGAGCTTCATCGAGCGCGAGACGGGGCGCGTCGATCTGGCGACGACCAACCCCAGCGCGCTGATCTTTTCCGACGGCTTTTCGGCGGGGCAGCGAATCTCGCGCGTCGGCAAGCGGATATTCGATATCATCGCCAGCATCGCGGTGCTGGTGGTCGGCCTGCCGCTGATCCTGATCGCGGCGATCGCGGTGAAGATCGACAGCCGGGGCCCCGCTTTCTATGGCCAGTCGCGCGTCGGCCTGTTCGGCGAACCGTACCGGATCTGGAAGATCCGGTCGATGCGCACCGATGCCGAGGCGGCGGGGCAGCCGGTCTGGGCGAGCGAGAACGACCCGCGCGTCACCCGCGTCGGGCATGTCATCCGCAAGCTGCGCATCGACGAACTGCCGCAGCTCTGGTGCGTGCTCAAGGGCGAGATGAGTATCGTCGGCCCGCGCCCCGAGCGGCCGGGCTTCGTCGCCGAACTCGAACGCGAGCTGTCCTATTATGCCGAGCGGCACATGGTGAAGCCGGGGCTCACCGGCTGGGCGCAGATCAATTATCCCTATGGCGCGTCGGTCGAGGATGCGCGGGTGAAGCTCGAATACGACCTTTACTATGCCAAGAATTATTCGCCCTTCCTCGACCTGCTGATCCTGCTCCAGACGGTGCGGGTCGTGTTGTGGCCGGAAGGGGCCCGCTGACATGGGCGCGCTGTCGGCCCTGTCGGACCTGCTGGCGGGTCTGGCGCTGCTCGGCTTCGTCGGCGCGCTGATCTGGCTGCTGACGCGTCCGCGCGCGCGCATGGCGGTGCTGATGCCGGCGCCGGGGCGGCTGACGATCGCGGCGGCGGCGATGGCGCTCTGGTGCGCCGCGCTGTATCTGTCGGGCGCGGGGTCGCCGCCGACGCTCGCGGCACAGGCGCTGCGCGATCTGGCGATCCTTGGCTGGCTCGCCGGGACCTTTCGGACCGCGGCGGCGCCGACCTCGCAAGCGCTGCGGCTGATCCAGCGGCTGCTTGCGGCGCTCTGTCTTGCGATGCTGGCGGGCGGCGCGGCCGCATGGCTCCATGACGGCGGCACCGCGGCGGCGTGGCTGAAGCCGACGCTGACGATCGTCGCGATGGTCGTGGCGTCGGGCGGGCTGCTGCTGATCGACGGCGGCGCCCGCCACGCCGGCGGCCGGATGCGGATGCCGACCCTTGCCGTCGCGGGGGGCTTTGCGATGCTGTGGGCCTATGAACTCAATATCCAGTTGATCGGCACGCTGACCGGACAGCGCGCCTCGACGCTGATCGCGCTCGTCCCAGCGGTGGCGCTGCTGATCCTGCCCACCTTCGTCATTGCCGCGATGGATATCGGGCGCGAGCGGATGCGGCTGTCGCGGCCCGCCGCGATGCGCGCCGTCCTGCTCGTCGGCGGCGCCGCCTATCTGATCCTGATCGCGCTGGCGGGCGCCGTGGCGCGGCTGGTCGGCGGGGATTATGGCGAGCTTGCGCAAAGCCTTTTCCTGCTCGTCGCGCTCGGCGCGGGCGGGCTGCTGTTCGCATCGGCGCGCGCGCGCGCGTGGCTGTCGGTCACGATCAGCAAGCATTTCTTCGAGCATCGCTACGACTATCGGTCCGAGTGGATGCGCTTCACCGCGACGCTGGCGCAGGTGGAGGAGGGCGGCACCAGCCTGCATCGGCGCGTGGCCAAGGCGCTGGCCGAACTGACGGGAAGCCCCGCGGCGCTGCTGATGCTGCCCGACGCGCAGGGCGGCTTTCACGTCGCCGAGCATTGGGGCTGGCCCGTCGCGATCGACGAGGATGCACGGCTGCCGCTGCGCACCGCCTTCATGTTGCAGGAAACGCAGCATATCGTCGACCTCGAAGCGGTGCGCCACGGGCGCGCCGACGATGCCGAGGCGCTGGCGATGCCCGACTGGCTGATCGCCGATGCGCGCGCCTGGGTCGTCGTCCCGCTGCTGCATTTCCAGCGCATGATCGCGGTCGCCGTGCTGCACCGCCCGCCCGCGCTGCGCGCGCTCGACTGGGAGGATTTCGACGTGCTGCGGATCGCGGGGCAGCAGGCGGCGAGCTATCTGGCCGAATCGCAGAGCCAGCAGGCGCTTTCCGAGGCGCGCCGCTTCGACGAGTTCAACCGCCGTTTCGCCTTCATCATGCACGACATCAAGAATCTGGCGAGCCAGCTTTCGCTGCTCGCGCGCAATGCCGAGCGCCACGCCGACAAGCCCGCGTTCCGCGCCGACATGGTCGAGACGCTGACAATCTCCGCGGGGCGGCTCAGCGATCTTCTGACCCGGCTGGCACCGCGCGAGCGCGCGCGGGCGGCGAGCGTCGAGCGCGTGCTGGTCGAGCCGATCCTGACCGATGTGGCGGCCGGGCTGCGGCCGCGCGGCGACCTGTTCGTGGGCTGCGATGCCGGGCTCGCCGCGCGCGGCGACGGCGCGGCGATCGCCCAGATCGTCGAGCAGCTCGCCGCCAATGCGCTCGACGCTTCGCCCCAGGGCGCCACCGTGCAGCTTGTCGCGGCGAGCGAGCAGGGGCGGGTGCGAATCGACGTGATCGACCGCGGCGTGGGGATGAGCCGCGCCTTCATCCGCGACGAACTGTTCAAGCCCTTCGTATCGACCAAGGAGGGCGGCTTCGGCCTCGGCGCGTTCGAGGCATTGCAGATCGCGCAGGCGATGGGGGGCATGATCGACGTTTCGAGCGAGCCGGGAGAGGGAAGCCGGTTCACGCTGTGGCTGCCGCTTGCCGGCGGCGCGGCGGCGGAGGAAGCGATCGGAACGATGATGACGAAGGTGGCGACGCGATGAGCGACAGGGGGGGAGAGCCGCGTGCGCTGCTGGTGGTCGAGGACGACCCCGGCCTGCAGGCGCAGCTCAAATGGGCCTATGACGATTATCGCGTGCTGATCGCGGGCGATCATGACGCCGCGATCGACCTGCTGCGTGCCGAGGAGCCGGCGGTGGTTACGCTCGACCTGGGCCTGCCGCCCGACGCCGACGGCACGCGCGAGGGGTTTCGCCTGCTGAAGGCGATCCTCGAAATGAAACCCGATACGAAGGTGATCGTCGTGTCGGGACACGGCGAACGCGCGAGCGCGCTGGCGGCGATTGCGAGCGGCGCCTGGGATTTCTATCAGAAGCCGATCGCCATAGAGGAACTGGGCCTGATCGTTCGCCGCGCCTTTCATGTCCACGATCTGGAGGCCGAGAATGCCCGGCTCGCGGGCGAGGGCGCGAACGACAACCGCGTCCTTGGCGGCATGATTACCGGCGCCCCCGAGATGCTGAAGGTTGCGCGCACGATCGAGCGCGTCGCCGGGCTCGACGTTTCGGTCATGCTGCTCGGCGCGAGCGGCACCGGCAAGGAGTTGCTGGCGCGCGGCCTGCACGAGGCGAGCCCGCGCCGCGACGGTGCCTTCGTCGCCATCAACTGCGCCGCGATCCCCGAGAATCTGCTCGAAAGCGAGCTGTTCGGGCATGAGAAGGGGGCCTTCACCGGCGCCGTCAAGACGACCGAGGGCAAGATCGAACTGGCGCACGGCGGCACCCTGTTCCTCGACGAGGTCGGCGACATCCCGCTGCCGCTGCAGGTCAAGCTGCTGCGCTTCCTGCAGGAGCGGACGATCGAGCGCATCGGCGGGCGCAAGCCGATCGCGGTCGACACGCGCATCGTCTGCGCGACGCACCGCGACCTCGACGCGATGATCGCCGCGGGCAGCTTTCGCGACGATCTCTATTATCGGCTGGCCGAGATGGTGGTGCGGATTCCCGCGCTCGCCGAACGTCCGGGCGACCCGGTGCTGCTCGCGCGGCATTTCCTCCACCAATATGCGCCGGCGATGAACTCGGGCGTCCGCGGCTTCGCGCCCGACGCGCTGCAGGCGATCGACGAGGGGCGGTGGCCGGGCAATGTCCGCGAGCTTGAAAACCGGATCAAGCGCGCCGTCATCATGGCCGACGGCAAGCTCGTCACCCGCGACGACCTCGACATGGCGGCGGCGGGCGACGGGGGCGAGGAGGCCTATCTGAACCTGCGCGGCGCGCGCGAGGCGGCGGACCGGGTCGCGATCCGCCGCGCGATGACGCAGAGCGAGGGCAATATCTCGCTGGCGGCGAAGTTGCTCGGGATCAGCCGTCCGACGCTCTACGACCTTCTCAAGCAATATCAGATGCAGGGGTGAATGCGCGTCCGGGGGGCCTGGATCGGCGCGCTGTGCGGGGCGGCGCTGCTCGCGGGGTGCGGCGGCCCGCGCCCGCAGGACCGGCGCGCGACGCTCGAGGAACGCCGCGCCGAACTGCGCGATGCCATCGCCGATGACCCCGCCGCGCTCGACGCGCGGACCGAACTGGCGCGCGTCGCGATCGCGCTGCACGACGGCGTCGCCGCCGAAGCCGCGGTCAAGGCCGCGCTCGCGGCGGGGGGCAATGCCGAGGTGCTGCGCCCGCTGCTCGCGCGCGCCTATGCGATGCAGGGCGACGGGCGGCGGGCATTGCAGACGCTCGACGCCGGCCCGATCGCGCCCGAGGCGATCGGCGAAGCGGCGTGGGTGGCG
Organism: Sphingopyxis granuli; assembly: GCF_001559015.1. Taxonomy (NCBI): domain Bacteria; kingdom Pseudomonadati; phylum Pseudomonadota; class Alphaproteobacteria; order Sphingomonadales; family Sphingopyxidaceae; genus Sphingopyxis; species Sphingopyxis granuli. Next base: position 2,261,976 of record NZ_CP012199.1, read on the forward strand.
GGCAACGTCCATCTCGACAATGGCGACCTGGGCGCGGCGCGCGATGCCTTCGACCGCGCGGTGCGCGAACTGCCGCGCGAATCGGCGCTGTGGGTCGACGTCGCGCGCTTTCGCGACGCCAATGCCGATACGCTCGGCGCGCGCGACGCGGTCGACTATGCGATCGAACTCGATCCGCAGAACAGCGGGGCGCTGGCGCTGAAGGCCAATCTGGTGCGCACGCAGCAGGGCCTGGTCGCCGCGCTGTCCTGGTACGACAAGGCGCTGGCGATCGACCCCGACAATGCCGGGGCGCTGATCGACCAGGCCGCGACCTTCGGCGATCTCGGGCGCTACCGCGACATGCTCGCGGCGCTGCGCCGCGCCGCGGCGGTCACGCCGGGCGATCCGCGCCTCTATTATCTGCAGGCGGTGCTGGCCGCGCGCGCCGACGATTACCAGCTGGCGCGCAGCCTGTTGCAGCGCACGCGCGGCGAGATGGACGATCAGCCCGGCTTCATGCTGCTGAGCGCGGTCGTCGAGTTGCAGCTCGGCGGCGAGGCGGTGGCGGCGAGCTGGGCCGAGCGCCTGCTGATGGCGCAGCCCGACAATGCGACGGCGCGGCGTATCCTGGCGGCGGCGAACTGGGCCGATGGCGATGCCGACGGCGCCGGCGAGGCGCTGGCGCCGCTGGTGGCGCGCGCCGATGCCGACAGCTGGTCGCTGCTGCTCGCGGCGCGCGTCGCCGCAGAGCAGGGCGCGCGTGCGGCATCGGCGGGCTATATGACGCGCGCGGCCGCGCTGACGCGGGGCGATGCGGCGCCCTTTGCGGTCGACGACGACTATGGGCTCGTCGCGATGCGCGCCGACGCCGCGCCGCTCGACCCGGCGAATGTGATCCCCGCCATCGCCGCGGACATCGAACGCGGGCGCGGCGGCGCGGCGATCAATCGCGCGCGGGCGCTCCGCGATGCGAATCGGGGGGTCGCCGACGCGCATATCCTGCTGGGCGACGCCGCGATGGCGGGCGGGCAATATGAGCTGGCGATCGAGGCCTATCGCAAGGCGCGCGACCTCGACGCGAGCGAGCGGACGACGCTGCGCCTCGCCAATGCGCTGTACCGCGCGAACGATCCCGCGGGGTCGGGCGCCGCGATCCTCGCATTACGCGACAGCCAGCCGTCGAGCATCGCCGCCGACCGGCTGGCCGGGCACCTTGCGATGGATCTCGAGCATTGGGACCAGGCGATCGCGCATTTCGAGCGCGTCCGCCGGCGCATCGGCAATCGCGACGTCGTGATCCTGCGCGAACTGGCGCGCGCGTGGGCCGCGAAGGATCGCGACGACCGCGCGCTGCCGCTGATTGCGCTCGCCTACCGGCTCCAGCCGCTGAACGGCGACATCATGCTGATCTATGCCGACCTGCTCGAACGGCAGGGCGACCGGCAGGCGGCGGAGGACCTGCGCGACAAGGCTGACCAGATCGGGCGCTGAGCATCGCGCCGCAACCGGCGAGCCGGCGAATCAGGCGTCGGTCAGGTCGAGCAGCGCGCGCGCGTCGAGGCCGATGCGGCGAATCTGCTGCGCGACCGGCGGCCAGATGTTGGTCAGGAAATCCTCGCGCATCAGGGTGCGCAGCCGATCGGTCGCCCCCTCGGCGACGAACATGCCGACGCCGCGCTTCACCGTGACCAGCCCCTCGTCCTGAAAGGTCTGATAGGCCTTGGCGACGGTCAGCGGGTTGGCGCCTTCCTCCGCCGCGAGCGAACGGACCGACGGCAGCATGTCGCCGTCGCGATAGGTGCCGTCGAGGATCGCGTTGGCGATGACATCGCGCAGCCGCTGGTAGACCGGTTTCGATTGATCGAGCATGCCGACTTAATGCCATAAGACAGCATCACAGTCAAATTGCGATCCTTGCGTGATGCTTTTCGATGGCGAAACTATATGTCCCAGTCGCGGACGACATCGCCATATTCCGGTCGCGGCCGTTCATCGAGCGGCCTGGCCGGCGTGCCGAGGAAGAAATAGCCGACGATCGTATCGCCCTCGCGCGCGCCGAACGCCGCCGCGACCGGCAGGGAATAGGCGGCCCAGCCGGTCAGCCAACTTCCGACGAAGCCATGGGCATGCGCCGCGTGGAGCAGGTTCATGCCGACCGCGCCCGCCGACATCTGTTGTTCCCAGCGCGGAATCTTGCTGTCGGCGACCGGTGTCGAGAGCAGCACCAGCAACGTCGGCGCCTGATGCGCGAACTGGTCGAGCGCGGACAGGTCCATCCCCTCGGCGCCCGGATGCTCGTCGATCCACGCCCGCTTCAGCAGCGCCGCAAAGGCATCGCGCTGGCTGTCCGCCACGGTGACGATGCGCCACGGGGCGAGCTTGCCATGATCGGGCGTGCGCAGGGCCAGCGACAGGATCGCGCGCAGTTGCGCGGCATCGGGTCCGGGCGCGACCATGTCGCGCGCCTTGCCCGAACGGCGTGTCGAAAGATGGGCGAGCAGCGAGGAGGTGTCGTTGAACATGCCCGCGCATGTGGGCTTTTTGCGAAGCTTTCGCAAGAGCACGCCGCGGCCCGGACTGGTTACGCGCGCAATTAGATTCTTTCCATACGCAATTTTCGCGCTAGGTTGTCGCATTCGCGCGGCGGAGGGGCCGCAATACATGAAACAGGGAAAAGGGACGCGCGCGCATGAAAGACATGGCCTTGTGGGACGAGGGGGACTGGATCGCGGTCATCGCGCTGGTCATCCTCGGCGTCTTCCTGAGCATCGGCGCGCTCATCGCGGGCAGCAGAAAGCCCGAGTTCGCCGGGCACCCGAAGGGCCTCTACATGCTCTTCTTCGCCGAGATGTGGGAGCGTTTCTCCTACTATGGCATGCGCGCGCTGCTGATCTTCTACCTGACGCAGCACTGGCTGTTCTCCGACGGCAAGTCGAACCTGATCTATGGCGCCTATACCGCGCTCGTCTATATCACCCCGGTGCTTGGCGGCTATCTTGCTGACCGCTATCTGGGGCAGCGCAAGGCGGTGCTGTTCGGCGGTATCCTGCTCGCACTCGGCCATCTCTTCATGGCGTTCGAGGGCGATCACGGCATCACCGACGCCGCGACGAAGCAGGCCGATTCCGCGATCAACATCTTCTGGCTCGCGCTCGCGCTGATCATCGTCGGCTCGGGTTTCCTGAAGGCCAATATCTCGGTGATGGTCGGCCAGCTCTATCGCCTGACCGACCTGCGCCGCGACGCGGCCTACACCATCTTCTACATGGGGATTAACGTCGGCGCCGCGCTCGGCACGATCCTCGTCGGCTATCTGGGGCAGAAGGTCGGCTGGTCCTACGGCTTCGGCCTCGCGGGCATCGGCATGATCGCCGGCCTGATCGTCTTCGTGCTCGGCAAGAAGGTGCTGCTCGGCGCCGGCGAGGCGTCCGCGCCGCTGTCGCGCCAGACCGAATGGACCGTCTATGGCGTCGGCCTCGCCGCGGTCGCGGTGATGTGGGCGCTCGTCCAGTATCAGGACGTCATTCAGACGCTGCTCGTCGTTTCGGGCTTCTCGCTGCTCGGCTGGGTGCTGTTCCAGGCGTTCAAGCTGGATAAGGAACCGCGCGAACGCATCTTCGCCATCCTCTTCCTGATCGCGCTCAACCCGCTGTTCTGGGGCCTGTTCGAACAGGCGGGCGGCAGCTTCAACCTCTACACCGACCGCTATGTCGATACAGGCGGGGTGCCCGCGTCGGTGTTCCAGTCGATCAACCCGATCTACATCATCCTGTTCGCGCCGGTCTTTGCCGGGCTGTGGCAATGGCTCGGCAAGCGCGGGCTGGAGCCTTCGGCGCCCGCGAAGTTCGCGCTGGCGCTGGCGCAGGTCGGCGCGGGCTTCCTCGTCTTCGTCTGGGGCGCGAACAGCGTTGCGCCGGAAGTCGCGACCCCGGTGATCTTCGTCTTCCTGCTCTATCTCCTCCACACCACGGGCGAGCTTTGCCTGTCGCCGGTGGGGCTGAGCGCGATGAACCGGCTCGCGCCGTCGTTCATGGCGTCGCTGATCATGGGGGCGTGGTTCTACATGACCGCGGTGGGCAATTTCGTCGCCGGCAAGATCGGCGAGGCGACCGGCGGCGAAAGCGGCGACATGACCAAGGAAGCGACGCTCGGCATCTATTGGGAGATCGGCCTGATCACCATCGGCGCGAGCGTCGTCGTCCTCGCGCTGTCGCCGATCGTGAAGAAATGGATGCACCTCGACACGCTGCGCGATCGCGAAGGCGAACTGGCCGGCGCCGAGGAACTGGCCGAGCCGCAGGGCGCCGGCGTCCATCCTGTTACCAATCCGGGAGCATAATATGACAAGGGGCGTAAGGGGCAGCCTGCTGGCTGCGGTGTCGCTGGCGTTCGCGGGATGCGCGGCGTCGAACGGCACGGTGGAGTCGGCGAACGACAAGCCGGCGGCGACGGCGGACAAACCCGCCAAGTTCGACAAGGACCCCTATCCTTCGACCTACAAGCCCTATCCGGGGCAGGCGACCGCGGTGCGCAATGTCACGATCTTCGACGGCGAGGGCGGGCGGATCGACAACGGCACCGTGCTGCTGACGAACGGCAAGCTCGAGGCGATCGGTGGCGCCGACCTGCCGATCCCGGCCGACATCGCGGTCTATGACGGAACGGGCAAATATCTGACCCCCGGCATCATCGACATCCACAGCCATCTTGGCGACTATCCCTCGCCCAGCGTTCCCGCGCATTCGGACGGCAACGAGGCGACCAGCCCGACGACGCCCGAGGTATGGGCCGAGCACAGCGTCTGGCCGCAGGACCCGGGGTTCGGCCGCGCGCTTACCAACGGCGGCGTCACGACGCTCCAGATCCTGCCGGGCAGCGCCAACCTGATCGGCGGACGCTCGGTCGTGCTCAAGAACGTGCCCGCGCGCACGGTGCAGGGCATGAAATTCCCCGGCGCGCCCTATGGGCTGAAGATGGCGTGCGGCGAGAATCCGAAGCGCGTCTATGGCGCCAAGGGCCGGATGCCGTCGACCCGCATGGGCAATATGGCAGTCGATCGCCAGACCTGGGCCAAGGCGGCGGCGTACAAGAAGAAGCTCGACGACGGAAAGACGGTCGACCGCGACCTGGCGATGGAGACGCTCGCGGGCGTGCTGTCGGGCGAAATCCGGGTGCAGAACCATTGCTATCGTGCCGACGAGATGGCGCAGGTCATCGATATGAGCCACGAGTTCGGCTACAAGGTCGCGGCCTTCCATCACGCGGTCGAGGCCTACAAGATCGCCGACCTGCTGCAGCGCGAGGGAATCTGCGCCGCGCTGTGGGCCGACTGGTGGGGCTTCAAGATGGAAGCCTATGACAGCGTGCCGGAGAATATTCCGCTCGTCTACAAGGCCGGCACCTGCACGATCGTCCATTCGGACGATGCGAACCAGATCCAGCGGCTCAACCAGGAAGCGGCGAAGGGCCTTGCCGCCGGGCGCCGCATGGGGATCGAGATCAGCGACGAGCAGGCGTGGACCTGGCTGTCCTACAACCCGGCGAAGGCGCTGGGTATCGAGGCGAAGACGGGCAGCCTGAAGCCCGGCAAGATGGCCGATGTCGTGCTGTGGAACGGCAATCCGTTCAGTGTCTATACGCGCCCCGAAAAAGTGTGGGTCGACGGGGCGCTGCTGTACGACGCGATGGACCCCAAGCGGCGGCCGGTGAGCGATTTCGAGCTGGGCCAGCCGGGCGAGGGAGATGTGAAATGATGCGCGCGCTTCTGCTTTCCGTCGCCGTGGCGGCGGCTTCGCCGGTCGCGGCGCAGGATATCGCGATCACCAACGCGAAGCTGGTCGTCGGTGACGGCAGCGCGCCGATCGAGGGCGGCACCGTCGTGGTGCGCGGCGGCAAGGTCGTCGCCGCCGGCGCGGGTGTCGCCGTTCCCGCGGGGATCGAGGCGGTCGACGCCGGCGGCCGCTATGTGACGCCGGGGATCGTCGCGGCGTTCAGCCGCGTCGGGCTGGTCGAGGTCGATGCCGTGCCGGGCACCAACGACCGCGCCGCGGCGCGCACGCGCTTTTCGGCCGGGCTCGACATCGCGCCCGCGCTCAACCCGATGGGCTCGCCCGTCGCGGTGAACCGCGCCGCGGGCGTCACCCGCGCGATCGTCGCGCCGAGCGGCAGCAGCAACCTGTTCGCAGGGCAGGGCGCCGTCGTCGACCTGGGCGACGACATGGCCATGGTGACGCGGCCCCGCGCCTTGCAGTTCGTCGCCTTCGGCGAGGATGGATCGGCAAAGGCGGGCGGCAGCCGCGCCGCGACCTTCCTGCTGTTCCGCGAACAATTGCTCGCGGCGCGCAGCTATGCGCGCAATCCCGCGGCGCTCGCCGAATGGGGCAATGACGCGATGATCCAGCGCGCCGACGCCGATGCGCTGGTGCGGGTGATCGACGGCACGACGCCGCTGTTCGTGCGCGTCGATCGCGCCGCCGACATATTGAACGTGCTGGGGCTCAAGAGCGATTTCCCGGCGTTGAAGCTCGTCCTCGTCGGCGCGACCGAGGGATGGCTGGTGGCGCCGCAGATCGTCGCCGCGAAGGTGCCGGTGATCCTATCGCCGCTCAGCGACCTGCCCGACAGCTTCGAGCGGCTGGGCGCGACGCAGTCGAACGCGGGACGGCTGAAGGCGGCCGGAATCGACGTGTCGGTCGGTGTGTTCGACGACGACGATGCGCACAAAATGGGGTATACGACGCAATATGCCGGCAATCTGGTGGCGCTCACCCGCCAGCCGGGAGCCAGCGGGCTGAGCTGGGACCAGGCCTTTGCCGCGATCAGCAGCGCCCCGGCGCGCGCGATCGGCATGGACGGCGCCATCGGGTCACTGAAACCCGGCCGGGTTGGCGACGTGGTGATCTGGGACCGCGACCCGCTCGAACTCGGCAGTCGCCCGACGGCGATCTGGATCGACGGCAAGCGCCAGTCGTTGACGACGCGGCAGGACCGGTTGCGCGACCGCTATGCCACGCCGCAGGAAGGGGCGCTGCCCAAGGCCTACGATCGATGACGTAGCGCCGGAAGGGCGCGCAGGAGGGAGACGAACCCCGTGGAACCGATGTCGCTGTTGATCACGACCTGCGTGCTCTTCGTCGGTTCGCACCTCCTGCTCTCGCATCCGTTGCGCGACCCGCTGGCTGGGCGGCTCGGCCCGCGCGGTTTCCAGATCGTCTATTCGGTCGTCGCCTTCGCAACGCTGGCGATGGTCGTGCAGGCGTGGCGCGGCATGCCGCCCGAACCGCCGCTGTGGGCCGTCGACGATCCGTTGTGGGCGCTGGCGTCGCTGCTCGTGCTGTTCGCGAGCATCCTGTTCATGGGATCGCTGATCGGCAATCCGGCGCTGCCCGCGCCCGGCGCCGCCTTTGCCGCGCAGAAGGCGCCGCGCGGCGTCTTCGCGATCACCCGGCACCCGATGATGTGGGGCTTTGCACTGTGGGCGCTCGCCCATGCGCTCGTCATGCCGACGCCGGGGCAACTCGTGCTGTCGGCGACGATCGCCTTTCTCGCGCTCGTCGGTTCGGCGGGGCAGGATGTGAAGAAGGCGCGGCTGATGGGCGATGCGTGGCGGCATTGGGCGGCGCGCACCAGCTTCATCCCCTTCGCGCGGCAGGTCGCGGGCGTCACCCCCTGGGGCGACGCGATCCCGCGCGGCCATGCGCTGGCCGGCGGCTTCGTGCTGTGGCTCGCCGCGACCTGGGCGCACGGCGCGCTCGGCTTCATGGCGGCGGGCATCTGGCGCTGGATCGGGTGAGGGCGCGGTGAACAGCGACGAAAGAATGTCCGACCTGTCGCTGCGCCTGCTCGGCTGCGCCTATGACGAACTCGACCGGGCCGAGCAGCGGGTGATCCGATCGATCGCCGAGCGCTCGCCGACGAGCCAGTCGATCGGCGAAGCCGACGACGGCGCGACGCGGCCGAGCTTCGGCGAGCGGCTCGCCGACCGGGTCGCGGCGGTGGGCGGGTCGTGGCGCTTCATCATCGCCTTTTCGTGCGTGCTGTTCGTATGGATGCTGATCAATTCGAAAGCGCTCGACCGGCTGGGGCTCGCCTTCGACCCCTATCCGTTCATCTTTCTCAACCTGATGCTGTCGATGCTCGCGGCGGTGCAGGCGCCGGTCATCATGATGAGCCAGAACCGGCAGGCGGCAAAGGACCGGCTCACCGAAAAGCTCGATTACGAGATCAACCTGCGCGCCGAACTGGAGATCATGCGGCTGCACGAGAAGATCGACCAGATGCGCATCGCCGAGTTGATGGACAAGGTCGACGCGCTGGCGGAGCGGCTCGACACGCATTTGAGGGGCGTGGGGCGCTCCTAAAGCCGCACCATCCGCATGCCCTGTTCGCCGTAGCGAGGGCCGCTGGTGCCGCCGCGCGGCGCTGCTGCGGCGATTGCGGCGAGGTCGTCGGCGGTCAGCATCAGGTCGGCCGCGCCGACGCTGTCCTCCATCGTCACGCGGCGCTTGGTGCCGGGGATCGGCACGATGTCGTCGCCCTGCGCGAGCAGCCAGGCGAGCGCGACCTGTGCGTTGGAGACGCCATGCCGCGCCGCGACCGCCGCGATCGCATCGACGATCCGCAGGTTCGCGGGCAGATTCTCGTCCGAATAGCGCGGATCGTTGCGGCGCCAGTCCTGCTCGGGCAGGTCGTCGCGGCTGCGCACGCTGCCGGTCAGGAAGCCGCGGCCGAGCGGCGAATAGGGGATGAAGCCGATGCCATGCTCGCGGCAGGCGGGCAGGATTTCTTCCTCCACGTCGCGCTCCCAGATCGAATATTCGCTCTGGAGGGCGGTGATCGGCGCGGCCTTTGCGGCGCGGCGCAGCGTTTCGGGGCCGGCCTCGGACAAGGCGATGTGGCGGACCTTGCCTTCCGCCACCAGCTCCATCATGCCGCCGACGGTTTCCTCGATCGGCACGGCCGGGTCGACGCGGTGCTGGTAGAAGAGGTCGATCGTGTCGATGCCGAGCCGTCGCAGCGATCCTTCGCAGGCGCGGCGGGCGTTGGCGGGGCTGCCGTCGACCCCGGTGATCCGCTGACCTTCGAAGCGGAAGCCGAACTTGGTCGCGACGACGAGTCCCGCGCGCTTGCCCCGGATCGCTTCGCCGAGCAGTTCCTCGTTGCTGAAAGGACCATAGATTTCGGCGGTGTCGAAGAAGGTCACGCCCAGGTCGATCGCGCGATGGATCGTCCGCGTCGATTCGTCGATGTCGGCGTTCTCGCCGTAGAGGATGTTGCCGCCCTTGATCATCGGCATGCAGCCGATGCCGATGGCGGAGACGGTCAGGCCGTTGCCGAGCGTGCGGTATTTCATGGCGAAACTCCTTCTGCGGGTGCGTCGTCGACCCGGTCGGCGGCGAATTTGGTGGCGGCGACGTCGCCGACGACGTTGCCGATGGTGCGGAAGATGTCGGGGAAGGTCTCGACCGCGACGAGCAGCCCCAGCGGCGCGACGGGCACGCCCATCGACACCGCGATCGGGGCGATCGAGGTCACATAGCTGATCGACCCCGGCAGGCTGACCGACGACAGCGCCGCCGCCATCGCGACCGCGAGGCCGACCGCCATCGTCCACGGCGTCAGCCCGATCCCGAACAGCCAGGCGATATAGACGACGACCGCCAGGTTCATCGCGGTGCTGGTGAAGCGGAACAGCGCGACCGCGAGCGGCAGCACGATGTCGGCCTTTTTCGGCGGCACGCCCAGTTCGGCCGACGCCTGGAGCATCGCGGGCAGGCAGGCGAGCGAGCTTTGCGTGCTGATCGCCACCGCCAGCGTCGGCACCATCGCGCGGACGAAGCGCGGCAGCGGCACTCCGACGGCGAGCCAGGCGAGCAGCAGCCCCAGCACGACGCAGCATACCCCGATGCCCGACACGATCAGCACATAATGGACCAGCCCGCCGAACGCCGCGACCCCCGCCTTGACCGCGAGCGCATAGCCGAGCGCGAAGACGCCGAAGGGCGCGAGCGCGAGCACCCAGCCGATGACGACGAGCATCGCGTCGCCCAGCGCCTTGAACAGGTTCGACAGCAGGGCGCGCTGCGCTTCGCCGATGCGGGTGATCGCGAAGGCGAAGATGGTGGTGAAGACGATCAGCGGCAGCACCGCCGTCTCGGCCGCCGCTGCGATCGGGTTGGTCGGGATCAGCGACAGCAGGAAATCGCCGAAGGTCGGCGAGGGCGCGGTCTGCGCCGTGCCGCCGAGCCCGTGGCGCAGCGCCGCGGCCGCCTCCGCCGACAGCGGGAACAGCTCGATCAGCAACGGGGTCATGATCAGTGACATCAGCCCCGACAGGAAGATGGCGCCGAGGAAGGTCATCACCGCGCGCGCGGCGAGCGCCCCGGCGCGCGCGGCGTCGGCGGTCGCGGTGATGCCGGTGATCAGCAGCGCGACGATCAGCGGAATGATCGTCATCTTGAGCGCGTTGAGCCACAGCGTTCCGAACGGTTCGACGAACGGCAGCGACGCCTGCGCCGCCGACGGCGAAACGCCTTCGATGCCGATCCCGAGCAGCATCCCTGCGACCAGCGCCGAAAGGATGATCCATGCCGATTTCACGTTCAAACCCCCCGGCCCGCTTGCCAAGCAAAAATGGGTGACTTAGGGCCGTCCCGGTTGTGCGGGATGGGCTCGCGTCTGATCCCGACGATTAGGAAGCGGAGGTGCCATGCGCAAGTTTTTCGGGACCGACGGCATTCGCGGGCTGACCAACCAGGTTCCGATGACCGTCGAGGTCGCGATGCGCGTGGGCATGGCGGCGGGCGCGCATTTCCTGCGCGGGACGCACAAGCACCGCGTGGTGATCGGCAAGGACACGCGCCTGTCGGGCTATATGCTGGAAAATGCGCTGGTCGCGGGATTCACCAGCGTCGGGATGGACGTGGTGCAGGTCGGGCCGATGCCGACGCCCGCGGTCGCGATGCTGACCCCGTCGATGCGCGCCGACCTGGGCGTGATGATCTCCGCCAGCCACAATCCGTTCCACGACAATGGCATCAAGCTGTTCGGCCCCGACGGCTACAAGCTGTCCGACGCTGACGAGGCGGCGATCGAGCTGCTGCTCGCCAGTGAGCCGCCGCTTGCCGCGCCGGCGCACATCGGGCGCGCCAAGCGGATCGAGGACGCGCGGGGGCGCTATATCCACGCGGTGAAGAACAGCCTGCCGCCCGCAGTGCGCCTCGACGGGCTGAAGATCGTGATTGATTGTGCCAATGGCGCGGCATACAACAGCGCGCCGACGGTGTTCTGGGAACTCGGTGCCGACGTAATCGCGGTCGGCGTCACCCCCAACGGCACCAACATCAACGACAAATGCGGTTCGACCGCGCCGGGCCTGTTGCAGGAAACGGTGGTGGCGAGCGGTGCCGACATCGGCATCGCGCTCGACGGGGACGCCGACCGGCTGATCGTCGTCGACGAAGCGGGCGCGATCGTCGACGGCGACCAGATCATGGCGCTGATCGGTGCAAGCTGGGCGCGGCAGGGGCGGCTGAAGGGCGGCGGCATCGTCGCGACGGTGATGTCCAACCTCGGCCTCGAACGCTTCCTCGAAGGCGAAGGGCTGCGGCTCGACCGCACCAAGGTCGGCGACCGCTATGTCCTCGAACGGATGCGCGAGGGCGGGTTCAACGTCGGCGGCGAGCAGTCGGGACACATGATCCTGTCGGACCATGCGACGACCGGCGACGGCACGCTCGCCGCGCTGCAGGTGCTGGCGGAACTGGTCACGAGCGGCAAGCCGGCGAGCGCGCTGCTCCACCAGTTCGACCCGGTGCCGCAATTGCTGAAGAATGTGCGCTTCGCCGGTGGCAAACCGCTCGAGGATGCGCAGGTCGCGGCGGCGATCGCCGAGGGCGAGGCGATGCTGGCGGACAAGGGCCGGCTGGTGATCCGCGCCTCGGGCACCGAACCCGTCATCCGGGTGATGGCCGAGGGCGACGACGCCGGACAGGTGGAACGGGTCGTCGACATGATCTGCGACGCGGTGCGCGTCGCGGCGGAATAGAAGCTTTTTTGTTTCCGTTCGTGCCGAGCTTGTCGAAGCACCGTTCTTCTCTCTAAGAGCGGGGAAGGAAAAATGGCCCCCTTCGACAAGCTCGGGGCAAACGGAAGTTAAGGAACAATCATATGCTGGAAATGCGCCCCGATTGCGAACGCTGCGGCCGCGACCTGCCCGCCGATATCCACGGCGCGTTCATCTGCTCGTTCGAATGCACGTTCTGCGCGACCTGTGCCGATAAACTCGACGAGCGCTGCCCCAATTGCGGCGGCGACCTGCTCGACCGGCCGTTGCGCGAAGGGGCGGCACTGGCGAAGTTCCCGGCCTCGACCGAGCGACGGCATCCGGGCGCACGATGATTTCGATATTCGGGCTCGTCCGATGACCGCGCGCGTCCTGATCATCGCCGGTTCCGACAGCGGCGGCGGCGCCGGGATTCAGGCCGATATCAAGACGGTGACGATGCTCGGCGGCCACGCGATGACCGCGATCGCCGCGATTACCGCGCAGAACACGATGGGCGTGCAGGGTGTCCACGCGGTGCCGGCCGAGATGGTGCTGATGCAGATCGACAGCGTCGCGGCCGACATCGGCGTCGACGCGGTCAAGATCGGCATGATCGGTAGCGCACAGACCGCGGCGGCGGTCGCCGACCGGCTCGCGCGGCCCGACCTCGCCGGCGCGGCGGTGGTCTTCGATCCGGTGATGGTCGCGACAAGCGGATCGGCGCTCGCCGATGCGGCGACGATTCGCGCCTTCGAGGCGCTGCTCGATCGCGCGACGGTCGCGACGCCGAACCGCGATGAACTGGCGGCGCTCGGCGGTGAGGCGGCGGTGCTCGCGCACGGTTGCGCGCTGCTCGCCAAGGGCGGTCATGGCGACGGCGACACGGTGACCGACCGCCTGATCGAGCCCGACGCGGGCGAGGTCGCGCGCTGGGAGGCGCCGCGGATCGACACGCCGCACACCCACGGCACCGGCTGTACGCTGGCGAGCGCGATCGCGACGGGGCTGGCGCAGGGCATGCCGCTGGAGCCCGCGATCGCGCGCGCGCGCGATTTCGTGCGCCTGTCGCTGCTCGCCGCGCCGGGGCTGGGCGAAGGCCATGGCCCGATGGGGCAGCAGGCGGTGCGCAACGACGGGCTGTTCACCGGCCCCGCTCTCAATCAGTTCACACTGCCGGCGCGGGATTATGCGGCCTCGGTCGCCTTCTACAAGCTGATGGGTCTGACGCAGATCGTCGACAGTCCCGCGAACGGCTATGCACGCTTCGAGGCGGTGAACGGCGTCACCCTGTCGATCCATGTCGGCGAGACCGCGGCAGCGGGCGGCGCGACGACCTATCTCGAAAGCGGCGCGCTCGACGCCTGGGTTGCCTATCTCGCGCGGCGCGGGGTGCGTTTCGACCACATGCCGCGCGACGAGGAATGGGGCTGGCGCGAGGCGCGGCTGACCGATCCGGCCGGCAATTGCCTGTGCCTCTATCAGGCGGGCGAGTATCGGAGGTATCCGCCGTGGCGGCTATGAGCCTCGTTTCCGCAAGCGGGCGGGGCCAGGTGTGGGTGCGAGCGAAGCGAGTTCCCGCTGCCGAGATGGCCCGCCCCGCTGCGACTGGCGAGCAAGCTCGCAGGTCTCGCTGCCCCTCCCGCAAGCGGGAGGGGATATGCTGATCGTCGGCGTCGACGAGGCTGGGCGCGGGCCGCTCGCCGGGCCGGTGGTCGCGGCGGCGGTAATCCTGTGCGACGGTGGCATCGCCGGGCTCGACGATTCGAAGAAGCTCAGCGCGAAGCGGCGTGGAGAACTGGAGGTCCAGATCAAGGCGCGCTGCCGCTGGGGCGTCGGCGAGGCGAGCGTTACCGAGATCGATGCGATCAACATCCTTCAGGCGACCCTCCTTGCGATGACGCGCGCGGTCGAGGCGCTCGGCTGCGACCCGCACGAGGTGCTGGTCGACGGCAACCGGCTGCCGCGATGGCGCTATCGCGCGCGCGCGGTGATCGGCGGCGATGCGCTGCATCCGTGCATCTCCGCCGCGAGCATCATCGCCAAGGAGCATCGCGACCGCATCATGGTCGCGGCGGCGCGCGACTTTCCCGGCTTTGGCTGGGAACGCAACATGGGTTATGGTACCGCGGAGCATCTCGCGGCGCTGCGCCGGCTGGGCGCGACGCCGCATCACCGCTCCAGTTTCGCGCCGGTCGCGCAACTGGCGCTGATCTGACGGCGGGAGAGGGCGATGGGCAGCGGATTCACGGCCGACAATGTGTCGGCCCAGACCGGGCGTGTCTTCCTGATCACCGGGGCCAATGCCGGAATCGGCTTCGAAACCGCAAAGCTGCTGGCCGCGCGCGGGGCGCATGTGATCCTCGCCTGCCGCGATGCCGCGCGCGCCGAGGCGGCGATGGCGCACATCCGTGCCGAGGTGCCGCAGGCCGACCTGACGTTCCAGCCGCTCGACCTCGCCGATCTCGACCGGGTGCGCGACGCGGCGGCGGCGGTGCTGGCGGGCCCGCGCCTGCACGGGCTGATCAACAACGCCGGGGTGATGATCCCGCCCCGGACGCTGACGAAGCAGGGCTTCGAGCTGCAATTCGGGGTGAACCATCTCGGCACCTTCGCCTTCACCGGTCTGCTCCATCGGCATGTCGACCACCGTATCGTCATCACCGCGAGCCTCGCACACAAGGAAGGTCAGATCGATTTCAGCGACCTGTCGGCGACGCGCGGCTATTCTCGCTGGCCGCGCTACCAGATGAGCAAGCTTGCCAATCTGCTGACGATGTTCGAGCTCGACCGGCGGCTGCGCGCGGCGGGGCGGGAGACCGAGGCGGTCGGCTGCCATCCGGGCGTCGCGCTCACCGAATTGACGCGGCACCTGCCGTGGCCGTTGCGCTCGATGACGCCGCTGGCGACCCCTTTCTTCAACAGCGCCGCACGCGGCGCCTGGCCGACGCTGCAGGCGGCGACGGGGCCCAAGGTGCGCGGCGGCGATTATGTCGGGCCGCAGGGGCTGGGCGAGATTTCGGGGCCGTCGGGCGCGGCGCGCGCGACCGGCCGCGCGCGCGATCCCCGGCTCGCCCGCGAATTGTGGGACCGCTCGGTCGAACTGACCGGCGTCGATCCGGGGCTTTAGGTCTGTGACCTAGGATGACGATGCAGCGCCAGATGACCGAAGGCCCGCTCCACGATGCCGCGGGGCGGCTGATCGACCCCGACTATGCGACGCGCGAGGTCCGCCGTTACGACCGCGCGGCGATCGGCGCGGAGCCGGTGCGGATCAAGGAATGGGACTATTATTGCGTGCTCGATGGCGATTTCGGGCTCGCGCTGACCGTTGCCGACAATGGCTATGCGGGTTTTCTGTGCGTGTCTTGGATGGATTTGCGCGGGCGGCGCTTCGTCAACCACGGCGCCCTGATCGCCGAGCCGATGGGCAGCATGGCGCTTCCCGCCAGCGCCGACCGCGGCGACATCGTCCAGGCGCAGGACGGTCTCGAACTCGCCTTTCGCCACGAACCGGGCGGGCGGCGGCTGACGGTCCATGCGCCGGGGTTCGATGATGGGCGCGGGCTGTCGGGCGAGGTCTGGCTCGACCAGCCGCCCATGGACCGGATGGTGATCGCGACGCCCTTCGCCGACGATCCGCAGGCCTTCTATTATAACCAGAAGATCAACTGCATGCCGGCGCGAGGCCGAGTGAGGGTCGGAACGGAAAGCTATGATTTCGTTCCCGAAAGTGCCTTCGCGGTGCTCGACTGGGGGCGCGGCGTCTGGACCTATGACAATGTCTGGTACTGGGGATCGGCGTCGGGACTGGTCGACGGCAGGCCGTTCGGCTTCAACATCGGCTATGGCTTCGGCGACACCTCGGCGGCGAGCGAGAATATGCTGTTCGTCGACGGCCGCGCACACAAGCTGGACCGGGTGACGTTCCACATGCCCGATGGCGCGCCCGACAGCGCGCCGTGGCGATTCACCAGCAATGACGGGCGCTTCGAGATGGATTTCGCGCCGGTGGTCAACCGGTGGGCAAAGGTCGATGCGGGGATGGTCAAGACCGAGCAGGATCAGGTGTTCGGCTGGTTCTCGGGCCGCGTGATCCTCGACGACGGCACGCCGATGACGGTGCGCGACCTGCCCGGCTTCGCGGAGAAGGTCTGGAACCGCTGGTAGCGCCGCGCCATTCGAAAAAATTTTTCGCAGGTGAGTCCGCCGGGCCACACCACCAGTGGTTGAGTCTGCGAGTCGCGGCGGACTCCATATGTCGTGGCAGACTCCTTTCGTTCTCGTCGCGCCGTGCCGCGCCGATGGCGGATTCCTCGGAATCCCGGGCTTGACGGCGGACTCCGCGGGACTCATCAAGGCCTTCTTTCGAACGGAAGCAGGGGCAGGTCATGGGTGTGATGGAACGGGTCGAGGGTCCGGTCGCGAAGCAGCGCGCGGCAGCGAAGGCCGTCGCGAACCTGCCGCTCGACAGCATCCTGCAGGGCGATTGCATCGCGATGATGCGTTCGCTGCCCGCCGCGTCGATCGACATGATCTTCGCCGACCCGCCCTACAACCTCCAACTCGGCGGCGACCTCCATCGCCCCGACGGCAGCCAGGTCGATGCGGTCGACGACGATTGGGACAAGTTCGACAGCCTCGGCACCTATGACCGCTTCACCCGCGCCTGGCTCGCGGAGGCGCGCCGCATCCTGAAGCCCAATGGCAGCATCTGGGTGATCGGCAGCTACCACAACATCTTTCGCGTCGGCACCGCGCTGCAGGATCAGGGTTATTGGATCCTCAACGACATCGTCTGGCGCAAGGCGAACCCGATGCCCAATTTCAAGGGCACGCGCTTCACCAACGCGCACGAGACGCTGATCTGGGCGTCGATGGGCGAAAAGGCGCGCTATACCTTCAATTACCGCGCGATGAAGACGCTCAACGACGAATTGCAGATGCGGTCGGACTGGCTGATCCCGATCTGCGGCGGCCAGGAGCGGCTCAAGAAGGGCGGGCACAAGGTGCACCCGACGCAGAAGCCGGAGGCGCTGCTCTATCGCATCCTGCTTGCCTGCTCGAACCCCGGTGACGTGATTCTCGACCCCTTCTTCGGCACCGGGACGACGGGCGCGGTCGCGAAACGCCTCGGCCGCCATTTCATCGGCATCGAGCGCGAGGACGGCTATATCGCCGCGGCGAAGGAGCGCATCGAAATGGCGCTGCCGCTCGACGAAAGCACGGTGCGGACGATGATGGCGCCCAAGGCGGCGACGCGCGTCGCTTTCGGCACGCTCGTCGAATGCGGGATGATCGCGCCGGGTTCGCGGCTCACCGACGCCAGGCGGCGCTGGAAGGCAACCGTCCGCGTCGACGGCAGCCTCGATTGCGACGGCCAGCCCGCGGGCTCGATTCACAAGGTCGGCGCGGCGGTGCAGGGCGCGCCGAGCTGCAACGGCTGGACCTTCTGGCACCTCGACGACGGCCGGGAACTGCGCGTGATCGACGCAGTGCGGCAGGACTGGCTGCTCGCGAACGAGGCGTAGCCATCCTCCAAATCCGTTCGCCCTGAGCTTGTCGAAGGGCGGTCCTTCTCTTCAACCCCGCAAAGGAAGAACGGTGCTTCGACAAGCTCAGCACGAACGGAGAAGGGGAGGCGGATGTTCGCTCCCTTGACCAAGCCCGACCTTGGCACGACGGGGGAAGGCGCGCGCATCTATCTGCGTCCCGCCTGCTTCATCGACAGGCCGCACGAACTGGGCGACGGCTGTCTGCGCATCGCCGACACGATGCTGTGGTTCGCCGCGTGGCATGTCAGCCTGCGCGATGGCGATGCGGTCCGGTCGGCGATCGTTCCGGTCCCCGAACTAGACGACTGGATCGCCGCGATGCCCGACCGCCTGGCCGAGGCGGCGACCGCGCAGCGCGCCGCCGTCTCGCGGCCCCGCGCCGCGCTGGCGCTCGGCGAACGCACGGTGCGGCTGAACGAGCCGCAGATCGTTGGCATCCTCAACGTCACTCCCGACAGCTTTTCCGACGGCGGCAAGCATGTCGATGCCGCCGCCGCGACCGATGCCGGTTTCGCCATGGCGTCGGCGGGCGCCGCGATCGTCGACGTCGGCGGCGAATCGACGCGCCCCGGCGCGCCGCTCGTCTGGGAAGGTGACGAGATCGGGCGTGTCGAGGGCGTCGTCGCCGCGCTGGCGAAGGGCGGCGTCGCGGTGTCGATCGACACGCGCAAGGCCGCGGTGATGGAGGCGGCGCTCGCCGCCGGCGCCGGCATCGTCAACGATATTTCGGCACTGCGCTACGACGACCGCGCGATGGAGGTCGTCGCAAGCGCCGGCTGTCCGTTGGTGCTGATGCACGCGCCCTCGGCGAAGAGCGACCCGCACGAGGGTGCCCGCTATGACCACGTCCTGCTCGACGTCTACGACATGCTAGCCGACCGCGTCGAGGCGTGCCGCGCGGCGGGGATCGACCCCGCGAGGATCATCGTCGATCCGGGCATCGGCTTCGGCAAGGGGGTTGCCGACAATCTGGCGTTGGTGGGCGGACTGGCGCTGTTCCACACCTTGGGCTGTCCGATCCTGTTCGGCGCCAGCCGCAAGCGGATGATCGGCGCGCTCGACAATGAAGCCGCCACCGATCAGCGGCTCGGCGGCAGCATCGCGCTCCACTATCAGGCGGCGGCGTTGGGCGCGCAGTTGCTGCGCGTCCATGACGTTGCGGAAACCCGGCAGGCGCTACGCGTCTGGCGCGGGCTCAGGGATGCGGCGCTGACGGGATAAGCTTTACCTTCCCTCAAAATCACGACTTTAGATTGAACTACTTCGTCATTGCGACCCGGACCTGATCCGGGGGAAGCAATCCAGAGCGGTTATCGCCACTCTGGATTGCCGCGCGGCTTCGCCGCTCGCAATGACGAGTTGAGTCGATGATGCATCTTCTCCCTTGAGGGGAAAATGGGGTCATGCCGCCGTGTCGATCCCCAGGTCGCTCAGCTTGCGGTAGAGCGTCGAGCGTCCGATGCCGAGCCGGCGCGCGACTTCGCTCATCCGGCCGCGGTAGTGGCCGATGGCGAGGCGGATGACGTCGGCCTCGATTTCTTCGAGCGGGCGCAGGTTGCCGTCGGGCAGGTACAGGGTGATGCCGATTGCCTCGCCGTTGATCGCGACGTCGCTGCCGCTCGATGCGCTGCCGCCGAGCGCCGCCTCGATCGCCTTGAAATCGGCGCTCGTCAGCACGTCGGTCTCGCTGGCGACCGCGGCGCGGAACAGCACGTCCTGCAACTGGCGGACGTTGCCCGGCCACGCATAGGCGGCGAGCAGGCGCAGCGCGTCGTCGGTGACGCCGATCGGCCCCATGCCGGGCAGGCCGCCGATGCGCGCGAGCAGGTGGCGGGCAAGCGGCCCGACGTCGCCGCGCCGCTCGGACAGCGCGGGCAGGGTGAATTGTGCCGCCGACAGCGCATAGAACAGGTCCTCGCGAAAATGCCCCGCCTCGATCAGCTTGTCGAGCGGGCTCGCGCTGGTCGAGATGATGCGCACATCGACGCTCTGGCGGATCGAGCCGCCGATCATCTGCACTTCGCCGCTGTTCAGGAACTCGACGAGCTTCGCCTGCGTCTCGAGCGGGATGCATTCGACATGATCGATGATCAGGCTGCCGCCGTCGGCCTGGACCAGCCGGCCGACCTGACGGTCGAACGCGCCGGGAAAGGCGCCGCGCTCGTGCCCGAACAGGCCCGATCCGATCAGTCCCGGCGATACCGCCGAGCAGTCGACCATGACGAGCGGGCCGCGGGCGCGCGGCGAGGCGCCGTGGATCGCGCGGGCGAACACTTCCTTGCCGGTGCCGGTGCGGCCGTTGATCATCACCGGCACGCGCGCGCGCGCCGCCTTGGCGGCGATGGCGAGCGCGCTGCGGAAATTGGGCGCCGAGCCGATGATTTCCTCGAACGCCAGCGGCGCGCGCAGCTTTTCGGTGAGCGGACGAAGCTCACCCTGCGGACCGCCGGGCGAGGCGATGCGGTCGAGCGCGCCGAGCAGGCGGTCGGGGGCGATCGGCTTCTGCACGAAATCGCTCGCGCCCGCGCGCATTGCGGTGACAGCCGCCTCGACTCCGTTGCGCATCGTGATGACGATCAGCGGCAGCGCGGGCCGCCAGCGGCGCAGTTCGCCGACGAACTCGCCAAGCGGCAGGCCGGGCACGCCCTGATCGACGAGCACCGCGTCGAGCGCCATCCCGTCCTGCGTGCCGAGCCGGGCGAGCGCGGTGTCAGTGTCGGCGGCGATGACGCTGCGCCAGCCGCCGCGCGACGCCAGCGCCGACAGAAAGCGCTGTTGCGCCGGCTCGCTGTCGACGATCATCACCGTTCGCGTGTCGCGCGTGCTTGCCATCGCCCTCGAATCCGTCCTTTGCCGCCGGTCCCCGCGGAAGTGTTCCGCTTTGATGCAGGCTTGTAGCGGACAGGAGTAAAGGGGCGATTAAGGGCTTTCGGGCGTGCCGCAAGGTGCCATGATGGCAAAGCGGGCCTTGAGCATCGCGAAAGGCGTGGCTAAGACCGGCGCGAGACCCGATTCTGGGCCGCATTTCCGCGCGCCTTCGACGGGGAAGAGGCAAGGGGAAAAGCCATGGCGGAACAGCAAATGCAGGCGGCGAACGAAACCTATTCGGGCTTCCTCAGCCTGTTCAAGGTCGGCGCGATCGCCACCGGCATCGTGGCCATCGTCGTCGTCCTGCTGATCTCCTGACGCACGACCGCATGCGCATTGCTGTCCTGAGGGAGCTCGCCCCCGGCGAGACCCGTGTCGCCGCGACCCCGGAAACCGTGAAGAAATTCATCGGCCTGGGCGCTGAAGTTGCCGTCGAGACCGGGGCGGGGGAGCAGGCTTCGATCGCCGACGCCGACTATGCCGCCGCCGGTGCGAGCGTCGCATCGCGTGCCGACGTGTTGAAGGGCGCGGGGATCATCCTCGCCATCCAGGGCCCCGACCCGCAGGGCCTGTCGGGTTTCGCCGATGGCGCGTGGCTCGCCGCCGGGCTGAACCCGTTCGGCGAGCGGGCGCGGGTCGACGAATATGCCAAGCTCGGACTCGAGGCGCTGGCGATGGAATTCATGCCGCGCATCACCCGCGCGCAGTCGATGGACATCCTGTCCAGCCAAGCGAACCTTGCCGGTTACAAGGCGGTGCTGATGGCGGCGAACGCCTATGGCCGCGCCTTTCCGATGATGATGACCGCCGCGGGCACGGTCAGCGCCGCCAAGACTTTCATCATGGGCGTCGGCGTCGCGGGGCTTCAGGCGATCGCGACCGCGCGCCGCCTGGGCGCGCAGGTCAGCGCGACCGACGTGCGCTCGGCGACGAAGGAACAGATTCTCTCGCTCGGCGCCAAACCGATCTTCGTCGAAAGCGTGGCGGGGATCGAGGGCGAGGGCGCGGGCGGCTATGCGACCGAAATGTCCGACGAATATAAGGCGGCGCAGGCCGAACTGGTGTCGTCGCACATCGCCAAGCAGGACATCGTCATCACCACCGCGCTGATCCCGGGACGCCCGGCGCCGCGCCTGATCAGCGACGCGCAGCTCGCGACCATGCGCGCGGGCAGCGTGATCGTCGACATGGCGGCCGAAAGCGGCGGCAATGTCGAAGGATCGGTGTCGGGCGAGACCAGGCGGATCCACGGGGTCACGGTGATCGGCGCGCAGAATATCGCCGCGCTGATGCCCGCCGATACCAGCGCGCTGTTCAGCCGCAACCTGTTCAACTTCCTCTCCGCCTTCTGGGACAAGGAGCAGGGAAGGCCGGTGCTCGACGAGGAGATCGGCAATGCCGTCCGCCTGACGCAGGGCGGCAAGGTCGTCAACGAACGCTTGCTCGGATAGTCAAGGAAGATCGGGAGATATAACATGGACTTCATTGCGATTTTCTCGATTTTCATCCTGGCCTGCTTCGTCGGTTATTTCGTGGTCTGGTCGGTGACCCCGGCGCTGCACACGCCGCTGATGAGCGTCACCAACGCGATTTCCTCGGTCATCATCGTCGGCGCGCTGATCGCCAGCGCCGCGGCGGGATCGCCGCTGTCGAAATGGCTGGGCCTCGCCGCGGTGGTGATGGCGAGCATCAATATCTTCGGCGGCTTCGCGGTCACCGGGCGCATGCTTGCGATGTACAAGAAGAAGGAGCGCTAAGGCGCTGCAATCCATGGATTTGATGACGAGGCGGGGACGGCCGGCTCGGCAGGGGAATTAGCATGCACGAACTCGCACCGATCAATCCCTGGGTGGCGCTGGCCTATCTGGTTTCCGGGGTCTTCTTCATCCTCGCGCTGCGCGGCCTGTCGTCGCCGGCTTCGGCACGACGTGGCAATCGCTTCGGTATGGCGGGCATGGCGATCGCGGTCGTCACCACGCTGGTGACGCACGAACTCGCCAATCCGGTCGAGGTGCTCGGCGCGATCGCGATCGGCGCCGTCATCGGCATCGTCATGGCGCGCAAGATCGCGATGACCGCGATGCCGCAACTCGTCGCGGCTTTCCACAGCCTCGTCGGTCTCGCCGCGGTGGCGGTGGCCGCCGCCGCCTATCTGAACCCCGGCGCGTTCGGCATCGCCGACGAACTGGGCCGGATCTTCACCGTCAGCCGGGTCGAGATGGGGCTGGGCGTCGCGATCGGCGCGATCACCTTTTCGGGATCGGTGATCGCCTTCCTGAAACTCAACGGCAATATGTCGGGCGCGCCGATCATGCTGCCGCTGCGCCATCTGATCAACCTCGGCACGCTCGCCGCGATCCTCGGCCTGATCGGCTATTTCCTGACCGACCAGTCGGGCTGGGTGTTCTGGACGATCACGGGCCTGAGCTTCCTGATCGGCTTCCTGCTCATCATCCCGATCGGCGGCGCCGACATGCCGGTCGTCGTCTCGATGCTCAACAGCTATTCGGGCTGGGCGGCGGCGGCGATGGGCTTCACGCTCGGCAACACCGCGATGATCATCACCGGCGCGCTCGTCGGCTCGTCGGGCGCGATCCTGTCCTACATCATGTGCCGCGCGATGAACCGCAGCTTCATCAGCGTGATCGCCGGCGGCTTCGGCGCCGACACCTCCTCGGCGGGCGGCGCCGCGAAGGAACAGCGGCCGTGGAAGCCGGGCAGCGCCGACGACGCGGCCTTTCTGATGAGCCAGGCCGACAATGTCATCATCGTCCCCGGATACGGCATGGCGGTCGCGCAGGCGCAGCACGCGCTGCGCGAGATGGCCGACCTGCTCAAGAAGGAAGGCGTCAACGTCAAATATGCGATCCACCCGGTCGCGGGGCGCATGCCGGGCCACATGAACGTCCTGCTCGCCGAGGCGAACGTCCCCTATGACGAGGTGTTCGAGCTCGAGGACATCAACAACGAATTCGCCCAGTGCGACGTCGCCTTCGTCATCGGCGCCAACGACGTGACCAACCCGGCGGCGAAGACCGACAAGACGTCGCCGATCTACGGCATGCCGGTGCTCGACGTCGAGAAGGCGAAGACGGTTCTATTCGTCAAGCGCTCGATGGGCGGCGTCGGCTATGCCGGGGTCGACAACGACGTCTTCTACATGGACCAGACGATGATGCTGCTCGGCGACGCGAAGAAGATGGCCGACGACATCGTCAAGGCGCTCAGCGGCAGCGGCCATTGACCTCGACCGTCGCGGCGGCGAAAGCGGGATCGTTATCGGTTTGAAACCGTTATCGATCCCGGCGTCGCCAGGATGACGAAAGAGGGACAAGATTCACGATGCGCAAGATCGGCCTGATCGGTGGAATGAGCTGGGCCTCCACCGAGCTCTATTATCGCCACCTCAACAAGGGACTGCAGAAACGCATCGGATCGAGCTGTTCGGCGCCGATCCTGATGGAGAGCCTCAACTATTGCGACCTGTCGCGGCTGACGACGCCCGAACAGTGGGCGCACGCGCAGGAGGTACTGATCGCCTCGGCGCGGCGGCTGGAAAAGGCGGGGGCGACGGCGCTGATGATCGCCGCCAATTCGATGCACAAGGTCGCCGAAGAGGTCGCGGCGGCGATCGCGGTCCCGCTGATCCACATCGTCGACGAAACGGGCGCGAAGATGCGCGCCGACGGCATCCGGACCGCGGCGGTGATCGGCACGCGCAACGTGATGACCGAGCGGTGGTTCCGCCAGCGGCTGGTGCGGCACGGGCTGACGCTCGCGCCCTATGACGCGGGCAGCGCCGACGCGGTCGACCGCATCATCTATGACGAACTGATGCAGGGCCGCGTGACCGAGGATTCGCGGCGGACGATGCGCACCATCATCACCGACATTGCGAAGCAGGACGTGCAGGCGCTCGTGCTCGCCTGCACCGAACTGGTCATGCTCGTCGATCCCGACGCCAATGTGCTGCCGATCTACGACACGACGCGCATCCACGTCGCCGCCGGCATCGACTGGATTCTGGGCGACGAGCCGTAGACCGCTGCCGCGACAGTATCGGATTCTTAAGGCCGGACCGCTAGAGTGTTTTCAAGTCAGGCGGAACTGCCTGACGGCTCGGAAAACACGGCAAGACAAGAATCTGGAGTGCCGGTTTTGATTCCATCAAAACCGAACGCGCTCCAGGGCCGATCGGGACCGATTGTGGGTGGGGGTGTTTCGAAGGCGTGCGGGTTGCTCTGGCTCTTGTCTACATCGCGGTCCTGCACGGGATCGTGGCGCTCGCGCTGCTGCGCCCCGACCTGATCGACGCGCAGCGCTGGCGCGCGTCGTGGCTCCAGCCCGAACCGAGCGCCTATGGCGCGCAAAGCCACCGCCTGTTCCGCGCCATCGACGCCGACGCGGCGCCGGGCCGGTTGCTGCTGGTCGGCGACAGCCAGTTGCAGCGGCTCGACACCGCGGCGCTCGACCTGCCGGCCTATAATTTTGCCGCGGGCGGCGACACGATGCGCGACGTCGCGCGGCGCATCGCCGACTATCGCCAGCCGGGAGAGGCGAAGGCGGTGGTGCTGTGGGCCGGCGTCAACGACCTGTTGCGCGGGCGCGACCCCGAAGCGGTGCGCGCGGCGTTCGAGCAGGCGGAGGCCGCCATCCCGGCCCCGACTCCGATCCGGCTCGTATCGATCGCACCCGTCGGAGCGAAGCCGCCCCGGCGCGACCTGCAGCGCGCCATCGCGCGGACCAACGCGCTGCTGGCGCAGGCGTGCCGCGCGCGCTGCCGCTTCGTCGACGTGACCGCCGGGCTTGCCGGTGCCGACGGCGCACTGCGACCGGCCTATGACAGCGGCGACGGCCTGCACCTGAACCGTGCCGGCGGACTGGTGGTGGCGGGTGCGATCAACGGCCTGCCGGTGGCGGCACGATGAGCGGCGCGGCGCCGAAAATCCGGCTCCAGAGCCTCGACATCATGCGCGGCCTCGCCGCGCTCGCGGTGCTGCTGTTCCACTACAGCGTCATCCTGCCGCGCTTCGCCCCGGCGGCGCGGCCGATTCCGATCGCGTTCGAGGAGGGCGGCTATGGCGTCCACCTGTTCTTCATCGTGTCGGGTTTCGTCATCCTGATGTCGCTCGAACGCAGCACCGCGTCGCAATTCCTGATCTCGCGCTTCACGCGGCTCTATCCCGTCTATTGGCTCGCCTGCCTGCTGACCTTCGCGGTGCTGACCTCTTCGCACTGGATCGCCTACAGCGTCAGTGCGGGCGAATTCCTGATCAACCTGACGATGATGCAGTCCTTCGTGCGGGTGGGGGCGGTCGACGGCGTCTACTGGAGCCTCGCCTATGAGCTGGGTTTCTACGCCTTTCTCTTCACCGCCCTGCGGCTCGGCGGCGCGCGGATCGTTTCGATCCTGCCGCATTACATGGTGGCGGGCGCGGCGCTGTTTTCGGTCGCCGCGCCCTATATTCCGCATCCGCTGCACCTGCTGCTGATGCTCAACCAATATGCCGACCTGTTCGGCTGCGGGCTGGCGCTCTATCTGCTGCGCACGCGCGGCTTTTCGCTCGCGCAGGCGGCGATCCTGCCCGCTACGCCGCTGGTCGAGGCGCTTTACGATGGCTGGCACGGGCTGATCGTCGTCGGCCTGATCGTGCTAGCGATGAGCTTCGCCTGCCTGACCCGCTGGCAGCCCGGCCGCCTTGCGAGGCCGCTGATCTGGCTCGGCGGCATTTCCTATGCGCTCTATCTGACGCACCAGATGCTCGGCTATGCGCTGATCGCGCACCTGCAGGAGCTGGGGGTCGGGCCCTGGGTGTCGTTCGCGGTCGCGCTGGGCTGTGCGCTGCTGCTCGCGCATCTGCTGACCCATTATTGGGAGCGCCCGGTGTCGGCGTGGATGAAGCGCCGGCTGACGGCGTGGGCCGCGCGCGTCCGCACCCCGCTTGCCGCGCGGGCGCCGTCCGGCTGATCCGCCGCCACCGGGCTTGGCAGCGCCGCGCGATTGTCCCATGATCAGCCCGAGAGGATGGGAGAAAGAGATGCGAGTCCACCAGCTGCCGCACGCCCTTGGCCTTGGGATCGCCGCCGTGGCGATGCTCGCGGCCTTCCCCGTGGAGGCAAAGACCATATCCGTCGCGCCCGGCGGCCCCGACGCCAACGAGGCGTTACAGGAAGCGCTAATCCTGGCCGAGCCCGGCGACATCGTCGAACTGGGCGCCGGGGTGTGGAAGCTGACCGACGGGCTCTCGCTCGACGTCGACAAGGTCACGCTGCGCGGCGCGGGAACGAAGGACGGCACCGGCTCGATCCTCGATTTCTCCGACCAGCAGGGGGCGGGCGAGGGGCTGCTCGTCACTTCCGACGACGTGTATCTGACGAATTTCGCGGTGCTCAACACCAAGGGCGACGGGATCAAGTCTAAGGGCGCCGACCGCATCGTCTATCACCGGCTGCGCGTCGAATGGACCGCGGGGCCGAAGGAGACGAATGGCGCCTATGGCGTCTATCCGGTCGAGAGCAGCGACGTGCTGATCGACAGCGTTTATGTCCGCGGCGCGTCGGACGCGGGCATCTATGTCGGCCAGTCGCGCAATATCGTCGTGCGCGATTCGATCGCGACGGAAAATGTTGCGGGGATCGAGATCGAGAACAGCTTCGACGCCGACGTCCACGACAATGTCGCGACGAAGAACACCGGCGGCATCCTCGTCTTCGACCTGCCCAGCCTGCCGCAGCAGGGCGGGCACAATGTCCGCGTCTTCGACAATGTCGTCAACGACAACAGCACCCCCAATTTCGCGCCGAAGGGCAATATCGTCGCGAGCGTTCCCACCGGCACCGGCGTGCTGGTGATGGCGAACAGTCGGGTCGAGATCTTCGACAATGTGTTCGAGAACAACGGCACCGCCAATGTGATGATCGTCGGCTATCGCTATCCCTATCAGGACGACAAATATCAGCCGCTGCCCCGCGACATCGCCGCGTGGAACAACGAGCATGGCAAGGCCGGGTTCGCACCGGCGTTTCCGGGCGGGGCGGAGATCGCGGCGGCGATGGGCGGTGCGATCCCCCCGGTGCTGTGGGACGGTGCGGGGAGCGCGATCGTCAACGACGACGTCGGCGTGCTGTCGCTGAACCTGCCCGACGTATCGACGCCGCAGAGCGAGGCGAAGCCATCGCCCGCCGACCTGAAAGGCGAGGCGCCGACGCCGCTTCCCGGCATCACGCTGCCCGCGGCGATGGAGGCGAAGGTCCGGTGAGGCGCGTCGCCGCCGCGCTGGCCGCCGCGCTGCTGTGTGCGAGCGGCGCGGTCGCGGTGTCCGAACCGGGGCCGCAGCAGGCGGTGATCGACGGCGATACGATGCCGCGCAAACTGTCCGAATTCGGCCTGTTTCGCGTCGGCACCAGCGAGCCGGTCGGCGGCCTGCTGCCCTATACGCTGCACACCCCGCTGTTCAGCGACTATGCCGAAAAGCACCGGCTGATCTGGATCCCGCCGGGCCAGCATGCCGAGGTGGCCGGCGATGGCGCGATCGCCTTTCCGCTCGGCACCGTGATCGTCAAGAGTTTCGGCTGGCCCGACCGGGCGGACGGCGCTCCGCTCGAGACGCGGCTGCTGATCCACCGTGTGGACGGCTGGGCGGCGCTGCCCTATATCTGGGACGCCGATGGGAAGGACGCGACGCTGGCGCTGGCCGGGCGGCGGGTTCCGGTGACGTTCCGGAGCCCCGACGGCGAGGCACACAGCATCCGGTACGCGGTGCCCAACAAGAATCAGTGCAAGGAATGCCACAGCAAGGCGGGCGCGATCGTCCCGATCGGGCCGAAGGCGGCGAACATCGATTTCGGCGCGGCGGCGGCGCGCGGCGATGTCGCGCGGTTCCTGACCGGCCCGGCGCGGCCGGTCGCGCCGATGCCGCGCTGGAACGACCCGGCGAGCGGATCGCTTCACGATCGCGCGCGCGCCTACCTCGACGCCAATTGCAGCTATTGCCACAACCCCGAGGGCAGCGCGTCGAACAGCGGGCTGTTCCTGCGCTGGACCGACCCGGTGGGCGTCAATTACGGCATCGGCAAGCGCCCGACCGCCGCGGGGCGCGGCAGCGGCGGGATGGAGTTCGCGATAAAGCCCGGCGACCCCGACCACAGCTTCCTCATCTACCGCCTCGAAAGCCTCGACCCCGGCATCGCGATGCCCGAGATCGGGCGCTCGACCGTGCACAGGGAAGGCGTGGCGCTGCTGCGGCAATGGATAGCGGAGATGCCGAAAGGCGAGTGATGGCCGGACATAGCGTCCGCCGCTTTTCGCCGGATGCTTGCCAAGAGCGCCAAACTGACCCTAGGTCGGGCCATGACCTCGCTCGTCCTCCACGATTATTTCCGCTCCTCGGCCAGCTATCGCGTCCGCATCGCGCTGAATCTGAAGAGACTCGCCTATGAGCGCGTCGAGATCAGCCTGATCGCGGGCGAGCAGAAGAGCGACTCCTATCTCGCGCAGAATGCGCAGGGCTTCGTGCCGCTGCTCGTCGCCGACGGGCAGACGATCATCCAGAGCCTCGCGATCATCGACTGGCTCGACCGCGCCTTTCCCGAACCGCGGCTGATCCCCGATGCCGCGATGCCGCGCGCGGTCGCGCTCGCGCAGGCACAGGTCGTCGCCTGCGATATCCACCCGCTCAACAATCTGCGCGTGCTCAAATATCTGAAGCGTGACCTCGGGCTCAACGAGCAGACCAAGGACCGCTGGTATCGCCACTGGATCATCGAGGGCTTCGACGCGCTCGAGGCGATGGCGGGCGACGGCCGCTATCTCGGCGGCGAGACGCCCGGAATCGCCGACTGCTGCCTGGTGCCGCAGATGTACAATGCGCGGCGGTTCGAGGTGCCGCTCGATGCCTATCCGCGGCTCGTCGCCATCGACGCGGCGTGCACAGGGCTGGACGCGTTCCAGCGGGCGCATCCCGACGCGGTGAAAGCGGCATGATCCGGCTTCTCGCGGGGGTCGCGGCGCTGGCGCTGCCGGTGACGGCGCTGGCCGAGGAGACCGGCGATCAGGACATCGTCGTCACGGGCGCGGGATTGCTGCGACCGGCGCCGGGCGACGGGGCACAGGGCGTGGCGGTGCTGCGCGATCTCGACCCCGGCCTCGGCTCGCGCATCGAGAACCGGCTGCGCGACGAGGCGGGGATTGTGCAGTTCCGGCGCTCCGACGGACGCACCGCGCATCCGACGAGCCAGGGCGTGACGCTGCGCGGGCTCGGCGGCAACGCGTCGAGCCGCGCGCTGGTGACGCTCGACGGCGTGCCGCAGGCCGACCCCTTCGGCGCCTGGGTCGCGTGGAGCGCCTATGACGCGATCCGGCTCGGCGGCATCGTCGTCGCGCGCGGCGGCGGCAGCGGCGCCGACGGACCGGGCGCACTCGCCGGCACGATCGGCCTCTATTCCGAAATGGCGGACGGTATCGAGGCGAGCTTCGCCCTCGGCAGCCGCGACGGCTGGGACGCGACGCTCAGCGCCGGAGCGCGGCTCGGCACGGGGCAGGTCGCGATCGACGGGCGCTACAGCCGCGGCGACGGCTTCGTGCCCGTTGCGGCGGGACAGCGCGGCGCGGTCGATCGGGCGGCGCCTTACGAGCAGGGTGGGCTCGGTGTGCGGCTGCGGTTCGACGCGGGTGCCGACAGTCGTGTCGAGGCGAGCCTGCGCGGCTTTTCCGACCGGCGCGACCGCGGCGTCGATTTCACCACCAGCCGGATCGACGGGGTCGATGCCAGCCTGCGCTTCGTCCACGACCCGGCGGGCGCGACCCAGTGGCTGGCGCTCGCCTATGTCCAGCAGCGCGATTTCGACAGCGGTTTCGCCAGCGTCACGGCGGATCGGAACAGTGCCGCGCCGGCGCTGTTCCAGCGTGTGCCCGCGACCGGACTCGGCGGGCGCGTCGAATTGCGGCCGGCGATCGGCGGCGCCAATCCGTTGCGGGTCGGCGTCGACTGGCGCCGGACCGTCGGACGTACCGAGGAGGATTATTTCTTCACCGGCCTCGCCCCCGGCCGTCATCGCGTCGCGGGCGGCAGCAGCGATACGCTCGGCAGCTTCGCCGAATGGACGTCGGGCGATCCGCAAGATGGCTTCCTGTGGACCGCCAGCGGACGCCTCGACCGCTGGTGGCTCGCGGCGGGCTATCGGCACGAATATAATTTCGGCGGCCCGCCGATCAGCGATGCGACCTTCGCGGCGCGACAGGGATGGGAAGGCAGCGGGCGCATCGGGCTGCGCTGGACCGCGAACGGCTTTTCGCTGCGCGCCGCAGGCTATCGCGGCTGGCGCCTGCCGACGCTCAATGAGCTTTATCGCCCCTTCCGCGTCGGCGCCGACGCGACCGCGGCGAACGAACTGTTGAAGCCCGAGCGATTGTGGGGCGGCGAAGTCGGCGCCGATTGGCAGGGCGGTGGAACGAAGCTGTCGGCGACGCTGTTCGCGAACCGGCTGTCGAATGCGATCGCCAACGTGACGCTTGCCACCGGTCCCGGCAATTTCCCCGGCGTCGGCTTCGTCGCGGCGGGGGCGACGTACAGCCAGCGGCAGAATCTCGACGCGATCGACAGCAAGGGGATCGAGGTCAGCGCCGAGCAGGTCATCGGCCCCGCGGTGCTGCGCGCCACCTGGGCCTATACCGACGCGCGCGTCGATGCCTCCGGAGCAGCCGCGGCGCTCGACGGACGGCGCCCGGCGCAGATCGCGAGGCACGGCGCCAGCCTGTCGCTGCGCGACAATGGCGGCGGCCCCTTCGGCGGCTTTGCGACACTGCGCTATATCGGCGCGCAGAATGAGGACGACCTCGGCCTCCAGCGGCTGGGCGACGCGCTGACGCTCGATGCCGGGCTGTCGTGGCGGCTTTCCGGCGCGATCGGGATCGAGGCGCGCGGCGAGAATCTGTTCGGCGAGCCGGTGCCCGCCGCCATCTCCTCCTCGGGGATCGTCGAGCGCGCGACGCCGCGGACCCTGTGGATCGGCACGCGCATCAACTTCTGACGGTCACGGCAACTTCGGACCTTCACAGCGCCGGGTTTGGCGATAAGAAAGGGCATGCCACCCAAGACCCTCAACCTCGACCAGTTCCTGCCCTATCGGCTGTCGATCGCGTCCAACTCGCTGTCGAGCCGGATCGCGGCCGAATATCAGAGCCGGTTCGGCCTCAAGATTCCCGAATGGCGGCTGATGGCCGTGCTCGGCGAAGGGCGGCCCAAGACGCAGCGCGAGCTGGTCGCGGCGACGCGGATGGACAAGGTGACGGTGAACCGGGCGGCGAAGGCGCTCGCCGACCGCAACCTGATCGCGCGACAGGCGCACGAGGCCGACGGGCGCTCGCACCATCTGGAACTGACGGAGACCGGCCGCTCGCTTTACGATGCGATCGTCCCCGCTGCCCTGGCGACCGAAGCGCGGCTCGAATCGCATATCAGCGCCGCCGAGCGCGCGACGCTGATGACGATCCTCGCCAAGCTGACCGCCGCCGCCGAAGATTATGGCTGATCGGACCTATCGCGCCGCGCCTCCCGACGCGTTGCGCGTCGAACCGCTCGGCGACCTCACTCTGATCTTCGACCGGCGTTCGACGCAGACGCATATCGTGGTTTCGCCGATGCCCGAGATATTGGCGGCGATGGGTGCCGATGGCTGCAACGCCGCCGCGGTCGCCGCGCGGCTGGCGGCGGCATTCGACCTCGGCGATGTGGACGGCGCGCAGGCGCTCGTCGCCGAACGGCTCGTCGAACTGGCGGAACTGGGGCTGGTGGTGCCGGTGTGAGACATGGAACGCGCCTCGCGGTCGGCCCGGTGCAGTTCCGCATCGGCAGCGACTGGGCGGCGCCGATCGCCGCGCTGAACCGTCTCTACGCCAGCTATCCCCGCGACGACGACCGCCCCGCCGACGCCACCGTGCGGCTGTTTGCGGCGCGGCCGTGGCGGCGCTGGTTGCGCCCATCGGTGCAGATCGGCGGCGATTTCACCGTTCCCGATGCGCTGCCGCTGCCCCTGTCGATGGGGCTGCTCGCGGCGGAGATGGGGATGAACCTGCAGGTCGCGCTCGGCTGGCGCCGTCACCTGCTGCTCCACGCGAGCGCGGTGGCGAAGGACGGGCGCGCGGCGATCCTGTCGGGCGAATCGGGATCGGGCAAATCGACACTCGCGGCGCTGCTCGGCGAGGACGGCTGGCGGCTGATGGGCGACGAATTCACGCTGGTCGATCCCGCGAGCGGCGACGCGCTGGCGTTCCCGCGCGCCGTCAGCCTGAAGAACGCGGCGATCGCCGAGGTCGCGGCGCGGGTCGATCCCGCGCGCCTCGGCCCGTTGCTTGCGGGCACCCCGAAGGGCGACATCCGCCACCTGATCCCGCGCGCCGATGCCGTTGCGGCGATGCACGATCCAGTGCGCCCGGCGCTGCTCCTCTTCCCGCGCTTCGGTGGCGAAGCGGCGGTCGAGCCGATGGGTGAGGGGGAGGCCTTCGTGCGCCTGACCGAAGCCTCGACCAACTATGTCGCGCTCGGTGAAACCGGTTTTTCTGCGCTGCTGCGGCTGGTGCGCGAGACGCCGGCCTTTGCCGTCTCCTATCCCGACAGCGCCACCGGCATGGCGCTCGTCGACCGGCTGTGGGCGGAGGCGGCGCGGTGAGCGCGGTGCGCGATCTCGTCGCGCTGCTTGCCGGGCGGCAGGACCCGGCGGCGCTGGCGCCGCGCGCGTGGGACGGGGTGATCTCGGTGGCGCGGGCAGAGGCCTTGCTGGGCACATTGGCCTGCCGGCTCGCCGCGGCGCCGCTGCCCCCGCCGGTCGCCGCGCTCTTTGCCGACCAGCGCGCGGCCATCGCGGTCGCGCAGGCGCAGGCATTGTGGGAAGCCGAAATGGCGCGTCGGGCGCTGACGTCCGAACGGCTCGAATTCGTGCTGCTCAAGGGTACCGCCTATGCGGCGGCGGGGCTGTCGTGCAGCGAGGGGCGGCAGATCGGCGACCTCGACATATTGATCCCGTGGCACGAGGTCGGGCGGGTCGAGAACGAACTGCTCGAATCGGGGTGGGAATGGGTGAAGTCCGACCCCTATGACGACGCCTATTACCGCGAGCATATGCACGAACTGCCGCCGATGATCCATCGCAGCCGCGACCGCATGATCGACGTCCACCACACCATCCTGCCGCGCACGCACCGCCGGACGCCCGATCCGCTGGTGCTGGTCAGCGAGGCGGTCGCCACGGCGGACGGGTTCACGGTACTGTGCCCGGTCGACATGGTGTGCCACTGCGCCGCGCACCTGCTGGCCGACGGTGACCTGCAGGGCGGTCTGCGCAACCTGTGGGATTTCCACTGCCTGACGCGCGATTTCGCGGCCGCCGATCCGGATTTCTGGGACCGGCTCGCGGCGCGCGCGGACAAGCACGAACTGGGCCCCGAGGTCGCCCGCGCGGCGCGGCTGGCGCATGCGCTTTACGGCGCGACGCTTCCGGTCGGGTGGAGCCAGCCGCGCGCGGCGGACCGCCTCTATGGGTGTCGCCTGCTCGCGCGCGACGATTGGGGACGCCCCACCGACTTTCTGTTGCAGCAGGCTTTCTATATCCGCTCGCACTGGATGCGCATGCCGCCGGTCCTGCTCGCGCGGCACTTGTGGACCAAGTGGCGCCGCAATCGATAGGGCCTGTCCCTGTTCATCGGATGCCGGCGAGCAGCGGCACCAGTTCGGCATAGTCGTCGATCACATGATCGGCGCCCAGTTCCTCGACCGGCTGGTGCAGGAAGCCGAAGCTGACCGCGACGCTGGTCGCGCCCGCGCCGCGCGCCGCCATGACGTCGAAAATGCTGTCGCCGACAAAGGCGGTTCGCCCGCCGCCGCATGCTGCGATCATCGCGCGGATCGGTTCGGGCGACGGCTTGCGCTTTCCGGGCCCCAGCGTGTCGCCGCCGATGATCGTCGCCATGCGATCGGCGAGCCCCAGGTCCCCGAGCAGCTGGCGTGCGAGGTCTTCGGCCTTGTTGGTCATCACCGCGGTCCGGACGCCGAGCGCGTCGAGGCGGTCGAGCGCCGCGAGCAGGCCGGGGAAGGGACGGCTGTGGACCGCGATGTGCGCCCGGTAATAGGCGATCAATTCGTCATAGAGGCGCGGCGAGGCATCGGCGGGAACGCCGCCGGTCGCCGCGAGTCCCTGTTCGAGCATATGCGCCGCGCCCAGCCCGACCATCGGCCGCACCGCCGCGATATCCTGTGGCGGTCGCCCCGCGACGCCCAGCGCGTGGTTGAGCGCGGCGGTCAGGTCGGCCAGCGTGTCGATCAACGTGCCGTCGAGATCGAAGCCGACGATGCGAAAGGGAAAGTCGCTCATGCGCCCCGCCATGGCGCGACGGTCTGGAAACCGCAATGATTTGCTGGCATGGCAGCGCGCATGAGCAACGCCTCCCTTCCGCCCGTCGCCGCCGTCATCCTTGCCGCCGGCAAGGGCACCCGCATGAAGTCCGACCTGCACAAGGTGCTGCACCCGATCGCCGGGCGGCCGATGCTGCTTCACCTGATGGACAGCTTTGCCGCGCTGGCCCCGGCGGCGACCGTGGTCGTCGTCGGCGACAAACGCGAACAGGTCGAATCCGCGCTGGCCGGCACCGGTGCGGTGACGGTCGTTCAGGATCCCCAGTTGGGAACCGCGCACGCGGCGCTTCAGGCGCGTGAAGCGCTTTCCGGGTTCGGTGGCATGATTCTCGTCTGTTTCGGCGATTGTCCGATGCTGGCCGCCGATACCGTGCTGCGGCTATGTGCGGCGCTCGACGCAGGCGCGCGTGTCGCGGTGCTCGGGTTCCGGCCGGCCGATGCCGCGGCCTATGGACGCATCATCGCCGATGCCGACGGAACGGTCCGCAAGATGGTCGAATATAAGGACGCCACCGCCGAGGAGCGCGCGGTCGATCTGTGCAATTCGGGAGTCATCGTCGCCCGCGCGCCCGATATGTGGCGCCTTCTCGACGCCGTCGGCAACGACAATGCGCAGGGCGAATATTATCTGCCCGACGTGGCGACGGGCGCGATCGCCGAAGGGGGGCGTGTCGTCGCGATCGAGACCGGTGCCGACGAAGTCGCCGGCATCAACAGCCGCGCCGAACTCGCGGCCGCCGAGGCGCAGTGGCAGGCGTTCAAACGCGAGGAGGCGATGGCGGCTGGCGTGTCGCTCAAGGCGCCCGACACCGTCTGGTTCTCGTGGGATACCGAAATCGGCCGCGACGTGACGGTCGAACCCAACGTCTTCTTCGGCCCCGGCGTGCGGATCGCCGACGGCGCGACGATCCGCGGCTTCAGTCATATCGAGGGCGCGGAGATCGGCGCGGGCTGCGAAGTCGGGCCGTTCGCGCGGCTGCGCCCCGGAACCGTGCTCGACGAAAAGGCGAAGATCGGCAATTTCGTCGAGACCAAGAAGACGCATCTGGGCAAGGGCGCCAAGGCGAACCATCTGACTTATCTGGGCGATGCGACGGTCGGCGCGGGGGCCAATATCGGCGCGGGCACGATCACCTGCAACTATGACGGCTATTTCAAATATCGTACCGAGATCGGCGAGCGCGCCTTTATCGGATCGAACAGTGCGCTCGTTGCGCCGGTGCGGATCGGCGCCGATGCGATCGTCGGCGCGGGCAGCACCGTGACGCGTGACGTCGGCGACGGCGAACTGCGGCTGGTACGCGCCGAACAGTCGGTTAAGCCCGGCTGGGCCGACCGCTTCCACGACGCGATGCGCAAGAAGAAGGCGGCGGAGCAGAAATCATGAGCGACCGGTACGAGAACAAGCCCTTCCTGCGCTTCGTCGACGCCTGGGTGCTGAAGGCGATCGGCCACCTCGACCAGGCGACCGAAGCCTATTGCACCGCGATGGAGCCGCAGCTTCGTCAAAGCTTCAACACCACCGGCCGCTGGCCGGAGATCGTCGCGAAGCAGATGAACTTCACCCCCGAGCTTCCGGCGCAGATCCGCAAGATATGGACCGACGGCAAGGTGCGTTTCGAGGCGGGGAACGGTGAGGCGGCCGACCCCGTGCAGTTCGCGATGATTTTCGTCGACCGGACCATGGGCGGCGCAGCACAGGGTTGACATGATATCATGATATGATATCAGTATATCATGACTCGCATACTCGCCGATTTACCTGATGAGGATATCAAATGGCTCGACCAGCTTGCTGTCGAGCAGGGGAAGTCCCGCGCGGCGATCCTGCGCGAAGCGGTGGCGGCTTATCGCCCGCAAACGCCGCTGGACTGGATCGAGGCCGGTTTCGGGGCGTGGAAGGATCGGACCGACATCGGCGACGCTGTTGAGTGGCAGCGGCGTGAGCGCGCCGGATCGACACGACCTTGGGACCCGGATTATCCGGAAGTGCGGGCGGAGTTTCCCGACCTGTTCGACGAGCAGGATGATCGCGAATATGAAATTCACAAAGCCTGGCTGGCCGAACAGGGAATAAAGCCCGGCGAAACCGATCCCGATCCGGCAAAGGCGATACAGGCCCGGCCGGGCGCCAAAGCGAAATCGAAGAAGCGCGCGAAAAAGTGAGCGGCTTTGCTTTCGACAGCAATATCGTCATCGACTTGCTGCGCGGGTTTCCCCAGGCGCGCGCCGAGTTGGAACGCGCCGCGCAAAGGGGGCGGGTCTGGATCAGCCGGGCGGTGTGGATCGAGGTCATGTCCAAAGGCGAGGGCGACGGTCTGCGGCGCGCGGAAATCATGCTGTCCGGTTTCGGGGTTGATGAAATCGACGCCGAAATCGGGGAGCGCGCCGCTGCGCTGCGGCGTGAGCGGTTTCGGCTCAAAGCCATGGATGCGATCATACTGGCGACCGCGCTTACGCGCGGTCGTGTTCTGGTCACGCGAAACACAAAGGATTTTCCGGCGGCGATGCCGGGCATCCGTGTCCCCTACACCCTATAGAAAGACGGTCGCCCATGTGCGGAATCATCGGAATCATCGGCAAGGCCCCCGTGGCGGATCGCCTGGTCGACGGACTCAGGCGGATGGAATATCGCGGCTATGACTCGGCGGGCGTCTGCACGGTCGAGGGCGGCGAACTGATCCGCCGCCGGGCCGAAGGCAAGCTGGGGGGGCTCGTCAAGGAACTGGCCGCGCATCCGGCGCCGGGGACCGTTGGCATCGCCCACACGCGCTGGGCGACGCACGGCGCGCCGACGACGAACAACGCCCACCCGCACGCGACGGGTGAGGTGGCACTCGTCCACAACGGCATCATCGAGAATTTCCGGCCGCTGCGCGAGGCGCTGACCGCGCGCGGTCGCCGTTTCGAGAGCGATACCGATACCGAGGTCGTCGCGCACCTGGTCTCCGAGCGGATCGAGGCGGGGCAATCGCCAGAAGAAGCGGTGAAGGCGGTGCTCCCCGAACTGCGCGGCGCCTTCGCGCTCGCCATCGCATTCCGCAACCATCCCGACCTGCTGATCGGCGCGCGGCTCGGTTCACCGCTCGTCGTCGGCTATGGCGACGGTGAGACCTATCTCGGGTCGGACGCGCTGGCGCTGGCGCCGCTCACGCAGAAGATCGCCTATCTGGAGGAAGGCGACTGGGTCGTTATCACGCGCGACGGTGCGCGGATTTTCGACCGCGACAACACTCCCGTCGAGCGCGACATCACCACCTCGGGCGTCACTGCGACGGCGATCGAGAAGGGCAACTACCGCCACTTCATGCAAAAGGAGATTTTCGAGCAGCCGACCGTCGTCGCGCAGACGCTTTCTTCCTATATCCGCCCGCTCGAACAGACGGTGGCGCTGCCGCAGATGGATTTCGACCTGTCGCGGATCGACCGCATCACCATCGTCGCCTGCGGCACCAGCTTTTATGCCGGCATGGTCGCCAAATACTGGTTCGAGCAGTTCGCGCGCGTGCCCGTCGACATCGATGTCGCGTCGGAGTTCCGCTATCGCGACCCGGTGCTCCAGCCCGGCGGGCTCGCGCTCTTCATCTCGCAGTCGGGTGAGACCGCCGACACGCTCGCGGCGCTGCGCCATTGCAAGGCGCAGGGGCAGACGATCGCGGTCGTCGTCAACGTCCCGACCAGCAGCATGGCGCGCGAGGCCGATCTGCTCCTCCCGACCCATGCGGGGCCGGAGATCGGGGTGGCCTCGACCAAGGCCTTCACCTGCCAGCTCGCGGTGCTCGCCGCGCTCGCGGCGCATCTCGCGCTGCGCAAGGGGAAGCTCGACGCCGCGCAGGAACGCGAGATCGTCCGGCATCTGATCGAAGCGCCCGCCGCGCTCAACGCCGCGCTCGCCCACGACGAGGAGATCGCGGAGATGGCGCCGCTCGTCGCCCCGGCGCGCGACGTGCTCTACCTCGGCCGCGGCCCCGACTATCCGCTCGCGCTCGAGGGCGCGCTCAAGCTCAAGGAAATCAGCTATATCCACGCTGAGGGCTATGCCTCGGGCGAGATGAAGCACGGGCCCATCGCGCTGATCGACGAAGCGGTGCCGGTGATCGTCCTCGCCCCCTCCGGCCCGCTGTTCGAAAAGACCGTCAGCAACATGCAGGAGGTCATGGCGCGCGGCGGCAAGGTCGTGCTGATCAGTGACGCCGAAGGCCTGGCCGAAGCGGGCGAGGGCTGCATGGCGACGATCGAGATGCCCAAGGTCCACCCGCTGATCGCGCCGCTCGTCTACGCCGTGCCGGTGCAATTGCTGGCCTATCACGTCGCGGTGGCCAAGGGGACGGACGTGGACCAGCCGCGTAACCTGGCGAAATCGGTGACGGTGGAGTGACCCCCGCCGCGATCATCTTCGATTTTGACGGCGTCATCGCCGACAGCGAGGTGCGCGCGAACCGGACGCTTGCCGAAAGCCTGACCGCCATCGGGCTGCCAACGACCTATGAAGAATGCCTGCGCGACTATTGCGGGCATAATTGGCAGGAGACCGAGCGGCGGATCGTCGTGCGGCTCGGGCGGCCGTTGCCGCACGATTTCCGCGAGAGGCATCGTGAACGGGCGCAGAAACGCTTTGCCGAAGGTTTCGCACCGGTGCCGGGCGCGCCCGAATTCCTCGACTCGCTGGGCCGCCTGCCGCGCGCCATCGCTTCGTCGAGCAGCCCCGCCTATATCGCCGCGTCGCTCGATCGCTTCGGACTCGCGCGCCATTTCGGACGCCACGTCTACAGCGCCGACGGCTGGGCCCGCGGCAAGCCGCATCCCGATATCTATCTCGCCGCCGCTAAGGGACTCGGCCTCGATCCCGGCGCCTGTCTGGCGATCGAGGACTCGCCGACGGGTGCGCGGGCGGCGCTCGCGGCGGGGATGACGGTGATCGGCTTCTGCGGCGGCGGCCATATCCTCGACCGTAGGGCGCATGGGGAGGTGCTGCGCGGCGTAGGCGTGCATCATGTCGCGCATGGCTATGACGAGGTGCTGCTGCACGCCTGACGCCCGCTCCCTTCGCGGCAAGGGCATTCGCACCAACCCTTTCCTATTATTCGTGGCCGTGCTTAGCTGCTCGTGTAACCATTGGCTCCCGCCATGCGAATTCAGAGTGAAGTTGCGCAGTTTTTCGCGCCTTTCGGAGAATCGCTTTTCGCGGCCGCAGCCTTTGGCGCTCCGGCGCGTATCGGCGCCGGGGAAGAGAGAGGGAAGAGGAGAGAGCCATGTGCGACGAATTCACCGAAGCCGATCTCGACCGCGCCGGGCTTCCCGTCCGGCGGCGCGCGTTCGGCGCCCTGATCGGAGCGGGAGCGGTGGCCTCGATGCTGCCGGCGGCGGCCTGCGCCGCGGGGGCCGTGAAGGGACGCGACGTGACGATCGCGACCGACGACGGCACCGCCGACGCCTATTTCACCGCGCCTGGAGAGGGCAGGCATCCGGGCGTGCTGATCTGGCCCGACATTCGCGGCCTGCGCCCGGCCTTTCGCCAGATGGCTGATCGGCTGGCCGGCGAAGGCTATGCGGTGCTGTGCGTGAATCCCTTCTATCGCTGGGCGAAGGCGCCGGTCGTCTATCCCGGCCATGATTTCGACGACCCGGGCGTGCGCGACACGCTGTTCGGCTATCTGAAGCGGTTCGATCGTGCGACGGTGCAAAGTGATGCGAAGGCGCATCTTGCCTTTCTCGATGCGCAGGCGGAGGTCGATACGGAGCGCGGCATCGGCACCGCGGGCTATTGCATGGGTGGGCCGATGGTCATCTACACCGCGGCGCTGAACCCGGGGCGCGTCAAGGCGGCGGCGAGCTTCCACGGTGCCTCGGTCGCGACCGACAAGCCCGACAGCCCGCATCTGCTGATTCCAGAAACGCAGGCCGGCTTCCTGTTCGCGATCGCCGACAATGACGACCAGAAGGACCCGGAGGAGAAGGTCCGGCTGAAAGCAGCGCTCGACCCGCGTCCCGAGTGGCACGAGGTCGAGGTCTACAAGGGCGCGATGCACGGCTGGTGCCCGCCCGACGGCCGTGCCTATGACGAAGCGGCGGCGGAGAAGGCGTGGGGACGGATGCTCGAACTGTTCAAGGCCGCGCTATAGTTTTTGATCACGTCATTGCGAGCGGAGCGAAGCAATCCAGGGCGGGTTTACGCCAGCTCTGGATTGCCGCGTCGCCTTCGGCTCCTCGCAATGACGAGGTTACCCCATAGGGTAGAGGATATCCTTGCCGACCTTGTTCAGCGCCTTCATCACATCGTCGCCCAGCACGAGGTCGATCGCATCGAGGATCGGGTCGACCTGTTCGTGGCTGCTGACGCCGACGATCGTCGAGGCGACGAAATCATGCTGCTTCGACCAAGCGGTCGCCATCGTCACCGGGTGCAGCCCCGCCTCTTCGGCGATGGCAAGGTAGCGTTCGGTCGCGGCGAGACTCCGGTCGTTCACGAAACGCCGTCCCATCGCGGCCTGCCGGCCCTCCATCGCCAGATAGCGCGAGAAGCGGGCACCCTCCGGCCGTGCGCCATCCTGATATTTCCCCGACAGCACGCCGCCGGCGAGCGGCGAATAGGGGATCAGGCTGACGCCTTCCTGTCGGCAGACCTGCGCGAGCTCGTCCTCGAAGCGGCGGTTGTTGAGGCTGAAATTGTTCTGGATCGTGTGATAGCGCGCGCCGCCCAGCCGCTCGGACGCCGCCAGCGCCTTCATCAGGCCCCAACTCGTCTCGTTCGAACAGCCGAGGATGCGCACCTTGCCCTCGCGCACCATTTCGTCGAGCGCGTCCATCATCTCGTCATAGGGGGCGTCATGGTCGGGCCAGTGCGTCTGGTAGAGGTCGACATAGTCGGTCTGGAGCCGCGTCAGGCTGCCCTCGATCGCCGCGCGGATATGGTGACGGTCGAGCGCGGTGGTGCCGCCGCGGCACGGCGACTTGAACCAGACGTGGCTCGGCCCCGATACCTTGGTCGCGAGAATGATCGCGTCGCGCGGCTTCGTCTTCATCCAGCGGCCGACGATCTCCTCGGTGCGGCCGACCCATTGGATGTCGGGCGGCACCGGATAGCCCTCTGCCGTGTCGAAGAAATTGATGCCCGCCTCGAAGCAGCGGTCGAGTACCCGGAACGCGGTCGCTTCGTCGGCCTGGCTGCCGAAGGTCATCGTGCCCATGCAGATGTCGGTGACGTGGATGGCGCTCTGGCCGAGGCGGCGGGTCTTCATGGGCTGGGGTCTCCATCATTGTTCGGGGCCGAGGCGACTTGGAACGTCGGACATTAATTTAGTGCCACCCCTCTTCCGTTCGTGTCGAGCGAAGTCGAGACACCTATCGACCTTGCGCTCTGTCGTTGGGTGTCTCGACTTCGCTCGACACGAACGGGAAGATAATTCGGATATAACGGACGACGCTGTAGGTTGCGAAACGCAACGTTGCAATCGGAGGAGCGGGCACCCAATTAGGGCCGATGCTGAAACTCGCCTTCCTCGACCTCGTCCCCGTCACCGACAATGGGACGGTCGCGCAATCGCTCGCCAACGCCGCCGATCTGGCCGGCCATGCGGAAGAACTCGGCTATTCGCGCTATTGGGTCGCGGAACATCACGGCATGGCGGGGATTGCGAGCGCCGCGACCTCGGTCGTTCTGGCGCACATCGGCCATGCGACGCGGACGATCCGCATCGGTGCGGGCGGCATCATGCTGCCGAACCATGCGCCGATGGTGATCGCCGAGCAGTTCGGGACGCTCGAGGCGCTGTTTCCAGGGCGCATCGACCTGGGGCTCGGCCGTGCGCCGGGGTCGGACCAGCGCGTCGCGCAGGCGCTGCGGCGCAATCTTGCGAGCGACGAGCGCCAGTTCCCGCAGGACGTTGTCGAGTTGCAGGCCTTCCTCGCGGGCGGCGAGCGGCTCGGTATCCGCGCGGTGCCGGGGGAGGGGACGAACATTCCGCTGTGGATATTGGGGTCGAGCCTGTTCGGCGCGCAGCTCGCGGCGATGCTGGGCCTGCCCTATGCCTTCGCCAGCCATTTCGCGCCCGACGCGCTCGACGAGGCGCTGGCGCTCTATCGCCGCCAGTTCAAGCCGTCGGCGCAGCTTTCCGAACCCTATGCCATGGCGGCCTTCAACGTCTTCGCGGCCGACACGCGCGAGGAGGCGGAGTATCTCGCCTCGTCGCAGCAGCAGGCGTTCGTGGCGCTGCGCACCGGCAATCCAGGCCGGATGCCGCCGCCACGCGCGGGATACACGGACAGCCTGCCGCCGAATGCGCGCGCGATCCTCGACCATGTGCTGCAATGCTCGGCGGTCGGGACGGTCGAGGATGTCGCGGCGGGGCTGAAGGCGTTCGTGGCGCGTACCGGTGCCGACGAGGTCATTGTCGCATCCTCGATGTACGACCATGACGCGCGCAAGCGCTCGCTGGCGCTGGCGATGGAGGCGGCGAAAAGCCTTTAGCCCGCCGTGTTGACGCGCCTTACGCCGCGGCGGTATAGGAGCCGCCCGACCAAGGGCGGCCCGGATGCGGTCGCCTTTTTCCTTTTATCTGTCTGGAAAGGTGCTGTGCCATGTCGATCACGCCGCTGATGCCCGTTTACCCCCGGTGCGGTGTGCGTCCGGTGCGCGGCGAAGGGGCCTATCTGATCGGCGAGCGAGGCGAGCGCTATCTGGATTTCGCGAGCGGCATCGCGGTCAACCTGCTCGGCCACGGGCACCCGCACCTGACCAAGGCGATCCAGGATCAGGCGGCGACGCTGATGCATGTGTCGAACCTTTACGGCAGTCCGCAGGGCGAGGCCTTTGCGCAGCGCCTTGTCGACAATACGTTCGCCGACACCGTCTTTTTCACCAATTCGGGCGCCGAGGCGGTCGAATGCGCGATCAAGACCGCGCGCGCCTATCATTCGAGCGCGGGCAATGCCGAAAAGCACGTCCTGATCACCTTCAACAACGCATTCCACGGGCGGACGCTGGGGACGATTTCCGCGACCAATCAGGAAAAGCTGCGCAAGGGGTTCGATCCGCTGCTTCCGGGTTTCGCCTATGCGCCGTTCGACGACCTGAACGCCGCGCTCGACCTCGTCGACGACAATACGGCGGGGTTCCTGGTCGAGCCGGTGCAGGGCGAGGGCGGCATCCGCCCCGCGTCGCAGCCCTTTCTGCAGGGGCTGCGCGACATCTGCAACGAACGCGATCTGATGCTGATCTTCGACGAGGTTCAGTGCGGCGTCGCGCGTACCGGCACCCTCTATGCCTATGAGCAATATGACGTCGCGCCCGACATATTGGCGAGCGCCAAGGGGATCGGCGGCGGTTTCCCGATGGGGGCCTGCCTGGCAACCGAAAAGGCGGCGCGCGGCATGACGTTCGGCACGCACGGTTCGACCTATGGCGGCAACCCGCTGGCGATGGCGGCGGGACAGGCCGTGTTCGACGTGATCCTCGAGGAGGGATTCCTCGATCAGGTCAAGGCGACCGGCGAGCGCCTGCGCGGCGCGCTCGAACAGATGATCCCGAACCACGACGACCTGTTCGAAAGCGTCCGCGGCATGGGACTGATGCTTGGAGTCAAGCTCAAGGCGGAAAGCCGGGCCTTCGTCGCGCACCTGCGCGACAACCACGGGCTGCTGACCGTGGCGGCGGGCGACAATGTCGTGCGCGTCCTGCCGCCGCTCAACATCGAACAGCATCATATCGACGAATTCATCGAGAAACTGTCGGCGGGAGCGGCGAACTATACGCCGCCGGAAAGCTGATGCGGCATTTCCTGAACCTGTCCGACGCCGGCGGCGATGCGATCGCGGCGATGCTGGCCGATGCGATCGAC
Source organism: Sphingopyxis granuli (assembly GCF_001559015.1). NCBI lineage: Bacteria > Pseudomonadati > Pseudomonadota > Alphaproteobacteria > Sphingomonadales > Sphingopyxidaceae > Sphingopyxis > Sphingopyxis granuli. Next base: position 2,306,665 of record NZ_CP012199.1, read on the forward strand.
CGCAAGGCGGCGCGCGCCGGCTGGCCCAAGGGCAAGCCCGACGCCGATGCGCCGCTCGCCGGCCATGTGCTCGCGATGATCTTCGAAAAGAACTCGACCCGCACCCGCGCCTCCTTCGACATCGCGATCCGCCAGCTCGGCGGTTCGGCGATGGTCATGGACTCGGGGTCGATGCAGCTCGGGCGCGGCGAGACGATCGCCGACACCGCGCGCGTGCTGTCGCGCTATGCCGACGCGATCATGATCCGTACCGACGATCATGCCAAGGTCGAGGACATGGCGGCGCATGCACCGGTGCCGGTGATCAACGGGCTGACCGACCTGTCGCATCCCTGCCAGATCGTCGCCGACCTGCTGACGCTCGTCGAACATGGCAAGGCACTGCCGGGGCTCGAACTCGCATGGCTGGGCGATGGCAACAATGTCCTGTCGTCATTGATCGAAGCGGCGGGGTTGTTCGGTTTCCATATCCGCGCCGGCTGCCCGCAAGGTTATGAGCCCGATCCCGGCTTCGTCGAGGCGGCGCGAGCGCGCGGCGTCCGTATCGACCTCTTTTGCGACGCGCGCGAGGCGGCGGCGGGTGCCGATGTCGTCGTCACCGACACCTGGGTGTCGATGGGGCAGGCGCATGCGCATAACAAGCTCGCCGCGATGGCGCCCTTCCAGGTCGACGAGCGACTGATGGGGGAGGCGAAGGCGGACGCGCTGTTCCTGCATTGCCTGCCCGCGCATCGCGGCGAGGAAGTCGTCGACGCCGTGATCGACGGGCCGCAATCGCGCGTGTGGGACGAGGCGGAAAACCGCGTCCACGCCCAGAAATCGATCCTGCTGTGGGCGCTCGGCCACCTATGAGCGAGGCGCCGGAAAGCTGGTTCGACCAGCCGCTGGCATTCACTATCGCCGACCGCCATGTGCGCGGGCGGCTGGTGCGGCTCGGCCCGGCGCTCAACCGGATCATGGCGGCGCACGACTATCCGCCGGTGGCCGAAAAGCTGCTGGCCGAGGCGCTGGTGCTGACGGTGCTGCTCGGCTCGACGCTCAAGGACGAGCGAAGCCAGCTTACCTTGCAGGCGCAGACGGGGGGGGGGCCGGTTGAGCTGCTGGTTTGCGATTATCGTGGCGGCGAATTGCGCGGATATATGAAGTTCGATGCCGAGCGGCTGGCGGGAATCGGCCCGGATCCGAGCCTGTTCGCGCTGTTCGGCGAAGGCTTTCTCGCGATCACCTTCGACCATGCGCTGACCGGGGAGCGCTATCAGGGCATCGTTCCGCTCGAAGGCGCATCGATCGGGGAGGCCGCCGAGCATTATTTCGAGCAGTCCGAACAGATTCCGAGCCTGATCCGCCTCGCGGCCCGGCGCGATCCCGAGGCGGGCTGCGTCGCGGGCGGCCTGCTGCTCCAGCATCTGCCCGAGGGCGAGGCGGGGCGCGACCGGCTACACCTGCGGCGCGAGCATCCCGAATGGGAGCATGCGCGCACCATCGCGGCGACGCTGAGGGACGAGGAACTGACCGACCCCGCGACCTCGCTCGAAACGCTGGCATGGCGCCTCTATCACGAGGACGAGGTGCGGGTGGAACCGGGCACGATGGTGTCGCGCGGGTGCCGGTGCAGCATCGAGCATTTTGCCGGGGTGCTGGCGCAGTTTCCCGAAACCGAGCGGCGCGAGATGGCCGACGAAGGGGGCGTGATCCCGGTCGATTGCGCTTTCTGCTCGCGCATCTTCCCGATCGCGCTCGACGACATCGCGGCGCGCGATTGAGCCGCCGCGGTCCCGGAACGGGGCGACGAAACGACGCTATTCAGCGCCAAGCGGTTGAAACCGCGCCCTCGTCTTGCTAACGGACTGTCCACAGGGTCGCGTTTTGCCTGGGTGCGGGCAGCCGGTGGACAAGGTGGAAATGGCGATCTTCTCTCCCTTCATGCGATGGATTTCGACGATTGCGGCGGTGGCGGCGGGTGCGACCGCGGTGCCCGCGCAGGCGCCGTCGCTGGCGATGCTCGACCGGCTCGAAAAGGGAAGCTGGCAGCTTCGCGAGCGCGGCAGCGACAAGGTCATGCAGACGCTGTGCCTCGGCGATGCGCGGCGGATGATCCAGGTCTATCACCCGCGCTCGGGCTGCTCGCGCTATGTCATCGAGGACACGCCCAATTCGGTGACGGTCCATTACACCTGTCCCGGCGCCGGGCACGGCCGCACCACCATTCGCGCCGAGACCAACCGCCTCGTCCAGATCGACACGCAGGGAATCGCCGAAGGACGGCCCTTTTCGCAGGCGATCGAGGGACGCCGCACCGGCGGCTGCTGAACCGCGTTAAGCAGGCCTTAACCTTCTTCCTTCACAAAGGGGGACAGAGCCGATGTGTGGTTCTTCTTCCTAAAGGCTTTCATGCCAAACTGGGCCGTGCAGCAAAGGCTGCGCGGCCCGTTTCCTTTGTCGGCGCGGGCCTTGCGCGGGCGCCGCCGCGAGCGTAACGGGCGGCGCATGCAGGACCTTGCCGGAAAGCCTTTGGTCGTCCTTTTGTCGGGCGGCCTCGATTCGATGGTCTGCGCGGGCCTCGCGCGCGAGGCCGGGGCGCGGATCGTCGCGCTCACCATCGATTATAACCAGCGCCATCGCGTCGAACTCGAATCGGCGGCGCGGATCGCCGCCGCGGTCGGCGCGGACGAGCATATCGTGCTGCCGCTCGACCTGCGGCGCTTCGGCGGGTCGGCGCTGACCGCCGATATCGCGGTGCCGAAGGACGGGGTGGGGGAGGATATTCCCGTGACCTATGTCCCGGCGCGCAACCTGATCTTCCTGTCGCTGACCCTGGGCCTTGCCGAAGCGCGCCGGGCGGCGGATATCGTGATCGGAGTCAACGCGCTCGACTATTCGGGCTATCCCGACTGCCGCCCCGAGTTCATCGCCGGCTTCGAGGCGCTCGCACGGCTCGCGACGCGCGACGGCGACCAGGGCGTCGCCTTTCGCATCCATGCGCCGCTGCAATATATGTCGAAGGCCGATATCGCGGCCGAGGCGGCGCGGCTCGGCCTCGACGCGGGGATGAGCTGGTCCTGCTATGATCCGGCACCCGATGGCCTGCATTGCGGGCTGTGCGACAGCTGTCGCCTGCGCAGCAAGGGATTTGCCGAGGCGGGGCTGACCGATCCGACGCGCTATGCGGTGAAGCCCCCGGCATGAGCTATGCGGTCAAGGAGATTTTCCTGACCCTGCAGGGCGAAGGCGCCCGGTCGGGGCGCCGCGCGGTGTTCTGCCGCTTTGCCGGATGCAACCTGTGGACCGGTCGCGAGGTCGATCGGGCGAAAGCGGTATGCCGCTTTTGCGATACCGATTTCGTCGGCACCGACGGGACGCTTGGCGGCAAATATGCCGACGCCGCGACGCTGGCGACGGCGATCGCGCAAAGCTGGGGCGAGGCGCGCGATCGTCGTTATGTCGTGCTGACCGGCGGCGAACCGATGCTGCAGGTCGATCGGGCGCTGATCGACGCGCTGCACGGCGAAGGTTTCACCATCGCGATCGAGACCAACGGCACGCTGCCGGTTCCGCGCGCCATCGACTGGATCTGCGTCAGCCCGAAGGCGGGAAGCGAACTGGTCCAGACGAGCGGCGACGAACTGAAACTGGTCTGGCCGCAGCCGGGCAGCGACGTCGAGCGTCTGGCCGGCCTCGATTTCGCACATCGGCTGATCCAGCCGCTCGACGACGCGCATGCGGCCGACAATGCGCGCGCCTGCATCGAGTTGGTGATGCGCGATCCGCGCTGGCAGCTGTCGCTCCAGACGCACAAGCATCTGGGGCTGCGCTGACCGGCGGATCATGGGGAAGGCCGTGGGTGTCGACCTGGGTTCCGGGCGCGACGATCTGGATCGACCTGCTTGCGTCATTGCGAGCGGAGCGAAGCAATCCAGGGCGGTTACCGCACGCTCTGGATTGCCGCGCGGCTTCGCCGCTCGCAATGACGATTCCAACGCATGGCATCAGGCTCTAAACTCTGTCCTGTTTGACTCGAATCGAGCCCTTCCCGTTCAAGTGAGGGGGGATCGTACAAGGGTTCGAGCCCCACCCCAACCCCTCCCCCGAAGGGGAGGGGCTTACCATGCCGCCTCGACCCTGAAAAAGCTGGTGATTATCGCTTTCCGGCAAGGAGTGTTCCCCGGCGAAAGCCGGGGTCCATGTGGGGCAGCGCCATGCCATCTGGACCCCGGCTTTCGCCGGGGAACAGCTCCCGATGTGCCTGAAGGGCATATAGGCCAAACAGGTTCAGCATGCCGACGTTCGGCAAAGGATCGGGTCAGCCCTTTTTGGCTGCGCTCTCCGGGGTGACCGCCTTGCGCGCCGCGGGCATGTCGACCGCGTCGGGATTGTCGTCGGCCGCGTCCGGGGCGGCATCGGCGTCGTCCGTCGTCGCCTCGTCGGGCTTGGCCGCTTCCTTCTTCGACCCATCGTCGGGCACGCTGTTGTCGATCGCGGTGCCGTCGCCCGCGGCGTCGTCGAGGATAATCATCGAATCGCTGATAGTCCCCGGCTGCACCTCCACCGCGTCGAGCTTGGCGGTCGAGGAGCCGCCGCTGTCGCCGCCACCGCAGGCGGCAAGGGGAAGAAGCAGGAGCGAAGCGAGAAGCGAACGGTTCATGCGGGCTTCCTAATCGCTTGCCGGAAGCTTGTCGAGAAAGGCGGGCAGCGCCTGCCGCAAGGCGGCGTCGACGTCATCCATATCGGCATCGATTCCCAGCGCGGCGAGGCTCGTGACCGGAAATTCGGCGATGCCGCAGGGGACGATTCCGGAGAAATGCGACAGGTCGGGAGCGACGTTGAGCGCAAAGCCGTGCAGCGTCACCCAGCGCCGCACCCGGACGCCGATCGCGCCGATCTTCGCTTCGCGACCCTGCGCATCGTCGGTCCAGATGCCGATGCGCCCCTCGGCGCGCCGCGCCACAACACCGAAAATCGCCAGCGCGTCGATCACCCAGCCCTCGAGCGCCGAAACATAGGCGCGCACGTCGCGCCCGCGCCGGGCGAGGTCCAACTGGACATAGCCGACGCGTTGGCCGGGGCCATGGTATGTGTAGCGGCCGCCGCGTCCCGCGACATGCACCGGGAAGCGCGCTTCCAGCAGTTCGGCAGGATCGGCGCTCGTCCCGGCGGTGTAGAGCGGCGGATGTTCGAGCAGCCAGATGCGTTCGCGCGCATCGCCAGCCTGGATCGCGGCGGCGCGCCCCTCCATGTCGGCAAGCGCCTCCGCATAATCGGCAAGACCGGGCGTGACGCGCCATTCGGGCAGGGCGGGGTCGGGCATGGTCGCTCCCTGCCTCGCGGTTCCCGACGACGCAAGCCCGCGCTGCGCGGCACTGCCGAGAATGCTGGACAGGAGAGGCCGGGCACGTCACTCTCCCCCGGAAAACGGAACCACCGAAAAGCGACGGGGTATCAATGACAAAATTCGACATGGGCGCGGCGTGGGACGATGCGGTCCAGCTGCTGCGCTCCCACAGCGGCCTGACCGGCACGATCGCGGCGGTCTTTCTCTTCCTTCCGGCGCTCGCGGTCGCCTGGTTCGGCCCGGTGCCGATCGAACCGCCGAGCGGCGCGACGGTCGACCAGATCATGGCGACCTTTCGCGAGAATATCCGGCAGATGGTGCCGGGCAGCCTTGTCGTGGCGCTGTTCACGATTGCCGGGACGCTGGCGATCCTGCGGCTGTGGCTGTCGCGCACCGGGACGAGCGTCGGCGAGGCGCTGAGCTTTGCGCTGACGCTGTTCCCGACCTTGTTGGTGGCGCATCTGCTGGCGGGCATCATGCTGGCGCTGGGCTTCATCCTGCTCATCGTGCCGGGACTCTATCTGGTCGGCCGGCTCGCCCTGATCGCACCCGCGGTCGCCGACCGGCGAATCCGCAATCCCATGGCCGCGATCGGCGAAAGCTGGCGGCTGACCCAGGGCAATGCCTGGTCGATCTTCTTTTTCCTGTTCCTGGTCGCGCTGGTCTTCGGAATCGCATCGGTGATCCTCGGCAGCCTCGTCGGGATTGTCGGCGGAACCGGCGCGGGGATCGGTCGGATTCTCAGCGGGCTCGTCGAGGCCGGGTTCGGCGCGGTTGCCAGCTTCGTTTCGATCGCGGTGTCGGCCGCCGCGTATCGCCAGCTCGCCGTGCGGCGGAGCGAACTGTTCGAATGATGGCAGGGGCCGGAAAGCGGAAGCGCGGAAGCCGGTTCGGCAAGCAGGGGAGACGGATGACATGAACCGAATTAGCATAAGCGAGGCCTGGTCCTATGCGACCGGTTTCTTCAGCGGGCAGGCGGTCCATCACGCGATCGTGCTGATCGGCGTCGGCATCGCGGCGCCGCTGATCCTCCAGCTTCTGCTGGGCGGCGGCGCGACGATGTTCGATCCGGCCGCCATGGCCGAAAACAGCGCCGGCCTGATCGCGGCGATGGGGGCGACGGGCGCCCTGCTCGGCATCGTCAACTATGTGCTCCAGACGGGCAGCTATTTCGCGTCCTGGCGGATCGGCCTGACCAATGGCGGCGAGCCGGTCGGCGCGGCGCTCGGCTATGGAATGATCGCTTCGTTGCCGGTGCTGCTGCTGGCGGTCGTGGTCGTCCTGCTGCTCGGCATCATCGGTTTCCTGTTCTTCGGCAGCGCCCTGACGACGCTGGCGAGCGGGGGCGAGCCGAGCAGTTCGGCGCTGATGGGAATTGGCCTGGCATTCTTTCTGATCGCGCCGCTGTTCCTGCTGTTCCTCGTCTGGCTCGCCGCGCGCCTTTGCTGCACCGGCCCCTATATGGCCGACCAGCGCAGCTATAACGTGCTCGCGGCGCTCGGCGCTTCGTGGCGGATGACCGCCGCGTCGCAGTGGAAGATTTTCGCCTATTTCATCCTGCTCGGCGTCGCGCTGATCGTGATCTTCATGATCCTGGGGATGATCGTCGGCGTGTCGCTGCTGGCCGGCGGCGCGCCGGGCACCGGGTCGATGCTCGGCCTGATCATCGGCGCGATCCTGCTCAGCGTCCCGATGGCCTATCTGCAGGTCGGGGTGCCGGCGGGCCTCTATCGCGCGCTGGGCGGGACCAACAGGAGCGACGTGTTCGCCTGATCTGCGACGCGAGGGAAGGCGGTCCGACCGTGGAGCCGCCTTCCGTCCGTCAGCTCCATTTGGCGACCGGCGGCAGGCTCATCAGGATCGCGTCGATATTGCCCCCGGTGCGCAGTCCGAACAGCGTGCCGCGGTCGTAGACGAGGTTGAACTCGGCATAGCGGCCGCGCCAGACGAGTTGCGCCTCGCGGTCCGCGTCGGTGAACGGCTGGTTCATCCGCCGCCGCACGATCTGCGGGAAGATGTCGAGGAACGCTTCGCCGACCGCGCGGGTGAATTCGAAGTTGCGGTCGAATTCGGCGTCGTCGCCGCATTCGAGATGGTCGTAGAAGATGCCGCCGACGCCGCGATGCACGCCGCGGTGCGGGATGAAGAAATAGTCGTCGGCCCATTTGGCGTAGCGCTGATAGACATCGGGCCCGAAGGGGGCGCAGGCCGCGCGCAGCCGCGCGTGAAAGGCGTCGGTATCCTCGGCATAGGGAATCGGCGGGTTGAGGTCGGCGCCGCCGCCGAACCAGCGCTTCTGGGTGACGAGGAAGCGCGTATTCATATGGACCGCCGGGACATGTGGATTCGCCATGTGCGCGACGAGGCTGATGCCGGTGGCGAAGAAGCTGGGGTCGTCGCCCGCGCCGTGGATCGACTGGGCGAAATCGGGCGCGAAACGGCCGCCGACGGTCGAGACGTTGACCCCGACCTTCTCGAACACCTGCCCCGTCATCACCCCGCGCACCCCGCCGCCGCCTTCGCCGGAAGCGAGCCCCTCGGCCTCGCGGTCCCAGGGCGTGTAGGCGAAGCGGGCGTCGCTGCCGGCTTCGGCCTCGATCGCCTCGAACGCGGCGCAGATCCGGTCGCGCAGCGACTCGAACCAGTCGCGTGCCGCCTGTTGCTGGGGATCGAGCGTGATCATGCGGGAAAGCCTTTCGTCTGCCTGAGCGCTTCGGCGAGCGCGATGCCAGCCGCCACCGCGACATTCAAGGACCGAAAGCCCGGACGCATCGGAATCGCGACCCGCGCCGCCGCGGCATCGTGGACATGGGGCGGAGCGCCCGCGGATTCGCTGCCGAGCAGCAGCGTGTCGCCGGGCTGGAAATCGAAGGCGGGAAGGGGAGTCGCCCCGGCCGTCGTCAGCAGCACCAGCCGTTTCCCTTCCGCTGCGCTCCACGACCGGAACGCGGCCCAGTCGGCGTGGCGCCGGCTGTTGGCGCGCGTGGCGTAATCCATGCCAGCGCGTTTCAGCGCCGCGTCCGAAAAGGGGAAGCCGCACGGCTCGATGATGTGGACCGCGACGCCCAGGCAGGCGGCGGTGCGCAGCGTCGTGCCGACGTTGCCCGCGATCTCGGGCTGGAACAGCGCCAGGTCCATGTCGCCGCCATAGCGCCGGCCCGGCAGCGAATCGAGAGGCGAGGGGCCAAGCCCGCCGCATTGGCGGAAAAGGGGAAATTGCCTGTTGGCAAGGCGGGTATGTGCGGCTATCAGGCCGGCAATTCCCGGAGGGGCCGCCGGGGCTGCGTCGTTTCGCGCGCATGCATCAGGGGCGGGTCATTCCTTTCCGGGAACTTTGTCAGTTCACCCATGCAAGGGCAGTCGAATGGCCAGTGAAACCGAAACCTCCGCCGGCATCGAAGATGGCGTGCGGCGCCGGGACTTCATCAATATCGCGGCAGTGAGTTTTGCCGGAGTCGGGTCCGTCGCGGTGGTTCTTCCCCTGGTCAATCAGATGAATCCGTCCGCCGACGTGCTCGCGCTGTCGTCGACCGAAATCGACATTTCGGCGATCCAGCCGGGGCAGTCGATCAAGACGAGCTGGCGCAAGCAGCCGGTGTTCGTCCGCAACCTCGTCCCCGCCGAGATCGCCGAGGCGAACAAGGTGCCGCTCAGCGAACTGCGCGACCCCGAAACGCTGGCCGAGCGGACCAAGGTGGGCAAGGAGAACTGGCTGATCACGCTCGGTGTCTGCACACACCTCGGCTGCGTTCCGCTGGGCGCCGCCGAAGGCGAGCCGCGCGGCGATTTCGGCGGCTATTTCTGCCCGTGCCACGGATCGCACTACGACACCGCGGCGCGCATCCGCAAAGGTCCGGCGCCCAAGAATCTGGTCGTGCCGCCCTATGATTTCACCAGCGACACCGTCGTGACGATCGGCTGAGGAGCGAGATAAGATGAGCTTTCCCTGGGCCAACCAGTATCAGCCCCAGCACCCGCTGATGAAGTGGCTGGACGAGAAGCTGCCGATGCCGCGCCTCGTCTACAATGCGATCGGCGGCGGCTATCCGGTGCCGCGCAATCTCAACTATTTCTGGAACTTCGGCGTCCTCGCCGGCGCCGCGCTGGCGATCCAGATCATCACCGGCATCGTCCTTGCGATGCATTATGCCGCCAATGCCGGTGTCGCGTTCGACTCGGTCGAGCACATCATGCGCGACGTCAACGCGGGCTGGTTCATCCGCTACGCGCACATGAACGGCGCGAGCATGTTCTTCATCGTCGTCTATCTCCACATCTTCCGCGGCCTCTATTACGGGTCGTACAAGGCGCCGCGCGAAATGGTGTGGCTGCTCGGCGTCGTCATCTTCCTGCTGATGATGGCGACCGCCTTCATGGGTTACGTGCTCCCCTGGGGCCAGATGAGCTTCTGGGGCGCGCAGGTCATCACCGGCTTCTTCTCCGCCATTCCGGTGGTCGGCGAGCCGGTCCGCGTCTGGCTGCTCGGCGGCTTCGCGCCCGACAACGCCGCGCTCAACCGCTTCTTCTCGCTGCACTATCTGCTGCCGTTCGTGATCGCGGGGGTCATCATCCTCCACATCTGGGCACTGCACATCCCGGGTTCGTCGAACCCGACGGGCATCGAGGTGAAGGACGAGCAGGACACGGTGCCCTTCCATCCCTATTACACCGCGAAGGACGGGTTCGGACTCGGCATCTTCCTGCTCGTGTTCGTCGCGCTGACCTTCTTCGTCCCGAACATGCTGGGCCACGCGGACAACTATATCCCCGCGAACCCGCTTTCGACGCCCGCGCATATCGTGCCCGAATGGTATTTCTGGCCCTTCTACGCGATCCTGCGCGCGTTCACCTTCAACTTCCTGTGGATCGACGCGAAGCTGTGGGGCGTCATCGCGATGTTCGCGGCGATCGCGCTGCTGTTCTTCCTGCCCTGGCTCGACAGTTCGCCGGTGAAGTCGTCGAACTATCGTCCGCTGTACCGGAAGTTCTTCTGGCTGCTCGTCCTCGACGTGTTCATCCTGGGCTGGTGCGGCATGAGCCCCGCCGAGCAGCCCTATGTGATCATGAGCCAGCTCGCGTCGATCTATTATTTCGCGCACTTCCTGATCATTCTGCCGATCGTTTCGCGGATCGAACGTCCCGAACCGATGCCGAATTCGATCACGGAAGCGGTCCTTGCAAAACATGCCGACGCCGCGTCGGCGGCAACGGCCTGAGCGCCGGACTTATATAGGAGCTGATACAGCCATGGTTCGTCCGCTCGGTTTTCTCGTCGGCCTGGGTTTCATTGCCGCGTTGGTGCTCGCGATTCTCACGACGCCGCTCACCAATGAGCCCAATGCCTCGCACGAGTTCCATAAGCATCCGAAGCATTTGAAGCTCGCCAGTGACGGCCTGGTGCCGCACTGGGACAAGGCGCAACTTCAGCGCGGGATGCAGGTCTACAAGGAAGTCTGCTCGGCCTGTCACAGCCTGAACCTCGTCGCGTTCCGCAACATTCAGGACCTGGGCTATACCGAAGGCCAGGTGAAGAGCTTCGCCAAGAGCTATGACAATATCCCGTCGATCAACCCGGACACGGGCGAACCGGCGACGCGCACCGGCCTGCCGTCGGATCATTTCCCGGCGCCCTATGCCAACGAGGTCGCGGCGCGTGCGGCGAACAACAACGCGCTGCCCCCCGACCTGTCGCTGATCACCAAGGCGCGCGAAGGCGGCAAGGATTACATCTATTCGCTGCTGACCGGTTTCCAGAACCCGCCGGCGAACCTGCCCAAGGAACTGCGCCCCGGCACCGGGCTGCACTACAACCCCTATTTCGCGAACCTGAACCTCGCGATGGCGCCGCCGCTCGCGGACGGTCAGGTCACCTATGCCGACGGCACCAAGGCGACCGTCGACCAGATGGCGAGCGACGTGACGGCCTTTCTGGTCTGGACCGCCGAACCGAAGCTGGTGAAGCGCGTGCAGGTGGGCTGGGGCGCCTTCATCTTCCTGCTGATCTTCAGCACGCTGACCTATCTGTCCTATCGGAACATCTGGGCCGACAAGGAGCACTGATCGGTGACGGAAGGGCGGCCGCTTGCATGATCGCCCTTCCGCCCCGTCCCGATCTCGACCTCGCGGCGCTCGTCCGCACGATCCCCGACTTTCCGAAGCCGGGGATTTCCTTTCGGGACATCACGACGCTGATCGGCGACGCCGCCGGTTTCGCCGAAAGCGTCCGCCGGCTTTGCGACCGCGCGGCGATCCATCGTCCCGACCTGATCGTGGCGGTGGAGGCGCGCGGTTTCCTGTTCGGTGCGGCGATGGCGACCGCGATGGGGCTGGGGCTCGTTCCCGTGCGCAAGGCTGGCAAGCTGCCCGGCATGACGATCGGGGTCGATTACGAGCTCGAATACGGCGTCGATCGGCTCGAACTGCACGAAGGCGCGGTGCTGCCGGGACATCGTGTCGTGCTGATCGACGATCTGCTGGCGACCGGCGGCACCATCCTCGCCACCGCGCAGCTCATGCGCAGCGCCGGGGCCGAGGTCGCCGCCGCGCTGTTCGTGATCGACCTGCCCGACCTCGGCGGTTCGGCGCGGCTGGCGGCCGCCGGGCTGGCATGCGAAACGCTGATCGGCTTCGACGGGGATTAGGGCATGATGACATCAGACGGACTCGTCATTGCGAGCGGCGAAGCCGCGTGGCAATCCAGAGCAGGCATAAAGCGCCCTGGATTGCTTTGCTCCGCTCGCAATGCCGACGTGGGTCAACCCAAAGTCATCAGAGTCTAGGTTCGGGATGGAGCCGAACCGGCTCTCCGCCCTTTGCGCATTGCTTGCGGACGATCCGGTCCGGCTGGAGGCTCTGGCGGCCGTCGCCGCGCTGACGCTGCCCGACGGCTGGATCGGGGCGGGCTTCGTTCGCGACGCGGTCTGGGACCATCTGCACGGCCGCCTTCGGTCGCCTCCCGCCGGGGATATCGATGTGATCTGGTTCTCGCGCACGCTAGTGGATCCGGCGATCGACCGCGACATCGAACGGCGCCTGTCCGCCGTTCTGCCGAAATTCGCATGGTCGGTGAAGAATCAGGCTCGAATGCATCATCGGAATGGCGACCGCGCCTATAAGTCGGCGGCAGATGCGATGATGCATTGGCCCGAGACGGCGACCGCCGTTGCCGCGCGGCTGCATGCCGGAACGGTGGAGATCAATGCTCCTTTCGGCCTGGACGATCTTTTCGGGCTGTGCTTGCGGCCAACGCCAGCTTTCGTCGGGGAGAGGCGGGCGATCTTCGATGGGCGGGTGGCATCGAAGCAGTGGCTGAAACGCTATCCGATGCTGACGATCCCGTCTCTTCCCGCTTCGCCGTAAGGAATCGTTCCCCGGCAGAAGCCCGGGGTTCATGCTCGGCGGCGGTAAACCCTGACCGCCTTTGGATGAACCCCGTCGTGTCCCCGCGCAGGCGGGGACCCGGAGCCGCATGACGCCGACCTTGGCTTTGTCCGCTTCGGGCTCCCGCCTTCGCGGGAGCACTCGGTTTTGCATCTCGGGACGACCATGCCTCAGGTTCGTCTCCGGACTCCGGCTTGCCCGGAGGGACGAACCCCTGTCTGCCTGATGGGCATACAGGCCAAGCAAGTTCAGGTAGACGCTTTGGAACGCGCATCATCCCGTGCCAGCGGCGTGGGATCAGGAGGATCGCACCGAGGCGCGGTCCTCACTTTTTTCGCCATTGCTCCGACTATCAGAAGGGCAGCCAGCTCTGCTTCTTGCGGAACTTCATATAGCCGACATTGGCGCCGAGCCGCGCCCCGACGCCGACGCGGATCGGGATCAGCACGACGTCGCCGCGGCGCAGATAGGAAGCGTTGAAGCCGCCGAGCAGATAGGCGGCGCCTTCGCCCGCCGGATAGCGCTTGTAGAGATCTTCGCTGTCGAAGAGATTGTAGACGAGCACGAAGGTATTGCCGGCGTTGGCGCCCGCGTCGAAACCGATCGACGGCCCGGTCCAGTATGCGGGGCGTTCGCCCTCGACCTTGTGGTACAGCGTCCCCGACCCATAGCGCAGCCCGATGCCGAGCGCGCCGCTGGCCTCGCGGCCGACGATATAGGCGTTGGGTTCGCCCTGCTTGCGCAAAATGTCCTCGATCATCGCGGCGAGGCCCTGCGCGCCCTTGCCGAACACGCCTTCGGCGGCGCCGATCAGGTCGTCCTGCTTGTAGGTCGTGCCGGGCTGGGCGTTGGTCGCCGCCGTCGCTGGATCGGTGGTTGCGGTCGTCGTATCGGGCGTGGTGCCATATTGCTCGCTGCCCGTCGCGAGGTCGCTGTCATAGGTTTCGCTTCCCGGCGCCGTCGAGGGCGTATCGACGGGCGGGGGCGGGGCGGGATTGTCGAGGTCCGAATCGATCGCGGTGTTCGGATCGACCGAGGTCATCTGCGCGGCCGCCGGCAACGGAGCGAGCGCCATCCCGATCGACGCGAGGGCCATGGTCGCAAAGGTGGTGAGCGTCCGGCGCATTTCTTCCCCCAACAGCTGTCCGGCACGCATCGACGGGCCGAAGGTCGCGTTAATCATGACTCGCTTTGATCTCCGGGCAATGAACCGGCGATGACCCGAGTCGAATTTGCGTTGGACCGAATCGCGCGGGCCGTCAAATGCGCCGAACGAGCCGTGAAATGCCGAATCTTAGGCGTTGCGGGCTGGCACGGGGCTGGCTATAGGCCCCGCTCAGGCCAACACCGTCGCACTTGCGGCGGGCCATGCGGAGACGTGGGTGAGTGGCTGAAACCAACGGTTTGCTAAACCGTCGTACTGGTAAATCCGGTACCGAGGGTTCGAATCCCTCCGTCTCCGCCACCTTTTCCCATTTCGTCAGCGCCGGCGTTCGAGCCACCAGTTCTGGCGCCAGCCATAGCTGCTGGCGATCGGCCGGCCCGCCGCGTCGGTGGCGGGACGGAAGCGGAAGCGTTCTTCGATCAGCCGGCAGGTGGTCGAATCGAGCGCGGGGTCGCCGCTCGACCGCGTGACGCGGCAGGCGGTGACGCGTCCGGTCGGCTGGATGGTAAAGCGAACCTCGACTTCTCCGCCGATCTTCGCGCGGCTGGCCGCCTTCGGATAGTCGCTGTCGCGGATCGTGCCGCTGCGCCAGACCGGTCGCGTCCCGCCGCCGGTGCCGTTTCCCGAGCCGCCGGCGCCGGTGCCGTCGCCGCGCCCTCCGGCGCCCGAACCCGGTCCGGCGACCGGGGCGGCACCCGCCGACGCCTGGCTTCCCTCGCCGGGGCGCGGGGCGGCCGCGATCGGCGGAGGATTCGGCGGTGGAACCAGCGGTTTCGGGGCCGCGACCGCCGCCGCTTTCGCCTGCTTGTTGACGGGAGACGCCTTGCCGCTGGCGCTGCGGGACGAGGTCGGTTGCGGGGCGGGAGCGACCTCCGGTTCCGGCCGGGGCGCGGGAATGGCTATGGCCGCGATCGTCTCGCTGGCGCGACGCACGACCGCAAGATCGAGGCCGCTCGCGAGGCCGAGTCCGATCGCGGCCGCGACCAGCAGCGACGCCGTGCCGGCCGCGACCCGCTCGCCTCTCGATGCCTGCCCCGAATAGATCATCGCACGCCGTTCCTTCCGCGCACCCGCGTGCGCCGCGACGACGTTCTAGAGAAACTCCTCTAGCGTGGACATGAACCGATCGAACTGGTCGTGATGCAGCCAGTGGCCCGCCTTTTCGAATTCGATCACCTTTGCGGTGCGGAAATGCTCGAGCCGCCCGTCCTTTTCGGGATTCGAGGCCCAGCTGTCGGCGCCGTAGAGAAGCAGCGTGGGGCAGGCGATCGCGGTCCACAGCGACGCGATGTCGTCCTGCGGCATGTCGAAGCCCGACCAGACATTCAGATAATTGTCGAACTTCCAGCTCCAGCTGCCGTCCTCGTTGCGATTGATCCCCTGCACGGTCAGGTGGCGCGCCTGTTCGGGCGTCAGATAGCTGTTCTCCGCCATCATCCGCGCGAGCGCGTCGTCGAGCGTGGCATAACGCTTTGGGATGCGCCCGGCGGCCTGGCGCTTGTCCTCGATCCATTGGCGGAAGCGATCGGCGACAGGTTTCGCGGCGCGTTCGGCCAGCATCCTGGGCGAAGGGCCGAGACCCTCGATCGCCACCAGCTTGCGCACATTGTCGGGGTAGAGGCCGGTATAGCGCAGCGCGACATTGCCGCCCATCGAATGCGCGACGATCGTCACCGGCGCGAGGTCGAGCTGGTGGATGAGCTGCGCGAGATCGTAGACGAAGGCGTCCATGTCGTAATTGCCGTCGGGCGACCAGGCGCTGTCGCCATGGCCGCGCAGGTCGGGCGCGATGACATGATAGCGATCACATAGTCGCTCCGCGACCCAATCCCAGCTTCGGCAATGGTCGCGGCCGCCGTGGACGAGCAGCAGCGGCGGCGCGTCGTCATTTCCCCAGTCGACATAATGCAGCTTGAGCCGCTGCGAGATGAAGCTGTGCGATGTGGGGCCACTTGCCATCGGTTCGTCCTTGCTGTCTGGTCGCGTTTCAAAAGGCGACCGATTCCGATCCGTCAACCCGCTTTGCGGATCAGGGTGCGGTCGCCGCGCGAAAATCGAGCGAGGAGCAACACGGATGACGACGTTTCGGGACAATCTGCTGGCCGGCAAGACGGCGTTCGTGGCCGGCGGGACCAGCGGCATCAACCTTGGCATCGCGAAACGCTTCGCCGAACTGGGGGCGAAGGTCGCGGTCGCCGGGCGCGATCCCGACAAGGCGGCGCGCGCCGCGGCCGAGATCGGAGCGGGAGCGCTCGGCCTGTCGGGCGATGTGCGCGATTATGATGCGATTCGCGGGGTGATGGAGACGGCCGCCGACCGGCTGGGAGCGATCGACATCGTCATTTCGGGCGCCGCGGGCAATTTCCTCGCCCCGGTGCTCGGCATGTCGGCCAACGCCTTTCGCACCGTCGTCGACATCGATCTCAACGGCACCTTCAACGTCTTCCGGGGGTGTCACGACCTGCTGAACAAGCCCGGCGCGTCGCTGATCGCGATCACGGCGGGGCAGGCGGTCAACGCCATGACGCTTCAGGCGCATGCCTGCGCCGCGAAGGCCGGGATCAATCAGCTCGTCCGCACGCTCGCGCTCGAATGGGGCCCCGACGTGCGGGTGAACGGCATCTCGCCCGGGCCGATCGCCGATACCGAAGGCATGAAGCGGCTGGCGCCCGACGCGGCGACCCGCGAGGCGCATTATGCGCGCATCGCGATGAAGCGGTGGGGCAAGGTCGAGGAAGTGGCCGAATCGGCGGTGTTCCTCTGCTCGCCGGCGGCCGCCTATATCACCGGAACGATCCTCGATTGCGACGGGGGCAGCCAGGTCGGCGATGCGTCGCGCATCGACCAGACCCGGGGCCTGTGACGGGCGCGCCGATGCCATGTGGGCACGGCCCGGTCGGTGACGATGGGAAGGAAATGGTGGGCGTGGCAAGGATTGAACTTGCGACCCCTGCGATGTCAACACAGTGCTCTACCACTGAGCTACACGCCCACACGTTCTGGGGTGACGCGCCCCTTAATGGGCTTGGCGCAGGCTGGCAAGCCTTTCGCGCGCCCGGCGACGATTATTGTTGGTGCGACCGGTCGGCGCGCCCGAACAGCAGGTCGACCTCGCGCACCAGGTCCTTGAGGTGGAAGGGCTTCGACAGCAGCTTCGCCTGTGGGACATTCTCTTCCGCGCGCAGCGTGACGGCGGCGAAGCCGGTGATGAACATCACCTGCGTCTGCGGCGCCGCCTTCGCGCTGTGCTGCGCGAGTTCGATGCCGTCCATCTCGGGCATCACGATATCGGACAGCAGCAGGTCGAACGTCCCCGAATCGATGTAGGGCACCGCTTCGGTGCCGCGGTCGACGGCGGTCACGTGATAGCCGGCGCTGGTCAGCGCGCGCGCCAGATATTCGCGCATCACGTCATCGTCTTCGGCCAGCAAAATCCGGATCATGCTGTCAATTCGCCCCCTGGTCCTGCGGCGTCGCCCCATGGGATCCTGCCGTCGTCGCGATGCCCGCCATAGTGGCAGAGGCTTAACAAATTCGGTGACGCTGGATTCGCCGGGCGAATTTTGCCACCTTGGCCGCATGCCGCAGCCTATCTTCCAGAGCGCCGCCATCGCTGTCAATCGACCTGCGGCCAGCGGACCCGTTCTGGTCTCGGTTCCCCATGCGGGACGCCTCTACCCGCCCGAGGTACTGGCGGCGGCGCGCGTCGACCGCGCGATGCTCGAGCGGCTGGAGGATGGCTGGTGCGACCTGCTGGCGGCCGGAGTGACGGCAGCGGGCGGCACGGTCGTCCAAGCCCTGTGGGCGCGCGCGGTCGCAGACTGCAATCGCGGCGAAGGCCAGATGGCGCCGGGCGAGGTCGCGGTGACGCTGCGCCCGCAATTCTCGGCGCCCGGCCGCAAGGAGCGGGCGGGGCTGGGCGTCGTCCCGACGCGCCTCGCCGATTGCGGAACGCTGTGGAAGCGCCCGATGGATGCGGCCGGCCTGCGCTGGCGACTCGATTCGCTGCACCGACCATATCATGCCGCGCTCGCGGCCGAGCAGGCCGCCCTGCGTGCGCGCTTCGGCCACGCGATCCTGATCGACCTTCACAGCATGCCGCCGATTCCGTCGGGTCAGCCGGGGCATGGCGCGCGGATCGTGATCGGCGACCGTTTCGGCGCGACGGCCGATCCGGCGCTGGTCGATCTGGTCGTCGATGCGGCGGCGGGGCTTGGCGAGCCGGTAACGCGCAACCAGCCCTATGCCGGCGGTCATATCATCCGGACCCACGGCTGCCCCGCGGACGGCCGGCATGCGGTTCAGATCGAGATCGATCGGCGCCTGTATCTGGACGGGATGGGCAGACCCGACGCTGCGGGCGTGGCGCGGCTCTCGCGCTGGCTGGCGGAACTGGTCGCCGCCGCGAACAGCCTGTTTTCAGGCGACGAAGGGCTGCCGCAAGCGGCCGAATAAAAAACCACCTCGTACCGAAGTACGAGGTGGCCAGGGTCCAGGGAGGACGCACCCGCGTCATGGGACGGGGCACTCGCCGCAGTGGAAAGGGGGCAACCACGACGGCGTACCGACAATCTAGGACGTTCCGCGCCGCGTTACAAGAAGCGGAAAGAAATAATGTTGCGAAAGAAAACTGGTCGGGGAGAGAGGATTCGAACCTCCGGCCCCTGCCTCCCGAAGACAGTGCTCTACCAGGCTGAGCTACTCCCCGACCGATCTCCAGCGCCGACGAAGCGGCGCGAAGGCAGGGCGGTCCTCTAGACGCGCCGCCCGGGAACTGCAAGCGGCAATCGCACCAGGATCGGCACTACAGCAAGTGCGCGCGGCGAAAGCTGAAATGGCCGCTGTCGACGAAGATCAGATGGTCGAACAGGTCGATGCCCATCGGACGAAGGAACCGCGAAACCGCGCGGGTGCAGGCGAGGTCGCCTTCGCTGGGCCAGGCGACGCCCGAGGGATGGTTGTGCGCCATCAGCACGCCGGTCACCGCCGGGCCGAGCAGCCTTCGCCAACGCGTCGGGGGAATGGCGCAACGCCCCGACAGCGTCGCTTCGACCCGTTCGGCGGAAATCAGCCGTGCATGGCCATCGAAGGCCAGCAACTGGACGGTTTCGCCGTCGTTGCTGAAGGATGGGCGCAGCAGATGGCGCGCGACATCGTCCTCGTCCGCGCATCGCACGAAGCCGGTCGCGGCCATGTCGGCCCCGTTGCCAAGCGGATCGGAGAGATTCATCGCGCCGTCTATGCGGCGCGGCGCCCGGCGCTCCAATCGGCATCTGCGCCGTAACGGAGGGTCATGGCTGCCGCTGCCCTTGCCGTCCTCCCGTCGGGCGCTTAGCACTGGAGCCCGCAATACAGGAGCAGGTCTTGCCCGATTCCATCCATTATGAACTGCAATATCTCGACCTGATGCGCCGAATCTGGGCCGAGGGCGACGAGCGGATCGACCGCACCGGCGTCGGCACGCGCTCGCTGTTCGGCGAGACGATGCGATTCTCGCTCGCCGACGATGCGATCCCGCTGCTCACCACCAAACGGGTCTATTGGAAAACCGCGCTGCGCGAGATGCTGTGGTTTCTGACCGGCGACACCAACATCCGTCCGCTGGTCGCGCAGGGGGTGCGGATCTGGACCGACTGGCCGCTCGATCGCTATCGCCGCGAGACCGGCGAAGATATCGGCGCGGAGGATTTCGAGGCGCGCATCCTTTCGGATTCCGATTTCGCGGCGGCATGGGGCGACCTCGGTCCCGTTTACGGCCATCAATGGGTGAACTGGCCGCGCTACGAGCCCGCGGGGGATGGCCTGTTCCGCCGGGCCGAAAAGGGGCACGACCAGATCGCGGCGCTGATCGATTCGCTGCGCAGCAATCCCGGGTCGCGGCGGCACATCTTCACCGGCTGGAACGTCGCCGACCTCGATCGCATGGCCTTGCCGCCGTGCCACATGACCTATCAGTTCCATGTGCGCAGCGACGGCGGATTGTCGTGCCTGCTGTTCCAGCGCTCGTGCGACCTGGGGCTCGGCTTCGCGTTCAACATATTCGAGGCGGCGCTGCTGACGCGGATGATCGCGCAGCAATGCGACCTGCACGCGCACGAACTGGTGTGGACCGGCGGCGACGTGCATCTCTATCTCAACCACGCCGCGCTCGTCGAAGAGCAGTTGCGGCGCACCCCGGCCGGCGCGCCGAAGCTGCGCATCCTGCGGCGGCCGGAGAGCATCTTCGCCTATCGCTTCGAGGATTTCGCGGTCGAGGCCTATGCCCCGCAGGCGCATATTCCCGCGCCCGTCGCGGTCTGATCGCGGATATTGCAATGGAACAGCGACTGTAATAATATGTCGCCACATTGAAATATAACTAAACGGCGCGTGATTCGCGTCGAAGGGAAGAAGACATGCCTGAGACGCCTCGGCGCCCGGCGGGCAATCTGCCGCCGCTGTCGCTCCATATTCCCGAACCGCGCTATCGCCCCGGCGATACCCCCGACTTCAGCGACGTTCCGGTTCCTGCCGTCGATGCCACGCCGCGCCCCGGCGAGGCGACGAAACCCGACGCGATGCGCGACCTGTGTTACGGCCTGGTGCGCGTGCTCGATTTCGACGGGCAGGCGAAAGGACCGTGGGACCCGAAGCTGGCACCCGAGCGGCTGCGCACGATGCTGCGCTACATGATGACGGTGCGGGCGTTCGACGACCGCATGTTCCGCGCGCAGCGGCAGGGCAAGACCAGCTTCTACATGAAATCGACCGGCGAAGAGGCGACCTCGGTGGCCTCGACGATGGCGATCGACCGCGCCGACATGGTGTTCCCCAGCTATCGCCAGCAGGGCATATTGATCGCGCGCGACTATCCGCTGGTCCAGATGATGAACCAGATCTATTCGAATCGCGGCGACCATCTGCTCGGGCGTCAGCTTCCGATCATGTATTCGGCGCCCGACTACGGCTTCTTCAGCGTCTCGGGCAATCTGGCGACCCAATATCCGCAGGCGGTGGGCTGGGCGATGGCGTCCGCCTCGAAGGGCGACAGCCGCATCGCAACGACATGGTGCGGCGAGGGATCGTCGGCCGAGGGCGACTTCCACTCGGCGCTGACCTTCGCGACCGTCTACAATGCGCCGGTCATCTTCAACGTCGTCAACAACCAGTGGGCGATCTCCAGCTTTTCGGGTTTCGCCGGCGGTGAGCGCACCACCTTCGCGGCGCGCGCGGTCGGCTATGGCATCGCCGGGCTGCGTGTCGACGGTAACGATCCGCTCGCGGTCTATGCCGCGACCCAGTGGGCGGCGGACCGCGCGCGGACGAACAACGGCCCGACGCTGATCGAACATTTCACCTATCGCGCCGAGGGGCACAGCACCTCCGACGACCCGAATGCCTATCGCGCGGCGCAGGAGGCCAGCGCCTGGCCGTTCGGCGATCCGATCATGCGGTTGCGCCAGCATCTCGAACGGCTCGGCGAATGGGACGGCGAACGTCACGAAGCGTTGAAGCAGGAACTCGACGATCTGATAAAGACGTCACAGAAACAGTCTGAAAAACTTGGAATTTTGGGGCACGGCATGCACCAGCCCTTCGAAACCATGTTCGAGGATGTGTTCGAGCACATGCCCTGGCACCTTCAGGAACAATGCGAACAGATGCTTGCCGAGCAACGGGCCAAGTTCGGCCCCGACTGGAAGCCCGAGTGATGAGCGCGCCCGTGAAGACCATGAACATGATCGAGGCGATCAACAGCGCCATGGACATCATGCTCGAACGCGACCCCGCCACCGTGGTGATGGGCGAGGACGTCGGCTATTTCGGCGGCGTCTTCCGCGCCACCGCGGGGCTGCAGAAAAAGCATGGCCGGACCCGCGTCTTCGACACGCCGATCAACGAATGCGGCATCATCGGAGTCGCGGTCGGCATGGGTGCCTATGGCTTGCGGCCGGTGCCGGAGATTCAGTTCGCCGACTATATCTACCCCGGTCTCGACCAGCTGGTCAGCGAGGCGGCGCGACTGCGCTACCGGTCTGCCAACGACTATATCTGCCCGATGACGGTGCGCACGCCGTTCGGCGGCGGCATCTTCGGCGGGCAGACGCACAGCCAGTCGCCCGAAAGCATCATGACGCATATCTGCGGCGTGAAGACGGTGATCCCGTCCAATCCCTATGATGCGAAGGGGCTGCTGATCGCGGCGATCGAGGATAACGACCCCGTCGTCTTCCTCGAACCCAAGCGCATCTACAACGGGCCGTTCAGCGGCTATTACGACCGCCCGGTCGAACCCTGGTCGAAGCATGCGGCGAGCGCGGTTCCCGAGGATTATTACCGCATCGAACTCGGCAAGGCCGCGACGGTGCGCGAGGGCGAGGCGGTGACGGTGCTCGTCTATGGCACGATGGTCCATGTCGCGAAGACGATCATCGAGGAGATCGGGGTCGACGCCGAGATCCTCGACCTGCGCACGCTGCTGCCGCTCGACATCGCGGCGGTCGAGGCGTCGGTGAAGAAGACCGGACGCTGCCTGATCATCCACGAGGCGACGCGCACGTCGGGCTTTGGCGCCGAGCTCGCCGCGCTGGTGCAGGAACGCTGCTTCTATCACCTCGAGGCGCCGGTCGAGCGCGTGACGGGTTTCGACACGCCCTATCCGCACAGCCTCGAATGGGCCTATTTTCCGGGTCCGGTGCGCATCGCCACCGCGCTCGACAAGCTGATGAAGGACTGACCGCCATGGCCCGCTATTCGTTCCGCCTGCCCGATATCGGCGAAGGGATCGCCGAGGCCGAGATCGTCACCTGGCACGTCCGGGTCGGCGACCGCATAGAAGAAGATGCGCAGCTTGCCGACATGATGACCGACAAGGCGACCGTCGAGATGGAATCGCCGGTGTCGGGGGTGATCGTCGAACTGGCGGGTGAGGTCGGCGACATGGTGCCGATCGGATCGACGCTCGCGGTCATCGAAACCGATGCCGACGCGGAAGCATCCGACACGCCGGAGAGTGGTTCGAGTGCCGAATCGATCGATGAAGTTACAGTTTTAGAAGAGGTTGCGGAGACTTTCGAAGATTCTGTCGAGGATTCGGCCGAAGCGCCCGCCGCCGTTGCCGAAGCAAGTCCGCCCGCGGCCACTCCCGCAGGCGGGAAAGACGACAGGGCGGTGCTCGCATCCCCCGCCGTCCGCGCGCGGGCGCGCGATCTCGGCGTCGACCTGTCGCAGGTCCAGGCCGAGGGCGACCGCATCCGCCACGCCGATCTCGACGCCTATCTGCGCTATGGCGCGGGGCAGGGCTATCGGGCACCGGGCGCATCGCGCGCCCGCGCCGACGAACCGATCAAGGTCATCGGCATGCGCCGCAAGATCGCCGAGAATATGGCCGCCTCGAAGCGCGCGATTCCGCATTTCACCTATGTCGAGGAAATGGACGTCACCGCGCTCGAGGCGATGCGCGCCGATCTGAACGCAAATCGCGGAAATCGGCCGAAGTTGACGATGTTACCTTTCCTGATCGTCGCGATCTGCCGCACGATTCCCGAATTTCCGATGATCAACGCGCGCTACGACGACGAAGCGGGCGTGGTGACGCGGCACGGCGCCGTGCATCTGGGCATGGCAACGCAGACCGACGCCGGGCTGATGGTCCCGGTGATCCGTGACGCGCAGGACAAGAATGTCTGGCAATTGGCGTCGGAAATCAGCCGCCTGGCCGAAGCCGCGCGCACCGGCAAGGCGAAGGTTGACGAACTCACCGGCGGCACGCTGACCGTTACCTCGCTCGGCCCGCTCGGCGGCATCGCGACGACGCCGGTGATCAACCGGCCCGAGGTCGCGATCATCGGTCCCAACAAGATCGTCGAGCGGCCCGTCTTCGCCAAAAATCCTCAAGGGGGCGACGACATCCGCCGCGCCAAGCTGATGAACCTGTCGATCAGCTGCGATCACCGCGTCGTCGACGGCTGGGACGCCGCGAGCTTCGTTCAGGCGCTCAAGCGGCTGGTCGAAACGCCGGTGCTGCTGTTCGCCGACTGACGGATTTGTCCTACAGGCCGAGCCCCGCGAAGCTCGTCTGGTCGAACTTCAGCCGGAAGGTCATATAGGCGCCCGAGCGGGCGAAGCGCGCTTCCTCGAAATCGCGGTCGTGGAAACCCGCGAAATTATAGCCGAGGGTGATGTTGACATTGTCAACCGGCGCGATCGTCAGCGTCGGACCGCCGGCCCAGGCGACGGTATCGGCGTCGGTGCCGACGCGCACGGTGCCCGAAGCGCCGATCGCGGCCCGTGCGCCGAGGTTGAGGCGCAGGTCGACGCCGAACAGGTTCGACCAGCCCTTCACATCGTCGGCGCCGAACCGGTCGAAATTGTAGCGCGTGCCCCAGAAGAAGCCGAATTCGCCGCGTTCGTACCACATACGGCCGTCGGCCTGCCGTGCGTCGCGAGCGGCAAGCGGCGTCCAGTTCACCGACAGGCTGTTGAGCAGCCGGCGGCTGGTCACGTCGCCGCTGACGGTCAGCGGTGCGCTGCCCACGGGACCGAGCTGGCCCGCGACGGCGCCGCGCACCTCGTCCGACCGATATTCGGCCTTGTCGAGCCATGACACGCGCGAATCCGCGGGGCGATGCGCCCAGCTCGCTTCGAACTGCATCGTTTCGGTACTCGGCATCGCGCCGCTGCCGCTCGCCCGCGTCCAGATGAGCAGCGCGCCGAGCGCCCGGCCTTCGCCGAGCTGACGGAGTCCGCCGAGCGTCAGGCCATAGCGGTTGGCCAGTTCGCCGTCGCGATATTCGGCGCGACCGGTCAGCGTCCAGCGGTCGGCGCGATAGGTGGCGCCGGTGCTGATCGCGACAAAATCCTCGGTCAGCGTGCCTGCATTGCCAAGGAAACCGCCCGAGGCGACCGGGGTGTTGACATTGATAACATCGTGCGCGCGGATGCCGCCGAGCGTCCGATTGCCGTCGACGGCCATGTCGACCGACCAGCGCTCACCGAGCCGCAGCGACTGCGACAGGCCATAGGCGGCGAAACTGCGCGGGCCATATTCGCTGATCTGCTGCTGGTTGGCGGCGGCGAGCAGGCGCGCGCCGTCCCACGGCGCCAGATCGAAGCCGAGGCGGGCCGTGCGCGCCTTCACCGCGTCGCCGTCGGCGATCTCGTAGCTGCCGACCAGATTGACGTCGCGCGTCACCGCGAAGCGTGCGCCGAGGCGGTGACGGCTCGGGAAATCGACGCTCGCATCGCGGCCGCCGAGCGCGAATTCGGTCTGGGCGTCGAGTTCAAGCCGCTTTTCGAACAGGCGCTGCGTCGCGCCCAACTGGACGATGTCCGAACGGTTGCGCGTTCCATCGCTCAGCCGGTCGTCGGCATGGGTCAGGCCGGCGCGCGCGACGGTCGTGCCCCCGCCAGCGTTCCGATCATATTCGACCAGCGCGCGCGCGGCGCGGCGGCGGGTGCCGGCGTCGAGGAAGCTTTCCTGCCACGCGCTTCCCGTCATCGACAGCGCCGAACCGACGCGCAGGCGGGCATCGACGCCGATCTTGCGCGTGCCGTCCTCTCCGCCGCTGAGTTGGCCGGTGCCGAATCCCGCCTCGCGCTCGCGGGCGTAGGCGAGCAGGTCGGCGCGGCTGCTGTGATGCTCGGCCTCGACCAGCCACGCGCGGGCCGTACCGCGAGCGGCCTTGCCGCCCGCGCGGGCGCTGGCGTCGCTCAGGGCGAGTTCGGCGCGGATCTCGGTATCGGCGCCGGGGCGATAGCGCGCATCGACGCCGCCCAGGTCCGTGCGGGCGTCGCTATCCTCGTCGTGGATGAAGGTTGCGCCGATGCGCAGCTTTTCGTCGCGCGACCGATAGCTGACGCGGCCGCCCGCGTTGAGCACGCGCTCGCCGACGCCGTCGACCTCATATTCGGCGACGATATATTGGGGATCGAGGTTCGACGAGCGGCTGAGAATGGGGGAGCGGAACCGCAGCGTTCCGGCCAGATAATCGATGTCGTAATCGATGTGGCGGGTCATGGTAACACTGTCAACAATGCGCTCGCTGTGCAGGCGGTCGCGCGTTTCGATCGTGATCCGCTCGCTGTTCGGCAGGATATCGCGGGCGCCGAGCGGGTAGGGGCCGGTAAGGCCGTTGCCCTGGATCTCGTCGCGGCGAAAGCGGTAGGGGGTGTCGGCGACGAAAGCGGTCGCGGCGAGCGTGCGGCCGCGATATTCGGCCTTTCCGCCGTTCAGCGCCCGATTGTAGCGCGCGAGCTGGGGATCGGAGATGCCGGTCTCGAAATCGCCGAACATCGCATAGAATTGCGGCCGTTCGAGCCGCAGATAGAGCTTGCGCACCGACGCCGCATCGTGGCGCATCTCGTTGCGGTCGGCGTAGACGGTGTAATAGGCGCGCGGGTCGATCACGCCGCCGAAGCGCGCGTCGTCCTGCTCCTTGTCGCTGTCATAGGCGAGCGTCATCAGCCATTTGCCGCGCACCCGCCCCTTGGCATAGAGCGCGAGCCGCGCGTCGGTGTGAAGGTCGTCGAGCGTTTCGGCCACCGATTCCATGCGGTCGTCGAGCGTATTGTAGCCGAGCGTTCCGGCGGCGAAGCCGACCACGGTCCACGGGCGGTCGCCGGGGTCGAGCCACATGTCGAGCGTCTGCCTGCGCTCGACCTTGTCGTCGCGAAAGGCGAAATCGATCGTCAGCGTGCCCGAGGCGGTGGTGGGTTCGAGCTCGATATAGGCGATGCCGTCGTCGCCCGCGGTTTTCCACAGCGGGCGCGCCCGTTCGAGCCCGGCCAGCTGGCGGGCCTGCTGCGCATCGGCCTCGACGGCGGGATAATATGGGGCAGGGACGCTGAAATCGCCCGTCAGCCCCTTGCGGATCGGCTTGCCGTCGCGGTCGGTCAGCCGCACCGCGATGACGGGACGGGTGACGCCGTCAGCGACGAGGACCGACCGTTCGCGCACCAGCGTCGCGCGCATCGGCGTTATCGAATAATGGACCTTGCGCTCGATCCTTTCGATGATGACACCGTCAACACCGCGGATTTCCGCGGTCAGGCTGTTGTCGCCTTCTTGAATCTCGATCCCGCGCCAGACGCTGACCGCGATCCGGCCGTCGGCGGACTTTGTCATGCCGTCGAAGGCGAGCGGGTCGACGGGCTTGCCGTTGATGCGGAGCGCGACGCTCTGGCCGGGCAGGTGCTTGATCGCCGCCCGCACCGACTTGGCGCGCGGATTGTGATCGGGGGCGGGAAAGAGCCACGCGATGCCCGGTTCCTGGCCAGCCAGCCAGTCGCGATGCGCGCCCGCGGCGTCTGCATCGCTGGGTACCGCCGTCGCTTCGGGGGCCGTGGTCCGGGGCGCGATCCGCGGGGCGGCGGGGACGGCGCGGAAGTCGGCGCGCTTCAGCGACCCGCCGCGCCCCTCGACGAAGCGCGAGATGGGGCTGCCGGCGCTCTGTGTCGAGCGCGCGCAATCGACGGCTTCGCGATCGAGCGGCAGCGTCGACGGGTCGATCTGGACGACGTGAAGGCCGGGGCGCACGCCCTCGAAATGATAGCGGCCGTCCTCGTCGGTGACGGTATAGCTGCCGTCCTGCAACATCACGCGCACGCCGGCGACGCCGGCCGCCTTGCCCGGATCGACGCCGCAGCCGCTATCGGCGATGCGGCCGATGATCGTCATTCGATCGCCCAGCCGGTCGCGCTTGATCGCAATCGCGGCCTCCGCGACATTGCTCGCCGACCCGCGGTTGTCGGACGCCGATGCCCGATTGAGCGCCCGTCCCGGCTGCGCCGAGACGATCACCTCGGCCAGATAGGTCAGCAGCACCGAACGGCCGGGCGCGACGCCGGGCAGCGTGACCGCGAAGTCGCGGCCATTCGCCGCAACCTGTGCCTCGACGCGTTCACCGTCGGCGCGGACGGTATCGGTCCGCAGGCGCATGCCGGTGGGCAGCGTGTCGCGGACCGTCACCGCGCCCGTCGTGCGCCGCGCGTCGCCATTGGCGACTTCTATGCGATACTGGACGATGTCGCCGGGAACCGCGACTTCGGTCGAGGTCGACTTGCGCAGCGCCAGCGGCAGGCCGGGCTTGTCCACCGGAATATCGACCCGGACCGGCGCCGGGCTGGCGAGGGTGAAGGCCCGGCCATAGCTGGCATCGCCGATCGTGAAGGGGCGATCCGCATCGGGACGGCGGAGACCGGCCAGTTCGGCCGGACTCGAAGCCGAGGGGGCTGCGTAGGGCGCCGGCGGCTCGACGACCAGGCGATAGCGGCCGGGCGCGACGAAGGGAAAACGATAATCGCCTTCGGGAAAGCGATAGACGGTGCCGCCCGCGTCGGTCACCGACTGGCCGGTGACGACCGACGAAGGGTAGGCGGACACGCCGTCGTCGCCGAACACCGGCGCCGGGTTGCCGGTCGCCGCATCGACGATCGTCACACGGGCGCCCGCCACGGGGGCGCCGTCGCCGCTGTCGAACACGATGCCGAAGGGATCGACGAGGAAATCGATCGTCGCGAGCGCGGTCATTCCCGCGCCGGCCTGGTCGGATATGTGCAGCGTCATCGTGGCGCCCGGAGCGACCGACAGGCGGCAGTCGCCCGCCGCAATCGCCGGCGGCGTGCCGATGGTGTTGATGAAACCGACGAACTCGCCGCTGTCCGGCGCCGTTTCGGTGAGGGTGATGCGCTCGCTGTCGCCGTTTTCCAGCGCCAGGACGACTGGAAGCGTATCGCGCCGCGCCGGATCGCGATTGGCCGAAGCGAGCGTCACGCCGACCACCAGCAATTCGCCGGCGCGGAAGGTGCCGCTCTGTTCGAGCGCCGCGGGATCGGTCGAAAGGCCGGCATAGGCGCCCGCGACCTGGATCAGATGCGCACCGCCTCGCGCGGCGGAGGCTCCGTTGGAAGCGCCGCCATCGCACGGCGTCGGCATCAGCGGCATCGATCTGCCGCCACCGCCATCGGTCAGGCGATAGGTGGCGATCGTCGGCTTTTCGGGGGAACGCTGCCGGACTGCGATATCGACCCGGTTCGACGAGATCCGTGCGGAATCGCCGATGCCATCATTCCATTGGGCAGAAGCCGTGTTCGAGATGATTCTCGGGGCATCCTGCGCGCGCGCCGACGGGGCCGCGCACAGCATGGCTGCCGCGGCGAGAGCGCCCGCAAGGCTCAGGGATTTCGCGATCGATGTCATCGGCCGTGCGTAGGGAAGGCGGGGGCGCCGGACGCGCCGGCATCCCTGCGCCCTCCCTGCTTTCGTCAGTTGACCGTGGCGCGGAAGACGAGCGTGCGGGTGTCGCCCGCCGCGATCGTCGGGATCGTTCCGGTCACGTTCGGCTCCGAATAGCCGCCGCCCGCGTTGCCGTCGGCATTGCAGACGCCGCCGCTGACCGTGCCGTCGAGCCGGATCGAATCGGCGACGAAGGTCAATTGCGTCGGAACGGGATCGGTGATCGCCACCGATGTCGCCTCCGCACCGCCCGGTGCGTTGGCGACTGCGATGCAATATTCGACCGTTGCCCCCGGGATCAGCTTCGGATTCGTCCCGTGATTATAGGGGTCGGATATGACACGGCTCGATTTGGTGACGGTCAGCGTCGCGGTCTTGACCGTATAGTCGTCGGCCGCACTGTGCGATCCGTCGCGGCTGCCGTCGATTGCACCGCCGGTATCGGCGAACACCGTGTCCTTGGCCGCGGTGTTGGCGCCCGTCGTCTGGCTGATCGCGCCGCCCTGCGTGCCGGGCGTATTGCCCTCGAACGCGGTAGCCTGCAACTGCACGACCGCCTTGGCGCCCGTCGCAAGCCCGGCCGGGATGTCCGCGACGACGAACAGCGTGATCGGCGTATCGGTCGCGAGTTCGTCGATATAGGTGACGAGCGTGTCCGACGGATCGAAGACGCCGACGGTTCCGCCGGCGCTGTCGCGATAGATGCGGACGTTGGTCGCGTTGAACGAATCGGTGCCGCCGTGCGGCGCCGACCCGCCGGCCGGCTGTGTCACCGTCAGACCGAAGTCGAGCACCTCGTTCGATGAATTGGTGAGCTGGAAGGTGGTGACGGCACTGGTCGTTCCCGGCGCGACTTCGGTCGTCGCATTGCCGGCCTCTTCGACGAGCAGATTGATCTTGCGGTCGACGACGAACTCGTCCGACGCGGTCGTGGTGCCCTGATCGACGCCCCCCACCTGATATTGGACGCTTGCGATATTGGTAATCGGGGTGCCCGCGGTCGTGCCGGCCGCAAGGGCCGGCGTGGCGGCGATGCTTGCGATCGCCGCGAAACCGAAGGCGCCCGTGGTCGTCAGCTTGCTGGTCATAGCTGAGCTCCTAGGCCTTGATTGGTCGCTGTCCCCACCGCCGCGACCGTTAAGCGGTTTGTTTCAGGGGGTTATTTGACAACCCCCCGGAACATGAGCTTGCCGCCGCCGCCGGCCGGAATGGCTTTCTGAAAGGCCCAGCGGATGTGCGTGACGTCGGCGGGCTGCGCGGCGCGCCGGCTGCCATCGGGCAGCGCGACCGTCAGATCGGCGAGCAGTCCCCAGTTCCGGCCGCCATCGACCGAAACGAGCGGGCTGCTCGCGGCGTCGGTGAAACTGATCGCATCGGGGAGCGGATTGGTGACGACGAAGCGCTCGGCCGGGCGCGCGCTGGCGTTGCGGTAGTCGAGCACGAAGACGAGCCGGTCGCCGGGCGTGACGACCTTGGGCTCCTCCAGCGAGACGCGCTGCTTGCCGGCGGCGTCGGTGATCACCCGCTCGACGAACACGCTGTTGGCGAGCGCGACCTGGTCGGCGGCGAGCGCCTGGCCCGGCAGGCTCGCGGCGAGCAACAGAAAAATGGCGGTGCGCATGGACTTCTCCATCAGTTGATTTTCGTCTGGAAGGTGACGGTGCGGGTTTCGCCCCCGGCGACGGCGCCCAGCGCCACATGGACCCGCGTCCCATCATAATCGCCCGCATCGCCGTCGGCGGCGTCGGACAGCGCGGTGCCGCCCAGCCTGATCGAGCCGGCGACATAGCTGGTGTCCGCCGGGACCGTATCGGTGATGGCGAGACCGTTGACCGATCCGCTGCCGTTGACCGTGGCGGTGATCGCATAGGTGATGGTGGCTCCGGGAACCGGTTCGCTGCCGCCGAAGGGGTCGGCGACGGTGGCGACCTTCACCAGCGCCACGGTGGCGGACGAGACCTTGAACGCGCCGGCATCCTGCCCGTCGGCGCCGGTCGATCCGACGACCGCGTCGCCGCCGCCCTCGCCCAGGCCGGCGAAGCTGGTGCCGGGTGCGCCGGTTCCGGTCTTGGCGGCCGCGGTCAGGCTGACGATGCCGCGATGGCCGTCGCTGACGGTGCCCGGCGTCGTTGCGAGCACGAAGACGATGACGCTCTCGTCGGGGTCGAGCAGCGGTTCGTTCGCGCCCGGCGTATAGAGCGTATCGGTGCCGGCATCGAAGACGCCGTCGCCATTGTCGATGTAGATCTGGGTGACGGCCGGATCATAATCGTCGCCGCCGCCGTTGGCGATCGTGCCGAGCACGAAGGCCTCCTCGCCATTGCCGTTGTTCGTCACCGAGAAGGTGAGCCGCTGCCCGGTCGCGCCCGGCGTCGTGACGACGTCGCCCGGGTCGCTCGAATCGACGGTGACGTCGAGCAGTTCGTCGACGCGCAGGTCGACCTTGTTCGAATCGATCGTCTGCGGTCCCCCGCCATTGTCGAAACTGGCGGTCGCGGTGTTGCTGATCGTGGAACCGGCACGGGTGCCGGCGGCCTGGGCCTGCATCGGCACGGTCAGTGCCGCGAGCAGGACGAGGGAATAAGGGAAGGGTGTACGAAGCGGTCGCTGCGCGCCCCCCACAGGCGCTTTTACCATGATATGTGACTCCGAAGGCTGGTCCGTGCCGACGGTCATCGCGGAAAAAGGAAAATTTCTGGTTAAATTGCCGGTAGGGACGCGACATTCTGGCTCGAAACAGGACAGGATGGTTTTTCGCGTCTTGTCTCAGCGGCCGTCTGGCGCGGCCCGGGAAACTCGCTTAAGACGAAGCGGTTAACCAGGAGGCCCGCGTGACCGAGGACAGGGGGAGGAAGGGCGCGCGTCCGACGCGCGGCAATCCCCTGCAGCAGATCGAGATCGACGATTTTCGCCGCGATCGGCTGCTCGCGGCGCTGGCGCTGATATTGGGCGCGGCTTTCTGCCTCGGGCTGCCTTTCGCGCTCCAGGCCGGCGCCGAATTCTTCCTGCCGCTGACCGCCGCGATCGTGATCGCCATCGCGCTGGTGCCGCTGCTCGAATGGCTCGAACGGCGCGGCGTGCCTTCGGCGCTCGCGTCCTTCCTGTCGCTGTCGGCCTTCCTGATGCTGGTGAACGCCGCGCTGGCGATCATCGTCGTTCCTGCGACCGGCTGGTTCGCGCGGCTCCCCGAATCGATCCCGCGCATCCAGAGCAATCTCGCGCCGCTGATCGACTTCTATTCGACGTTGCAGAAGTTCGTCGACCGGACGCTGACCTCGGTCGCGAGCGGGACCGAGGCGGCGTCGCAGGCGGTCGCGGCGACCGCGCCGACCTCCGTGGTCGATTATTTCATCTCCGCCGCGCCGTCGGCGGCGATCCAGCTCTTCTTCGCGGTGCTGGTGATCTTCTTCTTCCTCGCCGGCTGGACACGGCTGCGCAAGGGAACGATCCGGCGCCGCGGCAGCTTCGACGGCGCGATGCAGACCGCGCGCGTGATCCAGAATGTCGTCGATGCGACGGCCGACTATCTGGCGACGATCACGATGATCAACGCGATCCTGGGCCTCGTCGTCGCGCTGCTGCTTTGGGCGCTGGGCATGCCGTCACCCTTCATGTGGGGCGGGATCGTCACCCTGTGCAACTTCGTCCCCTATCTGGGTCCGATCGTCGCCGCGACGCTGCTCGGGCTGGGCGGGCTGATGACATTCGACGCGGTCGGATTCGCGCTGTTGCCCGCGCTGATCTTCGTCGGCGTCCATCTGGTCGAGGCGAATCTGATCACGCCGCTGGTCCTTGGACGGCGGCTGACGGTCAATCCGCTGCTGATCCTCGTCTCGCTGAGCTTCTGGGGCTGGGTCTGGGGGGCGCCTGGCGCGCTGCTCGCGGTACCGCTGCTGCTGATTCTCCAGACGGTGTTGCAGTCGACGGGAACC
The DNA here is from genome assembly GCF_001559015.1 of Sphingopyxis granuli. Taxonomy (NCBI): domain Bacteria; kingdom Pseudomonadati; phylum Pseudomonadota; class Alphaproteobacteria; order Sphingomonadales; family Sphingopyxidaceae; genus Sphingopyxis; species Sphingopyxis granuli. The sequence continues at coordinate 2,339,685 of NZ_CP012199.1, forward strand.
CCCGATCTGGCCGGTTTCCTGTTCGAGCGCGGCACGTTGACCACGGTGGAGGAGATGCGCGACCGGTTAAATCGCACCGAGATGGAAAGCGACGGTTGACAGGTCGGGACAGGGGCCATATTGGCGCGGCTCCCAAGCGCAAGCGGGTGTAGCTCAGTTGGTTAGAGCGCCGGCCTGTCACGCCGGAGGTCGCGGGTTCGAGTCCCGTCACTCGCGCCATTCCCTGCCCAGGGCGGGAAGGCGCCCCTCCCGAAAATATCTGATCGAACCGATGCGCTTGTCATTGGCCGGGGCCGTTCCGGTTCGGTGGCTCTATCCGCGCCAGCGGCCGAGTTCCATCCAGCGCAGCAGCGGTTTCAGCGGCAGCACCCACACGATCCCCGCCACCAGATAGAATAGGCCCTGCACCAGCACCGGCCAGGTGCCGATCCACGGCGAAAGCGCGACGACGATCGTCGCCCAGGCGGCGATCAGCAGCAGGATCAGCGCGATTCCGGCGGGCTTGCGCCAGCTTGGCTGGGGATCGGGGGCAGCGGTCATAGACGGTCTCCACACAGGATGAATTCCTGTTCGGTCCATATGGCATCGAGCGGCGCGTCGAGCGCCGACACGGGAAGCGCGTCCACCTCCTGCACCGACCATCCGACGCCGATGCGGGGGAGGGACGGGTGGGCCGCGAGGAAGCGGTCGTAATGCCCGCCGCCCTGTCCGAGGCGGCCGCCGTGCCGGTCGAACCCGACGAGCGGGACGAACAGGATCGACGGGATCGCGCTTTCGGTGTCGGGGCCCGGTTGCGGTGAGCCCCACGGCCCGCGCACCAGCGCCGCGCCCTCCGGACAGCGCCGGAACGCCATGGCGGCGTCGCGCGCCGCATGATGGGGCAGGGCAAGCGCGCCGCGCGCCGCGATGCCGGTTAGCGCGGGCAGGATGTCGGGTTCGTCGCCCCACGGTGCATAGCCGCCGACCAGCGGCTCCTCCGCCAGCCGCTCGGCGAGCGGAGCGGGCAGCACGCGGAAGGCGGCGAGCCGCGCCATCGGATCGAGATTCGCCGCGAAATGCCGGCGCCGGAAACGCAGCCTGTCGCGCAGTTCCTGTTTTCGCTGCGCCAGGTCGGGGGCCGGGTCGGTCATCGCCTGTCGCAGCCTCTCTTGCGCGGTGGGTGGCGGGACCACCGTGGTCGTTTGCCGGAAAATCCTCTGACGCCAGTAACGTCAGGTGGGGGCCATGTACGTCGGACCAGGGTCCGGGCAGGGACAGCTCCCTTGGATGATGTATCGCCTCAGGGATATTCGCAGCGGCTCGTGCCGGGCAGTGCCCGCCGCCCCCTATCTAGGGATGCCGGCACCGGGTCTCAACCCATTCCGTCAGGGTATCCGCTCGGCCCGGTCGGCGAGCGCTTCGATCCGCTCGGCGATCTGGAGCAGGGCGCGGTCGTGGGCGTTGCGCGGCGGCGGCGCTGACGCCTGCCGTGCGGTGTCGAGTTCGGCGCGCAGCGCCTGCTCGCGCGCCTCGGCTTCGCGCAGAGCGTCGCGCGCCGCTGCCTCGCGGCTTTCGGCGAGCGCGACCGCGGCGCGCAGCGAATCGGACTGGGGTTCGGCCTTTTCGACCTTGGCTCGCGCCTCGTGCGCCTCGTCGGCGAGCAGAAGCGCGGTGAACAGCAGCTGGCGGACCTCGGTTCCACCCTGGATCGTGCGCGCCTTGGTGTCGACGATCCCCGCGAGCTGGTGAAGCCGCTCTTCCTGCCCGTCGGCGCAATGCACGTCATAGGGGCGGCCGGCGATCTGGAGCTTGACGTCAGCCATGTTTCGCCTCGTTGATCAGCCGGTCGAGTTCGCCGATGACCGCAGCAACCTCGGCTTTCAGGGCGCTTTGGCCGGCGGTTTCGGACGGTGTGGCGGCGGGAGCCGGCCTGCTTTCGCGATCGGCCAGCGCCTTTTCGATCCGGCTCAGCGCCCGCTCGATGCGGCCGATGGCCAGGCTGGATTCGTCGAGATCGAGTTCCATGACCAAGGGTTAGCAGCGCCGCGAAGGGGGTGCAATCGCCTCTCCACGCCGAAATGCGGGCGAAATTCTGCCGCGAGCGGTTGACTCTGGGCACTGCCCCCGCAAAGGGCTGTCGCGCAACCAGCCTGTCCACTCCGGGGGAATGATGACACTGCCCGAACGTCAGCTCGCCAACGCGATCCGCGCGCTCGCGATGGACGCCGTCCAGGCCGCGAACAGCGGCCATCCGGGCATGCCGATGGGCATGGCCGATGTCGCGACGGTGCTTTATTCGGATTATCTGAAGTTCGATCCCAGCGATCCGGCATGGCCCGACCGCGACCGATTCGTTCTTTCGGCGGGGCATGGCTCGATGCTCGCCTATGCGACGTTGCACCTCGCGGGCTATGCGCACCCGACGATCGACGAAATCCGCGCGTTCCGCCAATTGAACAGCCCGTGCGCGGGGCATCCCGAGAATTTCGAGCTGGCGGGCGTCGAGATGACGACCGGGCCGCTGGGGCAGGGGCTCGCGACCGCGGTCGGCATGGCGATCGCCGAGCGCCATCTGAACGCGATCTACGGCGACGCGCTGGTCGACCACCGTACCTGGGTGATCGCCGGCGACGGCTGCCTGATGGAGGGCATCAACCACGAAGCGATCGGCCTGGCCGGGCATCTGGGGCTCGGCCGCCTGATCGTGCTGTGGGACGACAATCGCATCACTATCGACGGCTCGACCGACCTGTCGACGAGCGAGGATGTGCGGGCGCGCTATGCGGCGACCGGCTGGCACGTCGAAAGCTGCGACGGGCACGATCCCGCCGATATCCGCCGCGCGATCGACGCCGCCATCGCCGATGGCCGCCCGTCGCTGATCGCCTGCCGGACGCTGATCGGTTTCGGCGCCCCGAACAAGCAGGGCACCGCGGCGACGCACGGATCGCCGCTCGGCGCCGACGAGATCGCTGCGGCGCGCGCCAATCTCGGCTGGACGGCCGAACCCTTCGTGATTCCCGCCGAGATCGCCGAAGCGTGGCAGGGGTTCGGCGCGCGGGGCCGGACGCTTCATGCCGAATGGAACGATCGGCTTGCAACGAACGGGAATAAAAAGGAATTCGAGGATCGTCTGAGCGGCAAGGTCGCGCCGGACGACGCCTTCCGCGCCTATCTCGACTCGCTCGTGGCCGAACCGCCCAAGGTCGCGACGCGCAAGGCGTCGGAAAACGCCCTGACCGCGCTCACCGCCGATATCGCGGCGCTCGTCGGCGGCAGCGCCGACCTGACGGGTTCGAACAACACCAAAACGTCATCGACCAAACCGTTGACCAAGGATGATTATTCGGGCCGCTATATCTATTATGGCATCCGTGAATTCGGCATGGCGGCCGCAATGAACGGCATGGCGCTGCACGGCGGCGTCATCCCCTACGGCGGCACCTTCCTGGTGTTTTCGGATTATTGCCGCGGTGCGATCCGCCTGTCGGCGCTCCAGCGCCAGCGCGTCGTCTATGTGATGACGCACGACAGCATCGGGCTGGGCGAGGACGGGCCGACGCACCAGCCGATCGAGCATCTGCAATCGCTGCGCGCGATGCCGAACCTGCTCGTCATGCGCCCCGCCGATGCGGTGGAGACCGCCGAATGCTGGGCGATCGCGCTGGCGCAGGACAGTCGCCCGACGCTGCTCGCGCTGACCCGCCAGAACCTGCCGCCGCTGCGGCATGACGTCACCGAAAATCTTTGTTTGAAAGGCGCTTACCGCCTGCGCGACGCAGCGGCGGCGCGCCGCGTCGTGCTCGTCGCGACGGGTTCGGAGGTGTCGCTTGCGCTCGACGTTGCCGAGCGGCTCGAAGCGGCGGGGCAGGGCGCCGACGTCGTTTCGATGGTCTCGACCGAATTGTTCGACGAACAGGACAGCGCCTATCGCGCCGACGTCCTGCCGCGCGACGCGCTGATCGTCTCGATCGAGGCGGGCACCACCTTCGGATGGGAACGCTATACCGGCCGCGACGGTCTGCGCTTCGGCATCGACAGCTTCGGCGCTTCGGCGCCGATCGACGATCTCTACCGGCATTTCGGCCTGACCGCCGATGCCATCGCTCCCCAGATCCTGGCCCGGCTCGGTCAATAAGGACCCGCCCGACCTCTTCCGCAGAAAGGACGTTTCGACATGGCAGTGAAAGTCGCAATCAACGGTTTTGGACGCATCGGCCGCCTGGTGGCCCGCGCGATCCTCGAACGGCCGGACTGCGGCCTCGAACTGGTCGCGATCAACGACCTCGCCGATGCGAAGGCGAATGCGCTGCTGTTCAAGCGCGACAGCGTCCACGGCCCGTTCCCGGGCGAGGTCAAGGCCGAAGGCGACCGGATGATCGTCAATGGCAAGGCGATCCGCGTGACCAAGGAACGCGACCCCGCGAACCTGCCGCACGGCGAACTGGGCGTCGATATCGCGCTCGAATGCACGGGCTTCTTCGCCGACGCGGAAAGCGCGGGCAAGCACCTCGCCGCCGGCGCCAGGCGCGTGCTGATCTCGGCCCCCGCCAAGGGCGTCGACCTGACCGTCGTCTATGGCGTCAACCATGACAAGCTGACCGCCGATCACAAGATCGTGTCGAACGCCAGCTGCACCACCAACTGCCTCGCACCCGTCGCCAAGGTGCTTCACGAGGCGCTGGGGATCGAGCGCGGCCTAATGACCACGGTCCACGCCTACACCAACGACCAGAAGATTCTCGACCAGATCCACAGCGACATGCGCCGCGCCCGCGCTGCCGGTATGTCGATCATCCCGACGACGACCGGCGCCGCGCGCGCGGTTGCCGAGGTGCTGCCCGAGCTCAAGGGCAAGCTCGACGGTTCGGCGATCCGCGTGCCGACCCCGAACGTCAGCCTGGTCGACCTGACCTTCACGCCGGGCCGCGACACGAGCGTCGAGGAAGTGAACAAAATCCTCAAGGATGCGTCGGAAGGCGCGCTGAAGGGCGTCCTCGCCTATTCGGACGAGCCGCTGGTGTCGATCGACTATAATCATTGCCCGGCCAGCTCGACGGTCGACAGCCTCGAAACCTCGGTGCTCGAAGGCAAGCTGGTTCGCGTCGTCAGCTGGTACGACAATGAATGGGGCTTCTCGAACCGCATGGTCGATACTGCGGGCGTGATCGCCGGGCTGCTGTAATCCCAAGCCCCGTTTGGGCTGACCCCGGATCAGGTCCGGGGGAAGCCCTGTCCTTGTTGAAGAAAAGAACGGCCCTTCGACAGGCTCGGGGCGAACGGAGTGAGAGATGACAGGTTTTCGGACCCTCGACGACATCGGCGACGTCACCGGCAAGAAGGTGCTGGTGCGCGTCGACCTCAACGTCCCGATGTCCGACGGCGCGGTCACCGACGACACGCGCATCCGCGCGGCGATGCCGACGATCCGCGAGCTGTCCGACAAGGGCGCGATCGTGCTGCTGCTCGCGCATTTCGGGCGGCCGAAGGGAGCGAAGAATCCCACCCAGTCGCTGAGCCTCGTCATCGACGCGGTGATCGACGTGCTCGGCCATTCGGTGATGTTCATCCCCGACTGCATCGGCGAGGGCGCGAAGGCCGGCGTCGCGGTGCTTGCCCCCGGCGACGTCGCGGTGATGGAGAATACGCGCTTCCATCCCGGCGAGGAGAAGAACGACCCCGCCTTCGCCGACGCGCTGGCCGAGGTGGGCGACCTCTATGTCAACGACGCCTTCTCCGCCGCGCACCGTGCCCATGGCTCGACCGAAGGCATCGCGCATCGCCTGCCGGCTTATGCCGGGCGGGCGATGGAGGCCGAGCTCAAGGCGCTCGACGCGGCGCTCGGCAACCCGGCGCATCCCGTCGCGGCGGTTGTCGGCGGCGCCAAGGTGTCGACCAAGATCGACGTGCTGCGGAACCTTGTCGGCCGGGTCGATCACCTGATCATCGGCGGCGGCATGGCGAACACCTTCCTCGCCGCGCGCGGGGTCGATGTCGGCAAGTCGCTGTGCGAGCACGATCTGGTCGAGACCGCCAACGCCATCTTCGACAGCGCCGACAAGGCCGGATGCACGATCCATCTGCCCTATGACGTGGTGGTCGCGAAGCAGTTCGCGCCCAATCCGCCGACGCGCACCGTCAACGTCCACGAGGTTGCGGCCGACGAGATGATCCTCGACGTCGGCCCGGCGGCGATCGAGGCGCTGGGCGATGTGCTCAAGACCTGCCGCACGCTGGTGTGGAACGGGCCGCTCGGCGCCTTCGAGACGCCGCCTTTCGACACCGCGACGGTCGCGCTTGCCCGAACCGCGGCGGCGCTGACGCGCGAAGGGTCGCTGACCTCGGTCGCCGGCGGCGGCGATACCGTCGCGGCGCTCAATCACGCGGGTGTGGCGGACGACTTCACCTTCGTCTCGACTGCCGGCGGCGCCTTCCTCGAATGGATGGAAGGCAAGCCGCTGCCGGGCGTCGATGCGCTGAGGGGCTGACGCGACCCTGCGATTTGCTTCCTGTCGGGGCGCGGGCTATCGCTCCCCCAATCTATGCAGCCCAATGGAGATGACATGACTGCCGCCAATGCCGAGATGCTGGACAAGATCAAATCGGGTCAGGGATTCATCGCCGCGCTCGACCAGAGCGGCGGTTCGACGCCCAAGGCCCTGAAGGGCTATGGCATCGACGAAGGGGCCTGGTCGGACGACGAGGAGATGTTCGGCCTGATCCACGCGATGCGCAGCCGCATCGTCACCGCGCCCTGCTTCGGCGGCGGCAAGGTGATCGGCGCGATCCTGTTCGAACGCACGATGGACGGCGAGGCCGGCGGCAAACCGGTGCCGGCGCTGCTGTGGGAGCGCGGCGTGGTGCCGTTCCTGAAGGTCGACAAGGGGCTGGAGGCCGAGGCCGACGGCGTCCAGATGATGAAGCCGATGCCCGATCTCGACGCGCTGTGCCAGCGTGCGGTCGCCAAGGGGGTGTTCGGCACCAAGATGCGCAGCGTCATCAACCTTGCCAATCCGGCGGGCGTCAAGGCGATCGTCGAGCAGCAGTTCGCCGAGGCAAAGCGCATCGCGGCGCACGGCCTGGTTCCGATCATCGAGCCCGAAGTGAACATCAAGAGCGCCGAGCGTGCCGCGGCGGACCGCCTGCTGCTTCAGGAAACGCTGGCGGCGCTCGATGCTTGGGACGGCGCGCCGGTGATGCTGAAGCTGTCGCTGCCGACCGAGCCCGGCCTGTTCCAGCCGCTCGTCGACCATCCCAGGGTGCTGCGCGTCGTCGCGCTGTCGGGCGGCTACAAGCGCCCCGAAGCCTGCGTCGAACTGGCGAAGAACCCCGGCATCATCGCGAGCTTCAGCCGCGCGCTGCTCGAAGACCTGCGCGCCTCGATGGACGACGCGGCGTTCGACGCCTCGCTGGGTGGGGCGATCGACGAAATCCACGCCGCCTCGGTGGCTTGATGAGCGACAGCTGGCGAGCCGTCGATGCCTATATCGCCGGGAAACTGCTCGGCGATGACGACGCGCTCGCCGCTGCGCTTGCGAACAACGAGGCCAATGGCCTGCCGCCGATCGACGTTTCGGCGGCGCAGGGCAAGATGCTGTTCCTGCTCGCGCAGATCGCGGGCGCCCGCCGCATCCTCGAAATCGGGACGCTCGGCGGCTATTCGACGATCTGGCTCGCCCGCGCGCTGCCCGAAGGCGGCGAACTGGTGACGCTGGAGATCGAGGAGGCGCACGCCCGTGTCGCGCGCGCAAATCTCGATCGTGCGGGGGTGTCGGATCGGGTCGATATCCGCGTCGGGCCGGCGAGCGACAGCCTCGCCGCGATGACTGGCGCGGCGCCGTTCGACTTCGTCTTTATCGACGCCGACAAGCAGGGCAACGCCCATTATGTCGCCGAAGCGATCCGGCTCGGCCGCAGCGGCACCACGATCGTCGTCGACAATGTCGTGCGCGAAGGCGGTGTGCTCGATCCGGACAGCGGCGATCCGCGGATCGACGGCACGCGGGCGCTGTTCGACATGCTGAACGCCGACGCGCGTATCGACGCGACCGCGGTGCAGACGGTCGGCGTCAAGAAATGGGACGGGTTCGTCCTGGCGCGGGTGCGTTGAGCCTCCGCAAAGCAATCGCCCTCAATAGCCGTGTCCCCGCGCAGGCGGGGACCCAGAGCGCCCCGATGCCACTCGGCAATTCTCCCCCCTTTCGGTAGTTCATCGTTCCCCGGCGAAAGCCGGGTTCCACGCGAGGCAGGGTTATGCCATCTGGACCCCGGCTTTCGCCGGGGAACAAACCCTCACGTGTCCTATTGCCTGCGGGGGAACGCTACAGCCCGCCGTCGAAGCGGAACGAAAAGCGATAATCCTCCGGCGCGATCGCCGTGTCGGTGCGTCTGTCGGGGCGCACCGCCAGCAGGCGGATGCTGCCGTCGGCGAGCGGGGTGGCTCCGCCCAACATGACTTCGAACGGCTGCTCCTCTCCGGTCGGGCGCAGCCACAGCATCTTTACCCGCACCCGCCCCGCATGGACGCAGCGGACGTTCGCCGGACAGCGGCTGTCCTCCAGCACCTCTACCGGCTGCACGATCGGGCCATCGACGTAGGCGCGCTGGCCGAGCGCGACGTTGCTGCCGTCGGGAAGCGGAGCCTGCTGGCCCGTCGCGGCGCAGGCCGAGAGGGCGAGAGCGGGGAGGACCGCGAGAGAAGGAAGCTTCTGCATTTGCCGGACCCTGAACGCGCCGCTATGAACCCGCCATGACCACACCAGCCTGCCAGCTCTACCTGATTTCCCCGCTCGACGTCGGGGGCGATTTTCCCGAGAAGCTCGAGCAGGCGCTGGCGGCGGCGCCCGTCGCGGCCTTTCAGTTTCGCGTCAAGGATGTAACCCAGCACGAAGCCGCCCGGCTCGCCGAACCGTTGCAGGCGATCTGTGCAGCGCACGGCACCGCCTTCATCGTCAACGACGACATGGCGCTTGCCCGGCGGATCGGCGCGGACGGTGTGCATCTGGGGCAGGGTGACGGCGACCCGAAGGAGGCGCGCCGCCTGCTCGGGCCGCAGGCTCAGATCGGGATCACCTGCCACAACAGCCGCCACCTCGCGATGGAGGCGGGCGAGGCGGGGGCCGACTATGTCGCGTTCGGCGCCTTCTTCCCGACCAGCACCAAGGCGGTCGAGCATCGCGCCGATCCCGAGATATTGACCTGGTGGCAGGGGCTGTTCGAACTGCCCTGCGTCGCGATCGGCGGCATCACTACCGACAATGCGCGGACATTGGTCGATGCAGGCGCCGATTTCCTCGCGGTGTCGGCGGGCGTGTGGGCCTATCCCGGCGGTCCCGCAGAGGCGGTACGGGCGTTCGCCGCGATCCTCGACCTCCGGTCGGGGGGATAATCCTTTCCCGGCTCTTCGGCCTCCTCCGCTTCACGGCGCGGTGCGGCCGCGTCCTTGCGCCAGCCGAACAGGCCGGCACAGGGCGCATGGTGCGGCTGTGCGCCGGGCGGGGCAGTGGGCGGATGCAACGTCATGCGAAACACTATGACGACGGCGGAAATCGGAATATTGGATCAATGCGTCAAACCCGCTTCGGCTCGTCGCCTTTCGGCGCGGGCGTGGGATCGGATGGACGCGCGGCCGCCGCGTAGAGGTAAGTGGGGAGGAAAGAGATGATCGACACCAGCGGACGCGCCGCGGACCTGCGCGAACTGACGCTTCGCGGGATCATCCTCGGCGGGCTCATCACGCTGCTCTTCACCGCGGCGAATGTCTATCTGGGGCTCAAGGTCGGGCTGACCTTCGCGACCTCGATTCCCGCGGCGGTGATCTCGATGGCGATCCTGCGCTTCCTGTCGGGCGCGACGATCCTCGAGAACAACATCGTCCAGACGATCGCCAGCGCCGCGGGGACGCTCGCCGCGATCATCTTCGTGCTGCCGGGGCTCGTCATCGTCGGCTGGTGGCAGGGCTTTCCCTATTGGACCACCGCCGCTGTCTGCTTCATCGGCGGAACGCTGGGCGTGATGTTCTCGGTGCCGCTGCGGCGCGCGCTCGTCGCCGGATCGGACCTGCCCTATCCCGAGGGGGTCGCCGCCGCCGAAGTGCTGAAGGTCGGCTCGCGCGCCGGCGACGGCGCCGAGGAGAATCAGCGCGGCCTGCGAACGATCCTGCTCGGCTCGCTCGTCAGCGCCGGGTTCGCGCTGCTCGGCGCGATGAAGCTGGCGGCGACCGAGATCGGCCGGAATTTCAAGATCGGCGCGGGCGCGAGCGGGGCGAGCGCCAGCCTGTCGCTCGCGCTGATCGGCGTCGGCCATCTCGTCGGCCTGTCGGTCGGCCTCGCCATGCTGCTCGGCATGCTGATCGCGTGGGGCGGGCTGATGCCGGTGCTGACCGCGGCGCAGGGCGTCGCGGGATCGGTCGACGATGTCGTCGGCGCGGTCTTTTCGCAGCAGGTGCGTTTCATCGGCGCGGGCACGATCGGCGTCGCCGCGCTGTGGACGCTGTTCAAGATCGTCGGGCCGGTCGTCCGGGGCATCCAGGGATCGATCGCTTCGTCGCGTGCGCGCGGCGCGGGCGAGACGGTCGCGCTCGGCGAACGCGACCTCTCGTTCGGCATCGTCGTCGGCACCATTCTCGGCTCGCTCGTCCCGATCGCCGGGCTGCTGTGGTTTTTCGCGCAGGGCGGGCCGATCGCCGCGCACCCCGTCGGGGTGATCGCCGCGACCCTGGTCTTCGTGCTGTTCGTCGGCGCGATCATCGCCGCGGTCACCGGCTATATGGCGGGCCTGATCGGCGCGTCGAACAGCCCGGTGTCGGGGGTCGGCATCCTCGCGGTCATCGCGGCATCGCTGATGCTGCTCTTTTTCTTCGGGCGCAATCATAGCGAGGCCGACACGGCGGCGCTCGTCGCCTATGCGCTGTTCACCACCGCGATCGTCTTTTCGGTGGCGACGATCTCGAACGACAATCTTCAGGACCTGAAGACCGGCCAGCTCGTCGGGGCGACGCCGTGGAAACAGCAGTTCGCGCTCGTCATCGGCGTCGGTTTCGGTTCGCTCATCATCCCGCCGGTGCTCGATCTGCTCAACCAGGCGTTCGGCTTCGCCGGCGCGGAAGGGGCGGGGGCCAATGCGCTGCCCGCGCCGCAGGCGGCGCTGATCAGCGCGCTGGCGAAGGGCGTGCTCGGCGGCGACCTGCGCTGGGACCTGATCGGCTATGGCGCGCTGATCGGCGTCGCGGTGATCGCGGTCGACGAACTGCTGGGGCGGCTGGGCAAGATGCGGCTGCCGCCGCTCGGCGTCGGCATGGGCATCTATCTGCCAATGTCGCTCACCATCCTGATCCCGATCGGCGCCGCCATCGGCCACCTGTGGGAGAAGCGCGCGGCGCGCAGCGCCAAGCCAGAATTCTACAGCCGCATGGGCGTGCTGCTCGCGACCGGCTTCATCGTCGGCGAAAGTCTGTTCGGCGTGCTCTTCGCGGGCGTCGTCGCGGGTTCGGGAAGCGACGCGCCGCTCGCGGTAGTGGGCGAGGGGTTCGGGACGAACGCGATCCTGATCGGGGTGCTGCTGTTCGTCGGCGTGATCGCCTTCACCTATCGCCGGACGCGGGCGGCGGCGGACGCGACGCCGTAAGCCGCTTGCTCTCCGCCGCGCCGACCGCTAAGGGCGCGCTCCTGTGACCGGTGCGCTCCGCGCGCGCCGGCGGCTCTTTACCATCCTTGTTCAAGTGAGTGTGCGCGATGAAAATCTCCGGCGTTGATATCCGTCCCGGCAATATTATCGAATATGAGGGCGGCATCTGGAAGGTCACCAAGATCCAGCACACCCAGCCGGGCAAGGGCGGCGCCTATATGCAGGTGGAGGCCAAGAATCTGATCGACGGCCGCAAGCTCAACAACCGCTTCCGCAGCGCCGACACGGTCGAGAAGGTCCGCCTCGACACCAAGGATTTCCAGTATCTCTATGCCGAGGGCGACGATCTCGTCTTCATGGACAAGGATACGTACGAACAGATCAACATCTCGAAGGATGTCGTCGGCGAAGCCGCCGATTTCCTGCAGGACGGGATGGAGGTCGTGCTCGAACTGTGGGAAGAGCGTCCGATCTCGGTCGAACTGCCCGAACAGATCGAAGCGACGATCGTCGAGGCCGACGCGGTGGTGAAGGGCCAGACGGCCTCCTCGTCCTACAAGCCCGCGATCCTCGACAATGGCGTGCGCGTGATGGTGCCCCCGCACATCACCAGCGGCACCCGCATCGTGGTCAATGTCTACGACCGCGAATATGTCCGCCGCGCGGACTGACTGGTTTCCCCTCCCGCTTGCGGGAGGGGTTAGGGGTGGGCGACAGGCCCGCCCCTTCTAGCGCACACCCCCGGCCCCTCCCGCAAGCGGGAGGGGGGAGATAGAAAATGGCCATTTCCGGCATCATCACCGTCATGGAACGCGCCGCGCGCAAGGCGGGCACGAAGCTGCGCCGCGACTTCGGCGAGGTCGAGCATCTTCAGGTTTCGCAGAAGGGGCCCGCCGATTTCGTGTCAAAGGCTGATCAGGCGGCCGAGCGCACGCTCTATGACGAATTGAGCCATGCGCGCCCCGGCTGGGGCTTCCTGATGGAAGAGGCGGGGGAGATCGAGGGCGAGGCGGGCAAGCCGCGCTTCATCATCGACCCGCTCGACGGCACGTCGAACTTCCTGCACGCCATTCCGCAGTTCGCCATCTCGATCGCGGTGCAGGAACCGAAGCTCGGCGGCGGCTGGGGCGACGTCACCGCGGCGCTCGTCTATCAGCCGGTGACAGACGAAAGCTATTGGGCCGAGCGCGGCCGCGGCGCGTGGCTGCACGACCGCCGCCTCCGCGTCTCGTCGCGCCGTAGCCTGCACGAATGCCTTGTCGCGACCGGCATCCCCTATATGGGCCATGGCGACATGGCGCAGTGGGGCCGCGTCTTCGGCGCCGTCGCGCCCGAGGTTGCCGGCATCCGCCGCTTCGGTGCGGCGTCCCTCGACCTTGCGTGGGTTGCGGCGGGGCGCTTCGACGGCTTCTGGGAAAGCGACCTCGCGATCTGGGACGTCGCGGCGGGAATGCTGCTGGTGCGTGAGGCGGGCGGATTCGTCAGCGATTTCCGCGGCGGCGACCGCACGATCGAGCGCCGCGAATTCGTCGCCGGCAGCGCGGCGGTGCATTCGAAGCTGCAAAAGCTGGTCGCCGGCGCCTTGCGCGGCGCCTGAGAAGAAAGCACGGGGCAGACGACCGGCTTTCAACCTTGAGTCACTCTGAACTTGTTTGGCGTATATATCGTTCAGGCAAGTAAGAGCTTGTTCCCCGGCGAAAGCCGGGGTCCAGATGGCATGGCGCGGCTCCGCATGGACCCCGGCTTTCGCCGGGGAACAATTACCTGTCGGCGCCCGGCGCTCAGTCTTCGAAGATGAATTCGCGGAACGTGTCCATCAGCGACGACCAGGTGTTGAAGGTCTCGCCGATATTCTCGCGCGGGATGCCGTTGAAATCGACGTCGACATCCATTTCGAGCACCGGATCGCCCTCGTCGTCGCGATAGGCGCGGGCGAAGCGCTTTTCCTTGTTCCACTGGTTGAACTTTTCGAGCGGCACCTGCTTGGCGTCGCTGAATCCCATGTAATATTGCAGCGTCTTGCAGTTCCGGCCTTCGGTGCAGTTCATGAACAGGACCAGGAATTTCAGCCCGTTGCGGTTGCTTTCGATATAGGGGTCGTCGCCCGGCTTGCTGACCAGCGTCGCGGGCCAGCCCTGCGACTCGACGATCGCCTTGATCGTCGCCGGATTCGACGCGTTCACCAGCTCGGCGTGGGCCGGAACGGCCGCCAGCGTGGCGATCGTCGCCATGGCGAGGGCGCCCCGCAGAAGAAATCGTCCCATATATGCTCCCATCTCGCAATCGGACCCGATCCGGGCCGTCGGCCGGCCCCCATCATCGGCCTATCACAGGCTTGGCGCGCCTTGCCAGCGCCGTTTATGCTCTGGATCACAGCATGCTGGGAATTTCATGCCCGCAGCGCTTGCGAGGCGCGACGCGCTGGCCTAAAGCGCCCCGCTAACGGGTGGCGAACAACCCAGAAACGAACACAGGACTGCGTGCTTCATGGTCGACCTGACGCAATATCTGCCGATTCTGATTTTCCTGGCCGTCGCGGTCGGGCTGTCGGCGGCCTTCGTCTTCCTGCCGATGGGGATCGCCCGGCTCACCGGCGCCCATCAGCCCGATCCGGCGAAGCTCAGCGAATATGAATGCGGCTTTCCCGCGTTCGAGGATGCGCGCAGCCAGTTCGACGTGCGTTTCTATCTCGTCGCGATTCTCTTCATCATCTTCGATCTCGAAGCCGCCTTTCTCTTTCCGTGGGCGGTCAGCCTCAAGGAGATCGGCTGGGCCGGCTGGGCGACGATGATGATATTCCTGGCCGAACTCGCGATCGGCCTTGTCTATGCGTGGAAGAAAGGGGCTCTGGACTGGGAATGAGCAACACCTCCATCCTGACCCCCGGCCAGATGCCGGTCGCGCCGGGCACCGCCCCGGACCAGGGCTTTTTCGACGACCTCAACGCCGAAGTCGGCGACAAGGGTTTTCTCGTCACCACGACCGAGGATCTGTTCGGCTGGGCGCGCACCGGCTCGCTGTGGTGGATGACCTTCGGGCTCGCCTGCTGCGCGGTCGAGATGATCCACGTCAACATGCCGCGCTATGACATGGAGCGCTTCGGCGCCGCGCCGCGCGCCAGCCCGCGCCAGTCGGACGTGATGATCGTCGCCGGAACGCTGTGCAACAAGATGGCGCCTGCGCTGCGCCGGGTCTACGACCAGATGTCGAACCCCAAATATGTCATCTCGATGGGAAGCTGCGCCAACGGCGGCGGCTATTATCATTACAGCTATTCGGTGGTGCGCGGCTGCGATCGCATCGTGCCGGTGGACATCTATGTTCCCGGCTGCCCGCCGACCGCCGAGGCGCTGCTCTATGGCGTGATGCAATTGCAGCGGAAGATTCGCCGCGTCGGGACGATCGAACGCTGATGTCCAGCCCCGCTCCCCTGATCGCGCCGCGCGAAGGCCTCGCCGAGGCGCTGAAGAAACTGCTCGGCAAGGATCTGCTCGCGCATGTCCAGGCCGTCGGCGAGGACAGCATCACCGTTCGCCGCGACGCGGTCGACGGCGTGATGGTGACGCTGCGCGATGCGCTCGAATATCAGCAGCTCATGGAGATTGCCGGGGTCGACTATCCCGACCGCCCGGAGCGCTTCGAGGTCGTCTATCACCTGCTCAGCGTTACCCGGAACCATCGCCTGCGCGTCCGCGTCACCACCGACGAGGTGACGCCGGTGCCGACCGTGGTGCCTGTCTGGCCGGTGGCCGGCTGGCTCGAGCGCGAGGTGTTCGACATGTACGGGGTGCTGTTCAGCGGCAACCCCGACCTGCGCCGCATCCTGACCGACTATGGCTTTCAGGGGCATCCGCAGCGCAAGGATTTCCCGCTCACCGGCTATATCGAACTGCGCTATTCGGAAGAGGACAAGCGCGTCGTCTATGAACCGGTGCGGCTGGCGCAGGATTTCCGCAACTTCGACTTCATGTCGCCGTGGGAAGGCGCCGACTATATCCTGCCCGGCGACGAAAAGGCGGGCGGCACGGGCGAGGCGCCGGGCAAGGGAGCGCCCACCCCGATGACCGCCGATCAGGTCAAGAAGGCCGACGAGGCCAAGGCCGCGCCGCCGCCGACTCCCAAGACCACCGACAAGCCGGCGCAGACGGGCGCGGGAAGCAAGGCGAACGACGCCGCCGCGAAGACGAGCGAAGACGGCGCCAAGGCCAAACCCGCGTCGAAGGCGAAGACGCCCGCGACAGCGAAGGCCGAGAAAGCCCCCGCGAAGGCGAAGGCTCCCGCCAAGCCGCGCGCGCCGCGCAAGCCCAAAGGAGGTGACGCATGACCGATTCTCCCACGGTCCGGCATCACGGCAGCGACATGTTCGAAGGCTATCCGGTCGACACCGCGGACACGGCGGGCGACCAGGCGGTGACGAACTACACGATCAACTTCGGCCCGCAACACCCCGCGGCGCACGGCGTGCTGCGGCTGGTGATGGAACTCGACGGTGAGATCATCGAACGCGTCGACCCGCATGTCGGCCTGCTCCACCGCGGCACCGAGAAACTGATCGAATACAAGACCTATCTTCAGGCGCTGCCCTATTTCGACCGGCTCGACTATTGCTCGCCGCTGGGGATGGAGCACAGCTATGTCCTCGCGATCGAGAAGCTGCTCGATCTGGAGGTGCCGGCACGCGCGCAATATCTGCGGACGCTGTTCGCCGAACTGACGCGCATCTGCAACCACATGCTCAACATCGGGTCGCACGTGATGGACGTCGGCGCGATGACCCCGAACCTGTGGGTGTTCGAACTGCGCGAGGATTGCCTGAACTTCTTCGAACGCGCGTCGGGCGCGCGCATGCACTCGGCGTGGTTCCGCCCCGGCGGCGTGCATCAGGATGCGCCCGAAAAGCTGCTCGTCGACATCGGCGAATGGTGCGAGACGCGCCTGCCGAAGCTGTTCGGCGATGCGATGAGCCTTGTCATCGACAACCGCATCTTCAAGCAGCGCAACGTCGATATCGCGACGGTGAGCAAGGAAGACGCGCTGGCATGGGGTTTCTCGGGCCCGATGATCCGCGGCAGCGGCATTCCGTGGGATATCCGCAAGAGCCAGCCCTATGACGCCTATGCGCAGATGGAATTCGACATTCCGGTCGGCACGCGCGGCGACTGCTACGACCGTTTCATGGTCCGCGTGCAGGAGGTCTATCAGTCGGCGCGCATCATCAAGCAGTGCCTGCGCGACATGCCGAGCGGCCCGGTCGCCAGCCTCGACCGCAAGGTCGTGCCGCCGAAGCGCGCCGAGATGAAGAGCTCGATGGAATCGCTGATCCATCACTTCAAGCTCTACACCGAGGGTTTCCACGTCCCCGCGGGCGAAGTCTATGTCGCGACCGAAAGCCCGAAGGGCGAATTCGGCGTCTATCTGGTCAGCGACGGCAGCAACAAGCCGTACCGCTGCAAGATCCGCCCGACGGCGTTCAGCCACCTTCAGGCGATGGACATGATGGCCAAGGGCCACATGCTCGCCGACACGACTGCAATCATCGGCGCCATCGACGTCGTTTTCGGAGAGTGTGACCGCTAATGGCCGACGCACCCAACATCCCCGACGAAGCCGAAGTCCGCGCGCGCTGGGGCGATTTCGCGTGGACGCCCGAAAATGCCGAACAGGCGAAGGTCATTATCGCGCGCTACCCCGCGGGGCGGCAGCGCTCGGCGGTGATGCCGCTGCTCGACCTCGCGCAGCGGCAGGTAGGGGCAGCGACGAACACGCAGGGCTGGCTGCCGATACCGGTGATCGAATATGTCGCCGCGCAGCTCGATATGCCCTATATCCGCGCCTACGAGGTCGCGACCTTCTACACCATGTACAATCTCGCGCCGGTCGGCCGCTATCATGTGCAGGTCTGCGGCACGACGCCGTGTATGCTGCGCGGGTCGGACGACGTCATGGCGGCGTGCAAGAACCGCGGCATGGTCAAGGGAAAGACCACCCCCGACGGGTTGTTCACGCTGACCGAGGTCGAGTGCATGGGCAATTGCGCCAACGCGCCGATGGTCCAGATCAACGACGACAATTACGAAGACCTCGATTACGACAGCATGACCCGTATCCTCGATGATCTGGCGGCGGGCAAGCAGCCGAAGACCGGGACGCAGAACCCGAAGCGCCACACCAGCGATCCCGAGGGCGGCCCGACGACGCTGACCGAGATGGTGTCGGCGAACCACGATTACCGGAAGGAGTGGTAAGCGATGCTCGCCGATAAGGATCGCATCTTTACCAACCTCTACGGGTTCCAGCCATGGAACCTGAAGGCCGCGCAGGCGCGCGGCGATTGGGACAAGACCAAGGATCTGATGAAGCGCGGCCAGGACGCGATCATCGAGGAGGTCAAGGCGTCGGGCCTGCGCGGGCGCGGCGGCGCGGGCTTTCCCACGGGCCTCAAATGGTCGTTCATGCCCAAGGAGCCGCGCGAGGATCGTCCAAGCTTCCTCGTCATCAACGCCGACGAATCCGAGCCGGGGTCGTGCAAGGACCGCGAGATCATCCGCCACGATCCGCACAAGCTGATCGAGGGCGCGCTGATCGCCGGCTATGCGATGCGCGCGCGCGCCGCCTATATCTACATTCGCGGCGAGTTCATCCGCGAGGCCGAAACGCTCTTCGCCGCGGTGCAGGAGGCGTATGACGCCGGCCTGCTCGGCAAGAATGCGGCGAAATCGGGCTACGACTTCGACGTCTTCGTCCACCGCGGCGCCGGCGCCTATATCTGCGGCGAAGAAACCGCGATGATCGAAAGCCTCGAAGGCAAGAAGGGGCAGCCGCGCCTGAAACCGCCGTTTCCGGCGGGCGCGGGCCTCTATGGCTGTCCGACGACGGTCAACAACGTCGAGAGCATCGCGGTCGTGCCGACGATCCTGCGCCGCGGCGCGGCGTGGTTCGCGAGTTTCGGGCGCGAGAACAACAAGGGCACCAAGCTTTTCCAGATCAGCGGCCATGTCGAGCGGCCGTGCGTGGTCGAGGAAGAGATGGGCATCAGCTTCCGCGAACTGATCGAAAAGCATTGCGGCGGCATCCGCGGCGGCTGGGACAATCTGCTCGCGGTGATCCCGGGCGGATCGTCGGTGCCGCTGGTCCCGGCGGCCGAGATCATGGACGCGCCGATGGATTTCGATGGCCTCAAGGCGCTCGGGTCGGGCCTCGGCACCGCCGCCGCGATCGTGATGGACAAGTCGACCGACGTCGTCCAGGCGATCAGCCGCATCAGCTATTTCTACAAGCACGAAAGCTGCGGCCAGTGCACCCCGTGCCGCGAGGGCACCGGCTGGATGTGGCGCGTGATGGAACGCCTGCGCACCGGCGACGCGACGATCGACGAGATCGACACGCTGTTCGACGTGACCAAGCAGGTCGAGGGCCACACCATCTGCGCGCTGGGCGACGCGGCGGCGTGGCCGATCCAGGGCCTGATCCGCCATTTCCGCCCCGAACTGGAGCGCCGTATCCGCGAAAATGGCGGCATGATGGAGGCCGCGGAATAATGCCTAAAGTAACCGTAGACGGCATCGAACTCGACGTTCCGCAGGGCGCGACGGTCCTGCAGGCGTGCGAGATGGCGGGGAAGGAAATCCCGCGTTTCTGCTATCATGAGCGGCTGTCGATCGCCGGCAATTGCCGCATGTGCCTGGTCGAGGTGTCGCCGGGGCCGCCGAAGCCGCAGGCATCGTGCGCGCTGCCCGCATCCGACGGGCAGATCATCCGTACCGACAGTCCGATGGTCAAGAAGGCGCGCGAGGGGGTGATGGAGTTTCTGCTCATCAACCATCCGCTCGACTGCCCGATCTGCGACCAGGGCGGCGAATGCGACCTGCAGGATCAGGCGGTCGCCTATGGCCGCGGCGGATCGCGCTTTCACGAGAACAAGCGCGCGGTGACCGAAAAATATATGGGGCCGATCGTCAAGACGATCATGACCCGCTGCATCCAGTGCACGCGCTGCGTCCGTTTCGCGGAAGAGGTCGCGGGGGTCGAGGATATCGGCGCCCTCTATCGCGGCGAGAATATGCAGATCACCTCCTATCTGGAGCGCGCGGTTGCGAGCGAGCTTTCGGGCAACGTCGTCGACCTCTGTCCGGTCGGCGCGCTGACCAGCAAGCCCTATGCGTTCGAGGCGCGTCCGTGGGAGCTGACCAAGACGCTCGGCATCGACATGAGCGACGCGGTCGGCACCAACGTCCGCATCGACAGCCGCGGGCGACAGGTGCTGCGCGTGCTGCCGCGCGTCAACGACGACGTGAACGAGGAATGGGCGAGCGACAAGACGCGCCACCATGTCGACGGCCTGATCCGCCGCCGCCTGGATCGTCCCTATGTCCGCAAGGACGGCCAGCTCGTCGAGGCGAGCTGGGCCGAAGCGTTCGAGGCGATCAGGGCCGCGAATGCCGGCGCTTCGGTCGCGGCGATCGCGGGCGACATGGCCGACTGCGAGACGATGTTCGCCGCGAAGGCGCTGGTGACCGCGCTCGGCGGCCATCTGTTCGAGGGGCGCCAGACCGGGCTTGCCTATGACGTCACCAGCCTGTCGGCGGTCAATTTCAACACGACGATCGCCGAGGCCGAGAATGCCGACGTGATCCTGCTGGTCGGCACCAACCTGCGCTGGGAAGCGCCGCTCATCAACACGCGTGTCCGCAAGGCGGTGTACAAGAAGGGCGCGAAAGTGTTCGGCATCGGGCCAGAGATCGACCTGACCTACAAGGTCGAATGGCTTGGCAACGACGCCTCGCTCGTCGCGAAGTTGCCCAAGGCGGCGCTCGATGCGCTGAAGGGCGCGCAGCGGCCGATGCTCATATTCGGCGGCGGAGCGCTGTCGGTGCCCGGCGTCCACGGCGCCGGCCTTGCACTCGCCAGGAGCGTGAACGCGGTCAGGGACGGCTGGAACGGCTTCAACGTCGTCCATTTCTCCGCCGCGCGCATGGGCGCGCTGATGCTCGGCTATTCGCAGCCGGGCGGCATCAACGACGTGATCGCGGCCAAGCCGAAGCTCGCTTTCTTCCTTGGTGCCGACGACGTCGATTTCGCGGCGTTCGATGGAACGCTGAAGGTCTATGTCGGCCATCATGGCGACAAGGGCGCGCACGCCGCCGACGTCATTCTGCCCGCCGCGGCGTGGACCGAGAAGGATTTCACCACGGTCAACACCGAGGGCCGCGTCCAGCGCAGCGACAAGGCGGTGTTCGCGCCCGGCGACGCGCGCGAGGACTGGAGCATCTTCCGCGCTCTTGCCGATGCGCTGGGCGTTTCGGTCGGCTTCGACAGCTTTGACGAGTGCCGCGCGGCGATGATCGCGGCGGTGCCGGAACTGGGTATCGAAGGGCTGGTCGATTACGGCTGGCCAAAAGACTTTAATGACTTACCCAAGCTGCCCGCCAGGCCCGAGGCGCGCGAAATTCCGTCGCCGATCAAGGATTTCTACCTGACCAACGCCATCTGCCGCGCCTCGCCGACGATGCAGCGCTGCTCGGACGAACTGCTCCACGGCGTCGATTTTGCGGAGGCGGCGGAATGACCGAGTTTTTCCAGAATCTCGGCCTGTCCTACGAATGGGCGTGGGGGCTTGCCACCATCTGCGGCATCCTGCTCATTGCGCTGCCGCTGATGCTCGCGGTGGCGATGATCATCTATGCCGATCGCAAGATCTGGGCGGCGATGGCGCTGCGGCGCGGGCCGAACGTCGTCGGGCCCTTCGGTCTGCTCCAGAGCTTCGCCGACGGGCTGAAGGTCTTCCTGCAGGAAACGATCATTCCGTCGAGCGCCAACCGCGGCCTGTTTCTGATCGCGCCGATCATCACCTTCACGGTGGCGCTGATGGCGTGGGCGGTGATCCCGTTCAATTCGGGTGCGGTGCTCGCCGACATCAATATCGGTCTGCTCTACATCCTCGCCATCTCGTCGCTCGGCGTCTATGGCGTCATCCTGTCGGGCTGGTCGTCGAACTCCAAATATCCTTTCTTCTCCGCGCTTCGCGCGTCGGCGCAGATGATCAGCTACGAAGTGTCGATCGGTTTCATCCTGATCGGCGTCGTGCTGTTCGCCGACAGCTTCAACCTGAACCAGATCGTCAGGGTGCAGCAGGGGCATGGGCTCGGCATCGTCAACGCCTTCGGCTTCAACCTGCTGCTCTTCCCGCTCGCGGTGCTGTTCTTCATCTCGTCGCTGGCCGAGACCGCGCGCACCCCGTTCGACCTGACCGAGGCCGAGAGCGAACTCGTCGCAGGCTATCAGACCGAATATTCGTCGATGAGCTTCGCGCTCTTCTGGCTCGGCGAATATGCGAACGTGCTGCTGATGTGCACGCTCAACGCGGTGCTGTTCTGGGGCGGCTGGCTGCCGCCGGTCGACTGGGCGCCGCTCTATGTCGTGCCCGGCTGGATCTGGCTGTTCGCGAAGATCTTCTTCTTCTTCTTCGTCTTTTCCTGGGTGAAGGCGACCGTCCCGCGCTACCGCTACGATCAGCTCATGCGGCTGGGCTGGAAGGTCTTCCTGCCGATCTCGCTCTTCTGGGTGTTCCTGGTGTCCGGCTATCTGATGCTGACGAGGTATTCATGAGTAACATCGCCCATCTCGTCAGAACCTTCACCCTGTGGGAGTTCGTGCAGGCGCACTGGCTGACGCTCAAATATTTCTTCAAGCCGAAGGCGACGATCAACTATCCCTTCGAGAAGAACCCGCTGTCGCCGCGTTTCCGCGGCGAGCATGCGCTGCGCCGCTATCCAAACGGCGAGGAGCGCTGCATCGCGTGCAAGCTGTGCGAAGCGGTGTGCCCGGCGCAGGCGATCACGATTGAGGCCGAACCGCGCGACGACGGGTCGCGCCGCACGACACGCTACGACATCGACATGACCAAGTGCATCTATTGCGGCTTCTGCCAGGAAGCCTGCCCGGTCGATGCGATCGTCGAGGGGCCGAACTTCGAATTCGCGACCGAAACGCGCGAGGAACTGCTCTATGACAAGGCGAAGCTGCTCGCCAATGGCGACAAATGGGAGCGCGCGATTGCGGCCAATCTTGCCGCCGACGCGCCCTATCGGTAAGGGCGCGCGGACATGATTCAGCTCATCGCCTTCTACCTCTTCGCAACCGTCACCATCGCGGCGGCCGCGATGGTGATCCTCGCACGCAACCCGGTCCACAGTGTCATGTGGCTGATCCTCGCCTTCTTCAACGCGGCAGGGTTGATGCTGCTCGCGGGGGCCGAGTTCATCGCGATGCTGCTCGTCATCGTCTATGTCGGCGCGGTCGCGGTGCTGTTCCTGTTCGTCGTGATGATGCTCGACATCGATTTCGCCGAACTGCGCGCCGGTTTCGTGCGCTATCTGCCGCTGGGCGCGCTCGTCGCGATCATCCTCGCGGCCGAACTGGTCTTTGCCGTCGGGGCATGGAGCGCGGGCGGGATCGACCTCGCCAATCGCGCCGCGCCGATCGCGGCCGACACCAGCAACATCCAGCAGATCGGCGAACTGCTCTACACGCGCTACATCTTCCTGTTCGAGGCGGCGGGCCTGATCCTGCTCGTCGCGATGGTCGGCGCGATCGCGCTGACGCATCGCCGGCGCGGCGGCACGCGCAACCAGAATATCGCCGCGCAGAACCGCCGTCGCCCGTGGGAGGCGACCCGGTTGGTCGATCCGGGCGTCGGGCAGGGGATGGAACTGTGATTTCGGTCGGCCACTATCTTGCCGTTTCGGCGGTGCTGTTCACGCTCGGCGTGCTCGGCATCTTCATCAACCGCAAGAACATCATCGTCATCCTGATGGCGATCGAACTGATCCTGCTCGCGGTGAACATCAATCTCGTCGCGTTCAGCGCCGCGCTCGGCGATCTGGTCGGGCAGGTCTTCGCGATGTTCGTGCTGACCGTCGCCGCGGGCGAAGCGGCGATCGGGCTCGCGATCATCGTCATCTATTTCCGCGGCCGCGGCACCATCGCCGTCGACGATGCCAACCGGATGAAGGGGTAAGCCGGTGATCCAGGCTATCGTTTTCCTGCCGCTGCTCGCGGCTCTCGTCGCAGGGCTGGGCCAGCGCGTGATCGGCAATGTGCCGTCGAAAATCATCACGACGGGCGCGCTGTTTACGAGCTGCGCGCTCAGCTGGCCGATCTTCCTCTCCTTCGTCGCGGGAACGGGCGAGGCGAGCGTGACGCCGGTGCTGCACTGGGTCCAGTCGGGCGCGCTCCAGTTCAACTGGGAATTGCGCGTCGACACGCTGACCGCGGTGATGCTGGTGGTGGTGACGACGGTGTCGGCGCTCGTCCACCTCTACAGCTGGGGCTATATGGCCGAGGACCCGGACCAGCCGCGCTTCTTCGCCTATCTGTCGCTGTTCACCTTCGCGATGCTGATGCTGGTGACCGCGAACAACCTCGTCCAGATGTTCTTCGGCTGGGAAGGCGTCGGTCTCGCCTCCTATCTGCTGATCGGTTTCTGGTACAAGAAGCCGAGCGCCAACGCCGCGGCGATCAAGGCGTTCGTTGTCAACCGCGTCGGCGACCTCGGCTTCATGCTCGGTATCTTCGGCACCTTCCTGGTATTCGGTACGGTGTCTATCCCCGCGATCCTCGACGCCGCGCCGGGGATGGCGGGCACGACGATCGGTTTCCTCGGCATGCGGCTCGACACGATGACTGTGCTCTGCCTGCTGCTGTTCATCGGCGCGATGGGCAAGTCGGCGCAGCTTGGGGTGCATACCTGGCTTCCTGACGCGATGGAGGGCCCGACCCCGGTGTCGGCGCTGATCCACGCCGCGACGATGGTCACCGCGGGTGTGTTCATGGTCTGCCGCCTGTCGCCGATGTTCGAGGCGGCGCCGGTTGCGCTCGGCGTGGTGACCTTCGTCGGCGCCGCGACCTGCCTGTTCGCCGCGACGGTCGGCACGACGCAATGGGACATCAAGCGCGTCATTGCCTATTCGACCTGTTCGCAGCTCGGCTACATGTTCTTCGCGGCGGGCGTCGGTGCCTATGGCGCGGCGATGTTCCACCTGTTCACGCACGCCTTCTTCAAGGCGCTGCTGTTCCTGGGCGCAGGCAGCGTCATCCACGCGATGCACCACGAACAGGACATGCGCTATTACGGCGCGCTCCGTAAGCATATCCCGCTCACCTATTGGGCGATGATGGCGGGGACGCTGGCGATCACCGGCGTCGGTATCGCGGGCGTCGCGGGATTCGCCGGCTTCTATTCGAAGGACGGCATCCTCGAGGCGGCCTTCGCGTCGGGCGGCGGCGGCGTCGTCGCCTTCTGGGTCGGTATCTTCGCTGCGCTGCTCACCAGCTTCTATTCGTGGCGGCTCGTCTTCCTGACCTTTCACGGCAAGCCGCGCTGGGAGCAGAGCGAGCATATCCAGCACGCGGTGCACGACGATCATGGCCACGGCCTCGACGATCACGCGCATCATCATGAAGCGCACGGCGACGGCACCGCGGGTTATCATCCGCACGAAAGCCCGCTGTCGATGCTGATCCCGCTGGTGGTACTGTCGCTCGGCGCGGTGTTCGCCGGCATCCTTTTCCACCACCAGTTCATCTATCCGGAGGAAGGCGCGGCTTTCTGGAAGGGCAGCCTGTTCTTCGATGAACATCTGATGCACGCCGCGCACGAGGTGCCGCTGTGGGTCAAGTGGATGCCGTTCACGGTGATGGCGATCGGCCTGTTCCTCGCGTGGAACAGCTATATCCGCGACACCAGCCTGCCGGCGAAGTTCGTGGCGCAGTTCAAGCTGCTGCACCGCTTCCTGTACAACAAATGGTATTTCGACGAGCTTTACGACATCCTGTTCGTGAAGCCCGCCTTCGCGATCGGCCGCTTCTTCTGGAAGCGGGGGGATGAGGGCACCATCGACCGCTTCGGTCCTGATGGCGCCGCGGCGCTCGTCGAGGGGGGCACGCGGCTCGCGGTCCGGCTGCAATCGGGTTATGTTTATGGATATGCGTTCGTGATGCTGCTCGGTCTTGTCGGCCTCGCCAGCTGGGCCATGGTGAATTTCCTGTGAGCGGGCTTCCCATCCTGTCGCTGATGCTGGCGATCCCCATGGTCGCCGCCATCCTCTGCCTGTTCCTGGAGGCGCGGCCCGCGCGCCAGGTCGCGCTCGCGGCGACGCTGCTCGACTTCGCGCTCGCGGTGCTGATGTGGACGCAGTTCGACATCGGCGGCGCGCAGTGGCAGTTCGTCGAACGCGCCGACCTGTTCGGCCGCTTCCAGTGGGCGCTCGGCGTCGATGGCGTCGCGATGATGCTGGTCGTGCTCAGCGCCTTCCTGATGCCGCTGTGCATCCTCGCGAGCTGGGAATCGGTCAAGGAGCGCGTCGGGCTCTACATGGCGATGTTCCTGATCATGGAAGTGATCATGATCGGCGTCTTCGTGGCGCAGGACCTGCTGCTTTTCTACATCTTCTTCGAAGGCGTGCTGATCCCGATGTATCTGATCATCGGCATCTGGGGCGGAGCGAACCGCCGCTACGCGGCTTACAAATTCTTCCTCTACACGCTGCTCGGGTCGGTGCTGATGCTGCTCGCGATGATCGCGATGATCCGCGAGGCAGGGACGACCGAAATCCCGGTACTGCTCAACTACGACTTCCCGCCGGAGATGCAGACCTGGCTGTGGCTCGCCTTCTTCGCCAGCATGGCGGTCAAGATGCCGATGTGGCCGGTTCACACCTGGTTGCCCGACGCGCACGTCCAGGCGCCGACGGCGGGGTCGATGATCCTGGCGGGCGTGCTGCTGAAGATGGGCAGCTATGGCTTCCTGCGCTTCATGATGCCGATGTTCCCCGACGCCTCGGCGCAGTTCATGTGGCTGATCTTCGGGCTGTCGATGGTCGCGGTGATCTACACCAGCCTCGTCGCGCTGGTGCAGAGCGACATGAAGAAGCTGATCGCCTATTCGTCGGTCGCGCACATGGCGATCGTCACCGCTGGCCTTTACGCCTTCAACCAGCAGGGGATCGAGGGCGCGCTGATCGTCATGCTCAGCCACGGCGTCGTGTCGGCCGCGCTCTTCTTCTGCGTCGGCGTCATCTATGACCGGCTGCACACGCGCGAGATCGACCGCTACGGCGGGCTTGCGGTGAACATGCCGGCCTATGCGCTGTTCTTCCTGCTGTTCACCATGGCGTCGATCGGCCTGCCGGGCACCAGCGGCTTCGTCGGCGAATTCCTGAGCCTTGCCGGCCTCTACGAGGCGTCGAGCTGGGCCGCGCTGGCGTGCACCACGGGCATCATCCTCGGCGCCGCCTATATGCTTTACCTCTACCGCCGCGTCGTGTTCGGCGAACTGACCAAGGACGATGTGAAGGCGATGCCCGACCTCAATCCGCGCGAATGGGCGATCTTCGTGCCGCTGGCCGCGGTGACGCTGTGGATGGGCGTCTATCCCGAAAGCTTCCTTGCGCCAATGCGTGGCGACGTGACGACGGTGGTCGCGCGGCTGGCCCCGACCAAGCCCGCGGGCGATGCGCAGCTTGCCGCCGCTAGGCCGAAAGCCGCCGCACCGGCCGATGCGCACCATGCGGGAGGCGTGCAATGACCGCCGATCTCGCTCTCATCTGGCCCGAGCTGATCCTGACGATCGGCGGGCTGGTCACGCTGCTGCTCGGCACGTTCGGCGGCGACCGCCGGGTCGGGCTCTACCAGCTTGCGTCGCTGCTGACGCTGGCCGCCGGCGCGGCTGCGGTGGTGGCGCTGTTCGGCACCCAGGCCTCGGTCTTTTCGGGGACCCTCGCGGTCGACGATTTCGGCGGTTTCGCCAAGCTGATCATCTATGCCGCGAGCTTCGTCTGCATCGCGATCGCGCCGCGCTATTTCGGCGAGGGTATGCGCGCCGAATATTCGGCGCTGATCGTCTTCGCGACGCTCGGCATGGGGATCATGGCCGCGTCGCGCGACCTGATGACGCTCTATATCGGGCTCGAACTCAACAGCCTCGGCTCTTATGTGCTCGCCAGCTTCATGCGCGGCGACGACCGGTCGAGCGAGGCGGGGCTCAAATATTTCGTCCTCGGCGCGCTGGCGTCGGGCTTCCTGCTGTTCGGCATCTCGCTGCTCTACGGCTTTTCGGGCACCACCGATTTCGCCGGCATCGCGCGCGCGATGGGCGGCGGGATCAACATCGGGCTGCTGTTCGGCATCGTCTTCGTGATCGCGGGGCTCGCGTTCAAGATCAGCGCCGTGCCGTTCCACATGTGGACGCCCGACGTCTATGAAGGCGCGCCGACCCCGGTGACGACGCTGTTCGCCAGCGCGCCCAAGGTGGCGGCGATGGCGCTGCTCGTGCGCGTCGTGATCGACGCGATGGGATCGGCCGGCCCGGCGCTCGCCGCGTGGCAGCAGATCATCATCTTCCTGTCGCTCGCTTCGATCATCCTCGGCGCGGTCGGCGCGATCGGGCAGAAGAATATCAAGCGCCTGCTTGCCTATTCGTCGATCAACAACGTCGGCTTCATGCTGATCGGCCTTGCCGCCGGGACGCAGCAGGGGGTCGAGGCGGTGCTGACCTATCTGCTTGTCTATGTCGTCACCACGATCGGCGCGTTCCTGTTCGTGATGCAGCTTCGCGACGCCGATGGGCGCATGGTGGAAAGCATTCCCGCCTACGCCGGCCTGTCGAAGCGCCAGCCGGGGCTCGCCGCGGCGATGGCGGTGTTCCTGTTCAGCCTCGCCGCGATCCCGCCGCTGTTCGGCTTCTGGCCGAAGTATCTGGTGTTCGAGGCCGCGGTGAACGCCGGGCTCGTCCCGCTGGCGGTGGCCGGGGTCGTCGTGTCGGTGATCGGCGCTTTCTATTACATCGCGATCGTCAAGACGATGTTCTTCGACGACGAGGCTGATGCGGTGATCCGCAACGACGGATCGCGGATCGAGGGCGCGGTGATCGGCGTCAGCGCGCTGTGGCTGTCGGTGATCGGCTATCTGTTCATCCCGATGCTGGCGGTGGCCGCGGCGGGCGCCGCATCGGTGCTGTTCTGATCCCGCCGATCGAGCGGATCGCGCAGACAGGTTCGACCAATGCCGACCTGCTGGCGCGGCTGGCAGGCGGCGAGCATGTCGGCGAAGGCCATTGGCTGGTCGCCGATCGCCAGACCGCCGGACACGGGCGGCTCGGCCGTCCGTGGGGCGACGGGCTCGGCAATTTCATGGGCTCGACCGTTGTGCGGCTGACCGCCGCCGACCCGCCGGCCTCGACGCTGGCGCTGGTCGCCGCGGTCGCGCTGGCGCGGGCCCTCGCGGCCTTTGCGCCGCAGGTTCCGATCCAGGTCAAATGGCCGAACGACCTGCTCGTCGACGGCGCGAAATGTTCGGGAATCCTGCTCGAAAGGGCGGGCGATACCGTGGTGATCGGCATCGGCGTCAATCTGGCCGTCGCGCCCGATCTGCCGGATCGCCCGACCTTTTCCTTTGCAAGCCGCGGCGTCGCCATCGACCGCGACCGTTTTGCCGATGCGCTGGCGGTGGCGCTGATGGACGCGCTGTGGGCGTGGCGACAGGAAGGCGTCGCCAGCATCGTACGCGCCTGGCTGCCGCTCGGCCATCCGGTCGGAACGCCGCTCCATGTGTCGGAACAGGGCATCGACGGGACGTTCGACGGCCTCGCGCCCGACGGGGCGCTGCGCTTGCGCGGCGCGGACGGGACGGTCATGCTGATCCACGCGGGCGATGTCGAGCTTCGCCGCCCGGTCAGGGAAGGGGAGTAAGCGATGCTGCTCGCAATCGACGTCGGCAACACCAACGCCAAGTTCGCGCTGTACGACGGCGCGGCGGGGCAGCCGCTCGCGCGCTGGCGGATCGCGACCGACGACCGCCGCACCGCCGACGAATATATGGTCTGGCTCGACCAGTTGCTGCGCATCGAGGGGCACGACCGGCGCGCCATCGACGCGGTCATCATCTCGACCGTCGTGCCGCGCGCGCTTCACAATCTGCGCCTGCTCGCGCAGAAATATTTCGGGGTCGAAGCGCTGATCGCCGGGCGCGATCCGGTGAGCTGGGGCATTGCGCTCAGGGTCGACGAGCCGCAATCGGTCGGGGCCGACCGCGCCTGCAACGCCATCGCGGCGCAGGCCATCGCACCGGGGCGGGACAAGCTGGTCGTCAGCTTCGGTACCGCGACCACCTTCGACCATATCGGGCCGGAGGGCGCCTATATGGGCGGAATCATCGCGCCCGGCGTCAACCTGTCGCTGGAGGCGCTGGTCGCCGCGGCGGCCAAGCTGCCGCGCATCGCGATCGAGGCGCCGGCCAGCGCCAGTGTCATCGGCCGCACGACCGAAAGCCAGATGCTGATCGGCGTCTATTGGGGCTATGTCGCGATGATCGAAGGCCTGATCGCGCGCATGAAGGCGGAGGTCGGCGCGCCGATGACCGTCATCGCGACCGGCGGACTCGCGCCGCTGTTCGAACAGCACGCGCATCTGTTCGACCATATCGAGCCCGACCTGACGCTGAACGGCCTGATGCACCTCTATCACCAGCGAGGACAGGACGCATGACGACCCCCGGCAAGGAACTGCTCTTCGTCGCGCTCGGCGGGTCGGGCGAGATCGGCATGAACGCCAACCTTTATGGCTGCGACGGCAAGTGGATCATGCTCGACCTCGGCGTGACCTTCGGGTCGCACGATTATCCGGGCATCGACATCGTCATGCCCGACCTCGAATTCATCGAGGATCGCAAGGCCGACCTGCTCGGCATCGTGCTGACGCATGGGCACGAGGATCATATCGGCGCGCTTCCCTATCTCGCCGCCGACCTTGGCGTGCCGCTCTACGCCAATCGCTTCACCGCCGGACTGATCGCGCACAAGCTGGCCGAGGAGGGGCTGGAGAAGGAGGTCGAGATCCGCACCGTCGATCTCGACGCGCAATTCCGACTCGGCCCCTTCGGCATCCGCCTGATGCCCCTCGCGCATTCGATCCTCGAGATGAGCGCGGCGGTGATCGACACGCCCTACGGCCGCATCTTTCACACCGGCGACTGGAAGCTCGACGACGATCCGGTGCTTGGCACGCCGTCGAGCGCCGCCGCGCTGACCGCGGTCGGCGACGAGGGCGTCGACGTGCTCGTCTGCGATTCGACCAACGTCTTCAATGCGCAGGCGTCGGGAAGCGAAGGGGCGTTGCACGACGGCCTGCTCGAAGCGGTGGGTTCGGCGCGCGGCCGCGTCGTCGTCACGACCTTCGCGTCCAACGCCGCGCGGCTCAAGACGCTGGGCGATGTCGCGCGGGCGACGGGGCGTAGCCTGTGCGTCGCAGGGCGCTCGCTCGACCGCATCCTCGGCGTCGCCCGGGCGGTCGGCTATCTCAAGGATTTCCCGCCGACCGTCGATTTCGACGAGGCGATGCGGCTGCCGCGCGACAAGCTGATGGTGATCGCGACCGGCGGGCAGGGCGAGCCGCGCGCAGCGCTCGCGCGCATGGCGGGTGACGGTCATCAGATCAAGCTCGAAGCGGGCGACACGGTCGTCTTCTCCTCGAAGCAGATTCCGGGCAACGAGATCGCCATCGGGCGGATCATGAACCAGCTCGCGGCAAAGGATGTGCTGACCGTCACCGAGAAACAGGCACATATCCATGTCAGCGGCCACCCCGGCCAGCCCGAACTCGCGGCGCTTTATGGCTGGCTGCGGCCGAAACTGATCGTGCCGGTGCACGGCGAAATCCGCCATATGCACGAACAGGCGCGTTTCGCGCGCGAACGCGGCGTCCCCGATGCGCTGGTGCAGGAAAATGGCGACCTCGTGCGGCTCGCGCCGGGGCCGGCGCGGATCGTCGAGCGCGTGCGCGCGGGGCGGCTGATCCTCGACGGCGACGTGATCCTGCCGGCCGATGGCGAGACGATCAACGAACGGCGCAAGCTGGCGATCAACGGTCAGATTTCGGTCGCGGTCGTGTTCAACGGCGGCCGCTTCGCCGACAGCCGCATCCACTATCGCGGCGTGCCGGTCGAGGACGAGCGCGACGCCTTCCTCGACGAAATGAACGACGCGGCCGAGCAGGCCGCGACCGGTCCGGCACGGAGCCCGGATGCGCTCAGGGAAGCGATCCGCCTCGCCGTGCGCCGTGTCGCGACCGACTGGACCGGCAAGAAGCCGATCGTCGACGTGCTGGTCGTCGATCTGTGATGGGGAAGACGACGCGATGAAGTGGACCTCGGCCCTCGCCATCTATTTTCTGCTGTGGATCTT
The DNA here is from genome assembly GCF_001559015.1 of Sphingopyxis granuli. Lineage (NCBI taxonomy): Bacteria > Pseudomonadati > Pseudomonadota > Alphaproteobacteria > Sphingomonadales > Sphingopyxidaceae > Sphingopyxis > Sphingopyxis granuli. Next base: position 2,371,522 of record NZ_CP012199.1, read on the forward strand.
CAGCGCTTTCTTCGTGCTGCCGTTTCACGGGCGGCGGGCCGATGACGACGCCGTGCCGCTGGTCAGGGGGCAGGAACCGGGTGCGCCGGCGCATTTCCGGCCGCTGCGCGTGCTGGCCCAGATGACGATGCTGAGCGCCGCCATCTTTCTCGCCTTCTACATCGCGTACAAGCAGGGCTGGGTCGATCCCGACGTGATCGCAGGCCGCGCCTGACGCGCCGCTCACGAAAATCTCCCGAGATCGGCAGATTGCTTTTCAATAAATAAAGTGAATATGCCGTGCCCCCGCGAAGGCGGGGACCCAGAGCGGCAAAGCCCCTTATCCGTTCGTGCCGAGCGAAGTCGAGACACTCATCGGCCTTGCGCCACACAGATGGGTGTCTCGACTTCGCTCGACACGAACGGGACGATGGGTCAGATTCAAGGCTCGATGCTATAGCCGCTCTGGGCTCCTGCCTATGCGGGAGCACATGCTCTCTTCGAGACCCAAACGACGCGAGTTCAGCCCCGCAGCCGGTCGATCGCCTGCGCGAGCGCGACATAAAGCTTGCCGATGTCGGACGAGAGCAAGGTGACGCTGATTGCCGATCCGTCGCGCGCGCCGAGCAGCAGGCGGAGCATCGCCTCGAAATCGTGGATGAACTGGTTCACCGCTGCGTGGAACCCGTCGTCATTCTGGTAGAGGCGCAGGATTTCCTTCGCTTCGCTATTCTCGACCAGCTTGACCGCGCGCCGGGCGAAGACGCCGCGGTCGCCCTTCAGATAGGCGTCCCAGGCCGTGTCGCTGACCTCGGTCGACAGGATCTTGGTGACGTCGATCGCGGTCGATTTCAGCGCCTCGGTCAGCACACCGACCTGCTTGGCGAGCGAATCGCGGTCGGAGGCGGCAATCGCCTGTTCGGCCTCGACGGCGCGCTGCTCGACGCTGGCGCTGGTGTCCATGATCGTGATGAGCTGCCGCATCAGCCGGTCGGCGGCGCCGTTCGCCGCCGATACCGCGCGGGCCGAAGCCTCCTCGATCGCGGAGAGCTGTTGCATCACCTCGGTCTTGAACGCGGCGTCGATCGCCCCCGTCGCGGTCGCCGCCATCGTTTCGCGGGCGCCGGCGACGAGCGCGTCGAGCGTCCGGCGCGCATCGGCGGCCGCGGCTTCGGCGGTGGTCCGTACCTCGTCGAGCGTTGCGGTCATCCGGGCGCCACCCTGTTCGGCGAACGCGTCGGCGCCGGCGCGCAGCCGCGCGAGCGCATCGTCGGCTTCCGTCAGCGCGGCGTTGATCCGCCCGGCGAGCGCTTCCTGGCTTTCGGCTTGGCCCGCCATCCGCTCCTCGGTGGTCGCGAGCGCCGACTGGACGGCGTTGACGTGCGACAGCGTCGACTGCGCCACCATTTCGGACGCTTCGAGCATCGGGCGCATCTGCGCCAGCGTCGCCTGCGTCGTCTTGCCGTGCGACCCCAGGCGGTCGAGGGCGTGCGGCAGCGTCTCGTCGAGTTCGCGCGTGACGGCGTCGAGCGCGAGCAGCAGCGATTCGGCATGCGCGATAAGCTGGTGCGCCGATCCGTTGCCGCTTTCGACCGTGGCCATGAAGGTCGCAAGCTGCCCCTTCGTGTCGTCGATCGCGCGGCCGATCACGCCCGTGCTGGCCGAGACGCTGATATCGAGCACCTCGAGCTGCTGACCGATCTCGGTCACATGCGCCTTGACGCGCGCGGCCAGCGCCTCGCTGGCCTCGCCATGCGCGGTGAACTGCGCGCCCATCGCGTCGCCGGCATCGCGGGCCGCAGAAAGGCGCTCGTCCATCTGCTGTCCGGCAGCGGCGAGCCTGTCGCGGAACCCGTCCCACGTCTCGGCCATCCGCGCGCCCATCGCGCCGACCGCCGCCTCCAGCGCCGTCTGCGCCGCCGCGCTTCCATCGGTCATCCGGGCCAGGGCAGCGTCCTGCGCCTCGGTGACCTGCACCGACGCCGACAACAGCTTCGCCTCGGTCTCCTTCGTTTGTGCCTGCAAGGCGCCGATCGTTTCGTGGAGGCTGGCGGCGGCCGCTTCGCCGACCTCTGCCGCATGGGCGCTTTCCTCGCTCAGCGCGGCAAGCCGCGCTTCGAGGTTGGCGCCCTGCTGATGCGCGACGAGGCCGGCTTCGCGGAAATTCACCGCGAGCCGCTGCGCCACATCATCGATTCGCGGCAGGCCTGCGAGCAATCCGTCCATACGCTGCATCGCGACATCGCCCGAGCGGGCAAGCTGGTCGTGCGCATTGGCGATCACCGAGGCGTTGCTCGCCAACCGGTCGCTGCTTTCGTGCAGCCGCGCGACGGTATCGAGCCCAAGCTGCTGCACGGTGCGCGCCTGATCCGAAAGCTGTTGCTGGGCGTCGGCAAGATGCCGGGCCAGCGCCTGCATCGAATCGTTGAGCGCCCGGTTTTCCTCGCGCAGAGCGGCCGCGACATGCGCGAAGCGCGCCTGTTCGGAGCGTCCCGAGCGAAGCCAGGCCATCCACAAGATGCCGAGCAGCGCCAGCGGCATCGCGACGGTGGCGATCAGTGCGGGCCATTCGGCAAAGGCCGGCGCGCGCGCGAAACCATCGGTCGCGGCGGCCGCAGCGAAGATCGTCCAGCCGAGGCCCGTCGCCCACAGCAGCGCGGGGACGAAGCGGTCGCGCCTGCGCGTGCTAGACTCGTGATCAGGGGTTTCGTCCATCGTCTCGCTGTCGATCAGCGCCGACCGGTCGAGCCAGTCGCGCTCGGCCGGCATTTCGTCCTGCGGCGTCGCCGCATCGGGCGCGGCGGCGGCGTCCGGCGCGGCCGGCGTTTCGGCGCCGCCTGCCGGATTTTCCGTGGAATCCCGCCACAAGCCTACGATCTTCTTTTCCCCTGCCATCCTCCCATCTTAGCAGCAAATGGCGACCATGAAACGGAAACTTAACCATGGCATGACAGGGCTGTGGAATGTCGTTCGATAGCGGCCCCCTCGATCGGTACCTGATGGCCGCGGTCGGCGACGACGCGGCGATGATGATGGATCTGCGCCAGGCCTTCACCGGCAGCGCGCGCGACCTTGCCGATCTGATGCGCCGCGCCCGCTGCGACGCCAACTGGCACGTCGCCGCGTTGCGGCTCAAGGGGCTGGCGGCGACCTTCGGCATCGTTCCGCTGATCGAACTCGCCGAAGAGGCGATGGCCGGCGTGCCCGGCGACCCCGCCGTGCTGCGGCGTATCCACGGCGCGATCGACGGCATCGGCTGATCGGTGGACCGGGTTCAAACCCCGTTCAGCCGCCGTCCTCCACTGCAAATATCGATGCTGGCGTCTTGCCTTGGCAACGCAGGGGGTTTAGCCGCGTTATCGAACCGCGGCCCGCCCCCGTTATGCCCGGGGCTGTCGGCCATGCCGCCGATTCAGAGGAGAGATCTTGATGTTCAACCGTTTCCGCTCGATGCCCGCAACGGCGATCGCCGCTGTCCTGGGCTGCGCGCTGATGACGACCGCCCCCCTTCCTGCCGCGGCCAAGGAAAAGCCGAAGAAGGAGACGAAGGGAACCAGCATTTCCGCGAGCAAGGGCTTCACGCCCTCGGTCAAGAAGATGATGGACGCCGCCGCCGCCAAGGATGCCGCCGCGCTGCAGGCGGCGCTGACCGAGGGGCAGGGCACCGCATCGACAAACGAGGACCGCTATTGGCTGGCCTATTATCAATTGCAGCTCGGCATCCTGAACAAGGACCAGTCGCTCCAGCGGCAGGGGCTCGACGCGATGCTCGATTCGGGCATCACCCCGCCCGAGAGCCTCGCCGCCTATAATTTCTTCGCCGGCAACTTCGCCTATGGCGCAAAGGATTATCCGAAGGCCGTCCAGCGGCTCGAGGCTGCCCGCGCCGCGGGTTCGACCGAGCCGCAGCTCGGCCTGCTGCTGATGGACAGCTATCTGAACGCCGGACAGGTCGATCAGGGCGTCGCGACCGCCAAGGCGACGATCGAGGCCGCCCGTGCCGCCGGACAGCAGCCATCGGACGAGCTTTATGTGCGGCCGATCAAGGCGCTCCAGGCCGCGAAGCGCGACGCCGAGGCCAACGAGATGCTGGCGCTCCGCCTCCGCGACTATAGCGCACCCGAGGTGTGGCGGCAGACGCTGTTCGTGCTGTTGCAGCAGCCGGGCATGACCAAGGATGTGACGCTCGACACGCTGCGCCTGATGCGCGCCAGCAAGGCGATGCTTCAGCGTGCCGAATATCTCGAATATACGGCGCTGGCGACCGAAGCGGCGCTTCCGGGCGAGGTCGTCTCGCTGATCAAGGAGGGCCGGGCGAGCAAGGTGATCCCGACCCCCGACGCCAATTTCGACGAGGCTTTCAAGGCCCAGAAGGACCGGATCGGCGACGAGGAAACGACCCTCGCGGCCTATGCGCAGAAGCCGTCGACGCTGTCCAACCCGAAGGTGGCTGGCGCCACCGGCGATGCGATGGTCGGCTACGGCCGCTATGCCGAGGCGATCCCGCTCTACAAGGCGGCGCTCAACGGCGGCGACAAGGATCTGTGGACCTATCGCCTGGGCGTCGCGCAGGCCCTGTCGGGCGACACGGCGGGCGCGCAGGCAAGCTTCGCGCAGGTTGCCGGCTCGCGCAAGCCGCTCGCCAACCTGTGGCTGATCAAGCTGGGCAACGGCGCGGCCCCGGCCGCGGCTCCCGCCACCGGCGACTGAGCCGCACGGTTCGCGAACGAACGAAGAAGGGCGCCACCTCGCGGCTGGCGCCCTTTTTCATGTCCGAGTCGATCCGTCCCGCGATCAGGAGTCGACGGGAATGCCCGCCAGCTGCTTCGCGGTGCGAATCGTCAGCGACGTCTTGACGCTCGTCACGTTCGGCGCCGAGGTCAGGTGCGCGGTGAGGAACGACTGGAAGCTCTGAAGGTCGCGTGCGACGACCTTGAGCAGGAAGTCGATCTCACCGTTGAGCATATAGCATTCGCGGACCTCGGCGAGCTGGCCGACATAATCCTCGAACGCCTTCAAATCGGCCTCGGCCTGACTGCGCAGGCTGACCATCGCAAAGACGGTGATGCCATAGCCGAGCTTCGCGGGATCGAGGTCGGCATGGTAGGATCGGATGACCCCCGCTTCCTCGAGCGCACGGACGCGGCGCAGGCAGGGCGGGGCCGTGAGCCCCACCATCTGCGCCAACTCGACATTCGTCATCCGCCCATTTTTCTGCAGTTCACCGAGAATCTGCAGATCGATTTGATCGAACTTCTGGATCGCCATCTTGTAACTTCCGCTTTCCAAGCTTGCGGCGACCATAATATTATTTCAGCCGAATGCAATTGTCCCACAATGCGACGTGGGGTTCCAAGCCTCTTTCATGGCCGGTGGATTCACGCTAGCCGCTAAGAAAATGCTAACCAACGAAATGAGTGTGGGGCGGGTTCGACGTGACGGCTGACTCGATGATCGCGACCATATTGCGTCAGGCGCCGTCGAGCCGTCGGGCCGGCATCGCGGCCTGGCGTCAACTCTCCGATATTCTCGCGCAGCGCGGCAATCAACTCCCCGAATCCGATGTGCGCCGCGCGCTCCACGCGCTCGCGGTGCTGCGGCCGCAGGTGCCGGAAAAGATTCGCCGCGACTGCGCGAAGGCGATCGCGTGCCATGGCCGCTTCGCGCCCCTCGTCGCGCTCTATGCGCACGACGTTCCCGCCGTGTCTGCCGCGATGCTGCGCGGTGCGCGGCTGACCGAAGCCGACTGGCTGGCGCTGTTGCCGGCGACCGACGCGACCGCGCGGTCGATCCTGGCAGGGCGCACCGACCTGCCGCAGGCGGCGCGGCGGGCGCTCGCCGCGCTCGGCAGCGCATCGATGGCCCTGCCGCGGCCCGAGGGGGCCGTCGCCGAGTCCATCGCCGCAATGCCCGAAACGGTACCTGAGAATGCGCCGTCGTCCGAATCGCAGCCCGAACTCCACGAAGAACCTGTCGTCAGCGTCGCGCCCAGCCAGATCAGCGAACTGGTGCGCCGGATCGACCGTTTTCAGGCGGCGCGTCATCAGGCGGCGCCGAAGCCTCCGCGCACGCGCTTCCTGTTCGAGACCGGCCCCGACGGGCTGATCCATTGGGTCGACGGAGTCACGCGCGGCGCGGTGGTCGGGCTTTCGATCGCCGAGGCGGCCTTTGGCGGCGAACCCGGGACCGATGGCCTCGCCGCCGGGGCCTTTCGCCAGCGTGCCGAGATCGTCAATGCGCGCATGATGCTGGAAGGGACGCCCGAAGAGGCTGGCGAGTGGCGCTTTTCGGCCTTGCCCTGGTTCGATCCGGCGACCGGCCAGTTCCGCGGCTATCGCGGCACCGCCCGCCGCCCACACCGCAACGAGACGCCCTACGGCGCGCCGGAATCGGACGGCGCGGGCGACTCGATCCGTCAGCTCATCCACGAATTGCGCAGCCCGCTCAATGCGATCTCGGGCTTTGCTCAGATCATCTCGGGGCAGATGTTCGGCCCGGTCAGCCAGTCCTATCGCGCGATGGCCGACCAGATCGTCGCCGACTCCGCAGCGGTGCAGGCGATCATCGACGATCTCGAAGCCGCGGCGCGCGCAGGGCAGGCACCGGCACTGCCCGCACCGGGCGACATCGCCGACCTCAACAGCATTCTGGTTCAGGTCGAAAGCGATCTGGCCGCGTTGCTCGCGCAGCAGCGGGTCGAACTCAGCCTGTCGCGCGTCGGGCGCTCGTTCGCCGCGCGCGCCGTCGATGCGAATGCGCGCCGGATGATCGGGCGGTTGCTGACCGCGCTGGTCGACATATCGGGCCCGGGGGCCGCGCTCGTCGGTCAGCTCGTTGCGGAAGCGGCGCCGGGCGACATGGTGCAGTTGCGTGTCGTGCGCCCCGCCGCGATCCGGTTCGCCTCCGCGGCCGAGCTTCTCGATCCCGGCTTCAGCCCCGAAGGCGAGGCGCCGGGCGCGGCGATCCTCAGCCTCGGCTTCTCGCTGCGGCTGGTCGACAGTCTCGCACACGGCGCGGGCGGACGTCTCGAGATCGGAGACAATGCCTTGACCTTGCACCTGCCGTCGGCCAACCCGTTGCACGAAGCCGATCGCGCCGCTCCGGGGGGAGAGTGATCGGGCCTTCGATCGACGCGCGTTGAAGGGGGAGAGGGGCGTTTGCAGCGGACGGCGGATTTGCTGGCCTATCCGGCCGCAAAGGATCGCATCGACCTGGCGGAAGGCGACCATCCCGTCTTCTGGGTCACGATAGATACCGAGGAGGATTTCGACTGGGGCGCGCCCTTCGCGCGAACCGGTTACCGACTCGACTCGGTGCCGGCGCTCGCCGATTGTCAGCGCTATTTCGAGCGCGCCGGCGTCTGTCCCATCTATCTGGTCGACTGGCCGATCGTCGCCGACGACCGCGCGCTCGCGATTCTCGGCCCGGCGCAGGCCGCGGGGCACTGCGACATCGGCGCCCAGCTTCACCCATGGGTGACGCCGCCGCACGACGAAGAGGTGAACGAGCGCAACAGCTACACCGGCAATCTGCCGCTCGCGCTCCAGCGCGCCAAGATGACGGCGCTGCGCGACGCGATCGGCGATCGCTTCGGCACCGCGCCGACGGTCTATCGCGCCGGGCGCTACGGTCTGGGGGGCGAAACCGCGACCATGCTGGCCGAACTGGGCTTCCGGTGCGACACGTCGGTGCGATCCGCCTTCGACTATCGGGCGGGGCAGGGCCCCGATTATCGCAAGGCGCCGCTCCACCCCTGGCGGCTGGAGACGCCGGCAGGTCCGCTCGTCGAGGTGCCGGTGACGACGGTGTTCGCTGGGCTGCTGGGCCGTGCGGGACCGGCGCTCTATCGCGGCGCCGCCCGCGTGGGGCGTCGTGCCGGGGCGGGGCTGGCCCGGCTCGGCCTCGTCGAGCGGATCGCCCTGACGCCCGAGGGGATTCCCGCCGACCGCGCGTGCCGGGCGATCGACGTCGCGATCGCGCGACGCCTGCCCATCCTGACCTTTTCCTTCCATTCGCCGTCGCTCCAGCCGGGCAACACGCCTTATGTCCGCACCGAACGCGATCTGGCGGATTTCTATCGCTGGTGGGACGTCGTCCTCGCGCATCTCGACCGCCGCGGCGTGCGCGCGGCCGGCACCGCCGACATATTGGCGCGATGCGCGCGATGAGCGATGCTGCTTGCCAAGCGCGCGGCGGCTCCGCTATCGCGCGCTGATCCCCTCGGGGGCCTGTAGCTCAATGGTTAGAGCTGGCCGCTCATAACGGCTAGGTTGCGGGTTCGAGTCCTGCCGGGCCCACCATTTCCCTTGCAAATTGCAACCCATGGCGCTCCATAGAAGCCTCGACAGCATGGGGAGGGGATCATGGCGCGACGCCGCACGATTTTTCTGGGCGGCCTTGCCGTCGTCGCCGTCGTGGCAGGCGCCGTGGCGGTCCGCACCGCGACCTTCGCGCCAAAGGATATCGCCGACGGCAGCGACGTCCGGCTCGCCGCGGTCCCATCCTACGATCTCGACGCGGCGGTCGCGCATCTGAGCGCCGCGGCGCAGATTCCGACGATTTCGCATCAGGACCCGGCCGATAATGACGTCGCGCAATGGGATCGGCTGCATACGTGGCTCGCCGCGACCTACCCCGCGGTTCATGGCGCGATGACGCGCACGGTGCTGCCCAACCGGACGCTCATCTATCATTGGCCGGGCAGCGACGCGGCGCTCGCGCCGATCATCGTCATGGCGCATCAGGACGTGGTGCCGGTGACCCCCGGGACCGAGGGCGAGTGGAAATACCCGCCCTTTTCGGGCCAGATCGCCGAACAGGCGGTCTGGGGTCGCGGGACGGTCGACGACAAGGGCTCGCTGATCGGGCTGTTCGAGGCGCTCGAAGCACTGGCGAACGCGGGCTTCCAGCCAAAGCGCGGCATCTATCTCGTTTCGGGGCATGACGAGGAAGCGGGCGGATCGGGCGCGATCGCCGCGGCTGCGAAGCTCAAGGCCGACGGGGTGAAGGCGATCTTCACGATCGACGAGGGCAGCCTCGTCCTCACCGATACGCCCGTCATCAACGGCCCGGCGATCATGATCGGCATCGCCGAAAAGGGCTATGCGACGCTCAAGGTCACGGCGAACGCGCCGGGCGGACACAGCTCGATGCCCCCGGCCGAAACCGGGGTCCAGACGCTTGCCCAGGCGATCCTCGACATCAGCGACGATCCATTCCCCTACGAAGTCCGGGGTCCGGGCGCGTCGATGCTCGAGGCGTTGGCTGCGGCAAAGGGCGGTACGACCCGGATGGCGGTGGCCAATCAATGGCTTTTCGGCCCGCTGCTCAAGCGCCAGATCGCGGCCGTCCCGTCGACCGCCGCCGCCTTCCACACCACCATCGCCCCGACGATGCTGGAGGGCAGCCCGAAGGAGAATGTCCTGCCGCAGACCGCCTCCGCGCTGATCAACTATCGCATCGCGCCGTGGAATCGCTCGGCCGATATCATGGCGCGCGCCAAATCTGCGGTGGGCGACGCGAAGGTCGAACTGAGCTGGGTCAAGCCGCCGCGCGAACCGTCGCGCGTCTCGTCGACCAGTTCGCAGGGATGGAAATGGATCGCCGCCGCCGCGCGCGCCGACGCACCGGGCGCCGTGCTCTCGCCGATCCTCGTCGTCGCGGGCACCGACAGCCGCAGCATGGAGCCGGTGTCGGAGGACGTCTACCGCTTCATGCCGATGCATTTCTCGCTGAAGGAATCGGCGATGATCCACGGCACCAACGAACATATGCGCGTCGACAGCTTCAAGCGGATGATCGACTTCTACGCGCGGCTGGTCGCGACCGCGGCGGGATAGACTCGCGCGCCCGGCGCGGCTAAGGCGCGGGGCCGGTCGGGGAGTAGCGCAGCCCGGTAGCGCGCCTGCTTTGGGAGCAGGATGTCGCAGGTTCGAATCCTGTCTCCCCGACCAATTCTCTCCCGATGTTGCCTGTCCTTCTGGACGCCTTCCTGTTTTCGCCATCCCGGCGCGCAGCCGTGGCGTGCTTGCGACGGGGTGCGGAACATCGGCGCCCGGCATCCGTTGCTTGGAAAGGTGGCGGTGCCGCCAGCCATGCGTCGCCGCTTCCTCCCCCCGAACAAGGAGAAGGAACCATGGCCGACACAATCGAAAGAAACGAAACCGACCGCCTGATCGCGTCCGACAAGGTCGAGGGCACGACGGTCTACAACCCGCAGGACGAGCGGCTCGGGACGATCCGGAATGTGATGATCGACAAGCGCTCGGGCAAGAGCGAATATGCCGTTCTCGAATTCGGCGGCCTTTTCGGCCTCGGCAGCGATCATTACCCCATTCCGTGGGAGATGCTGACCTACGACACCGACAAGGGCGGTTATGTCGTCAACCTGACCAAGGATCAGGTCGAAGGGGCGCCGCGCTATCGTGGCGAGGAAGCGCCCGACTATAACCACGCTTATGGCCGTACCGTCTATGAATATTACGGCCTCGGCTATCCGATGCTCTGACGATGGCGCATCCGACCGAACCCCTGCATCGGGCGCGGGATGTGCGCGGCGGCGAGATCATTCTGCGGACCCGGCGCCGCCGCCTGATCTTCGCGGCGGGACTGGCGGCCTTCGTACTGTTCGCGCTGGTCGCCGCAATCCTCGCTCCGCATTGACCGGCCCGCTTTGCCCAAAGAAAAAGGCGGCCTTCCCATCGGGAAGACCGCCTCTTTTCTTTCGGTCGATGCCCCGAAGGGCTGCGACTTACTTCTTCTCTTCGGCCGGAGCAGCAGCAGCGTCGGCGGCCGGAGCAGCAGCGGCGGTCGCAGCGTCGGCGCCAGCGGCAGCAGCGTCGGCACCGGCAGCGGCGGCTTCCGCACCGGCGGCGGCGGCGTCGGCGCCTTCGGCGGTCGCGGCAGCGCCGTCTTCGGCAACCGCGTCAGCGGCCGGAGCTTCGGTGGTGGCGGCGTCGTCAGCGGCCTTCTCACCGCAAGCGGCGAGGGCGAACATGCTGGCAGCAACGGCGATAGCAGCAAACTTCTTCATGATGTGTGGGCTCCCTAAAATGCCTTTCCGCGCTGGGGAAACTTTCCCTTCCCGCGAGCCGCGGGATTTAGTCTTTCCGTACCAATCGTCAACAAAAATAATTGAGATGGGGCGAAGCGGCAGAAAAGGTTCACTTTACCGTAACAATCACGGCAGCTCGGTATCGCTGCTGTTGGCGAGACTCGCGACGGTCGCGGTCCAGACGGCGACATTCTGGCGAAGCTGGACCGGATCGACCTTGTCGAGCGTGTCGTCGGGCGTGTGGTGCCAGTCGAAATAGCGGGTGCCGTCCTGCTGCAGGTCGATCGCCGGAACGCCCGCCGCGACCAGCGCGCCGATGTCGGCGCCGCCGCCGGCCCGATCGCGACCGCGCGTCACCCCCAGCGGCGCGAGCGCAGCGGCGATGCGATCGGCGAGCGGCTTCGCGCTGTCGGGCAGGCCGAAATCGACCCGCCAGATGCGGTCGGCGCCGAAGTCGGATTCCAGCGCCACCGCATGACGCTCCTTGCCGTGCGCGTCGAAATAGGCCTGGCCGCCGAAGGCGCCGACTTCCTCGGCCCCCGCCCACAGCAGGCGGATCGTCCGCCGCGGCTGGCCCGCGGTCATCACATGGCGCGCCGCCGCAGTGATGATGCCGCATCCCGCCGCGTCGTCGATCGCGCCGGTTGCGAGGTCCCAGCTGTCGAGGTGGCAGGCGAGGATCACCGGGCTGGCGTGCGTGTCGCTGCCCGGCACCTCGGCGATGACGTTGCCCGATTTCTGCTGCCCCAGGTCGCGCGGCGTGAGGAGCAGCTTCATGCGCAGCGGCACCGGCGCCGCGGCACCGGCCTCGATGCGCCGGAGCTGGCCGACGAGCAGGTCGGCGTCGGGGTTCGAGATCGCGCCGGCGGGGATCGGCTTCACCCCATCGTCGAAATTGGTGACGCCGGCATGCGGATTGCGGTGGTTGTCGGTGCCGATCGAGCGGATGACGATCGCGCGCGCGCCCTTCTTCGCCGCGACATTCGGCCCCTGAAAGCGCCCGCGGCCGTAATAGCCATAGCCGCTGCCGTCCTGCGTCGGCTTCATCTGATTGTCGATGAAGACGATCTTGCCCTTCACCGCGGCGTCGGGCGCCGCCTGCAACGCGTCGAAGCCGGCGAAGTAAACGACATCCCCCTCGAAACCGGCGGCGCCGGTCGAACCGCTGTTGCCGAGCGCAGTGATCGCTAGGCTTTGCGGCAGGAAGGGGGCGGTCAGCCAGGCCTTTTCCTCGCCGCGCACCCAGGTCCGCATGTCATAGGTCTCTTCGCGCACATTGGCGAAGCCCATCGCCTTCAGCCGCGCGACCGCCCAGCGCCGCGCCGCGGCCTCGCGTTCGGTGCCGGCGGGGCGCGGACCGATTTCGGTGGTCAGGTCGGCGGTGATCGACCAGGCCGGGTCCTCGCCGTGCAGCGCGAGATCGAGTGCGCTCGGCGCCGCGGTCTGGAGGGCGAGCGCCGGGGCGGCGGAGAGGCTGGCGACAAGGGCGGCGAGGCCTGCAGCGCAGGCGGATACGGGGCGTTTTGGCATGGCTTGTTTCTAACCGCCGCCTCGGGGCGGGAGCAAGCGCCGATTGCCAATCCGCCGCCCATTCGCTAACCGGCCCCCGACTTCCTTTCCTCTCCCGGCCGCACCCAGCGGCCCAGCCAGTTTCGGAGCGTTTCGATGGCCGCCCAATATAGTTTCGTGATGAAGGGTCTGACCAAGACCTATCCCGGTGCGCAGAAGCCGGTGCTCAACGGCATCCACCTGCAATTCTATTCCGATGCGAAGATCGGCATCGTCGGCCCCAACGGCACCGGCAAGTCGACGCTGATGAAGATCATGGCGGGCATCGACACCGATTTCACCGGCGAGGCGTGGCCGGGCGAGGGGATCACCCTCGGCTATCTGGCGCAGGAGCCCGAGCTCGATCCGGCGAAGACGGTGAAGGAAAACGTCATGGACGGCGTCCGCCCGGTCGCCGACATGATGGACCGCTTCAACGAGATCAGCACGCTGATGGCCGACCCGCCCGAGGATGCCGATTTCGACGCGCTGATGACAGAGATGGGCGAGCTTCAGGAAAAGATCGACGCGGTCGACGGCTGGACGCTCGACAACCAGCTCGAAATCGCGATGGAGGCCCTGCGCTGCCCGCCGGGCGATTCGAGCGTCGCAAATCTGTCGGGCGGTGAAAAGCGCCGGATCGCGCTGACCCGCCTGCTGCTCGAAAAGCCGTCGATCCTGCTGCTCGACGAGCCGACCAACCACCTCGACGCCGAAAGCGTTGCCTGGCTCGAAAAGCATCTCGTCGATTATCCGGGCAACGTCATCCTCGTCACCCACGACCGCTATTTCCTCGACAATGTCGTGAACTGGATTCTCGAACTCGATCGCGGCCGCTATTTTCCCTACGAGGGCAATTATTCGACCTATCTCGAGAAGAAGGCGAAGCGCCTCGAACAGGAATCGCGCGAGGAAGCCGGCCGCCAGAAGGCGATCCGCGACGAACTCGAATGGATCCGGCAGTCGCCGAAGGCGCGCCAGGCCAAGTCGAAGGCGCGTATCAAAAGCTTCGACCAGCTCGTCGAGGCGCAGGAAAATCGCGCCCCCGGCAAGGCGCAGATCGTCATCCAGGTGCCCGAACGTCTCGGCGGCAAGGTGATCGAGGTCGAAGGCATCGCGAAGGCCTTCGGCGACAAGCTGCTGTTCGAGGACCTGTCCTTCACGCTGCCGCCCGGCGGCATCGTCGGCGTCATCGGTCCGAACGGCGCCGGCAAATCGACGCTGTTCAAGCTGATCACCGGGCAGGAAACGCCCGACAGCGGCCGCATCACGATCGGCGACACCGTGCGCCTCGGCTATGTCGACCAGAGCCGCGACGCGCTCGACCCGAACAAGAATGTCTGGGAGGAAATCTCGGGCGGGCACGAGCTGATGACGATCGGCAAGCACCAGATGCAGACGCGCGCCTATGTCGGCGCCTTCAACTTCAAGGGCACCGACCAGCAGAAGAAGGTCGGCATGCTGTCGGGCGGCGAGCGCAACCGCGTCCACCTAGCCAAGATGCTGAAGGAGGGCGGCAACGTCCTGCTGCTCGACGAACCGACCAACGACCTCGACACCGAAACGCTCGCGGCGCTCGAAGAGGCGCTGGAGAATTTCGCCGGCTGCGCGGTGGTCATCAGCCACGATCGCTTCTTCCTCGACCGCCTCGCGACGCATATCCTCGCCTTCGAGGGCGACAGCCACGTCGAATGGTTCGAAGGCAATTTCGAGGCCTATGAGGAGGACAAGATTCGCCGCCTCGGCGACGAGGCGACGCGGCCGACACGCGTCGCCTACAAGAAGCTGACGCGCTGACCGGCATGACGGGGGGGCCGGCATGAAGGGGGAAGCGGCGCCCGCCGCAGAGCCGATTTCATCGCACGCGATCCGCATGGACGCGGCGGCGCTCAACGCCTTCATGGCGGAGGCTTTCCCCCATTCGCGGCCCGGCTCGCGCGGGCATGTCGTGTCCGCCGCGCCGGGGCATGTCCAGGCGCGGCTCGACCCCAATGAACAGGCGCTGCGGCCGGGCGGGCTGGTATCCGGCCCGACCCAGATGGGGCTCGCCGACATGGCCGCCTATGCGCTCGTCCTCGCGCATATCGGCCCCGTCGCGATGGCGGTGACGAGCGCGCTCAACTATCAGTTCCTGCGCCCGTGCCGCCCCGGCCCGGTGATGGCCGACGCGCACATGCTGCGGCTCGGCAAGCGGCTGGCGGTCATGGACGTGCGATTGTGGACCGACGATCCCGAACGGCCGATCGGGCAGGCGAACGTGACCTACGCGATTCCGTGAGCAGCGGGAACGCCGCCGCGAACGGCTTTCCTACATTGCTCCGCCATGCCAGCTTGATGATGACTTTACATCACCCCCTTGCGTCATTGCGAGCGAAGCGAAGCAATCTCCTGCTATCGTCCTGCGATCCCGATAGCTGGAGATTGCTTCGTCGCTACGCTCCTCGCAATGACGGGGTGGATCGATGCGATATCCTCGAACTCTCTAATCCGCCGCCGCAACCGGCACCGGGCTGAACTCTCCGGTCGCCTCGTCGAGCAGGTGGAGAATGCCGTCGCTGACCGCGAACAGCGCGCCGCGCAGCTTCAGCGTGCCGCGCTCCTCCTTCTGGCTGATGCAGGGGAAGGTGCGCAGATTGTCGAGGCTGACCTTCACCGCCGAAAATTCCATGTCGCGCCGCGCGCCGTTGCTGTGCAGGTCGTCGTGGCGCGCGCGCACCGCCGCGCTCGCCTCGTCGAGCATCGAGATCCAGTCGGCGATGAAGCCGCCGTGCCCGGGCTCGGTGCCTTCCATCGTCCGGTGCAGCGCGGCATGGCAGCCGCCGCACAGCCCGTGGCCGAGAACGACGATCTCCTCGACATGCAATATCTGGACGGCGAATTCGAGCGCGGAGGACACGCCGTGGCGGCCCGGCGTGGTTTCGAAGGGCGGCACCAGCGCGCCGACGTTGCGGACGACGAAGATCTCGCCGGGATGGGTGTCGAAGATCTGCGCGGGTTCGACCCGGCTGTCCGAACAGGCGATGACCATCACCTTGGGCGATTGCCCCTCGGCCAGCTGCTCCCATCGCTCTCGTTGCTCTTTCCACCCTGTAGCGCGGAACCGGGCATAGCCATCGAGCAAATCGGCAAAGTGAGTCATGGGCGCGCCTTAAACCGAAGATGCGGAGTTGAGAAGAGCGCGCCACGCGATTATGTGAGCGCGATGACCGCACCCGCACAGCCCGCCCGCCCTTCGACCCTGCGCCCGCGCAAGCCCGACTGGATTCGCGTCAAGGCGCCGACCAGCCCCGGCTATGCCGAGACGCGCCGCCTGATGCGCGACCTCAACCTCAACACGGTGTGCGAGGAAGCGGCCTGCCCGAACATCGGCGAATGCTGGACCAAGCGCCATGCGACGGTGATGATCCTCGGCGATACCTGCACGCGCGCCTGCGCCTTCTGCAACGTGAAGACCGGCATGCCGCGCGCGGTCGATCCGTTCGAGCCCGAACATGTCGCGATCGCCGCGGCGAAGATGGGGCTGACGCACATCGTCATCACCTCGGTCGACCGCGACGACCTGCCCGACGGCGGCGCGAGCCAGTTCGTCAAGGTGATCGAGGCGCTGCGCCGCGAAACGCCGACGACGACGATCGAGATTCTCACCCCCGATTTCCGCAACAAGCCCGACAGCGCGGTCGCGGCGATCGTCGATGCACGCCCCGACGTCTATAACCACAATCTCGAAACCGTCCCGCGCCTCTACCCGACGATCCGTCCCGGCGCGCGCTATTACGCCTCGCTGCGCCTGCTCGAAAGCGTCAAGCGCCGCGACCCGTCGATCTTCACCAAGTCGGGCGTCATGCTCGGCCTCGGCGAGGAAAGGATGGAGGTCCATCAGGTGATGGACGACATGCGCAGCGCCGATATCGACTTCATGACGATGGGCCAGTATCTCCAGCCGACGCCGCGCCATACGAAGGTGATCGACTTCGTGACGCCACAGGCGTTCGACGCCTATGCCCAGATCGCCCGCGCCAAGGGGTTCCTCCAGGTCGCCTCGTCGCCGCTCACCCGGTCGAGCTATCACGCCGGCGACGATTTCGAGCGCATGCGCGCGGCGCGCGAGGCGCAGCTGGCGCGCGCGGCCGCCGACTGACCTTGCCCCGGCACCACGAAACCCGCGAACTGCCCTACAGCGCCGAACAGATGTTCGCGCTCGTCACCGATATCGCGCGCTACCCCGAATTTCTGCCGTGGGTCGTCGCCCTGCGTGTGCGCAGTCAGGACGAGCACGCGGCGCTCGCCGACATGATCGTCGGCTTCAAGGGGCTGCGCGAGAGTTTTTCGTGCCGGGTCGAAAAGCATCGGCCGACCCATGTCGCGGTCCATTATATCGACGGACCGATGCGCCATCTCGACAATGAATGGCATTTCGCGCCGCTCGACGGCGGCGGCTGCCGCGTCGATTTCCTCGTCGATTTCTCGTTCCGCAACCGCGTCTTCGAAACGCTGGCGGGGCAGATGTTCGACAAGGCGCTGCGCCGCATGATCGCGGCGTTCGAGGACCGTGCGGCGGTCCTCTACGGCGCGGGAAGCTCGATGTCGTCGGACGACGGGCGCAGCGAGTCCTTCTCGGGCTGAAGCAGGTCGAGCGCGAACAGCGTCGCCGCGTGGCGGATCGCGGCGCGTTCGGTCGACTGGAAGCGCACGACTTGCGAGAAATAGTCGTCGGGGTCCTGCCCGCGCAGCGCGCGTGCAAACACGACCTGCCCAACCGGCTTCTTCTCCGACCCGCCGCCGGGGCCCGCGATGCCGGTGATCGCCACCGCGACGTCGGCGTCGCTGTTGGCGAGCGCGCCCGCCGCCATCGCCCACGCGGTCGCGAGCGACACCTCGCCGAAGGTTTCGAGGATTTCGCTGCTGACGTCGAGCTGGCGCTGCTTGGCATCGCCCGAATAGGTGATGAAGCCCGCGGAGAATACGTCGCTGCTGCCTGCGATATCGGTCAGCGCCGCGCACACCATGCCGCCGGTGCAGCTTTCGGCGACCGCGACCCGGCGCTCCGCCGCGCGATTGGCGGCTAGAACCGACGCGGCGACCTCTTCACGCGCGACTCGGCGCGTTTCATCGACAGGCTGCAAGATCAATTCTCCGGAAGTTGTAACGTAGCGACGGCCTGCGCGGCGATCCCCTCTCGGCGGCCCGCAAAACCCAGCCGCTCGGTCGTTGTCGCCTTCACACTAACGCGATCGGGCGAAACCGCAAGGATTTCCGCGATCCGTTCGCGCATCGCGGCGCGGTGCGGGCCGATCCGGGGCGCCTCGGCGATGATCGTCAGGTCGGCGTGCGACACCAGGCCGCCGCGCGCCGCGACGCGCTCGGCGGCAAAGGCCAGGAAGCGCGACGAGGCGGCGCCGCGCCATTGCGGGTCGCTCGGCGGGAAATGATCGCCGATGTCGCCTTCGCCCAGTGCGCCGAAGATGGCATCGGTCAGCGCGTGGAGCGCGACGTCGGCATCGCTGTGCCCTTCGAGCCCGTGACTGTGCGCGATTTCGATGCCGCCGATCCACAGCGGCTTGCCCGCCGTCAGCCGGTGCACGTCATACCCCATTCCGACCGCGGTCCGCATGCGCCCCTCCGTTTCCAGCAGCCCCGACAGGATCGTCAGATCGGCGGCATAGGTCAGCTTGTGCAGC
This sequence comes from Sphingopyxis granuli, assembly GCF_001559015.1. Classification (NCBI taxonomy): domain Bacteria; kingdom Pseudomonadati; phylum Pseudomonadota; class Alphaproteobacteria; order Sphingomonadales; family Sphingopyxidaceae; genus Sphingopyxis; species Sphingopyxis granuli. The sequence continues at coordinate 2,389,780 of NZ_CP012199.1, forward strand.
CGCGCATCGCCCTCGACCGTCGCGACGCGGAGCCCGAGTCGCCGCACGAGTTGCGCATCGTCGGTCGCGTCGTTCGCCGTCGCCGCGGCATGCGCGCGGCGCAGGGTGCCGAGCCGAAAGGCCTGCGGTGTCTGGACCCGGGCAAGCGCGCTGCGGTCGACGGTCGCGCCCGCTTCGCCCCCGCCATGTTCGACCAGCGTGTCGGGGACCGGCAGCGTCGGGATCGCGGCTTCGGCCGTATCGAGCGCGGTCAGCAGCCGGTCGATCACGCCGGCCTCGACCCCCGGCCGCGCCGTGTCATGGACCAGCAGCGGCGTCTCGTCGGGCTCGTCCGCCAGCGCCGCCAGCGCGTTCGCGACCGAATCCTGCCGTTCGGCGCCCGGCGCGGCGATCGTCCAGCCGCGGGGCAGGTCGCCCGCCGCGGCGGCGACGGCACCGCTCGCCACCAGCACGCCCCCCACCATGGCGGGATGTGCGGTGAAGGCGTCGAGGCTCCAGCGCAGCACCGGCTTGCCGCCCAGCGTCCGCATCTGTTTCGGCTGGTCGAATCCGGCGCGGGCGCCCTGGCCGCCGGCCAGCAGGATCGCGACGGCGCGCGGCGCGGGAAGGGAAGCCGACTCGGTCATGACGCGCGCCGGTTAGCGCAGCCGCCGCTTGCGGGAAAGCCGCTAAGCGTGTAGGTGGCGTGCTCATTTTTTAGGCAATTCGACGAAAGCATCCGCCATGGCGCCGTTGCGGCCCATCCAGATCGGCCCGATCCGCATCGAGGACCCCGTGATCCTCGCGCCGATGACCGGCGTCACCGACCGGCCGTTCCGCACGCTGGTGCGCCGCTACGGCTCGGGGCTCAACGTCACCGAGATGATCGCGAGCCAGGCGGCGATCCGCGAGACGCGCCAGTCGATCCAGAAAGCCGCCTGGGACCCGGTCGAAGAGCCAGTGTCGATGCAACTCGTCGGCTGCACGCCTTATGAGATGGGCGAGGCGGCCAAGCTGGCCGAGGATCGCGGCGCCGCGATCATCGACATCAACATGGGCTGCCCGGTGCGCAAGGTCACCAACGGCGACGCCGGATCGGCGCTGATGCGCGATCCGAAGCTCGCCGCCGCGCTGATCGAATCCTGCGTGCGGGCGGTGAAGGTTCCGGTTACCGTCAAGATGCGCATGGGCTGGTGCCATGACAGCCTGTACGCGCCCGAACTCGCGCATATCGCAGAGGATATCGGTGCGCAGATGATCACCGTCCACGGCCGCACGCGTAACCAGATGTACAAGGGCACCGCCGACTGGAGCTTCGTCCGCAAGGTCAAGGATGCGGTGTCGGTTCCCGTCATCGTCAACGGCGACATCTGTTCGGTCGCCGATGCGCGCGCCGCGCTTTCGCAGAGCGGCGCCGACGGGGTGATGATCGGCCGCGGCGCTTATGGCCGCCCGTGGCTGCTCGGCCAGGTGATGGCGGCGCTGCGTGGGGAGGGCGAACGCCCCGATCCCGGTATCGACGAACAATATGCCGTCATTACATCGCACTATCGCGCGATGCTCGACCATTATGGCGAGACGACGGGCGTCAATATCGCGCGCAAGCACCTCGGCTGGTATGTCAAGGGGCTGCCCGGTTCGGCCGAGTTCCGCAACAAGGTCAACCAGATCCCCGACAGCCGCGGCGTGCTCGACGCGCTCGCCGCCTTCTATGGCCCCTTCCTCAGCAAGGCGGCGGCGTGACCGCGCTCACGTCGAGCATCCCCAGCTTCGATCATGACGAATTCATCCAATCGCACCCGGTCGCGACGCTGCTGATCGACCGCGGCGGCGTGGTGCTGTTCGTCAACGCCGCCGCCGAACAGCTTTGCAATACCGGGCGGTCGGCGATGGTCGGGCGCAGCATCCATGACGTCATCGCCCTCGACCGCGGCTATCGGCAACGGATGAACGACCCCGCGACCGCGGCGCTGTTCGCGCACCGGGCCGAGATCGCGGTCGGCGGGCGCCGGACGATCGTCGTCGACATGCAGATGGTGCCCTATGGCACCGCCGGGCACCGCATCCTGGCGCTCATTCCTTCGGACAGCGAGGCCGAACTGATGGGCGGCGCGATCGGCCGTTCGGGCCGCGCCGCGAGCGCCGCCGCCGCGATGCTCGCGCACGAGGTCAAGAACCCGCTCGCCGGCATCAAGGGCGCGGCGCAGCTTCTCGCGCGGCAGGTCGACGCGGGCGGCGAACGCTTCACGACGCTGATCTGCGCCGAGGTCGACCGGATCGCGACGTTGATCGACCAGATGGAACATATCTCGCGCGGCGGACCGCTCGCCTGTTCGGCGATCAACCTCTATCCGCCGATCCATCAGGCGATGGAAACCGCGCGCGCCCGGCAATTCCCCGGCGTTCGCTTCACTGAGGATTTCGACCCGTCGCTGCCGCTGGTGCTCGGTAATCATGACGCCATGGTGCAGATATTGCTCAACCTCGTCACCAACGCGTGCGAGGCGCTGGCGGGGCGCGACGACGGGGTGGTGCGCATCGCCACCGCCTATCGCCACGGCCTGTCGATCGACAATGGCGACGGGCGCGGGCGTATCGCGCTACCGATCGAACTCAGCGTCAGCGACAATGGGCCGGGCGTGCCGATGGACATGCGCGGCGACCTGTTCGCGCCCTTCGTGACCACCAAGCGCGACGGGCGCGGTCTCGGCCTCGCGCTCGTGGCCAAGCTGGCGCGCGACATGGGCGGGACGGTGCAGCATGTCCGCGACGGCGACTGGACGCGCTTCCGCGTCCATCTGCCGGCGGCCGGACGGAAAGGGACGCCATGACGCAGGCGCGCGCAGCTGGCGGCAAGACGATCCTGCTGGTCGAGGACGATCCGGCGATCGCATTGATCGTGCGCGAGACGCTGGCCGGGGAGTGCGCCCATTTCGCATCGGTGACCGGCATCGCCGAGCGCAACGCATGGCTGGCCGAGAACCGCCCCGACCTCATCATCACCGACGTGGTGCTGCCCGATGGCGACGGTATCGATTCGCTGCCCGGCGCCGGGGTCGACCCGCTGACGCCGGTGATCGTGCTGTCGGCGCGCAACACGCTCGACACCGCGGTGCGCGCGACGGGGATCGGCAGCTACGACTATCTGCCCAAGCCTTTCGATCTCGACGAACTGACCGCCAGCGTGCGCGCCGCGCTCCAGCGGCGCGTGCTGCCCAGCGAGCGCGTCGAGCCGGCGACCGACGACAGCCACGGCCTCGTCGGCCGCGCCCCGGCGATGCAGGCGGTCTATCGCACCATCGCGCGGCTCGCGACCAACGACCTCGCCGTGCTGATCCTCGGCGAATCGGGGACCGGCAAGGAGGTCGTCGCGCGCGCGATCCATGCCACCGGGCTGCGGCGCAAGGGGCCGTTCGTCGCGATCAACATGGCGGCGATCCCGCGCGAGCTGATCGAGGCTGAGCTGTTCGGCCACGAAAAGGGCGCCTTCACCGGCGCGACCAGCCGCAGCGCCGGGCGGTTCGAGCAGGCGGCGGGCGGCACGCTGTTCCTCGACGAGATCGGCGACATGCCGATCGAGGCGCAGACGCGGCTGCTGCGCGTCCTCCAGACGAGCGAATATTCGACCGTCGGCGGCAGCCAGGCGCTGCGGGCCGATGTGCGCGTCGTCGCCGCGACCCACCGCGACATGCGCGCGCTCGTCGCCGACGGACGGTTCCGCGAGGATTTGTTCTACCGGCTCAACGTCATCCCGGTGACCCTGCCGCCGCTGCGCGAACGGCGCAGCGACATCGCCGCGCTCGTCCGCCATTTCGTCGAGGCGGGACGTCACGCCGGACTGCCCGACCGCCAGTTCGCGCCCGCAGCGATGCAGTTGCTCGAACGCCACGACTGGCCGGGCAACGTCCGCGAACTCGGCAATGTCGTGCAGCGCCTCGCGGTGCTGTCGCGCGACACCGTCGTCACCGCGCACGACGTCGCGGCGGTGCTCCGCGACGGCGGGGAGGAAGCGGACGCGGGCACGGCGGAATCGATCGCGCGCGCGGTCGACGACTGGGCGCGCAAACAGCTCGCCGATGCGGGCGGGGAGGGCGATCTGCACGGGCGGCTGCTGGCGATCGTCGAGGCCGCGCTGCTCCGCCGCACGCTGCGCGCGGCACGCGGCAACCAGCTCGAGGCGGCGCGCCGCCTCGGCATCAACCGCAACACGCTGCGCAAGCGGCTCGGCCAGCTCGCGATCGACCCCACGCACCCCTGAGCGGGCGTCGCAGCCACAAAATCCCGCGCCGGACCGGGCGGCGGGCGCGCCGGTCGGCAAAAATAACGCAGTTTGTGTGTTCTCTATGCAACAGCTTTGTCGTATCGACGCAACATATGGTGCAGCCGGCCCGCCTCGCCCTCGACATCGATTCGGACGAAGCGGCCGCTCGCTCGGGGATCTGGCGCTTTGCCGCGCCCGAATATTACACGCTGGCGGTGATCGCCAGCGTCGCGATCGCGACCTATATCTTCGTCACCGGCGACGCGCAGAGCGAGCGGCTGCTGACCCCGGCGCTGGTCGCGGCGATCATGGTCGCCAACCTCGTGCCCGCGATGGCGCTGATCGTGCTCGTCGGCAGCCGCATCGCGCGGGCGCGTGCGACGCGGTCGATGGGCGGCGGCAACGGCCGCCTCCACGTCCGCCTCGTCGCGCTGTTTTCGCTGATCGCGGCGGTCCCGACGCTGCTCGTCGTGATCTTCGCCTCTTTGCTGTTCCAATATGGCGTCGATTTCTGGTTCTCCGACCGCTCGCGCGGCATGTTCGAAAATGCCGCCAGCCTTGCCGAAGGCTATTATCAGGAGAACCAGCGCGAGGTCGCGGCGAACACCGGCGCGATGGCGAAGGACCTCGGGGCCTTTCTCCAGCGCGCTTCGACCGACGATCCCGGTTTCTCCAACTATTATTTCCAGCAGGTCGTCGTCCGGAACCTGAATGAATCGGCGATCATCGAGATCGGGGTCGATAATGTCGCGCGCACCGCGGCGGCGATCAATCCCGACGACCGCGAGGCGGAGAACCGGCTTTCGCCGGCGATCCTCGCTCGGCTCGACGCCGGCGAGGATGTCGTCGTCGTCCGCCAGCCCGACCGGATCGAGGCCGCGACGCGATTGCCGGGGACGCGGCGCGCCTATCTCTACGCATCGCGCGACTTCAACGTGCCCGGGTTCCAGCAATCGCTCCGCGCCAGCAACGTCCTCGCCGACTACAACGACCTGTTCGAACGATCGCAGCAGTTGCAGTTGCAGTTCAACGGCGCGCTCTACCTCGGATCGCTGCTGCTGCTCGCGCTGGCGGTGATTGCGGCGATCGTCGTCGCCGACCGCATCGTCCGGCCGCTCGGCACGCTGATTGGCGCCACCCGCACCGCGGCGGGCGGCGACCTGTCGGTCCGCGTCTCGCCGCCGCGCCGCGACGACGAGATCGCGGTGCTGACCCGCGCCTTCAACCGCATGACCGAACAGCTCGAAGGGCAGACGAGCGCCCTCGTCAACGTCAACGAACAGCTCGAGGCACGGCGCAGCTTCATCGAGGCGGTGCTGAGCGGCGTGTCGTCGGCGGTGATTTCGGTCGACGCCGATCACCGCATCCTGCTCGCCAACGCGGCCGCGGAGCGGCTGATCGAACCCGGTGGCGAGGGGCTGACCGGCCGCCCGCTCGCCGAGGTGGTGCCCGAACTCGCGCGCCTGCTCGACAGCGAGGAGCATGAGGCGATCGTCCAGCTCGCGCGCAAGGATGCCGAGCCCGCGACGCTCGCCGCCAAGGCGGTCGCGCAGGGCGATGGCTTCGTCCTCAGCTTCGAGGATATCACCCAGCAGCTTCTCGATCAGCGCCGCGCCGCCTGGTCCGACGTCGCGCGCCGCATCGCGCATGAAATCAAGAATCCGCTGACCCCGATCCAGCTCGCCGCAGAGCGCCTCCAGCGCCGTTTCGGCGACAAGGTCGAGGGCGACACCGCGACCTTCCGCAAGCTGACCGACACGGTGATCCGGCAGGTGCACGACATGCGCCGGATGGTCGACGAATTCTCCAGTTTCGCGCGCATGCCCAAGCCGACCTTCGGGGTCGAGGACGTCCGCGACATCCTGCGCCAGGCGGTGTTCCTGTTCGAGGTCGCCAAGCCCGACATCGCCTTTCGCGTCCGCACGCCGGGTGAGATAGACCCGCTGGTGTGCGACCGGCGCCTGCTGTCGCAAGCCTTGACGAATATCGTCAAGAACGCGGTCGAAGCCATTGAAGAGAAATACAAGGATTCGACCGAGCCCGCGGTGGGCCGGGTCGAGGCGAGCCTCGAGACGACCGACGACGGCGCGGTGCGCATCACCGTCGCCGACGACGGCATCGGCCTGCCGGAGGCGCGCGACGCCATCGCCGAACCCTATATGACGACGCGGCGGGGCGGCACCGGGCTGGGGCTCGCGATCGTCAAGAAGATCGTCGAACAACATTATGGCGAGCTGGAATTCACCGACAATCCGGCGGGGCAGGGGACGTGCGTCACGCTGACGCTGCATCCCGACCGGCTGCGCCCGCTGGCCGGAAAAGGGGGAGGGGGATCGACAGGACAGGCGGAATCGGTTCCGGGCCGCATCCGCACCCGACAGGATAGAGAAGATCATGGCGCTTGATATTTTGATCGTCGACGACGAACGCGACATCTGCGAGCTGGTGGCCGGGGTCATGGAGGACGAAGGCTATGAGGCGCGTACCGCGTCGGACAGCGACGCCGCGCTCGAAGCCGTCCGCCAGCGCCGCCCGTCGCTCGCGCTGATCGACGTCTGGCTCCAGGGGTCGCGCCTCGACGGGCTTGGGCTGGTCGAGGCGATCAAGGCATTCGACCCGACGCTGCCGATCATCGTGATCTCGGGCCATGGCGGGCTCGATACCGCGGTGGCGGCGATCCGCCGCGGTGCGTTCGATTTCATCGAAAAGCCGTTCGAGGCCGAGCGCCTGCTGCATCTCGTCGCGCGCGCCACCGAAAATGAGCGGCTGAAGTTCGAATATGAGCAGCTTCGCGAAAAGGCCGGCCCGGCCGACGAACTGACCGGCACCAGCGCCGCGATCAACAATGTCCGTGCGACGCTGAAGCGCGTGGCGGGGACCGGCAGCCGCGTCCTCATCACCGGCGCGCCGGGGGTGGGGAAGGAAGTCGCCGCGCGCGTCCTGCACGGCTGGAGCGGGCGGCAGACCGCGCCCTTCCGCGTGATTTCGTCGGCGCGCATGGACCCCGAGACGGTGGAGGCAGAGCTTTTCGGGACCGAATCGGACGATGGCTCGATCCGCGTCGGCCTGCTCGAACAGGCGCACGGCGGCACCCTGTTCCTCGACGAGGTCGCCGACATGCCGCTGACCACGCAGGGAAAGATCCTGCGCGTGCTGACCGACCAGAGCTTCAACCGCGTCGGCGGACGCACGATGATCCGCGTCGATGTCCGCATCATTTCGGGGGCGGCGCGCGACCTGAAGATCGAGATCGCCGAGGGACGGTTTCGCGAGGACCTCTATTACCGGCTCAACGTCGTGCCTGTGCATATCCCGCCGCTGCGCGAGCGGCGCGACGACATCGCCAGCCTGTCCGATCATTTCGTGCGGCGTTATGCCGCCGATCGCCGCGTCCCGCCGCCGGAGATCAGCGCGGAGGCGATGGCGGCGCTCCAGGCGCACGACTGGCCGGGCAATGTGCGCGAACTGCGCAACGTGATCGAACGCGTGATGATCCTCGCGCCCAGCGACCGGCTGGCGCGGATCGACGCCGACATGCTGCCGGCCGAGCTGATGCGGGGCGGCACCGACATCCTGCCGCACGCCGAATCGATCACCGCGATCCCGCTCAAGGAAGCGCGCGAGAATTTCGAGCGCGAGTATCTGCGCATCCAGATCAACCGGTTCTCGGGCAATATCTCGCGCACCGCGACCTTCATCGGCATGGAACGCTCCGCGCTGCACCGCAAGCTCAAGCTGCTGGGCCTCACCGAGCACCCCGACGGCGATGGCTAGACCCTGATGACTTTGGATTGCCCCCCTTCGTCATTGCGACCCCGGACCTGATCCGGGGGAAGCAATCCAGAGCGGTTACCGCGCGCTCTGGATTGCCGCGCGGCTCCGCCGCTCGCGGGTGACGAGTCCATTCGACGTCGTCACGGTCTAGCCACCTGAATCTGAAGTTCGCCCCATCGATTCCGTCATCCCGGGCTTGACCCGGGATCCCGCTTCCTTTCGCGCACGGACGGAGGAAAAGCGGGACCCCGGGTCAAGCCCGGGGGGACGATGAGGACAAGAACCTCGATTCCACCATATTAGGCGGGCGAACGCGCGCCGGGAACCGTCGCCGACCGGTTCGAAACGACACCGGTCGGGGCGGGCTCCGGCGACAGGCGCGCGCTTCGGACCCGCTTCGCGGGAACATCCCGCCTTTTCCATAATATAGAGACCACTGGACCTGTGCCGCGCTTTGCCCCATATTGCGCTTGCGAAGATGCAGGCTGCCGGCGCCGCCGGTGTCGCGCTGCGGCTTTTGCCGCCAAGAACAGGAGGCCAATGTGTCCGATAAAACCCAGAATCTTCAAGATCTTTTCCTAAATGCCCTGCGCCGCAGCAAGACCCCGGTGACGATGTTCCTCGTCAAGGGCGTCAAGCTTCAGGGGATCATCACCTGGTTCGACAATTTCTCGCTGCTGCTCCGCCGCGACGGGCAGTCGCAGCTTGTCTACAAGCATGCGATCTCGACGATCATGCCGTCGCACGATTTCGACCTGGCGCTGCTCGGCGACAATGTCCGCGACGCGCCGCCCAGCAAGGGGAAGGCGTTGCAGGACGTGTTCCTGAACGCGGTGCGGCGGTCCGAGGAATCGGTGACGATGTTCCTCGTCAACGGCGTGATGCTGCAGGGCGATATCGTCGCTTTCGACCTGTTCTGCATGCTGCTCGAGCGCGAACGGCAGGTCCAGCTCGTCTATAAGCATGCGATTTCGACGGTGCAGCCGAACGGTCCGATCAATCTGGCCGACAGCGGGGAAGGCGACTCCGGCGACTGATCCGATGGACGACGCCGCACAGGGCGAGGTGACGCGCGGTGCCGCGGCGGTGCTGGTCGTGCCCGAATGGCACGGGCAGGGGCTTTCGCGCGACCTCGACGCGCGCGTTGCCGAAGCGAAGGGACTCGCGCTGGCCATCGGTCTCGATGTGGTGGCCGTGCATCCGCTACGCCTGCGCCAGACGCGCGCCGCGACGCTGATCGGCGCCGGCCAGATCGAGGCGATCAAGCCCGGCATCGCCGAAAACGCGGCGCAGCTCGTCATCGTCGACGCGGCCCTGACCGCGATCCAGCAACGCAATCTCGAAACCGAGTTCGGCGCCAAGGTGATCGACCGTACCGGGCTGATCCTCGAAATCTTCGGCGAACGCGCCGCGACGGCGGAGGGGCGGCTTCAGGTCGAGCTCGCCCACCTCGACTATCAGGCCGGGCGGCTGGTGCGCAGCTGGACCCACCTCGAACGCCAGCGCGGCGGTTTCGGCTTCCTCGGCGGTCCCGGCGAAACGCAGATCGAGGCTGACCGCCGGATGATCCGCAACCGCATGGCGCGCATCCGCCGCCAGCTCGACGATGCGCGCCGCACGCGCCAGCTCCAGCGCGCCAAGCGGCAGCGCGCGCCGTGGCCGGTGATCGCGCTGGTCGGCTATACGAATGCTGGAAAGTCAACCTTTTTCAACCGGCTGACCGGCAGTGACGTCATGGCGGAAGACATGCTGTTCGCGACGCTCGACCCGACGATGCGCGAAATCCGCCTGCCCGGGATCGACAAGGCGATCTTGTCCGACACGGTGGGATTCGTCTCCGACCTGCCGACCGAACTCGTCGCGGCCTTCCGCGCGACGCTGGAGGAGGTTACGACCGCCGACCTGATCGTCCACGTCCGCGACATCGTTCATCCCGACACCGACGCGCAATATGCCGATGTGCGCGCGATCCTCGATTCGCTGGGCGTCAATGAAGCAGGCGGCGGCGAAGGAGATGGCGAAGACCGCGCCCGACCGATCGCGCAGATCGAGATATGGAACAAGATCGACACCGCCGATCCCGAGCGTCGCGCCGAGATCGAGGCGATGGCGGCGCGGCGCCCCGACGTCGCGCCGATCTCCGCGGCGACGGGCGAGGGGGTCGAGGCAGCGCGCGTCCTGATGGCCGCCGAACTGACCGCGCGGCACGAACTGCTGCGCGTGCGCCTCCGCTTCGACCAGGGCGAGGCGATGGCATGGCTGCACGCGCGCGGCGAAGTGCTGGCCGACGAACCGCAGGGCGACGGCCATCTGCTGACCGTGCGGCTCGACCCCGCAGACCGGGCGCGCTTCGAACGACTGTGGGGGGCATGAAGTCGTCGCGTCGATTGCGCCTTGCGGGGCTGTGCCTCGCGGCCTTGACACTGCAAAGCTGCGGTGACGATCGGACCGTCCACGACGGCGACGCCGCGACCCGCAACATGAATGAGAGCGTCGAGGAGAAGCCTGCCTGCGTGGAGGCTGTTCACGACTTGATCTCGGGGTCATCCGGTTCGATGCGGGAACGCGCTATTCGCGACTATTTTCTCATCGGTGCGCCGCCGCAGCCCGTTTACCTGCCGCCATGCTCGTTTGAAGCGGTCATGATGGCGGCCGACGCCCTGCCGATGGGAGAAACCAGAGTGGAACTCCTTCTGAGGGCGGCGATATGGGATTCTTTGCCGAACAGCACCCCTGATCGCAGGCGAATGGTGGCGGGCCGCCTGCGCGCGCTGCTTCCCAAGCTCGAGGGAGATATGCGGAAGGTGGTTGAAAGCGAACTCGCCAGCTTTAGCTCCGCTCAGCCATCTTGACCGCCTGCCAATGCGCCTCAAGCGTGTCGAGCGGCAGGTCACCCATGTCCGGCCCGGCGCGCGCCTCGACGGCAGCAAAGCGCCGGGTGAACTTGTCGTTCGCAGCGCGCAGCGCGCTCTCGGCATTGACACCCAAATGGCGCGCATAGTTGACGACCGCGAACAACAGGTCGCCGATTTCCTCGGCGCGCTCGGCGTCGGTCCCGGCCGCGTCGACCTCGGCCAGTTCCTCGGCGATCTTGGCGCGCGGCCCTTCGGCGTCGGGCCAGTCGAAGCCGACGCGCGCGGCGCGCGCCTGCAATTTCTGCGCACGCAGCAGCGCGGGAAGCGACAGCGCGACGCCATCGAGCGCGCCCCTGGGCCCATCGGCGGCGCGTTCGGCGGCCTTGATCTGCTCCCATTGCTGGCGGACATCGCCGGTGCGGGCGTCGCCGAAGATATGCGGATGGCGCCGTTCCATCTTGTCGGCGATCGCGGTGGCGACGTCGTCGAAATCGAACAGGCCCTTGTCGGCCGCGATCTGACTGTGGAAGACGACCTGAAGCAGCAGGTCGCCGAGTTCGTCGCATATTGCGGCAGGGTCGCCGCCGGCGATCGCATCGGCGACCTCATAGGCTTCCTCGATCGTATAGGGCGCGATCGTCGCGAAATCCTGCGCCAGATCCCATTCGCATCCGCCGTCGGGATCGCGCAACCGTCGCATGACCGCGAGCAGCCGGCCGATGGGGGATGGAGGGGAGCCGGTCGCATCCTTGGGCATATATTTATCCGATAATATATATTATGTTAAATAGCATTCGATACGGGAAGGGAGGCGAGCCTCACCCCGCGGCGAGCTGATAGGTTCGGATCGCCAGGAACACGAGCGCGAAGATCGCCACCCACGCGAGCCCCATCTTGATCCAGTCGGCCGCCGGCAGCCGCCGCACGACCAGCGCGCTCAGCACCAGCGTGAAGGCCATCGCGAACCACAGGATGTTGGCGCCGGTTTCCATCGTCATAGCTGCACCTCCAACCCGTCATAGCCCGGTTCGACGCCCGGCGGCAATTCGTCCGCCAGTTCGTCATAATCCATCGTGTTGTCCATGTGCGTGATGATCGCGCGCGGATCGCCGACCTTGCTCAGTCCTTCGAGCGTCATCGCCAGATGCGGATGCGTCGGGTGCGGATAGCGGCGCAGCGCATCGATGACGAACAGGTCGACGCCTTGGAAGAAATCGACCATATCATCGGTGAATCTCGAAAAATCAGTGGCGTAGCCGATCCTGTGCGCACCGTCGCTGAAGATCAGCCCGGTCGCCTTGATCGGCCCGTGCGGCATGTCGATCGCCGACACCTCGATCGGCCCGATCGCCTGATGGTCGGCCAGATCGATCGGATCGACCGACGCCGGATAGCCGGCGTTGCCGGCAAAGGCATAGGTGAAGCGCCATTTCAATATGTCGAGCACATTGCCGCGCGCATAGGCCGGCACCGCCGAGCCGCGCAGATGCATGATCTGCCGCAGATCGTCGAGCCCGTGACAATGGTCGGCATGTTCGTGCGTCCAGATCACCGCATCGACCTCGCCTACCCCCGCGTCGAGCAGCTGGAGCCGCATGTCGGGGCTGGTGTCGACAAGCAGCCGGAACCCGCCGAGCGAAACGAGGATCGAGGCGCGGCTGCGCAGGTTGCGCGCATTGTCGGGGTCGCAGCGTCCCCAGTCGCCGCCGATGCGCGGCACCCCCGACGACGTCCCGCAACCCAGAATCCGCAGTTTCATATGCGGTGCGACGTCATGGCTGCGCCTTGTTGAAAAGGCGATAGAAATTTTCGCTGGTCGCGGTCGCGAGCGCGTCGCGGTCCTCGCTGCGCAATTCGGCGAGAAAGGCCAGCGTGTCGGCGACGAAAGCGGGTTCGCCGGGCTTGCCGCGGTGCGGGACGGGGGCGAGGAAGGGGGCGTCGGTCTCGACGAGCAGCCGCTCCTGCGGCAGCCAGCGCGCCGTCGCCTGCAGGTCGGCGGCGTTGCGGAAGGTCACGATGCCCGAGATCGAGATATAGAGGCCGAGGTCGAGCGCCCCGCGCGCAAAATCGTCGCTCGCGGTGAAGCAGTGGATCACGCCGGCATAGGGCGCCCTGCCCATCTCCTCGCCCAGCAGCGCCAGCGTGTCGGCCTCGGCCTCGCGCGTATGGACGATGATCGGCAGTCCGCTCTGCTGCGCGGCATGGATATGCCGGCGGAAACTGTCGCGCTGCCGGCCCCGGTCACTCTTGTCGTAATAATAGTCGAGCCCCGTCTCGCCGATGCCGATCACGCGCGGATGCGCGGCGCGCTCGACCAGCTTCGCGGTGTCGACGTCGGGATGGCCGTCGGCGTCGTGCGGATGGATTCCGACGCTCGCCCAGACGTCGGCGTTCGCCTCGGCCACCGCGAGCACCGCGTCCCATTCGCTCTCGCGCGTCGCGATGTTGAGCATCGCGGTCACGCCGCGCTCGCGCGCGCGGGCGAGCGCCTCGCCCTGCCGCTCGGCAAGCCCCTTGTAATTGAGATGGCAATGCGAATCGACGAGCATCAGGCGGCCGCCTCCTCCCCTTCGGGCAGGTCGAGGCGCGGGAAGATCGGCACCGGCTGGCCGACCGCGAAGCCGCTCGCCGCCAGCGCCGCGAACCAGCCGTCGTCGGCGAGCGCCGCGCTGTCGCGCGCGGCGACGCCCATCTGGTCGAGCAGCCGGTCGGCCGAGGCGGGCACCACGGGGCGGATCGCGATTGCCAGCGCGCGCACCGCCTGGAACAGCGTCATCAGCACCGCGCGCATCCGCTCGGGATCGGTCTTGCGCAGCGCCCACGGCGCCTGCGTGTCGACATATTGATTGCACGCGAAGACCGCGCGCAGCCAGTCCTCGATACCCACCGAGAAAGCGAGGTCGCCGAACGCGCGCGGCAGCCGGTCGCGCGCCATCGCCAGCACGTCGGCCAGCAGCGCCGCATCCTCGGGCGCTTCCTGATAATCCGCCGACACCTCTCCGCCCAGATTCTTGAAAATCATCGACAAGCTGCGCTGGGCCAGATTGCCGAAGCTGTTCGCCAGATCGGCGTTGGCGGTGCGCACGATCGCCTCGGCCGAATAGCTGCCGTCGTGGCCGAAACTCACCTCGCGCAGCAGATAATAGCGCAGCGGATCGACCCCGAAGCGTTCGGCGAGGTCCATCGGATCGACGACATTGCCGAGCGATTTCGACATCTTCTCGCCGCGATTGAGCAGGAAGCCGTGCCCGAACACCTGCTTCGGCAGCGGCAGACCGGCGCTCATCAGGAAGGCCGGCCAGTAAACCGTATGAAAACGCACGATATCCTTGCCGATCATGTGAATGTCGGCGGGCCAGAAGCGATCGAATTCGCCGTCGCGGTCGGGGTAGCCGATCCCCGACAGATAGGTGGTGAGCGCGTCGACCCACACATACATGACGTGCCCCGGCGAATCCGGCACCGGCACCCCCCAGTCGAAGCTGGTGCGCGAGACCGACAGATCCTTGAGCCCGCCCTCGACGAAGCGCAGCACCTCGTTGCGCCGGCTTTCGGGGCGGATGAAATCAGGATGGTCGCGATACAGCGCGAGCAATCGGTCCTGATAGGCCGACAGGCGGAAGAACCAGCTTTCCTCGACCGTCCACTCGACCGGCGTGCCCTGCGGCGACAGGCGGACGCCCCCTTCCGCTTCGGTCAGTTCGTCCTCGTCGTAGAAGGCCTCGTCACGAACCGAATACCAGCCCTCGTAGCGGTCGAGATAAAGGTCGCCGCTCGCCTCCATCGCGCGCCAGATCGCCTGCGACGCCCGGTGGTGCGCGGGGTCCGACGTGCGCATGAAATGATCGTAGCCGATATTCAGTTTGGCGTACATATCACGGAAATACCCGGACATTTCATCGGCAAGATCGATCGTAGCGCGGCCCTGGTCGCGCGCCGTCTGGAACATCTTCAGCCCGTGCTCGTCGGTGCCGGTGACCATCCGCACGTCGCGCCCCTGCGCGCGCTGGAACCGCGCCATGACGTCGGTCGCGATCGCTTCATAGGCGTGGCCGATATGCGGGCGACCGTTGGGATAGCTGATCGCGGTGGTGATGTAGAAGGGGGTTTTCTCTGCGGACATGCGCGCGCCTTAGCGGCTGAGGCGCCGTTGGGAAAGGGCCGGGCCGTCACAAAGGCTGAAGCGGGCCGATAGCTCTCCTTTGATCATCGTCGTGCTGAAACAAACCGGCATATCTGTCTTCAGGCAAATTAAGGTGCGTTCCCTGACGAAAGTCGGGGTCCAGATGGCATAGCGCTGTCCCGCATGGACCCCGGCTTTCGCCGGGGAACGGTTTCTAGAGCGTGATGATATAGAATGGAATCGTCATTGCGAGCGGCGAAGCCGCGCGGCAATCCACAGCGTGCGGTAACCGCTCTGGATTGCTTCCCCCGGATCAGGTCCGGTGTCGCAATGACGAAAGTAGGTCAATCCAAAGTCATCAAAGTATAGCCGGACAGTATCCAAATCCGGCCCCTCACCCTTCACGCGGCGCCAGTTCCGCCAGACAATTGCCGATCTCGAACCCGACCATCGCCCCGTCGTAGGATCCGCGCACCGCGTCGCGGACGGTGCGCTGCACGCGGTCCCATCCGGCGAGCACCGGCGCGATCTCGCTCACCGGGCGCTCGCGGGCAAGCCGCGCGAGCAGACCCGGCACGATGTCGATCACCAGTTCCAGCCGCGCCCGATTGCTCGCCCCCCCGACCTCGCGCGCCAGCGCCTCGCGCAGCCGGTTGTCGGGATCGCCGCCCGCCACGATCGCGAGCAGCTTCTTCTCCATCGCGGCGACATCGCTGTCGATCAGCGCCAGCGCCTTGCCCGGCAGCCCGCCCGACGCCGCGACGATCGCGCGCGCCTCTGCACGGTCGAGCATCGGGCGCAATTCGTGCAGCCACGCCGTCATGACGTCAGGGTCAAGCGGTTGAAAACGCAGGGTCCGGCACCGCGACCGGATCGTCGGCAGCAAGCGCCCCGGCGAATGACTGACCAGCAGGAACACCGTCCGCGCCGGCGGCTCTTCCAGCGTCTTGAGCAGCGCATTGGCGCCGTCGGTCTCGAGGTCGTCGACCGCGTCGATGATCACGACGCGCCAGTGGCCGAGCGATAGCGACAGATACAGGCGCCGGATCATCGTGCGCACCTGGTCGATGGTGATGTTGCGGGCGAGCTCCTTGCCCTTTTCCTTGGGCTGGCGTTCCAGCCGGACGATCTCGGGATGGTTGCCCGCCTCGACCAGCCGCCCTGCCGCACCGTCGCCGGGGTCGTCGAGCGCGATCGCCCCGCCCTGCTCGCCGGTCCCCCCCTGCCCGCCGGAATCGTGGGTGGCCAGAAAGCGCGCGACACGCGATGCAAAGGCCGCCTTGCCGATGCCCTGCGGCCCCGCGAGCAGCCACGCATGATGCAGGCACCCGGCGCTCCACGCGTCGATGATGGCCTTCTCGGCCTCCTGATGCCCGATCATCACGGCAGCCAGTCCGCAAGGCTGGTCAGGATCGCGGCGGTGACCGCCTCAGCCGGCGCCTCGGCGTCGATCACGCGCCAGCGGTCGGGCTCGGCGGCCGCCATTTCGGCGAAGCGGCGGACGAGCCGCGCCTGATAATCGTCCGGCTTGCTTCCCATGCGGTCGGCGCCGTCGGCGTCGCGCACCGCCAGGCGGCGCCCGACCTCCTCAGCGCGCGCGGTCAGCAGGAAGGTCCGGTCGGGCAACAGCCCCAGCGATCCGAAACCGTGGAGCATCAGGATATCGGCGTCGGTGATCCCGCCGCCGCCGCCCTGATAGGCGCGCGACGAATCGACGAAGCGGTCGCACAGCACCCACGTCCCGCGCGCGAGCGCCGGGCGGATCGTGCGCGCGACATGGTCGGCGCGCGCGGCGGCGAACAGCAGTGCCTCGCTGCGCGCGTCCCAGCGGTCGTCGGCACCCTCCATCAGCAGCGCGCGGATCGCCTCGGCGCCGGGGCTGCCCCCCGGCTCGCGCGTGACGAGCGTTTCGAGTCCCCGCGCGGCGAGCGCGGCGGCAAGCGCGCGGATCTGGGTCGACTTGCCGACCCCCTCCCCGCCCTCCAGCGTGATGAAGCGCCCGCTCACCAGCCGGTCAGCCGATAGAGGCCGGTGCGCATGCGCGCCCACCAGCCGCCCCGGCCGACGTCGGCGGCGGCCAGCAGCGGGGTGGTTTGCGGCGGCAGGCCGTCGGGCGCGACGACCAGTTCGGCGATCCGGTCGCCGCGCGCGACCGGCGCGGTCAGCGGCGCCGTGGCGCGCATCGTCGCGCGAAATCCGCCCTGATAGCCCCTGGGCACCGTCATGCGCACCGGGATCGCCGCTTCGGCGGCGACCGCCGGGGCTCTCCCCCGCTCGACGGCGAGACGGCCGACGGCCGCGCCGGCGGTGGCGATCTCGCGCCCTTCCCACGCGCCGAAGCCCCAGTTCATCAGCCGTTCGGCCTCGTCGCGGCGCGCTTTTTCGCTGGCCATGCCGGCGACGACCATGATCAGCCGCCGACCGTCCCGTTTCGCGGAGCCGAGAAAGCAATAGCCCGCTTCGGCCGTATGTCCGGTCTTGAGCCCGTCGGCACCGGCAAAGCGTCCGAGGATCGGGTTGCGGTTTGGCTGGACGATCGGCGTGCCGTCGGGCGCCTTGCCATGCTGGAGCTTGGGGATCGCGAAATAGCGCGCATAACCCTTGGGATGGTCGCGGATCAGCCGGTCGGCCAGCGTGATCAGGTCGGCCGCGCTGACCTTGGTGATACCGCCGTCGGGCCAGCCGCTTGGCGTTCCGAACCGACTCGACGTCATGCCAATTCTGGCCGCCACCGCATTCATTCGCTTGACGAAAGCTTCCTCGCTGCCGTCGATACCGACCGCCAGCGCCGCCGCGGCGTCATTGCCCGAAACGGTGATCAGCCCCTTCAGCAGTTCGTCGACCGAAACCTTCTCGCCCGCGCGCAGGAACATCGTCGATCCGCCGTTGCCGCCGTTCCATTTCCGCCACGTCGCCTCGCTGACGATGAAGACGGCGTCGCGCGACAGCTTGCCGTTCTCGATCAGGTCGAGCACGACATAGGCGGTCATCACCTTGGCCATCGACGCTGGCGCAAAGCGCTTGTCGGCGCCGCGCTCGAACAGGATGGCGCCCGAATCCATGTCCTTCAGCATCACGATCGGCGCTTGCGTGACATAGAGCGGGCGGCTGACCGGCGCCGCGGGCGGACCGCCGTCGGCGGGCGCCGCGGCCGGCGCCAGCAGCAGGGCCAGCGTCGCGGCCAGCGCGGCGCCACCGCCCTTGGCGATCGGGAAGCGTTGCGACATCATGCGAGGCGTCTCAGCGGTCGCGTATAACGACGGCGTCGCGGAACCCCTTGGCCTTCGCCTTGCCCAGCGCGCCCTGCGCCTCGCCGTCGCTGGCGAAGGGGCCGATCCGCACGCGCCACAGCTTGCCGGCCCGGCTTACCGTGCCGCCGACCGTCTTCGCCGCGGCGGCGGCGCGCGCTTCGGTGCTGAACGCCGCGACCTGCACGACATAGCCGCCGCCGGTCGCCGCTGGCGCCGCCGCGGGCTTTTCCGGTGCCTGGGGCGCGGGCGTGGCAGCGGGTCCCTCGACGATGAAGCGGTCGTCGCCCGGCTTCGCGTGGCCCGACGCGATCGGGGCGACCGGCTGCGGCGCCGCTACGGTGGCGGGCTTGGGTTTCGGCACGTCCTTCAACTTGGTGCGCAGGATGGCGAGCAGCGAATCGGGAGTGGCCAGCCGCTCGGGTACCGCCCTGCCCGCGCGAAGCTGCGCCCTTTCGGCGGCGGGCGGATTGGTGCGCCGCACGCGCACCGCCGCCACGCCGTCGGTCAGGCCGAGCTGCTGCGCCGCGCCGCGCGACAGGTCGATCAGCCGGTCGTTCGCCATCGGTCCGCGATCGTTGATGCGCACCAGGATCGTGCGCCCGGTATCGAGCGCGGTGACCTCGACATAGCTGGGCAGCGGCAGCGTCTTGTGCGCCGCGCTGATCGCGGCGGGCTCGAAGGTCTCGCCGTTCGCGGTGGGGTTTCCGGCGCGTTCATCGCCATACAGGCCCGCGTAGCCGACCTCGTCATAATCGGGGATATCGGCGGGGGTGTAGGTGACGCCGCCGATCGCATAGGGCTCGCCCAGCATCGCCGGGCCGTCGGCGGTCGCGGGCACCGGCGCGGGCGCCGGAGCGGGTCCGCTCTGCGCGCCGCCGAAACCTCCACAGGCCGACAGCAGCAACGCCGCTCCGGCCAGTACCCCGCCCCTAACGATCGATCTCATCGGCCAGCAACCCCACAGACAGCGCATAAAAGTTGGAGCAATTATAGTCGAGTATCGCACGATAATTGCCGGTCAGCAAATAGGCGGTCTTGCCCGGGCCGTCGGGCTCGAGCAGCGTCGCCTGGATCGCGCCGTCGGGCCAGCGGCCGCCGATCGGCTGGAACCCGTCGGCGCGCCATTCGGCCATGCTGCGCCAGCGGCTGTAGCGCGCGAACACCCGCGGACAGCGCGTCGGCTGGAGGCGCGTCGAGAAGCGGACGCGGTCGAAGCCGTCCGGAACGCGCACCGCGACGCCCCACGGCTCGCCCTGGCGCCAGCCGGCGCGGCGCAGATAGGCACCGATCGATTCGACCGCGTCGGCTTCGCTCGACCAGATGCGCGCGACGCCGTCGCCGTCGCCGTCCTCGGCGACCTGCAGATAGACCGACGGCAGGAATTGCGGATAGCCGAAGGCGCCGGCCCAGCTTCCTTTCAGCACGCTGCGCGGCACGCCCTTCTCGACCATTTCCAGCGTCGCGAGGAACTCGGGCTCGAACAGGCTGCGCCGACGCCCCTCATAGGCGAGCGTCGCAAGCGCTTCGGGCAGATCGAAATTGCCCGTCACCGCGCCATAGGCGGTTTCGTGGCCGAAGATCGCGATCATGATGCTCGTCGGAACACCCGTGCGCTGCTCGATGCGCGACAGCAGCGGCAGCAGCCGGTCGTGGACGCGCCGCCCGCCGTTGATCCGCGCGGCGTCGACATGCTTGGCCTTGTACGGGGCGAAGGCCGGAATCGGCGTGTCGGGCGTCGGCGGAATGCCCAGATTGTCGCGGTCGAGCGCCACCACCCGCGCATTGTAGCGCAGCCCCGCCGTCACGCTGTCGAAGGTGGCGCGCGATACGCCGCGCGCCTGCGCCTTGGGCCACAGCGACTGGACATAGGTATCGAACCCCGCGTCGCCGCTCGCCTGGGCCTGCACCGGCGCCGAAGCGGCCAGCAGCCAGGCCGACAATATCGTGGCCGAAGAACGGAAAAGGCGCCCGAATCCGAATTGCTTGCTGCGTGTCATCGCTTACCCATAGGCAAGGAATGGCGCCGATGCACCAGCCTTGAACGCGCGATGCTGCGACGACCCGAGTCAAAGCCGCGCCGGGCCGTGGCGGGATGTTTCGCTTGCCGCGCGTCATCCGCACGCTATGGCGTCCGCAAAGGACAGGTGGCCGAGTGGTTTAAGGCAGCGGTCTTGAAAACCGCCGTGGGTGCAAGCTCACCGTGGGTTCGAATCCCACCCTGTCCGCCAATATGGCACCCCGCTCGCAAGGATCAGCCCCGGCTCGGCCGCGCCCCGCGTATGAGCGCGCGCAGCATGCCGTAGAATGTGATCGTCCACGCGGTCAGGGCGATCCAGAAGAAGGCGCGGGGCAGCGCGAACAGGAAATCGAGCTCCATTGCGCGGTTCATCTGCCATGTGCTGGCCGCATACATGCCGAGCGGAAACACCGCGCCCCAGTAAAGCGGGTCGTAGCGGAGCGGAAAACGCTCGTAACCGTGGCGCCAGATGCTGAGCAGGACCAGCATCGGGATCCACCAGGTTCCCGTCGCCCAGTAGAACACCGTGAACCCCTTCAGGAACGGCAGCAGCGATGTCAGAAACGGCGCGTGGGGCGCGTTCAGGATGAGCAGCGAGCCGGCCAGCGTCGAGATCGCCATCGCGCCCATGTTGATCCAGTAGGGCGGCGCAAGATCGCCCGGCGAAAAATGAAAGAAGACATAGCGATAGAAGATCAGCGACATCATCCAGATATAGAGCATACCGCCCCACAGCCACATCGACAGCGCCAGCAGGTTGAACTCGAGCCGGTAGGGCTGGCCGATGCGCGCGGCGAGCAGCGCGCTGGAAACGGAGATCGCCTGCGTCGCCACCACCGCCAGAAGCCAGCTTCCGCTGATACCCTTGTCGAGCGTCGGCTTGTTGTGCCGCACCGTCAGGGCGGTGAAGATCGTGTAGGTCAGGCAAAGCCAGAGGATGGCGGCGAACAGCCACAGCGCCTTGCCCGCCGCGACATTGCCGTCGAGAATGAGGAACTGGCTCGCCAGAATGCAGGTGCCGGCGACCGCCGTGAAATAGCCCGGCCCGGTCAGATGTTCGACCATGTCGCCGAAGAACCGGCGCGGATAGCGCCACGCCCGCAACGCATACAGCAGGCACAGCACGGCATATTGCACGATATTGAGATAGAACAGCGCGCGGGCGATGTTCGGATGCGCCATCATCGAGGCCGCGAGAGAGACGATGCCGGTGGCCATGACCAGCCCGAAATAGGCCGGCGACAGATCGGCGAGGCTCGGTCGCGACGCCATGGGATCGGATCTGTCGCTTCCCGTCGTCATGGCCCTTCCCCCTCGAAAATGTCCCCGACAAGCGTCTGGGGCCGCTCAGGGCCGAGGCCGTGCCGATCATCGGAAAAGCGCCCGCTTCTTTTCGATCGGCACCTGCCCGAGAAATGATCGAGAACGACCGCTTCCCACCCGCTTTGAGCCGGTCGCTCGGCCAGCCCCCGGAGAGCTTATAGAGGGGTTATGGGACAGAAAAAGGGCGACCGGACGCCGGCCGCCCTTCCTCTTTTCCGATCCGGTTGGATCAGGCCTGCGGGCCCGGAGCCGGTGCGGGCTCTTCGGTCGGAGCGGGCGCGGGCTCGTCCGTCGGGGCGGGCGCCGGCTCTTCGGTGGGCTGCGGTGCCGGCGCGGGCGCCGGTTCTTCGGTCGGCGCCGGAGCGGGTTCTTCCGTCGGAGCCGGAGTGTCCGTCGACTGGGCGAACACGGCGACCGGCGAAATGAGGAAACTCGCCGCCACGACGGACATAATCGCATTCTTACGCATGATCTCTCCTTAAATTGACTGCGCGGCAGAGAGGAAAAATGGTCCTCCCCGCGCTCAATCTGCCGTTCCATGCAGATCGAGGAGCGCAACGTGCGCCATTCCGGAATCGTTCCGGAAGGTTGCCGGCTTCGGCGTGTCGTCGGGATAGATGCTTGGAATTACGCGATGAACTGTTCCGCGCGATCGGCCCTCCCCCGGAAAACGCCTGTCCGGAAAATATGTTTCAAGGCCGCGGCGTGGCGGCTCCGTCTTGCGATTGTCCCGGGAGGACATTCCCTGCGATCAAAAGAGGATTTCCATGCGCAAGACCCTGCTGGCATCGACCTGCCTTGCCGCCATGACGGCGGTGCCCGTTCATGCCGAAACGACGATCGGCACCGCCACGACGACCCCGGTGCGGACCTCCACGGTCAACGCCGGCGCGGCCGACGACATCCGGATCGGCAAGGACGGTTCGATCAAGCCGGCCGGCGGCACCGCCGTGACGATCGACAGCAACCACAAGGTCGCGAACGAAGGCACGATCGCGATCGGCGACGCCGACGACGCCACCGGAATCTTCGCCGGCGCGGGAACGACGGGTTCGATCACCAACGCGGCGACGGGCAAGATCATCATCGACGAATCCTACGCGCCGACCGACATCGACAATGATGGCGACATCGACGGACCTTTCGCCGTCGGCCGCAACCGCACGGGAATCGCGACCGGCGGCGCCTTCACGGGCGATATCGTCAATTCGGGCGCGATCACGATCGAGGGCAATGATTCGGCGGGCATCCGGCTCGGCGGCCCCCTGACCGGCAAGTTCACCAACGACGGTACCGTCACCGTGCTCGGCGACAATGCGCTGGGCGTCGGGTTGCAGGATGTGACGGGCAATGTCCGGCTGGCCGGGACCATTGCCGCGACGGGCCAGAACGCCACCGCGGCGCGATTGGCGGGCGACATCGACGGCGCGCTCGTCGTGCAGGGAAGCCTGACGGCGACCGGCTATCGCACCACGACCCCGCCGGCCGACCCGTCGAAGCTCGATGCCGACGATCTGCTGATCGGCGGTCCGGCGCTGTCGATCGAGGGCGACGTGACCGGCGGCATCATCCTCGCCGTACCGCCGAAGGACGGCAGCGGAACGGGCACCGACAAGGATAATGACGGCATCGAGGACGCGAAGGAAGGCTCCGCCGCGGTCCGCTCCTATGGATCGGCGCCCGCGATGCGGATCGGCGCGGCGGGCCGGGATATCGCGATCGGCGCGGTTGCGGGCACCGGAACCGGCTTCGGGCTGATCATCGACGGCACCGTCATGGGCAACGGGCTCTACGCGGGTATCGACGGGCTCGGCGTGCAGATCGGCGGCATGGGCGGCGCGGTCGACATCGCGGGCGGCATGGGCGTCGCCGGGACGGTCAGCGCGCTGTCGAAGGACAGTTCGGCGACCGCGATCCTGATCGGTGCCGGCGCGACGGTTCCGGAGGTTCGCGTCGCCGGCAAGGTCGAGGCCGCGGGCGGCGGCACGGCGACGGCCATCTCCACCGCGCTGCGCATCGACAGCGGCGCCGATGTGGCGCTGGTCCGCAACAGCGGCACGATCAGCGCGAAGGCAAGCGGCGAGGACGGCACCGCGCGCGCGATCTTCGACGCGTCGGGAACCGTCGACCTGATCGAAAACAGCGGCACGATCAGCGCCACCGGCGCCGCGGCGGGTTCGGGTCGCAATGTCGCGATCGACCTGTCGGCGAACGGCGCCGGCGCGACCGTGAAGCAGACCGAGGTGGCCGCGGGCGTCGCCGCGCCCTCCATCGTCGGCGACGTGCGCTTCGGTGCCGGCAGCGACATCTTCGACGTCGCCGACGGCACGGTGAAGGGCAACGCCTCTTTCGGCGCCGGCGACAACCAGCTCAAGCTCTCGGGCGACGCGGCCTATACCGGCAATGCCAGCTTCGGCGGCGGCAACGACAGCATGACGCTCGCGGGCACATCGAGTTTCCGGGGCGACGTCGATTTCGGCGGCGGCGCGGATACGCTGTCGATCGCCGGCAAGGGCCTGTTCTCGGGCCGTCTCTCCAATGCGCAGGGGCTGGCGGTGAGCGTCGACGGCGGCACGTTCGACGTGATCGGCGCCGCGACCATCGCGTCGCTTTCGGTCGCGGGGAACGGCGTCCTCGGCGTGACGCTCGACGACGGCGCTGCCGGAACCGCGCTGACGGTGCAGGGCAATGCCGGCTTCGGCGAAGGATCGAAGCTCGCGCTCAAGCTGTCGAGCATCGAAAATGCCGAGGGCGAACATATCGTCGTCACCGCCGGGTCGCTGACCGGCGCCGACAAGCTGACCGCCGAAACGACGCTGCTTCCCTTCCTCTACAAGGGCGTGCTGAGTTCGACCGCGACCCAGCTCATCGTCGATGTCTCGCGCAAGAGCGTGGCCGAACTCGGCCTCAACCGCTCCGAAGCGGGCGCCTTCGACGCGGTGTTCGAGGCACTCACCGCCGACGAGGCGATCGAGGGCGCCTTTCTCGGGATCACCGATGGCGAACAGTTCCGCGGCCAGATGCAGCAGATGCTCCCCGAACATGAAGGCGGGGTGTTCGAAACGCTCACTTCGGGCTCGCGCGCGCTGGCGCGCCACCTTCAGGACCCCAACGCACCCTATCAGGACGAGGGGAAATGGGGCTATTGGGTCAACCAGGCAGTCTGGGGCACGTCCAAGGGGCTCGGCAACACCGCGAGCTACGACGTCTCGGGCTGGGGCATTTCGCTCGGGGCGGAGATCGAGACCGGCGTCGGCAATTTCGGCGGGTCGGTCGCCTTCCTCAGCGGCAAGGACAGCAACGGCAGCAACGACAACGAGGTCAGCTCCAGCCAATGGGAGGGCGCGCTTCACTGGCGGCTGCGCTCGAACGGCTGGCTGGCCAACGCCCGCGTGTCGGGCGCTCCGGTCAGCCTGAAGGGCACGCGCGTCTTCCGCGCCGAGGTGGACGGCAAGGCGATCGAAAAGACGATGCGCGGCAAATGGGATGCGACGCTGTGGTCGGCTTCGGGTTCGGTCGCGCACGACGGACGCCTCGGCGGCCTGTCCTTCCGCCCGACGGTCGCGGTCGACTATTACAAGCTGAAGGAGGACGGCTATCAGGAAACGGGCGGCGGCGACGCGCTCGACCTGAACGTCCTCGGCCGCGACAGCGACGAACTGGCGGTGTCGGGCACCGTGGCGCTCGGTCTCGATTTCGGCGGTTCCGACCAATATGACGGCTGGACGCGGTTCGAGATCGAGGGCGGGCGGCGCGAGATCGTCAGCGGCACGCTCGGCACGACGGTCGCTTCGTTCAAGGACGGCACGCCCTTCACCCTGACCCCCGATGCGCGCACCAGCGGCTGGATCGGCCGCATCCGGGGCATCGGCGGCAATTCGGCCTTCCAGGTCGGCGCCGAACTGTCGGCGGAGGAGCAGCAGAGCCACTTCGGCTGGGCATTCCGCGCGAGCTTGCGGGTCGGCCTCTAACCCCCGAGGCAGCCTCGCGGCAAGGGGGAAGCGCCCCTCCTCACCCATGCTTCCCCCTTGCCAACCGGCCGACGCCAAACGCCCATCGGACACTGCCATGACCGCCCTCACCCTTCCCCGCCCGACCTCGATGCCGCCCGGCATCGCCGCGTCACGGTTGCGGATGTCGCAGGCGGCGCTATATCACGGCGCCATCAGGGGACCGGAGGACCGGGCCGGCGGCGTGGGCGCCGGCGCACTGCAGGCGACGTTCCGAACCAGGTATTTCATGACCCAGGCGACCGATCGAGACGAGGCCGCACACGGCATCGAGGGCGTATTGCTCGCTCACCGGGCGCAGGTCGTCCGTTTTCTCGAACTGCGCGGCGCGGGCGATCAGGCGGAGGATCTGTTTCAGGACCTGTGGATGCGGCTGACCGAACGGCCGACCGGGCCGATCGCGAACCCGTTGTCCTATGTGATGCGATCGGCCAACAATCTGATGCTCGACCGCTATCGCGCCACGCGCCAGCGCGCGCTGCGCGACCGGGCGTGGAGCGAGACGGCGGCGGCCGAGCCTCCGTCGGCCGAGCGCGCGCTGATCTCGCGCGAGCAGCTGGCGATCGTCGAACGCACGATCGCGGCGACCGGTGAGCGCTCCGCGCACATCTTTCGCCGTTTCCGGGTCGACGGCGTCCAGCAGCGCGATATAGCCGCCGAGATGGGGGTGAGCCTCAGCACGGTCGAAGCCGACCTGCGCAAGGTCTATGCCGCGCTCGCGGCGGCAAGGAGGCAATTCGATGCGCCCTGATCGCGATACCGCTATCGAGGCGCAGGCGATCGACTGGGTCGTGCGCCAGCGCGATCCCGGCTTTGTCGAATGGGATGCGTTCGCCGACTGGCTCGCGGCCGATCCGGGGCACGGCGCGGCCTATGACGCCATTGCCGGCCTCGATGCCGATCTCGACGCCCTGCCCCCCACCCGGCGATCCGAGCCGTCCGTGCGGCGCGGACCGTCGCGGCGGGCGTGGTTCGGCGGCGCGGTCGCCGCGGCGCTGGTCGGGGCCATCAGCCTCTCGAGCCTCGGCCTGTTCGACGGCACCAGTCGTATCGAGACCGCGGCGGGCGAGCACCGCACCCTTGCGCTGGCCGACGGATCGCGGATCGAGGTCAACGGCGCCTCGCTGCTGGTGCTCGACGACGATCGTCCCCGGTTCGCGCGGCTCGAACGCGGCGAAGCGATGTTTCATGTCGTCCACCGCGCGGACGAACCCTTCGTCGTCGAAGCGGGCGGTGCCGAACTCGTCGACCTCGGCACCGCCTTCAACGTCGTGCGCGCGGGCGGCCGCACCGCGGTGGCGGTGTCGGAGGGCGTGGTCGCCTACAACCCCCGGCGCGAGAATGTCCGCGTCGCCGCCGGGCAGGGGCTGGAGGCCCGCGACGGCGACCGCGCGGCACCGGCGCCGCACGCGATCGACGCCGCCACGATCGGCGGCTGGCGCACCGGGCTGCTCGTCTATGCCGACGCGCCGCTGTCCGACGTCGCGGAAGACCTGCGGCGCACCGCCGGCATCGCCGTGCGGATCGCCCCCAACGCCGCCGACACCCGCTTCCGCGGCGCGTTGATCCTCGCAAAACACCCCGCCCGCACCATAGCCGACCTCGCAGCGCTATCGGGAACGCGCGCCGAGCGACAGGGCGATGGTTGGGTGCTGTCGCGCTGACAATGCGATCCCGGCTCTCCCCCCTCCTGTTTACCGGTGCAGCCTCGGTGCTGATCGCGTCGGCGCAGGCGCAGGCGGCCGAGGAGCGCATGTTCGACTTACCGAAGGGCAATCTGTCAGCGGCCCTTCCACTGCTCAGCCGCCAAGCCGGGGTCAGCATCAGCGTCGCCGACGCCGAACTGTGGAAAAGCCGCGTCCGCCCGGTGCGCGGGCGGATGAGCGTCGATGTGGCGATCCGGCGGATGCTCAACGGGACGCAGGCGCGCGCTGTACGCGTCAGCAACACGAGTTGGCGGATCGAGCGCCGGCCGGTTCAGCGGGTCGCACGGCGATCGACCTCGCCGCCGCGCGCAACGCCGCCGCCACGGGCGCAGGTGCCCGATCATCTCGTCGCTCGGCCCGAGGACGAGATCATTGTCACGGCGAGCAAGGCCGACACCCCCTATTCGCGTTTTGCGGGCGTCGCCACGATCCTCGATGGCGGCGATCTGGCGTTCGGGGGCGAGCGCGGGATGGATTCGATCCTCTCGCGCATGGCGACCGTGTCCTCGACCCACCTTGGTTCGGGGCGCAACAAGCTGTTCATCCGCGGCATCGCCGATTCGAGCTTCACTGGGCCGACGCAGGCGACAGTGGGACAATATCTCGGCGACATCCGTCTCAGCTACAATGCGCCCGATCCCGACCTGCGCCTGTACGACGTCGACGCGGTGGAGGTGCTCGAGGGACCTCAGGGCACCCTCTATGGCGCGGGGTCGCTCGGCGGCATCATCCGCGTCGTGCCGAATGCACCGAACCCCGGCGCCATGGAGCTTCAGGCGATCGCGGGCGCCTCGATCACCCAGCACGGCGATCCGGGCGGCGATATCGCCGCCATCGCCAACCTGCCAGTTGGGAACGACGGCCATGCCCTGCGCCTCGTTGGCTACATGCTCACCGACGGCGGCTATATCGACAATCGGCAGCGCGGACAGAAGGATATCAACCGCGTCCATGTGCGCGGCGGTCGCGCGACCTTCCGTTTCGATGCGGCCGACGCGTGGACGATCGACCTCGGCGGCGTCTATCAGGCGATCGCCTCCGACGACGCGCAATATGCCGACCGCGACGCGCCCCCGCTCACCCGCAATTCGCTCGTCGAACAGAATGCTAAGGCTCGCTACGGGCTCGGCACGATCGTCGTCGCCAAGGATTGGGGCGGGCTGCATTTCCAATCGTCGAACGCCTTCATCCGTCACCGCCTCTATGAACGCTTCGACGCGACCAGCGAACAGAACCCCTCGCAGGTGCTCGACCAGTATAATGCGACGCGCATGCTCGTCAACGAGAGCCGGCTGTCGCGCCCCTTCCACGCCGGGCTCGGCTGGGTCGTCGGCGCGAGTGTCATCGACAATCGGACCCGGCAGCGCCGCGAATATGGCGCTACGGTGCTGCGCGCGCCGCTGACCGGGGTCACCAACCGGATCACCGAGTTCACCGGCTATGGTGAAGCGACGGTCGAACTGCTTCCGCGCCTTGTCGCGACCGCTGGGCTGCGCTTGTCGCACGCCCGGCTGGGCGGCAGCGGCGAGGACGTGCCCTCCGCCATCGCGATGGCGGGCCGCGCGATCACCGCGCACCGGACCGAAACCGATCTCCTGCCCTCTGCCTCTCTGCTCGCTTCGCCCTTCGCCAATCTGACACTCTATGCACGCTATCAGGAGGGGTTCCGCCCCGGCGGGCTCGCGATCGACAGCCATTTCGTCCGCCGCTTCCGCAACGACCAAGTGCGGACATGGGAAGCGGGCGTGCGCTTCGGCGAACGAGGGACTAGCCCCTTCGACGCCAATATCTCGCTATCCTACAGCCGCTGGCGCGACATCCAGGCTGATTTCATCGACGCGAGCGGCTTTCCGACCACCGCCAATATCGGCAACGGCCGTATTACCAGCATTTCGGGCGCGCTCGCCTGGCGGCCGGGTCCGGCGCTGTCGTTCGAACTCGGCGCCGTCTACAACCAAAGCCGGGTCGACGAACTGTCGTCGCTGATCGCGCCGATCGCGATGGCGGCGCCGGCGCGGCTCGGTCGCATCCCCAATGTCGCCAGCCACGCGGTGCGCGGCGCGGTCCACTATGTTGCACCGGTCGGCGACGAGGAATTGCGCGTCGGCGGCTGGGCCAACTATGTTGGTCCGTCGCGCCTCGGCATCGGACCGGTGCTGGGCGAAGGCCAGGGCGATTATGTCGACACCGGGCTCGCGATGCGGTTGGGCAACGCCCGGCGCGGGCTGTCGCTGACCCTCACCAACCTTTTCGACGCCCGCGGCAATCGCTTTTCGCTCGGCACGCCGTTCGTCGAGGACGGGCCCGGCTACGCGACCCCGCTTCGCCCCCGCACGCTGCGGATCGCGGTGGATGTCGCCTATTAGAACTGATGCATTGGGCGAATTCCCCATTGCGGGCGGCGAAGCCGCGCTATCCAGAGCGCGGGCAACTGCGCTGGGTTACATAATGACGGAACGGATCAGCCCAAAATTATCGGAAATCTAGCGGCACCCTCGCCCTATCGTTCCGGTCCGAGCCGACAAGCGCTTTCCTACAGTATTGCCGCCTGCAAGCCCCTGCGTATGACTCCTTCGCTGCGTGAATACGGCCGGCTTCCTGTCAACGGGAAGACTTTCTCGGTGGCAACATGCCGGGCGTTTCGTGCGCGGGGGATCAAACAGGGGATACGTAGCGTGGCCCGCGGCGGGCGGCCCGCATCGCCTCCCCCCAAAGAAGGAGAAGCGATTCGATTCCAAATGAAAAGCCCGAAGAGCAGGCCTGACTGCTTACTCCGCCAGCACGAGCCGCTCGTAGCGCTCCATATGATAGTCGGCGCTGCCGAACTGACCTTCGATCATCGTCGCGCGCTTGAAATAATGGCCGATCGCCAGTTCCTGCGTGATACCGATGCCGCCGTGGGTCTGGATTGCGTTCTGTCCGACAAACTTCGCGCCGCGGCTGACCTTGTTCTTCGCCGCTGACACCGCCGCCATGCGCGCCGCCGCGGGCAGATCGAGCTTCAGCGTCCCCATGATCGTCATCGAACGAGCTTGTTCGACCTCCATAAACATGTCGACCATACGATGCTGGAGCACTTGGAACTTGGCGATCGGCACGCCGAACTGCTTGCGCTGCTGGGTATATTCGAGCGTGCCTTCGTGCAGCTTCTGCATCACGCCGGTCGCCTCAGCGCACACCGCGACCGTGGCTTCGTCGATGATCTGCTCGATCAGCGGCAGGCCGCCCCCTTCCTGTCCGAGCAGCGCGTCGCCGGGGATCGCAACATTCTCGAAATAGATTTCGGACGCACGGTTGCCGTCGACCGTGGGATAGTCGCGGCGGACAATGCCGGGCAGCTTCGCGTCGATCAGGAACAGCGATACGCCGTCGTGGTCGCGCTGACCACCGCCGGTGCGCGCGGTGACGAGCAGGTGCGTGGCCCACGGCGCAGCATAAACGACGCCCTTGTGCCCGTTCAGCACCCAGCCTGCGCCATCCTTCTTGGCGCTGGTCTTCAGGTTCGCAAGGTCATAGCGGCTCTGCGGCTCGGCATAGGCGAAGGCAACGATGGCGTTGCCCGCGATGATCTCGGGGATCAGCGCGTCAGCCTGTGCTCCGCCCACCGCCTTCAGGGCGCCGCCCGCGATGACGACGGTCGGAAGATAGGGCTCGATTGCGATGACCTTGCCCAGTTCTTCCATGATGATCGCATTTTCCAGCGCGCCGCCCCCCAGGCCGCCATGCTCCTCGGCAAAGGAGGCGCCGAGCATGCCGAGTTCCTGAGCGAGCGCGGTCCAGATCGCCGGGTCGCGGCCCGCGTCGCTGGCAATGAACTTCTGGCGCGTCTCGAAGCCGTAGGTGTCAGCGAGAAAACGCGACAGCGTGTCGCGGATCATGTCCTGCGTTTCTGTGTAAGTGAAATCCATTTTTTTATCCCCGTCGCCCCCGCGAAGGCGGGGGCCGCTGTAGGTTCACATTGCGGCGCCCAAACGGGGCCAATGCGGCCCCCGC
Source organism: Sphingopyxis granuli (assembly GCF_001559015.1). Classification (NCBI taxonomy): domain Bacteria; kingdom Pseudomonadati; phylum Pseudomonadota; class Alphaproteobacteria; order Sphingomonadales; family Sphingopyxidaceae; genus Sphingopyxis; species Sphingopyxis granuli. Next base: position 2,421,072 of record NZ_CP012199.1, read on the forward strand.
TCTAGCGAGGGCGCTGCGGTCACAATCCCAGAACCATCTTCGCGATGATGTTGCGCTGAATCTCGTTCGACCCGCCATAGATCGTCGTCTTGCGCATGTTGAAATAGGTCGGCGCAGCGCGATGCGCATAGTCCGGCCCGATCGGATGCTCGTTGTCGCCTTCTCCGAAGCCTCGGAAATAGGGCGCGCCGTAATGGCCGACCGCTTCGAGCGTCAGTTCGGTCAGGCGCTGCTGGATTTCCGAACCCTTGATCTTGAGCAGGCTCGACTCCGGTCCCGGCCCCTTGCCGGCGTTCGGACCGGCAAGTCCGCGCAACTCGGTGAATTCGAGCGCGGTCAGGTCGATCTCCAGTTCGGCGAGTTTGCGTTTGAAGAATGGGTTGGCAAGCAGCGGCTGATCGCCGTCGAGTTCGGTACGCGCGATGGCCTTGACGCGCTCGACGCCGCGCTTCGACGATGCGACCCCGGCGATGCCAGTACGCTCGTGCGCGAGCAGAAACTTGGCGCAGGTCCAGCCCTTGTTCTCTTCATAGACGCGCTGGTCGACGGGAACATGGACGTCCTCGAGGAACACCTCGTTCACCTCATGCTCGCCGCCGAGCGTGATGATTGGGCGCACGGTGATGCCGGGCGACTTCATGTCGATGAGCAGGAAGGAAATGCCCTCCTGTTGCTTGGCGTCCTTGTCGGTACGGACGAGAAAGAAACCCCAGTCGGCATATTGTGCCATCGTCGTCCAGGTCTTCTGGCCGTTGACGACATATTCGTTGCCATCGCGCACCGCCAAGGTGCGCAGGCTAGCGAGGTCGGACCCCGACCCCGGCTCCGAATAACCCTGACACCACCAGTCCTCGCCCGACAGGATGCGCGGCAGGAAGCGCGCTTTCTGCTCCGGCGTGCCGAAAGTGTAGATGACCGGGCCGACCATCGCGAGGCCAAACGGCATCAGGCGGATGCAGTCAGCGCGGGCGGTTTCCTCGGAAAAGATGAAGCGCTGCGTCGGCGTCCACCCGGTGCCGCCATATTCGACCGGCCACGCGGGCGCCACCCAACCCTTCTTGTAGAGAATCCGGTGCCAGGAGAGGAAATCCTCCTTGGTGAGCTCATCGCCCTCGTCCTGCTTGCCGCGCAGTTCGGAGGGATAGTTTTCGGCGATGAAGTCGCGCACTTCCTTCTGGAAGGCGAGATCTTCGGGGCTGAACTCCATGTCCATCTTCTGATTCTCCCTTGGGCAGTGGCCCCTTTTAACGGGTGCTCACCTTTACGTAAACGGCAAGTTGCGGCTCGCAACCTTCACTGCTGTGAACAGGGCGCAGGTTGCGCCGAACGGCGCGGCTTGTCCAGCGGCCTTCCGTGCCGCATGAGGGGGGAACAAGTGGGGGATATGATGACAAGAGGCAGGCGTGCGGCGCTTTGGGCGCTGCTGATCGTAGGTATAACTACAGCGGCGGCTTTTCTGTTCCAGCGGCCGATCGGACGGTGGTTGTTCGAGCGCGGGGTCGAGCAGGCGGCTGGACGCGATCGGCTAGCGGATCTGCCCGACGGCCTGCATGTCGCTTTATGCGGCACCGGATCGCCCTTGCCCGATCGCCGCCGCGCCGGATCATGCACCGTTGTGATCGCCGGCAAGGCGATGTTCGTGGTCGACGCGGGCGAAGGCGGAGCGCGCAACATCTCGTTGATGGGATTGCCCAATCCCCGGATCCGCGGCCTGTTTCTCACCCATTTCCACTCGGACCATATCGACGGCATGGGGCCGATGATGCTGCTGCGCTGGACCGCGAGCGGCAACGAAAGCCCCCTTCCTGTCCACGGCCCAGAAGGCGTCGAGGCGGTGATTGCCGGCTTCAACGCCGCTTATGCCGCCGATAATGGCTACCGCACCGCGCACCACGGCACCACGATCACGCCACCGGTGGCGGCGGGTGCCGTCGCGATGCCCTTTGCGATGCCGACGGCGCCGACCGCCATCTACGAGGCGGATGGTTTGCAGGTCATGGCCTTTCCCGTCGATCATCGCCCGGTGCGGCCCGCGGTCGGCTATCGCTTCGACTACAAGGGACGCAGCGTCGTGATCAGCGGCGACACTGCGCCGTCGCCTTCGCTCGAAGCCGCGGCGAAGGGTGCAGACCTGCTGATCCACGAGGCTCTCCAGCCGAAGATGGTACAGCACCTCTCCGATCGCCTGACGGCCGCCGGGCGGCCTCAGACGGGCCGGATCATGCACGACATCCTCGATTATCATGCCAACCCCGCGCAGGCCGCCGACAGCGCACGCCGCGCGGGCGTCCGGATGCTCGTCCTCAGCCACATCGTCCCGCCCCTCCCTTCGCGCTACTTCGACGCGGCGCTGCTCGACGGCGCCGATAATCGCTTCGACGGCCCGATCATTGTCGGCGAGGACGGGCAATATTTCTCCCTGCCAGTCGGCAGCCGTGCGATCGATCGTGGAAGCTGGTTCTAGCGGCGCACCGCCAGGATTACCGCGCCTTCGCTCGCATAGGCCGATCGCCGCTCGACCATGGCGAGCGTGACCGACACAACACTGCCGCCACGAGTCACCAGTTCCGACGCGATGCGAACAGGGTCGCCTGTACGGAACAGGCCTTCGAAAGCCTCGGTGAAGGCGTGCCGCTGCCCGGCCGCGAGCAGCGCCGAAAAGCGCACGCGCCGGATCGCGGCTTCGTCGGCGCCGATCATGGCGGCGAGCGCCGGGTTGGCCGCCTCGATCGCCTCGCGCACCGAGACGCGAGCGACCCCGATCGTCCCGTCGATCTCGACCGCGTCGGCCAGCGCGCGCCTAGCGTCCTGTTCGGCGCGCGTCCCCCACGCGTCGCTGATGTCGCGGAGCACCATCGCCCCGCCGATCGGCAGCGGGACGAGGTCGACGCGCAGCCAGCGCTGCGGCTCGATCAGCCCCGGCACCTCGCCCGAGAAACGCTCGCGATGGTCGAGCATCCGGAGGAAATGCGCGAACAGCACCGAGCGCGCGAACCCCGGCAGGACGTCGGGCAAGGGCCGGCCCGTCAGCGCGGTCGCCGCCCGTTCGAGCAGATCGGCGGCTGCCGGATTGACCCCCGCGACACGCCCGGTGCGGTCGACGAGGATCACCGCGTCGCGGATCGCCTCGACCAGCGCCGCCTGCGATGCGGCCAACGCGTCGCGCCCTTCCGCCTCCCCCTTGCCGTCGAGGCGGCGATAGTCGGCGAGGGAGATCAGCACATGCGCATCCTTGCCGTGATGCGTGACCATGACCGGCTTGCGCGACGCCTGCAGGCGCCAGTTCGCGAAACCGCGAATGAATTCGGCAGCGGGCACGCGCTGAGGTTCCCTGACCGTCTCCATATCCGTCTCCCCGGATCGAGCCTTTCCCTCGCATTATGGCACGCTGCGGCGGTATTTGGCTCGAAACCCGACGCAAAAACGCGGATTCGCGTCCGGAACGGCACCGGATCGGTCCTCACACCAGCCGGGTCCGTCCGCAACGCAGCGCGTTGACCCGCGCGTCGGCCTCGCCCAGGTGGAGGCCCAGCACGCCCGTCAGTCCCTCGATCACCCCATCGAGCGCCGGCGCCGCGGCGCCCACCGTTTCGCCGACCAGCGATGTCAGCGCGCCGGCATTGAGCCCGAGGCCGAGCAGGTTGACCCGCAAATCCATGTCGCGGGCCAGCGAGCGCGCCGCCCCGCCCGCAAGGCCTCTGCTCTCGACCGTCTTGACCGTGCCCGCCGCGATCTCGGCGCGCGAGAAGGCGAGCGATTTTTCGGATTGGTCCGCCAGCGTCAGCTGCGCCCGGGCATCGACGCTGGCGAGCGGCAGGCGCAATACGCGCGCCATCTGGGGTGCGAGCGGGCGCTGCATATTCGCGAAATCGCCGTCGTTGACCGTCCCGATCGCGAACGTCGCGGGCGAGGTGGTGACGGCCAGCGTCACGCCTTGATCGCTGCCGCCGCAATCCATGTCCGAAATCCGCGCCGCCGCCGATCCCAGTTCGGCGACGATCGGCAGTTCGACGCTCGTCAGCAGCGGCGTCGCGATCCGGCTGACGATCTTCAGCCGCACCTGCGCGGTGCGGACGACGACGTCCTGATCGTCGGTCACCGCGATCAGCGGCGATTGCGCCGGCGGCTCGCCGATCAGCAGCGCGACGTTGATCGCCGAGCCGCCCGGCAGGTCGCTGGCCAGCGCGAGTTCAAGCTGACGGTTGGCATTGCCGAGCGCCAGCATCGCCTGCATTAGGCTCATCAGATTCACGTCGACCCGGTCGGCGGCATCGGCGCGGATGCTCGACGCGCGTGGGCCGAGGTCTATTGCGCGCGAGGGGATCAGGGCGCGCGGCAGCGCCTTGTCGGCGATCGCCTCCAGCGTATCGGCGACCTGCCCGTCGCTCGCGCGCGCCAGCGCCGACAGCACCTGCGGCAGCGTCGCCTGCATATCCAACGTCTCGCCGAACGTCAGCGCATCGGCGTGCAGTTCGGTCCGCAACGCTTCGGAAAAGGCGAGCAGATCGACATCGGCGCTCGCCAGCGCCTGATAGTCCATCAGCGACAATTCGACGCGGCTGCCGGTCAGCGCGGAGAGCAGCGCGTTGGGAACGCCGCCGCGCAGCGCCGCGACGCGCGATCCCAGCGAAAAGGCCGCATAGCCGCGCCGCGCGCCCGTGGCGGTGACCGCGACGACGCTATGGCTTCGGCCGGTCAGGAAACTGCCGAAATAGAGCGGGCTCGGCCGCGTCAGCCGGATGCGGACGGCGTTGGGCGATACGCCCCCGGCGACGAAGCGCTGTTCCGCCGCGACGGCGGAGTCGGGCGTATAGCGTCCGGGCTGGAGCGCGGCGATCGCTATGCCGCAATCGCAGTTCGCGGCGATGATCCGCTCGGCCGCCGCGCGCTCGGCGCCCGGGTGAGCGGCGGCAGCCAGCGCCGCGGCGTCGGCAATTCCCTGAAGCTGGCGGCGGTCGAGATAGAGCGAGCCGATATCGACCGCGAAGGCGGCGGAGCCGATCAGCATCGTCATCGCAAAGGCGGTCAGGACGCTGACGCCGCCGCGCCGGTCGCAAGGTAAAGCGGAAAGGCGATATGTCTGGGGCATAGTCAATCCACCGGCAGTTCGAAGGTCGCGCTCGACCGGATCGGGCCGGCGGGCGACGGGACGAGCGAGGAACGCAGGAAGCTGTCTTCGGGCACGCTGAAGCTGACGGCGACGGTCAGCGCGTCGGCGGTTTCGGTCACGGCGACCGTGCGCGCCCGGGCGGAAAACCCCGCGACGCCGCTGAGGCTGCGGTCGACCGCTCGCTCCGCGATGCCGCGCCGGTCCGCCGCGTCGAGCCCGACGATCGCGGCGCGGGCGCCGTCGTTGGCGGCCTGCTGCACCGCGTGCGCGACCAGGAAATACTGGCCATAGACCAGCACGCCCATCAGCAGCGCGAGGAACAGCGGCAGGACGAGCGCCATTTCGATCACCGCCGCGCCCCGGTCGCATCGGGCAAGCGCATGATGGCATCGACCGGACTCGTCATTGCGAGCGGCGAAGCCGCGCGGCAATCCAGAGTGGGCGGTAACCGCTCTGGATTGCTTCCCCCGGATCAGGTCCGGGGTCGCAATGACGAAGTGGGTCAATCCAATGTCATCAGAGTGTATGTCGGATCGCCATTCAGAAGATGGCGAGTCGAAAATGGTGGTTTTCCGTAACCCGGAGCGCAGCGTGCTTGTTGCACGTGAGCACCGGAAGCGGGGAAAGCCGCCATTTGCAGGCCGCCAGAACTGAATGTCGATCCGTCCCGAGGCGGCACGGCGGGTCGATGGATCGAGGGGATGCGGACCTGTCATGGATCCGATCATCGCCGATGAACGTGAAAAGGCGGTCGCGAGCGCGGTCCGGCGCTTTTACGGGAAATGCGTAAAATCGCCGCGCCGCGATCGGCAGAAAAACGCTTTCCCGCCAATTGCTTGCGGGAAAGGCTTATCGAATCCTGAAGGGCCCGGCGGGCGCCTTTCCTTGCAATTGCGTCATTCGGCGGGCTGTTCGGCCTGCACCTTGTCCTGCGTCCGCAGGTCGAAATCCGACGCGTCGTGCCGTTCGTGAAGCTGGCTCGCCGGGTCGCCCATGACCCGGTTGACCATGCGGCCGCGCTTCACCGCGGGGCGCGATGCGATCTGGTCGGTCCAGCGCTGGACGTTCCGGTAATCCTGCACGCTCAGAAACTCGCCGGCGTCATAGACCAGCCCCTTGGCGAGCGCGCCGTACCAGGGCCAGATCGCCATGTCGGCGATCGAATAGGCAGAGCCCGCGATATATTCATTCTCCGCCAATTGCCGGTCGAGCACATCCATCTGCCGCTTCACTTCCATCGCGTAGCGGTTGATCGGATACTCCATCTTGCTTGGCGCATAGGCATAGAAGTGGCCGAACCCGCCGCCCAGGAAGGGCGCGCTGCCCATCTGCCACATCAGCCACGACAGCGTCTCGGCGCGCTGCGCGGGCTCGGTCGGCAGAAAGGCCCCGAATTTCTCGGCAAGATAGATAAGGATCGCGCCCGATTCGAAGACGCGGATCGGATCGGCGCCGCTGCGGTCGACCAGCGCCGGAATCTTGCTGTTCGGGTTGGCGGCGACGAAGCCGCTCGAAAACTGGTCGCCCTCGTGGATGCGGATCAGCCATGCGTCATATTCGGCGCCGCTGTGCCCGGCCGCGAGCAGTTCCTCCAGCATCACCGTCACCTTCACCCCGTTGGGGGTGCCGAGCGAATAGAGCTGGAGCGGATGCTTGCCGATCGGAAGCGCCTTGTCGTGCGTCGGTCCCGCGATCGGGCGATTGATGTTGGCGAAGCGTCCCCCGCTTTCCTTGTCCCACGTCCACACCCGGGGCGGCACATAGTCGGTCTGCTCGGTCATCGGAGGCTCCTCGCGCTGATTGTCGGTCGGTTCCCAAACTAAGGTCTTGGGGGGATTTAGCGTTCTGCGCGCTGCATCATCCGTTCGTCATGCTGAACTCGTTTCAGCATCCATGGCCGGACCCTCCCTTTTGTGCTGCCTTTCATTCGAGGGCAGACCATGGACCCTGAAACAAGTTCAGGGTGACGAAAGGGAGAAACTGCGCAGAAACCCAAATCCCCGCAGACCATAAGAAGGCGTCGGCTGGACGTCCACCGCCGTGCCGTTCAAATTATCCTTTGCGCGCGCAAAGCCGAAATGGCGTCGGTGTCATAGCCGAGTTCGGCCAGGATCGCGTCGCTGTGCTCGCCCACCTGCGGCGCGCGGCGCGGCGGAATCTTCGCGCTGGCGGACAGGTCGACCGGCGCGCGGATGACGGGCGCCGGCGCGGGCGTGCCGGGATAGGCGACCGGCTCGACCAGCCCCATCGCGGCAACCTGCGGTTGCGCCAGCGCTTCGCCCGGCTTGAGCACGGGCGCCGCCGGAACGCGCGCCGCTCCGAGGTCGGCCAGCGCCTCCGCGCTGGTCCGTGCGATGCACCAGCCCTGCATGATCACGCTCAGGTCCTCGCCATTGTCGCCGCGTAAGATGTCGCTTGCGAAGCGCGGATCGGCGGGTAGTTCGGGCCGCCCCACCAGCGCTGCCCAGCGGGCAAAGATCGGGCCGCCGACGATCTGCGTCACGATCCAGCCGTCGCGGGTGCGGAACAGGTCGGTCGGTGCCGATCCGAAGCTGCGGTTGCCGATCGGCTGGCGCTCGATGCCGTTCAGCGCCTCGTCGATTGTCAGGCCGTTCGACATGGCGAGCGCGGTGCCGAGCAGCGATCCCGACACGCACTGCCCCTTCCCCGTCGCCTCCCGCTCCCGCAGCGCGAGCAGCACGCCGAAGGCCAGATGCAGCGCGGTGCCGAAATCGACATAATTGACCTGCGCGCGATAGGGCTGGCCGGGCGTGCCAGTCAGATGGACGGTGCCCGACATCGCTTGCCCGATGGCGTCGAAGCCGACGTTGCGCGATAGCGGCCCCTCGCGGCCGAAGGCGGACGCCGTCGCCAGGATGATCCGCGGGTTGATCGCCGACAGGCTGTCATGGTCGAGCCCCAGCTTCACCAGCACATCGTGCGGCAGGTTGGCGACGACGACATCCGCCGTCTCGACGAGCCGCCGAACGATCCCGCGCCCTTCGGGACTACCCGGCTTCAGCGTCAGGGAGCGCTTGGCGCGGTTCATCTGCAGGAACATCGCCCCCGAACCGTCGGCGGCGACCGGGACGGTGAAGCGGTCGTCGTTGCCGCCCGGCGCCTCGATGCGGATGACGTCGGCGCCATAGTCGGCAAGCAAGGCCGCGCAATAGGGCCCGGCGATATAGCGCCCGAAATCGAGCACCCTGATTCCCGTCAGCGGCAAGACATGCTTCTCCTCCTGCTTCGCCACCGTCCCATGGCTCGTGGGGATTCGGATTTCGGCACAGTCTATCCCTTTCGTCACCCAGAACTTGTTTCAGGGTCCATGGTCTGCCCTCACCTGAAAGGCGGCGCAAAAGGAAAGGTCCGGCCATGGATGCTGAAACGAGTTCAGCATGACGAACGGATGAGGCAGCGCGCCGAACGCCAAATCCCCACAGACCATAGGACGACATGGGGCGACCGTCACCTGTCGAGCCCGCCAGGCTTCTCATCGAAAGCCGCGCCTTGCAATGATGGGGCAAGGCCATATGGTCGCGGCATATTTCAACAGGGGATCATCATTCATGGCGCGTTTCGCAATCGCCTTCGCGGCGGCTCTGGCCTGTTCGACCTCGGCCCATGCGCAGGCCGCCGCCGAAGCATCCGCCGCCGACACGTGGGACGTCAACGCCCCTCCCGGCATGACGACGCGCACGGTGCCGATCGCGGTCGACGAGGGAAGCTGGATGAACGTGGACGTCGCGCCCGACGGCCGCACCATCGCCTTCGACCTGCTCGGCGACATCTATACGATGCCGATCGAGGGCGGAACGCCGACGCGGATCGCCGAGGGGCTCGCCTATGAACAGCAGCCGCGCTTCTCGCCCGACGGTTCGCGCATCGCCTTCGTCTCCGACCGCGGCGGCGGCGACAATATCTGGGTGATGAACCGCGACGGCAGCGACAAGCGCCAGCTTTCCAAGGAGGATTTCCGCCTTCTCAACCAGCCGAGCTGGAGCCCTGACGGCCAGTTCATCGTCGCCAAGAAGCATTTCACCACCGGCCGCTCGCTCGGCACCGGCGAGGTGTGGCTGTATCATATTTCGGGCGGCGGCGGCGTTCCGCTGGTCAAGCGCCCGAGCGAGCGCCACCAGAAGGAACTCGGCGAGCCGACCTTCGCGCCCGACGGCAAGGGCGTCTATTACACCCGCAACGTCTCCCCCGGCCCGATCTTCGAATATGCGCAGGACAGCAACACCGACCTGTTCCATATCGAACGCTACGACATGGACAACGGCGCGATCACCACCGTCGCGGGCGGTCCCGGCGGCGCGGTGCGTCCGACGCCCTCGCCCGACGGCAAGCGCATCGCCTACGTCCGCCGCGAAGGCATGGAATCGAAGCTGTATGTGAAGGACCTCGCCTCGGGCGCCGAGCGTAAGCTCTACGACGCGCTCGATCAGGATGTGCAGGAAACCTGGGCCGTCACCGGCGTCTATCCGAACATGGCGTGGACCCCCGACAGCCGCGACATCCTGTTCTGGGCCGGCGGCAAGCTGCGCCGCGTCGCGGGCGACGGCGGCGAAGCGCGCGTCATCCCCTTCCGCATCTCCGACGACCGCGTGATCGTCGACGCGGTCCATCCCGCGGTGGCCGTCGCGCCCGACAGTTTCGAGACGCAGATGCCGCGCTGGGCCGAAGTGTCGCCCGACGGCGGCCAGGTCGTGTTCGAAACGCTGGGCAAGCTGTGGATCAAGCCCGCGACCGGCGGCGCCGCCCGGCGCCTGACCGCGGCGAAGGATGCCGCGTTCGAGATGTGGCCGAGCTGGTCGCGCGACGGCAAGTCGGTCGTCTTCGTGCGCTGGACCGATGCGGGGCTTGGCGAAGTCCACGTCGTCGGCGCCGGTGGCGGCGCGACGCGCAGGGTGACGAGCGTGCCCGGCCACTATGCCGAGCCGCGCTTCTCCCCCGACGGCGGGACGATCGTCTTCGAACGGCGCGGCGGCGGCTACCTGACCTCTGGACGCTGGGGCGCGAACCCCGGCGTCTATCGCGTCGCGGCGGCCGGCGGCACGCCCGAACTCGTCGACGCGGACGGCGCCAAGCCGCAGTTCGGGGGATCGGGCGATCGATTGTTCATGGTCGCATCGGGCGGCGGCAAGAGCCAGCTTGTCAGCACCGACCTGTCGGGGCAGGACAAGCGCGTGCATGCCAGCGGCGAGCTGGTCAGCGATTACGAGATCTCGCCCGACGGCCGCACCCTCGCCTTCCGCCAGAACCACGACGTCTATGTCACGCCGCTGATGCCGGGCGCGCAGGATGTCGCGCTGGGGATGAAGGGCGGCGCGCTGCCCGTGACGCGCGTCAGCGACAGCGGCGCCGACTATGTCCACTGGTCGAACGGCGGCTGCCGGCTCCACTGGACGCGCGGCCCGACGCTGTTCAGCGCCGACCTTTCCGCCCTGTTCGCCAGCGCGCCGGGCGCGAAGGCGGCCTTCACGCCGCCCGCCGCCGGCGTGTCGCTGTCGATGACGCAGAGGGCGGCGAAGCATCGCGGCGCGGTGCTGATCACCGGCGCGAAGATCGTCACCATGGCCGACAAGCAGGGCGGGATCGTCGACAATGGCGCGATCCTGATCCAGGATGACCGCATCGCGGCGATCGGTCCGGCGGGGTCGCTCACCGTCCCGGCGGGCACGGTGACGATCGACGCGGCTGGCAAGACGATCGTTCCGGGCTTCGTCGACGGCCACGCGCACGGCCCGCACGGCGACGACGAACTGGTGCCGCAGCAGAATTGGTCGGAGATCGTCAATCTGGCGATGGGCACGACCACCAGCCACAACCCGTCGTCGCGCGCCTCCGAAATCTTCGTCTCGTCCGAAATGCAGCGCGCGGGTCTGATCCTCGCGCCGCGCATCTTTTCGACCGGCGAGGCGATCTATGGCGCGAAGGCGGCGGGCATCTATGCCGAGATCGACAGCTACGCCGATGCGCTCGCGCATGTCCGGCGGCTGAAGGCGCAGGGCGGGCACAGCGTCAAGAACTACAACCAGCCGCGCCGCGAACAGCGTCAGATGGTGGTGCGCGCCGCGCAGGCCGAGGGGATGACCGTCGTGCCCGAAGGCGGGTCGATGTACGCGCAGGGCGTGACCCTGATCCAGGACGGCAATGCCACGGTCGAGCACAATATCCCGCTCCACACCTTCTACGGCGACCTGGTGCAGCTGTGGGGGCAGACGAACGTCGATTATACGCCGACGCTCGTCGTCACCTTCGGCGGCCTCGCGGGCGATCCCTATTGGCGGGCGCATACCAATGTCTGGGAGCAGCCGGTGCTGGCGCGGCACATTCCGCCGACCATCCTCGCGGCAGAGAACAAGCGCCGCGTGATCGCACCCGAAAGCGATTATGTCGACGACGATTCGGCGCGCGAGGCGGCGAAGATCGCAGCCGCCGGGCGCAACGTGTCGATCGGGGCGCACGGCCAGCAGGCGGGCCTCGGCGCGCATTGGGAGATGTGGTCGTTCGTCCGCGGCGGCTGGAGCGCCATCGACGCGCTGCGCGCCGCGACGATCATGCCCGCGACCGCACTCGGCTATGCGAAGGATGTCGGCTCGCTCGAGGTCGGCAAGCTCGCCGACCTCCTCATCCTCGACGCCGATCCGACCGAGAATATCCGCAACAGCGAAAGCATCCATCGCGTGATGCTGGGCGGCCATCTCTATGACCCGTCGACGATGAACGAGGTCGACACCGGGGCGCGGAAGCGCGCGCCCTACTGGTGGGAATCCGACCGTCCCTGACCATCGGGCGGCGACGCTCCGCTTTTGCGACTTGAGGGTTGCAAAGGCGGGGCATCGCCGCTAGGGGCGACGGCCTCAGCGAGGAGAGTTGGCTGAGTGGTCGAAAGCGTCGCACTCGAAATGCGAAGTGCCGGCAACGGTACCGAGGGTTCGAATCCCTCACTCTCCTCCAGAGCCTCTTCCAAAGGGGTTCAGCGCAGACCACTAGGATTGTTTTTCTTCCCATAAAACCGTCGTTTCCGAGCCCTACTGGGTTCGGCCATGTTCAGTCGCCTCCGCCTTTGGCGTGGTCTTAGAACGTGGTCCCGGTGCGCGAAAACGTGGTCTCAGAGAAAAACGATGTTGAACGACGCAAAACTACGCAGCGCCAAGCCCCGCGATAAGGCTTACAAGCTGACAGACAGCCACCGCCTCTATCTTCTCGTAAAGCCCAACGGCGGGAAACTTTGGCGCTGGAACTATGCCTATGGCGGCAAGCAGAAGAGTATGCACTTCGGTATCTATCCTATGGTGAGCCTTGTCGAAGCACGGACCAAGCGCAACGAAGCCCGCGCGATCCTAAGCGAAGGCAAAGACCCCGCCATCGTGAAGAAGCTGACCATCGAAGCGAATCGCAAGGCAACCGCCTGCACCTTCGAGCGGGTCGCGAGGGAATGGCATGAGGTGTTCAAGTCGCAATGGGCGCCGGTCCATGCCGACGATATTCTTCGCAGCCTTGAACGCGACGTGTTTCCCGCCATCGGCAAATTTCCGATTGCGGACATTGAGCCGCCGCTGGTCGTCAAACTATTGCGGGAGATTGAGGCGCGCGGGTCGATCGAAACCGCGAAGCGCGTCCGGCAGCGCATATCCTCCGTCTATATCTATGCCATTGCCGAAGGTGTCGCGAAATCCGACCCCGCCGACAAGCTGGCGGCCGTTTTGAAGCCGCTTCGTAAGGGCCGCCAGCCGGCTATCACCGACCTCAAGAAGCTGCGCGAAATGATTTGCACCGCCGAAGAGGACCCTGCCCGCCCCATTACACGGCTCGCCATGCGCTTCCTGGCGCTGACTGCCGTTCGCCCCGGCGAGTTGCGCGGCGCGCGATGGGATGAGTTTGAGGACTTGGACGGCGATGAACCGCTTTGGCGGATTCCCGCCGAGCGCATGAAGGGCGACCAAGATCGCAAGCGGGAGGAAGGCGGCGACCATCTTGTTCCGCTGTCGCATCAGGCGGTCGCCATCCTGCGCGCGCTATGGCCGCTAACCGGCGCGTGTCCCCTGCTCTTTCCGAGCAACCGCCATCCCCATAAGCCCATGAGCGAGAACGCCATCGGTTATTTGCTCAACCGGGCGGGCTACCACGGCCATCATGTGCCGCACGGTTTCCGGGCCGCTTTCTCGACGATTATGAACGAGTGGGCCGACCGCGAGGGCAAGGAGAATGATCGGGCGATCATCGACTTGATGCTCGCCCACGTTCCGCCCAAGAAATCCGAGGGCGCCTATAACCGCGCGGCCTATATGCCGCGTCGGCGCGAACTGGCGCAGCTATGGGCGGACATGCTGACTGCCACCCTGCCCTCTCCCTGGGTGCTGGTCGAACGCCCGTCGAAGCGGACTGGCGACCATTCGCGGCGGCGAGTGCCGCTGCCGGTATCGGTCGACTTCCGCTTTCCCGAACGTTCAAAGGCGGCATAGGCGACCGAGCCGCTTTCTGTCGGGGTATTCGAAAAAGGAGCGGGATTCTCCGGTCTTTTTGCCGTCGCATCGAGATTTTTTTCGCGGGCGGCATCGGAAAATCGGACTTCGCGCATCTTTGTCCCATCGGCGTGCATCAAGCGCGCATAAACCAGGGGGAGGACGAATGATGCGGACAGCTTTTGGATCGGCGTATCGGGCGCACGCGATGGCGGGCGTGGCGGCGGTGGCGGTGGCGATGTGCGCGACTCCGGCAATGGCCCAGACGCGCAGCTTCGACATCGCGGCGCAGCCTGCCGAAACGGGCATCCAAGTGTTTGCGAAGCAGGCGGGGATCCAGCTTCTGGCCGATGGCGCGAGCGCTCGCAACAAACGCACCAATGCCGTGAAGGGCGACCTCCCGGTCGATGAAGCCCTGCGGCGGCTGCTGGCGGGCACGGGCCTTGTCGCCAGTCCCGACGATGGCAGCGGCATCCTCATCATTCGCGCGGCGGCGCAGCAGTCGCAGGCGCAGTCCGACGGTGGCTATCGCCGCGAGGAAATCGTCGTCACCGCGCAAAAGCGGGTGGAATCGGCGCAGGACGTCCCCATTGCTCTCACAGCCCTGTCGCAGAAGAATCTGGAAGAGCAGAAAATTGAGAGCGGCGCCGATATCATGCGCGCGGTGCCGAACCTGACGTTCAGCAAGTCGAACTTCACCGGCTATAATATCTCGATCCGCGGCATCGGCACCAAAGCGATTTCGGCCACGTCCGATCCGGGTGTCGCGGTAAGCTTCAACAATGTAGGCATGATTAAGAACCGCTTCTTCGAGCAGGAATTCTTCGACATGGAGCGGCTGGAGATACTGCGCGGGCCGCAGGGCACGCTTTACGGCCGCAATGCCACGGGCGGCGTCATCAACCTAATCACCGCCAAGCCGAAGCTGGGAAAATTCGAGGGCAGCATCAAGGGCGAGGTCGGCAATTACAACAGTCGCCGCATGGTCGGGATGCTCAACATTCCGATCGTGCCTGATGCCTTCGGGCTGCGCGTCGCCGGGTCGATGACCGACCGCGACGGCTATGACTATAATTCGGTGACGAAGAACCGCATCAATGGACGCGATCTTTATTCCTTGCGGGCGACATTGGGCTTCGAGAACGACTGGCTGCGCGGCAGCTTCATCTGGGAGCGGTTCCGCGAGAACGACAACCGCTCGCGTACTGGCAAGCAGCTTTGCCATCACGATGACAGCCCGGACATGATTGGGTCGACGCCCACGCGCGAAGCTAACCCGAGCGCCATCTATGCCAACTACCAAGGGTTACGGGCGGCGATGTTCAGCACCGGCTGCAAAGCGGGAAGCCTCTATGACGACGCGGCCTTTGGTACGCCCAATGGGCTGGCACTCGCCTATGTCAATGGCTTGGCCTTTGCCGATTTTACATTTGGCGGTCGCTACTTTCCTACCGGGGGCAGACCCTCTGTTAGTGATAAGGCAAGTATCATTGACCCCAATGCGGATCCCTATGGAGGGATGATGCAATCGCGCGATCTGCGAGAAATAGCATCAGTCCGCGATCCGATCTATCGCGCCAAGTCGGATATTCTTGCGCTTAACCTAGACGTCGACCTGTCTGATGCTCTGACGCTGTCATCGCAGACAGCCTTCAATTGGGACAAGGTTTATAGCTTTCAGGATTATAATCGCTTCAACACTCTGCCGATCTTCAATGATTCATCCAGCTGGGTGGATTTTAACGGCAATCCAAGTCCCTATCAGGGCATGATGCCCGGTGGAGTTTTCTGCGATCCCCAGATCGGTTGCTCCGACACACTTGCGACCTTTGATATCTCTTCGGCCTATTCGAAACAGTTCGCTCAAGAGGTGCGCCTGCAATCCGATTTCTCTGGTCCATTCAATTTCAGCATAGGTGGTAATTACACGAAATTCAAAACGCAGGACGAATATTATGTCATGAGCAATGCCCTAACGGCTCTTGCTATGATAGGGCCGTTTAATGAAACGGGAACTATGACGCACTGTAATAGAGTGGCGTTCGGAAATGTTAAAGGTGCAGAAATGCCCATTGAAGAGGCCAAGTTTTGCCCCTACATTGATCCTAATTCTGTTGAAAGCATCAATGGCGAGGGGCACAATTATTTCCGATCATCTAATCCATACAAGCTGGAAAGCTGGGCGTTATTCGGTGAGGCGTATTATGATATCAGCTCGGAATTAAAGCTCACAGCGGGCCTGCGCTATACGCGCGATAAGAAGAACTTCACTATTGTGCCGAGTCAGCTGCTCCTCGCGCCAACTTTTGAGGGTGGCGGTATTGTCGCCAAAGGCCATCCGGCGGCGGGCAAGATCAGCCGCAAATGGGGAGAATATACGGGGCGCATCGGGTTGGACTGGCAGCCTGACGTCGGCTTTACCGATCATACGCTCCTCTATGCCTTCTATAGCCGCGGCTACAAAGCCGGGGGCATGAACCCGCCGGCTCCCGGCTACGCAACAACGGAGCAATTGATTGAAGCGGGATATGCTAGTCAGCTGATTGTCGATTTGCTCCCCGACGCCTATCCTATTCTAGAACTGACAGCGGTTAATTATGGCCCGGTCTTTGAGCCAGAATTTGTCAACGCCTTTGAAATTGGAACGAAGAATCTTCTTATGGGAGGACGCCTAACGCTTTCTGCCGGGGCATTCTTCTATGACTATACCAATTACCAGGTGTCACAGATTCGCGATCGTACAGCGGTTAATGAGAATTTTGATGCTAAGGTCTGGGGCGCCGAACTGTCCGCCATGTTCGAGCCGGTCGACCGGCTGCGCCTCAACGTCAATGTCGGTTATCTCAAGACTCGGAT
The DNA here is from genome assembly GCF_001559015.1 of Sphingopyxis granuli. NCBI lineage: Bacteria > Pseudomonadati > Pseudomonadota > Alphaproteobacteria > Sphingomonadales > Sphingopyxidaceae > Sphingopyxis > Sphingopyxis granuli. The sequence continues at coordinate 2,437,509 of NZ_CP012199.1, forward strand.
CGGCAAGGGGATGCAGTCGATCGACCCGATGAACCGGACGCTCGGCAATCCCGATTATGTGGTGACCAAACCGTGGGTCCAGTTGCCTTCCAACTGCGTGATTCCCCTTCACATGGCAGAGGCTTGGCTGCGGGCGAGTCAAGGCATTCAAAACTCGTTTGGCTTGTGTGGTGGCGTAGGCGGTACTCTCGGTCTTTTTGGTCCTCCGACCGATCCGCTTACTGGACAAGGTTATGATCCGGCCAATTATCCTGAGATCAACGGCGGCGCTGGTTTCTACACCGAACTCGGCGGTAACGAATTGCCGAACTCGCCGCGCTGGACGGTTAACCTTGGGGCGGAGTACACCATTCCCTTCAATGATGGCTGGAGCGCAACAATCCGCGGCGACGGCTACTGGCAAGCGAAAAGCTGGGCGCGGGTTTACAACCTCAATCCCTACGACCGCCTCCGCGACTGGACCAACTTCAACATCTCGCTCCGCGTCGATGGTCCCGATGACCTGTCGATCGAGGCCTATGTGAAAAACGTCTTCAACTCGACGCCGATTACTGATGCCTTCCTGAACAGCGACGACAGCGGTTTGACGACCAACGTCTTCACGCTCGACCCGCGCATCATCGGGTTCAGCATCGCGAAGAAATTCTAAGGTCCTCTCTCCACTGGGGGAACAACCTTGGGCCGATGCCCGCTTGCTCCCCGAGCAAGCATCGGCCCGGTTTTTTGGAAGGACATTGGTTTCTCAAGCACTCCCTCTCCCCAGAGGGCAAAACTGGACCGCCGCCTTGCCCCTTTCCGGAGCCGGGCGGCGGTCTTTTTTTGGGCGATTATATCCTTTTGCAAACTTGGCGGAGCTATCTCTCTGCTCGTCACCCTGAACTTGTTTCAGGGACCATGGTTGCCCTCCAAATTGGCGCGGCTTAGCAGGAGAGGTTCGGCCATGGATGCTGAAACAAGTTCAGCATGACGATGCTGGGGGCGAACGGACCAGAGGGGATGCCGATGCAAGACTGCCACGCTATCGCCGGATGCGAATGACATCCTCATCGACCTCGACGCGGGCGTCGATCATCTTCGCGACGGCGCGACCGAAATTTTCCGGCTGGTCGATCTTGAAATAGCCGATCAGGGATTTCCGGCCCAGCTCGTCGTCGGCCACCACCAGTTTGCGCACGTTGTAGCGGTTGAGCTCATTGACGGCAAAGGCGAGGCTTTCGCCGTTCAGCGCGAGCATCCCCGTCCGCCACGCGAGCGCGCGAACGACATCGGCGGGCGCCTCGACGACTTCCGCCGTGGGGGTCGCCTCCGCGACGAAGCCCTTAGACCCCGCCGCGATTCGTGTCACGTCGCCCGTTCGCCCCTCGACCCAGGTTTCGACGACGCCTTCGGTAACGAGGACGTCCACTCCGCGGGGATGGCGCCGCACGGAAAAGGCCGTTCCGACGGCGCGGACGCGGACGGCCCCGGCGGCGACGACGAACGGCCGCTGCTTGTCATGCGCGACCTGAAACCACGCCTCGCCGCGCTCAAGATCGACGGTGCGCGCCTTGTCGTCGATCGCGACCTCGACCTTGCTGTCGGTGTTGACGGCGGCGATCGAGCCGTCGGCAAGGGCCACCTTGCGAACTTCGCCCACGGTCGTCTCGATCGCCACACCGCCGGGCCGAAACAGCACAAAGGCAAGGCCGGCGGCGGCCAGCGAACCGCCGCCGGCCAGCATTGCACGGCGACCGATGCGGGGCTTCGCGTCGGGAGCCGGATAGTCCCTGGCCGATGCGAGCACGCGGCCCCGGTCGATATAGGTCAACAGCGCTTCGGCGCGCAGCAGCGCGCCCGCGTGTCGGGGATCGGCCGCCAGCCAGGCGTCGAACGCCGCTTGCCTGTCCGCGTCGGGCTGCCCTTCTTCGAGCCACAGCGCCCAACGGTCGGCATCATCGTCAATGCCGTTGTGGTCGATCATGCTCAGTCCCGTCATTCAGACGGCTTCCCGTATCCTGTTCGGCTTCGCCTCGCCCGATTTCGTCGAACAGCGCCTGGCGTATCAGCTTCAATCCGCGCAGCACCTGCTGTTCGACCGTATGTTCCGGAATCCCCAGGCGTTCGGCGGTTTCGCGCTGCGAAACGCCCTGAATGCGCCGCAACTCGAAAATCTCCCGGCATCGGTCGGGCATAGCCTCGATGATCCGCCTGACGCGCTCCAGCTCCATCCGGGCGCTGACCTGCCGATCCGGTCCCGGCGTGTCGTCGGCCAGAGTCAGCGCCTGCATCTCGGTCATGCTGTCGATCCGCACGACCCGTTCGTGCCGGATGCGCATCAGCAGCACGGTGCGCGCCGCCTGAAAGAAATAGGCGCGGCCCGACCGGATGTGCGCCACGCTGTCGAGCTTCGTGAGTTGGAGATAGGTTTCATGTATGATGTCGCTGATTTCTTGTTCGGGGACGGCCATGGAGCGGAGACGCACGCGCAGTTCACCTTCATAGGGAACGATGTTGCTCCCTACCCAAGCCACAACGTCACGCCGCCCCTGCCGCACTCCCCCGATCCTATCCGTCAGCCTCTGTTCCAGGGCCTTGCATATAGCAAGATGCGCGAGCGCGGAATTTCCGATGCGGGAAAGCAAAAAAAGGCGTCGCCAAGCTTCTCACCCTGGTGAGGATCGACGCAGGCAGAACGTGAAGGCGGGCGATGCAAACCGTGTGGAAGCAGGTCTCCGCAACAGGGGGGCGGTCGTGTGTTTGCCTCGGATCATCGCAAATTTGCCGCTTTGGGCGGCAACCGGCATCGGAAAACGGCTCGATCGGCATCCTTCTTCCGATGAGCGTTATGGGCGCAAGTCATCAGGACGAGTTGGGGGCGGATTTTCGGGATGCGTAGCATCATTGTTTCAGGAACGGCGATGCTCGCGGCGGTTGCGTTTGGCGTCGTGGGCATCGCCACCGCAGGGGCCGCCCCCGCCGGGGGGCAAAGCATCGCCGGTATCTGGGCGACGGGCAGCGAGGGGGCGCGCGTCCAGATATATCAATGCGGGGCGGCCCTCTGCGGCAAGATCATCGACGCGACCCGCATACGCGCCAACCCCGACCAGCGCGATGAACGCAATCCCGACCGCGCGCTTCGCAGCCGCAAGCTGATGGGTCTCGTCGTCTTGAGCGATTTCACGGGCGGTCCCTCTGAATGGAAGGGCGGCCCGGTATACGACCCGGAAACGGGCGACGGCGCGGCAACCGGATATTTGAAACTCCGCGCCGATGCAAAGCTGGAGGTGAAAGGGTGTCGCGCATTTTTCTGCCGCACCAAGGTTTGGACGCGAGCGCGCTGAACCTTTGCCGGGCGAATGCCTCAACCCACTATGCATCACCAAATCCAACAATGTTGAGTATATTCAACAACCGGCGCGGTGTCCCTCCATCGCAATCCAGGGGTGGTACATATCGGAGGCGGCGGTCATGCCGCTGGACCGGCTGATCGCGGACCATGCGACGCTGGTGCGCGCCGCAACAAGCGACGCGGAAATTCATGCTCATACGCTGAGCGCGGCCCGCGAACTCGGCTTCGATCGGATCGCGATCGTTCATGCGCTCTGGTTCGTGCGGCCCGGTGCGCGGCTGATCTTCCTTCACAATTTCGACGAGTGGGGCGAAATCTTTCTCGCCCGCCGATACTACGCGCACGATCCGGCACTGCTCACCGCACGGCGCACGAACAAGCCCTTTACATGGACCGAAATGGTCACGATGAACCCACCCGATCGCCTCGGTGCGCGCATTCTCGGCGAGGCGGGTCGCCATGGCTTGCGCGCCGGCTTCACCGTTCCGGTCGCCGTTCCCGGTGAACCCGGTGGTTGCTGTTCCTTCGCGACCGACGCGGACGAACTGCCGCCCGCCGCCTATCGCCGCGCCGCCGCGTGGATAGCCGGTGAAGCGTTCGAGCAGGCCCGGCGGCTCCACGGCTATCCCGTGTCGGTCGAGGACAGCGAGGCGCCGCATCTCAGCCCGCGCCGGCTCGAATGCCTGTGCTGGGCGACGATCGGCCGGACTGACGCGCAGATCGCGCTTATCATGGGCCTTAGGCCCAGCACTGTTCGCACTTACATGCGCGACCTGCGGTATCTGTTCGGCGTGTGCAGCCGCACGGAACTCGCACGGGCCGCGCAGCGGGCGGGGTTGATCGGCCTCGATGATGTATTTCCATGATGATGTGGATGGGCGCGGGCGACGGCCCCCGCGAAACGGACCGCCCGCTACGGCGCTACAGGAGAGCGCGCGGCCGGTCCGTTTCGCTCCCGCTGGTGCAGGAATCCCGGCTGATCGGGGCTTCGGGAGTAGGAAACGGCGACGGCAAGATAAAAGCAAAATCTCGCGATTTTGCAAGTGTTTGTCTGCACATCATTTTTCAGCGAATTTAGCGAGACTCGGCAATTCTGCGCGAGATACTCTTGCCAGGAATGGCGGATTTCTACGGATCTTCGTATGAAATCGCGAGACACCTCGCGGGCGGGCGCAAAATCGTCGATATTGATGCCGGGGAGCGTCATTTCGGAACGAAAGGACACCACATGCACAATGACAGGGTTGCAACGAGCTATTCGCGACCGGGCATTGAGGCGCTGGAAACCCACTTCATTACGCCCGACGATTTCGTCCGCCTAGCGCGAATATCGCGCCGGACGCTCGACCGCTATCGCCGCGACCGTCCATCGGGCTTTCTGATCGAATATGACATTGGCAGGGGCGTCAAACCGCGCTCCGTTTCCGGTTGGACGAGATGCAAGGGTGGCCGGAAACGCGCGCGTTGTGGTGATACTGGTTCAACTATAGAGAGATGTGATTGTCCGCATGAGCGTGTTAGAGAAAATGCGTTGGGGTCCCGATGCTGACTGATTACGAACGACTAGTTTCGAATTACGTCTTTTGCTGCTTCCTCTGCCCCATATGCCCCGGCGTCTAAGAGTTTTTCATATACATCCATAGCTCTTGCTCTGAGCGGCCCGTCGTTGCGTTGGAGGGCGACGGAGACTTGCACAAAATCCTTGTCGATGAACCCGCGATGCTGACCGCCCTTCTTGTCCACGATCAATTCGGCTATTCGCTCTGTTACATGCATCACCAGCTCATCGAAGCCGGGATATAACAGAAGCGATTGCAATCCGTCAGCAAACCTGCCGGTTAACGATGCTGTCAGTAATTCTTGGTTCTCAGCCACGGCGTTCACCAATTCACGAGTCAGATCATCGGCAGGAAGTGTATCTCTCTTGTCAACCGCAGATGAAATCGCATGGGCCTGATCACCTACGGCGTCAGATGCAAATTTCATCAACAATTGATGGGCTAATGGCCGAAGAACGGTATCACCATCTCGCCACGCAGATGCAGTGGTGAAGAGCTGCCCCGTCAATTGCCAAGACATTTCTTCGGTCAAATGGGCGCTTAGTTTCTGCGCTGCCACGTTGTCCGGATAAACCAATGCTATCGCTTGCGTGTATTCCGCCGCAGCTTGCGTAAACGGCTCATCTTCCGTTTCAAACCATGCGGTGATAATTTCGATCAGCAGATCATCAGGGAAGATGGGGCGATTTTGCCACAGAATGCCGACGAGTTCCACACTTTGGAAAATACGTTTGTCCTTCTCCCACAAGGTGCGGAGAAGCGTCTGCACGCAGTCACGATCAGCCCAGTAAAGCCAGTCGGATTGCCAGCATAACAGGAATGACCAAATGTGGGGGTCTTCGTCCTTTTTTGCTTGTTCTTGGAGGATTGAAATCCACTGCTCATAATCAGGCTCATTGCGGGCAATCAGGCCTTTGAATATGGCATCTAGGATCGAAAAGTTATCTTGTGGCACGATCCGCATTTCACCAAGTCGGTGAGCGTGAAACAGAAAGGGCTGAGACATCTCCCTCTCGCGCTTGTTCATCTCCTTGTTTCTGAGTTCTCTGTCTAGTCGGCCCTCAATATCGTTCGCAATTTTTGCGGGGTTGTTTTCCAGCCAGCCCTCAAGCATCACTATAGTAACATCAGGCAGTCCGGAGAGCTTTCCTGCAATCCGAGCGAGCGACCATGAGGCGAATGTCTTCCAAGTTCTTGATGAAAAACCCCGATTCGAAAGTTCATGGATCAGCGCAAGAAGTTCATCAGCCGGATAGCCGCCCCCCTCGGATAGTTTGTGAACAAGTTCGGCCGCAGCATTTTCATGCCGACCGGCGACAAATTTCGTCCTAGCCATTGCAATGGCACGCTCTGGCTTTTCTTTTGCAAATTCTGCAAAGGCGCGTGAAAGCTCCTCCACGCCACCATCCATCGATATTGGCCGCCGCCGGGAACGTCCTTCACTGGTATCGTTGATTTCATCTAACATCTTGAAGATGTCGTCATCGCGGGCTTTCAGCATCGCCGTATGCGGCATTGGCGATCCTACAAAGGTCGCCATCGATCCGCCCCGCTTGCGAGCTATCGGTCTCTTTCTGGATTTGCGCCACTCTGCCACTTGCCGCCTACGCATCGGCGACAGAAAGCGGCTCGGCAATCTTTCCAGCAACTCTATCCGGTTTTCATCAGCCCACTTCAGCCTTTGCAGGCGAATAGAAGGTTCATCGCCCTTATCGAAATCAGGGCCGTAAAGGTTCCAACGCTCAATCCCATCTCGAATTTTTTCGACATCATGGTCAGGCAGATGAGGCGCTATCGCCTCGATTAGTTCTTGCGACGTCAATCCGCTTTCAATCGATGACATTCCCGGTTCCAACTGAACAGGGGCGTCGCCGAGATGGAACCGACGTTCATCGCCCATAAGAAAATCATAGGCGTCGATGGCCAGCGCTTCGCCGCCTGCAATATATGCATGGGCTACAATTTCCTGCGCTTGCTCAATCTCCACCTCAGCTAGAGCTTTGAGATATGATCGCGCATACTCAGGTTGACTTTGCGCAAACCCGTTTACTGCGTCCCGAAACGCTTCGAGAACTTTGTCTCTTTCCTTATCAAAATCCCAGTCCCATGGAAGGGAATGAGATTTTGGAAATCGCTTAAGGCCTTCGCGGAACGGTTGCACGTCCTTCGCAGCGCATGAAAGAAAGCCCGTCAATAGCTCTTCCGCAAACTCCCTCGGAGCCGCGTCCGCTAGCTTCTGCACATTATGCAGCGAGGGGTTTTGGCGTCGGTCGGCTTCGATAGAGTTGAACCACAGGGATACAACTCTGGCAGCTTCACGGAATCGACCATCGCCCCGGAGAGCCGATGCAAAACCCGATATTGCAAATTCATCGATTTGTGTTCGGGTCAATATGGTTCTGACTAAGTTCTCAACCGTATCACTGATAACACCGGATTGCTCGATAACGCGAAAAGCTAGTCCGTCCTTCTCCGGCTGATCCCAATGCTCTCCAATGAGCTTGACGATGCCGTCGGCATCCAGCCGTGCTTCGCCAGCTAATAAGCGTATCGCGGGCCAATGGAATTCTTCGTTTGTCATCAGCCCGGCGAGGCATTTGCCCAGCATGGGTCGCCATTCAGGCCATTGCTCGGCAATTTTCCCAAGCGCGCGGTTCGCAAGGATCGGATCATTCTGTATCAGGGCCTCCACCCATGCGCCTTCCTGCGCAGTGGGGAGACGAGCGGTGGCAATGACATCCACTATCAGATGCTTAAGGTGACGTCGGGTTTTGGCTTGCCATAAAAGGACTGTTACGGCCCGCTCGTAAGATGATTCATCAACTTGCCGGAGGCGCTGCAAAGCCCGGAGTACGGTGCCGCGCACGAACAGGCTGTCTTGGTTCTGCCATGCATATTCGGCAAGATCCGTTCCCGTCTTGAAACTCTTGGCCTGAAAATCATCCAGCCATGATTGATGACTGAACCCAACCTTTGGGCCACTGCGGACAACTAGGCCCGCCGCCTCTGCAATGGCGAGCGCATCCTTATGCTCTGCAACGAATGCATCCAGCGGCCGCCATAACGTCTCTGTTCGCAGCATCTCATTTGCGAGTTTTTCCATCAGCCGAAGCACGGCTTGACGGCTCTGGTCATTCCCCAGATCGGCAGTGGCTAGCCACATATTTAGCAATTCGCCGTTAGCCACGTCTTCTGCGCTGACACCCCGCGATACCAAGTCTACAAACAACTTGAGAGCAAACGGACGACGTAGGGTCTCCTTGAGCTGCGCTGAAATTTTGGCGCCGTCGATCCCAAGCAGGGTCAAGAATACCAGAACATCCTCTACCGATGGCAGGCTGAGTATGATTTCTTCTGCTTTTAGTTGCTGAAACCGTGCGTCATGCGACGCCTCAAATGGCCGGGAAGAAACGATAACGTGAACGGGAAGGCGGCGATCCCGGACATTCCGGATCAACCGCAACAGCACTCTCATCCTATCCGATGAGCGATCCATGACATCGCTTACCGCATCCAGTTGATCAATTATCAGCACCACCGCTTGCACGCGTGCCAACGCATGAAGCTCATCTGCTAACGGTCCAGCCATTCCCAGCGCACGGACTAAATCGTCAAATGTGGCAACGGTTGGCGGCAGCGTGTCCGCCTTGATCCCGAAAACGATGAAGTCGCCAGCTTCCAACTCTTCGGTTAATTTCGACAGCAGAGCGGACTTTCCTGATCCTGCTTCACCAATCAGCAGCGTTGATCCGCTTCGCTCACTCGCAATTCGATTTTTTAAATGCTCCAGTTCGGGCCGTAGAAGCTCGCGTCCCATGATATCTCTCGGCCAACAGCGCAATTCATCCGATCCGGCTTTCGCATCATTTCGCGCATCATCAATATCGATCGCAGCGGCGGCGCTTGCCCTTTGTTGTCGGTCTAAAATTTTGATAATGGTATCTGTGTTCTGGAGTGTCTTTTCGGTTGCCGAAAAATGGCCCACGTCCCGCCAGTGTTTCGATTGATAGAATTGAGACCGAAGTTCACGGAGCATGGCAGCAAATGCGTTCTTAAGCTCAGTCGGCTCCGTCTGGAAAATTCGCTTGAGAGTTTCGTCGGCACTTTCCCCAACGGCATAGCGTTCAACGAACATAGCAACGAATTCGCTCGCCAATCCATCTGGGTCCGGAAGCTTTGAAGGATTGACAATCAGGGTTTCCAGAACGGGAACAAATACGCCTTGCGCAAAGCTCTCTGATCGTAAATCCGCAGCCAATGCCGGAGCCATGGAGATGCCCGCTTCAATAGACTTTGATCCAATTTCAGAGATTTCTTTTTTGGCGTTTGCGGATTTGAAAAGATCGACGCCTTTCGACCCAGCATATCCAAGAACGGCATCGCTGATCGCCCCAATTATGATTTCAGTTAGCATGGTGCTTTGTATCTCGAAGTTTCGTTTTCGAGCAACGTGATATCGCAATCCGCCTCAATCACCTGAATGCTGAGATGGGGAAGGCGAGGCTTTCGAAACAGCCCTAAATCTATATGCGAGAGAAAGATTTCCCTCCTTCAAGTTCAATATCGAAAGAACTTTTAGCATGGAGGTGAAGGCGCCCCCCCTTCACACCGCGCCGCCCCGTAATCGATCCTGATCCAGACCCAGGCGTGATCCGTTCGAATAACGGCTATTGCCTGACTTCCACGTTGAGCGATTGCAGCGCGGATTCCAGTCCGCCGATACGGAGCAGATCGACGACGGGGCAGGCCGGGTCGAGTTTCGACGGGACTGCGCGATCATACACAGCGACACATTCGGCGTTGGTGATGCGCGACATATAGACGATGCCGTCGAAATCTGTGCCGTCATAGAGTTGCTGGCTGAACTTGCGTCCCGCTTGCTGCGCCCGCCCGCGCACGGCGTCCGTTGGAATACCCAATCGGCTTGCGCCGCTGGTGCGGAGGTCGAGCAGCTTGAGCGGCGCGAGCGACACCATTTGCGCGACGACTTGCTCTTGCAGATCAGCTTCGAGCAAGACGCGCTTCTTTCTGCCTTGGAACCGATCGCGAATGACCTTTTCGGCAAGCGCCGTGGGCAGGTCTTGCGCTGCGTATAGGATCGTGAAGCTGTCGCTCGGGCTTGAGAAGCGCGTTTCGCCATGACCCATGCCGGTCGGCGTGGCGCGATGCCGCGCTTCCATCACCCGCAGATAGCCGGTCACGTCGATGGCGACGGCCAGCTCCCGCAATATAGCAAAATCGAAACTCACGGATGCTCGAAGATGGTCCGGGCCGCTTCGACGACCGCATCCTTGCGATCCTGCTTGAGCAGGTCGATCGGCCGCTTGTTCGCGAGCAGTGGGCTTTGCTGGACGAGCCAGAGCCAGGCGCGGCGGGGATGGCCGACGATCTTGAGAATATCGGCAAGGCCCTCGACGGGGCGGCCGTCCACGAACTGTTCGAGCGGAAAAGCGTGCTTGCGCGCGCCCGCGAGCAACGCGACGACTTGCCCGCGCTTCTGCCAGTCGTGGAGAGTCGAACGGGCGATGCCGCGTTCATAGAGCGCGCTCGAACCGGCGACCGGCCCGGCCCATTCTTCGAGCGGCGCCTTGGTCGCATAGTCGGAGAGGCGGCGGCGACCTTCCTCAAGGTCGATCAACTCGCCAAAGCCCGCGCCCTTGCGCGGCTCGACCTTGGCCGGACCCGGAATGATAAGCCGCTCGGCTGGTGCATCATCGCGCGCCAGCGCGGCGATCATGTCGGCAACGTCGGCGCTCTTGCTCTTGAGCCGCTTTTGCTGCGCGGGCGAGAGCGCGACGACCGCCGCCGCGACATTGGCGACGATCTGCGCGGTATTGGCCGCAACGGCCTTGGCAAGACCGGGCTGGCGCGTCAGCGCCTCGCTGACTTCGCTTGCCACCAGCCGCCGCAGACCGGCGCGGGCATCGGCACTTTGAAACTGCGTCGCCATGTGCTTCGCTCCTTCCAGAGCATATATAGGGGCAAGTTTCTATTTTGTCCATAATGTCCGGTATGTGCGAATTGCCCGCTGTGCGGAAAGTCATGCGGCCCGACATTTGGGAGCGAATATCAGCCCTTTTGCCGACCATCGGCCTTGCAGCGTTTGCTGGCTTCCGCGTTCAGCCTTGCCATGAAGGCGTCGATCTCCCCCAGCTCTATTTCGGTGCACCTTCCCGCCGCGAGATCGGCCAAGCCAATTTGGACGGCCTGACGCAGCGCGAGAACATCATCATCGACTTGGGACATGCTTTCTCCATTCGCCTTGAAATTACATGATGTCCAATCGATCGTCGAACCAAATGAGAGCGATTGGCCACGATGAAGCATGAACCGAGCATCATAGCGTCACTGTCTCATACCGTCTGATCGGTGCGATCCTTTCTGGCCTAGGACACTCCTATCTGCTCACAGGAATAGTGACATGCCCGACAATTGGGAAAAGCCAGAACGCTTCTTGAAGCTGCCGGAGGTTTGCCGCCGCGTCGGACTCGGCAAGACGATGATTTATGCGATGGTCAACGATGGTCGCTTTCCGAAGCCCTATAAGCCGTCGCCCGGCACCTCGCGATGGAGCGAGCGCGAAGTCGTCGCATGGATTGCGGACGTGAAAGACGGCTTCGAGGGGAAGCGCCGCAAGGTCTAGGCCAATACCCCCATTCCGCGACAAGGTTGAACCGCCAGCAACGACCGGCTATAATGCCGATGCACCGCCGCAAAGGCTTGGAACAATCCGGCTTTGGGGTGGAAAAATGTCCCGGTGTGTGGCCTCAAATGTGGCTTCGGAGCAGGATCGAACTGAAAAACGACATGGTTTCAAGTGGTAGTCGTTTACAGTCGAATCCCTCACTCTCCTCCATTTTCTTCCTGGTTCGCGGCCGTGTCGTGGACGGCAAGATTCACCGGCAGGCGGTTGAAACGCAGCGCCGCGGCCATAAATTGGCGTCATGACGGCAAAATCCTCGCCCTTCACCGACATGCCCGGCGCGCGGGCTCCCTTGATCGAGCGCGCGCGCTTTGCGCCGGGCGACATCGTCCGCCACCGCATGTTCGATTTCCGCGGCGTGGTCTTCGACGTCGATCCCGTCTTCTCGAACAGCGAAGAATGGTATGAGGCGATCCCCGAGGCGATCCGCCCGGCGAAGGAGCAGCCCTTCTATCACCTCATGGCCGAGAGCGACGACTCCTCCTACATCGCCTATGTCAGCCAGCAGAATCTGGTGGCGGACGGCGAAGCCGGGCCGGTGGATCATCCACAGCTCGCGGCGATGTTCGACGGGCTCGACCGCGGGCGCTACCGCGTCCGCGCGATCCACCGGCACTGACCCGCCGCGCGATCAGGCCTTGAGCTTCCAGCCCGATGCCAGCAGGCGATAGGTCAGAACGCCCAGCGCGACATTGACCGCGAGGAGGATCAGCGCCGCGGTCAGCACCGGATGCGCCATCGAGGAATCGACGGTGCCGATGAAGCCGTAGCGGAACCCCATGATCGCATGATAGACGGGGTTGGCATGGGTGATCGACTGGAACCACGGCGCCAGCCGGTCGACCGAATAGAAGGTGCCCGACAGCAGCGCGAGCGGCGTCACCACGAAATTGGTCACCGCGGCGGCATGGTCGAACTTTTCGGCCCAGACCGACGTGATCAGCCCCAGAAAGCCGAGCATCGTCGCGCCGAGCAGGCCGAAGGCCACGACCGCGCCCGGATGGCGCGGCATCACGTCGACGCCGGGCCACAGCAGCATCGCCGCCCACAGCGCCAGCCCGACCAGCACCGCACGGGTAACCGCGGCGCCGATCATCGCGACGATCAGCTCGCCGACACCGAGCGGCGGCATCAGATAATCGACGATCGTGCCCTGAATCTTGCCGACCAGCAGCGAAAAGCTCGAATTGGCGAAACTGTTCTGGAGCATCGCCATCATGATCAGCCCCGGCGCAACGAAATCGGCGAACGGCACGCCGATGACCTGGCGCCCCGCCCCGCCCAGCGCCACGGTGAAGATCACCAGGAACAGCAGGGTCGTGACCGCGGGCGCCCAGATTGTTTGCAGCTGGACCTTGAAAAAGCGCCGCACCTCCTTGACATAAAGGGCCTGTGTGCCGGGAATGTTGAGCGTGCGGATGCGCGGGACTCCGGGTTCGGCGAAGGGCTGTGTCGCAGCCGGAACGCCGGAGTCGGGTCGCGAAATTTGGGGCTGGTCGTTCATGGCGTTCTCGCCTATCGCCTCCCCGACTTCACCGCAAGCTGGGCCTTGACGCCTTGGCCCGCCGGTTCGCGTCGCGATACCGGCGACCGGTAAAGATGAGGAATAGAGCATGTCATGGACCGATGAGCGCATCGAGCAGCTGCGCAGCATGTGGGAAAAGGGGCTGACCGCCAGCCAGATCGCCGACGAGCTCGGCGGTGTCAGCCGCAACGCCGTGATCGGCAAGGCGCATCGCCTTGGCCTCAAGTCGCGTCCGTCGCCCGTGAAGGCGACCGAAAAGGCAAAGCCAGCGCGATCCGCCCCTGCGCCGAAGCCGGCCGCGCCGACACCGACGCCCGCGCCGCGCGCTGCCGAGCCCGCGTCCGCTCGCCCTGCCCCGGCGCCGCGCGCCGAGCCGCGCCCGGCGGCGGCCGTTCCGCCGACGCCCGCTCCCGATGCGGCGCCGAAGGCCGATGGACCGCGGATCGTCTCGATCGGACCCGGCGGCTTCATCCGGCAGGGACCGGGCGACCAGCAGGCGCCGATTCCGCCCGCGCCGCCGCGCCGTCTGGTGCCCGCCAAGCCGAGCCCGGAAATCGCCGACAAGACGAGCCTGCTCGACCTCAACGACCGCATCTGCCGTTGGCCGATGGGGCATCCGGGCGAGCCGGATTTCCATTTTTGCGGTGAAGCGGTGAATCCCGGCTTTCCTTATTGCGTCGAGCATTGTGGCCGCGCCTATCAGGCGCAGCTGCCGCGCGGCACACGCCGCCCGCCGCCGCCGCCGCCCTTCGGCGGACCCCGCGTCCGGTGAGGCCGTTCGGCCAGGATTTCCTTTTTGCGCGCATGCTCGGCCTCCAGATGGTCGAGCGCGGCGGCGGTCGCTGCACGATGGCGATCGCGATCGATTCCGAACGGCATTTCAATCCGCAGGGCGTCGCGCACGGCGGTGTCGCCTATACGCTTGCCGACACCGCGATGGGCGGCGCGCTGTCCAGTCTGCTGGGCGACGACCAGTGGTGCGCGACGCTGGAGATCAAGTGCAACTATCATGTCGGGGTACGCGAAGGCCTGCTGACGTGCGAGGCGCAGGTGATTCACCGCGGCAAGCGCATCGCCAACATCGATGCCCGCCTGTTCCAGGATGGGCGGTTGGTGTCTAGTGCCAACGGGAATTTTGCGATCTTCGTGGCGCCGGAAGGGGCGCGTGAAAAGGGCGCCGACTCTGTCGAGCCGGCGCCCTTTCCGTTCGATCAGAAGCGGTAACTGATCGTTCCGCGCACGCTGTGGGTGCGGAAATGGGGGTTGCTGCGCTGGATGTCGACACCGGTGAGCGGATCCGGCGCCGGCGCGCTGCCCTGGCCGACGCTGACGGTATAGTCGTCGTCCTTGAGGTCGGTGTAGAGATATTCGAGGCCGACCGACAGATTCTTCGCCGCCATCACCTCGACGCCGCCGCCCGCCGAGTAGCCCCAGCCGTTGGTCTTGCCGCTGTCGGCGAAGCTGTTCACGCTGTTCGTCGTCGCGAACTTGTTGTCGAGCCGCGCATAGGCGCCGCCGCCCGTGACATAGAAGAGCGCGCCGCCACCCGGCGTATAACCGGCGCGCAGGCGGGCGCCCGCCTGCCAGTCGGCCTCGCGGCTCATCATATAGCTGTCGCCGGCGTCCGAGAAACCGCTGACGCTGTCGCGCGCCTCGCTGCGTCCGCCTTCGATCACGGCGCCGAGCACGAAATTGCCCATGCGGCGATCATAGCCGATCCGCCCGAAATATTCGGGGCCGTCCTTGTCGTTCCGGCACCCGATATTGGCAGTGCTCGTCGCCGCGCCGTTGCAGAAACCGGGCGCGAACACATCGCCGCCCGCCGCGTCGAGGACCGGGTCGCCAAAGCTGCCGTCCTGGTTGGTGTCGAAGACCAGCGTCTCGCCGCGGTCGCTGCCCTGGAGCGTACCGCCGCCGCCGATCGAGACATAGGGACCGTTGAAGTCCTGCGCCGGGTCGTGATTGTCCTGCGCCATCGCCGGGACGGCCAGGACCGTGGCCGCCGTGGCGGCAAGAAGGGAGGGGAATCGCATGTTATTTCTCCATTATCCGGTGGCTTTGCAGCCGCCCCCCAAACCCGCGGTGCGCGCGCGAAGTTCCTGCGCCACCGCGAAATGCGACGAGCCGAGCGCCGCGCGCGATGCATGAAAGGGTCCGAAAACCGCGCTTGCCAGCCCCCTTCGCGCCCTCCTATAGCCAGACCATGAGTCACGATTTGTTCGATGCCGCCAGCCCCGCGACCGACAGCTACAACGCCTCGCAGATCGAGGTTCTGGAGGGGCTCGAGCCTGTCCGCCGCCGTCCCGGCATGTATATCGGCGGCACCGACGAGCGCGCGCTGCATCACCTTGCCGCCGAGGTCATCGACAATTGCATGGACGAAGCGGTCGCCGGTCACGCCAATCGCATCGAGGTGACGCTCGATGTCGGAAACCGGCTGACGATCGTCGACAACGGCCGCGGTATCCCGATCGACCCGCACCCGAAATTTCCCGGCAAATCGGCGCTCGAGGTCATCATGACCACGCTCCATTCGGGCGGCAAGTTCGAGGGCAAGGCCTATGCGACATCGGGCGGCCTGCACGGGGTCGGCGTCAGCGTCGTCAACGCGCTATCGGTCGAAACTACCATCGAAGTCGCGCGCAGCAAGCAATTGTATCGCCAGCATTTCTCTCGCGGCGTTCCGCAGGGGCCGCTCGAAGCGCTCGGCACGACGCCGAACCGGCGCGGTACCAGCGTCGGCTTCGTTCCCGACCCGGCGATCTTCGGCGAGCATGGCCGTTTCAAGCCCCAGCGGCTGTTCCGCATGGCGCGCGCCAAGGCCTATCTGTTCGCGGGGGTCGAGATTCGCTGGAAATGCGCGCCCGAACTAATCGGCGACGACACGCCGACCGAGGCGGTGTTCCAGTTTCCCGGCGGCCTCGCCGACTATTTGAAGGATCAGATCGGGACGCGCGAATGCGCGACCGCCGAACCTTTCGCCGGGCGGCAGGATTTTCCGGGCGATCAGGGGCGCGCCGAATGGGCGATCGCCTGGCCGCTGTGGTCGGACGGCAGCTACGCCTGGTATTGCAACACCATCCCCACCCCGGCGGGCGGCACGCACGAGGCGGGGCTGCGCGCCGCATTGACGCGCGGGCTGCGCGCCTTCGGCGAACTGATCGGGCAGAAGAAGGCGGCGCAGATCACCGCCGACGACGTGTTCAACAGCGGCGAGATGATGCTGTCGGTGTTCATCCGCGATCCCCAGTTCCAGAGCCAGACCAAGGACCGGCTGTCGAGCCCCGAAGCCGCGCGACTGACCGAAAATGCGGTGCGCGACCATTTCGACCATTTCCTGTCCGACAATATGGACCGGGGTCGCGCGCTGCTCGGCCTGATCCTCGAACGGATGGAGGAGCGGCTCAAGCGCAAGGCCGAGCGCGAGGTGAAGCGCAAGACCGCGACCAGCGCGCGCAAGCTGCGCCTGCCCGGCAAGCTCACCGATTGTGCGAACGACGGCCCCGAAGGCACGGAATTGTTTATCGTCGAGGGCGACAGCGCCGGCGGCAGCGCCAAGCAGGCGCGCGACCGCAAGACGCAGGCGATCCTGCCGATCCGCGGCAAGATATTGAACGTCGCGAGCGCCAGCGCGGACAAGATCCGCGCCAATCAGGAGATCGCCGACCTCGCGCTCGCGCTCGGCTGCGGGATGCGCAAGGATTGCGACGCCGACCGGCTGCGCTACGACAAGATCGTCATCATGACCGACGCCGACGTCGACGGCGCGCATATCGCGACGCTGCTGATGACCTTCTTCTTTCAGGAGATGCCGGACATCGTGCGGAACGGGCACGTCTATCTCGCGCAGCCGCCGCTCTATCGGCTGACGGCGGGCGCGATGACGGCCTATGCGCGCGACGATGCGCACCGCGCCGAGCTGGAGGCGAGCGTCTTCAAGGGCAAGCGGGTCGAGGTCGGCCGCTTCAAGGGGCTAGGGGAAATGAACCCCAACCAGCTCAAGGAAACGACGATGGACCCGAAGTCGCGTTCGCTGCTGCGCGTGACCCTGCCGCAGGAATATGAAGGGCGGCACCAGGTCAAGGACCTCGTCGACCGGCTGATGGGCAAGCACCCCGAACATCGCTTCCAGTTCATCCAGGCCAATGCCGCGACGCTCGACGAGGCGGCGATCGACGCCTGAGGCGGATCAACGCCTCTGAAAGCGAAGGGGACAAGAGGGAGAACGACGCCATGACCCGCCTCCGCACCGCCCTGCTCTCCTCCCTCCTGCTCGCGGCCGCGCTCCCCGCTCCCGCGCTGTTCGCCCAGCCCGGCGAAGCCGCGGCGCCGGCCGCGGCATCCTTCGATGCGCGGGCGGGGCAGATCGTCGGCCTGCTCACGGGACGCGTTCCCTTTGCGGACAGCTTTGCCCTATCCTTTCAGGCCGCGGTGCCCGAGGCGCAGTTCCGCGCGATCGCGGCGAACCTGATCGCGCAATATGGCCAGCCGATCGCGGTCGACAGCACGGCGTCCGACAATGGCCGGTCGGGAACGGTGCGGCTGCGGTTCGAGCGCGGCATCGCGACGGTCCGCCTCGACATCGGTCCGCCGCCCGAAGCGCGGATCACCGGCCTGCAATTCACCGGCTTCACGGTGTCCGACGACACTATGGAACGCGTGACGGCGGGAATCGCGGCCCTGCCGGGGCGCAGCGGCTTTCTGGTCGCCGAAATCGACGGGGCCGCGATCCGCCCGATCGCCAGCGCCGACCCCGACCGGCAGTTCGCCACCGGCTCGACCTTCAAGCTCTATGTCCTCGACGAGCTGGCGGCGGCGATCGCGGCGGGCGAGCGGCGCTGGCGCGACGTCGTGCCGCTGTCGCACCTCAGCTTCTCGTCTGCGGCCACCGGAAACTGGCCGCCGGACACGCCGGTCACGCTGCAGACGCTCGCCAACTGGATGATCTCGGTCAGCGACAATGGCGCGGCCGATACGCTGATCCACCTGCTGGGCCGCGAGCGGATCGAGGCGCGGATGCGGGCCGCCGGCCACAGCGCGCCGTCGCGCAACATCCCCTTCCTGACCACGGTCGAGGCCTTCGCGCTCAAGGGCGATAATTTCGCCGACCTGCGCGCGCCCTTCATCGCCGGCAACGACGCGCAGCAACGGCGGATCCTCGACGCGAACCGCCATCGTTTCACGCTCGCCCAGGTCGACGGCGTCAGCTTCGGCGGCGAACCGCGCTTCATCGACGATCTCGAATGGTTCGCCTCGCCGATGGACGTCGCGCGGGTGCTCGTCGACCTGAAGGCGCGCCGGTCGGATGCCGCGATGGCGGCAATGGCGATCAACAACGGCGTGGGTCCGGCGGCCGCCGCCGACTGGTCGTGGCTCGGCTACAAGGGCGGGTCCGAACTGGGAGTGCTGTCGATGAGCCTGCTGGGACGGCGCAAGATCGACGGCAAATGGTTCGTCGTCACGGCAAGCTGGAACAATGACAAGGCCGACCTCGACGGCGCGAAACTGGTCGGCCTCGTCACGCGCCTCCTCGCCCTCGCGGCGAAGGATGGCGTCACGCCGTCAGCGCCGCCACCAGCGCCTTGACCTTCGCCTGCCGCCATTGCGGCAAGGGGGCGACGAGCCAGTAGCCGCGCTTCACGGCGAAGGGCTCGCGTACCAGCCGGACGCGCCCGGCCGCCAGATCGGCCTCCGCCAGCATCGCCGGGACATTCGCCTGTCCCAGCCCGTTCGCCGCGGCGTCAATCGCAAGGCCCGCATCGCCGAGCCGCAGCGCGGGCTCGCCGTCCTCGACCGGGCAGCCGGGCCACGCGATGCGCGTCTCGCTCTCGCTGCCGGGCCCCGCGACCGTCACCATATGCGCTTCGGAAAGCGGCACGCCCTCATGCTCGCCGGCGCCGTCGGTCCAGAAGATCGCGAGGTCGAGGTTCGCCTCGGTGAAGTCGATGCCGTCGTCGGCCGACACCAGCGTGAAGCGGACGTCGGGCGCCTGCTGGCTGTAACGCGCGAGCCGGGGCGCGAGCCATTTGGCGGTCAGGTCGCGCGGCGCGGCAATCGTCAGCGATTGCGACGACTGGCCCGCCTGCATCGCGCGCACCGATTCCTCGAACATCAGGAACCCCTGCCGCAACGCGTCGAGCCCGGCGGTCGCCTCTCCCGTCAGTTCCAGCCCCTTCGGGGTGCGGCGGAACAGGACGACGCCCAGCATATCCTCCAGCGCGCGAATCTGTTGCCCGACGGCGGCGGGGGTCACCGCCAGTTCGTCGGCGGCGCGCGTGAAGCTGAGGTGCCGGGCAGCAGCATCGAACACGCGCAGGGCGTTCAGCGGCAGGTGGGTGCGCTTCATGACGCGGTTGCCGGTGCCACCAGCGGGAATTGCGGGATCGCGACGAGCATCTGCGATCCGTCGCCCATCTCCATCATATAGCTGCCGACCATCGACCCTTCGGGGGTGGACAGCGGACAGCCCGATACATAGTCGAACGACGCGCCGGGCGCGATCAGCGGCTGTTCGCCGACGACACCCTCACCCTCGACCTCGCTCACCTGGCCGCGTCCGTCGCTGATCCGCCAATGACGGCTGATCAGTTGCGCCGCGACCGCGCCATCATTCTCGACCCGGACGTGATAGGCCCAGAACCAGCGGCCGAGCGCCGGATGCGACTGTTCGGGCAGATAGCTCACCGCCACGCGCACGGTGATCGGCCCGGTGGTCGCCGCAAAGGGGAAGAGAGAGTCGATCATCGTCCGGGCAAGGTCGCTCAAAGCCCCACCCTGGTCAATGCCTGGTCGAGGTCGGCGATGACGTCGCGCGGATCCTCCAGCCCGATGTTGATGCGCAGCAGCCCCTCGCCGACGCCCATGTCGAGCCGCACGTCGGGGCTGACGCCATAATGGGTTGTCGTCCACGGATGGCAGCACAGGCTGCGCGCGTCGCCGATATTGTTGCTGATGTCGACGAGTTCGAGCGCATTGAGGAAGGCCATCGCCTGCGCGGCGCCGCCGGGCAGTTCGAAGGCGAAGATCGGTCCGCACGCCTCCATCTGGCGCGCCGCCAGTTCGTGCTGCGGGTGGCTGGGAAGCCCCGGATGCAGCATGCGCGCGACGCGTCCCTCGATCGCCTTGCCGACCGCGAGCGCGTTCTCCGACTGGCGCCGCGCGCGCAGGTCGAGCGTTTCGAGGCCTTTCAGCACGACCCACGCGCTGAACGGCGACAGGTTCGGACCGGTGTTGCGCTGAAACGGCAACAGGACGTCGTTGATGAACGCCGCGCTGCCGCACACCGCGCCGGCGAGCACGCGCCCCTGTCCTTCCATCAGCTTGGTTGCCGAATAGGCGACGACATCGGCGCCATAGTCGAGCGGGCGCTGGAGTACCGCGGTCGCGAAGGCGTTGTCGACGACGCTGGTGATGCCGTGCGCCTTCGCGAGCCCGCAGACATGCGCCATGTCGACGATGTCGAGCGTCGGATTGGCGGGGGTCTCGAAAAAGAAGACCTTGGTATTGGGGCGGATCGCCCTTTCCCATGCATCATTGTCGCGCCCGTCGACCACCGTCGATTCGATCCCGAAGCGCGGGCACAGCGTATCGACGAGCCAGCGGCACGACCCGAACGCCGCCTTGGCCGCGACGATATGGTCGCCCGCCGACAATTGGCACAGCAGCGCCGTGGTCATCGCCGCCATGCCGCTCGCCTGCGCGCGGCACGCCTCGGCCCCCTCGATCAGCGCGATGCGTTCCTCGAGCATCGCGACGGTCGGATTCTGCAGGCGCGAATAGGTCATGCCCTGCTCTTCGCCGGCAAAGCGCGCCGCGACGCTCTCCGCGCTGTCGTAGCTGTAGCCGGAGGTCAGGAAGAGCGCTTCCGACGTCTCGCCATGCTCGCTGCGCCACGTGCCGCCGCGCACCGCCTGCGTGGCCGGATGCCAGCGGCGCGTCCTGTCGCGATCGAAACCCGTCGTCTTCTTCATCTGCCCTGTCCGTTCAAAGCCGAAACCACCGCATCGCCGAGCGCCGTCGTCCCCATCGTGCCGCCAAGGTCGGCGCCGCGGCAGCCGTCGGCGAGCACCTGCCCCACCGCCGCCTCGATCCGCGCCGCGTTCGCCTCGTCGCCGCCCGAATGGCGCAGCAGCATGGCGAGCGACAGGATCATCGCCAGCGGGTTGGCGATCCCCTTGCCCGCGATGTCGGGCGCGCTGCCGTGGATCGGCTCGTAGAGCCCGCGGCGCCCCTCGCCCAGCGAGGCCGAGGCGAGCAGGCCGATCGAGCCGACGCACATCGACGCCTGGTCGGACAATATGTCGCCGAACAGATTGCCGGTGACGATCACGTCGAACTGGCCAGGGTTGCGGACGAGCTGCATCGCGGCATTGTCGACATACATGTGGCTGAGCGCGACGTCGGGATATTCGGCCGCGACCTCGATCACCACGTCGCGCCAGAGCTGCGAGGTTTCGAGGACATTGGCCTTGTCGACCGAGCAGAGCCGCTTGCCGCGTCCCTGCGCCGCGCGGAAGGCGACGTGCGCGATCCGCCGCACCTCGCTTTCGCTGTACGCCATGACGTCATAGCCCTCGCGCTCGCCGCTTGCGGTCGTGCGCGTGCCCTTCTCGCCGAAATAGACGTCGCCGTTGAGCTCGCGGACGATCAGCAGGTCGATCGCCGACGCGACCTCGGGACGCAGCGCCGAACTGTCTTCGAGCCCCGGAAACAGCTTCGCGGGGCGCAGGTTGGCGAACAGCCCCAGTTCGGCGCGCAGGCCCAGAATCGCCTGTTCGGGCCGCAGATGGCGCTCGACCGCATCGAAGCGCGGATCGCCGACCGCGCCGAAAAGGATGGCATCGGCCGCCTTCGCCTTCGCCAGCGTTTCGGGCGGCAGCGGGTGGCCGCTCGCTTCATAGGCTGCGCCGCCGACCAGCGCGCGGTCGAGCGTCACCGGCAGCGCCAGCGCGTCCAGCACCTTCCCGGCCTCCGCCATGATTTCGGGACCGATGCCGTCGCCGGCCAGCAGCAGGATCTTCAATGCTTCGCCTTCCCGTCCGGATCTGGCCGTTCGCCCTGAAGGTGTCGCCGGGCTGGTCTTCTCTGTCACGCCGTCGAAAGAAGGACGGTGCTTCGACAAGCTCAGCACAAACGGAGGAAGCGGATGGCCTTGGTTTGACGGGGACGCTCTAAGCAGGCTGGTCGCTTCACGCAACCGCCCTCTTGAGCCGGTCGAGCAATCTTTCCCTTGCCGTCAGCAAGTCGCGGTTGCGCCCGTCGAGTACATCGCGGTCAAGAAAATGCCCGGTCAGTGCCAGAAAATCGATGACATCCGTCATCGTGGGTTCGGCCGCCGTCTCGCCGGGCCGATCGTTGCGCAGGAACGGCGGCAGGCGGAGAAGCCGGCTTTCATATCCGGCGGCAGCGGCCGCGCTTACGGCGCCACCCGACTTCGGGCTTACATAGGCCAGATCGTCGGACGTTCCCGTCACGACGCATTCGCCGAGGTCGAGCCCAAAGCCGAGTTCGGCAAGCAGCAACAATTCATAGCGCCCGAGCGCAAGCGCCCATTGCCGCGCCGAGGGCGCGACGCCGATGGCATCGAGAACGGCGGCCAGCGCGACATAGAGTGCCGGATAGGGCTGCGCTTCGGGCAGCGTCGCCGCGGTCAGGCTCGTCGCCCATTCGATGGCCGCCGCGGGCAGCGGCTCGGCCAGCAGCGGCGCCCGGCTCGCCAGCAGCTCGACCGTCGCGCCGCCGAGCTGCTCCTCGGTCCGCGCCCGCAGGTCGAGCGCGACCAGATTGCCCGGCATCAGGATCGGCCGCAGCCGCCGCGAGCGGCCGCCGCGCACATAGCCGGCGACCAGCCCCGCCTCGCGCGTCAGCGCGCGCAATATCGCGCCATGCTCGCCATGCGCGCGCACCGCGCAGACGATCGCCTCGGCGGTCAGGCTGGCCAAAGCACCATCTGCGTCTGCGTCACCAGCGCGACATCGGCGCCGTCCTCGGTCCGGATGCGCGTCTGCCATACCGAGAGCCGCTTGCCGATCCTGACCGGCGTCGCCTCGCCGATCAGCACCGACCCTTCGGGACCAGCGCCGAGGAAATTGGTCTTGCTCTCGATCGTCGTCGTGCCGCTCGCCCCCTCGGGCAGCGTCAGGAACGCGCCCACCGCGCCAAGGCAGTCGGCAAAGGCCATGATCGCGCCGCCATGGACGATCTGTCCGGCGGTGCAGATTTCGGGGCGCACGGGCAGTTTGCCCGCGACGCGATCCTTCGTTCCTTCGTGGATGGTGACGCCCAGCGTTCCCGCCAGCGGCATCGCGGCTGCAAAATCCATGACCTATCCTTCCCTTTCACCCCCTCCCTGAAGAGGAGTGGCTTCAAAAATCATCCCCCCGCATGATAGAAATCATACACCGCCTGCGCGACGCCCGCGCTCACCCCGGGCGCCTTCTGCAAATCCTCCAGGCTCGCGCCGCGCACCGCGCGCGCGGTGCCGAAATGCATGAGCAGCGCCTTCTTGCGCGCCGGCCCGATCCCCGGCACCTCGTCGAGCGGCGACGACCCCATCGCCTTCGCGCGCTTCTGCCGATGCGCGCCGATCGCGAAGCGGTGCGCCTCGTCGCGCAGGCGCTGGATATAGAAGAGCACCGCGTTGTTGGGGGGCAGCGTGAATTCGCGCCCGTCGGGCAGGTAGAACGTCTCGCGCCCGGCGTTGCGGTCGGGCCCCTTGGCGACGCCGACATAAGGCAGATCGTCGATCCCGAGTTCGGCGAAAACGGTCGAGACCGCCGACACCTGCCCGCGCCCCCCGTCGATCAGCACCAGATCGGGCCATTCGCCCCTGGTCCGTTCGGGATCTTCCTCGATCGCGCGCGCGAAACGGCGCTGAAAGACCTCGCGCATCATCGCGAAATCATCTCCGGGCTGCGTCTCGGCGCGCTTGATGTTGAACTTGCGATAGGCGCCCTTGATCCAGCCTTCGGGGCCCGCGACGACCATCGCGCCGAGCGCGTTGGTCCCCTGGATATGGCTGTTGTCGTAGATTTCGATGCGCTGCGGCGCCTCGTCGAGGTCGAACAGTTCGGCCAGCTCGCGGCCGAGCTTCGCCTGCGTGCTGCTTTCCGCCAGCCTGCGGTCGAGTTCCTCGCCCGCGTTGCGCACCGCCTGTTCGAGGAGACGGCGGCGGTTGCCGCGCTGCGGCACGCTGATCTCCACCTTGCGTCCTGCCGTTTCGCTCAGCGCTTCGGCAAGCAGCGGACAATCGTCGGGCTCGCGGTCGACGAGGATCAGCTTGGGCGGCGGCACGCCTTCGTAGAATTGCATCAGGAAGCTCGCCATCACCTCCGCCTCGGGCACCCCCGCAACGTGCGCGGGGAAGAAGCTGCGATGCCCCCAGTTCTGCCCGCCGCGGATGAAGAAGCCCGCGACGCAGAGCTGCCCGCCCTTTGCCGCAAGCGCGAAGACGTCGGCGTCGCCCAGCCCGTCGGCGTGGACCGACTGGCTGCCCTGGATGAAGGTCAGCGCCTTCAACCGGTCGCGCAACACCGCCGCCAGTTCATAGTCCATCGCCTCGGCGGCCCTGGTCATCGCGGCGCCGAGCCGTTTCTGCACCGCGGTCGAGCGACCTTCGAGGAAATCCTGCGCGTCGCTCACCAGTTCGGCATAGTCCGCCTTGCCGATCCGCCCGACGCACGGCGCCGAACAGCGGCGGATCTGATAGAGCAGGCAGGGACGCGAGCGGTTGGCGAAGAAACTGTCGGTACAGCTTCGCAGCAGGAAGGTCTTCTGCAGCGCGTTGAGCGTGCGGTTCACCGACCCGGCACTCGCGAACGGTCCGTAATAGCGCCCTTTGGCGCGCCGCGCGCCGCGGTGCTTCTGGACGCGCGGGAAATCATGGTCGGCGCGCAGCAGGATGAAGGGGAAGCTCTTGTCGTCGCGCAGCAGCACATTGTAGGGCGGGCGATAGCGCTTGATGAGCTGCGCTTCGAGCAGCAGCGCCTCGGCCTCGCTGGTGGTGGTGACGATCTCCATCGCGCGCGTCTGCGCGACCATGCGCTGGAGCCGCTGCGGCAATCGCGCGACCTGCGTGTAATTGGTGACGCGGTTCTTCAGCGCGCGCGCCTTGCCGACATAGAGCACGTCGCCGCGCGCATCGAGCATGCGATAGACGCCGGGCCGGACCGGCAATTTGCGCACCACGCCGCGGATCACCTCGGCCCCGCGCGTCAGGTCGGGCTTGTCGCCCTCCGCCCCGCCGCCGCGGACGACATAGGTCGCCTTCTCTTCGTTGAACCGGTCGGGAGCGTTGGGGCGAGCCATGCCAGCCATGTAGGCGATGACGCCGCAGGTCGCCATAGGGGCGGGTCAGAAAGCCGCGATAGCGAGCGCATCCATCCCCCTTCCGTAAGTGGGAGCGGTGCGAGGACGGAGGCTCGACACCCTGATGATACCAAGACGCCCGCGGAAATCCGCGGGCGTCCTGAATCGGCAATGTCGGCTTCGACGATGTCGAACGGTCAGCCCTTGGCGACCGCCGCGATCGCCTGATCGACGAGGGCCGCGTCCGCCTTGGCATCGTGCCGGGCGGCGATCAGGGCGGCCGCCGCGTCGGTGGCGGCCTTTGCCGCCGCTTCGCGCACATCAGCGAGCGCGCTGGCTTCGGCGGCCGCGATGCGGTCCTCGGCCATCTGCTTGCGGCGCCCGATCAGCGCGGTCGCGTCGGCCTTCGCCTTGGCGACGAGCCCCTCGGCCTCGGCCTCGGCGCGGGCGCGCAGGTCATCGGCTTCCTTCGCCGCGTGGGCGAGCTTCGCCTCATATTCGGCCTTCAGCGATTCGGCGTCGAGCCGGAGCTGTTCGGCTTCGCTGAGCTGTCTGGCGATTTCGGCGATCTTCTTGTCGAGCATCGCGCCGATCCCGGCGGGCGCCTTCTTCCAGACGAGAACGCCGAGGAAGATCGTCATCGCCAGTGCAACCCACCAGCTCGGCGACGACAGGATCGAGCCCGCCGCGCCGCCGCCATGCGCCGCACCGGCGGCTTCGGACAGGACCAGAGTCAGATTAGCCATGGAGCACCGCCTTCACCGCCTGCTTCGCGTCCGCGGCGGCGACCTTCACACCCGACAGCTTCGCGACGAGTTCGCTCGCCGCTTCCGCCGCGACCGATTCGATCTCGGCCATCGCCGATCCGCGCGCCGCGGCGACATCGGCTTCGGCCGCCGTCATTTTCTCCGCCAGTTCGGCATCGACCTTGGCAAGGCGCTTTTCGGCGTCGCGCGCCGCCTTGTCCTTCGCATCCTGCACCGCCTTTTGCGCGGCGGCGCGGCTGAGGTCGCTCTGCTGGCGATATTGTTCCTCCAGCCCGTCGGCCGAGGCGTGCGCCGCCTTGGCCGCGGCCAGATCGTCGGCGATCTTGCGGTCGCGCGCGTCGACGGTCGCCTCGATCTTGGGATACATGCCGAGACCGATCACCACGAAAACCGCGCCGAAAATCAGCGCGAGCCAGAAAAGCTGCGATGCGAAGAACCAATTTTCCGCAAGCTGGTTGATCTGTGGCATTTCTCTTCTTCCGATTGACGACTGCCCGGCGCACGCGCGCCGAAAGGCCGCCGCGCCGTCCCGCCACAAGGCGGAACCGGCGCGGCGTCGACCGTCAGGCCGCCTTCAGATAGAGCAGGATCGCGATCAGGAACGACAGCAGGCCCAGAAGCTCCGCCGCGGCGAAGCCGATGAACAGGCGGCCCTGCTGACCGTCGGCCGCCGCCGGATTGCGCAGCGCGCTTTCCAGGAAGCTGCCGAAGACATTGCCCACGCCGATCGCGGCCATGCCGGCGCCGATCGCGGCGAGACCGGCACCGATGAGCGTCGCTGCTTGTGCGTCCATGAACTTAACTCCTTGAGATAAACGTTTGGATTGAAACGGGATTAGTGAAGATTGACCGCGTCGTTGATATAGAGCGAGGTCAACAGGGCGAAAACATAAGCCTGGATGCCCGCGACCAGCAGCTCGAGCGCGCTGATACCGACCATCAGGGCGAGGCTGGCGATGCCGACCGGGAGCCCGATCGCGACACCGGCGCCCGAGCTCTGGACGATGAAGTTCGCGAACACCTCCAGCAGCACGTGCCCGGCGGTCATCGCGACGAACAGTCGCAGGCCGAGGCTGAACGGGCGCACCATGAACGACACGAATTCGATCGGCGCGATGAACGGGATCATCGGCCACGGCGTGCCGTGCGGGACGAACAGCGAGAAGAAATGCAGCCCGTGGCGCCAGAAGCCGACGACGAGCACGATCGCGAAGGACAGGATCGCGAGGATGCCGGTGATGGTGAAGTGGCTCGTCACGGTCAGCGGGTGCAGGCCAGCCAGCGCGAAAGGCACCATTCCCAGCACGTTGCAGAACAGAATGAACATGAAGAGCGAAAAGACATAGGGCGTGTATTTGCGCCCTTCCGGTCCGATGTTCGTCGACATCATCGACGAAACGAAACCGGTGAAACCTTCGACGGCCATCTGCCAGCGCCCCGGAACGAGCTGCCGCTTCATGCCGCCGAGCATGAAGAGCCACAGGATGACGGCGGCGGCGGCCATCCAGACCGCACTGGTGGTCAGCCACACCTCCCGTCCCTCGACCGCGAACAGCTTCGCGATCGGTTCGACGGTGAACTGGTGCATCGGGTCGAATTTACCGGCCTCTGCGGACACGCGCGTCACTCCAAACTATCCCCGCGCCTGACGGTGCCGGGCTGAACCTTGAGCCTATGCCGAGCCGCCCTTGTCGCGCGATGCGGCATTGGCGATCCGAAAGATATTCCTGAAGGCGACGACGACCCCGAGAGCCAGCATCCCCAACAAACCCCAGGGCGAGGTGTCGGCGAAGCGGTCGATCAGCCAGCCGATCAACGCACCGCCCAGCATCCCGCCCAGCAATTCGGCCAGAACCCGGTTTCCGAGCCGATAATTGGCGTCGGATTCGGGCGCGCTGACCCCGGCCCGCCTGGCTTCTGCGGCTTCGGCCCGGTCCAATCGCTCTTCGAGCGAGACCAGGCGCGAATCCTCCGAAGCTGGTTCCGGATCGCTGCCATTCCCCGTCATCTTCCGCCATCCTCCTGAAACAGAACCGGAATGCCCCGATTCTGCCTGCGAAAAAAGGCCCGAAAAATCGGGGGACCCCTGAGGCGCGGTCCGTTTAGAAACGCCGCCCCATGAAGTCAATGCCCGCACACGAACGCGCGGCTTAATCTTGCTGCGCTGCGGCAATATCATTCGGAGCGCGCCTCTTGCGGACGCAAAAATGCCGCCGCGTTTAGGGGCGCGGCGGCATCAAGCGCCCGCGGGCGCTGCGAAGCTGTGATCTCAGGGGCAGCGCGAATCCCGGACCGGCGCGCCGCTGTCGCGGGTCAGCCAGCGGCCGTCGGGCGCCTTGTACTTCTCGCCCGGCTTGGTCTTCGCGATCAGGTTGCACCCGGTCGCGAAGGCGAACTGCTCGACCGTGCTGCCCTGCGGCGCATTGCTGGTATAGGCGGCCTTGCGCTTGATGTTGATGTCGGTGACGAGCTTGCGCACCGCATCGGTCGGCGTCGACACGAAGCCCAGATAGCCGTCGGGCTGCTCGCCGATCTGGCCGTCGGCCCGTGCCTGTTCATAGGCCGGATCGCGCTGCGCCATCGCCGAGGGAACGGCGACCGCCACCGCGGCTGTCGCGGCAATCGCCGCCATCGCCATCGCGCCGGGTTTCCACTGTTTCACACGCATCTCTTTTGTGTCCCCAATCCAGTTCGCGTCAGAATATCTCGCTATTCTGCTCGATGAGCTTCTTGGCATCGCCATCCAGCCTATACACAACTTCCTGCTTGATGTTGATGTTCAGGTTGATCTCGATCGGCTTGTCCGGCGTGTCGATCTGTACGCAACCCGCGAGGGCAGGTGCAAGGATCAGGCTCGCCAGAGCATGCGCGCCGATGGCATGCCTCCTTGCTCCGGTCTTGATGGCGGTCATGGCATGGGCTCGCTTTCTGGGGGCTGAACGGGTTTCGATGCGGCGGCGGCCGCGGCTTCGGCCTCTTCCTGCACGCGCAACAGGGTCGACAGATTCTGTTCGATCAGCAGCGTCGGATCGTAGAATCCCTTGGCCGATGTGATGAGCTGGCGGAAGGGCGCCTGGATCTTGACGTTGAAGACCAGCGGCAATCGGGCGATCTGTTTGGTCAGGAAATTGCGCGTCGCGCCCTCGCCCTGCCCCACGCCGCCGAAGCGGATGTCGGTCACCATCTCGCCGTCCAGATCCCCGTTCAATATGATCGTCAGGTCGTCATATTGGAGCGATCGCAGCGCGCCAAAGGCAAAATTGGCGATCGCGCCCAGATTGTGGTTCGACAGTTCGCCGACATAGGCGAGCGTCCCGCCGCCGGCGCGCGCATCGATCCGCCCGCCGACGATGCGCCCGCCGAGCCCGTCGAACTCGACGGGCAGCGTCCCGTCGAACAGGCCGGTCGCGTTGATGTTGTCGAAGCCGAACTGCTGGAGGAAGATCGCCGCATCGACGCCGACGATGTCGAACGACAGGCGCCGCGTCTGGCTGGCGTTGAAATCGAGCGTCGTCGGATGCAGCGACAGTTCGCCGCCCGCGAACGGCCAGCGCCCGCCGTCGATCCGCACGCGATTGTCGCCGAGCAGCCGATAGGTGATCGTTCCCCCGATCACCGGGATGCCTGGATTGATCTCGTCGATCCGGGCCACCTGCCCCGGCGCCGACCGCAGGCCGATCAGATCGTCGAAGGTCAAGGTCGCGGTCAGTCCCGTCACCGGACCGAAGGCAGCGGCCAGATTCGCGTCGGCGGTCGCGAAGGTGCCGTGGCTGGTGACGCCATCGGGCGTCCATTCGATCCGCCCGTCGCCGACGACCGATCCCTGGACGTTGGCGACGACGCCGAGCGCGAGGCGGGTGAGCTGATCGGGCTGGAACCGGTCGTCGAATCGCAGTTCGCGGACCTTGAGGTCGGCGGCGCCGCTGCCGCTGTCGAGCCGGTGGGTGATCGTCGTGTCGACGACCGATCGCCCGCTCTTCTCTTCGCGAAATGCCGCCTCGGCATCGATCGTGCCGTTCGCGAAGCGCAGACGCGCGCCGTCGGCGACGAGCGGAAAGAAGCGCGCATCGGGCTCTGCGTCGGTCAGGCGCACGCCGCCGTCGAGCGTCAGCCCGCCGCTGCCCCAGCGCCACGGCCCCGCAATGTCGGACAGGATGAGCGGAACGGCGCCGATCTTGCCGCCCGCGCCCTTGAGGTCGCCACCCATTCCCTGCGCCGCCCGGCGACCGGTTAGCGATGCGGCGGCGAAATGCGTCGCGCTGTCCCCCTCGCCCAGCCGCACCTCGGCGCCGGCCAGCGCCCAGCGCATCGCGGCCAGATCGATGTCGGCACCGCGCGCATCGAAAGCGAAGGGCGAGGTCCCGCTCGTCCCGCGCAGCGCGATGCCCGGCACGCGGATATGCCCGCGCAGCCCCTGCGGCCCGGCGCTCAGCAGCGGCGCGCCGGGACGGCTGCACAAGTCGATTCGCGTGGGGGCCAGCCGGAACCCGCCCACATCGACCCGATCGGCGCCGATTCGCGTGCAGCCGCCGTCGAGCGCGAGCGCGCCGTTCGGCGCCAGCACGCCGGCGAGCGGCACCGACAGCCGCTCGACGCGCCCATCGCCGACCGGGCCCGACAGCTCGGCGCGGGTCGCGAAACGCAGCAGCGCGCCGCCCGAGAATCGCACCGGAGCCAGCGCAAGGCGCGCCCCGCCGGCGGCATAGGGTTCGACCGTTGCGACGCCGGCGATCGTGCCATCCGTGTGCCGGTCGAGCTGGAGCGATCCCGACGGCAGGCCGCCGCCGCCGAAGGCCCATTGTCCGGCGGCGATCACGGCGGGCTCGGACGCCCCCAGCAGATAGGCGATGCGGCTGTCGTCGCTGCCGGTGAAATAAGCGCCGCTGGCACCGCGCAATTCGGGAGCGATCAGCTCGATCCGGGCCGATCTGCCCTCCCCCGCCAGCGCGAATCGCGCCTTACCTCCGGTTTCGGCGAGCATGGCGGCAAGCGCCGTCGCCGCGCGCTCCGCCAACGGGCCGACCGGACTGCCATCGACCGAACGGCCACCCTGAACGATGGCGCGCCGCAGCGCTTCGCTGGCGCTGGCGCGGGCGAATGTCAATTCGCCGTCGACCTTCGGCGCCTGTTCGCCGACCGTGGCCCTGGCGGTCAGCGCCACCTGCTCGGCGGTGACGGCGTCAGCGCGCAGCCCCGCCATCGCTGCCTCCACGCTGATCGCGGTGCGACCGGCGTCGCCCGAGAATTGCGCGCGGGCGCCGATCCGTTCGGCCGCCGCCGGTCCCGCCGCGAGCCGGACAATGCTGGCATCGGCGGTGCCCCGCCATTGGCGCAGATCCTCTGACAGCGAGAGATCGAGCGCAATCTGCGGCGACGCAGCCGTCAGCTTGCCCCCGGCGCAGGCGAGGCTTGCGCCGCGGAGCGGCCCGACAAGCTGCGGCCGCACGTCGCGCACGCGCACGCGGCCGTAAAAGCTGACGTCGCGACCGCTGCACCCGGCCGCGGCGAGTGTCGGCGCGACCAGCGCGAGCCTTCCGTCGAAATCCCGGCGCAGATTGCCCTTCCCGTTCAGCGCCGCGCCGACGGCGCCCCACGGCGTCCCCACGCGCGCGCGCGCATCGGTGAGCGTCACCGCCAGATCGGGCAGCACGAAGGGCGACGTGCTCGTCGGATCGCGGAACTTGTCGAGCGCGCCGAAAGACAGGCGCCCGTCGGCGAAGGCGCCGTAGAGACGCACGCCTTCGGCGTCGATCCGCGCCACATAGGGACCGGTGAAGCCCCAATCGAGCACGACCTCGACGCGGCGCGCGGTCAGGTCGGGACGCGCGGGATCGCCGATGACGATGTCGGTCAGCCGCTGGGTGCGGAAACCGATCCGTTCGATCGTGTAGCGCGCGGGAACCCCGCGCTGGTCGAGCTGGTCGCGAATGAAGCTGTCGGCGATCGGCGCGCGCGCGAACCACAGGCCCGCCGCGATCGCGATCAATGCGCCGCCCGCAATCCAGCGCTTGCGGAGCCGGGGCCGCGATGCCGAATCTGCAGCGACAGGTTCGCTCATGCGCGTGACCGCGATGAAAAAGTGGCGGATCGCGAAACCGGCGATGACGTCATGCGGTCATATTCCAATCTCGCCCGTTCCCCGTCCCCGGTCTGCCCTTCCTGTCAGCAACGCCGGAATTCCCGTTTCGCTGCAAGATATTGCACCGCATCGAAGCAAAAGCGTTTCTATGACCGTTGAGCGTGCCTCACAAGGCGGTTATTCCGGTCCCGACATGGCCGACGCGCCCGCCCCGATCCCGGATCACGCCGGTCATCGCGCCCGCTTGCGCGCGCGCCTGCTCGGCGACGCCGAAGGCATGGCCGATTACGAGCTGGTCGAATATCTGCTCGCGCTCGCCATCCCGCGCCGCGACACGAAGCCGCTCGCCAAGGCCCTGCTGCGCGAATTCGGCTCGCTGGCACAGCTCGTCAGCGCCGATCCCGAATCGCTGCGCCGCGTCGCCGGCATGGGCGACACGGCGGTCGCGGCGCTGAAGATCGTCCAGGCGGCGAGCCTGCGGATGCTGAAAGGCGAATTTCGCGACCGGCCCCTGCTGTCGAGCTGGGACGCGCTGCTCGACTGGCTGCGCGCCGACATGGGGCCGATCGACATCGAACGCGTCCGCGTCCTCTACCTCAACGCGCGCAACATGCTGATCCGCGACGAGGTGATGAGCGAAGGATCGATCGACCAGTCGGCCATCTATGTCCGCGAGGTCGTCAAGCGCGCGCTCGAACTGGGCGCGGCGGCGATCGTCCTCGTCCACAACCACCCGAGCGGCAGCCCCGAACCGAGCCGGCAGGACATCGCGATCACCCGCGACATCGCGGAGGCGGCGCGGAAGCTGGGGATCACGCTCCACGATCACATCATCATCGGCGGCGGCGATCATCGCAGCTTCCGCGCGATGGGCCTGTTGTAAGGCGGCGCGGACGCACGTCCGGCCCCGACCCGCGTCGCGACGCCATCGGAATGTTTGACTTGCGCTGCGCGGCACGACATCATCGCGCCATGCCGACTCAGTGCACCCCTTCCCGTTTCGACCTCCGCGCGGGTCAGATTCTCGTGGGCCTCTAGCCCCGGGTCCGGTGCCTCCTGCCCCGAACCCGGGGCGAAAATCCACCCAACCCGATTCCAGCGGCGCAGCCGAGCCTCGCCCGCAATCCTCTTTCGGAAAAAAAGAACCCATGACGACCAACAGCAAGGCGACCCGCCGGCCGCCCATCCACATGATCGATACCGAAGCCGACGCGCTGACCGACCTTGCTATCGCCAAGGAAGACGATCTGCCGCAGGTCAGCGAAATGCTGCTGAACGAAATCGCGCGCGCCACCATCCACAAGGCCGAGCGCATTCCGTCCGATGTCGTGACGATGCGCTCGACCGTCGAGTTCGTCGACGAGAACAGCGGCGCGACGCGGACCCTGCAACTCGTCTACCCGCGCGACGCCGATATCTCCGCGGGCCGCATCTCGATCCTGACCCCGGTCGGGGCGGGACTGATCGGCCTGCGCGAGGGCCAGACCATCCGCTGGCCCGACCGCGACGGGCAGGATCATAATCTGTCGATCGTCCGCGTCATACAGGCCGAAGCCGCCTGATCCACGCGGACCGCGGGCAAACGGAAACAGCCGCCGGATCGCTCCGACGGCTGTTCCGCCGTGTCTGGGACCTGGTTCAGGTCAGGGACGCATTCAGGCGCCGCGCGACAGGAAGCCGATGAGTTCGGTCTTGCTGACGCCGCCCGATTTGTCGGCATCGGCGGCGCCGAACGCCTGGGCAACCCAGCTCTTCACCTGCTCCGATTCCGGATCAACCGTCGGGTCGGTCGCGGTGCGCAGCTTCTTCATCCAGGCGGAGAATTCCGTCTCGCTGAGTTCGCCGTTCGCATCGCCGTCATAGGTGGGGAATTCCTGCTCGACGATCTGCGCGATCTGGCTCGGGGTCGCGGCGCCGTCCGACGGGGCGGGACTCGACTGCGGCGGCGGGCTCGACGGAGCCGGCTGGGCCGTCATGTCGTCCACCGGCGGCGGCGTGTCCGGTTCGACAGGTGCCGGTGCGGTCGTGTCGGCCGGCGGCATCGTTTCGGGCGCGGTCTGCGTCGCATCGTCGGGCGGCGGGGTTTCCGTCTGCGCGAACGCGGGGAAACTCACCGCGGCCGCGCCGATCAAAAGCATATGTTTCAACATGATCTGTCTCCATTGGCGGCGACGGGGCCGGATTCGACAACCCGCGGCCTTGGTTCGAAGGGGCATGAGAACAACCGCCCGCGCGCCGCGAAAGTTGCCGCAGGCGCCCGATTGGCGTAGCCGCCTGCCCCTGCTAGGGGGCGGCTGGTCGCGATTCCGCCTGCATAACGCGACAAGGCGCCGCAAAAGGAAGGAAATTCAATGGTTCCGCGTTACGCCCGACCCCAGATGACCGCGATCTGGTCGCCCGAGAATCGCTATCGCATCTGGTTCGAGATCGAGGCGCACGCGACCGACGCGCTGGCTGAACTGGGCGTCGTGCCGCAATCGGCGGCCAAGGCATTGTGGGACTGGTGGGCGACCGAACCGACGATCGACGTCGCGGCGATCGACGCCATCGAGGCGGTGACGAAGCATGACGTCATCGCCTTCCTGACATGGGTCGCGGAGCATGTCGGCGACGAAGCGCGCTTCATGCATCAGGGCATGACGTCGAGCGACGTGCTCGACACCTGCCTTGCCGTGCAGTTGACGCAGGCGGCCGACATATTGCTCGCCGATCTCGACGCGCTGCTCGAGGCGATCAAGCGCCGCGCCCATGAGCACAAGCTCACCCCGACGATCGGCCGCAGTCACGGTATCCACGCCGAACCCGTCACCTTCGGGCTCAAGCTCGCCGAAGCCTATGCCGAATTCGCGCGGTGCAGGACCCGCCTGATCGCGGCGCGCGCCGAGATCGCGACCTGCGCCATTTCGGGCGCGGTCGGCACCTTCGCCAATATCGACCCGCGCGTCGAGGCGCATGTCGCGGCAAAGCTCGGCCTGGCGATCGAGCCCGTCTCGACCCAGGTCATCCCGCGCGACCGCCACGCGATGTTCTTTGCCACGCTCGGCGTCATCGCCTCGTCGATCGAGCGGCTCGCGGTCGAGATCCGCCACCTCCAGCGCACCGAGGTGCTGGAGGCCGAGGAATATTTCTCGCCGGGCCAGAAGGGCTCGTCGGCGATGCCGCACAAGCGCAACCCGGTGCTCACCGAGAATCTGACCGGGCTTGCACGCATGGTGCGCAGCGCGGTGACTCCGGCGCTGGAGAATGTCGCGCTGTGGCACGAACGCGACATCAGCCATTCGTCGGTCGAGCGCTTCATCGGTCCCGACGCGACGGTCACGCTCGACTTCGCGCTCGCGCGGCTGACCGGCGTGGTCGACAAGTTGCTCGTCTATCCCGCGCGGATGCAGAAGAATCTCGATCGCATGGGCGGGCTCGTGCATTCGCAGCGCGTCCTGCTGGCGCTGACGCAGGCGGGCGCAAGCCGCGAGGACAGCTATGCGCTGGTCCAGCGCAATGCGATGAAGGTCTGGGAATCGGACGGGCAGCTGTCGCTGCTCGACCTGCTGAAGGCCGATGCCGACGTGACCGCGCGCCTGTCCGCCGACCAACTCACGGACCTGTTCGACCTCGGTTATCACATGAAGCATGTCGATACGATCTTCGCGCGCGTCTTTGGAGCCGCATAGGCTGGCGTCCGGGGCCGAAGTCGCCTAGAAACCGTCCAAAGCCAAGCAAGGAGCGGAACAGTGGGAATCCTGCGCACCATCATCTGGGTCCTGCTGACCATCGTCCTGCTGCTGTTCGCCTTTGCGAACTGGAACGCGGTGACGGTGACCATCTGGCCGGGCTGGGAAGCCGAGACCAAGCTGCCGGTGATCGTGCTGGTCGCCTTCGCGCTGGGCAGCCTGCCGACGTGGATCGCCCTGCGCGCGACGCGCTGGTCGCTGAAGCGCCGTCTCGATGCGAGCGAGCGCCAGCTCGCCGACCTGCGCGCGATGGCCAATCGCCCCACCGACCCCGCGCCTCCGACCGTGCCCGTCAACGATATCCCGCCCTCGCCCCTGGAGTCCGCATGACGTCGCCGCTCTATCTCGCCATCGACACGCCGCACCTCGACGCCGCGCAGACGCTGGCGCAGAAGGTCCGCCATCATGTCGGCGGGTTGAAGCTCGGGCTCGAATTCTTCTGCGCCAACGGGCATCATGGCGTGCTCGAAATGGCGAAGCTCGGCCTGCCGATCTTTCTCGACCTCAAGCTCCACGACATTCCGAACACGGTGGCCAAGGCGATCCAGGCGCTCCGCCCGCTCGAACCGGCGATCCTGACCATCCATGGCGCGGGTGGCCGCGCGATGATGGAGGAAGCGAAAGCGGCGGCGGGCGCGAACACCAAGGTGGTCGCCGTGACCGTGCTGACCAGCCTCGATTCGCCCGACCTAGACGACATCGGCGTCGGCGGAACCCCGCACGATCAGGTGGTGCGCCTCGCGGCGCTGGCGCGCAGCGCCGGACTCGACGGCATCGTCTGCTCGGGGCAGGAGGTCAAGGCCGCGCGCGCAGCCTGGCCCGGCGGCTTCTTCGTCGTTCCCGGCGTCCGCCCCGCCAACGGCAAGCTGGGCGACCAGAAACGCGTCGTCACCCCGGCCGAGGCGATGGCCGACGGCGCTTCGATCCTCGTCGTCGGACGCCCGATCAGCCAGTCCGACGACCCCGACCTCGCAGCGCGCGCGATCGAGGCGACGCTTTAGGCCGGATCGACATTCAGCTCTGCCGGCCTGCGAATGGCGGCTTTTCGTGCTTCCGCTGCTCACGTGCCGTCAGCACGCTGCGCTGCGGGTCCCGGAAAACCACCATTTTGACCTGTGGTCGTCTTCGACTCCGGCTCGCCATCTTCCAATAGCGATCCGTCCCAGGCGTCAGTTGATAACAAGCGCCGGGGACTGAATGTTGTAGCCGACAAGCACCGGTCCATTCGGTGAAGATTTGAATGTGAAAGTTTCGACGGCGCGGCCTTTTTCGTAGATCGTCTCCATATTCAGGACCGTCATGGTCCGCCCGTTCACGATATTGACCTGCCATCCTCGCTGCGTCGTGTTTCCCGCCTTGCCCAGCTTGCGCTGCACGG
Source organism: Sphingopyxis granuli (assembly GCF_001559015.1). Lineage (NCBI taxonomy): Bacteria > Pseudomonadati > Pseudomonadota > Alphaproteobacteria > Sphingomonadales > Sphingopyxidaceae > Sphingopyxis > Sphingopyxis granuli. The sequence goes on from NZ_CP012199.1 coordinate 2,474,882, forward strand.
CACCAAGAAACTCCTCGAATTCCGCGACATCCGCCGAACGCTGCATTTCCTCGCCGGAAGCAAAGTAGATGTCGTCAAATTTTCCGGCATTGGCGTCGTCGTGAAATGCATCGACCGCCTTTTCCGAGGCGGCGACATCGGTGGCCATGTTCGCAGGATTGCAGGCCGTCAGGCCCAGAAACAAAAGCATCCATAATATGCGGTGCATCGCAACCTCCCCCTGCGAGGCTGTACCATGACCGGCGTGCTGCCAACCATAGGTATCTGCGGTTGCCTTGATGCCATTTGCAGCCCAAAGACCCCCGCATGCCACCACTCATCAAGATCTGCGGTCTCTCGACACCCGAAGCGGTCGATGCGGCCATCGAACAGGGCGCGGCCTATATCGGGCTCGTCCATTATGAGCCGAGCCCGCGGCATGTCGACCTTCGGACCGCCGCCGAATTGCGGCGCCGTGCCGGGGCGCATGTCAAGGTGGTGCTGCTGCTCGTCAACGCCTCGCAGCAACTCACCGGGCAGGCGCTCGCCGCGGTGTGGCCCGATGTCGTCCAGTTCCACGGCACCGAGACTCCCGAATGGCTGGGGGTCGTAAAGCGGCTGGTTCCGGCGGAGATATGGAAGGCAATCGGGCTCAAGGACGCGGGGACGCTCGAGCGGATCGAGAAATATCGCGGCATCGCCGACCGCATCCTGTTCGATGCCCCCGCCTCGGCGCTGCCCGGCGGCAACGGCGCGCGTTTCGACTGGTCGCTGCTCGCCAACCACCGCCACACGATCGACTGGGGCATCGCCGGCGGCCTGACTCCCGACAATGTCGCCGCCGCGATCGCGGCGACGCGCGCGCCGCTCGTCGATGTCTCCTCAGGCGTCGAAAGCGCGCCCGGGGTCAAGGACCTGGACCGGATCGCTGCTTTCTGCGCGGCGGTGCGCGCCGCTCAATAGGCGTCGCCCAGCGCGAAATCCTGCCGCCGCTCGCGCCACGCGCCGCGCGTGAAGTCGGGGAACTCCAGCGTCCGGTTATCCTCTGCGATCGACTGTTCGGACAGCGGCGTGATCGCGCTCCACGTCAGCGCGTCGTAAATGTCGATCGGCATCGGCGCGCCGGCCTTCAGCGCCTCGACAAAGGCGTTGAGAACGAACCAGTCCATCCCGCCATGCCCGGCCCCGACCGCCTGGTCGGCGTGACGTTTCCACAACGGATGGTCGTACTGGCCGAGCACCGTCTCCGCCGGCTCCCAGCGATGCGGTTCGGGGCTGCGGCCTTCGATGTAGAGCGATTTGGCGACGTCCATCCACAATCCGCGCGTGCCCTGCACCCGAAAACCGAGCGAATAGGGACGCGGCAGGTTGGTATCGTGGGTCAGCCGGATCGTTTCGCCATTGGCGCAGGCGATGCTGGTCGTCACGACGTCGCCCAGCGCGAAACGCACCGCCGCATTGGGGTGGTCCGCGCCGCCCTGCGCGACCACATGATCGTGCAATCCGCGCGCCTTGCTCGCATAGCTGGTCAGCCGGGTGAAACGGTTGCCGCGGTTGATATTCGTCCACATCGCGCAGGGGCCGATGCCGTGGCTGGGATAGAGGTCGCCGTTGCGCCGGACGCTGTGGTCGGTGCGCCAGCGCGCCTCCGACCAGCCCTTCGCGCCGAATTCGGCGCCGCCGCCATAGGGACGGCCGGGAATGCCCGAATTGAATTTCACGTCGCGCAGATCGTGCTGATAGCCGCCTTCGAGGTGGATCATCTCGCCGAACAGGTCCTGCCGCACCATGTTGAGCACCGCCATGACGTCGCGGCGATAACAGACATTTTCCAGCAGCATATAAGGCGTGCGCGTTGCCTCATGCGCCGCCAGCACGTCCCAATGGTCCTGAAGCGTGATGCCGGCGACGACTTCGCACCCCACCGCGACGCGCGCCTCCATCGCCGCGATCGCCATCGGCTTGTGCCATTCCCACGGCGTGACGATCAGCACGCCGTCGAGCGTTCCGGGTTTCAGCATCGCACGCCACGCCTCGGCGTCGCCGGTGAAGCTGGCGGGGCGCGGCTTTCCCGCCGCATCGAACTGCCCCTTGGCGGCTTCGAGCACGAAGGGATCGATGTCGGCGATCGCGGTCACGTCAACGTCGTCGCGGCGCAGCAGTTCGCGCAGGTGCACGCGTCCGCGCTCGCCGGTGCCGATGATGCCGATCCGCAGCCGCGATCCGCCGCGGTCCCGCGCAATGGCCGGTGCGGCCGCCGCCGTCGCCAACGCCGCGCCGCCCGCCATCAACAATTCGCGCCGATTCATGCCCCCGCTCATCCGTCTGCCTCCTTGCCGTGTCCCTCACCGCTGTTTGAAGCGCATCGAGGCTATGGACAAGGGCGTCATAGCGCCTAAGGGACACAGCCAGCCATGACCGAAGCCGTTCCCCCCCGCTCCGCCCTATCGAACAGCCTGCGCACCGGGCCCGACGCGCGCGGTCATTTCGGCGCCTTCGGGGGCCGTTATGTCGCCGAAACGCTGATGCCGCTGATCCTCGACCTCGAACGCGAATATCGCGCCGCACAGGCCGATCCGGCGTTCAGGGCCGAGTTCGAGCATCTGCTCGAACATTATGTCGGCCGCCCGAGCCCGCTCTGGCATGCCGAGCGGCTGACGGCCCATCTGGGCGGCGCGAAAATCTATCTGAAGCGCGAGGATCTGAACCACACCGGCGCGCACAAGATCAACAATTGCATCGGCCAGATCCTGCTTGCGAAACGGATGGGCAAGACGCGGATCATCGCCGAGACCGGCGCGGGGCAGCACGGCGTCGCGACCGCGACCGTCGCGGCGCTGTTCGGCCTGCCGTGCACCATCTTCATGGGCGCGGTCGACGTCGCGCGGCAGCAGCCCAACGTATTCCGCATGAAGCTGCTCGGCGCCGAGGTGGTCGCGGTCGAATCGGGCGCGAAGACGCTGAAGGACGCGATGAACGAGGCGCTGCGGCACTGGGTCGCCAACGTCCACGATACGTTCTACATCATCGGCACCGTCGCCGGCCCGCACCCCTATCCCGAGCTCGTCCGCGATTTCCAGTCGGTGATCGGCGAAGAAGCGAAGGCGCAGATCCTGAAGGCGGAAGGGCGCCTGCCCGACATGCTGATCGCGCCCGTCGGCGGCGGATCGAACGCGATCGGACTCTTTCATCCCTTCCTCGACGATGCCGAGGTCGAGATCGTCGGCGTCGAGGCCGCGGGCGAAGGCCTCGACAGGAAACATGCCGCCAGCCTTGCGGGCGGGCGGCCCGGCATCCTTCACGGCAACAAGACCTATCTGTTGCAGGACGAGGACGGCCAGATCACCGAGGCGCACAGCATTTCGGCGGGCCTCGACTATCCCGGCATCGGTCCGGAACATGCCTGGCTGCACGACATCGGGCGCGTTCGCTACGAACCCGTCACCGATGCGGAGGCGCTCGCCAGTTTCCAGAAGCTGACGAAGCTGGAAGGCATCATTCCCGCGCTGGAGTCGGCCCACGCCATCGCCGCCGCCGAACGGATCGCGCCGACATTGGGCAAGGACAAGATCATCATCGTCAACCTCTCGGGCCGCGGCGACAAGGATATCTTCACGGTCGCGGATGCGCTGGGGGTGGCGCTCTAAAAACCCTCTCCCCTTCAGGGGAGAGGGTTGGGAGAGGGGGACGAATGCGGGACCGAAAGTTGATCGAGTTCGCCAAGCAGATGCGCCGCGAACAGACCGAGCCCGAAACCCGCTTGTGGCTCGAACTGCGTGCGGCACGTTTTCAAGGAATCAAATTCCGCAGACAAAAGGTCATTGGTCCGTATATCGCCGATTTCTCGTCCAGAGAGCCGATGCTGGTGATAGAGATCGACGGCGACACGCATGCAGGTCAGGAGGCATATGACCGGGCCAGGACGGCTTATTTCGAAGAACAGGGTTATCGAGTGATCAGATTTACCAACCGCGACGTGTTGACGAATATGGATGGGGTTCTGGAGCAGCTTGCGTCGTTCTTGACTCCCCCTCTCCCAACCCTCTCCCCTGAAGGGGAGAGGGCTCTATGACTCGCTTCGCTTCGGCCTTTTCCAAAGGCCCCGCGCTCGTTACCTTCATCACCGCGGGCGACGGCGATACCGCCGCCAATCTCGACGCGCTGGTCGCGGGGGGCGCCGACGTGATCGAGCTTGGCATGCCGTTCACCGATCCGATGGCCGATGGCCCAGCGATCCAGGCCGCCAACCTGCGCGCGCTCGGCAAGGGCACGACCACCGCCGACATTTTCGCCATCGCGTCCGCCTTTCGCTCGCGCCATCCGCAAGTGCCGCTCGTCCTGATGGGCTATGCCAACCCGATGACGATCCGCGGGCCCGAATGGTTCGCCGCCGAATGCGCGAAAGCGGGCGTCGATGGTGTGATCTGCGTCGACATACCGTCGGAAGAGGACGCGGACCTTGGTGTCGCGCTCCGCGCCGCGGGCGTCGCCCCGATCCGCCTCGCCACGCCGACCACCGATGCGGCGCGCCTGCCCGACGTGCTGAACGGTGCGGGGGGTTTCCTCTATTATGTCTCGGTCGCGGGAATCACCGGGCTCCAGCAGGCCGCGCAGGCGAGCATCGAGGATGCGGTGGCGCGCCTGAAGGCCGCCACCGACCTGCCCGTCGCGGTCGGCTTCGGCGTCCGCACCCCCGAACAGGCCGAGCAGATCGCAAAAGTCGCCGACGGAGTCGTCGTCGGATCGGCGCTGGTCGAGATCATCGCCGCGCATGGCGATGCCGCCGCGCCGCATGTCGAGGCTTTCGCCCGCACCCTCGCCGATGCTATTCACGGCGCGAAGGAGAATGCCGCATGAGCTGGCTCGAACGCGTCCGCAACGCCCTGCCCTTCGCCGCGAAGCGCGATACGGCGGACAATCTGTGGCACAAATGCCGCCAGTGCCAGCAGATGGTCTTCGTCAAGGAGTGGGAGGACAATCTGAACGTCTGTCCGCGCTGCGACCATCACGACCGCATCGGCGCCAAGGAACGCTTCGCGCAGCTTTTCGACGGCGGCCTTTACGAGGTTCTGCCCGCCCCCGCCGCGCCCGAAGACCCGCTCAAGTTCCGCGACACCAAGAAATATGTCGACCGCATCAAGGCGGCGCGCGCGCAGACCGGCGACCGCGATGCCTATCAGAACGGTTTCGGCCGCATCGATGGCCGCCCGGTGGTGATCGGTGTGCAGGATTTCGCCTTCATGGGCGGTTCGATGGGCGTCGCGGTCGGCGAGGCCTTCGTCGCCGGGGTCGAGCAGGCGATCCGGCGTGGCTGTCCCTATGTCGCGATCACCGCGGCGGGCGGCGCACGAATGCAGGAGGGCACGCTGTCGCTGATGCAGATGCCGCGCGCCACCGTCGCGCTCGCCCGTCTGCGCCGCGCCGGGCTGCCCTATATCGTCCTTCTCACCGACCCGACGACGGGCGGCGTCACCGCCAGCTATGCCATGCTCGGCGACGTGCAGATCAGCGAGCCCAACGCGCTGATCGGCTTCGCGGGGCAACGCGTGATCGAGAACACGATCCGCGAAAAACTGCCCGAGGGGTTCCAGCGCGCCGAATATCTGCTCGAACATGGGATGATCGACATGGTCGTGCACCGCAAGGAGCTGCCCGCGACGCTCGGCCGCCTGATCGCCTATCTGGCGCCCGAAAAGGCGGCCTGATCCCAGGCATCCTCCTCATCTTGTCATTCCCGCGAACGCGGGAATCCATGATCCGAGGTGTCGTGATTGTATTACGTCTATATCATGGCCAGCCAAAAGAACGGCACGATCTATATTGGCGTGACCAACGACATTATCCGGCGAACCTACGAACATCGCGAGGGGCAATTGACCGGCTTCTCCCAAAAATATCGGGTGAAGCATCTCGTCCATTATGAAGAATTTCAGGACATCCGCGATGCGATACAACGCGAAAAGCGGCTCAAGAAATGGAATCGCGCGTGGAAAATCCAACTGATCGAGACGCAGAACCCCGATTGGCGCGATCTGTGGTTCGATCTCAACCGATAGCATCGACCATGGATTCCCGCGTCCGCGGGAATGACAAAGCCGTATAATGCCCGACCACGCCCATTCCGCCGACCCCGCCGTCCAGACGCAGCTCGACCGCCTCGCCGCGCTGTCGCCGGGACGCGACATCCTCGGGCTGGAGCGCATTACCGAATTGTGCCGCCGTCTCGGCAATCCGCACGAGCGCCTGCCGCGCACCTTCCACGTCGCGGGGACCAACGGCAAGGGGTCGACCTGCGCCTATCTGCGCGCGATCCTGGAGGCGAGCGGCCGCCGCGTCCACGCCTACACCAGCCCGCACCTCGTCCGCTTCAACGAGCGGATCCGTATCGGCGGGGCGCTGATCGACGACAGGCTGCTCGCGGCGCTGCTCGAAGAGGTGCTGGACGAAGCCGCCGACCTGGGGGCGAGTTTCTTCGAGGTCACCACCGCGGCCGCCTTTCTCGCCTTTGCGCGCCATCCCGCCGACGACTGCATCCTCGAGGTCGGGCTCGGCGGCCGCCTCGACGCGACCAACATCATCCCGGCGCCCGCGGTGTGCGGCATCGCCTCGCTCGGCATCGATCACGAAGCCTTCCTGCTCGCCCCCGAGGCCGGAACGCCGTCCGCCCCCGCCGAGCGGATCGCATGGGAAAAGGCCGGGATCGTCAAGCCGGGCAGCGCGCTCGCGACGCTCGCCTATCCGCGCGCCGTACAGAGTGTCATCGCGCGCCGCGCCGAGGAGGCCGGTGTCGTTCCCTTCGCAGAGGGCGAATCCTGGTCGGTCGAGCCCGTCGGCGACGCCTTTCGCTGGACGTCGATGGACGGGACATTGGCCGAGGTGCTGCGTCCGGGCATGGCCGGGCTGCATCAGATGCGCAATGCGGGGCTGGCGATCGCGATGCTCCATATCGCGCCGGGGCCGAAGCCCGACGCGGACACCATCGCGCGCGGCGTCGCCGGCGCCTTCTGGCCCGCGCGCCTGCAACGACTGGGGACGGGGCCGCTGACCGGGCTGCTGCCGCCGGCGACCGAGGTCTGGCTCGACGGTGCGCACAATGGCGATGCCGGCCTCCAGCTTGCGCGGCATTTCGCCAGCGAACCGCGCCGTATCCATCTGATTGCCGGCATGCTCGCCAACAAGCATCCCGAGGCGATCCTCGATCCGCTGCGCGGCCGCCTCGCTTCGCTGACCGTCGTGCCCGTGCCCGGGCACGAGCATCATGGTGCAACGGCTTTCGGATCCGAAGCGCGATCCGTCACGGACGTCGAAGCCGCCTTGCGCGCGCTGACGGTCGATCCGGCGCGCGAGGTCGTGCTGATCGCCGGCTCGCTCTATCTCGCGGGCGAAGTGCTCAGCGCGAACGGGGAACTGCCCGACTGAAGCGCCTATCCGGGTGCGGTTTCACCCTCTGCTTTCCCGGCCGAGCCAACCGACAGGTCGACGAGCCCGGTTCGCATCATCCACCAGAAAAGCAGGATTCCCGGCACCGCCGCGGCGGTCGTGAGCAGATAGAATTGCACATAGCCGAACTGCTCGATCAGCGCGCCGGCGGTCGTCCCGGTGACGAAGCGCCCGATGATGCTCGCTGCGGATGAAATCAGCGCATAGTGGGCCGCCGTGAAGCGCAGGTCGCACAACGCCGAGAAATAGGCGACGACCACCACGCCGCCGATGCCGCTCGCGAAATTCTCGAACCCAATCGCGCCCGCCATTCCCCAATTGCTCTTGCCGGTCGCGGCGAGCAGCGCGAAGCTGAAATTCGACACCGCCATCAGCACCAGGCTGAGCAGGACCGAGCGCTTCATTCCCATGCGGGCGTACAGGATGCCGCCGATGAAGATGCCGATCAGATAGGCCCAGAATCCGATCCCGACATCATAGATGGCGATTTCGTCATTGGTGTAGCCAAGATCGTCGAACAGCAGGCGAAAGGTCAGGTTTGCAAGCGTGTCGCCGATCTTGTGGACGAGGATGAAGAGGAGGACGAGCAGCGCGCCGTGGCGCTGGAAGAACTCGACAAACGGGCCGACGATCGACTGGATGATCGCGCTGCCGCCCCGGCGTTCGGTCGGATCGCGGTGTCGCTCGGGTTCGCCGACCCACAGCGCCGCGACGACCGCGGGCAAGGCGAACAGCGCGCAGGCCAGATAGGCCGGCTCCCATCCGTGCCGGGCCGCGAGATAAAGCGCCAGCGCGCCGGCGCTCGCCGAGCCGATGCGCCAGCCATACTGGCTCATGCCGGACCCGATGCCGAGTTGTTCGGGCTTCAGTATCTCGATGCGGTAGGCGTCGATCACGATGTCGAAGGTCGCACCCGCCAGCCCGACGAGGATCGCCGCGACGGCGGTTCGGTAAATGTCGGCCTGCGGGTCCTGCAACGCCAGATTGGCCACGGCCGCCATCACCAGCACCGCCGACAGGATGATCCACGACACGCGCTGCCCCATCCGCCCGAGCAGCGGCAGGCGCACCCCGTCGACGACCCACGACCATAGCGGCTTGAGATTGTAGACGAGGAAGGCGAGCGTGAAGGCAGTGACGGTCTTCTTGTCGATGCCGTCCTGCGCGAGTCGCGTCGTCAGCGTCGCGCCGATCATCGCATAGGGAAAACCCGACGATACACCGAGCAGGAAGGCCGCGATCGGCGCCCGCTCCAGATAGGGGTGGACGCTGGCCCACCATCCCTGCGGGGGCGGCGTCATGGTTTCCTGCGGCTGCACCTGGCGCTCCTTCCCCGGCAATCGAGTGATGAAGGCCTAAAGCCTTGGCGCCAAATTGGAAGCGGTGATTTGGCGGTCCGACGGATCGCGGCGGCGGCCGGTCGACTCAGGCTGCCTCGGGCCGCCAATAGGTCTGAAGCCCGCTGATCTTGCGCGGCTTCTTCTTCAGGCAGATCATCGTCTCGATCGCGCGCAGTGCGCCGATCAGCGCGGCGGCGGCGTGCGGCTTGGCGAGGCAGGCGAGCGCGATCTCGGCGGCATCCTCGGGCGGCAGGCCGGTGACGAGCAGCACCGCAATGCCGCGATCGCGTGCGATCCGGGCAACCTCGCGCCCCGTCATGTGGCCCGCGAGATTCAGGTCTAGGACGAGCGCGTCGACCTGGTCGATCGCCAGTACCGCCACCGCCGCCTCGCCCGAATCGACCGTCGCGACGACGTCGTAGCCCGCGTGTTTCAGCGTCCGTTCGTTGTCGAACGCGATCAGCGGATCGTCTTCGACGATCAGCAGGCGCTTGATGCACGACGGGCGGGACGCAAAGAGCATGAAAACTCCCTTCGATGGCGCCATGGCGCGCTCTAGCCCGTCCTGCAATATCGCTTCGGCATGCCATCGACGAAGCGGTGCGTTTCCGGCTATGAGCGTGACCACAAGGCCACAGTTTCCTTCCCCCCTCAACGCCATGAAAGCCGCTTGCGTTCCGATGACGACACGCCGACCGCCCCGCTCCGCCCCTCAGCCCGCCGCACCGCGCGGCCGCCGCGCCGCGCGTTCCGCGCAACCCCGCCCCCCTGTCGCCGCCGAACGCGAGGAAGAGGGGCCGCAGCGGATCGCCAAGCTGCTCGCCCGCGCCGGAGTCGGCTCGCGCCGCGACGTCGAGCGGATGATCGAGGAAGGCCGCATCGCGCTGAACGGCAGGGCGATCGCGCAGCCAGCGCCGCTGCTCTCCTCGCTCGAAGGCCTGACGGTCGACGGCAATCCGGTCGCGAAGCCGGTTTCGACGCGCCTCTATCGCTTCCACAAGCCGGCGGGCTGCCTCACCGCCGCGCGCGACCCCAAGGGCCGCAAGACCATCTACGACATCCTGCCCAAAGGCCTGCCGCGGCTGATGCCGGTGGGACGGCTCGACTATAACACCGAGGGGCTGCTGCTGCTGACCAACGACGGCGAGTTCAAGCGCCAGCTCGAACTGCCTTCGAGCGGGGTCGAACGCAGCTATCGCGCGCGCGCCTTCGGCGAGATCAGCCAGGCGCAGCTCGAGGAACTGGCGCTCGGCATCACCATCGACGGCGTCCGCTATGGAAAGATCGACGCCAACCTCGAACGCCGCACCGGGCGCAACCAGTGGATCGAACTGACGCTGACCGAGGGCAAGAACCGGGAGGTGCGCCGCGTGCTCGAACATCTGGGCTTGCAGGTCAGCCGGCTGATCCGGACGCGCTACGGCGCCTTCTCCCTCGATGGGCTCGACAGCGGCGCGGTCGAGATCGTGCCGCGCGACGCGCTGTTCCAGTTTCGCCGGCGGATGGGCTGAGGATGCGGGTGATCGCCGGCGAATGGCGCGGCCGCAAGCTGCTCGCGCCCCGGACCGATGCGACGCGGCCGACCGCGGACCGCACGCGCGAGACGCTGTTCTCGATGCTCGCGAGCCGCCTCGGCAGTTTCGAGGGGCTGCACGTCGCCGACCTGTTCGCGGGCTCGGGCGCGCTCGGCATCGAGGCGTTGTCGCGCGGCGCCGCGCACTGCCTGTTCGGCGAGCAGGACAGGGACGCGCTCGACGCGCTGCGGAAAAACCTCGCGGCGCTGGGTGCGGGGCCGCGCGCGGAGATACGCGCCGGATCGGTCCTTTCCCTCGGTCCCGCGCCGCGCGCCTGCGACCTGCTGCTGTTCGACGCGCCCTATGGCACCGGCGCCGGCAGCGTCGCGCTCGACAAGCTGGCCCGCCTCGGCTGGGCCGGCCCCGACAGCTGGGTTTCGATCGAGACCGCCGACCGGGAAGCGGTCGATGTCGCCGGCTTCGCGATCGAAGCGGAACGCCGCGTCGGCAAGGCGAAGCTGACCCTGCTGCGCCGCGCCTGACCGTCGTTCAGCCGGCGGCGGCGCCCTGCCGGCGCACCATCAGCAGCCCGATCCAGCTGACGACCCCGGCCAGCGCCAGATAGAGGCCGACGACCCGCGTCCCGCCCCAGTCGCCGAGCGCCTGCGCGATGATCGGCGCCAGCGCGCCGCCCAATATGCCGCCGACGTTGAAGGCAACCGACGCGCCGGTGTAGCGCACCTCGACGGGGAACAGCGCGGTCAGCCAGCTGCCGAGCGGGCCATAGACCAGCCCCATGACGAACAGCGACGCCGCGAGCCCGAGGAAGATGAGCAGCCACGACTGCGACGCCAGCGACGGCCCGAACAGCAGGCCGACGAGGATCGTCGCGCCGCACCCCCAGGTCAGCACCCGCTGCGCGCTGACCGCGTCGCTCCGGTAGCCGGCATAGACGATCCCCACCGCCATGAAGAGGATCGCGCCGAGCTGGATCAGCAGGAACTGCTCCTTCGGATAGCCGAGCGCCGTCGTCCCGTGGGCCAGCGCGAAGCTGGTCGCGAGATAGAAGATCGCGAAGCAGGCGACGACCGCGAAGGTGCCCGCGAGCGTCGGGACGAGGTGGCGGCGGAACAGTTCGCCCAGCGGCACCGCGACGGGCGCCTGCCTTTCCAGCGCAGCGGCGAAGGCGGGCGTCTCCCCGATCCTGAGCCGCACCCAGAGCCCGAGCCCGACGAGCACCGCCGAGACGAGGAAGGGGATGCGCCAGCCCCACGCCGCGAACTCCGCATCGCTGAGCCACAGGCCGAGCAGCAGGAACAGGCCGTTGGCGGCGATGAAGCCGACCGGCGCGCCGAGTTGCGGGAACATGCCGAAGCGCGCGCGCCAGCCCGGCGGCGCATTCTCGACCGCCAGCAGCGCCGCCCCGCCCCATTCGCCGCCGAGCCCGAATCCCTGTCCGAAACGCAGGATACACAGCAGCAGCGGCGCGACCCAGCCGACCATCGCATAGGTCGGCAGGAACGCGATCAGCAGCGTCGAGGCGCCCATCAGCATCAGCGAGGCGACGAGCGTCGACTTGCGGCCGATGCGGTCGCCGTAATGGCCGAAGACGATCGCCCCGACGGGCCGCGCCAGAAAGGCGAGCCCGAAGCTCATGAAGCTCAGCATCAATTGCGCCGAGGGTGATTCGGACGGAAAGAACAGCGGCCCGAACACCAGCGCCGCGGCGGTGCCGTAGATGTAGAAATCGTAGAATTCGACCGCGGTCCCGACGAGGCTGGCGGTCAGGATGCGCGCCTGCGCGCGATAGGGTGTCAGATCCACGGGCGGCGCCCCTTCCCTTCGTGATGGCGGGTCGCTTTGAACGGATCATGCGCTCCGGCGCAAGACCAAAGACCGTCCGCCGCGCAGCGCCGCCGCGTCCCGCCGCCTTGCACTGGACAGCATCGGCGCCGTTCCCTAATCGTTCGCGCGTGAACAGCCGCCCCGCCTCCCCGCCCGATCTTCCCCCGCCGCACCCGTCGGACCCGCCCTATCTGCAGGGGCTGAACGGCCCGCAGCGGCAGGCGGTGCTGACCACCGAAGGCCCGGTGCTGATGCTCGCGGGGGCGGGCACCGGCAAGACGGCGGCGCTGACGGCGCGGCTGGCGCACATCATCGCGACGCGGCGCGCGTGGCCGTCCGAAATCCTGGCCGTCACCTTCACCAACAAGGCGGCGCGCGAGATGCGCGAGCGCATCGGCCGGATGATCGGCGACGCGGTCGAGGGAATGCCGTGGCTCGGCACCTTTCACAGCATCGCGGCGAAGATGCTGCGCCGCCATGCCGAACTGGTGGGGCTGCAGAGCAATTTCACCATCCTCGACACCGACGACCAGCTTCGCGTCCTCAAGCAGCTCATCCAGGCCGAGGGGCTCGACGAGAAGCGCTGGCCGGCGCGCCAGCTCGCGGGGCTGATCGACAGGTGGAAGAACCGCGGCCTGACCCCGCCCGACCTCGACGCCGCGGACCGCGAAGCCTATGCCGATGGCAAGGGGCAGCATTTCTATGCCCTTTATCAGGCGCGGCTCAAGACGCTGAACGCCTGCGATTTCGGCGACCTGCTGCTCCACATGCTGGTGATATTGAAGACGCACCGCGACGTGCTCGAACAATATCAGCAGCGCTTCAAATATATCCTCGTCGACGAATATCAGGACACCAACGCCAGCCAGTATCTCTGGCTCCGCCTGCTCGCCCAGGCGCGCAAGAACATCTGCTGCGTCGGCGACGACGACCAGTCGATCTATTCGTGGCGCGGCGCCGAGGTGGCGAACATCCTGCGTTTCGAAAAGGATTTCCCCGGCGCGACCGTGATCCGTCTCGAACAGAATTACCGCTCGACCCCGCAGATTCTTGCCGCCGCCTCGGCGCTGATCGCTCAGAATTCGGGGCGGCTCGGCAAGACGCTGTGGACCGATCTCGAGGCGGGCGACAAGGTCCGGGTGGTCGGCGTCTGGGACGGGCCCGAGGAAGCGCGGCGGATCGGCGAGGAGCTCGAAGACCTCCAGCGCCGCGGCACCAGCCTCGACCGCGCCGCCATCCTCGTCCGCGCGCAGTTCCAGACCCGCGAGTTCGAGGATCGCTTCATCGCCATCGGCCTCCCCTACCGCATCGTCGGCGGCTACCGCTTCTACGAACGCGCGGAGATTCGCGATGCGCTCGCCTATCTGCGCCTCGTCCAGTCGAGCGCCGACGACCTGGCTTTCGAACGGATCGTCAACGTGCCGAAGCGCGGGCTCGGCGACAAGGCGGTGTCGCGCATCCACCAGTTCGCCCGGATCGAGCGCACGCCGCTGTTCCATGCCGCGGCGCGGATCACCGAGACCGACGAGCTGACCCCGCAGGCGCGCCGCCAGCTCGCGAACTTCGTCGCGATGATGCGGACCTGGCAGGCGAAGGCGAACGACCTGCCGCACCCCGAACTGACCCAGCTGATCCTCGACGAATCGGGCTATACCGCGATGCTTCAGGCCGACCGCAGCGCCGAAGCGGCGGGGCGCCTCGAAAACCTCTCCGAACTCGTCCGTGCGATGGAGGAATATGATTCGCTCGAAGCCTTCCTCGAGCATGTCAGCCTCGTCATGGATCGCGACAACGACGATCAGACGGAGACCGTCACCATCATGACGATCCACGCCGCGAAAGGCCTCGAATTCGATCATGTCTTCCTAGCCGGATGGGAAGACGGCGTCTTTCCGTCGCAGCGCGCGATGGACGAAGGCGGCACCGCGAGCCTGGAGGAGGAGCGCCGCCTCGCCTATGTCGCGATCACCCGCGCCCGGCAGCGCGCGAGCATCTATCATGCCGCCAACCGCCGCATCTACGGCCAGTGGATGAGCAGCATTCCGAGCCGCTTCATCGCGGAGATTCCGCCCGAGTTCGTCGACAGCGAGAACAGCTTCGGCGGCGGCGCTTCGCTTTGGCGCGCCAACTGGTCGGCGCAGGGCGACCCGTTCGCGCATGTCGCGACGCAGAGCCCGGCACGCACGGCGACCCGCGGCCCTGCATGGCAGCGCGCGCTGGCCGCGTCCTCGACCATCACCCGGGCCCCTGCGCCGAGCGAAGGCGCCCCCGCCGCCTCGGTCGGCGCGAAGCCGCGCGCCGACCTGGCGATCGGCATGCGCGTCTTTCACGAGAAATTCGGTTACGGCCAGATCATCGACGTCGACGGCAACAAGCTGGAGGTCGAATTCGAGCAGGCGGGCACCAAGCGGGTCCTCGACGGCTTCGTCCGCGCCGCCTGAGAGCGCAGGCGGGGCGATGGAGGCTTAGACCCACAAAAGCCCTGTATACGCGCATCGATTATGTGTCTTTTTGCGGCTTTATGGCCTTTAGGGATTCGGATTTCGACACGGTTTGTCCCTTTCGTCACCCTGAACTTGTTTCGCAATTACCCCCTTCCGACAGGTGAGCGTTCCCCGGCGAAAGCCGGGGTCCAGATGGCACAGCGCTACCTCGCATGGATCCCGGCTTTCGCCGGGGATCACCAGCGTCCCTGTCTCAGGGGTATAAACGCCAACTTGTTTCAGAGCCTGCCCCGGACCCGATCCGGGGGTCCATGGTCTGCCCTCACCTGAAAGGCGGCACAAAAGGAGAGGTCCGGCCATGGATGCTGAAACGAGTTCAGCATGACGAACGGATGAGGCGGCGCGCCGAACGCCAGATCCCCACAGACCATAGAGCATGATAATATTGGATCGACACTTCGTCATTGCGAGCGAAGCGAAGCAATCCAGGGCGGTTACCGCCACTCTGGATTGCCGCGCGGCTTCGCCGCTCGCAATGACGATTCCAGTCGATGTCATCACGCTCTGAGGAGAGCGCCGGCAGCCGACGACATGCGGGCGAACGGGCAATGGAAAGAGCCGAAGAATCGGGCTGGCACCGCCGGATAATGTAGGAAAGCCCTGATGCCGGCCGAACGACCGGCATTCTCCGACGCGAGGCGCGGCCACCGCCATCGCTCCACCAGCCTTGTTGCAAACACGCCGCGCCGCGCTATGCCGGGGCCATGACGCAGGGTGGGGACTGGATGGGACAGGCGCGCGCGGCGTTTCAGCGCGGCGACGATGCTGGCGAGATAGCGGCGCTCGAAGGCGCGATCCGCGCCGACCGTGGCAATATCCTGGCGCTGCTCGCCATGGCGGAGGCCAAGCGGCGGCGCGACGACTCGCGTGCCGCGTGCAGTTTCTACCGGCTGGCGCTGAGCACGGCGGCGATCATGCCCAACGTGCCGTCCTCGCTGCACGCCGGCCTGATCCGCGGCCAGGAATTCATCGCCGAAAGCGAGAAGATGCTGGCAGCGCATCTGGCGACCGAGTTGCGCGATGCGGGGATTTCGGCCGCCAGCGCGCCGCCTCGGGTCGCCGAAGCACTGCGCCTGCTGACGGGAGAGCAAGCGCTCTACCTCCAGCAACCAGCGATGTTCTATTTTCCCGGCCTGGCGCAGCGGGCCTTCTTCGATCGCGAGGAATTCGACTGGGTGCCCGCGATCGAGGCCGAGACGGCGGCGATTCGCGGCGAGCTGGAAGCGCTCATCGCCGATGCCGGCGACCGCTTCGCGCCCTATGTGACCGCGCATCCCGACCGACCGCCGCCGAACAATCCGCTGCTCGACAAACCCGACTGGGGCGCGGCCTGGCTGTGGCAGAGCGGCCGGATCGTCGACGGCATGGACCTGCTGTGCCCGCGGACGCTGGCGGCGCTCGAATCGGCGCCGCAACCGGTCATTCCGGAACGCGCACCGATCGCCCTCTTCTCCCGTCTCACCCCCGGCACGCACATCCAGCCGCATCACGGGCTGCTCAACACACGGCTGATCTGCCACCTGCCGCTGATCGTGCCGGAGGATTGCGCGATTCGGGTCGGCGCCGAAACGCGCGCGTGGCGCGAAGGCGAACTGCTGATCTTCGACGACAGTTTCGAGCATGAGGCGTGGAATCGCGGCACGAGCGACCGCACCGTGCTGCTGTTCGAGGTCTGGCGGCCCGATATCGATGCCGACGAGCGCGAACAGCTTGCACGAATCTTCACGGCGATCGCCGCCTATGACGAATCCGACCACGGATAAGGGAAAAGGGTCGCTGGTGGAGCCGAGGGGAATCGAACCCCTGACCTCTGCAGTGCGATTGCAGCGCTCTCCCATCTGAGCTACGGCCCCGCGACCGGGCGGCTCTTAACGAGCCTGCTTGACACTGGCAACGGCTTTTCTGACGATCTTTCGCGAAACGCGAAAATTGGGGAGATATCGAATGGCCAAGGCATGGCATCTGACCCGCCGCCCCTCCGCTTTGCCGACGATGGAGCATTTCGCACTGCGCGACCTGCCCGACGATCCCTTGCAGGAGAATCAGCTGCGCGTCCGCAACCTGTGGCTGTCGGTTGACCCCTATATGCGCGGGCGGATGAACGACGCGAAAAGCTATACCGCGAGCTTCCAGATCGACCAGCCGATGACCGGCGGCGCGATCGGCGAGGTCGTCGAAAGCCGGATGGAGGGCTTCGCGCCGGGCGACCTGATCCTGCACATGGGCGGCTGGCGCGACGGCGGCGTCATCGGCCTCGACATGGCGCCGTTCAAGCTGCCTGCCGAGGCGCTGGCGGCGGGGATGGCGCCGCAGACCTTCCTGCACAACATGGGCCTGACCGGCGGCACCGCGTGGATCGGCCTGCTGCGCGTCGCGGCGGCGAAAGCCGGCGACACCGTTTTCGTGTCCGCCGCGGCGGGCGCGGTGGGATCGGCGGTGGTGCAGATCGCCAAGGCGCGCGAAATGACGGTGATCGGCGCCGCGGGCGGCGCGGAAAAATGCGCCTGGGTCCGCGAACTCGGCGCCGATGCCGCCGTCGATTACAAGGCCGGGCCGGTGCTCGATGGACTATCGGATGCCCTTCGCACGCTCGGCAAGCCGGGGATCGACGTCTATTTCGACAATGTCGGCGGCGACCATCTCGACGCCGCTTTCGCGACCGCGAACGATTTCGCCCGCTTCGCCATCTGCGGGATGATCGACGTCTACAACGACGGGCATCCGCAGGAGATGAAATATCTGATCCGCGCCATCCCCGCGCGCATCCGCATGGAAGGCTTTATCTACACCGACCAGTTCTTCGATTGCATGGAAGAATTCTATGCCGACATGGGCAATCTGATCGCGAGCGGCGCGGTGACGATGCGCGAGACCGTGCGCGACGGCATCGAGTCGGCACCCGAAGCCTTCCTCGGCCTCTTCGCCGGCGCCAATATCGGAAAGATGCTCGTCCGCCTCTGATGACGTTTCCGGCAAGGTGGGATGATGGCTGGGATTGCTTCGTCGCCTGCGGTTCCCCGCAAATGACGGAAGTGGGTCAATCCAGCGCCATCATGTCCGGATGAACCGTGCCGCATCCCCGCGCAGGCGGGGGCCCAGAGCGTGCCGGCGCCGACCTTGACTTTCCCGCTCTGGGCTCCCGCCTGCGCGGGAGCACACGGCTTTGCAAGCCAAGACGATCAGGCGTCAGGTGCCGAAGCCGACCGAGAGGAAGTCCGGCATCGGGCCGTTCCAGCCGTCGTCGGGACCATCGTCGTCGCGACGAGTCGCCGCGGGAGCGGGCTTTCGGCCTGCGTCCTTCTTTGCGGCATGGCCGTCGCCGTTTCTGGGTTTCGCCTCGCCGCGCTTTGCCCGGGGCTTGCGCTCCTCTTCGCGGCGTCCTTCTTCACGGCGCCCCTCTTCGCGTCGTTTACCGTCGCGCGCGGGCTGCGTTTCTTCCTTGCGCTCGCCGGCGCTTTCGGGGCGTCCGAGGATCGCGATCTTCGAGCCGGTCAGCTTCTGGATATTGTCGATCGCCTCGTCGTCCGACGGCGTCACCAGCGTGAAGGCACGGCCTTTCGCCCCGGCGCGGCCGGTGCGGCCGATGCGATGGACATAATCGTCGGGATGCCAGGGCGCGTCGAAGTTGAAGACGTGGCTGACGCCCTTGACGTCGAGCCCGCGCGCCGCGACGTCCGACGCGACGAGGATGTTGATGTCGCCGTTCTTGAAACGGTCGAGTTCGGCGATGCGGCTCGACTGATCCATGTCGCCGTGAATCTCGCCCGCGCGATAGCGGTGCCGCTTCAGCGACTTGGCGAGCTCGCGCACCGTCGTCTTGCGGTTGCAGAAGATGATCGCGGTGGCGACGCCCTCTTCCTCGATCAGGTCGCGCAGCGTATCGCGCTTGGCGCGTTCGCTGGTCTTGACGAGGAACTGGGCGATGTTCACGTTGGTGCTCGCGGGCCGCGCCACCTCGATCGTCTTGGGATTCGACAGGAATTTGTCGGCAAGCTTCTTGATCGGCGGCGGCATCGTCGCGGAGAAGAGCAGGGTCTGGCGATTCGTCGGCAGCTTGGTGCAGATATTCTCGATGTCGGGGATGAAGCCCATGTCGAGCATCCGGTCCGCCTCGTCGATGACGAGCATGTTGCAGCCGGTGAGCAGGATCTTGCCGCGCTCGAACAGGTCCATCAGGCGGCCCGGCGTCGCGATCAGCACGTCGACGCCCTTTTCGAGCGCCTTGATCTGATCGCCCATCTGCACGCCGCCGATCAGCAGCGCCATCGAAAGCTTGTGATACCGGCCGTAATTCTCGAAATTCTCGGCCACCTGCGCGGCAAGCTCGCGCGTCGGTTCGAGGATCAGCGAGCGCGGCATCAGCGCGCGGGCACGGCCCTGCGCGAGGATGTCGATCATCGGCAGCACGAAAGAGGCGGTCTTGCCGGTCCCCGTCTGGGCGATGCCGATCATGTCGCGCATCATCAGGACCGACGGGATCGCTCCCGCCTGAATCGGTGTCGGTTCGTCATAGCCCGCTTCGGTGACAGCGCGCAAAAGTTCATCGGAGAGGCCGAGGTCGGCAAATTTCATAAAGGTCAACTGTCCGGATAGGTTCGAGCGCGGCGCCCACGCCCGCCGTCGCTGCCGCGGCCATTGGGCAAAAGGTCGGGAAAAGTCAAGGAATGCCGTTAAAAAGCCATGCGGCGGGACGGGCGCGATCAATCCTCCTCGCGCGGGACGGGCACGAGCAGCCGGAATTTGTCGATCTCGCACTTGGCGCCGGTCCGGGCGTGGATCTGGTCGCGATCCTCGCACAGCTTTCCGTCCTTGTTCCCCTGCATGTAGAAGCCGGCATAGAAATCGAGCGCCCGGCAGCCGCGGTTGAGCTGCGCGCGCAAGAGTTGGTTCTGGCGTGTGATCAGGTCGATGCTGTCACGCTGAACCGCCTGCATCCCCATGATGTTCCGCATCGGAATGCATTTCGGCGCCTTCTTTTCCTTCCACACGATCGTCGTCGGGCGGGGCGATCGCTGCGGCATCGGGCCCGCGGCGAAATTGTTGATCGGGCTGCGGCGCGCAGGCACGCGGATGATCAGTTCCTGCTCGATCACCACCTGCCAATAGGGCGCGGCGGGCGGTTCGGCGGGCGGCGGCACCAGCGACACCAGCGGCTCGGGCGGCGCGGCCGTGGGGGCGTTGGCGGCATTGGCCACCGGCGCCGCGGCGGCCATCAGCAGGGCAGCGGACGTCAGCACGGCCTTGCGACCGCTCCTGCCCCGTGCTGACCCATAATGCTTTTCACCAGTGCCTCCCGCACCCCCAAGCTGGACGGCGCCCCGCCGATCGTTCATTGCACCTTTAACCGCCATGATTGAACATCAAATGAATTGCTGTCGAGCCCCGAGGCGGAATCGTGCGCGGGCAGGCGCGGCAGCAAGCCGGACCGGGACCCGATGACACGCCCACCCTCTCCCTCGCTTCTTGCCGATCTCGCCGCGCTGCTGGGCCCCAAGGGCTTCACGACCGATCCCGAGGTCCTCGCGCCGTGGCTGACCGACTGGCGCGGCAAATATCACGGCGCCGCGGCGGCGATGCTGTCGCCCGCCACGACCGAAGAGGTGGCGGCGGCGGTGCGGCTGTGCGGCGAGGCCGGCGCCGCGATCGTGCCGCAAGGCGGCAACAGCGGCATGGTCGGCGGCGCCACCCCCGACGCGACCGGCACGCAGCTGCTGCTCAGCACCCGGCGGCTCGACCGCATCCGCGCCATCGACGCGGCGGCACGGCTGGCGGTCGTCGAGGCCGGCGTGGTGCTCGAGAATTTCCACAATGCCGTGCTCGCCCACGGGCTGCGCTTTCCGCTGAGCCTCGGCGGCAAGGGGTCGGCGACGATCGGAGGGCTCGTCTCGACCAACGCCGGCGGCACGCAGGTGCTGCGCCACGGCACGATGCGCGCGCTGGTCGCCGGAATCGAGGCGGTGCTGCCCGACGGCAGCATCTTCGACGGCCTGGCGCCGCTGAAGAAGGACAACCGCGGTTACGACCTGCGCCACCTGCTGTGCGGCGCCGAGGGCACGCTGGGAATCGTGACGGCGGCCTGCCTGCGCCTCGTTCCCGTCGCGGCCGCGCGCGCCACCGCGTGGATCGGGCTCGAATCGCCCGACCAGGCACTCGTCCTGCTGCGGCGGCTCGACGCGGCGCTGGGCGACGCCCTCGAAGGGTTCGAGATCGTCCCGCACACGTGCCTCGACGCGGTGCTGCGCCATATTCCGCAGACGCGCGCGCCGCTCGCCGCGCCCTGCCCCTGGTATGCGCTGATCGAACTCGCGGGCGACGATGCCGAAGCGCTCGACGCGGCGCTGCTCGCCGAACTGGCGCCGGCATTGGACGAAGGGCTCGTCCGCGATGTCGCGATCGCCAAGAACGAGCGCGAGAGCGAGGATTTCTGGCGCCTGCGCGATTCGATCTCGGAGGCGGAGCGCGCCGAGGGACCCGCGCTTCAGCACGACATCAGCGTGCCGGTCGACCGGATGCCGACCTTCATCGCCGACAATCCGGCGCGCCTGTCCGCCGCCTTTCCCGGCGCGCGCGCGCTGTCGTTCGGCCACCTCGGCGACGGCAATGTCCATCACCATGTCCAGCCGCCGGCGGGCTGCGACGGCAAGGCATGGATCGCCGAACATGGCGAGGCGGTCAGCCGGCTCGTCTATCGCCACGTCGTCGAACTGGGCGGCTCGATCTCCGCCGAACACGGCATCGGGCAGGCGAAGCGCGCCATGCTGGCGGAAATCGACAGTCCGGCGCGGCTCGCGGCGCTGCGCGGGGTCAAGGCGGGACTCGACCCGCTCGGCATCCTCAACCCGGGCAAGCTCGTCTGACGCATAAACCGCGCGTCGGCGGCAATCGGCCTCTTGCGCGGCGCGGCGCGGCCCAATAAGGCGCGAAAACCGCTTTCTTCCGCCACGCGGAAACCTGTTTCGGAGAATCATGATGGCCACGGCGCCGACCGCTTCCAATCTGCCCCTCTTCTACAAGGATCTGGTGCCGCTTTCGAGCGTCGACCACGCCGATTTCCATGCGCGCCCGCTCGACAGCGCCGATTTCCTGATCAACCAGCACGCCGTGCCGCTGACCTCCGACGAGTTCGTTTCCGCGTCGCGCCACTATCCGATCGTCTTCTCAGCCGGCGACAATCCGGTTCCGCTCGCGCTGATGGGCCTCAACGAGGGCATCAACACCTTCGTCAGCGAAGAGGGCAAGCTGATCAATCCGGTCTATGTCCCGGCCTATATCCGCCGTTATCCCTTCATGCTCGCCCGCCTGCGCCCCGACACCGACGAGCTTTCGCTCTGCTTCGACCCGACCTCGGGCGCGATCGGCAAGTTCGACGAGGGCGATGTGCTGTTCGTCGACGGCAAGCCGTCGGACGCGGTCAACAATATCCTCGAATTCTGCAAGAATTTCGAGGAAGCGGGCCAGCGCACCGGCCAGTTCGTCGAGGAACTGCAGAAGGCGGACCTGCTGATGGACGGCGAAGTCAGCATCCAGGCCGACGGCTATGAACAGCCCTTCGTCTATCGCGGCTTCAAGATGGTCGACGAAACGAAGCTGCGCGAACTGCGCGGCGACGTGCTGCGCAAGATGATGCAGAACGGCATCCTCGCGCTGATCTTCGCGCATCTCTTCTCGCTGCAGCTGATGCGCGAGATCTTTGCGGAACAGGTGAAGGCCGGCAAGATGCCGGCGGTGACGGTCGCCCCGACGACCGCCTGAGGGAGAACGAGCCATGGCCACCGACGCGACGGCGGGAACCACCGCGAGCCCGCGTTACACGAAGGTGGCCATCTGGCTTCATTGGCTGATCGGCGCCGCGGTCATCGTCAACATCGGCCTTGCGATGCTGACCGAGGGCCTGCCGCGCGAAACCCACCGCGAAGCGATGGCGATCCACAAGGCGCTGGGTGTCACGGTGCTGGCGCTGACCCTGATCCGGATCGCGTGGCGGCTCGGACACCGGCCGCCGCCGCTTCCGGCAAGCATTCCGGCATGGCAGCGCCCGCTCAGCCGGATCGTCCATTTCCTCTTCTATGCGCTGCTGATCCTGTTGCCGCTGTCGGGCTGGGTCTGGATGTCGGCGGCGGATCGGCCGATCGATTTCTTCGGCCTGTTCACTCTTCCCCCGATCGCCGCGCCGGGCAAGGCGCTCGCCGACACGATGCACGAACGGCACGAGATGCTGGGCCTGACGATGCTGGCGCTGGTGATCGTCCATGTCCTGGCGGCGCTCAAGCACCAGTTCGTCGACCGGTCGGGGGTCAACGCGCGGATGAATCCCTTTTGACAGGCACCGCTCCCCCCGCGTCAGAAGTCGATCGCCAGTCCCTTATATTCCCAGTCGCCATAGCGCACCGGGTCGCGGCCGCCCGGCTGGCTTTCCGCCGGGGCGGGTGCGGCGGCCGCGGGGGCCGGAACCGGCGTGGCGGTCCAGCCTGCCGGCGCCTTGACATGGGCCGGACGCCGGGTCGCGCGCGGCGTCCCGCTGATGCTGCCCTGTTTCGCTCTATCGGTCATGCCGATCCCATAGGCCGCCTTGGCGCCGCCGCCAAGCGCGATGGCACGGAAGGAGCGCACCGTGGCTGATGCCCGCAAGCGCAGGCGGGGGCGTGCCGATGCGGGCGATCCGCCGGGCACCGCGCCGCGCCGCGCGGCCCTGCGGCTGCTCGACGCCGTGCTGCGACGCGGCGAGCCGCTCGATCTTGCCGCCCATGCCGCGACGCAGGGTCTGACGCCGCCCGATCGCGCCTTTGCGATCGCGATCGTGTCGGAAGCGCTGCGCTGGCTGACCGCCATCGACGCGCTGATCGACGGAGCCACCGAACAGCCGCTGCCCGAGGACGTCAAGGCGCGCGCGGTGCTGCGGATCGCGCTGGCCCAGTTGCTCGTGCTGCGCAGCCCCGCCCATGCGGTGGTGGCGACGGCGCTGCCGCTCGTCGCGGGCGGACCCCGGCGGCTGGTCCACGCGCTGTTGTCGCGCGCGCAGAAAGAGGCATGGGAACTGCCCGACCGGGCGGCCCTGCCCGCCGCCGCCACCGCGCGCTGGGCCGAGCAATGGGGGACGGACATGGTCGAGGCCGCCGCCGCCGCGTGGAGCGCGCCGCCGCCCGTCGACCTGAGCTTCGCCGCCGAGCCGCTCGAACCGCTGCCCGAAGCGTTGGCGCTGGCGCCGCTGCATCGTCGCCTGCCGCGCGGCGGCGCGATCGAGGAGATCGCCGGCTATCGCGAAGGCGGCTGGTGGGTGCAGGATCTGGCGGCGTCGATCCCGGCGCGCCTGCTCGGCCGCGGCGAAGGGCGAAGCGTGCTCGACCTGTGCGCCGCGCCGGGCGGCAAGACGATGCAATTCGCCGCCGCCGGGTGGCAGGTCGTGGCGGTCGATGCCAGCGCGAAGCGGCTCGAACGGCTGCGGGCCAATCTCGCGCGGACGAATTTGCAGGCCGAGGTGGTGCAGGGCGACATCCGGCGCTGGCAACCCGACGAGCCCGCCGATGCTGTGCTGCTCGACGCCCCCTGCTCGGCAACCGGCATCTTCCGGCGCCACCCCGACGTGCTCCACCGCGTCGAGGCGGCGCAGATCGCCGAAATGGCGGCGCTGCAGGCCGACCTGCTCGACCGCGCCGCGGCGTGGGTCAAGCCCGGCGGGCGGCTCGTCTATGCCACCTGCTCGCTCGAACGCGCCGAGGGCGAAGAGCGGATCGCCGCTTTTCTGGACGAGCATCCGGGATGGGTCGTCCTGCCCGCGACGGCCGATGAACTGCCGGCGGGCGTCGAACCCGACGCGTCGGGCTTCGTCCGCACATTGCCGACGATGCTCGCCGACCGCGGCGGGCTCGACGGCTTCTTCGTCGCGCGGCTGGAGGCGCCATCCTGCTGACGGCAGGGTTCAGCGTGCAGCTTATGCCCTGAAAGCCGGGTGCTCGCGCGAAGGCGGGAGCCCAGTGCGTATCGGCGCTGCCTCTTTTGTCACACTCTGGGTCCCCGCCTTCGCGGGGACACCGGTTTCCATCACAAGCCCCGCAGGCTTAGAGCATCGAGCATTAAATCTGAACCGTTTGCCCTGAGCTTGTCGAAGGGCCGTTCTTTCTTTCGGGGACGCAAGAAGAAGGACGGTGCTTCGACAAGCTCAGCACGAACGGCAGAAAGGGTGATGCAGATTTAACGCACGATTTTCTAGAACACCGCCTTCGGCGCGTCTTCCTTCATCATCGCCTGACGCACCATCGGGATCGGCGGGCCGCCGTAGGACAGGAACTGGTCGTGGAAGGCCTTCCACTTGGTCCGGTCGCCCGCCCCCCCGTTCTTGGCTGTCCAGTCCTCGCGCAGCTTGCGGATCATCAGCTTGCCCATCGTGTAGTTGAGGTAGAGCGGGTCATAAGTGCCGCGCGCCGCCTGTTGCCGGGCGTTGCCCTCATCCTGCCAGCATTGTTCCTTGAACAGCTTTTCGGAGTCGGCGACGGTCATGCCCTTGGTGTGCAGGCCGATCGCCGAAAGATAGCGGCAGTCGCGCAGCAGCGCGTTCGAAAGCTGGCCGATATGCGTTTCGGGGTCGCCGTCCCCCAGCCCGGCATCCCACATCATCTCCTCGGTATAATGCGCCCAGCCCTCGGCGAAGGCATAGCCGACGAACAGCTTGCCGAAGATGCTCTCGGCGCGGTTCGAGTGGAGGAAGTTGAGGAAATGGCCCGGCCACACCTCGTGGACCGAGGTGAACATCAGGTCCTTGCGGCCCGGCACGAAATCCATCTGCGTCTGCTTGTCCCACGCGGGGTCGGGCGGCGAGATGTAATAGATCGACGGCAGGCCTTTCTCATACGGCCCGGGGATGTCGATATAGGCGCTGTTCTGCCGGTTGTAGGGCGGCGACTCCTCGACCTGCGCCTGTTCGGTGCCGGGAATCGTGACGAGGTCCTTTTCGACGAGGAAGGCGCGCAGGGCGGGAAGCTGCCGCCGCGCCTCGGCGACCGGACCGTCGGCGGGCTTGTCCGCGTTCATCTTCTTCATGCAGTCGGCGATCGTCATGCCCGCGGCATAGGTCGCGCAGGCGGCCTTGAGCGCGTCCTGGTTGCGCTTGAGGTCGGCCTGGCCGATGCGTTCGAGTTCGTCGAGCGGCGTGTCGACCCCCTCGTTGGCGAGCAGCATCTTCGCGAACCGGTCGGGACCCAGCGCCCAGCCGTCGGCGGTGCCGGGCTTCGAGCCGACATAGGCCGCAAGGTCCTTCATCGCCGCCGCCGCCTTTGCCGCCGCGTCGTCGAACTGCTTCTGGAGTTCGGGGTCCTTGACCTCTGCAAAGGCCTTCTTGGCGTCGCCGGTATAATAGTCGGCAAAGCCGCCGAAGCCCGCCGTGCCGAACTTGACGAAGGTCGCGGGCAGCGGAAGCGTCAGGTTCGCCTTGATCTGCTCCGCGGCGGCGGGGACCTTCTGCGCATAGGCGATGAACGCCTTCATCCGCGTCGCGGCGTCGGCATAGGGGCGCGAGACATAGACGTTGGGATCGAGCGAGCCGACGTAGAAGGCCGGGTTCCGGTGCGGGAAGTCCGCATCCTTCAGGAAGAAGAGCTGCCCCTCGGCCACATGGACCAGATAGTCGCGCTCGAATTTCTCGGCATCGGTCATCTGCGCGTCGAATGCCCTGGCGTCGGCGATCGTCTTTTCGAGATAGGCGATCTGCTTCTGGATGCCTTCGGGCGACCAGTCGGGCAGTTGCCCGTCATATTCATGCTTGCCCTGATAGACCGCGAAGTTCGGATTGAGCGGGAAATAGCCGGCGAGGAAATTGTCGCGGAACTCGGTCCAGTTCTTCGCCTGCTGCGTCGAGGCGGCCCCGTCGCCCGATGCGTCGCCCGACGCGTTGCCCGACGCGTTGCAGGCGGTCAGGACGAGGAGCGCGGCCGCCATCGCGGCCCCGCCGAGGTGGGCAAATCTGGGTTTCATGCGGGTATCTCCCTGTTTTCCGATAGAGCCTCTTCTGGCATCCGCCCCCGCGCGTGGCACCCGATAATCGACGAACGACAGCATCGCGCCTCTGGACAGCCGGGATTGCCGGGCTAGGAGCGGGACCATGGCCACCATCCCACCACCGCCCGACGAAGAGCCCGTGCTGCCGGGGGATGCCGCGGCCAAAGCCCCTTCCCCGCTGCGCTATGCCGATTACCGATATTACTGGTTCGCGCGCTTCACCGCGGTGATGGCGACGATGGCGATGGTGGTGGTCATCGGCTATCAGCTCTACGATACCGCGCGCACCGATTACGGCATGTCGATCCGCGAGGCGTCGTTTCAACTCGGCCTGCTGGGCCTCGTGCAGTTCGTGCCGCTGGCGATCCTGACCCCGGTCGCGGGCTGGGCGGCCGACCGGTTCGAGCGGCGCAGCGTCGCGATCTTTTCCAACCTGATCGACATCGGCATCGCCGCAACGCTCGGCTGGTTCACCTGGACCGGCGGGCTAACGCTGCCGCTGTTGTTCACGCTCGCCGCGCTGCACGGCGTGGCGCGGGTCTTTTCCGGCCCGGCGATGTCGGCGATCGCCCCCAATATCGTCCCCATCGAGGTGCTGCCGCGCGCCATCGCGATGAGCAGCATCGCCTGGCAGTCGGCCGCGGTCGTCGGCCCCGCCGCAGGCGGGCTGATCTACGCCGCGCATCCGGCCTCGGTCTATGTCTTCGCGGCGGTGCTGCTCGCGCTGTCGGCGCTCACCCTCGGCCGGGTGCGCCCCGTGCTACCGCCGCCCGCCGAGGTGCGCGGCCACCCGCTACGCGAGATGGTCGACGGGCTGCAATTCACCTGGAAGGAGCGCTTCCTGCTCGGCACGATCACCCTCGACCTGTTCGCGGTGATCCTGTCGGGCGCCACCGCGATGCTGCCCGTCTACGCCCGCGACATCCTGCACGCCGGGTCGGAGGGGCTGGGCTTCCTGCGCGCCGCGCCCGCGATCGGGGCGGCGATCGTCGCGCTGGGGCTCGCGATCCGGCCGATCGAGCGCAACGTCGGGGTCAAGATGCTGTGGGCGGTCGCGGTGTTCGGCGCCGGCACCGTGGCGTTCGGCCTGTCGACCAACTTCGCGCTCTCGATGCTGCTGCTGATCGTCATGGGCGCGGCGGACATGTTCTCGGTCTTCGTGCGCGGCACGCTGATCCAGCTCAACACCCCCGACCATATGCGCGGCCGCGTGAGCGCCGTGTCGGGCCTCGCCATTTCGGCGTCGAACGAGCTTGGCGAGATGCGCGCGGGCGCGATGGCCGCGGTGCTCGGCCCGATCGGCGCGGTCGTCGTCGGCGGCGCGGCGGCGATCGGCGTCACCGCGATCTGGGCCTGGCTGTTCCCCGAACTGCGCCACGCGCGCACCTTCAAGCCGCAGTTCGAACCGGCGGCGCGCTGAGCGCATCACCGCTGGTCGCAAAAGGTCCTCGCCCCGTCCAAAAGCCATTGTCTATTTATTTAGTTGAATTATGGTGAGCGCACCCGTCACCGCGGCTTCCTCTTCCCTCGATGGAGAAACCGCCATGCACAATGCCACCATCCGCCACCGGATCCTGACCATCCCCGGCCTCAACAACAGCGGGCCCACCCATTGGCAGAGCCTGTGGGAGCGCAAATTCTCCCGCTGCGAGCGCATCGATCTCGGCCGCTGGGACGCGCCCGACAAGGACGAGTGGGTCGGACGGATCGACCATGCGATCGCCGATGCCACCGACGACGAACCCATCCTGGTCGCCGCGCACAGCCTGGGTTGCCACGCCTTCGCCCACTGGTTCGCCGCCGCCGGCGGACTGGCCCGCGCGCGGCTGGCGGGGGCGCTGCTCGTCGCCCCGCCCGACCTGTCGCGCCTGCGGAACGATCACGGCCTGACCGGCTTCGCCGATGCGCCCTCCTTCACCTCGCGCGTCCCGATGACCGTCGTCGCCAGCGACAACGATCCCTATGCGAAGACCGCCCACGTCTGGCGCCTGTCGCGGCAATGGGACGCGCGCTTCGTCAACGCCGGTCCCTTCGGTCATCTCAATGCCGACTCGGGGCTCGGGGACTGGCCTTATGGACAGTATCTGCTGGCCTCGTTACAACCTGCGCCGACGCCCGCGCTGGCCGACGAAAGGCTTTGGATCCGCTCGGGAGACTGGCCGAACCGGGTCCGTCGCGATCCCCGCTTCGAACATAGGGAAAGTGCACACAGACGATGAAAGCCAATTCGATCCTCGAAACCATCGGCAACACGCCGCACATCCGCGTCGCGAAACTGTTTCCCGACGCGGAGGTGTGGATCAAGTCGGAACGCAGCAATCCCGGCGGGTCGATCAAGGATCGTATCGGGCTGGCGATGATCGAGGCGGCCGAGCGTGACGGCAGCCTGAAGCAAGGCGGCACCATCGTCGAGCCGACGTCGGGCAACACCGGCATCGGCCTGGCGATGGCCGCCGCGGTCAAGGGCTACAAGCTGATCCTCGTCATGCCCGAAAGCATGTCGATCGAGCGGCGGCGCCTGATGCTCGCTTATGGCGCGACCTTCGACCTGACCCCGCGCGAAAAGGGCATGAAGGGCGCGATCGAACGCGCGATCGAACTGGTCGAGACGACCCCCGGCGCCTGGATGCCCCAGCAGTTCGAGAACGACGCCAACGTCGAGGTCCACCTTCGCACGACGGCGCAGGAAATCCTGGACGATTTCGCCGATTCGCCGATCGACGCGCTGATCACCGGCGTCGGCACCGGCGGCCACATCACCGGCTGCGCCCAGTTGCTGAAACAGCATTGGCCGAATCTGAAGGTGTTCGCGGTCGAACCGACCGCGTCGCCCGTCATTTCGGGCGGCCAGCCGGGTCCGCATCCGATCCAGGGCCTCGGTGCCGGCTTCATCCCGCGCAACCTGCACACCGACCTGCTCGACGGCGTGATCCAGGTCGATGCGGGGGATGCCAAGCAATGGGCGCTCCGCTCCGCGGCGGAGGAAGGCCTGCTCGTCGGCATCTCCTCGGGCGCGACGCTCGCCGCGATCCACCAGAAGCTTCCCGACCTGCCCGCGGGCGCACGCATTCTCGGTTTCAACTACGACACCGGCGAGCGCTATCTGTCGGTCCCCGATTTCCTGCCCGAAATCTAGGGTCACCACTATGCCGGGCAGCGACGAACGCGATCCGCCGGCCTTGCGGCGCGACGGCGCGGGATGGCTGTTCGTCCTGCTGGCGGCGATCGCGATCGTCGCCGTCCTGCATGCCAGCGGGCGCGGACCGGGCGCGGATGCCGCCATCCGCCCGCACCCCGTCGCGCCGCCGCCCGACGTCGTGCCCGCGGTGCTACCGACCGAACTCGCCCCCGTCACCGAGGATGACGCGCGCACCGAAAACGCCCATATCCCGCTGGTGAAGAAGGGTTTCGTCGCGGCGCGACCCTTCGTCTATCCCGGCAATGGCGACAACCGCGCCCGGGCGCGCGATTGCCTTGCCTCGGCGATGCTCTACGAGGCCGGCGACGATGCCAAGGGCCAGCGCGCGGTCGGACAGGTCGTGATCAACCGCGTCCGCCACCCCGCCTTTCCCAAGTCGATCTGCGGCGTCGTGTTCCAGGGGTCGGAGCGGGCGACCGGATGCCAGTTCACCTTCACCTGCGACGGGGCGCTCGACCGCCGCTATTCCGATGCAGCTTGGACGCGCGCCCGCGCGCTCGCCGACCGGATGCTGTCGGGATCGACCGACCCCGAGGTCGGGCTCGCCACCCATTATCATACCGACTGGGTCCGCCCCTATTGGAGCGACAGCCTCGAAAAGATCGCGGTCGTCGATACGCATCTGTTCTTCCGCTGGCCGGGCTATTGGGGCACGCCCGGCGCCTTTCGCGGCGCCGTCGCGGGAAGCGACGGCCCGGTCGCCAAGCTTGCCGCGCTGTCCCCGTTCCATGCGGCAGCGCTGGCCGCGCCGGTCGAACTGGCGGGCGTCGATGCCAAGGCCGAGATCGGCGAGACGCGGATCGTTCCGGGTTCCGGCGGCGGCGCGGGGCGCGACGCCCTCTATGTCCAACTCGACCACCGCGCCGCGCCCGAAAGCTTCGTGGCCACGGCGCTGCGGCTGTGCGGCGACCGGCCCTATTGCAAGTTCATGGGCTGGACCAACCCGGTGCTGAAGCCCGATTCCGACGCGATGAGCGAAACCCAGCGCGCGGCGATGAGCTTTTCCTATCTGCGCGACGACAAGGCGGCGTTCGAGAAGGCGCTGTGGAACTGCACCGAATACAAGCGCGACGACAAGCGTCAGTGCATGAAGCGGTAAAGCGGCGCTGTTCCATCGTCGTTACGAGCGGAGCGAAGCAATCCAGAGCGGTTACCACAAGCTCCGGATTGCCACGCGGCTTCGCCGCTCGCAATGACGAGCGGGTTCATGCCGACGCTGCCCCGGATCAGCCGTGCGGACGGATCAGATATTTCTCGCCCGTCCGCTTGGCATTATAGGCGGCGACCGCATCGAGCGACAGCGTATCGACCAGCGAGATGTCGTGGCTGTAGTGGCTCTTGAAGGTCGTGGTCAGCTCGTCCGCGACGCGCTGGCGCATGCGGCCGACGACCTCGGCACCAGCCTTCTGCATGAAGGGGGTGAGCAGGAAGCCCGAGAGCGACCAGGCGAAGCCGAAGCTGCGGTTGAGCACGGTCGGCCCCATGTCGAGCCCGCCATAGATATAGACCTGCTTGAAGCTGTCGGAGCCATAGCGGCTGTAATTAGTCATCCGCTTCACCGCCGCGGCCTCCATCGCCGACAATATCTGTCCCGCCAGCTTGCCGCCGCCGATCGCGTCGAAGCCGAGCGTCGCGCCCGTCTCGGTGATCGCGGCGATCAGCCGGTCCATGAAATCATCGTCGCTGCTGTTGACGATATGCTTCGCGCCCAGCCCTTTCAGGATTTCGACCTGCGCGGCGCTGCGCACGATGTTGACGAGCGGAATGCCATCCTTCGCGCAGATCTTCACCAGCATCTGGCCCAGGTTCGACGCCGCCGCGGTATGGACGATCGCGCTGTGCCCCTCCATCCGCATCGTTTCCGTGAAGGCGAGGCTGGTCAGCGGGTTGACGAAGCAGGAGGCGCCGTCCTTCGGGTCGGTGCCGTCGGGCAGCGGCATGCACATCTGGACGGGCAGGCAGCGATATTCGGCGTACATCTCGCCGCCGAGCAAGGCTACCGTCCGGCCGAGCAGCGCCTGCGCCTCCGGCGAATCGCCGGCCTTGACGACAAGGCCGCAGCCTTCGTTGCCGATCGGCAGCGCGTCGCCGACGCGGCTCGCCATCGCGCGCATCCCCTGCGGCGGAATGTCGGCGGTGACGACCGGCAGGCCGTCGCGGGTCGCGGCGCGCGCCGTCGTCATGTCGGCCCCGCCGAACAGCAGGCCGAGGTCCGACGGATTGATCGGCGTCGCCAGCACTTTCACCAATACCTCGTGCGCTTTGGGTTCGGGCATCGGGCGCCGCTCAAAAAAGACTTCGAGCTCGCCCTCGGGCTTGACCAGCGTCAGCATGACGAGGTTGGTGGCTGGCAGGTCGGTCATCGCATATCTCCCGGTTTTCAGTTTCTCGATGCAACCGATCTAGGCGAGCGCGTGCCGGCTGGCAATGGCGACCTCACCCCTGCGCGGGTCGATATGCCGCTGCCAGTCGCAGCACCGCGTCGGCCAGCTCCTTCCGGCAGATCAGCAGGTCGGGCAGATAGGGATCGGGGTTGTTGTAGCGGATCGGCGACCCGTCGACGCGGCTGACGTGCAGCCCGGCGGCGGCGGCGACCGCGGCGGGGGCGCAATTGTCCCATTCATACTGGCCGCCGGTGTGGAGGTAGATGTCGGCCTGCCCCTGCACCACCGCCATCGCCTTGGCGCCTGCCGATCCCATCGCGACGAGTTCGGCGCCGAGCCGCTCGGCGACGAACACCGCTTCGGCGGCGGGCCGCGTGCGGCTGACGAGCATCCGCGGCGGCGTGTTGGCGGGGATCAGGGCGATGGGAGTGCCCGACGTCAGCGTCACCCCCTGCCCCGGCAAGGCGACCGCGCCGACGCTCGCCACGCCGTCGATCGCGAGCGCGACATGCACTGCCCAATCGCGGCGCCCCTCGCCATATTCGCGCGTGCCGTCGAGCGGATCGACGATCCAGACGCGGCGGTGCGCGAGGCGCGCGGCGTCGTCCTTCTCTTCTTCGGACAGCAGTGCATCGTCGGGGCGCGCGGCCCGCAGTTCGCGGCACAGCAGCGCATTGGCGCGCGCATCGCCCTCCGTGCCGAGCGCCTTGCCTTCGAGGCCACCATCGGCGCGCAGTTCGTCGAGCAGGCGCCCCGCCGCCGTCGCGAGCCGTTCGGCCAGCTGCTCGTCGCTTTCGGGCGCGCTCATCCCAGCAGCCGCTCGA
Source organism: Sphingopyxis granuli (assembly GCF_001559015.1). Lineage (NCBI taxonomy): Bacteria > Pseudomonadati > Pseudomonadota > Alphaproteobacteria > Sphingomonadales > Sphingopyxidaceae > Sphingopyxis > Sphingopyxis granuli. The sequence goes on from NZ_CP012199.1 coordinate 2,507,899, forward strand.
CGATCAGTTCGGCGGCCTGCTCGGGCGTCATATCGGTGGTATCGATGCGAATTTCGGGGTTCTCCGGAACCTCATAGGGGCTGTCGATGCCGGTGAAATTCTTGAGCTGCCCGGCGCGCGCCTTCTTGTAGAGGCCCTTGACGTCGCGCCTCTCGGCCTCGGCGAGCGGGGTGTCGATGAAGATCTCGATGAACTCGCCCTCGGGCAGCATCGCGCGCACCATCTCGCGCTCCGCCCGGAAGGGCGAGATGAAGGCGGTGATGACGATCAGCCCGGCATCGGTCATCAGCTTCGCGACCTCGCCGACGCGGCGGATATTCTCGATCCGGTCGGCCTCGGTGAAGCCGAGGTCCTTGTTGAGCCCGTGGCGGACATTGTCGCCGTCGAGCAGGAAGCTGTGGCGGTTCATCCGGTGCAGCTTCTTTTCGACCAGATTGGCGATCGTCGACTTGCCCGACCCCGACAGGCCGGTGAACCACAGCAGCGCGGGCCGCTGATTCTTGAGGTCGGCGCGCATCTCGCGATCGATGTCGGTCGCCTGCCAGTGGACGTTCTGCGCGCGGCGCAGGCTGAAATGCAGCATCCCCGCCGCGACCGTCGCATTGGTCAGCTTGTCGATCAGGATGAAGCCGCCGAGCGCGGGATTGTCGGCATAGGCCTCGAACACGATCGGCCTGTCGGTCGACACTTCGACGACGCCGATGCCGTTCAACTCCAGCGTCTTGGCCGCGAGGCGGTCGAGCGTGTTGACGTTGATCTCGTACTTCGGCGCCTGCACGGTCACCGACACGCTCTGCGTCGCGAGCTTGAGCCAATAGGCGCGGCCGGGAATCATCGCCTCGTCGGCCATCCAGACGAGCGTCGCCTCGAACTGGTCGGCGGCCTCGGGCGGCGCGTCGGCGGCGGCGATCACGTCGCCGCGCGAACAGTCGATCTCGTCGGCGAGCGTCAGCGTGACCGACTGGCCCGCGACGGCTTCGGAAAGGTCGCCGTCCATCGTCACGATCCGCCCGATCGTCGTGGTCTTGCCGCTTGGCAGGATGCGGATCGCGTCGCCCGGCGCGACCCGGCCGCTGGCGATCTGTCCCGAAAAGCCGCGGAAATCGAGATTGGGGCGGTTCACCCATTGCACCGGCATGCGAAACGGCTTCGCCTCGTCCGCGGCGCCGCCGACATCGACGCTCTCCAGATGCTCGATCAGCGCCGGTCCCTTGAACCACGGCGTGTTCGGCGACAGCGCGGTGATATTGTCGCCCTTGAACCCCGAAATCGGGATGGCGGTGAAATTCGTGATCCCGATCTCGCTCGCGAAGGCGCGATAGGCGAGCGCGATGCGGTCGAAGACCGCCTTGTCGTAGCCGACGAGGTCCATCTTGTTCACCGCGAGCACGATGTGCCGGATGCCGAGCAGGTGCGCGAGGAAGCTGTGCCGCCGCGTCTGGGTCAGCACCCCCTTGCGCGCGTCGATCAGGATGACCGCGAGGTCGGCGGTAGAAGCGCCCGTCACCATGTTGCGCGTATATTGTTCGTGCCCCGGCGTGTCGGCGACGATGAACTTGCGCTTTTCGGTGGTGAAGAAGCGATAGGCGACGTCGATCGTGATCCCCTGCTCGCGCTCGGCGGCGAGCCCGTCGACGAGCAGCGCGAAGTCGATCTCCTGCCCCTGCGTGCCGACGCGCCTGCTGTCGGCCTCGAGCGCGGCAAGCTGATCCTCGAAGATCATCTTGCTGTCGTAGAGCAGCCGCCCGATCAGCGTCGACTTGCCGTCGTCGACCGATCCACAGGTGATGAAGCGCAGCAGCGACTTGCGCTCGTGCTGCGCGAGATAGGCGTCGATGTCCTCGGCGATGAGGGCGTCAGTGACGTAGACGGGGTCGGTCATGCCCGATCCTCCCCGGAACGGGGAGGTGGCAGCGCGCAGCGCTGACGGAGGGGGCGAAACCTCTCCAATTGGCGGTGCGCTGAACCGATAGCCCCCGGTCCCTCCGCCACCCTGCGGGTGGTCCCCCTCCCCGTTCCGGGGAGGATTTGCAGGATCAGCCATCAGAAATACCCCTCCTGCTTCTTTTTCTCCATCGACGCGTCGCCGCCGTCCTTGTCGATGATGCGGCCCTGCCGTTCGCTGGTGGTGGTCAGCAGCATTTCCTGGATGACCGCGGACAGCGTCGCCGCCTCGCTCTCGACCGCGCCGGTCAGCGGATAGCAGCCGAGGGTGCGGAAGCGCACCGAGCGCTCGACCGGCACCTCGCCGTCGCGCAGCGGAAAGCGGTCGTCGTCGACCATCAGCAACAGGCCGTCGCGCTCGACCGTCGGGCGCGGCGCGGCGAAATAGAGCGGCACGATCGGGATATTCTCGCGCGCGATATATTGCCAGATATCGAGCTCGGTCCAGTTCGAGATCGGGAAGACACGGATGCTTTCGCCTTTGGCCTTGCGGGCGTTGTAGAGGTTCCACAGCTCGGGCCGCTGCTGCTTCGGGTCCCAGCCGTGGCTTGCGGTGCGGAAAGAGAAGATGCGCTCCTTCGCCCGGCTCTTTTCCTCGTCGCGCCGCGCGCCGCCGAACGCGACGTCGAAGCCGTGGAGGTCGAGCGCCTGCTTCAGTCCCTCGGTCTTCCACATATCGGTGTGGAGGGGGCCATGGTCGAACGGGTTGATCCCGCGCGCCTTCGCCTCCGGGTTCTGATAGACGATCAGTTCCATCCCGCTCTCGGCCGCCATGCGGTCGCGCAGCTCGTACATCGCGCGGAACTTCCACGTCGTGTCGACATGCATCAGCGGGAAAGGCGGCGGCGAGGGATAAAAGGCCTTGCGCGCCAGATGCAGCATCACCGCGCTGTCCTTGCCCACCGAATAAAGCATCACCGGCCGGGCGGCGTCCGCCATCACCTCGCGCAGGATATGGATGCTCTCGGCCTCCAGCCGGTCCAGATGGGTCAGCGTATCGATCATCCCCCGCCCTTGCCGTCCCGCTTCGCGCCGGGCAAGCTGTATGCCCTTTTCCCCGTGCAAGCCAGACTTGTGCGGCTTGGTCCTGACCCTAACCATCGACTTTCGCCGCGCGCCAGTCGGTCGCCGCGCGCTCGATCGCGGGCAGCGCGTGCGCGAGCCGCGGCGCGACATCGGCCTGCGCGCGCCACGCCGGATGGATCAGCAGGCCGAGTTCGCGGCGCAGATCATAGCCGCCGACGCGCAGCGGCACGATGCCCTCGATCGCGAGCGACACCGGCGCGGTGGTGATGCCCACCCCCGCCGCGACCATGCGCAGGCAGCGTTCGTCACTGTCGCTGCGCAGCGCGAAGCGCGGGCGAACGCGGTGGCGCGTGAAGAAGCGACTGGTCGCGTCGAGCAATTCGCAGGCGCGGCGCGCGATCATCGTCTCGGGCGCCAGCTCCTCGGGCCCGACCTCCCCGCGCCCGGCGAGCGGATGGTCGGCGGCGACGAACATCACCAGCGGTTCGTCATAGAGCGGGACGACATGCGGCCCGCGCTCGCCGGGGCGCAGCGGGACGAGCGCGATATGAAGCCGTCCGCCATGGACGCCGGCGCGCAGGTCCGACTCGCCATTCTCGACGACCTCGATCGCGAAGTCGCGCGCGAGCAGCGCCGCGACGGCCTGCAGGAACTCGCCGGGAACCGACCGGATCGTGCCGAGTTTCAGCGCCGGCCGGTCGCTTTCCTCGGCGCGGCCGAAGGTGTCGGCGGCGCGAAAACCGCGTTCGAGATCGCGCGCGATCGGCAGGAAGCGGCCGCCCGCCTCGGTCAGGCGGATCTGGCGGCGGTTGCGGATGAACAAAGGCGCGCCGACGAGCCGTTCGAGGTCGGCGATGCCGGTCGACAGCGCGGGCTGGGTCACGCGGATATGCTGCGCGGCGCGCGTGAAGCTGCCCGCATCGACGACGGCAAGGAACTGGCGGATATGCGCGCGCTTTATCATAAATTTTTCTTATGCTGAAACGCATGAAGTTTCAATTTTCATATGCTGCGGCTTTGCGGCAGACTCCGCGGCGACCACGTTCGTGCGGGCAGTTCGCGCGGGCGGGGGCATTGTTCCGCTCCCGATCAAAGGAACCCTGATGCGCGCCACCCCCGATTTCGATTTCGCGCTCGGCGAGACCGCCGACATGATCCGCGGCACCACCGCCCGCTTCGCCGACGAGGTGATCGCGCCGCTTGCCGACCGCGCCGACCGCGAGGACTGGTTCCCGCGCGCTGAACTGTGGTCCGCGATGGGCGATCTCGGCCTGCACGGCATCACCGTCGAAGAGGAATGGGGCGGGCTGGGCCTCGGCTATCTGGAGCATGTGATCGCGGTCGAGGAAGTGTCGCGGGCGTCGGGCGCCATCGGCCTGTCCTATGGCGCGCACTCGAACCTGTGCGTCAACCAGATCCGCCGCTGGGGCAACGAAGCGCAGAAGCGCAAATATCTGCCGAAGCTGATTTCGGGCGAGCATGTCGGCAGCCTCGCCATGTCGGAAGCCGGCGCGGGCAGCGACGTCGTGTCGATGAAGCTGAAGGCCGAGAAGAAGGGCGACCGCTTCGTCCTCAACGGCACGAAATACTGGATCACCAACGCGGCCCATGCCGACACGCTGGTCGTTTACGCGAAGACCAGCCCCGAGGCGGGATCGCGCGGCATCACGGCCTTCCTGATCGAAAAGGACATGCCGGGTTTCGCCATCGGGCAGAAGATCGACAAGGTCGGAATGCGCGGCTCCCCCACCGCCGAACTCGTCTTCACCGATTGCGAGGTCAGCGAGGAACAGGTCATGGGGCCGGAGAATGGCGGCGTCGGCGTGCTGATGTCGGGGCTCGACTACGAACGCGTCGTGCTCGCCGGGCTCCAGCTCGGCATCATGCAGGCGTGCCTCGACACGGTCATCCCCTATGTCCGCGAGCGCCGGCAGTTCGGCAAGCCGATCGGTTCGTTCCAGCTGATGCAGGCGAAGGTCGCCGACATGTATGTCGCGCTCCAGTCGGCGCGTTCCTATGTCTATAACGTCGCCAAGGCCTGCGATGCCGGGCAGACGACGCGCTTCGACGCGGCGGGCGCGATCCTGCTCGCGAGCGAGAGCGCGGTGAAGGTCGCGGGCGAGGCGATCCAGGCGCTCGGTGGTGCGGGTTACACCAGGGACTGGCCGGTCGAGCGCTATTGGCGCGACGCCAAGCTGCTCGACATCGGCGCGGGCACCAACGAGATACGGCGCATGCTGATCGGCCGCGAACTGATCGGCGCCGGCGCGTGAGCCTGCTCTGGCTGTCGGCGGCGCTGATGGCGGCCACGGCCTTCGTCCACGGCGTCCTCGGCGAGCGGCGGCTGATCGGACCGCTGATGATACTCGATCAGGGCGTGATGGGTGTCGATCTGGCGCGCCGCGTCTTTCGCCTCGCCTGGCATGCGCTGTCGCTGCTGATGCTGGTATCGGCGGCGGCGGTGATCTGGCCGGGAACGCCGCGCGGGCTGATCCTGCTGATCGGCGCGGCGTGGACCGCGACCGGGCTGTTCGATGCCATCTACACGCGCGGGCGGCACATCGGCTGGCCTTTCCTCACCGCATCGGGCGCGCTCGCGCTGCTGGGGGCGGCATGAGCGAGACGATGCTCGACGCGCTGCAATATTATGGCGCCGCCGCAGCGACGATCGCGGCGCTGCTCGTCTCGCTCAACCTCGGCGAGCGGTGGAACGGCTGGGCGTTCGTCATCTTCGTGACGAGCAGCCTCGCGCTGATCGCGTGGGGGTTCCTGCAATCCGACAGCGAAGGCATCGGATGGCAGAATGTCGCGCTGCTCTGCATCAACTGCGTCGGCGTCTATCGCCACCTGATCCGCAGGAAGCCGGTTGGCAAACAGGCCTCAAATGATTGACGTCATTGCGAGGAGCGGAGCGACGCAATCCAAGGCGATTACCGCACGCTCTACACCGAGCCTTAAATCTACACCGCTTGCCCTGAGCTTGTCGAAGGGCCGCTCTTTTCTTTGGCGCCGCAAAAGAAGGGCGGTGCTTCGACAAGCTCAGCACGAACGGACGATGGAGTGTCTCAGATTTAACGCACCCCGCTCTGGATTGCCGCGTCGCTTCGCTCCTCGCAATGACGGGGCTGAATCACCCCCACACGCGCACGCGCTTGTCGGGCGCGAGGTAGAGGGCATCGCCTTCCTTGACGTCGAACGCCTTGTACCACGCGTCGAGGTTGCGAACGGTCAGTGCGCGATACATGCCCGGCGCGTGGCCGTCGGTGGCGACGCGCTGGCGCAGCGCCTCGTCGCGCATCTTGGTCGCCCAGGTCTGCGCATAGGCGATGAAGAAGCGCTGGTCGCCGGTGAAGCCGTCGATCACCGGCGCGTCCTTGCCGTTCAGCGACGCATGATAGGCGTCATAGGCGGCCTGGAGCCCCGCGACGTCCGCGATATTCTCTCCCAGCGTCAGCTTGCCGTTCACCGCGAGGTCGGGAAACGGCTTGTAGGTGTCGAACTGCGCCGCGAGCGCCGCGCCCGCTTCCTCGAACTTCCTGAGGTCGGCGGCCGTCCACCAATTGCGCAGCGCGCCGGTCGAATCGAACGCCGCGCCGTTGTTGTCGAAGCTGTGGCTGATCTCGTGCCCAATCACGGCACCGATCGCCCCGTAATTATAGGCGGGATCGGCAGCCGCGTTGAAGAAGGGCGGCTGCAGGATCGCGGCGGGGAAGTTCAGCGCATTCTGCACCGGCAGGTTGACCGCGTTGACCGTCTGCGGCGTCATCCACCATTCGGCCTTGTCCATCGGCTTGCCGATCTTGGCGAGCTGGTGGACATATTCGGCCTTTTCGCCCGCGATCTCGTTCGCATAGGCGTTGTCGGCGCTGATCGTGTAGCTGCCATAGTCGCGCCACGTCTCCGGGTAGCCGACGCCGACGACGATCGTCTCGACCTTCTTGATCGCTTCCTTCTTGGTTTCGGGGGCCATCCAGTCGATCGCGCCGACGCGCTTCGCGAACGCCGCCTTGATCCCCTTCACCATGTCGCCGACCTCGGCCTTCGCCGACGCCGGGAAATATTTCTCGGCATAGACGCGGCCGACCGCGTCGCCGAGATATGTGTTCAGCGCGTCGAGCGCGCGCTTGTCGCGGCTGCGCTGCTGCGGCGTGCCGAAAAGCGCTGTCCCGTAGAAAGCGAAATGCGCCGTGTCGATCGCGCTCGGCAGCACGTCGGCGTGGCTGTTGATCTGGTGGAAGGCCAGCCAGTCCTTCCACGCATCGAGCGGCTCCGACGCCACGAGCGCCGACAGGCCGGTGATCGCCTTCGCATGATAGGCGCCGAACTTCGCCGCCTTGTCGAGACCCGCCGCCGCGAAATAAGCGTCCCAGTCGATGCCCGGCGCCTTTTTCGCGAAGTCGGCCCGCGTCCACACGTCGGCGGATCTGGTGAAATCCTCGCTGGCCTCGCGCGTCGCATGGGCGCGCGCGATCTTGACCTCCAGGTCGTAGATGCGCTTCGCCTTCGCCGCGGCGTCCGGCTGCCCCGCCGCGGTCAGCAGCTTGGCGATATAGGCCTGATATTGCGTGCGCAGCGCCGCCATCTTCGGATCGGCCGACAGATAATATTCGCGCTCGGGCAGCCCGAGCCCGCCCTGCAATATATAGGGAATGACGTCGCCGGGGGTCGCGAGGCCCTGCGTCACGAAGATGCCGAACAGGTTTTCGGTGTTGAAGTCGGTCGCGTTGAGCGGATCGACGTCGGCGCGCGTCTGTTCGCCCAGCACCTTCGCCAACGCCGCCTTGTCGCCGATCGCCGCGAAGCGCGCGAGGTCGGCCTCGACCGGCTTCATCCCCGCAGCGTCGATCGCGTCGGTGCTGACATAGGCCTTGTAGAAAGCGGCGATGCGGCCGGCGTCGCTGTCCGCGTCCCCGCCCCGCTTGACGATCGCGTCGACCAGTTCGCGCGTGCGCTTCTCGGTTTCGAGGAAAGCCGTATAGAAGGCGCCGGTCGACGAGCGGTCGGCGGGAATCTCGGTGGTCTTCTGCCAGTTGCCGTTCGCATAGGCATAGAAATCGTCGCCGGGCTTGACGCTCGTGTCCATCGCGGCCTTGCTGATGCCCAGCTCGGTGCCGACGGTGTAGCTCGCCTCCTGCTTGTCGCCGCCCTTCGAGCAGGCGACGGGCCCCGCGACGATCGCGGCGGTGGACAGGAGAAGGACGAAGACGGTTTTTCTCATGGAAGCGGCCTTGCTTGTTGGGGGTCGGTCGAGAGGCATAAGCCTGCGGCCATCCGGTTTCAATGCCAACCAAATTCGGCCTGCGGTCCTTCCCAACCGACGAACGGCGGGATAGGCCGACACGCCTGCAAAGGAGAGAGACGAAGGTGAGCGCACCGGTTCTGGGAACGATGGTCGATGCGGACGGCGACGCATTCCGCGCCAATGCCGCGCACAACCGCGCCTTGCGCGACGCGCTTCGGGCGCGCGTCGCCGCGGCGGCGCGGGGCGGGAGCGAGAAGGCGCGCGAGCGCCACACGAGCCGCGGCAAGCTGCTGCCGCGCGAACGCGTCGAGCGGCTGCTCGATCCGGGATCGCCCTTTCTCGAGATCGGCCAGCTCGCCGCGTGCGACATGTATGGCGGCGATATCGCGGGCGCCGGGATGATCACTGGGATCGGCCGCGTCGCGGGACGGCAGGCGATGATCGTCTGCAACGACGCGACGGTGAAGGGCGGCACATACTATCCGATGACGGTGAAGAAGCATCTGCGCGCGCAGGAGATCGCCGAAGCGAACCGCCTGCCGTGCATCTACCTCGTCGACAGCGGCGGCGCGAACCTGCCGCATCAGGCCGAGGTGTTTCCCGACCGCGACCATTTCGGCCGCATCTTCTTCAACCAGGCGACGATGTCGGCGAAGCGCATCCCGCAGGTCGCCTGCGTGATGGGAAGCTGCACCGCGGGCGGCGCCTATGTCCCCGCGATGAGCGACGAGACGGTGATCGTCCGGGACCAGGGCACGATCTTCCTCGCCGGCCCGCCGCTGGTGAAGGCCGCGACGGGCGAGGAGATCAGCGCCGAGGAACTGGGCGGCGGCGACCTGCACGCGCGCAAATCGGGCGTCGTCGACCATCTCGCCGAGAATGACGAACATGCGCTGACGATCGTGCGCGACATCGTCTCGACCTTCGGTGCCGAGCAAGGCTTCGAGGTGGCGATGAAGGACCCGCGCCCGCCAAAATATGATGCCGAGGACCTGTACGGCATCATCCCGCAGGACGTGCGCGCGCCCTATGACGTGCACGAGGTGATCGCGCGCATCGTCGACGGCAGCGAGTTCCACGAATTCAAGGCCGCCTATGGCACGACGCTCGTCTGCGGCTTCGCGCATATCTGGGGCATTCCGGTCGCGATCCTCGCGAACAACGGCGTCCTGTTCAGCGAGAGCGCGGTGAAGGGCGCGCATTTCATCGAACTGGCGCAGCAGCGCCGCATCCCCCTGCTCTTCCTCCAGAATATCAGCGGCTTCATGGTCGGCGGTAGATATGAGGCCGAGGGGATCGCCAAGCATGGCGCGAAGCTGGTGACCGCGGTCGCGACCGCGACGGTGCCCAAGATCACCGTGCTGATCGGCGGCAGCTTCGGCGCGGGCAATTACGGCATGTGCGGGCGCGCCTATTCGCCCCGCTTCCTGTTCACCTGGCCCAATGCGCGGATCAGCGTGATGGGCGGCGAGCAGGCGGCGAGCGTGCTGGCGACCGTCCACCGCGACGCCGACAGATGGACGCCGGAAGAAGCCGAAGCCTTCAAGGCGCCGATCCGCCAGACCTATGAGGACGAGGGCAATCCCTATTATGCGACCGCGCGATTGTGGGACGACGGGATCATCGACCCCGCCCAGACGCGCGACGTGCTGGGACTGGCCTTCGCCGCAACGCTGAACGCCCCGGTCGAGGATCGCGGGTTCGGCGTGTTCAGGATGTGAATATGATTATTCGAAGTAAGGTAGATTTGGCAACGGCTCTCAGGCAACGAGAGGAGAAGCACTACGTCTACATCCTGCGCTATCCGGACGATGTCATTGCTTGCGATGGCGAGGGGACGCCATTTTATGTCGGCATTGGTCAAAACGACCGACTCTTCAGCCATGAGGAGAATGCACTGCACAAAGGCGAGATCAGTGAGAAAGCGGATGCGATCCGAGAGATTCAAGCATCGGGTAGAGAAGTTGTGCGTACTATCGACAGTTTCCACTTTGTTGAGCCATTCATCCGGGAGGCCGAGCTCATCCTCGAAATTGGTCGAAAAGCTGAAGGGACTGGCCCTCTCCTGAATGCCCAGACCTATTCGCCATCGCATCGACTCGAGGGAGTCGAGCTACGAAAGTATGCTGTCAACCAAATCGCCGCAGGCGGTATCGACGCCATCCCAGCCAGATTCAAGCTGCGTAACGTGAGGCTCATGGGTGGACCAAACATCCCCAGATCAATACAGAAAAATGGGTCAAAAATCTGCGTGATGGGCAAGGTTTACCAGGCTGCTCAAGCCAATCCCGGTATAACCGGAGAACAGCTTGTCCATGCACTTGCAAAGCTTGACTGGAGTGAAAACAAGTCCGCCTACACTCAAGGCGGACAGGTCTGTGCTTCATGGTTGTGCGGATATATCGAAGGTGCATTTTTCCGTTCCGACAAGCTGCACCTGCAAGAGTTTCGGCCATGATCGCCTCTCTCCTCATCGCCAATCGCGGCGAAATCGCGTGCCGTATCATCCGCACCGCGCGCGAGATGGGCATACGGACCGTTGCGGTCTATTCGGACGCCGACGCCAAGGCGCTGCATGTGCGCGAGGCTGACGAAGTCGTGCATATCGGACCGTCGCCGGCGCGCGAATCCTATCTGGTCGGCGCGAAGATCATCGCCGCCGCCAAGGCGACCGGCGCCGAGGCGATCCATCCGGGATACGGGTTCCTGTCCGAAAATGCCGAATTCGCGCAGGCGGTGATGGATGCCGGGCTGGTGTGGGTCGGGCCGAAACCGTCGTCGATCACCGCGATGGGCCTCAAGGACGCCGCCAAGGCGTTAATGGCCGATGCCGGGGTGCCGGTGACGCCTGGCTATATGGGCGCGAACCAGGACCCCGCTTTCCTCGCCGAACAGGCGGCCGAGATCGGTTATCCGGTGCTGATAAAGGCGGTCGCGGGCGGCGGCGGCAAGGGGATGCGCAAGGTGGACGGCGCGGCGGACTTCGCCGATGCGCTCGCCTCGTGCCAACGCGAAGCGGCGGCGTCGTTCGGCAACGCCCATGTGCTGATCGAGAAATATATCCTGACCCCGCGCCATATCGAGGTGCAGGTGTTCGGCGATACGCACGGCAATATCGTCCACCTGTTCGAGCGCGACTGCTCGCTCCAGCGCCGCCACCAGAAGGTGATCGAGGAAGCCCCCGCCCCCGGCATGGACGACGCAACCCGGCAGCAGCTTTGCGCCGCCGCCGTGCGCGCGGCCAAGGCGGTCGACTATGTCGGCGCGGGGACGATCGAGTTCATCGCCGACGCCAGCGATGGCCTGCGCGCCGACCGCATCTGGTTCATGGAAATGAACACGCGGTTGCAGGTCGAGCATCCGGTGACCGAGGAGATCACCGGCGTCGACCTCGTCGAATGGCAACTTCGCGTCGCGAGCGGCGAGCCACTGCCGCTGACGCAAGACGATCTCACGATCGAGGGCTGGGCGATGGAGGCGCGCCTCTATGCCGAGGACCCGGCGAAAGGCTTCCTTCCCTCGACCGGCCCACTCGAACTGTTTCAACTGCCCGACCATATCGGCCGGGTCGATACCGGCGTCCATGAAGGCGCGGAGGTTTCGCCCTTCTACGACCCGATGATCGCCAAGCTGATCGCGCACGGCGAGGACCGCGAGGCGGCGCGCGAGACGCTGTCGGAGATGCTGGAGGACAGCGCGGTCTGGCCGGTCAGGACCAACGCGGCCTTTCTGATCCGCGCGCTCGATCATCCCGATTTCGTCGCGGGGGCGGTCGACACCGGGCTGATCGGCCGCGACGGCGAAGCGATGGCGGCCGCGCCGGAGCCCTCCGCCGCGGCGCTGACCAATGCGGCGATGGCGATGGTGCCGCGTTCGTTGCAGGCCGGCTTCCGCCTCAACGCCCCCGGCGTGCGTAGTGCGCCCTTCCTGCTCGACGGAAAGCGGGTCGACGTGGCGCTCCACGGACCCGGCACCGACGAACCCGCGCCCGCGATGCTCGTCGCCGAAGCGGGCGCCGTATGGCAACTCACCCCGTGGCGCGTCGAGGGCGGTGCGGGCGGCGCGGCAAGCGACGGCGCGATCCTGTCGCCGATGCCCGGCAAGATCATCGCGGTCGCCGTCGCCGCCGGCGAGCCGGTGGCGAAGGGACAGAAGCTGCTGACGCTGGAGGCCATGAAGATGGAACACAGCCTGATCGCGCCTTTCGATGGCGTGGTCGCCGAACTCAACGCCACGCCGGGGGCGCAGGTGCAGGTCGAGGCGCTGCTCGCGCGGATCGAGGCGGCCGGATGAGCGATCTGATCCTGCGCGATGCGACGACGGCGGACCTGCCCGCGATCCTGGCGATGCTTGCAGAGGAAACGATCCCGGCGAACCGCGAAGCCGACCCGTCCGACCCGCGCTACCTCGCCGCGTTCGAGGCGATCGAGGCCGACCCGAACCAGCGGCTTATCGCGGCCGAGCTGGACGACCGCGTCGTCGGAACGATGCAACTGAGCTTCCTGCCGGGGCTTTCCTTCATCGGAAGCTGGCGGGGACTGATCGAGGCGGTGCGCATCGTCGCCGACCTGCGCGGGCAAAGGCTGGGCGAACAGATGATCCTGTGGGCGGTGGACCAGTGCCGTACGCGCGATTGCAAGCTCGTCCAGCTCACTTCGTCTGCTACACGCACCGCCGCGCACCGCTTCTACGCCCGCCTTGGCTTCGTGCAGAGCCATGTCGGCATGAAATTGCACTTGAGGGAGTGACAATGGCAGGACGATTTTTCGACGAATGGAGCATCGGCGACACGCTGTCGCACGATATCCGCCGCACGGTGACCGAAACCGACAATCTGCTGTTCACGACGATGACGCATAATCCGCAGCCGCTGCATCTCGATATCGAGGCGGCGAAGGCGTCGGAATTCGGGCAGATCCTCGTCAACGGCACCTTCACCTTCAGCCTGATGGTCGGCCTGTCGGTCGGCGACACGACGCTCGGCACGCTGATCGCCAACCTCGGCTACGACAAGCTGGTGATGCCGAAGCCAGTGTTCCTTGGCGACACGCTGCGCGCGACGAGCGAGGTGATCGGTCTGCGGGAGTCCCAATCGCGGCCGAATGCGGGTATCGTCACCTTCCTCCACCGCTGCCTCAACCAGCGCGACGAGATCGTCTGCCAGTGCGAACGGTCGGCGCTGATCAAAAGGAAAGGCCCCTGATGCGTCTTCGTTCGCTCCTCTTCGTTCCCGGTGACAGGCCCGAACGCTTCGCCAAGGCGGCGGCGTCGGGGGCCGACGCGATCATCCTCGACCTCGAGGATTCGGTGTCGCCTGCGAACAAGGAGGCCGCGCGCGCCGCGGTGGCCGATTATCTGGCAGGAGAACGCGAGGTCATCACGCTCGTCCGCGTCAATCCGCTCGACGGGCACATGACCGCCGCCGACGTCGCCGCGATCGCGGCGGCGCGGCCCGATGCGATCATGCTGCCCAAGGCGGAAGGCGCACCGGCAGTCGCGCAGCTCGATACGATCCTGCGCAGCGAAAGCCCGGCCGGTGCCTCGCTGCCGCCGATCCTGCCGATCGCGACCGAAACGCCTGCCGCCATCTTCACGCTCGGCAGCTATCGCGAAGTCGGCGCACGGCTGATCGGCCTGACCTGGGGCGCCGAGGACCTGCCCGCCGCAATCGGCGCGGCGACCAGCCGCGAGGCCGACGGCGATTATACCGATCCCTATCGCGTCGCGCGCGCGCTGACCCTGTTCGCGGCGCACGGCGCCGGGGTCGCGGCGATCGACACAGTGTTTCCCGCGATCGACGACGCGGACGGGCTGGCAGCCTATGCGACGCGCGCGCGCCGCGACGGTTTCACCGGCATGATGGCGATCCACCCGGCGCAGGTGGCGCCGATCAACGCCGCCTTCACCCCTTCCGCCGAAGAGGTCGCGCGCGCGCAGGCGATCGTAGATGCCTTCGCGGCCAACCCCGGCGCGGGCGTGCTGCAACTGGGCGGCAAGATGGTCGACGCGCCGCACCTGAAACAGGCGCGGCATATCCTGTCGCTGGCGGACTGAGTCCGGCCTGTCATCGTCTATTTGAACGGCCGGTGGCGCTTCATCCATGCCTTGCCGCGGTGCCAGCTTTTCCGGAGGCCGCGCTCGGTCAGGCTTTCGAACATGGCATCGGGGCTCGTCGGGTCGAGCAATTCGTTCTCGGCGATATATTCGTCGAGCGGGCCGGGCGCAATCAGGTCGAGCCATTCGAGCGAGCGGCCGTCGCCGCGCAGCGCCTCTATGGTCTCGATCAACGATCCGGTGCGGTCGAAGGCGCGCGCGACGTCGTCGGGTTCGACGCCCAGATGCTCGGCGATCAGCGATTCGCGCAGGCGCCGGATCGTCGGCCCGACGTCGCGATTGGCGGGTAGCGCAGCGTCGATCGTCACGTCGCATTCGCTGTCGAGCCCCATCGAGCGGTTGTTGAGATTGGCCGATCCGACACGGATCAGCCGGTCGTCGACGATCGCGGTCTTGGCATGGACATAGATGGGATCGCCGCCCTCGGTATGCGGAACATAGATGCGCAGCCGGTCGCCGTGCTTCGCCTTGGCGATCTCGCGCACCAGCTTCGCGCGCGAAGCGTCCATGGCCATCTGTTCGAGCCAGCCGTCGGCCTGTTTCGGCATCACCAGCACGAATTCGGGCGGATCGTCCTCGTTCAGCCGTTCGGCGATCGCGGCGGCGATCTTGCCGCAGGTGAAATATTGATTCTCGAAATAGATGAAGCGCTTCGCACCCGCGATGAGGTCGAGATAGAGCTGCTCGATCTCGCGTATCTCGGGATAGCCGTCATATTCGGCGCGGGTGCGCGAAATGGCGACATCGACGTCGCGGAAATCGGGCTCCAGCCCCTCGGGCCACGGTTCGCCCGCGCCGCTCAGGTCGCGTAGCGGCTTGTTCGTCGCGCGCTGCCAGCGTTCGTTGCCGAGTTCGGCCAGCGCCTCGCCGACGGGACCGGCGAGGATCATCGTCGAATCGTGCCAGGGCATATAGGGCTTGCCGTCGGGGGTCGTGCGGTGCGGGTCGGCGTCGGCATGCGCGCGCGTGTCCCAGCGCCGCGCGCCGACATCGATTCCGCCGCACACCGCGAGATGATCGTCGAACACCGCGACTTTCTGATGATGGCTGCATCCCACGGGATGCGCGCTGTCGAGCCGGAAGCTGATCGATCGCGTGACCTTCCAGCGCAATATCATCGTGACGATGCTCGGCATCGCGAGTTGTTTGAGGCCGCCGAAATTCCAGCGCAATATGTCGATGTCGCGGTCGGGGCAGTTTTTGGCCAGCCGCAGCATGTAATGGCCGAGCGCCTCGCCGCTGCCGTCGGCATCGGGGGTCAGCGCGATCCGCGGGTCGAAATCCCAGCCGATCAGCAGGATGCGCTCCTTCGCATCGGCCATCAGCCGCGCGAGCAAGGCGTAATAATCGGCGGCATCGACGATCATCCGCGCCCTGCGCGCCCGCGCGACGCGCCAGCAATTGCGCCCCTCGGCGACGATCGGGGTCAGGTCGGCTGCGCTCATCGCCATCGCCACGCACGACGGCGGCAATGGTTGCGCGCGCCCATCGTCAGGCCCCGACGAACTGCTCCGGCGTCAACGCCATCATCGCTTCGCTGCCCGCCTCGATCTTGCGGCGCAGCGCCCCCGCGTCGGGGATGAAGCGTTCGCCGAAATGGCGTGCCGTAACCAGCTTGGCTTCGAGGAAGGCGGCATCGCCGCGGCCTTCGTCCAGCGCCTTCTGCGCCGCCTCGGCGATGCGCAGCCACATCAGCCCCAGCGCGACGATCCCCATGATGTGCATATAGTGATGCGCGCCCGCGCCGACATTGTTCGGATTGGCCATGCCGTTCTGCATGAACCACATCGTCGCGGCCTTGAGTTCGCCGTTCGCCTTTTCGAGGCGCCCGGCGAGGTCGGCAAAGGCGGGCTTATCTTTCGCAGCGGCACATTCGGCGTCGACGATGGCGAAGAAAGCCTGGATGGCGCGCCCGCCGTTCTGCGCGAGCTTGCGGCCGACGAGGTCCATCGCCTGCACCCCGTTGGCGCCTTCGTAGATCATCGTGATGCGCGCATCGCGGACATATTGGGACATGCCCTGTTCCTCGATATAGCCGTGCCCGCCGAACACCTGCTGCGCGTTGACCGCGACGTCGAATCCCTTGTCGGTGCCATAGCCCTTGATCACCGGGGTCAGCAGGCTGATCAGGTCGTCGGCCTGCTGGCGCTCCTCCTCGCTCTCGGCGGCGTGCGACAGGTCGACCTGCAGGGCGCCCCACAGGCAGAGCGCGCGCAGGCCCTCGACCACTGCCTTGCCGTCCATCAGCATGCGGCGCACGTCGGGATGGACGAACAGCGGATCGGCCTTTTCCTGCGAATCCTGCGGGCCGGTGAGCGCGCGGCCCTGGCGCCGGTCCTGCGCATATTGCACGGCGTTCTGGAACGCGATGTCGGCCTGCCCCAGCCCCTGGATGCCGACGCCGAGACGCGCCGCGTTCATCATCACGAACATCGCGGCGAGCCCCTTGTTCTCCTCGCCGACCATCCAGCCCTTCGCGCCGTCGTAGTTCATCACGCAGGTCGCGTTGGCGTGGATGCCCATCTTGTGCTCGATCGACCCGCACGACAGCGTGTTGCGCTCGCCCAGCGCGCCGTCCTCATTGACGAGGAACTTGGGCACGATGAACAGCGAGATGCCCTTGACGCTGTCGGGCGCGTCGGGGGTCTTGGCGAGGACGAGGTGAACGATATTGTCGGTCAGGTCGTGCTCGCCCGACGAGATGAATATCTTGGTCCCGGTGATGCCGTAGCTGCCGTCGCCGTTCGGCACCGCGCGGGTGCGGATCAGGCCGAGGTCGGTGCCGCAATGCGGCTCGGTCAGGTTCATGGTCCCGCCCCACTCGCCCGAAATCATCTTCGGAACATAGACGGCCTTCTGCTCGTCCGATCCCTTGACGAGGATCGCCGCGACCGCCGCCTGCGTCAGCCCCGGATACATGGCGAAGGCCTGGTTCGCCGCCATGCGATATTCTTCGACCGGAAAGCCGACGACGTGGGGAAGCCCCTGTCCGCCGAATTCCTCCGGCTGGGTCAGCAGCGTCCAGCCGGCCTCGCAATAGGCCTTGTACGCGTCCTTGAACCCTTCTGGCGTCGTCACGCTGCCATCCTCGTGACGCGTGCAGCCCTGCTGGTCACCCGAATAGTTGATCGGGAAAAGCACCTCCTCGCAGAATCGCCCCGCCTCGGTCAGCACCGCTTCGACCATGTCGGGGGTCGCGTTGGCGAAACCGGGAAGCCCGGCATAGCGTTCGATGCCGAGCACCTCATTCAACAGGAACAGCGAATCCTTCACGGGGGCGCGATAGACGGGCATGGGTCATCTTTCCGAAAGTCAGGTTGGCAACAATGTCCGTCCCGGGGAGGGTTTCAGTCGGCCTTTTCGCCTTGATCGACCTTTTTCACCGTATCGATGAAGCGCGTCAACTCCTCGACCGCGCTGTCGATATCGTCGCGCTGACGGCGCAACAGCGAGATGCGCTCCTGGCATTTCTCGATCGTCACCTGCCGCTGCAGCCTGCGGCCGTCGCCGACGTCGTAGAGGTCGATCATCTCGCGGATGTCGGCGAGGCTGAAGCCGGTGCGCTTGGCGCGCAATATCCACGCCAGCCGCGCGCGGTCGCGCTTCGAATAGATGCGCGACAATCCCTTGCGCGACGGACTGATGAGTCCTTCGTCCTCGTAAAAGCGCAGCGCGCGCGCGGTCACGCCGAATTCGGTGGAAAGATCGGTAATGCTATATTGCTCACGCCCCAGATGATCGGGCGTGTCGATATGGGCGTGGCCGTATTCTTCGGTCATGCGGGCAAGACTAGTTTCCGTTGACGTGAACGTCAAGGGCAGCAGGTCGGGTGGAAAGCCCGCGAGTCAGCGATCGCACGGCCGGAACCTGTTGCCGTCTTTTCCGGCGATCTGCAAGCGTCTCGCATCCTCTTCCGACCAGCTCGCGCGCGGGAGGCGGAGGCCAGCGAGCGACGCGCGCTCGGGGCAGAGGTTGGCGCATTGCGGCGGCAGGCGCCCCGGAAGGGCAAGCTCGTCGTCCTCCTCGCGCACCGCCACGTCGCACCCCGGCGTCCCGGCGAACGACAGGCGCCACCGCCCCTCGCCTTCCGCCGCGCGTACGAGCGTTCCCTTCGTCGTGCAGGAAAGGCCCGGACCGAAGGCGGCGGTCAGCGCGAACCGCCACCGCCCCGGCCCGTCGGGCACCACGCACATCGCGTCGCGGCCCAGGTCGTGGGCGCGCTCGAACACGCCGGCGGGCTCGCTCGCCTCGGCCCGGACGATACCGCGTTCGCGCGCCGCGCGTTCGAGCGGGTTGCGCGTGTCGATCGCGCCCTCCCCGTCCCCCGGCGGCGGCGAGCCGCATCCGGCAAGCAACGCCAGCGCGCCGAACAGCAGGCCGTCAGCCCTGCGCATCGTCGTCCAGAAAAGTCAGGCCGCCGTCGGCCTCGACCCGGCGATAGAAGCACGACCGGCGCCCGGTGTGGCACGCGGGTCCCGCCGGACGCACGCGAAGCAGCAGCGCGTCCTGATCGCAATCGACACGCATCTCGACGACGGTCAGCCCGTTGCCCGAGGTTTCGCCCTTGCGCCAGAGCGCCTGCCGCGACCGCGACCAGAAATGCGCCTGTCCGGTCGCGCGCGTCCGCGCGATCGCCTCCTCGTTCATATGCGCGACCATCAGCAGGGTCGAACGATCGGCATCGACGACGATCGCGGTCAGGAGGCCTGCGGCGTCGAAGCGCGGCAGGAAACGGTCGGTTGCATCGCGGGACGGGTCCATGAAACGGCGCTTTAGAGCAGGATCGGCGGGGCTGTCACCCCACCGCGGCCCGTCCGGGCGACCGGAAGGCGAAATGAGGGGGCGACATTTGCCATTGCCGCTCCTATATGCGCGGCAGTCCCAGCCCCCCTGCCCCCGGATTGACATGCTGACGACCCATCCTTTCGACGACGACAAGCTCCGCGAGGAGTGCGGCGTCTTTGGCATCCATGGCGCCGACAGCGCCGCCGCGGTCGCCGCGCTCGGCCTGCACGCGCTGCAGCATCGCGGACAGGAAGCCGCCGGCATCACCGCCTTCGACGGCCGCGATTTCCATACCCACCGTGCGATGGGCCATGTCGCTGGCAATTTCGACCGCGACGACATCATCCGCCAGCTTTCGGGCGCCGCGGCGATCGGCCATGTCCGCTATTCGACGACGGGCGAGACGGCGCTGCGCAACGTCCAGCCGCTGTTCGCGGAGCTTGCCACGGGCGGCTTCGCGATCGCGCACAACGGCAATATCTCCAACGCCATGGCGCTGCGCAAACAGCTCGTTCGGCGCGGTGCCATCTTCCAGTCGACCAGCGATACGGAGGTGATCATCCACCTCGTCGCCACGTCGAGCTATCGCACCCTGCTCGACCGCTTCATCGACGCGCTGAAGCAGGTCGAGGGCGCCTATTCGCTGATCGTGCTGACCGCGGAAGGCATGATCGGGTGCCGCGATCCACTCGGCATTCGGCCGCTCGTCATCGGCCGGCTGAACGACGCCTATATCTTCGCGTCGGAAACGGTGGCGCTCGACGTGGTCGGCGCCAAATTCGTCCGCACGGTCGAACCGGGCGAACTGGTGATCGTACGCGACGGCGAACTCATCTCGCACCACCCCTTCGCCAGCCATCCGGCGCGGCCCTGCATCTTCGAATATGTCTATTTCTCGCGCCCCGACTCGATCGTCGACGGCACCAGCGTCTATTCGGTGCGCAAGGCGATCGGCGCGGAACTGGCGCGCGAGAATCCGGTCGATGCCGACCTCGTCATCCCCGTCCCCGATTCGGGCACGCCCGCCGCTATCGGCTATGCGCAGGAATCGGGCATTCCCTTCGAACTCGGCATCATCCGATCGCACTATGTCGGGCGCACCTTCATCCAGCCGAGCGACAAGGTCCGTCACCTCGGCGTCAAGCTCAAGCACAATGCCAACCGGGCGCTGATCAACGGCAAGCGGGTCGTGCTGATCGACGATTCGATCGTGCGCGGCACCACCAGCCTCAAGATCGTGCAGATGATGCGCGATGCCGGCGCCGCCGAGGTCCATATGCGCATCGCGAGCCCGCCGACCTCGCACAGCTGCTTCTATGGCGTCGACACGCCCGAGCGCGCGAAGCTGCTCGCCGCGCAGATGACGGTCGGACAGATGGCGAATTTCATCAACGCCGACAGCCTCGCCTTCCTGACCATCGACGGCCTGTATCGCGCGCTCGGCGAAGCGCGGCGCACCGACGCCTGCCCGCAATATTGCGACGCCTGCTTCACCGGCGACTATCCGACCACGCTGACCGACTTCGACGAGAACAGCCTGGAAGATCAATTTTCACTGCTTGCCGAGCGGGTTGTCTGACGAAATGACCAAAACATCCGAAGAACTGGCGGGGCAGGTCGCGCTCGTCACCGGCGCGAGCCGCGGCATCGGCGAGGCGATCGCCTATTCGCTCGCGCAGCGCGGCGCGCATGTTGTGATCACCGCGCGCACCGCGGGCGGGCTCGAGGAACTGGAGGATCGCATCCATGCCGCGGGCGGCAGCGCGACGATCGCGCCGCTCGACCTGACGGACGGCGACAGCATCGCGCGGCTGGCGAGCGCGATGGCCGAGCGCTGGCAGCAGATCGACATGCTGGTGATGAACGCCGCGATGCTCGGCACATTGACCCCCGTCGCCGCGATCGACGGCAAGGAATTCAACCGGCTGCTGACGCTGAACCTGATCGCGCAACAGGCACTGATCGCCAATTTCGACCCGCTGCTGCGGCGGTCGGCGAACGGCCGCCTGCTCGCGCTGTCGACCGGCGTCGCGCGGAATCCGCGCGCCTATTGGGGCGCCTATGCAGCGTCCAAGGCGGCGTTCGAGACGCTGGTGACCTGCTATGGCGCCGAAATGCGCAACATCTCGACCGTGCGCACCGCGATCCTCGACCCCGGCGGCACGCGCACCCAGATGCGCGCCCGCGCCTATCCCGGCGAGGACCCGCAGAGCATCAAGGACCCGGCGGCGGTCGGCGAATATGTCGCACAGCTGATGGTCGAGGGCTTCGACAGCACCGCCTATCATGCGCTTCCCAAGGTGATGGAAGAGGCTTAACGCGATCTTTGCTTTCCTGTGGCAACAGGCTTGCTCGACAGGACCAATTCGCAAAGGCATCGGGAATGAGCAGCAACATCCTGCGTTCGGCGATCGCGGCCGTGGCCGGCATCGTCATCGCCTTCGGCCTGATCTGGCTCGCCCAATATGCGGGCAGCGAATTGTCGCCCGATGTCTATGATCCGCAGACCGGCGAAGTGCTGATCCCGGTCGGTTCGACCGTCGCGCTGCTCGTCGGCTGGTTCGTCGGCACCTTCGCCGGCGGCTGGGTCGCGATGCGCGTGTCGGGCGGCACGGGCGCGGGATGGATCGTCGCGGGCGCGGTGATCGGCGCCGGCGTCTATCGCGCGGTCACGCTCGCCGACGCCTGGTGGATCATACTGCTCGGCATCCTGATCCCGCTCGCCGCCGCATGGGCAGCGCAGCGCGCCACCGCCGTCGCGGCGCCCTGATCCGCGGCCCGGTGAGCGCCGGGAATACAGCATGACGCCTTGGAAGGAATCGTCATTGCGAGCGGAGCGAAGCAATCCAGGGCGGTTTACGCCACTCTGGATTGCTTCGCTCCGCTCGCAATGACGGAGAAGTTTCCGCGCCTTCGCGGGGATGCCGATGAAGGTCCCGGTTTTCGCTGGCAACGTGATTTTCGCGGGATGGCTATTGGCCTTCCCGGTCCACCGCCGCCTGCACCTGCTTGTAGAAAGCCTCGCGCGCCGCGCCGACGCCCTCGGGGTCGGTCGCGGTCGGCCAGTTGCCGTTCGACGCGATCACCAGCCGCCGCTTCGGGTCGATGAAGATGCCCTGGCCGAAGATGCCCTGCGCGGCGAAGCTGCCGTCGTCGTTGGTCCACCATTGATAGCCATAGCCGCGCCCCGGCATGTCGATATCGGCCTGCTTCGTCGTCGCGGCGGCAAGCCAGTCGTCGGGCAGCACCGTCTGCCCGCCCGCGACGCCGCCGCCGAGGATGAACTCGCCGAAGCGCGCATAGTCGCGCAGGCTCGCCGACAGGCAGCAGCCGCTGATCTCGTGCCCCGTCGGGCCGAGCATCCACACGGCGTTCTGCTCCATCCCGAACGGCCGCCAGACCTTTTCGGACAGATAGGCGGACAGCGTCTTGCCGGTCGCGCTCGATACGAGCACCCCGATCAGATTGGTCTCGCCGGTCTTGTAGACCCACTTCGACCCCGCGGGCGCTTCGCGCGGCAAGGTCTTCATATAGCTGACCGTTATATCCTCACCCGGGACCGGCTGTTGCAGGTTGAACTGCGCGACGTCGGATTTGGGATCGGTATAATCCTCGTTCCATTTGACGCCCGACGTCATCATAGGCCGAACCTTTCAGCCCCGGGATATAGGCGGTGACCTTGTCGTCGAGGCTCTTGATGAAGCCGTCCTTCACCGCGGCGCCGACCAGCGTCGAGGTGAAGCTCTTGGCCACCGAAAAGCTCGTCCAGCGCCCATCGGCGGCATAGCCGAGCGCATATTTCTCGAGGCGTATCTTCCCGTCCTGAACGATGATCAGTCCGGCGTTGCGCTGCCCCGCCATATAGGCATCGACGTCGATGCCGAGGTCGATCGGCGCGCCCTGCGGCAGCGGGTGGACCGGGCCGCCCGCCTCGACCGTGTGGACGACCACCTTCGGGACCGTCTCCATCGTGCGAAAGGCGAGGTCACGCTGGTCCTGGCTCCAAAACAGCACGTTCAGATCCTCCGGCAATTGGGTTGTCGTCTGGGCCGATGCGGGGGCACTCCCCACGGCCGCCGCGGCGCAAAGCAGCGCCGCCATTGCAAATCGTCGCAAATCCGCTCCCCTTCTTCCTCTTTTTCAGCCCGCCTTTTCGAGCGTGACCTGCGCGACGTCGATGCCGCCGCCACGGAAACCGCCCTCGCAATATTGCAGATAATAGCGCCACAGGCCGACGAAGCGGTCGTCGAAACCGGCGGGCAGGCGCCCGTCGCCGACCGCCGCGTCGAAGCGCGCGCGCCATTCGCGCAGCGTTTCGGCATAGTCGCCGCCGAACCGCCGGACGTCGCGCCACGCCAGCCCGCGCGCTTCGGCGAGCGCCCGGAAGCGGCTTTCCGAGATCAGGCAGCCGCCGGGAAAAATGTGGGCCTGAATGAAATCGCTGCTGGCGGCATAGCGCTCGAACAGCGCGTCGTTGATCGCGATGTACTGGATCGCCGCCTTCCCCCCGGGCCGCAGCAGCCGCGCGATCGTGTCGAGATAGGCGGGCCAATAGGCCTGCCCCACCGCCTCGACCATCTCGACGCTCGCGATCGCATCGAACGCGCCGGTCATGTCGCGATAGTCGCACAGGGCGATGCGCGAGCGGTCCGACAGGTCGACCGCGGCCAGCCGCGCGGCGGCGACCTCCGCCTGCGCCGGCGACAGCGTGATGCCGGTGTAGAGGACGTCGTGCCGCTCGACCGCGCGCTCGGCCAGCGCGCCCCAGCCGCAGCCGATCTCGAGCAGGCGGCTGCCCGACCGCAGGTCGAGCCGGTCGAGGATCGCATCGACCTTCGCCGCCTGCGCCTCCTCCAGCGTCTGCGCGGCGTCGGTGAACAGCGCGCTCGAATAGTTCAGCCCCTCGTCGAGCCACAGGCGGTAGAAATCATTGCCGAGATCGTAATGCGCGAGGATGTTGCGGCGCGCGCCGCGGCGGCTGTTGCGATTGAGGAAATGCGCGGCGCGATTGATCCAGCGCCATGGTCCGCGCGCGCGGGCCACCCGGCCCAGCGACTCCGCGTTGCGCATGAACAGATCGAACAGCGGCACCGGGTCGACCGACGACCATTCGCCGCGATCCCATGCGCGATACCAGCCCACCGAGCCCGAGAGCGCAAGGCGAACCAGCGCGGACCAGCTCTGCACATGGACGACCGCGACCGGTCCCTTGCCGCGGCCACCCAGCATGCGGACGCTGCCGTCGGGCAGATGCCCCTCGATCGCGCCATGGTCGAGCCCCGCGTCGATGCGGTCGAGCTGGCGGTGGAAGAAGGCGGCGGGCGCGTGCCGGATCAGCCGCGCCGCGAGCCCGCCGGAGCGGAACGAACGCTCCGCCCCCAGCAGCCTCTCGCCGCGCGCCTTCCTGACATGCGTGTTCATAGACCTTGTGTGCCGCAAAGCGGCGCGCAAGACAATCGCCTGTCGCGCGGCGCCATGACATCAGGGTCCGGCACCGTACATGGCGGAACCTAAAGGTCGGGTCCGCCTTCCTTCACCGTCCAGGTCTGCCCCTTCTTGAGCAGCCCCTGGAGGTCGGCCGTCTTGCCCGCGGCCGCCGCCTCGTTCTGGCGCCAAACATCGGCCTCGAAGGTCGGGCGCGGGTCGTCGTAGAGGACGCCGAGCGCCATCGGGAACTCGCCGAAGCGCATTTCGACCAGCATGTGCGCGACGCTGCGGTTGGTGACGTCGTGGACGATCACCCCCGCCGCCTGCCAGTCGCCGTCGACCACGTCGACGACCTTGAGCGTCAGCGCCGCATGGTCGAGCGCAATCCCCTTGGCGCCCTTGGCGAACAGCATCGGCTCGCCATGCTTCAGCCAGAGTTGGCGGTCCTCCGCCCCCTTGGGCGCGGCGAAATCCTCGAACACGTCCTTGTTATAGACGATACAGTTCTGAAAAATCTCGATAAAGGCCGCGCCCTTGTGGGCGTGCGCGGCCTTCAGCACGTTCGGCAGCTCCTTCGACACGTCGAAGCCGCGCGCGACGAAGCGCGCCCCCGCGCCGAGCGCGAAGGCACAGGGCTGCGCCGGGCGGTCGATCGAACCGAAGGGGGTCGAGGGGCTGTTCGTCCCGACGCGGCTCGTCGGCGAATATTGCCCCTTGGTCAGGCCGTAAATCTCGTTGTTGAACAGCATGATCTGGCAGTCGAGATTGCGGCGGATGACGTGCATCGTGTGGTTGCCGCCGATCGACAGCCCGTCGCCGTCGCCGGTGATGATCCACACATCGAGGTCCGGATTGGCGAGCTTCAGCCCCGTCGCGAACGCCGGCGCGCGGCCGTGGATCGTGTGGAAACCATAGCTTTCGACATAATAGGGAAAGCGCGACGAACAGCCGATACCGCTGATGAACACCGTATTCTCCGGCACCGCGCCGATGTCGGGCAGCGTGCGCTGCACCGCCTTCAGGATCGCATAGTCGCCGCAGCCGGGGCACCAGCGGACCTCCTGATCGGTCTCCCAGTCCTTGAGCGTCGTGGTGCGGGCGATGGTGGTCATCTCGTTCATGCTGTTTCCTCTCGGGGCAACGACGCTTTCGCGTCAGCCCAGCGCCTCCTCGATGGCGGCTTCGATCTCGGCGATGCGGAAGGGCTGGCCCGATACCTTGTTCACCGGTTTCGCGTCGACCAGATACTGGTCGCGGAGCACCGTCTTGAGCTGGCCGGTGTTCATCTCCGGCACGATGACCCGGTCGTAGCTCTTGAGCAGTTCGCCAAGGTTCGCAGGTAGCGGCCAGATGTGGCGGATATGGATGTGGCTGACGTCCGCCCCTTCGGCGCGCTTGCGGCGCACCGCCTGGTGGATCGGGCCATAGGTCGATCCCCAGCCGACGACCGCGAGCCGGCCGCCCTCGGCGCCGAGTTCGACGATCTGGTCGGGAACCTTGACCCCGTCGATCTTCGTCTTGCGCAGGTCGGTCATCGCCTGATGGTTGGCGGGCTGATAGTTGAGGTGGCCGGTGTCGACCTCCTTCTCGATCCCGCCGATGCGATGGAGCAGGCCGGGCGTTCCCGGCTTCACCCACGGGCGCGCCAGCTTTTCGTCGCGGCCATAGGGCTTGAATCCGCCCTCCGGCACTTCGGTCAGGAACTCGACCGGGAACGCCTCGTAAGCGGTCAGGTCGGGGACCTTCCACGGTTCGGCGGCATTGGCGATGTAGCCGTCGGTCAGCAGCATCACCGGCGTCATATATTGCGTCGCGATGCGGCACGCCTCGATCGCGCATTCGAAGGCGTCGCCCGGCGAGCGCGCGGCGATCACCGGCATCGGCGCGTCGCCGTTGCGGCCATAGACCGCCTGATAGAGGTCGGATTGCTCGGTCTTGGTCGGCAGGCCGGTCGAGGGGCCGCCGCGCTGCGAATTGACGATGACCAGCGGCAGCTCGGTCATGATCGCGAGCCCCATCGCCTCGCCCTTGAGCGCGATACCCGGCCCCGACGAACTGGTCACGCCGAGCGAACCGCCATAGCTGGCACCGATCGCTGAGCAGATGGCGGCGATTTCGTCCTCGGCCTGAAAGGTCGTGACGTCATATTCCTTGAGCCGCGACAGATGGTGGAGGATCGCCGACGCAGGCGTGATCGGATAGCCGCCGAAGAACATCGGCAGCTTCGCAAGCTGCGCGCCCGCAACGAGGCCGAGCGCGATCGCCTCGGCCCCCGTCAGCGTGCGATAGAGGCCCGGTGCGACGGGCGCCGGCGCGACGTGATGCTGCTTGAGCGGCCCCGACAGCTCGGCCGTCTCGCCGAAGGCGTGGCCCGCGTTGAGCGCCGCGATATTGGCGTCGGCGAGATTGGGGTCCTTGGCGAACTTCGCCTTGAGCCATTCGATCAGCGGCTGGCGGTCGCGGTCGAACATCCAGAGCGCCAGCCCCAGCGTCCACATGTTCTTGCAGCGCAGCGCTTCCTTGTTGCCGAGCCCGAAGGGCTTGACCGCGTCCATCGTCGCCTGGCTGATGTTGAGCTTGAGGAGCTGCCATTTGGCGAGGCTGCCGTCCTCGAGCGGGTTCGCGTCATATTTCGCCTTGGCGAGGTTGCGGTCGTTGAACTCGCCCTCGTCGGCGATGATCAGCCCGCCGGGCTTGAGCTGGGGGACATTGGTCTTGAGCGCCGCGGGGTTCATCGCGACGAGCACGTCGGGCGCGTCGCCCGCGGTCGTGATCTCGCTCGACCCGAAATTGATCTGGAAAGCCGAAACGCCGAACAGCGTGCCCTGCGGCGCGCGGATTTCGGCGGGAAAGTCGGGGAAAGTCGCCAGATCGTTTCCGGCCAGCGCGGTCGAAAGCGTGAACTGCCCCCCCGTGAGCTGCATCCCGTCGCCCGAGTCGCCCGCGAAACGCACCACCACCGCATCGGAAAGGGAGGACTCGGGTGCTGCCGCCTCGTCCGCTACCGCTGTCGCCATTCTATCTTCTGCCTTCAAAACCTGCGAACCGTGATTCGGCCTAGGCTCGTCCGCGCCAAGCCGCAATTGAGAAAAAATTGTCGGCGGCCAAGCAGCCGCGCACCCGCCATTCCAAAACCAGTTGTCAAATGCCATTGAATTATCCGCGGCGATGCCGAATAGCTTGCGCAGACCACAAGCAAGGGATCGACAGGATGACCGACGGCACCACCCCCTATGTCCGCCCCGATGTGGCGGGTTTTCTCGCCTTCCTGAACGCGCAGGAGGGCCCGAAGATGGAGGAACTGCCGCCGGAGGGCGCGCGCGGGATGATGCGCGCGATGGGGCAGCTTGCCGACGTCCCGCGCGGCGCCATCGCCAAGGTCGAGGATCGCACCATCCCGGGGCCGGCAGGCGCGATTCCGATCCGCATCTACGACGACCGCCCCGACCGCGAAGCGGGGCCGGTGATGGTCTTCTATCACGGCGGCGGCTTCGTGATCGGCGATCTCGAAACCCACGATCCCTATTGCGCGGAGGCGGCGCGCATCCTCGACATGCCGGTGATCGCGGTCGATTACCGCCTGGCTCCGGAACACCCCTTCCCCGCCGCGCCCGAGGATTGCGAAGCCGCGACACGCTGGGTCGCCGACAATTTTCCCTGCACCGGCCTGGTCCTGTCGGGCGACAGCGCGGGCGGCAACCTGACCATCGTCACGGCGCTGTCGCTGCGCGATCGGCCGGCGTCGAAACCGGTGATCGCCATCCATCCCATCTATCCGGCCGTGTCGACCCACAACGACTGGCAGAGCTACCGCGATTTCAAGGAAGGCCATTTGCTGACCGAAGCCGGCATGACCTGGTTCGGCGACCAGTATCAGTGGGTCGAGGACGATTACCGCGCCGCGCCGCTGAACTTCCCTGCCGAAGGCCTGCCGCCGACGCTGCTCGTCACCGCGGGCCTCGACCCGCTGCGCGACCAGGGCCGTGCCTATGCCGCCAAGCTGATCGAGGCGGGCGTGCCCACGACCTATCGCGAGGCGGCGGGCACCATCCACGGCTATATCTGCCTTTCGCAGGGCGTTCCGAGCGCCAGGGACGATATTCGCGGCAACCTGACCGTCCTCAAGGCGATCGTGGCCGAACAGACGGCATGAGCGACGCCGGCGCCCTGCCCTATCGCCCCTGCGCGGGGGTGATGCTGGCCAATCGGACCGGCCGCATCTTCGTCGGCCAGCGGATCGATTCGAGCGCCGACGCCTGGCAGATGCCGCAGGGCGGCATCGACCCCGGCGAGGATGCCGAAGCCGCGGCGCTGCGCGAGCTCGAGGAGGAAACGGGCGTCCACGCGGGGCTGGTCGACATCATCGCGCGCAGCCGGACCGAGCATCTCTACGACCTTCCCGACGATCTGATCGGCACGGTGTGGGGCGGCCGCTATCGCGGGCAGCGCCAGAACTGGTTCCTGATGCGCTTCATGGGCGAGGATGCCGACGTCCATATCGTCACCCCCCATCAGGAATTCCGCGCGTGGCGCTGGGCCGAGCTCGACGAGCTCGAAAGGCTGATCGTCCCGTTCAAGCGCGCGCTCTATCGCGCCGTGGTCGAGGAGTTCCGCCCGCTCGTTTAGATTCTGTGGGGATACGGTTTCGGCGCGGTTTCTCCCTCTCGTCACCCTGAACTTGTTTCAGGGTCCATGGTCTGCCCTCACCCGAAAGGCGGCGTAAAAGGGGAGGTCCGGCCATGGATGCTGAAACGAGTTCAGCATGACGAACGGATGAGGCAGCGCGCCAAAACCCGAATCCCCACAAGCCTTGATCTGCGCCCGGGACGGTGACTCGGATAGGGTGCACCAAGGGCGCACCCCACGGATTTCACACCAGGCTTACAATTGCCGGCCGCTTGCGATAGGCGCCGCCGCATGCGCGACGCGCCATCCCATGTTCCCGAGCCGCTGGCGCTCTATGCCATCGGGCTCGGGTCGAACCGTCGCCATGCGCGCCATGGCGATCCGCGGCGGGTGCTGCTGGCCGCGCTCGCCGCGATGGAGAGCGTCGGGATCGAGCCGGTCGACGCAAGTGCGATCATCGCCAGCGCACCGCTCGGCCCGTCGCGGCGGCGCTACGCCAATGCGGTCGCGCTCGTCGCGTCGCCGCTCAGCCCGCCCGAAATGCTCGATCGACTGAAGGCGATCGAGGCGGCCTTCGGGCGCCGCAAGGGCCAGCGCTGGAGCGCGCGGACGCTCGACCTCGATATCCTGCTCTGGTCGGGCGGGGCGTGGAGCGACGCGGCGCTGACCATCCCGCATCCAGAGATGGCGCGGCGCCTTTTCGTGCTGCGTCCCCTGACGACGATCGCGCCGCGCTGGCGCCATCCGCTGGCGCAGCACAGCATCCGCCAATTGCTGCGAAGACTCGAACGCCCGAGGCCCATCGACCGCAAGACACAGGCGCACGCGGCCGGCGGACGGTCGGGGGACTAGGTTTCGTTTACATTCACGCGGCACATTTGATGGCTGCGACGAGATTGAGGAAGCCAGCGTAGTTTCTGGCGAGCTTGTCGTATCGGGTTGCGATGCGTCGGAAGTGTTTGATCTTGTTGAAGAAGCGTTCGATGAGATTACGTTCTTTGTAGAGATGGGAGTCGAAGCTGCGCCATTGCGCGGTTGTTCGGCGCCGCGGGACGACTGGTTTTGCGCCGCTGGCGGCGATGGCGTCCATGGCGCGCTGCCCGTCATATCCCTTGTCCGCGAGAACATGTCTGGCCTGCAATCCGTCGAGCAGGCCTTCGATCTGGGTGATGTCGTTGCGCTCTCCGCCTGTCAGGAGGAAGCGGACCGGGTTACCCAAAGCGTCGGTAGCAGCATGGATTTTGGTGCTCAGGCCGCCTTTTGATCGGCCCAGCGCGTGAGCTTCAAACCGATCTTCGGATCGATCGCTTTTTTGGGGCACCGGCACTATGCTGATGCGCCCGCACGATGGTGCTGTCGACGAGGATGTACTCGAAGTCGGCATCATCGCTCAGCGCCGCAAAAAGCCGTTCCCAGACCCCATTGCGGCACCAGCGGTTGAACCGCTGATACACCGTGTGCCAGCGCCCGAACTCCTTCGGCAGAACGCGCCAATGCGCTCCCGACCGCGCCAGCCACAAGACCGCCTCGACAAACAGCCGATTGTCTCGGCCCGTCCGGCCAGGATCGCCTGCCTTGCCCGGCAAATGAGGTTCAATCCGCTCCCAAAGCGCGTCGCTTACTTCCTGTCGATCCATCCATGCCGACCTCCAAACAGCCAGCAGCTTGAATCACAATCCTGCGCCAATGGAAATCCTGAATGTAAACGAAACCTAGGCTCCGGAAGGTGAACCGTTCGGAGCGGGCGCGACGATGGTCGGGTCCAGCGGCACCTCCCTGGGTGTCGCATATCCCTGATAGCGGATCGCGTGCAGATCGGTCAGGCACTCGGCAACCTGGGCCCAGAAATCGGCTTCGGCCACTTCGCCGGATGCCTTGAACTGCTCGATCTTGCCGGCGATGATCCGCGGCGCATCGTCGCCATAACGGCTTTCGAACGCGAGCGCCTGGCCCCACAGGTCATGATCGGCATTGGCTCCCATATCGCGACTCCATTGTCTATGCCTGTGGGCTGCAAGGACGATATGGACCGCTCGCAATGGCTTCCATAACAAAGGTTAGGAACGCACGCGCGGTGCGAGCCCGTCAGTTTCGCGCAGCGCGCTATCGGCCGAAAGCAGACTTTCGAGCGCGAGCGCATCGCCCAGTGCGGCGAAGGACGCCGTATTGTCGAATATGCACCACGCCGGCGCCGTCGATTCCGCCTGCACGAGCTGCGCGCCATAGGCTTTCAGCCGATCGGCTCCATAGGGCGAATGATAGACGACCGGCGACCCGTGCAGCCGCCAATAGGAAAAGCCGCGCCATCCGCCGGGCATCGCCGCCGCAGGAACCCGGGCGGGATCGGCGGCGACCCGCGCGATCCGCAGGCTGGCGAGCAGGTCGTCGGCCTCGGCCGCGAACCAGCTTGCATGCCGTGGTTCGCACACCACGCGAGCCGCCGACGCGGCGGTAAGCTGGTGAAAGAAGGCTTCGGCAATAGCGGAATCGAAGACGAGCTTCGGCGGCAACTGAACGAGCAGCACGCCCAGCTTGTCGCCAAGACCGGCCGTCTCGTCGAGCAGCTTCGCGATCGGGTCGCCGCAATCGGCCAGCGCCCTTTCATGGGTGATCGTGCGGGGCACCTTGACCGAAAAGCGGAAATCGCGCGGCACGATGGCGCCCCATCGCGACCATGTCTCGGGACGGTGGGATCGGTAGAAGGATGAATTGACCTCCACGCACGAAAGCCGCGCGGCATAGCGTTCGAGCGCGAAGCCTTCGTGGGGAAAAGCGTCGGCGTAGCGCGCCGCGATGCTCCAGCCCGCCGTTCCGATCCTGACCGACATGTGTCTCCCAACGCCCTTGCGGAGCGGGCGTTCCGGTGTCGGCGGCCCTCGTCGAAGGCTTTATCCCGCCCGTTCCCTTCGGGCGAATTTCCGAACCGCGACGCAAAGCGCGATGGTCAGCGCAATCGCGGCGAGGTCGGCATACCAGTCGCCGATGTCGCCGTCGCGGTGCAGCGTCGGCACCGACTGCACGAACTCGATCAACGCGCCAAGCGCCGCCAGCGCCGCGAGGATCCAGAACCAGCGGACGGCGGGATAGGCCAGGAAGAACAGCAGGGTCAGCACCACGAAAGCCAGCATATGCTGCGATTTGTCGCTCTCGATCAGCATGGGGGGTTGCGGAGACCATGCGAACCAGAGCGTGACGAGCAGCGCCAGCCAGAAGAAGAGCCTGAACAATCGATCCATACGGCCGCCCTATACCGCATCAGGACCATGTGCGTGCAAGCACTTCCGCCCTCGCGTCCATCTCGCCAGGTTCGCTTTCGCCGACCAGCGCGTAGGACATGTCCCCGCGCCGCCAATAGGCGACCGACTGCGCGCCCTCGCGGATCGCGTCGGGCTGTTCGGGCGCCCCGTTCTTCCGGCGCTGCAGGAAGATGGAAAGCCGGTCGCCCTCCTGCGTCTGCACCGCCATCAGCAGCGCGGGGCCCCGCTCCGTCGGAAAGAGCTGTACGTCGGTGACCGTCCAGTCCTCCGGAACCGCGGGCACGGCGATGTTGGTCGCGCGGCGGATTTCCTGCGCGTTGAAGCGCGGCGCCTCGACCTGCGAATCCATCGCCGCGCGCAAAAGGGCGACACGGTGCGAGGTCAGCGCATCGTCGACATAGGCAGGCGGCGTGCGGATAACGATCGTCAGCACCAGCGCTGCCATTCCCGCGGCCGCCAGCCCGCCCAGCGGCGCCCAGAGCCGGCGCCACGCGGGTGCGGCGGAAAGCGAGCGCGCCGCCTCGATCAGATGCGCCGGCACCGGCTGCCGGCCGCGCGCGAGGAGTTGCAACGCGCTGCGCCGCCCCATGTCGCCCAGAACCGCCGCTGCCTTTTCGGGATGGCGGCGCAGATAGTCCTCGACCGCGAAACGGCCTTCGACATCGAGCTCGCCGTCGATATAGGCATCGATCTCCATATCGCTCGGTCCGTCAGTCACCCCGCCCTCCCACGATGCGCAGCGCGGTCGTCGGGACCGGCTGCTCGTCCAGTTCGCGAAGCGCCGTGCGCGCCCGGGCGAGCCGCGACATCACCGTCCCGACCGGAACATCCAGCAGGTCGGCGCATTCCTGATAGCTCAGCCCCTCGACCGCGGTCAGGTGCAGCACCGCGCGCTGATGCTCGGGCAGCGCCGCGAAGCAGCGCGCGATATCAGTTAGCCGGGCGTGATGTTCCTGCGCCGCGTCCGAATGGGCGACCAGCGTCTCGGCGAAGCGGTCGTCGCGCCGTCGCTCGGCCGCCCGCCGCCGGAGCCCGGAAACGAAGACGTTGTGAACGATCGCGAGCAGCCAGCGCCGGCGGCTCCGGCCCCGCTTGTAACCAGCATCGCGCTCGATCGCGCGAACGACGGCGTCCTGCACCACGTCGTCGGCGTCGTGGTGATCGCGCGCCAGCGCGCGAGCATAGCGTCGCATCGCAGCCAGCTCGCCGGCGATATCGTCGTCTTCATGGCGATCGGTCATCGCGGGCTCATATGCACCAAAAGCACCGGTTTCGCCATCGTCAGGCGACTTTCGCCAAGGTCGGAACGGATTCGCGGCGCGCGACGCGCTCATAGACGCGCGCGACCTCCGCCAGTATCTCGTCCCAGCGGAAGCGGTCGGCCGCGTCGCTCGCCGCGCGGCCCAGCAGGCGAAGGCGGGCCGGCTCGCCGATGAGCCGCGCCGCCGCGGCCGCATAGGCCCCGGCGTCGCGCGCCGGCACTAGCAGGCCGGTCCGTTCGTGATCGATCAGCGCCGACGCGCTCGCGACATCGGCCGACACCACGCCGAGGCCGGACGCCATCGCCTCCAGATTGACGTTTCCGAAGGCTTCGGTGACGCTGGGGTTGATGAGAAGATCGGCGCTCGCCACCGCCTGGCCCAGTTCGCTTCCTTCGAGCAGGCCCATGAAGGTCGCGTTGGGCAAACGGCGCGCGATCCAGTCGCGCGCCGGACCGTCGCCGACGATCATCGGGCGCACCGCCAACCCCTGCGACCGCAGTCGGGCGATCGTCTCGGCGAACAGGCCGAGCCCCTTTTCGAGCACCAGCCGGCCGAAGAACAGCGGCACGATCTCGTCCGGCTTGTAGCCCAGCCGGGCACGCAGCGCCTCGCTCCGCAGCGCCGGATGAAACATCGCGCGGTCGACCCCGCGCGACCATATCGAGACCTTCCGATCGCCGAAGCGGCTGGCCATCTCGTCGCGGATCGGCGGCGTCGGCGCGAGGATGTGATCGCTGTCGCCGTAGAAACGCGCCAGATAATCGACGACGGGCCGCCGCAGGAAGCCGAGGCGATAATAGTCGAGATAGGTTTCGAACCGGGTGTGCAGGCTCGCCACCACCGGGATGCCGGCGGCCCGCGCATACTTCTGGGCCTGCCGACCGAGAATGTCGGGCGCGGACAGGTGGACGATGTCGGGTGCAAAAGCCTCCATGTCCGCGCGGGCCGCGCGCGTGAAGCCGAGCGCGAGCCGATATTCGGGGCGCCCGGGAATGCAGGCCGAGCGGACCGACACGACGTCGCCGACCGAAGCGAAAGCCTTTTGCGGAGCCGTCGGCGAATAGATGCGCACCTGCGCGCCAGCCTGGCGCAGAAGATGGTCCACCAGACGGTTCAGGGCGCGGTTGGCGCCATCGCGAACGCAATCATAATTTCCGGAAAACAAGGCGATCCGCAAGGGAGCGGCCCGCGTGGACCGCGGATGGACAAGCAAGGGAGAGGAACGTGATAAAATGCCGGACATGCCAGGCATACGCCTGTCGCGGCCCGGTTATTCCATCGGCTCTCGCCCGATCTATGGAGCGCCGGTTCCCTCCCGGTCGATCAGCCCGGTGTCGAGCAGCGGCGCGGCGTCGATATCCGCGGCGCCCAGAAGCGCCGCCAGCCGCTCGGTACTCGCGAGGATCATCGCCTGTTCCCACGACGGCAGCGCGGCGAAGCGATGCGCGAAGATTTCCTGCAGCGCATCCGGCGCATCGGCGAGCCGCTGCCGCCCCTCCGCGGTCGCATCCAGGAATATCTGCCGCTTGTCCCGCTCGCTGCGCCGCCGCGTCACGAGGCCGAGGGCGACGAGCCGGTCGGTGATGGCCGTGATCGTGGCGTGGCTGAACTGGAGCCGCTGGGCGATCGTTCCCGGCGTGACCTCTTCCCGCGCCTCGACCTCGCGCAGGACGAGCAGTTGCGACGGGGTCAGGCCGGTCGCCGCTGCCAGCTTGCGGCTCCCACGATCGGTCGCGCGCAGGATACGCCGCAAGGCCTTCAGGGTCGCATTCGCAATCTCGGTCTGCATTCGCCCCTGTTAGCGGCACGGAGGGGCGGTACCAATCCCATTCTTCCCGATGAATGCGCACAAATATATTTCGTTTTATGAACCATTTTTCCCCACAGGGGTTGATCGCTTCTCAATAATGCGTATGTTTTTGCGCATCCCCACTCGCAATTTTTCATGCGACTCCGAAATATATTTCAGGAGATGAACGATACTGGATCAACGCCAGAATAATGAATCCTTGCCCTTGAGGCCTGTGTCGGACGCGGCGCCGGCATCGATGCCGGGTCTGCAACTGCGCAGACCGGTTGCCGAAGACGGACCGGCGATCACCGCCCTGATCGCGCGCTGCCCGCCACTCGATCGCAATTCCGCCTATTGCAACCTCATCCAGTGCGCACATTTCGCCGATCAGTGCATCGTGGCGGAAAAGGACGGCCGGATCGTCGGCTGGGTGTCCGGCCACCGCCCGCCGTCCGACCCGCACGCCTTTTTCGTGTGGCAGGTGGCGGTCGCGGTTGAGGGGCGCGGGAAAGGACTCGCCAGCCGGATGATCGGGGCATTGCTCGCCCGTCCGGCGCAGCAGGATGCAACGCATCTGACGACGACCGTCACCGACGACAATGATGCCTCGTGGGCGCTCTTTCGCGGCCTCGCGCGCGCCTGGGATGCGCCGTTCGAGCGCAGCGTCCTGTTCGACAACCAGACCCATTTCGCCGGTGCGCACGCCACCGAATATCAGGCCCGCATCGGCCCGATCGATCGCAGCAAGTTTCAGCAAGCACAGGGATAATCATGACCATGACACCTCAACCGTCCGGCGCGATTCCGGACAGGAGCATCTATGAGCGCCGTGAATCGGGGGTCCGCAGCTATGCCCGGTCGATGCCGCGCCAGTTCGGCAAGGCGGCGGGCGTGTGGATGCACGACAATCGCGGCGGCCGCTATCTCGATTTCCTGTCGGGCTGCTCGACGCTCAACTATGGACACAACCATCCGATCCTGAAGCAGGCGCTGCTCGACTATATCGGCGGCGACGGCATCGCTCACGGCCTCGACCTTCACACCGACGCGAAGGCGGCCTTCCTCGAAACCTATGAGGCGCTGATCCTGAAGCCGCGCGGGCTCGACTATCGCGCGATGTTCACGGGCCCGACCGGCACTAACGCGGTCGAGGCGGCGATCAAGCTCGCGCGCAAGGTCACGGGGCGCGAGATGGTCGTCGCCTTCACCAATGGCTTTCACGGCATGACGCTGGGCGCGCTCGCCTGCACCGGCAATGCCGCGAAGCGCGGCGGCGCGGGCGTGCCGCTGTCCCACGTCAGCCACGAACCCTATGACGGCTATCACGGGCCCGAAGTCGATACCGCCGACCTGCTCGCGCAGCGGCTCGCCGACCCGTCGAGCGGCCTCGACGCCCCCGCCGCGATCCTCGTCGAAACGGTACAGGGCGAGGGCGGCCTCAACACCGCATCGCCCGAATGGCTGCGCCGCATCGCCGCGCTGGCGAAAGCGCATGGCGCGC
The DNA here is from genome assembly GCF_001559015.1 of Sphingopyxis granuli. Classification (NCBI taxonomy): domain Bacteria; kingdom Pseudomonadati; phylum Pseudomonadota; class Alphaproteobacteria; order Sphingomonadales; family Sphingopyxidaceae; genus Sphingopyxis; species Sphingopyxis granuli. The sequence goes on from NZ_CP012199.1 coordinate 2,544,875, forward strand.
TGCTGATCGTCGACGACATCCAGGCCGGCTGTGGGCGAACCGGCTCCTTCTTCAGCTTTGAAGGGATGGGTTTCACGCCCGACATCGTCACCCAGGCCAAGTCGCTGTCGGGCATGGGGCTGCCCTTTGCGCTGACGCTGTTCCGGCCCGAATTCGACCAATGGTCGCCGGGCGAGCATAACGGCACCTTTCGCGGCAACAACCACGCCTTCGTCACCGCCACCGCCGCACTGCGCCATTTCTGGAGCGACGGGGCCTTCACGGCGGATATCGCGCGACGCGGCGACCTGCTCGCGGCGCGGCTCGATGCGATGGCCGCCGAGCATGGCTTCGAGACCCGCGGTCGCGGCATGATGCGCGGCATCAATGTCGGATCGGGCGAGCTTGCCGACGCGGTGACCGCCGCCTGTTTCGATGCAGGTCTGATCATCGAGACCAGCGGCGCGCACGGCGAGGTCATCAAGATCCTCGCCCCGCTTATCATCGACGACGCGCTGCTCGCGGGCGGCCTCGACATTCTCGAAACGAGCCTGCGCGAGGCGATGGCCGACGATTTCGCCGTCGCCGCCGAATAGGCCTCATCAACAGGAGACACATCCATGCTCATCCGCAATCTCGGCGATATCCGCAAATCGGATCGCAACGTCCGCTCGAACGGCTGGGTCAGCGCCCGCCTGCTGCTCAAGGACGACGATATGGGCTTTTCCTTCCACGTCACGACGATGTTCGCCGGCGAGGAATTGAAGATGCACTATCAGAACCACCTCGAAGCCGTGCTCGTCCTCAAGGGCACCGGGACGATCGAGGATCTCGCGACCGGCGAAATCCACAGGCTGCAGCCCGGCGTCATGTATGCGCTCAACGACCACGACCGGCACGTCGTGCGGCCCGAGACCGACATATTGACCGCGTGCGTCTTCAACCCGCCGGTCACCGGCAAGGAAGTGCATGACGAGAATGGCGCCTATCCGGCCGAGGCCGATCTCGTCGCCGCCGACTGAATCCATCCATCATCAGCAGGGGGACGTCCCGTGAAAGACCTCTACCCATCGCGGCACGCGGCGAGCGCCGAACTGCTGCCGCGTCTCGACCCCGTCGTCCATGGCGACTGGAACCCGGATGCGCCGATCAGCGAGGCGCAGGCCGCCCGGTTCGACCGCGACGGCTATCTCGTCCTCGAAGGCGTCTTCTCGGACGCCGAGGTCGCGCATCTGCAGGGGGCGGCGAGCAAGCTGCTCGCCGATCCCGCCGCGCTCGACGCGGAGACGATCGTCGCCGAGCCGCAGAGCCGCGAGATCCGCTCGATCTTCGAGATTCACCGCCAGAGCGACGCGATGGCGCGGCTCGCGTCCGACGCGCGGCTCGCCGACGTTGCGCGCTTCCTGCTCGGCGACGAGGTTTACATCCACCAGTCGCGCCTCAACTACAAACCGGGTTTCAAGGGCAAGGAATTCTATTGGCACAGCGATTTCGAGACGTGGCATGTCGAGGACGGCATGCCGCGGATGCGCGCGCTGTCGATGTCGGTGCTGCTCGCCGAGAACACGCCGCACAACGGACCGCTGATGGTCATTCCGGGGTCGCACCGATCCTATCTGACCTGCGTCGGCGAGACGCCCGACGACCATTATCTGAGTTCGCTCAAAAAACAGGAATATGGCGTGCCCGACGAGGACCACCTCGCCGAACTGGCGCACGATCATGGCATCGTCGCGCCGACCGGCAAGCCCGGCACCGTCATCCTGTTCGATTGTAACCTGATGCACGGATCGAACGGCAACATCACGCCCTTCCCCCGCGCCAACGCCTTCCTCGTCTATAACGCGGTCAGCAACCGGCTGGAAAAGCCGTTCGGCGTCGACAAGCCGCGGCCTTGGTTCCTGGCCCATCGCGGCGAGCCCGAGCCGCTGACGATCGCGTCGGGCACGCTCGTCGAAGCGGTGCCGGCATGAGGGGGCATCATAGCGTCGAGAAGGTCGGCGGCACCTCGATGGCCGCGACCGCGACCCTGTTCGACAATGTGCTGATCGCGGGACGTTCGGGCGGCGACCTCTATAACCGCATCTTCGTCGTCTCCGCCTATGCCGGGATGACCGACCTGCTGCTCGAAAACAAGAAGAGCGGCGAACCCGGCGTCTATGGCCATTTCGTCGACGACGACGATGCCGGAGCGTGGCGCGCGGCGATGGAGCGGGTGCGCGCGGCGATGCGCGCGCGCAATGCGGAGATGTTCGCGCGGCCCGAAAGCCGTGCCGAAGCCGACCGCTTCGTCGATGCGCGGGTCGATGCCGTCGCCGCCTGCCTCGACGACCTCGCGCGGCTGCGCAGCCATGGGCGATTCAGCCTGAAGGACCAGTTCGTGACGGTGCGCGAACTGCTCGCCGGGATCGGCGAGGCACACAGCGCGCACAGCACCGCGCTGCTGCTCCGCGACCGGGATGTCAACGCGCGCTTCGTCGACCTGACGCTGTGGGACGAGGACGACGTGCGCAGCCTCGACGCGCGGATCGAAGAGGCGTTCGCGGCGATCGACCTTCGCACCACCCTGCCGATCGTCACCGGCTATGCCGGCTGCGAGGGCGGCATGGTGCGGCGCTATGCGCGCGGCTACACCGAAATGACCTTTTCGCGCATTGCCGTCCTGACCGGCGCGCGCGAGGCGATCATCCACAAGGAGTTTCACCTGTCGAGCGCCGACCCGAAGCTGGTCGGCGAGCGGCGGGCGCGCAAGATCGGGCGCACCAATTATGACGTCGCCGACCAGCTCGCCAATCTGGGCATGGAGGCGATCCATCCGGGCGCGGGGCGCGGACTGCGCCAGTCGGGCATTTCGCTGCGCGTCCGCAACAGTTTCGACCGCGAGGATGCGGGGACGCTCGTCACCGGCGACTATGTCTCCGACGTCCCGCGCGTCGAGATCGTCACCGGGCTGCGCCAGATGCAGGCGCTGCAATTCTTCGAGCAGGACATGGTCGGGGTGAAGGGGTATGATGCCGCGATCCTTGCCGCGCTGACCCGCCACAAGCTGTGGATCGTCAGCAAATCGTCGAACGCCAACACCATCACCCATTATCTGTCGGCGAACGCCGCCACGGTGAACAGGGCGGCCGCCGAGTTGCAGGACCAATATCCCGACGCGTCGATCACCACGCAGCCGGTCGCGATGGTGTCGGTGATCGGCAGCGACATCTCGCGCCCCGGCCTCGTCACCGAGGCGCTGCGCGCGCTCGACGCGGCGGGGGTGCCGATGATCGCGATGCAGCACCAAATCCGCAACGTTGACGTGCAGTTCCTCGTCGCGCCGCGCGATTTCGATACCGCGGTGCGCGCACTGCACAAGGTGTTGGTCGAGGATGGGGCGCTGGTCGAGGACAAGGCTGCGTCAGCGGAGGATCGGCGCGCCGCCTGACGCGCCGCCTATGCTCGCCTCGATCCGCCCGGTCCGCAGCCTGCTGATCGCCATCTTCGTGATGATGGCGGGCAGCGGCTTTCTGTCGACGCTGATCGGCCTGCGGCTCGAACGCGAGGGCAGCGGCACGATGGTCATCGGCCTCGTCGCGACCGCCTATTTCGGCGGACTCGTGATCGGTGCGCTGCGCGCCGGGGGCGTGGTGCGGGGGGTGGGGCATATCCGGTCCTTTGCGGCGTTCGTTGCGTTGCTTTCGGCCAGCACCCTTGCCTATGCGCTGGTCCAGCAGCCATTGCTGTGGGGCGCGTTGCGCCTGATCGACGGCGTCTGCGTCGCGGGGGTCTTCGTCTGCCTCGAAAGCTGGCTCAACGACCGCGCCGAGCCCGATACGCGCGGCACGGTGCTCGCGTCCTACATGGTCGCCCTCTATTCGGGGCAGGCGATCGGCCAGTTGCTGCTCCGTTCGGGCAGCACGGCGCCGCAGGTGCCGTTCGAACTCGCCTCGATCCTGATCTCGCTCGCGATCATCCCGATCTGCCTGACGCGCAGCACCGCCCCGGCGCTGACGGAAGCCGCGTCGCTGCCGCTCCGCCGCCTGTTCGCCGCCTCGCCGCTCGGCGTCGTCGGCGCCGGGATCACCGGACTGCTGCTCGGCGCCTTCTACGGCCTCGCCGCCATCTATGCGCGGCGGCTCGGGCTCAGCCTCGCAGCGACCGCGACCTTCATGATGGTCGTGATCCTCGGCGGGGTGGCGCTGCAATGGCCGCTCGGGCACCTGTCCGACCGCTACGACCGCCGCCGCGTGATCGTCGGCGGCTTCGCGCTGACGCTGGCGGTCAGCGTCGCGCTGGCGATGCAGCCGTCGGGCGCGCTGCTGCTCGCGCTCGGCTTCGCCTTCGGCGGGCTCGGTTTCGCGCTCTATCCGCTCAGCGTCGCGCACGCCAACGACCGGCTGCTGCCGTCGGAGCGCGTGACCGCAAGCGGGCAACTCGTCCTCCTCTATTCGGTCGGCGCCGCGCTCGGCCCGATCGGCGGCGCGGCGGCGATGACGCTCGCGGGCGCTGGCGGCCTTTTCCTCTTCATCGCGCTCGCAGCCGGCGCGATGCTCGCCTTCGGCCTCTGGCGCCTCGCGGTGACCGACGCGGTGCCCGGCGAGGCGCAGCAGGATTTCCAGATCCTGCCGCGCACGACCCCGACCGCCGCGCTGCTCGATCCCGCCGCCGACCCGCAACAACAGGTGATGACATGACCACGCAAACCCTCGCGCAACCCGCCTGCGCGCCATCCAGCAGCGACCCCTCGACGCTGCGCCGCGCGATCGCCGCCTCGGCGCTCGGCAATGCGACCGAATGGTTCGACTACGGCATCTATGCCTATGGCGTCACCTATATCTCGGCAGCGCTGTTCCCGGGCGATACCGACGAGGCGATATTGTTCGCGCTCGCGACCTTCGCCATCTCCTTTCTCGTGCGGCCGCTGGGCGGCCTGTTCTGGGGGCCGCTCGGCGACCGGATCGGGCGCAAGTCGGTGCTCGCGCTCACCATCCTGATGATGGCGGGCGCGACGCTGTGCGTCGGGCTGATCCCATCCTATGACCGCATCGGCTTCTGGGCGCCGACGCTGCTGATCGTCCTGCGCATGATCCAGGGCTTTTCGACCGGCGGCGAATATGGCGGCGCGGCGACCTTCATGGCCGAATATGCGCCCGACGACCGCCGCGGCTTCTTCGGCAGCTTCCTCGAATTCGGCACGCTCGCGGGCTTCTCGCTCGGCGCTTCGCTGATGCTGATCTTCTCGCTGACGCTCGGCGACGCGGCGATGCACGACTGGGGCTGGCGCATCCCCTTCCTGATCGCCGCGCCCCTGGGGCTGATCGGCACCTATCTGCGCTCGCGGATGGAAGACACGCCGATCTTCCTGGAGGAATGCGTCGTTGCCGAAGCCCGGCAAGCCTCCGGGCTCGGCACGCTGATGCGCGATCACTGGCGCCCGCTGCTCGTCGTCGGCGGGCTCGTCGTCGCGCTGAACGTCGTCAACTATACGCTGCTCAGCTATATGCCCACCTATCTCCAGCGGCGCATCGGCCTGTCGCCCGACGAGGCGCTGATCGTGCCGATCGTCGGCATGTTCTTCATGATGCTGTTCCTGCCCTTCGCCGGCGCGCTGTCGGATCGCGTCGGGCGGCGGCCGATGTGGCGCGTCTCGCTGATCGGCCTGCTGATCGGCGTGGTGCCGCTCTACATGCTGATGGGCACGGGCCTTGCTGGCGCCACCATCGCCTTCATCCTGCTCGGCCTGCTCTATGTTCCGCAGCTCGCGACCATCTCGGCGACCTTTCCCGCGCTGTTCCCGACCCCGGTGCGCTTCGCGGGCTTCGCGATCGCCTATAATGTCTCGACCTCGATCTTCGGCGGCACCGCCCCGGCGATCGGCAGCGCGCTGATCGGCTGGACGGGCGACCAGCTCATGCCCGCCTATTACATGATCCTGTCGTGCCTGATCGGGCTCGCCGCGCTGCGCTTCATGCCCGAGACGGCGGGCAGCTCGCTGCGCAACGATCCGTTCGCGCGACCGGTATCGGTGATCGACCGCTAGCTCCATCGCGGATCGGCCGGGCCTGCCGCGATCCTCCATTCCCGAGGCAAATCTCGAGCCAGCGATGCATCGTTCGTCGAGGCAGTGCGTTGCACCGCAGGGCGCATCCGCCCCGACAGTGAAGGATATGGCGATGAATCGGCTACGCCAGATGTTCCCCGCCCCGCTCCTGACCCTGATCGCCGGACTGATCATCGCGTTCATCGCGCTGGTCCTGCTGATCGGCGGCGTCTGGCTCGCCGCGCTCGGCGGATCGGCCTATTATCTGGTGACCGGCGTCGCAATGCTCGCCTCCGGTCTGCTGCTGATGCGCGGGCGGATGCTCGGCGGCTGGATTTATGTCGCCGTCGTCTTCTTCACCCTGCTCTGGGCCTTCTGGGAGGTCGGGGGCAATGGCTGGGCGCTCGTGCCGCGGGTCGTCGCACCGGTCGTGCTGCTGGTCCTCGTCCTGTTCGCGATGGCGACGCTGTCGGTCCGCCCGCACCGCTGGCGGCTCGCGCTGGCGAGCAGCGCCATGGTTATCCTGCTCTGCGCGGCGGGCAGCGCGATGCTCGGCTGGCTCAACAACGCGCGGCCGCTGCAGCCGCTTCCCGGCCCGCGCTGGACGATGACCGATCCCGCGCCGATGCAGGCCGGTGCCGACTGGCCCGCCTATGGCGGTACCTACAGCGCGCGGCGCTATTCGCCGCTGGCCCAGATCACCCCGGCCAATGTCGGCAAGCTGAAGCGCGCGTGGACGATCCATACCGGCGACCTGCCCTCGTCGAAGCGGGTGCGCGGCACCTATGGCGCGGAGAATACGCCGCTGAAGGTGGGCGACAGCCTGTATGTCTGCACGCCGAAGAATATCGTCCTGTCGCTCGACCCCGCGACCGGCAAGCAGCGCTGGCGGTTCGACCCCAAGGTGTCCGACGATGCGATCCCCTATACCGCCGCCTGCCGCGGCGTGAGCTATTATGCCGTGCCCGGCGCCGCCGCCGAACAGGCGTGTGCGCGGCGGATCATCTTCGGCACGCTCGACGCGCGGCTGTTCGCGCTCGACGCCGCGACGGGGCGGCCGTGTCAGGATTTCGGCGCCAACGGCCAGGTCGATACCAAGATCGGCATGGGCGACACGCCGCCGGGCTATGTCTCGATCAACTCGCCGCCGACCATCGTGCGCGGCGTGGTGGTCACCGGGCACCAGGTGCTCGACGGGCAGGACCGCTGGGCGCCGTCGGGCGTGATCCGCGGCTTCGACGCGGTCACCGGCAAGCTCCAATGGGCGTGGGACATGATGCACCCCGACTGGGACGGCTATCCGCCGCCGGGACAGACATGGGCGCGCGGCACGCCGAACATGTGGACGATCGCGTCGGGCGACGAGCAGCTCGGCCTCGTCTACCTGCCGATGGGCAATGCCGCCGCCGATTATTATTCGAGCCTGCGCCGCCCGGCCGAGAACGACTATGCGACCTCGCTCGTCGCGCTCGACGTGACGACGGGCAAGCCGCGCTGGCGCTTTCAGGCGGTGAAGAAGGACGTCTGGGACTATGACTTCGGCGCGCAGGCGACGCTGATCGACTATCGGAGCGCGGGCGGGACGGTCCCCGCACTGATCCTGCCGTCGAAGCAGGGCGACGTCTATGTGCTCGACCGGCGCACCGGCCAGCCGCTGACCCCGGTCGGCACGATCAAGGCGCCCGGCGGCGGGGTCGAGCCCGCCGAGCGGTCGCCGACGCAGATCGTGTCGCTGTGGCATACACTGCGCAAGCCGGACCTGACCGAGCGCGACATGTGGGGCATGTCGCCGATCGATCAGATGATCTGCCGCATCCAGTTCCGCAAGGCGAGCTACAAGGGTTTCTTCACCCCGCCGACGAGCGATGGCCGCTCGATCGAATATCCGGGCTATAATGGCGGCACCGACTGGGGCGGCGTCGCGGTCGATCCGGTGCGCGGCGTGATCGTCGCGAACTATAACGACATGCCCAACTATGTCCGCCTCGTCCCCCGCGCCGAGGCCGACAAAAGGGGGTGGGCGCCACGCGACCAGGCCCGCGGCGAGATCGGCGGCCCCGAAGGCGCCGGCGATCCGCAGGCCGGGACGCCCTATGCGATCGACGTCAATGCGGGCTGGCGCCTGCCCTTTACCGGCATGCTGTGCAAGCAGCCGCCCTATGGCGGCATCCGCGCGATCGATATCGCGACCGGCAAGACGATCTGGGACCGTCCGCTGGGCACCGCGCGCACCAACGGGCCGTTCGGCATCCCGTCGATGCTGCCGGTGACGATCGGGACGCCGAACAACGGCGGCGCGGTGGTCACCGCAAGCGGGCTGATCTTCATCGCCGCCGCGACCGACAATCTGATCCGTGCGATCGACCTCGCCACCGGCAAGACCGTCTGGTCCAACGTGCTGCCCGCGGGCGGGCAGGCAACGCCGATGACCTATGAAGCGAATGGCAGGCAATATGTCGTCATCTATGCCGGCGGCCATCATTTCATGGAGACCCCGATCGGCGACGAGGTCGTCGCCTACGCCTTGCCGTAATCCGCCGCCATGGCCGACGGTCCGCGCATCGGACACATCAAGGCGAACATCGTCCTTTACGGAGCGCTGTTCGCCAATCTCGGCATCGCCGCCGCGAAGTTCGTCGCGGCGGCGATCAGCGGTTCGTCGTCGATGCTGTCCGAAGGCGTGCACTCGCTTGTCGACAGCGGCAACCAGCTTCTGCTCCTTTACGGCCAGGCGCGGGCGAAGCGGGCGCCCGACGATCAACATCCCTTCGGCTATGGCCGCGAACTCTATTTCTGGGCGTTCGTCGTCGCGATCCTGATCTTCGCGGTTGGTGCGGGCATTTCGATCTATGAGGGCTGGACACATATCGCCGCGCCCGAACCGCTGCGCGACCCGACGATCAACTATATCGTCCTCGGGGTCGCCTTCCTGCTCGAGGGGGCATCGTGGACAATCGCGGTGCGCCAGTTCGACGCCGGTCGCAACGGGTTGGGCTGGTGGCAGGCGATCCGGCGGTCGAAGGACCCCGCCGGCTTCATCGTGCTGTTCGAGGACAGCGCGGCGCTGGCCGGGCTGGTCATCGCGGCGGCCGGCGTCTGGCTGAGTCATGCGACGGGCGACGCGCGGATCGACGGGGTGGCCTCGATCCTGATCGGCCTGATCCTGGCAGCGGTCGCCGCGCTGCTCGCGCGCGAATCGAAGGAGCTTCTGATCGGCGAAGCCGCCGATCCGGCACTGATCGCGATGATCTGGCGGATCGTCGAGCGGCGACGCGAGATCAGCGCCGTCAACCATGTCCGTACCATCCACACGGCGCCCGATTCGATCTTCGTGGCGGTCAGCGCCGATTTCGAGGATGCGCTGACGATGGGAGACGGCGAGCGCCTGATCGAGGAGATCGAGGCCGAACTGAAGGCCGCGTCACCGGAAATCAGTTCGATCTACATCCGCCCCGAAAAGCGCCGCGACGCGGTCCTTCAGCCGCGCCCCAAGGCCTGAATCCGGCGGTCGGCGTGCCCGCTATCTGCCCAGTTGCAGTTCCGCCCGATAAGCGTCCACCGTCCAATCGCGGCCAAGGAAATTCCTGGCGAGCTGATTCATCGAGGCCGACCCGCCGGGGGCGAGGATGAGATCGCGGTAGCGCTTCGCTGTGGCCGGATCGCGCAGGCCATGTTTGCGGAACTCGCTCAGTAGGTCGCTCGAAAGCGCCTTGGACCATTGATAGGTGTAATAGGAGGCGCCGTAGCCGGTGAGATGGCCGAAAGCGGCATAGCCATGCGTGCCTTCGGGATCGGGAGCGAGAGCGTAGCGATTATAGGCCTCGTCATAGACTGCGGCCAGATCGCGATCCTTGGGAACGCCCGAATAGAAAGCAAGCGAGGCGCCGGCATAGCCGAGCTGCATCATCGTCCCGAACGCTTCCCCAAAACGGCGGCTGACGTTCATCTTCTCCACCAGAGCGGCCGGGATCGGTTCACCCGCCGCGTTGCTCGCGAACCGCTTCAACGTGTCGTAATCCCACACCCATTCCTCGAGCAGCTGCGATGGCGCCTCGATGACGTCATTCTCCAGCTCCATCGGATTCTGGGCTGCATAATCCTGCCCGCCGGCGAAGATCCAGTGCAGCAGATGCCCGAATTCGTGGAGGAAGGTGACGACGTCGCTATGCTCCATCAGCCCGTTGGGAAAGTTCGTCTCGAGCACCGCGACCGGCAGCACCCGGTCCCTGATGCCGAAGCGCAGCGGCGCCATCTGGGCATGGGTGAACTTGCCTTCGCGCGGATGCATGTCGAGGTAGAAGCGGCCGATGACCGCGCCGTCCTGCACCATTTCAAAGGCGCGGACGTCCGGATGCCAGACCTCGGTCGCCCAGGGCCTGATTTCGACGCCGAACAGATCGCGCGTTAGGTCGAGAATGCCGGCCTGGACCTTGTCGAACGCGAAATATTGACGGACCTGCTCCGGATCGACCGCATAATCCTCCTTGCGGATGAGCCGCAGGGCGTAACTGCTGTTCCAGGAGCCGAGCGAGGCGAGTGACGGATCATCCTTGTGCAACCGGGCCAGCATCCGCCCCGCCTCGGCCTCGCCGATCGGCCGGGCCACGCGGTCGATCTCGTCGAGAAAAGATTGCACTCGTCCGGGATTTTCCGCCATGCGATTGGCGAAGTCGTAGCCCGCGAAATCGGAATAGCCCAGCAGGCCGGCGAATTGGGCCCGATCGTCGATGAGCCGCCGCAGCACCGCGTTGTTGGTCGGATAGGCGCGGTTCGCGAAGGCCGTCATCACGCGCTTCCGCACGTCCGCGCGGTCGGCATAGCGCAACAGCGGCATGACGTCGGGATAGCTCATGCCGATCTGCACCAACCCGTCCGCGCCGGCCGGACGCGCCGCGAGCCAGTCCGGCGGCATACCCGCAAGCTCTTCGGGGGTCGCCGTGACGGTGCGGGTGTCGGCAGAGATATTCCCCTCGAACTCGATCGATGCGGCGGTGATGCCATTCTGGAGCTCGCCGATGCGCGCCCGCGTCGCCGCGTCCTTGTCGACGCCCAGGCGGCGGTAGGAATCGAGCTGGCGGTCCACCATATAGCGCAGAGCGGGCGAAATATCCGCCTTTCCGACCGTCAGCAGGCGTTCATAGATCGGCCGGGACATGCCCAGATCGACCAGCACAGCGCTGGCGCGTTGAAAACAGTCCTCGGCCGCCTTGCGGATCGCCGCATCGGGGTTCGTATCCTTGATGACGCCCGGTTCGGTATAGGCGGTGGTGAAAGCGAGATTATAGAGGTCGTCATAGGCGGCGAGCAAATCCAGCGGCTCGGTCGACAGCGGCATCGCCTCGACGCGCGCGCGCAGGCTCGCCAGCGCATCGAGACGGGTGTCGCATTGCGCGGTAACCTCGGCGGCGCTCTTCGGCGCCGCGCTGACAGCTCCGATGATGCGGTCCGACACGGGTTGATACTCCGCGCCGAGCGCCGGCATCGCCGTCCCGCTGAGCATGAGTGGAAACACAAACGAACGCAGCATCGACATGATGGTCTTCCCCCTTGAAATGGCTTCGATGCGGAGCCGCTCCATCGCCCGTCGCCGTCCGCCCGTATTTCCCTTCTGGCTCGCTAGCGCACTCCGGTCGGGCTGGCGCTGGAAATTTTTGCGTATATTTTCCGATCCATAGCTCCTACACGCTTTTTCGCTCAATAGACGTCGATTATCGCAAAGTAAGAGCGTGAACGCAGCCAGCTCCACCAAAGCCCATGACCCTCATTTCAAGGTCGATTATTGGTCCGCGGAATCGATCCTTCGCCATCCGGATTTCCCGCACGCGCGCAGAGCCTATTTCGACAAGGTGCTGGCACTCTACGGCGACGATCCGTTCCTCAACAAATTGCTGATGGAGGCGGTGCGGATCGTGGTCTTTGCCGTAGCCATCTGCATGGAGGCCGGATATCGCCCGGACGATCGGGACACATGGCCGACGATCGGCAACCTCAAAAAGGCGCTGGCGCTGTTCGGTGTCGCAAGCCCCCCCCACACCTGCGGCACCAATAGGGCGGCGATTGAGTAGTCAGTCGCCGCCCATTTTTCTGATCGCGATATGCGCCCCGCTGTCCGGTGTAGAGCGCGAGCATGTCAATCTGCGCGCAAAAGGGACCCCCGATCGGCGTCGAAGAGGGACCCCCTTATCGGATATGATGCTGGTTTGTTGAGGATGGCCTTGCGCCGCGTGCGGCGGAGGGCGGGCGTAGCCCGACCGGAGGCGCGCGCAGCGCAAGATAGATTTTTGAAGGCGCCGAAGATGGCGGTCAGCTGCGGTTTTTGAAGCGCCAGCTGTCGTTGCCCGTCTCGATGATATCGCAGTGGTGGGTGACGCGGTCGAGCAGCGCCGTAGTCATCTTGGGATCGCCGAAGACGGTAGGCCACTCGCCGAAGGCTAGGTTCGTGGTGATGATGACGCTGGTGCGCTCATAGAGCTTGCTGACCAGGTGGAACAGCAACTGCCCTCCCGAACGGGCGAACGGCAGATAACCAAGCTCGTCGAGCACGATCAGGTCGAGCCGCGACAGCTGTGCCGCCAGGGTCCCGCCCTTGCCGATCCGGGTCTCCTCTTCGAGGCGTGTCACCACTCTATGGCGAAATGCCCCTGTGGGCCTCTGACATCATCCGCACGGCGGCAGACCGTCGTGAACGACCAATCTTTGCGGTACCGCTGGAGACGGCCGTGAGAACGAATTGAAGCCCGTTTCGTGGTCGCGGGTGCGCGCCATCCTATTGGCACTGTGCGCGCGGTGGCTGCTGCCCTTTTCCATCTGAGCGGCAGCCACCGTTTCAACAAGGGGCGGGGAGGTCATCTTTGGAAAATGGTCGACCATCGCCCGCGCGCTGAAGATCGATGTCGACACGATGCGGAAGCATTTCAGCGCGGAGTTGGCCGATGGTTTCGCTCAGAGGAGGGCCGAATTGATCGGCATCTTGTTCGATGCGGCCCGAGCTGGGAAGGTCGCTGCCATCAATGCGCTCGACAAGATGGTCCGCGCAGCGCGTGCTGATGACGACGGGAATATTTCGTGATGCTGCGCCCGAAAGGCGCAAATGGCTTCAAGCCGCGTTCGCGCGTGTCGCCACCTTCGCCAGCAGCTTGAATGCGGCGTCCGGATCGACCTCTACCATTCCCAGTAGCGTCCGGGCAGGCCCTTCAGGCATACGGCGTCCCTGCTCCCAATCGCGCAAGGTAGCGGCGCTGATATGTAGTTTTTCCGCAAAGGCGGCCTGCGATAATTTCACCTTGCCGCGAATCGCCTTGATGTCTGGACCGACCGCAATCTTCCCCCGCGAGGCGTCACCCTCTGCAAAGGCGATGGCGTCGTTGAGACCAGCCGCGATCTTGTCGAATGCTCCCTTGGCCATGAATACCTCCTACAGTGTGCTCTTCAGGGTCTTTGTCAGGGCGGCCAGAGCATTGCGCTCGCCCTGCGATAGCGAAATCTTCTCTCCCTTGCCGAACACGGTCAGCAAGAAAGCGGGAACGTCCTCACCCGCGAAATAGGTGATGACGCGATAGCCCCCCGACTTGCCCTTCCCGGGCTTGGCGTAGCGCAGCTTACGGGCGCCACCACAACCGGGCATAATTTCCCCCGCCTGAGGATTGGCAGCGATCAGGTCGACCACCGCCGCGCGCTCGTCGTCGGACATGCCGGCATCTTTGGCGGCGGAGAGATAGGCATTGGTTTCGATCACCGTCTGCATGGAGAGAATATACGGCATTGCCGTATATAATGCAAGGTATCGATTATCAGCCAGACGGTGATCGCTCCACACTGATTGCCCAGCCCACCACCGGATATGCGCGCTTAGTTAGTTTCGGCGGAGACTGTCGCTCACCGATAGCATGGGCGCGGCGCAAGGAGGCGTATGAGGCGCTGCACCCGGAGACGGCCAACGGCGCTACCGGACGTGGGCGCGATAAGGTTCGCCAAGTTGGCGAAGCTAACGACCGCTTCACCGCCGACACCGCCAGCAAGACCCGACCGGTTGTTACCTTGTGCGTTACCTAGAAGCGAAAGGTGAAAACTGCCTCGCTCACAATTCCCATAAAACCGTTTAATATTATGGTGTTATGGTGAGCCCTGCTGGGTTCGAACCAGCGACCTACTGATTAAAAGTCAGTTGCTCTACCGACTGAGCTAAGGGCCCGTTGCCATTCGCGGCACCGCCCGGCAGCGGGCGGAACCCTTTTGCTGCGAAGCGAGCGGCCCGCTATCATGGCCTAACCCTCCGTGCAATAATATTGTTCAATATCCTTTACGGGCACGCCGGCATTTCTCTCATCGATGTATGAGGAAGTTTCCTCAGCGATGGGAAATCCCTATTAGCGTTTGACCAGTATAGAGGATTTCGTTCCCACGGATCGGTGAGCGAATGGAGACACGATGAAGGTTCTTCTGACAGGCGGCGCGGGCTATATCGGCAGCCATTGCGCGGTCGCCTTGATCGCTGCGGGGTATCAGGTCGTCTGTTTCGACAATCTGTCGAACAGCAGGCCGCAAGCCATCGAGCGGGTCGAAAGCATCACCGGCACGCGCATTCCGCTGGTCGTCGGCGACATTCGCGACCGGGAGGCCGTCCGCCGCGCCCTGACCGATCATGCCATCGAGGCCGTCGTGCATTTCGCCGGGCTGAAGGCGGTCGGGGAATCGGTCGAAAAGCCGATGCTCTATTACGATAACAATGTGCGCGGGACGCTGGCCCTCGTCGAAGCGATGGCCGAATGCGGTGTCCGCCGCCTCGTCTTCTCATCGAGCGCGACCGTGTACGGCCAGCCGCAATATCTGCCGCTCGACGAAGCCCATCCGACATCGGCAACCAACCCTTACGGCCGGACCAAGCTGATGATCGAGGAGATGCTGGGCGACATAGCCGCCGCCGATCCCGGCTGGCGCATCGGCGTGCTGCGCTATTTCAACCCGGTCGGTGCGCACGACAGCGCGTTGATCGGTGAGGATCCGAACGGCGTCCCCAACAATCTGATGCCCTTCATCAGTCGTGTCGCCGCGGGCCGGCTACCCGAACTGTCGGTGTTCGGCGATGATTACGATACCGCCGACGGCACTGGCGTGCGCGATTATGTGCATATCGTCGACCTGGCCGAAGGGCATGTCGCGGCGCTGGCAGCGTTGACGACCATCGACCGGCCGCTCTCGATCTGGAACCTCGGCACCGGTCAGGGCTATTCGGTCCTCGACATGATCCGCAGCTTCGAGCGCGTGAACGCCGTCTCGATCCCCTATCGCATCGCGTCGCGCCGCCCGGGCGACGTGGCGACCTGCTACGCGAGCCCGGCCAAGGCGCGCGACGAACTGGGCTGGCAAGCCAGCCGCGGGCTCGACGCCATGTGCGCATCGGCCTGGCGGTTCGAGCGCATGCTGGCGACGCGCAACAGCGGTTAGCCGATCCAGCCCGCGGTCTGCACAAGAACCCACAGTCCTATAATCAGGAACAGGCCAGCGGCGACCAGCCGCACCTTGGCGAGGTCGATACGCTTCAGCAATTCGTGGCCGAGGAAGATGGCGGGGACATTGGCGATCATCATGCCGAGAGTCGTACCCGCCGTCACGCTGACAACGTCGTGAAAGCGCGCGCCCAGGGCGATGGTGGCGATCTGCGTCTTGTCACCCATCTCGACGAGAAAGAAGGCGATCAGTGTCGTCAGGAACGCGCCGAAACGCGGCCGCGGCGCCTCTTCGTCGTCGAGTTTGTCGGGGATCAGCGTCCACGCCGCCATGGCGATGAAGGACATGCCGACCGCGTAGCGAAAGACCGGACTGTCGAGGAAAGCGGCGGCCTGCGCGCCAAGCAGTGCGGCGAGCGCGTGATTGGCCAGTGTCGCGACCAGGATGCCGAATATGATCGGCAGCGGACGTCGAAAGCGCGTCGCAAGCAGCATGGCGAGAAGCTGGGTTTTGTCGCCGATCTCGGCCAGCGCGACCACTGCGGTCGAGGTGAACAGGGCTTCCATGAAAAGACACTCCGGGGCCGGGCGGCGCAGCGAACTCCAACGGTCATCGTACCCCGCCGCCCGGCCCGGACGTGAGGTCGATGCCATTGGTCTCGCCCAAGCGGTGTCCCGCTTCCATCGCGCCACGACCTCTCGGCCGAGTATGTTGACGCGGTGGCCCGTCGGATCGACGGCTGGCTACTCCCCAGATGACGGCGGCGGGGTAGCCGCCTTGTCGTCGGTTGGCAAGGCGGAACTGCCCCCTTCCGTTTCGCCCGCCGCGCGGGCGGCTTTTTCGGATGCCGCGACGGCGGCATCCATGGCTTTCGCGCGCGCCTCTATTTCGCTGGCGACCGCGTCGTAGCGGGTGTCGAAATCGGGCTCCCGGTCGCAGGCCGCGAGCAGAAGAAGCGGCAGGATCATGAGGGCACGAGCCATCAATAATCCTTGCGATAGCGGATGCTGAGGTTCGACTGCCCCGAACCGCCGGCTTGGCTGAGCAGCGACAGGGCGCGGGTCAGGCTGATCTCCAGCTGCGTCGCGGTATAGCCGCGCGCGTCAGTGATCACCTCCAGATAGATGTCCTTCGAAATATATTGCCCCGCGGCGAGCGCGGTGCCGCGCCCGACGGTGTCGTCGGGGCCGAGCACGCGCAACCGGTCGATTCCCGTCGCCGATCGCAGGGCTCCGAGCGGGCTGAGCCCTCCGCCGCCGCCACGCAGCGTGTTGAGCGAAGCCGCGAGCTGGACGGCCTGCAAGGGCGACAGCGTGGTGATCGAGTCGCCGAACAGGATGCGCGAGAGGATTTCGTCCTGCGGCAGGCCGGGAACGCTGGAAAATGTCACTTGCGGATTCATCGCGCGGCCCGAAACATTGACGTTCACCGTAACCGTCTCGATCGTGTCGGTGGCGAGAAGCTGGATCGACGGGTCATAGGCATCGCCGGTCGGGAAGGTCACTTTCCCTTCCTCCAGGTCGAAGGAACGCCCGGCGAAGCCCAGCGTACCGCGTACCAGTTCGATGTCGCCCGTCACGCGCGGCGCCTGCGTCGTGCCCTTGAGCGTGATGTCGGCCTGCCATTCGGACTCGAGTCCCATGCCGCTGACATAAACCTCGTCGCCCGCGCGCAAGCGGATATCGAGGCGGATCAGGTCGAACAGGCTGCCGCCTGCGGCCGCGAGCCCGTCGCCGCTGATACGGCGCCGGCCCGCCGGGGGTTTCCGGCGCACGCCGGTCAGCACCGGGACGCTCGCCGCCCCTTCGCGTACGATGCGATAGCGGGTTTCGGGAAGGCGCAGGTCCCCCGACAGGAGCGCGGTCTGGCCCGCGACCTTGTCGAGCGTCAGATTGCCCGTTGCCCGCGCCGCGATATTGTCGCTGCGCGCGAGACGCGCATTGTCGAGCGTCGCCTCGATATGCATCGGGTAACCGTCCGCCGCGGCGAGGCTGACGAACCCCTTGGCCTTGACGGTGCCGTCACCCGCCGTCGCGGCGAGGTCTTCGATTTCGAGACGGTTGCCGGTGAAGCGGCCGTTGACCGCCATGTTGGTCAGCCGCGTACCATAGGTCTGGTTCTCATAGACCATGTCCTTGCCGCGTATGACGCCGTTGAGGCAGGGGTCGGCGACGCGACAGCTGAAATCGGCGGCAACGGCGATCGGACCGGAAACCCCCTGATCGGCGGGCCCGAAGAAGGAATAGAGCGTATCCGCCGGCCCGTTGTAGCGCAGCCCGCCACCGAGCGGCGCCGCCTGCAAACGGGTCGTCCACGGGCCGACCTCTGGCCCGAGCGGCCGCAGCGAGGCTTGCAGGCGTCCGATCACGGTGCCGCGCTTGCGCATCACCGCCCGCGCCTCCCCGCCATCGGGGAGCAGTTTGCCGACGAAGTTGACGTCGACCGGCTGGCTCACCGATGCGGCGCTGGTACGGGTGAAGTCGTTGATCGTCAGCCGGGCATCGGCGCGCGGAAAGGCGTCGGCATTCGCCTGCGCGAAGTCGAGACTGCCGGTCGCGTGGCCGCCCAGCCCCATATCGGGGTAGATGGCGTTGAGCAGTGCCATGTTGACGCGGTCGAGCCGGCTCTGGAGCATGATGCCCTCTCCAAAGCGTCCCGCGACACGCGCGCTGCTGCCACGTCCGAGGTCGATCGTCGTCGGCAACAGTTCATAGCCGTCCTTGCCCGGCACGATGCGCGCGGGTAACACGGTCCGGAAATTGACGCCGGTCGCGCGGCCCTGGACCGAGGCGCGCCACAGCTCGGGCTGAAGGTCCGCATTGGCGGCGATGCGGAACGGCACGCCGCTCGTCCCCTCGACAAGCGCCTGCGCCTTACCGCGGCCATCGCGATAATCGATCTTCACGCGCCCAACCGCGATGTCGAATTCGCGGATACGCGTGTCGGCAAGCTGAATGTCGGCGATCACGCGCGGCTGGTCATAGAGGGTGACGTCGGCGTCGACGATCGCCGAGCCGACCGCAAGCCGCGCAGGTCCGGGCAGAACGACGTTGTTCGCGCGCAAATTGACCGATGCCGCCTGATATTTGCCGTCGGCGCTCAGCCGGATGATTCCGCCAAGCCCCTGCCCTGCCGCGTCGAGCTGGCCGGTGAACGGTCCCGCCGCGCTCTGGACAAGGCGGCCCGTCATGCCGATGCCCGACAGGTCGGCGCGTTCGACGTCGATAGTCAGCGGCCCGGCGGCGGTGAGCAGCACGACATCGGCCGACAGCGGGCCATAATCGGTCGTGCCCTTCGCGGCCAGGCGATAGCCCTTCGGCGCTCCCGTGATCCGCGCTTCGAGGTCGGCGAGACCGATGCCCAGCCCGGGGCGCTTCGCGGTCAGCGTCGCGCGTGGATCGCTGATCGTTCCGGCAAGCTGGAGACCGAGCGGGCCATATTCGCGCGAATCCGCGCGCGCGCTGAGTTGGACGCGCCCGTCGGGGGCGTAGCTTCCCTGCCCGCTGACGACTCTCAGCAGCGGCGACGTCAGTCGCAGGTTGGCGAAACGGACGACACCATCGGTGCCATAACGCACGTCGCTGGTCGCCACCGCATTGCCGCCGAGCAAGTCGCGCACGCCAGAATTGAAGAGCCGCGTCGAGCGCGCGCGCACCCTGCCCGCGATTTCGAAACCGCCGCCGGGCGCCGTCTTGAGGTCGGCGTCGGTGTCGATATCGAAGATACCGACGCTTTCGATCCGGTAATCGTTGACCCGCCCGTCGATCGCGCCGGTGTAGAAGCCGCGGTTCATGTCGGCGACGATGATGGCCTTGGCATCGATGCGCGGCGAACGCAGGCGCAGATTGTCGCTGAGGATGCGCCCGTCCGCATAGGCGAGATCGCCGTCGAGCCGTACCGAAACGAGCGTTCCTCCGGCAACCGTGTCGAGCCCGCGGATGCGCGCGGCGCGCCCGGCGACGGGAATCAATATCTGGTCCGCATCGACGCGCGCCTTGCCGGAGAGGTTCAGCGATTCGACGACGATATCGTTGACAGCCAACGCCTTGGCGCTTGCCTGATAATCGACGGTCGGCAGCGCGAAGGCGCCGTCGAGCCGCGCTGTCGCGCGCACGTCGTTGCCGCGTACCGCCGGGGCCAACGCACCCGGCCGCAACAGCACGAACGCAAGTTGCAAGGCCTCATAGCGATTGGCGCCGAGATCGACGCCGCCGCTGATCCCCAGCCGAAACGCCTCGGATGCGACGCGTGCATCGAGATCGGCCTTGCGCTCGGCCAGGCGCGCCGTCACGTCGAGGTCGGTCTGCGCTCCCAGCAGCGATGCGGCCGGGCCGTCGAACAGGCGCGAAGCCTGCGTCGTCCCTTTCGCCGCGAACGTGCCGTCGCGCGCCGACAGCGCGATGCGCGCCAGCGGCCCCGTGCCGAGATCGGCGGTCAGATTGCCATTCCACGCCTTCCAGTCGCCGCGCCCGTCGAGCCGTGCGACGAGCGGCTCTTCGAACCCGCCCATCGCCACGAGCACGCCGCCCTGCGGCGCGGTGAGGTCGAGCGTCATCGCCAGCCGGTTCTTGTCCGGAATCGCGTCGAGCAGCAGCTTCAGCGCGTCGCCCTTGCCATTCGCTCCGATCGTCTCGGCATCGGCCTGCACCAGTGCGCGCCGGTCGGCGATCGCAATCTTGCCGGCGAGTCGAGCCTCCTGCCGTTCCCCTGCCACGGCCGGCGCAAAGACGATGCGATCGACCGACAGGCGCCCGACATCGATATCGATGTCGGGCAGCAGCGGCTCGCCGGTGTCGGGAACCGGCTTGAACTCGGGCAGGCGCTGAACCGTGATGATCTTGGCCGACGCCGACCGGACGTCGACATGGTTCGCCAGATAAGCGAAGGGCCGCCAGTCGATCCGCAATTCGGGCGAGGTCAGAAAACGCCCCTTGGGGTCGGATAACGAAAAATCGCGCACGATCATCTGGCTGTAGAGCGATCCGTCGAGCCGGCCGATGCCGATCTTCATTCCGTTTTCGAATTCATATTTCTCGATCTGGGTGACGACGAAGCGCCGCCCGGCGTCGCTGTTCAATCCGATGAGGAACAACGCCAGCAGCGCGACGATCCCGAGCAGTGTGATGCCGACCCCGCGCGCGATGCGCCACGGCCGGCTCGTTCGCGTCTGTGCCGACCCGGCTTCAACAGGCGCCGCTTCTCCCGCCATCAGAAGGCCTGCCCGATCGAGACATAAACGCTGATCCGCGCTTCACCCGGTTGGCGGTTGATCGGCGTTGCGACGTCGATCCGCATCGGTCCGAAATTGGTGTAATAACGCGCGCCGATCCCGGCGCCAAAACGCATGTCGGAAAAGGTCGGGGTCGAGCCGCGATAGACCTGTCCAGCGTCGACGAAGCCGACGACACCGAAGTTGCCGAAGCGATAGCGCGCCTCAACCGCCGCCTCGTTGAGGCTGCGACCGCCTATCGGATCGAGGTTCGGATCTTTCGGCCCGAGCTGCTGATAGCCGAAACCACGCACCGATCCGCCGCCGCCGGCATAGAAGCGCCGCGACGGTGCCAGTCGCTCGCGCGCCGCGCCCATGATCGAACCGACGCGCACCCGCCCGGCGAGCACGATGTTATCGGTCACGGGATAATAACCGCTCGCGTCGAGGCGCACGCGCGCATAGGGAGAGAAGTGCCCACGCATGGAGCCTTCGGGCTGGACGAGCGCGGTGATGCGGAAACCCTTGGTCGGATCGAGCAGGCTGTCGGTCCGGTCCATCCCGATCTGCCCGGTCAGGCCGAATATCGTGTAGAAATCGCGGTTGCGGGCGCCGCGTGTGAAATCATAATCATCCTCGCTCGTCGCGATCAGTTCGGCACCATAGGCATAGGTCCATCGCTTCTGCCACAACGGCGTCGAATCATAGCTCCAGCGCACGCCGACCCGCCCGGTCAGCGCCTCGAATGCATTATAGTCGCTGCGCGTCGCCTCAGCGACCAGCTCAAAGGTCTTGTCGCGGCGCCCGGCGTTCGAACGGCGGAAGGTAACGCCCAACCCCTGCTCCTGCGTCCCGGCAACGCCGCGCACGATCAGCGCGCCTTCGGGCGGGAAAAGGTTGCGATGCATCCAACTCCCCTCCAGCCGGATGCCCTCGCCGGTTCCATAGCCCGCGCTCGCCGCCAGCGTACGCGGTGGACCGGCCTGTTGCGTCACCATCATCGTCACATATTCGGTGTCGTCGCCGGCGCTCTCGCCGGTGCGTTGCGGCTCGACCGCTACTGTCGAGAAAAGGCCCGAGGCGACCATCGCCTGGCGCAGATCGTCGACCATCCGGCTGTCGTAAAGATCGCCGCGTTCGAAGCGCGAAAGCACCGCGACATGCTCGGCATCAAAAGCCAGGTCGCCGGTCGTCTCGAAACCACCGAATCGCGCGCGCGGGCCGATCTCGACCGGCAGTGTATAGGCGCCTTCGCCAGTCGCGCCATCGAGCAATATGTCGCGCTGTTCGACCTTGGCGAAGGGATAGCCTTCCTGCGGCAATTTGAGCGCGATCGCCGCTTCCGCCCCCTGCACCCGCTCGGCGACGATGGGTTCGCCGACCTTCAATGGGAAATTATCGTCGATCAGCCGCGGCGGCACCGTCGGGTCGGCCTTGATCGTGATTTCCGAAAATTTGTAACGAACGCCCGGCGTCACATCGACAACCGCTTTCAGCGGGTCACCCCGTTCGCGTCCGCTGCGGTCGATCCGCGTATCGACGACGGCGTCGTAATAGCCTTCCGATGCAAGGATGCGCTGCATCAGTTCGGCATCGGCGGACAGGCGCGCGCGGATCATGGCACCATTCGCAGCTTCGCCGTCGCCATCGTAGAGCGCCGACAGGTCGTGAAACAGGTCGGCCAGATCGATGTCAGTGGACTCGTCCGCCACGACCAGGCCGTTGACCTCCACCTTGTATCGGATCTTCACATCGTCGCGGTCGGGCTCGGATTCGGCGAATTGCACGGGTTCGACGTTGAAGCTGTCGAGCGGGGGAAGCGGTGCGGCGAGTTCGCTGTCGCTGATCGGCGCATCGCCGATCGCTTCAGCCGTATCACCGTCGGCGAGCGCGGGAACCGGCGTACCGCCCGCCACCGGAACGGCCGCATCTTCACCCTCCTGCCGTTCCTTGGCCGCCTGCCGGCGCTCGAATTCCGCGATCGATTCGAGCGGACGGTCGAGCTCAGGATCATCCTCGGCGCCGATCGGGGGGATGGCCTTTTGGAACTCTTCGTCTTCGATGATCGGCTCGACCTGCGGCAAAGACGCTCCGGGCGGCGGGGGCGCAGGGGCTGCAATATCCTTGCCGTCGGCTTCATCGGCCTCTGCTGGCGGCACGGACGGCGCTTCGGCCTGTTGCGCGGCCACCGCGCTGCCCGCGATGACGCCCCATAGCGACACGGAAAGGGTCAGCGCCCAGCGCGCTCCTTTTATGTCACCTGATTTTCGAGATTTTTCCGGAATTTGCATCTGTTCACAACCGATGCGCACTTGTGGCTTGCCCCGCGAACCGGCGCAACCGGATTTTGCGACGGGACTGATCCCGATACGGCATCTTCATGTCGAACGGCTTTCCCGGTTGCTGGCGGCCTGTTCCCCTAACGAGCCGAAACGGGTCAGGTTCCGCAAAAGGTCGTATAGGGACCAAAGGTTTCGGGCGCCGGCTGCGCATAGACTTCCCAATCGTCACGGCTCTCGAAGGGATGACGAACGACTTCCAGCAAATCCCGCCACGGCCCCATGTCGCCCGCTTCGGCCGCTTCAAGCGCCGCCTCGACGAGGTGGTTGCGCGGGATATACAGCGGGTTCACCGCATCCATCGCCGCCGCGCGCTCCATCAGATCGACCGTCGCGAGGTCGATCCGCTTGCGCCAGTTGTCGATCCAGGACGCCATGCCATCGCGCTGGGGAAGCAGCGCCGACAGCGGCGCGTCGTCACCGCGCAGCAGCATCGCGAGCGCCCGGAAGAAAGACGTGAAATCGACCGAGTGCCGCTCGAGCGCATCGAACAGGCCGTCGAACAGGTCGGCGTCGGTCTCGCTACTAGCGACCAAACCCAGCTTCGCGCGCATCCGTGCGAACCATGCTTCGCGGAAGCGTTCGGGAACCGCCGCGACGATCGCCTTCGCCTGCTCGACATCCACCGGGTCGACAGCATGAATCGCCGGTAGCAGCGCTTCGGCGAAGCGTGCCATGTTCCAGTGCATGATTTGCGGCTGCCGCCCATAGGCATAGCGGCCGTTGACGTCGATCGAACTGAAGACGGTGTTCACAGCGAAACGGTCCATGAAGGCGCACGGACCATAATCGAGCGTCTCGCCCGAGATCGCGATGTTATCGGTATTCATCACGCCGTGGATGAAGCCGACGCCCAGCCAGTGCGCGACAAGGTCGCATTGCAGTCCGATTACCCGGTCGAGTAGCGCGATATGCGGGTTCGCGGCATCGGCAAGGTCAGGGAAATGGCGGTTAATGCTGTAGTCCGAAAGACGGATCACATGGTCCGCACCGTAATGCGCGGCGAAGAATTGGAAGGTGCCGACGCGGATATGGCTACTAGCGACGCGGGTCAGCACCGCACCCGGATGCGCCCGCTCCCGCTGCACGCGGTCACCGGTCGCCACCGCGGCGAGCGACCGCGTCGTCGGCACCCCCATCGCCGCCATCGCCTCCGACACCAGATATTCGCGCAGCACCGGCCCGATTGCCGCCTTGCCGTCGCCATTGCGGGAAAATGGCGTCGGCCCCGATCCCTTGAGCTGAATATCGAAACGCGCGCCATCGGGCGCGACGATTTCGCCGAGCAGCAGCGCGCGGCCATCGCCCAGTTGCGGCGAGAAATGGCCGAATTGATGCCCGGCATAGGCGAATGCGAGCAGGTTGGCGCCATCTGGAAGCTTCTGCCCGGAAAGAATACGCGCCAAATCGTCTTCGCCGGCACCCGCTACCGGCAGACCCAGCCGCTTTGCAAGATCGTCGTTGAACGCTAGCAGTTTCGGCGCCAGCGGAGCCGCCACCTCGGCCGCGGCGTAAAAACCCTTCATCGTGACATAGAAGCTATTGTCGAAAGCGAAATCCATGGACGGCTCCTCCGGCCGCTAGCTTCAGGACGATTGCATGTTCTGCCCGTCGCAAGTTCTGGCGATTGCGATCGCCGGACAGGGCTGGCGATGCCTGCCCTATTTCGCGCCAAATCCACGAATTACGACTAGCACGGTCTTGAACAGGATCACCAGTTCGATCCACATCGAGAAGTTCTTTATGTAATAAAAATCGAAGCGCAGCTTGTCATGCACTTCACTGATCCCGGCAACATGCCCCTGGTTCACCTGCGCCCAGCCCGTGACGCCAGGGCGCACGATATGGCGATAGGAATAAAAGGGAATCTCGCGTTCATACCACTCGGACAGCGGCCGGGCTTCCGGGCGCGGGCCGATCCAACTCATCTCGCCACGCAAGATATTATAAAGCTGAGGCAATTCGTCGATCCGAGTCTGGCGAAGAAAACGGCCGACGCGTGTGATCCGATCGTCGCCGTCCCGGGTGATCGCCCGGTGCACCGGATCGTCGTCTGCCGCGGCGGGCGTCGAAATCCGCATGGTGCGGAATTTCAGGACGTCGAATGGCCGGCCGCGATAGCCGATGCGCTCTTGACGAAAAAAAACCGGCCCCGGCGAGTCCAGCCGTATCAGTACGGCGGCGACCAACAGGGGCACCAGCAGAAACGGCAGGATAAATACTGTCAGGACAACGTCGATCAGCCGTTTCATCTTCGCATAGGAATTGCTGGGAATCAGCGACCCGAGGCTGTTTTCTGACAATTTCTCGATGCGGACCATGCCGGTCTGCGCTTCCCACACCTGCTTATAATGATAGACGCCGATGCCGCGTAGCGCCGCCGTCGCGAACGCCCGCTCCCATTCGGCCGAATGATCGTGGTGCAGATCGGCAACGATAATCGCACCGGGTTGATGTGGCAGTTGCGGGCTGGTCAGCATGATGCAGGGGACTTCCAAGTCGCGCCTGATCCGTTCGATACCTCCGCCCGGCACCAGGAAATACAGCCTTTTGTCGGACCGCTGTTCCAATGCGCCGATTGCAAACCGTGTGACCAGGCTGGCGGAAAATATCAGGAACAGAAGAATGCCGCTGTAGGGCGCGCGGGCGAACAGGATGGTTGCCACCACAATGCTATACGTCGCGGCAAAGGCCGGAAAAATATAGCTTGCGCCGATGGTTCCGGGGAATTCGCCCAACTTGCGGACAACGATCACGCCGACCAGCGTTGCGATAGCCCCCGCGATAACCGAATTACGCGCTGCGACATTCGCGATGACCGCGCCCCAATTGCCGAAGACATAAAAGGCGTAGATGGACACCGGCAACAGGAGACCGAGCCCCAAGCAAAGCAACAATTGTATTCGAAACGAGCCTAGCGCGAAGGACCAGGATCGTCTGCTTCGGATCGGATGTTCTACAGCCTTCACGATAAACGGGCTTTCATGTTCGGCCTTTTGCCTCATAGATTTGCAAAACGATTTCGGGAGCCGGAAATCAACCCGTGTGCGTCCTGAACCGATGCCACAAATCCACTCCCCGATCCATTCCGGCAGAGCGATGCCTGCCTATCCGGTCGACATATAGATATGCCAACTCTGGCAACCGATGAAAAGTTCGGCCAAAGCGACAATTATTCGGGCGACGTGGCAGGAATTAAAAACTCCAGCATCTTCCGGTTGATGATCTTCACATCGAATTTTCTCGCGACGAGTTCAAGACTGGCCTGACCGTGCCGTGCCGCCAAATCTGGTTGCTCGGCATATTGGATCATGGCGTCGGCGAGGGCCTGCGGCGATCGAACAGGAACGAGAAATCCGTTTCGGCCGTCCTCCACGGTTTCCCGGCAACCGGGCGCATCGGTAGTAATGATCGCCAAACCCATTGCCATCGCTTCCTGTGTGCTGCGCGGTATGCCTTCACGATAATAAGACGGCAAAACAAATACATCTGCTTGCCCAAGCCATGAACGAACATCATCGACTTTGCCGGTCCAGTTTATGACGCCCGCGCTGTGCCATGCGGACACGTCTTTCTCTTGTAGAGAACTGGGGTTCGAATCGAGACCGCCGACAACGAAAACATCGACGTCATGCCCGCGTTCGCGGACGATCCTCGTCGCCTCGACCAGTTCCGCGACGCCCTTCTCGCGCAATAGGCGGCCCGTCCATATGAAGGTCAACGGACGGCCATTCCGAGGCGCAAGATTTTTTGACTGGAAACGATCCAGATTGACCCCGCTGCCATCGATTAACACCGCTCTATCGGGGGGCGCGGCGCCGGCTTCAACCATCACCGCCAAGTCGTCGCGATTCTGGAAGATGATTTTATCGACGCGATGGAAAACCAGGGAATAAAGCCACGTGACGAAAAGCCTTAGGAATCGAAGCTTTCGGGCTGGTTTTTGATCATTATCGATAAAAACATATCCAAGACCAGCAACCATCACAACTCGGCGGGGAACACGCGCAAGCCACGCTGCCAGCCCACCATAAATGACCGGTTTCATAAAATAACCGAAGAAGATGTCGGGGCGGATGCGGCGAAATAACTTACACAATTCCATCAGGCAAATGAAGTCGCGGATCAAATTCGTCCCATTGCGATCGAGTTGGATGTCGATAGGAATAGCGCCAAGATCTCTCAACCGGGCTTTGCTGACGGCATCATAATCGGGGGCCAGCGCGTAAGCTCGCATCCCATTGTCAACGAGCGAACGGATCAGGTCGCCGCGGAAATTATACAACGACTCCGCAGAGTTCGCTAAAATCGCGATCGACAGAGGTCGAGTTTCCGGACGAAATCGCAAATCCGATTTTCCTGTCAGCCATAAAGGCAGAAACATGGCGTCCCCGGCCTTAGGTGGTCTACCGGCCACTTTCAACGCAATATTATTGCCGATATTCGGACCACACGACCAACGTCGCTTCTACTGTGCGTCCAGCCAAGCTTGGAACATCAGTATGTCCCACACATGATAATGCAGACGACGACGGCCGCTCCGCGTGTCGGACCAAAGGCCGACGATCGAATCGACATCAAAGAAACCGTCGCGCTTCAGTCGATCAGGAGCCAGCAAATCATCGGCCCAGTCCCGCAGCGGACCGCGAAGCCAATGGTCGATGGGAACGCCGAATCCCATCTTGGGTCGTTCCATCATCGCGCGCGGTACATAGCGGTGGAGCAGTTGCCGCAGCGGCCATTTCGCTTGTCCGTGCCGCAATTTACAGGACAGTGGCAAGGCCAGCGCAAACTCCACAACTCGGTGGTCGAGCATCGGAACCCGCGATTCCAAGCTGACTGCCATGCTGGCGCGATCCACCTTCACCAATATGTCGTCGGGCAGATAGGTTCGCATGTCGAGATACATCATGCGTTCTCGGAAGTCACCGTCCACGGGCCAGTTCGGATCAGAAGTCGACAATAAAGTTGCCGGTTCCCTTCCGCCCAATACCAGATCGGCGGGACGTTTGGCATGTGATACCAACGAACGATAGAAATCATCCGCCCGGTCGGTGTCGATCACATCGGCCAGCTTGAGCAATCGGTCACCCACCGCCATGTTGCGGATTCGTGCAGGCGCCAGTTTCATCGTCGCATCTATCGCCCGCGCGGGCGTCTTCCGCAGCGCCTCAGCCGCGAATTTCCTCAGTCCACGCGGCATGACAGCCAAGTGGCGCCAGATATCGTAACCCTGAGCATAGCGGTTATAGCCGCAAAAAAGTTCGTCCCCGCCATCTCCCGACAAACTAACCGTAACCTTGTGTCGCGCAAGGCGGCTGACCAGCATCGTCGGAATCTGCGAAGAATCGGCAAAGGGTTCGTCCCAATGATGCGGCAACCCCGGAATTTCCGCCAGCGCGTCGGCCGGCGTCACATAAAGTTCGCTGTGGTCGGTCCCCAGATGCTCCGCCACCCGCTTGGCGTGGTGCGCCTCGTCATACTCAGCTTCGGAAAAGCCGATAGAAAAGGTCTTGATCGGGCGCGCCGATTGGCGTTGCATCAGGGCAACGACTGTGCTGGAGTCATATCCGCCCGATAGAAAAGCGCCTAGCGGCACATCCGCCATCATGCGAATACCGACCGCGTCTGACAATAGCCGTTCAAGCTCATCAACGGCCTCTTCAGGCGATCCGGAAAAGCGATTCGCTCTTCCTTCCTGTGCCCGTTCGGCGATGTCCCAAAAGGCCACCGGTTCGCCCGGTCTGACGTCTTCCGGACCGACCTCCAGATAATGGGCGGGCGGCAGCTTGCGAATGCCTTGAAATATGGAATAGGGGCCAGGCACATAATTGTGCCGCAGGAACAGGGTGAGCGCATCGCGATCGATCTCTCCCCGCCAATCCGGATGCTGGCGCAACGCCTTGAGCTCAGAACCGAAAAGCAGCGTCCCGCCCTGCACTCCATAATAGAGCGGCTTTTCTCCCATCCGGTCGCGCGCGAGAAATAATCTGCGCGTCTTGCGATCCCACAGGGCAAAGGCGAACATGCCGTTCGCGCGCCGCAACGTTTCCACAATGCCCCATGCGGAAAAGCCATGGAGCATGGTTTCGGTATCCGAATGGCCGCGCCAGCTTATCGCCCCCTGCTCCGCTTCCAACTCGGCACGCAGGTCGAGGTGATTGTAAACCTCCCCGTTATAAGTGAAGACATAACGACCGTCAGGGCTCACCATCGGTTGATGCCCCGCGGCCGTCACATCGATGATGGCAAGGCGTCGATGGGCCAACGCGATGCCCGCCTCAGCATCGATCCAACTCCCCTCGCTGTCAGGCCCGCGATGGACGATCGTATCGGACATCCGCTGAAGAATCGCCTCCCCATTGGCGAAACCGGCCCGATCCAGAAACCCTGCAAAACCGCACATCAAGCGTCTCTTTTCGTCAGAGTATCATAAAGCGCTCTATTGGCATCCAATGTGGCGCCAAAGCCATAATTATCGACGATTCTTTGCCGCGCCGCGGCCCCGATGGCCTGACGCTCTTCAGTCGTCAGCTGACAAATCTCGCTTATGGAATTCGCCATCGTGGCGGCATCGCCAGGCGGAACAATGCGGCCATGCCCACCCAGAACCCGTGCGCAATCGCCGACGTCGGTTGCTATACAGGGCAGGCCCGTCGCCATCGCCTCCCCGAGCACATTGGGAAAGCCTTCGCTGGCGGAAGACAGGCAAAACAGGTCAAATGCGGCCATCACCGCTTCGATATCGCTGCGCCGGCCGAGCATATGGACCCGCTCTGCCGGCAGACGCGCGAAACCGGACGCCAATGCCGGATTCTCCTCGTTCAACCCTTCGCCGACCAGCGCGACGTGCAGCCGGCGTTCCGCCGCCATCGCGCGCGCGCAGGCATCAAGGAAGGTCGGCACGTCCTTGATCGGATGATAGCGCCCGACAAAACCCAACAGCAGGTCGTCATCGCCAAGTCCGAGCGCGCCGCGGACGGCCCGGCGGCGCTGTGCGTCGGGACGCCAGCGCTGTGCGTCGAAGCCGTTGACGATCACCACCCCGCGCGCCGGCGCGAAACCGAAATCTTCATGGTGCGCGCGCGCTTGGTGGCTGTTGTAGACGATGGCGCGGGGCCGCCGCGACAATCGGGTGAGGGCGCGGATCACCCACCGAGTGCCGGTCTTTTCGGTGCCGATGTCGTAGAGGGACTGGCGGATATTCCACGCGACCGGAACCCGGCGGCCGGCGAACATGCCGGCGACCGAGGCCGCCAGGCTGCCGTGATACATCCAGCCCTGGATCAGTTCGGGCCGGGCCCGCCGCACGATCCGCCGCAGATGCCGAACCGCAGATGCCAGCGAGACGCCTTCCCCAATGCCCAGCGAATCGACGGGGACGCCGTGCGCCTCCAGGACCGGCGCATAATGACCCCTGCCGCCGAGCGACACGACATGCGCGCGGTCGCCCTCGCCCGGCAGCGTTCCGGCGAGCAGGTTCACCAGCGACCGCTCCGCGCCGCCGGTTTCAAGGCCGGTTATAATGTGCAGAATTCGCTGGGAGCAATCAGTCTTCACCTAGACCCCAATCCCGATATGTAAAAAAACCATTGGGCAGCCATATAAATTATCAAAAGGGTTAGCGAGAAATGCTTTAGTCCTGGCCTACAGGTTAGAATAGTTGCCAATATATACGGATATGACAATGCAAGAAATCTTACCGAATAAGACGATGTAAACAAGTTTACCGTAACCAGAGAAAGAATAAATAAGGAAAATCTTCCCTCCATGCTTTTTAAAAATATCTTTATAATTTATCATGAATAGAAAAAATAAAATAATCCAGAAACTTAGATACAAAGGACTACTAGACATTTCGATATATTCGGCACGTCGATCATTCACCGAACTTAGGACGAATTCCCGAAACGGACCAATTAGTATTCCTACAAATGCCCCCGCCCCTACTATAATAAGAAGGCGCATTTCCAATGACCATTTCGAGAAAATCCCTCCCTTCTCTGACGTGGATACACATAAGTAATAAATTGATAAAAATATCGACATTGCCGTATGAATTGATACTGAAAATATGCATAGAGCAGAAGATAATATCTTGGAGCTCGGCCTTACAAGGTATACAATATTAATTATGCATATCGCCAACGCTGTCCGAAGCTGTGAATATGCAAGGTCAAAAATTAAAGGATTTACCATTAGCGACAATGCCAACAGCCCGCCACGCCGGTAAACTATTAGAGAAGAAGTAACCAAAAAAGACGTACTTATAAACTGAAAAAAAGATTCATATTGAAACGGAAATTGTCCATTTTGAATAAAGTAAATTATACTTTGCCAAGTATATTCGAACGTAAAATATGATAATATATCATCATAATTAAAATAACTAAACAGGGAGTCGCCTGATGTTATTATTTGAATGTAAACTTCGCGATCCCATAATATAGCATTGTATTTATCAAGAATTATATCAACCCATGGGATTAGCGATATCAAGCCGACAAGCAATGATGCCAGCCAGAAATTCTT
This sequence comes from Sphingopyxis granuli, assembly GCF_001559015.1. Lineage (NCBI taxonomy): Bacteria > Pseudomonadati > Pseudomonadota > Alphaproteobacteria > Sphingomonadales > Sphingopyxidaceae > Sphingopyxis > Sphingopyxis granuli. Next base: position 2,576,406 of record NZ_CP012199.1, read on the forward strand.
ATAATGCGTCGTGTAAACTTGATAGCTAGGTGGACGTATGGTCATTCTAGGCGACACTGCCTTCTGATAATTAAGAATTCCACGGAGACCTGTAATGAAAATTCTTTTCCTGACTTCTTCAATGGAAGGTGGCGGCGCGGAGCGGGTCGCCGCCTTGCTGGCCAATGCTTGGGATGCCAAGGGCCATGACGTCACGCTGATGCCGACATTTTCCGGGCGGGGGGAATGCGTCTATCCTCTCTCCGCCGGCGTCCATCTTGAATTCCTCTCCGATGCAGTCGGCGAAAATGCGGGAAAAATAACCCGATTGAGGGCATTGCGCGCCATCATAAAGGCAGCGAATCCTGATGTCATCCTTTCATTCATGTCCCATGTAAATGTCGCGGCCCTGCTAGCGGCAGGAGGAACAGGGATTCCGGTCATTGCCTGCGAACGGACCTATCCGCCCGGTCTGTCCCCGCCCCTGCCCCTTTCCTATCGCCTGCTCCGCCGCCTGACTTATCCGTTCGCCGCCGCGCTCGTTGCCCAGACGCGGGCGACCGCCGACTGGATGCGCGCGCGCGCGCCGCGCACTGAAATCGCGATCTTGCCCAATCCGGTCATCCTTCCCATGAAGGATACCGACCCGGCGATACCGATCGCAGATCATCTGGAAACGCCGGACCGTTTAGTCCTGTGGGTGGGGCGGATGGATGACGCGAAGCGGCCCAGCGTCATGGTGGACGCCTTCGCCGCCGCCGCCGGATCGTTGCCGGGCTGGAAACTGGTCATGCTGGGCGACGGGCCGCTTCGCGACCGCATCCGAAGCGAATTGCCGGCCAGGGGGCTGGAAAGCCGCATATTGCTGCCCGGCTTCGCGGGCAATCTGCGCCAGTGGTACGAGCGGGCGGACATATATGCGATGACGTCCAGCTACGAAGGCTTTCCCAACAGCTTGCTCGAGGCGATGGCCCATGGCACCGCATCCGTCGTATTCGACGTAAAGACGGGGCCCGCGCAATTGAGCGACGCCGGGCAGCGGGCGATCCTGCTGCCGGACAATCGGCATGTCGAGCGTCTGGCCGCGAGCCTTTGCGACCTAGGCCTGCATCCGGAACGGCGGGCTGTGCTCGCCGCGTCCGCGCGCGAAGTCGTCGAACTTTATTCGCGGGAGGCGATTCTGGACCAATGGCAACGGCTGTTTGCATCCGCCACGGCGCGTCAGGACGATCCCAGCTCATCATAAAGAAAGGCGACGAATCCAATCGGCCACGCCAGCAATGCCAGAAAGCGTCCGGGAAACGTCCGGGGCGAATGGCGAACAGAACCGCCGCCGCGGCGCAGGTGTAAAGAAAAACGGCCATGATTCGCCGCAACCTTCAGCACCTTGATCGGCGCCCGGAAAAACCACCGCCACTCATGATCGGCAAAATCCGCGGCAGCAAAACATTGCCCCTCAGCCACGCCCCGCATCTTCGCGACCGTCTTCCGGCTGTGGATCAGCGAATCCTGCTCTATATGATATATACGAACGACATCGTTGACATAACGGGTGCGATATTTGCGGGCGATGGCGTTCCAGATCAGGCCTTCGCCGACTAGCCCCTCGATAAACTCGGGAAAAGGATATTCGCGCAGCACAGCCGTTCGCTGAAACCCCCATTTTTCTCCGCCAATGCCATCGCCGAGCGTCGAGGACAAGGTGTCGCTGTCATAAGGATCGGTCGGATAGCTGTCCCCCACGATCACCCCCTGTTCGTCGATGCACAGTCCCGTGACGCCGACATAAGCCCCGCGTTCCGCCTCAGGAATGCTGTTCCAACGATCGTGAAATATCCGAAGCGCGTCCGCGGGCGCCGTGTCGTCGCTGTCCCAACAGAGAAACAATTCGCCCCGCGCCTCGCGGACGCCATGATTGAAGGCCGTTTTCTTGTGGCCATTCGTCTGATGGAAGTAGCGGATGGGGAAATCCGCTTCCGCAGCCCAGCCGGCGATCAGTTCGGCGCTGTTGTCGGTTGAGCCGTCATCGACGACGACCCATTCGAAATCGCGAAATGTCTGCGCGGTAATGCTTTCGTATACGCGTGGCAGCGTATGCGCGCGATTATAGGTTGGGGTGAAAATCGTGAAGAGAGGTGTGGCCATGACTATTGGGCTAGCAACTGCCGTACCTGTGGATCACGCGACGCCACGACGTTCTGGACAAGCGGGAACGGATGGTCGCCATCGACAACCAGATGCCAGCCATAGTCTCCCTTCGCCTTGTCCTGGGCGAAAATGGTAAAGCCCTGTGCGGTCAGCAGTTGATGGATGTCGGCATAACGGTAACCGAATTGCTCAAAATGAGCGTCACCTACCTCGATGAGTAGGTGACGTGTGCGTCCCAAGGATTTCTCCAGCCCCTTGAGCACGAACAATTCAAAACCCTCGACGTCAATCTTGATCAAATCGATATCCGCTTCAGGTAAAAGATATTGCGCCGGGATGACCGGCACGACGATATCACCCTTGCCGATCTGATTCATGTCGTCGGACCGCATATCGCTGAACTGCGTCCAACCGAATTCCGAACCGCAAGCGGCATTCACGGGATGGATATTAGTCCGCTGATTCAGGCGCACATTTTGCGACATCAATCCGAAAATCCGAGGGTGCGCTTCGAATGCAAAGACTCTACCGTTGGCCCCGACGGCCTGGGCGCCCGCGAGAACGAGATCTCCAATGTTGGCGCCGATATCGACATAGATTCCGCCAGGCGCCAACAGCGACTGGATGATATTGACGTCGTCCGATCGTTCCTGCGCGTAAAGCCACAGGTTCATCGAAAGGGCCGTATTGAAGAAATGAAGTTGATAGCCGCGGCGGCGAATCTGCAACCCTAACCTTTCGGCCGCCCCCGTCCGCGCCAGTATGCGTGACGCCAAGAACCGAACAGGCTGCCGCTCTTCTCCCAGTCTTTTGACGATTTGCGAGATTTTCATGCCTGTTCCACATCTGTTCTGAAGGTTGCAGCAAGTGCCCTGTCGGGAACCGGCCCGAAAACTGCACAATTGATTCCGATCGTCCTGTACACAGCCCGGAACGCAAGCGCACGATAGCTGACCAGCGCGATCGATGCCGCCAAGCTAGCTCCCACTACGCCGAAAGGCGGGATGAGCGCGAGGCAGAGAACCACCGATATCGCAAGCCCCATCCCGACCAGCGCCGTAATTCGATTATGATGACCCGTCATATTCAATAAGTATATGGGATCGCCAAAAAAGAAGGTGATGAAATGGCCCATCGCGAGCACCGAAAGCGCCAGACCGGCACCGGCATAGTCAACGCCGAAAACCAGCGTTATGATCTGCTTTGAAAAAAAGATAAGCGGGACAGCGGCAAACACGCCCGCCGCCATGATCAATCGAGCTGTTTGCCGAACCAGTCGCTGCAGTTTCTCATGATCCTCCGCTGCATACAAGCGCGCATATTCGGGAGCGAGCACCGTCGTCGCCGCGCCATATGCGAACGCCACGAGCAGTCCGCCTTCCACGGCGACGCGATAGAGGCCGACCGCCTCTTCATTGGCGATCAGCCCCAGCATCAACAGATCGACCCGCATCAGCGCCATATACACAAGCGCATTCACCATGAATCCGAGCCCGGTGCGCACGAGCATTCCGCCACCGCGTTTTATACCGCTGTTCGGAATCTCCTGACCGCGCAAAAGCGACCACAGGTGAATGCAGGCGACTGACAACATAAAAAAAACGGCCAAAAAACGCGCTTCGACCGCTATTTCTGCATAATAGCGCCCCGTCGCCAACATCACGGCGGCACTAACAAGCAGCGTCACCAGCGACAAAAGCAGCGTGCCATAGAATTGGAACGCAAGAGTCCGGCCAAGGCCGCGAAGCACGCCGATCGTCACTTCGAAAAAAACCGTCGGAAAAATCAGCCAGAGGCCGATCTTCATCAACCGATTGAGCGAGGTCGGCGGAAGAAACTGCAGCACCAGCTGGCCGATCGCAACGATCACCAGCGCCGCTAGGCCGACCAGCAGATATCCCTTCCGGATTGTGTCGCGGATATCGACCGCCATGTCGCGCCCACGTGCCGCGGCGATATCGCGCGTCAACAATTCAGGCAGGCCAAGTCTCGCCGGCAACAGCAGCAGCCCCACCGCGGCAATGACGAAAGAATAGGCGCCGAATTCTGCGGGGCCGAGCCAGCGCGCGAAAACGATCCCCAGGCCGACCGCCACCGCGCGGTCCAACAGGCTTACCGCGCCTACTCCCGCCGCTTGTTGTATGAATGCGCGCAATTGCATCGGTATCGATCGTAAGCTCGTCGTCGATCTACAAGCGTAAATCGCTCTCGGCGAGAGGCAATATACCTTTCACGTCGACAAGAATCGAATCCGGCTTCCCAAACGCGCGCAGCGCCGCGCTTCCGTTCTCGGCAAATTCGCGATGTCCCACTGCCAGCACTACGGCGTCATATTCGCCTGCCGCCGGATGATCAGTGAGGTCGATGCCATATTCATGCTGCGCGTTCGCAGCATCAACCCAAGGATCATACACATCGACCTTGACGCCATATTCCATGAGTTCGGACACGACGTCGACGACGCGGGTATTGCGGATGTCGGGACAATTCTCCTTGAACGCCAGTCCAAGCACCAAGATACGCGCGCCCTGCACTGGCAGGGTGCGCTTGATCATCAGGCGCACGATCTGACTGGCGATATAATTCCCCATCCCGTCGTTGACCCGGCGTCCCGCCAGGATGACTTCGGGATGATAGCCGACCGCCTGCGCCTTGTGCGTCAGATAATAGGGATCGACGCCGATGCAGTGTCCGCCGACAAGGCCGGGAGTGAAGTTCAAGAAATTCCACTTGGTACCCGCCGCCGCCAGCACGGCCTGCGTATCGATCCCCAACCGCCCGAAGATGATCGCCAATTCATTCATCAGCGCGATATTCAAGTCGCGCTGGGTGTTTTCGATCACCTTCGCCGCCTCAGCCACCTTGATGCTTTGCGCCATGAAGGTGCCGGCGGTGATAATCTGGCCATAAAGCCGGTCGATCCACCGTGCGACTTCCGGCGTCGATCCGCTCGTCACCTTGCGGATTGTCGGCAGCCGATGTTCCTTGTCGCCCGGATTGATCCGTTCGGGACTGTAACCGCAAAAGAAATCCCGGTTGAACCGCAGCCCGCTTTCGCGCTCCAGGATTGGAACACAATCCTCCTCGGTGCATCCCGGATAAACAGTACTTTCGTAGATGACGATATCGCCGCGCTTCAGGACTCGCCCGACACTTTCCGACGCCTTGATCAGCGGCGTAAGATCAGGCCGCTTGTGCCGGTCGATCGGCGTCGGAACTGTCACGATATAAACGTTCGCATCGGCAAGATCGTCGATATCGTGCGAAAAGGTCAGCCGATCCGCTGCCGCCAGTTCGGTCGCCGTGGTTTCCAGCGTATCGTCGCGCCCGCTCCGCAGTGCGGTGATACGACCCACGTTGATGTCGAAACCGGTGACAAGCCGCTGGCGGCCGAATTCCACCGCCAGCGGTAGCCCGACATAGCCGAGTCCGATCACCGCGATCCTCGCGGCATCGAAATCGGGTAGCGCAGCTTGATCGGAGCCGGCGTCGATATCGGTCATTTGCGGAAATAATCCCTATACCAAGCGACGAACTGCGCGACGCCGACACGAAAATCGGTTTGCGGGCGGTATCCGGTCAGACGTTCAAGCAGGCCGGCGTCAGCCCAAGTCGCCGGAACGTCACCCATTTGCATCGGCATCAGGTTATGCTTTGCCTTCATGCCCAGGGATTCCTCGATCGCGGCCACGAAATCGAGCAACCGCACCTTGTCGTTATTTCCAATATTAACGATGCGAAACGGGGCGACCGGCGACAGGCTGTCACCCTCTTCTATATCCGACGCGTCCGCTGGCCGCTGCGGCACAGCGTCGATCAGCAGTCGGATGCCTCGGACCAGATCGTCGACATAGGTAAAATCGCGATACATGTTCCCGCCGTTGTACAAGTCGATCGGGCGACCATCGAGCATCGCATCGACGAATTTATATAGCGCCATGTCAGGGCGTCCCCATGGTCCGTAAACCGTGAAGAAGCGAAACATGGTGGTCGGCACATTCCACAGATGAGCATGAGCGTGCGCCATCGATTCCGTGGCTTTCTTCGTCGCCGCATAGATGGTCAGTTGCGTGTCCGCCTTTTCGGTCTCAGTAAAAGGCATATCGTCATTGGCACCGTAAACCGACGAGGTGGATGCCATCAGCAAATGCCCCACCGAATTGCGCCTCGCCGCCTCCATCACGTTGAAGGTGCCGACCACGTTGGCAGAGATATAAGCGTGCGGATTTTCCAGCGAGTATCGCACGCCAGCTTGCGCGGCAAGATGTACGATCACATCCGGCCGGAAATCATCGATCACGCCGTCGATGCCATCCCGATCCTCCAGCATCGCTTCGACAGCCTGGAAATGCTGGTTCTGCAGCAGTATCTGATGCCGCCGTCGCTTCAGTTCGACGTCGTAATAATCGGTCATCCCGTCAAAGCCGCACACCTCATACCCCTCGGCGAGCAACAGCCTAGCGAGATGAAAGCCAATAAAACCGGCGGTCCCGGTGACAAAAATCTTGCGGCGCACCATCTACTCCAATCTCTGCTCGTTCAATGTTGCACGGCGGTTTTCTGGTCATCATCCGAACGGCGAACATCATTCGACAGGGCCAGTCGGTTCAGCCTGACGTCGACCCCCGCATCGCTCTGCGTCGTGTCGAGTTCGATGCCCGCACGATACCAGCGACAATCGGACGGCGGGACAATCACCGTCTCGCTGCCGTCCCCTTCCGACAGCGTGACCGGGGCGATCGGGGTACCACCCTTCCCGCGTTCAGCGCAGGTCAGGCGAAACTTGAGCATTGCGCCGGGAGCCGCGGCAATTCCTGATACTTTCCAGTTCAGTCGATAACGCCCCGCTTGCGGTACCAGGGCAAGTTGATCGGCTGTTACGCCGTTTGCGGCGGGCAGACTCGATATGAAAAGGCCTTGACTGCCGCGTTCCATGGCCGCGCCGATCTCGCCCGTCTGCCGCAACTCCCAATCGAAAGGCATGAATTGCGGCGCGTGAGAGAAATCGGAATTCCGCAGGAAAGCGCCCGCCGGCGGCGCCTTCAGCCCGAGCGAGCGCGCAAGATCATAAGCCAGGTCGAAATGATTTGCGTGTCCAAGTTGCACAATTAGGGTCCGGTCCGTGTCCGACGCCTCGCGAAGATTCCACGGCGGCCCCGCAATTCGCAGTCTCAACTCGCCAGCTTGCGGCGCCACCGCCGGTACTTGTAAAATCGCGTTCCAATAATCGGTGCTCCAGCCCGGTAAATTCCCGAGCAAGGGAGCCAAGGCTTCCAGCGCGCCGGGACTGCCCGTCGCCGCCGCCATCCGATTCATGTAAAAGGATCGCATCTCGTAACTGACTGCCATTGCGCGCCCAAGCAACGTGATTGCGCGTCTCGGATTATTTTCCGCCAGTGCCTGATCGATCAACATGACGTTAACCAGATTTTCCCGCCGCGTTACCCGACTGGCAAGTTCCAGGAACTGTGATGCCCGATCCGTTGCTCCATTGACCGTCAATGCCCGAAACATGACGGGAAAAGCAGCCGAAGCGAGAGGCTCTTCGGCGAACCCCTCTTCGGCAAGCTTCCGTTCCAGCGCCGTCGGCATGGCTTGCGGATCTTTCGAAAGGCGCGCGGAATAGGACGATCGCGACAGTACCGCCTTGGAAAGGCCGGTCGGGAAAATCGCGACCTGCATTGCCCGCGCGGGCGCCCGTGATTGATTGACAAGCGTATAACTCATCAACCCCACAGCGATGGATGTCAGCAGGGCCGTGACCAGAAAAGCAGACAGCTTCATATAATCAGTCATGTCTTTGGCGACTTTTTGACGACGGGATCAATCCGTCTTTTCGGGGTTCGTGTCGACGCCGTAGCCATAGCCATAACCGTAACCATAGCCATAACCGTAACCATAAATCTCGTTCCTTCGGCCGACCTTGGTAACCAGGGCGCCGAATATCTGCGCATCTGACTGCCGCAGCCGACTGAGAGCCGATTTGACGGCACGCGAGCTATTGCTCGACGCATCGAGGGTGAAAATGATGCCTTCCACCTGTCTGGACAGCAAAGGCGCGTCGGCCAATCCGAGCACCGGTGGCGAATCCAGGATAACATGATCATAGTCGCGCAGCAGCAGGTCGATCAGCCTGCCCAGCCGCGATGAACTGAACAGTTCCGCCGCATTGGGCGGGGTCGGGCCAGCCAGCATATAGTCGAAACCGAACTGTTCCGATGGATGGACGAGCCCCGTCAGATCGTCGGCCCCGGTCAGATAATTGCTGAGACCATATTTGTTTTCGACCCCCAGCATTTCATTCAACGACGGGCTGCGAATATCGGCGTCGATCAGGACGATCCTCTTACCGGTGGCGCTGAATATATGCGCCAGGCTCAGCGCCGAGCTTGATTTGCCTTCGGCAGGACGAGTCGACGTCAGCATGAAACTGCGCGGGGCTCCGTGCTGAGTCAGGAAAGTCAGGTTAGACTGAGCAGCGAGATAGGATTCATAGATCATCGATTTCTTGTCTAGCAGCATATCCTTGAAATCGTCGGACGCGACCTGAGGGATAGAACCGAGTAGCGGCAATCCGAACCGTTTCGTCACATCGGCCGGGTCGCGAATGGACTGGTCCAGCTGTTCAAGGATGAAGACAAGCGCGACAGCCAACATCATACCCGCGATCAACGACAGCAGCAGGTTCAGGATCAACCGTGGACTCGATGGAGCATTTGCCGGTACCCCCGTATCCACCACCGCGATATTGTTGGTTCCGACGCCAGCTGCACCGATTTCCTTATACCGCTGCAACAGGCCGTCATAAAGTTGCCGGTTCGTATCGACTTCGCGTTGCAGGTTTGAATAAGCAATCGAACGGCGCTGTTGATCGCGGTAATCAGCCGTGATGCGATCCAATTCCGCTATCAGTTCGCGTTCCCGCTTTAACGCGGCGGTATAGGTTTCCTTGTTGATATTCCGGGTCCGCGCCGTTTCCGCTGCAACCCCGCGATTCAGAACATCTAGCTGTTCCTTTTTAGCGATAACCTCCGGATAATCGTCGCCAAAGGTCGCTTGAAGCTGCGACAGTTCCGCTGCAGCTTCCGTGCTTTTCTGCCGCAATACGCTGACCGCATTGTTGCTGGAGGTATCGGCCGTGGCGGTCGAATTCTGTAACTGGCTTTCGGCGATGATCCGGTTGTCGCGCGCCAGCGCCAGCGCCTGGCTGACCTGCTCGATATCACTCGACACCAATGTACGTTCGGCGACAGTGCGTCCCGTGAGAGAATCGGTCCGGCTTTGCAGCGTGATGATCCCGTTGTTCGTCGCATAGGTGATCAGCTGACGCTCTGAATCCTCCAGATTTTGCCGGAGGGTTCCTATGCGCTGCTCCAGGAACCGCCGCGCATCGCTGGTCGCTGCAAAGCGCCGGTCGAGGTTGGCGGCAATATACTGTTGAACCCACAGATTCGCCAATCGCGCAGAAAGGGCTGGCGACGGAGTGGAAAAGCCGACATCGATGAGGCTGGACGTGCGAACGGGCGTGATGGTGACGCTGTCCAGCAAGATGTCCATCGCACGCTTGGTCATGCGGTCGCGTTGCGCGCTGTTGGGCACGGCGTCCGCGTTTTCCATTTCATCCAATCCGAAAGCGCTGACAAACTCCTTATCGTTCAGCAGATTTCCAGCGCGAACGGCGCGCTCCGCCAGCGAGCGCGATTCCAACAGGCTGTATTGCGTGTTGTAAAACGCAATTTCGTTCGACATCGTCTTTTCGCGCGCACCCTCCACCTGCGTTTCCACGGGGGATTGCGGCGACACCTCGATGCGCGACGTGCTCGTGTAAAGCGGCGTCATCAGAAAGGTGATGGCCAACCCGAGACCGACGCATGCAGCAATACTGCCGATGACCCACGCCTTATGGCTCATCAATGCGACGAACGCCCGTTCGAGCACGTGCATGTCGAACAGGCCACGGTCATCGCGGGACTCGTCAACGTGATTTTCTGTTATATCGGAGGTCGCCACCAACTGCCCGCGCGCGCTGTCCATTTTTTGAATGATCCGTTTAGAGTTGGTTGCCAAGGATGACGAGCGGCGTGCTCAGCAGCGTAGAGGCTTTGAGAATATTATCGAGCATCCGCCGTTGCGGCGAATCCCCGACGACGACGACGTCGTTAGGAAAAACTTCCGGGTCTGCATAATTCCCCCGCCGGATAGCGAGGAGATTATAGACGCCGACATATTGCTGCCCGGCGACGTTACGAAAAACAAGCACGTCGTCCAGTTTCGAAAACTCGGTGGTGCCACCCGCCAGCGCGACAGCACGCATCAACGTCGCCTTGCCGGAAAGAGGATATTGCCCCGGTTTCCTCACCTCTCCGTCGATGGTCACGCCCTGCGCTTGAAACGTCAGAGGGTTTTGCGGCGTCCGGAAATTTACGGTCACGCGCGGATCGCGCAAATAGCGTCCGCGCAGTCGCGTCTCGATCTCGGTCGCAAGCTGTTCCGGCGTCTTGCCGGCGCCCTCCACGGCTCCGATCAAGGGGAATGTGAAGCGCCCCTCGCCGTCAGTCACGACGTCCAGCCGAAGGTCGCGAACCCCGAAAACATCCAGCGACAGCTCGGAAAAAGGGCCGACGAAGGAGGTCCGGACGCTCGACCGCACATCGTCGCCCGTCGGTACAGGCAAGCTTGTCAACAACGTAACCCCGCTGGCCGGATCGACGGCGACCGGCCCGGCGGGCTTCACGCAAGCCGACAAGCCCAGCATCGCGACAGCTGACAGAAAACGCAGATCCATCATAAACATATTCCAGAACGAAACCCAGCAGGCAGCGCCACGGCCATAGGGCGAAAAAAACGGATTAGGAAGCAGGTTTAGCCGCCTCGTCGATCCCGGCGGAGCGCGTTCGGCATTTGACAGAAAGGACGACAAGAAAGGCCGCGACCATTTCCAGCGACGGCACACGCAACGGATAATCGACGAAACTACATATCGCCAGACAGGCGAAGGCCGCACCCAGCAACATGGCCTCGACTTTCACCGGCGTCGTTACCCTTCCCCGGCCGAAAACCGCGCCGACCAGAGTCACGGCCAGCCACACAAGACCGGCCAAAGCGATCAGAACCCCCGGCAACCCGCCTTCGATGGGAAGTTGCAGCCAGTCGTTATGCGCCTGGTTGAAATAGGACGGCAACAGTAATGCGTCGGGTTCGACGGTTTGAAATAATTTGGAGAAGGAGCCAAATCCTCCTCCGAGGACCCATTGGGATTTCAGCAACCCCAGTACGGTGCCGAATGCCGCGAAACGCATGTCCGCCGCAGCATCTCCATCGCCGTCGATCAGGCGCACGATGGCATTGGAACGGTCGGACCAGTAGAAAAGCGCAATTAGTCCCCCGATGACGACAAAGGGCAGGACGATCACCGCCACGCGAACCAACGGTCGCGCCGGCATCGCTCCTGCCGTCCGCCGGCCCACTGCCTTTGCCCGTTGCCCCGATCCCCAGCGGATCGCGCCGAAAATGACGGTTAATGCGAGCAGTCCACAGATCAATCCCTGCCGCGATCCGATTGTCAGAATCAGCAGGATTAGGATCAATATGCTGCCGGACAGTGCCGGCACCACAACCGGGCGGGAATGCTTGCGCAGAAATTCCTGCGTTATCAGCCAGCCCGCCGCCAATATGCCCAGCGCCAGGAGCAGCGCCTGATGATTGCGGTTGGCGAACAAACCGACGAGAGCGCCCTCGTTGGTGATGCGATAGAGATAGAATGCGCTGCGCGCACCTGCGACGAACTGGAACAGGGAAAAAGCCGCGGACAGCATCGCGAAGGCCCAGATCGCCCACCATAGCCGGACACGTTCCTCAACCGGGATCGCGGCGGACAGCAACAAAGCGGCGGCAGGTACCGACAATGCCAGCAGGCTGTTCCGCGTCAGCGAAGGCGTCATGCTGATCGGCCGCCACCGGTCGGCATGCCCCAGCAGCCGGTCCATGCGGTATATAATATCGCGGCCTGGCAGCGATGACCAGACGTCCGCCGGCAGAGGAACCAATTGAGCGATCATCCATAGCGCCAGCAATCCCAGCAGGGTCAACGGCAGGCGAATTTCGCGCCATGTTCCCGTGCGCGTCGTGGCGAGCGCGAAAAAAGCGAACAGCACGGCAGAGGCGCGAAAAAATGGTAGCGATGCGATATCGCTTCGCGAGCTGCCGCCCATGACCGCGATGAGAAATCCGAAAGCCAGCAGAACCAGCCAGCGTTCGCGCGGTAGCATGTCGCCCGAAAAAATCGATCGAGTCTTCGTCTTCATCGAAACTCCACCCTCATCGATGTCCGCCGAACTGTTACCACCATGTTCCCGTCCCAAAGGGCATATACTATCATCCCCAAAATCGTCGCTGCGCTGAAAAATCAGTCAACGGTATCCAGGAACCAGCGATCCGTGCCTTCCAGGCCCACCGCGGTCAAACGACCGGTCATATAGGCGCCGGTATCGATGCCGATACGGTGGGGGGCTTCGTCGACGGTCTCCGATATCGTATGACCGTAGACGACAGTTGCGCCAAACCCACCCTCCGCATTCAAGAATTCCTCACGAATCCAGCGCAGGTCTGAAGTTTGCTGACGGTCGAGCGCAACACCGGGACGGACGCCAGCATGAACGAAGGCATAGTCCCCCTTGCGGATCATGTCATCGCCCCGGCCCAAGAAATTGACGTGCGACTGCGGCACCAGTTGCGGCAGCCGTTCGGCAACCTCGTCAAAACTGGCAGCCGCATACGCCGCGTCGTCGCGCCAATAGCTCTTGATGGTTGCGTCCCCACCGATACGGATGAAATAACGCACGCGCTTGAGTTCACCAGTCAAGGCGGCGAGAAAGCATTCCTCATGATTGCCAATCAACAGCCGGATATCGTCGAACGGAGCGCTCAGGCGCATCGCGCGCTCAATCACCGACGCGGAATCAGGTCCGCGGTCGATCAGATCACCCAGCATGATCAGCGTCGTCCGCGCCGGACCGCGGGCGCCATTGTCGACCTCGATCCGAGCAAGCAGTTCGGCGAACAGATCGTCGCGACCATGAATGTCGCCGATGGCATAGACACGCTCCCCTGCCGGTACGCGGGGGCGCTCTTGCGGCGCCGGCTTGCCAGCCTGCCGGCGTTTCAAAAATCCAAGGAACGACATGTGACTTTTTTGAACAATTTTAATATATTAATATATATGTCCTGATCGTCATCCAACATGGGCCCGGCCGGCATTTGGAAAATCCAGCCAGCTTTACACCATATCCCAACGATGGCTGCCGCGAATAGAGACAAGTTAAGCGACCAGCAAGACCTTTGCGCTAAGCCGTCTGAAATCATAGCCGGGGAATATCAAGATATGGTCGATGAAGCGCCGCTCTCGCTCGCTTCTTCCATTGCGCGGATCATGGTGGTTTTCGGGACTCGTCCCGAAGCGATCAAGATGTTTCCGGTCGTTCATGCCCTGCGCTGTCGCGACAATGTCGATGTTTCTGTCTGCGTCACCGCGCAGCATCGCGAGATGCTCGATCAGGTTCTCGACATCGCGCGCATCGCTCCCGACGTCGACCTCGACGTCATGACCCCCAACCAGTCGCTCGACGCGCTGCTCGCGCGGCTCGTGACCGGGCTTGGAGAGGTTTTCGATCGCGACAGGCCCGATCGCATACTCGTCCACGGCGATACGCTTACAACCATGGCGGCGACACTTGCGGCTTATTTTCGCAAGATACCGGTCGGTCATGTCGAGGCGGGGCTGCGCAGCGGTAACATCTATCACCCCTGGCCCGAGGAGGTGAATCGCAAGGTCGCGGGCGCGGTCGCCGACCTGCATTTCGCGCCGACCGAGACCGCCGCCGCCGCACTGCGTGCCGAAAATGTCCCTGCCGAGCGCATCCACGTGACCGGCAACACCGTGATCGACGCGCTGCTCGCCACGCGGGCGCGGATCGACGAGGAGCCGTCGCTCGCCGCCGGTCTCGATCCCCTGCTCGCGCGTTTCGCGGGCCGGCGGATCATCGCCATGACGTCGCACCGCCGCGAGAATTTCGGCAACGGGATGACGGCGATCGCCGAAGCCATCGCGGGGATTGCGGCGCGCGACGACGTCGCGGTGATCTTTCCCGTTCATCCCAACCCGCACGTCCGCGGCGCCATGGAACCGACCCTTGGAGGCCTGTCCAACGTGGCCCTGATCGACCCGCTCGATTATCCGCATTTCGTCCGGCTGCTCGCCGCGAGCGACCTGGTGCTGACCGACAGCGGCGGCGTGCAGGAGGAGGCGCCGTCGCTCGGCAAGCCGGTGCTGGTAATGCGCGAGACGACCGAACGGCCCGAGGGCATCGAGGCTGGCACTGCACGCCTCGTCGGAACCGACCGCAATCGAATCGTTGCGGAAATCTTCAGCCTTTTGGACGATAAGGACGCCTATGACGCCATGGCCCGCGCCCATAATCCCTTCGGCGACGGGTGTGCGGCGGAAAGAATTGCGGAGATTGTTGCGCGTGCCCATCGATAGCGAACAGAAAGTCACCGTCCTCGGCCTCGGTTATATCGGCCTGCCCACCGCGGCGCTGATCGCGCGGTCGGGGTGCCGGGTCACGGGCGTCGACGTCAGCCGGCATGTCGTCGACACCGTCAACAGCGGCCACGTCCATATCGAGGAGGTCGACCTCGACGGTCTCGTTCAGGGTGTCGTCGCGCGCGGTACGCTGACCGCCTCGACCGAGGTCGCGCCCGCCGACGTCTTCGTCATCGCGGTGCCGACGCCGCACGACGAGGAGCATCGCCCCGACATCCACCATGTCCTGTCCGCCGCCCGCGCACTGGCGCCGGTGGTGAAGGCAGGCGATCTCGTCATCCTCGAATCGACCTCGCCCGTGGGCACGACCGAAAAGGTCGCGGCGCTGATCGCCGAACTGCGCCCCGATCTGAAGGTGCCGGGCGCGTGCAGCGGCGCCGCCGATATCTTCATCGCCCATTGCCCCGAACGCGTTCTTCCCGGCCGCATCCTGATCGAGCTGGTCGACAACGACCGCTGCATCGGCGGCATCACCCCGCGCTGCGCGCGGCGCGCGATGACCTTCTATCGCCAGTTCGTGCGCGGCGCCTGCATCACCACCTCGGCGCGCGCCGCCGAAATGGTGAAGCTGGTCGAGAACAGCTATCGCGACGTCAACATCGCCTTCGCCAACGAGCTGTCGATGATGGCGGAGGAAATGGGCGTCGACGTGTGGGAGGTGATCCGCCTCGCCAACCGGCACCCGCGCGTCAACATCCTCCAGCCCGGACCCGGTGTCGGCGGGCATTGCATCGCGGTCGATCCGTGGTTCCTCGTCCACGGCGCCCCCGCGCACAGCCGCCTGATCCGCACCGCGCGCGAGGTCAACCTCGCCAAGACCGCGCATGTCGTCGGCGCGGCCGAAATGCTCGTCTCGCAGCATCCGGAGGCGCGCGTCGCCTGCCTCGGCCTCGCCTTCAAGCCCAATATCGACGATTTCCGCGAAAGCCCCGCGGTCGAGGTCGCCGCGGCGCTCGCGCGTCGGTTTGGCAAGCAAATCCACATCGTCGAGCCCTTCGCGCGCACGCTTCCGGCCGCGTTCGCCGATACCGGCGCCGAACTGATCGATCTCGATAGCGCGCTGGCGTCGTGCGACATCCTGATCGTGCTGGTCGATCACGACCTGTTCCGCTCGATCCCGCTCGAGGAGCGTGCCGACAAGATCGTCTACGACACACGCGGCCTCTGGCCCGACCAGCCGGGAGCGGCGACCAGCCACCGTCTGCACAGGGCGGCCTGACCCTTCCCGCTTGACGCAGCGGGGGCGGCTCCACATCTCTTCACCATGCTCGTGCGCCTGCAAACGCTTGTCGTGGAAAAGCCCTGGGGCCGAACCGACATACCCGGGGATTTCGGGGATTTCGGCGGCCGCCGGATCGGCGAGATCTGGTTTGCCCATCCCGATGGTGATAACGCGCCGATCCTGGTCAAATTCCTCTTCACTTCCGAACGCCTGTCGATTCAGGTCCATCCCGACGACGCGGCGGCGCAGGCCGCCGGCTTCGCGCGCGGCAAGGACGAGTGCTGGCTGGTGCTCGATGCCGATCCCGGCGCCGAACTCGGAGTCGGGCTGGTCGCCGAAACGTCGCGCGAGGCGCTGCGCGACGCCGCGCTCGACGGATCGATCGTCGACATGATCGACTGGCGGCCTGCACGGGAAGGCGATTTCGTCTATAATCGGGCGGGGACGATCCACGCGATCGGCGCCGGGCTGACGGTGGTCGAGGTGCAGCAGAATGTCGACTGCACCTATCGGCTCTACGATTACGGCCGGCCGCGCGAATTGCACCTCGACGCCGGGCTGGCGGTCGCGGCACCGGGGCCGCGCCCCGATCCGCGCGACGGCCGCGTCGAACCAGGCGACAATCGCTTGCTGGTCGACGGCCCGCATTTCCGCCTGCTGCATCTGGCGGGCCCGGACGCCGCGGCAATGCTGCCCCGCACGGACGGCACATACAGCTTCGTACCGCTCTCGCCGGGGTGCCGCGTCGATGACGAGGCGGTGGCGCTTGGCGAGTGCGTCGTCATCGACCGCGCCGACGGCATCGCACTGGCCCCGGATGCCCGCGCCCTTCTGTGCTGGTCCTGCTGATGGCGATGCCGGGCGAAGGGTGGTAACAGGAAGTCCATGATCGTCCCCGTCATCCTGTCCGGCGGATCGGGCACCCGCCTGTGGCCGGTGTCGACCAGCGCCGCGCCCAAGCAGTTCCAGCCGCTGATCGGGGAGGTCAGCCTGTTTCGCCAGACGCTGGATCGCGTCGCCGATCGCACGCGCTTCGCCGCGCCGCTGGTCGTCTGCGGCCCCGGGCACGTCGCGCCGGTCGAGGCCGATCTGGCGGCGGCGGGAATCGCCGACGCGCGGGTCATTGTCGAGCCCGCGGCGCGCAACACCGCCCCGGCGATCGCGCTGGCCGCGCGCGCCTGCGGCCCCGACTCGCTGCTTCTCGTCATGCCCGCCGATCATGTCATGACCGACGTCACCGCTTTCCTGCGCGCGATCGACACGGCGCGCCCCGCGGTCGAAGCGGGCGCGATCGCGACCTTCGGGATTGCTCCGTCGCATCCCGAAACCGGCTATGGCTATATCGCGGCGGGCGAAGCGCATCCCGATGCGCCCGGCGTCCACAGCGTGCGGCGCTTCGTCGAGAAACCCCCACGCGAGCGAGCGGAAGCGATGCTCGCCGAAGGCGGCCATTACTGGAACGCCGGCATCTTCCTGATGCGCGCCGATCATTTCCTGACCGAGCTCGAACGCCAGCAACCTGCGATGGCCGCGGCCTGCACCGCCGCGATGACGGACGCACGGCACGATGGCGGACGCGTCCATCCCGACACCGACGCCTTCCTGCGCAGCCCCGCCGATTCGATCGACTATGCGGTGATGGAGGGCGCGGACCGGGTCGTCGTCGCGCCAGTCGAACCCGGCTGGTCCGACGTCGGCGGCTGGGCAGCGCTGCACGCGCTCGGGACCAAGGACGACGCCGGCAACGTCCGCATCGGCGACGTCGTCACGCTCGACGCCGAACGCAACTATCTGCGCGCCGATGGCGGCAAGCGCATCGCCGTGGTCGGTGTGTCCGACCTGATCGTGGTGACGCACGGCGACGACATCTTGGTCATCCCGCGCGAGCGCGCGCAGGAAGTCAAGGCGATCGTCGAATATCTGGCCGCACACCCGCCGCGCTGACGCGGGAAGCTCCTTCCGTCCGCAGTAGTGCCCTTGCGCCGCGCGGTGGCGGCGTTAAACCGCTTTCATGCGAAACCATCTCCTGTCCAGCGCGATCGCGCTCGCCGCCGTCCTGTCCACCCCCGCCCTCGCCCGGCCGATGACCGAGGTCGATCTGGCGACAATGAAACGCGTTGCCGCTCCCGCCGCCTCGCCCGACGGACGCTGGGTCGCATTCCAGATCACCGAGACCGAGGCGGAGTCCTACAAGCGCTCGACCGGCCTGTGGCTTCTCGACCGCAAGGCGAAGGGAGCCGTGCCGGTGCGCGTCGCCGACACCCCGGGCAAGAACGAGACGAGCCCGGCGTTCGGCCCCGATGGCGCGCTTTACTTCCTCTCCGACGCGTCGGGCAGCGACCAGCTCTGGCGGATCGCCGTCGGCGACAGCGGCGCCCCGGCAACGCAGGTCACCAGCGAGAAGGCCGACGTCGCGGGCTTCAAGCTGTCGCCCGATGGCCGGCGCCTGCTCGTCTGGGGCGACGTGCCGCGCGAGTGCACGAGCTTCGGCTGCGATGCGAAGGAAAAAGGCGCGCTCGTCGGACCGGGCAGCGGCCGCCACTACAAGGACGGCGTCGGTTTCGTCCGCCACTGGGATCAATGGGAGACGCCGGGCACCCATAGCCGCCCCTTCGTCTTCGATCTCGTCGACGGCAAAGCGACCGCGGGGCGCGCGGTCGACGGCTCGCTGATCGGCGACACGCCGTCGAAACCCTTCGGCGGCGGCGAGGAGCTCGCCTGGGGCGCCGACAGCCGCACGATCTTCTTCACGCTGCGCAAGGCCGACCGCGACGAGCCGACCTCGACCAACCTCGACATCTATCAGGCGAAGGTCGATGCGCGCATCGCGCCGATCAACCTGACCGAAGCCAACAAGGCGACCGACACGCTGCCCACCCCTTCCCCCGACGGCAAGTGGCTCGCCTATGCCGCGATGGCGCGACCCGGCTATGAAAGCGACCGGCAGGTGCTGATGCTGCGCAACCTCGAAAACGGCGAGACGCGCAAGCTGACCGACGCCTGGGATCGCTCGGTCGCGTCGATCGCCTGGGCGCCCGGCGGCAAGGCGCTCTACGTTACCGCGCAGGAGGTGCTCGACCATCCCGTCTTCCGCGTCGATGTCGCGACAGGCAAGGTCGAGCGTCTGAAGGCCTCGAACGCGGCGACCGAGGGCAATATCGGCGACGTGACCCCGCTCGCCGACGGCGGTCTGCTCTATTCACGCAATTCGATCCTGCTGCCGACCGACCTCTACCTCCGCGATGCCAAGGGCAAGGTGACCCAGATCACCGACGCCAATGCCGCGATTCTCGCCGAACTCGATCCGGTCAAGGTCGAACGCATGCAATTCGCCGGTGCGAACGGCGACACGGTGTGGGGACAGATCATCAAGCCCGCCGATGCCACCGGCAAGCTGCCCGTCGCCTTCCTCGTCCACGGCGGCCCGCAGGGCAGTTTCGGCGACAGCTGGTCGACGCGCTGGAACCCGCGCCTGTTCGCGCAGCAGGGCTATGGCGCGGTGACCGTCGATTTTCACGGCTCGACCGGCTATGGTCAGGCCTTTACCGACAGCATCAACAAGGACTGGGGCGGCAAGCCGCTCGAAGACCTGAAGCTCGGCCTTGTCGCCGCGGGTCAGAAAGATGCGCAGCTCGACATCGGCAACGCCTGCGCGCTCGGGGCTTCCTATGGCGGCTACATGGTGAACTGGATCGCCGGGCAATGGACCGACGGCTTCAAATGCCTCGTCCAGCACGACGGCGTCTTCGACGCGCGCGCCATGGCCTATGAGACCGAGGAGCTGTGGTTCGACGAATGGGAGCATGGCGGGCCCTATTTCGCGGTTCCGCAGGAATATGAGAAATGGAATCCGGTGCACCATGTCGACAAGTGGCAGACGCCGATGCTGGTGATCACCGGCGAAAAGGATTTCCGCATTCCCTATACGCAGGGCCTCGCCGCCTTCACTGCCCTCCAGCGGCGGGGGGTGCCGTCCGAACTGCTCGTCTTCCCCGACGAGAATCACTGGGTGCTGAAGGGCGCGAACAGCGTCCAGTGGCACCGCACGGTGTTCGACTGGATGAAGCGCTATCTGAAGAAATAGCCTCTATTTCCCGCCTCTCGTCACCCCGGACGTAATCCGGAGTCTCGTTTATCCCACAAAAGCGGGATGCCGGATCAAGTCCGGCATGACGAAAGAGGCAGGGCGGCGAAACGATCACCCTCTTGCCGCATCGCAGCATGGCTGGCAAAGGCCCCGGTCATGCCGATGGAAAAAACCTTCGATCCCGCCGCCATAGAAGCGAAATGGGCCCATGAGTGGGAAAGCCGCGGGCTGTTCCGCCCCGCGCGCCCGAATGCGCAGCCCTTCACCATCGTCAACCCGCCGCCCAACGTCACCGGCGCGCTGCATATTGGTCATGCGCTCGACAACACATTGCAGGACGTGCTCGTCCGCTACGAGCGGCTGCGCGGCAAGGATGCGCTGTGGGTGGTCGGCACCGACCATGCCGGCATCGCGACCCAGATGGTCGTCGAGCGCCAGCTCGAAGCGCGGCAGGACAAGCGCACCAACTACACGCGCGACGAATTCGTCGAGAAGGTGTGGGAATGGAAGGCGACAAGCGGCGGCCAGATCACCCGCCAGCTCCGCCGCCTCGGCTGCTCGATGGACTGGAGCCTAAATTCCAGAGACAATAACGGGCAGTTCACGATGGACCCGCATTTCACCCGCGCGGTGGTCAAGGTGTTCGTCGACCTGCACCGACAGGGCCTGATCTATCGCGACAAGCGCCTCGTGAACTGGGACCCCAAGCTCAAGACCGCGATTTCGGATCTGGAGGTCGATGCCCGCGAAGTGAACGGCCACATGTGGCACTTCAAATATCCGCTCGCGGGCGGCGAAACCTATCGCTACGTCGAGCGCGATGGCGACGGCAACATCCTGTTCGAGGAAGAGCGCGACTATATTTCGATCGCGACGACGCGGCCGGAAACGATGCTGGGCGACGGGGCCGTGGCGGTCCATCCCGACGACGAACGCTATCGCCCGATCGTCGGGAAGCTGTGCGAAATTCCGGTCGGCCCCAAGGAACATCGGCGGCTGATCCCGATCATCACCGACGATTATCCCGATCCGAATTTCGGTTCGGGTGCGGTCAAGATCACGGGCGCGCACGACGAAAACGACTATGGCGTCGCCCAGCGCAACGGCATCCCCATGTATCGCCTGATGGACGAAGTGGCGGCGATGCGAACCGACGGCCCAAGCTATGCGGAGGCCACCGCCCGCGCGAAGGCCATCGCCATGGGCGAAAAAGCCAGCGCGGCGGAGATCGACAAGCTGAACCTCGTCCCCGAAGCCTATCGCGGGCTCGACCGGTATGAGGCACGCGAACGGGTCGTCGCCGACATCGACGCCGAAGGGCTGATGATCAAGGTCGAGGACAAGCTGATCATGCAACCGTTCGGCGACCGCGGCGGCGTGGTGATCGAACCGATGCTGACCGATCAATGGTATGTCGATGCCAAGACGCTGGCGCAGCCGCCGATGCAGGCGGTGCGCGACGGGCGCATCCGGATCGTCCCGAAGACGTGGGAAAAGACCTTCTTCAACTGGATGGAGAACATCCAGCCGTGGTGCGTGTCGCGCCAGCTCTGGTGGGGGCACCGGATTCCGGCGTGGTATGCCGCAGACGGCCGCATCTTCGTCGCCGAGACCGAGGAAGAGGCGCAGGCCGAAGCAGGTGCAGGCGTCGCCCTTACCCGCGACCCCGATGTCCTCGACACCTGGTTCTCCTCGGCCCTCTGGCCCTTCGCGACGCTCGGCTGGCCCGATGATACCGAAATGCTGCGCCGCCATTATCCCAACGACGTGCTCGTCTCGGGTTTCGACATCCTGTTCTTCTGGGATGCGCGCATGGCGATGCAGGGGATGCACTTCATGAACGAGGTGCCGTGGAAGACGCTTTATCTCCACGGCCTCGTCCGCGCGCCCGACGGGCAGAAGATGTCGAAATCGAAGGGCAACGTCGTCGATCCGCTCGGCCTGATCGACCAATATGGCGCCGACGCGCTGCGCTTTTTCATGGCGGCGATGGAAAGCCAGGGCCGCGACATCAAGATGGATGACGCGCGTCTCGCGGGCTATCGCAATTTCGCGACCAAGCTGTGGAACGCCGCGCGCTTCTGCGAGGCGAACGGCATTTCGGCCTCGACCAGCCTCGCAGCGCCCGCGGCGAGCCTGCCCGTCAATCGCTGGATCATTGGCGAGGTCACCGACACCGTCGCCGCGATGGAAAAAGCCTTTGCGGCCTTCCGCTTCGACGACGCCGCGAATGCGATCTACAGCTTTGCGTGGGACCGCTTCTGCGACTGGTATCTGGAACTGATCAAGGGTTCGATCGATGAAGAGACGAAAGCCGTCGCCGGCTGGGTTCTCGATCAGATTCTCGTCATGCTCCATCCCTTCATGCCCTTTATCACCGAAGAGCTTTGGACCGGCCTCGGCGACCGCGAAGGTTACCCGCTGATCACCGCGAAATGGCCCGAGCCGCAGGCGCAGCGCGATACGCAGGCGAGCGCCGACATCGACTGGCTGATCGGTTTAATACGAGAGATTCGTACCGCACGAAACGAACTCAATGTGCCGGCTGCGGCTCGACCAAAAATGATCATAGAGGTCTCGGTCGATGCCGAAATCGAACGGACATGGACTCATTCAAGCATTCTTGCCCGGCTCGCTCGTGTCGAATTGGTCGATGCAATGGGAATTGATGTTGCAGGCGGTAATGTGCAAGTCTCTGCTGGTAATACCGATTTCATAATACTGCTCGAAGGCGTGATCGATACCGCCGCCGAGCGCGACCGCCTGTCGAAGGCGCTCGCCGCGGCCGTCAAGGAACGCGACAGCCTTGCCGGGCGCCTCGCCAATCCGAATTTCGTCGAGCGCGCAAAACCCGAAGCGGTCGACAAGGCGCGCGCCGACCATGATGCCAAGGCGGCCGAGGCCGACCGGTTGACCGCCGCACTGGCGCGGCTGGGGTGAAGGAAGAGGCACCCGTCGCGCCCGTCGTCGCCGCGGCCGACCCCGCTTCGGGGCCGGTGCCGCCGCGCCAGACCGCGCGCGGCAATGGGCGGCTCGACCTGACCGACGGGCCGATCACGCGGACACTGGTCCTTTTCGCGCTGCCGACGCTGGCGTCGAATATTCTCCAGACGCTCTCGGGCTCGGTGAATTCGGTGTGGGTGGGGCAATTCCTCGGCGAAAGCGCGCTCGCCGCGACCGCCAATGCGAATATTGTCATGTTCCTGATGTTCGCGACCTTCTTCGGTTTCGGCATGGCGGCGACGGTGCTGATCGGCCAGTCGATCGGCCGCGGCGACATCGATGCCGCGCGCCGCGCATCGGGCGGCGCGATCGGCCTGTCGCTGTTCTTCTCGCTCGTCATCGCGGTCGTCGGCTGGTTCGCCTCGGATGCGATCCTGCGCCTGCTCGAAACCCCGGCGGAGGCCTTTGGGCTCGCGCACGACTATCTGCGCGTCACCTTCATCGCAATCCCCGCCAGCATGCTGATGGTTACGCTGATGATGGCGTCGCGCGGCGCGGGCGACGCAGTCACGCCGCTGCGCTTCATGATCCTGTCGGTCGTGCTCGACATCGTGCTCAATCCCGTGCTGATCCTCGGCCTGGGCCCCTTCCCGCGCCTCGGCATCACCGGGAGCGCGCTCGCCACTGCCAGCTCCGGGACGATCAGCCTCGTCGCGATGCTTGTCTGGTTCTACGCCAGGGATCATGTCCTGCGCCTGCGCGGCCGCGAACTCGCTTATTTGATCCCAAAGATCGACGAACTGCGCTTCATCGTCGCCAAAGGCGTACCGATGGGCGCGCAGATGCTCGTCATCTCGGGCGCCGGGCTGGTCATGGTCGGCCTCGTCAACCGCGAGGGGCTGGTGACGGCGGCGGCTTATGGCGCGACGCTCCAGCTCTGGAACTATGTTCAGATGCCCGCGCTCGCGGTCGGCGCCGCGGTCAGCGCAATGGCGGCGCAGAATATCGGCGCGCACAGGTGGGACCGCGTCACCGCGATCACCAACAGCGGCATGGCAATCAACCTCGCGATGACGGGGGTGCTGATCGCGCTCCTGCTCGCTTTCGACCGCGCCGCGCTCGGCCTGTTCCTTGGCAGCGGCAGCGAGGCGGTCGACGTCGCGCGGCACGCCCAGTATATCGCGACCTGGACCTTCCTCCCCTTCGGCACGACGATCGTCCTGATCGGCACGCTGCGCGCCAACGGATCGGTGGTGCCGCCGCTGATCATCCTCTTCCTGTCGATGTTCCCGATCCGTCTCGGCATCTATCATTTCGCCTATCCGTGGCTCGGCGGCGACGCGATCTGGTGGAGCTTCCCGCTGTCGTCGCTCACCTCGCTGGCGATGGCCTGGTGGGTGTACCAGCGCGGCAACTGGCGCAGAACCATGCCGCAGCCGGGGGTCGGATGAGGGCGCGGCACCCGACGACTTTCGACCAAGGCGCCCGCCGCTTCGACTGGCGGTTCGAAGCCCGCTGGCCTCGTCCCCGCCTTTACGGCTAGACCGGCGCCATGAACCGCGACCGCCACCCCGACCCGATGCGCGAGCAGCGCGCGCGCATGCTTGCGGCGGCGCCCGACTGGCGTGCGTCCGACGCACGCGTCAACCCGCGCGTCGCGATCGGGTCGATCATCGCGATGTGGCTGCTCTATTTCCTGATCACGACGGGGCTTTCGGCGCTGACCGGCGCGCCGGGGCAATGGTCCTTCATCAACCAACGCGGTATCGTGGTGGTCGCCGGAATCCTCTGCACCTTCCTGCTCTATCAGCTTCTCCAGCGTGTCCAGCCGCGCAGCTTCGGCGCGCGGCTCGCCGTCGCAATGGGAGCGGCGGTGCCGCTCGTCGCCCTTTATGCGAGCATCAACATGCTCGTCTTCTTCTATTGGTTTCCGTCGGACGAGACGGCCAAGATCATCGAGGATCTGCACGACAAATATCCGATCGCCTGGGAACTGGTGCTCATCCTCGACAGTTCGATCCGCTGGTATTTCTTCTTCGCGGTGTGGGCCGCGCTCTACGTCGCGCTCGGCTACGCGAACGAGATGCGCGCGGTCGAACGGCGCGCCAACGCCTATCGCCTCGAGGCGAAGAATGCGCAGCTTCGCGCGCTGCACTATCAGGTCAACCCGCATTTCCTGTTCAACACGCTCAATTCCTTGTCGACGCTGGTCATGCGCGGTTCGCAGAGCGAGGCGGAGGCGATGATCATGAACCTCTCCTCCTTCCTGCGGTCGAGTCTCGAGGTCGACCCCGAACAATTGGTCAGCCTCGACGAGGAGATCGCGCTCCAGCGTCTCTATCTCGACATCGAACAGGCGCGTTTCCCCGACCGGCTGCAGGTCGCGGTCGACGTGCCCGACGCGCTCGGCAATGCGTGCGTCCCGGTCCTGATCCTGCAGCCCGTCATCGAAAATGCGATCAAATATGGCGTCGCGCCCAGCAAGGGCCGCATCGGCATCCGCGTTACCGTGTCGAGCGACTACGGCCTGCTGATCCTGCGGGTCGAGAATGACGTCGACCCCGCAGCGCCCGCGCCCGATCCGGGGATCGGCCTTGGCCTCGGCAACGTGCGCGAGCGGCTGATCACGCGCTATGGACCCGTCGCGGGGTGCGAGTGGGGGCGGTCCGGAAAGGGCGGCTTCTACGTCTCGCTCTGGCTGCCGCTGGCGCGGGACGGATGCTGATGCCGCCGACGCTGCGCACCCTGATCGTCGACGACGAGCCGCTCGCGATCGAGCGGCTGCAGATTCTCGCAGGACAGCAGGACGGCATCGCACTCGTCGGCACCGCGGGCGACGGCGCCTCTGCGCTGCGTATGGTCGAAGCGCTCGCGCCCGATCTCGTGCTGTGCGACATCGCGATGCCGGACCTCAACGGCATCGAGGTCGCGGCGGCGATCGACAAGCTCGACAACCCGCCGGCAGTGGTCTTCGTCACCGCCTTCGATCGTTATGCGGTCGCCGCTTTCGATGTCGCGGCAGTCGATTATCTGCTCAAGCCGGTTTCACCCGACCGGTTGGCCCGCGCGATCGCGCGCGTGCGCGAATGGCGCCAGACCGACCACAGCCACGACATCAAAAGCCGATGGATCAACGAATTCTGGGTCCAGAACCGCGGCGAGATGCTGCGTATCGATGCCGGGCAGGTCGACCTGATCGAAGCCGAGCGCGATTATATGCGCCTGCATGTCGGCAGCCGGAGTTGGCTGATCCACCAGACGATCAAATCGCTCGAAGAACGGATGAATCCCGATCAGTTCATCCGCATCCACCGATCGAAGATGGTCCGCCGCGGCGGCATCGTCGGGCTCAAGCATCATGGCGACGGCGCGTGGAGCGTCGATCTGGGCGAAGGCGGGCTGCATCGCATCGGCCGCACCTATCTGCACGACGTCAAGGCGATCATGCAGGGGCGGTGATCCGACTACAGCCAACGATATGAAGCGGAACACGCAGGCCCGGACCGGGGTAGACCACCGCCTCCGTGTTCCACATCCGCATCATGCCGCGCGATGCGGCGATTCTCGGCCCGCTTTCGATCGAATCCTGTGGCCGGTCGACGGGCCGACGAAAGTCGCCCGACGATCGACCAACGGCGTCCGTATCAGCGCCTCATGTCAGCGCTGCGGTTCGGGCAATGGATGCGCGCAACGCGTGGTGTCACCGGCCTTGCAGGCCGCGACATCGGCTTCCCACTGCATCCGTTCCTCGGCGCCCATCGCCGCGACGCGGGCCTTCTCCGCCTCGTAGGCCGCGGTTTCGGCGGCGTATTTCTCCTGCTCCGCCTGTTCCTGCGCAGCGGCGGCGGCTACCTCCTGCTCATAGGTGACATTCTCGGCTTTCGCCCGCGCCGCCTGTTCCGCGTTGAGCCGCGCGGTATTCGCACGCTCTTCCGGTGTCGTGCCGTCGGGCTTGGTCTGGACGGCAGCGGCCGTGTCGGCGGCGTCGGGTTCGGTCTGGGCAGTAGCCTGCCTGGCTCCGAACAGCGCCAGCGCGGCGGTGGCGGCCAATAGCATCCTGGTCATCGAAGTTTCTCCTTCACGGCAACGGCGATTGCCTGCCGTGCAAACGCCTTCGCCGCGAAGCCGTTCCCAGACGGTTCCCGGTGCGGACGGCCGCCAGAGGCGCGCCGATCGCGACCTACCAGATCCGTGTCCGCGCCTCTGGCTTCAGATAATATTTCGCATCCGCCGGCACATCGAACGCCTTGTACCAGGCATCGACGTTGCGCAGCGGCCCGATGATGCGCCAGCGTGACGGGCTGTGTTCGTCGCTAGCCACCTGCTGCTTGATCGCATCGTCGCGCGCCTTGTTGCGCCACGCCTGCGCGAAAGCGAGGAAGAAGCGCTGGTCGCCGGTCAGCCCGTCGATCACCGGTGCCTCCTTGCCGCCCAACGAGCGGTGGTAGGCGTCATAGGCGATCTCCAGCCCGCCCAGGTCGGCGATATTCTCTCCCATCGTCAGTTCGGGATTGATGAAGGCGCCCGGTGCCGCCTCATAGGTCGCATATTGCGCGCCGAACCCTTTCGCCTGCGCCTCGAAGCGCGCGGCGTCCTCGGCGGTCCACCAGTCGCGCACCGCGCCTTCGGCGTCGATCTTGCGCCCCTGATCGTCGAAGCCGTGCACGATCTCGTGCCCGATCACCGCCCCGATCGCGCCGTAGTTGACCGCGTCGTCGACGGACTCGCTGAAGAAGGGCGCCTGAAGAATGCCGGCGGGAAAGACGATCTTGTTTTCCAGCCCGCCGTTATAGGCGTTCACTTCCTGCGGGTTCATCGCCCATTTCTTGCGATCGACCGGCTTGCCGAGGTCGGATAGCAGATAGGCATATTCGAAAGCGGCGCTGC
The DNA here is from genome assembly GCF_001559015.1 of Sphingopyxis granuli. Taxonomy (NCBI): domain Bacteria; kingdom Pseudomonadati; phylum Pseudomonadota; class Alphaproteobacteria; order Sphingomonadales; family Sphingopyxidaceae; genus Sphingopyxis; species Sphingopyxis granuli. The sequence continues at coordinate 2,604,273 of NZ_CP012199.1, forward strand.
GTTCGACGTTGCCATAGAGGTCGGCAGGATCGATCTTCAGTCCCGAATAGTCGCGCCACTTGTCGGGGTAGCCGACCATCACGTCCATCCGTGCGAGCTTGGCGAGCGCCGCCTCCTTCGTCGCGGGCGCCATCCAGTCGTTGGCGCGGATGCGGTCGGCCATCGCCAGCTTCAGATTCGCGACGAGCTTCTCCATTTCCGCCTTGGCGCTCGGCGGGAAATAGGCGTGGGCATAGGTTTCGCCGACCAGTTCGCCGAGGCTGCCGTCGACGAGCCGCAGGCCCCGTTTCCAGCGCGGCCGCAACTCCGCGACACCGCTCATCGCCTTGGTGAATTCGAACCGGCTGTCGACCCAGTCCTTCGACAGATAGTTCGCCGCATTGTCGGCGACGTGGAACTGCTGCCACGCCTTGATCGTGTCGAGCGGCGTCTTCGCATAGAGAGCAGCGATGTCGCGAACGGCGGTGTTTTCGTTGACGATGACGCGCTTCTGCGGCGCGATGCCGGCGCCCGCGAACCAGGCCGTCCAGTCGAGCCCGGGCGCATAGGCGGCCAGTTCGTCGGACGACATCGGATTGTTGATCTTGCCGAGGTCGCGGCGGTCGGCGATCGGCCAGCTCGCCCGGGCGATACCGGTTTCGAACGCCAGGATCGCATCCGCCGCCCCTTCGGGCGCCGGATCGCCGATCATCGTCATCGTCCGCACGATATAGGCGCGATAGGCATCGCGCTGCGCCTGGAAATCGTCCGACAGATAATATTCGCGGTCGGGCAGCCCCAATCCGCTCTGGCCGAGCCACAGCACGTTCGTCGTCGGATCGGCCGAGTCGGCATAGGGCTCGCCGGAAACGACGCTGAAACCGAAGGCACCCTGCGACTGCCCCATGAAGCGCGCCATCGCGCTCTTGTCCCCGATCGCCCGCACCCTGGCGATGTCGACCATCAGCGGCTTGCGGCCCAGCGCCTCAACCCGCGCTTCGTCCATGAAACTCTGGTAGAGGCCGCCGAGCTGGCTGGTCGCCGGTGCGCTCGTCACCAGTTGGCGGAGCTGGCGCTGGGTCAGGTTATAGACGTCGTAATCAACCCCCGCCGACGGCTGGTCGGCCGGAATCTCGGTGCGCGCGGACCAGCCGCCGTTGGCATATCGGTCGAAATCGTCGCCCGGCTTCACCGACGGATCGCGCGCCGACAGGTCGACGCCCCACGCCCCGAAGGTCAGCGCCCGAAGCGACGCCGCGTCCGCATCTGCCGCTGCGGCAGACGCCGTCGTATCGCGCGCCGGCGCCGGCATCCCCGTCAGCATCGCGGCCATCGCCAGCATCGCCGCCCCCATGTGGATCGACTTCATCTTCTTCTCCCCGTTTCGCACGCCGTCGCGGTCGGACGGCGGATATGCCATGCTTGTTCGCCCTTGGCGGCAGGGGGTCAAGCGAGCGGGCGAACATTGGTCGAAGGGTTCGGCGGGTTGGTGGAAAGTTCGCGTCGATCGTCGCATTGCGGGCCACCTTCGTGCTTCCTATTTAAGAGGCGACGCTCGCCTCTTGCGCGTCGAGAACAAATCTGGAACACACCCCTCCCATGAGTCTCACCCACATTTCGGTGCGCGGCGCGCGCGAGCATAATCTCAAGGGCGTCGACGTCGACCTGCCGCGCGACAGCCTGATCGTCATCACCGGCCTTTCCGGGTCGGGCAAGTCCAGCCTCGCCTTCGACACCATCTATGCCGAGGGGCAGCGGCGCTATGTCGAGAGCCTGTCCGCCTATGCGCGCCAGTTCCTCGAGATGATGCAGAAACCCGACGTCGAGCATATCGACGGACTGTCGCCGGCGATCAGCATCGAGCAGAAGACGACGAGCCGCAACCCGCGCTCGACCGTCGCGACGGTCACCGAAATATACGATTATATGCGCCTGCTGTGGGCGCGCGTCGGCATCCCCTATTCGCCCGCGACCGGCGAGCCGATCAGCGCGCAGACGGTCAGCCAGATGGTCGACCGCGTGATGGAATTGCCCGAAGGCACGCGCGCCTATCTGCTCGCCCCCGTCGTGCGGGGCCGCAAGGGCGAATATCGCAAGGAACTGGCGCAGTGGCAGAAGGAAGGCTTCACCCGCGTCCGCATCGACGGCGAATTCCACGCGATCGAGGACGCCCCCGCGCTCGACAAGAAATACAAGCATGACATCGAGGTCGTCGTCGACCGTATCGCGGTGCGCGAAGGCATCGAGACACGGCTCGCCGACAGCTTCGAGACGGCGCTGAAGCTGGCCGAGGGGCTGGCCTATGTCGATCTGGCGGACACGACGGTGGCGGAGGCGCTGTCTTCCCCCCTCCGCTTGCGGGAGGGGTCGGGGGTGGGCCGACTTCTGAACCGGCATCTGGGGGACATGCCCACCCCCAACCCCTCCCGCAAGCGGGAGGGGAGCCTGAAGGGGGCGGGAATCCCCGCGAACCGCATCATCTTTTCCGAGAAATTCGCCTGCCCGGTCTCGGGCTTCACCATCGCCGAGATCGAACCGCGCCTGTTCAGCTTCAACGCGCCGCAGGGCGCCTGCCCCGCATGCGACGGGTTGGGCGAGCGGCTCGAATTCGATCCCGACCTTGTCGTCCCCAACCACGCGCTCAGCCTCAAGAAGGGCGCGGTGGTGCCGTGGGCGAAATCGAACCCGCCCTCCCCTTATTATATGCAGGTGCTCGAAAGCCTCGGCAAAGCCTATGGTTTCGGCCTCGAAACGCCGTGGCAGGACCTGCCCGGCGAGGTGCAGCTCGTCATCCTCTACGGCAGCGGCGGCAAGCCGGTCGAACTGACCTTCCGCGACGGCAAGCGCACCTATACCACGCACAAGCCGTTCGAGGGGGTGATCGGAAACCTCAACCGCCGCATGCTCCAAACCGAAAGCGCGTGGACGCGCGAGGAACTCGGCAAATATCAGACCGCGCAGCCGTGCGAGACCTGCCACGGCGCGCGCCTGCGCCCCGAACCGCTCGCGGTGAAGATCGCGGGCGAGGACATCAGCCAGTCGGCGCGGCGGTCGGTTGCGGACGCGCTCCACTGGTTCGGCACGCTCGAAGCGAAATTGAACGCGCAGCAGAAGCAGATCGCCAAGGCGATCCTCAAGGAAATCAACGAGCGGCTCGGCTTCCTCAACAACGTCGGGCTCGACTATCTCAACCTCAACCGCACCAGCGGCACGCTGTCGGGCGGCGAAAGCCAGCGCATCCGCCTCGCCAGCCAGATCGGCAGCGGGCTGTCGGGCGTCCTCTACGTCCTCGACGAACCGTCGATCGGCCTCCACCAGCGCGACAACGACCGGTTGCTCGCGACGCTCAAGCGGCTGCGCAACCTCGGCAACACGGTGATCGTCGTTGAGCATGACGAGGATGCGATCCGCACCGCCGACCATATCGTCGACATGGGGCCCGGCGCCGGCGTTCATGGCGGCAAGGTGGTCGCCGAGGGCACGCTGGAACAGGTGCTGGCGAACGAGAAGAGCCTGACCGCCGCCTATCTGACCGGCGCGCGCAGGATCGAGGTGCCGTCGCATCGCCGCCCCGGCAACGGCTTCGACCTGGTGCTGAAGGGCGCGCGCGCGAACAATCTGCGGAACGTCACCGCGAAGATTCCGCTCGGCACCTTCACCTGCGTCACCGGGCTGTCGGGCAGCGGCAAGTCGAGCCTCGTCATCGACACGCTCTACGCCAGCGCGGCGCGCACCCTGAACGGCGCCCGTATGGTCGCCGGACCGCACGACAGCCTGTCGGGGCTCGAACATTGCGACAAGGTGATCGACATCGACCAGTCGCCGATCGGCCGCACCCCGCGCTCGAACCCCGCGACCTATACCGGCGCCTTCACCGTGATCCGCGACTGGTTCGCGGGGCTGCCGGAGGCGCAGGCGCGCGGCTACAAGCCCGGCCGCTTCAGCTTCAACGTCAAGGGCGGGCGCTGCGAGACCTGCACCGGCGACGGGCTGATCAAGATCGAGATGCACTTCCTGCCCGATGTCTATGTGACGTGCGAGACCTGCGGCGGCAAACGCTACAACCGCGAAACGCTGGAGGTGAAGTTCAAGGGCAAGAGCATCGCCGACGTGCTCGACATGACGGTCGAGGACGCGGCGGAATTCTTCAAGGCGGTGCCCGCGATCCGCGACAAGATGGCGATGCTCGTCCGCGTCGGCCTCGGCTATATCAAGGTCGGGCAGCAGGCGACGACGCTGTCGGGCGGCGAGGCGCAGCGGGTGAAGCTGGCGAAGGAATTGTCGCGGCGCTCGACCGGGCAGACGCTCTACATCCTCGACGAGCCGACGACGGGCCTGCATTTCGAGGATGTCCGCAAGCTGCTCGAGGTGCTCCAGGCACTGGTCGATCAGGGCAACAGCGTCGTTGTGATCGAGCATAATCTCGACGTCATCAAGACCGCCGACTGGATCGTCGACCTCGGCCCCGAAGGCGGCGTCAAGGGCGGCGAAATCGTCGCCGCGGGCACGCCCGAACAGGTGGTGAAGGAGAAACGCAGCTTCACCGGACAGTATCTGGCGCCGCTGCTGGGGAAATGAAGATGACTCCCTTCCCGCTTGCGGGAGGGGTTGGGGGTGGGCAGCGACGTTGCAGTGGCCCACCCCGCTGCGACTAACGAGCAAGCTCGCAAGTCTCGCTGCCCCTCCCGCAAGCGGGAGGGGAGGAAATCTCAGCCCATCAGCTTCGCGGTGATATCCTCGGCGGCGTAGATGCGGATCACGGGCGGTTCGGGCGAGAGACGGCGCATTTCGGCGACGAAAGCCCCCGACGCCGGCACCGCAAAATGCGCCCGCACCGCGTCGGCGCTCTCCCACTCCTCGACGAAAACGAGGCGGTCGGGGTTCTCGACATCGACATGGCAATGATGCGCCAGACACCCCGCCTCGCCCCGCGACCGCGCGCTATGCTCGGCGCCGAGCGCGATCATGCGCTCGCGATGCTCGGGGGTGAGGATGACGTGGCCGGTGATGAGGATCATCACTGTTCGTTCCTTTCCTGTTACGTTCGCAATGGCGGTCTTCGGATCGTCACCATCACGGCGTCCATGACACTTATGTGACGCCATCTGTCACATACGCGTCATACAAAACCCCCATTGGCGGTTCAGCGAGTCGCCCTCGGGGGTGGCGGCTTGGTTGGATAGCGACTCCCGACAGGATTTTTCCATGGCCAAGACATTTGCCCTTGCCATCGGCGTCGCGACCGCCGCGCTGGCGCTGTCCGCTTGTCAGGATCAGGCGGCATCGGGCGGCGGCGCGCGCGATTATATCAGCGCGGTCGGCTCCTCCACCGTCTATCCCTTTGCCACCGCGGCGGGCGAGAAATTCGCCGAGGCGACCGGCAACAAGGTGCCGAAGATCGACTCGACCGGCACCGGCGGCGGTTTCGAGCGCTTCTGCCAGGGTGTCGGCGGCGACACGCCCGATATCGCCAACGCCTCGCGCCGGATCAAGAAGAAGGAATTCGACAGTTGCGCGGCGAACGGCGTCAAGGACATCGTCGAAATCCAGATCGGCATCGACGGCATCGCGCTGGGCGAAGCGGCGCGCGGCCCCGGTTTCAAGCTGACCGAGGAAGACGTCTACAAGGCGCTCGCCGCCAATCCCTATGGCAAGCCGAACACCGCGAAGACGTGGAAGGACGTCAACCCCGCCCTCCCCGCGGTCGGCATCTCGGTCTTCGGTCCGCCGTCGACCAGCGGCACCTATGACGCGTTCAAGGAACTGATCATGGGCAAGGGCTGCGACGCCGACCCCGCGATGAAGGCGCTGAAGGACAGCGACAAGGACAAGCATGAAGCGGTGTGCACCGGCCTGCGCGGCGCGCCCTTCTATGTCGAGCAGGGCGAGAACGACAATCTGATCATCTCGAAGCTCGACAAGAACCCGAGCAGCCTAGGCATCTTCGGCTTTTCCTACCTCGACGCCAACAAGGACAAGATCAAGGCGGTGCCGGTGCAGGGCGTGTCGCCGACCTATGCGACGATCGCCGACGGCAGCTATCCCGGATCGCGCCCGCTGTTCGTCTACGTCAAGAAGGCGCACGTCGGCGTGATCCCCGGCCTGGCCGAATATGTCGCCGAAGTCCTGAAGGGCGCGGCCGAGGGCGGCTATCTGGCGCCCAAGGGGCTGATCGTGTCGCCGAAGGCGGTGGCGGACGCGGCCAACGCGGCGGCGAAAGCGATGACGCCGCTCGACGGGTCGGTGCTGAAATAAGCTTCTCCCCCGCCACCGATTTTCCCTGACCCCGTTCGTGTCGAGCGAAGTCGAGACACCCATCGAAGACGCGCAAGGCCGAGGGGCATCTCGACTTCGCTCGATGCGAACGGAACAAGATAGGCCGAAATTACTCCGTGACCTTCAACCCCGCCGCCCTTCTGCTCCTGATCCTCGGCCTCGCGCTGATCGGCTGGCTGGCCGGCCGCGCGCGGTCGGCGATGCTCGCGGGCCGCACGGGTACGAAGCTGCATTCGCGCCCGCAATATCACGGCTGGTACGTCGCGCTGTGGCTGTTCGCGCCCGCCGCGATCTTCCTCGCCGTGTGGACCAGCGTATCGCCGGCGCTGATCACCAACGAGGTGCTGACCAGCGAAGCGGCGAAGGACCTTCCCGCCTTCGGTTTCGAGCGCGGGGCGATCCTGTCCGACGCGCGCGGCGTCGCGCAGGGCAGGCAGGCCGCGGTGCGCCTCCCCGCCGCCGCGCCGCTGGTCCGGCCCTATGCCGAGGCGACGCGCGAATATGCGTGGATCGGCATCGCGGCGATGCTCGCGCTGGGGCTGGCGGGGGGCCTCTATGCCTTCACGCGCATTCGTCCCGATTTCCGCGCGCGGACGTGGGTCGAGCGGATCGTGATGGGGGTGCTGCTGCTCGCTTCGCTCGTCGCGATCCTCACCACCTTCGGCATCGTGCTGTCGCTATTGTTCGAATCGATCCGCTTCTTCCGCCTCGTTCCGGCGACCGAGCTGCTGTTCGGCACCAACTGGAACCCGCAGAGCGGCGCGCCGCAGCCCGGCACGTTCGGCGGCATTCCGCTGTTCTGGGGAACGGTGTTGATCGGGGCGATCATCGCGATGATCGTCGCGATCCCGATCGGCATGATGACCGCCGTCTACCTGACTCAATATGCCGCGCCGACGGTGCGCAAATGGGTGAAGCCGTGCCTCGAGATCCTCGCGGGGGTGCCGACCGTCGTCTATGGCTATTTCGCCGCGCTGACCGTCGCACCGGCATTGCGCGAGTTCGCGGTGATGCTCGGCATCCCCAACGCGTCGACCGAGAGCGCGCTCGCGGCGGGCATCGTGATGGGGGTGATGATCATCCCCTTCGTCTCGTCGATGGCCGACGACAGCATCAACGCGGTGCCGCAGGCGATGCGCGACGGCAGCCTCGCGCTGGGCGCGACGCCGAACGAGACGATCCGCCAGGTGCTGATCCCCGCCGCGCTGCCCGGCGTGATGGGCGGCATCCTGCTCGCCGTCAGCCGCGCGATCGGCGAGACGATGATCGTGGTGATGGCCGCCGGGCTGTCCGCCAACCTGACCGCCAACCCCTTCGCCAGCGTCACCACCGTGACCGCGCAGATCGTCAAGCTGCTCACCGGCGACCAGGAATTCGACAGCGCCAAGACGCTCGCCGCCTTCGCGCTCGGCCTCGTGCTGTTCCTCGTCACTTTGCTGCTCAACATCGTCGCGCTGCGCGTCGTCAAAAAGTATCGCGAAGCCTATGAATAGCGAGACCGCCCCCACCGACTGGAAAGGCCGGGCGATGCAGGCCCGCATCGCCAGGCGTTACGCCGCCGAGCGCCGCTTCAAGGCGCTCGGGCTGGGCGCGGTGCTGCTTTCGGGCGCCTTCCTCGCCTTCCTGCTGATCGTCATGGTCGGCAACGGCGCGCGCGGCTTCACCTATACGCACGTCGCAGTGCCGGTCGATTTCCGGACGACGCCGCTGACGATCGACCCCGCCCGCCTGTCCGACCCCGACGCCGATCAGGCGATCGCGGGCGCCGGCCTGTCCGACATCGTCGCCTTTGCCGCCGACGAGGCGCTGGGCGACGGCGGATCGGCGCTGATCAGCGAAAATGCCTGGAAAAAGGTCCGCAGCGCGATCAAGGCCGACCCCGATCTTCTCAAGCGCCGGACGGTGTTCGAGCTGCCCGCATCGAGCGCCATCGACATCGCCGCCAAGGAAGGCGCGAAGGGCGAACTGGGCGCGCGGGTCGATGCGCTGGAACGCGACGGACGGCTGTCGACCGGAATCCACTGGCCCTTCTTCCGCAACGCCGATGCCACCGACCCGGCGGTCGCGGGCATCTGGGGGGCGCTCAAGGGATCGGTGCTGACGATCGTCATCGCCTTCCTGATCGCCTTTCCGACCGGGGTGCTCGCGGCGCTCTATCTCGAGGAATATGCGCCCAAGAACCGCTGGACCGACCTGATCGAAGTGTCGATCAACAATCTGGCCGCGGTGCCGTCGATCATCTTCGGCCTGCTCGCGCTCGCGGTGTTCATCAACTGGTTCGGCCTCTGCCAGGCGAGCGCGCTGGTCGGCGGGCTCACGCTGGCGCTGATGACGATGCCGGTCATCGTCATCGCCGCGCGCAACGCGATCAAGGCGGTGCCGCCGTCGATCCGCGACGCGGCGCTCGGCGTCGGCGCCAGCCCGGTGCAGGTGGTGTTCCACCACGTGCTGCCGCTCGCGCTGCCCGGCATCCTGACCGGCACGATCATCGGCATGGCGCGCGCGCTGGGCGAGACGGCGCCGCTGCTGCTGATCGGGATGCGCGCCTTCATCGGCGACGTGCCGAACGGCATCTGCGCCCCCTCGACCGTGCTGCCGATGCAGATTTTCCTCTGGTCGGACGAGGTCGACCGCGGTTTCGTCGAAAAGACCTCCGCCGCGATCATCGTGCTGCTCATCGTGCTGCTGTCGATGAACGCGCTGGCCATCTATCTTCGCAACAAGTTCGAAAAACGCTGGTGATCATGACTCAAGACGATCTTATCATCGCCGACCCCAAGATGCGGGCAGAGGGCGTCGACGTCTTCTACGGCGAAAAGCAGGCCATCAAGGACGTGTCGATCGACGTCGGCACCGACCTCGTCACCGCCTTCATCGGCCCGTCGGGCTGCGGCAAGTCGACCTTCCTGCGCTCGCTGAACCGGATGAACGACACGGTCGCGAGCGCGCGCGTCACCGGGCGCATCGAACTCGACGGCGAAGATATCTATGCCCCGTCGATGGACGTGGTGCAGCTTCGCGCCCGCGTCGGCATGGTGTTCCAGAAGCCGAACCCGTTCCCCAAGTCGATCTACGACAATGTCGCCTATGGCTCGCGCATCCACGGGCTTGCGGCGAACAAGGCCGACCTCGACGTCATCGTCGAGCGCGCGCTGACCCGAGCCGGCCTGTGGGACGAGGTCAAGGACCGGCTGAACGAAAGCGGTACCGCGCTGTCGGGCGGCCAGCAGCAGCGCCTGTGTATCGCGCGCGCGATCGCGGTCGATCCCGAAGTCATATTGATGGACGAGCCCTGCTCGGCGCTCGATCCGATCGCGACGGCGAAGATCGAGGAGCTGATCCACGAACTGCGCGGCAAATATGCGATCGTGATCGTCACCCACAACATGCAGCAGGCTGCGCGCGTGTCGCAGCGCACCGCCTTTTTCCACCTCGGGACGCTGGTCGAATACGGCAAGACCACCGACATCTTCACCAACCCGAAGCAGGAACGCACCAAGGATTATATTACCGGCCGCTATGGTTGAGCCATAGGCGCGAAAGGACAGCATGATGGCAATAGTCAACGATCATACCGTCAAGGCCTTCGACGAGGACCTCAACCGCCTGCGCGGGTTGATCAGCGAGATGGGCGGCCGCGCCGAACAGGCGCTGCTTCAGGCGATGACCGCGCTCAACATGGGCGACCTCGACCTCGCGGCGCAGGTCGTACAGGGCGACAAGAAGATCGACGCGCTCGAAACCGAGGTCGAGCAACTGACCGTCCAGACGATCGCGCTGCGCGCGCCGATGGCCGATGACCTGCGCGAGATGATCGCAGCGCTGAAAATCGTGTCGGTCGTCGAGCGGATCGGCGACTATGCGAAGAATATCGCCAAGCGCGTCGCACTGATGGACCAGACGCGTTCGATCGAGGCGATCCCGGTGCTGATGTCGATGTCGTCGCTCGTCGTCGAACTGGTCCACGACGCGCTCGACAGCTTTGCCGCGCGCGATGCCGAACTCGCGGTGCGGGTGACGATCCGCGACAAGACCGTCGACGATTTCTACAACAGCATCTTCCGCGCGCTCGTCACCTTCATGATGGAAAATCCGAAGCATATCACCGAAAGCGCGCACCTGCTGTTCGTCGCCAAGAATCTGGAACGGATCGGCGATCACGCGACCAACATCGCCGAAATGGTCCATTATGTCGTCACCGGCGAGCGGATGGAGGAGCGCGAGCGCGGCGAGCAGCCCGAGGATGGCGCCGCGGAGCAGGAGCAAGGCTGATGCCGCAGCCCGACCTGCTGCTGATCGAGGATGACGAGGCGATCGCCGAACTGATCGTCTGGCATTTCGCGCGCGAAGGCTTTTCGGTGCGCCAGACCCCCGACGGCGAACAGGCGCTTATCCTGGTCGAGGAACGGGTGCCCGACATCGTGCTGCTCGACTGGATGATCGAAAGCCTGCCCGGGATCGAGGTATGCCGCCGGCTGCGCCGCAACCCCAAGTCGGCGAACGTGCCGATCATCATGCTCACCGCGCGCGGCGAGGAGGAGGACCGCATCCGCGGTCTCGAAACCGGCGCCGACGATTATGTGACCAAGCCGTTCAGCCCGCGCGAACTGGTGGCGCGCGTCCAGGCGGTACTGCGCCGCCTGCGCCCGGCGCTGGCGGGCGAGATGCTGACCTATGCCGACATCGAGCTCGATTCGGTCGCGCACAAGGTGGTGCGCGACGGGCGGCTGGTGAGCATGGGGCCCACCGAGTTCCGCCTGCTGCGCCATTTCATGGAGCATCCGGGCCGCGTCTTTTCACGCGGGCAGTTGCTCGACAGCGTGTGGGGGCAGGACAGCGACATCGAACTGCGCACGGTCGACGTCCATATCCGCCGGCTGCGCAAGGCGATCAACCTGCCCGGCACTGCCGACATCATCCGCACCGTGCGCTCGGCAGGCTATGCGCTGGATGCGGCGAATAGTGTGTAGGGATCATCGAGCGGCTGCAGGGATAGACCGTAGCCCCCGATCGTCATCCCGGACTTGATCCAAGATCCATTTGCTCGACGCGGGTGTGATTGGAACCCGGATCAAGTCGGCCATTATCCCTTTCCGGCAAGCAACCGTTCCCCGGCGAAAGCCGGGGTCCATGCGAAGCGGCGCTGTGCCATCTGGACCCCGGCTTTCGCCGGGGAACGGCTCCCGGCTTGCCGGAAGGGTGTATATGCCGATCAAAGTCCCGGATGACGGAATTTGGGGAACGCTCGCCGGCCCTTCAAAACCGCCCCGTCAGAAATCGATCTGCGTCCGCAATCCGAACGTATCCGCCGAATAATCGCGGTCGCCCGCCGCCGTCGCGATGCGCGCGTCGTCGATCCACAGCCTGCCGTAGTTGGCGGTGATGCGGACATAGTCGATCGGCGCCCAGACCAGCCCGATCAGGGCCGCCTTCTGCCGTCCCCCGACGATGCCCGCATCATTGAGGTCGAGATGGTCGTACCGCGCGTTCACCTCGAACGCGCCGATCCCGCCCGCGGTGATCGGGCTGGACGGTTTCAGCCGGTCGAAGGCGCCGTCCTTGTAGGTCCGGCTATCGCCCGTCAGCACCATGCCGACCTCCGCATAGCCGCCGAAGAAGGTCGGATCGGGAAGCCCCGGCCGCCGGACCGTCTGCCAGAAGGTTTCGCCCGCGGCATGGAAAGGCCCTGACAACAGCGCCGCCTCCAGCCCCAGCCCGCGCTCGCCGGTCGCTGCGATCGCGCCGGTATCGACCAGCCGGACGTCGGTGGTGTGCGCGAACGGGCGCGCGCGATAACGGGTCGTCGCCGCGGAATCGTTGAAGTCGCGCCAATGCGCCGATCCGCCGAGATGGAGTTGCGTGTCGCCGAACTTCGGCATCCACACGGCGCGGCCGTCGACGCCGAAACTGTTGTTGGCATCGTCGAGCAGGTCGTTGGCATTGTCGCCGAAGACGCCCGCCTGCGCGAGGAACGCCTTGCCCTTATACTGCGCCGACAGCCCCAGACGGCGTTCGAAACCGAACGCCTGGGTGAAGGCGGCGCGCTCCATGACGCTGGTGAACAGGTCGCTCGTCATCTCGTCGAGCGACCAGAAGGGTTTGACCTGCCCCGCCGTGACCGACAGCGGCCCCGGACCATAGGTGAGGTAGACGTCGGTCAGTTCCACCGATCCGTTCGCCAGATCCGCCTCGACCCGATAAGAGAAACCGCCCGGAATCTTGCCGTCGACGCCCAGATAAACACGGCGAAATTCGCTCCCGATACCGCCGCGGTTCCCGGTCGCGCCGGGCGTGTCGATGCCCGCGACGTCGATCTGCACCCGCCCGCGCGGCTTGAAGCTCCACCCGTCGGCATTGCCGATCTCGGGCGCGCCCTTCCACGTCGTCACCGGTGCGGCGGATGCCGCGGGGGCCGTTGCGGAGGCGGAAGGCGATGCGCCCGGCGATCCCGCGTCCGCCGCATCGAGCCGCGCCTCCAGCCTCTCCACCTGCGTCCGCAACGCGGCAAGTTCCGCGCGGAGCGCCGAAGCCTCCTCAGCAGTCATGGCCTGGGCGTGCGCGGTTGCAGGCAGACAAAGCATCGTGGTCGCGAGCAGAGCCGCTGGACAGGCGAGGCGCATCGAAATCGCTCCATTGCGAAAGGGTGGCTATTCGGGGGCCGTATGACCGATAGATGACAGTTGCACGTCATTTGAATGACATTTCGATGAATATCGCCCTTGTGTCCTTCCCCCTTGCCAGCACGGCCCGAACGGCTAAGGACATCCCCGTTTTCTTCCGCAACGCTTCGCGGACGGCTCAATTCAGGAGATCATCATGGCGATCAAATTCGACGGACGTGTAGCCATCGTCACCGGCGCCGGCGGCGGGCTGGGCCGCGCCTATGCGCTCGAACTCGCGCGGCGCGGCGCAAAGGTCGTCGTCAACGACCTCGGCGGCGCGCGCGACGGCACCGGCCATTCGGACGCCGCGCTGCAGGTGGTCGAGGAAATCCGCGCCGCCGGCGGAACCGCCATGTCGAACGGCGGCAGCGTCACCGAATATGAGCAGATGGTCGAAATGGTCGCCAAGGCGAAGGAAGAATGGGGCGGCGTTCACGTCCTGATCAACAACGCCGGCATCCTGCGCGACAAGAGCTTCGCGAAGATGACGATGGACGACTTCGACCTCGTCGTGAAGGTTCACCTGCTCGGCAGCGCCAACGTCACCAAGGCGTGCTGGGACATCATGCGCGACCAGGCCTATGGCCGCATCCTGATGACCGCCTCGTCGACCGGCCTCTACGGCAATTTTGGTCAGGCCAATTACGGCGCGGCGAAGCTCGGTCTGGCCGGCCTGACCAAGACGCTGCATCTCGAAGGCGCGAAATACAACGTCCGCTGCAACACGATCGCCCCGGTCGCGGGCACGCGCATGACCGAGGATATCTTCCCGCCCGAACTGTTCGAGAAGTTCACGCCCGAAAACGTCGTGCCCGCCGCGCTGTTCCTCGTCAGCGAAGACGCCCCGACCAACATGATCGTCGGCGCGGGCGCCGGGGCCTTCCATGCCGCCTATGTCACCGCCACGCCGGGCGTCGCGCTGCCCGAGGACGAGCGCACGCCCGAGGGCATCGCCGCGGCATGGGAGAAGATCATCGACCGCACCGGCGAAATCGTCCCGCAATCGGGCAGCGAGCAGTCGATGATCGTGATGAAGGCGCTGCAGGCGCTGGGCTGACGCGAAAATCCTCCCTGTCGCATGGCGATGGGGAGGATAGGCCGCCCGGTGGTGCCGTGGTTTGAAGGTTTCCTGCCTCAGAGCTTGGGCGACCCGTATCGACGCTGTATTGACACACTAACACGCCTATGCGATAACCGTCGTGGGGCAAGGGGATCGGACGAAAAGGACGACCCCGATGTATAGTGAAAGCGACCTGCAAGCCGCGGTCGATGCGAAGGTGTTGACGCCGGAAGCCGTTCAGGCCTTTCGGTCGCATGTCGCATCGGTGCGCGACGCCCCCGGAGCGGACGAGGAATCCTTCCGCCTCATCACCGGATTCAACGATATTTTCGTCAGCATCGCGGCGGTCATCCTGCTCGTCGCGGTGGGCTGGATCGGCGAATCGATCCACACGGCGCTCGCGGGCGCCTTCGTCGCGGCGTCGGCGTGGCTGCTCGCCGAATATTTCACCCGGCACCGCCGGATGGCGCTCCCCAGCATCGTGCTCGTCCTCGCCTTTTCGGGCGGCGTCTGCGCGGCGATGCTCGGCTTCTTCTTCCGGCACGGCGAGGCGCTGTTCGGTCCGCGTCTCGGCGACACGGCCGGCGCCCTGCTGATCGGCGGCATCGCGCTCGTCACCGCGGCGGCGACCTGGCTGCACTGGAAGCGCTTCATGGTGCCGATCACCGTCGCCGCCGGCACCGCCGCGCTCGCCGCGACGGCGGTCGCGCTGATCCTGTCGGTCGTCGGCAGCTTCGGGTCGCCCGACCTGGTGATGGCGCTGGTGCTCGTCGCGGGGCTCGGCGTCTTCACGCTCGCCATGTGGTGGGACCGCAGCGACCGCACGCGCACGACGCGCCGCAGCGACGTCGCCTTCTGGCTGCACCTGCTCGCGGCGCCGATGATCGCGCACCCGATCTTCCACCTGCTCGGCGTGACGCAGGGCGACGATATTTCCAGCGCCGCCGCGGTGATGGTCGTCGGCATCTATGTGCTGTTCGGGCTGATCGCGCTGGCGGTCGACCGCCGCGCGCTGCTCGTTTCGGCGCTCGCCTATGTGCTCTTCGCGCTGACCCAGCTTTTCCGCACCTTCGGCGCCGTCGAACTCAACGTCGCGCTGACCGCCTTCGTGATCGGATCGGCGCTGCTGCTGCTTTCCGCCTTCTGGCAGAATGCCCGCGCGGTGATCGTCGCGATGCTGCCCGCCGGGCTGGCGGAACAGCTTCCCGCTACGATCCGCCCGCAACCAGCTTCATAAGCTTGCGCTCGACGGGGGCGAGCACATTCGTCAGCTCGTCCCCGCGCTTCAGCACCGCTCCGCCCTCGGACACCAGCGCCCACATGCCCTGGCGGCTCCGCAAGGCGGGGCGTTTCTCTATGCGATATTCGGGACGCTCGGCGCTGCGGCGAAAGGCGGAGAAGATCGCGACGTCGTGATGGAAGTCCATCGCATAGTCGCGCCACTTCCCGGCCGCGACCATGCGGCCGTAGAGATCGAGGATGCGGGTCAGTTCGTGCCGGTCGAACCCCGTCTGCCGCGGCGTGGCGCGGCCGGCGAAGGGGAGCGGCGTGACCGTCCCCATCAGGCGCTTTTCCGACCTCCCTTGCGCCGCGGCGCATTGTCCTCGGCCCCGTCAGCATCGCGCTCCGCGATCAGCGCGGCGAGCTGCTTCTGAAGCTGGTCGAGCTGGCACTGGAGCAGTTCGATCTTCTGCGTCGCCGGATCGAAGGTTTCGCTGCACGGCGTGCCATAAGGCACGAACTCGCGCGCATATTCGGTCGCATCGACCAGCGTCGAGCGCGCCGGAATGCCGACCATTACCGCGCCCTCGGGCACGTCCCTGGTCACCACGGCGTTGGCGCCGACACGCGCACGCGCGTTGACGACGACCGGCCCCAATATCTGCGCGCCCGATCCGACGATGACATCGTCGCACAGCGTCGGATGCCGCTTGCCGCCGATGCCGTTGGCGGGATCGGTGCCGCCCAGCGTCACGTCCTGATAGATGGAGACATTGTCGCCGATCTCCGCCGTTTCGCCGATGACGACACCAAAGCCGTGATCGATGAACAGATGGCGGCCGATCGTCGCGCCCGGGTGGATGTCGATCCCGGTCAGCCAGCGCGCCAGATGATTGACGAAGCGCGCAAGGAAGAACAGGTCGGCCTCGAACAGCCAGTGCGCGATGCGGTGCATTCCGACCGCGAGCAAGCCCGGATAGAGCAGGATTTCCCAGCGGGTCCGCGGCGCGGGGTCGCGCGCCTTGATCGAATCCAGATAGGCGACGAGCCCGTTGAACATCGCATTTTTCCCCTGCGACCCTGTCTTGTTCGCGGCAAGATAGAGGTTCGGCGGGCGCATTTCCACCCCCGCCGCCGCACTTTCGTCAGCGGCCCAGAAGCCCGATCCGGAAAAGCAGCAGTTCCTCGCGGCGCCAGCGGCGCTCGCCCCCATGCGCAGCGATCGCCCCGGCCCAGCGGTCGAGCATCAGCAGCGCGCGATGACCGACGGCGGCCCGCGACGGCCGCGGACGGTCGCGGGCATCGGCGAACAGCCGGTGCGCCGCCTCCGCTTCGCCCTGCAATGTTGCTGCCCAGACGAGGCCCCAGCGCTCACCGCCGCCGCCGCCCGACAGGGCGAAAAGCGCCGTGCCGAAGTCACATGCGGCCGCGCTCCGTACCGCGCCATCGTCGGCGAGCAACAGCGCCTCGGCGGCATCGGGAAGCGCGCCAAGCCCGGCCTTCCCCGCCCAGTCCGTCTGCAGCTCGGCGAGCAACGGCTCGCCCTTCGGCAGCGCGGTCGGGTCGTTTTCGAGCGTCGCCATCATGTCGCGCCACCAGGCGAGCTTGATCTGCGCGATCAGCGGCTCGCGCGCATCGCGGACCAGCTTGCCCAGCCGCTCGGCCAGCGCCCACAGCGCCGTCATCGCGGCGCGGCGGTCGCGCGGCACGGCGACCATGACGCGCGGATCGCGCAGGTCGGGGTAGAGGCTTACCTCGGATTCGTCGTCGCCGGTCATGTGCGGCGCGCTATCATTTCAAAGCCGTCATTGCGACCTCGACACACTCATCGCCTGCCGCCCGACCGTCGCCCCGCCTTCGCGCGGACGACGGTCATGGCAAGGATGCGGTCAACCGCGGTTGCACACAGCCTTCACCGCCGCGATCACGCGCGGCGTGTCGACCAGCGCCGCCTTTTCGAGATTGGCGGCGTAGGGCAGCGGCACATCCTCGTCGGTCACACGCATCACGGGCGCATCGAGGTCGTCGAAGCCCTGCTCCATCGCGACCATCGCCAGTTCGCTGGCGATCGAGCAGGTCGGCCAGCCTTCCTCGACGATGACCATGCGGTTCGTCTTCTTCAGGCTGGCGAGCACCGTCGCGGTGTCGAGCGGGCGCAGCGTGCGCAGGTCGATGACCTCTGCGTCGATGCCCTCGCCCGCCAGCGCCTCGGCCGCCTCGAGCGCGAGCCCGACGCCGATCGAATAGCTGACGATGGTAACGTCGCTGCCTTCGCGCATGATCCGCGCCTTGCCGATCGGCAGCACATAATCCTCGACATCGGGAATCTCGAAACTGCGGCCATAGAGCAGCTCGTTCTCGAGGAAGACCACCGGGTCCTCGCTGCGGATCGCGGCCTTGAGCAGCCCCTTGGCATCGGCCGCGTCATAGGGCGCGATCACGATCAGGCCGGGGACGCTCGCATACCACGGAGCGTAATTCTGGCTGTGCTGCGCCGCGACGCGCGATGCGGCGCCGTTGGGGCCGCGGAACACGATCGGGCAGCGCATCTGTCCGCCCGACATGTAATTGGTCTTTGCCGCCGAGTTGATGATGTGGTCGATCGCCTGCATCGCGAAGTTAAAAGTCATGAACTCGATGATCGGACGCAGCCCGCCCATCGCCGCGCCGGTGCCCAGCCCGGCAAAGCCGTATTCGGTGATCGGCGTATCGACGACGCGCCGCGCCCCGAACTCGTCGAGCAGCCCCTGCGTGACCTTGTAGGCGCCCTGATATTCGGCGACCTCCTCGCCCATCACGAAGATGCGGTCGTCGGCGCGCATTTCCTCCGCCATAGCATCGCGCAGCGCCTCGCGGACGGTGAGCTTGACCATCGCGGTGCCGGCGGGAATGTCGGGGTCCGCGACCTGCGCCTTCGCCTTGACGGCAAGCTGATCGGTGCCCGATTCGGCCTTCTTCGGCGCTTCCTCGCTCTCGCTCTCGCTCTCGCTCTTCGCCTCGGCGGCCGTCGGCGCCTGTTCCGCGGGGGCGGGGGCGGGGGCAGGCGCAGTTGCTGGAGCGGCCTCCTCCCCCTCGCCCGCGATCAGCGCGATCACCGTGCCGACCTTCACATTGTCGGTGCCTTCGGGGATCAGGATCTGCGCGACCGTGCCTTCGTCGACCGCTTCATATTCCATCGTCGCCTTGTCGGTTTCGATCTCGGCGAGAATGTCGCCCGACTTCACCTCGTCGCCTTCCTTGACGAGCCATTTGGCGAGCGTGCCTTCTTCCATCGTCGGCGACAGCGCCGGCATCTTCAGTTCGATCGCCATCTCAATATTGCTCCACCAGCACATCGGTATAAAGGTCGGAAAGCTCCGGTTCCGGCGCGCTTTCGGCGAAGTCTGCGGCCTCGTTCACGACCTGGCGGATTTCCTTGTCGATCTCCTTGATCTTTTCCTCGCCGATCCCGGCATCGAGCATCAGCTTTTTCAGCCCCTCGATCGCGTCCGACTTGTCGCGCACCGCCTGCACCTCTTCGCGGCTGCGATATTTGGCGGGGTCGGACATCGAGTGGCCGCGATAGCGATAGGTCTTGAGTTCGAGCAGGATCGGTCCCTTACCCGCGCGCACCCATTCGAGCGCCGCCTCGGCCGCGCCGCGCACCGCGAGCACGTCCATGCCGTCGATCTGCATGCCGGGAATGCGGAAGCTCTCGCCGCGGCGATAGAGCTGGTCCTCGGCCGACGAGCGGTTGACCGACGTGCCCATCGCATACTGGTTGTTCTCGATCACGAAGATGATCGGCAGCTTCCACAGCTCGGCCATGTTGAAGCTTTCGTACACCTGACCCTGGTTCGCGGCGCCGTCGCCGAAATAGGCCATGGCGACGCCGCCGTCGCCGCGATATTTGTGCGCGAAGGCAAGACCGGTGCCGAGCGCGACCTGCGCGCCGACGATGCCATGACCGCCATAGAATTTATGCTCGACGCTGAACATGTGCATCGAGCCGCCCTTGCCGCGTGAAATGCCGGCGGCGCGGCCGGTCAGTTCGGCCATGATCACCTTGGGATCGATGCCATAGGCAAGCATGTGGCCATGGTCGCGATAGCCGGTGATGACGCTGTCCTTGTCGCCGTCGAGCGCCGATTGCAGGCCAACCGCGACGGCCTCCTGCCCGATATAGAGGTGACAGAAGCCGCCGATCAGGCCGAGGCCGTAGAGCTGGCCGGCCTTCTCCTCGAAACGCCGGATGAGCAGCATCTCGCGATAGAATGTCTCGAGTTCCTCCGGTGTCGCCTTATAGGGAGCAGGATCGCGCGGTGTTTCGCGGTTGGACGTGGGGGCTGGGGTGGATGCAGTTTTTTTTGGCGCGGCAGTCTTGCGCGCAGGTGCTTTGGCCAAGGCGGTTTCCTTTGCGTTTAGCCGTTACGGCAAGGCCTCCTATAGGACTGCCCAGCCATGATTGGCAACGCCCGCTTCGGGCCGCCCGATATGCCTTTCCGGGTTTCTCCGTCCGTCGGGACGTCTAGGTCTGTGACCTAGGGCTTTTCCGATCCGTCCATCGGAATGATCACCTCGTCCTGGTGATTGACGCCCAGCTTCTCGCGCACATATTCGTCCGCCAGATCGGGGTCGACGCGCCGCCGGTCGAGCAGGTTGACGCGGTTCTGCAGTTCGTTCTGCTTCTTGGCCAGTTCGCTCAGCACGACGCGCTTCTTCTCGACCGACTGGCTGTAATCGCCCCATGCGTAGAGCCCGGTCGGACCGAAGATGATATAGCCGATCATCGCCAGCACCGCGATCAGCGCCACCGCGGGACCGACGGCTCGGCTCATCGACTTGCGGAATTTGTGGCGCTGCGTCATTCGGGCGTTGAATCACAAGTGATTCCAGACGTCAAGCGGCATGATGCGATCCCCCTCCGCCTTCGGACGAAACAGGCGGGCACGGAACTTGCGCGGGGCAAAAGCCTGTGGGAAGACGCCCGGAATGAGCAGCCATCACGATGATCGCGTCCGCGAACAGTTCGGCCCGACCGCCCGGTCCTATGTCACCAGCGCCGTGCATGCGACGGGGGACGATCTTGCGCGGATCGCCGCGCGCGCCGCGGCGTTGCGGCCGCGGCGGGCGCTCGACCTCGGTTGCGGCGGAGGCCATGTCGCCTATGCGATCGCGCCGCACGCGGGTGCCGTCACGGCGTGCGACCTGTCGTCCGACATGCTCGCGGCGGTCGAGGCCGAAGCCGCGCGGCGGCAGATCGGCAATATCGAGACGATCGTCGCTTCGGCCGAAGCCCTCCCCTTTCCCGACGGCGGCTTCGACTTCCTCGCCTGCCGCTTTTCGGTCCACCACTGGCGCGACACCGAGGCGGGGCTGCGCGAAGCGCGACGCGTGCTGGCGCGCGGGGCCCCGGCCCTGTTCATCGATATCGTGTCCCCCGGCGAAGCCGCTCGCGACACGCACCTTCAGTCGGTCGAGCTATTGCGCGATACGTCGCATGTCCGCGATTATTCCCAGGCCGAATGGACCGCGATGCTGGCGCGCGCCGGCTTCTCGGTCGGCGCCGTCGTCACGGCGCGGCTGCGAATGGATTTCGCCGACTGGACCGCGCGCATGCGAACGCCGTCCGTCCAGGTCGAAGCGATCCGCGCGTTGCAGGCGGCGACGAGCGATACGGTCGCGCGCCATTATGCGATCGAGGCCGACGGCTCCTTCACGATCGACATGGCACTGTTCGAAGCGGCGTAGCTCAACCGAAGATCGACGCACCCGGATAGCGCGCCATATCGCCCAGTTCCTCCTCGATGCGGATGAGCTGGTTGTATTTGGCGAGCCGGTCGGACCGCGCGAGGCTGCCGGTCTTGATCTGGCCGCAGTTGGTCGCGACCGCGAGGTCGGCGATCGTCGAATCCTCGGTCTCGCCCGAACGGTGCGACATCACCGCCGTGTAACGCGCGCGATGCGCCATATCGACCGCGTCGAGCGTCTCCGACAGCGTGCCGATCTGGTTGACCTTGACGAGCAGCGAATTGGCGAGCCCGCCCTTGATCCCCTCTTCGAGACGCGCCGGGTTGGTGACGAACAGGTCGTCGCCGACAAGCTGGCACCGGTCGCCGATCAGGTCGGTCAGCGCCTTCCATCCGGTGAAATCATCCTCGCTCATCCCGTCCTCGATCGACTTGATCGGATAATCCCTGACCAGCGCGGCGAGATAATCGGCCATCTGTTCGGGGGTCAGCGACAGGCTTTCGCCGCTGATCTCATATTTGCCGCCCTTGAAGAATTCGGTCGCGGCGCAATCGAGCGCCAGCACGACGTCGCTGCCCAGCTTGAACCCGGCCTGCTCGACCGACGCGGCGATGAAGTCGAGCGCGTCGCGCGTCGAGGCGAGGTTCGGGGCAAAGCCGCCCTCGTCGCCGACTGCGGTCGCGAGCCCCTTTTGCGCGAGCCCCTTCTTCAGCGTGTGGAAGATTTCGCTGCCCCAGCGCACGGCATCGGCGATGCTGCCCGCACCGACCGGCATGATCATGAATTCCTGCACGTCGATCGGATTGTCGGCATGCTCGCCGCCGTTGATGATGTTCATCATCGGCACCGGCAGGGTACGCGCCGACACGCCGCTGACATAGCGGTAGAGCGGCAGGCCGCGCGCATCGGCCGCGGCCTTCGCGGCGGCCAGGCTGACGCCCAGGATCGCATTGGCGCCGAGGCGGCCCTTGTTGGGCGTGCCGTCGAGGTCGATCATCGCCATGTCGAGGTCGCGCTGATCCTCGGCCTCCATGCCGATCAGCGCCTCGGCGATCTCGCCGTTCACCGCCGCGACGGCCTTGGTCACGCCCTTGCCCAGATAGCGCGCCTTGTCGCCGTCGCGCAGTTCGACCGCCTCGTGCGCGCCGGTCGAGGCGCCCGAGGGCACCGCGGCGCGACCGAAGCTGCCGTCCTCCAGCAGCACATCGACTTCGACGGTGGGATTGCCGCGGCTGTCGAGGATTTCGCGGCCGTGGATGTCGATGATCGCGGTCATGGGTCGGGTCCTGTTGAAAAGGCCATCGCTGGCCGGATGAGGAAGGCGCCCGCCTGTTATCGACGCCGCGCCGGCAAGGCAACCGGTGCCGCGGGAATTTTCGCGGGAAATTCGCGGCGCTATGGAACCATTCGGCGCGCCTTGCTATATAATGGGGACAGGATCATCGACGGCACGGCAGGCGTGGCGTTCGACACAGATGAAGAGGATGACGTGATGGCCAAAGCCGCTACTCCCGCGACGAAAAAGGCTGCTCCCCGCGCCAAGGCACCGGCAAAGGCCGGTGCGACCAAGGCTGCCCCGGCTCGCAATCCCGCGACCGTGAAGGCGGCGAAGGACCATCCGATCCGCGATCAGCTTGCCGCGACGCGCGACACGATCAAGACCGAAGCCGGCAAGAAGGCCGCCTCGCTGAAGGACGAAGCGACGACGCTCGCCAACCAGGCATCGACGAAGGCCCGCGACGCGGCAGCCAAGGGCAAGGACAAGGCCGCCGAAGCCGTCGGCAACCTCGCCAAGATGCTCGAGGACAGCGCCGGTACCGTCGACAGCAAGTTCGGCAAGCAATATGGCGACTATGCTCGCTCGGCCGCCTCGACCGTCGCGGGCCTCGCCTCGACGCTCGACCAGAAGGATCTCGACGAACTCGCCGCTTCGACGCGCGATTTCGTCAAGAAGAGCCCGGCGGTCGCTGTCGGCGCCGCGGCGGTGATCGGTTTCGTTCTCGCCCGGATGCTGAAGGGCTCGAACAACGGCTGATCTGTCTTGCCGCCGCACGATCCCGACACGCCGCCCGCCTCCGATAGGCGCGCCTTCGATGGCGTAAGCCACGGTTACGCGCCCAACGGTCCCGCCGCGCCGCCGCCACCGGTGCCGCTCGAGGACATCGTCCGCGATGTCGTCGACAATCTGTCGACGACCGCCAGAGCGGAACTGGCGCTGCTCGAAGCACGCGGCGCGCTCGCCGGACACGGAATCAAATGGGCGTCGGCCTGGGGTTTCGTCGCCGCCTGCGCGCTGCTCGTGGCGATGCTGGCGGTGGCGTTCGGCGCGATCCTGGTCCTCGCACCGCACGTCGGGCCGTTGCTCGCGACGCTGATCGTCTTTGCGTCGCTGATCGCGCTTGCGGGCTTCGCCGGGTGGCGCGCAAAGATCAGCGTCGGCGATGTCAGGACGGCGCTGCGCCGCGACCTGATGCACGAGGGAGACGACGACTGATGCCCGCATCGCGCAACCGCCTGATCAACGCCGCGCGCCGGTCGATGATGCAGCGCGCGCAACTGCGCCGCAAACTGGACGTGGCGCAGCAGGCCTTCAAACCGCAGGCGCTCGTCGATCGCGGCAAATATCGCCTGAGCGCGGCGGTCGACGACACCGCGCACGCGGTCCGCAAGCAGTTTCGCGACAACCGCCTGCCGATCACGCTGGCCGCCGTCGCCGGGCTCGCATGGATGTTTCGCGAACCGATCAGAACGCACGCCCCCACGGTCGGGCGCAAGGCACGCGATCTCGCGAACGCGCTCGCCGAACGACTGCGCCCCGCCGACACGGCTACGGACGAAAGTGCACAGACGATGGAGAATGACGATGAAGCCCTTCGGTGAGACCGCCCGTGACGCGCAGGCGAAAGCGAATGAACTTGCGGAGAAAACCGCCGAAAATGCCCGCGCAACCGCCGAGGCGGCTAAGGCGCGCATCCAGGAAGGCTATGGCCGCGCCCGCGCGGCGACGAGCGATCTCGCGACCAAAGGCCGCGAACAGGCCGACGCGGCACGCGAGGTCGCTGAGCAAGCCTATGAGAAGGGCAAGGCCCAGGCGAAGCGTGCGGGCGGCAAGCTCAAGACCGTGGCCGAGGAACAGCCGCTTGCCCTGCTCGCCGGCGCCGCGGCGGTGGGGGCCCTGCTCGGCTCACTGCTGCCGAAGCGCGGGGATTCCGAATAGGCCGTCGCCCGCGCTGAACCGGGCGCGCTAAGCCAGGAGCGCCGAAGCTGGTCCACCGTGGCCTGCTGCGACCATGGCGGCCCCTTGCCGTAACGGCGCGGGGCTGTTAGGGGCGCGCCCTTCCCTCCCCAGCGCTGCACGCCAAGGAATATAGACAATGAGCAAGCTGCACCTCGTCTTCGGTGGTCGCGTCAGCGATCCCCAGGGCCTCGATTTCGTCGACCTGAACAACCTCGACATCGTCGGCCTGTTCCCCGACTACAAGGCCGCCGAAAAGGCATGGCGCGCCGCCGCGCAGCGCACCGTCGACGACGCTGAGATGAAATATGTCGTCGTCCACCTGCACAAACTGCTGCAGCCCGACGCCGACGCCTGATCCGTCGTTCCGCCGCAAGCCGCGATCACTCGTTTCCTTTCCCACATCCGCCGTCTGCTCCGTCCACGCTAATCGTTTGCGGATTCGGCGACGAAGTGGCAGATGACCGGCGCTGGATCGGTGGGAACGGGATATGCACTGGGGCGACACCGTAAAATCGAAGATCGAAACGGTCGGCTCCCTCGTTCTGGGAATCGATCCGGCGCCGGATCATGCACCCTTGTCGCTGTGCGACCGGTCCGATCTGTTCCTGGAACGATACGTCAAGGCCCTTCTCGACGGCGCGGAAGGCAAGGTCGGCTTCGTCAAATTCCAGTCGGCCTATTTCGAGGCATTCGGCAGCGGCGGGATGGCCAGCCTCGCACGATGCATCGCGATCGCGCGCGAACGTAGGATGGCGGTGATCCTCGATGCGAAGCGCGGAGATATCGGATCGACCGCCGATGCTTACGCGCGCGCCTATCTGGTGCCGGGCGGTTCGGACCTTGAAGTCGACTGCCTGACGGTCAATCCGTTCCTGGGGCCGGAAACGCTCAAGCCCTTCGTCGATTGCGCCCGCGATTACGGCAAGGGGCTCTTCATTCTCGTCAAGACCTCCAATCCCGGATCGGGATGGCTTCAGGACCAAATCGTGGATGGCACTTCGGTATCGGAGCGGGTGGCCGAAGCCGTAGCCGTCTGGGCGGACGAAACCATCGGCGATCATGGGATAGGCGCGGTCGGCGCCGTTGTCGGCGCGACTTATCCGTCGCAGGGGCAACGATTGCGAACTGTCATGCCGCGATCGGTCTTTCTCGCGCCGGGCCTGGGTTTCCAGGGCGGGGACCCGCGCGCGACGTCCGCCCTCGCGACGCCGACCGGGCCCGTGCTCATTTCCGCCTCGCGCGGCGTCGCAGCCGTCGAAGATCGCGAGATGCCGCTCGATGCCTATCGCGCCCTGATCCGAAGCCGCCTTGACGGATTTCGCCAGACCCTCAGCCCCGCCGCGATACCCGCTTCCTTGTCGGGCTGATGGTCAGCGGAAATTGTCGGCGTAGGCCTGAATCTTCAGACGGCGCGTCGGCGTCGGAATGATTTCGACCTCCAGCCCCTCGCGCTCGGCATAGGCGAGCGCCTCGTCGCGGCTCGCAAAGCCCAGGCGAAGCTGACGCTGCGTGTCGCCGCTGCCCGCCCAGCCCATCAGCGGATCGGCCTTGCGCGGTTCGGCGGGGGCGAACTCCAGCATCCAGCGCTGCGTTCCGGCGCGACCGGACTGCATCGCATTCTTGGGCTTCTGGAAAATCCGCGCTTTCATGGTTCGTCCTCAACTGGTGCTGGTGCCGATGCCGCCGCCTTAGCCATTTGCGGCGCGCCCGGAAAGAGGGCTTATCGCGCGTCGCGCCGCGCCTGCGCCGCCTTGGTGAGCAAGGTCGGCCGCGCGCTCGCCGGGTCGTCAGGCCAGCTGTGTTTCGGATAGCGTCCGCGCATCTCGCGCGCCACCTCGTGCCAGCTTCCTTTCCAGAATGAAACGATGTCGCGCGTCGTCTGGATCGGGCGATGCGCCGGCGACGTCAGCGCGAGGACGAGCGGCATCGGCGGATCGCCGACGGTCGGATGGCGCGCGAGGCCGAACATCTCCTGCACCCGCACGCTGACCGTCGGTCCGCCCTCGGCGCCATAGTCGATCGCGTGGCGGCTGCCCGCCGGCGTCGCATAGTCGGCGGGCGCCAGCTTTTCGAGCAACTGCCGTGCCGGCCAATCGAGCAGGCCCGCCAACGCGTCGGCCAGCCGCCGGTCGCCGATGTCGCGCAGCCCCCGGCAATTGCCGAGCAACGGTTCGAGCCAGATGTCGAGGCTGTCGGCAAGCGCGGCCGTCGACAGCGCGTCGAGCCCGGCGAAAGAGGCCCGCTGGCGCAGCGCCTGCGATGCCGGACCCCAGCCGATCAGCCCGAGCCCCTTATCGCGCACCGCGGCAAGCCGCACCGCGCCGTCGTCCTCGGCCCCGGCCTCGCGCGCCGTCCTGCCGCTTGTCAGCACAACCGCGCCCAACCGCCGTTCGCGGCGGTGGTCGACGCGGTCGGTATCGGCGTCGTAGCGGCTCGCCGTCTGCTGAACGATGCGGTCGGCGAAGATCGCCTCGACCTCGGCCGCGTCGATCGCCGCCGCGGCGAGGATGCGCACGCCCGCCGCATGCCCTTGCGCATCGGCTATGGCGAGCCATTCGCTGCCCGCGAGCGGATCGACGGGGTCGATGCGATAGGCCCGCCCGCCGACGCTCAGATATTCGCCGCGCTGGCCGGCGCGCCGGCGCGCGACGCGGTCGGGCCACGCCGTCGCGATCCAGCCGCCGATCGAGCGCGTTTCGCTCGATCCGGATGGCTCCGCCAATCGCTCGCCCAGCGCGGCAAGGCGCCGGGCCAGACGTATCGCGCCCTCGGCGCGGTCGCCCTTCATCGCCTTCCAGCGGCCGAGCCGCGCCTCGATATCGACGCCGCGACCGCCAAGCCCCGGCTCGGTGAGCAACACCGCGAGCCGCGCCGCGAGACCGGCCTCACCCGCCCCCGCCGCGTCGAGCAGCATGTGCGCAAGCGGCACCGGCAGCGGCACGGCCGCGAGCGCCTGGCCATGCGGCGTGATCCGCCCGTCGTCGCCGAGCGCGCCGATCGCCTGCAATCGCCCTTTGGCCTCGGCGACCGCGGCCGGCGACGGCGGATCGAGCCAGCCGAGCTGCCGCGGATCGACGATGCCCCAGCTCGCGCAATCGAGCACGACCGGCATCAGGTCGTTCTCGTGGATCTCGGGCGGGTCGAACGGCGGCATACCCGCGGTCGCCGCCGCTTCCCACAATCGATAGGCAACCCCCGGCGCCTGACGCGCCGCGCGCCCCGCACGCTGGGTCGCCGATGCCTGGCTTGCTCGTTCGGTGACGAGCCGCGCGATCCCCGCCGCCTTGTCGAAACGCGGGCGGCGCGACAAGCCGGCGTCGATGACGATGCGCACGCCGTCGATGGTCAGGCTGGTCTCCGCGATGCTCGTCGCGAGGATCAGCTTGCGCGCGCCATCGGGGTCGCGCACCAGCGCCTTGCGCTGCTGCGCCGGGTCGACCTGCCCATGGAGGCGATGGACGACGAGAGGCAGGCCGGCCGCCTCGACCGCCGCCGCGGCGCGCTCGATGTCGGCAGCGCCGGGCAGGAAGGCGAGCATGTCGCCCTCCGGTTCGTCGGCCATCGCCTGCCGCACCGTCGCCAGCAGCGATGCTTCGAGCCGATCCTCGGCACGGCGGCCGACATGCCGCAGGTCGAGCGGCCAGCTTTTCCCCTCGCTCCGGATCACCGCCGCGTCGCCGAGCAGGGCGCTAAAGCGTGCGCCATCGAGCGTCGCCGACATGGCGACGAGACGCAGGTCGTCGCGCAGCCCCTGTTGCGCGTCGATGGCCAGCGCGAGCGCGAAATCGCCGTCGAGGCTGCGTTCGTGGACCTCGTCGAACAGCACCGCCGACACGCCCTGAAGCTCCGGGTCGGCGAGGATGCGATTGCGGAACAGGCCGGGGGTCATCACCAGCAGCCGCGTCGCGGGCGACTGGCGGCTGTCGAGCCGCGTCGCATAGCCGACGAGCCCACCGACCGCGGCGCCCATTTCCTCGGCGATCCGTTCGGCCGCGGCGCGCGCCGCGAGCCGGCGCGGCGAAAGCAGCCATATCGCGCCCTTGCACCACGGTTGGTCGAGCAGGGCGGGCGCGACGCGCGTCGTCTTGCCCGCACCGGGCGGCGCGACGACGACAGCATTGGGTTTCAGGGTCAGCGCCGCCAATATGTCGGGCAGCACCGCGTCGATCGGCAGGATCGTCGACCCGCGCGTCATCCCCGGTTCAATAGGCGCGGGCGACCGCGAAGGCGACGGCTTCGGTCAGCGCCGCCTTGGCCCGGCTGGCACGGAAGCCGCCGATCGCATCGACCGCGCGCTGGCCGTAGTGACGCGCCCGCGCCAGCGTGTCGGCAATCGTGTCGTGCTTCAGCAGCAGCGCGGTCGCATGGGCGAGGTCGTCGTCCGAGGTCCGGTGGCCGACGATCGCCTGCTTCCAGAATTCGCGCTCCTCCGCCGTGCCGCGCGCATAGGCGAGGATGACGGGCAGCGTGACCTTGCCATCGCGGAAATCGTCGCCGACCCCCTTCCCCATCGTCGCCTCGTCGGAGACATAGTCGATCGCATCGTCGACAAGCTGGAAGGCGATGCCGAGATTGCGGCCATAGGCGTCGAGCGCCGCCTCGGTCGCCTCGTCGCGCTCGGCGACCACCGCCGCGATCTTGCACGCCGCGGCGAACAGTTCGGCGGTCTTGGCGTTGATGATCTCCAGATACTGGTCCTCGCTCGTCTCGATCCGGCGCTGCGCCGAAAGCTGGTTCACCTCGCCCTCGGCAATCACCGCGGACGCGCGGGAGAGGATCTTCAGCACCTTCAGCGAACCGTCCTCGACCATCACCTCGAAAGCGCGGCTGAACAGGAAATCGCCGACGAGGACCGACGCGCTGTTGCCCCAGATGATGTTCGCGGTCTTGCGGCCGCGGCGCAGGTCCGACCCGTCGACGACATCGTCGTGGAGCAGCGTCGCGGTGTGGATGAACTCGACCGCCGCGGCGAGCTTGCAATGGCGGTGGCCCGGATAATCGAGCAACTTTCCGCACGCCAGCGTCAGCATCGGCCGCATCCGCTTGCCGCCGCCCGCGATCAGATGACCCGCCAGCTCGGGGATCAAGGGCACCTGCGACTGCATGCGGTCGAGGATGACCGCATTCACCTCGTTCATATCGGCAGCGACGAGCGCCATCATCGGGTCGAGCGAGGGCGGCCGGTCGCCGTGGAGCTGGAGGATTTCGGCAGTCATGACGCGGCGAGCCTTGGCCGCGCGATCCCGATTTTGCAACGACTTTCGGCTTGCCAGCCGCCCCCCGCCGGTGCCAAGCGTGCCGGGCACGAGAGGAGCCGCGCATGGACGACCAGTTGAGCCGTTACCGCCAGAGCATCGACAATATCGACGCGGCGCTGATCTATATGCTCGCCGAACGGTTCAAGGTGACGAAGGCGGTGGGCGAGCTGAAGGCACGGATCGACCTGCCGCCTGCCGATCCCGACCGCGAGGCGCGCCAGGTCGAGCGGCTGCGCGGTCTGGCCCGCGAGGCCGACCTCGACCCCGAATTCAGCGAGAAATTCCTCCGCTTCATCATCGACGAAGTGATCCGCCATCACGAACATTTCAAAAGGGAGGCCGGTGCATGACCCTTGATCACCCCATTTTCGCCAAATGGCCGGCGCGCCATCCCGAGCGGCTGCAACTCTTCACCGCGCCGACCCCCAACGGCGTCAAGGCGAGCATCATGCTCGAGGAAACGGGCCTGCCCTATGAGGCGCATCGCATCGACATCATGGCGAACGAAAGCCATGACCCGGCCTTTCTGGCCCTGAACCCCAACGGCAAGATTCCGGCGATCTACGACCCCGATGGACCGGGCGGAAAGCCGCTGGCGCTGTTCGAATCGGGCGCGATCCTGATTTATCTCGCCGACAAGACGGGGATGTTCCTGCCCGCCGATCCGAACGCCCGCTACGAAACGATCCAGTGGGTGATGTGGCAGATGGGCGGTGCCGGCCCGATGTTCGGCCAGCTCGGTTTTTTCCACAAGTTCGCCGGACGCGAATATGAGGACAAGCGTCCGCGCGACCGCTACGCGGCCGAATCCGCGCGGCTGCTCGGGGTGCTCGACGACCGGCTCGATGGACGGACGTGGATCATGGACGAGGGTTACAGCATCGCCGACATCTCGCTGCTCGGCTGGGTGCGCAACCTGATCGGGTTCTACGACGCCGCCGACATCGTCGGGTTCGAGCGGTTCCGCAACGTGCAGGCTTGGCTCGACCGCGGGCTCGCGCGGCCGGCGGTGCAGCGCGGGCTGGAGGTCGGGGCGGCTTAAGCCACAAAAGCCCCGTATGCGCGATTGGGCAGGCGAACGGCGAACGGGTCAAAGAGTCATCGTCATGCCGGCACGGCCGGATAATGCAGGACAGCGGAATTTCGCGCGGGTTCGGTGAGCCGGGAGGTGGAGCGCCCTTCTTACTTTCACCTTGTCGTTCCCGCGAAAGCGGGAAGCCAGGGAAAGGTCAGCTGGCGCATGCTCTGGACCCCCGCTTTCGCGGGGATGACGAAGATGGGGAATGTCCACCGCTCCAGCAACCTGTACCGCTACCCCGCCGGTAGCCGTAGGCGCACGAGCGCGCCGCCCAAATCCTCGCTTTCCTCCAGCGCGACGCTGCCGCCATAGATTTCGGCGACGTCGCGGACGATCGCCAGGCCCAGACCGGTTCCGGGCTTGTTGCTGTCGAGCCTTACGCCGCGGTCGAAGATGCGATCGCGATCGGTCGGCGAAATGCCCGCGCCGTCGTCCTCGATCAATATCTCTGCCATGTTGCCGTCGCGCTGCACCGTGACGAAGACGCTGCCGCCGCCATATTTGGCGGCATTGTCGAGCAGGTTGCCGACCAGTTCGTCGAGGTCCTGGCGCTCGACGCGCGCGACGACATTCCTGTCGCCCGCGGCGTCCAGCCGCACGTCGGGATAGAGCGCGGCGACCGCGCGCGACACGCTGTCGACGCTGGCGAAGACATTGGCGCGCGCCTGCGCCGCGCCGCGCCGACCGACCGCGCGCGCACGCGCCAGATGATGGTCGACCTGCCGCCGCATCGCCGCCGCCTCGCGCCGCACGATCTCGGCAAGGTCGCTCGTCGATCCAGTGGCACTGGTGAGCAGGACGGTCAGCGGCGTCTTGAGCGCATGGGCGAGGTTGCCGGCGTGCAGCCGCGCCTCCTCCGCCTGCTTTTCATTGTGCGCGAGCAGCGCGTTGAGTTCGTCGACCATCGGCTGCACCTCCAGCGGCAGCGGCGCGATGATGCGGCGATTTTCCCCGCCGCGCATCGCCGCGATCGCGCGGCGGATATGGCGCAGCGGCCACAGGCCGTAGAAGGTCTGCAAGCCCGCGAGCACGATCAGGCCGAGGCCGAGCAGCGCCAGGCTGGGGATCAGCGTCGCGCGCACCGCCCGGATCTGAAGGTCGAGCGCCTCGCGCGACTGGGCGATCTGGAAGCGCCAGTTGACCTTGCTGCCGGGCAGCACGACATCGCGTTCGAGCACGCGCAGTTCCTCGTCGGGGAACTGGCGGCTGTCGTAGGTGTGGAGTTGCCGGTCGTCGTGCTTGTCCGACGTGTCGAGGCGACGCTCCCACAGCGAGCGCGACGGATAGGGTTCCTGCCCGCCGCCGCTGATCTGCCAGTAAAGGCCGCTGTATGGTTCGAGGAATCGCTGATCGCCGAGCGGCTCGATCATCCGCACCTCCCCGTCGGGACCGATTTCCGACGAGCGGATCATCGCGATCAGCACATATTCGAGGTTCGAATCGAAATTGCGCGTGATCGCGCCGGTCAGCACCCGGTCGAGCGCGAAGCCGCCGCCGATCAGCAGCAGCGATATCCACAGCGCGGCGATCGCGATCATGCGCCGCGCCAGCGAGCCGGTGATGCGGCTCGTCAGCGCCGGGCGCGATGCGAAATCGTCGCTCGCCGCTTCCGCTTTCGCCGCATCCCCCTCGGTCATCGGCCGACGGTCAATCCCGTGGATCGTCGAGCTGGTATCCGAGGCCGCGGATGGTGGTGATGATGTCGGCGCCCAGCTTCTTGCGGATGCGCGTCACGAAAACCTCGATCGTGTTCGAATCGCGGTCGAAATCCTGATCGTAGATATGCTCGATCAGCTCGGTGCGCGACACCACCTTGCCCTTGTGGTGCAGGAGGTAGGAGAGCAGCTTATATTCCTGCGCGGTCAGCTTCACCGGCTCGCCGCCGAGCGTCACCCGGCCCGAGCGGGTGTCGAGGCGCACCTTGCCCGCGACGAGTTCGCTCGACGCATTGCCTGAGGCACGGCGGATCAGCGCGCGCAGCCGCGCGATCAGTTCCTCGGTCTGGAAAGGCTTGGCGAGATAGTCGTCGGCACCGGCGTCGAGCCCGGCGACCTTGTCCGACCAGCTGTCGCGCGCGGTCAGGACGAGCACGGGGAAATTGCGCTTTTCCTTGCGCCAGCGGTCGAGCACGGTCAGCCCGTCGATCTCCGGCAGGCCGAGGTCGAGGATCGCGGCATCGTAGCTTTCGGTCGAACCCAGGAAATGCCCCTCCTCGCCGTCGGTGGCAAGGTCGACGGCATAGCCGTTCGCTTCGAGCGTCGCCTTGAGCTGCGGCCCGAGCGTGGGTTCGTCTTCAACAATCAGGATCCGCATTCAAAGACCTTTCTGCCGCGGACCGGCACCCGCCGGCCGCCTGGGTTGCGACTGTCTAACAACTCCGAACGATCATCGCAAAATGTCGTTGCACGAAGCGGGATTCAGCGGAAGGAATTCAGGGCTTGCGGCCCACGATGCGGCCGGTGCGCGCGTCGACATAGACGACGACGACCTGGCTGCCGTCCATGAACTTGAGCGCATAGACCATCTGGCTGGCGATGAACTGCGGCCCGCCGAGATAGGTCATTCCATTATAGGGCGGACGCGAGCGCACCTCCGCGATCAGCTTGTTGAGCGGGATCACCTCGCCCTGCGCCGCCGCCTCGCGCAGATGGTCCTGATCGCGGTCGCCGCGCGCGGCCGCGGGGGCGCCCGTCGAAAGCAGGACCGCCGAAGCGAGCGAAAGGATCAGGGCGCGGGTCATGACCGCATCCTGTAAGTCCGACGCATTGAATAGGCGATGAATGACGTGGTCAGCCCCCATATCGCTTCGGGTTCGGCCGTCCGGACCATGGTGGGCGCGGCAAGGATTGAACTTGCGACCCCACCCGTGTGAAGGGTGTGCTCTACCACTGAGCTACGCGCCCGTTCCGGCATGTTGCGGCTGATGCCGCGTCCGAAAGCGGGTCGTCCATAACCGCTGCGGCGATGATTGCAACGGGCTTTTGCACGCACCGCATGCAAATCGGGCCGCGACTTGCGCCGCGGCCCGAGATTTGTTCGCCAAAAGGCGCCTGCCTTAGTTGCAGGCGTCCTTGAGGGCCTTGCCGGCCTTGAACTTCGGCTGGTTCGACGCCGCGATGGTCATCGTCTCGCCGGTGCGCGGGTTGCGGCCGGTCGACGCCTTGCGCTTGCTGACCGAGAACGTCCCGAAGCCGACGAGACGGACTTCGCCGCCCTTCTTCAGCGATGCGGTAATCGCGTCGAAAACGGCCTCGACCGCCTTGCTCGCATCGCCCTTGGTCAGGCCGCTCGAGTCAGCGACGGTGGCGATCAGGTCTTGCTTGTTCATGCCTAAGGAACCCCTGTGAGTGGTTGTAAGTGATTCATGGCCTTGCCATGGCGCGTCACTAACGCCGTTTCACCCCGCCTTGTCAAAGCAAAAAACGGGGAAAAACGCCCCGAATCGGCGTTTTTGCGACGAAAAGCGCTCCGTACGCCACGCCCGGTCGGCGCCCGGTCAGTGCCGGATCGCCGATTCGGGGTCGGCGCCGGGCGCCAGCGGTGGCGACGCGGCCAGTTCGTCGGCCTCGGTCCACTCGATCGGTTCGACGGGTCCGGTCAACGCTTCGGCCAGGACCTGATCGGCGTGACTGACCGGCACGATCCGGAGCTTCTCGGTGATATTCGCCGGAATCTCGACCAGATCCTTCTCATTCTCCTCGGGAATCAGGACGGTCGTGATGCCGCCGCGCAGCGCCGCGAGCAGCTTTTCCTTGAGCCCGCCGATCGCGAGCACCCGCCCGCGCAGCGTCACCTCGCCGGTCATCGCGACATCCTTGCGCACCGGGATGCCGGTGAGCGTCGACACCATCGCGGTCACCATACCGACGCCCGCCGACGGACCGTCCTTGGGCACCGCGCCTTCGGGCAGGTGGATATGGATGTCCTTGCGCGCGAACAGGCTGGGCTTGATGCCATAGGCCGGGGCGCGCGCCTTCACGAAGGACAGCGCGGCCTGCACCGATTCGGTCATCACCTCGCCGAGCTTGCCGGTCGTCCGCACCTGGCCCTTGCCGGCGACGGTCACCGCCTCGATCGTCAGCAGTTCGCCGCCGACCTCGGTCCACGCCAGACCGGTGACCGCACCGACCTGATCCTCGCGATCGCCGACGCCGTGGCGGAATTTCCGCACGCCGGAAAACTCGGCCAGATTCTCGGGCGTGATGGTGACGCTCGTCGCCTTGCCTTCGAGAATCTTGCGCAGCGCCTTGCGCGCCAGCCGCGCGATCTCGCGCTCCAGCGTGCGGACGCCCGCTTCACGCGTGTAGTAACGGATGAGGTCGCGCAGCCCGTCTTCGGTCAGTTCGAACTCGTCGGGCTTCAGCCCATGCGCCTCGACCTGCTTGGCGATCAGGTGACGCTTGGCGATCTCGACCTTCTCGTCCTCGGTATAGCCTTCGAGCCGGATGATCTCCATGCGGTCGAGCAAAGGCTGCGGCAGGTTGAGCGAGTTGGCCGTCGTCACGAACATCACGTCCGACAGGTCGACGTCGATTTCCAGATAATGGTCCTGGAACTTCGCATTCTGTTCGGGATCGAGCACCTCGAGCAGCGCCGACGCCGGGTCGCCGCGGAAATCCTGGCCAAGCTTGTCGATCTCGTCGAGCAGGATCAGCGGGTTCATCGCCCCCGCCTTCTTGAGGTTGGTGACGATCTTGCCCGGCAGCGAGCCGATGTAGGTGCGGCGATGGCCGCGAATCTCGGCCTCGTCGCGCACGCCACCCAGCGACTGGCGCACGAACGCGCGGCCCGTCGCCTTGGCGATGCTGCGCCCCAGCGAGGTCTTGCCGACGCCCGGCGGGCCGACGAGGCACAGGATCGGCCCCTTCAGCTTGTTGGTCCGTGCCTGCACCGCGAGATATTCGACGATGCGGTCCTTGACCTTTTCGAGCGCATAATGGTCGTCGTCGAGCACCGCCTGCGCGGTGGCGATATCCTTCTTGAGCTTCGACTTCTTGCCCCAGGGCAGGCCGAGCAGCGTGTCGAGATAGTTGCGGACGACCGTCGCCTCGGCCGACATCGGCGCCATCGCACGGAGCTTTTTCAATTCGGCTTCGGCCTTGGCCTTGGCTTCCTTCGACAGCTTGAGCGTGTCGATCTTCGTCTGGAGTTCGGCGAGGTCGTCGCCGCCCTCGCCATTGTCGTTGCCGAGTTCGCGCTGGATCGCCTTCAACTGTTCGTTGAGATAATATTCGCGCTGGCTCTTCTCCATCTGCCGCTTGACGCGGCCGCGGATTTTCTTTTCGACCTGCAGCACGCCGAGTTCGCCCTCCATGAAGGCGAACACCATTTCGAGCCGCTTGGCGGGCGCCTCTTCCACAAGCAGCGCCTGCTTGTCGGCGACCTTGATATTGAGGTTGCCGGCGACCGAATCGGCGAGGCGCGAGGCGTCGTCGATCTGCGAGAGCTGGACCGCGGTTTCGGCGGGCATCTTCTTGTTGAGCTTCGCATATTGCTCGAACTGGTCGACCACCGACCGCATCAGCGCGGCGGTGTCGACGCTGTCGTCGACCGCGTCGGCGGCGGGCTCGACGGTCGCCATCACGGTCTTGTCCTCGGTCGCGAGGTCGATCAGCCGAGCGCGCTGCTTGCCCTCGACGAGCACACGGACGGTGCCGTCGGGCAGCTTCAAAAGCTGGAGCACCGTCGCGATCACGCCGGTATCGTAAAGATCGTCGCGTGCCGGATCGTCCTCGCCCGGATCGAGCTGGGCGACGAGGAAAATCTCCTTGTCGGCCTCCATCGCCGCCTCGAGCGCCGCGACCGACCGGTCGCGGCCGACGAACAGCGGAACGATCATGTGCGGGAAAACGACGATGTCACGTAGCGGAAGAAGGGGAAAGGTCTGGCTCATCAGGGCTCCTGGAAGGCGTTCCGAGCGGGCGCGCCTCCCTGTTCATAGGGTCGTTATCGCTAATATGGCGTAACCTGCCGCCTATTCAATGACACGGGGCTGAACGGCCACCTTCCGACCGCCGCGAACAGGGGGTCAGGGCGCCGGAGAGACCTCAGAACGGCAGCTTGAAGCCCGGGGGCAGCGGCAGGCCGCTCGTCATCTTGCCCATTTCCTCGTTGCTCGCCTGGTCGGCCTTGTCGCGCGCATCGTTGAAGGCGGCGGCGAGCAGGTCTTCGAGCATCTGCTTTTCGCCCGGGACCATCAGGCTGTCGTCGATCGCGATGCCCTTGATCCGCCCCTTCGCGCTGGCGCGAATCCGCACGAGCCCGCCGCCCGAGACGCCTTCGACCTCGATCGTGTCGAGCTTGGCCTGCGCCTCCTGCATCTGCGCCTGCACCGAGGCGGCCGCTTCCTGCGCCGCCTTCATCATTTCCTCGATGGATTTCATGACTGGAACCTTTGCTGATGATGCTCGTCCTCGACAAGCCTTGCGTCGGGAAAAGCCGCCAGGGCGGCCTTCACGACCGGCAGTTCGCGAATCCGCGCGTCATTGTCGGCGCTCTTCGCTTCCGCCACGTCCTTCAGGCTCGGGCGCGCCTCGCCTTCGCCGGCGCGCACCTGCCAATGACTGCCCGTCTGCGCGCGCAACACCTCCCCCAGCCGGCGCGCGAAATCGCCGTCGAGCGTCGGGACCGCGGCGAACACCAGCAGCCCGGGCTCCAGCTCGATCACGCGCACCTCGTCATGGACCTGCCGTGCGAGCTGCTGGTGCCCGCTGCTGTCGAGAAGATGATGAATCTGCCGGATGGTGAGCGCCGCCACCGGAGTCTCGGTGGGCGCCACTGCCGCGCTCTCCGGTCCGGCCGCCGCGGGACCCGGCGAAGGGGGCGCCGACAGGGCGGACGCACCGCCCGCCTCGATGCGCTTCGCAAGCTCGCCCGGATCGGGCAGCGAGGCGGCGTAGATGACGCGCAGCAGCAGCATTTCGAGATGTTCGAGCGGATTATTCGCGCGCAGCACCTCCTCATGCCCCTTGAGCAGGAGCTGCCAGAGGCGGTTCAGCGGCGCGAAGCCCAGCTTCTGCGCCCAGTCGCCGATGCGCGCGCGGTCATCGTCCGACAGCGCCGGGTCCTCGTGGCGCGACACCTTGGCAAGGGTGACGGCATGCGTAAGGTCCATCAGTCCGCGCACCATCGCGACGGGCTCGATCCCCAGCGCATATTGGGCGCGGGCGAGGTCGATCGCGCCGCCCGCATCGCCCTCCAGGATCGCCGCCATGAGTTGCGCGATCGTCGAGCGATCCGACAGGCCGAGCATCGTACGCACCTGCTCGGCGGCGATCCGGCCACCGCCGCCGCCGGATTCGAGATCGGCGTGCGCGATCGCCTGATCGAGGATCGACAGCCCGTCGCGCACCGAACCCTCGGCCGCATTGGCGATCAGCCAGATCGCCGGCGCCTCCGCCTCCACCCCTTCCTTCTGGAGGATGGCGCTGAAATGCGCGAACAGCATGTCGGGGGTGATGCGGCGGAGGTCGAAGCGCTGGCAGCGCGACAGCACCGTCACCGGCACCTTGTTGACCTCTGTCGTCGCGAACAGGAACTTGACGTGCGGCGGCGGTTCCTCAAGCGTTTTCAGCAGCGCGTTGAAGGCGTTGCGCGACAGCATGTGCACTTCGTCGATGATGTAGATCTTGTAGCGTGCCGACACGGCGGCATAGCGCACCGCCTCGATGATCTCGCGCACGTCGTCGACGCCGGTGTTCGACGCGGCATCCATCTCGATCACGTCGATATGGCGGCCTTCGGTGATCGCGCGGCACGGTTCGCAGACGCCGCACGGATCGATCGTCGGCCCGCCCTGCCCGTCGGGACCGATGCAGTTGAGCGCCTTGGCGATCAGCCGCGCGGTCGAGGTCTTGCCGACACCGCGCACCCCGGTCATCAGGAAAGCATGCGCGAGCCGATCGCGGGCGATCGCATTGCCGAGCGTGCGGACCATCGCGTCCTGGCCGATCAGTTCGGCAAATGTCTGCGGCCGATATTTGCGCGCAAGGACGCGGTAAGGCCCGGCCTGCGCGGCGGGCTGCGCCGGCGTTTCGGGCAGGTCCATTCCCGGCATCGCGGGTTCGTCGTCGGCGGAATCGCTCATGCGCCCGTCTTAGGGGCGGCCGGAGCGCTTGTCGAAGGGGAATGCGAGGCCGCCGCGCCCACATGCTTACGTCATCCCGGGGTGACGATTCAGACATGTCGTGAGGGTGGGAGCCGGAACGACCCGCAGCGAATTCGTTGCGGCTGCTTCCTTCCGGACCTGACCGGGTTGGCGAAGACTGCGTCCGCCCGACTCCCGGCGCGGATATGGCGGCGGATCGCGCGAAATGCAAGCAGGAGCCGTTCTGTAGGCGTCTTCCGGATTTGAATTTCCATTTCCGGCTTCCTACAGATCGTGGCCGCACCCGGAGGACGGACGATGGAAGCCAGCGTAAGAAGGTTCTTCGAAAGATATGAGAGCTTCTTCAACCGGTCCCTCGCCGGCGACACCGATATGAAGGAGGTCGCGGCGCTATACGCGTCGGAGTTCATCGCAGCATCGCCCGCGGGCGTGATGACCGGCAAGAACGACGACCAGCTGAAGCAGGTCATGGCGCAGGGCTATGAACGCTATCGGGCGATGGGAACGAAGGAGATGCGGATACGCGACATCCGCGTTTCCCCCATGGATGAGCATCATTGCGTGGCCCATGTCGCCTGGACGGCATATTATGCCCGCAAGGACGGACCGGACGTGACCATAAACTTCGATGTCCACTATTTCGTTCAGAAACTGGACGGCGAACCAAAGGTTTTCGGCTGGGTATCGGGCGACGAACAGGCGCTTCTGAAAGAGC
This sequence comes from Sphingopyxis granuli, assembly GCF_001559015.1. Taxonomy (NCBI): domain Bacteria; kingdom Pseudomonadati; phylum Pseudomonadota; class Alphaproteobacteria; order Sphingomonadales; family Sphingopyxidaceae; genus Sphingopyxis; species Sphingopyxis granuli. The sequence continues at coordinate 2,643,597 of NZ_CP012199.1, forward strand.
ATGGCATCGTCTGAGGCCGATTCAACGCGCGCCCTGCATGTTGCGGCTTTCCCCCGGGATATGCACGGTCAGCCCGTCGAGCGCCTCGGTCAGCACGACCTGGCACGACAGGCGGCTGGTGCGGCGGGCGCCGGCGGCGAGGTCGAGCATATCCTCTTCCTCTTCGCTCGCGGGCGGCAGGCGGTCGAAATCCTCGCGTGCGACAATGACGTGGCAGGTCGAGCAGGCCATCTGGCCTTCGCATGTGCCCTCGAGCGGCATCAGATGCGCCTGCGCGACGTCGAGCAGGATGTCGCCGGGGACCGCCTCGGCCTCGGTGCGGCCCTTGCCATCGGCGTGGATGAAAGTGACGCGCATCAATCGACTCCCTGCAGCCGCGCCGCGTCCCTGATCGCGGTCAGGCCGTCGCGCAATTCCGCCTCGCTGGTATAGCGCCCCCAGCCGAGGCGGATCGAGGCGCGCGCGTCGGCCTCGCCCACCCCCATCGCGCGCAACACATGGCTGACCTTTCCGGAGCCGCTGCCGCACGCGCTGCCGAGCGAGAAGGCGACGTTCCGCGCATCGGACATCAGGCGCAGTCCGTTCACCCCCTCGCGCCGGATATTGAGATTGCCGTGGTAGCGCCGCTCGACCGAGCCGTTCACCGTCCATCCGGGCAGGCCGTCGAGCGCGAGCGACCAGAGGCGCTCGACATGGCGCGCATCGGCTTCGGCGCGCTCCGCCATCAGCGCCGCCGCCGCGCCGAAACCAGCGCACAGTGCGGGCGACACGGTGCCCGACCGCATTCCCTGTTCCTGCGCGCCGCCGAGCAGCAGCGGCGGCAGGTCGACGCCGTCCTTCACCCACAGCGCGCCGATCCCCTTCGGCCCGTGAATCTTGTGCGCCGACAGCGCGATCAGGTCCGGCCCGTCGGAGATCGCGACGCGGCCGTAACCCTGTACCGCATCGCACAGCAGCAGGCTTTGCCTCGCATGCGCGGCGGCGACGAAATCGGCAACCGGCTGAATCGTCCCGACCTCGTTGTTCACCAGCATCGCCGCGACGATGCCGCCCTCCGGAATCAGCGCCGCATCGGGGGACAGCGCCAGCCCCTCGCCATCGACCGGCAGGACCGCCGCATTCAGGCGTTCGAGGCATTGCAGCGACGCGGCATGTTCGATGGCGAGCCCCGCGACGCCGCCCGGCTTCGCCTCCGCTCCGCGCAACAGCGCCCAGTTGAGCGCCTCGGTCGCGCCCGAGGTGAAGAAGACGCGCCCTCCCTTCGGCAGCAGCGCCGCGACCTGGTCGCGCGCGACCTCGACCGCGGCGGCGGCGGCGCGGCCGGCCTTGTGCGTGCTCGACGGATTGGCGAAGCTGTCGCCTTCATCCCCCAGCCAGCGCAGCATCGCCTCGCGCGCTTCGGGAGCGAGCGGCGTGGTGGCCTGGTAGTCGAGGTAGATCATTCCGCGAGCCTCTATTCTTCCGTCTCCATCCTCGTCACCCCGGACTTGATCCGGGGTCCCGCTCAGCGACGTGGGAAAGCGGGACCCCGGATCAAGTCCGGGGTGACGAATGAAGGGTAATCACCATCTTATTGCGAGCGATTCGCAAAAGTTGCAACTTGCCACCGATTTTCTATATAGGCGCCAATTCCGCTCCGCCACCCCGTACCCCACGCGAATCGGTGGCCAGCCCGACACAGATAAAGGTGCTCCATGCCCGACGTCATTTTCCCCGGCCCCGAGGGCCGCATCGAAGGCCGCTTCTCTCCCCCGCCGCGCCCGCGCGCGCCGGTCGCGCTGATCCTGCATCCGCATCCGCAGGGCGGCGGCACGATGAACGACCGCATCACGCAGGCGATGTACAAGAGCTTCGTCGCGCGCGGCTTTGCGACCCTGCGCTTCAACTTCCGCGGCGTCGGGCGCAGCCAGGGGACGTTCGACAACGGCATCGGCGAACTCTCCGATGCCGCGTCGGCGCTCGACTGGGTGCAATCGATCCACCCAGAGGCGCAGACGACCTGGGTCGCCGGCTTCAGCTTCGGCGCCTGGATCGGCATGCAGCTTCTGATGCGCCGTCCCGAGATCCGCGGCTTCCTGTCGGTGGCGCCGCCCGCGAACATGTATGATTTCAGTTTCCTCGCGCCCTGCCCTTCGTCGGGGATCATCGTCGCGGGCGGCGCGGACGAGATCGTGCCGCCCACCGCGGTGCAGAAGCTGGTCGACAAGCTGCGCACGCAAAAGGGCATCACCATCCATCACGACGAGATTCCGCGCGCGAACCACTTCTTCGAGCATGAACTCGACCAGTTGATGAAGAGCCTCGACAATTATCTGGACATGCGGCTCGCGCCCGATTCTCCGATCCGGTAACAACCCGTCGCGGGGGCGACGGATCAGGTCGTCGGGATCAGCCAGATCGCGACATTGGCGAACATCACCAGCGCCGCGACGAACATCAGCAGTGCGCGGCGCCGGTCTCCCTTGCGAAAGAGATAGGCGCCGCCGCCGGTCAGCGCGACCCCGGTGAACACCAGAACGGACATGATCGTGTCGGACATCGCGCCGCCTTATCGCCCGCGTCACAAATTTACCACCTCGCTTATGGCAAAGCGGGGCGGCTTCGCCTAAAGCGCGCTCATCCGATTCCCTCGAAACCCAGCGGGAGACGCGCCATGCGCATCGCCATTGCATCCGACCATGCCGCATATGAGCTGAAGGCCCTGCTGGCGGAATGGCTGCGCGGCGAGGGGTACGAAGTCGCCGACCTCGGCACCAACGGGCCGGAATCGGTCGATTATCCCGATTATGGCTACGCTCTCGCCGATGCGGTCGCGAGCGGCGACGCGGAGCGCGGCGTCGCGCTGTGCGGGTCGGGCATCGGCATCTCGATCTCGGTCAATCGCAACCCGGCGTGCCGCTGTGCGCTCGTTTCCGAACCGCTGTCGGCCAGGCTCGCACGCGAGCATAATGACGCGAACGTCATCGCGATGGGGGCGCGGCTGACCGGCATCGACATGGCGAAGGCGTGCCTGACCGCGTTCCTGTCCACCGATTTCGCCGGCGACCGCCACGCGCGCCGCGTCGACAAGCTTTCCAACCCGCAACTGGAGACCAGCCGATGACCACAGATACGCTCGACAAGCCCATCAAATCGGCCGGTTATTTCACCGACGGCGTCGGCACGACCGACCCCGCGGTCGCGGCGGCGATGCAGCATGAGCTGGAACGCGAACGCTATCAGATCGAACTGATCGCGTCCGAGAACATCGTTTCCAAGGCGGTGCTCGAGGCGCAGGGATCGGTCTTCACCAACAAATATGCCGAAGGCTATCCGGGCCGCCGCTATTATCAGGGCTGCGGTCCGTCGGACGAGGTCGAGACGCTGGCGATCGACCGCGCGAAGCAGCTTTTCGACTGCAATTTCGCCAACGTCCAGCCGCATTCGGGCGCGCAAGCGAACGGTGCGGTGATGCTGGCGCTGACCAAGCCGGGCGCGACGATCCTCGGCATGAGCCTCGACGCCGGCGGCCACCTGACGCACGGCGCCGCGCCGGCGCTGTCCGGCAAATGGTTTAACGCCATCCAATATGGCGTGCGCGCCGACGATCATCTCGTCGATTTCGACCAGGTCGAACGCCTTGCCAAGGAGCATCGGCCGGCGCTGATCATCGCGGGCGGTTCGGCCTATCCGCGCACGCTCGACTTCGCGCGCTTCCGCGCCATCGCCGACGATGTCGGCGCGCTGCTGATGGTCGACATGGCGCATTTCGCGGGCCTCGTCGCGGGCGGCGCGCACCCGTCGCCGATGGAACATGCGCATGTCGTCACCACGACGACGCACAAGACGCTGCGCGGCCCGCGCGGCGGCATGGTGCTGACCAATGACGAAGCGATCGCGAAGCGGATCAACTCGGCGGTCTTCCCCGGCCTGCAGGGCGGTCCGCTGGTGCATGTCATCGCCGCGAAGGCGGTCGCCTTCGGCGAAGCGCTGCGCCCCGAGTTCAAGACCTATGCCAGGGCGACGATCGCCAACGCGCAGGCGCTGGCGAACCGGCTGAAGGCGCGGGGCGCCGATATCGTCGCGGGCGGCACCGACACGCACCTCGCGCTGATCGACCTGCGCCCGCTCGGCATCACCGGCCGCGACGCGGACGAGGCGCTCGAACGCAGCGCGATCACCTGCAACAAGAACGGCGTCCCCTTCGACCCGCTGCCGCCGGTCAAGACCAGCGGCATCCGCGTCGGATCGCCCGCCGGCACGACGCGCGGCTTCGGCATCGCCGAATTCGAGGCGATCGGCGACATGGTCGCCGACGTGCTCGAAGCGCTGCGCGACAAGGGCGAGCAGGGCGACGCCGATGTCGAGGCCGACGTCCGCGCGCGCGTCCGCGCCCTGTGCGAACGCTTCCCCATCTATCAGGGATAGGATGATGGCGCGCCAGCACCCCGAGGAGCCGACGCTGGTCGAACTGACGATCGAAGAGGTCAAGGCGATGGGCCGTCAGGGGATGGACCATCCCTCGACGCGCCCGGTGCTGACCGGCGGGGCGATCGGCGCGGTCGCCGGTGCGTTGCTGCCCGTCGTGAGCTGGCCGGTCGGCCTGCTCGCGGGGGCGTCGATCGCGCTCTATGGCCGGGTGAAACGCTGAGCGATGCGCTGTCCCTATTGCGGCCATGAAGACAGCCAGGTGAAGGACAGCCGTCCGACCGAGGACGGCGCCGCGATCCGCCGCCGCCGCCAGTGCGAGGACTGCGGCGCGCGCTTCACCACCTTCGAGCGCATCCAGCTTCGCGAGGTCGCGGTGCTCAAGGCGGGCGGCAGCCGCGAACCCTTCGACCGCGAGAAGCTGATGCGCAGCGTCCAGATCGCGTGCCGCAAGCGCCCGATCGACGGCGCGCGCATCGAGCGGCTGGTGTCGGGCATCCAGCGCCAGCTCGAAACATCGGGCGAGAATGAGGTGAAAGCCTCGCAGATCGGCGCGATGGTGATGGAGGCGCTGAAAGGCTTCGACAGCGTCGCCTATATCCGCTTCGCCAGCGTGTATCGCGATTTCACCGAAGCGAAGGATTTCGAGGAGTTCGCCTCGACGATCAACGAAGCGGCGCACAAGGGCGGCTCGTGACCAAGGCGCCCGCCCCGGTTATCGTCCTCGTCCGTCCGCAGCTCGGTGAGAATATCGGCACCGTGGCGCGCGCGATGCTTAACTTCGGGCTGACCGAACTCCGCCTCGTCGCCCCGCGCGACGGCTGGCCCAATCCGGCCGCCGGCCCTGCGGCGTCGGGCGCCGACGTCGTGCTTGCCAACGCCCGGGTCTTCGACACGCTCGCCGATGCGGTCGCCGACTGCACTGACGTCTACGCCACGACCGTGCGCAAGCGCGGCGTCACCAAGCCGGTGCTGACGCCCGAAGCCGCCGCGACGCAGGTTCATGCCACGTCCGGTCGCTCGGCCTATGTCTTCGGCCCCGAACGGTCGGGGCTCGACAGCGACGATGTCGCGCTCGCGCACAACATCGTCACCGTGCCGATCAATCCTGCTTTCGGATCGCTGAATCTGGCGCAGGCGGTGATCCTGATCGCCTATGAATGGTCGAAGGGCGAAGCGCTCGCGAGCCCGCCCGAGGTGCCGCTCGATCCCCCTGCTCCGCATCGGGAACTGGAGGATCTGATCGATCACCTCGTCCGCGATCTCGATGCGGCGGGCTATTTCTTTCCGCCCGAGCGCACCACCGCGACGCTGCGCACGCTTCGCACCGCGCTGACCAAGACGGGATGGTCGCACAATGATATCAGGATGATGCACGGCATCGTTACGACGCTGGGGAAAGCGCGGAAATCGACTCGCGGCGGCGATAATTAGGCGCGCAGATCGTCCCAGCGGTCGAATTCGTGCGCGATCGACTGTTCGACCAACTCGTTCCACACGGCCCGGATGCGCGCCGCGTCGAGCCCCGCCGCTTCGGCCGCGCGTCCGACATTGTCGAGCACCTGCGCCTTGCGCGGCTCGTCGCGGACCGCGCCGCGCTCAGCCTTGATCCGCGCCGCCGCGTCCATATAGCCGAAGCGGCGCGCCAGCAGCGCGACCAGTTCGCGGTCGACCTGGTCGACCCCTTCGCGCACCTCGATCATCGTCTGGCATTGTTCGGGCGGTTTGGCTGTCATGTGCGTCGCCTTTAGCGGCTTTTTCGGCGCTGTCGAGCGGGTCGCCGCACTTGACTCGGACACACGCTCCGTCTAACCGCGCGCCTTCGCAATGGACCCCGCACCCCGGTGAAGCGGCGGTCGCGCAGGAAGGCTTTCCTGTGGTGCGACCCGGGACACAAGCCGAAATCCCTCGGCACACAGCAGATTGGAGACGACCGATGTCGAAGCGCCATAGCGCCAAGTACAAACTCGACCGCCGCATGGGCGAGAATATCTGGGGCCGCCCGAAGAGCCCGGTCAACCGCCGCGAATACGGCCCCGGCCAGCATGGCCAGCGCCGCAAGGGCAAGATGTCCGACTATGGCATCCAGCTTCGCGCCAAGCAGAAGCTGAAGGGTTACTACGGCGACATCACCGAAAAGCAGTTCAAGAAGAACTATATCGAAGCCGCGCGAATGAAGGGCGACACGAGCCAGAATCTGATCGGCCTGCTCGAACGCCGCCTCGACGCGATCGTCTACCGCGCCAAGTTCGCGCCGACGATCTTCTCGGCCCGCCAACTCGTCAGCCACGGCCACGTCTATGTGAACGGCGTCAAGTGCAACATCGCGAGCCGCCTCGTGAAGCCGGGCGACGAAGTCACGCTGGGCAAGAAGGCCCAGGAAATGGCGCTGGTCGCCGAAGCGCAGAGCCTGCCCGAGCGCGACCTGCCCGAATATGTCGCGGTCGACGGCACCAAGGCGACCTTCGTCCGCGTCCCCGCGCTCGACGAAGTGCCCTATCCGGTGAAGATGGAACCGAACCTGGTCGTCGAATTCTATTCGCGCTGATCGGTCCGGATCACGAAATCAAAGAGGCGGTCCGGCAACGGGCCGCCTCTTTTCGTTCACCCCTAATCTTCGCAGGCGCGTCAGGGATCGCGATCACCCTGTTCATGTGTGGTCTCCACGCCCTTGCATCGGTCCGACCGGGCTGCCAAAAGACGCCCTTCGTCGATTTTCGAGAAGGAATTTCCATGCCCCGCACCTCTCTGGTCGCGCTTTCGGTCACGGCGCTGCTCGCCGTTGCCGGGTGCAGCGCTCCCGACAAGGCGGCCTCTTCCGCCCTGCCCGACGTGCAGTTTCCCGAACTGTCGCTCCAGACGCTTCAGGACGCGACGAAGGAATTGTCGTCGGACGCCTACGAGGGGCGTGCGCCGGGCACCGCGGGCGAGGAGAAGACGCTCGCCTATCTGATCAGGCAGTTCGAGGCGGCGGGGCTTCAGCCGGGCAACGACGGCAAGTGGACGCAGGACGTGCCGCTGGTCGAGATCACCGCGAAGAATGCGACGCCGCTGACCTTCACCGGCGGAAAGACGCCCGTAACGCTGCAATATGCGAAGGATTATGTCGCGTTCAGCTATCGCGTCCAGCCGAAGACCGAAGTCAAGGACAGCGACGTCGTCTTCGTCGGCTATGGCATCAACGCCCCCGAAAAGGGGTGGAACGACTATGCCGGGCTCGACGTCAAGGGGAAGACGGTCATCATTCTCGTCAACGATCCCGATTGGCAGACCAAGGAAGCGAAGGGCGAATTCAACGGCCGTGCGATGACCTATTACGGCCGCTGGACCTATAAATATGAGGAAGCGGCGCGGCAGGGCGCGGCCGCGGCGCTGATCGTCCACGACACCGAACCCGCCGCCTATGGCTGGAACGTCGTCGAGTCGAGCAACACCGGCACGCAATATCTGGCCGACAGCCAGAATGGCGGCGCCGACCAGACCGCCGCCAACGGCTGGATCCAGCTCGGCAAGGCGAAGGAATTGTTCGCGAGCGCCGGGCAGGATTTCGACAAGCTGCGCGAAGCCGCGGGCAAGAAGGGCTTCAAGGCGGTCCCGCTGACCGGGGTCAAGGCCTCGCTGGGCTTCGACAACGCCATCACCAAGAAATTGTCGCACAATGTGGTCGGCATCCTGCCGGGCGCCAAGCGGCCCGACGAATATGTGCTCTATACCGCGCATTGGGATCATCTCGGCCGCTGCACGCCGGTGAACGGCGACGGCATCTGCAACGGCGCGGTCGACAATGCGACCGGCACCGCGGCGCTGATCACGCTCGCGCAGGCCTATCAGAAGGCCGGGGCTCCCGACCGCAGCGTCGTCTTCGTCGCCGTCACGGCCGAAGAATCGGGGCTGCTCGGATCCGAATATTATGCCGCCAATCCGATCTTCCCCCTCGCCCAAACGGTCGGCGGGGTGAACATGGATGCGCTGAATCCCAACGGCCCCGCCAAGGACATCGTCGTCGTCGGGCGCGGCAAGTCGGAACTCGATACCTATCTCGAAAAGATCGCCAAGGCGGCGAACGTCACGATCGTCGACGAACCGACGCCGGAAAAGGGCTTCTATTACCGGTCCGACCATTTCAGCTTCGCCAAGCGCGGCGTGCCCTTCTTCAACTTCGGCGCCGGCCAGGATCTGGTCGAAGGCGGCACCGACGCCGGCAAGAAGGCGTCGGAGGATTATGAGAAGAACCGCTATCACGCCCCCGCCGACGAATATGCGGCGATCAAGAACTGGGACGGCATGCTCGCCGATCTCAAGCTCTTCTATGCCGCCGGCCGCATGCTCGCATCGACCGACGCCTGGCCGAACTGGGTGAAGGGCGACGAGTTCCGCGCCGCGCGCGACAAGTCGCGCCCGACGAAGTAGGTCGGAGTCCGCTCCTCGTCATGGCGAGGGGCGACGCGGCACGGTAATCTCCGGCTGCCGTCCCGAAAGGGGCGCCGGCTGGAGATTGCTTAGCCCTGCTCGCCATGGCGGAGCAGGAAACAAGGATCGAGAGCAGACATGACGTTGCGCATGGCCGCCGAATGGGCGCCGCACGAAGCGGTGTGGATCGGCTTCCCGCACCTCGACGCGGAGTGGGCGGGCCGGATCGACGCCGCGCGCCGCGACGTCGCGGCGTTCGCCAATGCGGTCCATGACGGCGGCCGGGGCGAAGAGGTGCGGCTGGTCGTCAACGACGAGCGCCAGGCCGAGGTCGCGGCGGCGCTCGTCGATCCGGCGGTGCGCATCCTCGTCCAGCCGCTCGGCGACATCTGGCTGCGCGATACCGGGCCGATCGTCGCCGGAACCGGCGCGGCGCGACGGGCGCGAAACTTCGAATTCAACTGGTGGGGCGAGAAATTCGTCATGCCCGGCGACCAGGAGGTCGGCGCCGCGCTCGCGCGTGCCGGCGGCCTGCCGGTCGACGATCAGGACTGGGTGCTCGAAGGCGGCGGCATCGACGTCGACGGCACCGGCCTTTGCGTCACGACCGAGGAATGCCTGCTCAACACGAACCGCAACCCGACGCTGACGCGCGAGGATATCGCGGTGCGGCTTCACCAGTCGCTCGGCATCGAGCGGCTGCTATGGCTGGGCAATGGACTGATCGGCGACCATACCGACGGGCATGTCGACAATCTGGCGCGCTTCGTCGGCGAGGGGCGGCTGGCGATTCCCATGGCGACAGACGATCATGACCCCAACGCTTCCGTCTATGCCGACGCGCGCGCGCGCACCGCGGCGTTCGGTGGGATCGAGATTGTCGATCTACCCTCGCCCGGCCGCATCGAAATCGACGGCGACCTTGCGGCGGCGAGTTATATGAATTTCTATATCGGCAACAGCGTGGTAGTCGTCCCGACCTATGGCGCGGCGAACGACCGGGTGGCGGTCGACACGATCGGCGCGCTGTTCCCCGATCGCCGCACGGTCGGGATCGATGCGCGCGGGATCATCGTCGGCGGCGGCAGCTTCCATTGCTCGAGCCAGCAGCTTCCGGCCTAGGGCGGATCGCCATTCAGCCCTGACGGCTTGCAAATGGCGGCTTTTCGGCTCGCTATCTTCTGAATGGCGATCCGTCCTAGCATCGGGCGCAAAGCCCCCTATATTCCGGCTCGTTTCGAGCCCATCACGGATCCGCCATGCCCCGCACCCTCACCGTCGCCGCGCTTCAGCTTCCCCTGCCCGGTCCCGTCGAACCCAATATCGCGGCCGTGTCGACACTGGTCGAAGAGGCCGCAGCGCAGGGCGCGCAGGTCATCCTGCCGCCCGAACTGTTCGAAGGCCCCTATTTCTGTCAGGTCGAGGAAGAGGAATTGTTCGCCGGCGCGCGGCCGACCGCCGAGCACCCGAGCGTCGTTGCGATGCGGGCGCTCGCCGCCCGACTGGGCGTCGCCATCCCGACCAGCTTCTTCGAGAAGGATGGGCCGCATTACTACAACACGCTCGCGATGATCGGCCCCGACGGCGCCATCATGGGAACATACCGCAAGAGCCACATTCCCGACGGCCCCGGCTATGAAGAGAAATATTATTTCCGCCCCGGCAACACGGGGTTCAAGGTCTGGGACCTGTTCGGCACGCGGATCGGCGTCGGTGTCTGCTGGGACCAATGGTATCCCGAATGCGCGCGCGCGATGGCGCTGATGGGCGCGGAACTGCTTTTCTATCCGACTGCGATCGGATCGGAGCCCTATGACCCCGACCTCGACACGAGCCAGATGTGGCGCCGCGCGATGCAGGGGCACGCGGTTTCGAACTGCATGCCGGTGATCGCCGCCAACCGCATCGGCACCGAGGGCGAATCCGATTTCTATGGCCACAGCTTCATCAGCGACGAGTGGGGCAATTTGTCCAAGGCGTTCGGAGCGGTGGAAACGGGTGTGCTGGTCGAGACGATCGACCTCGACCGCGCCGCTAAGCATCGGGCAGGAATGGGTTTCTTCCGCGATCGCCGCCCGCAGCTCTATGGCCGGCTGGTCGAGGACGTCTGACCCTCGCTCCATTGCGTCCGCGACGGACCGATGGTACCTTTAAATCATGAATTCCTGCGATGCCTGCGTCGTCCGCAACCGGTCGATATGCGCTGCGCTCGACTCCGTCGAGGTTGAGGCGCTCAATGCGATCGGCCGTCGCCGCACGCTGGAGCCGGGAGAGTCGTTGATCTGGGAGGACAGCGAGTCCGTCCTCGTCGCCAACGTCGTCGAAGGCGTGCTCAAATTGTCCACCGGTACCGAGGACGGGCGCGAGCAGATCGTCGGCGTCGTCTATCCTTCGGACTTCATCGGTCGGCCGTTCGGCGCCACGACGCCGCATTCGGTGACGGCGATGACCGAAGCGAAGGTCTGCGTCTTTTCGCGCACCGATTTCGACGGCTTCGCGAGCCGCCACCCCGCGCTCGAACACAAGCTGCTCCAGCGCACGCTGACCGAGCTCGACCGGACGCGACGCTGGATGCTGCTGCTCGGACGCAAGAATGCCGAGGAACGGGTCGCGACCTTCCTGCTCGACATGTCGGAACGGCTCGTCGATCCGGGCTGCGACACGCCCGACCAGCCGCTCGATCGCTTCGACCTGCCCTTCTCGCGCCAGCAGGTGGGCGACATATTGGGGCTGACGATCGAAACCGTCAGCCGTCAGTTCACCAAGCTGAAGCGCGACGGAATCGTCGACCTGCCATCGCGCCGCGCGGTCGTCATTCGCGACCGCGCGGAGCTGAAGGCACTCGCCGGCTGATCAGAAGCGCAGCGCGACCCCGGCGCTGATCACCCACGGGTCGAGCTGGTGGCGCGTTTCCAGCACCTTCGTGGTACCGGCGAACCAGCGCGCATTGGTGTCGATGAAATAGCGCTTGGCATCGAGGCTGACCGCAAGCCCAGTGTCATTCACCGGAATATCGACGCCCGCCTGCAGAGCGAAGCCGAGTTCGTTCGACATGTCGAAGCGCGTCGCGCCGAGCGTGCGCGTCGCGGCGCCGGGCTTTTCCTTGAAGAACAGGAAATAGGCCGGCCCCGCTCCGACATAGGGCGACACGCCGCCGGGATTGAAATGATATTTGACCGTGACGGTCGCGGGCACCAGCTTTGCGTTGGACACCAGTTCGGCGCCGGGAAGCCCCGCGGTTCCGTCGACGTCATGCTGCGTCATGCAGCAGATGGTTTCGACCGACACGGCGGGCGAGACGAAATATTCGATAGCCAGCGTCGGGACGACATTGTCGTTCGCGCTGGTCTGCGTGCCCGCGGGGAGGCCGATCAGGTCGGTGCGCACCTTGTCGATCTTGCCGTCGGGCAGCACGCCCGTCGCCAGCAGCTTGACCTGCAACCGGCCCTGCCCTTCCTGGGCATAGACGGGCTGGACGGCCGCGGCGAAGGCAGCGGTTGCCAGCAGGAGGGGAAGCTTACGCATGGATAGTCTCCGTGCGCCATAGCGGCCGCCCTTCGCGGCCCAGGGTGATTATGGCGCGGCGGCCTGCTGCGCCGCTTCACGACCCGCGACATTGATCCTGCGCAAAAAGGGTTCCGCCCCGCCGAAGCGGCGCGAAATATTGGTCGTTCCCGGCTTGATAATTGATCCGGATCAATGTTTCACCGACAGGCGGGGCGCAGGGCGGCCCCGTTCAGTAGGGGTAAGATTCATGGACAAAGTCGTAGCGCGCGGCGGCATCTGGATCGCCGTGATGCTGGTGGCCCTGGTGGCCGCGGCCACCGCGAAGGACGCCGGCTTCTCGATCCACATGACGATCGTCGCCTTCACGGCACTGGTCATCATGGCGATCGGCGTCTCCAAGGCGGATTATAGCACGATCGCGCGCGGCGTCCTGCGGATGCCGTCGGGCGAGACAACCTATGACGACGATCCGGTGCGCTGGGGCGTGCTCGCGACCGTCTTCTGGGGAATCGTCGGTTTCCTGGTCGGCCTCTACATCGCCCTGCAGCTCGCCTTTCCGGCGCTGAACCTCGGCCTTGAATACACGACCTTCGGGCGGCTGCGGCCGCTGCATACTTCTGCGGTCGTCTTCGCCTTCGGCGGCAACGCGCTCATCGCGACGAGCTTCTACGTCGTGCAGCGCACCTGTCGCGCGCGGCTGGCCTTCCCCGGGATCGCCCGCTTCGTCTTCTGGGGCTATCAGATGTTCCTGGTGCTCGCGGCGAGCGGCTATGTCCTCGGCATCACGCAGTCGCGCGAATATGCCGAGCCCGAATGGTATGTCGACCTGTGGCTGACGATCGTCTGGGTCCTCTATGGCGCGGTGTTCGTCGGCACGCTGCTGAAGCGCAAGGAGCCGCATATCTATGTGGCGAACTGGTTCTACCTGTCGTTCATCATCACCATCGCGATGCTGCACATCCTCAACAATCTGGCGGTGCCGGTGTCGTGGACGGGATCGCTGTCCTACTCGGCCTTCTCGGGCGTGCAGGATGCGCTGGTCCAGTGGTGGTACGGGCACAATGCGGTCGCCTTCTTCCTGACCGTGCCCTTCCTCGCGATGATGTATTATTTCGTGCCCAAGCAGGCGCAGCGGCCGATCTACAGCTATCGGCTGTCGATCCTGCACTTCTGGTCGCTGATCTTCCTCTACATCTGGGCGGGCCCGCACCACCTGCACTATACCGCGCTGCCTGACTGGGCGCAGACGCTGGGCATGGTCTTCTCCGTCATCCTGTGGATGCCGAGCTGGGGCGGCATGATCAACGGGCTGATGACGCTGAACGGCGCGTGGGACAAGGTGCGCACCGACCCGATCATCCGCATGATGGTCGTCGCCCTCGCCTTCTATGGCATGGCGACGTTCGAGGGCCCGATGCTGAGCGTCAAGGTCGTCAACTCGCTGTCGCACTATACCGACTGGACGATCGGCCATGTCCACGCCGGCGCGCTCGGCTGGAACGGGATGATCACCTTTGCCGCAGTCTACTACCTCGTTCCGCGGCTGTGGAACCGCGAGCGGCTCTACAGTCTGCGCATGGTCAACTGGCACTTCTGGCTCGCGACGCTGGGGATCGTCTTCTATGCCTCGGCCATGTGGGTTGCCGGCGTGACCCAGGGGCTGATGTGGCGCGAATATGGCGCCGACGGCTATCTGGTGAACAGCTTCGTCGACACGGTCGCCGCGCTGCACCCGATGTACCTGCTCCGCGCGTTCGGCGGCGTGCTCTACCTCGCGGGCGGCGTGCTGATGGTCGTCAACGTCTGGCGCACGATCCAGGGTCGCCAGCGCGAAGAGGCCCCGATGTCCTCCGCTCCCTATGACGCGGCTGCCGATCGCCCGATCGCGCCCGCCCCGGCCGAATAAGGATAGTCGCCATGGCCAGTGTCACCCAACATCACAAGAAGCTGGAACGCAACGTCACCCTGCTCGGCGTCTTCGCCTTCATCGCGGTGGCGATCGGCGGCATCGTCGAGATCGCACCGCTGTTCTGGATCGACAACACGATCGAGAAGGTGAAGGGGATGCGTCCCTATACGCCGCTCGAACAGGCGGGGCGCGACATCTATGTCCGCGAGGGCTGCTATACCTGTCACAGCCAGATGATCCGTCCGTTCCGCGACGAGGTCGAGCGCTATGGCCACTACAGCCTTGCCGCGGAAAGCATGTACGACCACCCGTTCCAGTGGGGATCGAAGCGCACCGGGCCCGACCTTGCGCGCGTCGGCGGCCGCTATTCGGACGAGTGGCACGTCCAGCACCTCAAGGACCCGCGGTCGGTCGTGCCCGAAAGCATCATGCCGCCCTACGCCTTCCTCGCCGAGAAGGAACTGAAGGTCGGCGACCCCGCCGCGCGGCTGGAAGCGCTGCGCAAGGTCGGCGTGCCCTATACGAAGGCCGACATCGAGCAGGCGGAGGCCGACCTGCGCGCGCAGGCCGACCCTGATGCCGACGCCGGCGACCTCGCGAAGCGCTATCCCAAGGCGCAGATTCGCGATTTCGACGGCAATCCCGGCCGCGTCACCGAGATGGATGCGCTGGTCGCCTATCTCCAGATGCTCGGCACGCTGGTCGACGTGAACAGCGCGGCAGCGCAGGAAGAGCTGGCGTCGGAGAAGGGCCGATGAACGATCATTCGACCTATGAAACGCTGCGCCATCTCGCCGACAGCTGGGGGCTGCTCGCGATGCTGGTCGTGTTCGTGATCCTGTGCGCATGGCCCTTCCGGCCCGGCGCCCGGTCGCGCAATCAGGAAGCCGCCGAGGCGATTTTCAAGGACGACAACGATGGCGAATGACAAGCTCGCAGCCGGTAGCCGCCTGGACGAAGCGACGGGCACGCAGACCGTCGGCCACGAATGGGACGGCATCGAGGAACTCGACACGCCGATGCCGCGCTGGTGGCTCTGGGCCTTTTACGCCACGATAGTCTGGGGCATCGCCTATGTGATCGCCTATCCCGCCTGGCCGATGATCGATCGCGCGACCGAGGGCGTGCTCGGCTGGTCGAGCCGCGGACAACTCGCGACCGAGATCGCGGAACAGGACAAGGCGCGCGCCGCGACCGTCGCGGCGCTCGCCGACATGCCGATCGAGAAGCTGCCCGACGATCCGGCGCTGATGCGCGCCGCCGTCGCGGGCGGACGCGCCGCCTTCAAGGTCAATTGCGTCCAGTGCCACGGTGCCGGCGCGGCTGGTTCGATCGGCTATCCGAATCTCAACGACGACGACTGGCTGTGGGGCGGCAATCTGAAGGAGATCGAATATACGATCATCCATGGCACGCGCCAGCCGGGCGGCAAGGATACGCACACCAGCCTGATGCCCGCCTTCGGCCGCGACCAGATGCTGACCGACGGACAGATTTCGGCGGTCGCCGACCATGTGCTGAGCCTGTCGGGCCGGGCAAAACCGAATGCGTCCGGTGCACAGATCTTCGCCGACAATTGCGCGGCGTGCCACGGCGCCGACGGCAAGGGCGATCGCCAGTTCGGCGCCCCCAACCTGGCCGACGCCATATGGCTTTATGGCGGATCGAAGGCGCAGGTCGTGCAGCAGATCAGCAACGCGCGGCTCGGCGTGATGCCCGCGTGGGGCGGACGGCTCGATCCGGTGACGATCAAGATGCTGGCGGCCTATGTCCATTCGCTGGGAGGCGGCGAAGCCTTTGCGGCCACCGCTGCGGCGCCCGGCGAAACCGCCGCGGCGCAGGCCGGCGCGGTGCCGCAAGAGGCGGGCGATGTCCGGCCCTGACCCCCTGTCCGTACTCGCGGCGGACGCCGCGGCGCTGCGTGCATCGTCCCGCAAGCAACGCACGCCGCCGCCCCCGCCCGAGAACGAGCCGCAGCTCTACGAAAAGCGCCGGGGCGTCTACCCGCAGAAGGTGCAAGGCCCGTTCCGCCGCTTCAAATGGCTGGTGATGTTCGTCACCCTGGGCATCTATTACATCACGCCATGGATCCGCTGGGACCGCGGCCCCTATGCGCCCGATCAGGCGGTGCTCGTCGATCTCGCGCATCGCCGCTTCTACATGTTCGGGATCGAGATATGGCCGCACGAATTCTATTTCGTCGCCGGCATGCTGATCATGGCCGGCATCGGCCTGTTCCTCGTCACCAGCGCCGTCGGGCGCGCCTGGTGCGGTTATAGCTGCCCGCAGACCGTCTGGACCGACCTGTTCCAGCATGTCGACCGCCTGATCGACGGCGACCGCAACGCGCAGATCCGGCTCGCCAACGGGCCGTGGACCGCCGAGAAGATCGCGAAGCGCGCGGTCAAATGGACGATCTATCTGGTCATCAGCTTCTGGACCGGCGGCGCGTGGATCATGTATTTCGCCGATGCGCCGACGCTGACGCGCGATTTCTGGGCCGGCGACGCCGCGCCCGTCGCCTATGCGACCGTCGCCATCCTGACCGCGACGACCTTCACCCTCGGCGGTTTCATGCGCGAGCAGGTGTGCATATACATGTGCCCGTGGCCGCGCATCCAGACCGCGATGCTCGACGAGAAATCGTTGATCGTCACCTACAAGGACTGGCGGGGCGAGCCGCGCGGCAGCGTCAAGAAGGCGGCGAAGGACCCGGGGGCCTTCGGCGACTGCATCGACTGCAACCAGTGCGTCGCGGTCTGCCCGACCGGAATCGACATTCGCGAGGGGCCGCAGATCGGCTGCATCACCTGCGCGCTGTGCATCGACGCCTGCGACCGGGTGATGGGCGAGATCGGGCGGCCGCGTGGGCTGATCGACTATGCGACGCTCGACGACTGCAAGCGCGAAGCCGCGGGCGAAACGCCGCGTCCGGCGTGGAAGACGCTGCTGCGTCCGCGCACCATCGTCTATTTCCTCGCCTGGTGCGGGATCGGCCTCGGGCTGCTGTTCCTGCTCGGCGCGCGGACGCGGACCGATATTTCGGTCGCGCCCGACCGCAACCCGCCCTTCATGCTGCTCAGCGACGGCAGCGTCCGCAACGCATACACGATCAAGCTGCGCAACATGGAAAGCCGGCCGCGCGACATGGCGATCACGATCGACGGCGTCCGGGGCGCGATGATGTGGACCGACGAGATGGACCGCGCCGACGCGGCGCGGTCGCTGACCCTGACCGTCCCCGCCGACGCGACCCAGCCGCTGCGCCTTTATGTCGTCGCGCCGCGCGACACCCCGGCGCAAGCGATCACCTTCGCCGTCCGTTCGCTCGACGAGCGCGGCGAGCGGGACAGCAGCGAAACGCGCTTCGAAGCGCCGGAGGTCAATCCATGAACCGCCCCTTCACCGGCCGCCACATGGCGCTCGTCCTCGTCGGTTTCTTCGGCACGATCATCGCGGTCAACGTCGTCATGGCGCGCTATGCCGCGTCGACCTTCGGCGGCATCGTGGTCGAGAACAGCTATGTCGCGAGCCAGCATTTCAACAAGTGGCTCGACGATGCGGAGGCGGAACGCGCGCTCGGCTGGGACGCGGTGACCGCATGGCGCCCCGACGGCCGGCTGCTCGTGACGCTGAAAGGGCCGGGTGAGGAGGCCAGCGTGGCCGGCGTCGCGCGCCATCCGCTCGGCCGCCTGCCCGACCGGGCGCTCCGCTTCGAGGCGATCGGCGAGGGTCGCTATCTGTCGCACGAAGCCGTGCCGGAGGGCCGGTGGACGCTGCGCCTCGCGGTCGCCGACGGCGCACAGCGCTGGCGCCGCGAAGAAGCACTGCAATGAGCGCACAGCCGCGCCCCGACGTCGCGCCGCTGCGCACCGTGCTCGCAGTGCCGGGGATGCATTGCGCCGGTTGTATGAGCAAGGTCGAGCGCGGGCTGAGCACCCTGCCCGGCGTTTCGGGCGCACGCGTCAACCTGTCGGCGCGCACGGTGACCGTCGCGCACGGCGACCGCGTCGAGGAACGCGATCTGGTCGATGCACTTGCAGTGCTGGGGTTCGAGGCGCAGCCGCGCCGTGACGAACTTGCACCCAATCTGTCGGCGGTGAAGCCGCTGCTCGCCCCGTTCGCGGTCGCGGGCTTCGCCGCGATGAACGTCATGCTGCTGTCGGTCAGCATCTGGTCGGGCGCGGACGGCGCAACACGATCGTTGTTCCACTGGATTTCGGCGGCGATCGCGATTCCCGCGGTCGCCTACGCCGGACGCCCCTTCTTCGCCTCAGCATGGCGCGTGCTGCGGCACGGGCGCACCAACATGGACGTGCCGATCTCGATCGGCGTCCTGATCGCTACCGGCCTCAGCTTCTACGAGACCGCCGTCGGCGGCGAGCATGCGTGGTTCGACGGTGTGCTGATGCTGCTGACCTTCCTGCTCGCGGGGCGGGTGCTCGACGCGATGATGCGCGACAAGGCGCGCGCCGGTGTCGATGCGCTGATCCGCCAGGCGGCGCAGGGCGCGACGGTGGTCGCCGCCGACGGCACGCTGGCATGGCGCAAGGCCGACGAGCTCGCCGCCGGCATGGTGATGCGCGTCGCGGCGGGCGAACGCCTCGCCGCCGACGGAGAAATCGTTGCGGGGCAGAGCCGCTTCGACCAGTCGCTGCTGACCGGCGAAAGCGCACCGATCGCGCTGCATCGCGGCGATGCCGCGCTCGCGGGCACGCTCAACCTCGACGCGCCGGTCGACGTGCGCGTCAGCCATGCCGGGCAGGACACGACGCTTGCCGAGATCGCGCGGCTGATGGAAGCCTCGACGCAGAGCCGATCGCGCTACGTTCGCATCGCCGACCGGGCATCGCGCCTCTATGCGCCCGCGGTCCACACGCTCGCCGCCATCTCGGTGATCGGCTGGCTGATCGCGGGTGCGAGCCTGTACGAGGCGCTGGTCATCGGCGTCGCGGTGCTGATCATCACGTGCCCCTGTGCGCTCGGCCTCGCGGTGCCGGTGGCGCAGGTCGTGGCGAGCGGCGCGCTGATGCGTGCGGGGCTGATGGTTAAGGACGGCTCGGCGCTCGAACGGCTCGCGACCATCGACCGCGCATTGCTCGACAAGACGGGAACGCTGACGCTGGGGCGCCTGACGCCCGATCCGGCCGCGCTCGACGCGCTGCCGCCGACCGAGGCCGGGATCGCGCTCGCGCTGGCGTCGCACAGCCGCCACCCGCTGTCGCGCGCGCTGGCCGGTGCGCTCGCGGCCCGCGGCGTCCGCGCGGCGAGCCTGTGGGGCGTCGAGGAGCGACCCGGCGAAGGCGTGTTCGCGCATCATGACGATGGCGCAGTGGCCTTGCGCCGCCCCGAACAGGCGACCGGCACCGCCGTGGTGCTCGACATAGACGGCGCCCCCGCCCGGCTGATCGTCTGCAGCGACCGGCTGCGTCCCGACGCGGCGGAGGCGCTCGCCGGGCTGCGCGCACTCGGCGTCGAATGCTCGATCCTGTCGGGCGACAACATCGCCGCGGTCGCCGAGGTCGCACGCGAGACCGGCCTGACGGCGCAGGCGAGCGCGACGCCCGCCGACAAGCAGGCGGCGATCGCCCGCCTGCGCGCCTCCGGACACCATGTGCTGATGGTCGGCGACGGGCTCAACGACGGCCCCGCGCTCGCCGCCGCCGACGCCTCGATCGCGCCGGGCACCGCCAGCGATGTCGGATTGCAGGCGTCCGACCTCGTCTTCGTGCAGGATTCTTTGATCGCCCTGCCCCGCGCCGTGCGCGCATCGCGCGCGACGATGCGCATCGTGCGGCAGAATTTCGCGCTGGCGATCCTCTACAACGTCTTCGCGGTGCCGCTCGCCATCGCGGGGCTGGTGACGCCGCTGATCGCGGCGCTGGCGATGTCGATCAGTTCGCTGATCGTCGTCGGCAATTCCCTGCGTCTGGCGAGGGTCGCGCGATGACCGGCCTTGCGATCCTGATTCCCGCCGCGCTCGCGCTCGGCCTGCTCGGCCTCGGTGCCTTCTTCTGGGCGCTTCGGAACGGCCAGTTCGACGATCCCGACGGCTCTGCGGCGCGCATCCTGATCGACGAGGAAGACATATGACGCCCAGCCCGCTGCTCTTCGCGCTGTCGGCGCTGATCCCGGCGATGACCGGGCCGTTGCCGGGCACGTCGCAGCGAATGCTGGCGGTCATGCTTTGCGGCGGCGGCGCGACGTCGGTTCCGCTCGGCGGCCAGGCGCCGTCGGGCGACACCCCCGCGCCCTGCTGTGCGAAGGGGTGCCACAACAGCCGTTCGCGCAAGCAAATTGACCGGGCGCAATGACAGCCCGCCCGTCCTCAGCGACAAGCGCCTGCATGTGGCCCTATCATCCCGATCTGCTCGCAACGCCGGTCCCGCGCTACACCAGCTTTCCGACGGCGGCGGAGTTCACCCCCGACGTCGGTCCCGACCGGTTCGCCGAAGCGGTCGCCACCGCGACCGGCGACGTCTCGCTCTATCTCCATATCCCCTATTGCGAGCATATCTGCTGGTATTGCGGCTGCAACACGGGCGCCGCCAACAAGGCGCAGCGGCTGACCAGCTATCTGACCGCACTGCACCGCGAGATCGCACTGGTCGCCGGATTGCTGCCCGCGAGCACGCGGGTGCGCCGCATCGCCTTTGGCGGCGGCAGTCCGAATGCGATCGCGCCGACCGATTTCATCCACCTGATGGAAGCGCTGGTCATCCATTTCCCGCTCGACGATCCGACCATCTCGATCGAACTCGATCCGCGCGCCATGTCGCCGACATGGGGCGATGTCGTGGCCGGGGTCGGCGCGACGCAGGCCAGCCTGGGCGTCCAGACCTTCGCCCCGCATCTGCAGGCCGCGATAGGCCGCATCCAGCCGGTCGAGACGATCGAAGCGAGCGTCGAGACATTGCGCCGCGGCGGCATCCGATCGCTCAACTTCGACCTGATGTACGGACTGCCGGGGCAGACGCAGGAGGATCTGGCCGATACGCTCGACCGCACGGTGCGCTTCGGCGCCGATCGCATCGCGCTGTTCGGCTATGCCCACGTCCCGCACCTGATCCCGCGCCAGCGGCGCATCGACGACAGCGCGCTGCCGGGGCAAGCCGAGCGGTTCCGCATGGCGGCGCTCGGCCATCGGACGCTGGTCGAGGCAGGTTATGTCCCGATCGGTTTCGATCATTTCGCCCTGCCCGACGATCCGATCGCGCAGGCGGCGCGCGCCGGGCGGCTGCGGCGCAATTTCCAGGGCTTCACCGACGACGGCGCGCAGGCGCTGATCGGCCTCGGCGCGTCGGCGATCAGCAGCTTTCCCTCGCTGCTCGCGCAGAATGAAAAGAATTCGGGGCGTTATCGCATGCTGTTGTCGCACGACATCCTGCCCATCGCGCTCGGCAAGGCGCGCGACGTCGAGGATCGCCGGCGCGGCGCGGTCATCAGCGAATTGCTCTGCCACGGGCGGGCCCGGGCCGACAAGCCGCTGGTCGACGAGGCGTGGGAACGGCTGGCGCCCTATGTCGAGGCCGGGCTGTGCACGTTCGACCATGGCGCGGTAGCGATTCCGCCCGAGGGTCTGCCCTACGCCCGAAGCATCGCGGCGGCCTTCGACCCCTATCGCCAGCATTCGCCACGCCGGTTCAGCTCGGCGGTCTAGGTCGGGTTTCGACGCGCTACCTCATCCGTTCGTCATGCTGAACTCGTTTCAGCATCCATTTTCTGCCGTTCGTGCTGACTCCGGATCAAGTCGGCGTTTATACCCTTGAGACAAGAACGCTGGTGATCCCCGGCGAAAGCCGGGGTTCAGCTACGTGCGCCTGCCTCGCATGGACCCCGGCTTTCGCCGGGGAACGCTCACCTGTCGGAAGGAGATGATTGCCGACCTGATCCTGGGGAAGCACCGTCCCTTTTGTTGCGGCGCCAAAAAAAGGACCGCCCCCTTCGACTGCCTTGCATACGCTCAGGACAGGCTTCGACAAGCTCAGGGCAACGGTTCAGATTTAGAGCAGCGTGCCATAAACCCGCAACGCCCCTATATCCGTTCGTGTCGAGCGCAGTCGAGACACCCATCGGCCTTGCGCCGCGCTGATAGGTGTCTCGACTGCGCTCGACACGAACGGGACGATGGGTCAGATTTAAGGCTCGATGCTCTGACGATCACGGAAAAGCTGGTACGGGTGGCCGGACTCGAACCGGCATTCTGTTGCCAGAGGCGGATTTTGAATCCGCTGCGTCTACCAATTCCGCCACACCCGCACGGCGACCGCCCGGCGGGCCGATCGACAGATTCGCCCCTATAAGGATGCGCGCGGGGGATGGCCATAGCCTATCGTCGGTCCCGCGACGCCTCGGCCGGTGTGCCGTATGTTCCTATTTCTTGAGCTCGCGCGCCAGCGTCTTTTCGGTCGCCTTGCCATAGGGCGGCTTGAAACCCGCCAGCCCCGCGACATCGAATTTGGGCTGACGATAGACGGCACGGGCGTGGCTGAAGGTGCGGAAGCCGTCGACCCCGTGGTAATTGCCCATCCCCGACGGCCCGACCCCGCCGAAGGGCAGATCTTCCATCGCGTTGTGGAACAGCACGTCGTTGACGGTGACGCCGCCCGAGATGGTGCGGGTAAGCACGCGCTCCTCCTCGCTCCGGTCCTGGCCGAAATAATAGAGGCCGAGCGGACGGTCGTGCGCATTCACATAGTCGATGGCATCGTCGATCGTCCGATAGGTGCGCACCGGCAGGATTGGGCCGAAAATCTCTTCCTGCATCACCTTCATCTCGTCGGTCGCGCCGCGGACGATGTGGAGCGGCATCTTGTGGCCGTTCGAACTGGCGAAATCCTCGTTCCCCGGGTTGACCTCGATCACCTCGGCGCCCTTGTCGCGCGCATCGGCAAGGTAGGATTGCAGCCGGTCGTAATTGCGCGTGTTGACGACCGAGGTGTAGTCGTCGTTGGCGAGCAGGGTCGGATAGAGCGCGGCCGCCCCCTTGGCGACGCCGTCGATCACCGCCGCCTCCTGATCGTCGGGAACGAGCAGATAGTCGGGCGCGAGGCAGATCTGTCCGGCGTTCATCAGCTTGCCCATCGCGACGCGCTGTCCCGCCAGGTCCTTGTTCGCGCTGCGCCCGATGAAGGTCGGCGACTTGCCCCCGAGTTCGAGCGTCACCGGCACCAGATTTTCGGCGGCGGCGCGCATGATGTGCCGTCCGACGCTCGTCGCGCCGGTGAAGATCAGATGGTCGAAGGCGAGCTTCGAGAAGGCGATGCCGACCTCCGCATCGCCGGTGAACACCGCCATCTCGCTTTCGTCGAAATAGTCGGGAACGAGCCGCGCCATCAGCGTCGAGACATTCTCGGTGAACTCGCTCGGCTTGACCATCGCGCGATTGCCCGCGGCGAGGATGCCGGCCATCGGCACGAACACCATGCCGATCGGGAAATTCCACGGGCTCACGACGCCGACGACGCCCTTAGGCTGGTACATGACCTCTGCCTTCGCGCCGAGCAGGCCGAGCGGGAAGGTCGGTTTGCGCTTCTCCCCCCTCGCCCAGTTCGCCAGATGCTTCTTCGCATGCTTGAGCGCGCTGACCGAGGGCATGATGTCGGTCATCAGCGTCTGTTCGCGGCTGCGGTGGCCGAAATCCTCGCTGACCGCCTTGGCGAAATCCTCCGCATGATCGACGAGCAGCGCGATGGCGCGGTCGATGCGGTCGCGGCGCACCGCGAGGCTTTCGGGCATGGCGGCGGTGAAGCTCGCTTTCTGCGCGGCAAGGACCTGCTGCATGCGGGCGGCTTCCCCGGCGATATCCTGCTTGATGGCGGTGGCCATGACCGTCTCCCCTATGACTTGCGGCCGGCAATTGACCATGCCGCGCGGCGGGTTGCAAGATGAAACCCGCCTGACGCGCGCGCAACCGGGCGGAAGGCCGGAAAACCGTGCAACTTCACACTGGAACGAGAAACGCTGGCGCCTTATTCGAGCGACGGGGGACGAAAAGCCCTACAAGCAGGGTACGAAACTATGCCCTTTGCGACTTTAAGCCGATGGGGCGCCGCGTAGGACAGGAGCACACTGAAGCGTGGAAAGCATGCAAGAATAACGCGGCGAACGATTGTAGCACAGCGGTTTTCGGCAAACAAAAACCACAGGGGCCACCGCCCTCCTCCCCTCGCCGGCAGGCGGACGCAGGAGAGGAGGATTGCTCACCATGCCCCCTCCCTACCAGCCGAACGTGATACCGGCGCGCGCGCCCGTCGATCCTCCAACGGTCGATCCGGCGATGCCACTCGATACCCAGACACGCTCGCTGATACGGGCCACCAGAGACCCTGAAAATCCCTGCTGCCCGCGGAAAGTCGCCAGATTGAACGACAGGGCGAAGTCGACATCGGCGGGCATCACCGTTCCGCCCAACGCCATGGCCGTGGCAATCCCGCCGTCAGCACGGCGTGTCGCGCGGTTCAGGGCGCTGCCGATCGCGTTAACGCCGCTTTCGATCGCATCGAGCCTGTTTCCCAAATTCTGGAGAGCGTTGACGTCGAGATCGAGCGTCGCAAGATTGCCCGCGATGTCGGACGTCACGAGACTGACCGCGCCCTGCTGGGCGGCACGACTGGCGTCCGACGCGATGCCCGCCAGCTTGTATGTCGAGCGCGCGCTACCCAGCGCCACCTGATTGGCGCGCCCGGCCACCGCATCGGGGCCGATGGCGACCGCGCCGTCACCGGTGGCGCTTGCACCATTGCCCAGCGCAACCGCGCCGGCGCCATAGGCCTGATTGGCATTGCCAAGAGCAATGGCGCCGATACCCGTCGCGACATTGTCTTCGCCGATGGCAACCGCGCCGGTTCCGGTTGCGACATTGGGGTCGCCAATGGCAACGGCCCCATTGCCAGAGGCGATATTGCCGAAGCCGATCGACACCGCGTTGCCGTCCGTAGCCTGAGCGCCGCCACCGATGGCAACCGCATTGGGACCACTGGCGACCGGTGCGTCGCCCTCACCGCTGATGGCGATATGCTCGGTCCGGGCAAGCGAGACGCGGGCCTCCTGTGCCGCGCTGCGTGCATCCTCAGCCGCAGCGGTTGCCTCGACCGTAGCGGTGCGGGCGCCTGCCGCCGCATTCACGGCATCCGCTGCGGCGGTCGTTGCGCCCGCAGCGGCCAAATTGGCCGACTGCGCGGCATCCCGCGCTGCAGAGGTTGCCGCGGCGCTCGACTGAACCGCCGCACCCGCCTGATCTTCCAGCGTAGCGACACGCCCTTCCAGTCCCGCCACGGCCTGGTTGGTGTCATAAAGCTGGGCGCCCGTCACGGCGTCGCTGCTGTTTTCATCGATTGCGCCCGCTCCAACGCGGGTGATGACGCGAGTCTGCGACGCGTTGCCGACCGACAGCGTGTTCGCCGTATCCGCCAGCGATCCGGCGCCGAATGCGATAGCGCCTGCAGCAGACGCCGAAGCGCCCTTACCGATCGCTATGGCGTCGTCGGCGCTCGCCGAAGCATCTGTCCCGATGGCGATGGCATCATTCGCACTCTCGTCTTCAACCGCAGCCGCGGCTGCGAACAGGATCGGGCCCGTCGGAATCGAAAGGATATCGAAGCTCCGGCCACCCGTGCGTGCACCCGATCCGATAGCGATGGATGTCTTGCCTGCCGCATCCGCCTTGCCCCCGAGGGCGAGCGCCTGCTCCCCCGACGCCGCCGAAGAGGCGCCGATGGCAACGGCTTGCGTTCCCTGCGATGACGCATTGCCCCCCATCGCGAGCGATGTGTCGCCGGACGCATTCGATCCGTTGCCAAGCGCGAGCGTGCCAAGGCCAGCGACGACACCTGACGGAATGCTGGTTTCCAGTTGGGAAACGCGCTGGGACACGGCATCGAGTTGCCCCAAATTGACCGCGTCGGTTCCGCTTTGCCCGGCGGCGACATGAACGATGCGTCCGGGGGCATCAATCGAACCGACCGAAAGCGCGCCCGCGACGTCGCCGACTGCTCCGAAACCGATGGCCGTGGAACCGGTCGCGATGGCGATGGCGTTGACGCCGAACGCACTGCTGTAGTCGCCCGACGCGCGAACGCCGCTGCCTACCGCGACGGCGCTTATACCCATTGCCGCTGCGGTTTCGTCGGTGTCGACGTTCAGATAATCGGGGGACAGGAAGTTGCCGTCGCCGTTCCGGTCGTACCAGCCAGCCAGCGCCAGGCCGCCGGCGGCGCTCACGCCGGTGGCGGCATTCAGGCCCAGCGCGGTGCTGTAGTCGCCCAGCGCGGTGCTGTAGGTGCCGATGGCATGGCTGAATGTACCGGATGCGCCATTGCCGTAACCGAAAGCGGAGCTTGCTATGCCGCTCGTGGTGTTTGCGATGCCCAATGCGGTGCTTCCGGTGGCGGAGCTGTGATTGCCGATACCGGCCGCGACCGAGACGGCCGCGCCGTCCGCGACATTCTGCATCCCCATCGCCACATTCGTTTGTCCGAGCGCCTCATTGGCGGCGCCTATGGCGACGCCGTTCGAGCCATCCGCCAGATTGGCCGTCCCAACCGCGATGGCGCGCTGACCGCTGGCCGTGTTCGACACGCCGACGGCGACAGCGCCTTCGCCCATCGCCACCGACAGATCGCCGGTGGCGAAGCTCGCCTCTGGATCGACCGGCGTGGGAGTCGGGGTTGGGGTTGGGGTTGGGGTCGGGGCTGGGGTTGGGGCTGGGGTTGGGGCTGGGGTTGGGGCTGGGGTCGGGGTCGGTTGTGGAGGATCGGCGGGGCAAAAGCCGGTGAAACTGATCAAACCACCCGGACACAAAGTATAGCCCGGATCGTCCGCAAGGGCCGCCGAAGGCGACAGGGCGAACAGGAAGCCGGCGGCCCCCAGGACGCTTCCCGGCCATATGAAACGATCCCGGCGGACCAGACGCAGCCGACGTTCCGCGCGTGCGGCAGCGTTAACTTTGTGAAACTCATTCGACAATCGCCCCATCTCTACCTCCTTGGTCAGACCGGGCGCGTCGGGCCCCGGCCGCAGATCAAATCGGTCGCCTGCATAGACGCGGCGGATGCCCGGCCGTTAGTGCGGCTGTTCCAGCCTTCGGCCGCTTGTCTCGATGAAGCGAATCCCGGCCAGTTGAACGCCATCGAGAGATACGCTAGAAAAAAGGGGGGGCGAATATGGAGAAAAAACGCAATTTGAGCGCTCAACGGGCGGCGCGTTTCTTTTCGGTCAATACGAACGGTGTCGCTCCGGACGATGCATTCGAATTCTGGCGATCGCATTTCCCCGAGGTGGATCTGGCGCCGATGCCGCTGCTCGATCACAGCCACTATGGCGCGGGCGTCATCGGCTGCGAGGGAGACGACGGGATCGGCTTTTCCGAAACGGTCTGCGCTCCCACTAAAGCCCGGTTTACCGAAGTAGACGAGCGGGACATGTGCCTGGCGCTGGTCAGCGGCGGCGCGATCGAGGTGACCGACCGCGGCGACGGCCGGACCCTTTTTTCACACGCGTCCGGCATCGCCCTGTTCGACGCGCAGCGCGCACGCACGGCGAATTCGCCCGCCGGTTATCGCGCTTTCTATATCTCGTTGCCTCGCGCGTTGGTGCACCGGGCAACCGGCCTGTCCTCCTTGCGGGGAGACGACCCCCTGATGCGCCTTCCCGATACGCCGCTGGCGCGAATGATTGCGATCGACCTGCGGGCGATAGCGCAACTCGGCCCGAAGATGGACGCCGCGGCATCGGGTGCGGCCATGGATTCGCTCGGGTTGTTGGTCCG
This sequence comes from Sphingopyxis granuli, assembly GCF_001559015.1. Lineage (NCBI taxonomy): Bacteria > Pseudomonadati > Pseudomonadota > Alphaproteobacteria > Sphingomonadales > Sphingopyxidaceae > Sphingopyxis > Sphingopyxis granuli. Next base: position 2,671,598 of record NZ_CP012199.1, read on the forward strand.
CGCCTATCTTGCACAATGCGGCGAGCGGTTCGGGGTGAACCGGCCCATGGCCGACCGATCGCTGTTCGCCGCCGCCTGCCGCTTTATCGATCAGCATCGCGCTGATACGCGCCTGACGGTCGGCGCGGTCGCGCAGGCGCTTCATTGCTCGCGCGCGCGCCTCTATCGCCTGTTCGATCGGCGCGGAGTGGCCGTAGCGGAATATATTCGCGATGTTCGGCTGAACGGTGCGCGCCAGTTGCTGCGCGACCTGAGCCTGGACATCGGCGAGGTCGCCCTGCAAAGCGGCTACGAAGACCCGTCCGCCTTCACCAAGGCCTTTCGCCGTCGCTTCGGCATGACTCCACGCGACTGGCGGTCGTCACTGGGCTGAAGACGGACGGTGGCCGGGTTCCGTCATCGCCCGGCGCTCGATCGACGATACGGCTCAATCTTCTTTCGCACGTGCAGCATTTCCGCTAGACCGGCGTCCGACCTTTTCCACCGGAGTCTCGCATCATGACCGCAACCGATCCCGTCGTCTTTCTTTCCTATGCCCGCACCCCGATGGGCGGCATGCAGGGCGTGCTGTCGGACGCGAGTGCGACCGATCTGGGCGCGACCGCGGTCAAGGCGGCGGTCGAGCGCGCCGGGGTGAAGGGCGAGGATGTCGAGCGTATCTACATGGGCTGCGTCCTCCCCGCCGGGCTGGGCCAGGCACCGGCGCGGCAGGCGGCGATCAAGGCGGGCCTGCCCAAGTCGGTGCAGGCGACCACCGTCAACAAGGTGTGCGGTTCGGGCATGCAGACCGTGATCATGGGCGCCGAGGCGCTGGCGGCGGGCAGCATCGACCTGGTCGTCGCGGGCGGCATGGAATCGATGACCAACGCGCCCTATCTGCTCAAGAAGCATCGCTCCGGCGCGCGGATCGGCCACGACACCGCCTATGACCATATGTTCCTCGACGGGCTCGAGGATGCCTATGAGGCGGGCCGCGCGATGGGCACCTTCGCACAGGACACCGCCGACGCCTATCAGCTCAGCCGACAGGCGCAGGACGATTATGCGATCGAATCGCTGAAGCGCGCGCAGGCGGCGATCGCAGGCGGCGCCTTCGCCACGGAGATTACCCCGGTGACGCTGACCACGCGCAAGGGCGAAGTCGTCGTCGACACCGACGAACAGCCCGGCAAGGGCAACCCCGACAAGATTCCGACGCTGCGCCCCGCTTTCGCCAAGGACGGCACGATCACCGCCGCGACCAGCTCGTCGATTTCCGACGGCGCCGCCGCGGTCGTGCTGACGCGCCAGTCGGTCGCCGATGCGAAGGGCGCAAAGCCGGTCGCGAAGCTGGTCGCCCACGCCGCACACGCGCAGGAGCCCAAGGATTTCACCGTCGCCCCGGTCGGCGCGATCAACAAGGTGCTGGAAAAAGCGGGCTGGTCGATTGCCGATGTCGACCTGTTCGAGGTCAACGAGGCCTTCGCCTGCGTCGCGATGTTCGCGATGCACGACCTGGGCATTCCGCACGACAGGATCAACGTCCATGGCGGCGCGACCGCGCTCGGCCACCCGATCGGCGCGAGCGGCACGCGGATCATCACGACGCTGATCGCGGCGCTCCAGCGTCACGGCAAGACGCGCGGCATCGCGAGCCTGTGCATCGGCGGCGGCGAGGCCACGGCAGTGGCGGTCGAACTGGTCTGACAAGGCATAGACCTCGTCATTGCGATCCCCGACCTGATCGACATATATATCCTTAAGGCAAGTAGGGGCCTGTTCCCCGGCGAAAGCCGGGGTCCAGATGGCATGGCACCGCTCCGCGTGGACCCCGGCTTCCGCCTGGGAACGGTTACCTGTCGAAAAGGGATATTGCCGAGCCGATCCGGGGGAAGCAATTCAGAAGGGGGCCGCCCACTCTGGATTGCCGCGGCGCTTCGCTCCTCCCGCCATTCGACCGCGACAAACTGCGACACTGATGAGCCGGAGATAAACGCGGCATTCCGGGTTCGTTCAAACCGACTCGCCTAATCCTTTCCCTGTCATCGGGCAGATCCCCTCCCCCGTGACCGATCAAAGGAATGGCACCATGAAGAATAAAATTCTCACCGCCGGCCTGATTGCCGCGATGATGGTTCCCGCAATGGCGCAGGCCCAGACCCACGAGCTGCGCCGCGACCGGCAGGATATCCGCTATGCGCAGACGCACGGCAACCAGCGCGACGTGCGCGATGCGAAGCGCGAATATCGCCAGGACGTCCGCGACTGGCGCCGCGACAATCGCTATCAGAACTGGCGCGCCCCGTTCAAATATCAGCAGTTCCGCGCCGGTTCGACGCTGCGCTCCAACTATTATGCGCCGGCCTATCGGCTGAATTACGACAGCCGCTGGGGCGTACCGCGTGCGGGCCGCAACCTCGCCTATGTCCGCCACTACAACGACCTGTTGCTGGTCAATGTGCGCAGCGGCAAGGTGATGAAGGTTTACCGCAACCACTTCCGCTGGCGCTGATCACCGGCGGGCGGGCGAAGGGTCGGGCGTTCGCGCCCGGCCCTTTTGTATCGCCCTGAATCAGGTCGGGAGGGTCGCGGGCAGCGGGGTCCTGCCGCCGACGGCTTTCGCGACCTGCCGGAGCCACGGGCGGCGCACCAGCCGGCCGGCCGCGACGAGCGCCGCCGCGGCGAGCGCGATCCCAGCAAGAACATCGACCAGATAATGTCCCCCGTAGATCGGCGTCGCCAGCAGCATCAGACCTGCCCACCAGACGCCGGGCCATCCAGCCCGGCCGAGTTGCGTGAAACCCCAGATGAAGATCGCGCCGAGTGCTGAGTGATAGCTGGGAAAGACGATGATGCCTTCGAGCCTCATCAGTTCGATCAGGCGCAAACTGCCATCGCGCACCCCGGAGAAATCGACATATTGCGCAAAAGTTGCGACCATAGCCCCTTGAAGGTTCGGCAGATCGCCAGGCCCGAGGTTCAGGTGGATATAATTGCCGACTGCCGGCGTCAGGCCCGAAAGCAGCACCGCCGCCAGCCCCGCGAGGATCGCGGCGCATATCGCGATCCGCATCTCGCGCAGCCGGCTCGTGGCGGTCAGAGCGAGCACCATTACCAGAAGCTGCGGGATCATGCTGACATAGGCCCAGCGATAGAGGGTGGCGAGCGTCGGATGCTCGTTGACCCAGCGCGCATAGCCGAGCCAGTCGAAGCCGAGCGCCAGGTCCCAGCGCTGAAGCCGCGCATCCCAGAGTGCCCCGCCCTGCGCGGCGACCAGATAGCTGAGGATGCCGCCGACGATCGAGAAGAGGATGATCAGCATGACCGACGTGACCAGCGCGGCAAAGGCCGGGCGGACGCGATAACGGGTATAGAAGCGGTCGGTGGTCCACAGCAGGCCGATCATCGCGGCAGATCCGCCGAAGCCGTTCGCCGCGAAAGCGAAGGGCGCGGCAAGCTGGAAAGCGATCAGGAACAGCAGGCAGAGCCCGATGAGCAGCCAGGACGCGTCGTCGAAACCCTGCGATTCGGGTTCACGATGGAGGGATGCGCTCATGGTCCGCCTGTTAGCGGCGCGCGCATAAAATTCGATTAATGGCGGCCCCGATCGGCCGCGCGTGCGCGAAAAATCAATCGCCCCAGATATGCGCGGTTTCGATCCAGCCGCGGCGGCCCTTGACGTCGAAACGGCACCAGCCGTCGCGGCAATCGCTGATCCGCCCGACGACGCCGGCTTCGGCGCGATAGGCGACGGGCGCGGATTCGTTCGGCGATTCGCGCATCGGGCGGGTTCCGCCGGTGACGATCGCGGTGCGCGTGCGGCTGAGCAGCCGCGCCGCCATCCAGCCGCGGGTGCCGTCGGGATCCTCGACCTTGCGCCACAGTTCGTGCCGCGCGATCACCTTCACCGGCAGGTCCCTGCGGCGATATTCCCAGATCACCGGCACGTCGGGCGACGGCCCCTTGCGCATCCGCGCCTCGTCGACGCTGATCGAGGCCCAATAGGGCAGTTGCGGGTCGGACTGGGCGGCGGCGGGGCCGATCACGGCCACCAGCGCCAGCACAGCGAGAATCTGGCGGCTTTTCATGGCCGATGCCTTGTCAAACTCCGCCCGCTTTTTCAACCGCTCGCGGCACACGCGGCACGGTTCGTCCACAGGCTTCGTCGCGCCCGCCCCTCTTGACCCCTTCGCCGCGGCACGCTCTATCGGCGGTCATGTCCGATTCCTCCCGTCCCCGGCGCCCGCGCGTCATCGTCACCCGCCAGCTCATGCCGCACGTCGAAGGGCGCATGGCCGAGCTGTTCGACGTCACCCTCTCGGCGCGCGACCGCGCCTTCACGACCGACGAACTGCGCGCCGCGGTGCAGAATTGCGACGTGCTCGTCCCGACGGTGACCGACCGCATCGACGCGGAGATCATCGCGGCGGCGGGCGAGCGGCTGAAGCTGATCGCCAATTTCGGCGCCGGCGTCGACCATATCGACCTGGCCGCGGCGCGCGCGAAGGGCATCATGGTCGCGAACACCCCCGGCGTGTTCACCGAGGACACCGCCGACATGACGATGGCGCTGATCCTGTCGGTCCCGCGCCGGCTGGCCGAGGGCGAGAAGCTGATGCGATCGGGCCGGTGGGAAGGCTGGGCGCCCAGCACGATGCTCGGCCGCCGCGTCGGGGGCAAGCTGCTCGGCATCATCGGCATGGGCCGTATCGGGCTGGCGGTCGCGCGCCGCGCCCGCGCCTTCGGCCTGTCGATCCACTATCACAACCGCCGGCGCCTGCCCGAAGCGATCGAGGACGAGCTGGGCGCGAGCTATCACGCGAGCGTCGACACGCTGCTGCGGATCAGCGACGTGGTGACGATCCACTGCCCGCACACCACCGAGACGCACGAGATGGTGAACGCGGCACGGATCGCGGCGATGAAGCCGACCGCCTATCTGATCAACACCGCGCGCGGCGAAATCATCGACGAAAAGGCGCTGATCGCGGCGCTGAAGAGCCGCCGCATCGCGGGCGCGGGACTCGACGTCTATGCGCAGGAACCGGTGGTCGATCCCGAACTGCTGACGCTCGACAATGCGGTACTGCTACCGCACCTCGCCTCGGCCACGATCGAGGGGCGCGAGGCGTCGGGCGAAAAGGTCATCGCCAACATCCGCGCCTGGGCAGACGGGCACCGGCCGCCGGATCAGGTGCTGGAGGGGTGGGTGTAGTTTCCCAACGGGCGCGTTGAGCCGCTCTGGATTGCTTCGTCGCTTCGCTCCTCGCAATGACGGAGTTTCGTAACGCACCGTCATTGCGAGCGAAGCGAAGCAATCCAGAGTGTCACTCGCTGCCGTCGAGAATGTCAGGCCACAAATCGCGCCAGAGCGGATTTTCCGCCTCGATCAGCGCCAGTTTCTTCGCGCGGCTGCCAGCTTTAAGTTGCTTTTCCCGCGCAATGGCAAATTCCATGTTTGCGTGAATTTCAAACCACACAAGCATCCCGCAATCATAACGACCGGAAAAGCCGCCCAATCCTTCGCGATGCTGCCACACGCGCTGCGCCAAGTTCGAGGTTACGCCAGTATACAGCGTCCCGTTGCGCCGGCTCGCCATGATATAGACCGCCGGCTGAGGTTCGCGCATGGCCTCACCTCAATAGAAGCGTGTCATTGCGAGCGCAGCGAAGCAATGACGGGGACATATTCAATCCCCCGTCAGGATGCGGTCCACCAGTTCCTTCACCGTCGGGGTGAAGTTGTTCGAGTAGAAGGGGTCGGTCTTGAAATTGAACGCGGCGTGGCCCGCGAACATCAGATTCTGTTCGACGTCGCCGCCGTGCGCGATGTCCTGCAGCGTCTTCTGGATGCAGAAGCTGCGCGGGTCGGCGAGATAGCCGGTCGAATAATCGTCATGGTCCTTCCACGACGAGAAGCCGCAATGCGACAGGCAGCCCATGCAGTCGGCCTGGTCCTTGCGGATCGTGGCCTTGTCGGTCTCGGTGACGAAGACGACCGTGTTGTCGGGGGTCTTGAGCGCGGTCGTATAGCCTTCGGCGACCCAGCCCCGCGCGCGGTCGCGGTCGTGCGGGGTAACCCAGAAATTCTTGCCTTTCACCCCGGCGTCGAGCTGGACGACATGGTCGCCCGCCTGCCGCTTCGAATAGGGAATCTGGCGTTCCGAGCGCGCCTCGAGGTCGCGCAGGAAGGGGTTGCGCACCGCGCTCGAATAAAAGCCGGTGGGCGAAAAGCGGTGGAGCAGCACGTCGCCGTCTTCTAGGGTGCGCAAGCGATCCTTCCACGCCTGCGGGATCGGGCTTTCCTGCGTCAGCAGCGGCCGCGTGCCGTACTGGAAGACGATCTGGCCGAGTTCGGGATTGTCGATCCAGTCCTCCCAGTCGCGCAGATACCAGACGCCGCCCGCCATCACGATCGGCACGCTGTCGGCGATCCCCTCTGCGCGCATCGTGTCGCGCAGCGCCTTGACGCGCGGATAGGGATCCTCGGGCTTCAGCGGGTCCTCGGCATTCGACAGGCCGTTGTGGCCGCCGGCGAGCCACGGGTCCTCGTACACCACCGCCGCCATCAGGTCGGCGACCTTGTTGTAGGCGCGCTTCCACAAGGCGCGGAAGGCGCGCGCCGACGAGATGATCGGCAGATAATGAACATTGTGCCGCGCCGCGATCTCGCTGAGCTTGTAGGGCATGCCCGCGCCGCAGGTAACGCCGGTGACGAGCCCCTTCGTCCGTTCGAGCACGCCTTCGAGCACGCGCTGCGCCCCGCCCATTTCCCACAGGACGTTGATGTTGATCGCACCCTGGCCGCCGGCGATGTCGTGGGCGCGCGTCACCTGCTCGACCGCGCCGTCGATCGCATATTGCACCAGCTCGTCGTGCCGCTCGCGCCGCGTCAGCGCGCGATAGACCTGCGGGACGATCTTGCCCTCCGCGTCATAGCTGTCGGCGTTGACCGCCGAAACCGTGCCGATCCCGCCCGCCGCGGCCCAGGCACCGCTGGAGGCGTGGTTGGTCGCCGACACGCCCTTGCCCCCCTCGACCAGCGGCCAGACTTCGCGGTCGCCGTAAAGGATGGGCTTCAAACCTTTGAACACTCTATACCTCTTTCTCTCGGCCAACCGCCTGCTCGGCCCCGGCCCCCATTTTCCGTTTCCGTAAGCGGAAGACGGCCCCCTTTGTCAATCGATCGCGACCCGTTCGCCGCCGAACAGGCCATATCCACCCAGCGGTCGAGCATAAAGCTTTTCATAGGCTGCGACCATCGTTGATTCGTCGAAGCGTTCGGCGGCGACGCGCCGATTCGCCGCGCCGACGGCCGCCCGCAATGCGGCGGCGCCCGCCATCCGCGCTAGCGCGGCGCGAAACGCGCTTTCGTCGCCGGCGACGAACGGCCGGTTCGCGTCCGACACCATCGCCGCGACGTCGCCGACGTCGGGGCTGACGACGGGAAGCCCCGCCGCCATCGCCTCGATCACCGCGATCGGCGCCTGTTCGCTGAGCGACGACAGCGCGAGCAGATCGAAATGGCCGATCCAGCGCGCCGGCTGCGCCATGAAACCGGGCATGACGAGACGGTCGGCGATGCCGCACGCCGCCGCCTCCGCGGCGATCGCGTCGCGATCCGGCCCCTCGCCGACGATCGCGAGCCGCACGTGCGGCGGCAACGTCGCCACCGCGCGCACGAGGCGCGGCAGGTCCTTCACCTTGCGCAGCCCGGCAACGGTGCCGATCACCACCTCGCCTTCGCGCCGGACGAGGCCGGGGATCGGCACATCCGGCGCGAGGCCATAGGCGGCGACGTCGATGCCGTTGCGGATCAGCCGGGTGCGGTCGGCAACGCCCCATTCGGCGGCGGCGATCCGCTGGAGCAGCGTCGAGGGCACGACGAGCGCCTCCGCCGAACGCAGCGCAAGGCGACGGAACAGATTGCGCTTCCAGTTACGCCGCGCGCTTTCATCCTCGTTGAACCCGTCCTCATGGTGGATCAGGCCAGGCAGGCGGCGCCGATGGAGCCGATGCGCCATCACCCCGTCCATGGCGCCCCAATTGTAGCTGAGCGCGAGATCGAAATCCTGCAAGTAGCGCGCGATCTCGCGGTAGCGCGCCAGCGACGGCCGCCCGGCGAGCGACGGCGCGTCGGCGGGGAAACGCACGTCGATGCCCGGCGCGATCGCGTCGCGCGCGCCGAGCGCGCCGGGCACCGCCGACAGCACGACGTGCCGCGCGCGATCCTCCATCAGGTTCATCAGCCGCACCGCCCGCGCCTCCTTGCCGCCCAGCGAAAAGCTGGAGTGGAGGTGGACGATGCGAACCGGACGCTCGCGCGCGATCGCGGGCCGGTCCTTCACGCCGCGGGCAGGTCCGCGATCCACGCGTCGATCGCCGCGCGCGCTTCGGGTTCGTCCATCGTCGGGGCATGGCCGACGCCGGGCACCTCGACCAGCCGCGCGCCCGGCAGGGCCGCCGCCATCTTCGCGGCCGCGCGTCCCGCCAATATGTCCGACAGCGCCCCGCGCAGGATCTGCACCGGCGCGTCGCCGAAGGCGCGATAGGCGGGCCACAGGTCGACCCCGTCGCCGGCGGGCAGGCGCAGCGGCGCGGCGATCTGCTTGTCGTAATCGGCGACGATCCGCCCCTCCGGGGTCAGCCGATGGGTGCGCTTGGTCAGCCGCAGCCAGTCGTGGATGCCATAGTGCGGAAAGACCGCGTGGTTCAGGTCGCGGAACGCGCGCGCGGCGTGCATCCACGTCGGCTGGCTGCCCCCCACGCCGATATAGTCGCGGATGCGGTCGAGCCCGGCGCTTTCGAGTTCGGGCCCGACATCGTTGAGCAACGCGCCGGCCAGCCGCCCCGGCAGGCTCGCCGCCATCAGCATCGACACCAGCCCGCCGAGCGAGGTCCCGACGGTCGCAAAGCGCCCGATCCCCAGTTCGTCGAGCAGCGCCACCATGTCCTGAACATAGGTCAGCGGGACATAGGTCATCGGGTCCTTCGCATAGGCGCTTTCGCCGCGCCCGCGGAATTCGGCGACGATCACGCGCCGCCGCGCCGCCATGTGCGGCGCCACCGCCTCGAAGTCGCGGGCGTTGCGCGCGAGCCCCGGCATGCACAGGATCGGTGGCAGCGCAGCCGCCTCCTCCGGGCCGGGATAGAGGCGCGCGTGCAGCCGGACGCCGTCGGCCGACCACCAATAATGGTCGTCCCACTCGCGGCGATGATCCTGTCTTGCCAAAATGGCGGGTCCCCTTCCTGTCCGCACGGACGCCCTGCTGCGTCTATCGCCAACCCGGCGCGCCGCGCAAGCCATCCCGCGCCGCCGCCGGTTGCCGCGGGCGGCTTTCACCGATAAGAGGCGAGCGACCATGAGCGAAGCCCTGCTTTCCTTCGAACCCGCCACCGGAAAAGAGCTTTGGCGCGGCGCGATCAGCGATGTCGACGCAGAGGTCGCGATCGCCCGCCGCGGCTGGCCCGAATGGGCGGCAAAGCCGCTTACTTTCCGCTCCGAAACGCTGCGCCGCTTCGCCGACCGGGTGAAGGCGGAGGGCGAGACGCTCGCCGACCTGATCGCGCGCGAGACCGGCAAGCCATTGTGGGAAGCGCGCACCGAGGCCGAATCGGTCGCGAACAAGGTCGACATCTCGATCAAGGCCTATGCCGAACGGACCCCCAACCGCCGCATCGAAGGCGCAATGGGCCTGCGCAACGCGGTGCGGCACAAGCCGCACGGGACGCTCGCGGTTCTCGGCCCCTATAATTTCCCGGCGCATCTGCCGAACGGCCACATCGTCCCGGCGCTGCTTGCGGGCAATTCGGTGCTGTTCAAGCCGTCGGAAAAGACCCCGGCGGTCGGCGCGAAGCTGGTCGAACTGTTCCACGAAGCGGGGGTGCCGCAAGAGGTGCTGCGGCTGATCGTCGGCGGCCCCGATCAGGGCAAGGCGCTGGCGGGGCACGAGGGCATCGACGGGCTGCTGTTCACCGGATCGGCACGGACCGGCGTCGCGCTGAGCCGCCAGTTCGCCGGTCAGCCGGGCAAGATACTGGCGCTCGAAATGGGCGGCAACAACCCGATCGTCGCATGGGACACCGCGGACATCCGTACCGCCGCCATCCTGATCGTCCAGTCGGCCTTCCTCAGCGCCGGGCAGCGGTGCAGCAACGCGCGGCGGCTGATCGTCCGGGACAGCATGGCCGACGCGCTGATCGAGGAGGTCAAGGCGCTCGCAAACCGGCTGATCGTCGATCATCCGCACGCCGACCCCGCCCCCTATATGGGGCCGGTGATCGACAATGAGGCGGCCGACGGCCTGACCGAAAGCTTCCTGATCCTGATGTCCAACGGCGGTCAGGTCGTCCGCCACATGACGCGGCCGGTCGAGGGTCGCCCCTTCCTGACCCCCGGCATCATCGACGTGACCGACATGCGCGAGCGCCCCGATGTCGAACTGTTCGGCCCGCTGCTCCAAGTCATTCGTGTCGACAGCTTCGAGGCGGCGATCGCCGAGGCGAACAACACCCACTTCGGCCTGTCGGCGGCGCTGATCGGCGGCAACCCGCAACTTTACGACCAGTTCTGGGCCAATGCCCGCGCCGGCGTCATCAACTGGAACCGGCCGACCAACGGCGCCTCGTCCGCCGCGCCCTTCGGCGGCATCGGGCTGTCGGGGAATCACCGGCCGAGCGCCTTCTACGCCGCGGACTATTGCGCCTATCCGGTGGCGTCGTCCGAAAGCGACGCGATGCGCGCCTCGATCGGCATCGGCCTGCGCGATCCCGAAGGGTCGAAGCTGATCCGCAAGGGTTTTCTCTGAGCGCGGGCCAATCCCGCGATTGACAGAAATGAAGCCACGGGCTACATCGTGCGCGTGAAGCCCATCGCCTACACCCGGTCCGCCATCAGGACGCTGGGCCGTATGCCGGCGAATACGGCGCGATTGATCCGGTCGAAGATCGAACAATATGCAAGCGATCCCGCATCGCTGGCGAACAATGTCAAAGCCTTGAAGGGGCGCGACGCCGTCCGCCTTCGCGTCGGCGACTGGCGTGTGATCATGGAAGACGGGGTCGTTGTCGCGGTTCTGGAAATCGGCTCGCGCGGCAGCATCTATGAGTGAAGGACGATGGCGTGAACAAGATGGTGACGATCCCGCAAGACGAATATGACCGCCTTCGCGAAGCGGCGGAGGAGCTAGTCGACCTTCGCGCCTATGATCGGGCGAAGGCGCGTCTTGATGCGGGCGAAGACGAGCTGGTTCCCGCCGAATATGCCGATCGCATCCTTGACGGCGAAAATCCGCTTCGCGTCTGGCGCGATCTGCGCGGATGGACCCAGCAGGGCCTGGCACAGGCGTCGGGCGTCAACCGGGTCCAGATCGCCGATATCGAATCGGGCCGAAAGCGGGGATCGGTGGAAACCATAGCGCGGCTGGCACGCGCGCTGCGCGTCGGAATGGAGGATCTGGTGCGAGGCTGAATTTCAATACGCAAATTTTGCTTCACCCCAGCAAAAAAAGCCTGCTTTGCCATCTTTCGGGCCGACGGCCACACCGGCGGCATGGACAAGCATCCTCTCCCCCAGGGCAAGCTGTGGCTTGTCGGCGCCGGTCCGGGCGATCCGGACCTGCTGACGCTGCGCGCGGCGCGCCTTCTCGAAAGCGCCGACCTGATCGTTCACGACGGGCTGGTCGGTGCGGGCGTGCTCGCGCTGATTCCGCCGCACGTCGAGCGCATCTCGGTCGCCAAGCAACGCAGCCGCCACACGATGAAGCAGGAGGCGATCAACGCGCTGCTGATCCGCGAGACGCGCGCGGGGCGGCGGGTCGTGCGGCTGAAGGGCGGCGATCCCTTCATCTTCGGGCGCGGCGGCGAGGAACTCGACGCGGCACGCGACGCGGGCATCGCCTGCGAGGTCGTTCCCGGCATAACCGCCGCGGCGGGCTGCGCCGCGCAGGCCGGCCTCCCCCTCACCCACCGCGAGGATGCCAGCGCGGTCAGCTTCGTCGCCGGTCAGTGCAAGAATCTGACCGATCAGGACTGGTCGGGTCTCGCGGGTCACGGCCGCACCCTCGTCATCTATATGGGGCTCGCGACCGCCTCGGCGATTGCCGACAAGCTGATCGCAGACGGGGTCTCGCCCGGTCTGCCGGTCGCGGTGATCGAGCGCGGCACCACCGCCGACGCCCGCGTGCTGCGCACCCTGCTCACCGACCTCGGCGATCTCGTCGCGCGCGAGCGGGTCGCCAGCCCCGCGCTGATTATCGTCGGCAAGGTCGCGGCGCGCGCCGACGCGCTCGACTGCCTCGGCGCGCCGGGACTGATTGCTTCATTGAAGGATATGGCATGCGACTCCTGACCGGAAACGATCTGAAGACGGGCGCCGTGATCTGGTGGACTGGCCGCGGCTGGTCGATCCACGTCGAGGACGCCGCCGACGTCGGCGAACATGGCGAGGCGATCCTGTCGGCCGAGGACGGCGCGCGCCGCGTCAACGGCGGCTATCTGATCGACGCGGTGGACACCGCCAAGGGACCGCGCCCCGCGCATATCAAGGACCGCATCCGCGCGCGCGGCCCGACGGTGCGCCCCGACCTGACATTGAAACCCGCCGATCCGGTGGCCGGCGACTGGGTGATCTGACATGTACAAATACGACCAATATGACCGCGCGATGGTCGATGCGCGCGTCGAGGAATTCCGCGACCAGACCCGCCGCCGCATCGCGGGCGACATGAACGACGACCAGTTCAAGCCGCTGCGGCTCAAGAACGGGCTCTACCTCCAGCTTCACGCCTATATGCTGCGCGTCGCCATTCCCTATGGCACGCTCAATTCGACGCAGCTTCGCAAGCTTGCCGAGATCGCGCGCAAGTATGACCGCGGCTACGGCCATTTCACGACGCGCCAGAATCTCCAGTATCACTGGATCAAACTGGAAGACGCGCCCGACATCCTCGCCGAGCTGGCGACGGTCGAGATGCACGCGATCCAGACCAGCGGCGAGAGCATCCGCAACATCTCCGCCGACCAATATGCGGGCGCCGCCGCCGACGAGATATGCGATCCGCGCCCTTGGGCCGAACTGCTGCGGCAGGCGACGACCTTTCACCCCGAATTCAGCTATCTGCCGCGCAAGTTCAAGATCTGCGTGATCTCGTCGCCGGCCGACCGCGCGGCGCTGCGCTGGCACGACTGCGCGCTGCGCATTGTCCGCAATGAAGCGGGCGAGGAAGGTTTCGAGGTCTATGCCGGCGGCGGCATGGGACGTACCCCCTTCATCGCCTACAAGATCCGCGATTTCTGCCCGGCGTCGCAGATATTCTCCTACCTCCAGGCGATATTGCGCGTGTGGAACCTCCACGCGCGGCGCGACAATATCCACAAGCAGCGGATGAAGATCCTCGTCCACGATCTGGGCGAAGAGGAGTTCCGCCGCCAGGTCGAGGAAGCGTTCCAGCATTTCCTGACGCTCGGCACCGACTTTCCGCAGGCCGAATACGACCGCATCGCCGCCTATTTCGCGCCGCCACCGTTCGAGGCGGGTCTGTCCGCGGCCATCGACCGGTCGGACCCCGATTTCTCGCTGTGGGTCGATCACCAGACCGTGGCGCACAAGGCGGCCGGCTATGCGATCGTCAACGTCAGTCTCAAGCCGATCGGCGGCATCGGCGGCGACGTCACCGCCGAGCAGATGGAGGCGCTTGCCGACCTCGCCGAACGCTACAGCTTCGACGATCTGCGCGTGACCCATGCCCAGAATGTCGTGCTGCCGCATGTCCGCAAACAGGACCTGCATGCGGTGTGGCAGGCGCTGAAGGCGGCGGGGCTCGCCGACGCCAACCTCGACCTCGTCACCGATGTCATCGCCTGCCCCGGCCTCGATTATTGCACCCTCGCCAACGCGCGGTCGATCCCGGTCGCGCAGAAGATCCAACAGCGCTTCGCCGACATGGATCGCCAGCGCGACCTCGGCGAGCTCAAGATCAAGATTTCGGGGTGCATCAACGCCTGCGGGCACCACCATGCGGGGCACATCGGCATCCTCGGCGTCGACCGCAAGGGCACCGAGAACTACCAGCTGCTGCTCGGCGGATCGGGCGCGGAGGACACGACGCAGGCGAAGATCACCGGCCCCGGCTTCGACGAGGACGGCGTCGTCGATGCGGTCGAGCGCGCAATCGAGCGCTACCGCGAACTGCGCACCGGGGACGAACGCTTCCTCGACACCTATCGCCGCGTCGGCCTCGACGCCTTCAAGGAGGCCATTTATGGCTGATGCCCTGCGTTTTCGGAACGACGAACCGGTCGAGGAACCCGCGGTCACGCTCGACGCCTTCCTCGAACAGCCCGACGCCAGCGCGGTGCGGCTCGAAGCGGGCGAGGACCCGCGGCGGCTGATTCCCGAACTCGGGCGGGTGAAGCTGGTCGAACTCGGCATTCCCCGCTTTCGCGACGGCCGCTGCTTCACCGCGGCGCGCATCCTGCGCGAGGCGGGTTATGAGGGCGAGATTCGCGCCGAAGGCGACGTGCTCGTCGACCTCGTCGCCTTCATGCGGCGCTGCGGCATCGACAGCTTCGCCCCGCACAGCCAGCTTAACCGCGCCGACATCGATGCGTCGCTGCGCCGGTACGATCATGTCTATCAGCATGCGGCGGACGGCGCGGTGCCGATCTGGAAACTGAGGCATGGCTGACACCTCTAAACTCCCGTTCGCGTCGAACGAGGTCGAGACGCCCCAAGGCCATGCGCGGCCGATGGGTGTCCCGACCGCGCGCGATGCGAGCGGTGATGCGGGGGATGACAGGAGGCGCGACCGGATCGACGTCGCGCCGCGCTTCACGCAGGCCGACGTCGTCCGCCTGAACAATCTGTTCCGCGGGCAGGACGCCGCGGAGGTGGTCGCGAGCGTGCTCGGCGCGGGCTTGCTCGGCGACACCGCGATCGTTTCGAGCTTCGGCGCCGAAAGCGCGGTGCTGCTCCATCTGGTGACGCGGGCGGCGCCCGATATTCCGGTGCTCTTTTTGGACACCGGCAAGCATTTTCCCGAAACGCTCGCCTATCGCGACACGCTCGCGGCGCGGCTCGGGCTCAACCTCGTCACGCTGACACCCGATCCGGAGGAACTGGCGAAGAAGGACGAGACGGGCCTGCGCTGGTCCTACGACCCCGACGGCTGCTGCGAGATCCGCAAGGTCAGGCCGCTCGAAAAGGCGCTCGCCGACTTCGACGCCTCGATCACCGGCCGCAAGGGTTTCCAGTCCGCGACGCGCACCGGCCTGCCGCGCTTCGAGCTCGATGGCAGCTCGGGCCGCCTCAAGTTCAACCCGCTCGCCAACTGGACACGCGAGGCGCTCGACGCCTGGTTCGAGGCGCACGACCTGCTGCGCCATCCGCTGGAGGCGGAAGGCTATCCGTCGATCGGCTGCTCGCCCTGCACCTCGAAGGTGAAGCCGGGCGAAGACCCGCGCGCCGGCCGCTGGCGCGGCTGGGACAAGACCGAATGCGGCATCCACGAAGCGGTGACGCCGATCGGCGACGATCCGGCGAACGACCCGGCGTTTTGAGGCTCTGTCATTGCGAGGAGCCGAAGGAATCTCCAGCTATCGACCTTGTGCGAGACCGATAGCTGGAGATTGCTTCGCTTCGCTCGCAATGACGACGCTATTGAGCGATCGGCCTACTCGTAATCCGCATAGGCCATGCTGTCGTCGGCGAGGTCGCTGAACTTGGTCGTCTTGGCCTCGAAGTGCAGGCGCACCTTGCCGGTCGAGCCGTGACGCGACTTGGCGACGATCAGTTCGGCCAGGCCGAAGACGCGCTCCATCTCCGCCGCCCATTCCTCGTGCGCGGCGTGGATCTTGATGTCGTCGCCTTCCACCGGGCGCTTCGGCTCGCGTGCCGCGACATAATAATCCTCGCGGAACACGAAGAGCACCATGTCGGCGTCCTGTTCGATCGAGCCCGATTCGCGCAGGTCCGAAAGCTGCGGGCGCTTGTCCTCGCGGCTTTCGACCTGACGGCTGAGCTGCGACAGCGCCATCACCGGCACATTAAGTTCCTTCGCCAACGTCTTGAGACCGCGCGAAATCTCTGAAATCTCCTGCACCCGATTGTCGCCGCTGCGCGACGAGCCCTGCAGAAGCTGGAGATAGTCGACGACGATGAACCCGATACCGTGCCGCCGCTGCAGCCGCCGCGCCCGCGTGCGCAGACCGGCGATCGTCAGGCCCGGCGTATCGTCGATGAACAGCGGCAGCGTCTGGAGCTGCTGCGCGGCGCGCGACAGTTGCTGGAACTGCTCCTTGCTGATCTTGCCCATGCGCAGCGCTTCGCCCGACACGCCCGACTGCTCGGCCAGAACGCGCGTCGCGAGCTGGTCGGCCGACATTTCGAGGCTGAAGAAGGCGACCTTCGCGCCCATGTTCTTTTCGGGCGGAATCCCGTCCTCCTCGTCGCGGCGCCAGCGCTCGGCGGCGTTATAGGCGATGTTCGTCGCCAGCGAGGTCTTGCCCATGCCCGGCCGGCCGGCGAGGATCATCAGGTCCGAATTGTGCATGCCGCCGATCTTGGCGTTGACGCTCGCGATGCCGGTCGTCGTGCCCGACAGGTGACCGCCCGAATTGAGCGCGCGTTCGGCCGCCTGGAGCGCGGTCAGGCTCGCGGCGCTGAAGCTCTTGACCGACCCCAGTTCGGCATCGCCGCCCGCGACCTTGTAGAGCGAGGTCTCGGCCTCTTCGATCTGCGCCTGCGGATCGACGCTCTCGCTGGTGTCGAGCGCATTGTCGACGAGCGTGCGGCCGACTCCGACCAGCTCGCGCAGCAGGGCGAGGTCGTAGATCTGCCGCGCGAAGTCGCGCACGCCGATCAACCCGGCGCCGCTGCCGGTGAGCTGCGCGAGGTAGCCGACGCCGCCGACCGCCTTCATCGCCTCGTCGCCCTCGAAAAAGGGTTTGAGCGTCACGGGCGTCGCGATGCTGTTGCGCTCGACCAGCGCCATCGCCTGCGCGAAGATGCGCCCGTGCAGCGGTTCGAAGAAATGCGCGGGCGAAAGCTGCACCGGCAGATCCTCGACGACTCGGTTGTCGATCAGGATCGCGCCCAGGAACGCGGCCTCGGCCTCGATATTGCGGGGCAATTGGCGGTCGTCCCCGGCGGGAGCCGGGATCGGGAAACGGGCGACTTCGGGCATGGCGACGCATAATGGAACCCCCTGAAACCATATGCAATGGCGTTGATCGTCGCAGCCACGCCTGCCGTGGAGCGTTCTGGGGATAGTTTTGCGGCCTCCCCCTCCCGCAGGCGGGAGGGAGTCCTCGCCGCCCCCTTGCCCTTCGCCGTGCGGCGGGTAGAAGCACCTTCATCATGACCGACGCCGACCCATCGAAGCAGCGCATCATCTCGGTCGAGCTCGACGAGGGCACGATCGTCTGGCGCAATCCCGATGTCGAGCAGGAACGGCGCGTCGCCATCTTCGACCTGATCGAGGACAACAAGTTCGTGCCGCAGCGCGGCCATCCCGACGGCTATGCCGGGCCCTATCGCCTGATGCTGCGGGTCGAGGACGGACGGCTGATCTTCGAGATCAGCCGCGAGGACGGTTCGCCGCTCGAGGCGGTCATCCTCGGCCTCGGCCGCTTCCGCCGCCCGATCCGCGACTATTTCGCGATCTGCGATTCCTATTATCAGGCAATCCGGTCGGCGACCGCGCAGCAGATCGAAACCGTCGACATGGCGCGCCGCGCGCTTCACAATGATGCGGCTGAGATGCTGATGGACCGGCTCGACGGCAAGATCGCGGTCGATTTCGACACCGCGCGCCGCCTGTTCACGCTCATCTGCGTCCTCCACATCAAGGGGTGAGCATGGCGAAGGGGGCGATCCAGCGCAGGAACAAGCCGGCGACGACCGGCTGGCGCGATGCGGCGGCGCGCGGCCTGCGGCGCATCGGCGGGGTGCTGCTGCTGGCCGTGCTCGCCATCGGGGTCGGATTATGGTGGGCGGCGCGCTGGACGCCGCAGCGCGCGCAATATCCGTTGCAGGGGGTAACGCTCGACGCCTCGAACGGCCAGGTCCACTGGGGTTCGGTCAAGGCGGCGGGCGCCGATTTCGCCTATCTGGCGGCGACCGACGGCGACAGCGGCGTCGATCCGCTCTACGCGCGCAACATGGCCGCGGCGCGCGACGCCGGGGTGCGCACCGGTCCGATCCACCATTACAGCCTGTGCCGCCTCGCCACCGACCAGGCGGCCAATTTCATCCGCCACGTCCCGCGGCGCACCGACGCGCTGCCTCCGGTGGTCTGGCTCGATTACGACGACCGCTGCCCCGACCGGCCGACGCGCGCGCTGCTGCTGAGCGAACTCGCGACCTTTCTGGCGCAGATCGAGGCGCATATGGGCAAGCGCAGCCTGATCGCACCCGGCGCCGCGTTCGAGGCCGATTACAAAGTGACGAGCGGCATCGCGCGCACCACCTGGCTGCGCCGCGATTTCTTCGAGCCCGACTATGGCGCCCATCCGTGGGTGATGTGGCAGGCCAACCATTATCTGCGCATCGCCGGCGCCGACGGCACGGTCGGCTGGAACGTCGTGCGCCCCGAAGGAACCACGCCATGACCGACGATCCGACCGATGCCGACCGCGACGCGCTGATCGACGCGGCGCGCGAGGCGGCCGCGCGCGCCTATGCCCCCTATTCGGGCTTTCACGTCGGTGCGGCGCTATTGCTCAAGAATGGCGACGTCGTCACTGGCGCCAATGTCGAGAATGCGAGCTATGGCCTGACGCTGTGCGCCGAAACCGCGGCGATCGCGAAGATCGCCAACGAAGGCTGGATCGGCGAACTCGCCGCGGTCGCGATCGTCGGCGGCCGCCCCGAAGGCGCGGCGCTGGCCGGTGCCGAGGCGGTGCATCCGTGCGGCCGCTGCCGCCAGATATTGAACGAGGCGGCCGAGCAGTCGAAGACCGACATCTGGGTCCATTGCGCATCGGGCGACGGCACGGCGGTGGAAAGCTATCGGCTGAGCGATCTGCTCCCCGCCGCCTTCGGGCCGAAGGATATGGGCCTCGTCCGCGACTGACCGCTTGCGCAAAGGCGCGCGCGCCGACAAGACGGCGGCATGGCCATTCTTTCCGACAAATGGATTCGCGACGCCGCCCGCACGCAGCAGATGATCGAGCCGTTCGTGGAGGCGCAGCGGCGCGACGGCTGCATCAGCTATGGCCTGTCGTCCTACGGCTATGACGCGCGCGTTGCCGACGAGTTCAAGATTTTCACCAATGTCGACAGCGCGGTCGTCGATCCCAAGGATTTCGCGTCGAACAGCTTCGTCGACCGCAAGACCGACGTCTGCATCATCCCGCCGAACAGCTTCGCGCTCGCGCGCACGGTCGAATATTTCCGCATCCCCAGGGACGTGCTCGTCATCTGCCTCGGCAAATCGACCTATGCGCGCTGCGGAATCATCGTCAACGTCACCCCGCTCGAACCCGGCTGGGAGGGTCATGTGACGCTGGAGTTTTCGAACACCACCCCCCTACCCGCGAAAATCTATGCCAACGAGGGCGCGTGCCAGTTCCTGTTCCTGCAGGGCAACGAGCCGTGCGAGACGAGCTACGCCGACCGCGCGGGCAAATATATGGGGCAGAAGGGCGTGACGCTGCCCAAGCTCTGATCCCGCGGAACCGCACCGCCCTCTCGCGCGTCATCTCCCCAAGCGGAAGGGGCGCGTGTCGGAGGATGTTCCATGTCCATGATCGCCGTCTTCATCGGCCGCCTGTTCATCGCGCTGATCTTCGTCGTCTCGGGGATCAACAAGCTGATCCACGTCAACGACACCAGCGCGATGATCTCCGCCGCCGACCTGCCCGGCTGGCTCGCCGTTCCGACCGGGCTGTTCGAACTGATCGCGGGCGTCTGCATCGCACTCGGCATTTATGCGCGAGCCTTCTCGCTGCTGCTGGCGGCGTTCGTGCTGCTCACCATCCTCTTCTTCCACCGCGATTTCACCGATCCCGTGCAGGCGATGGCGGCGATGAAGAATCTGGCGATCGCGGGCGGCCTGCTCTGCCTCTTCGGCTATGGCCACACGCGCTGGAGCTATGATGCGCTGCGCCGCAGGCGCCGCGACGAGATCGAATTGCACGAGGCCGAACTGCGCGCCGCGCGCGCCGAGGGTCAGGCCGAAGCCGTGGGCGCGCCGGTCGTCGTCAAGCGGCCGTGGTGGCGCTTCTGACGCTTCGCGCTTGGCATCGCGGTCCGCCTGCGCTAGCCTTCGCTTGACGTTTACGTAAAGGGAGGGTTTCATGGCATCCCGCGATCTCGACATCATCGTCTATGGCGCGACGGGTTTCACCGGGCGGCTCGTCGCCGAATATCTCGCGCATCATTACAAGGGCCGTGCGGACGCGCCGCGCTGGGCGATGGCCGGGCGCAGCCTCGACAAGCTGGCGGAGGTGCGCGACCTGATCGGCGCCGACGAGGAAACCCCGCTGATCGTCGCCGACGCCGACGATCCCGGCAGCCTCGACGCGATGGCCGCGCGCACGCGCGTGGTGTTGACCACGGTCGGCCCCTACCAGCTTTACGGCAGCGCCCTCGTCGCCGCCTGCGTGCGTGCGGGCACCGCCTATGCCGACCTGTGCGGAGAGCCGGGCTGGATGCGCGAAATGATCGACGCGCACCAGGGCGCGGCCAGGGCGTCGGGCGCGCGCATCACCTTTTCGTGCGGCTTCGATTCGATTCCCTTCGACCTGGGCGTGCTGTTCCTGCAGGCCGAGGCGGTGAAGCGCCACGGCGCCCCCGCGCCGCGCGTCAAGGGCCGGGTGCGCCAGATGAAGGGCGGCGCATCGGGCGGCACGATCGCCAGCCTGACCGAGACGCTGAAAGCCGTCGCGAAGAAGCCGTCGCTGGCGCTGCTGCTCAAATCGAGCTTCGCGCTCACCCCCGGTTTCGAAGGGCCGCACCAGCCGAGCGGGCTGGTTCCCGAACATGATCCGGCGACCGGCACCTGGACCGCGCCCTTCGTGATGGCGCCGATCAACACCAAGAACGTCCACCGCACCAATTTCCTGCTCGGGCACCGCTGGGGCACCGACCTCGTCTATGACGAAATGGTGATGACGACGATCGGCGACGCCGGAAAGGCGATGGCCGAAGCGATGGCGAAGGCGAATCCGTTCGGCGACGCGAAACTCAAGCCCGGCGAAGGGCCGAGCAGGGAGGACCGCGAGAACGGTTTCTACGACATCCTGTTCATCGGCGAATATCCCGACGGGCGGACGATTCGCGCCTCGGTGCGGGGCGACCGCGACCCCGGCTATGGCTCGACGTCGAAGATGCTCGCCGAAACCGGCATGACGCTGCTGGCGACCGAGGGCGAAGGCGGCATCTGGACGCCGGGCGCGCTGCTGGGGCAGGCGTTGATCGACCGGCTGACCGCCGAGGCCGGGTTGAGCTTCCAGATCGAGGAATGACCCATCTTCCGTTCGTGCTGACCCCGGATCAAGTCCGGGGGAAGCACCGTTCTTCTTTCCCTCGAAGGAAGGGCGGCCCTTCGACAGGCTCGGTGCGAACGGATTCATGACGAAATGACGGATATGACCCTCTCCTCTCTCTCTCCCCTCGACACCCTTCTCTCGACGCTGCGGACCGACGGCGATGTCGCGACCGCGCATATCGACGAAGGCTGGATGCAGGGACGCACCGCCTATGGCGGGATCAGTTCGGCGGTGGCGCTCGCGGGCACGATGGCGCTGCATCCGACCGATGCGCCGCTGCGCTATGCCCAGATCAGTTTCGTCGGGCCGGTCGCCGGCGATTGCACAGTCGAGACACGGGTGCTGCGCCGGTCGAAATCGAGCCTGTTCGTCGATGCGGGCGTGTCGAGCGAGGCGGGTTTCGGCACCGCCGCGGTGTTCGCCTTCTCGCCCGACCGGGAAAGCCACGTCGATCACAATCGCCTGACCATGCCCGACGCCCCGCCGCCCGAGGCGCTGGAACCGGTTCCTCAGCACAAGGTGCGCCCGACCTTCTCGAAGCATTTCGACATGCGCCCGACCACCGGCCCGCGCTTCGGCTGGAAGCAGGAGGTCGGCGAGTATCTGACCTGGGTGCGCTTCGTCGAGGAACCGCGGTGCCACCCCACCGTCGCGCTGCTCGCGCTCGGCGACGCGTTGCCGCCCGCGGCGATGGCGCTGTTCAGCGAATTCGGGCCGATCAGCTCGATGAACTGGACCGTCAACATGCTCACCGCGACGCCCGAGACCGACGACGGCTGGTGGCTTTTGTCGGCCAGGACAGGCTATGCGCGCCGCGGGCTGTCGGTGCAGGACATGATGCTGTGGAACCGCGCCGGCGAGCCGGTGCTGAGCGGTAGCCAGGCGGTTGCGGTGTACGCATGACGATCGCGATCTAACCGCCGATAGCAGGACGTCGCTTCACTCCGGAACCGGCAGCGCGATCACCGCGTCGAGGCCGCCGCCCGCGCGGTTGGCCAGCGTCAGGCGGCCGCCTTCGCTTTCGGCAATCTCGCGCGCGATCGCCAGTCCCAGACCGGCGCCGCCGGTCGCGCGGTTGCGCGATTCCTCGCCGCGCGCGAAGGGCTCCATCAGCGCTTCGATTTGCGTCTCGGCGAGCCCGGGACCGTCGTCGGACACGATCAGGCGCGCCTCGCCGTCCGCGACCTTCACCGACAGGCGTGCGCGCAGGCCATAGGCGACCGCATTGTCGATCAGGTTGCGCAGCGCCCGGCGCAGCAGCATCGGCCGCGCCTGCACCGTCACGGCGGCGACGGCGGCGAGCGAGACGTCCTTGCCCTGCTCGCGATAATCGGCCGCCACGTCGCCGGCCAGCACGTCCAGCCTCACCGCCTCGCGCGCTTCGGTGCCCGAGCCGGCGCGGGCCAGCGCCAATATGTCGGCGAGCATCGCCGTCATTTCCTCGATCGACGCGATCATCTTGTCGCGCAGCCGCGCATCCTCGACCTGCTCGACGCGCACGCGCAGGCTGGCGAGCGGGGTCCGCAGGTCGTGCCCGACCGCGCCGAGCATCCGGTCCTTGTCGGCGAGCATCGCCGCGATCCGCGCGCGATAGGCGTTGAAGGCGCTGATCAGGTCGCGCACGTCCGACGGCCCCGCCTCGACGAGCGGGGTCGTGTCGCGCAGCGCCGGATTGCCGCGCGCGGCGCGCGTCAGGTCGCGCAGCGGCGCGGCGGCGCGCCAGGCGATGAACAGGATCGGCACCAGCAGCAGCAGATAGAGCGAGAGCGTCTGCCACAGCAGGAAACCCTGCAGCCGCTTTCCGTCGGTCGGAATCCGGCTGCGCACCGCATAATAGCGATCCCCCACCTTTGCCGACACGACGACCGTCCGCGAGGAGAAGCCCGTGCGCTGCGCGTGCGGCCGCGGCGGCAGGGCCCAGGCATCGACCCGCTCGGCGCGGACGTCGGCTTCGTCGAGCAGCCCGGCGACATAGGCGGCGAGCGCGGGGGCCGCCTCGGCCTGCGGCGGCGGCCGGGTCGGTTCGTTCGATATGACGAGCCGCTGCACGCGCTCGCGCCGGTTGCGATCGCTGTCGTCGGCTTCGGCCACGCCGCGCCGGTCGCGTTCGACCGCGTCGATGATCCGCGCGACCGCCATGCCGCCGCCGTGAGCCAGGATCTGCTGCCGCTGCCCGCGCGCGAGCATCGCGAAATTGACCGCCTGCGCGATGAACAGCATCGCGGCAACCGCGAAGACAAGCTGCCCGATCAGGCTGCGGGGCCACAGGCGCAGCGTCATGTCGCCGCGTCCAGCCGCTTGACCTCGCACGCCAGCGTATAGCCGCCGCCCCACACGGTCTTGACGATCTGCGGCCGCGCCGGATCGTCCTCGATCTTCTTGCGCAGGCGGCTGACCAGATTGTCGATCGCGCGGTCGAAAATGTCGGCCTCCCGCCCGCGCACGAGGTCGAGCAGCCGGTCGCGGCTCATCACCTGCCGCGGGTGACGCACCAGCGCGTGGAGCAGGTGATATTCGCCCGACGACAACGCCACCTCGCGCCCGTCGCGATCGACCAGCACGCGCTCGACCTCGCGCAGCACCCAGGGGCCGAAGGCATAGCTCGTCCCGCCGGCGTCGAGCGCGCGGCCGTTCGCCTGCGTCCGGCGCAGCACGGTGCGGATGCGCGCGACCAGTTCGCGCGGGTTGAAGGGTTTGACGACATAGTCGTCGGCGCCGATCTCCAGCCCGATGATCCGTTCGGTGTCCTCGGCCCGCGCGGTCAGCAGGATGACGGGAATATGGCTCGTCTCGCGCAGGTGGCGGGTCAGCGACAGCCCGTCCTCGCCGGGCATCATGATGTCGCTCACCACCAGGTCGATGCTCTTGGCGCGCAGCACCGACCGCGCCTCGGCCGCGCTCGCGGCGTCGCTGACGGCAAAACCCTGTCCTTCCAGATACTCGGACAGCGGCTCGCGGATCGACGGCTCGTCGTCGATCAGCAGGATGCGGGGGGTATCGCTGTCGGTCATCGTCGATCTGCCTGAAACATGAGGTTCGCCCACCGGCCGGGGGCCGATGGGCGATACCGTGCTGGCAGCGGACTGCGGCAAAGGCAATGGCGAGACCGCCCGGCCGCCGTCCGCGCGCCGATCAGTTGGTGGCGGGGGCCGGAGCGGCGTTGCGCTTGGCCTGCCACTCGGCGCGCTTCGCCTCGCGCTGCGCCTTGCGTTCCTCGGCCGTCACCTGCCCGTCCTTGTTGGCGTCGAGGCGATCGAAGCGCGCCAGGGCGGCCGTTTCGAACTCGGCGCGGCTGATCGCCTTGTCGCCGTTGGTGTCGGCCTTCATCATCATCCCGCCGCGCATGCCATGGCCGCCACGCTTGCCGTGATGGCCGCGCATCGCGCGCGGGCCTTCGCGAGCCTCGCCGGCAGCGGCGGCGCGCTTTTCCTTCCGTTCGCCGCGCTTCGCCTGACGCTCGGCGGCGCGCTGGTCCCATTCGGCCTTGCTGATGCTGCCGTCCTTGTTCGCGTCGAGCCGTTCGAACATCTTCGCCTGCATCGCGGCGCGCGCCGCGGCGCGGTCGGCGGCATCGAGCTTGCCGTCGCCATTGGCGTCAAGCTTGGCGAACATCCGCGCGGCGTGCGCCTGCGCCTCGGCGCGGGTCAGCACGCCATTGCCATCGGCGTCGCCCATGGTGCGCGGGCCGCCCGCGGGGGCGGCAAGCACCGGACCCGCGATCAGCGCGGCGCCCAGTGTCAGAAAAGCGATCTTCTTTTTCACGTCACCTAACTCCTTGTTCTGGGACCGAGGGGAGAGAAGCCAGTCCCGATGACGGCCTTCTAGGGGTCATTTGTCCCAAGCTATTGCCCGCTCGACGAAAAATTGTCGCAAATTGTCGTAAAACCGGCGGTCCGTTCATGACGGCGCAAGCCGGCGGCCCGGTTGCGGCCCGCCCGCGCGAAGTCTAGCACGCGCGATCGATAAGGAGAAAAGACATGAGGGGTTTCGCACTCGACCGACGGACTTTGCTCGCAGGATTGGGGCTCGCCGGAATGGGGAGCGTCGCGGTCGCCGCGATCGCCCGGCCGGCGTTCGCGGCGGACAGCGCCGACGCGCGGCTCGACGCGCTGCTCGCGGCGCAGTTCGAGGCGGGGCTGCGCGACGACCCGACCCGCGCCACCTCGCTCGGGCTCGACACCGGCGCGCTCGCCGACCTGCGCGCGCGCTTTCCCGACTGGTCGCCCGCCGGGCGCGCCGCGCGCGACCGCCGCATCGACAGCGACCTCGCCGCGGTGCGCGCGATCGACCCCGACACGCTGGGCGACACCGCCCGCGCCGCGCACGACAGCGCCGAGTTCGACCTCACCGCGCGCCAGCGGCTCGCGCGCTTCCCCTATCACAGCGGCGGCTTCGGCCACCGGGCCGGTCCCTATGCCGTGACCCAGCTCGGCGGCTTCTACACCGGCGTCAGCACCTTCCTCGACAGCCAGCACCCGGTCGCGACCAAGGCCGACGCCGATGCCTATATGGCGCGACTCGAAGCGGTCCCGGCGCTTCTCGACGACGACACCGGCATCGTCGCCGCCAACGCGGCGATGAACGTCGTGGCGCCGCGCTTCATCCTCGAACAGGCGCTCCAGCAGCTCGCGCGGCTGCGCGACGGCGACGTCGCGAGCAAGACGCTCGTCGCCTCGATCGCGCGGCGCAGCGCCGCGATCGGTATCGACGGCTATGGCGAGCGCGCCGCCGCGGTTTTCGAAGGGCCGATCCGCGCCGCCCTCTCCCGCCAGATCGACGCGCTCACCGCGCTGCTGCCGCGCGCGGGCGATGCGGCGGGCGTCGGCCGCCTGCCCGATGGCGAGGCCTATTATGCCGCGACGCTTGCGCAGCATACGACGACCAGCCTGGGCGCCGCCGAAATCCATCGCATCGGCCGCGAGCAGCTTGCCGACCTGACCGCGCGCATGGACGAACTGCTCAAGGCGCAGGGTTACGCCAACGGCAGCCTTCGCGAACGGCTCGACGCGCTGGGCAAGGCGGAGGGACAGTTGTTCGCGAACGACGACGCCGGTCGCGCCGAGATGCTCGCCTACCTGAACGGACGCCTGACCGCGGTGCGCGCGCGCCTGCCGCAGGTGTTCAGCCGCATGCCCAGGGCGCCCTACGAGATCCGGCGCGTGCCGCCGGAGATCGAGATCGGCGCCCCCGGCGGGTCGGCGCAGGCGGGCACGCCCGACGGATCGCGCCCCGGCATCTTCTTCATCAACCTGCGCGATACCGGCGAATGGCCGCGCTACACCCTGCCCACCCTCGCCTATCACGAAGGCGCGCCGGGGCATCTGTTCGAGGGTGCGCTCAAATATGAGGATGCGGCGCTGCCGCTCTATCGCCAGACGGCGTCGGTGACGGCGTTCGGCGAAGGCTGGGGCCTGTATGCCGAACAGGTCGCCGACGAACTCGGCATGTACGACGACGATCCGCTGGGCAAGATCGGCTACCTCGCCTCCTATGCCTTCCGCGCGTCGCGCCTCGTCGTCGACACCGGGCTGCACGCGATGGGATGGAGCCGCGAACAGGCGATCGACTTCATGGTGCAGAATTCGTCGGAGGCCCCCAGCGCGGCGCGGACCGAGATCGACCGCTATATCGTCTATCCGGGCCAGGCCTGTTCGTACAAGATCGGCCAGACGGCGATCAGCCGGCTGCGCGACGAGGTGTCGGGGCGGCCGGGCTATGACATCAAGCGCTTCCACGACGTCGTGCTCGGTGCGGGTCGCATCCCGCTCGCGGTGCTCGAGAACCGGGTGCGCGCCGCCTTTCCGGCCTGAACCAAAAAGTAAGCCCCGTCGCATCTCTGCGGCGGGGCTTCCCTAGGTTGCGTCCGAAGACGCGAACCAAATCTACTCTTTCTTTCGATCAAGTAGGCCATGGAAACGCCCGGCGAAGCGGGAAGGTTCCATGGACGTTAAAAAAATCGGCGGTCAGGTGACTTTCCGGGCCGCTGCGGCGCCCAGGATCAGGAACAGAACCACCAGCGCCAGCCCGATGAAGAACAATATTTTCGCGATGCCGGCCGCCGCGCCAGCGATGCCGCCGAAGCCGAGCACCGCGGCAACCAGGGCGATCACGGCGAAAATAAGGGCCCATTTGAACATCCGATACCTCCTCCAAGCCGGCGCGCAAATCGGCCTTGGGAAACGCGCGTCAACGCAGTTTTCCAAGGACGGACGGCCCTTGGCCGCGCCGCAATCTGCTGAATAGCAAGGGCCCTGATCAAACGACCGCACCGGCCGAAAGTTCCGGGGCGTGGCCGGCACGGGATGGAGGCGCGACCCCTTGTCCGGCGTTACGCCGCCTGTTCCCGGTCTACCGCCGCCTGAACGCGCTTGTAGAAGGCCTCGCGCTCCGCGACGAGGCCGTCGGGATCGGTGGCGACCGGCCAGTTGCCGTTCGACGCGATGACCAGCCGCCGCGCGGCGTCGACGAATATGCCCTGCCCGTATATGCCCTGCGCCGAATAGCTGCCGTCGTCGTTCGTCCACCATTGATAGCCGTAGCCGCGGCCGGGAATGTCGACATCATACGCCTTCGTCGTCGCCTGCGCGATCCAGTCATCGGGCAGGACCTGCTGTCCGCCCGCCACGCCGCCGCTCATCATGAACAGCCCGAAGCGCGCAAAATCCCGTAACCTCGCGGAAATGCAGCAGCCCGCGATCTCGTGCCCGGTGGCGCCGAGCATCCATACCGCATCGTCCTCCATGCCGAACGGCTTCCAGATCTTCTCGGAAAGATAGTCGGACAGCCGCTTGCCGGTCGCCGCAGAAACGAGGACGCCGATCAGGTTCGTCTCGCCCGTCTTGTACACCCATGTCGTGCCGGGCGCCGCCTCGCGTGGCAGCGCCTTCATGTAGCTGACGGAGACATCCTCGCCCGGCACCGGTTTCTGGCTGTTGAACCGCGATACGTCGGACGCGGGGTCCTCATAATCCTCGTTCCATTTCACGCCGGAGGACATGGTGAGCAACTGGCGCACCGTCACCTCTTCGAGGGCCGAGCCCAGCAGCGCCGGAAGATAGGTCGACACCCTGTCGTCGAGGCTTCCGATATATCCGTCCTGCAGCGCCGCCCCGACCAGCGTGGACGTGATGCTCTTGGCGACCGAAAAACTCGTCCAGCGGCCGGTCGCGGTATAGCCGAGCGCATAGCGTTCGAACCGGATCGCGCCATCCTGGACGATGATCAACCCGGCGTTGCGCTGTTTCGCCATATGCGCGCCGATATCGAACCCCAGGTCGATGATCCGCCCCTGCGGGACCGGGTGCATCCGGTTTCCGGCGCGAATCGTGGCGACCTTGATGCCCGGAAGTTCCTCGACCGCGCGAAAGGCCGCATCGCGATGGTCCTGGCTGGCTAACAACATGGCTTATCCTCGATCGATGGATGGACGGGCAAAACGCCCCGCGCGGTTGCGGCGCGGAACGCGGAGCATCGCTTGCGGCAGCCCCGATCGCGAGGCCGCCGAAGCCGTGCCTAAGGTCTGTGGGGATTCAGAGTCTATCGCCGCGATATTGTATAAAGCCGTGTTCCCCCGCGAAGGCGGGGGTCCATCTTCGGCCGGTTCCATCTCGAAACCACCGCAGATGGGTCCCCGCCTTCGCGGGGACACACGATAAAGGACAGTTGCAAGATGAATCCCCACACGCCTTAAAGGGTGATGTCGGCCAACTGGTCGTGCATCTCTGCAAGAACGCGCAGCAGCGGCTTCGGCGCCTTGCCCATGTCGCCCTGCATCGAAACCCGACCGGCCTTCGCCATCGCCATGGCATGCACCGCCTGCGCCGCATTCTCCTCGGGCGTGGCGCGGCGCCGGTTCAGTCGCGCCGCCGGCAGCATGGCGTCATGGTCGCCCCGGACGACGACATCGGCGTCGATCTCCGTATCGAAGAATTCGACGCTCTCGCCCGTGATCCGCGCGGCGAGCACCACGGTCCCGCCGTCCGGCGGAACCGCCGTCACCACCTCGCACATGCGGAAATCCGCGTCGGGAAAATCGTGCCGATGCCGGTCGACCAGCGCGGTCAGGATCGCGCGCATTGCATCGCACCAGCCGGGCGACGCATAGGCGTGGCGCGCGGCGGTCATGGGACGCGATCCGGCCGGACGAGCGGCGCAGGTGCGGCGGCTTCGGCGCAGGCCGATGCGTGACGACGATAGGAAATGGAACCCTCCCGCAATAATATAGTGCAATCATAGCACTATATTATTGCGGGATCAACTGGCCCCCATAGAGATCGAGTACCGACGCCTCGCCCAGTTCGCCGAGCACGATGTCCTTGAGCTGCTGCATATGCTGCCGCCACACCGCGGCCGCGGCCTCGGCGTTGCGGGACTCGATCATGTCGGTCAGCAACGTGTGGTTCGCCAGCGCCACCTTGTTGAGCTCGAGCTGGTCCTCGCGCGCGCGGGCGATGAAATGCGTCACGTGACGGCGGAATATGTCGTCGAGCATTCCCGTCATCAGCGCCAGCACGACATTGCCCGCGCGCTGCATCAATATGCGGTGGAATTCGGCGGTCGCGAGCGCGAATACGTTGAAATTCTCCAGATTGTCGCGTTCCTTGGCCAGATGGTCGCGGAGCGCCTTCAGGTCATCGTCGGTGCGCGTCGTCGCCAGCGCGCGCATCAGCGGCGGCTCGATGATCAGGCGCGCCTCCAGCACCTCCTTGAGCGAGGCGCCGCGAATTTGCAGCAGGGTGCCGATCGACTTGGCCGCGATCTCGTCCTTGGGCAGCTTGATCCGCGCCCCGCCACCGGCGCCGCGCTTCACCTCGATCAGCGATTCGGCTTCCAACACGCGGAACGCCTCGCGCAACGAAGAACGCGAAACACTGAACTCAAGCATCATTTCCGCTTCTGCAGGCAGTGCGTCGCCGGCCTTGAGCTCGCCCAGAACAATACGGCGCCGCAGTTTCTCGGCAATGATCTCGGCCGCCTTGGGAACATGGATCGGCTGGGATTTGGCGACGGGTTCGCGCTCGCGGCGCGGCGTCTTCGTTCTGGTTGCCAAAGGCTTATTCCCTCGTAGAGTCCGGATAAGGTGCGATGATAGTCCTATAAAATGGGGAATCCCTCGTTTCAATGCCCCGTCGACGGTCGAAAAGGCCGAAAGAGGCGCGGAAACATAATTGGTGCACTCTTTTTATTGCGCAGTCCGCGGCTTTCGCACATGGTCGTGAAAACAACAACGACATGCGGGAGAGGATGTGACCACAGACGCATCGACGGCCACCCCTGGCCGTGAGCAATCGGCGGAGCGGCGCAACGCCCTGCACGGCTGGCGGACCATGGCCTTCGCGAGCCCGTCCTTCGCGCTGACGGCCATGCTGCTGCCGGTGCTGATGTATCTGCCCGATTATTATGCCCGCGACCTCGGCGTCGATCTGGCGGTCGTCGCCTTCGTGCTGACGACGGTGCGGATAGCCGACATCGCCTTCGACCCTGTGCTGGGGCTGATGATGGACCGCAGCCATCCCCGCACGGGGCGCTACCGGACATGGTTCCTCTGCGGTATCCCGCTGGCGGCGATCGCGATCTACATGCTCTATAACGCCCCCGTCGGCGTGTCGGGCGCCTATCTCTTCCTGTGGCTGGCCGCCGCCAACGTCGGGCAGTCGGTCAGCTATCTGGCGCATATCTCGTGGGCGGCCTCGGCGGCGCGCTCCTACGATCACCGGTCCAACATCTTCGGCTGGCTGATGGTCTTTTCAGTGCTCGGCATGTTCCTGATCATGGCGCTGCCCCCCGTGCTGAGCCTCACCCTCGGCTGGGAGCGGCCGCACGCCGTGCAATCGATGGGCTGGCTGATGATCGCCTCGCTGCCGCTGACCGCGCTGCTGGCGATCGCCGCGGTCGGCGAGCCGCCCCGCCGGCCGACGCTGGTACGCCCCTCGCGCCAGGAACTGCTCGCGTTGCTGCGCCGGGGGCTCGTGGTCCGGCTGATCGCCGCGGACATCGTCTGGGGCATCGGGCCGTCGGTCGCGGCGGCGTTGCTCTTCGCCTTTTTCGACAGCCTCAAGCTGATCGAGCGCGACCTCGCCGGGCTGGCGCTGCTCGCCTATTTCGTCGGCGGCATGCTGGGCGCACCGATCTGGGTCCGGATCGCGAAGCGCACGGGCAAGCATCGCGCGCTACTGTGGTCGGGGCTGACCTATGCCGTCGTCCAGTCGGCGATCCTGCTCGTCCCGGCGGGCAATGTGCCGCTCGCCCTCGCCGGAATGGCGATCGCCGGCCTGCCCAGCAATGCGGGGCCCATCCTCATCCGGTCGATGATGGCCGACGTCGCCGACGAAGTCCGGCTCGCAACGGGAGTCGATCGCCTGTCGCTGCTGCTGTCGCTGCTGTCGTCGATCGGAAAGATCGGGCCAGCGGTCATGACCGGGCTCGCCCTCTATGCCCTCAGCCTTGCGGATTTCGACATCGCGCTCGGCGCCCGCAACAGCACGGAGAGCCTGTGGCTGCTCGGCTTCCTCTATGCGATCGTTCCCGCCGCAACCGGCCTGCTGACCGCATGGGTTATCCGCGGTTACCGGCTCGACGCCACGACCCACGCCGATATCTGCCGCCAACTCGACGAACGCGACCGGACGGCGGAGCGCGAAGCGGAAACGCCCGAGCCGGCACAGAAAAAAACTTCGCTTGCATCAATTTAGTGTATTGAGTGCACTAATTAATAGCTTTATCGTCGACATGTTGCACCGAATCCCGCTGCGAGACGGCGACACGGCGCGACGAGGCAAACACAACATGTCTCTGGGGAGAGGCCTAAATGTCAGATAATTTCCGGCGCCTGCGCGCCCTGCTGTTCGTCTCCGCGACCTTCGCCGTTCCGCTTTCCGCCGCTCAGGCGCAGGACGCCGCCTTGCCAGCCGACATGGCAGCGACCGGGGGCGGAGCGAGCGACATCGTCGTCACGGCCCAGAAGCGAGTGCAGAATGTGAAGGACGTTCCGATCGCGGTGACCGTCATCGGCGGCAACCGGATCGAGGAAGAGCAGATCACCAGCTTCCACGACATCGAGCGCATCGCGCCGAGCTTCAAGTCGCTGCAGCTCGGCGATGCCCGCGCATCGACCATGAACATGCGCGGCGTCAGTTCGGTCCAGGGCAATCCCGGCCGCCAGTCGTCGCTCGGCGTCTTCATCGACGGGGTTTTCATGGCGCGAACCGGCATGGCGTCCTCGCAGGATTTCCTCGATATCGAGCGCATCGAGGTGCTGCGCGGTCCACAGGGCACGCTGTTCGGCATGAACACCGCCGGCGGCCTGATCCACATCATCACGCGCAAGCCGAACCTGTCCGAATTGTCGGGCCGGGCCGAAGTTGTCATCGGCGAATATGATACGCTGGAAGCGCGCGGCTATGCGACCGCGCCGCTGATCGAGAACAAGCTGGGCCTGAGCGTCTCGGCCGCGAAGAGCACGCGCGGCGGCCTTCTTTACAATTCGGTGCTCGACCGCCGGGTCGATACCGAGAACAAGTTCAACGTTCGCGGCAAGCTCTATTATGCCGACGACGGTATCGACGTCCTGCTGTCGGCCGACTACCACAAGGAAACGTCGATCTGCTGCAGCGCCGTCTTCACCCGGGTGACGGGCACGCCGGCGACCGGCCTGGGCGCCTATCCCGTCACCGTGCCCCCCGGCTCGCCATACAGCCGGATCACGATCCAGGACGGGCTCAGCACGAATCCCAACGAAGGCGGCGGCGTCAGCGCCGAAATCAACGTCGCCGTCGGCGATCACACGCTGACGTCGCTCACCGCATGGCGCCAGTGGACCGTTCGCTCGATCAACGATCCCGATTCGGTGAACTGGAATTTCCTCAACGATTTCCTGATCTATCAGAAGCACAGCCAGTTCAGCCAGGAATTGCGGCTCGCTTCGCCCGCAGACCAGCCGCTGACCTATCTCGCCGGCCTGTTCTTCTATGACCGGCGATCGCGTGACTACGAGGATCTGCACATCGGCAAAAATCCGCTGCCGCCCGTGCTGCTCACCGGACAGGCGGCGATCACCGATTCGCGGGTCAAAGACCGCACCTACGCCATCTTCGGCCAGGCGGAATACAAGCTCACCGACAAGCTGACCGCCGCGCTCGGCGCCCGCTACACATGGGAACCGCAGAAGTTCAGCTTCGACCAGCAGTCCCAGATCTATATCTATCCCAATTTCGGGCAGATCTATCGCAGCCGCACGGACAAGGCGCTCACCTGGAAGGCCGACCTGCGCTATGCCTGGACGCCCGAGGTGACGACCTATGTCAGCGTCGCGCGCGGCTTCAAGCCCGGCGGCATGACCATGACGCGCGTTTCCAGCCTGTCGGGCCTGATGTTCGAGGAAGAGACCAATATCAATTACGAGATCGGTCTGAAGGGCATTTTCTTCGACCGCACCCTTACCCTGAACACCGCCGCTTTCTACACCGAATATAATGACTTCCAGACGACGGCGTTCGACGGCACGCGCTACATCACCGCCAATGCCGAGCAGTTCACGACCCAGGGCATCGAAGTCGAAGGCCAGTGGGCGCCGTCACGGCACGTCTCGCTGTTCTTCGGGGGCAGCTATGTCGACGCGCATTACACCGATTTCACCAACGGCCAGTGCACCGGCGTCGCCGGCGCGTGCGACCTGTCGGGCCAGCGCCTGAACGGATCGGCGAAGTGGAATCTCAATATCGGGGGCAGTTTCTCCGCGCCGATCACCACCGGTCTCGATGGCTATCTCCGACTCGACTACGCATGGAAGAGCGATTCCTACGTCGCGCAGGACCTCGACCCGAATTCGCGCATCGCGCCCTATGGCGTCGCGAACGCACGTGTCGGGATCGAAACCGGCGACGGCTTCAGTGTCGAAGTCTTTGCCAAGAATCTGTTCGACAAGAAATATCTGCTCTTCACCTACGGCCTGCCCTTCGGCGCCGGCGGTCATGTCGGCTACGTCGGCGCGCCGCGCCTGATCGGCGTTCGTCTTTCGAAGGCCTTCTAGATGAGGGTCGCCCCAAAGGACGGACCGGGCGCCGGAGCCGACCGTTTCGGGACTTGCCGCTTTTTGAATTAGTGCTATGATTCAACTATAAATATATCATTGGGATAGCCTTGCCCTGCGCAAGCCAGAGGAGATGCACATGCCTTATGTTGAAAACCAGATCGTCCATGACGCCGATGCCCATATCGTCGAAATGCCCGACTGCCTCGATCCCTATTTCGATCCCGGCATGCTCGAAGTGTATCACGAGGCGCGCAATCAGGAACGCGAGTTCCGCGCGCGCATGGCCCCGCTGATCGAGATGGGGGCGTTCGACAAATGGGCGGCGAAACATGACGATCCCGAATTCCGCGCCGGCGCGGACGAGAATGTCCACAGGCGCAAAATGTATGAAGCGCTCGGCGCCTTCCGGGCCGATGACCGCCCCCATGTGCTCGATCTTCAGGGCTATGCCAGCCAGCTGATCTTCACCTCGCTGTGCCTGCGCAACTTCGACTTCGACAAGGGTCCGAACATGGACCTCGCCTATGCCTCGGCGCGGGCGCACAACCGGATGATGGTCGATTACTGCTCGGTCGACCGGCGACTGCTGCCGACGGCCTATATCCCGATCGCCGACATGAAGCGCACCGTGACGGAGGCTCGCTATGCGATCGAGCTGGGGGCCAAGGCACTGATGATCCCGGCCCACCCGCCGGCAACGCATTCGCACGCCCATATCGACCTCGAACCGCTGTGGGCGATGGCACAGGAAGCCGGTCTGCCGATCGTCTTCCATATCGCCGGGACCGAACTGCCGCAGGGGTACAAGTTCACGGGCCGCGCCAATGTGAACGACACGGTGAGCGGCGGCGACGGCGATCACAATTCGCTGGGCCTGATCGCTATCCCGCATCCTATCCTGCTCACGCTTTCGGCGCTCATGTTCGATGGCGTGATGTGCAAATTCCCGAAGCTGAAGTTCGGGGTCATCGAACTCGGCGCGTCGTGGCTGCCCAGCCTGATGAAACTGCTCGATTCGAGTGTCCTGGCCTTTTCGCGGCACGAGGAGCGGCTGCGCCAGCTGTCCGCGACGCCCAGCGAGATCATCCGCCGCCAGGTGCGCGTCACGCCCTACCCCACCGACGACACGGGCTGGATCATCGCCAATTCGGGACCGGAAATCTGCATGTATTCGTCGGATTACCCGCATCCGGAGGGCGGCACCGATCCGATGAAGCGGTTCCGCGCCTCGATGGAGGCCGCCAACCTGCCGCAGGCGACGTTCGACGCGTTCCTGCGCGAAAATTACATCGACATGATGGGCGAAGCGCTCGCGCCGGACCTGCGCTATCCCAAGCATCTGGTTGCCGCCTGATTTCCTTGCTTGGCGGGGCCGCCTCGGGCCGGCGTTTCCGGCGCCGGCCCATTTTTCCGGGGCAGACCCATCAAAACTGAATGCGCTCGAGGGATAGGTGAGGACGATATGACGTCAGCGAATGACAGCACGTTGCCGGACGGACCGCTGGCGGGGGTCAGAATACTCGAAATCGGGCATTATATCGCGGCCCCGCATTGCGCGATGATGCTCGCCGATCAAGGCGCCGACGTCGTCAAGCTGGAGCCGCTGTCGGGCGATCCCGGGCGGCAATCGCCTCCCCTCGCCGACAATGGCGAAAGCCTCGCCTTCGCCTGCCACAACCGCGGCAAGCGCAGCGTCGCGATCGACCTGCGCGATCCGGCGAACCGCCCTGCCCTCGACTCGCTGCTCGGCTGGGCCGACATCGTCGTCACCAACTATGCGGCCGGCATACCCGAAAAGCTGGGGTTCGGCTTCGACCGCCTGCAGGAGGTCAACCCGGCGGCGTCGATGGTTCACATCACCGGCTATGGCGCCGACGATCCGCGCCGCGATTTCCTTGCATTCGACCCGACGATCCAGGCGATGAGCGGCTTTGCGGCGCTCAACGCGACGATCGACGGCCCGCCGCTCGCCAGCCCCTTCTTCATGGCCGATCATTCGGTCGCGATGAACGCCGCCTTCGCCGCGATGTGCGCACTGTGGGAACAGCGTCGCACCGGAAAGGGCCGCTTCGTCTCGCTCTCGATGATGGAATCGATGACTTCGCAGCTCAGCTATCACATCCCCTCGGCGGGGGTGAAGGGCAAGGTCGCCGGGCGCGGCTCCGGCTTCGGCATGTTCGACATGTTCCCGACGAAGGATGCGCCGATCTTCCTGGCGCCCGGCGCGCCCGACATGTGGAGCGCGCTGTTCCGCCTGCTTGGCCACCCCGAATGGATACCCGAAAAGGGTGAGAAGCTCGACCTCGCGTCGAATCCCGCGCGCATCATGGAGGTGATGAAGGCCGTAACCGCCTGGCTCGCCGAGCGCAGTTCGAAGCAGGCCTTCACCGAATTGCAGCAGGTCGGCATCGCGTGCGGCGTCGCGCGCAGCGTCGAACAGCTTTATCAGGAGGAGCGCGCCGACGAGACGAGCGCCATCGTCTTCGCCGAACTGGCTCGCGATGGCGGCTCGGTGCCGGTGCCGGGCGCGGCGTTCCGCATGATGCCCGACGGATCGGTTCCGACCGGCGTCCCCAGTCTTGGCGCTGATACGCGCGCAGTGCTGGGCGATCTGGGGCTAAGCGGCGACCGGCTCGACGCGCTCCAGGGGCACACCGCCGCCGCGGCGTCCTGATCCGAACGAAACGAGCCCTCGATATGCCCGATTCCCATGCGGACGAGCCGTTCAGGCGCGAGGTCCGCGCATGGCTGGACACCCATTGCCCACTTGAAATGCGCGGCCCCGCCGACGGCGAAGAGGATCACTGCTGGGGCGGCCGCAACCCCGAATTCAAGAATGATGCGCAGCGACGCTGGATGGAGGCGATGGCAGCGCGTGGGTGGACCGTTCCCGACTGGCCGGTCGAATATGGCGGGGGCGGCCTTTCGTCCGGGCAATGCCGGATATTGAAGCAGGAACTGGCGCGTATCGAAGCGCGCAACCCGTTGTTCAGCTTCGGCATCTCGATGCTCGGCCCGGCGCTGCTGAAATTCGGCACCGAAGAGCAGAAGCGCCGCTTCCTTCCCGAGATCGCACGCGGCGAGATCCGGTGGTGCCAGGGTTATTCGGAACCCAACGCCGGCTCCGACCTTGCCGCGCTGCAGACGCGGGCGGACGACAAGGGAGACCATTGGCTGGTCAACGGCCAGAAGATATGGACCAGCTATGCCGACAAGGCCGACTGGATCTTCTGCCTGACGCGCACCGACCCCGCCGCGCCGAAGCATCGGGGGATCAGCTTCCTGCTTTTCGACATGGCCAGCCCGGGCGTCACGACGCGGCCGATCCGGCTGATCTCGGGCCTGTCGCCATTCTGCGAAACCTTCTTCGACGACGTCCGCGTTCCCAAAGACCAGGTGGTCGGCGAGGTCGGCAAAGGCTGGGACGTCGCGAAATTCCTGCTCGGCCACGAACGGGAGATGTGAGGTGGTCCCGCCTATTTGGACAGTTTGGCGGCTAAGTTAAGCTAATCCCGGTTGTCGTTCATGCCGCCTGTTTGATCATCAGATCATGGGGGGCATGCCCCCCATGATCTGATTGCCCGATCCGCCGATAGGCCTCTGCCGGGGTCCTCCCGGCAAGGCCCGAGTGTGGACGCTGGGTGTTGTAATAGGTGATCCACCGGCCAAGACCAGCCCGCAACTCGGAGCCGGTCTCGAAGGCGTGCAGATACACGCATTCGTATTTCAGGGAACGCCAGAGGCGCTCGATGAAGACATTGTCCATCCACCGCCCCCGGCCATCCATGCTGATGCGGACCTCTGCGTCGCGCAGCACGCTGGTGAAGGCAAAGCTGGTGAACTGGCTACCCTGATCGGTATTGAAGATCTCGGGGCTGCCGAAGCGCGTCAGCGCTTCCTCCAATGCCGTGACGCAGAAGCCCGCGTCCATGGTGTTCGACAGTCGCCACGCCAGTACCTTTCGGGTGGCCCAGTCCATGATCGCGACCAGGTAAAGGAAGCCCCGGCGCATCGGGATATAGGTCACGTCAGCGCACCACACATGGTTGGGCCGCTCGATCGTCAGCTTGCGCAGCAGATACGGATAAACCCGGTGCTGCGGGTGCGGATCGCTCGTGCGCGGCCGCTGATAAATGGGCGATAGCCCCATCTTCGCCATCAGCCGCCGCACCCGTCGTCGCCCAACGTCATGACCATTACGGCGCAGATGCCGGACCATCTGCCGACTGCCGTACCACGGCATGTCGAGGAACGCCGCGTCGATCACCCGCATCAGCGCCAACGTCTCCTCGGTCTCCGGCACTGGCGCGTAATAGTAGCTCGACCGGCTGATCGACAGCAGTCGGCATTGCGCCGCGATCGACAGGCGACGGTGAGCAGCCTCGATCATCGATCGCCTCCGTGCCACGCTCATCGACCGGAGGCTTTCGCTAAAAAATCCCGCTCGACCAGCAACTGCCCGATCTTCGCATGCAGCTTGTCCACTTCGGCCTCGCTGGCCGCCCTGGCCGCTTCACCTGCGCCGGAAAATGTGCCTGCCATCCCCGCAATCGCCTGCCGCTTCCACGACGCAATCATCGTGTGGTGAACGCCATGCTTGGCTGCCAGCTCCGCCAGCGTCAGATCGCCCCGGATCGCTTCAAGCGCAACCTTCGCCTTGAAATCCGCGCTGTACCGCTTCCTCGTCGTCTTCATTCCCGTACCATTCCTTCAGGTCGGGACTAGCTTAACACCCTGTCCAGAAAACCGGCACCACCTCAATGATCGCCGGCATCGGCCTGCTCGGCCCCGAGGAGGGGCTGGGCGCCGAATTTGCCGATCTGCTTGCGGCCGATCCCATCCTGCGGGCGGAGGTCGCGGCGTTCGACGTCGACGCGCTCGCCTTTCGCGCGATGAGCGAGCGCTTCGTCGACGAGCTGAAAAGCGGCCGGGCGCACCCCGTGCAGCCGTCCCTGATGAAATATGCCGCCACCGAATTGCACAAGCGCCGCCACGAACTGCGGATGGCGCTCGGCGGCACCGCCACGCTCGAATGGGAAAGCGAACGCACCGCTTTTGGCATACCGGCGCGAGAATGGTTGCGAACCAAGGGCAATTCAATCGAAGGCGGAACCAGCGAAGTCCAACTCGGCATCATCGCCAAACGGCTGCTGAACCTGCCGGGCGCCTGAACCGGAAGGCGGCCGAACATGTGGTAGCGGGAGCCACACCATCCACCTAATGGCATGTTAATATTGAATATTCTCTCCGATCGGACAGGACATACCCTCACTCATACCCTCACGCGACCACAAAGAAAAAATGGGAATCGAAAAGAGGGATGAAACGCGAAAAAAGGGAATCGAACACGCCGGTGGTGGGGCTTACTTGTCCTTCATCCTGCATTTGGCGAAAACGCGAAATTGCAGGATAAATTGCCTATGGACAGGCGCGAGCGATCTTGCCTGTCGTTCCTGCGGCTCGCTCATGGCACCTAACTTTTCTCGAACAGGCGCTTGAGACTGGCGTATCGGACGAAGGTTGATCGACCGACCTTTACCGTTTCAAGCTCGCCGGCCTTGATGAGTTCGTAGAGCGTCGATCGACCTATGCCGGTGAGTTTCACCGCGGCGGCTATGCGGACGCATACCCGAGCGCGTCGGGGCGAAGGCCATGACATGCTCCGGCCCGTCGTGGCGAAGATAGCGCCACCGCTTGCGGCCGAGAAAGACGCTGCTGTCGCTGAGCAGGCCGGCGCGGTCGATCTCGCCGTTTGTAGCCCAGCGCGCGGAGCCGTATGTGGTGACATGCCGCGACTGGCGCGCGCGCCATAGCGACCCGGCGATGGCGGACGCGCAGCCGAGAAAGCCGCTCGCTCCGGCGATCATCCCGGCCTTGTCGAAAACCTCGGGCGCGTAGGCTTCGTAGTGATACCACCACGGAAATATCGCCCACGGCCGATAGACCGGCGTGTCGAACAGGACAAACCATGCCGGTCCAAGCTGCGGCTGATAACCTAGCTGTGCCGCACACCATTGCGTGGCGATCCAGACGCCTGCGATTACCATCGCGAAAACGACGAAAATCTGTCCGACAAGGAGTTTGGTAGGCGTTAAGACATTTTCCCGGCGACGCAGGGATCGCGTCGGCGTCCCAAAAATCAGCCGGGCCGGTGAAATCTCATATGACGGTTATGGCGCGTGATGACGCGCCGCGACGCAGTGCGAAGGGCTATCAGATTTCGCTATAGGTATCGGCGTGACTGCATCGCGCCTGATGTCGGCCGTTCCACCTCTGATGAGCCCGAGCCGAAATGCGGGCACCGCCGTCCTTTTCGCTCTCCGCCAGCGGCCGGTCGAGCACGATGCCGCACGCCGTACGGTATTACTCGACATGCTTGGGCATTTGGCCGAGCACAGTTAGTGCTAGGAGACCGCGCCGCGGAGCGCGGAATAGGAAATTGATCGACGAGGCCGCGACTTTCGAAGGTTCCTCAACACTTTCAGCGTTTTGGGCGAATAGCGTTCCGACAGAGCGGCTGGCCGCCGGAGCATCCTACCTTTTGCGGATACCGTGATCGACCGAAGGGCGCTTATAGCCATCCCGTATCCGGTATTTGAAAGCCGATAGATTCGGGTTAGTCCCTCCCAGCTACAAGTAGCTCCCTCTGACCTTCATTTACGCTACCGACATAATTCAGGATTCCGGCGACTTGTTCGTCCGAACCGCCTTGAATATTTTCGAGAAATTCGACCATCCGATCAGCAGCAATTTCCATACGCCTGCTACCGATATGGATGTTGAAAGCGGTGATCTCTGCTGCGGGCCCATCGGACTTGGCATCATTTATAACGAAGCCGGATGCATCGGCGGCAGCGCGTATTTCGCTCAAAGCATGATCAACCGTCGCAACATCGTGCGAGGACACGATGATGTCGTCTACATATATCGACACTGGCCAGACTGCGTTGTTGACGCAAGCGATCGCCGCGCCGAGAGCCGAATGGTCAAGCACGACAGACGCTAACAATGGCGATTGAATTAAACCGAACCGCAGGCTGAAGTTCCGTTGCCCCCTTAACCGTCGCTATTATCGCAGATGGCCGCCGTGGTTTCGCAAGCCTCTTGGAACGGCGCTTATTGCAGAAGACATAGGAAGCTATGCATTGTGCGGCTCTGGAAGGTGGTTATTCCGCCCGGCACGGACATAGATACATCCAGCCAATCCCGCCGCGTTGGCGACGTCCCAATCAATAGCTCATGCAGAGCACACGACGCTTATATCGGCACCAGAGCTGACATCGACGCGCATCGCGCAGATCCGCCAGCAGGTCGAGAAGGCGACGAGAGGCCGCGACCGTAAGAAGCTGCGATTGAATAATTCCAGTCCTCAAAGAGAAAAACAGGAAACACCGCCCTCGCCATTTAATGAAAATCCAGGCAGAAACTTGACTTTTCGAAAAGGATGGCCCATATCACAGTTGCTAACGTCGCCTGCGACGGAATTTTGATACCCCGCTCCGGGGCGATTCTTCCCTTCTCACGCTTCCAGCTCTGTCGGTGCTTTTGCCGGCGGATATCCTGTTTTCGTGAAAGGAAACACTCATGCCGATCGGCAAAGTCAAATTCTTCAACAGCGACAAGGGCTATGGCTTCATCTCGAATGAAGACGGCTCGGGCGACAGCTTCGTCCATGTGACTGCCGTCGAGCGCGCCGGAATGGCGTCGCTGGGCAAGGACCAGCGCGTCTCGTACGAACTGGAAACCGGCCGCGACGGCAAGATCTCCGCGGTCAATCTCGAAGCGGCCTGACCCGGCCCTTCGGCAATGGCCAAGGAAGATGTCCTCAGCTTCGAGGGCTCGATCGAGGAAATCCTGCCCGACGGGCGGTTCCGCGTCATCCTTGAAAATGGCCATCGGCTGATCGCCTATACCGCCGGACGGATGCGACGCTTTCGTATCCGTTCGGTGGTCGGCGACGCCGTCCGCGTCGAAATGACGCCCTATGACCTGACCAAGGGCCGCATCGTCTACCGCGATCGCGGCCCCGGC
The DNA here is from genome assembly GCF_001559015.1 of Sphingopyxis granuli. Lineage (NCBI taxonomy): Bacteria > Pseudomonadati > Pseudomonadota > Alphaproteobacteria > Sphingomonadales > Sphingopyxidaceae > Sphingopyxis > Sphingopyxis granuli. The sequence continues at coordinate 2,714,130 of NZ_CP012199.1, forward strand.
GGTCCAGCCGGCGGCGCGCGCAAGCGCCGCTGACACCTGAGAATCAAGAAGACCAATATGTTTCAGACCAACACCATTCTACCCGCGCTCGCCGGCCTCCCGCTGGCAGGCAATCCGATCACTATAGGCCGCACGCCGCGCCGTTCGCCAACGCTCTCGCGCCGCGAACTGAAGCGGCTGATCGCCGACATGATCGATTGAACGAAAGGAAAGCGCCGTGGCAGCAACCAGCGACAATTATCGCGAACAGGCCGAGCGATGCGAGGCCGACGCCGCCGCGGCGGACCTGACACTAGTTCGCGAGCGCAATCTCCGTTCGGCCGCCGCGTGGCACGCGCTGGCCAACCGCCAGTTCAAATCCGAACAGGCCCGCGCTGACAGGGATCGGCTCGCCGAAGCGGTCCGTGCCCAATGTCTCGCCTGAATCCGCGAGCGCGAACCTGAATCACCGGCACGGCGGCCGTCAGCATGACGAAAGGCCCCACCAGGACACCATCATGGATATGAACCAGCTCTTCTATCATCATCAAATGGCCGTGATCGCTGCCGACCGGGCACACCGCGCCGGCGAAGCACCCGCCGGTTTCGATCTCCCGAACCACTATGCCCGGCGGATCAACCGGTTTCGCGAAAAACGCGGTCTCGAACCTGATTTTGTCGGATATAGCAGCGCGCATGCGCGGCGGCCCGTCGCGGTGATAAAGACCGGCTCGGGCGCGATCGCGCTCGACATCGCCTAGCATCGGCCTATTGTCGTATGACAAAGGCTTTCCTCGCGACCCGGGAAGGCCAATGGGGCTTCCTTTGGTCACGAGCGCAGAGGATGAAAGGGCTTCGCATGCAGATGCGAGGCCCTTTTGCGATGGAGATTTGCCCGATCGTCCGAAGTCTCTTCGCGATGGCCCGCACGATTTCCGGTGCAGCAGAAAGTCCAAATCCCGCGCGCTATCAAACGCGCGGGAGCGACAGCAAAGCAGCCGGCGGGAAACCGCCACCGTCGACGGTGAGATAAAAACGCCGCGACGAGCCGTGCTGTAGCGCCACGATATCGATCCTCTCTTCCTGGAACCATATCCAGAAGCGATGAACCTCGTCCTTCGTCCAGTCGATGATCTGATCGACGAGGAACAGGCTTTCGCCGACTTTTACCGCCGCGATATGATGCGTCCGTCCGTCCATCCCGCCTTGCCGGATGCCGGTGATTTCATAATCGGCCATGCCGGATGCTCCATCCCTGTGTCATGGCCACTAGTAGCGAACGGGCACGATGCGAATGCGATCGATCGCGCCGGGCGACGCCCGCGACCGGGCGATCGCTTCCGTACGCAGCATGTCGAGAGTAAGCGCGTCATAGTCCTGCTCGTCGGGCTGCATGGCCAGATCGGTTTCGACGACAAGAATGACTTTGCGTGCCAGCCCGTCGATTTCCCACTCGAACCATGTGCGCGTGATATGCCGCGCGGCTTCCCGATCACCTGACATGGCGCTCACCGGTCTCGGCCGCGCGCGAGCGGATTTCCCGCTCGACGAGAGCGTAGCCCGTATCGCTCAGGGTGGCGATTGCGATCGGGCGGCCGCGCAATTCGGCGCTTTCGCCATTCAGGAAGGTCAGCGCGGGATCGCGCCCGCCGAGCAACTGGAAAGCGAGCGCGCTGATCGCGCCCTGACGCTTCGCTTCTTGCGGCGGAAGCGGTGCGAAGGGCCGGCGCCGCCTGAACGGATTGGTCCGCGCGCGCGCCGCCGGCATCTCCTTGCGGTCAGGCATCATTGGCTTGCCTCCCGGAATTCGCAGCGCTCTCGCGCTGACGACGCAGCGCGGCGCGGGCATCCTCGATATTGGTATAGCGAAAGCTTCCCACGCTGAACTGGTCAACATAGCTATGGACGATGCCCTCGTCCGACTGCGGGCGGAAAGGCCGCAGATGCACGGCCTGCCGTTCGTGGGGGGGGGGCGGAGGCAGGTCGGCAGCCAGCTTCGCGAGTTTTTCCTCGTCGAGATCGAGGGCCTGGTAGATATCGTGTCCGATGACCCACAGCTCTTCGTGGAGATCGGTCAAGCGCTCGGCTATGCCGCCCAGCGCGCATGCCGCGCGCTCGGCCTCGGTCATGGCCAGCGCCTTGTTGACGAGAAGTTCGGCAACCAGCGTGTCGCCAAGAAAAACCGGATAGTCGTCGCCCTGTGCCGAGGTCGGAGGATCCGCGCGCGGGCCGCCGTCTCGATCGGCCATGAGGGCCGGACCGACGCCGAGGCCGCGCCGCGCGCGATACTCGCCGATCCGCTTCGCATAATAGCGCGGAAGATCGAAATTGGCGTGGGGCCGCCCATCGCGGTGGGCGCGGTTCGCTGCGATCAGCGCCATCTGGTGATGATAAAGGAGTTGATTGAGATCCACGTCCACCTCCCGTTCAGCGGGAGCGCGATGGTCTCTCAGTCCCCGGCAAGCGAAAGGACGCCGACGATCTCATGGAGATGGGGTAGCGGCTTCTCATTTACAAGAGAGGGGGTTCGGCCCCGTGCTTGCCGGCTCGCAATGCTGCGGATCGACAGCGGCTTGCAGCCGACAACCGGGCGGCGCCGAAATTCAGCCTGGGTGCTTTGATAGCCGATATTGAACCCGTCGAAGAGAAAGGGTCGAGCTAATCACTCTGAAACTGATCGACTGAGTTCAATTGCACGCGTTCCGCGGGTGTATCCGGCGAGGCCGAATTGCATGGCGTGTGTGCACTTTGGCGCTGGCCGCGCGGCCCGTCCATATTGACGGCGCAAGCGCCCGGCAGGCGGATCGCATGCAGATCGGTCAGGCATCCGGCGACCTGCGACCAGAATTCCGCGTCCTCGATTTCACCAGCATCGCGCAGCCGGTCGATACGCCGTGCGAGAACCTCGGGCCCACGATCGCCAAACTGATTTTCGATGGCGAGGGCTTGGCCCCACAGGTCGCGAGTGGCCTTCGTTCCCATAGGTGCGACTCCAATTATCTCCCGAATATATCGCCGGCCTTGCGGGAATCCAAAATCCGGCGCGCTTCGAACGGCTGACCAAATGTTTGGCCGGTGGCACCCCGTCGCTTCACAGCCAAGACCACAGCCGACGAGCCAGACGATTTTCGGCGATTTTCCGGGAGAGGGTCCTATGATTCAGATCTTGGGGGGCTTGGGTGGAACCGATTCATCCGGTACCGCTCCGGGCTGCGCTGATCCTGATTCCGTTCCACACGACCGAGTCGCGGATCGCACGCAGTGACATCTGGAATGCCGTCGCGCCGCGGTTGTTCGGCTTTGGCTAAGCTCGGCCGTCTCGGCAGGCATAAGTTGAACCGCCGTCGCGGCAGCCTTCTCGATCATGTGCGGCATTTGCGTCGCGCCGGGACGGCGCGAAGCCTTTCATCGACCTAAAGCTTGCGGGTACCGAGCCACCTCACCTTCGCCGGGTCGCGGTGATCGAAGAAGCTGCTGGCCTTCCGATCGAGGGTCGCGATCCTGGCGAGATCCTCGTCGTCGAGCTGGAAGTCGAGGATCGCGAAATTCTCGACCATGCGTTCCTGGCGCACAGACTTGGGGATCGCAACGATACCGCGGTGGTTCGCTGCGAAACGGGTCAGCGCGACCATCTGGCCTTGTAAAGAGCGGTTGTTCGCACCACCTACGGGGGTATCGTCAGCCTCATTTTTGCATGTTGGCGACCGAGAGACTTTCGCGCTCCCGCACGCGGGAGACGGAATATGGATTTCGATCAACTTCTCTATCATCATCAGATGGCCTTGATTGCCGTAAGCCGGGCGCGGCGCGACGGACATCCTCCGTCCAGCTTCGATCTGTCCGACTCTTATGCCAGGCGGATCGCCGAATATCGCGACCGGCGCGGTCTCGACGACGGGCCTGCCGACAAAAGGCGGCCCGGTTCCGCCCGCCTCAAAGCCGACCCGACAACCTCGGAGCAGGCTGCCGGATATGCGGATTTCCTCGGCGACACATTCATTGCCGAGCTTCTCATTCATAAGGCGCTCAGCATGACGCCCCAAGAACGCAGCGCCTCCGCACTCGAAGATATAGTCGATCGACTGGCCGAGATAGAAGAAGCGCGCTGGGTCATCGGCCGCGATATCTATCGGTCGCTCGGATACGATGAAATGGCGCTCGCAGCGCTTGCCGACAATATATCGATGGACGACGGTGGGAACAGCAGCGCCGTCAATCCCGGCTCTGCATGGCCATCGACGGACAAGGACATCGCGCGCGGCCATACCGGGCAATTGCCCTTGGAGACTTGGCGAAACGTCAACATCCATGATGAACGCGCCGAACTCCTCCGCCAGCGGATTCGGGAGCGCAGCTTGAGCGAACAAGCCGATGCGCCTGATCGCGAACAGGTCATTTCAAGGGCGATGCTCGACGCGGAATATCGCTACGGCAATGCTTCGGAACAATTTGCCGTCGACGAGGAAGCCGGGGCGGTTCGCCTTGGCGATCGCGGGGCCGCCCATATCTGGCAAATCGTCGGCGAGCGCCTTCATACGCTCCATGACATAGGCAGGCCGCCCAGGCAGGACTAATGAATTGATCGCGCGCGGCGCAACGCTGCGGAAACGACAAGCCAATAGCGAACGGGCTCGATACGAATGCGGTCGATTGCCCCCGGCGAGGCGTGCGGCCGACTGCGTTCGCAACCGCGCGCAAATCCTCCAAAATCAACAGATCATAGCCATTGCCGTCAGGTTGGTGTCGCTCTGCCCGGGAAGTGTTGGCCGCAATGATAAACATATAGGCATTCGAATTGCCCCGAATTCGTGGGGTGGTTTGCGCGATCCGTGGTATAAGGCCCTCATCACCTGAATTTTGAACAAGCTCCATGTGACAGAGGGACAAAAATTGTGCTCTCGCTTGATGCAGGAGCACGCACCATGTGCCTCAATCAGCTACTCGAAGACGAACAGATCGCGCTGATGCGCTATTCCGCCGCGACCAAACCCTCGGAGGTCATGCGATATCGGCGCAAGATCGAAAGCCTCGGTCAGTGCTTCAAATCCTTCCCCTACCGTCACCGTCCCTATCTTTCTCCGAATGTCCGGAGCGGAGCGATCGCTTCGGCCCGCCCGCGGCGTTCGGACGAATTCTCGTATCGGATGATCGAACGGAAGGACGTCTGACATGGCAAAATCGCAAAAGCGCAGCAATCGCGAGATCCGCAAGCCCAAGGCAGCAAAACCCAAAGCACTCACTGCCCTTGCCGCCCAAGAGGCGTCTGCGGTGAAAATGACCGCCAAACCGAAAGGCAAGCACTGAGATGGCCTGCACACGCCGGCGCTGCGGATCGCGTTCGTCGGCAATGCCCTCCCGCGCCGCTGCGGCATAGCCACCTTCACGACCGACCTCGAACTCGCGGTCGGCGCGCTCGGCGAGGTTGCGGATACGGCCATTGTCGCGATGATCGAGCCGGGCGGCGACCACGAATTTCCGCCAGCCGTCCGCAAGACAATCCGGCAGGGCCAGGTGGCCGACTATCGCGCCGCCGCCGATTTCATCAATCGCGAGGCGTTCGATCTCGTCTGCCTCCAGCATGAGTTCGGCATCTTCGGCGGCGAGGCAGGCGCGCTGATTCTCGGCCTCATAGCGAGGCTCGATGCGCCGCTCGTCACCACCTTGCACACGGTTCTCGATCGGCCGACCACGGCGCAGCGCCGCGTCATGAAGGATATCGTTACCGCATCGGCGCGGGTGGTCGTCATGGCCGACAAGGCCCGCGACATGCTGATCAATGTCTATGGCGCCGATCCGGGGAAGATTGACGTTATCGCCCACGGCATTCCCGATGTTCCGCTCGCCTCGGCGCGAGCCGCCAAGGAGCGGTTGGGGTTTACCGATCGCAAGGTGATCCTGACATTCGGGCTGATGAGCCCGAACAAAGGTATCGAGACGATGATCGAGGCCATGCCCGAGATTGTCCGGCGCACGCCCGATGTCCTCTATGTGGTGATGGGCGCCACCCACCCCGCCTTGCTGGCCCGTGAGGGCGAGCGTTATCGCGACACGCTGACGGCGCGGGTACGCGAGCTTGGCCTCGATGACCATGTCGCGTTCATCAACCGTTTCGTCGACCGCCCCGAACTGCTCGACCATATCGCGATGTGCGATGTCTATGCGACGCCCTATCTGGCGGCGGCGCAAATGACGTCGGGAACGCTCGCCTATTCGCATGGTCTGGGGCGTCCGGTCGTTTCCACGCCCTATTGGCACGCCGCCGAGTTGCTCGCCGACGGGTCGGGCGTCCTGATCCCGTTCGACAATCCGGCAGGCTTCGGCCCGGCGATTTCCGATCTGCTGGGCAACGACACCGAACGTCTGGCGATGGGGCGCAAGGCCTATGCGGCGAGCCGCCCCATGATCTGGGCCAATTCGGCGCGGCGCTATGCCGCGAGCTTTCGCAAGGCTTGCCGTGAGCGCAGGCTCGCGTCCGGCGGCCAGGCGGGGATGCCCGAACCCGGGCCAGTCCGCCTGCGGACGAACGTCCAACCCGACCTCCCACCGATCTCGCTCGACCATCTCGCCGCGATGTCCGACGACACGGGGATATTCCAGCATGCCGTTCACGCAATCGCCGACCGCAGTCATGGATATTGCATCGACGACAATGCACGGGCGCTGCTCCTGTGCTGCGGTCTCGCCGGCGGCCCCGATGCGCCGCTGGCGCGCCGGCTGTCATCCACATTCGCGGCCTTCATCCAGCACGGCTGGAATCCGGGCAATCGGCGTTTTCGCAATTTCATGGGCTTCGACCGGCGATGGCTGGAAGATGCGGGCTCGGAGGACAGTCACGGGCGGACGCTCTGGGCGCTGGGCGCCTATAGTGCGCGTGCCTGCTCCCTTGGCCATGCGCGCTGGGCAAAAGAGCTGTTCAGCGAGGCGCTGGCCGACGTCGAGGCCTTCACCTCACCGCGGTCCTGGGCGTTCACCTTGCTCGGCCTCGCATCCTATTGCGCGGTTTATGCCGAAGATCATGCCGCCGCGCGCCTGCGTGCCGAACTCGCCGGCCGCCTCGAAAGGTTGCTGGGCGAACAGGAAGGTCCCGAATGGACATGGTTCGAAAATGGCCTCAGCTATGACAACGCCCGGCTGCCGCAAGCGCTGATCGTCACGGGCGCCGCAGCGCTCTCGGCGACCATGGTCGAAGCGGGATTGCGAAGTCTGCGCTGGTTGGTGGCGATGCAGACGGCGCCCGAAGGTCATTTCCGGCCCGTCGGCTCGCATGGCTTCCTGATGACCTCGCGCAATAGTCCCGAACCGTTCGATCAACAGCCGCTGGAGGCTTGCGCGACGATCGCGGCCTGTATCGCGGCGAAAGGCGTCGATCCAGACTCTTCGTGGCGTGCGGAAGCCGAGCGCGCCTTCGCATGGTTTCTTGGCGCGAACGATCTCGGCATCAAGCTGGCTGACCTCGCGACGGGCAGTTGCCGCGACGGCCTCCACCCGGACCGCGCGAACGAGAACCGGGGGGCGGAATCGGTGCTATCCTTCCTGCTCGCGCTGGCCGATATGCAGCGCCTGAGAGCGGCGGACCGGCGGGCGCCGTCACAGCCGAGCCCATCCACACACGAAGCCATCAATGCCTGACGGGGCTCCGCCATCCGCGCCCTTCTTCAACCGGCAGGCGCTTCACTTGCGGCCCGACCCGTCGCGCGTCGTCGTCCGGCCGTTCCGGCCGGCGGTCGAACCCCGAGACCTGCATCCCGTCGACAAGACCCGCGCCAATCACATCGTCGACCGCGTCCTCGCAATGACCGCGGACGAGACCGACGCGCTGCTTGCCGAAACGCTGCGAAACTTCGACGACCGGCACCGCAACCTCCCCGCAATATTCGAACGGCGCGCCGCGGAAATGGAGGATGCCTTCACAGCTCACAAGAGCTTCTCGCAGGCGCAGCGTCAGCTCGTCGGCGCCTACTTTCTTCATGAGTACAGCTTCGAAGCAGCCGCGCTGTTCAATCCCAGCATCGTGCCGCACCCCGACCAGTCGGGAGTCGCCGCAGGATGCCGCCGCTTCATCCTTAGCCTGCGCGCGGTCGGCGAAGGCCACATCTCTTCCCTGACGTTCCGGTCGGGAATATTGGCCGCCGACGGAACCGTTACCATCGACCCGCCCGCGCGGCTCGCCGCGACGCCCGTCGTGACCGCCCGTGTCGGCGATCGTCTGGAACTCGGCTTCGATCCCGCCAGCGACATCGCGGAGCGGGTGATCTTCCCCGTCACCGAGAGGCAGGCGAACGGGATCGAGGATGCCCGCTTCGTCGCCTTCCACGACGAAGGCCAGACCATCTATTATGCGACCTTCACCGCCTACAGCGGAAGCGGCATAAGGTCGGAGCTGATCGAAACCCGGGACTTCGTGACATTCCATCTGGCACCGCTCAAGGGCGCTGCGGCGCACAACAAGGGGATGGCGCTTTTTCCGCGAAAGATCGGCGGGCGCTATGCGATGATCGCGCGCCACGACAATGAGAGCCTGCACCTCATCCTGTCGGACGACCTCCACGAATGGAGCCTCGGCGAGGTGATCGTGAAGCCCAAATATCCTTGGGAGTTCGTCCAAATCGGCAATTGCGGCTCGCCCATCGAACTCGACGAAGGCTGGCTGCTCTTCACCCATGGCGTCGGCCCCGTACGCCATTATTCGATCGGCGCGGTTCTGCTCGATAAGGACGATCCCTCGCGCGTGCTCGGGCGCTCGCGCGTACCGCTCGTCCAGCCCGCGACCGCGGAGCGCCATGGCTATGTCCCGAACGTCGTCTATTCGTGCGGCGCCATCAAGGTCGGAGAGCGCATCCTGCTTCCCTATGCCATATCGGACGCCTTTTCGACCGTCGCCACGATCAGGATCACGACACTTCTCGACCAGCTCAAGGATTGAAAGGCTTCGACATGGACAAGACCCCGTCCGGCAACGACCGGTCATGCAAATGCGGCGGTATCGACGCCGCCGAGCGTGAAACACTCGATCGATACGGCATTACCCGCGTGCCCGCCGCGACCTATCTCCTAGACGGCTATCGCTATGCCAGCCTTGCCGACGCGGTTGCACAGGCATGCCGTTCCCGCATGTGAAGGGAAATCGGATACTGTCGGCGAGCGGGAATGACTTGAAGCGCGGCAGGACACTTCCAAAACGAAACCGGGCCACGTATCGACACGCAGCCCGGCCTGGGGACGATCGGTTAGCTCGGACTAGCTGCTCTGCTTGCCCGGCTTTTCCGCTTCTCCACCCTGCTGAGGCCGCTTGTCGCGGTCCGGCTGGCCGGGCTGACGGCGGCCGCCGTCCTCCTGCTGGGGCTGGCGCTCGCCTTCCGACTTGCGGCCCGGCTGGCTGCCGGTCTGGTTCTGGTCGGGGTTGACCATGACCATTCTCCTCTCTTCAATTGCCCGGTAGTGGGCATGGAGAAGACGCGCGGGATAGGGCATTGTTCCTGTTTATCATGCCGGGTCGCTAATAGAGCGATTCCGTCCGGTCGAGCGGCAGAGCCGATCGTCTCAGCCCCGCCGTCCGCTCGCCTGCCATACCAAGCCGGGTAGTTTGACCATCTCGCAACCGCAAACGGTGCAATGGCTGACGAAGCGCCCCCGATCCCAGTGGCTCGCCTTGAAATCGACGAGGTGACGGCCGAAGAGATTGTGCAGTATCATGATCGCGTTCCTTTCGCTGGTTGTGCTCCGCCCTCATTGTCCCATTGCTCAAGGGCATGCTGGACAGAAGACGACGACACGACTTGAGGATGGGCTGTTTGCGGCGCCCCCGAGCAGGCGTCGTTTTCGCGCTCCCAGCTTTCGATTGCGCGCTCAAGGTCGTGTCGCCGGCGCCGCGACTGGTGAAACGCGTTTCCCATCGTTTGCGGAACATGTTCCAGCCCGTGATGGAGAAGCCGGTTCCACAACCGAATGATCCGGCCGAAAGATCGCGAGGGTTCGTGGATGGAAATCATCGAATAGACTCCCGCTGGGCAAGCGGGAGCTCGAGGTCTCTCAGTCACGGGAAGCTTGCGATCGAAATCGGGTGATGACACATCCTATCACAGACGGACATGATGCGGGCATCAATTCGCCACGCAGAATGGGCCTGCGCACCGGATCAGCCTGCATCCTCGTCATCCCCCCGGCGCTGGCGCAGTTCTGGCGCTTCGCGAGGCGGTATGTCGGGCCGGCGCTCGAACGCGCCGCCTTCCCCGGATATGCGCTCCTTCTGAACGATGGCCGCTACGCGCTTCTTCGAAATGCCGAGGCTGCGCAGCGCATAGCCGGCGAGGCCGAACGACAGCTCGCGCGCGCCCATGATCGCGAGGCCGACGCCCTGACCTTCGAGATGGGCGACCTCGGCTTCGCTGTGGGTCCGGATCGCGGTGTCGATTTCGGGATTGAGCTCGCGCGCGATCTCGATGATGCGCCGTGTCTGAAAGCCATCCGGCGTCGCGATCACGAGCAGCCGCGCCTGGGCGATATCCGCCGCCTCGAGAATACCCGGGGTCGATGCTTCGCCATAGATGGCCGTAATGCCGCGCTCGCGCAGCGCCTCGACGCGGCGTCGATCCTTGTCGACGAGGATAACGGGAAGACCTTCGCTCTTGAGCATCCTACCGACCACGCGCCCGACCCGGCCGTAGCCGACAACGACCGCGTGATGGCGAAAGCTGCTGTGCTTCGCGTCGGGCAGACGGGAAAGGCTCTCATCGCCTCCCCGCTCCAGCAATGCCAACAGCCGCGGTCGTCGTCGCAGCCATCTCTCGAAGCCGTCGAAAGCGATGAAGACGAGCGGATTGAGCGTAATCGACAGCAGCGCGCCGGCGAGGACCAAGTCCCTCGCTTCCGCCTCGACCAGCCCCAAGGTGACGCCCAGGCCGATCAGGATGAAGGAGAACTCGCCGATCTGCGCCAGGCTCGCCGAGACGGTCAGCGCCGTCCGCGCCGGATAGCCGAAGGCCAGCACGATCCCAAACGCCGCAACCGACTTGCCGGCCAGAATGATCGCCAGCACTGCCAGAACGGCGGACGGTTCACGGACCAGGATGCCCGGATCGAACAGCATCCCGACCGAGACGAAGAACAGGACGGCAAAAGCATCCTGCAACGGCAGCGAGTCCGCGGCCGCCCGATGACTGAAATCGCTTTCGCTGAGGATCACGCCAGCAAAGAAGGCGCCGAGTGCGAAGGACACGCCGAACAGGGCGGCCGAGCCGAAAGCGATACCGAGCGCGGTCGCGAGAACCGACAGAGTGAACAATTCGCGCGAGCCCGTTCGGGCGACACGTTCCAATATCCAGGGCGCGGCGCGCGTTCCGACGATCAGGACAAGCGCAAGGAACAGCGCAACCTTTCCGAGCGTGACAAGCAAGACGAGCGCGATATCGCCCGCGCCGCCCGAAGCTCCTTCCCCTCCCAGCGCGCGCCCTAACGCCGGCAGCAACACAAGGGCCAGCACCATGACGAGATCCTCGACGATCAGCCAACCCACGGCGATCCGGCCGTTGATCGAATCGAGCGTATTGCGCTGCTCGAGCGCGCGCAGCAGCACGACGGTCGACGCGACCGACAGGGCAAGACCGAAAACCAGGCCCGCCCCGGTGGTCCAGCCCCAGAGATGCGCCAGGCCCGCCCCGAGCAGGGCCGCAACCACGATCTGGACGAGCGCGCCGGGGATGGCGATCCTGCGGACAGCGACCAAATCCTTGATCGAGAAATGCAGCCCGACACCGAACATCAGCAGGATCACGCCGATCTCCGCGAGCTGGTTCGCCAGCGCAGCATCGCCGACGAAGCCGGGAGTGAAGGGGCCGACCGCCACGCCTGCGAGCAGATAGCCGACGAGCGGCGGCAGCTTCAGCCTGCTGGCAATGAATCCGCCGATGAAAGCGAGGACCAGTCCCATAACGAGCATGGCGAGAAGGCTGGTGTCATGGGGCAATAGCGATCCTTTCGGAAAGAGCCGCCATGCCGGCGGCACTCGGTATGATGGAGCGCCGATGGGTAAAGCGGCCGCGCTATCGGTGGCGGTGAAGGATCGACCCTACACCAGCGACGGCGCCAAGACCATGCTGCTCATCGGAAGCAGGAAAAGACACTGACAGGTGCGATGGCGCGACTGCGTTGCGCGGACCCGCCTAGAATTTTCGATGGAAGCTGACGAGGTCCGCGTCGGGATCGCCATAGCCGCAGATCAGCCCGCGCAGCATCTGCGCCGCCATCATCGAGAAGGTGATGCCATTCCCGCCATAACCCATGGCTGCATAGCAGTTGGGCATGCGCGGGATGCGGCCGATCGTCGGGGTGCCGACAGGGCTGTCGCCGAAGCTGCCGGCCCAGCTATGGACCGGAGTCGCGTCGATTCCCGGCAGCAGGGCGGCGAGCTTGCGCGACAGGGTTCTGGTCTTGTCGGGAAGTTTCGCATCGCGTTCGCCCGCGTCCCCGATTTCCTCATCCTCGCCGCCGCATATGACCTCGCCGCGCGGGGTGGTGCGGATGTAGAGATAGGGGTCGGCGGCTTCCCAGATCATCGCGGCCGTCGGCCAGATGGCGCGGGGCTGAGGGCGGGTCGCGATCGACCAGCTCGATATGATCCTGTTTCCCTTGCGCGGGATGCCCTTCATCATCTCGTAGCCCGTCGCCATGACCACATGGCGCGCACGGATCTCGGGACCGCGCGCGCTGTGAAGCGTCACGCCGTCTTCGCGCGCGTCGATGTCGCAGATATCGACCGGCGAATAGAGCCGGGCGCCGCGCGCGATGGCGGCGTTCAGATAGCCAAGGGTCATCCGGCGCGGGTCGGCGGAATAATTGCCGAAACCGATCAGCGCATGACGTCCCTCAATTCCGTATCGCTCCAGCACCGCGGCGGGTTTGAGAAGCTCAACCTCGAAACCCGCGCGCCGGCGGGCGTCGGCTTCGCGCGCCAGACCGTCGGCGTCGAGGACATTGCCATCGAGATAGATCGAACCGCGCGTCGCGCCGTCGACGGCGAGGCCCAGCCGCTCGGTCCGCTCGCGCAGCGCATCGACCGCCTGGCGCGAGCGGCGCCAGATGCGCTCGGCCTTTTCGCGCCCGATACGCGCGGCCATCAGCGAGAGCGGCGTGTCGAGTTCATATTGCAGCATAGCCGTCGATGCTGCGGTCGATCCTTCGGCGGGGCCGCGGCGATCGACGATGACGGTCCTGAGACCCGCTTCCGACAGCGCCTCCGCGATCAGCGCGCCCGATACGCCGGCACCGACGACGACCGCATCGCACACGATATCGCGCGTCAACGGCTTTGACGAGATCGCCGGACGACGCCGGGCCGACCAGATCGACCGCCCGGTGCGAAGATCGCGGTGACGGGTCGCGGACGCGGCCGTCATCAACGTGGGCGATCAGGCAAGATCGCGCACCTTGGCTTCGCGCGCCCAGTGGCGCCGCGTGCCGACGTCGGCGAACGCGTCGATCGCGACGACACCGCCGTCCTTTTCGACGCCCGCCTTGTCGAGCAGCAGCTGCGTCGCGTCGTCGTGGGCGATGGTCTTGCAATGGCCATAGGCGTCCATGAACCATTGCACCGCCGCGCCCTGCCCCGAAAGCGCCTTGGCCTGCTCGTCGGTGAGGATCGAGGCGACGGCGTCGAACAGCACGGACGGCGAACCGGCAAGCTGGCCGTCGGCCTTGAGCGTGCCGCCCTTTACCTTGATCCCGCCGACCTTCGGCGCGACGAGAAAGGGGGTGCCGCCCGCACTTTCGATATCGCCTTTCAGCTTGTCGATCGCCGCCTTGTCCGACCCTTCGGCGAACAGGATCGCGACCTTGCGGCCCTCCATCGTGTCATCGGCATTCTTCTGGATCGACAGCGCGGCGGAGGGTTTTAGGTCAACCGCGGCGCGCGCGGCCTTTTCCTTCGCCGGCAGGTCGATCGCGAGGCCCGCGGCGACGCGCTTCGCCAGATCCTCGTCGATGTTGCGGAGCTGGCCGACGACACGCGCGCGGACATGATCGAGCGTCACCTTCGACAGCTCGAACACCAGCGCCGAGGCGATATGCGCCTGCTCATTCGCGGTCTGCGACAGGTAGAAGAGCCGCGCCTGGGTGAAATGGTCGGCGAACAGTTCGGCGCGGATGCGCAGCTTCTGCGCGGGGTCGTTCCGTTCGTCATTGGCCATGTAGGTCGAGAAGCCCGTTTCGGCGCTCGCGCGTGGGCCGCCATGCTCTCCGGCTTCGGCAAGGCTGTTGGGTTCGTAATTGGCACGCCCCGTTGGCACGAGCGTCTGCATCATCCCGTCGCGCTGGAAATTGTGGAACGGGCATTTCGGCGCGTTGATCGGGATCTGGTGGAAATTGGTCGTTCCCAGCCGCGATTTCTGCGTGTCGAGATAAGAGAAGAGCCTGCCCTGCAAGAGTGGGTCGTTGCTGAAATCGATCCCCGGAATGATGTTCGACGGCAGGAAGGCGACCTGCTCGGTCTCGGCGAAGAAATTGTCGACATTGCGGTTGAGCGTCATACGGCCGACGATCTCGACGGGGATATCCTCCTCGGGAATCAGCTTGGTCGCGTCAAGCACGTCATAAGGCTGCTTCTTGGCGAAGGCTTCATCGAACACCTGGACGCCGAGATCCCATGCCGGGAAGTCGCCCGCATCGATCGCCTCGAACAGGTCGCGGCGATGGAAATCGGGATCGGCACCCGCGATCTTGACCGCTTCGTCCCATGTCGTCGACTGGATGCCGAGCACGGGCTTCCAGTGGAATTTGACGAATTTGCCTTCGCCCTTTTCGTTGACGAAGCGGAAGGTGTGGACGCCGAACCCCTCGATCATCCGCAGGCTGCGCGGGATCGTGCGGTCGGACATTGCCCACATGATCATGTGCATCGCCTCGGGCATCAGCCCGATGAAGTCCCAGAAGGTATCGTGCGCGCTCGCCGCCTGCGGATAGCCGCGGTCGGCCTCCATCTTCACGCTATGGACGAGGTCGGGGAATTTCATCGCGTCCTGGATGAAGAAGACCGGGATATTGTTGCCGACCAGATCCCAATTGCCGCTGTCGGTGTAGAGTTTGACCGCAAAGCCCCGCACGTCGCGCGGCGTGTCGACCGACCCGGCGCCGCCCGCGACGGTCGAGAAGCGAACGAAGACCGGACAGGTCGCGCCTTCCTTCTGGAAGATCGAAGCCTTGGTCAGCCCGGGGATTGCCCTGGTGCACTCGAACACGCCGTGCGCGCCCGAACCGCGGGCGTGGACGATCCGCTCGGGGATGCGCTCATGGTCGAAATGGAAGATCTTCTCGCGGAGGACGAAGTCCTCGAGCAGCGTCGGTCCGCGCTCACCGGCGCGGAGCGAATTCTGGTTGTCCGAAATCCGGTGGCCGAAATTGTCGGTGAGATAAGCCGCCGCATCGGCGACACCATCTCCGACTTGCTGATGCAGTTCATCGCCATCACCCCGGCTGTCGATCGGCTTCGGCTGGCCTTCTCCCGGTTGGTGGTCGCGAAGCGCATGGTCTGCGGCGGGTGACGGCACGGGCTTCTTCGCCATGATCGGATCCTTCGGTCAGCGGGGATAAGTTCTCAACCCGCGGCTTCCCCCTAAGTTTCGTCGCGCCCCTCTTTCTTCTGATCTGGTTTGACCGTCTCCGGCGCGATTGCGGGCAGTCAACTGGTCGAGGATGGCCGATAGAAGCGGAAGCGATCGACCGCGCCTTCGATCAGGTGGCCAGCGAGCCTGAGGCGGATTTCGTCGGCGCCGCTGGCGGTCGTGCAAACCAGGCGGGTGGCGCCTGACGGCAACCGCTCGATCGCGCTGATCACCACTCCCGATGCCTGGCAGATTTCCCTGACTTCAGCCTCAGGCAACGCGAGGTTGATCGCGCGGCTCACGTCGATTCCGGCACGGAAGCACCAGAGCGGATGATCTCCGCGACCTGCACATAGCCCTCCGGGCTGGCGGTTGCGATGGCGAGCGGCCTTCCGCCAAGCACGACATTTTCTCCATTGAGAAAGGCGATGGCAGGGTCGCGTCCGCCCATCACCAGATAGGCAAGCTGGCTGATGTCACCCTGACGCCGGGCATGATCGAGGGAGAGCGGGCTTCGATATTTGTGGAAATGGCGCACGGGGCGAGACGATGCGACGGTTCTTTCGGCGGTGTCGGGGCGATTCATGGCGTGGCTCCTCTGCGTAAGCGGGAGCACAGGCTCTCAGCCGCGGCGGCTTACAAAAAGGAGGGCCGCGATAGATGCTATATGGGTTTGTACACACGGATTGTAAGGACGAAAATCCAAGGGCCGCGGTCCGCGACATTTCGCCCCTAGCCGTGCCTGTCCTTCGTCGAAGCAGGGAGCCGCATCACCTTCCTAAGATGATGTTTATAATGAATATTATTTCCAATCGGCCGAGACATACCCTCGCTGACACCCTCACGCGACTATAACGAAAAATGGGAATCGAATAGAGGGTCGAACTTCGCGAAAATGGGAATCGAAAAAGTTCGGTGGCGGGCCTGCCGGTCCATTACCCTGCATCTGACGAAAAACGGAGAATTGCAGGGTAAATTGCCTATAGACAGGCGCAAGAGATTTTGCCGGCCATCCCCTGCGGCTCGCTCGCGGCGCCCTAGCTTTTCTCGAACAGGCGCTTGAGGCTGGCGTATCGAATGAAGGTCGATCGACCGACTTTTACAGTTTCTAGCTCTCCGGCCTTGATGAGTTCGTAGAGCGTCGACCGTCCAATGCCAGTGAGTTTAACCGCGGCGGATATGCGGACGCTGATCGGTTCGATATGGTGGCGGTCCTCGGACGCAACTTGCGGCCCTTGCCTGCTCTGCATCTTGCTCATGGCTTCCGCCTCCCTCGGTGAAAGCGGCGATCGGTTTCGATGAAAGCCGTAAGCATTGCAGGAATAAGGTCCGGCACGGATTCACGCCTGCCGTATGCCGCTTCGTAAGCGTCGGCATAAGCGTTCAATGCCTCGAACAAACCCGGCATGGCGTTGAACGTGATTCTCTTCGGCGTTCGCTCCGGCAGCTTCGGCAATTTCAGGTCAGCCATTTCCGCCTCCCCACGGCCGCCCGACGACAATATCCTTGTGGACGATGACACGCAGCGGCCAGCCGGGCCGGACGCGCATAGTCGGCTGGATATTGAGATTGCGGGTGACGAGCTGGTCGCCCGCGCGCGCGCCGCTCTGCTGCGCGGACTCGCGGATCGCTCGAACAAGGTCGCTCTCGCTGCTGCCAAAACTCAATTCCGAGCCGACACCAAGCAGCGTCGAGAGCGCGACGCCCTTCAAGAGCTGCCATCTGTGCCGGTCGATCTTGTCGGCGAGGCCCGCATAGCCCTGCGTGTCGGTCGCGGGAACATTGTCGATGCGGACTGACGAACCATCGGGAAGGATGATGCGCTGCCAGACCACCAGCGCGCGGCTTTGGCCGAACGCGACGACGCTATCGTAACTGCCGACCAGCCGCGAGCCTTGCGGGATAAGCAGGCTTCGCCCTGTCACGCTATCATAGACGTTTTCGGTGATCTGCGCCGTCAGCAGACCCGGAAGGTCCGAATTGAGGCCGGTAATCAGGCTCGCCGCGATGACGCTGCCAGCCTGCAAGGTCCAGGGGGAGACGGGTGCGGTCAGCCTGTGCGGATTCACGTCGCCGGCATCGTTCGCCTTACCGACCATCGCGTTCTTGCGCTGCTGTCCGTTCGGGTCATCGGCGATCTGCGCGGGCGCTGGCAATTCGGGCGTCTGTTCCGCCGCGACTGCGGCAAGGCGAGCGGATGCGGTGTTTCCGGCGACCTGCAACATCACGCTAGACTCGCGCGCCGCGCGCTGTTCGGCAGCGATGCGCTGGCGTTCGGCTTCGGCCTCTCGGGCCGCACGCCTTGCGGCCTCGTCGCCGGTATCGTCCGGCAGCATTTCCAGCCCGCGTTGATGATTGAGGATCGGCCGCCCCAAATCACCGGGCAGCGGCGCGCCGAGCTGCGGCACGTCGCCATAGTCAGTGGGCGCGCCCGCGAGAGCATCGGGCGGCGCCTTCGCCCCGACCAGCTTGTCATCGGTCGAGGCAATCAGGCCAATGCTCGCCGGTTTCAGCGCCAGCCATGCAACGCCGACAATCGCGGTCGATCCTACGGCGGCAATGGCGATGATTGCGCCGCGTCGAAACCGGGTGACGCGCCCCGGCGCCGCGCGCAAGACCAGCGTTTCGGGGTCGGCCTTGGCTGGCGCTGCGGGTGAAGTCGCGGGGTTGGTCATTTGGCCCTCCGCTTCGGCTGAGCCGTCTCGATCCGCACGACCTTCTGCTTCTTGCCGCCAAGGCGCAACTCGGCCGCGCCGAACAGACGATCGACGACATAATAACGGCCTGCGACACGATAGTTCACAAGCTGGGCCTCGCCGTCCTCGCCAATGACGAACAGCGGCGGCGCTTCACCCACGGCGATCGACGGCGGAAACTCGATGAAGGTTTGCCTTCCATCGTCGAAGGCGCGGACGGGACGCCATGCCGGCTTGTCGCCGCTGATCGCGTAATTGAAATTCAGCCCCTCGATCGCGAGGCCCGACGCGATCGGCGCGGCGGCGCTCGCGGCGTCCTGCTGGCGGCGAAGCGCAATCATTTCATCATGCGGATAGGTCCACGACAGCGCGGCCATTGCGCCAGTCGACCGGCTTTCGAGTTCGATATGATAGACGCGCCGCGAGGTCGTGATGACAAGGTTCGTGTGAAGCCCTGCCGAATAGGGCTTCACGAAAATATGGGTGCGCTGCTCGGCGCCGCTGCCGCTGGTCGTATCGCCCACGGTCCAGCGCACGGTATCGCCAGCGGCAACCGATGTGACGGCTTCGCCCGGCTGCAAGACAATATCGGTGATGCGCTCGGGCGCGGCATAGAGGCGATAGAGCGCCCCGTCGCTATAGGGATAGATTTGCACCGCGCCGAGATAACCGGCGTTCGACGGCTCACGGAGTGCGGCCTTGTTGGCGGCCGAAACCTTCGCGGTGGGCTGGGCGGCGGCCGGAACGGCAAGCGCAAGGACGCTCACCGACAGCATGACGGCGCGGATCATGGTTCATTCCTTTCGGGGGTCTGCGGCGATTGTTCGGTATCGAGCGACATATCTGCGGGCGGCGCGGTCGCGGCCTGCGGCTGCGGCGTGGCTCGACCGGCGGGGGTTTCCAATTCCTGCGACCAGTCGATCGCATCGACATAGACGCCGAGCGGGTTCTTACGCAGCACGTCGGCCGAGCGCGGCGGCTGCATCTTCACGGTGAGAATGGCGGTCCAGCGCGAGGTGCTGGCGAGACTGCCGCGCTCATATGCCTGTTCGGTCCATTTCACCTGAAAGCTGGTGTCGGACGCGCGGACCACGCTCGTCACCTGAACGGACACGGTGCGGTGCCCTACATCGGCAAAAGGATTGGAGGCGCGAGCATATTCGCCGAGAAAGAGTGACGCGCGTTCGGTCGCGTAGTCATAGGCCGATAGCCAATTCTGGCGCATCAAGACCGGATCGAGCGAGCGCGACCGGACGTTGGCGACGAACCTGCCAAGGTGCCACATGATTTGCGGGTCGGTCGGCCGATAGTCCTTGGTGGCGGGTGCTATCGCCTGCGCCTGACCGAGATTATCGACGGCGACTACATAGGGGATGACGCGGCTTTGCATCGACTGCCATATCAGCGTCGCCGACAGGCCGGTCGCGAGCAACAGTCCGCCGAACGCCATCAAGCGCCAGTTATAGGCTTGCACGCGCGCCGACCCCAAGCGATCGTCCCAAGCCTGGCTGCCGCGCTGGTGGTGCGGCTCCGGTTCGGGTGTCTGTCCGTAACGCTGCACGGCTCTTTTGAATTTCATGGCTTAATCCCTTTCTTTGATGTCGGGGGCAGCGCCCGCGCCGCCGCGGTCGCCTGATTGGATCGCGTGAATCGCCATCTGGCGGCGGTGCCTGCTGGTCTGGGTGGCGTGGAGTTTTTGCGCCCATGCGGGCGGCGTGGTTCCGGCGCCTGCGGCGGCGGTTCCGCCCGCCGAAGGCGCGCCCGTCGTTCCCGCCGCCCACGCGGCTTGCTGGCCGCGCTCGGCGGCGGCGCGAAGTCCAAGGGCGTTTCGCATCCGGTTTGCAGCGGCCCCTTTGGCGGCCGTCGCCATGCCGCCAATGCCTGCGCCGACCGTCGCGGCTCCTGATGTTTCCTGCCCCAGCTTGTAAGCCGTGGACGCAGCGCTTCCCATCGTCGTGCCTGTGCGCAGCGCGGCTAGGCCCGCGCCCCCTACGCCGCGCGCGGCGGCAAGCGCGCCGGCGCCGCCCATGACGACCGTTCCGCCCGCAAGTGCGGCTGTGGCGACAACCGACCCTGCGCCAAGCTGCGGCGCGCCGGCAATCAGGCCGGATGCGAGCGACGGGCAAAAGATGGCGAGCAGGGCGAACACGAGAGCCGCCAGCGCGAGAGTCATGGTCTGTGCGAGATCAACCTCCTGCCCGAGCAGTCCGCTGGTCAACTCGGAGAAGAAGTTGGAGCCGATGCCGACGATGACGGCGATCACCATCACCTTGATGCCGGAACTGACGACTGCCCCCAAAACGCGCTCGGCAAGGAAGCTGGTCCGGTTCCACAAGGCGAACGGAACGAGGACGAAGCCGACGAGGCTCGTCAGTTTGAACTCGATGATGCAAATGAACATTTGCCCCGCGAGGACAAAGAAGGCGGCGAGAACGATCGCCCACGAGAGGCACAGGACCACGATCTCGATAAAATTCGTGAAGAAGTCGATCGGGCCGAGCAGTTCCTTTGCCTGTTCGAGCAGCGGCCATGCGGCTTCAAAGCCGGTTCCCGCGAGCCGCCCCGGCATCAACAAATCCTCGGCACTGATCGCGCCGCCGCCCGCTGTCAGGCCAAGACCCGCGAAGGACCGAAAGATAATGTCGGTGAGTATCGGGAAGCTGTTGAGGATCAGCGCGAAGGCGCCGACGTAGAGGATTTTCTTGAGGAACTTGCCGATAACGTCATCTTCGCCGCCGAGCGCCCAGAAGAGGCCTGCGAGCGTAATGTCGATGCCGATCAGGACGGTGACGAGGAATCCCACATCGCCTTGGAGCAGCCCGAAGCCGCTGTCGATATAAGCGATGAACGCCTGCAAGAAGCGATCTATGATGTTCATATCGTTCATCGTCGCGGGACTCCTGTTGGAAGGTCGAAGTGTGTCGCGGGGGCCGCCGGGGGAGAGGGGGAGCCGGACGGCCCCCGCGACGGGACGGCACTCGACGGGGAGCTAGGTCGCAGCGCCGCCCCAAGCTCAATTGCGCGGCGTGTAGGCTTTGCCGGTGCCGAGGAATCGGGTCGCCCGGTCGCGGGCTTCGCGCTCGCTCTGGACGCGCCGCGCGGCTTCAAGCGACTCCTTGCGGAACTGCGACGCCATCAGGTTTTGAAGCTGGAATTGCTGCTTCGCGGTCAGGGCAAGAAGCTGATTGGTCGCCTGCTGCGCCTGCAAGCTGCCCTCCGCGCCCTGACTCTTGGCGACGATCGCCGCGAGCGCCTGCGCGTCGTCGCGCACATTCTCGACGATACCGCTCTGCACCTGCATGGTCTGCCGGAACGCGGCCATTTCATTATCGAGCCGCTGTTTCGCGACCGCAATCCGCTGGTCCCGTTTCAGCGCGGTCCCGAAGCTGTCGGGAAACTGCTGCCGAAACCGCTCGTCGAGTTGGTCGACGCGGAAGTCGATGCCCTGCGCCTGCCCCATCAGCTTGTCGATCTCGCCGAGCTTCTGGCGGAGCTGGTCGAGCTGCGGGAAGTCGATGCGCGAGAGGTTCTTGGCCTGACCCGCAAGCATCTGGGCTTCGTTCTGAAGGCTCTGGATCTGATTGTTGATCTGTTGAAGCGTCCGCGCGGCCGTCAGCAGATTTTGCGTGTAGTTGGTGGGATCGAACACGCTGATCTGCGCGGAGGCCGGCGCGGTGGCGAGCGATGCCGCACCGATCGCGCCGACGATGCCGGTTCCGATCAAGGCGGCGATGACATATTTCTTCATCTCATATCTCCTTAGGGTTGCACGGGGGACGCGGGGAAACAGGCGGCCGCGTCAGCCGCCCATTCGAGGCCGGAATCGGAGAGGAACCAGCCGACGAAATCGTCTGCGCCATGTGCGGCGAGCAGCGCGTCGATACGCTTTTGCGTGTCGGGATCGGATGCACCGCAAAGGGCGAGCGCGATCGGGCCTAGCCCCAGCTCGAACAGCCGGTTGCCGCGCGCCGATTGCAGATAATATTGCCGCTTCGGCACCGCGCGGCTGACCAGCTCGATTTGCCGCTCGTTGAGGCCGAAGCGAAGATAGGCCGCCTGGCTTTGCGGTTCGATCGCCCGATCGTTGGGAAGCAGGATGCGCTGCGGGCAGCTTTCGATGAGGACAGGCGCAATCGCGCTGGCGGCAATCTCCGAAAGGTTATGGGTGGCAAAGACGACCGACACATTTTTCTTGCGGACGGTTTTCAGCCATTCCCTGATGCGCTCGGAAAACAGCGGATGGTCGATATATTTCCATTACTCGTCGAGGACGAGCAGCGTCGGCTTGCCCGTGAATCGTTCTTCGAGACGATGAAACAGATAGGAGAGGACCGGCGCGACAACGCTTTCCGACCCCATCAAGGCTTCCATCTCGAAGCATTGGACGTCGGCCATATGTAGGTCGTCCTCGGCCGCATCGAGCAGACGGCCGAATGGCCCTTCGAGCGTATAGGGCGCGAGCGCCGATCGCAGCGGCGCCGATTGCAGCAGCAGCGACAGGCCGGTCAGGGTCCGTTCCTCCACCGGCGCGGTTGCGAGATTGGTGAGCGCCGACCAAACGGCTTCCTTGACCTCGGGCGTTATCGGGACATTCTCCTCGGCGAGCAGGGCGCCGATCCACTCGGCCGCCCATGCCCGCTCGTCGGGCCGGTCGATGTGTCGCAACGGCTGGAAAGCGATCGTCTCTCCGGCATCGCCGCCAAGCCCAAGACCATGATGCGCGCCGCCCATCGCCAGCGTCGCCGCGCGCGCCGACCGCCCCATGTCGAAGATATAGACTTGGGACTCCGCGTAGCGCCGGAACTGCAAGGCGAGCAGGGTCAGCAGGACGGACTTGCCCGCGCCGGTCGGCCCGACGATCATCATATGTCCCACGTCGCCAACGTGGGTCGAAAGCCGGAACGGGGTCGAGCCGCTGGTTTCGGCATAGAGCAAAGGCGGGCCGTCCAGATGGGTGTTGCGCGCCGGTCCCGCCCATACCGACGACAGCGGCATAAGATGGGCGAGATTGAGCGTGTGGATGATCGGCTGGCGGACGTTCGCATAGACATGCCCGGGCAGGCTCGACAGCCACGCCTCCACCGCGTTGACGCTCTCGCATATGCAGGTGAAGCCCAGCCCGTTGACGATCCGCTCGACCGCGCGCACCTTTTCCTCGACGCGGGCGCGATCGGTATCGGCAACGGTTATGGTCGTGGTCAGATAGCCGAACGCAACATGGTCGGCCCCGAGCGCCTGCAATGCCAGGTCAGCATCGACGACCTTGTTGTCGGCATCACTGTCGAGCAACTGGACCGGCTGATTATAGATAACCTCGCGCAAGAGCGCGGTGACGGATTTGCGCTTGTTGAACCATTGGCGGCGCAGCTTGGTCAGCGCCTTGGTCGCGTCCGTCTTATCCAGCGAGAGGAATCGCGTCACCCAGCGATAGCCGAAATCCTCATGGTTCAGCACGTCGAGGATGCCGGGCCTGCTGACATTGGGGAATCCCATTATGGTCAGCGTCCGCAAATGCTCGTCGCCCAGCATCGGCTCCAGCCCGCCGGTCAGCGGCGTGTCGCAAAGCACGGCGTCGAGATACATCGGAGTTTCGGGGACCGCGACGACATGGCGGTGCGTCGATATGGTTCCGTGCAGATAGGTCAGCGTCTCGCCGTCATCGAGCGCGCGCACCTCCGGCATGAAACCCGAAAACAGGTCCAGCGCCCTATCGGTTTCGGCGATGAAGCTCGCAAGCGCCTGCCGCCAGTCGCGGCCCTTCACGTCGTCGCTACGCTCGACCAGCGCGCGGCCCGCCGTGTCCGCCTGATCGGGCGGCGGCAGGAAGGTGAGCGTCACATAATAACGGCTCTCGAAATGCGCGCCCGCGCTCTCGAAGGCCGCGCGCCGCTCCTGATCGACAAGCCATGACGCGGCATCGGGAAAGCCGCTGTCGGGATAGCCCAGCGCCTCGCGCCGCTCCGCTTCCATGTGGAGCGCCCAGCCCGATCCGAAACGCTTGAGGACATTGTTAGCCCGCGCGCAGGCGCCGACCAACTCGGCCTCCGTTGCGGACTCCAAGTCCGGCCCGCGAAAGCGCAAGGTGCGCTGAAAGCTGCCGTCCTTGTTCAGCACCACGCCGGGGGCGACCAGCGCCGCCCACGGCAGATGATCCGCAAGGCGGTCGGCCCGGCTGCGATATTCGCGCAGGTTCAGCATGTCAGATAACCCCGCTGGCGAAGGTGGCGGGCGAGGACGGGCGCGAAATCCGGGTCGCGCTTTGCGGCGAACACCGCAACCGTGTGACCAAGCGCCCACATTGCGAGGCCAGCAATCCATTGCTGCAAGCCCAGCCCCAGCGCCGCCGCGATCGTGCCATTGACGATCGCGATGGCCCGCGGCGCGCCGCCGAGCAGGATCGGTTCGGCAAGCGCGCGGTGCATCGGCGCCTCGAAACCCTCGATGTGGCTGCCCGCGCCGATCATGCGATGAGCGCCCCGCCGCCGAAGCTGAAAAAGCTGAGAAAGAAGGAGCTGGCCGCGAACGCGATGCTGAGGCCGAAAATAATCTGAATCAAACGGCGAAAGCCGCCCGCCGTTTCACCGAACGCGAGGGTCAGGCCGGTGACGATAATGATGATAACCGCGATGATTTTGGCAACCGGCCCTTGCACCGATTCCAAAACCTGCTGCAACGGTTCTTCCCACGGCATACCCGATCCCGCGGCATGGGCCGCACCGGCGACGCCGAAGATAAGGCCAAGCTGGACGCTGACGGCGGCGAGGCGCAGCAGTTCGGGCGCGCGGACGCGAGCCTTTGTCAACAGAGGTGCGAGGGCGCGGACGTGCATGGTCATTCTCCTTTGGTTTCGGGGGGCTGGTCGGGGGTGAGGTCGCGGACGGCGTAATTCCCGTCGGGGTCGAGGCCGGCGACGCGTGCGACGCTATCGACGCGCCGCGCGAGGCCGCGGCCTGATATGAACACGATCATGTCGATGGCTTCGGCAATCAGGCGTCGCGGAACGGTGACGACGCTTTCCTGAACAAGCTGTTCGAGCCGATAGAGCGCTGCGGTGGCACTATTGGCATGGACCGTCGCGATGCCGCCCGGATGCCCGGTGTTCCAGCTTTTCAGCATGTCCAGCGCCTCGCGTCCGCGAACCTCGCCCACGATGATGCGATCCGGGCGAAGGCGGAGCGTCGAGCGCACAAGGTCGGCCATCGTGACCGCGCCGGTGCCTGCCGGCCCGACCGAGCGGGTGCGAAGCGCGACCACATCGGACGCGGCGCATTGCAGCTCGCGCGTGTCCTCTATGATGATGACGCGCTCGTCGAGGCCGGCCATTTCGGCAAGCAGCGCATTGGCGAGCGTCGTCTTGCCCGACGATGTGCCGCCCGCGACCAGGATGTTCCGCCGCTCTACGACGGCCATCGACAAGAGCCGCGCCGTGTCGGCCGACATGATGCCGTCCTTCACATAGTCGAGCAGCGTATAGATGCGCGCGGCGGGCTTTCGGATCGAGAAACAGGGCGCGAGGCTGACCGGCGGCAACACGCCCTCGAACCGCTCGCCCGCGCCTTCGCCGTGCGGCGGCAGTTCGGCCGATATGATCGGCGCCGCCGCATGGGCCTCGGTGCGCGCGTGGCTCGCGACCAGGCGAATGATGCGCTCGATCTGCGCTGGGTCGTAGCGGGTGCCGGTATCTATCCGGCCTTCACCAAGCCGGTCGAGCCGCAACACCCCGTCGGGGTTCACCATGATCTCGATGACGGCGGGGTCGGACAGTGCCGCCGCGATGCCCGGCCCCATAGCGGTGCGGAGCATCGCGCGGCGGCGATCTGCGGAAAGCGCGTCGGTCATGGCTGTGCCTCGATGATGTTTTGGGTGTCGAGTGTCCGCTTGCCGCCCGCGATCTGGCGGCCAAGCTGGGCGATGAATCGCTCGAAACGCTGATTGCCGATTGCGAGCGCGGCGGCGTCGGCCTCGGGGAGCGGCGCGGTGACGGTAAGCTGGTAGCGCACGAACAGCGCCAGCGCCTCCAGCACCACCTCCATGTCGCGGCGACCTGCCGCGACCTCGCGCGATATGCGGTCGAGCCGGACTTTCAGAAGGTCGTCGACCTCCTTGGTCGCGCGGCGGGCGAGCCAATCGCGCAGCGCCTCGTTGACGATACGCGACTTGTTGCCGCGGCGCCGAATGACCAGCGCGTCGAGCGCATCGCTCAAGTCGCTGTCGATATAGAGATTCTGCCGGACCTTCATCGCCTACAGTCCCGGCAACAGGTCTTGGGATTGCGATTGATTCATCGCGTGGCCGCGCACGAGCGAAGCGCGAACGCGGTCCATGACGCGCTTGTCGGCTGCCGCGTCGGGGTCATCGCGCTCCTTGTCGGGCAATTCGAGTTGGGTCGCCGGTTCGGGCTGCGGCGGCGTCTCGTCGATCGAAGGGTGCCGCTGCTGCTGCAAGCCGCCGTCCTCGTCCGCGCCGTCCTCGTCATCGGCTTTGCCGAGCCGGTTATCGGGCGCGCGAACCAGCCCGGTCCAGTCGTCGGGGCGGGCCTTCGGGCGATCGGCATAGTCGCCAACCGCGAGCGCGGGCGGTGGCAAGAGCCGCGCGCGGAAATTGGCATCTTTGAAATATTGCAGCTTCTTCGCCCGGATCGGGGCCATGCCCGACACAAGAACCAACTCGTCGGCGGGCGGTAGCTGCATCACCTCGCCCTGCGTCAGCAGCGGGCGCGCCGTTTCCTGCCGACTGACCATGACGTGTGCGAGCCAGGGGGCGAGCCGATGCCCTGCATAGTTCCGCATAGCGCGCTGTTCGGTCGCGACGCCGAGAGCATCGGAAATCCGCTTGCCAGTCCTTTCGTCATTCGTAGCGAACGCGATGCGGACATGGCAGTTGTCGAGGATCGAATTATGCTCGCCATAGGCTTTTTCGATCTGATTGAGGCTCTGCGCGATAAGGTAGGCACGGACCCCATAGCCCGCGAGAAAGGCTAGGCTCGTCTCGAAAAAATCGAGCCGCCCGAGCGCCGGAAACTCGTCGAGCATCATCAGGAGCCGGTTACGCGGCATCGAGCGTCTCCGTGAGGCGACGACCGATCTGATTGAGGACAAGCCGCACGAGCGGCTTGGTGCGGCTAATGTCCGATGGCGGAATGACGAGATAGAGCGAGACGGGATGGTCGGCTTCGACCAAATCGGCAATGCGCCAGTCGCAGCGCGACGTAACCGCCGCGACGGTGGGGTCGCGATAGAGGCCGAGAAATGACATGGCGGTCGAGAGGACGCCGCTGCGCTCGTTCTCCGATTTGTTCAGTACCTCGCGCGCTGCCGACGCGACGACCGGGTGAACCTGCGGCGCTTCCTTCGTGCCGACATGGTTCGTGGTCATCATCCGGCGCAGCGTCGTCACGAACGGCCGCTGCGGATCGGACAGGAAGGTCGCGACGCGGGCGAGCGTCTTTTCTTCCTCTGAATAGAGGATGTGAAGGATCGCGCCGACCAAGAGCGAGTGCGACGTTTTTTCCCAGTGGTTCCGACGCTCTAGCGCCCCTTCCGGGTCCACCAGAATGTCAGCGATGTTCTGAACGTCGCGAACCTCGTTCGCGCCCTTCCTGACCTCCAGCAGCGGATTATATTTTGCCGATCGCAAGTCGGTCGGGTTGAACAGCAGGACGTGCGAGAAGTGCGCGCGCCAGCCAGCAGTAAGCTGCCAGTTCTCGCCCTTTATATCGTGGACGATGGCCGAGCCGGTCCAGCTTAGCAGCGTCGGGATGACGAGGCCGACGCCTTTGCCCGAGCGGGTCGGCGCGAACGCCATGACATGCTCCGGCCCCTCGTGGCGAAGGTAGCGCCCGCGCAGACGACCAAGGAAAACCCCGCGCTCGCTAAGCAGCCCGGCACGGTCGATCTCGCCTTTTGTAGCCCAACGCGCGGAGCCGTATGTCGTGACATGGCGCGACTGGCGCGCGCGCCATAGCGACCCGGCGATGGCGGACGCGCAGCCGAGAAAGCCGCTCGCCCCCGCGATCATCCCGGCTTTGTCGAATACCTCGGGCGCATATGCCTCGAAGTGATACCACCAAGGGAATATCGCCCACGGCCGATAGATGTTCGTGTCGAACAGGACGAACCATGCGGGGCCAAGCTGCGGCTGATAACCAAGCTGCGCGGCGCACCATTGCGTCGCGGCCCAGACGCCTGCGATAACGATCGCGAAAACGACGAGGATTTGACCTATCAGCAGCTTTGTAGGGGTCACGATTTTCTCCCGGCGACGCAGGGGGTTGCGGCGGCGGGCCAAAAATCTGCCTGACCGGGAAAATCGGCTATGACGGTTACGGCGCGTAATGGCGCGGGACGGCGCAGCGGGCGTAAGTCGTCATTGGCATAATATGCCAATCGTGCTATAGAAGCCGCCAACGCAATCGAGAGAGGCCCGAGTCATGCCGACGCGAAATGTAGTGCTGACCGATCATCAGCAGGACGTGATTGAAACGCTGGTCGAGTCCGGCCGCTATCAGAACGCGAGCGAAGTGCTGCGCGAAGGTCTGCGGCTCGTCGAGCAGCGTGAGCGCGAGGATGAAATCAAACTCGAAGCCTTGCGCCAAGCCGCGCAAGTCGGCCTTGCCGACCTGGCTGCGGGCCGGTTCACCGAAATCGAGCCTGACGGCATCGACGCACTCATGGCAAGGTTGAGCGAAGAGGCAGGGCGGCGCGCGAGCGCGGACGCTTGATGCGGAGAATCCGCCTCTCGGCTGCTGCCGAAACCGACATTATCGAGATACTGGAAAATTCGGAACGTGAGTTTGGGCGCGCGGCGCGCGAGCGCTATGACAAGTTGTTGCGGGCGGCGCTGCGCGATCTGGCCGAAAGCGCGACCCGACCTGGAAGCGTGGCGCGTCCCGAACTTGGCGACGATATTCGATCATGGCACCTGCGGTTGAGCCGCAAGCGCGCCAAGCTGGACGGCCGCGCGGTGCGGCGGCCTCGTCATCTTCTGCTCTACACGCTCATCGGAGATAATGCGGTCGGCATCATGCGGGTGCTGCATGATGCGATGGAACTGCATCGTCACCTCGACGCCGGGATGTCGTTCCCGTCCAACGACTGACTGCTTTCGATTATCGGACCGATTTATTTCTCCACGGGATCGACTCGGTGGTCGTGCCGGTTGCCGCCGCGATCGCGGCCCGCCTGTTTTGGTGGGGCGCTGCTTCCGTTTCATCTTTGGCGGTGCGCCGTTGTTCTTTTTTCTTTTTGACTCAAGGATCGCATGGAAAGCCTCCGGTGCGGGTCGCCGGCGCCGACGCTATCCTCATCGCGATCGTCGTTCCGAGTTTTGGCTCCGCTATCGCTATGATAGTGAGCCGGACGACTAGAATAATTTCACCGGAAATCTATCCGACGTGCAATTTAATTGTATATCCCTTGGCCTTCGCAAGAGCTCTTAGCTTACTGGCTATGTTAATAGCATCGAGAAATCCCTCGCGACATTTCCTGATCTTTTCAGCAGCTTGCTTTGCTGATTTTGCAGGATGACTTGCAGTATTTCGAAATTCCTGAACGAATTCTCGGGCTCCGCCAAGCGCAGCCCGATGACCAGCAAGCGGCTGCGCACCATACATATTATCTATGCGATTGGCGAGCGCACCTCCCGAACTAGATGCCGTCAAATCCCCCTTCTTTACTGCTTGGTCTGCAATAGAAGTTAGAATGGCTTCAATTATCTGCCCCGCGTCCTGCAATCCCTGCGTTTCACTTGTCTGATAAACAGCATAGGCGGACCTAAATGCGACCTTCATTTTGGGACTTAGTTTTGAGATTGCCCTCTCAAAACTATCTGGCGATATATGCTGGGCAAGTGGAACGCAACTGTGTTGGATGACCGCATTTCCGTCTTCATCAACAGTAATTATCCCAAATCCATGATTCTTTAACAAATTTATATTCTTGTGATTAGGGTCTCCGAGATACGCCTCCAAAGTGCAGGCTTGATATACAGCGATAGGAAAGTCATAGTGACTAATGTCATGGGCAGCACCCTTAAGGCTTCCTGGGTACAAGTTATCCTCTACTTCAACTGCGATAAGCTTGAATTTTCCAACCTTCAAATAAAATGACGGTCTCCACATAATGGCGTCGTCAATGCCCTCTTCAATCTTGACTCCATTGCTGCCGTAGCGTTCTTTGCAGAACGCTAGCGCTCGCACCGCTACCACCCGTAGCCTCTCGCTGAGCGTCTCAAATGTCATCGGAATCCCGCAGCACTCGGTCAATTAGCTCCTTCAATTTGAGGAGTTGTTGCCTTAAATCTGCCCCTAAAGAATCTTCATCATCGCTTTCAATTGTTGCATCGAGATATTCATAAATGGAATCGATATTCAGAATTATCTTACGCTCATCGTAGCGCGTTTCAAATTGCTCTGCGTAAACGTCATGTATACTAATATTTTTATTTATATCAAAAATATCAAGTATGGCTCGACGAGCTTTATTTTCTTTTACGCCGACGTTACTAATAGACGTAGCTATCTTGGATAACTTACGAAAATCCGTAATATTATTTATTGTTTTTGCCCGGAATTTAGAAATCAGAGCATCCCTAGCTACGTTTAGATCGGGAACCGCCGAAGGCACGCGGTTTTGCACCGTCTTCAACGCCTTCTCCATCTCAATGAAGAAGTCTTCTGACAGCCGCTGAAGATGCTTAGGAAGTGCAAGCTCCTCTTCAAGCTGCTTTCTATAACTATCCGGCAGATCGAACAGAAGTCTACATCGACGAATCTGCCCTCTGGTTAAGCCTGTTATTTCACTAAGCTCGATTTCATTCGGCTCGCGGCCGTCGTTATCTGACGCAAACAGCTCTATAACGTCGGGTAATTTATTCGCTATAGTCAGGTAGTCCCACTGCTCCCGTAGAGCATGGATATTGAACATCAAAAGAAGATTGTTGAGCTTTGTTGGCTTAGGCTGAACCAGCGCCGGGATTTTCTTAAGGTTGAGCTTGCGGGCGGAACGCCACCGACGTTCGCCATCGATCAGGACGAAGGCTCCGTCATCTTCATAGACAGTGATCGGCACTTGAATACCATAACGCCGGATCGACGCCATCAAGGTATCCATCTCTTCTGGCCGGAAGAAGAGACGAGGATTTTCTGGATTACGCTTTATTCGATCTGGTGACAGGTCTTTGAGATAGCCGTGCGGCTGCTTGTCAGGAGTCATAGGCGTCCCCGGTAGATCATTTCAACAACCGAAGATTTTGCCGAACCTTTGGACGCGCCAAAAGTCGAATGATCATGCCCAATAGAATGACAGACTTCGACCGTCCCATAGTGCCGTTTTAGAATTTCCAGTGGATCGATCCCCGCACTATACACCAAACCGTTGCTCGGATAGCTTAACACAATATCGGAACCAAGTTGCGCCGACGATTGCACGAGGGAGTCCATCGCGGTTGCAGCCTTTGCCTTTAGTGAGAAATTTGTGCTGAATCTGTCTGGACGATAGAGACCCTTGCCTGTCATGGTCGGATAATCATACAAGACCAGGGTGTCGAGCAAATGATAGTAACGAGAATATTGATCATTTGTGTAAGGAGGGTCTGCATATATAACGGCAGGCCTTTCTTCTTCATTAAGCAGCTTAGGAAGGAGTAAAAGAGTGTCGCTATTAAAAGTCTTGTTATTTTTTCTCCAGAGAGAATTTCCTACGGGATTGACCTCGTCACTCCCCTCAAGAAATTCCTGCCAAATCTTTCGTTTTCGTTGCCTCTGGAATGTCCGAAAATTTCCAATTTTTGGCTGTAGATATTGAGCAAAGTGCCCAGTCGTATTGGAAACACGCAACATAGAGCGGCCTAGCGCAATAGTAAGCCATCGCGCATGATCAAAGGATGCCGAACTTTCGAGCTGGCTATTGATCGATGTGACAATTGCATCAATTTCCAGTGCTTGGCGAACTCCAATGAATGTATCGGAATACTGCTTCGAGAAAAGATGGAATTTCTGTGGGTGCGCGACTTGGCGGCAACAATCAAGAGCAACATTTAGGGTACGACGCTCTCGTTCAAACTCGTCAAAGTTCGAGGCGGCCATCACGGCGTCTTCAGCCTCCAATGCGCTCCCGTACACCGAAGACAATTTTCCATATGCTAGGGCGAAATCGTCATAGTACCGATCTGCAATCGCTTGCGACCGCAATGGGTGCTCCTGAGACGTAAATAGAGCTTGTGCGACCTCATAGGCGAACACCTGAATATCGTTCGTCCAGACTTGCCTAGACTGGGCTACGGCTTCACCTACGGAGCACATGCCCGAAAATACATCTAAAATTGGACCCGGCTGACAGTCTGCAATCACAAGGGAAACGGTCGTCGCAAGCTCGCGCTTCGTCCCCATGTAACTTATGCCAACACTCATCATCATCCCCCCGCGGCCCGTACTAGGACGAGACGCCCCAACAATGCAAATTTATCCACATCGCCAGCGACGGCAAGCCTCTTTGTGATCCCATGCGAAACCACTTGGTGTGGCCCTGTCCGAGAAGTCGCGGACAGGCCGTGGACGCTCTTTAGCTGGTGACGTAAACGTCGAGCGGTATGAGACATATCAAGAGAGGCGCGCATTAATCCTGATCAATCGTAAGTATGATCTATCAGATAGTTTGCGGGCAGATTTACATTAGATGTGCGGCCCGCTGCGCTGCCGTCCGAACGACCAACTTATGCCGCCGTCGCGCATGATGCCCGACAGGCTCTTGCCAATATGCCGCTCCATCACCGGACGCCACGGAACCAGAACAAAATCGCGCGACCGTTCGACCAGGGCTTGCCGTCCGCTCGTCATATCGACGGCGCGGACCAACCGGCCCTGAATCGGCTCTTGCGGCCTCGCTTCGGCGAAGGGTTTGCCGACCTCATCCGATAGCTGGCTCGCGACCCGGAGCAATTCGCGGCGCTGCAAGGACGCGAGCATATTGCGGCGATAGACGGTTCGCCCATCCTGTTCCTCGGCAAGCTGTTCGGCGACCAGCCATTGCCGCCGCATGGCCTGCGCTGCGCGAACCTCGCCGCCGAATCCGGCATCGCGAAGCGGCGCCGGACTATCGGCGACCAACTCCCGGTCGAGCCACGTCGCGGCCTCGGCCCCCGGCAGCTTGTCGAGCGGCAGCGCCGACATGGTTTCGACGGTGACAGGCCGGTCGCGAAGCTGGCGCGCCTCGAACGCTTCCGCCTTGTCGAGATGGTCAGGGGTAATGATCCAGCTTCCATCGGGTTCGCGCTCGACGTTTCGCATGACGCGCCGCATGGTTTCCAGACGCCGGACGTGGCTTTCGGCAAACCGTTCGCTGGCGGTCGGGTCGTGCCGCAAATGCGCGTCGATCGTGTAGCGCCCACCATTCGCGGTCGCGACCTCGGCAATCGTGCGATCGACGGGACGAACGCCGCCGCTGCTACGTGGTGAGATCTCGACAATCGCGTCTTTGGGGATCGGGCTGACCGCTTCTCCTTTGCCGATCTCGGCATAATGGGTGCGACCGTCGATCGCCTCGACGATGACATAGTGGCGATCGGCATATTCGTCCGACAGCCCGCGTTCGATGACACGGCCGATAAGCGGGCGGGCATCGGATGCGGTCGGGTCATAAATGACCTGATCGACGATCGCAGGCGCGTTTCCGCGCGCCGCATAGGCGCGCTGCATGGTGCGGATAATGTCGTCGCGCTCGCCCATGCGGCGCAGCGTGTCGGCAAGATCGGGGGCGAGCCGCCAATGCGCCGCGCCGTGCCGCGTCGCCAGCCCGAGACGTTCGAGTTTTCTGAACCGGCCCATGCGAATAGCCTGATCGAACGCGCCGCGCCCGCCCGAACTGACAAGAATATCCTTGTCGGCCTCGCGCAGCATCGCGCGGTCTATGCTGGTCAACCGCTCCTGCTCGACCTCGGCGCGAAGGCGCTGCTCGATCGCATGATCGGTGCGCGGGCCAAGGTCGAGGTCGACCAGCTCTGAGGCACGCTCGCGCAGGCCGTGGCTGATATAGTCGCGCGCGATAATCAAATCCTTGCCGCGCTCGTCCTTGCCGCGCACGATGATATGGGTGTGCGGGTGGCCGGTGTTATAGTGATCGACCGCCACCCAATCGAGTTTGGTCCCCAAGTCGTCTTCGACGCGCTGCATCAGTCGCCGGGTCAGCGGCTTGAGGTCGTCATATTCCATGCCGTCCTCTGCGCTGACGATGAAGCGGAATTGGTGGCGATCACCCTTCGCTGGTTCGAGCCAGGCATTACGGTCCACCGCGTCGCTGTCGGCGCTATAGAGTTGCCCGCGTCCACCCTCGCGCGTCGTGCCGTCGCGCTCGACGTAGCGCAGATGCGCGTTGGCAACGTCGAACCCGTTGCCGCCGAGTTTGACGGTGCGAACCTTGACGATCACGCGCCGCTGGCGAAAGGCGGCGAAGCGGTCGCGCGATGACAGGACGCGACCGACGCCGGCGCCGCGCCCGATGCGGCTGCCGGTGAAAGCCGACTGCCGCGCGCGACCGGGAGCGCCGCCGCGCGCGAGATTGGTTGCAGCAATCACGCGCGAGAGAAACTTGCGCGGGCGCGGCTTCCGGCCCTTGTCGCCAAGGCGGCCGAGCCGCGGCTCAAAATCGTCATTGGTGGACATGATCGGCGCCTTCGGTGGGAGAGAAAGCCCGATCATGCGCTCGGCCCGGAGACATGAAAATCGGTGCCGCCGAACATGGCGGAAAACCGCCGATTTTCGGCGCACCGGCACTGTCGCCAGCAGGGCGGCACTGTTTTCCTCTCCCTAAAAAGGATGTGCAGACAACAGCTTAGGCATCATCCGCATAAGCGGACGGTGCCGTAGCTTTATATCTTGCCATCGCTACCGCTCCTCCCGCAGCCCCTTCAATCAGGCTTCCCGATCACCGCGCGCACTGCCCGGCCAAGCTCGGCCGCCTTCCAAAAGTGCCACTCGTCGCCGGTGTCGCGGTCCCAGCTTTCATCCTCGTCGAACAAGCCTTTCGGAATCGCATGAGCCTCGGCAAAGCTCTGCGGACCCGACATTACGATGTCGCGTTGCCTGTCGGAGAGGCTGGCTGCAATGGCGTCAGGCGATGTTGTGGTCATCCCGGCACTATGACAGAACGTCGATTGCAGTCAGTCGCGATCGACCTTTTTGGGCGCTGGATTGCCGCGATTGGGCGCGACGGTGACCCGTGAAGCGACCGTGAGGAGAGCCAGGATCAGGCTCGCGGAAGTGCGCTGCATATGCTTTCGCTCGCGCCAGACCGCGACTATAGGCGTGATTTAATGAATGGTGGAACGACGATTGCGGGGCAGATCGAACGGCTGATCGTGCGGCTTGATGGCGCGGGCGTGTGCGATGCGTGCGTCACCGACCGGCTCAATTTGTCGGTCCCGGCACAAGCCAATGTCGTCACCCGCGCACTCGGCGGCACACGCGGCTTCGAGCGCAAGAAGGACGAATGCACCTTGTGCGGAAGCACTCGGACGGTGATCCGGCGCAGCGTTCGCTAGGTCAAGCGGCGGGAGCTTTCGGCGCACGACCGCGCCGCGTCGGGGCTGGCTTGGCGGCGGGTTTCGCGGCTGGCTTGCGCCCGCCACCGCGCCCCTTGGTGCCGAGACCGATCGCCTTTGCAAGCTCCCGGCGCTTCTCCGCATAGGCGGGCGCGACCATCGGATAGTCTTTCGGCAGACTCCATTTCGCGCGATAATCGTCGGGTGTCATGCCGTAATGCGTCATCAGGTGACGCCGCAGCATCTTCAATTTCTTACCGTCGTCGAGGCAGACGATATAGTCGGGCTTGACCGAAGCGCGGATCGAGACGGCGGGTTTCAATTCTTCGGCGGGCGCGGCGGCTTCGGTCCCGAGGCCCGCGAGCGCGGCATGAACGCGCCCGATCAGGTCGGGCAGGTCGGCGATGCCGACGCTGTTGTTCGACACATGCGCCGCGACGATATCGGTGGTGAGCGTGAGCAGGTTTTCGCTATTGTCGTCGGCCATGATTGCCTCCCTGAAATAATGATGGGAAGCACTAGATGTCAGCAAGCAAGGCGTCAATCGCTGTGTCCCGCGCGCAAGAAAAACCATATTGCATTCCTCCAAAGCGGTGAGTAGCGCCGCGTAATTCTGGCGTCGAACCAAATAGTAACCGCCCCACGCGAATAAGTGCCGGGTTTCCCACGAATCATGCTATAATGCCTGGGCGCGCTTATGCTTCCAACGCGCGGGAGCGGCTGCCGCCGATACCCGGACCCGGCTTTCACCTCCGCGAGCTTTCCGGTTTCCCCGAAGGGGACCATCATCGTGACCCGCAACACCCATCCCGACGTGGCGCACAATCTGGCGCTCGCCATCATCGCCTCATCCAATGCCCCGGCGCTTCTGCTCGGCGGCGATCTGAACATCATCGCCGCCAGCGCATCTTTCTGTCGCGGCTTCGCTTTTGATCCGCAGGACGTCGCCGGACGGCCGCTGTTCGAGCTGGGCGCTGGCGAGTGGGACGTGCCGCAGCTCCGCTCGCTGCTCCGCGCGACCCTCGCCGGTCATGCCAAAATCCAAGCCTATGAGATGGACCTAAACGGCGATGCCGAACCGCGCCGCCTCGTTCTCAACGCGCAGAAACTCGACTATGGCGATGCCGAACAGGTCCGTTTGCTCCTGTCGGTTTCCGATGTCACCGAGGCGCGGATCAGCGAAAAGCTCAAGGACGACCTGCTGCGCGAGAAGGCCATTCTGCTTCAGGAACTCCAGCACCGCGTTGCGAACAGCCTACAGATTATCGCCAGCGTTCTCATGCAAAGCGCCAAGCAGGTGCAGTCGGAAGAGACGCGGACGCACTTGCGCGACGCCCACAACCGGGTCATGTCGATCGCCACCGTTCAGCAGCAGCTCGCGGCCTCGCGGCTCGGCGAAGTCGAACTGCGCGGCTATTTCACGCAGCTCTGCGAGAGTCTGGGCGCGTCGATGATCCACGATCATAGCCAGCTCTCGCTCGACGTGAGCGCCGACGACAGCAAGGTGAACGCCGACATTTCGGTCAGCCTCGGTCTGATCGTCACCGAACTGGTGATTAACGCGCTCAAGCACGCCTTTCCCGGCGACCGCGGCGGCAAGATCCTCGTCGATTATCATTCGGAAGGTCAGGATTGGAAGCTATCGGTGAGCGACGACGGCGTCGGCACGCCCGAGAAGCTGGCTGCCGCCAAGCCAGGTCTCGGCTCCAGTATCGTCGACGCGCTTGCCAATCAGCTCAAGGCCACGGTGCAAACCGAAGGCAGCGACCCCGGCATTAAAATTTCGATTCAGCACGTCGATTCCGCTGCCGCCAAGACGGTTCCAAAATCGCGGGAGTAACCGTCTTGGACCCAATCCGCCGCGCCGGGCGCCGCGAAAGCGGCGCCCGGCGCGGCCTATTTGGGGAATGAAGCGGGCGACGGGCTTGCCGCCGCCCGCTCGATCCTATGCCGCTTCGCGCTCCGGCTGCGATGCGGCGGGCTTCCTGCGCTTCGGCTTCTTGGGCGCGGGCAGCGCGACGACTGCGCCGGGGCCGGTCGGCTTCGGTTCCCGTTCGGC
Organism: Sphingopyxis granuli; assembly: GCF_001559015.1. Lineage (NCBI taxonomy): Bacteria > Pseudomonadati > Pseudomonadota > Alphaproteobacteria > Sphingomonadales > Sphingopyxidaceae > Sphingopyxis > Sphingopyxis granuli. The sequence continues at coordinate 2,751,986 of NZ_CP012199.1, forward strand.
GCGCGCCGCTGCGACCAGCGCGGCCTTTTCGACGGTGCCGACGCCGCCGCGCGCGGTGTAGGCGGCGGGCGGAAACGCCATCCATTTCGGCACCCAGCCATCGACCTTCGCGCGCCCGTTCGCTCCGTCCAGATGATCGCGGGCAATGCGTTTCAGCGTCTTGGCTTTCTCGTCCGCGTTCGCCGCCGCGACGGTTTCGCCACCGACCTCCGCGACGATCTGCGTCAAGACCTCCTTGTCGCGAAGCGTCTCGAAAAAGGCGTCGTCGGCTTGCCAGTAGCGGGCCATATCGACGCCGATTTCGCCGCCGACGGCCTCGACGGCCGCGCTGCCGACTGCCAGCGTCTCGCCCATCACGATCATAAGAACGTCCATCACGGCGCGCTCCGGCAAGTCGAGCAAGCGAAGGAACAGAGCGACAAGGTGGCTCTCGTCGCCGCGCCGGTCGCCATATTGGGCGGTGACGGTCGCGCGCTCCGGGTCGAAGGCGAGCAATGCGAGAACCGCGCGCCGCTTTGCGTCGAAGTCGGTTTCGGCCTTGCACGTCTCGAAGGACTCGCGAACATCGTCCTTGTTCGCGCGCTGCGGGTCGTGGCGAAGCGTCCAGAACGGCGAGCCGACAACGGCATGGGCGACCATCAAGCGAAGCGCGATCTTCGGATGCCGGGTCAGCGCCGCGCGCACGGCGGCATGGCGATGCAGGTCGATGTAATTCTGCGTCGTCCCCGTCACCTCCGGGCGCGGAACTTTCGGGCCGGTGTCGATCTTCTCACCGCGCTCGATGCGCTTGGCTTCCTTGCCGGTGACATAGCCCTCATGGAACTCGACTTCGCCGTTCGCGCGGACGTTGACATAGACGCGCCCGCCCTTGTCCTTCGGCATTTTCACGAACTCATGTCCGTGAAAATGCTCGGTGGGCGGCACGATGACAACATCGCTCCATCCGTCCTCGATGTAGCTGTCGCGGCGCTCGTCGACGGCGGCGTTCTGCGCGGACCAAAAGGCGTCCGCGTCCGCGAAATAGCTGACCTGCTCGAACAGGTCGAGCGTGATGCCCTTCATTCCCTCCGCGTCGAACAGCGCATGTTTGACGGGGATGCAGGTGCCGCCCAGCAACCAGCCTTTAAGCTGGTGGCCGCTCGGCGGGTATTGCTTCGGGTCGTCGAACAGCGCCAGCCAAGCCTTTTGCTGGCTCCTGCTCGCCATGGTCAGATGCCGGACGGTGGTGCGGTCGATCTTTCCGGCGCGGTAAAGGTTACGGATGCGCGGCAAGAGATTGCCAAGGGCAAGGATGCGCCGAACCATCAAGTCGGGGATGCCGAACGTCTCGGCAATATCCTCGGCATCGCGGCCCTCCCTGACCAGCTTCGCGAAGTTTTCCCATTGCGAAACTTCGTCGGGGTCGAGCCGCTTGATATTCTCGATCAACGACGCCTCGATGGCGTCGGCGTCGTCGCCGGCCTCGAGGATGGCGCACGGCAGGGGTTCACCATCGCCGCGCTCATCCGCGACGATCTTCGCGGCGGTGAAGCGGCGCGCGCCCGCGACAATCTCGAACGCGCCGGGGCCGCAATTGGGCCGGACGATCAAGGGAACGAGAACGCCGCGCTTGCGGACAGTCGGAAGAATGTCGGACACGTCCGGCGCTTTCTTCGCGTAGCGCATATTGGTTTTGCTGATCGACAGCTTGCCAAGGTCGATAAAATCCAGTTTCATTGTCGTCACCTTTCAAAAGGTGCCGGTTCGTCGTTTCTTTGCGGTGATGGCGAACCGGCTTTCGGATGCGGCGAAACGCGCCGCGCGTTATCCGCTCCCCTCATCATCGACAGGGGGCGGAATCTCGTCGCCGTCCGCTGCGCGGGTGAGTTGGCGGAGCAGGGTTTCGGCGGCGCTGATCGAACCGGCGCGGCGCGACCATGCGGCCCATGTCGAAAGCCGGTGGCCGGTGTGGAAATGCAGGTCGCGCTCGATGCAAAGGCCGAACGGCAAGCGGACGCTGGCAATCTCGCTCAAGCTGAAATAGCCAAGTTCGGGCGTGCCGAAACCAAGGTCGGCTAGGCCGAACAGCGTATCGTCATCCTCCTGCAATTCGGTCGCCAGCCATGTCGCCGCGCCGCACGGATTGAAGAATTTGACGAGGGGAACGGGGTCAGGCTCGGCCTGTCCGCCGATGGTGGCGGCGCGCCGCGCGTCGTCGTTCGCGCGCAAGGCGGCGCCAAGTTCGGGGGTGAGCAAGATCATGCCGCCCTCCGTTCGTTCGCCTGCGCCTCGTCGTAGCGCGCCAATATCCAGTCGGCGGCCTTGCTCGCCTGACTGGCGGCGCGGAAGATCGCGCGGCTATCCTCGCGCAAGACCTCAAGCCACGATGCCAGATAGTCGGCATGGCGGACGGTCGGCGCGATGCCGAGCGCGGCGCAAAGAAAGGCGCTGCCCATTTCGGCATTGGGTCGGGAGGGTCGCGCCTCGAGGAGGACACGCCTCTCCCGCCCACCGAACCGGACGTGATAGTTTCCCATCATCCGGCTCTCCGTGCTTGCATGTCGCCGCTATCGAGCGGCTTGAGTTGCCCGGCGTGAAGCGCCTTGTGGCAAGGCAAGCAGAGGACAACGCGTTTGCGCCGCCGTGCCGCCGCGACCTGTTTCCAGAGCGGGGTATCCTTCACGTCCGCCAGTCGGCGACTGTGATGGACCTCGCACGGATTTTCGGTCGAGCCACAATATTCGCACTGCTTTGCCCGAAGCCGATCCATCACGTCCGAGCGCCCCTTCGTGAAGTGAGGGACTGCCCAGCGATCAACATTCGGCCCGAGGTTCGGCAGCCGGTCGATATGCTTTAGATTGAAGACAGCAACCGACCGTTCCTTACCGTCCACCTTGAAGCGGACGGCGAGTCCATCCCGTGTCTTGAGACGGCGGGCGACCTGATTGACCGACAGCCGCAGCTTGAACGCCAGCGTCTTCAACAAGCTGGTTTCCCAGAGGAACCACAGCTTGCGAAGGCTGAACTTCGCGACGTAGGCCAACCGGTAATAGTTGGCGAGCCCGCGCATCTCGGCGTTGTATGCCAGCACGATCTCCAGCATCGAGCTGTCGACCAGATACCGGCGGTGCATCGCTTTCAGACGCCCGAGGTCACCATAGCCCTTGCGCTGATTGAACCGCACGAGCCTGTCGTGCGGAACGCGGAGGTGGATGCGGTCAGCGCAGTCGCGCGAACGCACGACCCGCCTGCCCAACTTCGTCCGCCGGACCCTGCTCCCGGTCACGGTGATGACCGTGTAGCCGAGGAACATGGTCCCCTTCGACGCCTTGCTCACCTTGCTCTTTTCCGGCGAAGCTTCGAGGCGAAGGCGGTGACGGAGATAATCCGTCACCTGTGCCATCACCTCTCGGGCATCCGCTTTCGAGCCGATCACGCCGATGATGAAGTCATCAGCATAGCGGCAGAACAACAGCCGTTTGAAGTTTGGGTCGAGCCCGTTCTTCGACGGCATGGTGGAGCGTTCCGTCTCCATCTCCCGGATCTTGGCAAGGACTGCCTGCGCTTCGGCCTCGCGGCCTTCGCTCAACAGCCTCTCGACCCGGAGGCGACGTTTATACATGCCGATGGTAAGGTTGCGGTATCGCGGATTCTCGGCCCTCCGCTTGCCCCGGTCGAACCGCGCCTTCATCTCCGTCAGGAACTGATCCAGTTCATGCAGATAGATGTTGGCAAGGATCGGAGAGACGACGCCACCCTGCGGCGTGCCGCTGTAGGTGGCGTTGAAGGACCAGTCCTTCATGTAACCGGCCTTGAGCATCCCCTCGATCAGGCGGATGAACCGCTTGTCGTCGATCTTCCGTTCAAGCAGGTCGATCAGGATGCCGTGATCGATATTGTCGAAGAACCCGACGACATCGACGTCCACCAGCCATTTCACACCAGTCCAGGTGTCCTTGATGTGCTCAAGGGCGGTATGGCAGGATCGGCCACGCCGGAAGCCATGCGAGCGCGGCGAGAACACCGGCTCGTATATGCGTTCCAACAGCAGCTTCACCGCCGCCTGAACCAGTTTGTCGCTGGCCGTTGGGATGCCCAGTGGGCGTGTTTTCCCATTGGCCTTTGGGATTAAGACCCTACGCACGGGGGCGAAGCGGTAGCTGCCGTTTGTGATTTGCCCGATGATCCGTTCGATCCGCTCTAGGGAGAACCCATCGAGCGTTTCGCCGGTGACGCCGGGCGTGAGTGCGCCTCGGTTGGAGGCGATCTCGGCATAGGCCTGCTCCCACAGGAGCGGGTCTGCCATCATTCGCGACAAGCCATTGATCCGCTTGCCCTGTCTCGACAGGATTGGGATCGATTCCAGTCGTCTTTGCAAGGTATCGGGTAGCATCAGCACGCCCACCCTGTTGACTGACCAGTCTCGCAAGCACTGCCGCCCTTCACCCGACCAGTGAGGAGTCCCGTGCCGGTTGCCCGGCAGCTTTCATCCGTGGCCGTCCATCCGAAGATGGCTGTCCGGGGCATTACCCCCGGCATTTGGCTACTATGACGGCTCTGTCGCCATGTGGGTCGCTGACGCGCCCATTTAGGCGATCCCGTGTTTACGCGAACAAGGAGATGCGATGCGGTTAGGCGCTCCGTTCGTCCCTTTGATCCCACCGATGGTGGGCAGGCCGCGCAGGCTGGGTCGAGGATGTCTAATAGCACCACCCTCTTCTTGGATCGGCTCTCAGTCGCAAACCGATCTCTGCGCGGTGCGGCGTTGCAACCATCGCTACGCCGCTGTCGAGGATAAAACCCTGAGGACTGGAGTTCAGGCAGTGTAGCTTTCGCCGTACGCACCTTGCGATGACCCGCCCGGCCTACGATGGCTTCGGCAGTTTGGGCCTTTTCCCGACATGCTATGGTCCCGTTCCTCTTTCGAGATTTCAGCCGGTTCATCACCAGCACCGGTAAGTCGGGGACGCATGGATTTTCCCAGCTATCCAGAAGACATATCTTCACTCCTTTATTCGCGCCGACACGGCGCACAACAAGTTCCTCGCGCGCATAATCCTTGTTGCCGAAGCTGGTCCCGAATTTGCGGGCGAGCCGCGACTTGTGGCCGGTCGCGTGGGTCAATTCGTGCAATGCCGTGCCGTAGTAATTGATCTGCTCGAAGAACGCCGGTTGCGGCGGCATCTGCACAAAATCATGGGTCGGGCTGTAAAACGCCTTGTTGCCGCCGATGCGATATTCGACGCCCGAGGCGGCGATAACCGCCTCGGCAACCGGCACGATCTGGCGCTCGGGGAGCGGCGCGGGGTCGGCGGCAAGGCCGGGGCGCAAGCCCTCGCATTGCGCGACATTGAACACGGTGAAGCGTTTGAGGAAGGGAATGGCCTTGGCCTCGTCGCCGGTCGCGCGGGCGCGCTCCTTCTCCCGTTCGGGGGTGAAGCGGTCGGCATAGACAACGGTCGTGCCGCGTTCGCCCTTCCTGACGTTGCCGCCCGCGTTCGCGGCTTGCCGGTAGGTCAGCCACGATTGCGAGGGATAGCCGTGCTCCATCACCGCGCCCCACAAAATGAGCACGTTGATGCCGCTATATGCGCGGTCGCTGATGGCGTTGCGGGGAAGGCCGGGGTTGACCATGCCGGTGCGGCCCCAAGGCTTCACCCAGGGCAAGCGCCCTTCCTCCATCTCGGCGATGATCCTCGCCGTCACCTCGGCGTAAATATCGCGCACGGCCTCGCCGCCGCGCGCATGGCGCGTCGTTTCCTTCGTCATCGGGAAGGCTCCTTCTCGAATGTAGGGGGATTATCGGGGGAGCGTTCGCGCGCTCCCCCGTGGGGTCAGTCAGGCGGCTTGCAGTTCCTCGCCAGCCGGTGCGGTGGCCGGTGCTTCGGCCGGGGTCTTGGCCTTGCGCTGGCGCTTCGGCGCGGCCGGTTCGGGCAAGGTCGCATCGCCGCTGCGGCTGCGGCGGCGGTCCTGATCGTCCTTGCGAAGAACGTCCCAGACGTTCGACAGTTCGCGCGAGCGATAGAGGCGAAGGCGAACGAAACCGCTCTGGCTGCTCCTGATGTAGCCACCGAAATAGGTTTCGCCGCTTTCGCGTCCCTTATGCTGCCAAAGATAGCCGATCGGCACGTCGCGACCGCGCGGGCTTTTGGTTATCAGGCGGAAGTCGGGCGCGTTCTCGCGCTCGATATTCGCGCGACCGAGCGCAATCTCGAAGTCGTAATGCGTTTCAGCAACGAAGCCGGTCACGGTTCCATTGTCGTTGCGGGTCAGGGTGCCAATGTTTTCCATGTCATTCACTCCATCTAGTCGGTTTCGGTTCAAGTAAGTCTGCCGCCCAGCGGCATCTATACTTATAGAGGACCATCAGAATACGCTCTATGACATTGATTTCTTGACACAAATCCATCGTGACTGGTGGGTCCGAGCAAGAAAAAGGGCCGCGACCAGCGGCCCCGGAAAACAAAGAAAGCGCATCGGCCGCCCAAGCGGCCGATCCCTTCTCGACAGGGACATGGAGCGTGGGGCCGGGCGCTTCCATCGCAACCGGAGCCGTCCTCGCAGAGTCCCAAGTGCCGCGCGGATTTCTTGGCGGAAAGAGGCACGGTCGAGGGGTTTGGCGCAGCTTGGCAAAATGGGGGCGGCGCTTCTCCCAGAGAAGCAAATGCCGCCGCCCCCATTTTGGCTAGCGGAGCTTCCCCTCGACGCAACTCCTTTCCGCCGAAAATCCGTGTGGCACGCCAGGGACTCTGAGAGACGGCGTAGGGTGTGATGGAAGCGACTGGCTCCAGATCCCCATCGCGCGCTACGCGCGCGATTCGATAGCTTTAGCTGTCCCCGTCAGGGGATTGTCGCCCGGATGGGGCGAGACGCGGCAAGCGGCTCGACGGAGCTTGGCGGGCGCAGCCCGCCTAGCGCAGCAAAGCCCCGGTGGCCCGGCTTGCCGGGACAGACGCCGCAACCTGCTGGGCGGGAAACCGCGCACCCTGCTTTTGGCCCGCGTCCCGTTTGAATATCGGCGCGGAATATCTCAATATGGACCGCAGACGGTGGAGGTGAAGCATGGCGATTTCGGACACGCTGTTCGACGCGATCGAAGGCATCAGGGACGAGCTTGCCAGCCACCCCGGCGCATATGGCGCGGTTCGCCCGCAAATCGAGGCGCTGCTTGCCGAGATGGAGCGTGTGCAGTTCCTGCTCGATGCGCCGCCGCCGACCGATCGCGGCGGCCCCGCTGCGCGCCCCGGCTGACGCCAGCCCGCGCGTCCGTCAATCCGAGACGCTATCCCGCTTCGGTTTCCGTCCCTTGCCGAGCGAGGCCATGAGTTGCCACGTCAAATGCAGCCCGACGCGCCGCGCGATGCCGGTCAAATTGGTCCGCGCGCGGGTATGCCGGACATATTCGCGCTCGCCGTCACGATCGCAGTAATCGAGCGGATCGCGCAGCCCGTTCCAATAATCATCGAACGGTTCGCGGTCCCCATCGCTCATCGCAAAGAGGACGGCGAGCGCAAGGCGCACGTCGAGTCCCGGCTCGAAGGCATCGGGTCCGGTGTCGTCGATGACATTGTAGAGCACCGCCAGCGCGAGCCAGCGGAGCCGCGTCGATCTGAGGCGCATGACATCAACCGAGCGGCAAGGCCGCCTGCGCCGGGCCGCCGCGCGCCGACCAAGGCTCGTCGGTGCGCTCGACGCCAAGCAAAGCAGCGGGATATTGCCGGACGAGCGCCATCGCCTCGGCCGCAGGCGCGCGAAGCCAGGCGTCATGCTCGTCGGGGTGCAGGATGACGGGCATCCGGTCGTGGATGTCGAACAGTTCCGCGGTCGCATCGACCATGACGCCGGTGTAGCAGTCGCCCCATTCGTCGGTTGGACGCCAGAGGCCGGCCCAGGCCGCCAGCGGCTGGTCGGCGACGCTGATCCATGTCTTGGTCATCGCCCCCGCCGGACCTTCGGCCTCGGCGAAGGCGGTGAAGGGAATGAGGCAGCGGTGCGCGGGCGCAACGAACCATTCGCGCCACATCCCGTAAGCGGACATCAGCTTGTCGTCGCGGGCGTTGTTGACCGGCGTGGGCTTGTTCGGTGCGCCGGTCCGCTTGTTGACCGAATGACGCGGGAAGCCCCAGTGCATCGCGTCCATGACGCGGGCGCCGGCATCCTCGCGCACGACGAAGCCGGTGCCGCCCTTCCAGACGTCGCCGGGTGCGGCGTTGGTCGCCTTCGGCCGCCGCGCGCGGAAGACCGAGGCCACCTCATCGACCGACGCTTTCATCGTCACCAGGTTGCACAAGGCGCGGGGCGCTCCTTCAGGCGGCGCCGGCCAGCAGTTCGTCGAATCCCTGCTGGATCGGCGGCATGATAAGGAAGCTATCCTTGGGGAAGGGCCGCAGCATGTCCAGCGGATCGCGTGCGCGCATCAGCCAGTCGAACCAATCGTCGGGGTGAACGACGGCGACATGGCGGTCCTTGTGGGGCGCGAGATCGGGATAGGCCGGGACGGTGAGCGCGGCGAAGCTGTCGGGCCAGTCGCGCCCGCCGGGGCGCCAGACGGCGGCGATGCAGAAGAATGGCTCGTCGCTGACGAGGCTCGCGGCATAGACGGTCTTGCCGCGCTTCACCAAGCCGAACTCGGTCGCGAGCAGCAGGCAGGGTCGGTCGATGATCGCGGTTTCGGACTTGAGCAAGGGTATCTGGAATATGTCGGGATCGCGCGAGGGCAGCCCCCAATGAAGCTCGACCTCGCGTTCCTTGTCTCCGTCCCAGACCATGACGCGGTGGCGCTTGCCGATGCCGACCAGCGCGTCGTCATTCTCGGCGTCCATGCGCTATCTCCTAGCAGCGGAAGCGGCGAACGGCGCGCTTCCATTCGTGATCGGGCGGATATTCGAGCTCGATGTCGTCGACCGATTGCTGCACCAGCTCGAACTTGACGGGGCGGACGCGGCGCCCGGTGCGCCATTTGCAGCGGATGCACCAGAAGCGCCCGAGCGCCTTGTCGAAGCGGACATCCCAGCCGCGCCGCTCGAAGCGCCACCAGAGGCCATGCGGGTTGAACGCGGTGCTATGGCCGCAGCGGCACACCGGCTTGACCGCATAATGCCAGGCCGCGGCCTCGAAGAGATTGGTCGCGATCCGCGACCCATCGGCCGCCCAACGGCCCATGACAGGGCGCGCCCCGTCACAGCGGCAAGGCCGGCTGGTCGGCCGCGGGCGCGCCTGTGCCGCCGCCCTCGATCGCGGCGAGGATGACGCGGGCCAGCTCGTGCGCGGCATCGGTGCGGACGTGCGGCGCGGGCGCGGTGATTCCGACGCGCGCCCAGCCGGGCGCGGTGAGGATGGTTTCGGCGATTCGACTCGGGTTGATCTGTTCCATTGCCAAATGAGAACATAGAGAGAACAGTATCGCAAGAGGCGTGCGCCGAGCCGAAGGCAAGGGCGCACGTTCGTAACCCGTCAACGTCAAGGAAATTCAGGCGTCGCCGCGTTATTGGCGAATGAAGAAAATTCGATGCGCGGCCTCGCGAGTGTTGCCCTCCGCGTCCCGATCCCGCCGCTCCGCGAACAGGGCGACGCGCCGCGCTCGTGTCGGCGCGGCGCGATTCGCGACAGTCGCCATATAGGCGCGCGTCTCGCCGGGTAGGTCCGACCGCCCCGCGAGCCAGGCCGAGTAGCGCGCCGGCCCCGCGTTGTAGGCTCCGAACAGGCCGGGATAACCGAAGCGGTCATACATGAGTCGCAGATAATAGGTTCCCGCCATGATGTTGTCGCGGGGATGATGCGGGTCATTCCCCAGCCCGAGCCGCGCGCGCATGTCCGCCCATGTTCCCGGCATGAGCTGCATGAGGCCCATTGCCCCCGCGCGGCTGGTTATCGGGCGGCCGCCCTGCGTCGTCCGTCCGCCGCTTTCGGCGCGCATCACGCGCTCGATCCATTCGACCGGGACGCCGGTGCGCGCCGATGCCTCGGCGATATAGGGGCGCCAGCGATCGACCGATTGCGCTTCAGCGGGCGAAGCCGCAAGCAGCGCGAGCGCGGCGAGCGCGATCCTCACCGCCGCCATATCAGTCGTGCCTTGCCGACAATATCGCCGGCCTCGCTCACGCCGAAATAGCGCCCGTCGAACGACGCGGGGCTGTCGGCCATCAACAGGAAAACTTGCCCGTCGCGGAGCAAGGCGCATCCCGACCACCACGGCATAGGCCGCCCTGCGCCGTCGCGATCGAGACGCACGGCGACGGCCCGACCGTTGACGGTAACGCGCGCGCCGTCGGCGCAGACCTCATCGCCCGCCGCGGCGGCAACGCGCTTCACTAGCGGAACATTCGCGGGAAGATAATGGCGACGCGCCGCGAACAACCGGAACTCGATCGGCACACGCGCAATCACCATGTCGCCGCGCGCGAGTGGCGCGCCGCCGCCGACCGCGTAGAGGCCGACCGGCGCGCTGGCGGTGACGTTCCATAGGAAGCGCGGACGGGGCGGCGTGACCAGCGTCCCCGCAAGCACGATCGCGAGACCGGCGCAGCCGATCGCCCATCGGCCGATCCGTTTTGCGCGCGCCGGGTCAGTCACGGCCCGGCACCTTGGCCTGTTCGAGCGACCAGGCATCGAGATCGTCGATATGGTATCGGATGCGCTGGCAGGGACGTCGGAAGCGCGGCCCGGTGCCGTTGGTGCGATGCACCTGCAAGGTCCGCAGCGAGACGCCGAGATAGTGGGCGGCTTGCTTGGGGCTTAGGAAGGGTGAGCCGCGCTTCGCCTGCCGCGCGCGCTCGATGCTGTCGTCGCTCTCCATGCTGTCTTTCGCTCCTTCGCGCCGTGTCGGCGAAAGAGGGAGCATGGCGCGCGGTTCACGCCCGCGAACGTGTCGGATTTGGCGATACGAGAATCCGACACCCCTAGCTTGGGAGCCGGGACAACCATGTCGGGGTGCTGCCGTATCGGGCCGCTTCCATCATGCGCAGGTCGGCGCCTAAGCGGCGAAGCCGCCATCGACGAACCAATGGGCGCGGTCGAGGTGCGATTGCCAGCAGTTCTTTGCGCCGCAAGGATCGGCCGCAACGTCGAGGTCAAGCACCTCCATTGCCACATCGCGCCAGTCGTAACCGTCGCGCTCGGCATCAAGCAGTCGAGCATAGGTCAATATATGAACGCGGTCGTAGTCGGTCATGACGGGAGCGTCGGGCGCGCGTTCCGCGATCCCGCACCGGCACCTATTCAGGAAGGATAAGGTCATCAATCAAGGGTCCATTGTTGCGAGTATTATAATACGTAGCATCAAAATGCCCGACTGTCCTCTAACCTCTGGATGGACGTGAGAAAGCTCGTCGGCAGCAATGCCCGCCGTTACCGCATTGCCGCCGGATTAAGTCAGGAAGAGGTTGGCGTCCGGATGGGCGTCGATCGCGCGCATGTCGGGCTGATCGAGCGCGGCGAGCAGAACGCGACCTTGCTCACCATCTGGAGTCTCTGCGAGGCGCTGAATATTCGACCGCAAGCCTTGTTCGACGAAAGTGAATATCCTGCGGACGACCGCAAAAGTCAGTGAGATTGAAACGCGCCGGACAGGATCGTCGCGGGTCCACCAGACCATAGGCGGTGGGCGAAGCCCACTAGCCGGCGCGCGGCGGATTTGGTCGACTCCCCGCGACCGGGCCAATCATCCGCGCGAACGAACGCTTCGCCAACGGTTCGCAGCGTCGCCCCTTCACCTAAAGCGTCGATGACGCGCAGCGCCAGCACGACGCGGTAAAGGCGCGGCGGGGTGATCGCCGCGAGCGGCTGGCCGCGCGCAAGGCCAACCAGTTGCCGGAACTCGGCAAGTTGCCTCGGCGCGACGGCGATGGTGAAAGGAAATATCAGCCGGTCGAGCGGCAACGGCTCAACGCTACTCGCAATGTCGATGCGGACGCCGTGATGAACGCCGCCGATGACGGCATGAAGCTGCCTGTCCCCGGCGACGGCGAGGTAGGTTGCGAGCGAAGGCGCGGCATCGGTAGGGGCTGCGCCCCGCGCGGGCCGGGCGCGCAATACCGAAGGATCGAAGGCGGCCGACCATAGGAGCCGTGCGGCGGACGCAGAGCGGCCCGGTTCCTCGGCGAAAGTGAAGCCCCCAGCGCACGGTGAACGCGGGATCGGCGGCGGTCAGCGGGCTATCACCTTCATCGTCGCCGCCGAGATAGTCGGGATAGCGGCGCAGCAGCTCCCATGCGAGGCCGCGCGCGCCAGTGGCGGCGAGCGCCGCATAGAGGCCGGCGTCGCGCCAGCTTCCGGGCGGCAGGACCGCGCGGGTCTCGATCGCCGGCATAGCCGCTACCCTTCGCCACGCTGCGTCTGGACATAGGTGCGAAGGGCGTCGGCCTGATCGGGCCGCAGCGCATCGACAGCCGCGACGTGATCGGGCCTTTTACCCGCGAGCAGATAGGAGGGGCAGCGCCCTTCGACATTGCCGAGATTGGGGCGGTGCTGGGCGTAGCCGACCAGCGCCGCTAGGTCGGGGTCGAAGTGCCGCGCGACCTCGGGCGGATAGACCAGCCATTGCAGCTCGAACGGCTTGAGCCAGCCAAGGCAATAGCTGACGATGATCCCGCGTCGAAGGTCATCGCTGACATTGGCTCCCGCGCCGTGCAGCGTCCCGCCGAGCCAGACCAGCGCGTCGCCGGGTTCGCAGGTCGCCGCGATCGCCGCGCTCTCGCTCACATCGCCGTCATAGGTGAGCCGGTGACTGCCCGGCCAAAACCGGGTCGCGCCGTTCGCCTCGGTGAACGGCGACAGCGGCCACATGACATTGACCTGAAATTGATGCCCGCCCTTGATCGCGGGCCATAGGTCATGGTCGCGGTGCGGATATTGGGCGAGCGCGCCGGGGTGGATTTCGACGGCCTGCGTCAGATTGAGCGCGATGCGGTCGCAGTTCGGCGACAGGACGCTTTGGGCAAGCGCCAGGATCGCGTCGTGCATGACCAGCGCGCGGGTCGCCGGGGCGCGGGTGAGCAGGCGCCCGAAACGCTTGGTCCGCTCGCCGAAGAAGTCGCCGACGCAATAGGGCGTCGCGGCAAAATCATAGTCGAGCGAGCAATCTATCGCGTCGATCTGATTGGCCGGGAGCAGATTGCGGATGACGCAAAAGCCGTCGCGGTCGAGCCTGACGGGCGCGCTATCGGGGGAGAAAGGCCCGGTCATGTCGCCGATCCCGCCGCGATCGTCCCCGCCGACAAGTCGGAAAGCGCATGGAGTCCGTTCGCTTCGAGATGGGCGGGCGTGGCCGGCTCGATCATCACGGCGAAGGCGCCGAGACGACCGCCGCCCAAATCTTGCCCCGGCCCCAGCGCCTCGCCCTGCCAGCCCATAGCGAGGATCTGTTCACGAAAGCGCGCGGTGACGACGCCGGTAAAGCGGTTGATGCCCCGATCCAGCGCATGATCGACCATCGCGCGGATAAGCCCGTCGCGAAGCCGCAGCCGTTCGGGCCGCAGCAGGTTGGGCGGCAGGCAAAGCCGGGTGATCTCGAAAATGTCGGGGCCGACCGGAACGCCGTCGGTGCAAAGCCGCTCGAACAACGTGCCGAGCAGATGCGGACGTGTGGAGGGCAGCAGCCGCATCGACGCCAGATGACGGCCAGCGCGATCGGCGGCGATGATATAGGTGGCATAGGCGTCGTCGAAGCGGTCGACCTCAAGCCGATCGTCAACGACCGTCAAATCCCAATCGAGCAGGTCGATGAACAGCCGTTTGCGGTCCTCGAACATGGAATCGAGCAACCGCTGGTCGGCCGCCTCGCCAAGCCCTTCAACGATATGTATCATGGTTTCGCTCCCTTGCGTGTGGTCACGCAAGGGAGCGAATTTCTTGCAAAAATATCAGGTCGCTAGGTAGCGATGTTGACGCGGTGCGATCTCGTGGATTCCCACCTCGCCGTCGAGGACGGCGGCAAGAACAAGCTGGGTGCGGTTGCTAACCTCGTAACTGGCACAGGCCCGTTCGACATAAGTTTTGACCGTCGCCGGCGTCAGGCCAAGGATCGTCGCGATGTCGGTATTGCTCTTGCCCTGTCCGGCGAGGACGACGCAATCGCGCCAGCGCGGGCGAAGCCGCGCGACGCGGACTTGCCGCAAGCGCCCGCCGTTCACGACCCGGCGCGCCTTTGAAAAGGCGAAACCGCCGATGGAATGAACGGCATCAAGATGGTGCCGGACGCTCCCCGGCTTGCGCGGGCTACAGAAATTGCACGATCCGCTGCGCTCGCCCAGCACGAAGGCCGGAACGGTGATGCCGTTGCTGACGCCATAATATTCTCCGCGCTCAAGGAAGGTGCGATGCCTCGGCCCAAGTTCGATCAGGTCAGCGATCTCGCACCACGTAAAACAGGCATTGGCCGCGATGCAGGCGTGAACGACGGGATCGTCGCGATGATAGAGGCCGCCGAAATATTCGGCGGCATAGTCGGGCACATAATTGTTCATATTGATGAGGCCCGGCGAGCCGCTGCGATGATCGTCGTGATGGATCATCGCATAGTGACGAAAGCCCAACTCATGCGCGACGGCCGCGAGAAGGCTCTCGATCGTGGGCAGGTCGTCCGCCCTCTGGATTTCGATCAGAAATGCCGCAGCGAGGCTTAACGCGCTCGCGTCCATATTTTGGTGCGGCAGAAGATAGCGGCCTTGCAACCCTTCACCTCCAGCTTGCCATCTGCGCGGAGCGTCAGCGTGCCAGCCGCCGCGCCGTCGCCCGATTCGGGATCATAGAGCGGGCCGCCCTTCCATTCGGCGGGTCCACCCTCGAATCCTTGCAACACGACCAGCCCTTTCAACCGCCGCTCGCGCAATTTGCGGTCGGGGTGCTTGACGTCGCGATGGTCGGGGTTGGCCCGCAGGGGAGCGGCATCGACCACCTTGCCGCAGATGGCCGCGCCGCAGCGATACAGCTCGACTTGCCCCCCGTTGCTTCCGGTCGACCACAGACCGGCGATGGCGCCGCTCCCCTGCGAAGCCTCGGCCGTTCCCCCTCCGGCGGCCGAAACCAATGTCATCGCGAACAAGACAGCCCTCATGCCCCGATCACCGCGGCAAGGGCGTGATGAGCGGCGGGGTCAGCGACGCGAGGGCGCGCCGCGCCAGCGCGCGGTCGTCGTGCTGCCACGGGTGAAAGCCGGGACGGAAATAGCCCACCATGCCGCGCGCGAGCAGGCGCATCGCGCCGGGATAGTCATAGAGATAGACGAGCAGGCGGCGCCATGTCGCAAGATCGTTCTTTCCATCCTGCGAGAGCAGGTTCGCGGTGTTGCGGAACACGACCCAATGGAAGCGCCATGCCGCGCTCACCATTGCGATCGACCGCAGCGACCAGCGCGCGAGGCGCGGCATGTTGCGGGTTGCGTTGAGCCAGGTGTCGTAGGCGACCGCCTTATGCTCGATTTCTTCGACCGCGTGCCAGCGCCACATGCGCTGCGCCTCCACGTCCGCGCCGGCGAGGTGCGCCGGATCGGACAGCACGGCATTGGCGAGGATCGCGGTGAAATGTTCGAGCGCGCAGGTCGCGGCGAGCTGCATGATCGGCGGGCGGCGCTTGGCCCAGGCAATCGTGCGGGCGGCGCGATCCTCGGACGAAGCCATGTCGTAACCCGCATCGCGGGCCTGCCGGTTGAAGAAGATATGCTCGCGCGAATGGGTCGATTCCTGAAAGATGAAATCGTCGATCTGCTCGCGCAACGGCTCGGGCGCGCCGTCGCGGTAATGGCGCACGGCCGCCATGAAGAACTTTTCGCCGACCGGGAAAGTCGATGAAAGGGCATTATAGAAAGCCGTCCGGCCGGGGTCGCCGCCGTGCCACCAGCGGCGCGGCAACATGTCGCGGCCGAATTTCCAGTTGCGCTTCTCGATGACGAGGCCGGCGGGGGTTTGGGTCCTGTCGGTCATCATCGTCTCCTTCCAGCGATAAGGGGAAATGGGCCGCCGCACGGCGCCGGGGAAGGAACCGGGCGACGGCCAGTGTCTCTCGGAGAGAGAGAGAGTGCGCGTGAAAGCATCCCGTCGGTCAATCGGTCTGCGAAAAAACTGGGCTGATATTTGCTCGGGAGCAAACAGACACCGGCCCAAGGTTGTTCCCCCAGTGGTGGAGAGACCTCAGAATTTCTTGCTGATGCTGAACCCGATGATGCGCGGGTCGAGCGTGAAGACGTTGGTGGTCAGGCCGCTGTCGTCGCTGTTCAGGAACGCATCGGTGATCGGCGTCGAGTTGAAGACGTTCTTCACATAAGCCTCGATCGACAGGTCATCGGGACCATCGACGCGGAGCGAGATGTTGAAGTTCGTCCAACTGCGCAGCCGGTCATAGGGGTTGAGATTGTAAACCCGCGCCCAGCTCTTGGCCTGCCAGTAACCATCGCCGCGGACCGTCGCGCTCCAGTCACCTTCGAAAGGAATGGTATATTCGGCGCCAAGATTGACGGTCCAGCGCGGCGAGTTGGGCAGTTCGTTGCCTTCCAACTCGGTGTGAAGGCCAAGGCCGCCGTTCAATTCGGGATAGTTGGCGACATCATATCTTTGCCCGGTCAGGGAGTCGATCGGCGGGTTGTAGCTAAAAAACCCGCGCACCCCGTTGCACAGATCGGCCGGCGCATTTAACGCGCCCGCTCGGTCCCTCGTCAACCAGGCCTCAGCGATATGCGTGGGGACGACGCAGTTGGAGGGCAATTGGATCCATGACTTGACGACGGTATAATCAGGATCGCCCAAATTGCGGTTCATCGGATCGATCGACTGCATCCCCTTGCCGATGCGAGTCTTGAGATAGCCGAAATTGGCGTTGAAGCGTAGCCGGTCGACCGGCTCAAACAGCGCGGAGAATTCGGCGCCCCACATCTTCGCATCGAAATTCTCGTTCACCGCCGTGCGGTCGCGAATCTGCGACACCTGATAATTTTTATAGTCGTAATAAAAAGCCGCGGCATTGAGCGTCAGCCGCCCGCCCATCAGCACATTCTTCATGCCGATCTCGAACGCATTGACGAATTCGGGCTTGAAAGATGGGCCATAATCGACCGCCAACAGTTGCAGTCCTGGGTACGCGTCGGGGAATCGATCCACCTGCAACTGCGTGATAAATCCGGCCTCCAGCAATTGCTCCCGCGTAATATAGCCGGGCGTCGGCGGATTGAATCCGCCCGCCTTGTAACCACGGCTGAAGAAGCCATAGACGAGTGTACTGTCTGTAAAGTCGAGATGCGGTTGCCAGTCGAGCCCGATGCGACCTGTGTATTCTCCCCATGTCTGCCGAAGCACACCCGTCGCCGGATGGCCCTTGTTGACGAAGCCGCCGCCCTCGTACGTCGTTGACAGTAGCAGCTGGCTAGGCACGACCGTGAAGCTCTTCCTGTCGTGTGTGTAGCGCAGACCCGCCGTCAGCTTCAGATTGGGATTGATGTTATAATAGGCTTCTCCGAACGCCGCCCAGCTTTCCAGCTTATAGGGGTTGGACGAACGGAAATAATTATGCCCCTCTCCGTTGATGCTTTCGACCGGATTTGGATCGATATAGGGGCAAAACCCTTCTTCGATCGGGACATAATATGTATTGAAAAAGTCCTTTCCGAATGTCTTCCGGCTGCAATGCGTCATAGTTCCCGTCTCATTGAGCGGTTCGGTCATGGCAAGCATCGTGAACATATTACTCATGACATAATAGTCATTCTGTGTCTTGAACTTGGTGTAATTGCCGCCGATGCTGAAATTGAAGGGGCCATCGAAATCGGATTGCAGGCGTAATTCCTGCGCGAACTGCTTCGATCGTGCGGACGAGACATCGAACGCCGCTAGCGTGTTCGAACAACCAATCTGGGGATCGCAGAAAATGCCGCCGGGCATCATGTCGCGCCACGGGCTGGGGTTGCCGTCATAGTCCACCCAACTCGAAGAATCATTGAAGATGGGCAGCGAGTTGAAGCGATTATAATCCTGGAAGCTGTAAACATTGTCCCAGTTCCACGCCGTCTGTGATGACAGGGTCAGACTGTCCGACAGCTTGGCGTCGAGATTGAGCGCCAATATGTCCGACTTGGCGCGATAGATGGGATCACGGACCGAGGCGATTTCGCGCAGGTCGCGTGACTGCATCATGCCACCGTAAGGGTCTGTCAAAGTATCAAAGAGGGGCGCTTTTACTCGCGGCATTCCGGGGAAATAGCGACCTCCGAATATCCCACTCGCAATACCCAAGCCATAGACATACGAAATCGACGTCCCGTTGGGTGTTCCGAACGCCGCATCGTCATAAAGGCTACCTGCCTTGCATCCCGTAGAGAAGGTCGCAGCTCGGATTTCCCGATATGGTGTCAAGCTCGCATTGGTAGGATTGGTTATGCGCGTCGGTGTCGATCCGATCATGTCGGGGGTATCGTCGCGGTGGCAAAGCTGCTTTCCGGTGCGTGAACGATTGTCGTTTTCGTGGAACCGCTCCCAAATGAAGTTGCCGCGCAGCCAGTCATTCTCGAAGCCCAGCGTCGCGCGGAGCGACCAAAGATCGCGCTTGTTGACCCGGTTCTGCGTCACCGAATTATAATCATAACCATCGCGATCGGTCATCGCCCCAGCGATGCGAAGGCCGAGTTGGTCGGGAACGATCGGCACGTTGAGCATCGCTGTCATCCGGCGGCTGTCGAAATTGCCAACCTCGCCCTTGATGCTGCCTTCGAACTCGCCCAGCTTCGGCTTGGCGGTAATCAGGTTGATGACGCCGCCCGTCGCATTGCGGCCGTAAAGAGTGCCTTGCGGACCGCGCAGCACCTCCAACCGCTCCATGTCGAAGAACTCCTGCTCGAAGAAGCGGTTGTGGATGATGCCGATGTTGTTGAAGGCCACCGCGACGCCGGGATCGCTGGTCGCCGAGATTGCCTTGGTGCCGATGCCGCGGATTGAGATATTGTAGCTGGTAAAGTTCGACTTGGAAAAGGTCAGGTTCGGCACCGCGCGCATGATGTCGGCGCCGCTTTCGATCTTCTGCTCTTCCAGATTCTTCTGCGATAGCGCGGTGATCGCGATCGGCACATCCTGCACAGACTCCACGCGCTTCTGCGCGGTGACGACAATTTCGTTGGCGACATAGGTGTTGTCGGTGGGCGCGTCAGCCGCCGCTGATGAAGCCGAAGCAAGCGTATATGTCCGACCATCGTTCGACACGACCCGCAGGCCGGCATCGGCGGCCGCCCGACGCACGGCCTGATCGACGCTCATAGAACCCTTGATCGCACGGATAGTCTTTCCCCGCACGGCGTCTGCGCTGACGAGAATCTGGACATCGGCCTGCGTCGCCAGTTCCGGGATGCCGGTCGCGGCGGACTGCGCCGGAACGTCGAAACTCTTGGTCTGGGCCATCGCCGGCGTCGCAGCCGCCACCGCACAAATTGCCGCCGAAGACGCGAGAGCGCCGCGAAGATCGCGATACCGCATATTATCCTCCCCCATGTAATCCGGCCCGATCATTCGGGCTCACATGGACAACGATGCTTGAGCGAAACTTTTTTGTAATTTTTTCTGAAAAAATCCGTCAATCCGACGATAGGATGATCCGGTCGGCGGTGATAACGGCGCGAGAATCCGTCAGTATCTCAACGGCGTGCGCGAAGGCGTCGGGTTCATTCGTGCGAAAGCGGCCGATCATCTTTTTTTGCCCGAGCGCCGCGCCGGAAAGCTCGATCTTGCGGACATTGTAGCGGTTGAACTCGGCCACCGCCTCCGCAACCGTGTCCCCGTCGAACACGAGCTGGCCGGTGCGCCATGCCAGCGCGTTGTCGATTTCCTCGCTCGCAGCGGCAATGGACACTACGGCTTTGTCGGGTGCAATGAAGGCGCGCGTCCCCGCCTCGACGCGGCGGATATTGGCTTCGTCCCCGACGCGCCACACCTCGACGACGCCTTCGGTCACTTGCACATTGACGCCGTTCGCTTCCCGCCTGACGGAAAAGGCCGTGCCGACTGCGCGAACGCGCACGTCGCCGATTTCGACCAGGAAAGGCCGCGCGCGATCCTTGGCGACCTGAAACCACGCCTCGCCGCCCTTGAGCGCGATCTGGCGCAGCTTCGGCTTCATGGTCACGTCGAGCGCGGTTTGCGTGTTCACCGCGGCAAGCGAGCCGTCGCTTAGCGGCACGCGCCGGATTTCCCCTATTGCCGTCTGGATTTGCTCATCCGGCGCAGCGAAGAAATCCATGCGCGGAAGGCCGACCACCAGTGCGGCGGCGGCAGCGGCGGCACCGCCGCCCAATATGACGAGCCGCCTTGAAAACCAGCCGCCGCCAGCGGCGGCCACCTCGTAAGCTGGCGGTTGTCCGGCGCGAAGGACGCTCGCGCGGTCGAGCATGTTCCATGCGACCTTGGCACGGAAATAGGCGCCGCGACGGCGGTCATCACCCGCGAGCCATGCCTTGAGTTCGGCGCGCACGGCAGGGTCATGGCCCTCGCGGTCCATGCGGGCGACCCACTCGGCCGCGCGATCATTGATCGCTTGTGCTGTTTCGCGTTCGCTCATCATATCCCATTCTTGCCATTGCTCGCGCGGTCTTGCGATCGCCATCGGCTATCGACTGCAATATCAGCTTCATGCCCTTGGCGACCTCATTCCCGATCACATATTCCGTAACGCCAAGCTGCTCGGCAACCTCGCGCTGCGACAGTCCATCGACCTTGCGAAGCTCGAAAATCCTTCGGCAGCGGTCGGGCAGTTCCTCGATAAAACGCTGCACCCGTTCCAGTTCGCGCCGGGCGGCGACAACCCGTTCGGGTGTCGGCTCGTCCATTGCGATGCCTGTGCTCTCGATCTCCGTAACCGATTCAATGCTGACCACGCGCGCCCGGCGCAATCGCATGAGAACGATGCTGCGCGCGGCAGTGAAGAAATAGGCGCGACCGCTGGCGATATGGCTCACTCCTTTCAGGCCCGCGATCTGGCAATAGGTTTCCTGTATCACGTCTTCCAGGTCGTCGGGATCGAGCGTGCGGAGAAGCCAGGCGCGCACGTCCGCTTCGTGCGGCAGGATTTCCCGCCCCACCCAGGCCATGATTTGCGCGCGCTTCTCCCGGTTCACGTCATTCGACTTTTTCGCTCCCGTTCACCCCAACGATGCACGACGGAGGGTTTCCCGTAAATTTTGTTCAAATTCTTTCCGGTTGCGGCGATGATAGCATGACTGCGCGCGCTTAGGATTGTCAGCGGAACACAAAAAAAGGGCGGGAAAATCCCGCCCTTTTCTCGATTTCAGAGGCTCTTAGCGGCTCGGATCGGCCGCCGGTTCGTCGGTCGCCGGTTCTTCCGCAGGCTCCGCGGCCGGTTCGGCAGCGGGTTCGGCGGCAGGTTCCGCCGCGGGTTCCGCAGCCGGTTCGACCTGTTCCGTGTCGGCCGGCTGTTCGGTCGTCTGTGCAGCGACGACCGGCGACATGGCGAAGCCGGCAGCGGCGACGATCGGGAAAGTAATTTTACGCATATCAGGATGACCCCTTTGTGGTTGATGCGCCTAAAGCATGGGAGGCAAATTTCGCATTTGTAACCATGCGAACGGGCGGCCCGTCCCGAGCTTCGCTCGGCTCATCCCGAAGCGCGGTCGCCGCCAAACGCAGCAACACATTAAAAAGTGACCTAGATGCGAAATTTTGTTTCGCGCGATTTACCGATTCGCGAGCAGCGATCCGTCCGATCGGTTCGCGTTCACTAAACGAGAAAAGCACCGCCGCGCATCGTTGGAAGGAGCAGGAGAATATAGAAGCATGAACGAACAAGCGACGATCACGCGACAGGAAATTTACGACCTCGTTTGGCGGAAACCGTTGACGCACCTTGCCATGAAATTCGGGGTTTCCGACCAACAGCTTGCCCGGCTGTGCGAACGCGAGGAAATTCCGCGCCCGTCTTCGGGCTATTGGAACAAGATCGCTGCTGGTAAATGCGTAGGTGCCAGGCCGCCGCTTCCTGCCGGGAAGCGAGGCGCGGACGCCATCGTTTTTCGTTCCTTTGCCCTGTCAGACCAGCCCATCACGCCGAAGTTGCAAGTCGAACAGCTAAAGGCGGAGCTACCGGCCATTCGCTTTTCCGAGCGGCTGATTCAGCCTCACCCTATTGTTGCCGAGCGCATCGCCTCCCGCAAAGAGGAGCTTCGCGCGCGCACGGAATATTATGATCGCGGCTCGCGAGAGTGGGAGAAGGTTGCGCCCTTCGACAGCGCCGATCGCCGCCTTCTGTGTGTCCTCAACGGCATATGTCAGACGCTCGACGCGCACGGGGTAGCCTTGGGACGCAATGGGCGCGGCGAACTGACGGCGCGTTCGGGCGTCGATGCGATCGTATTTCAGCTTCGCTATCGAATGAGGCGGGTCAAGATACCGACCGCACCGGACAAATGGAGCGCGCCGCTCAAGGGTCCAGACGTGATGCGCTGCGATCTGGAATCGACGGGCGACCTCATATTCGAGGTGACAAGCTGGCTGCCCGCGGGCTTTCGCCGAAAATGGTGCGAAGGTCCAACGTATCGGCTCGAACATTTCGCGAGCGACATTGTGGCGACCGTGATCTTGGCGCTCCCTGCCATTGCCGCCGAGCGTGAAGCGAAGGAGGAACGCGCGCGCCTTTATGAAATGCGGGCGAAACAGCAGCGCGAACAACAAGCGCAGCGCCGTTTGGACAAAAATCGCTTTCGGCGGCTTACCGAATATGCCGAAGCATGGCGCACAACATCGCTGGTTCGCCGCTTCATCGCTGCCATGCGGGAAACCGACCTCGACATGGATGCGGTGATCGACGGCATGACCGTGGCGCAATGGCTCAAATGGGCCGATGTCGCGGCCGATCGTCGCGACCCGCTTTTGCGCTCTTTGGGTGTCATCGAATCCATCGCGGACGTGGATCGTTGGACCTATCCCGACTGATCGGCCGTCAGCTCCAACGCCGTTCGCCCACGACCAGCTTCACCGGCTCGAAGTTTTTCCGCAAGCGATCCAGCTCATCCGACCAGAATTGCATCATCTGAACGCGCTCGTCCCAATATTCGCCTCTGGCATAAGCGCGCCGCACCGCGTTGCCTTCGGCATGGGCGAGCTGCCGTTCGATCGCGTCGGGGTTCCAGCGCCCCATTTCGTTGAGCAAGGTGCTCGCCATCGCGCGGAAGCCATGCCCTGTCATTTCGTCCTTGGCGTAGCCGAGACGACGCAGCGCGCCGTTGATGGTGTTTTCGGACATGGGGCGACTGGCCGAGCGCAGCGACGGGAAAAGGAACCGGCTCAAGCTGGCGTCATGCTCCAGCGTGGCGATGATTTCCAACGCCTGACGGGAAAGCGGAACCTTGTGGACCCGGCGCATCTTCATCTTGCTCTCGGGAATGGTCCAGACCGCGTTGTCGAGGTCAAACTCCTTCCATTCGGCATAACGCAATTCGCCGGGCCGAACGAATATATGGGGCAAGAGGCGCAGCGCCGCCAATGTGGACGGATGGCCCTCATAGCCCTCGATCGCGCGCAGCAATGCGCCGACCTCCGTTGGCGTCGTGATGGCAGCGCGATGCGTCACCTTCGGAGTAATCAATGCCCCGCGCAGATCGGCGGAAACATCGTGGTCCGCCCGAACGGTAGCGATCGCATAGCGGAACACCTGACCGCAAATGCTCCGCAGACGATGGGCGGTTTCGTGCTTGCCCTTCGATTCAAACTTGCGAAGCAAGGTCAGCAGTTCAAACGGCTTGATTTCCGCGATCGGCCGATGCCCGATCGACTGATAGGAAAAGTCCAGCAGCCAACGGTTCTTCTTGAGCGTGGCGGGCGCGAGGCCTTCCTTTTCGACCTTGGCTAACCATTCCTCTGCGACCGCCCGAAACGTGTTTGCCGCCGCGACACTCGCCGCCGCCTTGTCTAGCCGGGCTTGCTCTGCCGGATCCTGACCAGTGGCTAGCAGCCGCCGCGCGTCGTCTCGCTTGGCCCTGGCCCCGGCAAGGTCCAAATCCGGCCAGATGCCGAATGCGAGCGTCTTGCCCTTACCAAGGAAGCGATAGTTCATCCGCCAGTATCGCCGCCCGGATGGCGTGACGAGCAGATAGAGCCCGCCCGAATCGCTCATCTTGTATTGTTTGTCGCGGCCTTTCGCCGCCTTGATCGCTACCGCCGTCAGTCCCATGAGGGTATCTCTCCATCATCGCTCGGGACATACCCTCAAAAATACCCTCAAATTTTCCGGGTGCGTCGAGATACGTCCGCATCAACAGGGACGGTTATAGCAGAAAAAGTGGGAGAAATCAGCCGTTTTTTGGACGTTGCCGGACGTTCTCGGAAGGGGGTCTGGAGCGGGTAGCGGGAATCGAACCCGCCTAGCTAGCTTGGAAGGCTAGAGCATTACCACTATGCTATACCCGCGTCTCCAAGGTCGGCGGCGATTGCCATTTCGGCCCGCATTCGTCAAGCGTCGACGTCGGATCGGGCGGGGGCAGCGGGCCGGCGCCGCGATTGAGAACATCATGGCAACATGATAGGATGGGCGCGTGAGCGAGGGCAGCGACAGCGGTGCGGAGGGCGCAGGCGGCCCGGTGCGCAAGATCATCCATGTCGACATGGACGCCTTCTACGCTTCGGTCGAGCAGCGCGACGACCCGGCCTTGCGCGGAAAGCCCGTTGCGGTCGGTGGCTCATCGCGGCGCGGCGTGGTTGCCGCCGCTTCTTATGAGGCTCGAAAATTCGGGGTTCGCTCCGCAATGCCGAGCGTCACCGCCAAGCGGCGCTGCCCCGACCTAGTCTTCGTCCCACCGCGCTTCGACGCCTATCGCGAGATTTCACACCAGATCCGCGCCATCTTTCGCGACTATGCCGACGAGGTCGAGCCGCTGGCGCTCGACGAGGCCTATCTCGACGTCACGCGCGACAAGGCCGGACTGGGCAGCGCGACCGCCGCGGCGCGTGCGATCCGCGCCCGTATCCGCGCCGAGACCGGCCTCACCGCGTCAGCCGGCGTCTCCTACAACAAGTTCATCGCCAAGCTTGCCTCCGACCAGAACAAACCCGACGGGCTGACCGTCATTCCGCCGCGCCGGGGCGCCGCCTTCGTCCAGACGCTGTCGATCCGCCGCTTTCACGGCATCGGCCCGGTGACGGCGGCGAAGATGGAGGGGCTCGGCATCTTTTCCGGTGCCGATCTGGCGGCGAAGGACAGGGCGTGGCTCGCCGCGCATTTCGGCAACAGCGCCGAATGGCTCCACAATCTGGTGCGCGGGATCGACCATCGCCGCGTCAAGTCGAACCGGCCGCTCAAGTCGCTCGGCGGCGAGCGGACCTTCTTCCACGACCTGATCGCCGACGTCGAGATCCGCGAGGCGCTCGCGCATGTCTGTACCGTCGTCTGGGACCGCGCCGCCAAGCGTCATGCGCGCGGCCGCACGGTAACGCTCAAGCTGCGCTACGCCGATTTCCGGACGATCACGCGGGCGAAATCGGTCCCCTTCCCCATCGGCGACGGCGCGGCGTTGCTCGCGGTGGGCGAGGCGATCCTGGCCCCGCTGCTGCCCGTCGAGCAGGGCATCCGCCTGCTGGGGGTGACGCTGAGCAAGTTCGAGGGGGAAGAGGAGGAGGAAGCCCCCGCCGCACCTAGTGACCTGCTCAGTCTTATCTGACCGCTAGCGCGGGCGCGAAGCGGCGGATCGCCACCTGCATCTTCGGTGACATCGCCTTGAAATCGCAGCGGATCAGCGGCTCGTCCATTTCCTGAATCTCGTCCCGAAAAGGTGCGCCAACGCGGTAAAGCGCGCGATCCGTTTCGACCCGCTTGATGCGGAAATAGCCCGCGCCGTCGTAGCCGCCGAACTGCATCTGGGTGAAGCCGTCCGGCCCCGCGCGCGTCTGCGTGATCGGTTCGAGTTCGGCGGCGGGGCCCATGCTGCCGTTGGGGCCATAATAATAGAGCGCGCCCCAGCGCGTTCCGTCGAAGACATAGCCGTGATGCACCGTGGCGCATTTTTCGGTGTCGTTAGTCCAGAAACCCGGCGCGATCGGCAGTTCGATCGCAGGCTGTGCCCCGGCCGGCGTTCCGTTCATCAGCGCCGCGGCGGCGATCATTCCCAAAGCGCGCATCCATCCCCTCCCCACCCATGGTCGAACGTGACGTCATGGTGGCGGAATCGCTGCGGGCGATCAACCCGCGTCGGCGAACCGCCGCTCCTTGGTCGCGGTGAAGCGGATGGCGGGGTGGCGCTGCGTCACATAGCCGACCTCCCACGCGTCCTTCGCCATGAACACCGGCGCGCCATCGCGGTCGGCCGCGCTCGCGCCACGATGGTCCGACTGAAAGGCCTTGAGCGCCGCCGGATCGTCGCTCGCGATCCAGCGCGCCGTGTCCCACGGCGATGCCTCCAGCTTCGCCTCGACCTTATATTCGGCCTCGAGACGGCTGATCAGCACGTCGAGCTGCAACTGGCCGACGACGCCGACGATCATGTTCGACCCGATTTCGGGATAGAAGACCTGGATGATCCCCTCCTCCGCCATGTCGTCGAGCGCCTTTCGGAGCTGCTTGGTCTTGGTCGGATCGACCAGCGCGACGCGGCGCAGGATTTCGGGCGCGAAATTGGGCAGGCCGGTGATGGTAACGTCGCTGCGTTCCGACAGCGTGTCGCCGACGCGCAGCGTGCCGTGGTTGGGAATGCCGATGATGTCGCCGGGCCACGCTTCCTCGGCCATTTCGCGGTCCTGCGCGAGGAACAGCATCGGGCGGCTGATCGCGATCGCCTTGCCCGTCCCGCCCTGCGTCAATCGCATGCCGCGCTCGAACTTGCCCGAGCACAGGCGCATGAAGGCGATGCGGTCGCGGTGCGCGGGGTTCATGTTCGCCTGCACCTTGAAGATGAAGCCGGTGACGGCATCGTCGTCGGGGCGCACGGGCGCAGGCTCGGCGGGCTGCGGCTGCGGCCCCGGCGCATGCGCGGCGAGTGCGGCGAGCAGGTCGACGACGCCAAATTCCTTGAGCGCCGACCCGAAATAGACTGGCGTCAGGTCGCCGCCGCGATAAGCCGCCGCGTCGAAGGGCGCATAACCCGCCGAAGCCAGTTCGATCTCTTCGTTGAACTGGTCGAGCGCGCGCGAGTCGACCGCCGCCGCCAGCTTCGGATCGTCATGGCCGGCGAGCGCGATCCGCTCGCCCTCGAATGCGCGCGAAGCTTCCTTGCCCGGGACTGCCAGCGACGGTTCGACGAGATCGTAGAGGCCGGAGAAGGTTCCGCCCATCCCCACCGGCCAGTTCATCGGGCAGACGTCGAGCGCGAGCCGGTCGGCGACCTCGTCGAGCAGTTCGAAGGGCGACTGACCTTCGCGGTCGACCTTGTTGATGAAGGTGACGATCGGCACCGATCGCAAGCGGCACACTTCGAACAGCTTCAGCGTCTGCGGCTCGATGCCCTTGGCGGCGTCGATCACCATCACCGCACTGTCGACCGCGGTCAGCGTGCGATAGGTGTCCTCGCTGAAATCCTCGTGCCCCGGCGTGTCGAGCAGGTTGAAGACCAGCCCCGCATGCTCGAAGGTCATCACCGACGATGTGACCGAGATGCCGCGCTGCTGCTCGATCTTCATCCAGTCGGAGCGCGCGCGCCGCGCCTGCCCGCGCGCTTTCACCTCGCCCGCCATGTGGATCGCGCCGCCCGCGACGAGCAGCTTTTCGGTCAAGGTGGTCTTGCCCGCGTCGGGGTGCGAGATGATGGCGAAGGTGCGGCGGTCGGGACGGTTCTGGGACATGGCGCGGGCGGTTAGCAGGGTGCGGGGCGAGTGGAAAGGGGCTGGCGCCGCCGCCATCGCATAGGCAAGAGCGGACAATGCGAAACTCCCTTCTTGCCCTCGCGCTGATCGGCGCGCCCGTCGCCGCGCAGGATTCACCGTTCATCGGCGAATACGGCCTTGCCGAAGGCCCCGACGTTGGCGGCGGCCTGCTGATAAGGAACGACGGGCGTTTCCAATATGGGCTCGCTGCGGGTGCGCTCGACGAACGCGCCGAGGGGCGCTGGGAAGCGCGCGGGGCCATGATCTGCCTGACCACCGACCCCAAGCCGGTGCCGCCGACGATGTCGAAAGGCACGACCGGCGAGATCGACGGCGCGGTGCCCACCATCCTCGTCACCTGGCCGAACGGCCGGACCATCGCAGGCGTCGATTTCACGATCGGTTTCGACAGCGGCGCGCCGATCGACGGCTACACCCAATATGACGGCTGGACGATGCCCGACGACGACCCGCGCATCCCGCGCTGGATCGAGGTGCGCGAGCCGATTTACGGCATCACCGCGCCGCGCTTCGACCTGACCGGAGCCGACGGCGGCAAGCTGCGCGTGATCATCGAACCCAACGACATCGGCGTCGTCGATTTCGAGGGTGCGTGCGCTGAGCGCACCGAGCGCGGCCTGACATTGCATCGCGCCGAGGGCACCATGCGGTTCGTGCGGGTGGGTGACGAATAGGGCCTATCGACATATGGCGAATCACCCGCGACATTTTATTTCAAAGTATACGAAAGTCACACGACGTCCCCCTCCATTTCGTCTCCTGAGCCGGGCTGAAGCCGTGGCGGAAGGGAGGAGAGAGGGCGAACGGAGCGGCGCATCGCGAAAGGGCTATCATGCCCCGATATTAGGAAAGCGCTGCGGTTCCGGGAGTAGCGCCCGCCCTTCACCTTCGTCATGCTGAACTTGTTTCAGCATCCATGGCCGGGACTCGAAATCGGCGCCGCGCCGAAGGAAACGGCAGACCATGGACCCCCGGATCGGGTCCGGGGCAGGCTCTGAAACAGGTTGGGATATGTACCCTTCAGGCAAGTAGGGAGCTGTTCCCCGGCGAAAGCCGGGGTCCACGCGGGGCAGCGTTGTGCCATCTGAACCCCGGCTTTCGCCGGGGAACAGTGACTTGTCGAAAAGGGATAATTGCCAAACCGGTTCAGGGTGACGAGAAAAGGAATATCGCGCTTCGGCCGATACCTGGCATTCCACGAAATTTGCGCAGAGGCGCAAAGATCGCAGAGATGAAGCGCGCGCGCCTCTGCGATCTTTGCGCCTCTGCGCGAATCCGATTCAAGGTTGGCGCCCATGACCGCTATCGGTCGTTTCCAGCCGTCGCCATCCGATCTCCCCTCCCCCTTGCACTCGCCCCACAAATGGGTCACATCCTTACGTGAACGTAAAGGTAAAGCAGCCCCGAGAGGATTTCTTCCCCATGACCGACCTTCCGACCTTCGACACGATCAAGCTTGCCGTCGCCGACGATGTCGCGACCATCACGCTGAACCGGCCTGAGCGGCTGAACTCGATGCCACCGGCGATGGCCGACGATATTCGCGCGGCGCTCGACTGGATGGGCGTGCTCGGCGCGCGGGCGCTGCTGATCACCGGCGAAGGGCGCGGCTTCTGTTCGGGCGCCGACCTGGCAGGCGACCGCAGCGCGTCGGCGGTCGGCGGCGGCGCTAACAGTCGCAAGGCGCTGCGCAACCATTACAATCCGATGCTGCTCGCGCTCGCGAACCTCGACATTCCCGTCGTCACCGCGGTCAACGGCCCCGCCGCCGGCGTCGGATGCAGCTTCGCGTTGTCGGGCGACTTCACCCTCGCGGGCAAGAGCGCCTATTTCCTCCAGGCCTTCGTCAACATCGGACTCATCCCCGACGGCGGATCGTCGTGGCTGCTGCCGCGGCTGATCGGCCTACCGCGCGCCACGCAGATGATGATGCTGGGCGAAAAGATTCCGGCCGAGCAGGCGGCAGACTGGGGCCTGATCTACAAGGCGGTCGCGGACGACGCCCTGATGGCCGAAGCCCAGGCACTGGCGAAGCGCCTTGCGAGCGGCCCGACGGTCGCGCTCGGCACGATGCGCCAGGTGCTGCGCGGCGGGCTGACCCAAAGCTATTCCGATACGCTCGATGCGGAGGCGATGGGCCAGTATCGCGCCGGCAACAGCGCCGATGCGGTCGAAGGCGTCGCGGCCTTCCTTCAGAAGCGCAAGGCCGCGTTCAAGGGGCAGTAAGCCCTTCACCACCGAATCCGGCATTGTCGTCATTGCGAGCGCAGCGAAGCAATCCAGAGCGGTTTACGCACACTCTGGGTTGCTTTCCTCGGATCAGGTCCGGGGCAGCAATGACGGAGAAGTGAAAGATTCCGGACGCTTCATCGTGATGCCGCCTGATACTTCGGCGGGATAACGTCCGTTGCGACGCCCCCGTCACTCGACCGCGTAGGTCACGCCATATTTCAGCGCCTCCTCCAGCGTCAGGCAGCGGCGGGTCGACTTGTCCGCCCCGCTGCCCTTGACCGCCTTTTGCCGATACATCACCTCGGTCAGCAATTTGCGCGACACGCCCATCCGGATCAGGAAGTCGTTGTCCTCGCTCGCCAGCAGCGCGCTGTCCTGTTCGACGTCGCCGATCAGTTCGGTGGTCGCATCGGTGCCCATCGCCACGCTCTGGTCGATCGCGGCGCGGTCGCCGGTGCTGGTGAACATGTGGACGATGAACTCGCCGCCGGGTTCGATGATTCGCGGGGCGCCGCCCATGAACACGAAGTTGCAGGCGCTGAAGCAGGCCCAACCGCTGGGGATGCGCGTGCCGAGACCGGTGTTCGACCGGATGATGCGCCCCGCAGCATTGCCCGCGCGCGCGTCGCCGCCGGGCGAACGCAGCCAGATCTCGCTGACGTCGGGGTTGGCCTTCAGCGCCGCGGCGAGGCGTTCGGGCAGGCCCGGATCGACCCGCCCTTCGGCCAGCATGACCTTCATCCGACCACGCGTCTCGACGGTCAGCGTCATCGTCGCATTGGTCGACCAGTTGGGATTGAGCGGACAGGTGGGGTTCAGTGGGTCACGCTCGGTCGCCGCGGTCAGCGAGGTCAGCGCCAGTGCCCCCGCCAGCACGCGGGACAGGTCAGGCAGCCAGGACATAGCGCGCGTCGTCCGGCCCCTTGCACATCCGCTTCGTGACGCGCGTCTCTTCCCCGTCGACGATGATGAAATCGTTGACGGTCATACACTTGCGGCCGCCGTCCTCCTGATTGATCGACGCGACGGTCGACGAACCGCTGACATTCTCGCGCGTTTCGCTGGTCCAGTTCGACGTCGCGCCCACCGCCTCGCCGCGCGTGACCTCTTCGGTTGCCTGCGCCGCCTGCACCTGTTCGGCGGGATCGAGCCGGCAGGCGATCGCATCTGTCAGCGTCCCGCTCACCTCCGCGATCGGCACATAGCTGTAGACGCCGGCCCTGCTCGCCGCGTCGCCGACGGCATCGCGGATCACTCCGCCCAATATGCTGCGCCCGACGCCGCTGCCCTTCTTGCCCTTGGGACAACCGCCATTGTCGTCACTGCTCGGGCTCGGTGCCGGCGTCGTCACTTTGCGCAGCAGGCCGCCGAACTGCGCCTGGGCCGGCCCAGCGACCAGCATGCACGCCGCGAGAACCGCCGGGCCTTCGAATAGCTTCCGCATCGCCCTATTCCTTGTCGCGCCCGAAACGGGCAAACTGCGCGATCCCATTGGCGTCGATTCATGCCACCCACTGTGATTTTCATCAACCTTTCCCGAATCTCATCCAGACAGGTTGAATTAAGCTGGAATATGTCACAGTAACGCCGCCATGCTCTCGCAAAAGACCCGCTACACGATCCGCGCCTTTCAGCATCTTGCCGACCATTGGGGCAAGGGGCAGGTGCAGCTTGCGGATATTGCAGACGCGCAGAACATCCCGCCCAAATTCCTGACCGTCATCCTGTCCGAGATGGCGCGCGAGGGGCTGCTGATCTCGCAGCGGGGGCGCGATGGCGGCTACCAGCTCGCGCTGCCGCCGGTCGACATCAGCTATGGCGACCTCGTCCGGCTGACGCGCGGATCGCTAGCGCTCGTGCCCTGCGCGGCGCGCAACGCGCACGAGCATTGCAAGAACTGCCTGCCCGAAAGTGAATGCCGGCTGCGCAGCCTGATGCTGCGGGTGCGCGACGACACCGCCTCGATCCTCGACCGCATCACGCTCGCCGATCCGATCATGCTGGAACCGCTATTCGAGAAAGAGGAACTCGCGCTCTGACGTCCCCTGTCAGTTTCGCAAGAAAAAGACCCGCATGCTGTCGCATCGGGCCGTTTCCGGGTCGGGTTGTCGAAATGGTGGAGCCTACCGGGATCGAACCGGTGACCTCTACAATGCCATTGTAGCGCTCTCCCAGCTGAGCTAAGGCCCCGCGCCATTTCGGACGATCGCTCTGGGTGATGCGATCGGGACGCCGCCTTTACCAGCGCGTGTCCCATATGCAAGGGGCCAAATGCATCGCGCGATGCTTTTTTGGCCCCATGCGTCCGATTGTCAGTTTTCGTCGTCCTCGTCGTCGCCGGTCGCGACGCCCAGATCGTCGTCGCCGCCCAGATCGACGTCATTGTCGGGCGAATCGCTGTCCTCGTCGACATCGACGTCCAGATCCAGATCGTCGTCGGCCGCCTCTTCCTTGGCCTTGCCGGGCTTCTCGACTTCCTCGAACGGCATCGGCTGCTTCGATTTCAGCACCGATTCCGGAATCCAGGCATAGCCGCAGTTGATGCAGGTGACCGGGTCGTCGTTGGTCAGATCGTAGAATCGCGTCGCGCATTTCGGGCAGCTTCGCTTCGCGCCCCATTCAGCCTTTACCATAGAAGCCTCGTAACCCTTTGAAGGAATAAGATAAATTTCGGAGAAAGGGCGGCACCGGAACAGCCACCCGCCAAATCGGCGTGCGCCTTGCCAGATTGTTTGCCCGCTGTCAAAAGCCGCACGCCATGACAGACCCCAACCCCAGCCCGCGCGCCTTTTCCGCTTCCGCTCCGCTGAAAGGTAAGATCGCGATTCTCGGCGACAAGAGCATTTCGCACCGGGCGCTGATGCTGTCAGCGCTGGCGGTCGGCACGAGCCGCGTCACGGGGCTACTCGAAGGGCATGACGTGCTCGCGACGGCGGCGGCGATGCGCGCGATGGGCGCGAGCATCGAGCGGACGGGCGACGGCGAATGGGTAATCGACGGCGTAGGCGTAGGCGGCCTGCTCCAGCCGCGCGAAGCGCTTGAAATGGGGAACAGCGGCACCTCGACGCGCCTCCTGATGGGCCTTGTCGCGAGCCATCCGATCACCGTCACCTTCACGGGCGACGCCAGCTTGTCGAGCCGCCCGATGGGACGCGTCATCGACCCGCTGTCGCAGATGGGCGCGGACATATCGGCCTCGCCCGGCGGGCGCCTGCCGCTGATGGTCCGCGGCCTCGCGCCGGCGATCCCCCTCGCCTACCGCCTGCCGATGGCGTCGGCGCAGGTGAAGAGCGCGGTGCTGCTCGCGGGACTGAACACGCCGGGCATCACCGAGGTGATCGAGCCCATCCCGACGCGCGACCATAGCGAGCGGATGCTGAAGGGCTTCGGCGCCGACCTGAACGTCGAGACCGACGGCGACGGCACCCGCCGCATCCACATCCGCGGCGAGGCCGAGCTTCGGCCGCAGACGATCGCCGTCCCCGGCGACCCCTCGTCGGCGGCCTTCTTCATCGTCGCGGCGCTGATCGTGCCCGGATCGGACGTCGTCATCGCCAATGTCGGCCTCAACCCCACGCGCGCCGGGCTGGTCGAGGTGCTGCAGGCAATGGGCGGCGATATCGAACTGCTCGACCCGCGCGAAGTCGGCGGCGAGCCGGTCGCCGACCTGCACGTCCGCCACAGCGCGCTGAAGGGGATCGAGGTCGATCCCGCCATCGCGCCGAGCATGATCGACGAATATCCGATCCTGTTCGTCGCCGCCGCGCTTGCCGAAGGGCGCACCGTCACCACCGGCCTCGACGAACTGCGCGTCAAGGAGAGCGACCGGCTGGCGGTGATGGCCGCCGGTCTCACCGCCATCGGCGCGCAGGTCGAGGAAAGCGCGGACGGGCTGGCAATCGACGGCACCGGCGGCGACCCGCTGCCCGGCGGCGCGACCATCGCCGGCCACCTCGACCACCGCATCTGCATGAGCTTCGCGGTCGCGGGCCTCGTCGGCAAGGCACCGGTGACGATCGACGATATGGGCCCGGTCGCGACCAGCTTTCCCAATTTCGAGGCGCTGCTCGAAAGCCTGCAGGCATGATCGTCGCCGTCGATGGTCCCACCGCTTCGGGCAAGGGGACAATCGCGCGCGCGCTGGCGGCGCATTTCGGGCTGCCGGTGCTCGACACGGGGCTCCTCTATCGCGCCGTCGGCTATCAGACGCAGCTCGACCATGGCGATCCCGACGATGCGGACGATGCGCTCGCCGCGTGCGATTTTCCCGACAGTCTGCTGAACGATCCGGCGCTGCGCTATGAAAGCACCGGCAGCCTCGCGAGCCGTGTGTCGATCCATCCCGCGGTGCGGGCGGCGCTGTTCCAGCGGCAGGTCGATTTCGCCAACCAGCCGGGCGGCGCGGTGCTCGACGGACGCGACATCGGCACGGTGATCGCGCCGCACGCCGACGCCAAGCTGTTCGTGACCGCCACGCCAGAGGAGCGGGCGCGGCGGCGCCATGCAGAGATGCTGGGGCGCGGCGTCGAAGTCACCTATGACGCGGTGCTCGCCGACATCCATGCCCGCGACGCGCGCGACACCGGGCGCACCGACGCACCGCTGCGCCGCGCGGCGGATGCACTGCTGCTCGACAATACGACGCTGGACCGGGATGCGGGCATCATGGCAGCGATCGCATTTGTCGAGGATAAAGTCGGGAAGCGGGGCTGAAAGAAGATATTCGCGCAGAGGCGCAGAGATCGCAGAGGGTAAAGTGAAAAGGATTCACGCGGAGGCGCGGAGAGATGGCGCTTGCCGCGAAGCGGCTTTCTTCTGCAACCTATCTGGAACCGCGATGCGGGGGAGCAAGAAGGGCCTATCGGCCCAAACCATAATCTCCGCGCCTCCGCGTCTCCGCGTGAACCAAAATCCTCTGCGATCTCTGCGCCTCTGCGCGAATATCATCTGCTCCACCATTCAAGGCTCAGCCGTCTCGACCGGCACGCCCTTTTTCCTTGCCGAAAACCGCCTCCCCGCTTATATGCGCGCCGTCCGACGGGCGGTTTGCCGGTCGAGGCACGGATGAACCGTCGCTCCCACCGGAGCGTCGGGCGTGACGGGGCACCCTCGTCGCGCCCTTTTTGCTTTGCCCGTGGCTCACCTTGCGAGGCGCCCCGACGACGTCCTGTTTCGCATTCGGCGGGCAGGACGGTTCGGCCACAAGACCAGCGGACCCAACCGCTTGGCCGGAAACATGTGAAGTAAGGAAATCATCTATGGCCTCTACGGCTTTTCCGACGCGCGACGATTTCGCCGCGATGCTCGATGAATCGCTGGGCGGCGCCGACGGCGGCTTTGAAGGCCGCGTCGTCAAGGGCACCGTGACCGCGATCGAAAACGACCTGGCAGTGATCGACATCGGCCTGAAGAGCGAAGGCCGCGTGGCGCTTCGCGAATTCGCGATGCCGGGCCAGAAGGCCGACCTGAAGGTCGGCGACGAGGTCGAAGTCTATGTCGACCGCGTCGAGAACGCCAATGGCGAAACCATGCTGTCCCGCGACCGTGCTCGCCGCGAAGCCGCCTGGGACCGGCTGGAAGAAGAATTCAACAAGGAAGCCCGCGTCGAGGGTGTCATCTTTGGCCGCGTCAAGGGCGGCTTCACCG
This sequence comes from Sphingopyxis granuli, assembly GCF_001559015.1. Lineage (NCBI taxonomy): Bacteria > Pseudomonadati > Pseudomonadota > Alphaproteobacteria > Sphingomonadales > Sphingopyxidaceae > Sphingopyxis > Sphingopyxis granuli. The sequence goes on from NZ_CP012199.1 coordinate 2,787,628, forward strand.
TCGACCTCGGCGGCGCGGTGGCCTTCCTTCCGGGTTCGCAGGTCGATATCCGCCCCGTGCGCGACGTCGGCCCGCTGATGGACCTGCCGCAGCCCTTCCAGATCCTGAAGATGGACCGTCGCCGCGGCAACATCGTCGTGTCGCGCCGCGCGATCCTCGAGGAAACGCGCGCCGAACAGCGTTCGGGCCTGATCCAGAACCTGGAAGAAGGTCAGATCATCGAAGGCGCGGTCAAGAACATCACCGATTACGGTGCGTTCGTCGACCTCGGCGGCATCGACGGCCTGCTCCATGTCACCGACATGAGCTACAAGCGCGTCAACCACCCGAGCGAGGTGATCAATATCGGCGACACGGTGAAGGTGCAGATCATCCGCATCAACCGCGACACGCAGCGCATCAGCCTAGGCATGAAGCAGCTTGAGGCCGATCCGTGGGAAGGCGTCGCCGCCAAATATCCGGTCGGCGCCAAACTGAAGGGCACCGTCACCAACATCACCGACTATGGCGCGTTCGTCGAGCTGGAGCCGGGCATCGAAGGGCTGGTCCACGTCAGCGAGATGTCGTGGGTCAAGAAGAACGTCCACCCCGGCAAGATCGTTTCGACGAGTCAGGAAGTCGACGTCATCGTCCTGGAAGTCGACAGCGACAAGCGCCGCATTTCGCTGGGCCTCAAGCAAGCGCAGTCGAACCCCTGGGGTGCCTTCGCCGAAGCGCATCCGATCGGTTCGGTCGTCGAAGGCGAAGTCAAGAACGCGACCGAGTTCGGCCTGTTCGTCGGTCTGCCCGGCGACGTCGACGGCATGGTCCATATGTCGGACATCGCCTGGGGCATCTCGGGCGAGGAAGCGCTGCATCTCCACCGCAAGGGCGAGCAGGTGCAGGTCGTCGTTCTCGACGTCGACGTCGAGAAGGAACGCATCAGCCTCGGCATCAAGCAGCTTGAAAAGGGTGCTCCGGCGGTCGGCGCCGGCGCCGGCTCCGGCTCGCTTAAGAAGAACGAGACCGTCACCGTCACCGTGCTCGAAGTCCGCGACAACGGGCTGGAAGTGCAGGCCGGCGACGACGGCGCGACGGGCTTCATCAAGCGCGCCGACCTGGGCCGCGACCGCGACGAGCAGCGCCCCGAGCGCTATCAGGTCGGGCAGAAGTTCGACGCGATGGTCACCGGCTTCGACCGTTCGAAGAAGCCGACCTTCTCGGTCAAGGCGCTGCAGATCGCCGAAGAGAAGCAGGCCGTCGCGCAGTACGGCTCGTCGGACTCGGGTGCGTCGCTCGGCGACATCCTCGGCGAGGCGCTGAAGGCCGGCAAGAAGGACTGATTTCCTCCTTTCGCGCCAGAGCGAAGAAAAGGCCCGCAGAGTGTCCCTCTGCGGGCCTTTTTCTTTCGGCGATAGATTTTGACGGGATAGCGATTCGTGATAATCTCGGCGCCGCGTCGGGAGGGGTCCTACGCATCGTCGCCGGCAACGGCCGGATAACCCGCGTCCGCGGGATGCGCGTGGCACATTTAGGGGAAGCAGATGATCCGGTCAGAACTGGTTCAGAAGATCGCGAGCGAAAACAGCGATTTGCGCCTGGAGGAGGTCGAGAGGATCGTCGACGCCTTCTTCGATTCCATCATCGAGCAGCTCGCTGCGGGCGGACGGGTGGAATTGCGTGGTTTCGGCGCCTTTTCGACGCGCGCGCGCGAATCGCGAACGGGGCGCAATCCCCGCACCGGGACGCCGGTCGCGGTCAAGGCGAAGAACGTCCCCTATTTCAAGCCCGGCAAGGAAATGCGCGAACGGTTGAACGACTGAGGGGGTCACATCTTACGGCGGTTGGCGATGTGCTTGCCTCAATTCTTGAGCCGATATCCCGTCCGGAACACCCAGAAGATCACCGCAAGGCACAGCGCGAGAAAGATCGCGACCGCGCCCATGCTGACGCCGATGCCGACATCGCCGCGGTCGAAGAAGGTCCAGCGGAAGCCGCTTATCAGATAGACGACCGGGTTGAACAAGGTCAGCGCGCGCCACGCGGCCGGCAGCATGTCGATCGAATAGAAGGCGCCGCCGAGGAAGGTCAGCGGGTAGACGACAAGCAGCGGGATGACCTGCAACTGCTCGAAGCTTTGCGCCCAGATGCCGATGATGAAGCCGAACAGGCAGAAGGTCACCGCCATCAGCACCATGAAGGCGGCCATCAGCAACGGATGCGCAACCTGGACATCGACGAACAGGTGCGCGGTCGCGAAGATGATCGCACCGATGATAACCGACTTCGTCGCCGCCGCCCCGACATAGGCGATCAGCAGTTCGAGCGGCGACATGGGCGACGAGAGCATCTCGTAGATCGTCCCCGTCCATTTGGGCATGTAGATGCCGAAGCTGGCGTTGCTGATGCTTTCGGTGAACATCGTCAGCATCATCAGCCCCGGCACGATGAAGGCGCCATAGGGCACGTCGCCGACCGCGCTCATCCGGCTGCCGATCGCCGAGCCGAAGACGACGAAATAGAGCGTCGTAGTGATCACCGGCAGCAGCAGGCTGGTCCAGAAGGTGCGCCCGAAGCGCGCCATTTCGAACCCGTAGATGGCGCGGATGCCGCGGAAATTCCCGATCATGCCGTGGCCCCCTGCGCGCCCGCGTCGTCGCTTTTCGATTCGTGGACCAGCCCGACGAAAATCTCCTCGAGCGAGCTTTGCCGTGTGTGGAGGTCGCGAAAGGGAATGCCAAGATCGCTCAACCGCCGCAGCAGCGACGGGACGCCGGTCGCCTCGGCCTGGCTGTCGAATTCATAGACGAGTTCGTGCCCCTCGCCCGCGAGTTCGAGCGACCAGTCGTCGAGCCCGGCGGGAAGGGCGGCCAGCGGCTCCGACAGGTTGAGCGTCAGCGTCTTGCGGCCCAACTTCTTGATCAGCGCGTCTTTGTCCTCGACGAGGATGAGCTTGCCCTTGCTGATCACCCCGACGCGGTCGGCCATCTCTTCGGCCTCCTCGATATAATGGGTGGTCAGGATGATGGTGACGCCGCGGTCACGCAGGCCGCGCACCATGTTCCACATGTCGCGGCGCAGTTCAACATCGACGCCCGCGGTCGGTTCGTCGAGGAAAAGGATTTCGGGTTCGTGGGACAGCGCCTTGGCGATCATCACGCGGCGCTTCATGCCGCCCGACAGTTCGAGGATCTTCGCGTTTCGCTTGTCCCAAAGCGACAGGTCGCGCAGCAGTTGCTCGATGAACGCCGGATCGCGCGGCTTGCCGAACAGCCCGCGCGAGAAGCTGACCGTCGTGATGACCTTTTCGAATGCGTCGGTATGGAGTTCCTGCGGCACCAGCCCGATCATCGACCGGGCGGCACGATAGTCGCGTTGATGATCGTGCCCGCCGACAATCACCGCCCCCTCGCTCGGCGTCACGATGCCGCAGACGATGCCGATCAGCGTCGTCTTTCCCGCGCCGTTCGGTCCCAGCAGCGCGAATATCTCGCCTTTGTCGATCGTCAGGTCGATGCCGCTCAGCGCGCGGTGGCCGCTCTTGTAGGTTTTGCCGAGGTTGGAAATCTGGAGCACGGCCGTCATTGCGCCAGTCTAGCCGACCCCATTCGCCGGGTGAAGCGGCAAAGATCGCTTGACCTCCCCTCCCCCTTCGGCTTGACCGGCGCGCGGCACGCGGACGTGGCGGAATCGGTAGACGCAGCAGACTTAAAATCTGCTATCCATCTGGGTGTGCGGGTTCGAGTCCCGCCGTCCGCACCAGCGAGGAGAGGCAGGACATGAAGGCTGGCGGCAACGGCGCGCGGTTCGTCCCGGCCGGGCTTCTGGCCCTTTTGCTTGCCGGTTGTGGGCTGTTCGGCGAGCGCGGGCCGGTCCGCGTCGCGGCGATCGGGCCGCTGAATCCCACCGCCAATCCGGCGAACGGCGAATTGTCGGCCGCCAATGCCGCGCTGCTCGATGCGACCGCGCAGGGGCTGGTCAGCTATGATGGAGAGGGGCAGATCGACGTCGGCCTCGCCGAGCGCTGGACGGTGACCGGCGACGGGCTCAGTTATATCTTCCGCATCCGCGAGGCAAAATGGAGCAACGGCCGCAAGGTGACGGCCGAACGCGTCGCCGCGATCCTGCGCACCTATCTGTCGCCACGCAGCCGACATGTCCTGCGCGACGATTTCCCCGAGATCGAGACGATCAAGGCGATGACCGACAGCGTCATCGAAATCCGCCTCGCCGCGCCGCAGCCCGCGATTCTCGAACTGCTCGCCCAACCGTCGATGGCGATCGTCGACAAGGATATGGGCTGGGGACCGATGCGACCGAAACGGCACGGCCGCGCGATGCTGTTGTCGCCCGTTCCCGATCCGCTCGCGGAAGACCCCGAGGAGGCCGAGGAAGCCGCAAATGATCCCGCCGCCTCGATCGAACTCGTCGGAACGTCGCCCGCAGGCGCGCTGGCGCGGTTCAAGAACGGCTATGCCGACGCGGTGATCGGCGGACGCTTTTCGACGCTGCCCTATTTCGTCGCGTCGAACATCGGACGCTCGCGCCTTGTCGTCGATCCGGTTCCCGGCCTGTTCGGGCTGGCGTTCGTCCGCGCCGAAGGATTTCTGGCCACCGATGCCAACCGCGAGGCGCTGGTGCGCGCGATCCGGCGGCAGCGGCTCGTCGATGCCTTCGGGCTCACCGAATGGCAGCCGCAGATGACGCTGCGCCCGGCGCTCTATCGCCGCGACGGCGGCCCGGCGCCGCTGCTGCCCGCCTGGGCCGACTTCGATGACGATTCGCGCCTGATCCAGGCGCGGCGCGTCGTCGACCGCTGGCGCGCGGCACGCGGCGACATCGCACCGCTGCGCATCGCCGTGCCCGATTCGCCCGGCGGCCGCATCCTCTTCGCCTATGTCGCCGCCGATTTCGCGGCGATCGGGGTGCCTAGCCGCCGCGTCGATGCCAACGCCGAAACCGACCTCAAGCTGATCGACGAGGTGACGCCCAACGACGATGCGCTGTGGCCGTTGCGCCGGCTGTCGTGCCGCCGCGACACGTTGTGCAATCGCGAGGCGCAGGCGCTGATCGACCGTGCCGCGCTCAACGACGATCCCGCCCTGCGCGCGGCGCAGATCGCCGAGGCCGAGGCGGTTCTCGCCCGCTATGTCCCCTTCATCCCGCTCGCGACGCCGCTGCGCTGGTCGGTCGCGTCGCAGCGGACCACCGGACTGCGCGCCAACGCCCGTGCCCAACACCCATTGAATCGCCTGATCGCCGCCCCCACCTGATCGGACGGCGTCCAGCTTCGGGCGCTTGCTGAAAGGACCCCGATGGCCCCTTCTTCCCCGAATACCGACGCGATCTTCGAGGCGCTGATCCCGAACCGGCGCGATCCTGCGGCGCTGCGCAAGCGCGTCGAGACGCTGGAAATCATTCTCGAACGCAGCTTCACCATCCCCGGTATCAACCGGCCGGTCGGGCTCGACGCGATCGTCGGCCTCGTTCCGGTGGTCGGCGACGCGATCACCGCGGTGATGGGCGCCTATATCATCTGGGAGGCGCGCAACCTCGGCATGTCGAAATGGCAGATATGGCGGATGATCGGCAATCTGGGCGTTGACACCGCGCTCGGCGCGATCCCGCTCGCGGGCGACGCCTTCGACCTGCTGTTCCGGTCGAACACGCGCAATCTGAAGATCATCAAGAAACACCTCGACAAGCATCATCCGGGCACGGTCGTCATCGACCAGTAAGAGCGGCAACGGTCGCCCCTTCCCTCGCGGTGTGTGATGATGCTAGCACAGCATCAGCCAAAGGATGCTTCAGGGGAGATGATGATGATCCGCGCCAGCCTTGCCGCGCTTGCCCTAGCCTGTTCGCTGTCCGCCGCCGCACCGGCCGCAGCGGAAGACAAGGATCGCTGGCTGTGGCTCGAGGAGATCGAGGGGGCGAAGGCGCTCGACTGGGTGAAGGCGGAAAATGCCGCCACCGACAAACTGATCCTGTCGCGCCCCGGCTTCGAGGCGGATCGCCGGCGCGCCCGTGCGATCCTCGACGACGAACGCCAGATCGCCATGCCCGACGAGGTGATGGGCAACGTCGTCACCAACCTGTGGCGCGATGCGAAGAACCCCCGCGGCCTGTGGCGCCAAAGCCCGCTCGACGCCTGGCTGGCGGGCAAGCCCGAATGGCAGGTTCTGATCGACGTCGACGCACTCGGCAAGGCGGAAGGGAAAAGCTGGGTCTGGCACGGAGCCGACTGCCTCGCCCCCGAATATCGCCGCTGCCTCGTCTCGCTGAGCCCCGGCGGCACCGACGCCGACGTCGTGCGCGAATGGGACCGCACGACCGGCCGCTTCGTCGACGGCGGCTTCGCGCTGCCGGAAGCAAAGAGCAATGCCGCTTGGGAGGATGCCGACACGCTGCTGGTCGCGACTGACTTCGGCGCGGGCAGCATGACGGTGTCGGGCTATCCGCGCATCGTCAAACGCTGGAAGCGCGGCACGCCGCTGTCCGATGCCGTCGTGGTGGCAGAGGGCGAGGCGAGCGACGTCAGCATGGCGCCCTTCACGCTCGTCGACGGCGACAGGCTGTGGACGCTGATCCGGCGCGGCAAGAGCTTCTACACCACCGACTATCTGATCCCGAGCGCCGACGGATCGCGCTTCGTCGCCGCGCCGATCCCCGACACCGCCGACCTGCGGGACGTGCTCCGCGGACAGGCGATCGTCTTCCTCAACAAGTCGGCGGGCGCGATCGCCGAAGGTTCACTGGTCGCGATGTCGCTTGCCGACATGGCCGCGGGGCACCGGACGGCGATGGTGCCGGTGATGACCCCGACGCGCGCGCAGGCGATCGAGGAGGTCGCGGCGAGCGATAACCTGCTGTGGGTCAAGGCGCTCGACGATGTCGAGGGCAAGCTCTTCGCCGTGCGCCGCGATGCGGCGACGGGCGCCTGGTCACAGCACGAGGTGCCGCTCGCGACCAATGCGACGGTCAACCTCGTGGGCACGATCGGCAAGCGCGATATCGCGCTGGCGACCAGCGAGACCATGCTCGACCCGCCGACGCTGTATGCCATCGCCGAGACCGGCGCGCCGCAAACGGTGCAAAGCCTGCCCGCCACCTTCGATGCGGCGGGCATGACGGTCGAAAAGCGCTTCGCCACCTCGAAGGACGGAACGAAAATCCCTTATTTCCTCGTCCGCAAGACGGGCGCGAAGGGACCAGTTCCGGCGCTGATCCATGCCTATGGCGGTTTCCGCGCAGCGCAGACGCCGGGCTATCTGACCGGCCAGCCCTATCGCGCCGGGCCACTGGGCCTGTTCTGGGTCGAGGACGGCAACGCCTATGTGCTCGCCAATATCCGCGGCGGCGGCGAATATGGCCCCGCCTGGCATCAGGCGGCGCTGCGCGAGAAGCGCCAGAACAGCTTCGACGACCTCCACGCGGTCGCCGAGGATCTGGTGAAGACCGGGGTCAGCGCAAAGGGCCGGATCGCCATTTCGGGCCGGTCGAACGGCGGCGTCCTGGTCGGCGCGGCGATGACGCAGCGTCCCGACCTGTATGGCGCGGTGATCTCCGGCTCGCCGCTCAAGGACATGAAGCGCTATTCACACCTGCTCGCGGGCGCGTCGTGGGTCGCCGAATATGGCGATCCCGACAAGGCGGAGGACTGGGCCTTCATGGCGCAATATTCGCCCTATCAGAATGTGCGCGACGGCGTCTCCTATCCGCCGATCTTCCTCTACCTGTCGACCAAGGACGACCGCGTCCATCCCGGCCACGCGCGCAAGTTCGCGGCGAAGCTGGAGGAATATGGCAACCGCGTCTATTACCACGAATATCTGGAGGGCGGCCATTCGGTCGGCGCCGATCACGCCGAGGATGCCGTGCGCGCGGCGATGCTCCACGCCTTTCTGCTGCGCGAACTGGTGGAAAGGAAATAGGGCCGGAAACGCCGCATGGCGCGCGTTACGGAACCAGACTCGCGCCGCTGAGACGGACGCCGGCTACAGACGATCCATGCGAAGCCAGCGCCGATCGCCGAGCCACGCCTTCGACAGTGCCCGGTCGGCGGCGGCGGCTTCGAGCCTGCGTCCACGCGCGGACTCGCTCCGACCGAGCCCGTAAAGCGCCCAGCCGTTGTTCGGCGCCCGCGCCAGCGCGCCGCGAAACGCCTCGCTCGCCTCGTCGTACCGCCGCGCCCGGAACAGCGCCGCGCCGAGCGATTGGCGGACCGGATAATACCAGAAGGTCGGCTCCTGATAGGGCAGGCCATCCTCGATCTCGATCGCCTGCCGATAGAATGCAATCGCCTCGTCATAGCGGCCGAGCGATGCCGCGAACCGGCCGCGCGCGACCCGTTCGGCCAGCATCACCAGATCCGTCGCGGGCAGGCCCTGCTCGATCAGGTCGGCGAGCGCGCCAGATGTGCGGAGAGTCGCCAGCGCGGCCATCTCGCCTTCGAATCCGGCACGATCGCGCAGCGCGGCATAGGCGACGCCGCGCGCATAGTGGCGCATCGCGGTCGGATAGGGCAGACGCGCGTCGGGCGCGGCCATCGCCAATATAGCCTTCGGATCGGCGAACTGCGCCATCGCGAAATAGGGCGCGGCATCGATCGCCTGGATCCAGCCGATCCGCGCCGAGGTCGCGGGGTCGAGCACGCTGCGCAGGCGCCGCGCCTCGCGGACCGCGGTGCGCATGTCGCCCGCCATCTGCGCCGAGGTGACGATGAAGTGGATATTGTGCGGATAATAGCCATAGCGCACCAGACCGTCGTCGCCCGCGCTGCGGATAAAGGCTTCGTCCGCGCGCGCCGCGGCGATGTTCACGCGGATCGAATCGGCGTGCCGTCCGCGCAGCTGATAGATATGCCCCGGCATGTGGACGAGATGCGCGGCGCTCGGCGCCAGCGGGCTCGCCAGCCGGTCCGCCGCTGCCTCGGCCCGCTGCGGATCGCGCGCCTCCATCAGGTGGATATAGAGGTGGTTCGCCTGGACATGGTCGGGGTTGCGGCGCAGCACGGTTTCGATCAGCCGCACCGCTTCGCCAATGCGGCCCACCGGTGTCTTTCCGTCGGCTTCCCAATAGTTCCACGGCGTCGTATCCATCGCCGCCTCTGCCGCGAGCACCGCGACATCGTCGTCGCCCGGAAAGGCGCGCGCGACGCCGAGCATCGCATCGGCGTAACCGGCGTCGAGCGCGGCGCGATCCGCGCCGGCATCGCGCGAATAGCGATGAGCGACGGCTTCGATCAGCGCCCGCTCCATCGGCGACGCCGCGCCCCGCAGCGCCATCGCCCGGTCCATGGCATCAAGCGCCGCCGCGCGGTCGCGCTCGTCCATCGGCGCGTTGATGTTCGGCCCCAGCGCCACCGCCTCGCCCCACCAGCAGAGCGCACAATCGGGATCGCGGCGCTGCGCCTCGCGGAAGGAACGCACCGCGCCGGCGTGGTTGAAGCCGTAATTGAGGAGCAGGCCCTGGCTGAAATAGCTTCGCGCCTGCGCATCGCGGGTCGAGACGGGGAACGGCGATGCGGCAAGATCGGGATAGAGCGGAATCGGCCGCACCTGGCTGGCGGGCGCCGCTATCGCCGCCGCGACGAGCAGATTCTGCGCCAGCGCCGAACCCGCGCGCTGCACCCCGCAGCTCAGTCCGGCAAGCCGGCTCGGGTCAAGCGCGTCGAGCGCCGCGGTCGAAAAGCCCGGCAGGGGCGCGAAGCTGGCGAGCGAAAAGCCGATGCCGACGATCGCGGCCGCCTTGAACGGATGACGCATCCCGGCCCCTTCCCCCCGAAGGTGAATATCGCAGCAATCTATCACGAAGGGGGCCCGCTCAAAAGAGCGGCGGGAACATTTCAGTTGATGGAATGACGAAGGTCTTGGTGCAGGCTGCATCTCGGCCTTTCCGGCGCGCTGGAGTCGAACCTTCAACGCACGCGCGTCCCAGACCTAGTACGACGGAACATGGTCGCTTTGCATCCTTTCGCCCCGAGCCGCGGAAAGGCGGGCCGCCGTTCGCCAATGAAAGGCGAGCGACGGCCCGGAGTTTCCCCAGTGGTGGGGCAGAGAGGATCAGAACTTCTTGGCGATGCTGAACCCGATGATCCGCGGATCGAGCGTGAAGACGTTGGTGGTCAGGCCGCTGTCGTCGCTGTTCAGGAAGGCATCGGTGATCGGCGTCTTGTTGAACAGGTTCTTGACATAGAATTGGAACGCAAGGCCGCTATCGGGCCGCTCAACGGTGAGCGACACATTGGCGTTGTCCCATGATTTCAGGCGGTCGATCGCGGTGTTATAGACGCGCGCCCAACTTTTGCCCTGGCGATAATAATCGCCGCGCAGCGTGAACTCCCAGTCGTTGACCGGCAGCGTATATTGCGCGCCCAGATTGACGGTCCAATGCGGCGCGTTCGGCAGTTCGTTTCCGCCGAGATCGGCTTCGAAGCCCCGGCCCTGATTGGGCGCGTCGGTCGTCGGATCATAGGTTATGCCCATAATTTGTCCGAGAAACGAACCCGCTCGATAATCGCCTTGCCAGGACGCTCCGCATAAGGGGAAAATCACCCCCTCAGGACCAACGTTAAACAGCCCCGTTCGATGATTGACGATTTCTTCCACCAAGCTTCTGGGCGCAATGCAATTGGAAGCAACCTGCAGCCACGGTTTAACCAGCACCCAATCCGGATTGCCCTGCGTCCGGTTCATGACGTCGATGGATTTCATGCCATCGGCTATCCGCGAGCCCAAATATCCGAAATTGGCATTTGCACGAAAACGCGGCGTCGGACGCCATGCCAGCTCCAGTTCCGCGCCCCACATTGTTGCGTCGAAATTCTCGTTGAGGGCCAATCGGTCTACGATCTGGGATACCTGATAGTCGGTATAATCATAGAAAAAGGCGTTGGCGTTCAGGGTAAACTTTCCGCCGCTGAAACTATTCTTCATGCCAATTTCAAAGGCGTTGACACTTTCCGGTCGGAACGTTTCGGGAAGAGGAATAAACTGCAATAATTCCGGGTTCCCATCAATGCTCGGGGGATTGGCCCCGCCGCCTTTATAACCGCGTGCATAAGACGCATAAAGCAGAGTGCTGTCGGTGAAGCTGATATTGGGTTTCCAGTCCAGCACCGCTCGTCCTGTGAGCCTCGTCCACTTCTGCTTGATGTCGGGGGATACTCGATATCCGAAATTTACGAATCCGGAAGCAACATATCCCGCTCCCAAAAGAAGCTGCGATTTGATCGGTGTTGCGACTTTCTTATCTTCTGTCAGCCGCAACCCGGATGTGAACTTCAAATTGTCGGATAAATCCCAATAAATCTCTCCGAACACCGCCTTCGACTGCGTTTTGTTAATGTTTATGCTACGAAAATAATTATGTCCGTCCCCATCTATATTATCCAGGCTATTAGGGTCAGTATATACGCACCAGTCGAACATGCTCTGCGAAACATAATTCGAACAGTCTCTTACAGGCAAACTGCTTAAGCCGCCGGCAAATATTGCCCTGGCTGCAGCCGTAAAAAGATTATTAAATACATAATAATCTTCATTTATCTTATGCTTCAGATAATTTGCGCCAACAATGAAATTGATCGGCCCGTCAAATGAAGATTGCAGACGCAATTCCTGATACCATTGATTGCTTCGTGCCTTGACCATGTCAATACCCAGAATCGTGTCCGAAGGTCCAAGCTGGGGATCAAGCAGCATCCCGCCGGGCGTAAGCCCGACCGTTGGGAGTGGCTGTCCCAAACCGTCCACTAAGGTGGACGAATCACGAAAAAGGGGGCCAGCGGGGTTAAACCTGTTATAATCCTGCGTAGAATAATAATTGTCCCGGGAGTATGATGTTTGAGAATACAGTTTTATGTCCGGACCAACGGAAAGTTCGGCATTGAACTGAAAAACATCGTTTTTTGCACGAAATGTCGGATCATAATGGGTCGATATTTCCCTTAGATTCCGAGATTGTACAATTCCCGCATAGGGATCCTTGGTTTTATCCAATAAGTTAACAAACTCCCTTGCGCCGTTGCTCATTCGATCCCCGTAGCCTTGATTGATCACCAAGGCCGCCGCTGTGATATGGGGGAGAGCATAGCCATTCGGCACGCCATAAGCATCATCGTCATAGAGAGAGCCGGGCAGGCAACCCTGACTGAAAAAACCGCGGTGTGCAGGCCGGTCGCTGATGTCCACGCCGCCGACCGACGTTGGCCCCGGGTCTCTGGTGCAAAGCTGCTTGCCGGTCCGCGAGCGGTCGTCATTCTCATAAAAATGCTCCCAGATCGCGTTGACCTTGAAATTGTCGCTCGGTTCCCACGCCGCGCTGATGCGCGTCGACCACAGGTCGCGTCCGTTGACGCGGCGATTCGTCACCGTGTTGAAGTCATAACCGTCGCGGCTGGTCCAGGCGCCCGCCGCCCTGACGGCCAGCGTCTCGCCGAGAGGGATATTGACCATGCCGCTCGCGCGCATGCTCTTGTAGTTGCCCGCCTCCAGTTTCAGGTCGGCGCCGAAGTCGCCCGGTTCGGCGATATTGGGGATCATGTTGACCACGCCGCCGGTGGCGTTGCGGCCGTAAAGCGTGCCTTGCGGGCCGCGCAGCACCTCGACGCGCTCGACATCGAAATATTCCTGCTCGAACAGGCGATTGCGGATCAGCGGCGTGTTGTTGAAGCTGACGGCGACCGCCGGGTCGGACGCCACCGACAAGGCCTTGGTCCCGATGCCCCGGATCGAGAAATTATAGCTCGCGAAATTGCTCTTGGAAAAGCTGACGTTCGGGACGGCGCGGACCAGTTCCGACCCGCCCTCGATCTTCTGCTCGTCGAGCGATTGGGCAGAGAAGGCGGAGACGGAGATCGGCACATTCTGCACGGACTCGACGCGCTTTTGCGCCGTGACGACGATTTCCTCCGGACGATAGCCACCGTCATCGGTCGTCGAACCGCGCTCAATCGTATAGGACTCGCCCCCCGAACGCGGAGACACCACAAAGGTGTTCGCATTGACCTGACGTGCGGAGAAGCCCGTGCCCGTCAGCAGGCGGTCGAGCGCCTCTTGCGGCGTCCATTGCCCTTGCACGGCGCGCGACTTTGCCCCTGTCAGCCGCGCCGGATCGAACATCACCGACCGGCCGCTTTGCCGTCCGAACTGTTCGAGTGCCCGCGCCGCGTCCTGTGCCGGAATGTCGAACGGCTTGCGCTCCGCCGTTTGCGCGAAGGCCGGTGAAAACGGCAGGGCCAGCGCGGCGAGCGACGCGCCGCTCATTGCGGCGGCGGCCAGTCTGCGACTCAAATGATTGTGCATATTCATACCCCTCCCTTGCGGGGCTGTTGAGCGCCCCTCCTAAACAAGACGAGGAGATTTCGGACCTCCGAACGGCCGAAGGCAAAATAGTTTCAGTTTCGCTCCGCCCCGGCCCGCCAGAGCAATCGCACGGTCCCGGCGCTCTCCGGCTTGCTCTCCACCGGATAGAGCGCCTCGATCGCCGCCAGAAAGTCCTTGCGATCGGCGGTCGGGAAGACGCCGGAGACCTTGAGCGCGCCGACGCGGGGATCGTCCACGACGAGCTGGACGGTCGAATAACGGTTCACTTCGCGCACCGCGTCGCTCACGCTATCGTCGCGAAAGATCAGGATTCCCCGGTTCCAGGCCGTATCGCGCTCGACGTCGCCCGACGATACAGCCGCTTCGCCCGCAGCGGGCGCGACAAGCTGCTGCCCCGGCGACAGATCGGTGCGGGCGAGATTGGGCAGGATGCGCGCCAACCCCGCGCGCGCGACCGGATCGACCCGGACCCGCCCCTCGACCAGCAGCACCTTCACCTGACCGTTCGTGTCGAGCCGGACGTCGAAGGCCGTGCCGAGCGCGGTGATCTGCCGGTTCCCCGCGCGCACGATGAACGGGCGATTTTCGTTGTGCGCGACATGGAACATCGCCTGCCCCTGCAACAACCGGACTTCGCGGCGCGCGGGTGCGCCGTAATCGACCTCGACGAGCGAAGCCGTGTTCAGCGCAACCCGCGACCCGTCGGGCAGCATGACGTCGCGGCGTTCGCCGACGGCGGTTGCATAGCGCCGGACGTTTTCGACCTCGGCGATATCGGTTGGCGCCACGGAACTGCCGACACGGCTGACGATCCCGGTGAAGGCAAGGACGAGGCTTGCCGCGATGGCGGCGCCCAGGAACCATCGGCCCCGCGTGGGCCGCCGCGCCTGCTGCGCCTTGGCGAGCGCGGCCTGACGCATCGCCCGGACCTCGGGCATGGTCGCGAACGCTCCGATGCCCTCGACGCGCCAGTCAATCTCATGCCAGGCGCGCGCATTCTCCTCGTCCTCCAGCCAGACGAGAAAATCCGCGTCCTCGGCGAAGCGCGCAGGATCGATCTGGCGGCGCGTCGCCCACCAGATGGCGGCATCTTCGGGCCGCTCGGGCGGCCGTTCGGCTCTGAGCAGTCTCATGGCATCTGTTCCCTTAGATGCGCCAGCACGCGGCTGATATCCTTTTCGATCTGTCGCTGCGAAAGGCCGAGCGCGACGGCGATCTCGCGCCCGCTCATATCCTCGAAGCGATTGAGGATGAATACCGTGCGGAGCCTTTCGGGCAGCATGTCCATCGCCTCGACGAAGCGCTGATAGTCCTCACGGCCCATCGCTTCCCGTTCGGGGGAGATTTCGTCGATGAGCCGCCCGGACGGATCGGCAAAGCCTTCAAGGCCGATATCGGGACGAACCTGCTCGCGCCGGAAACGATCGCGCAGCAGGTTCGCGGCGACCTGGAACACATAGCCTTCGACATTCTCGACCGGATCGTCGTTGGCGCGCTGCGAGAGCCGGGTGAACACATCCTGCGTCAAATCCTCCGCTTCGGCCGCATCGCCGATGCGGCGAAGGAAGAATGCGTGAACCGCATTCCTGTAGCGAAGCGCAATCGCTGCGACATCGCGCCGCCCGTCCCGTTCCCGTCGCATCATCATATCCGTTTGTCGTATCATAAGACGGGCGATCTGGCGGGTTCCGAACGAGCCTAGTGCGCTTTCTTGCCGGGAAGCGGCACGACATTGCCAGCGCCAGCCGCCCCGCTCGCACAATAGCGTCCCCATGCGGCCATCAGCTTCACGCGCGCGCCTGGCTGATCGGGAGTGCCGAGATAGGTGGTGCGGCGATAGGCAGCCTGCACCGCATCCGGCGTCTTGTGGGCCAGTGCGGTCTCGATCACGGCATCGGCAAAACTCTCGTTCGCGGCCCAGTCGGTGAAGGCGGAACGGAAGCCGTGGAGCGCAGGACTTTAAGCAGCGTTATGTCCGACATCGGCTTGCCAGCCAAGCCGGGAAAAACGACATCACTTTCCGCCATCCTGAACGTCGCCGCCTTTGTCAGCACCGTCAGCGTCGCGTTGGAGAGCGGAACAATGTGAGCCTTGTTGTTCCGCTTCATATGATTGTCGGGAACCGTCCATAAACGGCTCTCAAGGTCAAATTCGATCCATGTGGCAAGCCGCACCTCCTGCGAGCGGACGGCGCATAGAATAAGCAACTCCAGCGCCAGCCGCCCAAATGAGGGTTTGCGCCCAAGCGCGACCATGAAGCTAGGCACCGCGACATAGGATATGGTCTTGCGGTTTTCGCGTTCCTTCACCTGCCGGGGCAGCCCACGCCCGGCTTTCAGGCTTCCGTTGCCCGATGGGGCTTCGGTCGAACGCTAGCCCTTGGCGTGGGCGTAATCTAGCACGGCGCAAATCCGGTTGCGGACTTGGCCGGCGGTTTCGGGAATCCCCTGCCAGATCGGCGTCAGCACGGCGATGATGTAGGCCGTGATGCCGCCGGTCGGAACAACACCCAGTTTTCGCGAAAGCGTAATTTTCCAGACTGGCGAGCCACTGGCGGGCATAGACGGCGCTTTTCCAGCCCGCCTTGTTCTCGGCATGATATTGGCGCGCGGCCTCGCCGAACGTAACTTTCGCGACGGCTTCGTCTTTCCGTTCGGCCAGAACGTCGCGCCGTTCCACCTTGACCGCTTTATGCAGTTCCCTCGTCTTCTCGCGGGCCGCCACCAGCGTGAGCAACTTGGCGCTGCCCAGACCGATGTCCTGCCGCTTGCCATCGCGCTGAAGCCGTAAAAGCCAGTAGGCTCCGCCCCGCTTGTCCACCCCTGAGCACAAGCCCGCCACCGTCCTGATAGGTGCCGGGAATCGCCAAAGCTGCCTTGACTGCAACCGCTGTGAGCTCGCCCATCGCTTACTCCCACATTTTGACACCGCTTGCGGGAGACGCACGGTATGGGAGTAAGTCAATTTACTCCCACATCCCTCCCACACTTGCATCCGGTTGCAGGCAAGCGCCAAGGGACGCGAGCGGACGGCGGGAGCGATAATACGCTAGGTTTTCTGAGATTTCTAGGGACTTCTGGGGACGCCCTCGGATAGGAGGGTGGTGGACAGGGCTGGATTCGAACCAGCGTACGGGAAACCCGGGCAGATTTACAGTCTGCTGCCTTTAACCACTCGGCCACCTGTCCATGGGGCCCCTGCGGGGAAGCGGTGCCATGGCGAAACGAGGCTTGCCTGTCAATGGCAGTCGTGGGAAAGGCCGCGCGGCTATGCGACAAATTTCCCGTCATCGCCGCCCGCAGGGCGGCAATCCGCGCGGTCAGGGCGTCCGGCTTTGGGGCCGGCACGCCGTGCTGGCCGCACTCGCCAATCCCGAGCGCCGCGTCCGGCGCATATGGGGCACGCGCGAAGCGCTCGGTCAGCTCGACCTGCCGCCGGTGGTTCCGATCAGCTATGCCGATGTCGCCGACCTTGCGCGACTCGTCGCGCGCGATGCGCCGCATCAGGGGCTGGTGATCGAGGTCGATCCGCTCGACGATATCTTCCTCGCCGATATATTGCAGGCCGAGGTCGATGCCGACAGCCGGCGCCCGCTCATCCTGCTCGATCAGGTGACCGACCCGCACAATATCGGCGCGGTGCTGCGCTCATCCGCGGCCTTCGATGCCGCCGCCATCATCACACAGGACCGACACAGCCCGCCCGAAAGCGGCGTTATCGCGCGCGCTGCATCGGGCGCGCTCGAAACCGTGCCGTGGATACGCGTCGTCAATCTGTCGCGCGCGCTCGAGGAGATCGCTGAGGCGCAATATTGGCGCATCGGTCTGACCGGCGATACCCGGACGACGCTCGGTGAGACACTCGACGGCAGCAAGGTCGCGCTGGTGCTGGGGTCGGAGGGCGACGGCATGCGCCACAATGTCGTCGAGCATTGCGACGTGCTCGCGCGGCTACCGATCTCGCCGCGCATGGAAAGCCTGAACATCTCGAACGCTGCGGCGGTCGCACTCTACGCAGTTGCCACGACGGCGGCCTGATCATCGTCCCGGCAAAGACCGGGACTGCTACCGCCGTACAGAATGCCAGAGGTCCCAGCTTTCGCTAGGGCGACCTTCGGTCTCAGTCCTCTTCGGCGATCCGCACCCGCAGACCGTCGAGTTCGGCGGTGAAGGGAATCTGGCACGACAGGCGCGAATTGCCGTCGCGATCGCTCGTCGAATCGAGCAGGTCGTTCTCGTCCTCGCTCATCGCGGGAATCGCATCGCGGTTGCCTTCTTCGACATGGACATGACACGTCGCGCACGAACAGCAGCCGCCGCACAGCGCCAGCAGTTCGTCGAAGCCCGCATCGCGGATATTCTCCATCACGGTCAGGCTGGTATCGCCTTCGATCTCATGCTCGGTCCCGTCACGCGTCACGACAATCAGCTTGGCCATGCTCATCCCCATAATTTTCGAGTCGGCTGGCCTATGTCGCGCGTTGCACGGCAAATCAAGCGCTGCTAGGGAAACGATCGGAACAAAAAGGGAATATCGAATGGGCCTGAGCCACGAGCAGCTGACCGCGGGAATCGACGCGCTGGCGGCGGTCGAACCGAATTTTGCGCGCGCGCTGGGCAACGCCGGCTATCCCGAACCGCGCATCCGCGAGCCCGGCTACACGACCTTGCTGCGCACGATCGTCGGCCAGCAGGTCAGCGTCGCCGCCGCCAATTCGATCTGGAACAAGCTGGAGGCCGGGTTCGGCGAAGGCTGCCCGGCGGACGTGATGGCCGCGGCCGAGTTCGACGCGCTGCGTGCCTGCGGCCTGTCGGCGCAAAAGCAGAGCTATGCCAAGAGCCTCGCGCAGCTCGTGCTCGACGGCGCGCTCGATTTCGACGCCCTGCCCGCCGACGACGAAGAGGCGATCGCGTTGCTCACCAAGGTCAAGGGCATTGGCCGCTGGTCGGCCGAAATCTACCTGCTCTTCGCGGAGGGACGTCCCGACATCTGGCCCGCAGGCGACCTTGCGGTGCAGGAAGCGGTCGGCCGCATCCTGTGCCTTCACGCGCGGCCGAGCGAGAAACGGGTACGCGAACTCGCCGAACCCTGGCGGCCGCACCGCGGCGCGGCGGCGATCTTCAGCTGGCACTGCTATAACATGGACGTGATCTGACGTCTCTGCCCCTACCCCAAAAGCCCCGTCAGGATGCGCATTGCTCCAACGCCTGCGTTACCGGTTTCAGATTGTTCTCGCGGTCATATTCCGACAGCGTTCCGTCCTTCTGATAGGCTTGCATGATGGCCAAGGATTCGCGCAAGGCCGGGCATTGCAGATCCGGGCGTCCGAGTGCGGCATAGACTCCAGCGCCATCTTTCAACCCCACGGCGAGATGCAGCCGAGCACCCTTGTTGCCGCCACTCTTGGCGGCCAGCGAACGGCGAATGGCGATCGCTTCCTGCGCCGCGGCGATCGCCGCCGGACCGTCGCGGCGCGCGCCTTGTATCTGGGCCAGCACCATGCCGGTCAGCGCCACCGATTCGGGCCAACCCGCATCCTTGGGGTTCGCCGCCTGCTGCGCCCGCGCGAGGCTCTGCCCTTCGTTGATCGTCGTCAAAGCGTCCTCCAGCCGGCCGGCGACGCGGTACATGTCGCCCAGCGACCAGAGCGATGCGACCAGCTTTCGGACCGTGGCGGGGTCGCCCTCCGAGGCGCGAACGATATCGCGGTTGAGGGCCACCGCTTCGCGCATGCGCGCGATCGCCTGATCGGGCTTGTCGGCATAACGATAGACTTCGCCGCTCTGGCGCAACAGACCCGACAGGGCAATGCGGGTGGCCTGCTCGTCGCGAAGAGCCGGCGGCATCGCCTGCACCAGCTTGATGCCTGCTTCGTAGGTCGCCCCCGCCTTCGGCAGATCATTGTCCCAGCCATAGCTGTCGCCCAGATACAGATAGGCACCAGCTAGGGCGCCGGCGCTGCGCGGCGTCTGCCGCGCCAGCCCGCCGAGAAGCCGCTGCGCCTCCTGGGCCTGCGCACGCGCGACCTTGGCGTCGCCGTCGCCGTACAAGCTTTCTCCGGCCGCGGTCGCCAACAGGTGGCCGAGCGACAGGGATATATCGTCGCGGCGCGGATAGTCGCGATGCAATTGCCCGAGCAGGTTCAGCGCGTGCTGCCGAAGCCGCTTCCCCTCCTCGCGCTTGCCCAGCGATCCCCCGCCGGTGAAGCCAATCAGCTTCGATAGGCGGAAATAGCCCTCGCCCACCTCCAACCGCACGTCGATCGGCGCGTCGCGGTCCGCGGCCAGCTTGTCGAGATAGGTCTTGCCGCTATCGGCGAGCAGCAATTTGGCATCGGTCGTTCCGGGTACCGCGTCGATGGCGTCATAGGCGTCGAACAGCAATATCTTCGCCAGGGCGCGCACATCGTCGAACCGGGCCTCCGCGCGCAAGCGGGCGTCCTCGGCACGGGCGTTGGCGACCAACACGGCGATCAGCGCAGCCGTCAACCCCAGCAGCGCCGCCGATGCGAACGCAACCGGCCACCGATTGCGCCGGACGAATTTGGCGAACAGATAGCGCTTGCCGCCGCCATATGCCGACACCGGCCGGTCGGCGCGCCAGGCTGCGACGTCCCCGCGCAGCATCTGCGCGGTCTCGTAGCGCTTGCCGGGATCGGCCTCCGTAGCCTTGGCGATGACGGCATCGAGTTCCGGGGCGCGTTCGGTGCCATTGACGAGGAACGCCAGCACCTTGCCGAGCGAATAGATGTCGACCAGCGTCGTCGCCTCGCCGCCCGTCATCCGTTCGGGCGCGGCGTAGCCGGGAGTCAGGCTGAGCGTGGCCAGCGACGGGCCGACGCCGGCGCGGTCCTGCCACAGCGCCGATACTGGCTTGGCGATGCCAAAATCGATCAGTTTGGCGACGCCGTCGCGCGTCACCAATATGTTGGACGGCGTGATGTCGCGGTGGATGATCAGGTTGCGATGGGCGAAGGCCACCGCGTCGCACACGCTTTCGAACAGATCGAGCCGCCGGTCGAAGCCGGGCTTTTCCTTCGACAGCCAATCGCCCAGCGAATCCCCGTCGATATATTCCATCACGATGTAGGGCAGGCCGCCGTCGGTCTGTCCGCCGTCGAAAAGCCTTGCGATATTGGGATGACCCAGATCGGCCAGCGCCTGGCGTTCGTGCTGAAACCGCTCAATCAGCGCTTCGGACAGCAGTCCCGGTTTGATGAGCTTGATCGCGACGACGTGGTTGAAATCGCCGCCGACCCGCTCCCCCTTGTAGACGGTGCCCATGCCGCCTCGACCGATGACGTCGATGATGCGATACTGCCCGATCCGTTCGGGAACCGGTTCGTCGTCGATCATCGACGCAGCCATGCCGGTCTGCAGACCGGGGTCGGCACTTGCGGCCAACAGCGACTCAAGCCGCGCGCGTAGTTCGGGTTCCCCTGCCGTTCGCGCATCGATCCACGCAGCCCGTCGCTCAGGGGCAACCGCGAGCAATTCCTCGAAAAGCCGAAGCACCCGTATTTCGCGTTCGCGCTCGTTCATGCTGATCCCCTCGATCTCGCCCGGGTCGATCCTAGTATATTTTCGCGGCAGGTCGATCCTTTGGATCGCCCTGCGTCCCGGGATGGGAACACCAACGAAAAAGGCCGGGCGGAGCATTCCCCACCCGGCCTTTCGGTCTCTTGCGACGCGAAGAAGTTATTTCTTCGCGGCGGCTTTCTTTGCCGGAGCCTTCTTCGCCGCAGGCTTGTCCTCGACCGCCTTGGCGGGCGCCTTTTTCGCAGCCGGCTTGTCATCGGCTTTGGCGGCAGCAGCTTTCTTCGCCGCCGCCTTCTTGGTGGGCGCGGCTTCGGCGGCCTCTTCCTTCACCGCTTCCTTCTTGGCGGCGGGCTTCTTCGTCGCCGCCTTCTTGGTCGGCTTAGCGTCGTGATCATGGTCGTGGCCGCAGCCGGGACCGTGGACATGCCCGTCGTCATCGGCCTCGATCGCCGCTTCCAGTTCGTCGCGGGTCACTTCGCGATCGCTGATCTCGGCCTTCTCGAACAGGAAGTCGACGACCTTGTCCTCGTAAAGCGGCGCGCGGAGCTGCGCGGCGGCGAGCGCGTCCTGCTGGATATATTCGACGAAGCGCTGGCGATCATCGGGACGATACTGCTGTGCCGCCTGCATCACCAGCCGCTGCATTTCTTGCGCGCTGACCTGAACCCCGTTCGCCTGCCCGATCTCGGACAGCAGCAGGCCCAGACGGACGCGACGCACCGCGATCGCATGATATTCGTCGCGATCCTTCTCCAGCTCGGCCTTTGCCGCCTCGGGGTCTTCCTCGTGGC
The DNA here is from genome assembly GCF_001559015.1 of Sphingopyxis granuli. Classification (NCBI taxonomy): domain Bacteria; kingdom Pseudomonadati; phylum Pseudomonadota; class Alphaproteobacteria; order Sphingomonadales; family Sphingopyxidaceae; genus Sphingopyxis; species Sphingopyxis granuli. Next base: position 2,809,264 of record NZ_CP012199.1, read on the forward strand.
TCGCTTCATGTTCGAGCTGCTGCCAGATCTGGTTGAATTCGGCCTCGACCATCGTCGGCGGCACTTCGAAATCGTGACTCGCCGCGAGCTGATCGAGGAGCTTGCGCTTCATATAGGTGCGCGTGAGCCCGTTATGCTCCTGCTCGACCTGATCCTTCATCAGCTCTTTGAGCTTGTCGAGGCTTTCGAGACCGAGCGACTTGGCGAACTCGTCGTCGATCTTCGTGTCGGCGGGAACCTTCACTTCCTTCACCGTCACAGCGAATTCGGCGGGCTTGCCCTTGAGATTCTCGACCGGATAGTCCTCGGGGAACGACACTTTGACGGTCTTCTCGTCACCGACCTTCACGCCGACGAGCTGATCCTCGAAGCCGGGGATGAGCTGGCCCGAGCCGATTTCGACCGCCATGTCCTCACCCGTGCCGCCGTCGAAGGCGACGCCGTCGACGCTGCCCGCGAAATCGATGATCACCTGATCGCCGCTCGCGGCCTTCTTCGTCTTGGGGGCGTCCTCAAAGCGCTTCATCTGCGCGGCGAATTCCTCGATCTTCGCCATTACCGCCTTGTCGTCGGCGGGGACAGTCAGCCGTTCGAGCGTCAGCCCGTCGATCGACGGCGCCTCGATTTCGGGCAGCACCTCGAGCGCGACGGTCAGTTCGGCATCCTTGCCGCGCTCGTAACCGTCGGCGAGGGTGACCGCGGGCTGCAGCGCCGGGCGCAGCTTCTGCTCCGCCATCAGCACCTTGACGCCTTCGTCAATCGCCTTGTTGAGCGCATCAGCGGACAGCGCCTCACCATGCATCTTGCGGATGAGGTTCGGCGGCACCTTGCCGGGGCGGAAGCCGGGCATGCGCACGGTCGGTGCGATGCTCTTCACTTCGTCATCGACCCGCGCGTCGATGTCATTCGCGGTGATGATCAGGCGATACTCGCGCTTCAGCCCTTCGTTCAGCGTTTCGACGGTCTTCATTGCCTTGGTCTTATCCTTGCTCAAAATCTCGTAACGATGAACCCCGCCCGAAGGGCAGCGTTCCCCATATCCCGATCGAAGCTCGCGGAGGTGGTGCGGGCGAAGGGACTCGAACCCCCACATCTTGCGATACTGGTACCTAAAACCAGCGCGTCTACCAATTCCGCCACGCCCGCAGGAGCTGTCGGCCGGGTGCACGAAATCGCGCGCTGCCGCGCACGCCCGTGCGGGCCGCGCGGGGCTATAGCAGACGGGACGCCCAGGGCAAGGGCGAACGCCGCCTTTTCCCATGGATGCGGGGGAACGGAACATGGCATCATCCCATTCGTTGAAAGGACAAGGAGATGCATGATGGCGACCAATCCCGACCCGTTGCCCAAACCCAAACCCGATACCATCGAGCCGCAGGCGCCGCCCGAGCAGCCGGTGCAGCCGAACCCACTGGAAGACCCGGCCGGCCGGCCCGTCGAATTGCCCGACGGCCCCGGCGGCGGCGATCTCGACCAGCCCGGCCGGGGTCCCGACGAGTTGCCACCGCAACCCTGACCGGCCCGCCAATCCGGCCTTGACCCGCCCGCCGACTATCCGCACGGTAGGGGCGGGAGAGACGCATGACATCCAGAATCCGGGCCACCGCCCTTTTCGCGGCGCTGCTCGCGCTGCCTGCGACTGCACAGGAACGGCCGACCATCTATCGCGGCGGCACGATCATCACCATGGACGGCGACGCGCCGCAAACCGTGTCGGCGGTCGTCGCAAAGGGCGGAAAGATCCTGTTCGCAGGCGACGAGGCGCGCGCCCGCCGTGCCGCCGGCAAAAAGGCCGAGGTTCACGACCTGCACGGCGCGACCATGCTGCCTGGCTTCATCGACGCTCATTCGCATTTCGGAATCGCGATGCAGATGGCGGGCGGGCTCGACCTGTGGGACACGGGGCTTCCGCCCGTCACCAACATCGCCGCGCTGCAGGGCGTTATCCGCGACCATATCGCACGCCATGGAATCGCGAAGGGCGACTGGGTGGTGGTATGGCAATATGACAATGAGAAGCTAACCGAAAAGCGCCACATCACCCGCGCAGAACTCGATGCGGTGTCGCCCGATCACAAGATCGTCGTGCTGCACCAGTCGCTGCACGCGCTCGTCGCAAACAGCGCCGCGCTCACCGCGGCTAGGCTGACCGACGCAAGCGAGCCACCCCCCGGCGGCCTGATGCTGCGCGATGCCGAGGGGCATCTGAACGGCGTGCTGCTCGAAAAATCGACCTTCCTGATGCTCGCCGCGATGCCGCAGCTCACGCCCGAGCAGAAGCTCGAACGCCTCGTCGCCGCACAGCAGCGTTATTTCGCCGAAGGCTACACCCACGCGCAGGACGGCGCGACGATGCCCGCCGACCTTGCTTTTTTCACCGGCCCCGACGCGAAGGCCCAGTTGAAGATCGATCTGGCGCTACTGCCAATCTACATGGGGCTCGACGCGCTGTTGGCGCAGCCCGACCTGCACTTCGGCACCTATGACCGGCATGTGAAGCTGCAGGGGATCAAGGTCATCCTCGACGGGTCGGTGCAGGCGCGCACGGGCTATTTCACCCGCGATTACGAGCGCGGCAGCCCCGACGGTATCCATCCGTGGCATGGCCATCCCGCGATGGACCAGCCAGCGTTCGACGATCTTGCCCGCAAGGTGACGACCCGCGGCTGGCAGCTGTTCGTCCATGCAAACGGCGACGCGGCGATCGACATGGCGATCAGGGGATTCGACGCCGCGGGAATCACCGCCGCCGACGACCGCCGACCGGTCGTCATCCACTCGCAGTTCCAGCGCCCCGATCAGCTCGCCGATTATCGGCGCATCGGCGTCGGGCCCGCCTATTTCTCCAATCACGCCTGGTATTGGGCCGACGTCCACCGCACCAACTTCCCAAAGGAGGTCGTCGATTTCATCAGCCCTTTCCGGTCAGCACGCGCCGCAGGGCTAATCGCATCGAACCACAGCGATTTCAGCGTCACGCCGCTCGACACGCGCTTCATGCTGTGGACGTCGATGGCTCGCGTCTCGCCGACCGGGGTGGTCAGCGGACCCGACGAACGGCTGGGCGCCTATGAGGCGCTCCAGGCGCTGACCACCGGCCCCGCGTGGCAGGCATTCGAGGAGGATCGCAAGGGCCGCATCAAAGCGGGCTTACTCGCCGATTTCGTCATCCTCGACCGGAACCCGCTGACCACCCCGGTCGACGGCATCCAAGCCATCAAGGTGCTGGAGACGGTGAAGGAGGGCGAGACGGTGTGGGAGGCGAAGGCCGGCTGATCCCGGCTAATCCCGCAAACCGGAAAGCATCGACACGATAGCGGGCGGCATCAGGCCCGCGGAAACGACGCCGTCCATTGGGCCACTGCCGCGCCAAGGACTTCCATAGGCAACGGCCCCGAGGCCAGGACCATATCGTTGTAGGCCCGCAAATCGAATCGGGATCCCAGATCGGCCCGGGCCTTCTCCCGCAGGTCCACGATCTGCTGCTTGCCGACCATGAAGCTGCAGGCCTGCCCCGGATAGACGCAATATCGGTCGATTTCGCGCTCGGCCGCGTCGCGATTCTCGCCCGCGTTGGCGACCATCCAGTCGATCGCCTGTTCGCGTGTCCAACGCGCATGGTGGATGCCGGTATCGACGACCACGCGACAAGCGCGGAACAATTGCCCCTGAAGATAGCCGATACGTCCCGTCGGATCGTCGTCATAGGCACCGATCTCGGCCGCCAACTGCTCGGCATAGAGCGCCCAGCCTTCCGTCCAGGCCGAGAAGCGCACCGTCCGACGAAACAGCGAAAGCTTGCCCGCTTCCTTCAGGATGCTGGCCTGAAAATGGTGGCCGGGGATACCTTCGTGATGCAACAGCGTGGGAATCCGCCACAGGGCGTTCTCTTCGACCGACCGAAGGTTGATGTAGATGACCGATGGCTGGGCCGGATTGCTGCTGGCGCTGTAGAAGCCGCCTGGCGCACCTTTCTCGATCGCGGGTGATACCCGCCGGACCTCTATGGGAAGATCAGGCACGAAAGCGAACCCGCTAGGCAGGAGGTTTCTTATCCGAGCCAGACGCGCGGTCGCATAATCGATGATCTCCCGTCGCCCCGCATCGCTGTCCGCCTTGAGGAAGCGCGGGTCGCGGTCCAGCGCGCTCATCCGCGCGGCGACGCTGCCTTCGGTGAGCCCTTGCGCGCGTAGCAGGCGATCGATCTCGGCGGTCAGTTCCGCCACCCACGTCAGCCCCAGCCGGTGAAGCTCCGCCGGCGCGTAGCCGGCCGTGGTGTTGGAATGGAGACCCGACGCGTAATAAGCCTCCCCGTCCGGCTTTGCCCACACGCCGGCCCAATCGGCGGCACGCGGACGCAGAGCATCCAGCGCCGCCATCTGGCGGGTAAGCGCCGGCGCGACCTGCGCGGCGAAGATCGCCGCGGCACGACTTTCCAGATCGTTCAGGCCGGCGGCACGCGCGCGGGCCACGGCAGGCCCGATCAGGGGATTCGAAGCAGCGGGCATATCGCGCAGCGTCGCGATCTGCGCCACCGTCTTGGCGAGAATGAAGGCCGGTGGCACGACGCCAAGACCGGCGTCATGGGCGATCTGCTCCGTTTCCTGATCGAGGGCGACCGCCAGTTGCCGCAGCTTGTCGAGATATCGCTCGGCATCCGCTTCGTTCGTCAGGGGGGAGCGACCGGCGATGCCGTCCGGCAACCAATAATAGGCCCCGTTCATCTGGCTGACGACATAGGGGCTGGGGCGCAGATTGATGTCCGAGAAACCGTAGCGCCCATATTGATCGTCCATGGCCCCATAGACGAAACGCGCGGTGTCATAGTCCAGCGCGGCCGCGGGCGAGAGGGCGGAGCGATCGACGCCGTTCAGTTCGACCAGGCGCGCCGCATTGGCCCGGCGTGCCCGCGCACGCGCCGCGAGGGAGTAATCGCCTAGCCTGTCCGGTCCGCCCTCCTCGTCCCGCAAGGCTCGGGCGTGCCTCTCGAGCATCGCGGCGAGACGGACATCGGCGGACGTTCCCGCCGCACGGCCCGCAGAGGCGCAGCCGGTGAGAGAAAAAGTGGCACCCAGCGCAGCCGCACCGGCCAGAAGATCACGACGACGCATCAGGCGGCGCTCCATTGTTGAACTAGGGCGTCCAGAACCTCCATCGGCAGGGGGCCGGACCGCAGGATGAGATCGTTATAGTCGCCAAGGAAGAAGCGCGACCCCATGGCGCGTCGCGCTGCCTCACGCGAGGCGCGAATCTCGCTGCTTGCCGACCATGAAGCAGCAAGCCTGCCCCGGATAGACACAATAGCGGTCCACCTCGCGCGCGGTGGGTCCGGGCAATTCGCCGACCGTATCGACCATGAAGGCAATAGCCTGTTCGCGGGTCCAGCGCTCGTGATGGATACCGGTATCGACAACCACACGTCCCGCGCGCCAGAGCTGGGCCTGCAGATAGCCAATCCGCCCGAAGGGGTCGTCTGCATAAGCGCCGATTTCGTCCGCCAGCGCCTCGGCGTAGAGCGCCCATCCTTCGGTCCAGGCCGAGAAACGCACCGTGCGCCGGAAAAGCGAAAGGCCGCCCGCGTCCCTCAGCACCGCTGCCTGAGTGTGATGGCCTGGCACACCTTCATGGTGAACCAGTGTCGGCAGGCGCCAGGACGGCAGGTCGCTGGGCTTCTTGAGGTTGAGCAGGACCGCGCCGGAAGTACCATCTCGCGGACCGTTGTAGAAGGCGATGGGCGAACTGTCCTCGCTGGTCAGCGGCATGCGCCGGACCTCGACGGGATCATCTACGAAATGGTCGAAGGCGCGGGCGGCGCGCCCCCGCGCGGCGGCCAGATAAGCCTTGGCCTGGCGATGGACTTCAGCCCGGCCCGCGTCGGTGTCCGGCTGGATGAAGCGGGCATCCGTATTCAGTGCCGCAATGCGCTCGCCGACCGAGCCGCGGGTCAGGTTCAGGGCACGCAGGTCGTGGTCGATCTCGGCGCTCAGCTCCCGCACCCATTCCTGCCCCATGCGGTGCAGATCGCCCGGCGCGATATTGGCAGTGGTGTTGGCGCGAAGCGAGGAGGCATAGTTCGCCTCGCCGTCGGGTTGGGCCCAGACCCCGGCCTTCGAGGAAGCGCGGGGCATCAGTGCCTGGAGCGCCTGAGCCTGTCTGTCGAGTGCCGGCCTCATCAGGCGGTCGAAGCGCTCGGTCGCCTGCGCACCGACCGTGCCCGACGCCGCGATAGCGGGCGCCAGAAGAGGATTGGCCACGGGCGCGCTGTCCCGCAGCGCACGCAGTTGGGACAAAGTCGCGGCAAGGATAAAATCGGGCGGAACGACGCCCAGCCCGGCATCATGCGCGATGCGCTCGCTTTCCTCGTCGATGCCCCGAGCCAGGGCCTCGATATTGTCGAGATAGGCGCGGCGATCTTCCGCTTCTGCGCTGGCCCCACCCGTGCCGAGCCTGGACGGCAGCCAGTAATAGGCGCCGTTCATCTGGCTGACCACATAAGGGCTGGGACGCAGGTCGAGGTCGACCGTTCCCGGCCGTGCCAACTGGTCGTCGAGAACCCCGTAGACGAAGGCTGCCGTATCGTGGTCGATCCGTGCGGCGGGTGACAGCGCGCCGTGGCCGATCCCGACCAATTCCTTCATGCGGGCCGCATTCTCGGCATGCGCCCTCGCACGATCGGCCAGCGACCGATCTCCGACCGGATTGCCCGGCTCCGCGCCAAACCGACGCAAGGCGTTCGCATGACGCTCAAGCAGCGCTTTCAGCCGGGCATCGGCGCCTTCGCTCGCGAACAGCGGCCCGGCGCCGGTCCCGACCATCGCGATGCCGGCGGCGGCGCCCAGGAGTATCTGCCTTCTGTTCATTCCCATCTCCGGCCGGCGGCGGCCCTCAAGCAGATGCCAGCCAGCGATCGACCTTGGCTTCCAGCACATCGAGCGGCAGGGCACCGGTATCGAGTACCTGGTTGTGGAAGTGGCGGATGTCGAAGCGGCTGCCCAACTTTTCGGTCGCGCGGCGCCGCAGTTCCTGAATCTTCAACTCGCCGACCTTGTAGGCGCTCGCCTGCCCAGCATTGGTGATGTAGCGGTCGATCTCGACCACCACGTCGCGCGGCGCCATGGACGTGTTCGTCATCATATAGTCGATCGCCTGCTGCCGCTCCCAGCGCAGGGCGTGCAGGCCGGTGTCGACCACCAGACGCACGGCGCGCAGCATCTCCATGTCGAGATGGCCGAACCACTGATAGGGATCGGTGAACAGGCCCAGCTCCTTGCCGAGCGACTCCGCGTACCGCCCCCACCCCTCGGTGTAGGCCGTCGCCGGCGCTAGCCGGAAGCGCAGCATGTCGGGCAGGCTTTCATCTTCCTGCACCAGCGACGACTGATAATGATGGCCGGGCACGCCCTCGTGAAGCTGGAGCGTTTCCAGCGTCGGGATCGGACGCGTGTTGAGCATCGCCATGTTGAAATAGAGCACGCCCGGTTCAGACGCGTCGGGTGGCCCGGAGCGGTAATAGCCCGTGCCGCGCTGATCCCCCAGCGCCGGCAGCGGGCGCACCTCGAACTCCGCGCGCGGACGCCGTGAGAAGAGGGTGGGCATGTTTTGCCAGACTTTTGCTTCGATCCTCTCGAAATGGTCGATAAGGTCTTGAGGTTTGGTGTAATAAAAACTGGGCTCGGTGCGGATATGTTCGAAAAAGGCGTGAAGATCGCCGGTGAAGCCGGCGGCCTGACGCGCGCCCTCCATCTCTTCGAGAATGCGCGCCACCTCGGACAGGCCGACGCGGTGGATCTCCTCCGCGCTCATCGTCGTGGTGGTGTGCCGCACCAGATCGGCCGCATAGACCCGGTCGCCGTCCTTCATCGACCACAGGCCCGCGCCGGCGGCGGCGGTGGGCAGATAGTCGTTGCGCAGGAAGGTGCGCCACTGGTCATAGGCCGGATAGGCACGCGTCTCGACCGCCTTGCGATAGGCGGCCTCCAGACGCGCGCGGTCCGCGGCCGCGATCGATTCGGGAAAGCGGGTGACGGGCGAATAGAGCGGGTTCTGCTCGACCGGCAGCGCCAGGAACGCCTCCACCTGCTTCAGCACATTGTTCACCACGACCTTCGGCTGGTGATAGCCGTCGGCCATGCCCTGACGCAGGCGCGCGACCGTGTCGTTCATGAAGCCCGTGAAGCCGTCGAGCTGTTCCAGCGCGATCTCGTAATCCTCGACGCTCGCCAGCGACACGCCGGCCGACATATAGTCCGGAAACTCCACATGCAGCCCGAAGGAGGCGTTCAGGGGCGCCTTGCGCCGGATGGCGTTGACGCCGCTGTCGAACTCCCCGACCGCCTTTTCGGCCTGATAGCGGAACACCTCATAGGCGATCTGGTCGCCCTCCGGCAGCGCCGCCCGGTCGATCCTGGCGAGGCCCGCGAGTTCGGCGCGCTTGTTCGCTTCGAGCCGGGTGGCATAGGCCTCCCCCTGCGGATCGACGAACACCGGCCCCAAAGGGCGCTTCCCGCGGCGGGCAAGGCGCATGGGGTTGAGGAGATCGTCGGCCTGCTGACTGTCGCGGACCAACTGGGCGAAGCGTTCCCGCGCGGCCGGCTGGCCAAGCGCCGCTGCGACCGGCGACCGGGAAATCAGGGCCAGAGAGGCTACGCCGGCGGCTCCCGCAAAGAGTTCACGTCTTTTCATCGTCCGTCCTCGTTCCTTGTTCGCCCGCCCCAAGGCCGCGCGGTTTTTCCAGATGGGCGGATCGTGCGCCCATATCGTCACCCCACCATAGCCATCCATGGTGAAGCGGCGACAGGCCCTCGGGACAAAAAAGGCCTGTCGCCGCCCCGAGCGGATCAGAAGCGACTCGTCACGCCAACGAAGAAGCGGCGACCCAGGATGTCATAGGTCGACGGATCGGTGTTGGACTGGATGCCCGGCGTCCAGGTGCGCGGCGCCTTGTCCGTCAGGTTGTTGACCCCCATGCGCAGCACGAAGCTGTCGCTGACGTTCCAGCTGGTGAGCAGATCGAAATAGTTGATCGCAGGCAGGCTGTTGGCGGTGTTGTAGATGTCCATCTTGCCGACCCGGCGCCAGCGCAGGCCAAGACCGAACGGGCCGTTGCTGTAGTTGACCGAACCCAGCATCTTCCACTTCGGGAAGGTGAAGCCGTTGGTCGAGTCGATGGTGCCGACCCGCTCGTTGAACGGTCCGCCCGCCGCGTCCTGACGCTGCCAGGCGCGCAGCCAGCCGACCACATAGTTGAGGTTCAGCGAGCCCAGATTGCCCAGACCGGCATCGGCGAGATCGAAGCTCCAGTCGACCTGCAGGTCGATGCCCGACGTCTTCAGGGTCGCCAGATTCTGCTGGAGGCCCAGGCTGTTGATCACGTTTCCGGTCAGCGGATCGCGCTCGAACAGCTGGCAATAGCCATTGTTGACGTCATAGGTCGGATTGGTCACGCCCGTGGCATTGAAACAGCCCTGAAGCTGGTTCGTCGCGGTGATGCTGCCGACCACGTCGGTGATCTTGATGCTGTAATAGTCGATCGAAGCCGAAAGACGCGAGAACAGCGCACTGCCGAAGTTGGGGCGATAGACGGCACCGACCGTCCAGGTATCGGCCGTTTCCTCCTTCAGATTGACGTTGCCGCCGACGAAGCCCTGAATCTGCGTGCTGTTGAAGACATAGCTGTCCACCGCAGCGGCCGACAGACCCTGAGCGAGGCAGAGCTGGCGCACCTGAGCCGCATCCGGACCGTTGCGATAGGCGCCGCGAATATCGCACGGGTCGCCGCCGAAGACCGGAGCGCCCTGCGCGTTCACCGGCCCGCCGATCTGGGGCGAGCTGATGTCGCGATTGCCGTAGAACAGCGCCCCCGCCATGGTGCCGAGTACGATGGCGATGGTCAGGCCGAGGATCACGAGGATTTCGCCTCGTCGGAGGGTTCGGAGAAGGAGTCCGGCTCGTCATTCGCCTCGATGCGCTCGTCGCGCGCGAAGACGAAGCCGATGGTGGCGCTCGCCACCAGAATCCCGCACATCTGCCACAGCATCGGCAGCGGCAGGGAAAAGACGCGAACGGCGGCGGTGTTGACCAGCGGGGTCCCGCCGACCTGCCAGATGAAGGGAATCAGCAGGAGCCAGCGGTGCGCATAGCGCCGGTGGGTCGGCGACAGCAGGGATCGGAGCGTCATGGAGTCACGCCGCCCGGATCACCGGACCTGGCCCGAAAGGCCATGGTCGTCGCGCACGACCTGTCCGCCCTTCATGACGAAGTCGATCGAGCGCAAGGCGCGGATATCGCGGGTCGGGTCGGCATCGACGAGCACGATGTCGGCAAATTTGCCGACGGCGATGCTGCCGATGTCCGCGTCGCGGCGCATCATGCGGGCCGGCTGGATGGTCGCCGCCTGCAGCGCCTGGAGCGGGGTCATTCCCGCGTCGACGTAAAGCTCCGCCTCGCGCACGGTGGCGGTCGTGCCTTCATTGTCCTCGAAGGGAAACTGGTCGGTGCCCAGCGCGATCGGCACGCCGAGGCGGATCGCGGACTGCAGCATCGCCCAATGGTCGCGGCCGACGCTGTCCACCCGCTGCAGATACCAGTCCGGCGACCCGATGCGCTGATAGAAGGCGCGCGCGCCCGGCTGGCTGACCACGATCGTCGGCACCAGCCACACCTTGTCCTTCGCCATGCGGCGCAGCACCGGCTCGGTCAGGTGATAGCCGTGTTCGAAACCGTCGATGCCGTAGGTCAAGGCCTGCATCGCCGCCTCGGGCGAACCGTTGTGCGCGGTGACGCGCACGCCGTTGCGGTGGGCCACGTCGATGAGGACCGACAATTCGTCGTTGGTCATCGGGGCGGCGGCGATGGCGCCGTGCGTGTCGGAGATGCCGCCCGAAATGGCGATCTTGATCCACGAGGCGCCCTGGCTGATCTGTCGACGCGCCGCCTGCGCGAAGGCGTAGGGGCCGTCGACCTCGAGGAAGCCGTGCCCGCCGGTGGGCACGATCAGTTCGCCGGCCGTTTCGATGCGCGGCCCGACGGCCTCGCCCCGGTCGATGGCGCGGCGAAGCGCGAAATCATTGCCGTGGATTTCGGACACCAGGCGAACCGAGGTGACGCCGGCGCGCAGCGAAAGGCGCGCATTGTGCGCCATGCGCAGCGCCTGCTGCGCGTCCGTCTCGTTCTGCAGTTCGGCCCCGGCACTGCCGGGAAGCTTCAGGCCGAAATGCACGTGCATGTTCATGAGGCCGGGGATCAGCCAGCGCCCGTCGACGGGGACGATGCGCGCGCCGGGCGGGGGCTGGAGTCGGCCGCGCGGGCCGAGCTGAACGATCCGCTCGCCCTCGATGACGACGACGGCATCCTCGATGACGCGGCCGTTTTCCACGTCGACCACCGCGCCGCCGACCAGCGCGACGACATCGGGCGCCGGCGACTGGGCGACGGCGGGAGCCGTGACGAGGACGGCGGCTGCGAGACCGGTCAGATACCGGGCGATACGGCGAAGGGTGTCGATAGGCATAGGGATTCCGCGATCAGTCCGGAACCGCCCGGAACCAGCGAAGTCTAGGGCCTGCCGCGGCCAAGACAATGCCAGGAGCTGATGCATGATGTTGCGCTGAATGCAACGATCCTGATGCAGGCCGCCTTTCGGATCAACAATCGGGAGGCCTGCGCGGGCGAACGATGGCGATGCGGCGAATCGCCGCGGCAAAGCCCGGGGGCGCGCGGCCGGAGCCGCGACCGCTTATCCCAGCGCCTTCTTCAGCAGTTCGTTCACCACCTGCGGGTTCGCCTTGCCCTGCATCGCCTTCATCGTCTGGCCGACGAAGAAGCCGAACAGCGCTTCCTTGCCGCCGCGATATTGTTCGAGCTGGTTCGGATTCTTCGCCAGCACCTCGGCGATCACCGCCTCGATCGCGCCGGTGTCGCTCGTCTGCCGAAGGCCCTTGTCCTCGACGATCTTCGCCGCATCGTCGCCGGTTTCGAGCATGATCTCGAACACCTGCTTGGCGATGCTGCCCGAGATGGTGCCGTCGGCGACGAGGCCGAGCAGTTCCGCCGCCTGCGCCGGGCCGACCGGCGAATCGGCGATCTCCCTGCCCAGCCGGTTGAGCGCGCCGAACAGTTCGCTGGTCATCCAGTTGGCGGCCGCCTTCGGCTCCGCGCCCGCGTCGAGCAGCGCGTCGAACCAGCGCGCGCTCTCGACCTCGGCGGTCAGTACGCCGGCGTTATAGGCCGAAATCCCCAGCGCCTCGTAGCGCGCGCGCTTGGCGTCGGGCAGTTCGGGCAGGCTCGCCCGGCATTCGTCGAGGAACGCATCGTCGAGTTCGAGCGGCAGCAGGTCGGGGTCGGGGAAATAGCGGTAATCGTGCGCGTCCTCCTTCGACCGCATCGTCCGCGTCGTGCCGCTGTCGGGGTTGAACAGGCGCGTTTCCTGGTCGACCGTGCCGCCCGATTCCAGCACCTCGACCTGGCGCTTCGCCTCATATTCGATCGCCTGCATGACGAAGCGGACCGAATTGACATTCTTCGTCTCGGTGCGCGTGCCCAGCGCTTCGCGGGGCTTGCGGACGCTGACGTTGACGTCGGCGCGCATCGAGCCTTCTTCCATGTTCCCGTCGCACGAGCCGACGTAGCGCAGGATCGCGCGCAGCTTGCGCAGATAGGCGCCGGCCTCGGCGGGCGAGCGCATGTCGGGCTTCGACACGATCTCCATCAGCGCGACGCCCGAGCGGTTGAGGTCGACGAACGACATCGTCGGATGCTGATCGTGCATCAGCTTGCCGGCGTCCTGCTCGACATGGATGCGTTCGATCGCGATGCGCTTTTCATCGTCGATTCCCGCCTTCTCGTCCGCCTCGATCGTCAGCGAACCTTCGCCGACAAGCGGATGATAAAGCTGCGAAATCTGATAGCCCTGCGGCAGGTCGGCATAAAAATAATTCTTGCGGTCGAAGCGCGACCATTTGTTGATCTGCGCGTCGATCGCCATGCCGGTGCGCACCGCCTGGCGGATGCATTCGCGGTTCGGCACCGGCAGCATGCCGGGCATCGCGGCATCGACCAGCGACACCTGCGTGTTCGGCTCGGCCCCGAACGCCGTCGCGGCGCCCGAAAAGAGCTTGGCGTTGGAGGTGACCTGCGCATGGACCTCGAGGCCGATCACGACCTCCCACTCGCCGGTTTCGCCCTTGATGCGATAGTCCGTCATCTTACCACCATTTCTCCGCCCGCGCGGTAAAGCCCGCGCGTTCCTCGATCGCCAGCCCCGCGTTGAGCACGCCCTGCTCGTCGAAGGCCTTGCCGATGATCTGCAGGCCCAGCGGCAGGCCTTCGCGGTTGAGCGCCGCGGGGACCGACATCGCGGGCAGCCCCGCGAGGCTGGCCGGCACCGCGAACACATCGTTCAGATACATCGACAGCGGGTCGGCGGTCTTTTCGCCGAGCCCGAACGCCGCCGACGGCGCGGTCGGGGCGAGGATCACGTCGCAGCGTTCGAACGCCGCCGAAAAATCGCGCGAAATCAGCGTACGCACCTTCTGCGCCTGCGTGTAATAGGCGTCGTAGAAGCCCGCCGACAGCACATAGGTGCCGATCATGATGCGGCGCTTGACCTCCGGCCCGAAGCCTTCGGCGCGCGTCGCGGCATACATGTCCTGCAACCCCGCACCCTGCGGCAGATCGCGCAGCCCGTAGCGCACCCCGTCATAGCGCGCGAGGTTCGACGAGGCTTCGGCGGGGGCGATGATATAATAGGCCGGCAGCGCATATTTGGTGTGCGGCAGGCTGATCTCGACGACCTCGGCCCCGGCATCCTTGAGCATCGCGATGCCGGCATCCCACATCGCGTCGATGTCGGGATCGATGCCCTCCAGTCGATATTCCCTGGGAATGCCGACTTTCTTGCCCTTGAGATCGCTCGACAAAGCGGCTTCCCAATTCGGCACGGGCAGGTCGAGGCTGGTCGCGTCCTTGGGGTCGAAGCCCGCCATATTCTGAAGCATGATCGCGCAGTCGCGCACGTCGCGCGCCATCGGCCCCGCCTGGTCGAGCGAACTGGCGAAGGCGACGATGCCCCAGCGCGAGCAGCGGCCGTAGGTCGGCTTGATCCCCGAAATGCCAGTGAAGGCCGCGGGCTGGCGGATCGAGCCGCCGGTGTCGGTGCCCGTCGCGGCGGGGCAGAGCCGCGCCGCGATCGCCGCCGAACTGCCGCCCGACGAGCCGCCAGGCGCGAGCGCGGCATTGCCGCCATCGTTCCGCTTCCACGGCGAGATGACGTTGCCGAAAAAGCTCGTCTCGTTCGACGAGCCCATCGCGAACTGGTCGAGGTTGAGCTTGCCGAGCATCCCCGCGCCCGCGTCCCACAATTTCTGCGACACGGTCGATTCGTAGCGCGGCACGAAGCCTTCGAGCATATGGCTCGCGGCGGTGGTCTGGACGCCCTTGGTCGCGAACAGGTCCTTCATGCCGATCGGCACGCCCGACAGCGGTTTCAGCGTTCCCGCGGCCCGGTCGGCATCGGCCTGCTTCGCCGCGCCGAGCGCCTGTTCGGGCGTCTCGACGATGAAGGCGTTGAGCGCTTTCGCGGCCGCGACATTGGCGTTGAACGCCTCCGCGACCTCGACGGCGCTGAAATCGCCCGCGCGGTGGCCGTCGCGGATCTGCGCGACGGTGAGATTGGTCAAATCGGTCATCATCAAAACCCGTTCGTGCTGAGCTTGTCGAAGCACCGTTCTTTCCCTGCCGCGTCGAAGAAGGACGGTCCTTCGACAAGCTCAGGACAAACGGCTGGAACCATAGCGTCAGTCATCACTCGATCACCTTGGGCACGCCGAAGAAGCCGTGCTGCGGCTCGGGTGCGTTCGCCAGCACGTCGTCGCGGCGGTTGCCGCCGGTCAGCGGATCGGCGTCGACGATATCGTCGCGCAGCCGCAGCGTGTTCGGGATCACCGCCGTCATCGGCTCGACCCCGCTCACGTCGACCTCGCCGAGTTGCTCGACCCAGCCGAGGATGTTGTTGAGTTCGCCTTCCATCGCGGCGGCCTCCGCATCGCTGATCGCGATGCGCGCCAGCGACGCGATCTTCTTCACCGTTGCCTGATCGATTGCCATAGCTTCCTGCCTCGTGCGGGGGACGCCGCGCCGCTAGCACCCTCCCCCCTGCGCATCAAGCGGCGCCTAATCGAAAGGGCCGGTTTCGGGCACGCCATCGACCGTGATGCGCCGCTGGCGAACCGTTTCGACCTCGACCCGCGCCTTCGACAGGTCGAGCCCCGGCCGCGCCGGACGCGGGCTCGCCGCGTCGCCCTGTACCCACTGACCCGCGGCATTGCGCGTCACATGGTCGAATTGCAGCGCCTCGCCCGCTTCCTGCTGCCCCAGCACGCCGATCCGGTCGTCGGAAAGCCATATCGCGACGCAGGCTTTGGCGCGGGCGCACATATAGCTCGCCTCGATCCGCGCGAGCGCTTCGGCGGGGAGCGCGCGGTCCGCCGGGACGATGCGCAGCCGCTCCGCGAACGGTTTCAGCAGCGTCGGCCCGCGCGGCCCGGCGAGGTCCCAGCGATTCTTCGCCGCGAGCGCGGCCCTTGCGGCGTCGGCGCGCGCCTTCTGCGGCGACCGGGTCATGTCGCGCAGCGCAGCCCGCCCCGCCGGCCCGAAATCGAACGCCATCGCCGCCCAGTCGAACTTTTCGGCCGGGGTCGCGCCGCTGTTCAGCCGCGCCAGCTGATCGCGCGCCGAAATCGCCCCGAAATCGAGGATCGGCAGCGCCAGAAACAGCGCGAGCAGCATCAATCCGATCGCGAGCTTCTGTTGCAGGGGGCGCAGCCAGTCGTCGAAATCGCGCCGTCCGCGGACCACCGCCCACACCCCGGCGACGCCGTAGGCGAGCGCGACCGCCGCCGCGATCACGCCCCACAGGCGTTCGGGGGTCCAGCCATATTGGCCGATGCGCAGACCCATCGAATAACAGGCGATGCCCGCGAGCGGCAGCACCGCGACCGCCAGCACCGGCGCGGCCCAGCGCAGCAGCGGATTGGTCGCGCGATCCTCGCGCCCGTCGCCGATCACCGCATTGGCGAGCAGCACCGCGAAAGCCGCCGCCGCCATCATCAGCGCGGCGGTCGAAAAGCCTGAATCCCACAGCTTCTGCAATCCGGTTCCGAGCAGCGAGACGAGGAAGAGGACCAGCGCGACCGCGAGCACCGGCGCCAGCACCGCGAGCACGATCATCACCAGCCGCTGGAGCGTCGCGACCAGCCGGTCGCGTTCGCGCAGCAGCCCCACCGCGCCGCCGAAGGCCGCCCCCGCGAGCATCCAGCCGAACCATTCGTCATTGAGCAGCCGTTCGATGACGTCGATCCCGATCAGCTTGAACATCTGTCCGATCAGCACGACGAGCAGGAAGGTGACGCCGACGAAGGCAAGGCCGGCCGCGCCGATCACGGCATCGGTCCACGCATGACCGTGCAGCCGGTCGTAGGGCATCCGCCACAGCCGCCAGAAGCGGGCATCGGGCGCGACGTCGCGCCGCGTCTGGAACAGGGGCGTCGCGACGAGCACCGCGAGCATCCCCGACCAGAACGGCCATTCGACCGGCGATCCGTGGATATTGTAGCCCGCCGACTGCCAGACGATGAGCCCCATCACCGCGCCCCACAGCAGCGCGAAGCCCAGCGCCCAGTGCCAGCGGCGAAGCTCGACCCCCAGAACGAAGGTGATCGTCCCCACCGCGACCGCGGCGGCGAGCGCGCTGCGCCAGGCGGCGAGCGGGTCCTCGTACAAATGGTCGACGAGCAGGTGAAAGGCGAGCCCCGCGACCGAGCAGACCGCCGCCATGATCCACGGCCGCAGCGGCCACGGCGGATCGCTGCCGTCCAGACGGTGCGACTCGGGGGCGGGCGAGCTGGCGGGCGCATCGGTCATGCGCGACATCTAACGCCTCAACTCGTCATGCTGAACTTGTTTCAGCATCCATGGCCTGTCCTTTCGTCCCGCACGGCATCCCGTTCAAGGACAGGCCATGGACCCTGAAACAAGTTCAGGGTGACGCCGATTTGAACGGCGGCTAGAGATTTGACAAATCCTGCCCCTCTCCCATGGAGCCCGCATTTGGCCCGCAAATTCCTCTATCTGATCGCCGCGATCATCCTGCTGATCCTTGCCGCCGGCGTCGTCTATCAACTTTTCCCCGGCTGGGTCGCGCGGGTCGCGTTCGTCCCCAGCGCCGAATTCAAGCCGCAGGTCGTTGCCGCGCCCAACGCCTATGACGATCCCGAAATGTGGTTCGCGCGGCCGGGGATGGAGGACGATCCGTCGAAATGGCGCCCCGACCTTGCCGACGATGCGTCGGGCAGCGACGCCTCCGGCGGCGACGCGGCGCAGGCGCGCGGCCAGATCGTGCCGCCCGCCCGCGCCGCCGCGCCGGCCGCCGCATCCGCCCCCGCTGTTCGAGGCGACGCGGCGATCTTTTTCGTCCATCCGACGAGCTATTACAGCAAGTCGAGCTGGAACGCCCCGCTCTCCGACCGCGACGCCGACCACCGCGCCAACCTGTTCGTGCGCGGCATGGCAAGCGCCTTTTCCGACGCGGGCGAGGTGTGGGCGCCGCGCTATCGCCAGGCGACGCTGGGGGCTTTCCTCGCCACCGACCGCGTCACCGCCGGCAAGGCGATCGACGCCGCCTATCGCGATGTCGAGCAGGCGTTCGACGCCTTTCTGGCCGCGATCCCGAAGAACCGGCCGATCATCCTCGCGGGGCACAGCCAGGGCGCGCTGCACCTCGAAACGCTGCTGAAGAACCGCGTCGCCGGCACCCCGCTCGCGAAGCGCGTCGTCGCCGCCTATATCGTCGGCTGGCCGATCTCGGTCGAAACCGACCTGCCCGCGCTCGGCCTTCCCGCCTGCACGACCCCCGACCAGAAGGGCTGCATCCTGTCGTGGGCGAGCTTTGCCGAGCCCGCCGATCCGGCGATGGTGACCGAGGCCTATGACGGCACCATCGGCTTCGACGGCCGCCCGCGCGCCGAAACGCGCATGCTGTGCACCAATCCGATCACCGGGATTCCGGACACCGATGCGCCCGCAGAGGCCAATCTGGGCACGCTGAAGCCCGAGGCGAAATTCACCGAGGGGCGCCTGATCCCCGGCAAGGTCGGCGCGACGTGCGACGATGCGCGGGGCTTCCTGATGATCGGGCAGGCCGATGTCGTGAAGGATTATGTCGTTCCGGGCTATGTGCTGCCGGGCAACAATTATCACGTCTACGACATCACCCTGTTCTGGGCGAACGTCCGCGCCGACGTGCTGCGCCGGCTCGCGGCGTTCGAGGGCAAGCCTTCGCCGGTTCCGCCTGCCGTGGCGCCAACGGCTGCCGCAACACCCGAATCCGCTCCCTCGTCACCCCGCACTTGATCGGCAATCTTCCCGTTCCCCGGCGAAAGCCGGGGTCCAGACGGCATCGCGCGCTCCGCGTGGACCCCGGCTTTCGCCCGGGAACAGGTCCTCGATCGGGGGGCTATTCGGCGCCCCATTTCGGGCGAGGCGCCGAATGGATGCCGAATCAAGTTCAGCATGACGGAATCCGGCGATAAGGACCGATCGATGATTTCCACCCTCACCCCCGATTTCGCCGCCGCGCTTCCCGACGGCGGGCGCCTCGCCGGGCTCGATGTCGGGACGAAGACGATCGGGGTCGCGCTGTGCGACGCGGGGTGGAGCTTCGCGACCCCCGACCGGACGATCCGCCGCGGCAAGTTCGCCGCCGATCTCGACGCCCTGCGCGGGCTCGTCGCCGCGCAGTCGGTCGTCGGCCTCGTCGTCGGGCTGCCGCTCAACATGGACGGCAGCGACAGTCCGCGCACCCAGTCGGTGCGCGCCTTCGCGCGCAACCTCGCGCCGCTGGGCCTGCCCGTGCTGCTGTGCGACGAGCGCTGGTCGACCGCGGCGGTCGAGCGCGCGATGATCGCCGCCGACGTCAGCCGCGCGAAACGCGCCGAGCGCATCGACAGCGCCGCCGCCGCCTTCATCCTGCAAGGCGCGATCGACGCGCTGGTGCGGGCGTGAGCGCCTGACCCGATCGGCGGATCGCCGTGGACGGAATCAGGCGCCGTCCGACATCTTCGCCAGTTCGCGGGCAAAGGCGCGAAAGCCCACGGTCAGGATGATCGCCGCCAGCGGCATGGCGACGCCGGTCACCAGCGCTATCGAATAGCGCAGCGCCGCATCGTCGCCGAACAGCTGGTCGGTGAGCAGCGCCATCAGCATCGGACCGAAACCCAGCCCGGTCAGGTTGACGATGAAGAAATAGAGCGCCGTCACGCGGGCGCGATATTCGTTCGGGGTGATGAGCTGCAACGCCACCGTCCCGACGCCGTGCATCGTCAGCATCGGAAAGGCGATCGCCAGCATCGCGAACGCCAGCACCGCATCGGGCATCAGCGCCGCGGCGAGCAGCGGCGGGCCGCCCAGCAGGATCGACAGCCGCATCACGCGCAGATGCGCGTCGGCGACGCCCTTGCCGAACATCCGGTCGGCCAGCGTGCCGCCGAGCACCAGCCCCGCCGCGCCGCCGATCGCCATGATGACGCCGAACCACAGCCCGGCCCGCGACACCTCCATGCCATAGGTGCGGAAGAAGAAGGTCGGAACCCAGGCGATCACGCCGTACATGACGAGCCCGATCAGCGCCATGCCGACGAACAGCGCGCCGAGCGCCGCGCGCTGCCGGACGAGGTGGGCGAGAAAGCCGGGCGCCGGCGGCTCGTCGGCGTGGGCGGCAGCCTGCCGGCGTCCCTGGCGCAGCGGTTCGCGGACGGTGAGGAGCAGCAGGCAGACCAGCAATCCCGGCGCCGCGACCCACAGGAAGATCGTCCGCCACGCCTCGACCGGGCCGACGAACGGCAGATCGACCATCGGCGCGGCGAGCACGGCCTGGACGACGAAGGCGCCGAGGATCATCGCCACGCCCGAGCCGAGCGGCACCCCGATCGAATAGACCGCCAGCGCGCGCGCCAGACGGTCGCGCGGGAAGGTGTCGCTGAGCATCGAATAGGCGGCGGGGGACAGCGCCGCCTCTCCCACCCCGACGCCCATACGCGCGAGAAACAGCGTGGCATAGCTTCCCGCGAAGCCGCAGCCCGCGGTCATCACGCTCCACAGCGCGACGCCGACGAGGATCAGGTTGCGGCGGTTCCAGCGGTCGGCGATCCACGCCAGCGGCAGGCCCAGCAGCGTGTAGAAAAGCGCGAAGGCCAACCCGATGAGCAGGCTGACCTCGGTATCCGAGATGTCGAGCGCGGCGCGGATCGGCGCGACGAGCAGGCTCAGGATCATCCGGTCGACGAAGGACAAGGTATAGGCGAGCAGGAGGACGCCGACGACGTACCAGCCATAGACCGGGCGCGGCCATTGCGGGGATTCGGCGCCCGCGTCGGGCGATGGCTCCTGCCGCGATCGGATCGTTGCGCCGTCGTTCGCCATCATCCCGTCCCTTCGCGCACGGCGCGCCCTTGCGCGCTCGATCATGCTGTTATATATGAAATATTACTTAGAACGCTAAGTAAAAATAAGGCTGAGTCAAGCGGATATGAGCCGCGGGCCGGCGGGTCGGGAGATGAGAGATGGCTAGAACGGAAATCAGGATAACCACGCTGCTGCTCGCGGGCACCGCGGCGATAGCCGTGCCCGCCGCGGCGCAGGACAGCGCGCCGCGCGACAGCGACGACATCATCGTCACCGCGCAGCGCCAGGAACAGCGGCTGCAGGACGTGCCCGTTTCGGTCACCGCCTTCGGCGCCGACCAGCTCCGCGACAACAGCGTCGAGACGGTGCAGGACATCGCGATCCGCACCCCCGGCCTGGCGATCAGCGCGGTCGACCCGGTCAACACCAACTTTTCGATGCGCGGCATCGGCAGCGCGCCGGGCATCAGCCAGAATGCCGGCGGCGACCCGTCGGTGGTCGTCTTCGTCGACGGCGTCTATGCCGGGCGCGGCGGCACGCCCGACCTCGACGCGCTCGACCTCGAACGGGTCGAGGTGCTGCGCGGACCGCAAGGGACGTTGTTCGGCAAGAATGCGATCGGCGGCCTCGTCCAGTTCGTCAGCCGCAAGCCGACCGACGAGGAAAGCTTTCATTTCGAGGGCACCTACGGCAATTACGACCGCATCGGCGTGACCGCCCGCGGCAACATGGCGCTGACCGACACCATCTATTTTTCGGCCGGCCTTTCGCACAAGCAGCGCGACGGCTTCGAATATAACGAGACGACGGGCCACCGCGTCAACGACCTGAACCTGACGACGGGCCGCGCGGCGTTGCGCTTCGTCCCGAACGACACGCTCGACATCATCCTGCGCGCCGACATCTCGCACCAGGACCAGAAGGGCAATCCGCGCCACAACAATTGCGACAGCAGCTTTCAGGACGGCATCCACTGCGTCGGCATCAATCCCGACCCGCGCGTCGTGAACGCCTATATCGACGGCGAGATCAAGCGGACGATCCAGACCTATTCGGGCGAGGTCAACATCGACCTGCCGTTCGGGACGCTGACCTCGCTCACCGCGCTGCGCAAGGTCAAGTTCAACTTCGTCACGCCCTTCTTCAGCAACCCCATCAACCCGCCGGCGCAGATCGAATCGACCAGTTTCGGCGAGGAGAACAACAGCCAGTTCAGCCAGGAACTGCGCCTGGCCTTCGACGCGTGGGACGGCCGCCTGAAAGGCCAGACCGGCGTCTATTTCCTCAAGGAGAACAACGACCGCGTCGAAGGGCAGATTCAGGATTTCCCGACCCCCGAAGGATCGGGGACCGGCATCTATCCGCAGTCGGTCAACGCGCGCAGCTTCGCGATCTTCGGCCAGGTCGACGTCGAGATCGTCCCGTCGCTGACCGCGACGGTCGGCGCGCGCATGACGTGGGAGCGCAAGAGCGGCCGCTTCGCGGGATACAAGGCCGACGACGGTCCGGGCCTGCCACCGCCGCTCGGGTCGCTCGACGGCTATGACGTTACGGGCAAGAAGAGCTGGAAGGCCTTCACGCCGCGGTTCGCGCTCAACTGGAAGGCGACCGACGACGTCCTGCTCTATGCCTCGGTCGCGCGCGGCTACAAGAGCGGCGGGTTCCAGGGGCTGTCGGGCACCGCGGCGGGCGCCTCCACCCCCTACGACCCCGAATTCGCCTGGGGCTATGAAATCGGCGCGAAGACCGACTGGCTCGACCGCCGGCTTCGCCTGAACGTCGCGGCCTTCCGGACCGATTATTCGGACCTGCAGATCTCGCAGCTCGTCCCGCTCTGCTGCGTCGTCGTCAGCAATGCGGCCAAGGCGCGGATCAAGGGGATCGAGGTCGAAGCGGTCGTACGCCCGGTCGACGGGCTCCAGATCGACGGCAGCTATTCGTGGCTCGATACCAAGTTCATCGAATATGCGATCCCCGGCACCGACTATACGGGGAACCAGCTGCCGCGCTCGCCGCGCAACAAGTTCAACATCGGCGGCCAGTTCGAACGCCCGATCGGCGACCTGACGGCAAAGCTGCGGGTCGATTACAGCTGGGTCGACGACGCCTATTTCGAGGCGTCGAACATCCCGCAGCAGCTTTGGCCCGCGCACGAGAATGTCGACGCGCGCCTCTCGCTGTCGAACCCCGACGATGGCTGGGAGCTGTCGCTGTGGGGCAAGAATCTGACGAACGAGCTGACGCCGACCTATGTCACCTGGTTCTCCGCCTATCGCCAGCTTCTGACCCCCTATGCGCCGCCGCGCACCTATGGGGCGACGGTCGCGTTCAGCTTCTGACGCGGCGGGCGGCTCCGCCCCGATGGAGCCGCCCTCCCCCTTTCCGCTTTCCGCCTTTTTTCCGAAAGGATGACCGATGGACGAACCCCGCTTCCGCTACCTCTGTTCCTATCGCGCCGCTTTCACCGAGCCCCAGCAGATGATCGGCAAGGCGCATTTCGGACGCCGGATGATCGCGGCGCTGACCGGCGGCGAGGTCGAAGGCGAGCGACTGCGCGGCCGGGTGATGCCGAGCGGCGGCGACTGGGCAACCATCGACGACAACGACACGCTGCGGCTCGACGCCCGCATCACGATGGAAACGCACGACGGCGCGCTGATCTACGTTTCCTATCGCGGCGTGCTGCGGCCGCTTTCGGCCGCGCACAAGCATGCGCGAAACGGCGGACCGCAGACTGCGGAGGACAAGGCCGAAGTCTATTTCCGCACCACGCCGATGTTCGAAACGGGCGACGAGCGCTATCGCTGGCTGAACGACATCGTCGCGGTCGGACTCGGCGCCAGCGTCGGCGGCGCGGTCCGTTACGACGTGTTCGAACTGCTGTAGCGCGGGCGGGATCGATCGCCCGATCGGTCACGGCCCCTTTTCGCCAGCCAACCGTTCCCCGGCGAAAGCCGGGGTCCATGCCGCGCGGCACCATGCCATCTGGCCCCCGGCTTTCGCCGGGGAACGGGCCTTGCGTGTCTGAAGTCCATATATGCACGCCCGATCCCGGCCGGCGCGGCGCGGGATCGGGGTTGGCAACGCCGTGCATCTGGTCCATCGCCGCCCCCGATGAGCAACAGGACGCAGGAAACGGGCCCGCCCATGACGCAAGCATCCCATCACCCGATGACGATGATCCACCTGCTGCGGGCGGTCTATTGGTATGACGAGGCGCTCCAGTCGAACCTGCGCCGCGACGGCTGGCCGACCCCGACGCGGACCCAGTCGATGCTGTTCGCGAACATCGCCATGGGCGAATCGCGCCCCGCCCGCCTCGCCGCCAACCTGGGGATCACGCGCCAGTCGATGAGCGAGATGATTGCGACGCTGGTCGAACAGAATATCCTGGTGGTCCGACCCGACCCGCAGGACAGGCGCGCGCACAAGATCAGCTTTCATCCCGATTCATCGCCGCTCCGGCACGCCGCCGAAGCGGTGATGAACGCCTTGCACCAGCATCTGGGCGCCCGTCTGGGGAAGGATCGCCTCGACGCCCTCGACGACGCGATCTCGGCGGACTGGGGCCCCATTCCCGATTTGAGCGCCCCCGAAAGAAAATAGTTAGTATACTATTGACTTTGTCAGGCAGCCTGACAAACTCCCTCCAAAGACATGAGGGAGAGAATAGCCGTGGCCGACATGGAATTACCGCCGACCGTCCAACCCGCGATTCCGGTCGGGGATGATTTCCTGACGCGCGAGCAACTGGCCCAGCTCACGCCCGAAGACCTGGTCCGCCGCACCACCGCGCTCAAGCCGCTGTTGCAGCGGCACGCCGCGGCGTGCGAGCGCGAACGGCGCCCGATCGTCGAGGTGTGGAACGCCATCCGCGCGACCGGCTGTTTCTATCACTTCATGCCGCGCAAATATGGCGGGCTGGAATTCGACGTCGACAGCTTCCTCGACGCGATGCTGCCGCTGGCCGAAGGCTGCGCGTCGACCGGCTGGGTCACCGCATTCTGCGTCGAGCATATCTGGATGCTGTCGCAATTTCCCGAGCCGTTCCAGGACGAGATTTTCGGCGGCGGCGGAGACCATGTCCCCTATGTGATCGCGCCCGGCGTGACCGCCCCCCCGGGCAAGGCGATTCCGGTCGACGGCGGCTATCGCATCTCGGGCCGCTGGAAATGGGGCACCGGGATCATGAATTCCAACTGGGCGATGGTGGCGTGCGCGATCCCCGACGACCCCGAGCGCCGCGCCCTGTTCTGCGCCCTGCCGACGAACGAGGTCAAGGTGCTCGACACCTGGCATATCGACGGGATGGAGGGAACGGGCAGCCACGACCTGCTGATCGAGGACGCCTTCATCCCCGAATATCGCACGATGAACATGAACGACATGCGGGCCGGAACCGGCCACGGCGCGCGCCTGTACGACAATCCGATCTATCGCCAGCCGATGACCCCCTTCCTGGGCGTCACCGCGGCGATCGGCGGCGTCGGGGTCGGGCGCGCCGCGGTCGCCGCCTTTGCCGAACAGCTTCAGCAACGCGTCATCCCGGGAAGCACGACCCGGCAATCGGACAAGCCCGCGGCGCAGATGCGCCTGGCCCATGCCGACGTGCAGATCGCGACCGCGGAGATGTTGCTGCGCGCCGCGGTCAATCGCAACGTCGAACTCGCGGCGGGGCCGGTGCCCGCCACCTTCGAGCAGCGCAGCTTCATGCGCCTGCAGATCGCGCACGCGATGGAAATCTGCCGCGAGGCGATCCGCACGCTGGTCGAGGCGGCGGGCGCCGGCGCCCACATGCGGGGCAATCCGCTGCAGCGGCATCTGCGCGACATCAACGTCATGTCGAACCACGTCATCTACGACATCGACGCGGCATCCGAACTGCGCGGCCGTGCGATGCTGGGGATGGAACCCAATTCGATGATCTACTGATCGCTTGCGGCGGGCGAAAGGCGCGCGCCCGCGGCGAAAGGACCGGCGCCGACAACAAATGGGGCCCGCGAAACCCGTCATGGCGACGGGGCGGAGCACCCGAAAATGGGAGGGAATAATGAACCGGATTACGCTGTTCCGTTTGATGCTGCTTGCCAGCCTTGCCGTTCCGACGTCCGCCTATGCCCAGGCCGACGGCGCATCGGCCGCCCGCGATTCCGAAATCGTCGTCACCGCGACCAAGCGCGAGCAGACGCTGCTCGACGTGCCGCTGTCGGTCGCGGCGGTCAGCGGCGAGGGCATGGAAGCGATGGGCATCCGCCAGTTCAACGACCTCCAGTCGAGCGTCCCCAACCTGCAGATCGACCAGACCAACGGCAATTTCGTCGTGTCGATGCGCGGGCTCGGCTCGGGCGGCGGCAACCTGGCCTTCGAACAGTCGGTCGGCTTCTTCATCGACGGCGTCTATTCGGGCCGGTCGCGGTCGATGCAGACCGCGATGATGGACGTCGCGCGGGTCGAGGTCGTGCGCGGTCCGCAAGGCGCGCTGTTCGGCAAGAACACCAACGCCGGCGCGATCAGCGTGATCAGCCGCGCGCCCACCCGGCAGTTCGAAGCGCAACTGCGCGGCCGCTACGAGTTCGAGAATGACGGCTATGGCGGCGGCGGCTTCGTATCGGGTCCGTTGACCGACAGCCTCAGCACCCGGCTCAGCTTTCAGGCCGGGCACGAGGGCGGTTACATGTACAACCGCGTCACCCGACGCGACGACAACAGCAACAACAATATGGGCATTCGCGGCCAGTTGCTGTTCGAACCCGCCGGCGGGGGCGGATCGATCCTGTTCAAGGCCGAATATGCCGAGAACAACTACAAGGGCGGCAACCTGACCTACAACGGCCTGGGCAACTGCGTCTTCTGCGACCAGATCCGCGCCGCGTCGGCCGCCGTCGGCGGCCCGCCCGAACGCCCCTCGTTCGAGCGCGCGCAAAGTTCGGCCTATCCCGAATTCTCGCGCACCAACAACCTCAACCTCACCGTCACCGCCAAGCTCGACCTCGGCGGGGGGTTCGAGCTTTCGTCGATCTCGGGCTATCAGCGGCTGCGCGCCCGGACGCAGAACGATATCGACATCAGCCCCATCGCCTTTTCGGATTCGATTCATACCGAAAACAGCTCGCAGCTTTCGCAGGAGATCCGGGTCGCGGGCGCCGTCGGACCGGTCGACCTGATCGTCGGCGGCTCCTATTTCTACGCGCGGTCGGACATCCTGCAGGAAATCTACTGGAACGGCGCCGACAAGGTGCTGACCCCGCCGATCGGCCCCTTGCTGCAAGGGACGGCGCGGCTGCCGTTCCACCAGACGAGCGAGGCGCTGTCGCCCTTCGCCGCGATCGACTGGCACCTGACCGATGCGCTGACCTTCAGCGGCAGCCTGCGCTACAACCACGAATCGAAGCAGGCGCGCGTCGCCGGGGAAATGAGCGTGCTCGCCTATCCCAGCTATGTCTTCATCCGCTCGCGCAGCGAGGCGCTGTGGGACTATTCGGCGAAGCTCAGCTACAAGTTCGGCCCCTCGGCGCAGGTCTATGTCAGCTATGCGACCGGGTCGAAGGGCGGCGGCTATGTGTCGAACGACAGCCGCCTCGGCCTGACCGGGCGCGTCGAGTTCGAGCCCGAACGGGCGCGGTCGTGGGAGGCCGGCGCCAAGCTGCGCCTGCTCGACAACCGGCTGCACCTGAACATGGCCGCCTTCACGACCGATTTCACGAACCTTCAGGTCTCCTCCTTCACCGGATCGTCCTTCACCACCGGCAACGCCGCCGAAGCGCGGTCGCGCGGGATCGAGGGCGACGCGGCGTTGCGGATCGGCGACATGCTGACGATCGGCGGTTCGCTGGCCTATCTCGACGCCTATTACACCGACTACCCGGGGGCGGCCTGCACCTATGACGCGCCCGCGGGCTGCACGACGATGAACCTTGCCGGCTACCGGCTGACGCGCGCGCCGAAGTGGAAATGGAACAGCTATGCCGAGGTTCGGGTGCCGGTGGCGTCGGACTGGGCGCTGACCGGCCGCGTCGCGGCGGACTATACCGGCACCTCCATCTATCAGGACGACCGCCATCCCAACAATATCATGCCCGGCTATACCAAGCTCGACGCGCGGCTCGCGCTCGCGTCCGAGGCGAACGACCTCGAGGTCGCGCTGATCGGCCGCAACCTGACCAACAAGGTGTCGTTCAGCCAGTCGTTCGGCGTGCCGCTGGTGGCGGGAAGCTGGGCGGTGTTCGTCAATCCGTCGCGAACCATCGCGCTGGAGGTCACCAAGGGCTTCTGACCCGGCATTGCAGAGGGGCCTGCCATGCGGAACGCTCTGCGGGAAAACGGACCGGATGTGCAAGACGGCGGCGCCGAAGACGGCGGACAGCTGCACGATCTTGCACGTCTGGTCTTCCAGTCCTTCCAGCGGCTGCTGGAGCACCGGACCATGGTGCATGACGTGTCGGCGAGCCAGTGGAGCTTCCTGCGGCAGCTGTGGCGCACCGACGGCATCTGCCAGCGCGAGCTGGCCAACCGGTTGGGAATTTCCGAAGCCACTGCTACCATCGCGCTGCGCAGGCTGGAGGAAAAGGGTTTCGTCAGCCGCTGGCGCAATGCCGGCAACCGCCGCGAGATGCTGGTCTTCCCGACCCGGCGCACGCAGGCGCTGGAGGCGGTGCTGATCCCCCTCGCCCGCGACGTCCATGTCCTGGCGACGCAGGATTTCACGGCGGCGGAGGTCGCGACGCTCGAACGGCTGCTGCGCAGCGTGATCGCCAATCTTGCCGCAGCCTGAGGAGACGCACGAGGTGAAGATATTGCATATCGCGGGCAGCCCCAAGGGCGAGCGGTCGGCTTCGCGAAAACTGGCCGACGTCTTCCTGCGCCGCTATCGCGCCCTGCATCCCGACCATGAGATCGGCGACATCGACGTGTTCGACGCCGCAGCGAATCCCGATTTCGGTGCGGTCCACGCCATCCACAAGCTGGCGCCGCTGTTCGGCGAGGAACGGAGCGAAGCGGGGACGGTCGCGTGGGTCGATACCGAGCGGCTGATCGCGGATTTCGACCGCGCCGACAGGATATTGCTGTCGTGCCCGATGTGGAACTATTCGGTGCCGTGGGCGGTGAAGCGCTATCTCGATCACCTGATGCAGCCCGGCCGGACATTCGGGTTCGATCCGAAGACCCGGCAGCACTTCGGCCTGCTCCGCGACCGCCCCGTCCAGTTCATCCTCACCCGTTCCTCGACGGGCGACGACGATCCGGGGGATTTCCAGCTGCCCTATCTGCTGCACATCTTCCGGCAGATGGGCCTGCACGATATTCGCGTGATCACCGCCTGCAAGACCACGAAAGCCACCGCGCCGGAGCGGCTCGCCTATCTCGATTCCTTCACCCCGGAGCTGGAGGCGGCCGCCGCCCGTTTCTGAACGCCCAGGACCGTCACAACCAATATTTCACTCCCGGCCCCTATACGCCGCACGATGACCCCCTATGTCCTTTACTGGTTGATCGCGGCCAATCTGATCGCTTTCATCCTGATGCTCGTCGACAAGCGCCGGGCGGAAACGGGGGCATGGCGGATACCCGAAGCGACGCTGCTCCGCTGGGCGATGCTGGGCGGAGCCATCGGAACATTCACGGCATCGCGGCTGATCCGTCACAAAACGCGCAAACAGCCCTTCGCGGGAACGATGCACTTTCTGGTGGGGGCCGAGATCATTCTCCTCGCGCTATGGGGGCTCGGCCTATTGAATCCGCTCATCCGGCAGGCGCATATTCATCTGGATCCGCTCGCCGCCACGGCGCTTGCCTATTTCCCTTCCGCGTCCTAGACGCTGCGCTTTAATGACAAGCGCAACCACCCGACCCGCCAGCGACTACCCGCCCGGTGGCGATGCCTTTCGCCATCGCGACCTGACCGGCATCGCCCAGCTCGCCCCATGGGAAATTTCCTATATCCTCGACGCCGCCGAACAGTGGGTCGAGCTGAACCGTTCGGGGGCGGCGAAGCATGACGATGCGCTGAAGGGCCTCACCATCATCAACGCCTTCTTCGAGAATTCGACGCGCACCCTGCTGTCGTTCGAGATCGCGGGCAAGCGGCTCGGCGCCGACGTCGTCAACATGCACGCGGCGCAGTCGAGCGTGAAGAAGGGCGAGACGCTGATCGACACCGCGATGACGCTGAACGCGATGCGCGCCGACGCGATCGTCATCCGTCATTCGGCATCGGGCGCGGTGCAACTGATCGCCGACAAGGTCGACTGCCCGGTGCTGAACGCCGGCGACGGGCGGCACGAGCATCCGACGCAGGCGCTGCTCGACGCGCTGACCATCCGTCGCCGCAAGGGCAAGGTCGAGGGGCTGACCGTCGCGATCTGCGGCGACGTGCTGCACAGCCGCGTCGCGCGATCGAACATCCTCGCGCTGACCCTGCTCGGCAACGAGGTGCGCGTGGTCGCGCCGCCGACGCTGATCCCGCCCGCGCTCGACCGCATGCACGCCGTCCCCTTCACCGACATGGACGAGGGGTTGCAGGGCGCCGACGTGGTGATGATGCTGCGCCTCCAGAACGAGCGCATGGACGGCGCCTACCTGCCCAGCGCGCGCGAGTATCACGCGCTCTATGCGCTGACGCCGCAGCGGCTGGAGAAGGCGAAGCCCGACGCGATCGTCATGCATCCCGGCCCGATGAACCGCGGGGTCGAGATCGACAGCAGCATCGCCGACGACCCGGTGCGATCGACGATCACCGAGCAGGTCGAAATGGGGGTCGCGGTGCGCATGGCGTGCCTCGACATATTGACCCGCCGCAAGCGGGGGGTGCCCGGATGGAACTGAAGCCGCTCCTCATCGCCAACGCCCGCCTGCTCGGCGGCGACGTCGGCAGCCTGCTTGCGGTCGGCGGCCGCATCGCCGCGATCGACCCCGCCGAGCGTCCCGAGGGCACCGAGACGGTCGATGCGAAGGGCCAGTGGCTCGCCCCCGGCATCATCGACCTCGGCGTCTTCGCGACCGACAAGCCGGCCTTTCATTTCGGCGGCATCACGCGCGCCGCGCTGATGCCCGACAGCGGCCCGCTCGACGGCGCGGGGCTCGTCGAGCGCGCGGCGAAGGGCGGCAAGCCCGACCTGTGGGTTCATCCGCTCGCCGCCGCGACCAAGGGGCTCGCAGGCAGGGAACTGGCGGAAATCGGGCTGATGAAGGGCGCGGGCGCGCGCGCGGTGGCGACGGGCCGGGGCCGGATCGCCGATGCCGGCGTGATGCGCCGCGTCCTCTCCTACGCCGCGTCGCTCGGCCTGACCGTCATCGCGCATGCCGAGGACGAAGGGCTGACGCACGGCGCGGTCGCGACCGATGGCGAGATGGCGACGCGCCTCGGCCTCGCCTCCGCGCCCGCGGTCGCCGAGGCGATGGCGATCGCGCGCGACCTGCTGCTGGTCGAGGAAACGGGAGCGCCGCTGCATATCCGCCAGGTCACGACGCGGCGCGGGCTCGACCTGATCCGCGCCGCGAAGGCGACGGGACTGCCCGTCACCTGCGGCATCACGCCCGCGCACCTGTTCCTGTCCGACATCGCGATGGGCGATTTCCGCACCTTCGCGCGCCTGTCGCCGCCGCTGCGGTCGGAGGACGACCGCCGCGCCTGCCTCGCCGCCATCGCCGACGGCACGATCGACATACTCGCTTCGGGGCACGACCCGCGCGGGCCCGAGGACAAGCGCCTGCCCTTTGCCGAGGCGCTGCCCGGCATGGCGGGCGCCGAGACGCTGCTCGCGATGGGGCTGCAACTCGTCCGCGACGGCCACGCGACGCCGGCGCGCCTGTTCGACCTGCTCGCCGCGAACCCGGCGAAGCTGCTCGGCATTAATGCCGGAACGCTGGCGGTCGGCGCCGAGGCCGACCTGATCCTGATCGACGACGGCACGCCGTGGCAGGTCGATGCGAAGAAGATGGCGGCGTGGGCGGGCAACACCCCCTTCGACGGCATGCCGATGCAGGGCCGCGCCACGATGCTGTGGAAAGGCGGCGTGCGGATACGCTGAGGCGCGATGGCTTTGGATTGCCGCGTGGCTTTGTCGCTCGCGGATGACGAACCCGTTCAATGTCATCGGGCCGTCGCGCGTCAAATCCGAACCGTTTGCCCCCCGCTTTCGCGGGGGCAGGCTCTGAGCTTGTCGAAGCCTGTCCTGAGCACCTGCAAGGCCGTCGAAGGGCCGTTCTTTCTTTTGACGCCGCAGGAAGACGGGCGGTGCTTCGACAGGCTCAGCACGAACGGAACGGGGATGAGCAGATTTGACGGCAATCATCCCTTTTCGACAAGTCATTGTTCCCCGGCGAAAGCCGGGGTCCAGATGGCACAGCGCTGCCAAGCATGGACCCCGGCTTTCGCCGGGGGACAGGTCCTGACTTGCCTGAAGGACATATGCCCCAACCAAGTTCAGCATGACGAACGGATGAGGTGGCGCGCCGAAACCCGAATCCTCACGGGCCATGGCGCAGCGAAGCCTACCGCCCCCCGACGGCCAGCCGCGCGCGCAGGTTTTGCAGGTCGCGCTGCGACAGCGGCGCCAGCGCGGCGGCGGGCTTGCCCTTGCGAAGGCGCGCGCGGTCCTTTTCCGACGGTTCGACGCGCCGCACGCGCACCGGGGCGTGGCCCTGCGCCTTCATCCCGAGCTGTTCGGCCGCGCCGCGCGACAGGTCGATGATGCGTCCGCCGCCCGCAAAAGGGCCGCGATCGTTGACGCGCACGACGATCCGCCGCCCGGTGTCAAGCGCCGTCACCTCGACATAGGTCGGCAGCGGCAGCGTCGTGTGCGCGGCCGTGACCCATCCGGGGCGGAATTTCTCGCCATTGGCGGTGCGGTTGCCCGATTCGCTGCCGTACCAGCTCGCATAGCCCACCACGTCATAGGCGGGGGCGGCGGCGGGCACATAGGTCGTGCCGCGAACCGCATAGGGCTTGCCGATCCGCACCGGCGAATCGCTGACCGGCCGGAAATTCCCGCCCGCGCAGGCCGAAAGCATCAGGATCGCCGCCGCGGCCCCGGCCAATCGGGCCGAGCGGCGAACGGGACGGCCCCGCATCGCTACCCCAGCACCCAGCTTCGCCGCGGATAGCCCTGGGCCCACAGGAGCGCGGTCAGGTCGTGATGGCGGATCGCGGCGTCGGCGGCGTCGGCGGCCGCCGGGTGCGGGTGATAGCCGATGCCAAGCCCCGCCGCGGTGATCATCGGAATGTCGTTGGCGCCGTCGCCGATCGCCAGCGTCTCGGCCAGCGGCAGCCCGCGCGCCGCGGCCTCGGACTGGAGCATCGCGAGCTTCGCGCCCGAATCGACGATCGGTTCGCGCACCTGTCCGGTCAGCCGGCCGCCCACGATCTCCAGCTCGTTCGCGACCACCTTGTCGAACCCGACCGCTTCCGCGACCGGCCCGGCGAAGGGCATGAAACCGCCCGACACCAGCACCGACCAGGCGCCATGCGCCTTCATCGTCTGGACCAGCGTGCGCGCGCCGCGCGTCAGCCGGACCCGCTCCATCCGGCATTCGGCCAGCGTCGTCTCGGCCATGCCGCCCAGCAGCCCGACGCGCTCCGCCAGCGCGCCGCGAAAGTCGATCTCGCCGCGCATCGCCTTTTCGGTGATCGCCGCGATCTGCGGCTTCAGCCCCGCATAGTCGGCGAGTTCGTCGATGCACTCGACGGTGATCATCGTCGAATCCATGTCGGCGATCAGCAGCTTCTTCGTCCGGTCGCCGAGCGGCTGGACCACGATGTCGAGCGCGCCATGGTCCATCTTCGCAAGCTCGCTGCGCGCGCTGACCAGACTGCCCTGAAAGACGATGTCGGCCGCGTCGCCTTCGTCGAGCCAGTGCGGCGCGCCCACGTCGTGCCCGGTCGCGGCGAGGCGGTCGATCGCCTCGCGCACCACCTCGCCCGTCAGCGCTCCGGCTGCTATCAGCGTCGCAACGAACATGGCATCTCCTTCTTCATCCTCGAGCCAGCGGCTTCCTGTGGCGCTTATCGCCGGGCCGACCGCCAGCGGCAAGAGCGCCCTTGCCGTCGCCTTGGCGCAGGCGGTGGGGCGTGCGCAAGTCATCAATGCCGATGCCAGCCAGGTCTATCGCGACCTGACCATCCTGTCGGCGCGCCCGACCGCGGCGGAGATGCAGGGCGTCCCGCATCATCTGTTCGGTCATGTCGACGGGGCGGACGGCGCCTATCACGCGGCGCGCTGGGCCGCCGAAGCGCGCCGCGCGCTGGCCCGCGCGTGGGAGGATGACGATATCCCGATCCTGGTCGGCGGGACCGGCCTCTATCTGCGCACGCTGCTCGACGGCATCGCGCCGGTGCCCGCGATCGCCCCCGATATTCGCGCCGAAGTGCGCGCGATGGCGGTGGCCGACGCCCACGCCGCGCTTGCGAAGGCCGATCCCGCCGCGGCGGCGCGCCTGCACCCCGCCGACACGACCCGCGTCGCCCGCGCGCTCGAAGTGGTGCGCGCCACGGGGCGGCCGCTCGCCGACTGGCAACGCGCGCGCGAGGGCGGCATCGCCGACTCCGTCGCGCTCGTCCCGCTGGTCCTGCTGCCGCCGCGCGACGAACTGCGCGCGCGCTGCGACGCGCGGCTTGCCGGGATGTTCGAGCGCGGCGCGATCGACGAGGTCGCGGCGCTGATCGCCCGCGATCTCGACCCCGACCTTCCCGTCATGCGCGCGATCGGCGTGCCGCAGATCGCCGCCCTGCTGCGCGGCACCCTGTCGCGCGCCGAGGCGCTCGACCGGGCGCAGGCCGCGACCCGCCAATATGCGAAACGCCAGTTCACCTGGCTGCGCCATCAGCCGCCGGCCGGGTGGCCCCGGCATGAAGCGTCATTATCCGTCGATTCCATAAAGGAAATAGCAATAAAATTACAACATGTACTGTTGACAGGATAGAATCATATACCTATTGCCCGCAGCCTTGTTGCGTCGCACAAGCGCGTGCCTTGCGTGCGGGCGAAATGGAGAAAAGGAGCAGTGTCGTGACGGAAATGAGCGGTGCCGACATGGTGGTTCAGGCGCTGGTCGACCTTGGGGTCGATACAGTGTTCGGCTATCCGGGCGGCGCGGTCCTTCCGATCTATGACGCGCTGTTCAACCACCCGACGATCCGGCACATCCTGGTCCGCCACGAACAGGCGGCGACCCACGCGGCGGAGGGCTATGCCCGCGCCACCGGCAAGCCCGGCGTCGTGCTCGTCACCTCGGGCCCCGGCGCGACCAACGCCGTGACCGGCATCACCGACGCGCTGCTCGATTCGATCCCGATGGTCGTGCTGACCGGGCAGGTGCCGACGACCCTGATCGGAACCGACGCATTCCAGGAATGCGACACGGTCGGCATCACGCGCCACTGCACCAAGCATAATTATCTGGTGATGGACCCCGACCGGCTGGGCCCGATCATCCACGAGGCTTTCTTCATCGCGACGCATGGCCGGCCCGGTCCGGTGGTGATCGACATTCCGAAGAATGTGCAGGTGGCGACCGGCACCTATCGCGTGCCCGAACTGATCGAGCACCAGAGCTATCGCCCGCAGGTCGAACCCGACGCCGATGCGATCGCCGATGCGATCGCGCTGATCGCGGCGGCCGAGCGCCCGATCTTCTACACCGGCGGCGGCGTCATCAACGCCGGCCCGGACGCGAGCGCGGCGCTGCGCCAGCTCGTCGGGCTGACCGGCGCGCCGATCACCTCGACGCTGATGGGGCTCGGCGCCTTTCCGTCGGACGATCCGAAGTGGCTCGGCATGCTCGGCATGCACGGCACCTATGAATCGAACATGGCGATGAACCGCGCCGACCTGATCATTGCGGTCGGCGCGCGCTTCGACGACCGCGTCACGGGCCGCCTCGACGCCTTCGCGCCGCATGCGAAGAAGATCCACATCGACATCGACCGGTCGTCGATCAACAAGATCGTCCCCGTCGACGTCGCGGTGCTCGGCGATGCGGGGCGCGCGCTCGACGCGCTGATCGGCGCGTGGCAGGACAAGGGGCACAAGGCGCGCGACCTTGGCGAATGGTGGCGCCGCATCGACGGCTGGCGCGCGACGCGCTGCCTCGACTTCCCGGAGAAGAAGGAAAGCGGGGCGGAGATCATGCCGCAGCGCGCGGTCAAGGCGCTGTTCGAGGCGACGCGCGGCCGCGACCCGATCATCACCACCGAGGTCGGACAGCACCAGATGTGGGCGGCGCAGCATTTCGGCTTCTCCGCCCCCAACCGCTGGCTGACGTCGGGCGGTCTCGGCACCATGGGCTATGGCTTTCCGGCTGCGGTCGGCGCGCAGGTCGCGCGGCCCGACCGCCTCGTCATCTGCATCGCGGGCGAGGCCAGCCTGCAGATGAACATCCAGGAAATGGGCACGGTCAGCCAGCACCGCCTGCCGGTGAAGATCTTCATCCTCAACAACGAATGGATGGGGATGGTCCGCCAGTGGCAGGAACTGACCTATGAAAGCCGTTATTCGAACAGCTATTCGGACAGCCTGCCCGATTTCGTGAAGCTGGCGGAGGCCTATGGCTGGACGGGGCTGCGCATCGACACGCTGGGCGAGCTCGAGGACGGCATCCGCACCATGATCGACACGCCCGGCCCGGTGATCGTCGACTGCCGCGTCGCCAAGCTCGCCAACTGCTTCCCGATGATCCCGTCGGGCGCGGCGCATACCGAAATGATCCTCCAGCCGAGCGACGTCACCGGCACGATGGACGACGAAGCGAAAGCGCTGGTGTAATCGACATGAAAATCATGACCGAAGCGGGCGAGCGCCACGTGCTCGCCATCACCGTCGACAACGAGGCCGGGGTGCTCGCCAAGATCACCGGGCTGTTCACCGCGCGCGGCTATAATATCGAAAGCCTGACGGTGGCGGACATCACCGCCGACCATGCGCTGTCGCGCATCACCATCGTCACCTCCGGCCCGCCGCCGGTGATCGACCAGATCATCGCGCAGCTCGACCGGCTGGTTCCGGTCCACAAGGTCATCGACCTCGCCGACCAGGGCGCGCATGTCGAGCGCGAGATCGCGCTGGTCAAGGTCGCGGGCAC
This sequence comes from Sphingopyxis granuli, assembly GCF_001559015.1. Lineage (NCBI taxonomy): Bacteria > Pseudomonadati > Pseudomonadota > Alphaproteobacteria > Sphingomonadales > Sphingopyxidaceae > Sphingopyxis > Sphingopyxis granuli. The sequence continues at coordinate 2,845,792 of NZ_CP012199.1, forward strand.
CGGCGAGAAGCGCATCGAGGCGCTGCGCCTCGCCGACGTGTTCCGCGCCAAGGTCGTCGACACGACGCTGACCAGCTTCGTCTTCGAGATCACCGGCAACAGCGACAAGGTCGACCGCTTCATCGCGCTGATGCGCGAATGCGGCCTCGTCGAGGTCGGGCGCACCGGCATCGTCGCCATCTCGCGCGGGCCGGAGGCGGTTTAGGGTTTACTGGGTTTCAATCGCCGTCACCCCGGACCTGATCCGGGGTCCCGCTTGCCACCGTCGTTCAGCGGGACCCCGGATCAGGTCCGGGGTGACGAAAGAAGGATAGGGAAGAAAGACATGCAGGTTTACTACGATCGCGACGCCGACCAGGATCTGATCAAGAACAAGAAGGTCGCCATCCTCGGCTACGGCAGCCAGGGCCACGCCCATGCGCAGAATCTGCGCGACAGCGGGGTCAAGGAGGTCGCGATCGCGCTGCGCTCCGGTTCGGCGACCGCGAAGAAGGCGGAAGGCGCGGGCTTCCGGGTGCTGTCGAACAAGGAAGCCGCCCAGTGGGCCGACGTCATCATGATCGCCGCCCCCGACGAACATCAGGCGAAAATCTATTACGACGACCTCGCCGACAATCTGAAGCCCGGCGCCGCGCTCGCCTTCGCGCACGGGCTCAACATCCATTTCGGCCTGATCGAGGCACGCCCCGACATCGACGTCTTCATGGTCGCGCCCAAGGGCCCCGGCCACACGGTGCGCAGCGAATATCAGAAGGGCGGCGGCGTCCCCTGCCTGATCGCGGTCGCGCAGGAAGCGTCGGGCAACAGCGGCAACGGCCACGCCAAGGCGCTCGCCCTCAGCTACGCCAGCGCCGTCGGCGGCGGGCGCAGCGGCATCATCGAGACGACCTTCAAGGAAGAGTGCGAGACCGACCTGTTCGGCGAGCAGGCGGTGCTGTGCGGCGGCATCACCCACCTGATCCAGGCCGGGTTCGAAACGCTGGTCGAGGCGGGTTACGCCCCCGAAATGGCCTATTTCGAATGCCTCCACGAAACCAAGCTGATCGTCGACCTGCTCTATGAGGGCGGCATCGCCAACATGCGCTATTCGATCTCGAACACCGCCGAATATGGCGACATCAAGACCGGCCCGCGCATCATCACCGACGAGACCAAGGCCGAGATGAAGCGCGTTCTCGCCGACATCACCTCGGGCCGCTTCGTCAAGGATTTCGTCCTCGACAACCAGGCCGGTCAGCCCGAACTGAAGGCCAGCCGCAAGGCCGCCGCCGCGCACCCGATCGAACAGACCGGCGCCGCGCTGCGCGCGATGATGCCGTGGATCGCGAAGAACAAGCTGGTCGACAAGGCGGTCAACTAAGTCCGCCTCATCCCTTCTCGTCATTGCGAGGAGCGTAGCGACGAAGCAATCCAGAGCTCGGTAAACCGCTCTGGATTGCTTCGCTTCGCTCGCAATGACGGACAAAGGAAGCTGAATGGCGAGTTCCCCCTTCCACGCCCACCGCGCCGATCTCGCCGCGCTCGCGGCCGAAGACCGGCGCCGCGCCCTCGTCCCGCGCGCCGGGATCGATTTCGCCTCGAACGATTATCTCGGTCTCGCCGGCTCCGCCGCGCTGCGCGACGCGCTCGCTGCCGGGATCGCGCGCGGCCTTCCCGCCGGCTCGGGCGGCTCGCGCCTGCTGCGCGGCAATCATGCGGAACATGAAGCGCTCGAAACCCATGCCGCGCGCCACTATGGCAGCGAGGCGGCGCTTTTCTTTCCCACCGGCTTCGCCGCCAACGCCGCGCTGTTCGCGACGCTGCCGCAGCGCGGCGACCTGATCGTCCACGACGAATTGATCCACGCGAGCGCGCACGACGGCATGAAGCTCGGCCGCGCGGACATCCGTGCCGCCGCGCACAACGACGCGCAGGCGTTCGACGACGCGGTCGCCGCATGGCGCAAGGCGGGCGGCACCGGCACGCCGTGGATCGCGGTCGAAAGCCTCTACAGCATGGACGGCGACACGGCGCCGCTCGCCGACCTCGCGATCGTCGCCGCGCGCCATGACGCGGTGCTGGTGGTCGACGAGGCGCACGCGACCGGCGTTTTCGGTCCTGCCGGACAGGGGCTCGCGCACGGCCTTGCGTCCCGCGAAAGGCTCATCACGCTGCACACCTGCGGCAAGGCGCTGGGCTGCGAGGGGGCGCTGCTTTGCGGGCCGCAGATCGTCCGCGATTTCCTCGTCAACCGGGGCCGCCCCTTCATCTTCTCCACCGCGCCGTCGCCGCTGATGGCGTGGCTCGTCCGCCAGGCGCTGGAGATCGTGGCGACCGAGCCCGAACGGCCCGCGCGCCTTCACGCGCTCGTCCGCCATGCCGAGGCGCGCCTTGCCGCGCTCGGGCTGCCCGCGAGCAGCAGCCAGATCCTTCCCGTCGTGATCGGCGACAACGCCCGCGCGATGCGCGTCGCCGGCGCGTTGCAGGCCGCAGGCTTCGACGTCCGCGGCATCCGCCCGCCGACCGTGCCGCAGAGCACCGCGCGCCTGCGCATCGCGATCACGCTCAACGTCGCGGAAAGCGATATCGACGCGATGACCGGCGCGCTTGCCGACGCGATGGCAGCCGCCTGATGCCGCGCTTCGTCGTGACCGGCACCGACACCGGCATCGGCAAGACCGTCTTCACCGCCGCGCTGGCGGGGGCGCTCGGCATCCCCTATTGGAAACCGATCCAGTCGGGGCTCGAAGAAGAAACCGACAGCGAGGTCGTCGCGCGGCTGGCCGGTGTGCCGGTCCTGCCCGAGGCATATCGCCTCGTCACCCCCGCTTCGCCGCACCTCGCGGCCGAGATCGACGGCGTCGCGATCGATCCGGATGCGCTGACGCCGCCCGCGGGCGACCTGATCGTCGAGGGCGCGGGCGGTGTCCTCGTCCCCGTCACGCGCACGCTTCTCTATGCCGATCTGTTCGCGCGCTGGCGGATTCCGGTCATCGTCTGCGCGCGCACGGGTCTCGGCACGATCAACCACAGCCTGCTGACGATCGAGGCGCTGCGCGCGCGCGGCGTGCCGATCCACGGCATCGCCTTCGTCGGCGACGCGGTCGAGGACAGCGAGGCGATCGTCGCGAAAATTGGCGGCGTCCGCCGTTTGGGCCGCCTGCCCCCGATCCACCCGCTGACCCCGGAGACGCTGGCAGCCGCCTTCGCCGCCAACTTCGATCTTGCCGGCTTCACCTGAAACCAGAAGCCGCTCGCCCTGAGCCTGTCGAAGGGCTGTCCTTTTCTCCATCCGGCGCCAGAAGGAAGAACGGTGCTTCGACAAGCTCAGCACGAGCGGTAAGAGAGGTCGCACTTATGTCACCCATCTGGCATCCCTTCACCCAGCACGGGCTCGGCGAGCCGATACCGCTGATCGACCGGGCCGAGGGCGCGCGCCTTTACGACGCGCAGGGCAACAGCTGGATCGACGCCATCTCCTCGTGGTGGGTCACCACCCACGGTCACGCGCATCCGCGCATCATGGCCGCGATCCGCGAGCAGACCGAGAAGCTCGACCAGCTCATCTTCGCGGGCTGGACGCACGAGCCGGCCGAAGCGCTCGCCGCCGAACTGGTCCGCATCACCCCCGATCCGCTGACCCGCGTCTTCTTTTCGGATTCGGGTTCGACCAGCGTCGAGGTCGCGCTGAAAATGGCGCTCGGTTACTGGTTCAACATCGGCGAGGCGCGCAGCCGCATCCTGGTGATGGAGCACAGCTATCACGGCGACACGATCGGCGCGATGTCGGTCGGCGAGCGCGGCGTCTACAACCGGGCGTGGCAGCCTTTGCTCTTCGACGTCGGCACCATTCCCTTCCCCGCCGAGGGACGCGAACAGGTGGCGCTCGACGCGCTCGAAGCCGCCTGCGCCGAAAAGCCCGCCGCTTTCATCGTCGAGCCGCTGATCCTCGGCGCCGGCGGCATGCTGATCTACCCCGCCTGGGTGCTCGCGGAAATGCGCGCGATCTGCGCCCGCCACGGCGTCCTGTTCATCGCCGACGAGGTGATGACCGGCTGGGGCCGCACCGGCACCCGCTTCGCCTGCGACCAGGCGGGAGTGATCCCCGACATCGTCTGCCTGTCGAAAGGGCTGACCGGCGGCGCGATGCCGCTCGCGGTGACGCTGTGCATCGAACCGGTCTTCGAAGCGCATTATTCGACCGACCGCGCGAAGACCTTCTATCATTCGTCGAGCTACACCGCGAACCCGATCGCCTGCGCCGCGGCGGTCGCCAATCTCGTCATCTGGCGCGACGAGCCGGTGCAGGCGCGGATCGACGCGCTCGCCGAAGCGCAGGCGGCGCATTTGTCGCTGCTGACCGGCGATGCGCGCATCGCGAACCCGCGCCGGCTGGGCACCATCGCCGCGCTCGACGTCCGCGTCCGCGACGGCGGCTATCTGTCGACGCTCGCGCCGCGCCTGATCGCTTTCTATCGCGAACAGGGCGTCCTGCTCCGCCCGCTCGGCAACAGCATCTATGTCATGCCGCCCTATTGCATCGCGCCCGACGAACTCGCGCAGGTCTGGAACGCAATCGCCGCATCGCTCGATCTCGATCCATCGCCATAGGTGGTGGCGCGTCCGCCAGAGCATTCTCCAGGCAGGTGGAAACGCCTCTATGGCGTGTGAGGATTCGGGTTTCGGCGCACTGCCTCATCCGTTCGTCATGCTGAACTTGTTTCGCAATTATCCCCTTCCGACAGGTGAGCGTTCCCCGGCGAAAGCCGGGGTCCATGCGGGGCAGCGCTGTGCCATCTGGACCCCGGCTTTCGCCGGGGAACAGCGCTGACTTGCCTGAAGGGTATATGTCCCAACCAAATTCAGGGTGACGACGGGAGAATTCAGGGCGAAAGGGAGAAACCGTGCCGAACTCCGAATCCACGGGCCTCAGTTCGGCCTGGGTTCATCTGCGGCGGCCCATCGTTGCAGGCCACGACATCGGGAACGCGATCCGGAATGACAGGAAAAGCCGCTCTTCTGACTTGTCTCGCGGCTTTCGCCTCCGCGGCCCCGGCGCTTGCGCAGGAGGAGGAAAGCCTCGCGCAGTCGGCGCAGCCGCCGCAAAAGACCTCGATCCTCTATACCTATGGCGACGAACCCTGTCCCGAGGCGCAGGGCGACGAGATCGTCGTCTGCGCGCAGCAGCCCGAATCCGATCGCTACCGCGTCCCCAAGGAATTGCGCGAGGAGATCAAGGACGACGCCCCGGTCGGCGGCGGCAGCTGGGCGTCGCAGGTCGAGGGTTATGAGACGATCGCCCGCGCCACCCGGCCGAACAGCTGTTCGCCGGTCGGCAGCTACGGCTTCACGGGCTGCGCCGCCGCGGCGCTGCGCGAATGGTTCGAGGCGCGGCGCGCGACGCACCCATAGGGTCATATTCCGGAAACCGTGCGTTTCGCCGCGACGACATTGACGCCGCGCCGCCCTCTCGCCTAGCCTCGCCGCTCTCGGAACAGGAGCCCCCCCATGCGCCATACCCTTCCCTTCGCCGCTCTCGCGCTCGCCGTCGTCGCGGTCCCGGTCGTCCTTGCGCAGGGCGGCCCCGCCGTCCCCGGCGCGCCCGACAGGAGCCGTGTCGCCGCCGGAACCTACGCCGCCGACCCCGGCCACACGATCGTCGTGTGGGAGGTCGATCATTTCGGCTTCAGCAAATATCAGGGGATTTTCGGCGACGTGACCGGCACGCTCGTCCTCGATCCCGCCAACCCGGCGGCCGCGAAGGTCGACGTGACGATCCCGGTGTCGAAGGTGACGACGGCAAGCGCCGGGCTGACGGGCCACCTGCTTCGTGCCGGCAAGGACGGCGCCAAGCCCGATTTCTTCGGCCCCGCCCCCGCCGACGCGCGTTTCGTGTCGACCCGCGTCGTCCTCGACGACGATGGCGACGAGGCGAAGGTGACGGGCAACCTCACGCTCAACGGCGTGACCCGGCCGGTGACGCTCGAGGTCGATTTCCACGGCGCGGGCACCAATCCCGGCAGCAAGAAGGAAACCGTCGGCTTCGAGGCGGAGGGCGAGATTCGCCGCAGCGACTTCGGCATCCTCTATGGCATCCCGCTGGTCAGCGACCGTGTCGAGCTGAAGATTCACGCGGCGTTCGAGAAGCAGTAGGCGCCTTCCCACCGCACTTTTTGCGGCCGCCCTCTTGCCAAGCCCGCGCTTTTTGGTCATGAGCGCGGGCGATGCACATGCGCGGCCTCCTTCTTCTGCGACTTACACGCCCTTGGGCGTGACTTTCGGCCTGCGCCTTTCGCGGCGGGCCACGCGCTCAAGGGCCTGACGACACAGCATCCGAATCCACGCAAGCAGAAGAAGCCAACCCATGCCCATGCTCCGCGACCCCTCGGCCAAGTACCGACCCTTTCCGCAGGTCCCGCTGGAAAACCGCCAGTGGCCCGCCCGCACGATCACCAAGGCCCCGATCTGGCTCTCGACCGATCTGCGCGACGGCAACCAGGCGCTGATCGATCCGATGGACGCCGAAAAGAAGACGCGCTTCTTCGACCTGCTCGTCAAATGCGGACTCAAGGAGATCGAGGTCGGCTTCCCCGCCTCGGGCGCGACCGACTTCGACTATATCCAGAACCTCGTCCGCTCGGGCCGCATCCCCGACGACGTCACGCCGCAGGTGCTGACGCAGGCGCGCGCCGACCTGATCCGCACCAGCTTCGACAGCCTGGCAGGCGCGAAGACCGCGATCGTCCACCTCTACAACGCGGTCAGCCCCGCGTGGCGCCGCATCGTCTTCGGCATGGAGATGCCCGAGATCAAGCAGATCGCCGTCGACGGCGCGAAGCAGCTGCGCGACAATGCCGCGCGCCTGCCCGGCACCGACTGGCGCTTCGAATACAGCCCCGAGACCTTCTCGACCGCGGAGATCGATTTCAGCATCGAATGCTGCGCCGCGGTGATGGACGTGCTCCAGCCGACGGCGGACAAGCCGATCATCCTCAACCTGCCCGCGACGGTCGAAGCGGCGACGCCCAACATCTATGCCGACCAGATCGAATATTTCTGCAAGCATCTGCCGAACCGCGACCGCGCGCTGATCAGCCTGCACACGCACAACGACCGCGGCACCGGGGTCGCGGCGGCCGAACTCGGCCTGCTCGCGGGCGCCGACCGCGTCGAGGGCTGCCTGTTCGGAAACGGCGAGCGCACGGGCAACACCTGCCTCGTCACCATCGCGCTCAACATGTACACGCAGGGCGTCGACCCCGAACTGGACTTCTCCGACATCGATCAGGTCATCCAGACGGTCGAATATTGCAACCAACTGCCGGTCCACCCGCGCCACCCCTATGGCGGCGAACTGGTCTACACCGCCTTTTCGGGCAGCCACCAGGACGCGATCAAGAAGGGGTTCGCGGCGCGCGAGCGGCAGAATGACGACAAGTGGGAAGTCCCCTACCTGCCGATCGACCCCGCCGACCTGGGGCGCAGCTACGAAGCGGTGATCCGCGTCAACAGCCAGTCGGGCAAGGGCGGCGTCGCCTGGGTGCTCGAACAGGACAAGGGGCTGAAGCTGCCGAAGAAGATGCAGGCGAGCTTCAGCCACATCGTCCAGGCGGTGGCGGACCAGACGAGCCGCGAGCTGACCGCCGACGACATCTGGACCGCCTTCGAAGGGCATTATCTGGCGGCGGACGGCAAGCGCTTCCAGCTCGTGAGCTGGGCGGAAAGCCAGAGCGGCGCCGACCGCATCTTCGCCGGCAAGCTGACCATCGACGGCGCCGAGCGCAGCATCAGCGGCCGCGGCAACGGCCTGATGTCGAGCGTCGTCGCCGCGCTGGCCGAATCGGGCGGCCCGGCGATGGACATCGTCGATTATTCCGAACATGCGATCGGCCAGGGCAGCAATGTGCAGGCCGCCGCCTATGTCGAATGCCGTACCCCCGACGGCCGCAGCCTGTTCGGCTGCGGTCTCGACACCGATGTCGCGACCGCCAGCGTGCGCGCGATCCTGTCGGCGGCGAACGCGATCTGATCCGGTCGCGGCGCCCGGGGCGGCGCGGGCCGCCCCGGCCTCCTCGCACCCCTTCCCTCTCCCGTCCGCCGCATCCCGGTCACGACTGGCCCGATCGGCGTTTCGCGGCGCGCGCATTTGGTCCTAAGCCGATGCGCGCAGCCGGGGGGCGGCGAAGGAGAAGGACCCGTGAACGCATCCCAGGCCTCGTCCGCCAGCGGCCCGAGCGCGCCCGTCGCTCCCGCCGGGCCGCTCCCCGCCGTCGGGGGAAGCAGCGACCTGTTCTGGAGCCTGCAATATTGCCGCGCAAGCGCGCTGTCGCTGACCCGTCTCGAACTGGCGCTCGCCAGCAGCGACCGGCGGCGGATCGTCGAGGCGATCGATCGCCTCCACGCGCTCGACCGCGAAATCGAGCGCAGGGTCGCAAGCCTGCCGCCGCCGCCCGATCCCGACCCCGAGCGCGAGGCGATCGACCGGCACCTCGACCGCGAGAAGATGGCGGTGGCGTTCGAAAAGCTGGCGCTCGCCAGCGGGATCAGCGGCCCCGCCCTCGCATCGCCGCCCGCCTTCGCGGCGCGCACGCGGCCCGAAACCGAGCTTTCTCATGAGGTCGAAGGGCCGCCCTTCGATCGCCGGCGAACCCATATTCTCGCCTCGCACGGTCCGAAGATCGCGCTCCTGCTGGCGATCGCGGCCGCCACCGCCGCGCTGCTGGCGACCGCCTTTTAGGATAGGGCCAATCACCAGCCAACACATATAAAGATTTCTTTATATAGCGCTTGACAGGATTGCCGCGGCGCCTATTCTTCATGCTGTCGAGGTTCTTCGCGCCGGGCATCCGGGGCGGAGCGAAGATGGGAAGCCGGTGCGAAACCGGCGCTGCCCCCGCAACTGTAAGCGGCGAGCGGCGGTCGATCATGCCACTGGTTCGGCAAGGAACCGGGAAGGCCAGACCGCTGCGGCGACCCGCGAGCCAGGAGACCTGCCTCGTCAGATACGTCCTCCGGCGGGGTGCCCGGTCAGGCCGCATGCATGGCTGCGTCCGACCCTTGCCCTGCGGACGCGGGATATCGTGCGTTCGCGTCTGTCCGTCGCCCTTGCCCCCTGCAAGGTGCTCGAAATGACTGTCAGCGTCGCCACTTTAGGCTTTCCCCGCATCGGCCTTCGCCGCGAACTCAAGGTCGCGCTCGAATCCTACTGGTCGGGCAAATCGACCCTCGCCGACCTGCACGCCGCGGCGGCCGGCCTGCGCGTCGCCCATTGGGCGCGGCAGAAGGCGCTGGGGGCCGACATCCTGCCGTCGAACGATTTTTCGCTCTATGACCATGTGCTCGATACCTCGGCGCTGATCGGCGCCGTCCCCGCGCGCTACGACTGGGACGGCGAGACGGTCGATACCGATCTCTATTTCGCGATGGCGCGCGGCGCACAGGGCGATCCGGCGCACGCCGGGTGCGGCCACGCCGCCGATACGACGGCGCAGGAGATGACCAAATGGTTCGACACCAACTATCATTTCCTCGTCCCCGAACTCACCGCCGGCCAGACCTTCCGCATCGCCTCGACCAAGATTTTCGACGAATATGACGAAGCGAAGGCGCTGGGGTATCAGACGCGCCCGGTGCTGCTCGGCCCGGTCAGCTACCTGATGCTCGCCAAGGGCAAGGCGGTCGAACCGCTCGCCCTGCTTCCCGCGCTGCTCGACACCTATGCCGAGATCCTCGCGCGGCTGGCGAAACAGGGCGCCGACTGGGTGCAGATCGACGAGCCCTGCCTCGTCCTCGATCTCGACGACGCGCAGCGCGCCGCGTTCGAGCGCGCCTATGCGCGGCTGGCGACGGCGGGGCCGCGCCTGATGCTCACCCCCTATTTCGGCGGTCTCGGCGACAATCTCGATCTCGCCGCCGAACTGCCCGTCCACGGTCTCCACCTCGACCTCGTCCGCGCGCCCGAACAGCTCGGCCCGGCACTCGACAAGGTGCGGCCGCACGTCCTGCTGTCGCTCGGCGTCGTCGACGGCCGCAACATCTGGCGCGCCAACCTTTCCGACCTTTACTGGCGGCTCAAGGAGCTGGCGGCGACGCGCGACCTGATCCTCGCGCCGTCCTGTTCGCTGCTCCACGTTCCGGTCGATCTGGCGCTCGAAACCGCGCTCGATCCCGAAATCGCGCAATGGCTGGCTTTCGCGGCGCAAAAGATCGAGGAACTCGCCGCGCTCACCAAGGCGCTGAACGAAGGCGAGGATGCCGCCTTCGCCGCCTTTTCGGCGTCGCGGATGGCCGCGGTCGCCCGCGCGACCTCGCCCCGCATCCACGATCCCGCCGTCGCCGCCCGCCTTGCCGCGCTCGACACGGACGCCGCGCGCCGGGCCGCGCCCTTCGCCGCGCGCCGCGAGGCGCAGCGCCGGCGCCTTCCGCTTCCCCGCTATCCGACCACGACGATCGGCTCCTTCCCCCAGACGGCGGAGGTCCGCAAGGCGCGCGCCGCGCATATCCGGGGCGAAATCGACGATGCGGCCTATGACCGCTATCTGAAGGTCGAAACCCGCGCCGCGATCAAGTGGCAGGAGGAGATCGGCCTCGACGTCCTCGTCCACGGCGAGTTCGAGCGCAACGACATGGTGCAATATTTCGGCGAACGGCTTGCCGGATTCGCCTTCACCCGCAGCGGCTGGGTGCAGAGCTATGGCTCGCGCTGCGTGCGGCCGCCGATCCTCTATGGCGACGTGTCGCGTCCGCGGCCGATGACGGTCGACTGGTGGCGCTATGCCCAGGATCAGACCGACCGGCCGGTGAAGGGCATGCTCACCGGGCCGGTGACGATCCTCAACTGGTCGTTCGTCCGCGACGACCAGCCGCGCGAAGCGAGCTGCCGCCAGATTGCGCTGGCGATCCGCGACGAGGTGCTGGACCTTGAGGCCGCGGGCGCCGCGATCGTCCAGATCGACGAGGCGGCGCTGCGCGAGGGGCTGCCGCTGCGCCGCGGCGAATGGCCGCATTATCTGGGCTGGGCGGTCGAATGCTTTCGCATCGCGGCCTCTGGCGTGCGCGACGACACGCAGATCCACACCCACATGTGCTATTCGGAATTCAACGACATCCTTCCCGCGATCGGCGCGATGGACGCCGACGTCATCTCGATCGAAACCGCGCGGTCGCAGATGGAACTGCTCGGGGCCTTCGCAAGCTATGCCTATCCGAACGAGATCGGTCCCGGCGTCTATGACATCCATTCGCCGCGCATTCCGGCCGAGCGCGAGATGACCGACCTGCTGACCCTCGCCGGACGGCACCTGCCGTCCGATCGTATCTGGGTGAATCCCGATTGCGGGCTCAAGACGCGCAAGTGGGACGAGGTGCGACCGGCCCTCGTCTCGATGGTCGCCGCGGCGCAGCGGATGCGGATTCGGGAGGCCTATGATGCCTGACGAAACCATGCCCGCGGGCCAGCCCACGATCCGCGTCACCGCGATGCCCGCCAACGCCAATGTCTATGGCGATATCTTCGGCGGCTGGCTGATGGCGCAGATGGACCTGGCCGCGTCTTCGGTCGCGTCGCTCCACGCGCGCGGTCGGGCGGTCACGGTCTCGGTGGAGGGCATGGCCTTCCACCGCCCCGTGTTCGTCGGCGACGAGGTGTCGGTCTTCGGCCGGCTGGTGAAGGTCGGCCGGACCTCCATGCATGTCGAGGTCGAGGCCTGGGCGCGCGACCGCCATGCCGAGGACGGGCACAAGGTGACGCAGGCGGTCTTCATCTTCGTCGCGGTCGGCCCCGACCGGCGCCCGCGCGCGCTCGGCCGCCCGGCCGCCGGTCCCCCGCCGTCCTGACCGGCTCGCGCTTGCGGCGGGCGGCCGCGATCCCCCTTGCGCAGCCTTCCGTTTACGTTAAGGTCAGCCGAAACCTCTATTCGGAGAGCGACGCCCATGGCCCTTCCCGCGATTTTCGACCGCCTTCGCCTGCCCGTCATCGGTTCGCCGCTGTTCATCGTCTCGGGCCCCGACCTCGTCATCGCGCAGTGCAAGGCGGGGATCGTCGGCAGCTTCCCGGCGCTCAACGCGCGCCCGCAGACGCTGCTCGACGAATGGCTCCACCGCATCACCGAGGAACTGGCGGCATGGGATCGCGAGAATCCCGACCATCCCTCGGCGCCGTTCGCGGTCAACCAGATCGTCCATCGCTCGAACGACCGGCTCGAGGCCGATATCGCGACCTGCGAGAAGTGGAAGGTGCCGATCACCATCACCTCGCTCGGCGCGCGCGAGGAACTCAACCAGGCGGTCCATAACTGGGGCGGCATCACGCTTCACGACGTCATCGACGACCGCTTCGCGCGCAAGGCGGTCGAAAAGGGCGCCGACGGCCTGATCCCCGTTGCGGCCGGCGCGGGCGGCCACGCCGGCACCCAGTCGCCCTTCGCGCTGGTGCAGGAAATCCGCGAATGGTTCGACGGGCCGGTCGCGCTGTCGGGCGCGATCGCGCACGGCCGCTCGATCCTCGCCGCGCAGGCCTGCGGCGCCGATCTCGCCTATATCGGCAGCGCCTTCATCGCCTGCGCCGAGGCGAATGCGGACGCCGGATACAAGGCCGGGATCGTCGAGGGGCGCGCCGCCGACATCGTCTATTCGGACCTGTTCACCGGCGTCCACGGCAATTATCTGCGCGGCTCGATCGTCAACGCCGGGCTCGACCCCGATGCATTGCCGAAGGGCGACCTCAAGACGATGAACTTCGGTTCGGGCGGCAATACCAAGGTCAAGGCGTGGAAGGACATCTGGGGGTCCGGCCAGGGAATCGGGTCGGTGCGCGCGGTGCGTCCCGCCGCCGATTTCGTCGCCGAACTGACCGATCAATATCGCGAGGCGTGGCGCGAACTGCAGGGCAAGGTCATCGGCTGAGCGCGCCGCAGCCGCCGAACAGCCGCCCGATCGCGTCGTCCAGATAGGGGCGATCGGCGAAAATCCGCATCGGATCGCGCCGGTTGAGCCAGAAGCCGGCACCATGCCGGTCGGTCAGCGCGCGCCGCGCGGTATCCTGCAACAGTCGCAGCCGCATCACCGCGGTCCGCCGCGCCGCGATCGGGTCGCCGGGCGCCTGCGCGGCGAAATGGGCGCGGATACGCTCGACCCGCGCGACCATCACGTCGCTATAGCCGGGGTGCGGCCCGCGATGCAGCGCGTGGCCCGACGACAGTGCGCCGCCCTCGCTTGCCGGCAGCATCAGGCCGTTGAGGTCGAAGCGCTGGAGCAGGAAGCCCTCGGCGCGCAGGCAGTCGAACATCGCCGCCATCTGCGGGCGGCGGAGCAGCAGGACGGGCAGCAGGTGATGGCGCTGGAAACCGGGCCGCGGCGGCGGCGCCCCGCGCCATCGCCGCGAATCGCACCGCAACGCGGCCTCAGCCGCCGCGGTCGAAGGCGACGTCCACCACCGCATGCCCCCGATCGGCATCGAGGCGCGGCGACAGATCGACCCATTCGCCTTGTTGCAGCCCGCGCGCCCGCTGCGTTTCGAGGATCGGGCCGTTGACCATGATGTCGAGCGCGAGGCGCGCCAGCCGCCGCACCATGTCCGCCACCGTCCAGCCGGCCGGGATCGCGGCGGTGAGTTCCTGCCCGGCAAAGGCGGCGAGCCCGCGCGTCCCGACATGCGCACCGCCCGCCGTTTCGTGCCGGCGAAAGGCGACGAGGTGGAGGACGGGCGGCATGCCGCTCGTCAGCATCTCGGCAACCGCGGCGCGGAACTGCGGGGCGTCGGACCACAGCCGCGCGGGGGACCAGAAGATGTGGCTGGCATCGAACAGATCGATCAACAGCACCAGCGTCTTGAACAGTTCGCGCATGCGCGTGGCCTGACCGCCCCCGGCGGATGGGGTCGCGCCGCCGGCCGCGACGAACGCCCAGCATCGCCCCGCCCCGCGCCAGTCGGGCGGCAGCCCTGCCGCGAGCTGGCTCGTCGCCGGCGCATCGGGATCGGCAAGGTCGAGCGCCGCCGAGCCCGCCGGTCCGGCGACCAGGTCCGTCGCGCCGAGCCGCAGGTGGAATGTCGGCGAATCGGGGTCCGTCGCCAGCAGCCCGCCTTGCCCGTCCGCCGCGACGCCCTCCGGCCGCAGGCCCATGTGACGCAGCGCGCGCTCGACCTCGGCCGGCGACCGGCGTCCGAAACCCTGCGCGACGATCAGCGCAAAAGGGCCAGCCGAAACCAGCCCCCTCGTCCCTTCATTGCTGTTGTCGTCGCCATCCATCGCCGCGCCGGCCTTCGTCGATCGCACCGGGCATCGCAGGACGGGCGCCCTTGATCAAATGCTAATTGCGATCCTGTCGACAAGTTAATCCGCCGCCGCGCGGCAGGTGATCAAATCGCGACCTGGCTGCCCAGTTCGACGACGCGGTTGGTCGGCAGGCGGAAATATTCCATCGCGCTTTCCGAATTGCGCAGCATCCACGCGAACAGTTTCTCGCGCCAGATCGGCATGCCGGGCTTGCTCGCCGCGATCAGCGTCTGGCGCGACAGGAAGAAGCTGGTCTCGATCATCCGGAACTCGCCGCCGCAACTGGTGACGCGCTTCAGCGCCGCGGGCACGTCGACGGGCTGCATGAAGCCATAGTTCAGCACCAGCCGGTGGAAACCCTTGCCCAGATCCTCGAGCAGGCAGGAATTCTCCTCCTTCACGAAGGGGACATCGGCGATCTTGACCGTCAGCAGGATGATCCGTTCGTGCAGCACCTTGTTGTGCTTGAGGTTGTGGAGCAGCGCGTGCGGCACCCCGTCGGCGGTGGAGGTCATGAACACCGCGGTGCCAGGGACGCGCGTCGCGCTGTCGGCGGCCGACTTCACGAACACCGGGATCGGCATCGCGCCTTCGGCCATCCGCTGCTGCATCAGCTTACGCCCGCGCGACCAGGTGGTGAGCATGGTGAAGATGCTGAGGCCGATCGCCAGCGGCACCCAGCCGCCGTCGGGAACCTTGATCAGGTTGGCGGCGAAATAGGCGATGTCGACGACGAAGAACAGCACGAGCAGCGGCACCGCCTTCCACGCCGGCCACTTCCACAGCATGAACAGCACGACGCACATCAGACAGGTGTCGATGAACATCGCGCCGGTCACCGCGATGCCATAGGCCGCGGCGAGATTGCTCGACGATCCGAAGAAGAGGACGAGGATGATGACCATCGTCATCAGGAACCAGTTCACGACCGGGATATAGATCTGCCCCGCCGCAGAGGCGCTGGTATGTTCGACGCGCAGGCGCGGGATGAAACCGAGTTGGATCGCCTGCTGGGTCAGGGAGAAGGCGCCGGAGATCACCGCCTGGCTGGCGATGATCGTGGCCGCGATCGCCAGCATCACCACCGGAATGCGCCAGCCTTCGGGCATCATCAGGAAGAAGGGATCCTGGATCAGCCCGAGCCGCTGTCCCAGGTCGGCCTCGAGCACCATCGCGCCCTGCCCCATATAGTTGAGCATCAGCGCCGGCAGCACAAAGCAGAGCCACGACAGGCCGATCGGCGCGCGCCCAAAATGCCCCATGTCGGCATAGAGCGCCTCCGCCCCCGTCACCGCGAGGACGACCGCGCCGAGCGCGATGAAGGCGGTGAACCCGTCGTAATAGAAGAATTTCAGCGCGTTGATCGGGTTGATCGTGTGCAGGATGATCGACGGATGATCGACGATATGCGTCACGCCCAGCACTGCGAGCATCAGGAAATAGGCGAGCATGATCGGGCCGAACAGCGCCCCGACCTTTGCCGTCCCGCGCGATTGCAGCGCGAAGATGCCGATCAGGATCGCCAGCGCGATCGGCACGATATAAGGCTCGAACCCCTCGTTGACATAGCTCAGCCCCTCGGTCGCCGAGAGCACCGACATGGCGGGGGTGATCATGCTGTCGCCATAGAAGAGCGCGGTCGCGAACACCCCCAGCAGCACGATCGGCCAGGTCCAGCGCGCCTCGCCCGACGAGCGGCTGATCAGCGCCAGCAGCGCGAGGCTGCCGCCCTCGCCCTTGTTGTCGGCCTTCATGATCGTCAGCACATATTTGAAGGTGACGACCAGCATCATCGACCAGAAGACCAGGCTGAGCACGCCATAGATGTGCAGCCGGTCGGCGTCGATCGAATGATGCCCGGCGAAGGTTTCGCGAAACGCGTAGAGCGGGCTGGTGCCGATGTCGCCGAAAACGACGCCGATCGCGCCGACGGCCAGCTTAATCCGGCCGTCGCCGGCGTGCCCGTGCGGCGCGTGGCCGGCACCGGCGTCTCCGTCGACGGCCATGCCGGTCATCCCCGCCGCCTGTTGCGACTCAGCAGTCATGCCGCCGCCTTTAGACGAGCCCGTTGCGGTCGAATAGCATCGAAATCACGGCCCGTTCCCGGCTTCGGACGGCAGCTCCGGCCCCATCGCGCGGCGCAGCTGGTCCAGCCGCATTTCGAGGTCGGCGCGCCAGGGCGCATCGGCCGGCGAGCGGGCGAGAAGCCCGCTCCACACCGCCTCGGCCCCGCGCAGGTCGCCGCTCTGCGCCATCGCGAGCCCCGCGAAGAAGGGCGGCGCCGGGTGGGTCGGATCGCGCTTCGCCGCCTCGTCGAAGGCGAGCGCGGCGGCGGGCGACATCATCCCGCCGCCATGCGCGACCAGCGCGTTGCCCAGCCCGACCCACAGGTCGACATTGTCGGGATATTTCTGCAGCCCCTTCTCGAGCGTCTGCGCCGCCAGCGCGGTCTTGCCGGTGCGCGCGAAGCCGTCCGACATCGCGAGCCACTGCGCCGCGGGGCCGAAGCGGTCGGCCATCCCCTGCCGCCGGTCGGTGATCGCCTCGCCGAAGCCCTCGGGCTCCTCGGGCGCCGCCACCGGCTTGCCCGGCAGCGCCGGACTGCCCTGCAACGCATAGCCCGCGAGCCCCAGCATCACCGCCGCCGCCGCGAGCGGCCGCGCCGCGGCGGGCACCCGACCGAACCAGACGATTCCCCCGGCCGTCACCGCCGCGACGAGCAGGAGCCACAGCCAGATCACGCCTCGCCCCCCTCTTCATCCGCACCGCGACGGAAACGGCCGAAGGCTAGCCAGCCGCCGAGCGCGAGGAACAGCAGCGGCCCCAGCCACAGCAGCGCGGTCGCAGCATCGAAGGGCGGGTCGTAGCTGACCCAATTGCCGTAGCGCGCGATCAGCCAGGTGCGGATCGCGTCGGGGCTTTCGCCCGCGGCGATCTTGCTGCGCACTTCGTGCCGCATGTCGCCGGCCAGCGGCGCGTCGCTGTCGGCGATCGACTGGCCCTGGCAGACGAGGCAGCGCAGCGTTTCCATCAGCGCCTTCGCCTGCGCCTCCTGCGCGGGGTCGGCGAGTTGCTGATAGGCGTAGGGCGCGGGCGGCAGGCGGTCCTGCGCCATGGCGGGGAACGCGAAAAGCGCCGCCAGCAGCAACAGCAGACGCGCGCTCATTTCATCGCCTCCAGCCTGGCGACGATCTCGGGCACATTCTCGGCGAGGATCACGCCCTGAATCTGCTCACGGATGATGCCCTTGCCGTCGATCAGGAAGGTTTCGGGCACCCCCGACGATCCGAGCGCGATCTGGACGCTGCTCTGCATGTCGGCGCCGATGCGGTCGAACGGATTGCCATTCTCGCGCAGGAAGGCCGCGACATCCTCCGGCCGGTCGCGGATCGCGATGCCGTCGATCGGCACCCCGGCCGCCTTCAGCGCTTCGAGCTGGGGCGCCTCGGCGCGGCAGGGGATGCACCAGCTTGCGAAGATGTTGACCAGCCGCGGCCGGCCGTCGGCGAGCTGGCTGCTCTTCAGCCCCTCGACCCCCGCGGTCGCAGGCGGCAGGTCGAACAGCGGCATCGGCTTGTCGATCCACTGCGACCGGATCAGCGTGTCGTTGGGCGTCACCAGCCGATAGACGAAGGCGCCGAACAGCAGCCCCATGATCGCCAGCGGAACGAACAGCACCCAGCGCGACCTCATGCGAACCGCTCCTGTTTCCTGCGCGCGCGCCGGGCGCGCCATAGCGCGAGCAACTGCGCGCGGCCGAGCAGCGCCAGCGTCCCGCCGACGGCGATCAGCCCTCCGCCCAGCCATATCCACCACACCAGCGGTTTCCACCACAGCCGAAGCTGATAGCGGTCGGTGCGGCCGTCGGCATCGGTCACCGGTTGCCCCAGCACCGCATAAAGCTGCCCCCCCGGCCGCGTCAGCAACGCCGCCTCGTTCGTCTCGGTCGGCGGCGTGCCCATCAGCCCGGGGAAGGTCCGCGCCGCCGGGCGCAGCGTGAAGCTGTCGCCCGCAGACGTCGTGGCGACGAGCGTGCCCTCGATCGCGGTGTAATTCGGCCCGGCGACCGGCTGTACGCCGACGAATTTCACCGCGAAATCGCCGACCCTGACCGTCTCGCCCGGCGCCGCCGCGACGAGCCGTTCCTTGATGAAGGCGCTTTCGGCGGCCATTCCCGCCAGCGCGACCGCGACGCCGAAATGCGCGATCACCATTCCCCAGGTCGGCAATGGCGTGCGGCGCAGATTGCGGCCCCACAGCGGGGCGAGGCTCGCCACGCCGACGACCGCCGCGACCGTCATCCCGAGCAGCGGCAGCACGCCGACATGGCCGCCGAACAGGACGAGCCCGAACAGCACCGCCGCCCCGGCCAGCACCGCGGCGGGCAATCGCGACCACAGCTTCCGACCGTCGTCGCGGCGCCAGTTGAGCAGCGGCCCCGCCACCATGACGAGGCAGAGGATCAGCGCCAGCGGCCCGGCGACGCGATTGTAATAGGGCGGCCCGATCGAAATCTTCTCCCCCATCGCCTCTGCGACGATCGGGTAGAGCGTGCCGAGCAGCACCAGCGCGAGGATGGTGGTGAGCAGCAGATTGTTGATGACGAGCGAGCCTTCACGGCTGAGCAGCGCGAATTTCTTGCCTTCGGCGACCGCCCCAGCGCGAAAGGCGAAAAGCGTCAGCGCGCCGCCGATGTAGAGCGCCATCAGCACGAGCAGGAAGGTGCCGCGTTCGGGATCGACCGCGAAGCTGTGGACGCTGGTGAGCAGGCCGGAGCGCACGATGAAGGTGCCGACCATCGACATGGAGAAGGCGATCACCGCGAGCATCACCGTCCAGGCGCGCAGCGCGTTGCGCGTCGCGGTGACGCTGACCGAATGGAGCAGCGCCGCGCCCGCGAGCCACGGGATCAGCGACACATTCTCGACCGGGTCCCAGAACCACCAGCCGCCCCAGCCGAGTTCGTAATAGGCCCAATAGCTGCCCGCGGTGATCCCCAGCGTCAGGAAGATCCAGCTCCCCAGCACCCACGGCCGCATCGCGCGCGCGAAGGCGGGCCCGATCTCGCGCGTCACCAGCGCGCCGACCGCGAAGCTGAACGCGACCGACAGGCCGACATAGCCGATGTAAAGCGTCGGCGGGTGGAAGGCGAGGCCGGGGTCCTGGAGCAGCGGATTGAGCCCCTGCCCATCGGGCGGCGCGATCGGGAGCCGCTTGAACGGGTTCGACGAAAACAGCAGGAAGGCGAAGAAGCCGAGGCTGAGCGCCGCCTGCGCCGCGAGCGTCGCGATCAGCGTATCCTCGCGCAGCCGCTTCTCGAACAGCGCGACGAGCGCGCCCGACAGGCCGAGGATCGTCAGCCACAGCAACATCGACCCTTCGTGATTGCCCCACGCGCCCGCGACCTTGAACAGCATCGGTTTCAGGCTGTGGCTGTTGCGCGCGACCAGTTCGACCGACATGTCGGACCGCACGAACAGGGCGATCAGCACGCCGAAGGCCGCGGCGGTCAGCGCACCCTGCGCGACGCTGGCCGGGCGCACCAGCGCCGCGAGTTCGCCCTTGCCGCTGCGCAGATAGACGATCGCCGCGACCAGCGACAGGCAGGCCAGCGCCGCCGCGATCCACAACAGGGCCAGGCCGAGTTCGGCGATCATCGCGCAGGCCCGCCTATCCGAAGCTCGTCATTGCGAGGAGTGCAGCGACGAAGCAATCTTCCGCCATCGCCATGGCAGGCCGCATGCGGGAGATTGCTTCGCTTCGCTCGCAATGACGGGATTCGAGAGGCCCTCATGCCGTCGGCGCCGCTTTCCCGGTCTTGGGCGGGTGGCTCATTTGCGGCGGGACGTAGCGCTCGTCATGCTTGGCGAGGATGCGGTCGGCGACGAAGACGCCGTCGGCGCGCATCCGGCCGTCGGCGATCATCCCCGAATCCTCGGCGAACAGGTCGGGGACGATACCCTTATATTCGACCGGCACCGACGCTTCGCCATCGGTGGCGACGAAGCGGATCGTCAGCCCATCGGGCTGCCGCTGGAGGCTGCCCGACGCGACCATGCCGCCGAGCCGCATCGCCTCGCCTGTGGCGGCGGCGCCCGCCGCAACTTCCGTCGGCGTGCGGAAATAGGCCGCCTCGTCGCGCAGCGCGCTCGCGGCGAGCACCCCGGCCCCGGCGACGCCGACCAGCGCGACCAGCGCCAGGATCAATCGTTGATGCTTCGCTTTCATGCCCGATCCCTGCGTAGCGCGTCGCTGCGGCGTTCGGCCTTGCGCATCGCGCGCCAGCTATGTCCCAGCACCGCCGCGATCAGCAGAGCGGTCAGTGCATAGGCCGCGACGACATAGGCCCATTGGCCGCTTCCGCTGATGACACCGGTCACACCCCGCTCCCTTCGTCGTCGGCGAGCCGCCGCAGTCGTGCCGCGACGCGGTTGTCGGCGATGATCCGCCGCATCCGCATCAGCACGATCGCCCCGAACAGGAACGAAAATCCCAGCAAGGTCAAGCCCAGCGGCCACAGCAGCGCGCCGTCGATGCTCGATCCGCGCACCGTGATGCTCGGTCCCTGGTGCAGGCTGTTCCACCACACGACGCTGCGGTTGATGATCGGGATGTTGATCGCCCCGACCAGCGCATAGACGGCGGCGCCGCGCGACAGCGATCCGCCCTGCCGCTGCCCCCCATTCCCACCGGCATCGCCCATCGTCAGCGCGATGAAGCCCGCATAGAGAAAGAGGAGGACGAGCATCGAGGTCATCCGCCCGTCCCATTCCCACCAGGTTCCCCACGTCGGCTTGCCCCAGATCGATCCGGTCGCGAGGCAGAGCGCGGTGAACAGCATCCCCGGCACCGCTATGGCGCGCGCCGCGATCCCCGCGAGCGGGTGGCGCCAGACGAGCTGCACGAGCCCGCTGACCGCGAGCGCGGTCCACCCCCCCATGCCGAGCCATGCGGCGGGGACATGGACATAGAGAATCCGCGCGGTCTCGCCCTGCTTCGCCTCGCCGGGGACCACCGCCAGCCCGGCCCAGGCACCGGCAAGCAGCAATGCGGTGCCGAGCCCCAGCAGCCACGGCGTCAGCGGACGCGCGATCGCCAGAAAACGGGTCGGATTGGCATAGGCGTGCATGGCGCGCGAAGCCTTAGGCGAGCCGGCAACGCCGGTCCAGCCTGTAGGTGGCGGCCGCCGCCGATTTGCCCGGCCGGCGCGCCCGCTTTCGCTGCCGCGCCGGAGCCGTTCCGGTCCGGCCATGAAGATCGAGGCGCGGGCCATCTGTGTCAAATTTGCAACAATTTCGACAAAAGCACGGAAAATCAGCCGGATTCTTCAAACCATGGGTGGAAACCGCCCGCCTCCCTCCCAATCTGGCAGCGGATCGGGCCCGACGGACCCGCAACGACAGGGGAAAACCATGCGTACCACTCAGCTCTCCACCTTCGCCCTCGCCGCCGCGCTCGTCGCGGGCGGCTGGACCACGCCCGGCTTCGCGCAAGAGGGGGCCGACGAAGCCGCCGACAGCGCGACGATCATCGTCACCGGCACACGCCGCACCGACCGCACCATCGCCGACAGCACGGTGCCGATCGACGTCATTTCGAGCGATTCGCTCCAGAACAGCGGTTCGACCGAAACCAACCGGCTGCTGGGCCAGCTCGTCCCTTCGTTCAACTTCCCGCAGCCGTCGCTGACCGACGGCACCGATTCGCTGCGCCCGGCGACGCTGCGCGGCCTCGCGCCCGACCAGGTGCTCGTGCTGGTCAACGGCAAGCGCCGCCACCTGTCGTCGCTGCTCAACCTCAACGGCTCGGTCGGCCGCGGTTCGGCGGGTGTCGACATGAACACGATTCCGCCGCTCGCGATCGAGCGGATCGAGGTGCTGCGCGACGGCGCCGCCTCGCAATATGGCTCCGACGCGATCGCAGGCGTCATCAACGTCCAGCTCAAGAAGAGCGTCGGCGGCCGCGCGCAGATCAGCTACGGCAAATATATCACGACGATGGAGGATGTGGAGCAGGTCGCGAACGTGCTGCCGACCACCGGCGCGTCGGACAATCCGGCGATCAGCTTCACCGGCAAGGACCGCAAGCGCCGCGACGGCGAAACCTATACCATGGCGACCAACATCGGCCTGCCGGTCGGCGACAGCGGCTATCTGAACTTCACCGCCGAATATAAGGACCGCTCGCCGACGAACCGTTCGGGCGCCGACCTGCGCCGCAACTATGCGGCGGCCGGCGATCCGCGCGAAGTGACGATCGACCGTTACTGGCACCGTTTCGGCGACGGCGAATCGAAGGACATGAACTTCTTCTATAACGCCGGCATGGACGTGGGCGCCGATTGGGAGCTCTACAGCTTCGGCAGCTATGGCGTGCGCGACGGCAATGGCGCGGGCTTCTATCGCCGCGCGCTCGACCCGCGCAACGCCGACTGGGACAATGGCGGCGCGCCGATCTACGCCGACGGCTATCTGCCCTATATCACCAGCGAAATCCGCGACATCGCCTTCACCGGCGGGCTGCGCGGCATGGCGGGCGGCTGGAACCTCGACCTGTCGTTCGGCTATGGCTCGAACCGCCTCGACTATGGCGTGGAGAACACCGTCAACGTCTCGCTCGGCGGCAATCACAGCCCGCGCAAGTTCGACGCGGGCGGCATGCGCTATGGTCAGATGGCGGTGAACTTCGACGCCCAGCGCGACCTCGACCTCGGCTTCGGCGATACGTCGCTGGCGCTTGGCGCCGAGTGGCGCAACGAGAATTACAAGATCGTCGCGGGCGAACCGGCGAGCTATGCGGTCGGCCCCTATTTCTATACCAACGGCGCCGGTGTCGGGTCGCAGGTGTTCGGCGGCTTCATGCCCAGCTCGGCGGTCGACAAGTCGCGCGACAGCTTCGCGGGATATGTCGAACTCGACGCCGATCTCAGCGATATGTTCAACGTGCAGGCTGCCGGCCGCTACGAGCATTTCTCGGACTTCGGCGACACGGTGAACGGCAAGCTCGCCGCGCGCTTCGAGCCCGTCGACGGCCTCGCCCTGCGCGGATCGGTCTCGACCGGCTTCCGTGCCCCGGGCATGGCGCAGCAGTATTTCTCGACCACCTCGACGATCAGCCAGGGCGGAACGCTGGTCGAAGTCGGCACCTTCCCCGTCTCGTCGCCGATCGCGATCGCGCTCGGCGCGCAGCCGCTCAAGCCCGAAAAGTCGGTCAACTTCGGCGGCGGCCTGGTGTTCGACATGGTGCCGGGGCTGAACGTGACGGTCGATTACTACCGGATCAAGATCAAGGACCGCATCACCCTGACCGAGACGCTGTCGGGGGCGGACGTCCTGGCGCTTCTGCAGGCCGCCAATGTTCCGGGAACGTCGGCGCGCTTCTTCGTCAACGGCGTCGACACGCGCACGCAGGGTCTCGACATCGTCGGCAGCTATCGCGTTCCCGACTTCGGTCTCGGCACGCTGCGCCTGAACGTCGGATATAATCTGAACGACACCAAGATCACCGATCGCCGCGTCTTCAGCGCCTTCACCGCGCAGCGCCTGTTCGCGCGGCAGGAATCGCTCCGCCTGACCGACGGTCAGCCGAGCAACAAGTTCAACGCCGGACTGACGTGGGACATCGGCAAGTTCGGCATGACGCTGAACGCCAATCGCTACGGCAAGGTGTTCCTGCCCGACAGCGTGACGGCCGTGGCGGCCGACGGCAACCCCGTCACGCTCAACAATCCCGCGATCCGCGACGACATCCGCATCGCGGCGGGCGACGCGCCGGGCGACATCACGCTGTCGCCGAAGTGGGTGGTCGACCTGGAAGTCCGCTTCCGCCCGGTCCAGCCGGTGCAGATTGCGGTCGGCGCGAACAACCTGCTCGACGAATATCCCGACCGCCTGCCCTTCGGGCTGGTGAACGGGGTCGATTATGGCGCGAACAACAGCTTCCTGCCCTATTCGTCCTTCTCGCCGTTCGGGTTCAGCGGCCGCTTCGTCTATGGGCGCGTGTCGGTCGATTTCTGACCGCGCGGCCGGATGGAAAATCGGCGAGGCCGGGAGCTATGCTTCCGGCCTCGTCCATATCCAGCTCCCGGTGACGGCGGCGGCGATCACCGGTGCCATCACCCACGGCCATGGCGAAAAGATCGCCGCCAGCACGATGCTGAACGCGAAGGCCGCGGTCGCGGCGAGCTTGCCCCGGCGGCTGATCGCGCCCTTTTCGCGCCACGCGACGATATGATGGCCGAAGCGCGGGTGCGTGATCAGCCAGCTTTCGAGCCGCGGCGACGAGCGCGCGAAGCAGAAGGCGGCCAGAATGACGAAGGGCACCGTCGGCAGCAGCGGCAGGAAGGCGCCCAGCGCCCCGAGGCCCAACGAAGCCCAGCCGCTGACAAGAAAGAAATGCCGCTTCATCGCGCGCTGGCTTAGCGGAAATCATAGGCCGCGCCAGCCGGCAATCGTCGCCCAGCGAAAGCCGGGGTCGCTATCGGCATGGCGGAACGGTTGCAAGCGGCCCCGGCTTTCGCTGGGGCGACACTGGTCTATCCGCGTCCGATCAGCGCCTGCGCCATGCGGTCGGCGACGTCCGACGCAGGGGTGCCGCTGGCCCGGCTCTCGGCCCAGATATCCGCGAGCCGTCCCGGAATCTGCCCGATGCGGCGCTCGACTTCCTCATGGCTGCCCTGCCCCAGATATTCGAGCGCGACGTTGATGATGCCGCCGGCGTTGATCACATAGTCGGGCGCATAGACGATGCCGCGATCGTGCAGACGCTGGCCGTCGGCCTCGGTCGCCAGCTGGTTGTTCGCGGCGCCCGCGACGATCGACACCTTCAGTTTCCCGATGCTCTCCTCGGTCAGGATCGCGCCGAGCGCATTGGGGCTCAGCACGTCGGCCTCGACCTCCATGATCGCCGCCGAATCGGCAAGGTCGGCGCCCAGTTCCTCGGCAAGCGCCTTCGCGCGGGCGAGGTCGACGTCGGCCAGCGTCAGCACCGCGCCCTCGGCCGCCAGCCGCCGCGCGACCCCGGCGCCGACGCTGCCGACGCCCTGCACCGCGACGCGCACGCCGCTGGCGCTGTCGACGCCCAGCTTTTCGCGAATCGCCGCCCTGATGCCCAGATAGACGCCGAGCGCGGTCAGCGGACTCGGGTTGCCGCCCACCTTGTCGCCAGCCGCCGGAAGGCCGCTGACATGGCGGGTCGCGCGCGCGATCTCGACCATGTCGGCGACCGACATGCCGACATCCTCGGCCGTGACATAGGCGCCGCCGAGCGATTCGACCGCACGGCCGAAGGCCGCAAGCAGTTCGGGGCTCTTCGCCTGCCCTTCCTCGGCCAGGATCACGCCCTTGCCGCCGCCCAGCGGCAGGCCCGCCATCGCATTCTTGTAGCTCATGCCGCGCGACAGCCGCAGCGCATCGACGATGGCGTCGGCCTTGTCGGGATAACGCCAATATCGCACCCCGCCAGCACCGGGGCCGAGATGCGTCGAATGCACCGCAACGACCGCCGTCAGGCCGCTCGCCCGATCGCGGAACATATGGACATGTTCATGATCGTCGAAATCGGCAAAATCCCAGACGGCGGACATGGCAGAACCTCATATTCAAAAATTACGCATACGCGTAATAAAGAAACAGAGGTATAAAGTCACGCCGTTTTGCGTCCGAGCGGGACGCGGACGTCTCTCACATATCCGCCATCGCGTGTCGGGCCGCCACACGCCGGGCATGATCGCTGAACTTTTCACTGCCATCGGCCAGAGCCGAGATGCCGTTGGCCTTCCACGGCTTGCAAAGCTTGCAACCGGCCCGCTGGTTTCGGGATCTGCCGCGCTTGTGGTGCATGCGAAGTCTCCCCGGCGGCCGCCGGAGCACTCGTCCGCAGCCGTGAAAGCGGGTTCATTTGAACCTTAGGCCTCCGGTGCTTTTCGAGCTAAGTCCTTGAAAAGCTGGGGCGACCGATGGGACTTGAACCCACGACCCCCGGTACCACAAACCGGTGCTCTAACCAACTGAGCTACGATCGCCACATGCCGGGCGTAACGCCATCGACAGCGCGCGGCGATAGGCGGGGGACCGCTGTTCGTCAAGCATTGTTCGCGGGCACCGCGGCCGGTAAAAGCCGCGGCATGGCTGGAAACGAGCATGTCGACATGGCGACCTCCGGCGCCGACCGCACCGCCGAGCGGCTGGCCGCGGTGCCCGGCATCCGGCGCTCGCCGAGCCCGAAGCTTGCGCAGTTCATGCTGCCGCATTTCCTGGATGCCGAAACCTGCGCCGCGCTGGTCGAGCGGATCGATGCGGGGGCGCATCCCTCGACCATCGCCGACCCCAATGGCGACACGGCGTTTCGCACCAGTTCGACCTGCGACCTCAATCATCGCGACCCGCTGGTCGCCGCGGTCAACCGGCGACTCCACGATCTCACCGGCATTGCGCCCGAATATGGCGAGCCGCTGCAGGGCCAGCGCTACGACGTCGGCGAGGAATTCAAGGCGCACACCGACTATTTCGATCCGCACGGCGCCGATTGGGAAACCTTCTGCGCGGTGCCCGGCCAGCGAAGCTGGACGCTGATGATCTACCTCAACGAACCCGCGGCGGGCGGCGCGACGCGTTTCCTCGCTACCGGCAAGCTGCACCAGCCCGAAACCGGCAAGCTGCTCGCGTGGAACAATGTCCGCGCCGACAGCACCCCGAACCCCGACACGCTCCACCACGGGATGAAGGTGCGCAAGGGGCGCAAATATATCATCACCAAATGGTTCCGCGAACGGCCGTGGCCGTGGGCGGACGGGGAACTGGGCTGACCGCCGAACAGCAGGGCCCGCCCGATCCGGAACCGCTTGCCCGAACCGGCGTTGAAAGAGCGTTCGGCAATCGCCGAAAGCCTTTCGCCCGCGCCGCGTCGCGGGTGCCATGATGGGAGGGTGGAATGACCGCACGAGCAGCCGTCCGCAGCACGGCGAAACGCAAACCGGAACAGCAGGCCAAGAGCGAGGCGATCGCGAAAGCCCGGGCGGTCGCGCCCGACGTGGCGGCGCGCATCGGCAGCACGCCGCGGACGAAATTTCGCGGCGACGCCGACATATTCGGCCGCCTCGTCGAGGATCACGACCGCCACCGCGCGCTGCTGGCGATGATCGAGGAGACCGAGGGCAAATCGCCCGACCGCCAGCGGCTGTTCCGGGAACTGACCAAGGAACTCAAGGCGCATGCGGCGGCCGAGGAACAGGCGCTGTGGTCGAGCGTGCTGCGCGATCCCGAGACCACCGACTTCGCGCGCCACGCGATCGCCGAGCACAAGGAGATCGACGACATGCTCGCCGACCTCGCCGCCCGCGACATGGCGTCGTCCGGCTGGCTGCGGCGGTTCGCCGGGCTGAAGGACGAATATCTCCACCATATCCGCGAAGAGGAGCAGGAGCAGTTCGTCGCCGCCGAGGCGCATCTGAACGCCACCGACGTCCGCTATATGCGCCGCGTCTTCAATCGCCGGAAGCGCGAGGAAAAGGCCGCCGCCAAGATCGAGCCGAAGATCAAGCTCAAGGCCTGACGCATCGCGGTGGCGTCGCGCAGGATTTTCCGGCTACGCCCCTCCCCTCGTATATCCGCGTGCAAGTGCGGGTCTGCTCCCGCGGCGAAAGCCGGGGTCCACGCAGGGCAGCGCTACCCTTTCTGGACCCCGGCTTTCGCCGGGGAACGGGCCCTGCCGGAAAAGGGACACCCTCCCCCGAAGGGGAGGGTTCGCTTCGCGCCGCCTTACCGCACCAGCCGATACTGGAAGTTCAGCGTCAGCGTGTTGCCGACCTGTCCCGGCTCGACCGGCGCCGCCGCCTTGGCCTCCTGCACCACCATGCCGCGCGCATAGGGCATCGGCGGCTGCGGGCCCGAAAAGCCGCCTTCGCTGATCGACACCAGTTCGGCGCCGCGATAACCCGCGAGCCGCGCATAGTCGGCCGCCTTCGCCTCGGCCGCCTTGATCGCCGCGCCGCGCGCGCCGACCAGCATCGCGTCGGGGTCCTTCATCGCGAACCACGGCCCGTCGATATTCGTGCCACCCGCCGTGACGAGCGTGTCGAGCAGTTCGCCGATCCGGTCGATCTGCCCCGTCGTCGCGCGCACGCTGTTCGTGACCTGATAGCCCAGGAAACGCGGCGGCTGGCCGTCGGTGCGATTGCTGTAGTCATATTGCGGCGACAGGTTGATGCCGCTCGTCTGAATGTCCTCAGCCTTGATCCCGGCCTTCTTCGCCGCCGCGATCAGCTTGTCCATCGCCGCCGCATTCGTGCGCATCGCCTCGACCGCGGTCGGCGCGGTCGTCTGGACACCGGCGCCGATCGTCGCCTGGTCGGGACGCGCCCGCACCTCTTCGTTGACGCTGAAGGAAAGAATCGGTCCCTGCGCCGTCGCTGTCGTCACCGTCGAACCTCCTGCCCCTTGCTGCGCAATCGCGGGCGCCGCAGCCGCCAGCATCCATCCGGCAGCCATAGCGGTGAGCATCTGCTTCGTCATTTCATTCTCCTGTTCACCGGAGATCCGGTTCCTGATGATCGTCCCCCCGTAACGCCGACGGAGCGAACCCGTTCCGGCCTTTGACCGCGCGGCGCTTGCATGAGGCTGAACGGACCGGTAGCGAGCCGTTCATCATGGCGGCACCAATCTTATCTTATGAAGGCCTGGGCCTGGTGCAGGGCACCGGCTGGCTGTTCCAGGATCTCGACATCTATATCGGCGCGCGCGACCGGCTGGCGCTGATCGGCCGCAACGGCGCCGGCAAGACGACGCTGCTCAAGCTGCTCGCCGGCCACATCGAACCCGACAAGGGCAAGCGCACCATCGTCCCCGGCACCCACGTCGTGCTGCTGGAGCAGGAACCCGACTTCACGGGCCATGCGACGCTGATGGACTATGCGACCGGCGGCGACCACGCGCCCGAGGCGCATGAAGTCGCGGCGATCGCCGACCAGCTCGGCATCGATATGGACCGCGCCGCCGCCAGCGCTTCGGGCGGCGAGCGCCGCCGCGCCGCCATCGCCCGCGCGCTTGCGCAGAACCCGGACGTGCTGCTGCTCGACGAGCCGACGAACCATCTCGACCTTGCGGCGATCGACTGGCTCGAATCCTGGCTGTCGCGCTTCACCGGCGCCTTCGTCGCGATCAGCCACGACCGTACCTTCCTGACCCGTCTGACGCGCCAGACGCTGTGGCTCGACCGCGGCAGCATCCGCCGCAAGGAAATCGGCTTCGGCGGTTTCGACGAATGGACCGAGGCGGTGTTTGCCGAGGAAGCCCGCGCCGCGCAAAAGCTGGATTCCAAGCTTCGGCTGGAGGCGCATTGGCTGGAGCGCGGAGTCACCGCGCGGCGCAAGCGCAACCAGGGTCGACTGGAAAAGCTCAAGGAAATGCGTGCGACGCGCGCCGCGATGATCGGCGGCCCCGGCGTCGCCAAGCTGGGCCTCGCCAACGACGACGTGCGGTCCAAGTCGGTGATCGTCGCGGAGAATATCTCCAAGACGTTCGGCGACCGCACGATCATCAGGGATTTCACCTTCCGCGTCCAGCGCGGCGACCGCATCGGCATCGTCGGCGCGAACGGCGCGGGCAAGTCGACCCTGCTCAAGCTGCTGACCGGCGAGATCGCGCCCGACGAAGGCACGGTAACGCTTGCGCCCACGCTCGACGGCATCGTCATCGACCAGCAGCGCAGCCTGCTTTCGCCCGACAAGAGCGTGCGCGACATCCTCGCCGACGGCGGCGACTGGGTCGACGTGCGCGGGGTGCGCAAGCATGTGCAGGGCTATCTGAAGGATTTCCTTTTCGATCCCTCGGTCGCCGAAGCGAGCGTCGGCGCGCTGTCGGGCGGCGAGCGATCGCGTCTGCTGCTCGCGCGCGAATTCGCCCGCGAATCGAACCTGCTCGTCCTCGACGAGCCGACCAACGACCTCGACCTCGAAACGCTCGACCTGTTGCAGGAGGTGATCGCCGATTATCAGGGGACGGTGCTGCTCGTCAGCCACGACCGCGATTTCCTCGACCGCACGGTGACGGTGACGCTGGGCCTCGACGGGTCGGGCAAGGTTGACATCGTCGCGGGCGGCTATGCCGACTGGGAGGCGAAGCGCAGCAAGCCGACGGCGGCGAAGGCCCGCGCCGCGACGGCCGACGCGGCTCCGCCGCCACCGCCGCAGGCGCGCAAGAAGTTGAGTTACAAAGACCAGCGCGACTACGACCTCCTGCCGGCCCGCATCGAGGAGATCGAAGCGGAAATGGCAAGAATCGAGACCGAACTGTCTGACGGCAGCCTGTTCACGCGCGAAAATGCACGCTTCACCGCGCTGACGACGAAACTCGACATGTTGCGCGACGAAAAGGCGGCGGCGGAGGATCGCTGGCTGACGCTCGCCGAGGAAGTCGAGGCACTGGGATAACGTCGACTTGGGGGTTGTAAGCGGCCATCCCCTTCTTTCATCATCCCGGACTTGATCCGGGATGACGGTCAGAGAGATTCGCTTGCAGCCCCCCGTCCGAAATCACCCTATCCCGTAAAACCGCGCCAGCCGGTCGAGCGCCAGCCCCAGCACCAGCTTCCCCGACCGCGCTGGCCAGCCGAGCGCCTTTTCCGCGCCGCCGATCCCCTCGCCCGCGCAGATCACGCGCCAGCAGATGTCGGCGAGCCCCGGCCCGACATGGTCGATCGCCGCGTGAAAGCGCCGGTGCGCGTCGATCCGGGCGAGCGAGGCGTCCGATGCGCGCGCGCCGCCGCGGCTCTTCGCGGGCGGCGCCGCATCCCAGCGCATCGTCACCCGCGCCGCCAGCCCCGCGCGCTCATAATCGGCGCGCAGCCGTTCGCCCGCGGCCAGTTGCGGCGCGGTCAGCAACCCGCGCGCGGCGAGCCAGGCGATCGGGCTTTCGGCGACATTGACCGTGACATGCCGCATCACCTGCGGCCCCGTCTTGCCGGGGTCGATCCGGTCGTCGGGATGGAGGCGGGTTTCGAGGCGGCGTGCGGTCATCGGCTTCTCCTTTGGGGTGTCCGGAAAGATTCGCGTCCAAACCGCGCTTGACATCTGGATATTTGTAGGAAAGAAAAAACCGATTTGGTTATCGGAGCCGCACCATGATCAACAGCATCCGCACCGTCCGCCGCGCAAAGGGCCTGACATTGGAAGAGGTCGCGCAGCGATGCGATCCGCCGACGACCGCGCAAACGATCGGCCGTCTCGAAACCGGCACACGCACGCTTTCGCTCGGCTGGATGAACCGGATCGCGAAAGCGCTCGGCGTCGAGGCAGCCGAACTCGTCCGGCTTCCGCAGGACGCGCAACTCACCATCACCGCGCTGCTCGGCGCCGACGGCGCGCAGGCGCCGACGCGGGTCGAACAGGCGCTGACCGCGCGGCCGGGCGAGGACATGGTCGCCGTGCGCGTCACCTCGTCGATCGGCGATTATCGCGCGGGCGACGAAATCTGGTGCCGGCGGATCGAAAGCGACTGGACGGCTGCGCTCAACCGCGACCTGCTCGTGCCGCGCCCCGCCGGACGCTATATCTTCGCCCGCCTGCTCAACGTCGACGGCGAAAAGCTTCATCTGCTGCCGCTCGGCGTCGGGCAGCGGCAGCAGGTGGTGAGCAATCCGCCCTGGGCTGCGGTCGCGGTGCGGCTGATCCGCACGCTGTGAGGTTCGCTCCCATGTGCCAGACTCTCGCCCTTGCGACTCCGGACCCGATCGGCAATTATTCCTTTTCCACAGGTAACCGTTCCCCGGCGAAAGCCGGGGTCCAGATGGCACAGCGCTGCCCCGTGTGGACCCCGGCTTTCGCCGGAGCACAGACCCTTACTTGCCTGAAGGATATATACGCCGACCCGATCCGGGGGAAGCAATCCAGGGCGGTTCGCGCACGCTCTGGATTGCCGCGTCGCCTTCGGCTCCCCGCAATGACGCATTCCGTCTATCCGTCGCCGTGACGCTCCGCATCCTCTCGATCGCCACGCTGTTTCCCGACGCGGCGCGGCCGAACTTCGGGCTGTTCGTCGAAAAGAGCCTGCGCGCGCTGGCGCAGCAACCGGACATCGCCCTGACCGTCGTCGCGCCGGTCGGCCTGCCGCCCTTCCCGCTGTCGCTCCACCCGCGCTATCGCGCGCTGCGCAGCCTGCCGCGAACCGAGACGTGGAACGGCCTTGTCGTGCATCGTCCGCGCTTCCCGCTGATCCCGCGCCATGGCGCGCGCTTCAACCCCGCGCTGGTGGCGCGCGCGGTGCTGTCGGCGGTGCGCGGCGCGGCGTTCGACGTCGTCGACGCGCAATTCTTCTATCCCGACGGCCCAGCCGCGATGCGGGTCGCGGCGGCGCTCGGCCTGCCCTTCTCGGTCAAGGCGCGCGGCGCCGACATCAGCCATTTCGGCCATGCCGCGGCGACGAAGGCCCAACTGCTCGCCGCCGCCGACGGGGCCGCCGGGCTGCTCGCCGTCTCCGAATCGATGCGCCGCGACATGGCGGCGATCGGAATCGATCCCGGCAAGGTCGCGATCCATTACACCGGCATCGACGGCGCGCGCTTCCGCCCCGGCGATCGCGCCGCCGCGCGCGCGGCGCTCGGCATCGGGACCGATCCCGTCATCGCCACCGTCGGCGCGCTGATCCCGCGCAAGGGCCAGGCGCTGGTGATCGAGGCGCTGCCCATGCTGCCCGGCGTGCACTATTGGCTTGCCGGCGCGGGGGAAGAAGAAGGCCGCTATCGCGCGCTTGCCGAGCGGATCGGCGTCGCCGGGCGGGTCCACATGATGGGCCCGGTCGCCAACGCCGACCTGCCGACGCTCTATCGCGCCGCCGATGCGGTGGTGATGCCTTCGGTCAGCGAAGGGCTGGCCAATGCCTGGGTCGAGGCGCTCGCCTGCGGCACGCCGATCGTGATCAGCGACGCGGGCGGCGCGGCAGAACTCGTCGCCTCACCGGCCGCCGGGCGGATCGTCGAACGCACGCCCGACGCCATCGCCGCGGCGGTGCGCACGATCCTCGCGGCGCCGCCCGGGCAGGCAGAGGTAGCGGCGAGCCTGGCCGGCCGCTTCGACTGGGACCGCAACGGCCGTGAACTCGCCGACCATCTGCGCCGCTGCGCGGGGCGATAGGCCCCGCCGGGTATCAGACCACCGCGCCGTCGTCCGAGCGCGCGACACGCTCGGCGCCGCTGGTCGCGGCCGAGGTGCGCGGCACGAAGCTATGCGGGCCGACCTTCAGCCAGACCAGCACCGGCGTCGACATCAGCACCGACGAATAGGTGCCGACGAACACGCCGAGCAGCATCGCGGCGGTGAAGCCGAAGATCACGTCCGGCCCGAAGACGAGCAGCACGCCCAGCGCCAGGAACATCGCGACGCTGGTCATCACCGTGCGCGACAAGGTCTCGTTGATGCTGAGGTTGAGCAGCGGAATGATCTCCATCTTGCGGTATTTCTTCAGATTCTCGCGAATCCGGTCATAGACGACGATCGTGTCGTTGAGCGAATAGCCGACGATCGTCAGCAGCGCCGCGACGCTGTTGAGATCGAACTGCAACTGCGTCACCGCAAAGAAGCCGAATGTCAGCGACACCTCGTGGAACAGGCGGCCGAGCGCCCCGACGCCGAACTGCCACTCGAAACGCAGCCAGATATAGATGGAGATGCCCAGCACCGCGAGCGCAAGGCTGATCGCGCCGGTTCGCAGCAGTTCGTCCGATACCTTGCCCGAAACGGTTTCGACCGCGCCCGTTTTCGCGTTGGGGAAAGCCTTGTGAATCCCGGCGACCAACTGTTCGCCGGCACGGTCGGCGCTTTCCTTGTCGCCTTCGGGCAATCCCGTGCGGATCGACACCGCGCTGTCCGAACCGAACTGCTGGATCGTCGGTTCGCCGAGGCCGATCTTGTCCACCTCGCTCCGGATCTCCTCGATCGGCGGCATGGTGCCCACGAAATCGACGCGGACGGACTGGCCGCCGACGAAATCGACGCCCAGGTTCAGCCCGCGCACCGCGACGAGCGCGATCGAGAGGACGACGAGCAGGAAGCTCATGGTCGAGGCGACCTTCCGCCAGCGCAGAAAGTCGATGTTCGTATCGTCGGGGACGAGTTTCAGCAGGCGCATCGTTCAGCTCCCTCAGATATGGATCGCCGTCGGGCGCTTGGCGCGAAGCCAATGCGCGACGAACATGCGCGTGACGGTGACGGCGGTGAAGACGCTGGTGACGATACCGATGGTCAGCACCACCGCGAACCCCTTGATCGGGCCCGACCCGAACCAGAACATCAGCGCCGCCGCGATGACGTTGGTGACGTTGGCGTCGAAGATCGCGCGGCTCGCCTCGGTATAGCCCAGCTCGACCGCCTGGAACGGCCGGCGTCCGCGTTTCAGCTCCTCGCGAAGCCGTTCGTTGATCAGCACGTTCGCATCGACCGCGGCACCGATGGTCAGCACGAAGCCCGCGATGCCCGGCAGGGTCAGCGTCGCGTTGAACGCCGCCATGGTCGCGATGATCAGGAAGACGTTGAAGATCAGCGCGATGTTCGCATAGACGCCGAAGCGGCCATAGACGACGAGCATCAGCACCAGCACCGCGACGGTCGCGATGATCCCGGCGATCACGCCCTTCTCGATCGAATCGGCGCCGAGTTCGGGCGTCACCGTCCGTTCCTCGACCACCGTCATCTTCACCGGCAGCGCGCCCGAGCGCAGCGAGATGGCGAGCGCATTGGCGCTGGCGACCGAGAAGCTGCCCGAAATCTGCGCGCTGCCGCCCAGGATCGGTTCGTTGATCGACGGCGCCGACAGCACCTGGCCGTCGAGCACCATCGCGAAGCGCTTGCCAACATTCTGCGCGGTGACGCGCGCGAAAGTATTCGAGCCCGCGGCGTCGAACCGGATCGTCACCACCGGCTGGTTCGACTGCGGATCATAGCTTTGCCGCGCGTCGATGAGCTGCTCGCCGCTGATCATCACCTGCCGGCTCAGCACCTCGAACGGCGCCCCGCCGCCTTCGCCCTTGGCATAGGGCACGATCTCGCTGCCGACCGGCACGCGGCCCTGCATCGCCTCGTTCGGGTCGGCGTTGGCGTCGACCATGCGGAATTCGAGCCGCGCGGTCTTGCCGATCAGGTCCTTCAGCGCCTTCGGGTCCTGAAGTCCCGGCACCTGGACGACGACCCGGTCGTCACCCTGGCGGATGATCGTCGGTTCGCGCGTGCCGAGCGCGTTGACGCGGCGGTCGATGATGTCGCGCGCGGTGTCCATCGCACGGCTGACCGCCTGCGCCTGTCCGGCACGGGTCGGGGTCAGCACGATGCGCGTCGTGTCGACGACGTCGATGTTCCAGTCGCGCTGGCCGGTCAGCCCGGCGCCCTGCGTCTCGGCGAACAGCCGCTCGCGCGCGGCGTCGAGCTTCGTCTGGTCGCGGACGAGGAAACTGATCTTGCCACCCGCGTTCGACAGTTCGCCGATCGCGATGTCGTCGTCGGCGCCGCGTTCGCCGCGCATCGCGGTACGCACCGTCTTTTCCATGTTGGACAACTGCGTCTTCTGCAGGTCGGCGACGTCGGCCTCGAGCAGAAGGTGGCTGCCGCCCGCAAGGTCGAGGCCCAGGTTGACCTTGATCTGGGCAAAGCCGGGAAGGCTTTCGAACGCCTTCGTTGGCAGGAAGCTGGGAATGGAAAAGAGGATGCCGGCCAGCAGGATGAGGCTGATGCCGAGGGTCTTCCAGCGCGGGAAATCGAGCATGACTGGGATTCCGTTGGTCTGGGCGGAAGCGGCGGTCGCCGCCGCCGCATCAGTCGTTGGCGGGCTTGCCGCCGGGCTGGAGAACGTCCGACAGGGTCGATTTGACGACCTTGATCTTCACGCCCTGCGCGATTTCGACATCGGCGAAATCATCGTCGACGCGCGTCACCTTGCCGACGATGCCGCCGCCAGTAACGACCTGGTCGCGCGGCTTCACCGCCGCGATCTTGGCGCGATGTTCCTTCATCCGCACCTGCTGCGGGCGGATCAGGAAGAACCAGAACACAACGAAGATCAGGACATAGGGCGCCAGCATCAGCAGGCTGGCGGCCCCGCCCCCCGATCCGGCCGCCTGGGTCAGAAGCAATGTCGTCGACATGGATGAAAACTTTCCGTTCGAAAGCGCCGCCGCCCGCAGGAAGGGCCGGCGCATAGAAATATGGCGCGGCGCCTATCACGCAGGGGCGGCGCGCGCAACCGGCGGCTTGAGCCCTCCCCGCGACAGGCCGCGGCAAGATGGGGACCGGACAGCGCCGATCAAGAGCCGCCATCCGTCCGTCGCATACCGCCCCCGGCTCTCCTCAGGAGAGCCTTGCATCGCCGGCCAAGCCGCGCTAGGGGCCTCGCCTGCCCAATCGGGCCGGTCGGGACGTAGCGCAGCCTGGTAGCGCATCACACTGGGGGTGTGGGGGTCGGAGGTTCGAATCCTCTCGTCCCGACCAAATTTCTTCGATTATATTCAATCGCTTGTGCGAGCTCTTTTGGCGACTGGACTTCGATTCGCGCCTATTCGCCACCCGCTGATGGTGCACTGGTGGTGCAGTCGATCCGGAACGTCCGGGGAGTATGAGCGGCGATATTTCGCGATACGGCGGATGATTCCAAAGGCGCGGGCGGGAGAAGCGGCGGAACGCTCCTCCCCGCACCGCGGTCAGAAAATCTCGAATAGACCGGCGCCGCCCATGCCGCCGCCCATGCACATGGTGACGACACCATATTTGATGCCGCGCCGCTTGCCTTCGTGCATCACATGCCCCGTCATCCGCGCGCCCGACATGCCATAGGGGTGGCCGATCGAGATCGCACCGCCCGACACGTTGAGCCTGTCGTTCGGAATTCCGAGATGATCGCGGCAATAGAGCACCTGGCTCGCAAAGGCTTCGTTCAGTTCCCACATGCCGATGTCGTCGATCGACAGGCCGTGCTTTTCCAGCAGTTTAGGAATCGCGAAGACGGGGCCGATGCCCATCTCCTCGGGCCCGCAGCCGGCGACCGCCAGCCCGCGATAGGCGCCCAGCGGCGTCAGTCCGCGCCGCTGCGCCTCTCCCGCTTCCATCACCACCACGGCGGCGGCGCCGTCGGAAAGCTGCGAGGCGTTGCCCGCGGTGATGAAACGGCCTTCCTCGATCCGCTGGCCATTCTTGTGAACGGGTTGCAGCCGCGCCAGATCCTCGATCCGCGTCTCCGGCCGGTTGCCTTCATCGCGATCCAGCGTCACCTCTTTGCGCGAGGTTTCGCCGGTCGCCTTGTCGGTGACCGTCATGGTCGTGGCGACCGGTATGATCTCCGCATCGAAACGGCCGGCACGCTGTGCCTCCGCGGTTCGCTGCTGCGATTGAAGCGCATATTCGTCTTGCGCCTCGCGGCTGATGTTATAGCGATCGGCGACGATCTCCGCCGTTTCGAGCATCGCCATATAGAGTTGCGGCACCTCGGCAATCAGCTTGGGGTCGCCGGCACGATAACCGTTCATGTGGCTGGTCTGGACGAGACTGATCGATTCGACGCCGCCGGCGACGGCGATCGCCTGCTCGCCGGTCTGAATGCGATTGGCCGCGGCGGCGATCGCCATCAGGCCCGAGCCGCATTGCCGATCCAGGGTCGTGCCCGGCACCGACTGCGGCAACCCCGCCCAGAGCGCGCCCTGCCGCGCCACGTTGAAACCGGTGGACCCTTGCTGAAGCGCGCAGCCCATCACGACATCCTCGACCTCGCCCGGATCGATCCCTGCGCGCGCGACCGCTGCGCCGATCGCGTGGCCGGCCAGCGCCTGGCCCTGGGTGTCGTTGAACGATCCACGATAAGCCCTGCCGATCGGGGTGCGCGCGGTTGCGACGATGACAGCTTCCCTCATGAAAACTCCTGCGAATGGTAAATTAAGAATATAAGTATGGTTGCAATGCACGACACATAATGTCAATAGCACCGAAATTGAGAGTTATAGAAGGCTTTGGCGCCCGCGCGCGACACATGCCGGAAACGAGGGGGAGGCAAGATGGTGGCTTGCACGCGAAGGCCGGTCGAACTGTTCAGCGAGGGCACTCGCCTCGCCGCCGAAATCTTCATGCCCGAACGACCGTCTCCGAATGGCTTCCCGGCCATTCTCCTCTGCCACGGATGGGGCGGGCTGAAGGATCATCTCGCGCGCTATGCCGGGAAATTCGCCGAGGCCGGCTATGCGGCCATGACCTTCGATTACCGCGGCTGGGGCGAATCCGACGGCCGGGTGATCGCGGCCCGCGATGTGCCGCCGCTGCGCGAGGCGGGCGAGCGCACGCTG
The DNA here is from genome assembly GCF_001559015.1 of Sphingopyxis granuli. Taxonomy (NCBI): domain Bacteria; kingdom Pseudomonadati; phylum Pseudomonadota; class Alphaproteobacteria; order Sphingomonadales; family Sphingopyxidaceae; genus Sphingopyxis; species Sphingopyxis granuli. The sequence goes on from NZ_CP012199.1 coordinate 2,884,347, forward strand.
AACGTGCGCGTGTTGCGCGAAATCGTCGACCCCGTCGACCAGACGACCGATATTCGCAACTGCCTTGCCTATCTGGCGAGCGAACCGGGCGTCGATGCGGGCCGGATCGGTATCTGGGGCACCAGCTATGGTGGCGGCCATGCGGTCTTCACCGCGGGCCACGATGATCGCATCAAGGTCGCGGTGGCCCAGATCGGCGGTTTCGGCTTTCCGCCCGAGCATCGCGAATGGGCGCGCGGCCGCGCCGCCGACAAGGCGCGCGGGCTGATCGACACGATTGTTCCGCAGAACGGGGTCGATGGCGTCGAGGGCCTGAAGGGCACGCCCGACGTCGCTCGCATGGCCGAGCATTCACAGTTGCAGGCCGCGGCGAGAGTGAGCGTCCCGACGCTGATCATCGACGCCGAATATGAGGAACTCAACAACCGGCTCGAGCACGGCTTCGCCGCCTATATGATGATCCGGCAGAATGCGCCGGCCGAATATCACACCTACCCGTGCAAACATTATGACGTTTACGAAGAATATTTCGACCCATCGACCGATCTGGCCCTGGGCTGGTTCGACAAATATCTTTGATTCCCGAGGATGATATCATGAGCACCAACGACGACATCGCGGCCTATATCGACGAAGCGCTGCGCAGGGCGCGGGTCGTCGACGACGTGCCCGCGGATACCCCCCTCCTGCCGATCGCCAAGGTGGGCATAGTCGGGGCCGGCACGATGGGCGGCGGCATTGCGATGAACTTCGCCAATGTCGGCATCCCCGTGCATATCGTCGAGGCGCGGCAGGATGTGCTCGACCGCGGCCTCGCGACCGTGCGCGGCCATTACGAGCGCAGCGCAAGCCGCGGACGCTTCCCGCTCGAAGAGGTCGACATGCGGATGGCGCGGATCGCATCGTCGCTCGACATGGCCGATCTTGGCGACTGCGACCTGATCATCGAGGCCGTGTTCGAGGATATGGAACTCAAGAAGAGCATCTTCGCGCGGCTCGACTCGGTCGCCAGGCCGGGAGCCATCCTCGCATCGAACACATCGGGTCTCGACGTCGACGAGATCGCGGCGGCGACGAGCCGGCCCGAATCGGTGATCGGCCTCCATTTCTTCTCACCCGCCAACGTGATGAAGTTGCTGGAGATCGTTCGCGGCAAGGCAACGTCCGACAGCGTCATCGCCACGTCGCTGGAGATGGCGCGGCTGATCCAGAAGATCGCGGTCGTGGTCGGCGTCTGCCCCGGCTTCGTCGGCAACCGCATGCTCTATCCCCGGCAGATCCAGGCGCAGGAACTGCTGCGCCGCGGCGCGATGCCGTGGGATGTCGATCGGGTGCTGAAGGATTTTGGTTTCAAGATGGGACCGTTCGAGATGAGCGACCTCGCCGGGCTGGACATCGGGTGGAGCAAGGGCGCCAGAACCGACAGTCCGCTCCGCGATGCGCTGTGCGAACGCGACCGGCGCGGGCAGAAGACGGGCGCCGGCTATTATGATTATGACGAGAACCGCCGGGCGATTCCGTCGGACGAGGTCGCCGCGCTGATCCGCGAAACACTCGATGTCGAGGAGGATAGCGACATTCCTTCGGATCGGGATATCCTCGAAACCTGCCTGTTCCCGCTCGTCAACGAAGGCGCGAAAATCCTGGAGGAGCGGATGGCGCAACGGCCTTCCGACATCGATATAGTCTGGATGTTCGGCTACAACTGGCCCCAGCATACCGGCGGCCCGATGCGCTGGGCGGACGGCGTCGGGCTCGATCGCGTCAAGGCCAAGGCCGACGAACTGGGCGCCGGCAATCCGTGGTACAAGCCCGCGCCGCTGCTGGCCGAGTTGGCGGCGAGCGGACGGAGTTTCGCCGACCTATAGGCGGTCGGCCTCTTCGTCGGCCGAACCCCGGAAACCGTAGAGAAGCGGTCGGACGAACAGGTCGGCCGCATTCTCGCGCGTGGCCGCCGGCACCCAGCGTTGCAGTTCCTGGGCCGAGTTGATCGTCGCCGTCACCATTTCCGCCGCGATGCGCATGTCGCAGACGCGGACCGAGCGGTCGATCAGCCCGTCGTTGAGCATGTCGGCAAAGCGCAGCGTCGACAATGACAGGCGGCGCGCCATCTCCTCGCGAAGGTCGAGACCGACCGCGGTCAGGGCCGATGTGCGCAACAGGATGCCGCTCGGGTCCATCTGCCGCGACACCAGCGAGACCGTGGCGGCCGCGACATGCGACAGCCCGTCCATTTCCCCGGCCATGGCGATGTCCTGCGCCTGGCGGATGATATCGAAGGTGCGTTCGAAACAGGCGACGACCAAACCGTCGCGCGTGTCGTTATAGTGGTAGAACGCCCCCTTGGTAACGTGCAGGCTTTCCGAAATGCGATCGACCGCCGCCCCTCGATACCCGATGTCGTTGATGAGTTCGGTCGCGGCGCGCAGGAAGGATTCCTGGGTCAGCCGTTCGGAATCCTCGAAAGGCGTGGGCATGTCGCGATGGCTCGCCAGCAGGTCGGCGGGTTTCTCGGCGATCCCGTTGAGCAGGATATTGCCGAGATGCCCCGCGACGCGCGAGAAGTCGGAGGGCATGTAGCCGCCGATCCAGACTACCGACCACAGCAGTTGCGAGATCAGGAAATGCGCATTGGCGGCCCGCTGGTCCGCGGTCCAGGGCGCGTCGCCGGGCCGGAACAGCCGGCAGGTCGTCCGAAAGAATTCGACATAGGCCTTGCCCACCGCCTGCCGCTGCGGGTCGGCGAGCGCACGCAGGTCGCCGAAATGAACGGTCTCCGGCCGCCGGCCGCTGCGAATCTCGGCCTGGAGGCTGAAATAGCCTTCGACGAAGGCCGCAATGCGCTCCTCGAAGGAGTCGATAGGCAGGACATCTTCGACCAGTTGCTGGTGGACCGCGATCGAATGGAGGAACGCCGCGCCCGCCAGATCGTCCTTGCGCTTGAAATAATAGCGCAGGCTTTTGAGGTTCAGCCCGATCTCCGCCGCGACGACGGCCAGCGTGGCATCCTTCAGCCCCAGCCGGTTGATGACGGCCGCCGCGGCATTCAATATCTCCGCCTTGCGCCGGTCGAACTTCGAAAGCGTCCGCTCCCTGGGGGGCTCGAGATGCAAGATGCCGTGGTCGCTCAATCTGGTGCCTTCGATGAATTGCGGTGGCGGCCGCCCTCCGGGCTGCGCCGGTCGCACACTAGCCGCCGATCCGCAAACGACAAGACCCCGCAAGCAACGCGCTTGCGGGGTCGGATGTCCTCGCCTCGATTCCCGGCGGTCAGAAGCGATAGCGGCCCGTGACGGTCCAATAACGGTCGGGACCGTAATAGCCGCTGAGGCGCTGGACCGTGCCGCCGACGTTCTGAATGATCGAATTGTCCGAATAGATCTTGCGGAACAGGTTGCTGACCGTGCCCGTGATATCGAGACGCTCGTCCCTGGTGCGATAGGTCAGCGTCAGCCCGACGACGGTGCGGCCGCCGACGCGGTTGCGGTTGAAGGCGTCGGTATAATAGCCGCTCTGATACGTGACCGAACCGCCCGGATAGAGATAGCCGGTCGAACCGAGGTCGAAGCCGTAATAGCCATAGAGCGATGCCTTGTGGCGCGGCGTGCGCGGCACTTCGTTGCCCGACAGGTCGCGGAAATAGAGCGGGTTGATCGTCTGGTTGTCCGGGTCGTCGCCCACCGTAGGCGGCTGCGTGATGTCGATGACGCCGCAGCTGGTCGAACCGACGACGGGAGGACAGAAGCTCTTAAAGGTCGGATGAAGATAGGTATAGGTCGCGACGATGTTGGAATGGACGTTCGGCCGCCACGTCACCTGCATTTCGGCGCCGTAGATTTCCGCGAGCCTGGCATTGGTGAAGGTGGAGAATACCGGCCCCAGCGACGGCTCCGTGCGCGGCGGGACGGGCGGCAGGATGTTGGCCGAACTGATCGGAATCTGCATGTCGTGGAACTTCTGATAGAAGATCGACCCGTCGAACCGCAGCCCGCCCGCCGTATAGTTTCCGCCGATTTCATAGACGTCGAGATGCTGGGAATCGGAGATATTATAGGGCGGAAGCCCCTGCCCCAGCGTGAAGGCGGACGACTGATAGCCGCGCGAATAGCTGAGATAGAGCTGGTCGCCCGACGACGGCCGCCACGCCAGCGCCGCCCGGCCCGACAGGCCGCGATCGCGCCGGAACGGGTTCGCCGAATGCACGGCGGGGCTGACGTCGCTCGCATAGAAAGGCGGGTAGTAATAAATATAGCGGAAGTCGGTCAGCGCTTCCTTTTCGTCCCACGTATGCCGCAGGCCGCCGTCGAAGCGGATCGTGTCGGTGATGTCGTAGGTGACGTTGCCGAACAGGGCGGTCGAACGGATGTCGTATATGTTGCGCTGCTCGAATTCGGCTTTGAGCGGGTTGCCGCCAGGGATGATTCCGCCGCCGCCGCCCTCGACCAGCACGTCGTCGGCGCCGGGAATCGCTTCCCAATAATGCTCGTTGAAATGCTGGTTGAAATAATAGGCGCCGAGAATCCAGCTCAGCCGCGATCCCGGCTTGCTTTCCAGCCGCGCTTCCTGCGACCAGAAGTGGTTATCATTCTCGTAATTGCTCGTATATTGGGTCGGCACGATCGTGCCGGGGGCAAAGGGGTCGGTCGGCGCCGCCGCGTAGCTGGAGCGCGAGGTCAGGTCGCGATCCGCCGTTCCGGTCGAGACATAGGTCTGGTAGCCGCCGACATAATAGAGCGTCGCGAAGCCGAGATCGAGGTCGGCGTTGGTGATCGTCTGGAAATTGTCCCGCAGCCGGTCATAGCCGACGGTATCGACGTTGATCTGATAGGGCTCGGTCGCCGTCGGACCCGTATATCCATATTGCGGATTGGGCGACAGGCCGCCGAACACGGGACCCGCGCTGTTATAGCTCGTCATCGTCGGATAACCCGGCTGATTGCTATAGCGGAAGGTCGTCGACCGGTTGCGGATATGAAACCCGCCGATCCGCCACTCGAGTTGCAGTTCGACATAGAGATTCTTGACCGCGAAGCCCGCGTCCTGCAGGCCCAGCGAACCCGGCGCCAGATTCTTCATGATGCTTGGCGTGATGTAGCGCTGCGCCCCCAGACGGAAACCGAGGTTGTCGGTGATCGGCCCCGAAATGTTCATGCCGTAATTATAGGCGCCTTCGCGACCGATGCCGACCTGCGCCTGACCGACGAATTCAGGCGTCGGCGCGCGCGACTGGACGTTGATCGCCCCGGCGAGCGCGTTGCGCCCATAGGTGGTTCCGGCCGGACCGCGCGTGAACTGGACATTGCCGCCGAACAGCGTGCTTTCCGCGATGTTCGAAGGCACCAGGTTGATGAAGCCGTCGACATATTGGATGACGGTATTCTCCTGGCCGAGCAGAGTCTGCGCAGTCTGGCGGCCGACGCCGCGCACGTTGATGCCGAAATCCTCCGTGAAATTGAATCCGGGCTGGATGTCCAGCAACTGGCGGGCGGTCCCGACACCGGCGAGGTTGCGCTGTTCGGCGGTGATGACCGCCTTCGACTGCGACGATTCGAGAAGCTTCTGGAAGCGGCTGCCCGACACGACGATCGCGCGTTCCTCGACCACATCCTTCCTCTGCGCCGTCTCGGCATCCTCCGCCCGATCGCCCGTCTCCGGCGCCTCCTGCGCCATTCCGGCGAGCGGCGACGCCGCCAGCATCATGGCAAAATATGCACCGCCTGCGCGCAAAAATCCTTTCGACCGCATAAATCCTCCCCTGTTGCCCATTCATCGGGTGCCGATGATGACACACCATATTTCTCAAAAATACTCTGAACCGATTCGATCTCTCCGTCAATATCTGGATTTTAGGGCGGAATAGAGGCGGAAAAGCTCCCGATTATGCCTTCGCCACAAGCACATACCTTTATTCTTATCCGGTGTTATGCCAACCCCGCCGACTGCGGGCCGTCCATCAGGCCGAAGCCAACCCGGTGATCGTCCCGGCCCAAGCCGGCCCGCCTCGCCCGCCATCGCGGGGAAAGGTACCGATAGAGATTTCAAGAATGCAATATATTCAGATATTGTCCGCGATTAGTAAAGGTATCGAATCATATTGAGAAAATAGGTTTGCAATATCCGGCATCGGGGATAGAGCATTAGCGTCGAGTTGCCGGGGAGAGGTCGAATGCGCGAATTTGAAGGCAGAACCGCCGTGATCACCGGCGGGGCCAGCGGGATCGGTCTCGCCTTCGCTCACCTGTTCGGCCGGAACGGCTGCCGCATCATGCTCGCCGACATAGAATCGACCGCGCTCGACAGCGCGGTCGAGGGTCTGCGCAAGGCCGGCATCGCCGCTTTCGGCGAGATCGCCGACGTCGCCGAACCCGCGTCGGTCGAACGGCTCGCCGCGCGCACCTTCGACCGGTTCGGCAAGGTGCATCTGCTCTTCAACAACGCCGGCGTTTCGATTACCGGCCCGACCTGGCGGATGAGTCCCGACGACTGGCGCTGGGTGTGGGACGTCAACGTCTGGGGCGTCGTCAACGGCATCCGGGCCTTCCTGCCCGCCATGATGGCCCATGGCGAGGAGGCGCATGTCATCAACACCGGCTCGCTCGCTTCCTTTTTCGGCAATGGCGACCATGCGCCCTATTGCTCGTCGAAGGCCGCGGTGCTCGGGATAAGCCAGTCGCTCTACAGCGAAATGAAGGCAATGAAGACGCGGGTCGGCGTCACGATCGTCTGTCCGGGCATGGTGGCGACGCGGATTCACCAGAGCTGGCGCAACCGCCCCGACGCGGATCGGCCCTGGAGCGATCGCGAATATGCCGACCTGGCGTTCCGGGAAGGCAGCGAGGCCTTCCAGGGCGCCGGCCTCTCGCCCGACGTGATCGCCGAGGCGACACTGGACGCGGTTCGCAACGATCGCTTCTATTCCTTCTCGGGCGACCGCTGGCCTTTCTTCATACGCGGCGCGCTGGAACCGACGCTGCGCGGCGACAATCCCCCGGTCGCGACCTGGGGAGAAGACCGGCGGAGCGAGCAGGAGCGCGCCCCCGCCCCATGGGCAGCCGCGGCAAGCGGGGCATAGGGCGATGTTCCGCACCCCCGACGCGGCCGAGCTGGCCTGTCATGAGGAGCATCTCGCACGTGAAGGCTATGTCATCGTTCCCGAGCTTCTCGACGCCGCGGGATGCGGGACGGTGCTGGCGGCGATGCAGGCCCTCCACGCACCGGAGACTTTTGGCGACAACGACTTCACGGGCTTTCGCACGAAGCGGGTGTTCAATCTGTTCGCCCGGACGCGCGCGCTCGATCCGCTGCTCCGCAACCCCGCCCTGCTCCGTCTCGTGCGCTCGATACTGGGGCCCGAAGCCCAGCTTTCGATCGCTTCGACGATGGAAATCCATCCCGACGAGACACCGCAGGCGCTGCACCGCGACGATGCCTATTTCCCCGTCAATCCGCATCCGCCGCTGGTCGTCAATACGATGTGGGCGCTCTCCGACTTCACCGACGCGAACGGCGGAACGCGGATCGTCCCCGGATCGCACCGCCAGCCCGGCCCGGTCGACCCGGCCGCCGCGTCGATCGCGGTGGAGATGCCGCGCGGATCGGTGCTGCTGTGGGATGGCCAGCTGTGGCACGGCGGCGGCGCGAACCGCACTGGCGAACCGCGTTTCGGCGTCTCGCTGAATTTCTGCCGCGGCTGGATCCGGCAGCAGGAAAACCAGTATCTCAGCCTCGATCCGGCGCTCGTTCGCATGCTTCCCGACGAGGTGCAGAAACTGCTCGGCTACGACATATGTCAGTTCGTCGGCTGGGTGGACGGCCGCCATCCGATGCGCGCCATCGTTCCCGAGGTCCGTGCGCGCATCCACGCCGGCCTCCATCGCGGGACGCCGGCGCGCTAATATGGTGGAATCAAAGTTCTTGTCCTCATCGTCACCCCGGGCTTGACCCGGGGTCCCGCTTTTCCTCCGTCCGTGCGCGAAAGGAAGCGGGATCCCGGGTCAAGCCCGGGATGACGGAATCGATGGGGCGAACTTCAATTCCAGATGACTATACCCCAATGACATCAGACGGACTCGTCACCCGCGAGCGGCAAAGCCGCGCGGCAATCCAGAGTAGGCTTAAAAACGCCCTGGATTGCTTCGCCGCCCCCAATGACGAGGCCATTCCGTCACCACGGCCCGGGCGCCGCCGGCGCTTCCCTCATCCGCCGAATTGCGTCTTTCCGGCGGCCGTCATCCCGGCGTCGATCACCAGATCGTGGCAGTTGACGAAAGCCCCCTCGTCGCTGGCGAGATAGAGCGCGCCATAGGCGATGTCGCGCGGCAGGCCCGCGCGGCGCAGCGGCGTCGCATTCGCCAGGTTGCGCTGAAGCTTGGCCATCGTCGCCTCGACCCGCTCGCCCTCCATTCCCGCCGCCCTTTCCGATCCGCCGAAGAAGATCGGCGTCGCGATGCCGCCGGGCGCGATGCTGTTGACCCGCACGCCGAAGGGCGCCAGTTCGATGCCCGCGACCTTCGTCAGGTGCCGGACGGCCGCCTTCGCGGGGCCATAGAGATATTCGCCGTAATCGGTTCGCAGCGCCGCGACGCTGGCATTGTTGATGATCGCGCCCGATTTCTGCGCCTTCATCACCGGCGCGGCATGTTTGATGCCGAACAGGACGCTGCCCAGCAGCAGATTCATCGCATGATGGAATTCGTCGCCCGTTACCGTTTCCATCGCGCCGGGGGTGGGACCGCCGGCATTGTTGAACAGGCAATCGAGGCGACCGTGGGCGGAAAGCGCGGAATCGATCGCCGCCTTGATGTCGGCCTCCCGGGTGACGTCGCCTTGGACGAAGCGGGCTGACGGCCCGACCCGCGCCGCGATCTCCTGTCCCTTGTCGGCATTGCGGCCCGTGAAGACGACCCTCGCGCCCTCCTGGACGAACAATTCGACCGTCGCCTCGCCGATACCGCTGGTGCCGCCGGTGATCACCGCCACCTTGCCTTCAAGGCGCTGCCCCATGATTCGTCTCCCTCAATAAGTCGCGGATTCGTCCGCCAGGCGGTCCTGAAGCTCGCGCTTCAATATCTTGCCGATCGCGCTGCGCGGCAGTTCGTCGACGATGCGCACATCGGCCAGCCGCTGCATCTTGCCCAGCCGCGCATTGGCGAAATTGCGCAATTCGCCGCCGCCGATCGTCGCGCCGGCGGCCAGCGTGACGAAGCCGACGGGCGTCTCGCCCCACTGGCGCGATGCGGCGCCGATCACGGCCGCTTCGTCCACGGCGGGATGCTCGCGCAATATCTCTTCGAGATCGACCGGATAAATGTTGAACCCGCCCGACACGATCATGTCCTTCCGGCGCCCGATCAGCGTGAAGAAGCCTTCCGCGTCGACCATCGCCAGGTCGCCGGTGCGGATGAAGCGCTCCCCCTCGGGGCTGATCCATTCGGCCTCGGCGGTCTTCGCGGGTTGATTGTAATAGCCGGTCATCATCGCGCCCGATCGGCCCACGACCTCGCCGACCTCGCCTGCGCCGAGGAGCCGGCCCTGCCCGTCGATCAGGCGAATATCGTGTCCGGGCATTGGCTGACCGACGGTGGCCAGCTTGTCGGGATGCTCGTGCGCGACGAGCATGCAGGACCCGCCGCCCTCGGTCATGCCATAATATTCGATCAGCCCTCCCAGCCAGCGCTTCAGCACCTCGGCCTTCAATTCGGCGGAGAAAGGTGCCGATGTCGCGAATTTGAGCTGGAAGCTCGACAGGTCGAACTTGTCGAAATCGGGAACGTCGAGGATGCGGCGATATTGCACGGGGACGAGCATCGTGTGGGTGACGCGATGGCGCTCGGCCAGTTCCAGATAGCGCCTGGCGTCAAATTTGGGCATCAGTACGACCGTGCCGCCGCCCGCCAGCGCCGGAATGAAATGGACGAGGGTCGTGTTCGAATAGAGCGGGGTCGAGACGAGCGCCACCGCGTCCGGCCCAAATCCCGGCGGGTCGGCCGGATTGTTGTGAGGCCAGCGCATGCGGTGCGACTGCACGATCCCCTTCGGCGTGCCCGTCGTCCCGGACGAATAGATGATGTTGAAGGGCAGGTCGGGATCGATCTCGACCGATCGCAATACCGATGCGTCTTCGGGTAGCCAGGCCGCGATCGCCTCGCCCTTCGCCCCCTCCTCCAAAGCGACGCGCCGGGCTCGCAGGCCGGGCTCCACGGGCGCCAGCGTTGCCGACACGGCGGCATCGGTGAACAGGTGGCTCGCGCCGCAATCGTCGAGCATCGCCGCAAGCTGGGCCGGCGTCGCCGAGGGGGCGAGCGGCGAAATCGCCGCGCCGGCGCGCAGCGTTCCGATGAACACCGCGGCATAATCGATGCTGCTGCTCGCGCAGATCGCCACCACCCCGCCGCGGCGCACGCCGTCGCGTTGCAGGCCGGCCGCCACGCGATCGGCAAGCCCGTCGAGTTCGGCATAGGTTGCCCGCGCATCGTCACAGACGATCGCGACACGCTCCGGGCGCTCCGCCGCCTGCAACGCCACGAAGTCCGCAAAAGTCCCGAAATCCCGCCCAATATATTCCGCCATCGCGGCGCTGGCCCCGCTCATTTGAGCTTTTCCAGATACTGGGCGATCGCCATGCGATCGGCGGCGGAGGCGACGGATGGATTGATCATCTTCGTCCCCGGCACCGTTTTCGCCGGATCGGCGATATAGGCGATCATCTCTGCACGGGTCCAGACGCGGCCACTCTTCTGGAGCGCCGGCGAATAGGCATAGTCCGGACGCGTGCCCGCCTTCTTGCCCGCGATGCCGAACAGATTGGGTCCGACGCCGTGCGCCGCACCCGGCGTCGTGGCATGGCATGCCACGCAACGGGCAAAGGCGGGCGGCACGGCGGGCTTCGCCTTGGGTGCCGCCTGTCCCGGCACCGAAGCGATCCACAGCATGGCCGCGCCCCCTGCTGCCACCGAAAGCGTGCGGATAAGGAAAGTCGTCATCATCTATCGTTCCATTATTCAGAAATGCAGCATGTCAAAGCTGGTATCGGTCGGATGAACCGCGCCGAAACCGCTCGCCGTCCCGTCATTTGCCGTCTACGGAAAAGGCCATCAGGACATTGCCATCGGCGTTGCGCATGCTGGCACCGCCGGTTGCCCCCGAACGACCCGCATAGCCGGAATGGACATAAACCATTCCGCCCGCGACCGTCGGCCCCCCGCCGTCCATGACGCCGCCATAGGCGGTCCGCCCGCTCAGCGTCATGATCGGTTCGCTGCCGGTGTCGACGTCCCAGACGATCTTGCCCGTTCCCGCGTCATAAGCGCGGAAATGACCGTCATAGGCGCCCGCGAAGACGATGCCGGGGACGACCGTGATCGCCTGCGACATCGCGCCGTGGCACCAGAAGCTGGTCCAGCGGCATTTCGGCGTCGGCGAATTGGGGCTGTTCCAGATGACCGCGCCGGTCGCGGGGTCGAGCGCCCACAGCCCGGGCTTGCCCTTCGGCCCGAGAACGATGTCGGAAATCGCAGCATAGACGCGCTCCTCGTCGGCGGCGAGACCGAATTCGACACCGCCAAGCGCGCTGCCCTCGCTCAACTGCCGTTCCCAGACGATACGGCCGTCGAGCGGGCTGATGCCGAAGACCTTGCCCGATTTCTGACCGACGAGCAGGATGTCGGTCCCGTCCGGCAGCGCATGCAGGATCACCGCGGCGCCGATCGAGAAGTCGGGTCCCAGCGGATCGGGGCAATTCGCCGGCCGGGCCGGGCCGGTCCGCCAGCAGCCGTCGATGTAATTGTCGTTGGGCGTAAGCTGGCGCGCCCAGCGGATCTCGCCGCTGTCCACGTCGATGGCCAACACCGAATCCGCATTGTCATAGGGCATGTCGGTATAGCTGTTCGACGTGCCGACATAGACGGCGCGGCGCTCGGGATCGATCGTCGGCGCGACCCAGATGGCTCCGCCCGATGGCCCCCACATTTCCTTGCCCGCGCTGTTGATCTTGAACGGCCGGGGTTCGGCCTCGGTGGTATAGCGTTTCCACAGGATGCGGCCCGTCACTGCATCGAGCGCGACGAGGGCGCCGCGGAACTTGCAGCAGACCCAGTCGGGCGATTGCGCGAACGCTTCGTTGCCCGACGATATGGGCACGAAGATCTTGCCCTCCCAATAGACGAGCGAACCCGTCATCTGCAGGCCGGGCTGGTCGTCGATGACGGTTTTCCAGAGCTGCTTGCCGGTGTCGGCATCGATCGCGACCGCGCTCTTGGTCCAGTCCGAATAGAAGAGCGCCGTGCGCGCCTGCGACCCCGCCGGCATTTCTGCGGCGACGACGCTGGTTCGGGTCGCCGCTCCGGCGGCGTGGCGCCAATACACGCAGCCCGTCTTGGCATCGAGCGCATAGACGGCGCCCGACATGCTGGTGGTGAACAGCCTGTCGCCGATCACCGTCGCCTGTCCGTTCTTCGCGCCCGGATATTGGAACGCCCATTTCAGCTTCAGCTTCGGAACATCGGCGGCCGCGAGCCCCGGCTTCGGCTGATAGTGCGCATTGTCGAGCGTGACGCTCCAGCCGTTCCATTGATGCTCGGCCGCCAGGTTGAGGGGGCGCGGCGGCGTGGCGCATTGCGGCGCGTCGAGCGGCGTTCCCTCGACGCCGTCGCCCCAGATCGCCTTGGGATCGACATCGGCCAAGGAGCCTGTATCGACCTCGCTGACATGCCGCGCGATCGCGATCATCTCAGCGTCGGAAAGTCCCGCCGCCATCGGTACCATTGCGCCCGACTTCATCGAAGCGAGGATGAAGCTCGGCGGGTTCTTCGACAGCACTTCGCGCGTCGGCGTGCGATCGGTGGCATTGTCATGACAACTCGCGCAGCGGCTCTGATAAAGGGCGGCGCCGTCGGGCGCCGTCGCATGCGCGGGTGGCGGGCCGGCCTCTTCGGAGGGCGTCGCCGCGGCGTGAGCACAGGCGGCCGCCAGCAACGTGGCGGCAACCCCAAGCAGCCATTTGTATCCGCGACGCGTTTCGCGGCGAGCGGCATCGTTCGCAACCCGATACGCCATCAATAATGATCCTCGAAACGGCCGATCTTGCAGGCATAGCCGTCCGGCGGTGGGGTCAGCCTGAAGCTCTCGGGACTGCTGCCCTTCGGGTGTGAAGCGAGCGTCCGCAACGCCCACAGGTTGAACGCATCGGTGCCGATCTGCGGCCACATATGGCCGTGCGTCGAACTGCACGCGACATGCACCACGTTCGGCTGGCTGCTGAAATAGTTCGAGGCGGCCTGCGTGCTGGGACGGTAATCTGCGCAAAGGCCGATCGCTCCCCCGCAATCCCAGAGATCCTTCTCACCGCCCCAGACGGTAATGACGATTTCCGGCCCTAGTCTCGCAGGCAGCGGATGCGGACCGACCCGGCCCTGAAAGACCTTTTTCGGATCGGCCGCAACCGCTGCGCGGGCGTCGTTGAACGACAGGGGAGAGCCATCGTCGTTCCCGACATACCATTCGCCCGAAATCGGCATCCCGCCCGCCCAGAAGTGCGAATCGAACAGCAGCGCGCGATTGGTCATCGTGCCGCCGGCCGAAATGCCGCCGATGTAATAGCGCTTTCGGTCCAGTTTCCATCGGGTCGCGACGCAGCCGACCATCGCCTTGAAGAAGCGGGCGTCGGGTCCGGCGTCCTGCCGCCATTTGTCGCCTTCCGGGCCCGCGGCCCGTCCGTCGTTCCAGGGATTCCAGTTCCAGCCGTTGCTGCCCGGACCGTTGCAGGCCCCCGCTGCCAGGTCGGGGTCCTGTTCGGCGCATTGACGGATCGGCGCAATGACCATGAAACCCGCCTCGGCCAGCTTCGCGTTGTTGCCGCTCCGCAGGACATGGAGGTTCCAATTGGCTGATTCCACCGTGCCCGACATCGGCACCCACACCGGCGGCAACCTGTCCGTGTCGCCGACCGGCGGCACGACGATGAAAGCCCGCTTCTGTCCCTCGAACTCGAAATCCTTGTTCAGTCCCGCCTGCGGTTCGAATCCTTCGGGACACGCCGGCCGTTCATGCGCGGCCGCGGCGACGGGAGCGATCAGAAGGGTCAGGGCCAGCGCGGCGCCCGAACCGGATCGGCGCATCGCGCGACTCGCAGGAATCAAGACATTTCCCATGATCCACTCCCATATAGCTTCCCCCCTTGCATACTGCGTTTCTCAATATTGTCCAGCACCGCGTTTAACGCCCTGCCCTTCACGCATCGCTGTCCTCACAACGGGATATAAGAAAATGGGGATGCAAAATTCTCCATGAATTTTGATAATTCTGGGTGAAATCGTCATTTTTTGAGAATTTATCCATGTTCCCCTTGCATGCAGCGGCGAAGGCAATATGAACGGCGGGAAAGGAGGCGCCGACCTCCGGAGCGGGAGCGCACGCGCGATGACTTCAGCCACAATGCATTCGCCCGCGGACTCGCAACGGCGGCTCGTGCTCTGGCTCCTCGTCGCCGCCTATACGCTCAATTTCGTCGACCGCACGATCGTCGCGGCCATCGGCCAGGCGATCAAGGACGACCTCAAGATTACCGATACCCAGCTCGGGCTTCTCGGCGGGCTCTATTTCGCGCTCCTCTATACGATCCTGGGGATTCCGCTGGCCCGGCTGGCCGAGCGCGCGTCGCGGGTCAAGATCATCTCGGCGGCGATCTTTATCTGGTCGGGCTTCACGGCGCTTTGCGGCATGGCCTCCAGCTATGCCATGCTCGCGGCCTGCCGCTTCGGCGTCGGCGTCGGGGAGGCGGGGCTTTCGCCGCCCGCGCATTCGCTGATCAGCGACTATTATGAGCCCAAGAAGCGCGCGTCGGCGTTGTCCATCTATTCGCTGGGCGTCCCGATCGGCGTGATGATCGGCGCCGTCGGCGGCGGATGGCTGGCACAGAATTATTCGTGGCGGGTGGCCTTCATCGTGCTCGGGCTGCCCGGTGTGCTGCTGGCCCTCGTCATCAAGTTCCTCGTGCGTGAACCCGTGCGCGGGGCAATGGAAGCCGAACCGTCCGGCCCGCTCAAGCCCTATGTGCTGCGCGAGGATGTTCTCGAAACGGGTCGCGTGGCCCGCGCGATGTTCAGAAACTGGACACTCTTCAACATGATGATGGGGATCACGCTGATCAGCTTCGCCGGCTATGGCGGCGGCGCCTTCGTGCAGCCCTATTGGAGCCGGACGTTCGGGCTCGACTATGCGCAGGTCGGATTGATCACCGGCCTGATCGGCGGGGCCAGCCAAGGCGCGGGGGTCCTGCTGGGCGGGCTCGTCAGTGACCGGCTTGCGCGGCGCGGCGCGACCATATGGTATGGGCTGGTGCCCGCAATCGGCATCGCGCTGTCCTATCCGCTGATCGTGGCGATCTACACCGCCGACAGTTGGCAGGCGGCGGCGGCGTGGATGCTGTTCCCCGGCGCCCTGTCCTATACCTATATGGGTCCGACCTACGGCGTGGTGCAGAACGCCTTTCCGCCGGAACGGCGCGCGACCGCGACGGCAGTGCTCTTCTTCGTGCTCAACCTGATAGCCCTCGGCTTCGGCCCCCCGCTGACCGGGTGGCTCATCGACCATCTGGGCGCCTTCCATCACGCCTATCCCGCAGTCGAGGGCGTCCTGCCGGCGCTCGTTCATCTATTCTCGATCGACGCGGGGGCGTTCCAGGCGGCATGTCCAGGCGGCGCCGGGCCGATAGCGGGAAGCGCCGCCGACCGTGCATGCCGGGCTGCGGTCGAACTGGCCACCCGCCAGGGGGTGCTGATCGCTTATGCAGTCGGCCTGTGGGCGGCATTGCATTATCTGCTTGCCGCCCTCGGCCTCCGCCGCGGGATGCCACGCACAGATTGAACGCCATCCGCCACGACGTTGCACGGGACGCCCATGCAATCCGGCGGCGCGGCCTTTTCGGGCAGAATCGCCGTATGGCCCTGCATCGCCAGCTAGGCTATGCGCCGCTCGCTCCCATAGCCCGCAGTCCATGAAGAGCAGCGAGATCCGCGGGCGCCTGTCGAGAAAAGGCGCCGACCGCTGTTAGTTTCTCCCGATTGGCTCAAGACGCCGCCAGCGTCACATCATAGGTCGCTGGCGATTTCAGGCTCATCGGCCTGCTGCATTGCGATCTTGCGGAGATTTGCCTCATGGACCTCGCGATTGATGGGAAAGGCGATGATGGCGAGCAAGCCGCATATCTGCAGCGCCATGATTACCGCCGGCTCGGTCAGCGCCAGCATGGTCAGGACGTCGGCCGGCACCTCGCCTTGCTTCGCGCTTTCGGGAAAGGCGACGAAGGAGAGGATCAGTCCGGCGCCGAACACGCCGACCCCCGACATTGCCTTCAGGAGGAACGCGTTGGCCGAAAAGATCAGCCCGGCGGAATCGCGGCCCGTGCGCACCGCGGCATATTCGACCACGTCAGCGAACATTGACGAGCCCATCGTGCCCGCGCTGACCGCGATCGTCGTATTGATAAAGCCCATCACGAACAGCGCGACATAGAGCATCTGGGTGCCGTTCTCCGGCGCGATGCCGAGCAGGCGGCTGAAATACATGATCGGGCTGCAGATGATCGCGGCGATCGACAGCATGATCGCCGCGCGCTTCTTGCCGAGCTTCGCCCCCAGCCACGGCGCGAAGAAAAGCGCCGTGACCAGCGCCGCGAAATAGCCGATCATCAGGCCTGAAATCTGGTCGCCGGTCAGCTCCCAGAAATAGATGCGGAAATAGGTCAGCGTCGCCGCAACGACCCCCGCCGACGCCGAGGCGAAGAAGGTCCCCACCGCCAGCAGCAGGAATGGCTTGTTGACCAGCGTATCCCATACTTCGCGCGCGCTCTGCGCCAGCACGAACGGACGCCGCGGCGGCGGCGGCGCGAAGCTCGGGATGTGCCGCGCGGTGCCGAGCGAGGAGATGACGATCGCGGCGAGCATGATGAGCGAGGCGACGAGACCGTAATCGGCATAGCCCTGCACGTTCAACTGGCCACCGGGATCGTCCGGACCGGGGCGCAGGAAATAGCTGAAGGCGAGGATGTTGCTCCCCAGCCCGCCGACATAGCCGAAGAACCATCGCCAACTCATGAAGGCGGTGCGCTTGTCATAGTCGCGGACCAGATCGACGACGAGCGCGCTCGACGGGATTTCGTAGACCGAAATGAAGACGCGGATCAGGATCGCGAGCCATGTCAGATACCAGAACAGGCCATCGGGCCCGAGTCCCTCCGGCGGGTTCCACAGAAAATAATAGCTGATCGCGATCGGCAGGGCCGCGCCCAGCATGAAGGGGTGCCGCCGCCCCCAGCGCGAGCGGACGCCGTCGCTCATCCGCCCGATGAACGGATCGGCCACCGCATCGACAACCAATGCAATCATGATCGCGAACCCGACGGTCGCGGCCGGCAGGCCGAGCGCCTGATTGTAGAAGATCATCAGCAATACGGTGAAGCCGGTGTCCTTGACCCCGAACGCAATCGATCCGATCCCATAGAAGATGCGGTCGACGACCGTCTTCTCCTTCGGTGCGGCGGGCATCGGTCCGGTGCCCCCCAAAGGCGCGGTTTCGCTCTCCATAGAGACGGTCGCCATATGCATCCTCCTGCGGCGCCTCTCGTGAAGCGCTCCCATACTTATTTTCTTAAATTGAAGCTACAGGAGCTTGCCGCCCACGTCAAACCGCTTTACCAGCTATCGATCCAGCGCAATCGCTTGCCGCTCTCCGGCACGGTTGCGGCCGGCGCCGTCCTCAGCGCGGCCGCGATCCATTGCCTTGTATCCGCCGGGTCGATCACATCGTCGATGCCATAATAGCCCGCCGTCGTGAGCGCCTTGCCGTGCTGATAGAGCTGCGCGACCATTTCCTCGAATTTCGCTTGGCGTGTCGCAGGGTCCGCGATCGCATCCAGTTCCTTGCGATACCCCAGCCGCACCGCTCCCTCGAGGCCCATGCCGCCGAATTCGCCCGTCGGCCACGACACCGCGAACATCGACGCCTGATAACTGCCGCCAGTCATCGCGATGGCCCCCAACCCATAGCTTTTGCGGAGCACGACCGACAGCAGGGGCACCGTCAGATTGGCGCCGATCAGGAACATCCGTGCCGCGTGCCGGACCAAACCCGTCTTCTTAACATCTGGACCGACCATGATGCCGGGCGTGTCGCTCAGCGATACCACCGGCAGGCCGTGCGCCTCGCAAAGCTGAAGAAAGCGGGCGGCCTTGTCGGCGGCGTCGCTGTCGATCGCGCCCCCCAGGTGCGCGGGGTCGTTCGCGACGATGCCCACGGGCCTTCCTTCGATCCGCGCCAGCCCGACGATCATGGAAAGCCCGAAGCCGCGGCGCAATTCCATCCAGCTTTCCCGGTCGACGAGCGTCTCGATCAGAGCACGGATGTCATAGACGCGCAGCCGGTTCTCGGGAATCGCATGTCGCAGCGCGCGCTGATCGGCGCACGTCCAGTCCGCCAGCCTCCCCTGAAAATAACCAAGATAGCGCTTGGCGGTCGCGACCGCCGCCACCTCGTCGTCGACCAGCAGGTCGACGACGCCGTTCGCGACATGGACCGCGACCGGCCCGACCTCTTCCGGCCGGAACACGCCGAGACCGCCGCCTTCGATCATCGCCGGACCGCCCATGCCGATCGTGGCATTGCGGGTGGCGATGACGACGTCGCTGCAGCCGAGGAAGGAGGCGTTGCCGGCAAAGCAGCGCCCCGACACGATGCCGATCATCGGCACCCGCCCGCTGAGCTTGGGCAGCCATTCGAAAGCGCGGATGAAGCCGCCGCCATCGGTATCGCCCGGCCGGCCGCCCCCACCCTCTGCGAACTGAACGAAGGGGATGCGCCAGCGGTCGGCGAGTTCGACCAGCCGGTCGGTCTTGATATGATTGCGCGCGCCCTGCGTGCCGGCGAAGACGGTATAGTCGTAGGCCATCGTCGCGACCCGCGCGTGCTCCTCGCCGAACAGGCCCGCGTTGACGGTGCCGATCCCCATCACCAGCCCGTCCGCCGGGCTCTGTGCGATCAGTTCCTCGGTGGTCGCGCGCCGGCTCCGTCCGGCGATGGCGAGACCGCCATATTCGATGAAACTGTCGTCATCGAGCAGGGCGTCGATATTCTCGCGCGCCGTTCGATGCCCCGTCTTACGGCGCTTGGCCACCGCGTCGGGGCGCGCGATGTCGAGCGTGCCGCGACGCCGCGCTAACACCTCCGCCAGATCGGCCCGGATATGATCGGGATCGACGGCCGCCGCCTTGGCCGGGACAGCCTCGGCCGCATCCCCGGCTTCGGATTCGATGAACAGGATCGGCTGTCCTTCGGCGAGCGTATCGCCGACCGCCGCGACGAAAGAGACCACGATGCCGGCCGCTGGCGCGGCGACGCCGTGCTGCATTTTCATCGCCTCAACCACCGCGATTTCCTGGCCGGGGACGACGCTGTCGCCCGGCTTCACGGTGACGGCGACCAGCGCGCCGAGCATCGGCGCCGCTATCGCCACCATGCCTTCGGGTATTTCGGCGAGTGCGGATACGGCGGGAATAGCTTCGCGGCCTTCTTCTCCGTCCGAAACCGGCAACGCGGCCTCGGCGGCGAGCAGCGCCGTCAGCCGCTCGTCGACGAGCTGCACATGGGCGCGGCCTGCCAGCACCTCGGGATCGGCGAGCAATGCTCGCAGGAACCCGATATTCGTCGGCACGCCGACAATCCCGAAGCGATCGAGGGCGCGGCGCGCCTTGGCCGCCGCAGCCGGAAAGCCGCCGTAGGGAACACTGACGATCAGTTTGGCGAGCAGGGAATCATAGCGCAGGCTGGTGCGATATCCCTCGCATCCGAACGTATCGACGCGAACGCCACGCCCCCCCGGCTGCGCGAAGCGCACGATCGTCCCCGCGGCTGGACGCGTCCCATCGGCCGTCATCGTCTCCATGTTCACCCGCACCTGGAGCGCGCATCCGCGCGGCGCCGGCACGCTTGCCTGTTCGAGACCGAGGTCCGCGAGCGTCGCGCCATCGGAAATCGCGAGTTGCAGCCGGACGAGGTCGAGGCCCGTAACCTCTTCGGTCACCGTATGCTCGACCTGAAGGCGGGGATTGACCTCGATGAACGCCCAGTCGTCGCCATCGGACGCGACGAGGAACTCGACGGTGGCGAGGCTGCGCAGGCGCGCTTCCGACGCCATGCGCACCGCCGCGTCGAGCAGCGCTGAACGCGTCGCGGGCGGCAGGGCGTCGGCGGGCGCCCATTCGACGATCTTCTGCCGCGCGCGCTGGAGCGAGCATTCGCGGTCCCACAAGTGAGCGACCGCGCCGCTCCCGTCGCCCACCACCTGCACTTCGATATGGCGCGCATGCGGAAGCAGCCGCTCGATATAAAGCGCGCCGCTGCCGAAACTGCTCTCGGCCTCGGCCGCGCAGCGTGCGAAGGCGGCGTCGAGGTCCTCCCGCCGTTCGACCGGCCGCATCCCCCGGCCACCACCGCCTGCGATCGCCTTCAACATCACCGCCGCGCCGTTGCCGAGCCGGTCGAAGAAGGCTCGCGCTTCCTCGAACGTCACCGGTTCATCGGTCCCTTCGGGCAGCGCGGCGCCGCACAGGCGGGCATGGGCCCGCGAGCGCGCCTTGTCGCCGAACAGGTCGAGCGTTTCCGGTTCCGGTCCGACAAAGGCGATGCCGGTCGTGGCGCACGCACGCGCGAAGCGTGCATTTTCAGACAGAAAGCCATAGCCGGGATGGATGGCGTCGGCGCCCGCTCGCTGTGCGGCCGCGATCAGTTCCTCGATCGACAGATAGGCCGCGGTTCCCACACCGGCCAGCGGGATCGCTTCGTCAGCCTCACGGACGTGGAGCGAACCCGCATCGTCTTCCGCATGAACCGCTACCGTCGCGATCCCGGCCTCGGTCGCGGAGCGCATGATACGGACGGCAATCTCGCCGCGGTTGGCAACCAGCAGTTTCTTCATCGCGTTTCCGCCCCTCCCGGCAGCATCTCCGTCCCTCTTCTCATACAGGTGCGGCCGTTCATCCTGTCGCCGGGGCTACGAAATCGCTGGAAACGGTCATATCCTTTGCGACCGGAAACTCGGCCGGACAGACATCGATCGATTTCTCCGCCGCACCGCGGCGGCTTCCCGCGGGGCGCGGCATTGTGCGGGTCCCGTTGATCCTCGCGTATTTCAGAATCGGGAGACACAGGCATGGACCCTCCCAATTTATGAGAATTATAGTATGCCTGCGATAATACCGGAATCATGTCAATAGATTGACGTTCGATCGGCGCCCGCGGCCTGGTTAAGCGCGGAATCCCGATGATCGACGCGGAAGCGCGACTGCGCGACCCGATCGCCGTCGGTCTCGGCGGTGCTCGGCCCGCATCCTGCTGGTCGGTTTGCCATGACTGCTGCGAACCGCGATAGCAAGTTCGGGACATGTCATCGCTGGACGCCGTGCCAGCATGATCCATTCGCCGCATGCGAGCCGGAACGAGCCGCAACGAGCCCGCGCCGGCGCCGCCCCATATGGCGGCATCTCCCGGTTGCGATCCACACGAGCAACTGGGGGGGTCGGAGCGCGGGCGCGGGGTTGGGCGCGCGGGGCATTCGGCCGCACGGCAAAGCCGGACGCAGGCTCGCGGAAACAACCCGCTCCATCAGACATCCGGCACGCGTGCCGATCCCGCCCGTCCCCGGGCTCATTCGGGGAGTCGGCTAGACCATGGACATGCTCAGCCCCGACCTCCTCTGGCCGATCGCCGGTGCCGTCGTCGCCGGTGCCGCGATCAGAGCCGAGCGCGAATATCGCGCGAGCCCGGCCGGACTGCGCACGCATATCCTCGTCGCGCTGTCGTGACGGCTTCGAGGAAGAGAAGGCCGAAGCCCTCGTCGCCGCGATCCGCGGGGGCAGCGCGCATCACCGGTTTCGACATCCACCCCCAGCAAGCTTGACGCACGACGTCGGCGCCACACGCTCGTTAGACGGCCCCGACCCCGAGCCGTTCGGGCGCAAGATGGGCGGGTGCGATGCCCCAGTCGGTCAGACCCGCGGGCCATATGCCGCCGGTGATGAGCGCCTCGGCGATCGCGCTCATCGCCGGGGCGGTCTGAAGGCCATATCCGCCCTGGCCCGCGAGCCAGAAGAAGCCGTCGGCGTCGGGGGCGAAGCCGGCGACCGGAACGCGGTCGTGCGTGAAGGTGCGCAGCCCCGCCCAGCTATGGCCGATCCGCCGGACGGCGAGCGAGGTATAATGTTCGACCTTCGCCGCCGCGAGCGCGATGTCATATTCCTCCGGCTGGGCGTCGGTCGGCTCGCTCGGCACCTCGTCGACGGGGCACGCGAGCAGCCGCCCCGATTCGGGCAGCATGTAGAAATCGTCGACCGCGGTCTTGGTGAACGGCCAGTCGCGAACCTCCTGACCGGGCGGCGCGTCGAGGACGATGATCGTCCGACGCAGCGGTTGCAGGCCCAACGGCGCGACGCCCGCCAGCCGCGCGATCCCGTCGCACCAGGCGCCCGCCGCGTTGACGAGGACGGGGGCGGCGAACCGATCGCCGGCCGCGGTGGTCGCGACCCAGGCCGCCCCGTCGCGGGCGATCGCAATGACGCGGGCGCCCGCGATCGATCGGCCGCCTTCGCGCTTGATCGCGGCGCGATAATCCTGCTGCAGCGCCTCGCTGTCGAGGCGGCGCGCGGTCCGGTCGAGCACCGCGGCGACGATCCCGTCGCCGCCGCAGCGCAGGACCGGCACGACGGCGCGCACGGCATCGGCGTCCAGGCGTTCGAGCCCGTCGCTATAGGGCCGCATCTCCGCCTCCAGCGCGTCGAGCCCGGCAAGCATCTCCGGCGGCGCGATGAACAGCGCGGAGGAAGGACGCGACAGCGCGGTGCCGTTGGCGCCCACGGTTTCGAAATGGGCGCGGCTGAACGCCGTCATGCCGCGCACCACCGATTTGCCGATGCCGAAATGATAATAGGTCGCGCTGCGGCCGCTCGAATGATAGCCGAAACCGTCCTCGGCCTCGAGCAGGATGGTCCGGCCGTACGGCGCGAGCCGTGCGACCGCGGACACGCCGGCGATGCCGCCGCCCACGATCAGGAAATCGGCGGTCTGCAAGTCTCACTCCTATGAAACGGTGGCCGGCGGCGGGCGCGGCGTGGGCCTAGCCCGGCCTAGTTCGCGACGCGGATGATGCCGACGCCCTTCACGATGTCGATCCGCGTGCCGAAAGGCGCCGACAGCCGCTGGAGCCGTTCGAGGATGCGGGCACCGGTTGCCGCGTCGGCCATGTTCGGCACCCCGCGCGCCGCGCCCGTCGCGGTGACGCCGAGGTCGATCGGATACAGGCGCACCTCGGTCAGCCGTCCGTCGCGAAAATGCGTGGTCGCGATCACCGATTCATAGAGGTTGGGATCGGAAAAGCTCTTCGCATTGCGCGCCTGGAGCAGTTCGGGGGTCGTCACGCTGCCCGGCGTGACGCCGAACTGGTCGAACATGTCGGCAGGCACATCGTCGAGCGAATTGTTCATCATCGCGAAGTTGCCGAGCGAATAGAAGATCGGCTTGCCCTTGTATATCTCGATGCCGCGAAGCTGGTGCGGCCCGTGCCCCATATAGACGTCGGCGCCCGCATCGATGATCTGGTGGGCAAGACCGGGCGCGAAATCGGCGGGGGTCTGGCTGGCGTTGCCGGGTTCGTGATTGTGCAGCGAAAAGACGACGAAATTGCCGTTCTGCCTGGCCTGCCGTACCGCGAGCAGGTTGGCGGCGAGATCCTTCTGGTTGAGATCGTAGCCGATCGTCATCGGGGTCGTCGGAGCATCGACCGCGCGAAAGTCGCGGCCCTTGATCCGCACCGGGGCGCCCGGCTTCGTTCCGGTGATGCGCGCCAGCACCGTAAGGTCGGCTTCGGACACCTGTCCGATCTCGGTGCTGCGGATCGTGTTGGCGCCGGGACGGCCCGGCACCCGGCCCAGCGGGTCGGCCGCGGGGGTCATG
The DNA here is from genome assembly GCF_001559015.1 of Sphingopyxis granuli. NCBI lineage: Bacteria > Pseudomonadati > Pseudomonadota > Alphaproteobacteria > Sphingomonadales > Sphingopyxidaceae > Sphingopyxis > Sphingopyxis granuli. The sequence continues at coordinate 2,908,341 of NZ_CP012199.1, forward strand.
GGGGTGAAGGTGGTCGTCGCCGAAACGAGCGCGACGCGCCCCTGCGGTCCGTCATAATAGGCGGGCGCGCGCGCCTCAGCCATCGTCCGCCCGGTTCCGGCGCGCACCAGCTTCGCGGCATCGAGCAGCTTCAGCGTCTCGATCATCCCCTCGACGCCCCAGTCGGTCGCATGGTTGTTGGCGTGGCCGACGATGTCGACCCCCATGGCGGCGACGTCCTTGGGCACGCCCGGGTCGGCGAGCATCCAGGTTCCGCCCGATTCGGCCTGCGGCGACCCCTTGAAGGTCGCGAGGTCGAGCGCGGTGGTCTCGAAATTGCCGAAGGTCACGTCGGCACCGCGCAGGATGCGCAGCATCTCGGGCGCCTGCTTCTCCAGCGTCGCCAGCATCGGGCGCAGATAGATGAGGTCGCCGACGGCGGCGAGGCTGAAATCGCCCGCGATCGGCGTGCTGGGGACCGGCGCGGTTTCGAGCGTCTGGCCGCCGCGCTGCTGGGCATGGACCGAAAGCCCGTTCAGCGCCGCCGCGGCCGATCCGGCCAGCAACAGGATGCGCAGGACCTTGGGGCAGGCAAAGGGACGGGCGAAATTGGTCGACATGCGGATGCTCCCCTGATGTGAAGCATAGCGAATAGGCGGCGGCGCTGACACCAACCTGTCATCGGTCAATCGGCGCGCAGAAAACGCACCGTCACGCACAACCCCCGACCGCTCCGGCCGTCCGCCAACTCGATCTCCGCGCCCATGCGCTGCGCCAGCGCGCGCGCGATCGGCAGGCCCAGGCCGGTCCCCGACGGCTGCCCGCGCCCCTGGATGCGGTAAAAGCGATCCCATACCTTCTCGCGCTCCGCCTCGGGAATGCCGGGGCCGTCGTCGTCGATCTCGACCAGCGGCCCGCGCGCGTCGTTCGTCAGGCGGACCGAGACCATCCCCCCGGGGCGGCTGTAGCGTATCGCATTGTCGAGCAGATTGCCGATCAACTCGGCGGCAAGCGTGGGCTGGCCCATCGCCATCACCGGCCCCTCGCCCTCCTTTTCATAGCTGATGGCCCGGTCAGCCGAAGCCTGTGCGGCGCGCTCGCCCGTCACGCCGGCGGCGATGTCGGCGAGGTCGAACGGCTGCACCGATATCATCCCCTGATCCTCGCTCCGCGCGAGCGCGATCAGCTGGCGCAGCAGTTGCTCGAGCGTGTCGATGGCGTGCGGAATGTCGGTCAGCGCCGCCTGCCCCTGCCGCGATTGCGGGCCATAGCGTTCGAGCACATCGAGCTGCACGCGCACGACCGCCAGCGGCGTGCGCATCTGGTGCGAGGCGTTCGAGGTGAATTGGCGCAGCGATTCGCTCGCGCGTTCCAGCCGCGCCATCAGTCCGTTGAACGCGGCGACGAAGGGACGGATTTCGGTCGGCGTCGCCTCGTCCGCATCGAGCCGGACCGAGGGAGAGGCGGCGCGCCGTGCCGCCTCGACCTGTTCGGTCAGCGTGCCGAGCGGGCGCAGACCCCAGCGGATCGCCAGCCAGAACAGCAGACCGGTCACGAACAGCGCCGTCAATCCGATCATCAGGACCTGCCGCAGGAAGGCGCGCTCGTGCGCCAGGCGGTCGTCGACATAATCGGCGATCTGGATCGCGATCAGCTGGTCGTCGCCGTGCGCGCGGCGAATTTCCATCGCGATCCGCGCGGGCTTGCCGTGCAATGTGCCATCACGCAGATAGGCGGCCTGCGTCACCGCGCGCGCATCGGCGGGGTCGAGATAGCCGCGCACCAGCCGGGTCTGGCGATAGGCGTTGGTGAAGACCGTCGGGGGATGGCGGTCGATCGTGCCGTCGTCGACCGGGCTATAGTCGGCGGGGGGGCGCAGCGCCGCGTCGCCGGCGATCAGCCGGTCGCCGCGCCAGACGCTGTAATGCACGACCGGACGCGCGCGCCGCTTGAGCAGGTGAACCGCGAGCGGGATCAGTCGTTCGCGGTCGGCCGCCGGGCTGTTGTACGCGAGACTGAGAGTGCGCACCGACCCGATCAACACCCGGTCGACGGTATCGGCCTCGTTGTTGCGCGCGACCAGCGTCGTGATGATGCCGAAGAACAGCACGAGCCCCGTGAGCGGCAGGAGAACGGCGGCGGTCAGGCGAAAGCGCAGCGAAGGGGGAAGACGGCGCATCGGTCAATCGGTCTCGATCATATATCCGAGGCCGCGCACGGTGCGGATCGCGGGGCCCGACGGTTGCAGCTTGCGGCGCAGGCGCCCGACATAGACCTCCAGCGCGTTGGGCGTCACGGCATCGTCGAAATTGAAGACTTCCGCCGCCAGCCTTTCCTTCGGGATCACCTTGCCCGGCCGCCCCATCAGCGTTTCGAGCACCGCGAGCTCGCGGCGGCGCAGATTGATCGCCCGGCCGTCGAGCGTCACCGTCCGGCTCGACCGGTCGAACGACAGCGCGCCGATCCGCAGCACCGGGTCGGCCGTCCCCTGGCTGCGCCGGACGAGCGCCCGCAGGCGCGATTCGAGTTCGCGCGGACTGAACGGCTTGGCCATATAATCGTCGGCGCCGCGATCGAGGCCGGTGACCCGGTCGTCGATCATGTCGCGCGCGGTCAGGATCAGGATCGGCGTCGTCACCCCGCGTGTGCGCAGCGCCCCCAGCACGTCGAGCCCGTCCATGTCGGGAAGTCCCAGATCGAGGATGATCGCGCTGTAGGGCTCGCTTTCGGCGAGATGCAGCGCGTCTTCGCCATTGGCCAGGCAATCGACCGCGAAGCCGGCCGCCTCCAGCGAGGCGGCCATGCCGCGCGACAGGCGCTCGTCGTCCTCCACCAACAGCACGCGCATGATCCGATTCCGCTTCGCTCCCTGCCCTGTTTCGATGGAAATTACGGCCAGCCTCTATCTCCGCATACGGAAATGTCACGCCCGGCACCGATAATTTTCCATTCATTACCCGAAAGCCGGGCCGCCGTCGTTGGTGTCAGCTTCGTGACAGCGACCTCTATTAGGGAGGCGCGCTCGAACCTTGTCCGTAGCGCCACGGGAGAATCGGATATGAAGACCAGCCTGCCTCTGCTTGCGGGGGCGACCTTGGCCTTGTGCGGCGCGACGCCGGCCGTGGCTCAGGCGCCCGCGCCCGGCGACGCCGCTACCATTGCGCAGCTCGATGGGCTGTTCGCACGCTGGGCGCGCGACGATACGCCGGGCTGCACGATCGCCATCTCGCGGGGCGGACAGCCGATCGCGATGCGAAGCTATGGCATGGCCAGCCTCGAACTCGGCGTGCCTGCCACCGTCGACAGCATCTACGAAGCCGGTTCGGATTCGAAGCAATTCACCTCCGCCGCGATCCTGATGCTGGCGCGCGAGGGCAAATTGTCGCTCGACGACGATATCCGCAAATATCTTCCCGAAATGCCGGCCTATGCCGCACCGGTCACGATCGCGCACATGCTGCACCACACCAGCGGCCTGCGCGACTGGGGATCGGTTTCGGCGATCGAGGGCTGGCCGCGCAATTCGCGTACCGCGAACAACGATGACGTGCTGCGGATCGCCGCGCGTCAGGCCGAGCTCAATTTCGCGCCGGGCAGCCATTATCTCTACAGCAACAGCAACTATAACCTGCTGGCGATCATCGTCGACCGGGTCAGCGGGCAATCGCTCGCCGATTTCACCCGCGACCGCATCTTCGCCCCGCTGGGCATGACCAGCACGCGCTGGCGCGACGACCATGGCGACATCGTGCCCCGCCGCACCGGCGCCTATGAATTCGAAGACGGCGTCTGGCGCAACGAACAGGTGATCGAGGACGCCTATGGCAATGGCGGCCTGCTCACCACCGTCGGCGACCTCGTCAAATGGCAGGCGGCGCTCGACAGCGATTTCTTCGGGCCGGGTTTCACCGCCCAGATGCAGCAGACGACGAAGCTCAACGACGGAACGCCGATCGCCTATGCGCTCGCGCTGGTGAATCTCGACCATCGCGGGCAGCAGGAGGTCGGCCATTCGGGGTCGACCGGCGGCTATCGGGCCTGGATGGCGCGCTATCCGGCGCAGCGGCTCGCCGTATCGCTGCTGTGTAACGCGGGCGATGCCGATGCGCCGGCGCTGGGGCGCGCGGCCGCCGATATCTTCCTGCCGCCCGACAACGCCAGGACCTATGTGCCGCGCGGCGCCGCCCCGACCGGTCTCTATGCCGACAGCGTGAGCGGCGCGCCGCTCCGTTTCGACGTCGACGACAAGGGCGGCCTGCGCGCCGACGGCCGCGCGCTCGTTCCGGTCGGACCGGGGCGCTGGATGCTGCGCGAGGATATCTTCGCCTTCGGCGCGAAGGGCAGCCTGGTCCGCGAAACGCGCGAGGGGGAAAAGATTCCCTATCGCAGGGTCGACGCCGTGACCGCGCTCGATCCCGCGCCTTATACGGGACGCTTCTGCTCGGCCGAAACCGGAACCTGCCTCAGCTTCCAAGCCAGCGGCGACCAGCTTGTCTACAGCGGTCCGCGCTGGACCGGCCAACCGCTCGCACCGGCCTATCGCGACGTGTTCATCGGCGCCGCCGCGCCGCGCGCCTCGCGCATCGTCGTCAAGTTCCAGCGCGATGCCGCGGGCGCCGTCACCGCGCTCCGCTTCGGCGAGAACCGTGCCTTCGACCTGCTTTTCACGCGCGCGGACTGACCGCCGATTTCATTCAACGACATTCAAAAAAGGGGAACATCTATGCGTAACGATCGGACCGGGTTGAAAACCCTGTTGATGGGCGGCAGCGCCGCGGCGGGGCTGATGCTCGCGCTGGCCTGCGGCGGCACGGCCGCGGCGCAGGAAGCCGGCGACGAGGGCGCCGCTGCCGATTCGGCGATCGTCGTCACCGGCTCGCGTATCGACCGCAAGGGCTTCGACGCGCCGACCCCGACGACCGTCGTCGGCGAATCCGAACTGGCGCAGGGCGCACGTCCCAGCATCGCGCAGGTGCTGAACGACCTGCCGCAGTTCCGCGCCACCGTGTCGCCGAACAGCACCAACGCCAACACCAATTCCAGCACTTCGGCGATGGACCTTCGCGGCCTGGGCGCCACGCGCACGCTGACCCTGCTCAACAACCGCCGCTTCAACGGCGCGTCGGACCTCAACAGCATTCCGCAGGACATGGTCAAGCGCGTCGAGATCGTCACGGGCGGCGCCAGCGCGGCCTGGGGTTCGGGCGCGATCGGCGGTGTCGTCAACATCATCCTCGACGACAATCTGTCGGGCCTGAAGCTTGGCATCCAGAACGGCCTGTCGACGCGCGGCGACGGCTATCGCTACAGCATCAACGGCAGCTTCGGCACCGAGTTCGCGGGCGGCAGCGGCCATTTCATGATCGGCGGCGAATATCAGAACGACGAGGGCATCCTCAGCCGCAACGCGCGCAAGAATGTCGGCAGCGCCGACCTGTTCACGCCCGCCGGCAGCACCGAGCAGATATTGATCCGCGACGTCAATCCGGCGAACACCGGCCTCGACGGCCTGATCACCACCGGCGCGCTCAAGGGCATGACCTTCGCGGCCGACGGCTCGCTGCGCCCCTATCAGTACGGCAGCATGATCAATGGCGACGGCACGCTGATGGTCGGCGGCGAAGGGCGCGGGATCGGCGACCAGAAGTCGCTCGCCAACCCCTATCAGCGCGTCAACGGCTATGCCCGCGCCAGCTTCGAGGTCGGCGACGCGACCTTCTGGATCGACGGGCTCTACAGCCGCATCTGGGCCAAATATCCCTTCTATGCCGAATATGGCAATTACACGCTGAAAGCTTCGAACCCCTATCTCGACGGCATCCGCAGCCAGCTCGGCGCGGGCGAGACGACGGTCAGGATCGGCCGCGTGTTCGAAGATTACGGCATGCGCACCTTCGATTACTACCGCCAGAACGTCGAGGGCGGCATCGGCGTCGACGGCAGCTTCGCTGACGGCGCGTGGCGCTATTCCGCCTATTACAACCATGGCGAACTGCGCAACATGCAGAGCTATCACAACCAGATCGTCGGCGCGAAGATGACGGAAGCGCTCGATGCGGTCCGCGTCGGCAGCGACATCGTCTGCGCAGTCGCGCTGACCGACCCGAACACCGCGTGCCGCCCGCTCAACATCCTGGGTGCCGGTCGCGCCGATCCGGCCGCGATCGACTATGTGTTCGGCGACCTCGCCAAGGTCGTCTACACGACCAGGCTCGACAGCATGGGCGCCAGCCTGCGCGGCGACCCCTTCTCGACCTGGGCCGGCCCGGTCTCGATCGCGTTCGGCGGCGAGGCGCGCTGGGAAAAGCAGGTGACGAACAGCATCGATCCCATCTCGACGGCGCGCGGGTTCAGCCGCTTCAACTTCTCGCCGCTCGACGGCGGGTTCAACGTGCAGGAAGGGTTCGGCGAAGTCGCGATACCGCTGCTCGACCAGCCGTTCAGCAAGCTCGATTTCAGCGCCGCCGCGCGCTACAGCCACTATAGCACCAGCGGCGGCATCTGGTCGTGGAAGATCGGCGCCACCGATCGCATCCTCGACAATCTGCTGCTGCGCGTCTCGCGCTCGCGCGACATCCGCTCGGGCAGCCTTGCCGAACTGTTCACGACGCGCACGACCACCTTCTCGACGGTGTCCGAGAACGGCCAGTCGTACAGCGTCACGCGCTACGGCGGCGGCAACCCGAACCTGAAGCCCGAGATCGGCAGCACGCTGACGCTCGGCGCGGTCTTTACCCCGACCTTCCTGCCGGGCTTCAACCTCGCGGTCGATTATTTCGACATCAAGCTGCGCGATGCGATCACCTCGCCGAACGCCCAGGACGTCATCACCGCCTGCGGCAACGGCAACCAGAACGCCTGCTCGCAGATCACGCGCGACGGCCAGGGCCGCCCGACAGAGATCAACTCGACCTATCTGAACCTTGCCCAATACAAGACCAGCGGCGTCGATATCGAGGCGAGCTATCAGCAGCCGGTCGGCGGCGGGACGCTTCGCCTGCGGGCGCTGGCGACCTATGTGTCGAAGGTCGTGATCGACGACGGCATCTCGGTCATCGACCGCGCCGGCGACGTCGGCGACGTCACCTTCGGCACGCCGCACTGGCGCGGGACCGGCAGCGTCACCTATGGCGACGATCATGCGACCTTTACCGCACGCGTCCGCTATGTCGGCGGCGGGCAGTACAACCATCTGCTGAACATCTCGAACAACGACACCTCCGCCCGGGTCTATGTCGACCTCAATGCGCAGGCGAATATCGACGAGCGGTTCACGCTCTTCGCCAACGTCAACAACCTGTTCGATCGCGATCCGCCGCTGAGCCCCGCCGGATCGGTCCACTACGACTCGATCGGCACCTATGTGACGGTCGGCGCCAAGCTTCGCCTCTGACCCCCGATAGCATCGAGGCGAAGGGAAAGGTGGGCATCCCATGGGGTGCCCACCTTTTTGCCGTTCCGGCGCCGGGGCGAACGAGAGCAAACGCCGCTCGCGCCAATTGCGCAACGCGGCTTCAGGCAGGCGGCGGCATCGCCTTCGCATAGCTGTGCGGGACGAGAGGGATCGTCAGCAGCATCACGACGACCACACAGGCCAGATGCAGCAGCCATCCCGACAGGAAGCCACCGGTCGCGTCGTGCAGCACGGCGACGATCCACGGCGGGATCGCCGCAATCAGGAACCCCCCGCCCTGCATGACCGCCGACAGCGCGCCCGCATGCGCCGGGTCCGCCAGATGGTCGAGCGCCACCACCATCGATAAGGCAAAGCAGCCGCCCAGTCCGGCGCCGACCAGCGCGGTCCAGAGCGATGGCGCAAGTCCCGGCCAGAATGCGAACCCCGCAAAGCCCGCCGCCTGACAGGTCAGAGTCAGCCACAGCCAGCCTCTTCGGTCGCCCCCGCGCCGGATGAGCAGCGGCAGGACCAGCGCCGCCATCGCCTGGCAGACGGCCATCAAGGCGAGCAGGCTGCCGCTCGCATTACGGTCCCATCCCAGCGCCTGATAGAAAGGGGGAAGCCAGGCGATCACCGACGAATATCCGCCATTGGCAATCCCGAACCAGACCATCAGCAACCAGGTCCGCCGAAGCCTCAACAAGTGGAGCATCACCCCGTCGCCGGGCGCGGCACCGCCGTCCGCGGGCAGATAGCGGGCGGCGAGCAACACGGCGAGCACCGCGGGAAGGACGAGCCATGCCAGGCCCATGTGCCAGTCGCCGGCCCATCGGGCGACGATCGGCGATGCCTTGGCTCCCAGCGCACCGCCGCCCATCAGCGTCGCGGAGTAAAGCCCCATGACCTTGGCGTTATGATCGGGGAACATGCGTTTGATGATGCTCGGAAACACCGCCTGGACGATCGCAACGCCGAATCCGATGACCGCCGCCGTTCCGATCAAAGCCCAGCCGGTCGTGACGAACAGCCGCAGCCATGACCCGATCCCCAGCACCGCAAGCGCCGCGATGACCGACCGGCGCGCGCCGGCCGCGCGTTGCAGCGACGGCCCGGCAAAGGCGAAGGCACCCATCAGCAGCATCGGCACCAGCGTCAGAAGCGACAGGCCCTGAAGGCCAAGGCCCGTCCCCTCCCGAATATCCTGGGCCAACGGTCCGACGCCGGTAACGAACGGCCGCAGGTTGAGGCCGACGATCGCGACGACGAACAGCAGCGGCCATGCGGCGCGCGAAGGGTCGGCCGTCTTCATCCGCAGTCAGTCCTGCCGGCGCTTCCAGTCGGCATAGAGGTCCGGCTGCGATTCCAGGCGAACCGGGACGTGGCGGATCGTCATCGACTGCTCGGCGAAGGGTTTTGCCAGTTCCGCATAGATCGCCGCGGTCGAGAGACCGAACGGCGCACCGTCGTCGTTCGAATAGGCAAAGACGACCGCGCCCACCCCCGCCATCCGCATCGCCGCCATACACATCGGACAGGGGTGGCCGCTGGCATAGACGGTGCAGCCCCGAAGGTCGGGCGAGCCGAGCCGCCGACTGGCGCTGCGGATCGCGTTCATCTCCGCATGGGATGTCGGATCGTTGGTGGCGAGTATCTCGTTGACGCCGGTCGCGACGACTTCGCCGTCCCTGACGAGGACCGCGCCGAACGGGCGCCCGCCCGCCTCGGCATTGGCCTGCGCCAACCCGATCGCCTGGCGGAGAAATTCCGTTTCGCCGGTCATCATGTCCTCTTTCATTTCGCGCCCGCTCCGACGAGGATACCGGCGATTTCGGCATGGCCCCGACTGCGGGCAAGGCGGAGCGGCGAGACTCCGTCGCCATCGGCGAGGTTCACGTCGGCGCCGGCATCGATGAGCGCGTGAACGATCGCCTGATGCCGCGCGCCGCCGTCGCCCAGGATGATCGCCTCGATCAACGCGGTCCAACCCAGATTGTTGACGTGATCGACGTCCACACCGGCGGCGATCAGGATTCGCACGACCTCGACATGACCGCGCTCGGCCGCGGGGATGAGCGCGGTTCCGCCGAAGCGGTTCGTGCTCGCGAGGTCGGCGCCATGGGCAAGCGTCAGCCTGAGGATGTCGAGATGCCCGTGCGCGCCGGCATAGAGATAGGGGCTGTCGTTGATGCGATCCTTGGCATTGACGTCGGCGCCGGCCTCGATCAGCACCTTCGCGGCGTCGGCCGCGTTGCCGCGCGTCGCGACCAGCAGCGGCGTCGCGCCCGCCGCATTGCGCGGATCGATCGCGACGCCCGCGGCGACGATCCTGCGCACCGTGCCTGCATCGTTGTTGGCCGCGGCCCGGAACAGGTCAGCCTCGTTCATCGCACCCTCGTTCACCGTCTCGCCGGAAACCGGAAACGGCCCGCACGCGACCGCTGTGAAAAGGCACAGACCGGCAAGCATCAACCTTCGCATCCCTGCGCTCCCTCCGCCAGTTGCCGGAACCGCGACGGCGCAGCGTCCGGGCGCACGACCTCGCCGCGCTGGACGAGGAGGCGCCCGGCGGGCGGGGCGGCAACGGCCGCCGCGGCGTTATCGGCCTCGATCAGGACGAACGTCGCCTGCTTGCCCACCGCGATGCCATGGTCGTCCAGCCCCAGCGCGCCGGCCGCACCGGTCGTCGCCATCTCCAGCGCGAACATCAGGTCTTCGTCGCTGTGGAAGCCGGAGCGATAGGCGATCAGCATCGCGCGGTTCAGCATGTCGGCGTCGCCATAGGGCCACCAGGCATCGCGGATATTGTCGCTGCCCGCAAAGATGCGAACCCCTTCCGCCCGCAGCATGGCGACCGGCGGAAAGGGGTGATCGCCCGGCGCGTTGGTGAGGATCGAGACACCCGCGGCCGCGAGCGTGGCCGCGGTCCGGCGGGCGAGATCGGCGCCGACATCGCCCAGCGCATAGGCATGGCTGACCGTCACGCGCCCGCCCAGACCGGCCGCTTTCGTGTAGCCGGCGATCCGCTCCAGTTGCGCGATGCCGCCTTCGCCATGCTCGTGCAGATGAATGTCGACCTTCGCACCATGCTTTCCGGCCAGGCCGAAGACGATATCGAGATGCGCCGCTGCGTCACCGTCGAACGCAGTGGGGTCGATCCCGCCGATCGCATCGGCGCCAGCACCGAGCGCCGCGTCCAGCATCTGCGCCGTACCCGGACAGGTGAGGATGCCCGCCTGCGGAAAAGCGACCAGCTCGACATCGACGCGACCGCGCCACGCCTCGCGCGCCTCCATCACGGCATGAAGGTTCGCAAGGCCGGTGGTGGCGTCGACATCGACATGGCTGCGCATCGCTACCGTGCCGCGCGCATAAGCGCTGGCGATCAGCCTGTCCGCTCGCTCCGCGACCGGCAGCGCTTCACCCAGCAGCCGCTTCTCGACCGCCAGACGCTCGCGCAGATCCGCGGCGGGCTGCCAGGGGCGCCAGCGATCACCTAGGAAGCTCTTGTCGAGATGGATATGGCCGTCGACAAGGCCGGGCAGCGCCAGCAGCCCGCCAAGATCGACGGTCTCGGCCGTGCCGGACACGTCCTGCGCCCGCACGAAACGGCCGTCGCGAACGGCGAGATCGGTGACGCGGCCGTCTGCAAGCTGCACATTCGTGAATCGCCGCTCCGTCACTCGATCGTCTCCTTGCCTTGCTCGCCAGTTCAGCAGGGTCGCGGTGCCGGCATCGTTTCATGCCCACCGCTGCCGCTCCCATCCGCGGCTCAGTGCCTTGCGCGAATTACCGTCCTGCGGCATTATTCACAAATGGAATATCTCTATATATATTATTCAGGAACTTAATGATTATGCTGGATCAACGCCTGTTGCGTGCCTTCGTGGCGATTGCCGACACGGGAAGTTTCACCACGGCCGCGCAGCGACTCCACATGACGCAATCGACGATCAGCCAGCAGTTGGGACGGCTCGAGCAGGCGGTCGACCGCACGCTGATCGACCGGACCGACCGACCCGTCCGGACCACCGAAGCCGGCGAGCGATTATTGGGATATGCCCGCCGCATCCTCTCGCTTCAGCAGGAGGCCGAGCTTCTGTTCACCGACCCTTGGGGAAGCGCCGCAATCCGGATCGGCCTGCCCGACGACATCGTGACGCCGGCCATGAGCGAAATCTTTGCCAGCTTTGCCGACAGGCATCGGGAAATCCGTCTCGATGTGACGGCGGGGCTCAGCCGCGACCTCACCCGGCGTTTCCGTGGCGGGGAATTCGACATCGTCGTCGTCAAGGAACCGGCCGCCAGCGCCGATCGGCACGCCAGCGTCGCGGAGGCGATCGGCTGGTTCGAGGGCGCCGGGGCGCCGCGCGTCTGGGATGACCCCATCCCGCTCGTCGCCTTCCCCGTCGGCGGCCTCTATCGCGAGACGATGTTCGAGCGGCTCGAGCGCGAGCGCCGCCGCTTCTACATCGCCTTTACCGCCACCAGCCTGAACAGCGTGCTCGTCGCCGTGGGCGCGGGCCTCGGTATTTCGCTCGTGCCGATCCATGCCGCACGGCATTACAATGTCAGGCCGGCCGATTTCCTCGGCACGGAAGCCGCGATGGTCCTGTCCGTCTATGCCTGGGAGAAAAAGGGCAAGGTCGCCGAACTGGCCGAACTCATGTCCGGGCAACTGGCCGCACAACGCCAGAATCCGCGTCATTCGACCGACTCGCCGGGCGAGGGTCGACCTGTATGACCCGAACCCGCGTCATTCGTCCTGTGCGCGGTCGATCATGTCCATGAAATCACGCGCCGAATCGCGGTCGGCCGCATCGGGAAAGGCGACTTCCAGATCGGGTGCTGCGCCCAGCATATAGAGCAGCGCCCACAGCGCGAAGCGGCGGCCCGCATGCGTCTCCAGCGCCAGATCAACGCGCATCCGCTCAGTCCCCGCCGCCAGCGCCGCGGGCGAAATTGCGCCCATGTCGCGGGTGCCGAAATAGCGAAAGAGCTGGTCGTCGAAATCCATGGCCGCGCCCTTGTGGCAGACAGCGCGCGATATTCCAACGCCGCGGACGCCGCTTGGTTGTTTTCGGGCGGGGCGCGGATTAGGGGCAGCGGGGTGAACAACAGCATCGAAATCGGAATCGACGAGCGCGGTCAGGGTGTGCGCATCGAGGTGCAGGAGCTGCTCGCCACGCGTCTGCTCGTCCAGGGCAATTCGGGATCGGGCAAGTCGCACCTGCTGCGCCGCCTGCTCGAACAGAGCGCGGGCCTCGTCCAGCAGGTGGTGATCGATCCGGAGGGCGATTTCGTCACCCTCGCCGACGCCTACAGCCATGTCGCGATCGACGCCGGCGACTATAACGAGCGCGAGATCGCGACGATGGGCGCACGCATCCGCGAGCATCGCGCCTCGGTCGTCCTCAACCTCGAAGCGCTCGATATCGAGGCGCAGATGGGCTGCGCCGCCGCCTTTCTGAACGCGCTGTTCGACGCGCCGCGCGAGCATTGGTTTCCCGCACTCGTCGTCGTCGACGAGGCGCAGATGTTCGCGCCGAGCGCGTCGGGCGACGTGTCCGACGCGGTGCGCCGCGCCAGCCTGTCGGCGATGACCAACCTGATGTGCCGCGGCCGCAAGCGCGGCCTGGCCGGCGCCATCGCCACCCAGCGCCTCGCCAAGCTCGCCAAGAATGTCGCGGCAGAGGCAAGCAACTTCCTGATGGGGCGCACCTTCCTCGACATCGACATGGCGCGCGCCGCCGACCTGCTCGGTATGGAGCGGCGGCAGGCGGAGGCGATCCGCGACCTCGAACGCGGGCATTTCCTGGGCCTCGGTCCCGCAATCGCGCGGCGCCCGGTCGCGATCCGCATCGGCGCGACCGAAACGCGCAGCCGCGCGGGAACGCACAGCCTGCTGCCGCTGCCCGACGCCGAGCCGCAGGACATGCGCACGATGCTGTTCGCCGAGATGGAGAGCGCGGCGCCCCCGCCGGTGCCCCTGCGTCCCGCCCCGGTCGCCGCGGCCGAGGTGATCGAGCGCATCGCCCATCACGAAGCCGACGCATCCGCCGCGGACGACATATCGGCGCCCGCGGCCGCCGACAGCATTGATGCCGACGCGGTGGTCGAGGCGGTGCTGCGCGACATGCTCGGCGATGCCGAAAGCGCCTATCAGACCGATACGATCCTCTATCAGGATTTCTCGGTGCGCTGCCGGATGCAGCGCCTGCGCGCCGCGCCGTTCGACCTTGCCGAGTTCCGCCGTCGCTTCGCGCTGGCGAAGGGCGGCATCCTCGACCCGGCCGATCCGCACTGGCGCGACCTGCTCGGCGCGGCGGCGCGGCTGCCCGACGACATGCTCGCGCCCTTCCTGCTGATCGCCCGCGCGGCGATGGACGGGGCGCCCTGCCCCGACGAGGAAGCGCTCGGCCGTGCTTACGGCACGCGGTCGCCGGGGCGCGTGCGGCGGCTGCTCGACTATATGGAGAAACAGGGCGTCATCGTCGTACGGTCGAGCTTCGGCGGCCAGCGCTCGGTCCACATCCCCGAGCTCGGGCTGGCGACCGAAGCGGCCTGAGGATGGCTTTCGGGCGCGATCGCCCTTGAATGAATGGCCGTGTGCTCCCGCGCAGGCGGGAGCCCGGAGCGTCAAAAGGCCTGCGCCGCGCCAACGCGCTCCGGGTCCCCGCCTTCGCGGGGACACAATGATGTTTCACCCGGAGGGGCATGCTATCATTGATGGCTGGACATGGTTTCATCGCCACGCTCCTCGCCATGACGCGACGCCGTCCCTTCACGGCCGTAGCAAGACCTTTCCGATCACCTCACGCCGTTCGAGCATCGCGAAAGCCTCGCGCCAGTCGGCAAGGTCGAGCGCGGCGTGGACGTGCGGGCGGATCGTCCCCTCGGCCGCCAGTCGGTCGACCGCGGCGATATTCTCGACCCCCCGCTCGGGAAAGCGGCGGCCATATTCGCCGGCGCGCACGCCGACGACCGAAAACCCCTTGATCAGCGGGATGTTCGCCGAAACCGCGGGAATGCGGCCCGACGCGAAACCGACCACCAGCAGGCGCCCGCCAAAGGCGATGCAGCGCGTCGATTCGTCGAACACGTCGCCGCCTACCGGGTCGAAGATCACGTCGGCGCCGACCCCGCCGGTCAGCGCCTTCACCGTGTCGCGGAACCCCGGATCGGCGGCGATCAGCGCATCGGGGGCATAGAGGCGCGCGATCGCCGCGCGCTTGGCTTCGCTGCTCGCCGCCGCGATCACGCGCGCGCCGAGCGCCTTCGCGAGGTCGACCGTCGCCAGCCCGACCCCGCCCGCCGCACCGTGCACCAGCACCCAGTCGCCGGGCTCGACGCGCGCGCAGCGAACGAGCGCGACATAGGCGGTCAGATAGGCGACCGGACAGGCGGCGGCCGCCTCCCATCCCAGCCGATCGGGCTTCGGCCGCAGCGTGGCGGCCGGGGCGACGATATATTCGGCCATCGCGCCGAAACGGTTGCCGCCGACCACCGCGTCGCCCTTGTGCCAGGCCGTCACCCCTTCGCCGACGACATCGACCTCGCCCGCGAATTCGAGCCCCGGAACGAAGGGCAGGTCGGGTTTGAGCTGATAGGCGCCGCGCGTCATCAGCAGGTCGGGGAAGTTGACCGCCGCCGCGCGCACCCGCACCCGCACCTCGCCCGGACCCGGCTGCGGCACCGGCAGGTCGGCAAGCGCGACGCCGGCATGATCGGGCAGCAGTTCGCGAACCTGCAACGCACGCATCAAAAAAGCCTTTCCTGCATTATTCCTATATGGTTCGTTTTATCACTTCTACAAACCACAGGAGTGAAACATGCCGAATGCCGATCCATCGACCTGCGATGCCGACACCCTGATCGATGCCGTCATCGACCGCGAAGGCCGATATGTAAACCACCCGACCGACCGCGGCGGCCCGACCTGCTGGGGAATCACCGAAACGGTCGCGCGCGCCGAGGGCTATGCCGGGGACATGCGCGCGCTGCCGCGGACGGTGGCCGCCGCCATCTATCGCCGCCGCTATTGGCTGCAACCGCGTTTCGACCGGGTCGCGCTGCGTGCACCGCGGATCGCGGCCGAACTGTTCGACACCGGCGTCAACATGGGCACCGCGACCGCGACGGGCTTTCTCCAGCGCGCGCTCAACGCGCTCAACCGCGGCGCGCGCGACTATCCCGATATCGCGGTCGACCGGCTGATCGGCCCGCGCACCCTGTCGGCGCTCGACGGCTTTCTCGCCGCGCGCGGCAAGGGCGGCGAGACCATCCTGCTCCGCGCGATGGAGGCGCTACAGGGCGAACGCTACATCGCGCTCGCCGAACGCCGCCCGAGCCAGGAAGCCTTTCTCTACGGCTGGCTCGCCAACCGCATCGGGCAGAACTGACCCGATGCGATTCACAGTGAAGTTGCACGGATTCTCTAGCGGAAAGGAACAATCGACATGAGCATCTTCGAAGGGCTGATCGGTCCCGTCGCGGGCCTGATCGACAAGATCATCCCCGACCCGGAGGCGCGCGACCGCGCCAAGCTCGAACTGCTGAAACTCGAAGGCAGCCAGGAACTGGAAACGATCCGCACGCGGATGAGTGCGATCATCGCCGAGGCGAACAGCGCCGACCCGTGGACCAGCCGCGCGCGGCCCAGCTTCCTCTACGTCATGTATGCACTGCTGCTGTGGGCGATCCCGATGGGACTGATCGCTGCCGCACGGCCGGAGATGGCCCAGGGCATCGCCGACGGCATGAACGCCTATCTCGCCGGCATCCCCGAATCGCTCTACGCGCTCTTCGGCACCGGCTACCTCGGCTACACCGCCGCAAGGGCATGGGGCAAAGCCAAGGGGATCGAAGGCTGATCGCTTGGGGTAGGCTGCCTCCTCTCCCGCAAGCGGGAGGGGAGATCAGGCGCAGGACTACCCCGCCAGCGCGGCCTTGACCGCCGCGACCGCGGTTTCGGCCGCGGCGCCGTCGGGGCCGCCGCCCTGCGCCATGTCGGGACGGCCGCCGCCGCCCTGCCCGCCAAGCGCCGCCACCGCCGTCTTGACGAGGTCGACCGCGCTGCGGCTGCCCGCCTGATCATCGGTCACGCCGACCGCGACCGAAGCGCGCCCGTCGTTGACCGCGACAAGCATCGCGACGCCGCTGCCGACCTGTTTCTTCATGTCGTCGACCGCGCCGCGCAGCCCCTTGGGGTCGAGCCCGTCGACGACCTGCGCCAGGAACTTCGTGCCGCCGACCTCTTCGATCGCCGGGCCGCCGCTTGCCGCGCCGCCGCCCCCGCTACCGCCGAGCGCGAGCGCCTTCTTCGCCTCGGCCAGTTCGCGCTCCGCCTTCCGGAGCGCCTCGGCCATCGCCGCGGCGCGCGCGGGCACTTCGTCGGGCGCGGTCTTGAGCGCCACCGCCGCCGCCTTCAGCGCCTCGTCGCGGCCGATCAGCCACTGGCGCGCCGCTTCGCCGGTCAGCGCCTCGATGCGCCGCACGCCGGAGGACACCGCGCTTTCGCTGACGATCTTGAACAGGGCGATGTCGCCGAGCGCACGCACGTGGGTGCCGCCGCACAGTTCGACCGAATAGCTGCGGTCGTCGGCCTTGCCCATGCTGAGCACGCGCACCTCGTCGCCATATTTTTCGCCAAACAGCGCCATCGCACCCGCCGCGATCGCATCGTCTGGGGTCATCAGGCGCGTCGACACCGGCTCGTTGGCGCGGATATGCGCATTCACCTGCGCCTCGACGTCGGCGATCTCCTCGGCGGTCAGCGCCTTGGGGTGCGAGAAGTCGAAGCGGAAGCGATCCTCTGCGACGAGGCTGCCCTTCTGCGTGACGTGCGCGCCCAGCCGGTTGCGGAGCGCCGCGTGCAGCAGGTGCGTCGCGCTGTGATTGGCGCGGATGCGGTCGCGGCGCGCGGCATCGACGCTCAGCCGCACCGTGTCGCCGACCTTGAGGCTGCCAGCCTCGAGCGTCGCTTGGTGCGCGTGCAGCCGGCCGAGCGGCTTGCTCGTGTCGCGCACCGTCGCCTTCGCGCCGCCCAGCGTGTCGATCGTTCCGGCGTCGCCCATCTGGCCGCCGCTTTCGCCATAGAAGGGCGTCTGGTTGGTGAGCACGACGACGGTGTCGCCGGCCTTCGCCTCTTCGACCGGAACGCCGTCGCGAACGAGCGCGATCACCTCGCCCTCGCCCTCGGTCGAGGTGTAGCCGGTGAATTCGGTGCCGCCGTTCGCTTCGGCGAGGTCGAACCAGATTTCGTCCGACGCCTTTTCGCCGCTGCCCTTCCACGCCGCGCGCGCCGCCGCCTTCTGCTGCGCCATCGCGGCGTCGAAACCCGCGCGGTCGACCGCGATGCCCTCTGCGCGCAGCGCATCCTCGGTCAGGTCGTAGGGAAAGCCGTAGGTGTCATAGAGCTTGAAGGCGACGTCGCCAGGCAGCGTCGCGCCCTTGGCCATTCCCACCGTTGCCTCGTCGAGCAGCCGCAGCCCCTTGTCGAGCGTCTGGCGGAACTTGATCTCCTCGCGCTCGAGCGTTTCGGAGATCAGCGCCTGCGCGCGGATCAGTTCGGGATAGGCGGCGCCCATCTCGGTGGTCAGCGCCGGCAGCAGCCGGTGCATCAGCGGGTCCCGCGCGCCGAGCAGGTGCGCGTGGCGCATCGCGCGGCGCATGATCCGCCGCAGCACATAGCCGCGCCCCTCGTTCGACGGCAGCACGCCGTCGGCGATCAGGAAGCTCGACGCGCGCAGGTGATCGGCGATCACGCGGTGGCTGGCCTGCGTCGCGCCCTCGGTCGGAACGCCGGTCAGGTCGACCGACGCGGCGATCAGCGCCCGGAAGGTGTCGATGTCGTAATTGTCGTGGACGCCCTGCAGCACCGCCGCAAGACGTTCCAGTCCCATGCCGGTGTCGATGCTGGGCCGCGGCAGGTCGACGCGCTCGCCGCCGGGCAACTGTTCATATTGCATGAACACCAGGTTCCAGATCTCGATGAAACGGTCGCCGTCCTCTTCGGCCGATCCCGGCGGGCCGCCCCAGATATGGTCGCCATGATCATAGAAGATTTCGCTGCACGGCCCGCACGGCCCGGTGTCGCCCATCGACCAGAAATTGTCGCTGGTCGGTATGCGGATGATGCGTTCCTCGGGCAGCCCCGAAATCTTGCGCCACAGGTCGAACGCCTCGTCGTCGGTGTGGTAGACGGTGGCGGTCAGCTTGTCGGCGGGCAGGCCCCACGTCTTGTGGACGAGGGTCCAGGCATGGTGGATCGCCTGTTCCTTGAAATAGTCGCCGAACGAGAAATTCCCCAGCATCTCGAAGAACGTGTGATGGCGCGCGGTGTAGCCGACATTGTCGAGGTCGTTGTGCTTGCCGCCCGCGCGGACGCACTTCTGCGACGAAGCCGCGGTGCTGTAGGGCTTCTTCTCCAGCCCCGTGAAGACATTCTTGAACGGCACCATCCCCGCGTTGACGAACATCAGCGTCGGGTCATTGAACGGCACCAGCGGCGCCGACGGTTCGATATGGTGCCCCTCGCCCGCGAAATAGTCGAGGAAGGAGCGGCGGATGTCGTTGGTCGATGTCATGCGCGCGAATTAGGGATTTTGGCGCGGTGCGACAAGGTGATTAGTGGTCCGCACGATTATCGGCCTTCCGCCGGTTCGACGGAAGGCGCCTCCGCATCAGAAAGCCGTCGCGATCCCCTTGCCCAGATAGCAGGGAAGCTGGTGCAGCACGTCGGCCTTGGGCACGCCCTCCTCGATCAGTTCGGGCGGCACTTCGGAGGTATCGGTGCGGACGATGGTGAAGCCGGCGCCCGGCGTTGCGCGATGGACGACGACATAGCCGCAGTCCATCGTTCCATCCGCCCGGTCGCCCCGGAAATCGAACGCGGCATAGACGCCGGGCGGCTGACCCGCGGGGTCGAGATACCAGCTCAGCCGCAGGATACGCAGCCTCCCGTCGGCCCATAATGTGCCGCGCTTGCGCAGGTTCATCTCCCATTCGAGCCGCGGGCTCGACGCCTGCAGCGACAGGCGCAGCATCGCATAGGCGGCATCGTAATCGCGCTTCGCCAGCGCCGCGACATAGGCGGCGAAGCGGTCGATCGCCCCTTCCTCGTCGACTGCGGCGGGCGCGAAGGCGACGCCTTCGGGCGCGACGACATCGCGCTCCACCTCCGGGCCGAGTTGCGGCGGTGCCGCCATCGCGGCGCCGGCCGCGAACAGCGCCGCGCCGATCGCCAATGCGATGCGCCGGACGGAAGAAGTATCAATAGCCATAATAAGCGCCGCCCTTGTCGCGCGCGCGGCGCCACGCCGGACGGTCGTGGCAGGCGTTCACGAACGCCGCCAGCTTCGGATAGCGCGGCGCCATGCCCTGCATGATCGCGATCTCGGCGGGAAAGCTCAGCATGATGTCGGCGGCCGACAGGCTGTCGCCGATGAAATGGCCGTTCGTGCCGAGACGGCTTTCCATATAGGCGAAATGCGCATCGAGCTGCTGCACGATCCGCGGTTCGAGGACCGCCGCCGCCTCGCCGAGCCGCGCGGTGTAGATGCGCAGCAGGATCGGCGTCATCGCCGACCCCTCGGCGAAATGCAGCCATTCGAGATGGCTGACATGATCGTCGGTGCCGTGCGCGGGAACCAGATGCCCGCCGCCGTGCCGATCGCACAGATATTCGACGATCGCCCCCGATTCGACGATCACGCGGCCGTCGTCCTCGATCACCGGCGACTTGCCGAGCGGATGGACCGCCAGCAGTTCGGGCGGCGCGAGGTTGGTCGCCGGGTCGCGGTCATAGAAGCGGATGTCATATGGCGCGCCGATTTCCTCGAGCAGCCAGAGGATACGCTGCGAACGGCTGTTGTTGAGGTGGTGGACGATCAGGCTCATCGATTCTCCTTTCGCGGCACGGTTTGTCCCTTTCGTCACCCTGAACTTGTTTCAGCATCCATGGTCTGCCCTCACCTGAAAGGCGGCGCAAAAGGAGAGGTCCGGCCATGGATGCTGAAACGGGTTCAGCATGACGAACGGATGAGGCAGCGCGCAGAACGCCAATCCCCACAGACCATAGAACGCAATCGGGCTCGGATGGAAGCAATGTCGGGTCTGCGATGGGAAAACCTGCGCGGGATCGAGATCGGCAAAGCGGCGAAAGATCGAAGGTCGCGCTCATCGGCTTTCGAAGCCGGGCACGCACGAACCTTTCGGCCGCTCCCGGCCCCTTTTTGCCCGACCATCCCGCAAGTGGCATCGCTCATCCGACATGATTTGACACAAAGGAGTGTTGCTAATGCGACTAATTCCTATTAGCGGACAGAAAGCCGCCGATGGGAGCGGCATTCACAGGAGCCCATTATGCGTGCCCGCCTTACCGGCCTGACCATTGCCGCGCTCGTCCCCTCGGCGCTCGCCGCCCAGACGAATGCCGGCGACGGCAGCGACGCCATATCGAACGAGATCGTCGTGATCGCCACCGGCCAGAGCACCGCGTCGGCCAGCACCAAGACCGACACGCCGCTGATCGAAAATCCGCAGACGATCACCGTCGTCAATCGCGCCGAGATGGATATTCGCGCGGTCGATACGGTGTCCGACGCGCTTTCCTATGTCGCGGGGGTGCAGGCGCAGCCGCAGGGCAACGACAACCGGGTCGACGAGATCACGGTGCGAGGCTTCGGTGCCGGCGGCTTCGGCAGCAACAACAATTTCGTCGACGGCCTGCGCCTTCCCGCGGGGGGACAGTGGACGCGCCCCGCCTTCGACCCGTTCGGGTTGCAACAGGTCGATGTGCTGAAGGGGCCGTCGAGCGTCCTGTATGGCCAGACTGCGCCCGGCGGGATCGTCAACCTCGTCACCAAGAAGCCGACCTTCCGCGCGCATGGCGAGGTGCTGTTCCAGGGCCAGGCCTTCGGAGACCTCGACCGTGCGCGCCTGCTGGCGGGCGCCGATGTCGGCGCGCCGTTGTCGGATAATGTCGCGGTGCGGTTCGTCGGTCTCGCCTCGCATGGCGAAACGCGCGCGAAGGACATGCCGAACTCGCGCTATTACATCGCGCCGAGCGTGACCTTCCGCCTCGGCGCCGACACGACATGGACGCTGCTCGGCCAGTATCAGCGCGACGAGGGCGCTTCGACCTTCCAGTTCCTGCCGATGCGCGGCACGCTCAACGCGTCGAACGGCAAGTATATCCCGCTCGACGCTAATCTCGGCGAGCCCGGCTGGAACGATTTCGACCGCAATCAGTATCTGGTCGCCTCCTTCTTCGAGCATCGCTTCGGCGACGGTTTCGCGATCCGCAACAACACGCGCTACACGAAGATCGACAGCTTCTATCGCGCGGTGGTGATGGGCGGCGACACGCTGACCGCCTGTCCCGCCAACATCCCCGGCTGCATTCCCGGCCAGACGATTCAGCGGCGCGCGGTGCAGGGGCGCGGCGAATCCGAAGGTTGGGCGACCGACACGCAGATCGAGGCGCGCTTCGCGACCGGCGCGATCGAACATGTCGTGCTGGGCGGCGTCGATTATTTCCACACCGACTGGTCGCACGATCGCGATGGCGTCGCGCCGGCGCTGGTGCTGCCGCTCCTCGACATTTTCGATCCCGTTCCGCGCGGTGCCTCGGGCTATGCCGCGGCGCTGAGTCCGCAGATCTATGGCGGCGCTGTGTCGAAACAGACCGGCCTCTATCTGCAGGACCAGCTTTCGGTCGGCAATCTGCGCCTTTCGATCGGCGCACGCAACGACTGGGCGACCGACAATCTGTCGAACAGCCTGAACAACACGGGCTTTCGCCTGAAGGCGGAGGCCTTCACATGGAACATCGGCGGCGTCTACCTCTTCGATTTCGGCCTCGCCCCCTACGCCAGCTATTCGGAATCCTTCCTGCCGCTGCAGAACGATCCGGTGACCAACGCCACCGGCCAGCCTTTCGTGCCGACGACGGGCCAGCAATATGAGTTCGGCCTGCGCTATCAGCCGCCCGGGCAGAACATCTATCTGACGCTTTCGGCCTTCCAGATCACGCAGCAGAACCTGCTGACGGCCGATCCGGCGGGCGCCCGCTGCGGCCCGACCCTGACGCCCTGTCAGGTCCAGCTCGGCGAGGGCCGCTATCGCGGGCTCGAATTCGAGGGCCGCGCGACGCCGACCGACGCGCTCACGCTGATCGCCACGGCGACGCGGATCAAGGCGAAGGTGACCGAAGGCGCGGCGGCGCAGATCGGCAATGCCCTGCCGCAAATTCCCGACTGGCAGGCATCGCTCTTTGCCGATTACCGGATCAAGGCGGGGCCGCTCGACGGCTTCGGTTTCGGCGGCGGCGTGCGCTACACCGGCGACAGCTGGGGGCTCGTCAGCAACGACCCGCTCTTCGCGATCCCCTCCTACACGCTCTTCGACGCGTTCCTCCGCTACGACGTGCCCGATTCGGGCCTGTCGCTCGCGGTCAACGTCCGTAACCTCGCCGACAAGCGCTATGTCGCGACCTGCACCGCGACGCAGGCCTGCTATTACGGCCAGGGCCGCACCGCGACCGCGCGCCTGCAATATCGCTGGTGACGATGGAGGCTCATCGGATGCAAATCGAACGATCGATCCCGTCGCGACGCGCGGCGCTGACGCTGCTCGGCGCCCTGCCGCTGGTGCTTGCCGGTTGCGGCAAGGCCGACGACAGGCGCAAGGCGGGCGCGGATGCCCCGCTCACTGACCTGCGCGACCGCCCGCTCGACCTGACGCTGCCCGCGACGCCGCTGACGATCGACGACGGCCGCTACCTGATCGCGCTGTCGCTGATCCATCCCGATCCGGTCAGCCTGCTGTCGGGGTGGTCAGGCGACGTCAACCGGATCAGCCCCGAACAATATAAGGCCTATGTCGCGCGCTTTCCGAAGCTCGCCACGCTGCCCAGGACGCCCAACTCGTCCGACGAGTTCAGCGTCGAGGCGGTGCTCGCCGCGGCGCCGAAAGCGGCAGTCGTCTCGCTGGGATCGGGTCCGACCGACGCGCAGGTCGCGCAACTGACCGGCGCCGGCGTCGATGTCGTCTTCATCGACTTCTTCTCGCACCCCTTCGAAAATCAGGCGCGCAGCCTGACCCTGCTCGGGCGCCTGATCGGCCGCGAGGAGCAAGCGACGGCCTACAACAAATTCCGTCAGGACAAGCTCGACGTCATCAGCAAGCGCGTCGCCGCCATCCCCGCCGACAAGCGCCCGACGGTGTTTCTGGAGGCGCACGCCGGCAACGGTCCCGATTGCTGCAATTCGCCCGGCAAGGGCAACGTCGGCGACTATATCAGCTTCGTCGGCGGCAGGAATATCGGCGAGGATGTGATCAAGGCGCCGTTCGGCAAGCTCAACCTCGAATATGTCATCGACCGCAATCCGGACGTCTATATCGCCACCGGCGGCCCGCATCTGGAAAAGGCCGGCGGCTTCGTCGTCGGCCCGCAATATGACGAAGCGCGGTCGCGCGCGTCGCTGCGGAAAGTGACCGAACGCCGCGGGATCGCCAGCCTGTCGGCGGTACGCGCCGGACGCGTCCACGGCCTGTCGCACCAGATGATCAATTCGCCCATCGACATCGTCGCGACCGAGGCGCTCGCCAGGTGGATCCATCCCGACCTGTTCAGCGATCTCGATCCGCAGGCGACGCTCGACACAATCAACAGGCGGTTTCTCGCGGTCCCCTACACCGGGAGCTACTGGACCGATCTCCAGCCCTCCCCCGCTTCAACAGGAGAATGACATGATTATGCGCAACGCCTTCAAATTGTCGGTGGCTCTCGTCACGCTGGCCGGTGCAACCGCCGCATGGGCGAAGCCGGCGGTAGACCGCTCGGTCAAGGTCGCTCCGGGCGGGCTCTACGAGATCGTGCAGAACGGCGCCGACAACGACATCTATATCGCAGCGGTCGGCCCGCGCGGCGAAGACAAGGGCGCGATCGTCCGCCTCGACGGCAAGACGCTGCAGCCGAAGGGGTCGATCGACGTCTCGACCAGCCCGCTCTACGGCCTCGCGATCAACCAGACCACGCAGATCCTCTACGGCACCGATACGCGCAACGGATCGGTATCGGCAGTCGACCTCGCAACGGGCAAGGTCGTCGGAACCGTCAAGGTCGGCGAAAAGGCCCACGTCCGTCAGGTCGCCGTCGATGAGGGCGCGAACAAGGTCTATGTCACCGTCGTCGGCGCGATGCGCGGCAGCGATACGCCCAGCGCCATCTGGGTGATCGACGGCAAGAGCAACACGCTCGACCGCGTCATCGAGGTGCCGGGCATTTCGCTCACCGGACTGGCGCTCGATCCGGCGAACAAGCGGATCTTCTCGACCGGCATGAGCAGCAACGACGTGATCGTCCTCGACAGCGACAGCGGCGCGGTGAAGGCCCGCTGGCCGAGCGGCGGCGAGAATGCCATCAACGTCGCCTATGACGGCGCGACACAGCGTCTGTTCGTCGCCAACCAGGGCAACGGCGTGCTCGGCGTGATCAACGCAAAGGACGGCTCGCTGATCAAGGCGGTCCCGACCGGGGAAGGCGCGCTCAGCGTCGCCTACAACGGCGCCGTGGACCAGATCTATGTCGCGAACCGCCGCGCCGGAACGGTCAGCGTCGTCGATGCGAAGACCTACGAAAAGCTCGCCGATCTGGAAACGGGTACCTTCCCGCAGACGATCGCGATCAATCGCGCCGACAACAGTGTCTATGTGACGAACAAGGCCCGCGGCCTGCCGCGCGACGCCGCACCGGGGACGCCGCCGGTCGACGATCCGAAGGGCGACACGGTCACGCTGATCCGCCCCTGACCGTCGGACGAACGCACCGAAAGGCCGCCCGATCCCAAGCGGAACGGGCGGCTTCCTTACAATATATCGTCGATCACCATGCGCAGCGACCCGCGCTCGCAATGATCGATGCGCGCCCGCACCCGCCAGACGTCGGCCAGCACCGCGGGCGTGATCGCTTCTTCGGGCGGCCCCGCGGCGGCCACCTGCCCTTCGGACAACACTACGACGCGGTCGGCAATCCGCGCCGCCGCCTGCAGGTCGTGAAGCACGAGCACGGCGATCATGTCCTGCTCGCGCGCCAGCGAACGCACCAGATCGAGCACGCGCACCTGGTGATTGAGGTCGAGCGCACTCGTCGGTTCATCGAGCAGCAGCAGGCGCGGTGCGCGCACGAGCGCCTGCGCGAGCGCCGCGAGTTGCCGCTGCCCGCCCGACAGCTGATCGATTCCGCGCATCGCCAGCGCTTCGATCCCGACCCGCCCGAGCACGGCCATCGCGCGCTCCGCCGCATCGCCACCATGGCCCTGCCCGGTGGGCGACGCCTCGAGCGCGCCGATCACCGTTTCGAGCACGGTGAGCGCGATCCCCTGCGGCAGCGTCTGCGGCATGTAGGTCACAGCTTTCGCACGGTCGGCGAGCGGCAGGCCGTTGAGTTCGTCCCCGTCGAGCCGGATCGAACCGCGCGCGGGCGTCAGGCCGGCGAGCGCACGAAGCAGCGTGCTCTTCCCCGCTGCATTGGGCCCCAGCAGCGCGACCGTTTCGCCGCGCGCGATCGGCGGCAACGACAGATGCTCGATCACCGCGCGGTCGCGATATCCGGCCGATAGGTCGGTGACATGAAGGCCGGCGCTCATGCCCCCTGCCTTCCGCTGCGAAAGATCAGGAACAGGAAGATCGGGACGCCGATCATCGCGGTCACGATGCCGACCGGCATCAGCACCCCCGGCACCAGCAGCTTCGACAGTGCCGACGCGACCGACATGATCGCAGCACCGGTGAACAGGCTGGCTGGCAGCAGATAGCGATGATCCTCACCCAGCAGCATCCGCGCGATATGCGGGCCGACGAGGCCGATGAACCCGATCGCGCCGACGAAGGCCACCGCGGTCGCGGCCAGCAGGCTGATGCGAAAGAGCGACAGGAAGCGCAGCCGCCCGACGTCGACCCCGAAGCTCTGCGCCCGGTCCTCGCCGAGCCGGAGCGCGGTAAGCGCCTTCGCCGACGCCAGCGAAAAAGGCGCGACGACAAGCAGGACGAGCGCGAGCACGCTGACATTGCTCCACGTCGCGCGCGACAGCGACCCCATCGTCCAGAAGACGAGCTGCTGCAACGCCTCCTGTGACGAGAGGAACTGCACGAGCGAGGTCAGCGCGTTGAAGGCGAAGACGAGCGCGATGCCGAGCAGGACGAGCGTCTGTGCGCCCGCCGCGCGCTGCCGCGCGACCGCCTGAAGCAACAGCATCGCGAGGAAAGCGAAGAGAAAGGCGTTGAGCGATACCATCCAGTCGGCCGCCCAACTCCCCGCGAACGGCAGGCCGATCCCCAGCACAATCGCCAGCGACGCACCGAAGGAAGCGGCCGACGACACGCCGAGCGTGAAGGGACTCGCCATCGGATTGTCGAGGATCGTCTGCATTTCGGCGCCCGCGAGCGACAGCGATGCGCCGACCATCACCGCCATCATCGCATAAGGCAATCGCACGTCCCAGATGATCGCGCGCTGTCCCGGCGTGATCCGGTCGGGATAGGCGATGCCGTACAGCACGTCGCGCGCACCTATCCCCGACGGACCGGTCACCAGATCGACGACGAAAGCCGCCACCGCGATCGCCGCGATCAGCACGATGACGATCACGCGCCGCCGCACCGTGCGCCGATAATCGTCCAGCATGGCTTTCATCGTCGGAGAAGGTCCGGCCGACCGGATCATGACATTTTGTTTCCCTTGGATTGGCATGGGTTGATCGAACGGCGCATCGATGCCATCCGCCTTATTGAAAACCGCTCGCAATTCCAGCCCTAATCGGACCATGACCGCTTCCGCCACCCCCGCCACCGATCCACGCATCGCCGAAAGCCTGTCGCTGAGCCTGCCGCACGGGGATGCGGCCTATCGCGTCGACCTCCACGTCCCGGCGGGCGAAGCACCCGTCGGGGGCTGGCCCGCGATGCTGATGCTCGACGGCGAAGGCTGCTTCGCGACCGCTGTGGAAGCCTTGCGGCGGATGAGTCGCCGTCCCGACGCAACGGGAACCGGACCGATGATCCTGATCGGCCTGTCGTCGCCCGACCGCGACCCGCAGGATCGCCATCGCGAACGCGATTTCGGCGCGCGCGGCGCGGCGTCGGATTTCGCGCGTTTCGTCGAGGCCGATGTGATCGCCGCCGTCGCGGCGCACGCGCGGCTCGATCCGCGACGCCTGACCCTCTTCGGCCATTCGTTCGGCGGCTATCATGCGCTGTGGATGCTGGCGCATCGCCCGCATCTGTTCGCCGCGATCGCCGCTATCAGTCCATCCATCTGGTGGGACCCCGAAGGCCTGCGCGACGCCTTGCGGCAGGCGTCGCTCGGCAATCATCGCATCCTGCTCTGCGTCGGCGAGTGGGAGGAGGAACTGCCGCCCTGGCAGGCCGCGCGGCAGGACAGCGATGCGGTCCGCAACCGGCGGGCCGAGCGGCAGATGGTGGCGCGCGCCCGCGACATGGCGACGCTGCTCGCGGACCGCCTCGACCCCGCGAACGTCCAGTACCGGAGGCTCGCCGAAGAAGATCATGCGTCGATCATATCCGCCGCCATCCCGCGCGCACTGCGGCTTGCGTCGGCGGCCGGGCGCTAGGGTCAGGACCCATTAATTTGCGGTTCGAGGTTTGAAGCGATTTCGTTCAGGGCGAGGAAGAAAGGTGTAGGAATATGGTTATATTCCAAGGCTTTCTGACGAAGCCATGGACGAAATCGGTCAAATCCCGCAGGGACGCCGAAATGGCTTCGATCTCAAGCTCGTGCGGCCTTGCGGGTAGCGATGCTACCCGCTGCGTCCGCCCAAGCCCGATATCTTCGCCATTTCGACGCCTCGAACCGCAAATTAATGGGTCCTGGCCCTAGGAACGGAGAACCGACATGCTGCTGCGCGACACGCCCAACCATTATGGATCGGTGACACGTCTGCTGCATTGGACGATGGCGCTGCTGCTGTTCTGGCAGCTCGGCGGCATGATCATGAAGAGCGTACTCGGCCGCGTCCCGCTGATGAAATTCTGGGTCGGCACGCACGCATCGATCGGCGTCCTCATCCTTGCGCTCGTCGTCGTCCGCGCGCTTTGGGCGCTTCGCAACCGGCGGCGGCGCCCCGCCTATTCATCGAATGCGATCGGCCAGGCCGCGCGTATCGGCCATATCCTTCTCTATCTGCTGATGATCGTCGTGCCCGCGCTCGCGCTGTTCCGCATGGCTGGAAGCGGCAAGGGGGTGACGCTGTTCGGCATCGAGTTCGCAGCACCGACGGGGCAGGAGATCGCGTGGATGACCGCCCCGGCCAATGCGGTGCACGGCTTGCTGGCCTGGACGCTGCTTGCGCTGATCGCAGGGCACGTCGCGATGGTTCTGGTGCATCGCTTCGGGTGGCGGGACGACACGCTCTCCCGCATGCTCGGCCGCCGCGTGGACGCCGCGGCGCCGCTGCAATCGAGTACGGACTAGCTCGCGGGGTCGTACATGAATTCGCGAAGCTCCTGCGCGCACCGGCAGGCCGCCGCGATCTTGCTCGCCCACTCGACCGCCTCCTCGCGGGACGGCAGTTCCAGCACCGTGAAGCCGCCCGTGAGTCCGCTGCCGGGATAGATTTCGGCCGACACCGATCCGTCGGCGGAGACCAGTACGGGCGCAACCTGCTCCGCTATCCCTCCGCCGAACACATAGACGCCGGCGGCCCTGGCTTCCTCGATCACCGCGTGCGCGTCGGCGGACACGATCGGGAACTCCGCGTCGGTGAGGACCATGGCTTCGCTCGGAAAGGAGATGAGGTATTTGGTCATCGCTTGAGGATGCATCGTGGGGGCCGCGACGACAAGGGGCCCGTCGAGCGCGCGGCCGGGAAACGAATGATCGGTGTAGACGCCGCCCAATTTTTTCATCATCCTGTCCCCGCCGCACCTTTTCGCCACGCGCCGACGAATAGGGAGGCGGGAGAGTCCGGACGAGGCGCGCGCCCACCGTTCCAGTTGGAGAACCCAGATGAAAATCCGGAACAAGATCGCGACGTCGTTCGGCCTCGGCCTGTTGCTGGCCGTCCTTCCGGCGCAGGGCATCGCGGCTCTCCAGCAGGGCGCGAAGGCGCCCGACTTCACGCTGAACGCCGCGCAGGGCGGCAAATCCTTCAGCCTGACGCTGAAACAGACGCTGCGGAACGGGCCGGTCGTGCTCTATTTCTTCCCCGCCGCCTTCACCCCCGGCTGCACGATGGAAGCCCATCTGTTCGCGGAAGCGAACAGCCAGTTCAACCAGCTGGGCGCCCGCGTCATCGGCGTGACCGCAGGCAACATCGATCGCGTGGCGGAATTCTCCAAGTCGGAATGCCGCGACAAATTCGCCGTCGCGGCCGATCCGGGCGCCAAGGTCGCGGTCAAATACGACACCGCCATGCCGGGTCCCAACCAGACGCTCATCTCCAACCGGACGTCGTTCGTCATCGCACCCGACGGAACCATCCTGCTGAGCTACACCGACCGCAACCCGCAGGCGCATATCGAAAAGACGCTGGCGGCGGTCCGCGCATGGAACGCCAGGCGCGGCTGACCTCCTCCAAGTCTCCCGGCCATTCCCCGAACCGGGAGCAATGCATCCTTCACGAGCCTGAGGCGATCGACCGGGCTCCAAAACATCGCCATGACGACCGACAATTGATGCGGGAGAAGCGTGCGTTTTGCGCTAGGTCATTTCGTTGCGGCTGCCATCGGCTATCAATCGGTTCGCCACGCCACCGGGACCGGCCGCGATCGAGATAAGGGGAGATACGTATGAACGGCGCTGAAGCTCTGATCGAAACCCTGGCCCAGGCAGGCGTCGAAGTATGTTTCGCCAATCCCGGAACGTCCGAGATGCAGCTCGTCGCCGCGATCGACCGGCAGCACGGGATGCGCGCGATACTGGGCCTGTTCGAAGGCGTGGTCACGGGCGCGGCCGACGGTTACGGCCGCATGGCCGACAAGCCGGCGATGACCCTGCTCCACCTCGGCCCCGGCCTCGCCAACGGCCTCGCCAATCTGCACAATGCGCGGCGGGCCGGATCGCCCGTCGTCAACGTCGTCGGCGATCATGCGACCTATCATCTGCAATATAATTCGCCGCTGACCAGCGATCTGGCGGGCGTCGCAAGGCCGATGTCCGATTGGGTCAAGGCGTCGCGGTCCGAACGCGACCTGCCGCAGGCCGGTGCCGAGGCGATGGCGGTCGCCACAACCTATCCCGGGCGCATCGCGACCCTCGTCGCCCCCGCCAACCATGCATGGACCGAGGGCAGCGCGAGCGTCGCTGCGCGCCCGGCGCCGGCCGCGCCGACGGTCCCGGCGGCGGTGATCGAAGAGGTCGCGACGCTGCTTCGCGAAGCCGATGCGCCGAAAGCGATCTTCCTGGGCGGACGCGCGCTGCGCGAAGGCGCGCTCGAGCAGGCCGGGCGTGTCGCGGCGGCAACGGGCGCGCGCCTGATCTGCGAGACGTTCCCCGCCCGGCTGCAGCGCGGGGCGGGCCGCGTGGCGGTGGAGAGACTCCCCTATTTCGGCGAACAGGCGCAGGACTATCTGCAGGATTTCAAGGCGATCGTCTTTTGCGGCTGCGAACCGCCGGTGTCCTTCTTCGCCTATCCCGGCAAGCCCAGCCGGCTTTCACCCGATGGCGCGCGCACGGCCCGGCTCGCCTCCGCGGAAGAGGATGCCGAACGGGCGCTGACCGATCTCGCCGACGCGCTGGGCGCCCCGGCCGAGCCGGCGCTGGCCCAGCAGGCGGGAACGCCGCCGATCGACGGCGGCCGGCTCGATCCGGTGAAAATGGGTGCGGTCATCGCGGCCGCGCTGCCGAAGGACGCGATCGTCACCGACGAGGCGAACACGTCGGGCATCGCGCTATTTCCGTATACGGCGGGCGCCGCGCCGCACGACTGGCTGACGCTGACCGGCGGCGCGATCGGGATCGGCCTGCCGCTCGCCGTGGGAGCGGCGGTGGCATGCCCCGATCGCAAGGTGATCGCGCTCCAGGCCGACGGCAGCGCGATGTATACCTGCCAGGCGCTGTGGACGATGGCGCGCGAAAAGCTGGATGTCACCACGATCCTCATCAACAACGGCAGCTATGCCATCCTCAACATCGAACTGATGCGCGTGGGCGTGCAGAACCCCGGCCCCAAGGCGCTGTCGATGCTCGATCTGCGCAATCCGGCGATCGACTGGGTTTCGATCAGCGAGGGCATGGGGGTGCCGGCACGCAGAGCCACGACGTCGGAAGAGCTACGCGAAGCGCTGGACGAAGCGCTGGCCGACAAGGGACCGCACCTGATCGAAGTCCTGATCTGACCCCACCATATCCCGCCGCCAGGAGACGCAGCCATGCCACAGGACGATCTGCTCGACGCCATCAGGGCCATCGCGGGGGACGGCGGCGTCATCGCCGGTGCCGAGCTTGCCAAACGGCCGGGCGACTGGCTCGGTTTCTCGTCCTGCATGGCCGCCGCCATCGTCCGGCCGCGCTCGACGGACGAACTGTCCCGGATCATGCGCCTGTGCCACGCCCGCCGCCAGCCCGTCATCGCCGCGGGCGGACTGAGCGGACTGGTCCACGGCACCGACGCGGCCGGCCACGAGCTGCAGATATCGTTCGAACGGATGCGCGCGGTCGAAGCGGTCGATCCGGTCGGGCGAACGATGACGGTCGAGGCGGGCGTGCCGTTGCAGGCAGCGCAGGACGCGGCGCTGGAGCACGATCTGATCTACGCGGTCGATCTGGGGGCGCGGGGGTCGGCCACGATCGGCGGAACCGTCTCGACCAACGCCGGCGGCAATCAGGTGGTCCGCTACGGCATGACGCGCGAGAATGTCCTGGGGCTGGAAGTCGTTCTCGCCGACGGCACGGTGCTGTCGTCGATGAACCATCTGCTCAAGAACAATGCGGCCTATGACCTCAAGCAGATGTTCATCGGCAGCGAGGGGACGCTGGGCCTCGTCACCCGCGCCGTCCTGCGGTTGCATCCCAGGCCCCTGACCATCGCCACCGCCTTGCTGGCGGTGGACGATTTCGATGGCATCACCGGGCTGCTTTCGCTGTGCAGCGGCAGGCTCGGCGCCATGCTGACCTCGTTCGAGGTGATGTGGCAATCGCATTACCGGGCGATCGCGATCGACAGCGGGCGGCACCAACCGCCCCTCCCCGCCGGGCACGCCTATTATGTCATCGTCGAAGCGTCGGGCATGGACCCGGGGCGCGACGAGGCGTTCTTCACGGCATTGATGGAGGAAACGCTCGCCGGCGGACTGGCCGCCGACGCGGTGATCGCGGCGTCGGGCGCCCAGCGTGGCGCGATCTGGGGCATCCGCGAGGATATCCCCGGAATCATGGCGGCGATGATGCCCTGCGCCGTGTTCGACGTGAGCCTGCCCGTGACCGCGATGCCCGATTATGTCGCGGGCCTGACCGCTTCGGTCGACGCCGAATGGACCGGCCAGGGCAAGCTGATGGTGTTCGGCCATCTGGGGGACGGCAATCTGCACATCAGTGTCGCTCCGCGCCCGTGGAGCGAAGAGGCGCGCCACCGCGCGGAGGAACTCGTCTATCGCCCGCTCGAAGCGATCGGCGGATCGATCTCCGCCGAGCATGGCATCGGACTGGAAAAGCGCGCCTGGCTGTCTTCGTCCCGAACCCCGGAAGAAATCGCCACCATGCGGCTTCTGAAAGCCGCGCTCGATCCGCTGAATCTGCTCAATCCGGGCAAAGTCCTGATTCCGGAAGATAGCAGCGCCTGACCAGCGCAGCGGTCCGCCCGCTTCCGGGTGATCCGGAATCGGCAATGCCCTGGATTCGAAGACGATGATGATGAATGGCGAATGGTGCCCGGGGGCGGGATCGAACCACCGACACTGCGATTTTCAGTCGCATGCTCTACCAACTGAGCTACCCGGGCATCGCCGCCGCGGCTGACGGCCGGGCGGGAGAGCGGCGGCTATAGGCAGGGCTTTCGATCCTGTCCAGAGCCTTTGTGGCGTCCGTCGCGCCCCTCAATCTTCGCTTTGCCGGCCGCCGTCGGCGCCGCCGTCCGGGGCTTGGTCGACGGGCACCCGATAGCCTTCGCCGAACCACGCGTTGAGGTCGCGATCGCGGCAGCCGCGGCTGCAGAAGGGCTTGTAGGCCTCGTCGCGCGGCTTGCCGCACAGCGGGCAGCGCCGCGCCCTCGCCGAACGTTCATTGGGCATGGCCCGCTCCTTTTACCTGCGCATCGGCGACGACCGCCACGGCGCGTCCGCTCTGCTTCTGCAAGGCATCGATCCAGTGCGGATGCGCGCCGATCCATTCGGCAACGGCCGGGCGCGTCACAAGTTGCAGCGCTCCCGTTCCCACCGCGCGCCCCGCCTGCCGCAGCAGCAACGCCGCGTCGGTCGCAACCGGGTCGAATCGCACCTGCTCGATCAGCGACGGCCGTTCGCGCCGCCGCACGATCTGAAGAAAACCGAAACCGTTGACCGCGGTGCGCTCGAAAGGCTGCGGCAGCAAGGCGTCGATCAGCCCGTCGATCGCCTGCCGCTCGGCACGCCCGGGCAAGGACGGAAAGTCGATGCCGATCGCGCCGCCGACGTCGCAGCAGCGCACGACATGCACCGCCGCAGCCGCGCCGCCCTTCGCGAGCGCGAAGGCGTCGCCTTCGCCGTCGATATCGATCAGCAGCATCGCCGGGGTCGCATCGACCCACAGCGCCCCGCCCGCAAAAGGCCAGTATCCCGTGCGGACGCGGTCGATCAATTCGGACCAGCCGGCCTCTTCGAGCCGGTCGGGCCCGGTCGCGGGCAGATCGGCGACGGGAGCTCCGGTGGCGGCGATCCGCGCGCGCAGGTCGGGGCCCGCCGACGGCCGGGCACCGTCATCCGCCAGCCGCGCGCGCGCCGGCTTGTCGCGGCCGCGCTCGCGCAGCGCCATGCGGATGATCTCGACCGTCAGGCGGCTGCCGAGCGGGACGCCCGGCGCGGCGATCGTCGCGACCGGCTCGCCCGGCGCGTCGAGCGCCAGCCGGCCCGGTTCGACGAGCCGTGCCGTCAGGATCGCCCCGACACGCGGTCCCTCGCATTCGCGCTCGATCCGCGCCTCGACGATGTGGCCGTCCTCGACCAGCGCGGCGCGCGCCTCGCCGATCCCGGCCTCATAAAGCCACTCAGCCAAGCGGAATGCCTGCGGCGGTCAGCAGCGCCCGCGTCTCGAAGAGCGGCAGGCCGACGACGTTCGAATGGCTTCCCGACAGGAAGCGGACGAAGATTTCGGCGCGCCCCTGGATCGCATAGCCGCCCGCCTTCCCCATGCCCTCGCCGCTCGCGACATACCAGTCGATCTCGGCAGGGGTCAGCCGCTTGAAGGCGACGACGGTGTCGGCAACACGCGCCCGCGCCCTGCCATCGGCATCGACGACGCAGACGCCCGAATAAACATGGTGCCGGCGTCCCGACAGCAGCGCCAGCATGCGGCGCAAATCCGCCTCGTCGGCCGGCTTTTCGAGAATGCGGCGACCGACCGCGACCGTCGTGTCGCCGGCGAGCACGACCTCGTCCGCCGCCCGCTCGACCGCGCACGCCTTGCTTTCGGCGAGGCGCGCGACATAGGCGCGCGGGCTCTCGCCCTTCAGCGGCGTCTCGTCGATCTCGGGGGCGACGATGCGCGACGGCGTCAGGCCGATCCGCGCCAGCAGCTCGCGCCTGCGCGGCGATGTCGAAGCGAGGACCAGATGTCGCATGGGGGCGGGCATCGTCGCCGCACCGCTCATTTGAAGCGATAGGTGATCCGACCCTTGGTCAGGTCATAGGGGGTGAGTTCGACAAGCACCTCGTCGCCCACCAGCACGCGGATGCGGTTCTTGCGCATCTTGCCGGCCGTGTGGCCCAGAATCTCGTGGTCGTTTTCCAGTTTGACGCGAAACATCGCGTTCGGCAGCAGTTCGACCACCTGGCCGCGCATTTCCAGAAGTTCTTCTTTCGCCATCTATCCTCTGGGGGCTCGAAATATTCGGATGCGCGCCCATAACGCCAAATCGGCGCAATGGAAAGCCATCTGTCGCGGGGGTGGCCTTCACGCTGAAGGCATGAAGAATTTGCTTCACGCAAAGACGCAAAGAGGGTGCGCCGCCTTGCAAGCGTGCTTGCCGCCGCAGGCGGCCGTTTTTTAAAGCGCTGCGCGCATCATGCACGATGTCGCGGAGCGCAGTCGCCCTCTTTGTGTCTTTGTGTGAGATCTTTTATTTGGCGATTATATCGATTGCAAACGCAAGCGAGGACGCCGGCTTTGGGGTGGGAAGCGGACATTCGCCTGCCTTCCCCACCTTTGTCATTCCCGCGAAAGCGGGAATCCAGGGTATGCGTCGGCTGACCCCACGCTGGATTCCCGCTTTCGCGGGAATGACAAGATTTCTAAACATACCGGCAGTCGCCTTTATTTACGCCTTTGCGTGAGGCAAATCATCATGACACCAGCTTGAGTTTCCGCGCGATGCGCCAGCCCACCGTCTTTGCGCGCGCATAGTCCGGCCAGCGCGGCGGCATCGCGGGATCGAGCCCCAGACGCCGCAGCAGCGCGTTGGCGGCGTGCGCCTCGGACTCGCGATAGCTCCATTCGCTGCGCCAGGTGATCGATAGCGAGATCGACGGCGCATCGCCGTTGGCGACGAAATGCGGGGCCATCACCGGCACCAGCACCGCGTCGCCGGGGCCGAGCGGCACCTGTTGCTCGCCGCCGCGAAAGGCGTCCTGCCACGGCAGGTTGCGATGGCCGCCGGTGTGATAGCGCTCATGCTCGCGCCGGTCGGCGAAGCGTTCGTCCCCCGCGGGCCAGACGTGCATCACCTTGCGACCGCGCAGTTGCAGCAGGATGTTGTGCTCGGGATCGAAATGATAGGGGGTGATCGACCTGGGCGACGAGATGAAGAGAAAGCCCTGCGGCATCAGCATGGCGCCGGTGCGCGGTGCGACGACCGGTTCGAGCTCGCCGAGCAGGTCCATCAGCAACGCGCGGTAGCCGGCCTCCGTCTCGATATTCTTGAGCACCGCCCAGCTCCGGTTGGTCTCGATGGTGCGGATCGTCTCGCCGATCGACAGGCCGTTCGACGGGACGTCCTCGGGCCGGATGCCGACCGGCAGGTCGCCGGGATTATATTCGACCTGCCCCGCGGGCAGGCTCTCGCCGAGCGTCGCCAGCGCGCCCAGCGACAGCAACGGATGCTCATCGAGCCGATGGTGCAGCAATCCGGCCTGCGAGGGATAGAGTTCGGCCATGCGGTCGAGCGTCTCGGCGGGAAAGATCGGAGTGGCGATCGCCTGATGCATGGTCATGACGGGTCCTGTATTGCGTCGGAAGGGGTGGAATGCGGGCGCTTCCAGCGCCGCCAGATCGCCTCGATCCGGGTCAGCGCGTCGAAGCGCCAGCGATCGGGCGCGGCGGACAGCGGCACATTGACCCAGACCAGCCGCCGGCGCTCGCGCCAGATGCTGTCGATCATCGGATGATGCGGCACCGCGCAACTGTCGACCCAGTCGATCGCCGGATCGGCGAGCAGGTCGAGATTCTCGCGCTGGAGGAGGACCCCGGGGGAGAAGCGCGCATAAGCCTCGTCGAACGCCGTCTTGAACGAGAAGCCGCCGGGTGGGCAGAGGAAATGGATCAGCATCGCGAGCGGCCGGCCGTCGAGATCGAGCGCGCTCATCGCGAGCCGGTCGGCGGCGACAGCGCCCGCCAGCGTCGCGCGAAACCAGGCCTCGGTCTCGCCATGGCTCGCGAGCGCCGATCCGGCGCGCCCCTTCCAGCCGCGCATCTCGAGGTCGAGGAAAGCGTCGATCCACGGGTCGAGCGGTTCGTCCGGCCGCCAGCGGCGAAAGGCAAGCTCGCCCTGATCCGCGAGACGCTTCGTCTGTCGTCGCAGTTCCTTGCGCTTCTTGGCGCGCACCGCGGCCTGCCAATAGGCGTCGGGCGACAGGCGGCTGTCGAGCAGCGCGCGTTCCTCGCGGTGGACGATTTCGACCGCACGGCCGCGCCCCTGCGCCACATCGGCGAGCGCGCGGTGCAGCGGCCCGTCCTCGGTCAGGCGCGGCAGGTGGACCAGCGTTCTCGCCCAGGGCGCGGCATCGCACCAGCCGAGCAGGATCGACCAGAACAGCCGCTCGAATCCCGCGCGGACCAGCGGCAGGCCCAGGAAATGGTTGGGGTGCGCCCAGCCGATCGCATGGCGCAGCGGCAGGCGGCCGTACCGGTCCGCCGGCGCGAGCGGCATCACGCCGATCACCGGCCCGCCGTCGCCGTCGCGCACCATCACCAGCCGCGCCCGCCGTTCGGGGTCGAGCAGGTGGAGCGCGGGCTGCAGGCACCAGCGTTCGACAAAGGGGTTGGGCTCGCTCGCGTCGTCCGCCAGCGCGTCCCATGCCGCCGCCAGTTCGGGCGATAGCGACAGCGGATCGACGACGCGCACCGCCAGCGGCGCGGCGTCCTCGTGCGTCGCCACATCGTGGGCCGGAAAGGCGGGATAGACCGTCATCGGCGGCGAGCCTGACAGCAAGTCGTTAAGATGACGTGGCGATTCATGCGACGGATTTTCCGTAGGCCGATCTTCAGCCGTCACAATCCGAACAGCTTCGCCAGCGACTTCTCGAGCATGAAGAACTGCCAGATCAGCCGGCCGTGATCGCGGCGGCCCGCCTGGTGCGCGGCGACGATGCGTTCGATTTCCGCCATGTCGAACCAGCCCGACCGCGCCAGCGTCGACGAGGTCGCGAGCGCGCGCGCCTGATCGGCGAGCGCCCCGCGGAACCAGTGCGACACCGGCGTCACGAACCCCATCTTCGGGCGATAGAGGATGTCGTGCGGCAGATAGCGCTCCATCGCCTGCTTGAGGATCGCCTTGCCCGTTCCGCCCTTGACGCGCATCGCGGCGGGCAGCGCCGCGGCGAATTCGACGAGGCGATAGTCGAGCAGCGGCTCGCGCGCCTCCAGGCTGACCGCCATGCTCATCCGGTCGGTCTTGGTCAGGATGTCGCCGGGCAGCCAGATCTTCAGATCGGCATATTGCGCGCGGTCGAGCCGCTCGCGCGCCGGCGCCTCGACCATGGCTTTCCAATAGCGCGCCTCGGCGACATGATCGCCGAGCGCCCGTTTCGCGGCGTCGTTGAACAGGCGCGCGCGCTGGTCGGGGCCGGTGACGCCGACCGCCTCGGCATAGGCTTCGGCGCCGCCTTTCGACAGGCCGGCGAGCGTCGCGCGGGCACGCAGCGGGCGCGGCGCCCAGTCCATCTGCGGCCAGACGCGCGCGAGCGGGCCGAGCAGGTTGCGCCGCAGCACCGCCGGGATCATCGCGCGCAGCCGTTCCTCCTGATGCTGGAACACCAGCCGGCGATAGCCCGCGAACGCCTCGTCCGCGCCGTCGCCCGACAGCGCGACCGTCACCTCCTCGCGCGCCAGTTCACACACGCGGTAGGTGGGCAGCGCGCTCGCATCGGCGAAGGGTTCGTCGAACATGTCGGCGATGCGGTCGACCAGCGCAAAGTCGGCCGCCGCGACGGTACGCGTGCGATGGTCGGTGGCGAACCGCTCGGCGATCTGCTGCGCATAGGCGGTCTCGTCGAGCGCCGCCTGGTCGAAACCGATGGTGCAGGTCCTGACCGCCCGCGCGCTCGCCTCCGCCATCAGCGCGACGACCGCGCTGCTGTCGACCCCGCCCGACAGGAAGGCGCCCAGCGGCACGTCGGCGACCATCCGGTCGGTGACGGCGGCGCGCATCAGGTGGACGAGATGCTCGGCCGCCTCGCCTTCGCTGGCGCGGATGCGGTTCGAGAAATCGGGCGACCACCAGCAGGACGGCGCGGGAACGGCCTTGCCGCGTTCGAGCATCAGATAGTGGCCGGCGGGCAGTTTCTCGACCCCCGCGACGATGCAACTGTCGTCGGGAACATAGCCGAAGGCGAGATAATCCTCGACCGCCGTCAGCTTCGCCTCGCAGCGCAGCAGCGGGTGGCGGAGCAGCCCCTTGAGCTCGGACGCAAAGGCGATCGAACCGTCGGACAGGCGCGCATAATGCAGCGGCTTCACGCCCAGCCGGTCGCGCGCGAGGAACAGGCAGCCGCGCACATGGTCGTGGATCGCAAAGGCGAACATGCCGTTGAGTCGCGACAGGCAATCGGGCCCCCATTGCCGCCACGCGGCGATGATGACCTCGGTATCGCCGCTGGTGCGGAACCGATGGCCGCGATCCTCCAGTTCGGCGCGCAGCGCGCGGAAATTATAGATTTCGCCGTTATAGGTCAGCGTCACCGCCTCGTCGTCGCTCGCCATCGGCTGCGGGCTGCCCGCGATGTCGATGATCGACAGGCGCAGGTGGCCGAGCCCGACCCCCGGCGCGGTCCAGTCGCCCGACCCGTCGGGGCCGCGATGCGCCATCGGGTGCAGCATCGCACGCACGCGCGCCGGGTCGACGGGCTTCGCCGTTTCGAGATGATAGATGCCCGCGATCCCACACATGGATCAGGGCCTTAGCGGTTTTCGAGGGCGCGGTCAGCCATCGCCTGCGCTCCGCCCGACGCGGAAAGGAAATCGGCGATCGCATCGCGCCCGCCCTGCCCCGCCTCGCTCGACACGATCAGCGACAGCGCGCGCGGGTCGCCGCCGAGCAGCCGCGCGCGCAGCCCGGCCAGCTTCGCCGCGCGCGCGCTGCCGGTCGCGCGCCCGTCGACGACATACCAGGTCGCGGCGTCGCGGAGCACCGGGCCGGGGTGGAGCAGCCGCTCGGTCCGGCCGCCGTCCACCGGGGCAAGCGCCGCGCTCCATGCCCATTTGCTGGCGGGATCGACCGCCCCCTGCCCGAAAGCGACGACCTCGCGCCCCTCGGCCTGCCGCTCGTAACCGCCGACCGCGACCGCAACGCGGCGCCCCTTCGCATCGGCGAAATGGCGCAGCAGGCGCTGGTCGGCGCCGTCGAAACGCGGCACCCACGGCAGGCCCTCCGCCGCCGCCGCCGCATGCCAGCCGGCGGGCGTCTCGACCGGCATCGTCGCCGGCAGCGGCGCCGAACGCCCGCCGACCAGCGCCGCCCAGCCGATGAACAGCAACGGGATCGCCAGCGCGACCGGCAGGATGGCCCGGCCGTCGCCGCGATAGCGCACAGGCCCGCCGAGCCGCGAGACGTCGACCGCCGCATCGCCGGCCGGGCGGTCGAACCAGCGGCGCGCGCCCAGCATCACCGCCAGAATCACCAGACCGAAGAAGATCCAGCCATAGAAGATATGGTCGATCCCTGCCGCGCGCTCGATTCCCCAGATTTCGGCGGCGACCATCGTACCCCAGGCGCGCAGCGCGTTGGCGAGAACCGTCGCGGCCAGCGCGATGGCGACGAACAGGACGCGCCGCGGCCAGCTTCGGAAACAAAGATGCGCCGCGAACACCGCATAGGCGAGCATCGCGATCAGGAAATTGACCCCCGAGCAGGCTTCGGCCACCTCGAAGAAACCGGCGCGCGTCGTGATGAACACGCCCTCCATATGCGCTTCGAGCCCCGCCAGATGCAGCAGCGCGACGCTGATATGCGCGGTAAGCGTCTGGAGCAGCGGCACCAGTTCCTCGCCGAACGGCACAAGGAGCAGCGCATAACCGAGCGGAAAGAGCAGCGCGCGAACCGCCTTTTCGCCGAGCGTCGCGCCGACCGCTCCCTGCAGCATCAGCACAAGGCCCAACTGTCGCAGCAGCGCCACCCCCGCCGCCTCGCCGACCAGCCAGACGCATGCCGCGCCCGCGAGCCAGCCGACCGCCGGCCACCAGAAGGCCGGCGTCAGCGTCTTCAGTTGCGGCCAACGCTGCGCCACCAGCCAGCCGATCATCGGCACCATCAGCAGGCAATGGGTGAAGGTGGAGCTATGCCACCAGATACCGGCCAGATCGGCCAGATCGCGCGCGAAAAGCGCAAGGATCGCTCCCGCCAGCAATGCCAGCGCGGCCAGATGTCTCCGCCACACCGTCATCGCGTCGTCAGTCCCAGCAGATCGCGGAGCGGGGCCAGCCGCGCGTCCCAGCCATAGCGCGCGATCATCCGCGCGCGCGCGGCGGCGCCCATCGCCGCGGCCGCCTGCGGATCGTCGAACAGGCGGACGACCGCATCGGCCATCGCCGCAGCATCGTCGGCGACCAGCAACTGATCGCCGGGGACCGCGTCGATCCCCGTCGCGGCGGCGGCGCTGGCGACGACGGGCCGCGCCATCGCCATCGCCTCGAGCAGCTTGTTCTGCACCCCGCGCGCCAGCAGCAGCGGCGCGACTACGGCGTCGGCGGCGGCCAGCCACGGCCGCACGTCGGGCACCTCGCCGGTGACGGTGACGCCGGGCTGGCCTTCGAGCGCGCGCACCGTATCGGTCGGCGCCCGGCCGACGATCGCGAAACGCGCCTGCGGATGCCGTCGCCGGATCAGCGGCAGGATATCGGCCGCGAACCAGCTTACCGCATCGACATTGGGGCGATAATCCATCTGGCCGGTGAACACGGCAAGCGGCCCCTCGCCCGCCCCGACTTCGGCCAGCGGCAGCGCGGGATCGAAGCGATCGGTGTCGATACCGTTCTCGACCGCGTGCACCTTGTCGGCATCGACCTCGCTTTGCCGGCGGAACAGCGCCGCCTCCGCCTCGCTGACGAACAGACTGGCATCGGCGCTGCGCGCGACCTTGGCTTCATAGGCGCCAAGCACCCGTGCTTCGCGCGCATGAATCCAGTGGAGCGGCTGGCGCGCGTCCTGCTGTGCGTAAGTGGCGAATTTGGCCGAATCGACATCGACGAAATCCATGATGACCGGACCGTCGAACCGTGTTGGCAGATATTGCGCCATCTGGCCCGAAAACCCCACGATATGCGTGACCCGGCCACTCGCGAGAAGCCCGCGCACATGCGCGGCAAGCGCGCCGCTGCGGAACAGCCGGTTCGAAACCGGCTCGCCGCGCAGCACGGCCTGCGCCAGCGCCACCGGTCGCGACACCTTGCGAACCTCGATTGCCAAACTTTTGCAAAGCGGGGTCATTTTCTCACGCGCTACCGCTGCATCCGCCGCATCGTCGGCGAGCGCGGCAACATGCACCGGCGCCCATTTTGCCAGCGCCTCGAACATGTGCCAGCTTCTGATCCGGTCGCCGCGATCGGGCGGCCACGGCGCGCGATGCACCAGGAACAGGACCTCAGCCATCGGGAAAAGGCCGTCGAGGGGCAAGCATCTATCCCAACCCCCGCGCGATCAGCGGTCCGATGCGGTTGGCGGCCCACAGCGGTAGTTTCTTCCACAGATCGACCTGCAACCGGTATTTCGCGCTGGTGGGATTGGTATCGCGCGGCGTCTCGCCCGGCGCCAGCCAGCGCGCATAGACGAGCGGTCGCGGCTCGAACCCCCAGTTCTTCTTGTAGGCGAACGGCCCGGTGCCGACTTTCGATCGGCCGAAATCGAAGCGCGTGCAGCCCTTTGCGCGCGCATGCCGCATCAGCGCATAATACATCAGTTCGTTCGCGCGCAGCGCCCGCGCCTCGGCCAGCCCGCCGCCCCAATAGGGCATCACCGCGCCGCGCCAGTAGAGGCTGAGCACGCTCGCCACCGCGCGGCCATCCTCGCGCACGGTCAATATGTCGGCATCGTCGCCGAAGGCATCGAGGACCGCGTCGAACAATCGTTTCGGAAAAACCGGCGTCCCCAGATTGCGCACGCTCGTCGCATAGACGCGATAATGGTCGCGCCGTTCGGCGGCGTCCCGGCCTGTCGTCACCGTCAGGCCGCTTTCGAGCACCTTGCGCACCTCGGCGCGTTGCTTGCGCGGGATGGCGAGCAGTTCTGCGGCATCGTCGGCCGCCAGATCGCGCGCGAAACCGGCGTAGACGCCGTCCTCGCGCATCCATCCCTCCGCCATGGGCAGCACGCCGCCGCGCAATTCGACCGAAGGCACGCCCAGCGACCGCGCGACATCGGCCGCCCCGTCTGCCAGCGTCGCCGCGACGGCGGCATCGTCCGCCAATATCCCGCCATCGACGGCAAAGCCGGTCGCGACGAGCGCCTGCCCGAACAGCGCCGATCGGACATGATGAAGCGGCAGGATGCCGGTCAGCGCCCCTGTCGCGTCGCGCGCCGCGACCAGGTGGCACCGATGCCCCGTCGCCGCGGTCACTGCGTCGCACCACATGCGGCTGTGGAAAGGCGTCGCGGCGGGATGCGCCGCGACATAGGCGTCCCATGCCGTCGCTTCGCCAAGCGGCGCGGCCGAAACGCCCGGCGCTGCGGCTGGATGGTTGGGGGCGTTCATGCCGCTGCGCGCCACGGCCGCGCGCGTTCCTGCTGCGCGGGAAGCAGCGCATCGGCCCGCGTCCATTCGAAATCGGCGAGCAGTTGCTTCAGCTTGCCAGCCATGGCCGACAAGCCGCTGTAATGCCGTATCTTCGATTTCAGCGGCGCGTCGGTCACGCGCGGCTGGCCGGGGTCGATCTCCCACGGGTGAAAATACAGGATGGCCGGATGCCCCTCGGCATTCATCCGCCGGATCGCCCAGCGCGTGAAGCCATAGGGCAGCAGGCGCATGAAGCCGCCGCCGCCCGCCGCGAGCGTTCGGCCGAAGGCGCGCGCCGTCGTCACCGGCCATTCGACAAGGTCGCTGTCCGCGACCGGCCGCCATGCGTGGCGCGGACTTTGCGGCCAGCCATAATGATCGTGGACGACCGGCGCGACGCTGCTCGAATAGGCATAGCCCTGTTCAGCGAGGATCGGGTGGGCCCACGGCGTGCGCGCGTCGATCGAAAAGCTCGGCGCGCGATAGCCGCGCACCGCGACGCCGCCCAGGTCCTCGAGGATCGCGCGCGCCTTTTTCAGGTCCGCGGCGAAGTCGTCGGCGCTCATCTGAAAGACGCGCTTGTGGTCGTAGCCGTGGCTCGCCAGTTCGTGTCCCGCCGCGACGATCCGCCGGATCAGCGCGGGGTAGCGCTCGGCGACCCAGCCCAGCGTGAAGAAGGTGCCGTGGACGCCGGCTTCGGCGAACATCTGCAGCACCGCGTCGCAATTCGCCTCGACCCGGCATTCGAGCGTCGGCCAGTCGGCGCGGTCGATCGTGCGCTCAAAGGCGCCGACCTGGAACCAGTCCTCGACATCGACCGACAGGCCGTTCCGCATCGTTTTTCACCTCATCGACCCCATAGCCGGGAATCATGGCTGCGTCAGGCCGCCCATACCTGCGACCGCGCCGGATTGGGCGCATTCTCGGGATCGCGCTCGACCCATTCGATCAGCAGGTCAAGCACCCGGCGCAGCGCGTCGTCCTGTTCGGAGATGCGCGCCTCGAGCCGCGCGATCTGCTCGTGCAGGGCGGCAAGCTGCTCGGGATCGACCGCCGGCGGGTCGGCAGGGGCCGGCGCGGCAAAGGGCGCCGCGTCGGGCGTGGCCGGCGGCCATTCCGTCGGCGCCGTGGGCACGGCGACGGGTGCCATCGCAGCGG
Organism: Sphingopyxis granuli; assembly: GCF_001559015.1. Taxonomy (NCBI): domain Bacteria; kingdom Pseudomonadati; phylum Pseudomonadota; class Alphaproteobacteria; order Sphingomonadales; family Sphingopyxidaceae; genus Sphingopyxis; species Sphingopyxis granuli. The sequence goes on from NZ_CP012199.1 coordinate 2,953,222, forward strand.
CAAGTTCCACGACCTCCTCGACCGGCGCCGGCGCCAGCGTCGCTTCGTCGATGCCGCGGTCGGCCTCGATCTCGGCGATCACGCTGCGGACATGATGCCCCGAAATCCGGTGCAGTTCCTCGACCGCGCCGAACAGCAGCAGGCGGCTGACCAGCACGTTCAGCTTGCGCGGCACGCCGCCGCTGTAATCGAAGATCAGCTCGAACGCCTCGGGGCTGAAGCTCGGGTTGCCCGTCCAGCCGACCTTGCCCAGCCGGTGCAGGATATAGGGCTCGACCTCCTCGGGCTCCATCGGGTCGAGGTGATGCGTCGCGATCACGCGCTGGCGCAACTGTTCGAGCGTCGGCGAATGGAACAGGGTCTGGCGGAACTCGGGCTGGCCGAGCAGGAAAATCTGGAGCAGCGAATGTCCGCCGAGCTGGAAGTTCGACAGCATCCGCAGTTCTTCGAGCGCGGAGATGGCGAGATTCTGCCCTTCGTCGACGATCAGCAGCGTGCGGCGGCCCGCGCGCGCCTGCTCGCGCAGATATTGTTCCATCGCGCGGATCAGTTCGGCCTTGCTCTGCCCTTCCCACTCCAGGCCGAACTGCTCGGCGACCAGGCGCAGCAGATCATCGCCCTCGACCTGCGTCGACACCAGCTTGACCGCGGTCAGCCGGTTGGCGTCGATCGTGTTCATCAGGTGGCCGACCAGCGTCGTCTTGCCCGCGCCGACATCGCCGGTGATGACGATGAACCCCTCGCCCTGCGCCAGGCCATAGCCCAGGTAGGACATCGCCTTGCGGTGCGTGCCGCTCTCGAAATAGAAGGCCGGGTCGGGCGTGAGCTGGAACGGGCGCCCGCTGAAGCCGTAAAATTGATCGTACATCGCTCTATCCCCGGGAGTCTGGATCAGAAATTATAGCGCAGGCCGACGAGCGCCGAACCGATAAGCTGGCTGTTGAAGCCATCCTGGTCGAAGGCATTCAGCGCCGCCGCCGCGGTTCCGGTCAACCCGCGCCAGAATCTACGCGAATAAGCCGCCGAAACCCCCCCCGACCGCACATCGCCGACCCCCGGCGTGCCATTGTCGAAATAGTTGACGTAACCCGCAAGGCTGAGGCTTGCATCGGTGCCGAGTTCGCGGCCCGCCGACAGGAAGAGATAATAGCTTTCATCCTTCACGCCGTCGAAATCGGCGATCGCCGACAGCGCCGGTGCCAGCAGGCGGCGCTGGTCATAGCCGATACCGACGCCATAGGTCCAACGCCCGTAGCGCGAAGAGTACATCGCCTGAACGCCGCGGCTGCGGAACTGGAACGCTGTTGCGCTGCCGAGTTGCGGATTGAGGCATCCGGCGCTCTGCTGGCCGAAGACGCAGGGATTGATGTCGCCGCCTACCGGGTTGCGCGTCGGATCGAACTGGGTCGGCAGCGCGGCAAGACCGCCCGACAGCCCGCGTCCGAAGCTGGAGAGGCCGTCATAGACGCCGACCTGCACCAGCGTCGCGTGATCGGGACGATAGGTGAAACTGCCGGTATAGATGGTGTCGCCATAACGGCGGCCGATGCGCGCGGTCAGCGAGGTGCGGCGGCTCGGCTGCCACATGACGCCCGCGTCCCAGATCAGTCCATCGGTATCGAAGGAAAGCTGACGCGGGCTCGATTTGTCGGTGATGTAGCGACCATTAGCGTCGAGGACGGGAATGCCGTTCGTGTCGAGCACGGGGTCGCGCTGACCGATCTCGATGTCCTCATAGCCGATTCCGCCGAGCAGTGCTACTGTCGGACCGATCGGGACGGTAACGTCGGCGCGTGCATATTTGCCTTCGAAGCGCTGGTCTAGTTGGCTTGCATCCTCGCGTTCGTAGCCGCCCGAAAGCTGCCAGCCGAAGGGCAGATCACCCGGCCGCTGGCCGATGCTGGCCCATGCCACGTGGTTGGTCGAACTGTCGAAGACATTCTGCCGTGCAGCGCCGCCGGGCAGCAGCGCGGGCGCTTCGACATCGACCTTGGTGTAACCGAAGCGATAGCCCGCCCCGACGTCAAGATCGCCGATACGCTGGACCAACGTCGGGCCGGCATATACGGAATAGAGGTTGGCGACATTGCTGGCGCGGCCGTTGAAGATGCCGTTGTCGGCGCCCTGCCCGTCGGCACGCGTTCGCGTCGCGAGCGCCCCGCCTTCGAGGTTGAGGCCGCGCACGAGTTCGAGCCGCCCGCGCGCGAGACCGCTGATGATATCCTGATCGCTGTAGCCGCGCGATTCGGCGAACTGATGCTCGTAGCGCAGCGTCGCCGCCAGCTCGGCGCGGCGGGTGACGATCGCGGCGTCGACCCCGGCCGCAACGGTCGTATAGGTCAGGACATCGCCGCCGCCCTTGAGCTCGGCGGTCAGCACCTGTCCGATTTCGAGATAGGGCGTCACGTCGATCGTTTTCTGCCCGCGCGACCGCTCGCCGCGGCGCTGGCCCGGCTCCGAGGCGGTGGACGCGCCGGCAGCGGGAGCATCGCTCGCCCCCGGACCGCCATCACCCGAAAATTGCGCGTGCGCGCCGGTCGCGGTGCCGGCGAGCAGCAGCGCTGCGATCGCGCCCACGCGGCGCAAGCTGGTTGTGCGCATCATGACGCGCCTCCCTGTCCGTAATAGGTGCCGAAGCGGCGACCGCCCGGTGAATATTTGACGCCGTTGAGCAGCAACTGGACGTGCGGGCAGGCGCCCATCAGTCCGATCGCGTCGCGCAGTGCCGATTCGAGCGTTTCGTCGGCGCGCACGACCATGATGAGCTGCCCCACATGGCCGGCGAGCACCGCGGCCGGCGATGCCGCCAGCACCGGCGGCGAATCGAAGATGATGATGCGCCCCGGCGCACCCGCTTCGAGCTGGGCGATCAGCGCCTCTGTGCGCGCGGAGGCGAGCAGTTCGGTATCGTGCGTATGCTGCGTTCCGGCAGGCATGACCTTCAGCCCCGGAATGTCGGTCTGGATCAGGCAATCGCCGAGCGTCAGATGCGGATCGGCGAGCGCGTCCATCAGGCCCGGCCCATCCTCCAGCCCCAGCGTTTCGAGCACGCTCGGCTTCGCGATGTCGGCATCGACGAGCAGCACGTCATGATCGGCCTCGACCGCGAGGCTGAGCGCGAGATTGACCGCGGAGAAGGTCTTGCCCTCGCCCGGATTGGCCGAAGCGATCAGCACGCGGTGGCCGCGCGGCACGACCGGGCGGTTCGCCGTTCCCGCGAAGTTGCGGATCAACTCGCGCTTCACGATACGATATTCCTCGGCGATCCCGGTGACGGGCGCGCCGGGCACGATCATGCCGCGCGCGGCAAGCCGCTCGCGGTCAATCGTCCCCTGGCGCGTCGGCACGACGGCGGGCGCGGCCTTGGCGACCTCCTTGCGCGGCGAAGGTTTCGCCGGCGCGGGATCGATCGCGGGGGCGGCCTCGACCACGGCTTCGGGAGGCAATGCCTCCGCCTGCGGCGTTTCGGCGGCGGGCGCCGGCCGGGCCTTCGCCTTCTTCTTCTCGGGCTCGGGCGGCAGCTTCGATACGTCGATCGTCGGCGCGTTCGCCGCGGGGTCGAGGCCGAACATGTCGGCGGCGCGTTCGAGCAGCGACGGCGGGCGCTTGACGGGGCGTTGGTCGTTCATGTCCTTCTCCCCGCTCACGCGACCATGCCGCGCTGGACGAACTCGGCGACGAGCAGCAGGGCGTAGAGGCCGACGAGCGCGCCCGCCCCGCCCGCGAGCCACATCAATCGCTTGCGTCGTTCGACATGCCGTTCGGGCGTCACCACCTCGGTGATCGAGCCGATCACCGGCAGTCCGCTTGCGCGTTCGAGCTTGCCCGCCGTCGCGTAGCTGGTGCGGACCTGCGCGAGGCCAAAGGCCACGCCGATGCCGCCGGCAAGACCCGCGAGCAGGACGCCGGTCAGGAACAGCGGGCGATTGGGCGCGGCGGGGCTGGTCGGCTTGGTCGGCGGATCGAGCAGCTCGACGCGGATCGCGTCGGTTTCCGTCTGCACGTCGCCGCGGAGGCGCACCTGCTCGCGCTGCCCGAGCAGCTTGTCATATTGTGCCTTGAGCGCGGTATACTCGCCGTTGATCCGGTCATATTCCGCCGCGATGCCGGGATTCTGGATCTGCTGCGACGTGATCCTGGCGATATCGGCGGTCAGTTGCGCCTTGCGCGCGCTCAGCGCGCTGACGGTGGCCTGCCGCTCGGCACGCATGGCGGCGAGCGAACCATAAGCCGGGTTCTGCGCGTTGCCGGCGCTTCCGCCGCTGCCTTCGCGATCCGCCTGCGCCTTCAGCGAGGCGATCTGGCTCTTGAGCGCGACGACGTCGGGGTGCGCATCGGTCAGCCCGCGCGCGCGCATCGCCGACAGTTCGGCCTGCGCGCCCGCCAACTGCTGGCGCGCGACGCCGCCGCCGGTGGCACCGAGACCCGGCACGTTGATCGTCGCCGGGGTCGAGGCGAGCTGGCCGTTGGTCGCGGCAAGCGCAGCCTGCGCGGCAACGAGCTGCGTGTCGATCTGACCAAGTTCGGCGCGCGCCGCTTCGACGCGCTGCGCGGGCGAGCCGGCGCCGGCGGGAATCAGCCCGATGTTCTGCGCCTCGAAGGCCGCGCGCCGACCCTCGACCTCGCGCAGCGCCTTTTCCCGGTCGGCGATCTGCGAATCGAGGAATTTCAGCCCCTCGCGCGCGTTCATGCGCCCGCCGCGCAACTGGTCATCACGGAAAACGGTTATCAGGCTGTCGAGTACCCCCGAAGCCAGCTTGGCATTGTCGGCATCCGACAGGCTGCCGACGGCGACGCTCGACGTGATCTCAAAGATATTATCCTGTTGCGGAACGATCTTGATGCTCTTCTGCAACATGCCGACCGCCCCGGCCCGCTCGCGCTCGCCCGCGCCGACGGGCAGCAAGCCCGTCGTCACCGCGACCTTTTCGAGGTTGCGCGCGCTGGTCAGCGTCTCGCGAATCTGATCGATCCGCTGACGGCCGCCGAAACCGGCGGTCGTATCGTCGGGCAGGATCTGGTTGATGTCGACGAGCAGGCGCGCCCGCGAATCGTAGCGATTCGGGATCGAGGCGATCGCGAGCCAGCCGAGGATGCAGATACCCCAGGCGACGCCCAGCACCAGCCACCGGCGTGTCCAGACGCTGTGCAGCGCCAACCGCAGTTCGTCATATAGACCATTCATCGCCGGGGTTCAGTCCTTCGGATCGCGGGGCAGGGTCGGCCGTCCATGTCAGAACATGCTTTCGGGAATGATGATGACGTCGCCCGGCTGAAGCTTCACATTGGCCTTGATGTCGCCGCGCTTGATCAGATCGTTGAGGCGCAGAGCATATTCGTGCTGCTTGCCGCTTCCCTTATCGTAGCGCACGAGCCGCGCCTTGTTGCCCGCGGCATATTCGCCGAGACCGCCGACGGCGATCATCGCGTCGAGCACGGTCATGTTGGCGCGATAGGGAATCGACGCCGGCTTCTCCGTCGCGCCGACGATGCGCACCTGCTGCGAGAAGGTGCTGTTGAAGCTGGTGACGATGACGCTGACGATCGGGTCGGTGATATATTGGCCGAGCGCCAGCTTGATGTCCTGCTGAAGCATCGTCGGCGTCTTGCCGACCGCGGGCATGTCGGTGATCAGCGGCGTCGTGATCCGCCCGTCGGGACGCACCTGGACCTTGCCGCCGAGTTCCGGATTGCGCCACACGAAAATCTGCAGTTCGTCGAGCGGCCCGATGATATATTCCTCGCCCGGCCCTTCCTGGTTCGCGACGAAATTGGCGCTCGGCAATTGCGGCGCGGTTCCGGCGCTCATGCAGCCGGTCAGCGCGGTCGCGGCGATGCCGGAAACCAGCGCGGCGCGGGCGGCGCGGAGCGAGGGGAAGGATCGCATGTTCATATCACCTTTCGCATAGCCGGGCGCCCTCGCGGGCCCGGAAACGCGCCGGAACCCGCAATGACATCCATTGCGTCAGGGTCAGCCATGCTCGAAAAGGGTGAACATACCGTTAGTATTGGGGTAGGTTCGCGCCGCGCTTGTCGCAAACTGTCCCTGTTCGGAACAGAAATCGCCGTCTAGACGAGCATTTCGCGCGCCGGTCCCTGGCCGAGAAAAGCTGCCGGGCTCGCCGTGGCGCCATAGGCGCCCGCCTGAAAAAGCGCAACAAGATCGCCGACTTGTGCCGCGGGTAGCGCAACCTGATCGCCCAGCCGATCGAGCGGCGTGCACAGACAGCCCACTACCGACACCGTCTCGGCCGGCTCGCCGCCGAAGCGGTTGGCAAGCGCGATCGGATAGTTGCGCCGGATCACGGTGCCGAAATTGCCGCTTGCCGCCAGTTGATGGTGGAGTCCGCCATCGGTGACGAGGAAGGTTTCGCCGTGGCTGACCTTGCGATCGACGATCCGCGTCAGGTAGACGCCGGCTTCGGCGACGAGCCAGCGGCCAAGTTCCATCGCGAAGCGGCTGGTCGCCAGCACCGGATCGCGCGCCGCCAGCGTATCGGCGAGTGCGGCGCCGACCGCCACAGCATCCACCGCGGTATCGCCAGGAAAATAGGGCACGCCCATACCGCCGCCGATGTTGACGAGCGGCGGCGGCGCACCGACGTCGTTCGCCAGCCGCGCCGCGAGCGCCACCGTCTGCCCCTGCGTCTCCGCGATGGCGGCGGCGTCCAGCGCCTGCGATCCGGCGAAAATGTGGAAACCCCGCCAATCGGCACCGGCGTCGATCAGCCGCCGCACCAGCGCCGGGACCTCCGCCGCATCGACGCCGAACGGCTTGGCGCCGCCGCCCATCTTCATCCCCGATCCCTTGAGGTCGAAGTCGGGATTGACCCGCACCGCCAGCCGCGGCGTGATGCCGAGCCGCGCGGCGACGGCGAGCGCGCGGGTCGCCTCGCCAATCGATTCGAGGTTGAGCGTCGCGCCCGCCGCGATCGCCGCTTCCAGTTCGCGGTCGCGCTTGCCGGGTCCGGCAAAGCTGATGTGTTCGGCCGCCATGCCGCTCGCCAGCGCGGCCCGCAATTCGCCGCCCGAGGCGACGTCGAACCCGTCGACCCGCTCCGCCATGAAGGCGAGCAATGGCGGATAGGGGTTCGCCTTCATGGCATAGTGAAGCTGCACCGTTTCGGGAAATGCGGCGCGCCATTCGGCGATCCGCGCCGCCAGCAGCGCGCCGACATAGACGAACAGCGGCGTGTCGCCCGCAGCATCGGCAAGCCGGTCCGCGCGCGCGCCCCCGATCAGCAGCATGCCGTCGGCGTCGGCGGCGAAGCCGGGCGGAATCGGGCCGTGCGGCTTCATGCCGCCACCTGCCGCGTCCAGTCCGCAGCGATCGCGACGCGGTCGAGCTTGCCGTTGGGATTGCGCGGCAGGGTGTCGCGCCACTCGATCGTCTGCGGCTGCATGAAGTTGGGCAGCGTCTGGCGCAGCCACGCCGCCAGCCCGTCACGATCCGCATCCCCCCCCCTGCCGCGCACGATCAGCACGATCGCCGCGCCGAGCCGCGCATCGGGGATGCCGAAGGCGACGGCTTCGTAAACAAGGCCGGAGGCGACGGCCGCATCCTCGACCTCGGTGGGGCTGACGCGGTTGCCCGCGGTCTTGATCATCGCATCGTCGCGGCCGACGAAGGTCAGCAGGCCCTCGGCATCGCGGCGCACCGTGTCACCCGACCAGACCGCGATGCCGCCATGGCGCGAGGCCGGCGGTGCGGGGCGAAAACGCTCTGCGGTGCGTTCGGCGTCGTGCCAGTAACCCTGCGCGACGAGCGGTCCGCAATGCACCAGTTCGCCCGGCTCGTCGTCGTCGGTCACGCTGCCGTCAGGGCGGCACACCAGGATTTCGGCATGGGGGATCGCACGGCCCATCGAGGTCGGATGCGACGCCACGAGCGCCGGGTCGAGCCAGGTCGACCGGAACGCCTCGGTCAGTCCGTACATCGGGTAGATGGCGGCATTCGGAAAGGTGGCGCGCATCGCATCGATGAGCGTCGGGGTCAGCGCGCCGCCGCTGTTGGTCAGGCGGCGCAGCAGGGCGGCAGTATCGGCGGGCCAGTCGCTTTCGACGAGTTGCACCCACAGCGGCGGCACCCCCGCCAGCGTCGTTGCGCGGTATCGCGCCACGGCCTTCACCACGTCGCGCGGGGTCAGATAGTCGAGCGGCGCGACCGCCCCGCCCGCGTACCAGGTCGAAAGAAGCTGGTTCTGGCCATAGTCGAAGCTGAGCGGCAGCACCGCGAGCACGCGGTCGTCGGGCGCGATCTTCAGATAGGAGGCGACGCTCTCTGCCCCCAGCCACAGGTTGGCGTGGCTCAGCATCACGCCCTTGGGACGTCCGGTCGATCCGCTGGTGTAGAGGATCGCGGCCAGTTCGTCCGTTCCGGCCCGCGAGGGCGGCAGCGCCGGCCCGTCCGAATCGATCGCCGTTTCGGCGGCCTTCAGATCCTCGAACGCGCAATCCGCCGGCCGGCCGTCGCCGAGCATGTCGGCGCGCGGCGCGTTGGTGACGAGCAGTGTCGCACCGCTGTCGGCCAGTATATGCGCGACCTGCGGTCCCTTGAGCAGCGGGTTGACGGGCACATGGATCAGCCCGGCGCGCGCCGCGGCGAGCGGCATCAGGCAGATCGCCCGCGTCTTCGCGCCCCAGCTGGCGACGCGCTCGCCCGGACCGCCCGCGCGCTCGCGCAGCCAGGCGGCCAGCCGCCCGACCCCGGCATCGAAGTCGGCGAAGGACAGGACGCGCTCGCCGATCAGCAGCGCGGGCGCGTCGGGAACGCCGCGCAGCGCAAGATGGTCGATCGGATGCGACGGAGGATTTTCGATCTTGGTCATCGGCTGTTAGGAGACGGGTGATAGAGCGCGCGACCATGCAAGGGAACGGTGAACATCCCGCTAATGATGCGAAACGCCCCCCGGCGCGGGGCGCTGGCTTCGCCTCGCCCTTCGACCGCGAAGAGTGGTTCGATCTGCTCACGGCGCATGGCTTTGCCGGCGCGGGACGCCATGACGCGCGCGGCACGGCCGTCGACACGCACGCCCTCCTGCCCCTGCGCATCGAACGACCGGGCCATTATGCCGGGCTCGCCAACTGGTACAGCTTCGCGATCCGGCCGCTCTACACCGGCGATGGCGACCGCCCGGCGGCGCTCGCGGACCTGTTCGCGGCGCTGCGCCGGCGCGCCGTGCGGCTGACCCTCTACCCCGTTCCCGATACCGAACAGATGGCCGTCGCCTCCGCGTTGCGCTCGGCGGGCTGGTGGGTGAAGGCCAGTCCGAAAGGCGACCGGCACTGGCTCGACCTGTCGGATCTCAACCATGACAGCTGGTGGGAGAGCCGCCCCGGCGCGCTGCGCAGCACCGTCCGGCGCAAGGCGAAGAAGGGCGTGGTCGACATCGAACTCTTCACCGCCTTCGACGCCGACGCGTGGGCGGCCTATGAAGCCATATACGCCGCGAGCTGGAAGCCGGAGGAAGGCGATTCCGCACTGCTGCGCGCCTTTGCCGAGGCCGAAAGCGCGCGCGGCACCTTTCGCATGGGACTCGCGCGCATCGAGGGCGCACCGGTCGCCGCGCAATATTGGACCGTCGAGGACGGCACCGCCTTCATCCACAAGCTCGCGCATGTCGAGGACAGCCTGAAAGCGTCGCCGGGAACCTTGCTGTCGGCAGCGCTGTTCCGCCATGTCATCGAGGTCGACCGCGTGTGCCGGGTCGATTTCGGCACCGGCAACGACGCCTACAAGCGCGACTGGATGAACCGGCACGAACCGCTGTGGCATATCGAGGCTTTCAATCCGGCGCGCATCGCGGCATGGGGACCGGGACTCAAGGCTTTTGCGCGTTCGGTCCTCGGGCGCGAATGAGGATCAGGATCGTGACCGAACCCGTCGACACCCAGCTTCGCGCCCTGCTCGCCGACATCCTCGGCCTGGGCGAAGAGCGCGCCGCCGCGCTGACCGCCGACAGCGGCCTGTTCGGCGAACTGCCCGAATTCGATTCGATGGCGGTCGCGACCGTGCTCACCGAGATGGAAGATCGCCTCGGCATCCTGATCGACGACGACGAGATCGACGGCGAGATATTCGAAACCTATGGCCACCTGCTCGCCTTTGCCGAGCGCAAGGTTCGAGGTTCATAGGATGGGCGGGGGCGCATGGACGGTCATCGGCTGCGCATAGACCCCGCCGGAACGCCGCGCGCGACCGTCCTGTTCGTCCCGCCGCTGTTCGAGGAAGCGAACCGCACGCGCCGCACGCTGGTGCTGGCGATGCGCGCGCTGGCGGCCGACGGATTCGCCGCGCTGCTGCCCGACCTGCCCGGACAGAATGAAAGCCTGACCCCGCTCGTCGAGGTCGATCTGGCGCGCTGGATCGAAGCGCTGGCCGCGATCGCTGCCCAAATCGACAGTCCGCTGATCGTCGCATCGCTGCGCGGCGGCTGCCTGATCGACCATCGCGCCAAGGCCGCGGCCCATTGGCGGCTGGCACCGGTCGCCGGCGCGTCGCTGCTCCGCACGCTGCTGCGCGCGCGCGTCAGTGCCGACCGCGAGGCTGGAAAATCCTCGTCGCTCGAAAACCTGCAAGCCGAAGCGCGCAATGCTCCGCTGCTACTCGCAGGCAATCGGCTGTCGCCCGCGATGATCGCCCAGCTTGGCGGCGCCGAGGTCCAGGCGGTCGCGCCGTTGCGCAGCCTCCCGCTCGGCAGCGGCGACGGCGCGCTGCCGGGCACGCCATTGTGGCTGCGCGCCGAGCCGGGCGAGGACGCCGCGATGGCGAACGCGATCGCCGCCGACATCGCGGCCTGGGGGGCGGCATGCGGCATCAGCTGAGTTTCGTCTGCGAGGGCACGGCGCTCGCCGCGACACTCGACGACGCGCCGGGAACGAGCGGGCTGCTGATCGTGTCGGGCGGCAACGAAATCCGCAGCGGCGCGCATCGCGGCATGGCGACGCTCGCGCAGCGGATCGCTGAAGCCGGTCATCCGGTCTTTCGCTTCGACCGCCGCGGCATCGGCGACAGCGAGGGCGAGAACGGCGGGTTCGAGTCGAGCGCCCCCGACATCGCCGCCGCCATCGCCGCCTTTCGCACCGCGGCGCCGCAGGTCGCGCGGATCGTCGCCTTCGGCAATTGCGACGCGGCGAGCGCGCTGCTGCTCCATCAGCCGCTGCCGCTCGACGCGCTGATCCTGGCCAACCCGTGGACCTATGAGGATGCCGACGGTGACGGGGAAGCCGAACCGGCGCTGCCGCCGGCGGCGGCGATCCGGGCGCGCTATCTGTCGCGGCTGAAGGACCCCAAAAGCCTGCTCAGGCTGGTGAAGGGCGAGGTCGATCTTCGCAAGCTGGCGCGCGGACTGTCGGCGCTCGGCCGGCGGAAGGCGGAAGCGGCTCCCGACAGCCTTGCCGCGCGGCTCGACAAGACGATGGCGGCGCTTCCCTGCCCCGCCACGATCCTGCTCGCCACGGGCGACCGGACGGCACAGGCATTTGCGGAGAATTGCAGGCCGGACGCGCTGCCGGTCGAACGGCTCGACAGCGCATCACACAGCTTTGCGGGTGCGGATGGCGACTGGCTGGCGACACGGATATTGGAAAGACTGGGCTGACTTCCGGTTGGGGACAAGGAACTGCCCGTTCCAAAATCGTCTCTGTTCTGTTTGACTTGAAGCAAGCCCCTCCCCTGAAGGTGGAGGCCATCAGCCTTGCGCAAGGGTTCAAGCCCCCACCCCAACCCCTCCCCTGGAGGGGAGGGGCTTTCATGCTGCTTCAATCTGAACGGGACAGACTCCAGACAGGTAATCGTTCCCCGGCGAAAGCCGGGGTCCACGCGGGGTAGCGCCATGCCATCTGGACCCCGGCTTTCGCCGGGGGACAAGCCCTCACTTGTTGGCCGGAATCCTCGATCGGGCTCCGTCTACGCATCCACCGTCGCGCGATATTCCGCCTCGGCGAGGAAGCGTTCGGCGTCGAGCGCGGCCATGCAGCCCATGCCTGCCGCGGTCACCGCCTGGCGGTAGACCTTGTCGGTCACGTCGCCCGCCGCAAAGACGCCGGGAACGGCGGTCAGCGAGGTGCCGGGCGTCACCTGCAGATAACCGTCGTCGTCGAGCGGCAGCTTGCCGACGAACAATTCGGTCGATGGCTTGTGCCCGATCGCGACGAAGCCGCCGTCGGTGGGCTCGTGCCTCGCCTCGCCCGTGACGGTGTCGATCAGGTCGACGCCGACCAGTCCCGCGGCGCCTTCGCCCGCGACGAAGCGATCGACCTTCTTGTTCCAGATGACCTTGATCTTCGGATTGGCGAACAGCCGATCCTGCAGGATTTTTTCGGCGCGCAGCGAATCGCGACGGTGGATCAGCGTCACGTCGTCGCTGTGGTTGGTGAGGTAGAGCGCTTCCTCGACCGCGGTATTGCCGCCGCCGATCACCACCACTTTCTTGCCGCGATAGAAGAAGCCGTCGCACGTCGCGCAGGCCGACACGCCCTTGCCGCCCAGTTCCTGCTCGCCGGGAACTCCCAGCCATTTCGCCTGCGCGCCGGTCGCGATCACCAGCGTTTCGGCGACATAGACGTCGCCGCCGTCACCGATGAGCCGGAAGGGGCGTTGCGACAGGTCGACGTCGACGATCGTGTCCCAGATCATGCTGGTCCCGACATGGACCGCCTGCGCGGTCATCTGTTCCATCAGCCAGGGGCCCTGAATCACCTCGGCGAAACCGGGATAATTTTCGACGTCGGTGGTGATGGTCAACTGGCCGCCGGGCTGGAGCCCCTGGACCACGATCGGCTGCATCCCGGCACGCGCGGCATAGATGGCGGCCGACAGGCCCGCCGGACCCGAACCGAGGATGAGCATCTTGGTGTGGTGAGTGGTGGGCATGATCGTCCTGTTGCTGCGTGATCGATGAGCGTTTCGACCGTCTCTTCGACAATCGAACTGCCCGGTCGAGATGGGTGTTGCCAAGCGCGCTAGCAAGGGACAGGCTGCGCGCCAAGGGGAGAGAGACAATGGCTAGCTGGTGGGACCGTCACGCCGTACCGCGCCTGATCCGCTGCGCCTGTTCGCAGGGTCAGATCATGAAGGCGCGCAGCAAGGTGGTTCCGAACGCGGCGGGCGACGTGCTGGAGCTGGGCTGTGGCGGCGGGATCAACATGGAATTCTATGACTGGAGCCGGGTCTCCAGCTTCACGGGCCTCGACCCGTCGCCCGAACTTCTCGCGATGAGCCGCGCCGCGGCGCAGGAGCGCGGGATCGAGGCGACGATCGCGGGCGGAGTCGGCGAGGCGATGCCCTTCGACAGTGGACGCTTCGACACCGTCGTCACCACCTTCACCCTGTGCTCGGTCGCCGACCAGGCGGCAGTGCTGGCGGAGATTCGCCGGGTTCTGAAACCGGGCGGCACCGCGCTATTCCTCGAACATGGTGGCGCACCCGATGCCGGCGTCGCCAAATGGCAGCGGCGGATCGAGCCGGTGTGGAAGCGCATCGGCGGCAATTGCCACCTGACGCGGCAGATTTCCGACGCCTATGCCAGGGCGGGCTTTGCGGTCGATCGGCAGGCCGCGCACTATATGCCCAAGACCCCGCGCCCGTTCGGCTGGATCGAATATGGCGCGGCGCGTGCGGTCGGCTGAGTCGAGGATCGGCGCGCCTTGTTCGTCATGCGGAAGTTATTCGGTAATCGTCCCTTTTCGGCAGGTAGCTGTTCCCCGGCGAAAGCCGGGGTCCATATGGCGTAGTGCCGCCCCTGTCTGGACCCCGGCTTTCGCCGGGGAACAAGCCTCGATTGACGCGGCGTTTACCGTGAGACCGGGCCATGAATGCTGAAACAAGTTCAGCATGACGCAGGTGGGATTCAGCGAAGTTCGTGGCCTTCCTTCTCCCCCATCTCGACCAGACCATGGCCGATGCTCACGCGTTCGTCGAAGACGAAGCAGCCGCCCTGCCAGCGGCTCTCCGCCTCGGGCACCTGTTCGAGATAGGCGAGGATGCCGCCCTTCAGATGGACGACGTCGGCGACGCCCTCACGCTTCAGGAAGGCGGTCGATTTCTCGCAGCGGATGCCGCCGGTGCAGAACATCGCGACGCGCTTTCCCGCGAAGCGATCGGCATTGGCGCGCCACCAGTCGGGAAAATCGCCGAAACTGCGGGTGCGCGGGTTGATCGCGCCGTCGAAACTGCCGTAGCCGACCTCGAAATCATTGCGCGTGTCGATCAGCACCGTGTCGGGATCGTCGACCAGCGCGTTCCAGTCGGCGGGGTCGACATAGGCGCCGACCTCGCGCGCCGGGTCGATTCCCGGCACCTTCATCGTCACGATTTCCTTTTTCAGCCGGACCTTGAGGCGCCCGAAGGGCATCGCCGCCGCGATCGAATATTTGACGTCGAGGTCAGCGCAGCCGGGAAGCGCGCGGATATGCGCGACGACCGCGGCGATACCGGTTTCGCTGCCCGCGATCGTCCCGTTGATGCCCTCGCGCGCCAGCAGCAGCGTGCCCATGACCCCATTGGCGGCGCAAAACTCCAGCAAGGGCTGGCGCAATGCGGCGGGATCGTCGAACGGCGCGAAGCGATAGAGGGCGGCGACGGTGAAGCTCATGGCCGACGCCCATAGCCGCGCGGCCAGGCGATTTGAAGATCAGGCGGCCGCGACGACACCATGCCGCAGAAAAGGCCGGACAGCCGCCATCGCGCGCTCGACATAAAGCGCCTTCTCGCCGACCGGCGCGACATAGTGGAGCGCCTCTTCCGCCGCGGCTTCGTCCGCGAGGCGCGCGATGACCCACGCAGCGAGATATTGCGAGGCGAGACAGCCGCCCGCGGTCGCGACATTGCCGTGCGCGACGAAGGGCGCGTCGAGTACCTCCACCCCCGCCTCGATCACCCAGGGCTTCGTCGTCAGGTCGGTGCAGGCGGGAAGATCGCCGATCAGTCCCAGCTTCGCGAGCAGCAATGTCCCCGAGCATTGCGCGCCGACAAGCTGGCGTGCCGGATCGAGCCGGATCCGGTCGAGGATCGCCGGATCGGCCGCGATTTCGCGCGTGCGGACGCCGCTGCCGACGATGACGGCATCGGCCTCTTCAGCATATTCCAGCGGCTTCTGCCGGTCGATCGCGACGCCGTTCATCGAGGTCACGCGCGCCGTCGGTGCCGTAATATGCGCCGCCCATCCCTGTCCGCGTAGCCGGTTGAGGATCGCGGCGGCGATGAACGAATCCAGTTCGTTGAAGCCGTCGAACGTCAGCACCGCGATCTGCATGGGAAACTCCATCGAATGAATGAGACGAAAGCCCTACAGGACTCACCCCCACATTCAAATCTTCGTCACCCTGAAGGTCAACGCTGCGCTACGCTGCCTTCTTCGCCTGCCGGAAGCTGTGCAGCAGCGGCTCGGTATAGCCCGACGGCTGGACCGTGCCCTCGAAGATCAGCGCCCGCGCCGCGCGCCAGGCGATGCCGTCGAGCGTCAGCGTTTCGTAGAGCGGGTCGCCGGCATTCTGCGCGTCGACCTTCTTTGCCATGCGCGCGAGCGCGGCATCGACCTGATCGGCGGTGCAGACGCCGTGGAGCAGCCAGTTGGCGATCGCCTGGCTGCTGATCCGCAGCGTCGCGCGATCCTCCATCAGGCCGACGTCGTCGATGTCGGGCACCTTCGAGCAGCCGACGCCCTGGTCGATCCAGCGCACGACATAGCCGAGGATGCCCTGGCAATTATTGTCGAGCTCGCGCGTCACCTCCGCCTCGCTCCAGTTGCGGCCGGTGGCGACGGGAATGGCGAGCAGGCGGTCGAGCGGCGGCACCGCCTCGCCCGCGATCTCCTTCTGCCGCGCGAACACGTCAACGGCGTGATAATGGAGCGCGTGGAGCGTCGCGGCGGTCGGCGAAGGCACCCAGGCGGTGTTCGCGCCCGACTTCGGATGGCCGATCTTCGCCTCCAGCATCGCCTTCATCATGTCGGGCATCGCCCACATGCCCTTGCCGATCTGCGCCTTGCCCGACAGGCCGCAGGCCAGGCCGATGCGGACGTTGCGATCCTCGTAGGCGGCGATCCAGTCGCTGGCCTTCATCTCCCCCTTCGGGATCATCGGGCCGGCGTGCATCGAGGTGTGGATCTCGTCCCCGGTGCGATCGAGGAAGCCGGTGTTGATGAAGACGATGCGATCCTTCACCGCTTCGATGCAGGCGGTAAGGTTGGCGCTGGTGCGGCGTTCCTCGTCCATCACCCCGACCTTCACGCTGTGGCGCGCGAAACCGAGCATGTCCTCGACCGCGTCGAACAGGCGGTCGGTGAAGGCGCATTCCTCCGGCCCATGCTGCTTGGGCTTGACGATATAGACGCTGCCCGTGCGGCTGTTGCGCAGCGTGCCGAGCTGCTTGAGGTCGTGGAGCGCGCACAGGCTGGTGATCACCGCGTCGCAAATGCCCTCCGGCGCCTCGCTGCCGCCCGGCAGGCGGATCATCGGGATGGTCATCAGATGACCGACGTTGCGCACGAACAGGACCGCGCGGCCATGCAGCGTGAAGGCGGTGCCGTCGGGCGCGGTCCATTCGCGGTCGGGCGCCATCGCGCGGGTGACGGTCCGGCCGCCCTTGTCGAAGCTTTCGACGAGGTCGCCGCGCATCAGGCCGAGCCAGTTGGCATAGCCGAGCACCTTATCCTCGCCATCGACCGCGGCGACCGAATCCTCGAGGTCGATGATCGTCGTCAGCGCGGCCTCGATCACCACGTCGGCGATTCCCGCCGGGTCGGTGCGACCGATCGGGCTGGCGGGGTCGATCACCAGTTCGATGTGCAGACCGTTGTGCCGCAGCAGGATGCCGCCGTCGCGCGTGCCGACAAGCTGCGCGGGGTCGGCGAGTTGCGGTTCCCCGCCCTGCCAGTCGGCCCACGAACCGGCGGCGAGCGGCACGGCTTCGTCAAGGAAGGCCTTGGCGCGCGCGATCACCGCCGCGCCGCGCTCAGGGTCGTAGCCGCCGGGCTTCGCCGCCGGCGCGTCGAGCGCGTCGGTGCCGTAGAAGGCGTCGTAGAGGCTGCCCCAGCGCGCATTGGCGGCGTTCAGCGCGAAACGCGCGTTGAGCGCGGGAACGACGAGTTGCGGGCCGGCCATGGTCGCGATCTCGGGATCGACATTCGCGGTGCCGACCTGAAATGGCGCTGGCTCCGGAACGAGATAGCCGATCTCGCGCAGGAATGCCTGATAGGCGGCGGGATCGTGCGCTTCGCCCTTGCGGGCGTCGTGCCAGGCGTCGATCTTCGCCTGCAGATCCTCGCGCTTGGCGAGCAGCGCGGCATTCTCGGGCGCGAACCGGCCGAGCAGCGCCGCGAAATCGGCCCAGAAGCGATCGGGATCGAGCCCCGTTCCCGGCAGCGCCCGGGTTTCGAGAAAATCGACCAGACGCGAATCGACGGAAAGGCCGTGGCGATCGAGAAAATCAGTCATGCAAGCACCCTTTGGTCAGCGCGAACGCGCCAGTGGACCCGGGGAGGAAAGGGCCGCCGCCCTATGGCGCGAATGGTGGGGCTTGGCAATGGGGCGGTGGGTCGAAAGAGGGGACGGGAGGGTTGTGGCGCCGGTCAGGCGGCGCCGCGCACCGGCGTCGGCGGCAGATCGCCCAGCGCAACGCAGACCCGGTTCCGACCGCCCGACTTTGCCCGGTAAAGCGCCGTGTCGGCGCGATGGAGCAGGTCGGGCAACGTCTCCGGCGGCATCCATTGGGCAACGCCGAAGGACGCGCTGAAACGGCGGTCGACGCCGAGCACGGGCAGTTCCGCCGACGCAAAGGCGGCGCGCACCGCCTCGGCATAGAGGCGTCCGTCGGACAGCAGCGCGGCGGGCAGCAGCACGGCGAACTCCTCGCCCCCGACGCGGCCGACGATCGCTTCGGATGGAGCGGCTTCGGCCAGCATCGCGGCGAAATGCGCGATCACGCCATCGCCCGCAGCGTGGCCGAAACTGTCGTTGATCTGCTTGAAATGGTCGAGGTCGGCTGCAATCAGCGCCGCTTTGCCCTCCCGCGCAAGCGCCGCTTCGGCGTGACGTTCGAAACCGCGGCGGTTGAAGACGCCCGATAGCGGATCGGTTTCCGAGCGGGCGATCATCTCGGCCGTCGTGTCGCGCATGGTCACCAGCAGCATGACGAGCCCGGTCGCGATCAGCACCACGACGCTGCCGCTTTGCGAGATCGCCGCATAAGTCGTCGCCATATAATCCTGCGGCGTGCGGGCCGTCCCCACCAATATCGCGAACAGTGGCTTGAGCAGGTAAAGCGTCGCCCCGACCGCCTGCAGCGCGACCAGCAGCAGATCGAGCGGTTGCCGGCGCCCCGAGCGCCAGATCATCATGCCGAAGAGCGCCTGCATGGCGAAATAGGGAAGCTGGTAGAGCACCAGCCGCGACAGCGAGCCATAGGTCATGCTGAAAACGACCGGTACCAACAGGACCGTGACAATCCAGATCGTGGCCATCGCGGTCCACGGTGGCTCGACGCGGTAATGGCGCGCGACCCCGATCAGCGCGAAGCTGAGCGCGGAAAGGAAAACGAGGAAGATGGCGATGCTGACCGGCACCGGATCGGCCTGTTGCCGGAGCAGGAATTCCAGACCGGCGTTGACGATTCCCACCCCGCAACCGAGCGCCAGCCACCATGCGCCACGCGCGCTCCGGTTCGTCGCCGCGACCACGGTGAAGGCGACGGCAAAGATGCCCGCAACGGCCATATTTATGCCAAGCACGAAAGCAGCAGTCATCGACCCACTCACCATTGGTCCGCCCCGCGTAGCGAAGCGGCCACCAAATTTTGGTTAATGGCGCGATCCGGCAGTCGGCTTCCCTGGAGGCTCTACTGGCAGGATTATTGGGCATCAGTGACTTACGGTATCGTGCCGACAAAATGCCAGGCCGGGGGTGCAAAAGCCCCTCGCCGCTCGCTATAGGCACGCAATGACCGCCCTTACTGCGAGTGAAATGGCGACGCTCGAACGCGCCGCCGATACCCCGATGCTGGCCGCGGTCGAGGCGTGGGCGGCGGTGAACAGCGGTACCGGCAATCTTGCGGGGCTGAAGACGATCGCGGGGATGCTCGCCGACGCCTTTGCCGTCCTGCCGGGCACGGTGCGGCTGGTCGAGCCCGATCCGGTCGAAAGCGTCGACGCGGCGGGGCAGGTCCAGACGATCGTGCGCGGCGATCATCTCCATGTCCGCGTGCGCCCCGACGCGCCGGTGCAACTGCTGCTGACCGGCCATATGGACACGGTGTTTCCGGCCGATCACCCGTTCCAGTTTCTGACATGGCGCGAACCCGGCGTGTTGAACGGTCCCGGCACCGCCGACATGAAGGGCGGAATCGCGGTGATCCTCGCGGCGCTGACCGCGCTCGAAGCGTCGCCGCTCGCCCCGCGCATCGGCTATGACGTGATGATCAACAGCGACGAGGAAACGGGAAGCCACGCCTCGGCCGCGCTGATCGCCGAACTGGCGAAGGGCAAGGCGGCGGCGCTCACCTATGAGCCCGCGCTTCCCGACGGAACGCTCGCCGGCGCGCGGCCGGGCAGCGGCAATTTCTCGGTGTCGATCCACGGCCGTTCGGCGCACGCCGGGCGCAACCCCGAGGAGGGACGCAACGCGCTGATCGCCGCGGCAGACCTCGCACTCCGGCTGAACGCGCTGAAATCGCCCGATCTCAAGGTCAACCCCGCGAAGATCGACGGCGGCGGACCGAATAACGTCGTTCCTGATCAGGCGATCCTGCGCGTCAACATGCGCCCTGCGACCCCCGCTGCGATGGCGGCGGCCGAAGCGGCGCTGCGCGATGCCATGGCAGCGGTGGCGCGGGAGCATGACGTGCATTGCCACCTTCATGGCGGTTTCAACCGGCCGCCCAAGCCGCTCGACGAGCCGGCAACGCGGCTGTTCGAACTGGTGCGCGATTGCGGCGCGCTGCTGGGGATCGCCATCGACTGGAAGGCGACGGGCGGCGTGTGCGACGGCAACAATATCGCCGCCTGCGGCGTGCCGGTGGTCGACACGATGGGGCCGCGCGGGGGCGCCATCCATTCGGCCGACGAATTTCTGATCGTCGACAGTTTGCCCGAACGCGCGCGGCTGTCGGCGCTGACCATGCTCAGACTGGCGGAACGGGGGACAGCGTGAATTATCTGATCCGGGCGGCAAAGCCGGGCGACCTGCAGAGCATTTATGAAATGGCGAAGCTGACGGGCGGCGGCTTCACCAACCTGCCCCCCGACCGGCAGGCGCTGCGGTCCAAGCTAGAGCGTGCCGAGGCGAGTTTCGCGCGCGAGGAGGATGCGCCGGGCGACGAACTCTATCTGATGGTGCTCGAAGAGGTCGAAACTGGCGAGGTACGCGGCACCTGCCAGATCTTCGCGCAGGTCGGGCAGCACTGGCCCTTCTATTCCTATCGCATCGGCACCGACAGCAAGCATAGCGAGCAATTGGGCCGCACCTTTCACGCGCAGGTGCTGATGCTGAGCAACGACCTGCACGGCGCGAGCGAGGTCGGCGGACTGTTCCTGCACCCCGCGGCGCGCGCGGGCGGGCTCGGCCTGCTGCTCGCGCGATCGCGCTATCTGTTCATCGCGCGGCATCGCGCACGTTTCGCCGATCGCATCCTCGCCGAATTGCGCGGGGTAATCGACGAAGCGGGCGGCTCGCCCTTCTGGGACGGAGTCGCGGGCAAATTCTTCGGGATGAGCTTTCAGGAGGCGGACCAGTTCAACGCCGTTCACGGCAACCAGTTCATTGCCGACCTGATGCCCAAGCATCCGGTCTATATCGCGATGCTGCCCGACAGCGCGCGATCGGTGATCGGCGTCCCGCATCCCAGCGGGCGTGCCGCGATGCGGATGCTGGAGAATGAAGGATTCGCCTTCGAGAACTATATCGACATCTTCGACGGCGGCCCGACGATGACCGCGCGCACCGATCAGGTGGCGAGCGTCCGGAACGCGCGGCATGTCGAAGTGGCGGGAATTGCAGAGAGCGGCGAGGACGCGCTGATCGCGACCGGCCGCCTCGCCGATTTCCGCTGCTGCTTCGGACAGGTCGGTGCGGATGGGACGATCGATGCGAAATGCGCGGGGCTGCTCGACATCGGCAAGGGTGCCGAGATCAGCTGGATCGGGCGGTAGTAGGAAACTGCATCCCTCCCCTGAAGGGGAGGGGCTCAGGAAAGAAAACCATGCTCACCGAAATCAACTTCGACGGCATCATCGGGCCCACGCATAATTACGCCGGGCTCAGCCGCGGCAACATCGCTTCGGCCAGCAATGCCGGCGACGTGTCGCAGCCACGCGCCGCGGCGTTGCAGGGGGTCGAGAAGATGCGGCACAATCTGGCGCTCGGCCTGCCGCAGGGATATTTCATGCCGCTCGACCGGCCCGACGCGGCGTGGCTCGAAACGCTCGCCACCACGCTCGACGAGGTCGAGCCGCACCTGCGCGCACAGGCGTGGTCGGCATCGTCGATGTGGGCCGCCAACGCCGCAACCGTGTCGCCGGCGCCCGATAGCGACGACGGGCGATGCCATCTGACCGTCGCCAACCTCGTCACCATGCCGCACCGCAGTCACGAATGGCCGGGCACGCTCGCGCAGCTTCGCCTTGCCTTCGCCGATCCGGCCTTCGCGGTCCACGGTCCCGTGCCGGCTCCGTTGGGCGACGAGGGTGCGGCGAACCATATGCGGCTGTGCGCGGGGCATGGGGCGCCGGGGGTGGAGATCTTCGTCTATGGCATCGGCGGCGGCCGCTTTCCCGCGCGCCAGCACCTCGACGCATCAAGGGCGATCGCGCGGCGGCACCGACTCGATCCCGCGCGCACGCTGTTTCTTCGCCAGTCGGACATGGCGATCCAGGGCGGCGCCTTTCACAACGACGTCGTCGCGGTCGCCAACGAGCGCGTCCTCTTCACGCACGAAACGGCGTTCGAGAACCGCGAGGAAGCGCATGCCGCGATCCGCGCCATCTTTCCCGAGGTCGAAATCGTCGAGGTTCCGGCCAGCGCGGTGAGCCTGCCCGACGCGATCAGATCCTATCTGTTCAACGCCCAGCTCGTCAGCCTACCCGAAGGCGACGGCATGGGACTCGTCCTGCCGACCGAGGCGCGCGAGACGCCGAGCGTCTGGACCTGGCTGGAGGCGCATGTCGCCGGCAACGGTCCGATCCGCAGGCTGCTGCCCGTCGATGTGCGCCAGTCGATGGCGAACGGCGGCGGCCCCGCCTGCCTACGGTTGCGCGTCGTCGCCGATCCGGCGACCGTCGATCCGCGCTTTCTGGCCGACGAGGCGAAGCTCGACCGGATCGCCGCGGTGGTCGCGGCGCATTGGCCCGAGGCGATCGCGCCGGGAGACCTTGCTTCGGCGGCGCTGGTCCGCGACGTCCGACGTGCCCGCGCGGCGTTGCTGGACGCGATGGACCTCGGCGAACTGGTGTAAAGGGGCGCCCTTCCCCTTCCCTTGTCCGTCGGGTTAATTTACAGTTTACCATCGGCCTGCGGCATCGAATCCCCGATTTGCGCCGCTGGCACGCCCCTTGCTTCGGATGGCGACGATGCTGATGGTGATGTTGAAGAAAATCGGACGGCTGTTCGTCATCAAGACGCGCTTCGAGGCGTGCCTGATCATCTACGCGCTCGGCGTGGGGGCGATGGCGCGCGGGATGATCTATCTGGACCAATATCCCGGTATCGGCGGCAAGCTGCTGCTCGCTGCGTGCAGCGGCTCGGTATTCCTCGCGGGCGCCAAAATCTTCGACTGCCTGCGCTACGAGAAAGCGGCCAGAGCGGCAGCGGACGGCTGAAATACCGCCGCGCGGCAAACCGCGGCGGCGAAGGCGGACCCCTTTCGCCCCGCGTCAAGCTGTGCCAAGGCGTGTGCTATGAGCAGGATCAGCGGGCGGCCGTCCGTCAGCACCGAACATGTCTATGGCCTGACGCTGCGCGTCGCGCGCTGGCGTGCGGGCAAGGGCGGACCACCCCTGCTGTTCCTCAACGGGATCGGCGCCGACATCACCGCGGCCGCGCCGCTGCTTGCCCAGATCGGCGAGCGCGAGGTGTGGACGCTCGACATGCCGGGAGTCGGCGGCTCGCCCGACGCGCTGCTACCCTATGCGGCGCCGACGATGGCGGCAACGGTCATGGAGATCGCCGACCGCTTCGGGCACCGACAGCTCGACCTCGCCGGTTTCAGCTGGGGCGGCGCGCTGGCGCAGCAGGTCGCGGTGCAATTTCCCGGCCGAATCCGCCGCCTCGTGCTGATGGCGACCACCCCCACCGTCGCGGCGCCGGGGATCGGCTGGGCCGCGCTGCTCGACGACGATATGCTCGCGAGCGGCCTGCGGCTGCCGACCGCGACGCCGCTCGGCCTGTCCTATCAGGCGATGGCGATGGCCGGATGGACGAGCGCGCCGATGCTGCCCCGGCTGAGGGCGCTGCCGACGCTGGTGCTGATGGGCGAGCGCGACGGCGTGGTGCCCGCCAGCCACGGCCGGGCGATTGCCGACCTGATCGAAGGCGCCACGCTGGAAATCGTGCCAGGGTCGCACCTTTTTCCCTTCACTCACGCCACGTCTGTCGCGGCGCGGATCAGGGCGTTTCTCGACCAGCCGGCGCGGGCGGAGCAACGAGCCGCCGCTTGAGGAAATCGGCGATCGCGGTGGCGGTCGCGTCGGGCGCCTCCTCCATCGGCAGATGGCCGACGCCGTCGAGCATCACCACATCCGACCCCGCGATGCGTTCATGGAAAGTCCGCGCCGCGCTGGGGTTTATCAACCGGTCCTGCTTGCCGAACAGGATCAGCGTCGGTACCGTGATCGCGCCGATGCGGTCCGCCATCGCGGGTTCGCGATCGAGCGTCGCGCGCAGCGAGGTCGCCTCGCGATTGCCGGGGAAGCGCAGCAGATTCCAATAGCGGTCGATCATTGCGTCGGTGACGATATCCTGCCGCTCCACCGACCCGCGCAGCGACCGTTCGACCAGCGAACGCGGCGTGATCTGTCCCGCCAGCCAGCGCCCGAGCGGATATTGCAGCAGGCGAAAGCCGATGTTCGACGGCGGAGGCTTTTCACCGGCGCGCAGCGGCATCCCCGCGGCGTCGAGCAGCAGCAGCGCGTCGATGCGATCGGGACGAGCGAGCGCATAACGCCATGCCACCCAACCGCCCATCGAATTGCCGCCGAGCACGAAGCGATCGAGATCGAGCCGCGCGGCAACGACATCGACCGCGGCGATCATGCCGTCGGCGCTATAGTCCTTGTCGGGCGTGCCGCCGGTCAGACCGTGCCCCGGCAGGTCGAGCGTGACGATGCGATAGCGATCGCCCAGCCGCCGGACCAGCGGCTCCCACGTCTGAAGGCTGCTGTTCGACCCGTGCAGCAGGACGAGCGCCTCCGCATCGCGCTTTCCCTGATCGCGATAATGGATGCGCTGCCCCGCCGGCCCCACCGCAAACTGTGCGTCCGCGCCGCCATATCGGGCGATCATCGCGTCGCGATCGGTGTCGGGGGTGCGCAGGGCGAGGAACAGCGCGACGAGCGCGAGCAGCAGCCCGAGCGGAATCAGGACGCGCTTGCGGCGTAGCAAGGGCCGCCGCGGCGGCAGCGGTTCGAACTCGTCCTCGTCGATCATTACGCCTCCCCAGACCCCCGCCGACCCTAACGTGCCGGAACGGCACGTCAATCGGCGGCGGTCGGGAAAGGATCGGGAGCGGACGAGGTTGCCGGCGTCAGCCGACGCGCTGGACCGCGCCCTTGTGCGCGCCGACGCCGCCGCGACGCGGCCGGAAACGGCGCTTGCGCTGGGGCTGTGCGCCCTCGCCCGCCGCTTCGCGGCGCGGACCGCGCGACGGGGCGCCGTCCGCCTTCTTGCGCAGCGCATCTTCGCGCTGGCGCTGCGGATCGCGGCCCTTGCCGCCGGTATTGCGCGGCGGCTGGGCGGGCTTGGGCAGGTTGCGGACCATCTCCGTAAAACCGTCGGGCAGCGCAACCGGCTCGGCGCGGGTTCGCGTCACGCGTTCGATGTCACGCAGATAGGTGCGCTCGTCGGGCGCGACGAAGCTGATCGCGATGCCCTCCGCCCCGGCGCGCGCGGTGCGGCCGATCCGGTGGACATATTGTTCGGGGACGTTCGGAATCTCGAAGTTGATGACGTGGCTGACTCCGGACACGTCGATGCCGCGCGCCGCGATGTCGGTCGCGACGAGCAGCCGCACCTGCCCCGAACGGAAGGCCTGAAGCGCCGTGGTGCGCTGTCCCTGGCTCTTGTTGCCGTGGATCGCAAAGGCATCGATCCCCGCGCCTTTCAGATGGCGAACGACACGGTCGGCGCCATGCTTGGTGCGCGTGAAGATCAGCGCGCGGTCGATCTCCTCGCTGCGCAGGACATGATGAAGCAGCGCCTGCTTCTCCTTCTGCTCGACGAAGGTGACGCGCTGGCGGATCTTTTCCGCGGTCGTCGCCTGCGGCGCCACCGAGACGGTGACGGGGTCGTGCAGGAACTGCTGCGCGAGCGCCGCGATCTCCTTCGGCATCGTTGCCGAGAAGAAGAGATTCTGGCGCTGCTTCGGCAGGATCTTGGCGACGCGACGCAGCGAATGGATGAAGCCCATGTCCATCATCTGATCGGCCTCGTCGAGGACGAAGATTTCAACGTCGTCGAGGCGCAGCGCGCGCTGGTCGACCAGGTCGAGCAGCCGGCCCGGCGTCGCGACGAGGATGTCGACGCCCTGCGACAGGTCGCGAATCTGGCGATTGATCGGCACGCCGCCGAACACCGTCGCAACACTGAGCTTGGTGAAACGGCCGTAGTCGCGGCAGCTCTGCGCGATCTGCGCCGCCAGTTCGCGGGTCGGCGACAGGACGAGCATGCGGCAACCGCGCGGAGTGCGCGGGCGCGGGTTCGACAGCATATAGTCGAGCGAAGGCAGCGAGAAGGCCGCGGTCTTGCCGGTGCCGGTCTGCGCGATACCGCACAGGTCGCGCCCTTCGAGCAGGACGGGGATCGCCTGGCTCTGAATCGGCGTCGGTTGGGTATAGCGCTTGGCCGTCAGCGCACGCTCGATGTCGGCGTGGAGGCCGAAGTCTTTGAATTCCATTTTGATAATCTACTCACGATAAAGCCGTGGACGCGCCGCAAAACGGCCGCGCACGGCGGGCGGGTTCGAAACGACCCGCGTGAAAGGGTGCCTCAAGGGACTCAGCGCAACCGGCTCGTCCAGCCCTGTCGCGGGCGGGAAAATCACGCTGCCGGTGGAGGGCGGCCTGCTGCCGCCATGCTGCGCTGCACAAGCATATGGCGGATATTGCGCAAAATTGCAAGATGATTGCGTGAGCCTGACGCCTCGCCCAAAAACCCGTTCGCCCTGAGCTTGTCGAAGGGCCGTTCTTTCTTCATTGCTAATCAAAAGAAAAGACCAGGGCTTCGACAAGCCGAGCACGAACCGAGGAGATTCAGGTGCCGGAAAACATCATCGTCATCGACGAAGGCACCACCTCAACGCGCACGATGCTGTTCGCCGCCGACGGCACACCGCTGGGCAGCGCGCAGCGCGAGTTCCGGCAGCATTATCCCGGCCCCGGCCTGGTCGAGCATGATGCCGAGGAAATCTGGCAGGCCACGCTCGCCTGCACGCGGACGATGATCGACAAGGCGGGCGGCGCCGACCGGATCGCCGCGATCGGCATCACCAACCAGCGAGAGACGGCGGTGTTCTGGGACCGGGCGACCGGCGCACCGCTTGCGCGCGCAATCGTCTGGCAGGACCGGCGCACCGCCGCCGCCTGCGCCGCGCTCAAGGACGCGGGACACGAAGCGACGGTGCAGGAACGCAGCGGCCTATTGCTCGATCCCTATTTTTCGGGAAGCAAGATCGGTTGGGCGCTCGAAAACTGGCCGCAGTTACGCGAAGCGGGCGACCGGCTCGCGGTCGGAACGATCGAATCCTATCTCGTTTTCCGCCTGACCGGCGGCGTCCATGTCAGCGATGCGACCAACGCGTCCCGCACGCTGCTGATGAACATCGACGGGGCGGGCGGCTGGGATGCCGGTCTGTGCGACCTGCTGGGCGTGCCGATGGACTTGCTGCCCGAGATCGCGGGCTGCACGACCCGGGTCGGGGCCACCGATCCCGCGCTGTTCGGCGGCGCCATTCCGATCTGCGGCATGGCGGGCGACCAGCAGGCGGCGACGATCGGCCAGGCGTGCCTTGCCCCCGGCCAGACCAAGGCGACCTTCGGCACCGGTGCCTTCATCCTGTCGGCGAGCGGAGAGACGCGCCCGCATTCGGCGAACCGCCTGCTGGCCACGGTGCTGGTGCAGGAAGGCGACCGGCGCAGTTATGCACTCGAAGGGTCGGTGTTCGTCGCCGGCAGCCTGATCCAGTGGCTGCGCGACGGATTGGGACTGCTCGCGAGCGCCGGCGAGAGCGAAGGACTGGCCCGGTCGGTGTCCGACAATGGCGGCATCTATCTGGTCCCTGCCCTGTCCGGACTCGGCGCGCCGCACTGGCGCCCCGATGCGCTTGCCGCGCTGTCCGGGCTCAGCTTCGCGAGCGGCAAGGCGCATGTCGCGCGCGCCGCGCTCGAGGCGCAGGCCTATCAGGCGCACGACCTCAAGACCGCCTTCGCGGCCGACGGCGTCGACTGGGCCGACCTTCGCATCGATGGCGGCATGGCAGCGAACAACTGGATGGCGCAGGATCTGGCCGACATGCTGGGGCTGGTGGTCGAACGTCCGGACTTCGTCGAAAGCACGGCGCTCGGCGCCGCAATGCTGGCCGCGACGGGCGCGGGCCTGTATCCGAACCTTGCCGAGGCGGCACGGACGATGCGCGGCCGCACGACGCGCTTCACCCCGGCGCTCGACGCGCAGAAACGCGAAGCGCGCCTTGCCGGGTGGCAAAGCGCGCTTGCGAAGATTTTGACCTGATCATCGTCGCTCCCGCGAATGCGGGTGCGACACATCTTAGCGCTTGAGGGTGAGGCCGCCGAAGCGCTTGTTGAACTTCGCGACCTGGCCGCCCTGATCGAGCAGGCGCTGGTTGCCGCCGGTCCATGCCGGGTGCGCGGTCGGGTCGATGTCGAGCGTCAGCACATCGCCTTCGCTGCCCCAGGTCGAGCGCGTCTGATATTCGGTGCCATCGGTCATCTTGACCGTGATCATGTGATAATCGGGGTGAAGGTCTTTTTTCATCTCGTCTGCTCCTGTGCCGCTGGTTTCCGACCAGCCGCGTGAGTCTGTGCGCCCGGGGACGCGAAGCCCGCGCCTTTAGGGGGCAATGGGGGGAAATGCAACACCCGACCCCTCTATCTGGCGTCACGCCGGACTTGAACCGGCATCCACACTCGCTGCGCCCGCGATGAAGTGCCGAATGGCCCCTGGATCAAGTCGGCGTTTATACCCTTGAGACAAGGACGCTGGTGATCCCCGGCGAAAGCCGGGGTCCATGCGAGGCAGGCACACGTAGCTGGACCCCGGCTTTCGCCGGGGAACGCTTACCTGTCGGAAGGGGGTAATTGCCGATCAAGTCCGGGGTGACGATGCAGCAGGGTCAGCCTCTTATTCCCCCGGCGGGTCAGCGATCATCGCGGTGAACTGGCACTCGGTCGCCACCTGCCCGTTGAGCATCGCCTTGCCCTCGAACTTGCAGATGGTGCGTTTCGCCTGAAGGATCGTGACGTGCAGGTCGAGCAAGCAGCCCGGCTCGACCGGCTTGCGGAATTTCACCCCGTCGATGCCCATGAAATAGACGAGCTTACCGGTGCCGGCGAGCCCGAGCGACTCGATCGCCAGCACCCCGCCCGCCTGCGCGAGCGCCTCGACGATGAGGACGCCCGGCATGATCGGCCGGCCGGGGAAATGCCCCTGAAAGAAGGGCTCGTTGATCGTCACCGCCTTGACCGCGTGGATCGACCGGTCCCTGACCATCGATTCCACCCGGTCGACGAGCAGCATCGGATAGCGATGCGGCAACAGGCTGAGGATGCGCCGGATGTCGACCGGCCCCAGCGTTTCCGCAGCCTGTTCGCCGTCGCTCATCGGCTTAGCGCGTCGTCGGCTGGCTGCCGTTCGCCGGCGGCGCCGCCGGAGCGGCCGTGCCCTGCTGCGCGCGCGCGGCGTCCATCAGCTGCTGGTTGCGCTGCTGGACCAGCTGGCCCGGCTGGTAGCCGGCCGGCGGCGTGATCGTCACGTTCGGCAGGATGCGGTTGAGCTCGGTCACGACGGCATCGGTGATATCGACATTGGTCTCGCGCGCCAGAACCGCATCCGGATTGAGCAGCAGATCGACCTTCTTAGCAGTCATCGCGGCCTTGATCGCCTCGTTCATGCGGACGCTGATCTGGTCCTCGACATAGGCGATGGCGAGATCGACCGGCGCGCCGATGCGGCCGAGTTCCTCGCTGGCGGACTGGCGCTTGTCCTGCACCGCCTTCGCCGCCGCCTGAAGCGCTGCCTGGTTCTGCGGCGTCTTCTTCGCTTCCTCGTTATACTTGGCTACCAGCACGTTGAGCTCTGCCTGCAGCGTCTGGCCGCGCGATTCCTGCTGGTCGATCTGCGCCTTGTAGGTGGTCTGGATCTGCTGCGACGCGGTGGTGAAGGCGTTCGACTTGGCGGCGGCCACGCGCACGTCGGCGACCGCCGTGGAGCGCGCCTGCGCGGCGGCGGGAGCAGCGAACATCGGCGAGACCGAAAGGCTGGCGATCGCCAGCGCCGAAGCGACAAAAATTTTCTTCATCAGAATTGGGTTCCTACGTTGAATGAGAAGCGTTTGGTATCGTCACCCTCTTCTTTGCGGAGGGCATAGGCGAAGTCGATGCGGAACGGACCGAAGGGAGAATTCCAGTTGACCCCGGCGCCGATCGCGACGCGCGGCATCCAGGTATCGCCATAGAAGCGTTCCTCGAACGGTGCGAGGGCCGAGAAGCCGTTCGCGGTATCGCAGGTCTGATATTGACCGGAAGGGGTTCCGTCGGCGTTGGGCGTTTCGGTCGCGAACACCCGCTGCCCGGTGGCCGCGTTGCGACAGAGATATTTGGTCAGGCCAAAGCCCGGCGCGTTCGGGTCGGTCTCCCGGAAATCGGCGAGCGTTGTCAGAGTCGGGCGCTTAACGCTCCACACCGACCCGACGTCGAGGAACACCGACGGACGCAGCCCCAGTTCCTTCGCGCCGGTGCCGAGCGGAATGTCGACCTCCAGACGGCCCTGATAATAAGCACGGCCGCCCAGCGAGTCGTCGATCCGGCCGTTGCGTTTCGACAGGCTGGTGTCGAGGATCGGGTTCGCCGGGTCGGTCAGGTCGACATTGCCGTAGCGGATGACGCGTGGGCCGACGCCGCGGATGTCGAAGCCGCGCATCTGCGGTTCGCCCAGGAAGAAGCGGTCGGTCAGGCGCACCTTATCGCTCGTCGGCGTCGGGCGCCCGCCGAGCGGATAGATATAGCCGCCCTCTGCCGACACATTGAGGATGAAGCGGCTGCCGAGGTTGAAGTGCTTGCTCGCCGCAGCCCGGGTGCGAACATATTTGACGCTGCCCCCCAGCCCCGCGAAATCCTGGCTGATGCTGAACGACTGGCCGCGCGTCGGGCGCAGGCGATTGTCGCGGTCGTCATAGGCGAGGGTAAAGCCGACGAGCGAGGTCGTGCGTTTGCCGATCGCGTCGCACAGATAGCGACCCGCGACCAATGGATCGCACTCGCCGCCGAAATAATAAAGTCGCTCGTCGAGCGAAACATCGTCGTAATTGAGGCTGTAACGTCCGAAGAAGGACATGAACTCGGTCAGCGGCACCCCGGCGTTGAGCTGGAAGCCCGTCGTCGTCTGCTCGAAGGTCGTCTGGCGATCGTTGCCGATGAAGTTGAACGAATTGAGGTCGCGGCGATAGATGCTGCCGCCGATCGAGATATTGCGGTCGAACAGATAGGGCTCGGTAAAGCCGAGCTCGATCGACTTGGAATAGCTCGAATAATTGACCGACGCCGACAATTGCTGCCCAAGACCGCGGAAGTTGCGCTGGCGGATCGATGCCTGGAGCAGGAAGCTTTCGATCGACGAGAAGCCGGCCGACAGCGACAATTCG
The DNA here is from genome assembly GCF_001559015.1 of Sphingopyxis granuli. Classification (NCBI taxonomy): domain Bacteria; kingdom Pseudomonadati; phylum Pseudomonadota; class Alphaproteobacteria; order Sphingomonadales; family Sphingopyxidaceae; genus Sphingopyxis; species Sphingopyxis granuli. The sequence continues at coordinate 2,984,300 of NZ_CP012199.1, forward strand.
CCGGTCGGCTTTTCCTGAACATTGGTTTCGAGGACGATGCGGTCGGGTTCGCTCCCTTCCTTGCGGTCGATCTCCAGATTCTCCTGGAAATAGCCGAGGCTGTTGATGCGGTTCTGGGTGCGCTTGATACCGAAGCTGTTGAAGGCATCGCCCTCGTTCAGGCGGAATTCGCGGCGAACCACCTTGTCGTGGGTCAGCGTGTTGCCGTTGACGTCGATCCGCTCGACATAGGTGCGCGGGCTTTCGGCGACGTCGAAGGTGATCGACATCGTCCGGTTGTCGGGATCGCGGCGGAACTCAGGATTGATGTCGGCAAAGGCATAGCCGAACAGGCCCGCGGTCTCGCTGAGGCTTTCGACCGTGTCCTCGACCTGCTTTGCGTCATACCAGTCGCCGGTAGTCATCGGCAGCAGACGCTTCAGCGTCTCCGGCTGGAAGTCGCGGATCTGGCTCTTCACGTCGATGTCGCCGAACTTGTAGCGTTCGCCTTCCTCGACGACATAGGTGATGATGAAATCCTGCTTGTTGCTCGTCAGTTCGGCGACCGCCGAGATGACGCGGAAGTCGGCATAGCCGTTCTGCAGGTAGAACAGTCGCAGCTTCTGCTGGTCATAGGCGAGGCGGTCGGGATCGTAGGTCGTGTTCGACGACAGAATGGTGAGCAGCCCCGATTCCTTGGTCGCCATCTCTCCCTTGAGTTCACCGTCGCTGAATTTCTCGTTGCCGATGATGTTGATCTGGCGGACCTTCGATTTCGGTCCCTCGTTGATCTCGAACACCACGTCGACGCGGTTCTGGTCGAGCGTGACCATCTTGGGATCGACGGTCGCGGCGAAACGACCCTGGCGCTTGTAGAGTTCGATGATGCGCGCAACGTCGGCGCGGACCTTCGACCGGGTGAAGATCTGGCGCGGCGCGAGCTTGATCTCGGGCCGGATCTTGTCTTCCTTCAGGCGCTTGTTGCCTTCCAGGATGACGCGGTTGATCACCGGGTTTTCGGTGACCTGAATGGTCAGCGCCCCATTGTTGTCGGTGATCTGGAAATCCTTGAACAGCTCCGTCGCCGCAAGATCCTTCAGCGCCTGGTCGAGCGTCGCGCGGTCATAGGGCTGGCCGACGCGCAGGCGGAGATAGGAGAGGATCGTCTGCGCCTCGAGCCGCTGGTTGCCCGTCACCGTGATCGACTGCACGGTCGAGGCCGCGGGCACCGCTTCCGGCGAGGGGATCGGAACCGTCGGGGCCGGAACAACCGGCGGCGCGACTTCCTGCGCCAGCAGCGCGGCGGGCCATGCCAGCATCGTCCCCGCCATAAGGAGAGCCGACACCTGCGCCCGCGCCATAGATTTGTGTGAAGCCACGCTGTTCATCCCGCAAAAATAACTCGAAGCGATCAACCCGCCGAACGCGGACCTGCGCGCTCTCCTGCCCCAGACCGGCTATCCAATCAAGCGGGCGATCCGATCCCACAGGCCGAATGAGCCCAAATCGTTGAAAGTCACGACCAGCATCAGGGTCACGACCACCGCAAAACCAAATCGAAAGGCCCATTCCTGCGCCTGCAGCGGCGCCGGGCGCCGCCGGACCGCTTCATAGGCATGAAAGAGAAGATGGCCGCCATCGAGCATCGGCAATGGCAACAGGTTTATGAACCCCAGATTGATGGACACGAAGGCGATGAAGAAGATCAGCGACGCCACGCCGAGCGTCGCCATCTCGCCCGACTGCTTCGCGATCCGCAACGGCCCGCCCATATCCTTGACCGAGCGCTGGCCGGTCACGAACTGGCCGAGAATCTTGCCGGTCATCCGAACAAGGCCCCAGGTCTGCGCGGTGCCGGCAGTCAGCGCCTCGACCGGTCCGACCGTGGTATAGACCGGCGCCACCGGGCGGATGCCGATGATCGCGCGCTCGGCCTTGTTCCCGAAGCGATCGGTCTCGGTCACGATCCGCGGGCGCAGCGTGAGGGTCCGCTGCTCGCCGCCGCGCTCGATCCCGATTTCCACCGGCCGGCCGAGATCGAAGGCAACGGCCATGGGGATGTCCATAAAATCCTCGATCGCACGTCCGTTGATCCGGGCGATGCGGTCGCCGACCTCGAGTTGCGCCTTGTCCGCCGCGCTGCCCGCTTCGATCGCGCCGATCACCGGCGGGGTCGTCGCGACGCCGTAGACCATGGCAAAGGCCGCGAAGATCGCGATGGCGAACAGGAAATTGGTCAGCGGCCCGGCGAGGACGATCAGCGCGCGCTTCCACACCGGCTGCGCGGGAAAGCTGTGCGCGCGCTCGGCCTCGGGCAGCGATTGCCATTCGGCATCGGGCTGGCTCACCGCATCGCGGTCGCCGGCGAACTGGACATAGCCGCCGAGCGGCAGCCAGCCGACCTTCCATTCGGTGCCGCGCCTGTCGGTCCAGCCGAATATCCGGCGCCCGAAGCCGATCGAGAAGGTGTCGGCCTTCACCCCGCACCAGCGGCCGACGATATAATGCCCATATTCGTGCACGAACACGAGCGGCCCGAGGACGATCAGGAAGGCGATCAGATAGAGCCAGGGCGGCACGTCAAGCATGTTCGAGCTGGTCCACAAAATGCTGCGCGGTCGTGCGCGATGCGGCATCGACGCTGAATATGTCCTGAAGCGATGCCGGCACCGCCGGCGCATCGGCGTCGAGCACCCGCTTCACCGTATCGACGATCGCGGGAAAGGCGATGCGTCCGCCGAGGAAAGCGGCGACGGCCGTCTCGTTCGCGGCATTGAGCTGCGCCGGTCGCGCGCCGCCTTCTGCAATGGCGGCGCGGCAGAGCGCGGTCGCGGGAAAGCGCGCCTCGTCGGGCGCCTCGAAATCGAGCCGGGCGATGGCGGGAAGGTCGAGCGGCGCACACGGCGTGACCATGCGCTGCGGCCACGCAAGTGCAGAGGCAATCGGGATGCGCATGTCGGGCGAGCCGAGCTGCGCGAGTGTCGAACAATCGACATATTCGACGAGGCTGTGGATCACCGACTGCGGATGGACGAGGATTTCGATCCGATCGAGGCCCACCGGAAAGAGGTGATGTGCCTCGATCAGTTCGAGCCCCTTGTTCATCATCGTCGCCGAATCGACGCTGATCTTCGCGCCCATCGACCAGTTGGGATGCGCAACCGCCTGCGCCGGGGTGACGTGTGCCATCGCTTCCGCCGTCATGGTGCGGAAGGGACCGCCGCTCGCGGTCAGGATGATCCGGCGCACCTGCTCGATGCGTCCGCCCGCCAGGCACTGGAAGATCGCATTATGCTCTGAATCGACGGGCAGGATCGTCGCACCCGACGCGCGGGCGGTCGCGGTCATCAGCGCACCCGCGGACACCAGCGCTTCCTTGTTGGCGAGCGCGACGTCGGTGCCCGCTTCGAGCGCCGCCATCGTCGGCGCGAGGCCGGCGGTGCCGACGATCGCCGCCATGACGAGATCGGCCGGGCGCCGCGCCGCCTCGACGAGTGCGTCGGCGCCCGCCGCCGCCTCGATGCCCGTTCCGGCCAGCGCGGCCTTCAGCGCCGGATAGCGCGCCTCGTCGGCGATCACCGCGACTTCGGGCCGGAATTCGTGCGCCAGCTTCGCGAGCTCGGCGACATCGCGGTTCGCGGTCAGCACCGTCACCCGCCATGACTCTCCATCGCGGCGGACGAGGTCGAGGGTCGACTGGCCGACCGACCCCGTGGCGCCGAAGAGCGAGAGGCGGCGCGTCATCTCAGCCCGCCGCCCGCACCGCGATCTGCCCCGCGAAAGCCAGTGCGCCGAGCACCAGCGCCACCGGCAGCAAGCCGTCGACGCGGTCGAAGACGCCCCCATGACCGGGGATCAGGCTGCCCGAATCCTTGACGCCGGCGCGGCGCTTCATCCAGCTTTCGCCCAAGTCGCCGAGTTGCGCGAGCAGCCCCATGAACAGGCCGATCCACAGCGGAATGCCGACGATCCCCGCGCGGTCGCCGATCGTCGCGCTGGCCACCAGTGCCGCGATCATGCCGCCGAACAGCCCCGACCAGGTCTTCGATGGGCTGATCGCCGGAGCAAGCCGCGCGCCCCCGAAGGCGCGGCCGGCGAAATAGGCGCCGATGTCGGTCGCCCAGACCATGCCGAACACCCACAGCGCCGCGGTGACGCCCAGTTGGTCGCGGATATGCCAGAGACCACCCACCGCGCCGAGCACGAGCAGCGGACCGAGCAGCGCCAAGGCCCCGCGCGCGCCGCCGCCGAGCGCCATGGCGCGGACGAGCGCGAACCATTCGACGAGCAGAAGCGCCGCGCCGACAAGGAGCAGCAGCCCGAAGGCGATGCCGCCGAACCACAGTGCCGCGCCCGCGATCGCGAAGAGGACGATCGCCGAGCCGACGCGGACGCCCAGATCCGATTTTGCTGCCGCCATCGTCACAATCCCCCGAAGCGGCGTTCGCGCCGCGCAAAATGGTCGAGCGCCGCCCGCAGGTCGGCCGGCTTGAAATCGGGCCAGAGCGTATCGGTGAAATAGAGTTCGGCATAGGCCGATTGCCAAAGCAGGAAATTCGACAGCCGCACCTCGCCCGAAGTGCGGATGAGCAGGTCGAGCGGCGGCAGGCCGGCCGTGTCGAGGTGGGCCTCGATCGCCTGCGCGCTGATCCCGCCTTCCGCGGCGGCCGCGCGCGCGGCGCGCACCAGTTCATCCTGCGCGCCATAGTTGAGCGCGACGGCCAGCGTCGTGCGGCTGTTCCCCGCGGTGCGCGCGATTGCATCCTCGATCAGCGCGACGACGTCGGGTGCCAATGCGCGCCAGTCGCCGATGACCTTGAGCCGGACGTCGTTGGCGGCAAATTCGTCGAGATCGCTCAGGATGAAGCGCTTCATCAGCCCCATCAGGTCGCTGACCTCTTCCTCGGGCCGCTTCCAGTTTTCCGAGGAGAAGGCGTAGAGCGTCATCGCCTCCAGTTCCATCTCGGCCGCGGCGCGCACGATGTTGCGCACCGCCTCGACCCCGGCCTTGTGGCCGGCGACGCGCGGCAGAAAGCGCTTCTTCGCCCAACGGCCATTGCCGTCCATGATGATGGCGACATGCCGTGCGCCGTGGGAGGGGGTGGTCACGAGAGCGCCTTCAGAATCCGTTCGTGTCGAGCGAAGTCGAGACACCCGTCAGCATCGCGCAACGAGGATGGGCATCTCGACTTCGCTCGATGCGAACGAAAGAGAGGCGGGGACGGGAGGGCACTAGCCGAGGATTTCCTTTTCTTTCGCGCTCGCGGCGGCGTCGATTTCGGCGATGACCGAATCGGTCAGCTTCTGCACCTCGGTCTCCGACCGCTTGCGGTCGTCCTCGCTGATTTCCTTCTTGTTCTCGTCCTGCTTCAGCGCGTCCATCCCGTCGCGGCGGACGTTACGCACCGCGACGCGGGCCTTTTCGGCATATTGGCCGGCAAGCTTCGACAGTTCCTTGCGGCGCTCCTGCGTCATCTCGGGGATCGGCAGGCGCAGCACCTGACCGTCGACGATCGGGTTCAGGCCCAGGCCGGCGGCGCGGATCGCCTTGTCGACCGGGCCGACGTTCGACTTGTCCCACACCTGCACCGACAGCATCCGCGGTTCGGGCGCGCTGATCGACGCAAGCTGGTTGAGGGGCATGTGCGAGCCATAGACCTCAACCGTCACCGGATCGAGCAGCGCCGTATGCGCGCGGCCGGTGCGCAGCCCCGCAAGGTCGTGCTTGAGCGATTCGACCGCGCCGTGCATGCGGCGATCGAGGTCGGCCTTGTCATATTTCGCCATCGTCTTGTCCTCTTCTATGCGGTCTCAGGCCGCGTCGCCGACGACGGTGCATACGCCATCGCCTGCCAGCACGCGGGCCAGATTGCCGGGTTCGCGGATGTTGAACACGACAATCGGAATCTGATTGTCGCGGCACAGCGCCACCGCGCTCGCGTCCATCACCTTCAGATTGTCGGCAAGCACGCGGTCGTAGCCGAGCCGGTCGTAACGCACCGCCGTCGGGTCCTGCTTGGGATCGGCATTATAGACGCCGTCGACGCTGGTGCCCTTCAGCAGTGCGTCGCACTTCATCTCCGCCGCGCGCAGCGCCGCGCCGCTGTCGGTGGTAAAATAGGGCGCGCCGACGCCGGCGGCGAAGATCACCACCCGCCCCTTTTCCATATGGCGTTCGGCGCGGCGGCGGATGACGGGCTCGCACACCTTGTCCATTTCGATCGCCGACTGGACGCGCGTCTCCACGCCAAGCTGTTCAAGCGCATTCTGCATCGCCAGCGCGTTCATCACCGTCGCGAGCATCCCCATATAGTCGGCCTGCGCGCGGTCCATGCCCTTGGCCGCGCCCGCCATGCCGCGGAAGATGTTGCCGCCGCCGATGACGAGGCAGATTTCAAGCCCGCGATCCTTCGCCGCCTTGACCTCGGCCGCCATGCTCGCGACCGTGTCGGGGTCGATCCCGAACGGCGTCGTGCCCATCAACGCCTCGCCCGACAGCTTGAGCAGGATGCGTTTCATGCCGGGCAATGCCATGTCGAGGAGAACCTTCACCAAGGGGTCGAAAAACCAATGGCGCGCACCCTAGTCAGAGTGCGCGCCATTGCCAAGCGGACTGCCGCACCGATCGGGCGGCAGCCGCGGATCGTCATCAGCGGCCGGCGGCAGCGGCGACTTCGGCGGCGAAGTCGCTCTCTTCCTTCTCGATGCCTTCGCCAAGCTGGAAGCGCACGAAGCCCTTGAGGGTGATGTCCGCGCCGACGTCCTTGCCGGCGGCGGCGACGACTTCGGCGACCGGGGTCTTGCCGTCGATCACGAACGGCTGCGACAGCAGCGCGTTTTCCTTGCGGAACTTGGCGATCGTGCCGTCGACCATGCGCGAGACGATATCGGCGGGCTTGCCCGACTGGGCGGCCTTTTCCTCGGCGATCGCGCGTTCGCGAGCGATCAGTTCGGCGTCGAGTTCGTCGCCGTTGAGCGCGAGCGGGTTGGCGGCGGCGACGTGCATCGCAAGCTGCTTGCCGAGCGGTTCGAGGACATCGGCGCCGGCGCTCGATTCAAGCGCGACGAGCACGCCGATCTTGCCGAGACCCGGCGCGGCGGCGTTGTGGACATAGCCGGTGACGACGCCCGAGCCGACCGAGAGGATGGCGACGCGGCGCAGCGACTGATTCTCGCCGATCGTGGCGATGTTCTGCGTCAGCGCCTCGGCGACGGAGCCGCCCGCGGGATAGGCGGCGGCGCCCAGCGCGTCGATGTCGGCGATGTCGCCGGCCAGCGCGACCTGGGTCACGTCGCGGACGAAGCCCTGGAACTGTTCGTTCTTGGCGACGAAGTCGGTCTCGCTGTTGACCTCGACCATCGCGCCGCGGGTGCCGTCGGTGACGACGCCGACCAGCCCTTCGGCGGCGACACGGCCGGCCTTCTTGGCGGCGGCGGCGAGACCCTTGGTGCGCAGCCAGTCGATCGACGCTTCGATGTCGCCGTCATTCTCGGCGAGCGCCTTCTTGCAATCCATCATGCCCGCGCCGGTGCGTTCGCGCAGTTCCTTGACGAGGGCGGCCGTGATCTCAGCCATGGGGTGATCCTTTCCAAAAGGGGGGCGGGCCATCGGATCGGCCCGCCGCTGCGCCGCGCGCATGGCGGCGCGACAAGACAGGAGGATGACAGGGACGGCGCCTGTCGCGGCGCCGGCCCGTCACGCAGCGCGCTTATGCGTCGCTCTGACGCTCGGTTTCGGCAGCCGCTTCGGCCGGAACCTGCTCGTCCTCGGTCGCCGGGGTTTCGGCGAGCACGGGCTCGGCGATCGGCTCGACCGCCGCGCCGAGGTCCTCGCCGCGATCGACGCGCGCCTGCTGGCCGCCGCGGGTCGCCGCCTGGGCGACCGCTTCGCAGTATAGGCGGATGGCGCGCGCGGCGTCATCGTTCGCCGGAACCGGGAAGGCGATGCCGTCGGGCGAGACGTTCGAATCGAGGATCGCGACGACCGGGATGCCCAGGACATTCGCTTCCTTGATCGCCAGCTCTTCCTTGTTCGCGTCGATCACGAACATCACGTCGGGAATGCCGCCCATGTCGCGGATGCCGCCAAGGCTCAGTTCAAGCTTGTCGCGCTCGCGCGTCCTGTTGAGCACTTCCTTCTTGGTGAGGCCCGAGGTGTCGCCGGCAAGCTGTTCCTCGAGCGTCTTGAGGCGGCGGATCGAATTGGAGATCGTCTTCCAGTTGGTGAGCATGCCGCCCAGCCAGCGGTGGTTGACGAAATGCTGACCCGATGCGCGCGCGGCGTCGGCGATCGGCCCCTGCGCCTGGCGCTTGGTGCCGACGAACAGCACCTTGCCGCCCGCCGCCGCGGTCGAGGACACGAAGTCGAGCGCGCGCGCGAAGAGCGGCACGGTCTGCGACAGATCGAGGATGTGGATGCCGTTGCGCGCGCCGAAGATATACGGCTTCATGCGCGGATTCCAACGGTGGGTCTGGTGGCCGAAGTGGGCGCCCGCTTCGATAAGATTCTGCATCGTGACGACAGGTGCCGCCATGGTCTTTCTCCTTCCGGTTAGTCCTCTGGAAGGCAAGAACCGAGACATCCGCGAAGGGATGGACCCGGCACCGGTATGTGCGCCTTCCATGTGGAATGCGCGGGCCGTTAGCCGCATCGCCGCCGGGAATCAAGGAAAAAGCCGCTGCCGGGTGCACGCCCGCCGCATGAACGCCGGGCGCAGTCAAAACGATTCATCGACGATAAGCACCGCTTCATCGCAGGATGATTGAGAACATATCATGAACATGGAACGAAGCGGATAGCGAAACCGTCATGCCGATGCGGGAGGTTTCGCAGACCGAAACCGAAAGGACAAGTCGATGCTTCAGGTCGCTGCCGCTCTCCTCTTCACCCTTGCTGCGGGGCTTGGCCTCGCCGTGATCCTGGCGATGCTGACATCGAATGGCGATGCGATCCTTTCGGCGCTTGCGGGCGACGGAGCTTTCCCGGCCGACGGCGTTCCGGCCTCCCCGGCTCCGGCCGCCGCGACGACGCGCCAGCGCCCCGCCCGCCGTCTTCCCGTCGGTTCGGTTTCGCGCGCGATGGCCGCGCAGCCGCTGTTCAGCCGCGCAGCCTGACCCGCGCATAGCTCGCGATGCCGAACGGCAGCAATGCGACGTAGATGACGCAGATCGCGAGCAGGCTGTGCCAGGGTGCGGTGACGAGCGCGGCACCGAGCAGGCCGACGCCGGCGAGCGCGAAGAGCCGCCACGACCGGCGCAGACGGATCGACGACCAGCCATAGGTGGGGATCGCGGAGATCATCAGCATCGCGATCGCGAGCACCCACGGCATCACGACATACCATTCGCGGAACAGCGTCTCGCCGGTCACCAGCCACAGATAGACGGGGACGAAGGCCAGTCCGGCCCCGGCCGGCGCCGGAATGCCAGTCAGAAAACCCGCCGCCTTGTGCGGCTGGACATCGGCGTCCATGCGCGAATTGAAGCGTGCGAGGCGCAGCGCGCAGCACACCGCGAGCGCCAGCGCCGCGGTCCAGCCGAATTTCGGCGCATCCTGCAGCGACCAGAGGAACATCACCATCGCCGGCGCGACGCCGAAGGCGATCACGTCGGACAGCGAATCGAGCTCGGCACCGAAGCGGCTCTGGGCGCGGAGCAGCCGCGCGATGCGTCCATCCATCCCGTCGAGCACCCCCGCGAAGATGATCGCGGCGAGCGCCTTTTCCCACTCCTCGCCGATCGCGAAGCGAACCCCCGTCAGCCCAAAGCAGAGCGCCAGCGCCGTGACCGCGTTGGGCGCGAAGGCGCGCAGCGGCAGGCCGACGATCCGGCGCTCGGCTGCATCCGCCTGTCGATCGGCACCATCCATCGCCGCCGCCCCTATTGCCCGATGCCGTCGATCGTCTCGGCGTGACCGATCCGCGCGATGACGGTTTCGCCTGCCAGCGCGCGCTGGCCGAGCAGCACCTGCGGCGTCGTGCCTGCGGGCAGATAGACGTCGACGCGGCTGCCGAAACGGATCAGCCCGACGCGCTGTCCGGTCGTCACCTCGTTCCCCATGCTGACGAAGGGCATGATCCGCCGCGCGACGAGACCCGCGATCTGGGTAAAGCCGATCCGCACCCCGTCGGCGCGCTCAACGACGAAATGCTGGCGCTCATTCTCCTCGCTCGCCTTGTCGAGGTCGGCGTTGACGAACTTGCCGGGGATATAAACGAGCTTGCGCAGCGTCCCCGCGACCGGGGTGCGGTTGATATGGACGTCGAAGACGCTCATGAAGATCGACACGCGCAGCATCGGCGCGTCGCCGAGGCCGTCGGGTCCGGCGATCTCGATCGGCGGCGGAACCTCTGCGATCTGGGTGACCAGCCCGTCGGCCGGAGCGATGACAAGGTCGCGCGCCGTCGGGGTCACGCGCACCGGATCGCGGAAGAAGGCGGCAACCCAGATGGTCAGGCCGAACATCAGCCAGCCGGCGATCTCCCAGCCCAGCAGCCAGAAGCAGAGGGTGACGACGCCCGCGATCAACAGGAACTTGCGCCCCTCCGGATGGATCGACGGCCAGCGCCACTTGATGCCGCCGCCGGGACGGTTCGAGGAAATGGTGGAGGACATAGCGGTCTTTCTAGGGGGGCGGTTCCAAAGAGACAATCGAGTTGTGCAATCGTTCCGCGCCTCGCCCGATCAGGCGCATCACCACGGCGGTTGAACAATCGGGCCGCATTGCCTAAGGCGCCCTGCAATTCGACTCCCCACAGGAAAAGGCACGCACATGGGCAAGATCAAGGTAGCCAACCCGGTCGTCGAACTCGACGGCGACGAAATGACCCGGATCATCTGGCAATGGATCCGCGAGCGGCTGATCCTGCCCTATCTCGACATCGACCTGCACTATTACGACCTCGGCATCGAGGAGCGCGACCGCACCGACGACAAGATCACCGTCGAGGCGGCGAACGCGATCAAGAAGCATGGCGTCGGCGTCAAGTGCGCGACGATCACCCCCGACGAGGCCCGCGTCGAGGAATTCGGCCTGAAGAAGATGTGGAAGTCGCCGAACGGCACGATCCGCAACATCCTGGGCGGCGTCGTCTTCCGCGAGCCGATCGTGATGAAGAATGTCCCGCGGCTAGTTCCCGGCTGGACCGACCCGATCGTCGTCGGCCGCCACGCCTTTGGCGACCAGTATCGCGCGACCGATTTCCGCGTCCCCGGCCCCGGCAAGCTGCGCATGGTGTTCGAGGGCGAGGACGGCACCGTCATCGACGAGGAAGTGTTCCAGTTCCCGTCGTCGGGCGTCGCGATGGGCATGTACAATCTGGACGATTCGATCCGCGATTTCGCGCGCGCCAGCCTCAACTACGGCATCGCGCGCCAGTGGCCGGTCTATCTGTCGACCAAGAACACCATCCTCAAGGCCTATGACGGCCGCTTCAAGGACCTGTTCGAGGAAATCTATCAGACCGAATTCAAGGCGAAGTTCGACGAACTGGGCATTACCTATGAGCATCGCCTGATCGACGACATGGTCGCGTCGGCGCTGAAATGGTCGGGCAAGTTCGTGTGGGCCTGCAAGAATTACGACGGCGACGTCCAGTCGGACACCGTCGCGCAGGGCTTCGGCTCGCTCGGCCTGATGACCAGCGTGCTGATGACCCCCGACGGCAAGACGGTCGAATCGGAAGCCGCGCACGGCACCGTCACCCGCCACTATCGCATGCACCAGCAGGGCAAGGCGACCTCGACCAATCCGATCGCGTCGATCTTCGCGTGGACGGGCGGGCTCAAGCACCGCGGCAAGCTAGACGGCACGCCCGAGGTGACGCAGTTCGCCGACGACCTCGAGAAGGTCTGCGTCGCCACGGTCGAAAGCGGCAAGATGACCAAGGACCTCGCGCTGCTGATCGGTCCCGACCAGAACTGGCTGACCACCGAAGGCTTCTTCGAGGCGATCGTCGAGAATCTCGACAAAAAAATGGGCGGCTAACCAACCAAAAAAGTTGAGATACGACCGGCCGACCTGCATAAGGTCGGCCAATGGTCACCGAAGCCGAAACATCCGCCATCGGCAACGCCCTCGTCGTGCTGGGCGCGGCGGGCGTCGTCATACCCGCCTTCGCGCGCTTCCGCATCTCGCCGGTCATCGGCTTCATTCTCGTCGGGCTGCTCGTCGGGCCGTCGGGGCTGGGAAGCTTCACCGCCGATTATCCCTGGCTGAGGCACGTCACCATCTCGTCGCCGGACGATATCGCGCTGTTCGGCGAACTCGGCATCATCCTGCTGCTCTTTTCGATCGGCCTGGAGCTTTCGTTCCGCCGCCTCTGGCAACTCCGCAAGCTGGTGTTCGGGATCGGCGCCGCCGAACTGCTGTTGGGCGGAGCGATCCTCGGCACGGCGCTGATGCTGGTCAGCGATCAATCGACGGCATCGGCCTACGGACTGGGCATCGCGCTCGCGCTGTCGTCGACGGCGCTCGTCCTTCCCATCGCCGGCACACAGTCGGCGGTCGGCCGCGCCTCCTTTTCGATGCTGCTGTTCGAGGATCTGGCGCTCGTCCCGATCATCTTCATCCTCGCAGCCCTGTCACCGGCGGCGTCGGGCGACAGCGCCGAACTGCTGCTGACCACGCTGTGGCAGGGGGCGCTGGTCGTCGCGGCGCTGGCGATCGGCGGCTGGTTCCTGCTGCCGCGCATCTTCGCGCAGGCGGCGCGCGCCAAGGATCCGGAACTGTTCCTGGCCGCCAGCCTGCTCGTCGTCATCGTCGCCGCGCTGGCGACCGCGGCGGTCGGCCTGTCGCCGATCGTCGGCGCGCTGCTCGCCGGGCTGATGATCGCCGAGACCGAATATCATACCGAGGTCGAGGCGATCACCGCGCCGTTCAAGGGACTTGCGCTCGGCGTGTTCCTGATCAGCGTCGGCATGGGGCTCAATCTGCGGACGATTGCCGGACTGTGGCCGCAGCTCATCGCCGCGGTGGTCGGCGTGGTGCTGATCAAGGCGGTCGTCACCGCCGCGCTGCTGCGTTTTTCGGGCGCGGCGCGGCGCGGCACCGCGGCCGAGGTCGGGCTGTTGATGGCCAGCCCCTCGGAAACCACGCTGATCGTGCTCGCGACCGCGCTCCAGGCGCAGATCATCAGCCGCACCACCGCCGAATTCTGGCAGCTCGTCACCGCGATCGGCCTGACCATAACGCCGCTGCTCGCACGCGTCGGCCACGACATCGCCCGGCGCATCGAGATACGGGTCGCCGAAGCCGAAGCCGACGACGACGGACCGCCGCCGCGGCGCACCGTCGTCGTCGGCTTCGGCCGCGTCGGTCGCATCGTCGCCGGATTGCTGAAAGAGCATGAGCGCCCCTATATCGCGGTCGATGCCGACATCGACGCCGTCGCCGCGGCGCGGCGCGACGGCTTCGCGGTGCGCTTTGCCGACGTCGGACGGCCGGGCAGCCTCGACCGGCTGGGCATCGATACCGCCGAAGCGGTCGTCCTGACCATGGACGACCCGGTGCAGCAGCTTCGCATGACGCGGCGGCTGCGGCGCAAATATCCCGACCTGCCGATCATCTCTCGCGCGCGCGGCGCCGACCATGCCGCCGCCCTCTATCAGGCCGGCGCCACCGATGCCGTTCCCGAAACGCTCGAAAGCTCGCTTCAACTCGCCGAAGCGGTGCTGATCGACCTCGGCGTCGCGATGGGGCCGGTGATCGCGTCGATCCACGACGTGCGCGCGAAGATGCGCCACGACATCATGACCAAGGGCCACCTCGACCGCGAGCCGCGCATCCAGAGGCTGCGGCCGTTGCCCGGCGAGGACGGCTAGGGAGCAGGCCCTTTTCCGCTACTGCCCGCCGGCCCGTCCATCCGCGCGGCCAAGCGCCGACGCGTCGGCGAGCGACATTCCCTGCGGCAGGACGACCCCCGACCACTGGCGGTCGGGCTTCAGATAGCGCCGCGCGAGACGCTGGATGTCGGCCGCGGTGACGGCGGAGATATCCTCCCCGATCGACAGCGCCGCCGCCGCCACGCGCGGGTCGCGGGTCGCGCCTTCGAGCAGGAACATCCAGTAGAGATTGCCCGTCGAGGCGCGCGCGACCTGCTCGCGGATCGGGCCCGCATTGCGCGCCAGTTCGTCCGCGCTCACCGGTCGCGCGACGAGGTCGGCGGCGATGCCGCGGGCGATCGCATAGAAACGGTCGATGTCCTTCGGCGCCAGCAGACTGCCGACCAGCAGATAACCGCCGCTGTCGAAGGCGGTCGGCCAGTGGCTGTCAACGACGGGCCCGTAGCTGGCCCCCTGCTCGGCGCGCAGCCGATCGAAGAGCCGGTCGTTGAAGATCGCCGCCAGCACGTCGAGCGCGCGCGCGTCGCGCGGCGCCGCGAGACCGCCGCCCGTCGGCCACGCCGTCATTGCCGCCGCCTGCCCACGCTCGCCGCGGTGATAGGCGATCATCGGCGTTTTGCTGTGTTTCGCGAAGGCGACCGCCTGCCCTTCGGTCGGTGCAAGCGGGCTGCGCGGCGGCAGCGCCCCCAGCGTATCGGCGAGGATCTGACGATAATCGACCGAAGAAAGATCGCCGAACAACTGAACCTCGATCGGCCCGCTCGCGAGCCGCGGTTCCCAGAAGCTGCGGAAAGCCGCGGGCGTCAGCGCCTCGATCTGCGCCTTGTCGGGCGCCGCCCAGCGCGCGTCCCCGGCGGTCAGCCAGCCGCGCAGATTGCGGTCGAGCACCGCATTGGGCGTCGCGTCGTTGACGTCGTAACCGGTCAGAAAGCCGACGCGCAGCCGCTCGACCGGCGCAGCGTCCCAGCGTGGGAAGGCGAGCTTGCCGGCGATCAGCTTCATCTGGTCGGCGAGGTCGACGGGCCTGCTTTCCGCCGCCAGCTCGAAGGCATCGTCGTCGATATCGAAATTGAGCTGAATCTGCCGCCCGTTGGTGATCTGGTCGATCTCGTTCTGACCCCAGGGCCCGATGCCGCTGGCGACCAGCGCATAATCGCCCGTCCACAACAGATTGGGCGCGTCGGCAGCAACGCTGCGGTTGCCCGATCCGAAACGGACGTTGACGCGCACCTTGCCGGGCTCCACCGCATTGTTCGACACCAGCGCGGTCACGCCGTTGGCGAACTCGATCCGTTCGGCACGCAATCCGGGAATCTGCGTCGCCGACACGATCGTACCGGGCTGGCCGATCGCGGGCAGTTCGCCGATGTCCACCTTCGCCACCGCCAGCCGGTCATCGCGAATCTGTGCGGGGACGGCGAGCGCGGCGAGCAACGCCTTGTCCCCGCCCTCGACCGCCGTCGGCGTCGTCAGCACGACGCGCGTCACCGGCGCCGCAAAGATCGCGCGGCTGATGTCGAGCATCACCTGCGGCGTCGCCGACGCACGGATCGCCTTGAACATATCGACCTGCCCCTGCGGGCTGGTCACGGTTTCGCCGATGTCGACCGCTCGCACCATGTCATCAGCCAGGCGGGCGCCGGGTTCGTTACGCGCATTTTCGAGCTCCTTGGCGAGGAACGCCTCGATCTCGTTCGCCTCGCGGTCGATGTCGGCCTGCGACGGCGGCGTCTGGACCGCGTCGGCAATCACGCCGCGCACATCGGCGAGCGCGGCCTTCCAATCGCCGAGCGGCACGATCTGCGCCATCGTCACATCGGCGCTGCGGCTGACATATTCCTGCCCGACCGTGGCGACGAGGTAGCTGCCGCCGCTGCGCGCCCGGTTTTCGAGCCGCCGGTTGACGAGCGCCTGCGCCAGATATTCCAGATAGAGGCGCCGCGTATTCTCAACCGTGTCGATCCGCTTCTTCCACGGACGGATCATCGCGAGCGTCAATGCCGCGGGCTGGCCCGGCTCGACGATCTCGCGCGCGACCGCCGCCTTGGGGTCGGGTGTACCGAAATCGGGCGGCGTCGGATTCGATCCATCGGCGCTCCAGTCACCGAAATATCGGGCAATCAGCCGCTCGAATTCCGCCGGATCGGCATCGCCGACAACTACGATGACCGCGCGGTCAGGGCGATACCAGCGATCGTGAAACGCCGCGACGCTGTCGGCGCGCGCGCCGGCGAGCGTTTCCTGGGTGCCGATCGGCGAGCGGTCGGCAAGCGGCTGGCCGGCAAAGAGATGGGCGTTGGTGGCATCGGCGATGCGCTTTTGCGGCCCGTCCGATTCGCGCAGTTCGGAAACCACGACGCCGCGCTCGGCCTCGACCGCCGCGGACGAGATGCGCGGCTCGCGGATCATGCCCGACAGCAGTTTCATACTCTCGTCGAGATTGGCGGCCGTCACGCTGGGCAGGTCGAGTTGATAGACCGTCTGCGTCGGTGTCGTCTGGGCGTTGGTATCGCTGCCGAAGGAAACGCCGAAACGCTGCCAGATGCGCTTCGCCTCGCCATCGGGGATGTGGACCGATCCACGGAAGGTCAGATGTTCGAGGAGATGAGCGAAGCCACGCTCCTTCTCGGTCTCGAACAGCGATCCGACATCCATCCGCACCCGGATCGACACCTGCCCCGGCGGGACCCCGTTATTGCGGACCGCATAACGCAGCCCGTTGGCGAGCGTGCCGAAGCGCCACCCGGCATCGCGCGGAATGTCGCTTCCGGCATAGAGCCAATCGTCGCCAGCGGCCTGTGGGGAAGAGAGTGTCGAGGTCGCAGCCTCTTGCGCCGGAGCGCGCACGGGCGCGAGCAGCAGCATGGCGGTCGCGCATGCAGTCAGCAGAACAGGAAAGCGGCGCCGCGCGGCGCGCGTGAGAAAAATCGACATCGCGCCAGTGTATCGCCTTCGAACCTTGCTGGCCACTGAACCGTCGCCCTCTTGTCCCCGGAAAGACATCGGCCTAGCCAATCGGGATGGAACAGCAAGCCGCCGCCCCGCTCGCCGCGCTCGTCCAGATGACGAGCGGCATCGACCCCGATGCGAATCTGGCGACGATCGACCGCGCGATGGCGGCAGCCGCGGCGCAGGGGGCTTCGATGGTCTTCCTGCCCGAAATGTCGCTATTGCTCGACCGCGATCGCCAGCGGTCGGCGCCGCATATCCGGCGTGAAGCGGACAGCGCTTGGCTGCCTGCTTTGCAGGCGATGGCGCTGCGCCATGGCATCTGGCTGCACAGCGGTTCGATGCCGCTGCTCGCCGACACGGGCGACCGGCGCGTCAATTGCAGCCATGTCATCGCCGCCGACGGCAGCATCCGGGCCCGCTACGACAAGATCCACATGTTCGACGTCACGCTGCCGTCGGGCGAGAACTGGACCGAATCGGCAGCCTATGCCGGCGGCGACGCGCTGATCGTGGTCGATACGCCGCTCGGCCGACTGGGGCTGAGCATCTGTTTCGACCTGCGCTTTCCCGAACTCTATCGCGCGCTGGTCGACCGCGGCGCCGAAGTGATCGCGATTCCCGCCGCCTTCACCGTGCCGACCGGCGCGGCGCATTGGCATGTCCTGCTCCGCGCGCGCGCGATCGAAACGGGCTGCCACGTCATCGCGGCGGCGCAGGGCGGCACGCACGCCGACGGGCGCGCCACCTATGGCCACAGCCTGGCCGTCGATCCATGGGGCCGCATTCTGGCCGAGATCGTCGAAGCCGGAGGCGACTCGACGCTCGCGCTGGTACCCATTGCGAAAGAGGCCCGACAGGAAGCCCGTACCGCCATTCCCTTGGCGCGCTCGCGCGCCGCGCGGCGGGCGATGATCGACAGCGTCTGCGATGGAGATCGGAACGACTGACTGACGGTTTCGGAAATGCTGGGGCCGTTCAAGCGCGCCGCAAACGGCGCTGCCCTTCCGGCAGTCAATGAAAATACGTGCTTCAAACTGTAGAGCGACGTGCGATAAATCGGAATCGTGCCCAATCCGTTCGTGCTGAGCTTGTCGAAGGGCAGTTATTTCTTTCGACGCTGCCGACGGAAGAACGGTGCTTCGACAAGCTCAGCACGAACGATGACGGGGTGTCGCGGATCAAACACATGCCCCTCCGGATTCTGATGACTGTAGATTGCCCACTTCGTCATTGCGAGCGGCGAAGCCGCGCGGCAATCCAGAGCGGTTACCGCACGCTCTGGATTGCCGCGCGGCTTCGCCGCTCGCAATGACGAGTCGGTTTAATGTCATCATGGTCCAGCAACGGCAGCATCGGCGCCAATGCGACGGCAAGCGAAGCATCACGATGCATGAATGCCGTCAGAAACCGACGCAGTCGCGGACACCAGATATGCAAACGGCCCCGAGCAGGAGCTCGAGGCCGTTCGGAAACTGGTTCCGACAAGAGCCGCGATTACGGGCTGGTCGGGTTGTCGTCGTTGTTGTCCGAAGCGATCACGATGCCGACAACGATGGCAGCCAGGGCGAGAAGGCCGATGATCCAACCGCTACCCGTGAGTTCACTTTCGCCTTCGGCGGTCGAGGTCGCACGAGCCCCGTCGAACGCGGCAGCCGCAGGAGCAGCCGAAGCCACGACCGGAGCCGCAATCATCGAGGTCGCCGCGAGGGAGACCGCAGCTTTCTTAAGCAGATTCATCTTATTCTCCGTCCACTGGATCAATGGTCTTGTCGAATCACACCAGAAAGCTCTCGCTCCCGATCTGGTTCTGCAATGCCCTCCTAGGCGTAACCATCGGCAATTGCAATGCTGTTTTGGCCTAGCCGATCATTTCCTATCAAATTGCTAACGCGTCGATAAATCGCACTCGTGTCAGCTACGCCGCGCGCGCTCGAAGGCCTCGGAAGTCACCGGATAGCCGAGCCCTTCCGGGATACACAGATACGGCCGTCCACCGCGATCTTCGATCCAGGGTGTGATCAGCTCGATCGGATATTCCCCCGCATGTCTTGCAAAATCCTCGAAATCCGTCCGCTGCGCCAACCGCTCCAGATTGCGCCGAGTCGGAAAGATCACCGATGCCTCCCCACGCTCGGCCATCGCCAGCGTCGCATGCGCACTCGCCCAGAAAATCTGGCTGTGCTCGGCCTCTTCGACGGTGAGTTCGTGGCCATGGGTTGGCGCCGGCACCGCATAGAAGCGCGTGTCAAAGGTCCGCGCCTCCTTGAAATTGGGGCACCAGCGCGCGAAGGGCACGAGCGCGTCGAGCGCGATCCGCTCGTCGCGCGACGCCAATATGTCCGACAGCAGCGTCCCGCCCAGCAACGCCCGCCGCACGGCCGCGATTTCGCGGTCGCGCAGCCCGTCCCAGCCGACCGCGAGCCCCGTCTCCTCGATCGTCTCGCGCAGCGCGGCAACCCGGGCCGCGCCCTCGGGATCATGCGGCGCAAAGCCGTGACGCTCGGCAACCAGATAATCGTCGGGGTCGATCCGACCGCCGGGGAACACCAGCGCGCCGGCGGCAAAGGCCATGTTCGTCGCGCGCTTCACCATCAATATCTCGTCGGGACCGCCATGGTCGGAAGGCCGCATGATCACGAGCGTCGCGGCGGGGATCGCTCCCTCGGGCACCGGCGGCGACGCGTGGGGTCGCAAGGTGGAATCATTCATGATCCAGGCGATACGCCGCGTGCCCGCGCTTGTCATCCCGGCATTGCGGGGACGCCCTTGCAGGTGCAAGATGGCGCCGACAGCGCTGCAGCGGGAGCGGACCGTTGGGAATCTTGGAGATATTGGGAGTCGCCGGAAGTCTGAGTCTGCTGGCGGGATGGCGACTCTATCTGACGATCCTCGTCACCGGCATCGCGATGCATTTCGGCTGGTTGCCGCTGCCCGAACATCTGAAGGCGCTCCAGATCCTGGCCAACCCATGGGTGCTGGGCGTCGCCGCGATCGGCACCCTCGCCGAATTCCTGGCCGACAAGGTGGCGTGGGTCGATTCGATCTGGGACGGGGTTCACGGCATCGTCCGCCCGCTCGGCGGCGCACTGCTCGCGCTGGCGCTGGTCGACTCGTCCAACCCGGCCTGGCAGGTGGTGGCCTTGCTGCTCGGCGGCGGCGGCGCGTTGTTGAGCCACGGCGCGAAGGCGACGACACGCGCGGTCGTCAACGTCAGCCCCGAACCCTACAGCAATGCGGCCGTTTCGACCGGCGAAGACGTCGCGACGAGCGGGCTGCTGGCGCTCGCCATCGCCTATCCTCCGCTTGCCATTGGGATTGCGGTGCTTCTGTCGGTTGCGGCGGTGATCGTCATCGTGGTGCTGCGCCGTCTGCTGCGCGGCATCAGGACGACGCTGAAGCAGGCGCTTGGCGATGCGCCGCCCGGGGCTGTGTGAGCATCAGGGTGCGAGGAGTTCCTTGAGCGGGGTCCGGGTGTCGGCGAGTTGCCCGGGGGTTGCCAGCAGCCCCGCGGTGACGATCATGCGGCCCTGGACATAGTCCTTCGTCGCATTGACGCAGTCGATCGCGATCACCCTGCCCTGCTTCAGATAGACGACCGAGAAGCTGCGCGTCGCGGGGTCGCCGCGCAGCACCGCCCGGTCGTGCCCGGTCGACAGGCCCGCGGTCTGGAGCTTGAGGTCATACTGGTTCGACCAGAACCACGGGATCGCATGATAGGGCGCTTCGTCACCGACGATGCCTTTGGCGACGACATTGGCCTGGTCATTGGCGTTCTGCACCGATTCGAGCCGGATCACCGCGCCTTCGGCAAAGGGGTTTTCGTGCGCCGCGCAGTCGCCGATCGCGTAGATGTCGGGAAGGCTCGTCTTGCAATGGCGATCGACGAGCACGCCCCCGCTACCGCTCGCGCCCTCGGCACCCGCCGCGAGCAGCGGTTCCACCGCCGGGACGATGCCGATGCCGACGATGACGAGGTCGGCGGGGATGACCTCGCCGTCCGACAGGCGAACGCCGGTGACATGCGCCTCGCCCTCGATCGCCTCGACGCAGACGCCGAGCCGGAGGTCCACCCCATGCTCGCGATGCTCCTTTTCGTAGAAGCGCGACAGCGCCTCGCCCGCGACGCGCGCGAGCACCCGGTCCTGCGCCTCGAGCAGCACGACCTTCTTGCCCGCCTTGGTCAGCACCGCCGCCGCCTCGAGCCCGATATAGCCGCCGCCGATCACGACGATCTGCCTCGCCGTCTCCGACGCCGCCTTCATCGCATCGGCATCGGCGCGGGTGCGCACCCCCTGCACCCCCGGCAGGTCGCCGCCCGGGATCGGCAGCATCCGCGGCGCGCCCCCCGTCGCCCAGACGAGCTTGCCGTAGCCGATCGTCTCGCCGCCGTCGGTCGTGACGGTGTGCGCCGCCGGGTCGACACCGACCACGCGCTTGCCGAGCAGCATCGTCACGTCGCGCTCGTCCCAATATCTGGCCGGGCGGAGCTGGATGCGCTCGAATTCCTTCTCGCCCGCGAAATACTCCTTCGACAAGGGCGGGCGCTCATAGGGAAGCTCCGGCTCGTCGCCGACAATCGCAACGCTCCCCGCAAACTTCTGCGTCCGCAGCATCACCGCAACCTGCGCACCACCGTGACCGCCGCCCACAATCAATACCTCAAAATGCATCGATAACGCTCCTGCCCCCAGGGTCGCGCGTCCCTTGCACGGCCGGCAAGTCATGACAAGCCGGGCGCGGCTAGAAGCGTTTCCTTGCGGTCAGGCTCAGCGTGCGGCCGAGCGGGTCGATTTCGTTGCGGCTGTAGCCGGAGGGCACGCGGCCGTCGGCGAGCGTCACCCGGCGGTATCCGTTGAAGAGATTGCGGACATCGACCGAAATCTTGAGACCGTTCAGCGCGCCTTTCTTGCCCGACAGTGCGAACAGGCGATCGGGTTCGACGAACGCGGACAGGTTGAAGGTCAGCGGCGGCTTGAACCGGAAGGCCGCATCCGCATCGTCGGCCGCGCCGCGCAGGCGGCCCGGGCTGCTCCAGTTGCCGCTGAGGTTCGCGCCGATGCCGCGCTTGCCCACCGAAAGCTGCATCGAAAGATTGTGGCGCGACTGCCCGCCGGCGCGAAGCTGGTCGATCGCGGGGAGCCCGGAGCGCGTGAGCAATTCGCTTTTCAGGCGGAAGCGGTGGTTGAGGGAGACGCTGATTTGCAAAGGTTCTGGCGCGGCCTTGCTGCGTTCGCCCGCGCGCGCCTGCCCCAGGCGCAGCGCGATGCCGGAGGAGAGTTCGGCGTCGGTATCGCGGGCGATGTTGATCGCGCGGGCGTCGATCGCGACCAGCCGCCCCTCCGCATCGCGCGTCACGCGCTCGGGAAAGGCCGCCTCGATTGCGGGTGTCAGCTCGGGAAACCCCGCGACGCCGCCCTTCGCGACCGACTGGCGATAGCCGAGGTTGAGCGTCAGCGCCTGACCGCCGAGCGGGCGCAGCGTCGCGGCCAGCGACACGCTCTGCCGGCTGCCGCCGCGCAGGTCGGGATTGCCGCCGGTGATCCACAGCGGCTCGGCCACCTCCTGCCGCGCATAGTCGAAGACGCGGGTCACCGTCGTTTCGATCGGCGCGTCGAGCTGGTCGAAGGACGGCGCCGCCTCGGCGCGGTCGATCGACCCGCGAAGCTGGACGATGGACCACGGCGACCAGCTGACATTCGCGCCATAGCGCTTTTGCGCGCGGCTGCCCGTCATCGCCTGCGTGCTGGCGGACAGGTCGAGCGACAGGTCGCCGAGCCACGCCGGCCCCGCCTCCCCGCGCCGCGCGATCGGCAGGCTGAGCGTCATCTGGCCGCTCGTCTGGTGGCGGGTCGTGCGGCGCTCCACCGCCCCCGCGTCCCCGCCCTCCTGCCAACTATGCGAGCGGTTGCGGCTGGCGTTGGCGGTCAGGTTCCAGACCATCGGCCCGGCGGGCAGGTCGATGATGGTCTTGTGGACGTTGAGCCGCGCGCTGAGATTTTCGCTGCGCGTCCGGCCGCGCGTGGCGAGCAACAGCGATTCGTCCCACGGGCCATAGGGGTCGAAGGCCGCGTCGGCGGCGATCGCCTGCTGAATGCGCGTGCGGTCGATGCCGGTCTCCAGCAGGTTGCTCGCCAAGTTGCGCCCATAGTTGACGCCGAAATTGGTCTGCCAGCTGCCGATACTGCCGTTCAGCGTCAGCGACGCGCCGAGCGCGGTCGAATCATTGGCGTTGCGCAGCGCGCGCTCACCCGCGAAGGGGCGGGTCAGCAGAACGTCGTCGGCAAAGGGCGACCAGGGGCTTCCCGCCGGGATCAGCACCGACACCATCGGCAGGCCGCGCTCCCCCTCGCTGCTGCTGCGGCTGGCGTTGAGGTTCAGCGCGGCGGTGAAGGCGCCGAGCGGGCGAGTGACGCCGATGGCGAGCGAGGCGGTGCGGCGCGACGATTGCAGCGTTTCATAGGCGTTGGGATCGACGGGGTGGAGCGCGTTCGCGGTCGCGGCGAAATCGGCGAGGCCCGGCACGCCTGCCCCCGCCCCCGCGCCCGCCAACCATTCGGGCGGGATCGCGGCGGCGGTCACCGGCTCCCCGGCGATCAGGCTGAGCGCGGGGTCGATCTCTCCGCCATCGGGAGCGGAGACGAAGCCGACGCTGTCGAAGACCCCCTCGCGTGGTGGCAGCGCGCGCGCGCTCTTGCGAAAGGCGCTGTCGGCGCCGATCCGCGCCGTGGCGTTCCAGCGCGTATCGCCGCTGATCGCGGTGCGGTTGGCGGACAGCTTGCCGCCAACCTGGCCGCCGGCGGTCGCGAAATCGACGCCCGCGTCGGCGTTCCACATAGAGAAATGCTTTTTCAGGATCAGGTTGACGACGCGCTTGCCGGCGGGTTCGCCATATTGCGCCGCGGCCTCCGGCTTCAACACCGCCAGCCGTTGCAGCGCCTCGGCCGGGTAGGAAAGGATCGAGCGGTCGAAACCCGCGGGCTTGCCGTTGATCAGGATCACCGGCTCTTCGCCGCTCGGATCAATGAAGGGCGACAGGCGGGCCAGCAGGTCCTGGATGCTGTCGGCACCGTGGCTGGCGATTTCCTCTTCGTCGAACTCGCTCTCCGCCGCGACCTTTGCCTCGCCATAGCGGTCGGCGGTGACGACGATCTCGTCGGCCTCATCCGCGCGGCGCGGCGGCAAAATAACGCCGGGCGGGGCAGTTCCTTGCGAAACCGGCCCCGCCGCGACGTCCCCCTTATCCGTTTCGGCATGGGCGGGGGCCGCATGGACAGCCATGCCCAGCAACAATGGGGTGGAAACTCGTTTCAGCGCAAACACATTGCGATGCCCGCCTGACCATTTTACCGAGATCGCGCCGGAAGCGGTTCGCCGTCGTCGGCCCGGAAAGGCCGCATCGCTGGAACGATGCGGCCAGGTTTATCCGGTGGAGTTGCGGGTGTTCCGGTCAGCTATGATCAGGACACCCGCGTCACTGCAAAAAGTACAATGGACACAAATCAGATCATCCATATGTGTCTTTACGTGATGTTTCCGCCAGCCGGCGAAGCGAGATACAGCTTCCCGACAATTGTGCATGCCCCCGTACCCGGCGTACCCGGCGCGAGCGTTGCATTCACGTCAAGATAGGGGCCACCGGCATCCTGGGACAGCGTAGTTTCAATATCACCCACGCAATCCCCAGGGGTAATAGTTGTATTAACATATACGTTCTTGATAATGTACTGCTTGCCAAGTCCATCGCCGTTCGGTTTGTCAACTAGATGCGGATTCGACGACTGAATGAAGATAGTGACGCACCCAGCATCACCCGCCGTGATTGAGATACTTGTGGGACCGTCAAGAGAATTGGTCGAAGCAGTGAAACCGTTGGCCGTTCCAACGCATGCCAACAGAGGTCCACTACCTTTTTGCACAAGGACGGTGCCCAGCGCAGCAGATCCGCCAAAATCCCAAGTTCCCGTCGGCGAATACGTCGATGCACTTGCAACCTGTGCACCCATCATGGCCGCCGATGCGGCAAACACAGCAATAGCTTTCTTAAATTTAGACATATCCACTCTCCCAATTAAAGCCGAATCACTTATGTAACGGCATATTTCTTATAGCATAAATCCAGATTTCCTCCTATACTTGTTTGCAGATTTTCTCAGAAATATTATTTTAAATATTTCTAATAATCTTAGAATTTTTTCGATACACTCAGACCAACTATACGGGGATCTAAAGTGAACACGTTTGCACTTAATCCAGTATCATCTGAATTTGTGAAGAAATCTGTAATCGGAGCTTTATCAAACAGGTTCTTCACATAGAGCTGCATCGCAAATCCGCTTTCGGGCCGCGTTAGCGTCATTGCCAAATTTGCGTTATCCCAGGCCTTCAGCCGATCGTATGCCGTGTTGTAAATTCGTGCATAGCTTTTGGATTGGCGATAATAGTCGCCCCGAAATGTCAATTCCCAGTCGCCTCCTTCGATAAAGAAAGTGTATTGCGCGCCGATATTGAAGGTAAGTCGAGGCGAATTCGGCAGCTCGTTGCCAGACAAGTCGGCTGCAAATCCGCGACCCATATTCGGAGCGCCGCTGCCGCCGTCTGCGATGTTCAACCCGACAGTCTCAGGATTGTACGGTGCGAACGGATCATAGGTGAAACCGAAAAGAAGATCATACGGCAAGCCGCCAGATATTGCTGGGTTATAGTCTCCGATTCTATTGCTGCCGGGGCAGAATGCGGGAAGAGCCAGCTCATGAAAAATCGGATTGCCCGCTAACACCTTTTCAACAAGGACGCGCGGCGCAACGCAGTTCGAGGGAGCTTGAAGCCAAGGCCGAAGCACAACCCAATCTTCGTTGCCTTGTGTTCGGTTCATCACGTCGATCGATTCTGAACCATCATTGAGGCGTGTCTTCAAAAATCCGAGATTGGTATCGATGCGAAATGCCCGAGATGGGCGCCAGGCCGCTTCGAATTCCAGTCCCCAGCTAGTCGCGTTGAAATTTTCGTTAAATGCAATTCGGTCGACAATCTGGGAAATCTGGTAATCTTTGTAATCATAATAGAATGCAGTTGCGTTCAGCGTGAATCTACCCCCGTCAAAGCTATTCTTCGTTCCAATTTCAAACGCGTTTAGATGTTCAGGTTTGAAAGTCTGAGCTAGGGGCTGATATTGTACAATGGCTGGATTGATATCCACTCGGGGCGGGTTTGTTCCACCACCTTTATAACCACGCGATGCCGAAGCATATATGAGTGTGTCGTCCGTAAACGACAGATCAGGCTTCCAATCGAGAACAAGCCTGCCCGTAAACTTATTCCATTTCTGATGGATATCATCTAGGGCAGGATAACCGCTATTCACCCGTCCGCCGGTGTTCTGACCAGGAAAAGGACCCTCTGTTCCGCCAGCAAGCATTAATTGGCTTGGTACTTGTGTCGAAATCTTTCGATCTTGCGTATAGCGGAGGCCGGCTGTCAGCTTCAATGAAGCTGTTGGCTTCCAGTAAAGCTCTCCAAACACCGCTTTTGATTTAATACGGATACCATTCTGACTGAGAAAATAGTTATGTCCTTGATTGTTAACGCTCTCAATCGGATTTGGATCGACATATACACATTCCGTCGCCTCATAGCCGAGCGGACAGTCCCGCGGCGTCGGCAGGAACGTCGCCGGATGGCGATCAGCATAAAAATATTGGGCAATTATCGTAAAGAAGTTATTGAATACGTAATAATCATCATTTGACTTAAAATCTAGATAATTGGCTCCAACATTAAAATTAAATGGTCCGTCATAATTCGATTGCAGTCGAATCTCTTGGGACCACTGCCTATTCCTGGATTTACTTATGTCTGCAGAGAGCAATCGATCCGAGCACCCGAGTTGCACGTCACAGAACACACCGCCTGGCGTTGCGCCCGGATATAGATCCGGATCTTTTGGGCGATCCAAGAAATCGTTTAGAATACTAGAATCGTTAAATATAGGTTCAGTCACAAATCGATTATAATCTTGTGATGAATAATATCTGTCGCGAGAATAAGCGGTCTGCGAGATAAATTTCAATCCATCTGATGGTTCAATCTCCATATTGAACTGAACTACGTCGTTTTTGGCGCGGAACACCGGATCATAGCTAGTGGCGATCTCTCTCAGATTGCGAGACTGAGAGACCGTGGCATATGGATCACCTGGCTTGATCAGATTCACAGTCAGGCGCTTGTCGTTTTTCCCAATGACAATGCCTTTCGCTGCCAGATAGTAAGCAAGCGAATAGCCGTTAGGAGCGCCGTACGCCGCATCCTCGTAGAGGGAACCAGGAAGGCAACCCTGGCTCATGCGCGCTGCGACGATCGGATTATCTATCGAAGCATTGCCGACGGTGAACAATCCAGGATCGGTAGTGCATAGGCTCTTGCCTGTCCGGGACCGATTATCGTCCTCCTCAAAATGTTGCCAAATGACGTTCGCGCGGAAACGGTCGCTAGGCTCCCACGCTAGGGTCGCGCGCGTCGACCACAGGTCGCGACCATTCACCCGGTTCTGTGTGAACGTGTTATAATCGAAGCCGTCCCGCTTCGTCATCGCGCCCGCGACGCGCAAACCCAGCGTTTCGCCGATCGGGACATTTAGCATTCCACTAAGCCGGGTCGTATTGAAGCTACCGACTTCGCCCTTCACTTCTCCGCCGAAGTTAGGTCCAGGCAGCGCCGGAATCATGTTGACAACGCCGCCCGTTGCGTTGCGACCATAAAGCGTGCCCTGTGGCCCACGCAGCACCTCGACGCGCTGCATGTCGAAGAATTCGGATTCGAAGAGCCGATTGCGAACAAGGGGAGTGTTATTGAAACTGACGGCAACGGCTGGGTCGCTTGATGCCGAAATAGCCTTAGTCCCGATCCCGCGGATCGAGAAATTATACATGCTGAAATTGCTTTTGGAGAAATTGACGTTCGGCACTGCGCGTAGCAGTTCCGATCCGCCCTCGATCTTCCGATCATCCAACGCCTCCGACGACAGCGCTGTCATCGCTATCGGCACGTCGATGGTCTTTTCTTCGCGCTTCTGCGCCGTGACGACGATTTCGCTGTCGGCGACCGCCGGCTCAGCGGCAGATGCGCGGGGCTGGGCGGCGTTTCGCACCGGCGTCACAACGAAGATGTTGCCGTCGCGGCGATAGGTCAGGCCGGTGCCCCGCAGCAATATGCGCAGCGCCGTGTCGGGATCGGCGCGATTCTTGACTCCCTGCGTCACCTTGCCGCGCACGACCGCGGTGTCCGCCATCACGGTCATGCCGTTCTGCAGCCCGAAATCCTTCAGGGCACGGCCGAGCGGTTGCGCTGGAATATTGTAATTGACCAGGCTGTCTCGCGCGGCGGCGGGCGTCGCAGCCATGACAAGACCGCCAATAGCGACGCTTCCCAAAAGAATGTGCTGTAATGCAGACGCGCGAAGACGCATGTGTTTACTCTCCCCTGTTATAGTTATCGGGGCTCGACTCTACACATGATCCACCCCGCCACTAACATAGACGTAAATTGCGCTCGGGAGGGGGGTCGGGCTTCGAAATTTTTTTTGGGGCGCGGTTTCGGCGGGGGTGGGGCACTGCCACCCGCCCACCTTCGTCATCCCGGACTTGATCCGGGTTCCATTGGCTCGAGCCCTGCGTGAATGGATCCCGGATCAAGTCCGGGATGACGATCAGAATAAGTCCGGGGTGACGATTAACGAGGGGGCGGGAAAGATATTTCGCACCCCGACCCCCCTGTTTGCCGCGCCGCGCGTCTACTCCGGTAAGCGCACGCAGGGTGCGACACGATCGTGGACGTTACGAATGACGGGTAAGACGGGCGATGGCTGGCATCTCCTGCCCTTTCGGGGCATGGGTTGATGATGGCTGCGCGGCGCGAAGACCCCGATATCGGCGCATGGATGACGACCTATGGCCCGGGTCTTCGGCGGTATTTCAGGCGCCGCGTTTCCGAAGCGGATGTGGACGATCTGGTGCAGGATGTTTTCCTGCGGCTGCAATCGGCGCGGCTGAACGCGGCGATCGACAATGTCGAAGGCTATCTGTTCGCCACCGCGCACAATGTGCTGGTCAGCCGCTACCGCGAACAGGCGGCGCGCGTCACCCTGCTGCATGAAGAATGGAGCGACAGCCTGGGAGGCAGCGACCCGCTGTCCCCCGAGCGCATCGCCATCGGACAAGAGGAATATCGACGCGTGGTCACAGCGATCTGCAATCTGCCGCCGCGGACGCGCGAAGCCTTCGAACTGCACCGGTTCGATAATCTGACCTATCCGGCGATCGCGGAACGCATGGGCATCAGCCGCGAGTCCGTGAAGGACCTGATGCACCGCGCGCTCGTCCGCATCGCCGAAGAGATGGAGGCCGGCCAATGAGCGGCGACCGACCCACCGGGCGCGCCGCGCTTCGATCCGAAGCCGCGCACTGGTACAACCAGCAGCTTTCCGGCGACATGACGGCGGAGGAGGAATATCGCTTTCAGGACTGGATCGGCCAGTCCGCCGCGCACCGCGACGCCTATCGGTCGATCGACCGCGCATGGTCGATTGCCGGCACCGCCGCGTCGGACCCCGCCCTGTCGGGCGCGGCCTCCCCATATGGCGAGCCGGACGGCGAGGACGCGCCGGCGCCGGGCTGGCGGGGGCGGCTGCGGGGGCTGGGCCGGCGGCGGGGGCTTGCGGTCGCCGCTTCCGTCCTGCTGACGGTCGGGATCGGCTGGACCACCCTGCCCGGCCTGCTGTTCACCGAGCGCGACCACGCCGCGCAGGCCTTCCAGACCGAGACGGGACAGCGGACCACGATCACCCTTCCCGACGGATCGGTCGTGACACTCGATTCCGACACCGAGATGCGCTTCGCCGACGCCCCCGACCAGCGCCGCGTCGACCTGGTCCGCGGCCGCGCCTTCTTCCAGGTCGCCAGCAACCGCGCCCGGCCCTTCATCGTCAACGCCGACGGCAAGACGGTGCGCGCGGTCGGAACCGCCTTCGAGGTCAGCATGGACGGGGGCGAAGTGGCCATCGTCCTCGCCGAAGGAAAGGTCCGGGTCGAAGAGCCCGCGACCGGCCCCGGAAACGGCACCGACATGACCCCCGGCCGCCAGCTGGTCATCAGCCCGGACCGCCGCTGGACGCTGAGCAACGTCGATGTGAAGAAGGAGACGAGCTGGACCGAGGGGCGGCTCGTCTTCATGCACGACCCGCTGTCGAAGGCGGTCGCGGAGGTCAATCGCTATTCGACGCGCAAGCTGACGTTCAAGGACGGCAGCATCCCCGACAAGCAGATCGTCGGCGTCTTCTCGGCCGGGGACATCGACGGCTTCGTGAAGGCGCTCGAGCTCTATGGCATAGCGAAGCGCGTTTCGACGACGAGCGACGAGATCATCCTGACCGAAGATTGATCGGCAGTTCGAGCCGGACGGAACGGTACGCCGGATTTCCGGCGCGCCGTTCCGGATTCAGCGCGCCCGGCTCCAGACCTTGGTCCGGCAGAAGACCGCCGCCTTGCACCCCTTCACTTCCAGCTTTCCGTCGGCCCGCAAGGTGAGAGAGCCCTTTGCGGCGCCATCGCCCGTCTCCGGATCGTAAAGCGGGCCACCCTTCCATTCGCGCGGGCCGCCTTCGAAGCCGCGCAGGACGACCAGCCCCTTCAATCGCCGGTCGCGCAAGGCGCGGTCGGGGTTCTTCACGTCGCGCTGGTCGGGATTGGCACGCAGGGGAGCGGCATCGTCCACCTTGCCGCAGATGGCCGCGCCGCAGCGATACAGCTCGACGCGCGCCCCCTGGCTGCCGGTCGACCACAGACCGGTGATGGCGCCGCCCCCCTGCTGCGCAGCGGCCACGGTCCCTCCCCCCGTGGCCGCGATCAGGATCGTCATAAGGATCGTCTTTTTCATGCTGCCTCTTTTCCGCTCCGAGTCTGTCACGACGTCGTTTTCTTTCCTGAAAGAAAGACGAATAGTTCGACAGAATTGAGGCAAGCCAGCTTGAATCGGGCGCGCGACGCCTGTCAGCACTCTCTCAGAAAAATCGGGCCGATGCTTGCCGGGAGCAAGCGCGGCATCGGCCCGAGGTTACCCAGTGGAGTGGGTGGAGAGGACTCTAGAATCTTTTGGCGATGCTGAACCCGATGATGCGGGGGTCGAGGGTGAAGATGTTGGTCGTCAGGCCCGTATCGTCCGAGTTCAGGAAGGCGTCGGTGATCGGCGACTTGTTGAAGACATTCTTCACATAAGCTTCGAACGTCAGATCCTCGGGCCCATCGATACGAAGAGACAAGTTGAAGTTCGACCAACCTTTCAACCGGTCATAGGGCGCCAGATTATAGACGCGAGCCCAGCTTTTCGCCTGCCAATAGGCGTCGCCCCGGATCGTCGCGCTCCAGTCCGGATCGACGTCGATCGTATATTGGGCGCCAAGGTTGGCGGTCCAACGCGGCGAATTAGGAAGTTCGTTGCCGCCCAGGTCGGCCTTGAGACCGGCGCCGCCGTTCAGTTCGGGATAGTTGGCGGGATCGTAGAGCGCGCCGCCATAGGCGGGATCGCGAATTTGCGAGCCGATATAACCGCCGATCAAACCCCTGACACCGCTGCACAAGCCGTAGAATTGGGCGAAACCATCATTGGTGCGAGCCCATTCCGCCGCGACTTGCGTCGGGATGACACAATTGGACGGCAACTGCATCCAGGGCCGGACCAGCGTATAGTCGGGATTGCCCTGCGTGCGGTTCATGATGTCGATCGAGGTCTCCCCCTTGCCGATCTTCGTGCGCAGATAGCCGAGGCTGGCATTGATCCGCAGATTGCGGGTCGGCGCGAACACCGCTTCGAGTTCCGCGCCCCAGACCTTGGCGTCGAAATTCTCGTTCACCGCCGTGCGGTCGCGAATCTGCGAGACCTGATAATCCTTGTAGTCATAATAGAAGCCCGTGGCGTTCAGGGTCAGCGCACCGTTCAGCAACGTGTTCTTGGTGCCGATTTCAAAAGCGTTGACGAATTCCGGATCGAACGTCTTCCCATATTCCACCCCCGTCAGCGATAGCACGGGGAGCTGGTTGAAAAGCTCGATGAAGGCCAGGTTAAGCGGATCGACGCCGTCGGCAACGGCGTTGGCGAGCCACTCTTCCTTGGTCGCGAAGCCGGGGCTCGGCGGATTGGCCCCGCCGCCCTTGTAGCCGCGCGAATAGAAAGCATAGAGCATCGTGTCGTCCGTGAACCCCAGTTCGGGCTTCCAATCCAGACCGACGCGTCCTGTCCATTCGCCCCATTTCTGCTTGATCGGAGCGAGTTCCGGATATCCTGAGGAAACCGTCCCGCCACCGATCAACGAACGCGCCAGCAGGACTTGCGACGGAACGGGCGTGAAGGTCTTGCGATCGTCGGTGTACCGAAAACCGGCCGTCAGCTTCAGATTGTCCTGAACATTCCAATAGGCTTCGCCGAAAAAGGCCGTGGACTTGAGCTTATAGGGATTCTTCGACCGGAAATAATTATGTCCATTGCCGTCGATGCTCTCGACCGGATTGGGATCGACATAGGGGCACATCGCCAGCGGATCGTCCGCGGGAACTGGGCCGCCGCCGGAGGGGGGCGCTGATCCGCCCACCGAATTCGAGCTGAAACATGTGCCGGGGGTCCATGGATTCGGATAAGAAGGATAGAAACCGGCACCCCAGGCCGTCGCTGTCAGCACGTTGAACATCACATAATAGTCGGTCAGCGTCTTGAAACGCGTGTAGTTGACACCGGCACTGAAATTGAACGGCCCGTCGAACGACGACTGGAGACGGAATTCCTGATTGAACTGCTTGGACTTGGCCTGGCTGATATCAAAACCGGCTATCGTGTTGGTACAGCCGATCTGCGGATCGCAGAAGATGCCGCCAGGTGCCAGTTTTTGATAGGGACTAGGCGGTAAAGCGGGATCGCCTCCCTGGATAAGCGACGTCGTATCGGTGAAAACCGGCAGGCTCTTGAAGCGGTTATAGTCCTGGAATGAATAGGTCCGGTCTTCATTATAGGCCGTCTGGGACGTGAAGGTCAGCGTAGGGGTGATGTCCACGTCCAGGTTGAATTGCAGGAGGTCGGCCTTCGCCCGGTAACGCGGATCGCGGATCGACTCGATCGTGCGCAGATCGGGAATCTGCCGGAGGCCGCCATAAGGATCGACGGCTTGGATGATCGATTGCTGCTCCCCCGTAATCGGATCGCTACCGATACCCAGCCCCGCCTGCCTCAACATGACTGCGCCCAAAATGAAACTGTAGGAAAGCCCGTTGGGCGTGTCGAATGCACCATCGTCATAAAGGCTGCCAGGCTTGCATCCTTGTCCGAACACCGCACGGCGAAGTTCCGTGCTCCCGAAGTTATTCGCTCCATCGGCAAGGTCCACCCCGCCCACATGTGTCGGTCCATCGTCACGATGGCAGAGCTGCTTGCCGGTACGCGAGCGGTTGTCGTTCTCGTTGAAACGCTCCCAGATCATGTTGGCGCGGAACCACGGCGCCGGTTCGAATGCGACGGACGTGCGGAGCGACCAGAGATCGCGGCCGTTGATGCGGTTTTTCGTCGTCGCATTATAATCATAACCGCTGCGCTGAGTCATCGAACCCGCGACGCGCACCGCCAGCACGTCATCAACCAGCGGAACGTTGAGCATGGCGAGCAGGCGGCGGCTGTTGTAGTTGCCGACCTCGCCCTTGATATTGCCCTCGAACCCGCCGAAGTCGGGCTTGGCCGGGATCAGATTGACGACACCGCCCGTCGCGTTGCGTCCGTAAAGCGTGCCTTGTGGTCCGCGCAGTACCTCGACGCGGTCCATATCGAAGAATTCCTGCTCGAAGAAGCGGTTGTGGATCAGACCGCTGTTGTTGAAGGCAACGGCCACCCCAGGATCGCTGGTCGCGGACACCGCCTTGGTGCCGACACCGCGGATCGACAGGTTGTAGCCAGTGAAGTTCGACTTGCTGAACGTCAGGTTCGGCACGGCACGCATGATGTCGGGGCCGCCCTCGATCTTCTGCTCCTCCAGAGCCTTCTGCGACAGCGCAGTAACTGCGATCGGCACATCCTGCACCGATTCCACGCGCTTCTGCGCCGTGACGACGATCTCGTTGCCGCGATAGTCATCGGCGGCGGCCTGCGCGCCGTTTCCCACCGGCTTCACCAGCCAGGCGCCCGACGGGTCGCGCACCAGTTCCGCATCTGCACCGGCGAGCAGGCGGCGCAGCGCCTCTTCGGCGCCGAGGGTGCCTTTGACGCCGGCGGTGCGCCGCCCGCGCAGGTCGGCGGCGTTGAACATCACCTCGACATGCGCCTGCCGCGAATAGGCGCGCAGGCCAGCGACCAGATCGCCGGCGGGAATGTTGAATTCGCTCTGTCGCGCGGCCGGCGCCTGGGCCTGCGCGGCCGAGACGGCCGAAAGCACGCTCGTCGAACCGAGCAGAACGGCGAACGCAATTTTCCTGAGCTGCATTTTTCCTCCCCCATGTTGTACCGCTCTGAACGCGGCTGCTATTGAGGAATACGAAGCGGCTTTTCTTTTCCGGTACGCTGCGCGCGCGGACGGTTAGATTTTTTTGAGAAGAAGTTCGCCCGGTCCATCCCGAACGCTCTGCACGTCGAAGCCTTGCCGCAGCAGGCGGAGGAAGCCTTCGACGTTGGTCGCGCGGAACGATCCATCGACGATGACGCCGGTCGCCGACGGATCGACGACGAGCTGGACCTGGTTGTAGCGGTTGAACTCCGCCGCGACCTCGCCGAGCGGACGGCCCTCGAAGATCAGCAGACCGTCGCGCCAGCTCAGCGCCATGTCGATCGCCGCCGCGCTGAGCGGGCGGACGATCGGGGCGGCGCCGGTGGCGGTGGCGGCCTGCCCCGCCGAGGCGAAGATGGGCCGCGCGGAGGCGCCGCCGGTCGCGGGCGGATCGATGCGGACACGGCCTTCGGTGACGACGACGTCGATGTCGCCGCCGCGCAGCTTGACGGTGAAGGCGGTGCCGACGGCGGTGACGCGCCACGCCCCGGCATGGACGACGAAGGGGCGCGCCGGATTCTTCGCGACCTTGAAGAAGGCTTCGCCCCGTTCGAGGTCGAGGCGGCGCACCGCCTTCGTATAGGCGATGTCGAGGCGCGAATTGGTGTTGAGGTCGACGCGCGATCCGTCGGCCAGCGGGAAACGCTGAAAGCCGCCGACGGCGGTGGCGTAAGTCTCGGCGGCAGTGAAATTCTGATAGATGGGGATGCTGACCAGCGCGAGCGAGGCGGCGATGGCGGCGGGCCAGAGCCAGCGGCGGCGCGGGTTATCCACCGCGCCGTCCCCCACCTCCGTTCGTGCTGAGCTTGTCGAAGCACCGTCCTGCTCTTGGCGAGGTCGAAAGAAAGAACGGCCCTTCGACAAGCTCAGGGCGAACGGCTTGGGGGGAGGAGAGACAAGTTCAGCACGAACGGAATTGGAAGCTTCCGCCTCCCCACTCCGCAGCGCCGACACGCGCAGGCGGCCCGCCTTGCGCCACACGGTTTCGAGGCGGATCACGGCGATGCGGTGCGCGGTTTCCTCCGCGACCCAATGGTCGAACGCGGCCTGATCGGCGTCGGACCAGCCGTCGCCTTCGCGGCGCACCAGCCATTCGGCGGCGGTCTGCTCGATGTCAGCGGCGCTTTTCATCGCTGTCCGCCTTTCCATCGTCCGTGCCCTGCGCCGATCGGGACGCGGCATTCCAGAAGCGATCCGCCAGGATCCGCATCGCCTTCACCATCTGCTTCTCGACCGTCGCTTCCGACACGCCCATCTTCTCCGCCGTCTCGCGCTGCGACAGTTCGTCGATCCGGCGCAGCACGAACGTCTCGCGGCAGCGCGCCGGCAGGTCGCCCAGCGCCGCTTCGAGCCGCGCCAGTTCCTGACGGCCGCTTAGAATGCGGTCGGCCGATATGTCATCCGATAATACGTTCAGCGCGTCCAAATCCGCCATCAGGTCGATCGGGACGACGCGGCTTTTCCGCAGCCGGTCGATCAGCAGGTTGCGCGCGACGCTGAACAGGAAGAAGCGCGCAACCGGCGGGCGCTGCCTGCCCGCGCCCTGATAAACGCGGACATAGACCTCCTGCCGCAGGTCGGCGACCTCCGACGCGTCGGGCCAGACGCGCCGCAGATAGGCGGTCAGCGCGCCCTCGAACGGCAGAATCTGTTCGGCAAACCATTGATCCAGATCGTCCATCGCGCGGCCGAATCCTCCCTCGCGCGAGGGTGTGCGGAAATGGGGCGATGTCAAGGCGGTGTGGACGCGAAGCCTCGCGGCGGCAGGAAACCAGGGAAAAGCATCGTTGTCGGTGGTTTGGTAGCGGAGGAGGGATGGATCATAAGCTATTATATAACTGATATATAATAATTTTATTAAGACTCACGTCATGAATACCCCCAGCGATACCCCCAGAATTTCAATGCGGTGAAACGCATATTTTTCGGGACAATTTGCCTATCTTTCAGTCCAGATCGCGGCACCTTCCCCTTCGGCAATCACCCACCAGCGCATTCGGCTTCCGGGTAGCGCCGAACACGCATGATATCCGCCAGTTCACCGCCAAGCATGAGATGAAGCGCGCTCAGGCCATCAAAAGCTGCATTGTCCATTCATATCCACGAAGAAGCTCGCTGCGGCTCCCGGAAGATCGTCAGGCGCGGCGATTGGATACCCATGAGGTTCAACAAGCCACCATCACGAGTAGCAGTTCTTTCGCATCGACCGTCTGTCCGGGCTTCAAAGCCAGTTCTGCCACGGTTCCATCCTTGGGTGCGGAGATTGCGGTTTCCATCTTCATCGCTTCGAGAGTCAGCAGCAGATCGCCCGCCTTCACCGCTTGTCCCTGGGACACTGCCAGCGTGGACACCACGCCGGGCATTGGGGCTGCGACATGGTTCTCGTTCGCCGGATCCGCCATGCGCCGCGCCGTGACCGAACCTGCTGCCGTGCGGTCGGCGATGGTGATGATACGCGGCTGACCGTTCAGTTCGAAGAACACGCGCACGCTGCCGTCTTCCTCGGTCGCGCCAACCGCCGTCAGGGAAATGACCAGCGACTTGCCGCGCTCGATCTCGACATTCACTTCGTCGCCCGGTTGCATGCCGTAGAAATAGACCGGGGTCGGCAGCACCGCGACCGGACCATATTTTCGGCGTGCCTCGACATAGGCGGTGAACAACTTGGGATACATGAGATAGCTGGCGAATTCCGGATCGCTCAATGAACGCCCACACTGCGATTCCGCTTCGGTGCGGGCGGCGGCCAGATCCTGTTCGCCCAGCAGGCTGGCCGGACGCACGGTGATCGGGGCTGCCTTGCCCAGCACGCGCTGCTGGACGTTTTCCGGCCACCCGCCCGGCGGCTGCCCCAGATCGCCGCGCAGCATCTCCACCACCGAAGCAGGGAATGCGATGTCGCGGCCCGGATCGAGCACGTCCTCGGGCGTCAACTCCTGCGCGACCATCATCAGCGCCATGTCGCCCACCACCTTGGACGAAGGCGTGACCTTGACGATATCGCCGAACAGCAGGTTGGCATCGTGATAGGCGCGCGCCACCTCATGCCAGCGCGTGTCGAGCCCAAGGCTGCGCGCCTGCTCCTTGAGATTGGTGAACTGCCCGCCCGGCATCTCGTGGAGATAGACCTCCGACGCGCCCGAACGCAGATCGCTCTCGAACGCGGCATATTGCGCTCGCACCGCCTCCCAGTAGAAGCTCAGTTCACGGATCGCCGCAGGATCGAGGCCGGTGTCCTTGTCCGTATGGCGCAAGGCCTCCACGATCGCGCCGAGGCAGGGCTGCGACGTGGTGCCCGACATCGAGTCCATCGCCGCGTCGACACTGTCCGCCCCCGCATCGATCGCCGCCAGAAGCGTTGCCGCCGCCGCACCCGAGGTATCGTGGCTGTGCAGCGCGATCGGCAGGTCGGTCGTCTCGCGCAGCGCCTTGAACAGCGCGGTCGCGGCGGCCGGCTTGAGCAGCCCGGCCATGTCCTTCACCGCCAGCATCTGGCATCCTGCCGCTTCGAGCTGGCGAGCCAGATCGACATAATAGGCAAGGCTGTATTTGGCGCGGTCCGGATCGAGAATGTCGCCGGTGTAGCACAGGGCGCCCTGCGCCAACTTGCCGCTCTCCACGACGGCATCGATGGCGACGCGCATGTTCTCCACCCAGTTGAGGCAGTCGAAAATGCGGAAGATGTCGATGCCTTTCGCCGCCTCGGCGATGAAGTATCGCACAACGTTGTCGGGATAGTTGGTGTAGCCTACGCCATTGGCACCGCGCAGCAGCATCTGCGTCAGCAGATTGGGCGCCTTCTCCCGGATGGCATGGAGCCGTTCCCACGGATCTTCGGACAGGAAACGCATCGCGACATCGAAAGTCGCCCCGCCCCAGCATTCGAGGCTGAAAAGCTGCGGCGCCATATGGGCATAGCTCTCCGCCACATCCACCATGTCGCGGCTACGCATGCGCGTCGCCAACAGCGACTGATGGGCATCGCGCATCGTCGTATCGGTCAGCAGCACCTGTGGCTGTTGCCGTACCCAGCGCGCCAGCCCTGCGGCACCGTCTCGCTCTAGGATCTGGCGCGCGCCATCGGGCACCGGCCCCGCCACGTCGGGTGCGCGTGGCCTGCGCGCATGGGCGGGCGGCAATGCCCGGTCTTTCACGTCGGGATGCCCGTTCACGCTCACATCGGCGATATAGGTCAGCAGGCGCGTCGCCCGGTCGCGCCGCTGACCCAGATCGAGCAGGCTCGGCGTGTCGTCGATGAACTTCGTCGTATAGCGATTGGCAATGAAGTCGGGGTGCGCCAGCACGTTTTCCAGAAACGCGAGATTGGTCGTTACCCCGCGAATGCGATATTCGCGCAGCGCCCGGTCCATACGCGCCACCACCTCCCGCGCAGTCGGCGCCCAGGCCGTCACCTTCTCGAGCAACGGATCGTAATGGCGCGTCACCACCGCGCCCGAATAGGCCGTGCCACCATCGATCCGCACGCCATAGCCGAACGCTCCGCGATAGGCGGTGATGCGGCCGTAATCGGGGATGAAACTGTTCTCCGGGTCTTCCGTGGTCACGCGGCATTGCAGCGCGTGGCCCGTCAGGCGGATTTCGTCCTGCGGCGGAACGCCGGTTTCTTCCGCCACGCCCAGATGGCCGCCCCCGGCGATCCTGATCTGCGCTTTCACGATATCGATATCGGTCACCATCTCGGTCACCGTATGCTCGACCTGGATGCGCGGATTCACCTCGATGAAGTAGAAGGCGCCGCTGTCCTCATCCATCAGGAACTCGACCGTACCTGCACCGACATAATCGGTCGCCCGCCCGATCTTCAGCGCGGCGTCGCACAGGGCCTGCCGCGTCGCCTCGTCGAGATAGGGCGCGGGGGCGCGTTCGATCACTTTCTGATTGCGCCGCTGGATCGAACAATCGCGCTCGAAAAGGTGGAACAGGTTGCCGTGGCTGTCGCCCAGCAACTGCACCTCGACATGGCGCGCGCGGCGGATCAGCTTTTCGAGATAGACTTCGTCGCGCCCGAAGGCGGCCTTTGCCTCGCGCTTGCCCGATTGCACTGCATCGAGCAGCCCGGCCTCGCTCTCGATCGGGCGCATCCCGCGCCCGCCGCCACCCCAGCTCGCCTTGAGCATCAGCGGATAGCCGATTTCGCCCGCGATCCGGCAGATTTCACGCTCGTCATCGGGCAGCGGTTCGCTCGCCGGGACCACGGGTACACCGGCCGCGATGGCGATATGGCGCGCGGAAACCTTGTCCCCCAGCGCGCGCATCGTCTCGGGGGCGGGGCCGATGAAAATGATCCCGGTATCGGCGCAGGCCTGCGCGAAATCGGGGTTTTCCGACAGAAAGCCATAGCCCGGATGGATCGCGTCCACGTCCGCTTTCCGGGCTATCTCGATGATCCGTTCGCCATCGAGATAGGCTGCGATCGGCCCGGCGCCCTCGCCCAGATGATAGGCTTCGTCCGCCTTGAAGCGATGCAGCGAGAGCTTGTCTTCCTCCGCATAGATCGCGACCGTCCGGATCTCCAGTTCGGTCGCCGCGCGAAACACGCGGATGGCGATTTCCGACCGGTTGGCAACGAGAATACTTGTGATCCGGTCTTGGCGGGCCGACGTCATGGGCAATTCCGATCTTGGTCTTGTCGTTGCGATCCTTACAACTTCCCCGTCAGTTCCGGGACGGCGTTGTAGAGGTCTGCGACGAGGCCGTAATCGGCGACTTGGAAGATCGGCGCGTCCTCGTCCTTGTTGATGGCGACGATGATCTTGGAATCCTTCATCCCCGCCAGGTGCTGGATCGCGCCCGAGATGCCCACCGCGATATACAGGTCCGGGGCGACGATCTTGCCCGTCTGCCCGACCTGGTAATCGTTCGGCATATAGCCCGCATCCACCGCCGCACGGCTCGCGCCGATGGCCGCGCCGAGCTTGTCGGCGAGCGGCGTGATGACCGCCTCGAACGTCTCCGCATCCTTCAGCGCGCGCCCGCCCGAGACGACGATCTTGGCGCTGGTCAGCTCGGGACGGTCGGACTTGACCGCATCGAGACCCACGAAGCTCGACAAGCCCGCATCGCCGGTGCCCGCCACGCTCTCGACGCTGGCCGAGCCGCCCTCGGCGCTCGCCTTCTCGAACGCGGTGCCGCGCACGGTAAGGACCAGCTTCGCATCGCCGCTTTCGACCGTGGCGATGGCATTGCCGGCATAGATCGGCCGGGTGAAGGTCTTGGGCCCCTCGACCGAGAGGATGTCCGACAGCTGCATCACGTCGAGCAGCGCCGCCACGCGCGGGGCGATGTTCTTGCCGGTGGTCGTCGCGGGCGCGAGGAAGGCGTCGTAGCCATTCATCAGCCCGGCGATCAGCGGGGCGACGTTTTCCGCCAGCTGCGCGCTATAGGCGGCATCGCTGGCGAGCAGCACCTGCTCCACCCCGGCGACCCTGGCCGCGGCATCGGCGACGGCCTGCGCTTCGGCCCCGTCACCGGCGACCAGCACATGGACCGGGCCGCCCAGCGCGGCAGCCGCGGTGACCGTGGCGAGCGTGGCATCGCCCAGCTTGCCATCATGATGTTCTGCGAGAACCAGTGCGCTCATGCGACCACTCCCTTTTCCTTCAGTTTGGCCAGCAGCGCGTCGACGTCGGCGAACTTCTCGCCGGCCTGACGCACGGGCGGTTCGACGACCTTGAGCACCGTCAGGCGCGGGGCGATGTCGACCCCGAAATCGCCCGGGGTCTTCACGTCGAGCGGCTTCTTCTTCGCCTTCATGATGTTCGGCAGCGAGGCATAGCGCGGCTCGTTCAGGCGCAGGTCGGTGGTCACGATGGCCGGAAGGGTCAGCTTGACCGTCTCCAGCCCGCCGTCGACTTCGCGCGTCACGGTAACCGCATCGCCCTCGACCTCGACCTTGCTGGCGAAGGTGCCCTGCGGGCGGCCCATCAGCGCGGCCAGCATCTGCCCCGTCTGGTTGCTGTCGTCGTCGATCGCCTGCTTGCCCAGCATCACGATGCCCGGCGCTTCCTCGTCGGCAATCGCCTTGAGGATCTTGGCCACCGCCAGCGGTTCCACCGCTTCGTCGGTTTCCACCAGGATCGCCCGGTCGGCACCCATCGCCAGCGCGGTCCGCAGCGTTTCCTGCGCCTTCGCCGGGCCAACGCTGACCGCAATGACCTCTTCGGCCTTGCCCGCCTCTTTCAGCCGCAGCGCCTCTTCCACCGCGATCTCGTCGAACGGGTTCATGCTCATCTTCACATTGGCCAGATCGACCCCGCTACCGTCCGCCTTCACCCGCGGCTTCACGTTGTAATCGATCACCCGCTTCACGGGCACGAGTATTTTCATTGGAACTCTCCATCCGGCGGCAATTGTCATGACCGGGACACAGGGACCATTTCCCTGCCGTGTTCACCAGGAACGAGGGGTGTCCCGTAAGGCCAACGACGCTAAAACGCTGCGATGCCGGTAATGGCGCGCCCGAGGATCAGCGCGTGGACATCGTGTGCGCCTTCATAGGTGTTCACCGTTTCCAGGTTCACCATGTGGCGGATCACCTGATATTCCTCGGAAATGCCGTTCCCGCCGTGCATATCGCGCGCCTGCCGCGCG
This sequence comes from Sphingopyxis granuli, assembly GCF_001559015.1. Lineage (NCBI taxonomy): Bacteria > Pseudomonadati > Pseudomonadota > Alphaproteobacteria > Sphingomonadales > Sphingopyxidaceae > Sphingopyxis > Sphingopyxis granuli. The sequence goes on from NZ_CP012199.1 coordinate 3,026,247, forward strand.
ATATCGAGCGCCTTGCCGACGTTGTTGCGCTTGACCATCGAGACCATTTCCGGCGCGAACCGCCCCTCGTCCATCAACCGGCCGACGCGGAGCGACGACTGGAGCCCCATGGCGATATCGACCATCATGTCGGCCAACTTCTTCTGGTGGAGCTGGGTTGCCGCCAGCGGTCGACCGAACTGCTTGCGGTCGAGGCCGTACTGGCGCGAGGCATGAAAGCAGAACTCAGCTGCCCCCATCGCGCCCCACGAGATGCCGTAACGCGCACGGTTGAGGCAGCCGAACGGACCGCCCAGCCCTTCGCCTCCGGGCATCAGCGCATCGGCGCCGACGCGCACCTCGTCCATCATGATCATGCCCGTGGTGGAGGCACGCAGCGAAATCTTGCCCTTGATCTTGGGGGCCTCAAGCCCCTTCATGCCCTTGTCGAGAATGAAGCCGCGAATCTTGCCGCCATGCGCCTCGCTCTTCGCCCAGACGACGAACACATCGGCGAAGGGCGAATTGCTGATCCAGGTTTTTGCCCCGCTCAGCACATAGCCATCGCCGTCCTTTTTTGCGACTGTGCGCATCCCGCCGGGATCGGAACCGGCATCGGGTTCGGTCAGGCCGAAGCAACCGATCAGCTGACCCGAGGCGAGGCCCGGCAAATATTTGCGCTTCTGCTCCTCGGAGCCGTAGGCCAGGATCGGATAGATCACGAGGCTCGACTGCACGGACGCCATCGAGCGATAGCCTGAATCCACGCGCTCGATCTCGCGCGCGACAAGGCCGTAAGCTACATAGCTCGCCGCCGCACCACCATATTCCTCGGGCAGCGTGACGCCCAGCAGGCCCGCCTCACCCATCATCCGGAACAATTCCGGCGCGTCGCGTTCTTCACGAAACGCCTCGATCACGCGCGGTTGCAACTCACCCTGCGCAAATGCGTGGGCGCTGTCGCAGATCATCCGCTCATCTTCAGTCAATTGATCTTCGAGATCGAACGGATCAGACCAATCGAAAGGCACCATTCCTGCCATAGAAAGTCTCCTTGTGGCCGGTCCATGTCATTGCGGCCAGTCGCTGAAACACACCGCGACCATTGTTCGGATTGCGCCCTCGTTCCCTGCGGCCACGATGCCAGCCAGAGGAGCTCAACTACTCCAGACAGGCTCGTCGATCACCAGCTGCCCGGCTTCCTGAACATGCCGTCTCCCAGGGAGAGGACGGGAGACGGTATGATCTAGTGTTCTTACAAGTTAAGTGTCGCCCTGAGTCCATAGGTGCGGGGCGGTTCGAGGTAGACTGACGCGCCTTGCGGGTTGAAGGGAAAGTTGCTGCCGACAGCTGTGGCGGCCTGGACGGGTTCGTCCTCGATGTTCTTGACCCAGGCACCCAGGCTCCACGATCCGTCATTGGCGTAGTAGGTGAACGAAAAGTTGGTCTTCGTATAACTATCCTGCCGTCCCCCCGGTGCCTGGCTGAAATCGCCGAAGAACGAGCTTTCGTAGCGCGTCGTCACATGCGCTCGGAAATAGCCGTCGGGCATTTGGAAATCGTGATAATAACCGGCGCTGACGGTCCAGTCGGGAGCGTACTGCAATTGCAGGCCATTAAAGCTTGCCGTGCCCCCGGGGAGGTTGGCAGGGCGGTCGAAGTCCTTGTTGCGGGCATGCAGATAGCCGATCGTGATGTTGAAACGATCATTGGCACTCAGATCGGCGACTAGGTCCGATTGCAGCCCGTATATTTCCACCTTTTTCGCATTGAAGGTCTGGGTGGCATTGCGCACGGTGTCGAACGCCGAGGCCAGCAGATCCTTATAGTCGTAATAGAAGAACTCATTGTTCCAGGTGACCGCGTTGCCGAACAAGCGGGTCTTTACGCCCGCTGTGTAAGCGGTCAGGTCAGACGCCTTGACCTGGTTCGACAGGGCCGGGGTGCTGGCGAAGTTGTTGAAGGTGCCGGGCTGATACCCTGTCTCGAGCGTGGCATAAAGCATGACTTGTTGCGTCAGATCGTAGTTCAGGCCGACCTTATAGTCGAAATTGCGGTAGGTTTCATCGGAGCTGTAAGGGGAAAGTCCGGCGCCATCGAAGAACAAGCCCCCACCTGTACGGTTGTCAACGCTGTAACGCCCACCAAAGATGGCTCTGAGATCATCGGTGATATTGTAAGTCAACTGGCCAAATCCGGCCAGACCCTTGATCACACTGCGACCCACCAGGCTGGTTGGAAAGCCTTGAGTGGTGATCACATCGAACGGGGCACCGACGAAGAACTCTCCCTCGGCCCGCATACGATAACCGTAGAGGCCGACCAGCCACTTGCCCCAGTCGTGATCGCCCGACAGGCGCAGTTCGTGCGTGGTCTGGTTGTATTCGTCGCGCTTGGATCCCGGCAAGCCGCTCAGCCAGAAATCGACTCCGACCTCCAGATGCAGCCACGACGGGATATAGGTGAGCGTCAAGTTGTCGCTGATGTCCCATTTGAGCTCACCACCGACCATGCTGTTGGAATAGCGGATGTCGCCTGCGTCAGGTTGACCGAAGGGAGACACCGCCAGCAGGCTTGGTGGAAGTTGGTCGTTCCAAGGATTCTTCTGGATGAAAGCGCCCGAACTCAAGGAACCATCGAGATTCACCCCTTGTGCGACTAGGTTGGAGGCGGTGCCATTCTTGTCGACGAAGGAGGCAAATACATAAGCCGTGAAGTCCTCGCGGGGTTCATACAGCAGTGAAAGCCGAGCCCCCCAGTCATCGGCGGCATTGGCGCCGGAGGTCATGTACCCGCTGTGTCGATTGTAGTCGAATGCACCGCGGATCGCCAGTTCGTCCGTTACGGGTACGTTCTGCACGAAGGTGGTATGGAACATCGAATAATTGCCGACTTCGGTCAGAACGTCCGTTTCCTGCTTGAAGGTCGGCCGTTTGAACCTGATGTCGATAATGCCGCCCAGCGCGCTGCGCCCGTACAACGTGCCCTGCGGTCCGGGCAGAACCTCCAGCTGCGCCACGTCGTAGATCGGCACGCTGGTGCCTTCACGCGGGATGTAGATACCGTTGAAGTGAAACGCCGTCGGCGGATCAACCTGCGGAAAATCCGCCGTTGCGCCCACGCCGCGAATGTAAATCTGCGTGGCTGCGTTCTGCTGCTGGAACCGCACCGAAGGTACCAGCGCCTGCACTCCGCGAATGTCGACCACGCCCTGCGCCGTCAGCGACTCACCGCCGATCGCCGTAATCGCAACCGGGGACTTCTGGAGCGACTGGTTACCCTTCTGCGCCGTTACGATGATGTCATCTAAGGCGGGAGCAGCAGCCCCCTCCTCGGCACGACCAACATGATCAACGTCCTGCGCAAATGCAGGCGTTGAAAAGGCGAGAAACCCACAGCAGGTCAATAGATATTTTGCCTTCCGCACAATCCTGTCTCCCTATTCGATCACCTTTCCGGAAAAAGGCGATTCAATTATTTGCGTATTTTTTTACATACACCCGAATATTGTCATTATTTCGACTATTTTATACTCTCACAAATCCAGTTATTATATGATCCCTCGATACCCTTGGATACGTTCTTGCTGCGCCAAGAAACGCGGGCCTTTTTTTCAGTGACGCGATGCTGGCGTTTTCTTCGACGCAATGGAAGGCGAGGTCGAAATACCCGAAATCACGATGGCTTATATCTCCCTTGCTAGAGCGGCTTGAGGAGGTTGAAGAAGGGCGACACAGCTAAGCCTGCTCCGTCACACAACAGCGTTCGAGAGCCGGCGCATTGCAGTAGGCTGGCGCGACCCGCCCAGAGCGGGCCGCCGGCGCTAATCGGAGGAAAAACCGCGCCCTTCCGCGGCAAGCTGACGCAACAATGCAGAGGGTCGAAGCGATTCCAGCCCTAGCTCGTCAGCCAGATCTTCAAGATAGCGGGCAATCTCTTGCAGTCCTACCTGATCGGCAAGATACATCGGGCCACCGCGCCATGCGGGCCAGCCATAACCGTTGAGCCAGATGACATCGATATCGCTGGCCGAATTGGCGATCCCTTCTTCCAGTATCTTCGCCCCTTCATTGATCATTGGGTAGACGAGCCGCTGAACGATTTCCCGATCATCGAAGCTGCGGCGAGAAACACCACGATCAGCGGAAATTCGTTCGATCAGCTGCGAAACATCCTCATCGGCATGGGGCGTGCGATCCCCTTCTTCATAGCGGTAGAAGCCTTTGGCGGCCTTCTGTCCGAAGCGCCCCATTTCGCAAAGTGTGTCCGCCACCGGCGCGGATTGGCCGGTTGCCTGGCGCATCCGCCAGCCAATATCGAGGCCGGCCATGTCGCTGGTCGCGAACGGCCCCATGCGAAAACCGAATGCGGTCAGCGCCCGGTCAACGTTCTGCGGAAGAGCGCCTTCCAGCAGCAGCTGCTCCGCCTGGGCATTGCGCACCGCCAGCATCCTGTTGCCAACGAAGCCGTGGCAGACGCCGACCATTACCGGCAATTTGCCCAGCACCGAGCCGAGCTTCATCGCCGTCGCCAGCACGGCTGGATCGGTGGCCTCTCCGCGAACGACTTCGAGCAGCCGCATGACATTGGCCGGGCTGAAGAAATGCAGGCCCAGAACATCTTCCGGACGGCCGCTGGCATTGGCGATCTCATTGACGTCGAGATAGGAAGTATTTGTTGCCAGGATCGTGCCCGCTTTCGTCAATTGCCCGAGACGACCGAAAATGTCCTTCTTCAGCGCCATGTCCTCGAACACCGCCTCGATGACGATATCCGCTTCGCCAGTCGATTCCATATCCAGACTGCCGTGGATCAGCTTCAGGCGCGCGTCGCGCGCATCCTCGCTGAGCGAGCCGCGCTTGACCGAAATGTCATAGTTCTTGGCAATCCGCTGAAGCCCGCGATCAAGCCCGTCCTGCCCGGTTTCGATGATGGTGACGGGAATCCCCGCATTGGCGAAGCACATCGCGATACCGCCGCCCATTGTCCCACCACCGATGATCGCGGCGCGATCAATGCTGCGCGGCTGGGCATCAGCCGCCGCGCCAACCGGCCGGACCGCGCGTCGCTCGGCGAAGAAGACATAGCGCAAGGCCTTGGAGCGCGTATCCTCGACGAGGCTGAGGAAAGCGGCGCGCTCCTTTGCCTGACCTTCCGCAAAAGGCAGATCGAAAGTTGCCCGAACCGCTTCCACGCAGGCCGCAACACTGGGGTGCCCGGCGTTGCGCTTGAGCAGCGCCGCAGCTGTCTCTTCGAACTCCTCGCGTGCACCCTGCGCGTCCGCATCCCGGCTGCGGCGCAAACCTGACTGCGCCAGCGACCGGGCCATGGCGATCGCCTGTTCCAGCGGGTCGCCCTCGCAAACCGCATCGGTCAGACCGGACGGGGCAGTACCACCGGCGGTGACTGGCTCTCCGTCGATCATTAGCTTCAGAGCCGCGGCCGCTCCGATCAGTCGCGGCAGACGCTGCGTTCCGCCCGCGCCCGGGATCAGCCCGAGTTTGACTTCGGGCAAGCCCAGCTTTGCGCCCGATTTCGCGACCCGGGCATGGCAGGCCAGCGCCAGTTCCAGGCCACCACCCAATGCCGTGCCGCCAATCGCGGCGACGACTGGTATTTCCATGGCTTCGATCTGTTCGAGCAGGTCCGGCAGCACCGGCGGCACCGGAGGCTTGCCGAATTCGCTGATGTCAGCACCCGCGATGAAGACCTTGCCCTCGGCGGCGACCACGACAGCCTCGACAGAGGGGTCCGCACCGGCCTGCGTAACAGCCCCTGCCAGTCCGGCCCGCAACGCAGCGCCGAGTGCATTGACCGGTGGATTGGCGATGGTCAGGACCGCAACGCCATCCGCTGCCGCGTACCGAACCGGGCCGTGTTCATGCCCGTTGCCATTGCTCGCATCAGCCATTGAACAGCCCCCGCGAGCGCGACAGGTGGTCCAGACAGTGCTCTGTGTCGGCAAACATCCGCCCTATCACCGTCAACCGCTTGAACAAATGACCCAGCTTGTATTCCTCGGTCATCCCGATGCCGCCATGAAGCTGCACGGCCTGTTCGCCGATAACCCGCGCGGATTCGTTGATCTGCACCTTCGCTGCGAAAACAGCGTCCCGTCGCGTGGCGGGCGGTTCCTCCAGGTTCATCAAGGCAAAAAAGACCATGCTGCGGGCCTGTTCCAAGGCGATGTACATATCCGCCGCGCGATGCTGGAGCGCCTGAAACGACCCGAGCGGTACGCCGAACTGCTTGCGATCCTTGAGATATTCGACGGTCATCCTGAGCGCTTCGTCCATCACACCGATGGCTTCGGCGCAGATTGCGGCCAACGCTTCGTCAAAGGCAGCGTCAATCGTCGGCGCTGCCGATGCCGAGACCAGCGCGTGCGCCGGAACGCGGACATCGTCAAAGCGCACTTCCGCCACGCGCATGCCGTCTGGCATCCGGCCACCTTTTCTGACGATGCCATCGGCCTTGGCATCCACCAGGAACAGCCCGATGCCATCCGCGCTTGCCCGCTCTCCCGCAATCCGGGCTGATACGAGCAGCCTGTCCGCCGCCTCGCCGTGAAGGACAAGGCTCTTGCAGCCGTTGAGGACATAACCATCGCCGTCCTGCCGCGCATTTGTCGCAACGTCGTGCAAATCGTAGCGGGCCTGCGGTTCGCCATGCGCCACGCCAAGCAGCAGTTCGCCCGTCGCCATGGCCGGGAAGATCTCGGCAGGCACGGCCTGATTGCCCGCATGGCGCAGCAAGGCCGCCGGCAAAACGATACCGGCAAAATAGGGTTCGAGCGACAGTGCCCGTCCCAGCGTTTCCATGATGATCATGGTTTCTGCCGGACCGCCGCCAAAGCCGCCGTATTCTTCGGGAACAGGCAGACCGAGCAAGCCTAGCTCGGCGAAATTTGACCAGATGTCCGTGCTGTAGCCTGCCGGCTGGCGTTGAAAACGCCGCCTGCTCTCGAAGTCATAGGCATCGGCCATCAGACGCTCGACGCTGTCGCGCACCATGCGCTGTTCATCGTTGAGATCAAAGTTCATCGTCACAGCCCCAGAATAGTCTTGGCGACGATCGTGCGCTGAATTTCGTTGGCACCGCCGTAGATCGACAGTTTCCGCAAGTTGAAATAGGTGGCGGCGATGGATTCGATGCCGGCATCGGCACTTTCGTTCTTCCCGTGTTTCGCATCCGGCTCGGCATCGCTCAGCGCCAGCGGCCCCGCGACATCCATCAACAAGGCGCTGGTCGCCTGCTGCAATTCGGACCCGCGCACTTTCAGGATCGAGGAGAGTGGATTGGGTTTGCCATGCTCGCCCGCCGCTTCGCTGACGACGCGCAGAACGGTCATTTCCAGAGCCTTGGCCGCGATTTCGGCGCGGGCCAGCTTGCGGCGGAAGGCATCGCTCTCGATGATAGGCCGCCCGCCGGAAAGAGAAGCAGTCGCGAGTTCGCGCACGCAGCGCAGGCGCATCTTGCTGAGGCCGACGCGCGCCTGCCCGTGGCGTTCATTGCCGAGCAGGAACTTGGCATAGTCCCAGCCCTTGTTCTCTTCTCCGACCAGATTTTCCGCCGGAACGCGCACCTCGTCGAAGAAGACCTCGTTCACTTCCACGCTGCCATCGATCAGTTCGATCGGACGCACCGTCACGCCAGGTGTCTTCATGTCGACGAGCAGGAAGGAAATTCCCGCCTGCTTCTTCACCGAAGAATCAGTGCGGGCGAGGACAAATATCCAGTCCGCATGCTGACCCAGCGTTGTCCAGGTTTTCTGACCGTTCACCACCCAGTGATCGCCATCGCGCTGCGCTGTTGTCTTCAGACTGGCGAGGTCAGAGCCCGCTCCGGGTTCCGAAAATCCCTGGCACCACCAGTCGTCAAGATTGGCAATCCGCGGCAGGAAACGACGCTTCTGTTCTTCCGAACCAAAAGTGTAGATCACGGGGCCAACCATGCTCGCCCCGAACGACAGCGGCTCGGGCGCAGGATAGCTCTGCACTTCGTCGCGGAAGATCATCTGCTTCACCGCATCCCACCCGGTGCCGCCCCATTCGACGGGCCAGTGCGGGACAGCCCAGCCTTGCTTGTTCAGCACCTGTGTCCAGGCGGCCAGCTCGGCCTTCTCGACCTCCTCGCCGTGATACAGCTTACGGCGCACATCATCGGGCACGTTCGTTTCCAGAAACTCCCGCACCGACTGGCGGAAATCGATCTCCTCTGCGCTGAAACGAATATCCATCAGGGCCTCCAACTCTTACGCCTCGACGCGCTCAATGATCGCCGCGATCCCCTGACCGACGCCGATACACATCGTGACCAGGGCATAGCGCCCCCCGACCCGGTGCAGCTGGCGCGTTGCGGTCAGAGCCAGGCGAGCGCCCGAGCATCCAAGCGGATGGCCCAAGGCAATACCGCCGCCATTGGGGTTGAGACGTTCGTCATCACCGGCCAGACCGAGCTGCTGGCAGCAGCCGAGAACCTGCACTGCGAAAGCCTCGTTGATTTCAATGACGTCAAGATCGGCAAGCCTGATCCCGGCCCGCTCCAGAACCTTGCGCGTGGCCGGCACCGGTCCCAGCCCCATGATGCGCGGCGGCACACCCGCCACCGCCCCCGCGACGATCCGGGCAAGCGGCCTCGCCCCGGCGCGCTCGCCGATCGCCGTCGAACCGATCAGCAGAGCCGCAGCACCGTCATTAATCCCGCTGGCGTTCCCGGCAGTGACCACGCCGCCCTCGAACAGCGGTCGCAGGCTCGTGAGCTTCGCCAGTTCGGTATCGGCTCGCGGGTGCTCATCGTCAGCAACAGCGACCGGCGGTGTCTTGCGCCCGGTCGAAACCTCGATCGGCAGGATCTCTTCATCGTAAAAGCCAGCCGCCTTCGCCCGCGCGTATTTCGCTTGCGAATTACAGGCGAACAGATCGCCGTCTTCGCGCGTGAGGTCCAGTTCACGCGCAACATTGTCAGCCGTTTCCGGCATGGAATCATTGCCATAGGGGTCGGTGATCGCCGGGTTGGGGAACCGGCTGCCGATAGTGGTATCGTAGATCTTCGCGGCACGGCTGTAGGCACTTTCCGCCTTTCCCATCACGAAGGGCGCGCGCGACATGCTCTCAACGCCGCCGGCCACGAACAGCTCACCCTCACCGCAACGCACGGTCCGCGCGGCATCCAGCACCGCCGCAAGCCCCGATCCGCACAGCCGGTTGACCGTCTGGCCCGCGGCCTCCACCGGCAGACCTGCAGCAAGGGCGATATGCCGCGCCACATTGCGGCTGTCCTCACCCGACTGGGTGACATTGCCCATGATGACATCTTCGACCTGCGCGCCATCGAACGACGAACGCGCCACGAGCTCTCGAACCACCTTGGCCGCGAGATCGTCCGGACGGACAGATGCCAGCTTGCCACCATACCGCCCGATTGGCGAACGAATACCGTCGTAGATATATGCGTCCAACATCCTCTTACCTGCTTTCGCTAACAGCGCCATCGGCCAGCAGTCGGGCGATCTCGTCTTCCGAGTAGCCCGCGTCACCGAGGATCGCCCGGCTGTCCTGCCCCCATGCGGGAGCCGGCGTCTTCGCTGCACCTGGCGTTCGCGACAGCTTGACAGGAACGCCGGTCGATTGTTCGTCCGGCCCCAGCCTCACGCGCATGTTCCGGTGGTCGGTGTGGGCATGGCTGAACGCTTCAGGGACGGAGCGCACCGGGCCAGCCGGCACGCCCAGCGCCAGCAATTCGTCGCACAGCTCGTCGGCCTGTCGTGCGCCGATGGCCTGCTCCAGCAAGGGACGCAGTTTGTCGCGATTGACGGTGCGGTCGCCATTGGTGCGGAAGCGGTCGTCATCGGCCACGCCATCAAGACCCAGATGGTCACAGAATTTGCGAAACTGGCGGTCGTTACCGATGCCGACGAAGATATCCTTGCCGCCGGCAGCCGTGAACTTGTCGTAGGGGAAAATCGTCAAATGCCCGCTGCCGACCAGTTGCGGCTCGCGGCCATCCATGAACCAGTTGGCCGCATGGGGATGCAGCAGGCTCAACGCGGAATCGTACAGGGTCGATTCCACACGCTGCCCCAGCGAGGATCGGTTGCGCTCGGCCACGGCGAGCATGATGCCGATTACCGCGTTCAATCCGGCAGTGATGTCGACAATGGAGATGCCCATGCGGGTGGCACCGGTGGCGGGATCGCCGTTGACGCTCATCACGCCGCACATCGCCTGGAGCACAGCGTCATAACCGGGCATACCGCCGAGCGGGCCATCGTCGCCAAAGCCGCTGATCCGGGCATAGATGAGCTGCGGAAACTTCTCCTTCAGCACATCTTCGTAGCCGAGGCCCCAGCGCTCCATCGTCCCCGTCTTGAAGTTCTCCACCAGCACGTCCGCGTCTTCAAGCAGCCGAAGCAAGACATCGCGCGCTTCGGGACGGGTGAGATCAAGCACGATGTCGCGCTTGTTGCGGTTGATGCCGACGAAATAGGCGCCGGTACCTTGCGAAAAGGGCGGCCCCCAGGTGCGCGTTTCATCTCCGGCGGGCGGCTCGACCTTAATGACCTCGGCGCCGTGATCGGAGAGGATCTGGGTACACAGCGGCCCCGCCAGAACGCGCGACAGATCGACGACATTCAGCCCCGCAAGGGCTCCAGCACCCGGCTCGCCTCCGGCCTTCGTTTTCATCGGAAAATCCCTCTCGTGGCGCTGACTAAAGGCAGTGTTGCCAATGCAGCGATCTCGCTTGTCTGTTGTTCGACCGAGAACATGCGGCAGGGCCTGCGCGTTTGAAAGGCGAGGTCGAAATACCCAAGATCACAGCGGGTAATGATCTGCTGCCTCGTCACCGCCGCGCGCCTGGCGGGATCGCGAGGATCAGCGGATGATCGCCTGTATCCCGGTATATTCGAGCAATACCTCCTTGCCGTTCTCGACCCCGATTCCCGACTGCTTGCGCCCGGAAAACGGGATCGACGGCGAAAGGATATGCGCGGTGTTGATCCACACCGTTCCGCTTTCGATACGCACGGCCACCTCTTCGGCCAGATCGGCATCCTTGGCCCAGACAGACGCCGCCAACCCGTATTCGGACTCGTTCGCCCTGCGGATGACCTCGTCAATATCGTGATAGCGCAGCAAGGGAACGACCGGACCGAAAGGTTCTTCCTGCACGATCCGCGCATCCTCGGGCGGGTTGTCGATAATGGTCGGGGCGATGAAGAAGCCGGGTCCGTCGAAGCTGCCCGGTTCAGACAGAAACCCGAGACCCGCGGCGCGGGAAGCCGCAATCAGTCCCCTTACCTTGTCGTACTGGATGCGGTTCTGGACGGGGCCAAGCACCGCGCCTTCCTGCTCACCAGGTGCAGGAGCAGTCGAACGGGCAATCTTGCCGATCGCAGCAGCAAAATCGTCGTAGATCGAGTCATGGACGTAAATGCGCTTGGCCGCGACGCATAGCTGGCCATTGTTGCGAAATGCCGCCCAGAACAGCTTCCCGGCGGTTTCCTCCACATCGACATCGGGCAGCACGATGGCCGGATCGTTACCGCCCAGTTCGAGCGTCAGCCGCTTCAGATTGGCCGCGCTGGAGCGCATGACCGCACGGCCCGTGGCGGTGGAGCCGGTGAACGCGATCTTGTCGATTCCCGGATGTTCCGAAATCCACGGACCGAGATTGTCCCCGCCCGATAACGCGTTCACGAGGCCCGGTGGAAGAATATCGATCAGGGCTTCACATAGTTTGAGCGTCGTCAGCGGCGTGAAGGGCGAAGGTTTCAGCACCACCGCATTGCCGGCCAGCAGCGCGGGAGCCAGTTTCCACAGCGCCATCGAGATCGGATAGTTCCACGGCGCGATCGCGCCGACCACGCCCAGAGGAACGCGGCGGACCGTAACCTCCTGCCCACCGGGTTCGGTGTGCCGTCCGACCGGCAGGTCCTGTTCGGCATAAAAACGAAACCACTGCGTCGCACGGAGAATTTCTCCGCGCGCATCCGCGAGTGGCTTGCCCTGCTCACGCGTCAGCAGGAGTGCCAGAGGCTCGACGATGCTCTCAATCCGGTCCGCAATCGCCCGCAGCAGGGCCTGCCGCTCAGCGATTGGCGTGGCCTTCCAGCTCATAAATGCCTGACGGGCAGAGGCGATGGCTGCGTCGAGCTGATCGGCGGAACAATCAGGCGCATGGCCGACCGGCTGCTCGGTCGCCGGATTGATGACCTCGATGGTCTTTTCCGAACCTTCGGTGCGACCATCGATGACCATCCGGAAGTCGCCCAGAAAGTCGATGTCATTCTGCCTTGTCATCAGCTTCTCACTCCCCTCTACTCTGCCCTCGGCATTACAGAAACGCGTTGAGGTTCTTGCTCAACAGCGTGTTCTGATTGAGGTGAATCGTGCGCTGGACAAGTTTCAGGCCTTCTGCGGTGCGCCGCCAAAGATCCTTGCGCTTGCCGACCTGAATGTCCTCGTCGCGCTCATTGCGTCCGCGACACAGCAGAAAGGCGGAGTAGACGACATATTCATCGCCCTTTTCGGTCAATTCCACTTCGACATTGCCGATCAGGTGAGTGTAGCGTGTGGCCGGATCTTCGGACCAGGCCGTCCCGGTCTTGAGGCGCGCCAGACGCTTGATGATGTCGTCGCGATCGTCGTTGAAATAGGCCGCCCGCGTAAGATCTTCGATGATGTTCGACTTGTCGGCGCGGAACCGCGTTTCCATGTTCGGCATGAAATAATGCAGGTCTTCGGCCAGCATCTCGACCCATTCATCATAACGTTCGGCATCGAGCAGTCGCGCCTCGCGAAAGAGCAACTGCTGGATTTCGATAATCAGGTCCGCCGTGGGCATCCTCGATGCCACGCGTTCCTTGGCAAGCTCGGTCATGTCATCCTCCGATATGCTATGGGGTCAAAGGCTCTTGAGGCCTTGGGGAAGGTCGCGCGTCTCGCGACCCTTGAGCCGGTTACTGCGCCGGTCGGGAACGTCGTCCCAGCTTTCCGCCGTCATCAGGTCGTGCCAGCGGCGATGGAATTCGCGCTGGTTGGAATCGGCGAACTGGCCACGATGAACAATGCCGGGCAACTCTGCGTGATCATCCTTGCGACTGATGCCGCAGCCGTAGTGCAGTCGGCCCTGCCGGGTGACGTAGCCCTTGTTGGTAATGGTGCTGTGTTCCCAGTTCTCGCCATCGTCCATTTCGAACGTGCCGCTGGGGCCGAAGGTCTGCATTACCGCCTTGGTGATCTCGTCCTTGATATCGTCGGGCATGTCGCGATTGACGATCGTCCAGCTGCGAACCTCCGTCATGGTCGGTCCCTTCGGCAACCAGGTACGGAAGGTGGAGATGCCGGGCAGGTAGGACAGGTTGGGAAACACCGAAGCCGATGCGATCGAACCGAAGATCTGCGAGCGCAGCGCGCCCAGCCGCTTTTCCATCCTCGGCTTCAGGACATCCATGAAGTATTCGGTCACTTTCGGGCGGCCCAGCAGTGCGATATCGCCGATGCCATCCAGCCCGAATTCCAGCCCGTGCCCGTTGGCGCTGCTGTGAAAGGTATTCTCGAAATCGATCGGCGGGAAGGCCATGCCGCCGGTCATCGCCTTCGAAGCCGAGTCATGCGTCCAGGCGGCATGATAGGCATCGCCGACGAAATTCTCCGCGGCCACTTTCCAGTTCATCGGGATCATGAACTTCATCGTCCCGCCGACCAGTTCGGAACCGCCTTCATCGCTGTCCAGAATGCAATCCAGATACCAGCGATAGTCGCCGAGATAATCCTCCAGACTGGGAGCGCCGGGATCGAAGGTGGCGAAGATCAGGCCCTTGTAGACGCCGACCTTGGCGACCGGCTGCATGCCCCATTCGCTCTTGTCGATATCGCCCGGATCATACACTTCCTCGGCATTCATCCCCATCAAATTGCCGCCGATATCGAAGGCCCAGCCGTGATAGTTGCAGACAAAGCGTCGCGCATTGCCGCCATCGGCATGACACACCTTGTTGCCGCGATGTGGGCAGGAGTTGATGAATACGCCAACCGACTTGTCCCGCTGGCGGGCAACGATCACGCCGTCCTCGCCCATATAGGTGGTCACGAAGTCTCCCGGATTGGGAATCTGCGATTCATGAGCGACGAACAGCCAAACACGCGCGAAGATCTGGCGCATCTCCTCCTCGTAAATGTCCCGATCGTAGAAGACCTTCCGCGAAACCCAGCCTTCATCCAGATTCATCAGGGAATCATATTCGATATGGGCGCCGCCGTGCTCAATCTTGGTGCCAACGTTCATCCTCGTCTCCATTCAAAAAGTCATGTCAGCCGTTCAGCCGACGGCATGAGTTTTCGCCAGGTTTTGCGCTTGCGCGGCCAGCAGGCTCGCATCGAGCCCGACCGCATTCAGTAGTGCTCCGCGTTCCGTCGCCTCCCGCAGCATTTCCGGGTCACGAGTCAGAATGCCAGGAGCCTTGCCAGCGGTCCGGATACGGTCGATCACGTGCAGGATTTCCCTGGCGACATCGGGATGGGCAGGCTGCCCGAGATGACCCAGAGATGCCGACAGATCTGCCGGGCCGATGAACACGCCGTCGACCCCCTCGGTTCCGGCGATGGCATCGATGTCGTCGAGCGCCTGCCGCGTCTCCACCTGCACGATGATGGCGATCTGTTCGTCGGCCTTGTGAAGATAGTCGGGGATCAGGCCCCAGCGCGCCGCCCGCGCGCCGCCCACGCCGCGTTCGCCGCCCGGCGGATAGCGGCAGGCCCGCACGATGGCGGCAGCCTCCTCCCCGCTCTGCACCATCGGCACCAGCAGCGACTGGACGCCCATGTCGAGATATTGCTTGATAATAACGGGATCGGCTGAAGGCACCCGCGCAACGGCCTGTGTGCCCGGATAGCCGGAGATCGCGCGCAACTGCGCCAGCACGCTGTCCAGCGAATGCGGTACATGCTCGCCATCGATCAGCAGCCAGTCAAACCCCGCCGCCGCACAGATTTCGGCACTGGTCGCGTCACCAAGGGTGAGCCACAGGCCGATCTGCCGCTTTCCCTGAAGCAATGCCTGCTTGAGCTGGTTTTGCGGGTTTTCCATGGCGACTATTCGAACCTCACGTTGATCGTGCCGAGCGGGCCGTAATCGGCGCAGATCTGGTCGCCGCTTTCGACCGGAACGATCCGCGTGAACGAACCGGCCAGCACCAGTTCTCCTGCCGCCAGATATTCGTCCCAGGCGCTCAGCTTGCGGGCGAGCCAGACGATGCCCTTGGCGGGATGGTTGAGCACCCCTGCTCCCACGCCGGTTTCCTCGACCACGCCATTCTTGAGCAACGCCGCGCCGACCCAGCGCAGATCGAGCGCATCGGGCCGCACCGGGCTCGACCCCACGACGATGCCGGCATTTGCCGCATTGTCGGCAATGGTATCGAGCACTCTCCGCTGGGAGCCGGTTTCGGGATCGATACGCTCGATCCGCGCATCGATGATTTCCACCGCCGGAACCACCCATTCGGTCGCGCCGAGCACATCGAAGATGCTGACATCCGGGCCGCCCAAATCCTTGTTCAGGACGAAGGCAAGCTCCACTTCCACGAAGGGCTGGATGAATCGGCCGGGCGCGACGGTGCTGCCATCGGCAATCACCATATCGTCCAGCAGCACACCGTAATCGGGCTCGGTGATATTGGCGATCTTCTGCATCGCGCGCGAGGTCAGGCCGATCTTGCGACCGATCTTGCGGCGCCCTTCCGCCAGCTTGATCCGCATCCATTCGCGCTGCACGCGATAGCTGTCCTCGAACGCGATGTCGGGAAAGCGCTGCGAAAACTGCTTCGTCTGCACGCC
Organism: Sphingopyxis granuli; assembly: GCF_001559015.1. Classification (NCBI taxonomy): domain Bacteria; kingdom Pseudomonadati; phylum Pseudomonadota; class Alphaproteobacteria; order Sphingomonadales; family Sphingopyxidaceae; genus Sphingopyxis; species Sphingopyxis granuli. The sequence goes on from NZ_CP012199.1 coordinate 3,042,065, forward strand.
CGACCGTTCGGCCTCGTGCAGTTCGGCGGCAAGTTCGCGAATGGTTGCGTCGTCAAGCACGGGATCAGCGGGCCGTTTCGAGGAAGTGATTGCGAATGATCGGCAGCATCGCGTCCCAGCGCTGGATTTGCGCCCAGTGGCCGCAACGGTCGAGCACGAAGAGTTCGGCGCGCTGGAGATGTTCCAGCAGATAGAGGCTCGCCTGCAGCGGGATCACGCGATCATGGCGGCCATGGACCAGCGCGACCTCATGCGGGATCCGCTTGAGCGCGGATGGCGGCACGACCAGCGCGGGCATGCCGGTCTTCATGCTTTCGAACATAACTTCCTGCACCCGCCGGACTTCCGGATCGGTCGCGATCTTGAAGCGCTCCTGCGTGATTTCCTCAAGGTTGGGGACGAGCGACGGATCGTAAACGAAGCTGTTGATGACCTCGCGATAGCGCGGCAGGCGCGGGTCGGCGTAGAAGTTCACCAGCCGTACCAGTTCGGGCGTAGCGTCCATCTTGGCGCCAGCCGGCCCCATGGTCATGACCTTGTCGAAGCGGTCGGGCTGTTCCATCAGCATGTGCAGCGCCAACGCGCCGCCCATCGAATTGCCGACAATGTGGGTTTTCTCGATCCCCAGTTCATCGAGCACGCCAAATGCCTGCTCGATCCGCAGCCCCATCCAGGTCACGGCATGGGGCGGCAGCGGGTCGGGAATTTCGCTCTGGCCAAAGCCGGTCATGTCATGCGCGATGACATAGAAGTCCTTCACCAGATCGGCGAAGCAATGGCGCCAGTTCGATCCGGCTGAAGCGCCCGGACCGGCCCCGTGAACCAGTAGCAGCGGCGGATTGGCAGGATCGCCGCCGATCATCACATGGGTTTCGTATGGCTTGGTCGGCAAACGCTTTTCCACGAAAGCTTCACTCATTTGATCTCTCCTCTTGTCCCTTCCGGGAGGGTGTCATGCTGGATTGCGGGATCGGCACTACAGGCCTTCTCCACCCCTCACGCCAGTAATGCCGCGCACGCCAAAGCCGCCATCGGTATTGATGATCGCCCCGGTGGTCACCACTGAGTCATCCGAGGCGAGCAGCACGTACGGCCCGCAATATTGCTCAGGCATGGGCGAAACCTGCAGCGGCGTGATATCCTTCAGCAGCGTATCCAGCCCGTCCATCTGGCTAAGGCTCTGGCCGGAGGTGCCGGTTGCCGAAAGACCGCTCAATTCGGTTTTCATGCCCCCCGGGGCAACCGCGTTCACCCTCACCTTGGGGGCGAGTTCATGCGCCAGCTGCTTGACCAGTCCGACCAGCGCATGCTTCGACGCCGTATAGAGCGGCCCGCCACCGCCAGCGTAGAAGCCAGCATTCGAAATCGTGAAGATCACGCTTCCGCGCGACCGCACGAGTTCGGGCAAGGCCGCCCGTACGCCCAACAGGCCGCCCTTCACGTTGACTGACATCAGTTCGTCGAACGCGGCGCCGATCTGGTCGCCTTCGTATTGCGCCAAGGGCTGGAAGAAATCGAAAACACCTGCATTGGCAACGAACGTATCCAGCCGCCCGAACTTCTCGACAGTGCGCTGCACCGCCGCTGCATTGTCAGCAAAGCTCGCAACGCTGCCCGTTACGACGCAAACCGAATCCCCAAGAACCGCAGCCAACTCCTCCGCACGCCCGGCATTGACTTCAAGTACGCCGACCTTTGCCCCTTCCGCGACAAACCGCTCCACCAGCGCGCGCCCTATGCCCGCGCCACCGCCGGTAATCAAAGCTACCTTGCCGTCTAGCCAACCCATGCAATCCTCTTCCTGCGAGCGTCTTGCGGCTCGCGCTTCTTTATTTGCAGTCCAGCCCGGGCTCGCGAAATTTCGCTGATGCGGTTACGTGCATGCCAGGCTTTGCTGATCGCAGGACACAATAACGGCGGGGCAGAACGACGGAAGCGACCGCCGAAATATCCAGCATCATGAAAATTGATAACGCCGACGAAGCCGCAGATCTGGACGCAAGGCGGGCTCATCACCGAAAATGATAACCACTAGAGGACATCGTTATCAGCGTTTTACTGCGCCGCCGCCACCTGGTGTGCCATGACTGCGGAATGAATTTTCGGGCGCGAACCCGGGATTGGCAACACTTCTGCGGAACGGCTCTGCCCGGCCTGCGGGTCAAGTTGCAGGAGAGGAAATATGGACAAGGCAAGTGTCACGGAACTCGGATATATCGGCATCTCCGTAAGCGATGCCGCCGCCTGGCGCGATTACGCCTGCTGCATCGTCGGCATGGAACTGGTCGATGATGGCGAAGAAGATCGCTTCTATCTCAGGATGGACGGCTGGCATCACCGCATCGTTGTGCACACCAACGGTGGCGACGATCTGGAATATCTCGGCTGGCGGGTCGACGGGCCGAATGAGCTGGATGCGATCGCTGCCCAGCTGGATGCGGCAGGCTACAGCTACAGAGTGGCGAGTGCCGAGGAGGCCGCCGAAAGACGCGTGCTCGGACTGCTCAAGCTCGAAGACCCCGGTGGCAATCCCACCGAGATTTTCTGGGGCCCGGAACAGACCCTGCGTCGTCCGTTCCACCCCGGTCGCCCCATGCATGGGCGGTTCCTGACCGGCAGCCAGGGGCTGGGCCACTGCCTGCTGCGACAGGATGACGACGAGGCGGCCTATCGCTTCTACCGGACGCTCGGATTCAAGGGTGGTGTCGAATACCACCTGCCATTGCCGGACGGGGCAACCGCCAAGCCGACCTTCATGCACTGCAACGATCGGCAGCACGCGGTCGCCTTCGGCCTCGGCCCCATGCCCAAGCGCATCAACCACCTGATGATCGAATATACTGAACTCGACGATCTCGGCATCGCGCACGACATGATCCGGGAACGCCAGATTCCGGTGGCGATGCAACTCGGCAAGCATTCCAACGACCAGGCCCTGACCTTCTATCACGCGAGCCCATCGGGCTGGCTCTGGGAGCTTGGCTGGGGTGGAGTCAAATCGAGCGATCAGCTGGTCTATTACAAGGCAGACCTGTTCGGTCACGGGATCGAAGCATCGGGTTTCGGGCTCGACGTCGAACTGGGTGACGATGGTTGAGATCGGCAAGATCGCCGGACGCTTGATGTCCGGCGAGGCGTGCTGACAGTGCCGCCGAACAGATCACGCACCGGGCCATATAACGAATAACGGGAGCGGACAGGAATGGGACGTAAGGTTAGACTGTGCAGCGCCAGCGAAGTACCGCCAGGGGAGATGCTGAGCGTGGATACCGACGCCGGTGACATGCTCGCGGTTTACAACGTTGATGGTGACTTCTTCGTTACCAGCAACCTTTGTACGCATGGCGTGGCCACGTTAACCGAGGGCTGGCTGGAAGACCATACGATCGAATGTCCTCAGCATGGCGGCTGCTTCGACGTCCGCACGGGCGAGGCCACGCACTTTCCGTGCGAAAAGCCGCTGCAAACCTACAAGGTGACAAGAGAAGGCGATGAGATATTCGCGGATCTTGATTGACCGATGGGCAGCGCGCGCATTGAAATACTCGATCAAGGTGAATTCCAGGCGGAGGAAGGAGAACTCCTGCTGCGCGAAGCCCTCCGCAATCGGATAGGCTTTCCCTACGACTGCAATTCGGGAGGCTGCGGAAGTTGCCAGTTCGAACTCGTTTCCGGCGGTGTCGAGGATGCCTGGAGCGCAGCGCCGGGCCTGTCGGAAAGAGCACGATCGCGCGGACGGCGACTGGCCTGCCAATCGCGGGTCACGGGTGACTGCGCGATCAAGGTTCGCCTCAAACCCGAATTCGTCCCGACCCATCCGCCAGCCCTGCACTCCGCCCGCTACGAGGGATGCCGTCCGCTAACCAGCGACATGGCCGAATATCGGTTCAGATGCGACGGCTCTGCGGATTTCCTGCCCGGCCAATATGCCATGTTGCGCCTGCCCGGTGTTTCCGGTGATCGCGCCTATTCGATGTCCAACCTGCCGAACGCCGATGGGCTGTGGACATTCATCATCAAGCATATCTCCGGTGGACAGGGATCGGGCGTGCTGGCGGAGAAGATCCGGCCCGGAGACTTGATCGGGCTGGATGGCCCCTATGGCCTGTCCTTCCTGCGGCCGGATGCCGATCATGACATCGTTTGCATCGGCGGCGGTTCGGGTATCTCGCCGTTGAAGTCAATCTGTTCCGCTGCCGTGCGTCACCCCCCTCTCGACAACCGGACTATCCATCTCTTCTACGGTGCCCGTACGCCTTCCGATCTGCCGATAGATCGGACGTTTCGAGAGGATCCTCAACTGGCGGAAAGGGTCACGGTCGTACCCGCAATTTCCGAGGCCTCGCACGGAACGTCTTGGTCCGGCGAAACCGGGATGATTCACGAAGTCCTCCACCGCTGGCTGGAAACAGTCGGTGACGCAAAGCGGTTCGAATACTATTTCTGCGGACCGCCACCGATGATCGATGCGGTCCGCCGGTTGCTGCAAATCGATCTGCGTGTGCCCGAAACACAACTGCACGCGGACAGCTTTGTCTAGTCTGCCGGGCCTGGTCACCCGACGATTGCACGCGGATGCCGCGGGAAAGATCCGCTTGGGTGTGAAAGAGTTTGCGGATATCATACCGGAAAAAAGTACAGACCTGATGTGCTCGCGACTGGGGCCCAAACGGTGATTGATTGGGAATTGGATGCCGTAAGAAAGGGCAATTGTGGGAATTGATTGACCTCCTGAAACTGGATCTCAACCTGCTGAGAATCTTCCATCGCATGATGGTGGACAGAAAAGTTTCGGCCGCCGCCGAAGCGCTGGGCATTACTCAGCCCGGTGTCAGCAATGCCTTGAAGCGGTTGCGCGACATCACAGACGACGAGCTGTTTACCCGGGCACCAGGGGGCATGGAGCCAACAGCATTTGCGATCCAGATTGCGGAGCCGATTAGCTACGCACTGGCAATGGTCGACGCTGCTTTCACACAGCCGACAGATTTCAAGCCAGCCTCCGACCGGCGTCTCTTCAGACTCGGTTTGACCGATATCGGCGAAGCCTATCTTCTCCCGAAAATTCTAGCCAGAACTGCCGAAATCGCACCACATGTCAGCTTTACGACGATAAGGCCTCCCAAAAGCGAAATTAGGGAAGAAATGGAGGTGGGTTCGCTCGATCTGGCGATCGACGTCTTTCCCAACATGAAGGGCAATTTCGTTCACCGGCGGCTGCTCAAGGAGAAGCACGTCATTTGCATGCGCAAGGACCATCCCCTCGCAAACAAGGCGGAATGGACGATGGCCGATTACATCGCACAGGAACACGTCGTCGTAATCGCGCAGGGCACCGGGCACGGAGACATCGATGCCCTTCTCGCCCGCAAGGGGATTTCCAGGAATATCCGACTGATGCTGCCGCATTTTCTCAGCCTTGGTCCCGTAATGCACGCGACCAACCTCGTGGCCACTCTTCCAGAAGATGCCGCTTTGCTGCTGGAGGAACCATACGAGCTAATCAGCCTTCCCTTTCCGGGAATACTACCGATAGTGCATGTCGATGTATTCTGGCATCGCCGCCTGCACAGGGATCCGGCCAATGTGTGGCTGAGGAACCTCGTTTACGAGCTTTTCTCCAAACCGTCTGATTAGTGCGCCAATGGAAATCACCCTCATCCCCGACCGCCGCACCCTCGAAATACAAGCAGATGAGACCCTGCTTGACGCATTATTGCGACATGATGAACCTATTTCGCACAGTTGCAGGGATGGCCGGTGCGGCCTTTGCAAATGTTCGTTTTCCGTGCAGGGTCTGACCCCCGAACGCGGGACCAGCATTGAAATGTCGCCGGTGTTGGCTTGTCAAACCGTCCCCAACGCCGATTGCATAGTCGAAATCGCTGACCCGGACGACGTTCTGGTCCTGCCTCCCCAGATTGCCCGTGGCCGTGTTGAAGCGATCGAATCCCCTGTCGAGCGGGTTCGCCGTCTGATACTCAGTACGGACAGGACCCTCAAGTTCGAACCCGGTCAGTATTTTGAAGTGACCTGGTCGCCCGACATCACGCGCATGTATTCTGCAGCAGGCCTGCCGACGGACCCCACCCTGGTCTTCGATATCCAGCTACACAATCTCGGTCGGGCATCGGAACACGTCGCGGACGCGCTGAGGACCGGCGACACCGCCAAGATCAAAGGGCCTCTGGGAGCAGCGTATCTGCGTCGAAAATGCACCGCGCCGATCCTGTGCATATCCAACAATACGGGACTTGGCTCGTTGCTCGGCTTCCTGCGCGGAATCGCCAAGGCCGGGATGCGTAATCCGGTCTATGTCTATGCCGGCTTCCTGATGTCCGAATATGTCTACGGCGAGGAAGATCTCCGCCAGGTTTGCAAGCTTCTGAAAGATCTTCGCCGCTGCGCGACCGTCGTGGGAGGCGGAACGCTGAAGCGCTGGGATCGCCTTGGACTACTGCCTGACATTATCGGCAAGGACTTTGACGATCTGAGCGAGTTCCGCGTCTATGCCTTCGGCTCGCCACACGCTATCGACGTTACGTCCCGCCTGTTGCGAAACAAGGGCGTAGCGCCGGACAGGCTGCATTCGGAACCTTACCATTTTTCTGTTTCGTAAAAGCCGGCCCCAATTGAGCAGTTGGGCTGGCGTTCTCCGGCCAATAGCAACAGTCTCACCCTGGCAGCTTACCGAACATAGCAAAACAGGCCCACCGGCCGTTCGTCCGCTCCGCGCATCAAAACACTCCGCCATCATCGCTGACGCACTCTCCTTATTGTTACCTTTCGGACGTATAAATAGCTCCTAGATTTGTGGACGCCCTTTGTACTCATGTTTGCGGTCGTTCGAACTCGACCGGCGACAGCATAGCTCGCACCGTCGTAAAAAAACGCGGTCGTCACAGGTTCGTCGAAGTCGAAGTCGCGAGCAAAGCAGCAAACTCACATAAGATGTTCGTCAAGCGGGAGTTTACCTCATGCCTCTTGCGAACCGGATCACCGGTTTCAGGATCGCACATTGGGGTGCTGATCGCCCGCCAGGAGGGCGCAAAGCTGTCACCGCATCGAGATGCAATCTAGCGGCAGCTACCCGCTAATCATGTTCCGAAACCTGCCGTCCCGCACCGTCCGACACGCTGACATTTCCGTGAATCCCTCTGCGGGACTCACATTCTGACGGAAATTGGGACCTTTACGAAAATTTTCGTGGGAAACATCCCAGAAAAATAGCACATAATTGTATGATTTTACGGCATAAACGTTGTACATCCATCCCGACGCTTGTTGGGGGTATCGAGCATTTTCAACCTTCGGCGAAATACCCCCAAAAAACCCCCACTCCCCTGCTGGCTGCACACGGAACCAAGCGGAAGCATAAAGACACATGAGGTTGTGCAACACGACCAGAATGCGCGGATTTCTGCCGCCTTCAGCATCGCTCCCGGAAGCAAGCGGAACCCTAAGGACGCTTATGGACGTTGAAAATGGTAGCGGAGGAGGGATATTTACAATTCCATTATGACGCTGATTTTACGACGTATTTTATATCGAAAGCAGCAAAATACCCCCATTGATACCCCCACCATTTCGGAAATGCGATGGCATGCGCTATGCGCGCGACAACTGGAATTGATCGAAGGATTATCCAGGCTTCATCAAGCCGCACGGAGTTCAGGATGCTGGGCACGGCAACGATGAGCCTCGACGATAACGCGAGCATTTTCCGCAGGCTCCAGAGGCTCATCGGCAACCAGCGAAACTACCGCAGCATATTTGCCTGGCCCTATGCACCAGTGATATGTGAGATAAATTCACCGAAAAACTCGGTGCACGGACGCAGACCAGCTTCAGATTTATCGGGACCTCCGGCCGTTGAAGAGCCAATACGGTGGACCGGTCAATGGAGCTACCTTGTGCAAGTCGTCATTTTCGAAACCGAGGAATGGGAGCATCAGGCTTGCTTGCGCCTTGAGCCAGAGCACCTAGAACCAGAATCTGACACCAATGACAAAATTGGTCGCAGATGTGCCTTCTCCAAGCAGACGAGCATAGTCCGCACTTCCTCCCAGCTTCCACTCCTGCTCGATGCCTAGGTATGGCGCGAACTCGCGAGCAAATTCGTAGCGCAGACGCAGGCCGACCTCGGCAGTGTCGAGTCCGGCCCCGATCCCGAGTTCGGGAATATCCTGCGCCGACAGATTCAGTTCGACACGCGGCTGGAGGATCAGGCGCTGGGTAATACGCTGGTCAAGCTCAGCCTCGATGCGTGCGGTGAGATCGCCCTTTGTCGAGAGAAACGCTGCGGTATCGACTTCGAACAGGTAAGGCGCGAGCCCCTGCACGCCAACAACAGCATAGGTGCGTTCGGGGCCGGCCAGGTCCTGTCGGGCGCCTACCTGAAGGTCCCACCAAGGGCCAATCGCATGGCTCCAAAGGCCCTGTACTTCAGCCGCTTCAGGCTTCTCGCCGAAGCTGCCTTCCCCTTCGCTCTTGAACCAGAACTTGTCTAGATCACCGCCGTAATAGCCCTGAACATCCCAGAGGTAGCCGTCCTTGCCTTCGCGCGCGCGATATTCGGCACGATCGGCCTGGAACCAGAATACGGGCAGACCACTCACTTCGCGGACAACCGAAGCGCGCGACGCGGCCATTTTCTCAGCTCCGACGAAAGCATCGGCGGCGAAGGCCGGGCCTTCGAAGGCATCCGGCGGAGGCGGCCCCTGCGGTATCGGCGTATCATCTGGCATCGCAGAGTGCTCCATACCGGAATGCCCCATCGGCCCATGTTCCATCATCCCACGATCTGGCGTGCCGTGGCCCATCGTCCCGTGGTTCATTGCAGAATGGTCCATGGTCCCATGATCCATCGTGTCATGGTCCATGCCGCTGCCGTCTCCGGCGGAAGGCTCCGTAGGCGTGTGCGAAGGAGCTGTGGCCTCGCTTTCTTTGGGAGCTTGCGCGCCATGCTGGTGGTCTTGCGCGATTGCCATGCTGGGCAACACCGCGAGCGGGAAAAGGAGGAGAGTTGCAGCTCGCATCAGCCTTCTCCCCCCTGCAACGGGCGGACCGTCACGACCTGAAACATCCCGTTGTGCATGTGGTAGATGAGATGGCAGTGAAACGCCCAGTCGCCTGGCTCGTTCGCCGTCAGATCGAATTGCGCGCTGCCACCCGGCTGGACGATGACCGTGTGTTTCAATGGCTGATGTCCATGCGGCGCACCGTTCACCAGCTCGAAGAAATGCCCGTGCAGGTGGATCGGGTGAGCCATCATCGTGTCGTTGACGAGCTTGACCCGGACCCGTTCGTTGAAGGCGAAACGGATCGGATCGTCGGTGACGGCGGAGAACTTCTGGCCGTCGAACGACCACATGTATCGTTCCATATTACCGGTCAGGTGGATTTCCTTCAGCCGCGTCGGCCGGCGCATGTCCGGGTTCATATTTGCCGAGACAAGCTGCCTGTAGTTGAGGACACGGTGGCCAACGTCGGCAAGACCGATACCGGGATCGCCCATGCGGTCGACTGGGTTCATGGAAACCATGTCGACGCCGGGTCCGACCTTGACGCTTGGCGGAAGCAGTGACGTGTCGCGCATCGACATCGATCCCATGTCCATCGAGCTGTCCATTGCTCCCGAATCGGCAGCGGACGATCCATGATCCATTCCTGCCATGGCGCCGTGGTCCATCCCGCCATGGCCCAGGTTGCCGGTTGACGAGCCGTGATTCATGCCCATGTCGGCCATCGTCAGCAGCGGAGGGTCGCGTAGTAGAGGCACTGATGCCTGCGCACCGGGACGACGCGCCAGCATGGCGACACCCATGCCTGAACGGTCCATCGCCTCGGCGACGATCGCGAAAGCGTCTGCGCCGGTCGGCTCGACGATGACATCGTAGGTCTCGGCGTTGCCGATCTGGAACTCGTCGACTTCGACCGGACGAACGTCCTGCCCGTCGGCGGCGATGACCGTCATCGGCAGGCCGGGAATGCGCACATTGAAGAACGTCATCGCCGCGCCATTGATGAAGCGCAGGCGAACACGCTCCCCCGGGTTGAAGACAAATTCCAACCCGTCTTCGGGTCCATGGCCGTTGAGGAGGTAGCTGTAGAGCGGCGCGGACACGTCCGATATATCGGTCGGCATCATGCGCATGCGGGCCCACATCCGGCGTTCAGCGCCCGAGAGGGGATAATCGTCGGTCGCCGTGGTCTTCTGGAAGTTGAAGGGTGCCTCTCCGACTTTCAGCTTCTTCATCAGGACATGCGGGTCCATTGGCGACCAGTCGGAGAGCATCACGACATAATCGCGATCGACCTGGTGGGGGTCGCCGTTCGCCGGGTCGATGATGATCGGGCCATAATGCCCCATCGGCTCCTGCAGGGTGTGCGCATGCCACCAGTAGGTCCCCGCCTGTCGGATCGGAAACTCGTAGCGGAACCGATCCCCCGGCTCGACTGCAGCCATGGTGACGCCAGGTACTCCGTCCATCAGAAACGGCACGAGCAGACCGTGCCAGTGGATCGAGGTTCCCATCGAGCTGTCATTCTCGAGGTCGACCACAAGATTCTGACCCTCACGCAAACGTAACAAGGGACCGGGCAGCGTTCCATTGACTGTCACTGCCGGACCGTGGCGACTGCCGGTGGCGAAGCTTGAATCCGCAACGGTCATCGTCAGATGCTCACCCGAAAGAACGTCGCTGCCTTTGCGTGCCAGCGTCCCGCCGTGGCTCCCGCGTGCCCAAGCCGGCAGGGCATGACCAAGACCTAGCAGACTCGCTGCTCCTGCACTGCGCGTAAGAAATTTCCGGCGATCGATCGCGAACCTGCCGCTTAGAGATGTAGTGCTCATACTCCCGCTTACGCCGGGAGCGGGATTACCCCTCAAACAAAATCGAGTTTCTCGCGCAGCCGCTGCCTCGCGCGGTAAACGCGGGTCTCGATTGTTTTCTCGGTTACGCCGAGAAGTTCGGCGGCCTCCCGCTGACTGCGTCCGTCGATGGCAACTAGGACGAGCGCTTCGCGCAGACGGATCGGCAGGCGCTCAATCGCGCGGGAAACTTCTTCCAGCGCCTGCCGATCGGCAATCTCGGATTCCGCGCCGGGCGCGTCGGATGCCACCGGCATGTCCGGATCGAACGCACCGAGGCCGAGGAGCCTTGCCGCCTTTCGTCTCCGCATCCGGTCCCGGCATTTGTTGAGAGTCACCGTCGTCAGGTAGGCCGCAATCGGCTTTGAGGGGTCCAGTTTGGCGCGCGCGATCCAGGTCGATGCGAGTGCATTTTGCAGGGCGTCCTGAGCCTCATCGCCTGACCCGAGCATACGGCGAGATAAGCGCAGCAGGCGTGGCAGGTGGACTCCTGCGAGTTGATCGAAGGCCGCTCTATTACCCGCCCTGACCTTTTCAATCAGGTCCCTCTCAAGCGTGTCGTCCGGACCTCGCACTGCCGGTCATTCGCCAGGTTCGCCGGTGAGGGACAAAGCCACCTGGTGGTCGAAGCGCCTTTGCTGCTCCGGATCGAGCAGCGCGCGCATGGCAAAGACATGCCTTACCGTGGCCTTCTGGAGATTCCCCATTCGCGCGTGGACATCGTCGATCGCCGCCGCGACCTTGGGCCCGTAGTCATGCTCCTCCTCCATGGCTGCAGCCAGCTGGACATTGGCCGCGCGCAGCGACAGTTCGAGTTCCTTCCTCTCGACAGCAAAACGTGTTTCGAGTTGCTCGAGCCTGCTGTTCTGCGCGGTATCGAGGTCGAGTTCATCATGGACGAAATCATGGAGGGTTTGCGGGTGGCTGGATTGGCGCCATTCGTTTGCCGCAAATGCACCGATGCACCCAGCTGCCACCGCCAGCAGAATAGCCAACAGCAGCTGAAAACCACCTATTTTCATGGTTCGACGTGAAGCAGGGCGGCAGGTGACAGATTCGCGCCTTCTACTAGCTGATAGCCTGCAGGCTCGGCATGGGCCGGCGCCTGCGTTGTTCCGAATCCCGCGCCAAGCCCGATGAAAGCCATGGCCGCGAAGAGCACAAAACGTGTGCGCTGCGCGGATAGAGCCTCCATTTGGCCCGCTCGCATCCAGACGCCGTCCATGAAGCCGTCCGGCAGCGCCGGATCGGCTGAGGATCTTAGGCGTGCCAGAGCATTGTCCAATCGTTGTTCGTTTCGCATCCTGTCTCGTTCCTGTCTGCTCGCTTTCTATACGCCTCCGGTGTCATTGCCCCTCAAAATAATTCTGAGGGGTGCGGCAAGTGAGAGCGTAAAACGAGCATGAAGCAAACTCCTGTCTTTCGCCAAGTCATGGCCCTCCTGGTCGTTACGGTCTTCGCGGTGCCAATCGCCGTCCATGCGCATGAAGGGCACAAAGACAATATGAGCGATGCCGAGATGGTGCAGATGGAGATGCACGAGGCAACCGCCAAGCATGAAGAAGCGGCAGGCGCGATGCACGACCCCGAGTTCATGGCGCAGTCGCACCCATCCGCGGATGGTGTTGGCGAGCGGCAGACGCCGGAGCAGGCGCTCGAGGCAGCGATTGCAGAAAACCGGGTGACGTCGACAGGCGACTTTCTTGGACGGCTTCATCCAATCGCGGCGCATTTCCCCGTTGCTCTGCTGCTCATGGCCGCCCTTGCCGAACTCCTTCTGGCGCTGCGGCCTGCGCTTGGTCTCGAGACGACCGTGCGGTTCCTTGTTGCCGGTGGCGCGATAGGTGCCTTGGTCGCCGCATTGCTTGGCTGGTTTGCTGCGGGCTGGCGGCTTTCGGATAGGTCGCAAACGCTTGGGGTCCATCGCTGGAACGGCTCGGCGGTCGCGGGGGTGGCAATCCTAGCTGCGTGGTTCGCATTCCGCTCGAACCGGCGATCAGGCCTCCGCGTCACGCTCGCGATCCTTGCAGTCGCCCTCGTCGTGCAGGGTTATCTCGGCGGTGAGATGGTCTTCGGCCCCAACCATCTTGGTCTGGAGTAAGCACGATGCGAAAATTCACTGTGACCCGCGCGGCCCTCTGCGGACTGATGTCGACAGCGGCCCTTTTGCTCGCGGGATGTGATAGAAAGCCGGAGGAAGCATCGCAGGACAGCGTCCCGGCGCTCTCGGAATCTGCAGCGCCCGAGAATGAGACGATCGCAGAGAGTTTGGAGCCCGGCGAACCTGAACAGTCCGAGAAGGCGGCGACTGACGTCCCTTTGCGAACGCCGGTTGAGCCTCGACCTGGCCGAAACAGCGGTGCGCAGGAAGATGATGCAGGCTCAGTGCCAAAAGTAACCCAGCCAGCTGCGCCGCAGGAGGCACCGCCAGTCGATCCGCACGCAGGCCATGACATGTCGACCATGTCCAATCACGCGATGGAAGGAATGGAACACAAATGAAGGTATTTGATCCGGGAACGTCCCGTACGGGGCTAATAGCGCTGCTTGGAACCATGTTCCTTACCGCATGCAGCGGTGCCGCACAGGCGGCGAACTATACCATGTTCCGCGATCCAAACTGCGGTTGCTGTGAGGCCTGGGCCGCACATATCCGCGAGGGCCTGCACGCCGACGTGGCGGTGCAGGACAGCGCCGACATGGGCGCGATTAAGGACCGCGAAGGCGTCCCCGACGAGCTTCGCTCGTGCCACACGATGATCGTCGATCGCTATGTCATCGAAGGTCATGTGCCAGCCGGCGATGTTGCGCGCCTTCTGCGTGAACGCCCCGCAGGCGTCGAGGGGCTGGCAGTCGCCGGAATGCCGGTCGGCTCACCGGGTATGGAAATGAGCGGGCGCACCCAGCCATACCAGGTCATTGCCTTCGGCAAGACGGGGCGCACGGTGTTCAATAGCTACAACTGAACAAGACGAGGAGAACCAACATGAAAAAGCAGACAATTTTCCTGGCAGGCCTACTACTTGCCGGTCCGGTGATGGCACAGTCTGAACAGGCCGCGCCAGATCAGCCCTCGCCTCCAGCTGAAATGCCGCAGAAGTGCGAAATGATGCACAATGGCAAGATGATGCAAGGCATGATGGCCAAAGGTGAAGACGGCAAGATGATGTGCCGGATGATGGACCACTCGCAAATGGACCACGGCATGATGGATCATTCTAAGATGGATCACGGAACGATGGACCACTCGCAAATGGGCCACGGACAAATGGGCAAGCCGGAATCCAATAGCGCACCGGATAGCGAGGCTCCGCCTGCCGATCCCGCCGCACAGGATCATGCGGCGCATCCTGGCCATGGCCCCGGTTAGGTCGCCAGACCTGGCAATGAATGATTGCCCTGATGGGCGACGGGATCAGCGCGCCTGCTTTTCCAGAAGGGCGATAAGTTCAGCGATTTTAGCTCGCTGGTCGCCCTTCGACCCCAGTTCGATAGCCTCTTCGAGACAATGGCTCGCATGAATCTTGAGCACCTCCATGCGCGCCGAACGCAAGGCAGCCTCCATTGCCGCGAACTGCTGGAGGATATCGATGCAATACCGGTCCTCTTCCATCATTTTGGCAATGCCGCGCGCCTGGCCTTCGATCCTGCGCATGCGCGCGATTTCTCGTGAGAATTTATCGCTCATCGTCTCTCCCATGCCAGCTTTTCGAGGTTGAGCCAATCATTCGCCAAATCAGCAACTCTTGAAACAGGAAAGCGTATATACTATACTCCCCTTATGTATTGTGAGCAACAGGAGGCCTGTAATGACCGATACAACCTTGAAGCAAGGGATTCGCATCTGGGGCTGGACGCTCAGTCTGTTCCTGCTCATCACGTATCTCCTGTGCGTGGGCTATGGCCTGCTCGTCCCGGCCAAATTTCATATGCTCGATGCGTGGGCACCGCTCCTGCCGGGCTTTGAATGGCTGACGTGGCCAGGCTTTATCGCGGGCGCTGTCGGAAGTTTCCTTTACGGCTGGTACGCGGCGGTTTTGCTGGTGCCACTGCATCGCTTCTTCAGCTCGAAGTGAGTGCGAACGCGCGGCGACCTCAACTCTGATCGGCCAGTGCCTAGGAAAGGGCAGATAAAATGAGCATCTCGGAGAAGCCTTCGCTCAGATTCCTTGGCGCGACGGGAACCGTAACGGGTTCGCGTTACCTGATCGAGGCTAAGGGTCGCCGGATCCTAATCGATTGCGGGCTCTTCCAGGGGTATAAACAGCTTCGCGAACGAAACTGGAAGCCGTTCCCGGTGCCGCCGAAATCCATCGACTGCGTGCTGCTTACGCATGCTCACCTTGACCATTCCGGCTATCTGCCCGCGCTGGTCCGAAACGGCTTTCAGGGCCATATCCATTGCACGCCGGCTACGGCCGAACTCTGCGGCCTGCTGCTCCCCGACAGCGGGCATCTGCAGGAAGAAGAGGCCCGCTATGCGAAGCGCAAGGGCTATTCCAGGCACGCAAACCCGAAGCCGCTCTACACGCTTGAAGATGCCCGCGCGGCGCTGGAACATTTCCGGCAAACGCCTTTCGACAAGATACTCGACCTCGGAGAGGGCATTACAGCGCGTTTCATTCCGGCGGGACACCTGCTCGGCGCGGCGCAGATCCAGGTGACCGTCGATGGGCGGACGGTCCATTTCAGCGGCGATGTCGGTCGTGAGGCCGACCCGTTGATGCGTGGCCCTCGCCCGTTCGAAGGTGCCGACATTCTCGTGACCGAATCCACCTACGGCAATCGTACGCACGGCCATGTCGATCCGGAGCAGGAGCTGGCCGACGTCATCAACCGGGTCACACGGCGCGGTGGCGCGATTGTCATTCCGGCTTTTGCCGTTGGCCGGATCCAGGGCGTGATGCTCCAGATCGCGCAACTGCGGGAGCGGGGCGCCATTCCCTACGTGCCGGTCTACCTCAACAGTCCGATGGGCGTGGACGCGACCGCAATCTACCACAATCACCATGATGAGCATCACGTCAGCTGGGACGACTGCAAGGCCATGTTCGATCTCGCCGAACGCGTGCGCACGGTCGAGGAATCGAAGGAGCTCAACCGTCGTGTCGGACCTATGATCATCATTTCCGCAAGCGGCATGCTCGCAGGCGGCCGCGTCCTGCACCACCTGGTCAGTTTTGGCCCCGATCCCAAGAACGCGATCGTGCTGAGCGGCTTCCAGGCAGGAGGCACGAGGGGGGCCGTCCTCGCCCGAGGCGAGCAGCATCTGCGGCTCTTCGGGCGCGAGATCGACATCCGCGCCGAAGTGATCCAACTCGAAGGCATGTCCGGCCATGCGGACGCTGACGAACTGCTGGCTTGGATGGGACAGGCCAAGCCGCCGGAAATGACCTATGTCACTCACGGCGAACCCGACAGCGCGGATGCCCTGCGCTACCGGATCGACCACGAGCTTGGCTGGAGAGTTCGCGTTCCGGAACACCTCGAACGGATTAGTCTGGAACGTCCGAAATGACCGGTGATATTCACTCAATACCCGTCATGCGCGCCGGCATCGACACGTACCGGCAGCCTGTCGTTTATATGCGCGAAGATTGCCACCTGTGCCGGGCGGAGGGCTTCTCGGTTCTGACCCAGGTCGAGATAACGCACGGCCAGCGGTCAATCGTTGCCGCGCTCAATGTTGTTACCGATGCGGACTGGCTGCCGCCCGATACTGCAGGCCTCAGTGAAGCCGCCTGGACCGCGCTCAAGGCCGACGACGGCGAGTTTGTCACCTTCTCTCATCCGGAGCCGCCGGCCTCGGCTTCCGCGATCCGTTCGAAGGTCTACGGCCAGCGCCTCGATGCGGCTGGATGCCAGGCCATCATCAGCGATACGGTGGCGCACCGCCTGTCCGATCTCGATCTTGCCGCCTTCATCACGGCTTGTGCTGGTGACCGCCTCGATATTGCCGAAACGATCGCCCTCACGCGGGCGATGCACGGCGCGGGCAAGACGCTTGATTGGGGTGCGGGGCTGGTCCTCGACAAGCATTGCGTAGGCGGACTGCCGGGCAACCGGACCACTCCCATTGTCGTGGCCATCCTTGCTGCCGCGGGATTTCGCATACCCAAAACCTCAAGCCGCGCGATTACCTCGCCAGCGGGCACCGCCGACACGATGGAAGTCCTGGCGCCGGTCGCGCTCGACATCGCCGCCATGCGCCGCGTGGTCGAAAGTGAGGGTGGTTGCGTCGTGTGGGGCGGTGGCCTCGATCTCAGCCCCGCCGACGATTTGCTGATCCGGATCGAGCGGCCGCTCGATTTCGACAGCGACGGCCAGCTCGTCGCCAGCGTGCTCTCCAAGAAGGCGGCAGCGGGTTCAACCCATGTGCTGATCGACATGCCGGTCGGACCCACGGCCAAGGTCCGAACGGAGGCGGCTGCGCGAACCCTGTCCGAGCGTCTGCATGCCGTCGGCAAGGCGATCGGCCTGTCCCTGCGGATCCATGTCAGTGACGGATTGGCCCCGGTGGGACGCGGTATCGGCCCGGCGCTCGAGGCACACGACCTGCTTGCGGTCCTGAGGCGTGCCCCCAATGCCCCGATGGACCTGCGAGAGAGGGCACTAGACCTGGCGGGCGCCCTGCTTGACCTGGCGGAAGCGAACGGCGGACAGGGCCGCGAGACGGCGAGGAACCTGCTCGATAGCGGTGCGGCCGAAGCGAAATTTCTGTCGATCTGCGAGGCACAGGGCGGGTTTCGCGAACCGGGCAGCGCACCTTACCACTCCATCGAAACAGCTGATGTTGGCGGCGCGATCAGGGAGATCGATAACCGCCGCATCGCCAAAATCGCGAAACTGGCCGGGGCTCCGGGCCGCAAGCACGCCGGTGTACGTCTGCACGCAAGGCCGGGCGATGTGATCGATGCAGGCCAGCCGCTCTACGAGATTCACGCGGAAACGCAGGGTGAACTTGTTTGGGCGCAGGACTATGCCCGCTCAGGCGTTTCTCCCTTCGTGGTTGGAGAAGCGCCGTGAACCGTATCCTTGCCTTTCCCGGCATGCTGCCCCTGGGCGAAGCCATCGCCGCGCTAGTCGGAGCGCAGAGCGGGGAGGTCGATGTCCACCGATTTCCGGATGGCGAGAGCCTCGTGACCTTGCCTGGCGACCTTGCAGGCAAGGATGTCGCAATTCTCGCCACCTTGCGTGAGCCCGATCCGCTTGCGTTGTCCCTGCGCTTTGCAGCAGAGACAGCCAGAGAAATGGGTGCTCGCCGCGTCGGACTGATCGCGCCCTATCTCGCCTACATGCGGCAGGACAGGCGATTTGCCGAAGGCCAGGCGGTCAGCGCTCCCTTGTTTGCCCGCTTCCTGGAGGAAAGCTTCGACTGGCTGGTGACCGCAGATCCGCATCTGCACCGGATCCATGCACTCGAAGACCTGTTCGACATTCCGGTCCGCCGGATCGAAACCGCACCCCTGCTGGGCGAATGGATCGCCGCAAACGTACCCGATGCGGTGCTACTCGGTCCCGACAGCGAGAGCCGGCAATGGGTCGCTGAAGTCGCCCGACTGGCGGACCGGCCCTATGAAGTGCTCGAAAAGCACCGTAGCGGCGATCGCAGTGTCGAAGTCAGCGTGCCGCATAGCGAAGCGCTTCTCGACGGAACGCCCGTGATCGTCGATGACATTGCCTCATCGGGACGGACACTGATCGAGGCGATCGAGCGACTACTCGCAGCAGGAACGAAGCCGCCCATCTGCGTCGTGATCCATGCGGTGTTTGCCGGCGATGCCCACGACGATATTCTTGCGGCGGGCGCATCACGGGTCGTGACGACGGACTCCATACCGCATGTCAGCAATGCAATCTCGCTCGCGCAGGCGCTGGCCGACGCATGCCGCGACCTGCAAGCCCAGGAATCAATCGATCAGTCGAGCCACAGCAAGAACGACACGGTGACGCCATGAACGACCACACCCATCACGAGCACCACGAGGCAAGCTATCACACGATCTACACTTGCCCGATGCACCCCGAAGTGCGGCAGGAGGGGCCGGGAGATTGCCCCAAGTGCGGGATGCATCTCGTGCCTGAAGGCAGCGAGCAGGCGAAGGACGGCCACGCTTGCTGTCATGGCCACCATGGTCACCTCGCAGACGCCAAAATCGGAGCGGACGACAAGCGCTACGACAAGGTGCCGGCCGGATATTCCGGAACGGTCTACACCTGCCCGATGCATCCGCAGGTTCGGCAAACGAAGCCCGGTTCCTGCCCGATCTGCGGCATGGGGCTGGAACTCGAATCTGCTACAATGGCCGAAGAGGGACCGAACCCCGAACTGGTAGATTTCACACGGCGCTTCTGGATCGGCGCCGTCCTCACCCTCCCGCTGCTGGTCTTGACCATGGGGCCGTTCCTCGGCCTTGGCGGCGTCAGGGATATCTTCGGGGAACGCAACACGCTCTGGATCGAGCTGGCACTCGGCACACCCGTCGTCCTGTGGTGTGGCTGGCCATTCCTCGTGCGGGGATGGAATTCCTTCCGCACGATGAACCTTAACATGTTCTCGCTGATCGGGATGGGGGTGATGGCCGCCTGGGCCTTCAGCATTGTGGCTGTGCTTGCGCCGGGCATATTCCCCGACGGCTTCCGCGATGCCGAGGGCCATGTCGGCGTCTATTTCGAGGCGGCAGCTGTCATCGTCACGCTGGTGCTGCTGGGCCAGGTGATGGAGCTGCGTGCTCGTGAAGGCACGGGCAAGGCGATCCGCGCGCTGCTCGATCTTGCGGCCAAGACCGCCCGAGTGATCCGCGAGGATGGCAGCGAAGAGGAAATCCCGCTCGAAGACGTGCTGGTCGGGGACCGGGTGCGCGTGCGGCCGGGCGACAAGGTGCCGGTTGATGGCGTCGTGACGGACGGGCGCTCGTCGGTTGATGAGAGCATGATCACCGGCGAGCCTGTCCCGGTTGAAAAGGTCGCGGGCGATCCCGTGACGGGCGCGACGATCAACGGAACCGGCAGTCTGGTTATCGAAGCAACCCGCGTCGGCGCCGACACCATGCTCTCCCAGATCGTCGAGATGGTCGCCAATGCGCAGCGCTCGCGCGCGCCGATCCAGAAATACGCCGACAAGGTTTCGGGATGGTTCGTGCCGGTTGTCATCGGCATTGCTATCCTGTCCTTCATCGGCTGGGCCTTCTGGGGTCCGGCTCCGGCGCTGTCCTACGCGCTGATCGCCGCCGTTGCCGTCCTCATCATCGCCTGCCCATGTGCGCTTGGCCTCGCCACGCCGATGTCGATCATGACGGCGACCGGGCGCGGCGCGCAGGCAGGCGTTCTGATCAAGAACGCGGAAGCACTCGAACGCTTCGAGAAGATCGACACGCTGATGGTCGACAAAACCGGAACACTGACCGAAGGCAAGCCGCGACTGGTGTCCGTCTTGCCCGAACCAGGTCACGATGAAGCCGAAGTGCTGCGCCTTGCCGCAACCCTTGAAAGGGGTTCCGAACATCCGCTCGCCGAAGCGATCGTCGCGGGCGCGGAGGAACGCGGCGTGGCGCTCGGTGAAGCTACCGACTTCGAAGCCGTCACAGGCAAAGGTGTCAAAGGTACAGTCGATGGCAAGAGCGTCGCGCTCGGCAACCTCAAGCTCGTCACCGACCTCGGTCTCGAAGCGGCCGAACTGACGGAGAAGGCCAATAGTTACCGCGACCAGGGCGAAACGGTGATGTTCGTGATGCTGGATGGTGCCGTAGCCGGTCTTGTCAGCGTTGCTGACCCAGTGAAGGAAACCACGCCGGATGCCTTGAAGGCGCTCCATGAGCTGGGCTTTCGCATCATCATGGCAACGGGTGACAATGAGCGCACCGCCAGGGCGGTGGCCGCCCGGCTCGGCATCGACGAGATCCGCGCCGACGTGCTGCCCGAGGACAAGGCGCGCATCATCCAGGAGCTTCAGGCCGAAGGGCGCAAGGTCGCGATGGCCGGTGATGGCGTTAACGACGCCCCCGCGCTTGCGCAGGCCGATGTCGGCATCGCCATGGGCACGGGAGCGGACGTCGCCATCGAAAGTGCCGGCATCACGCTGGTGAAAGGGAATCTCGACGGTATTGTCCGCGCGCGCCGACTGGCCCGCGCGACCATGCGCAACATCCGCCAGAACCTGTTCTTTGCCCTCATATACAATGCTGCCGGCGTGCCGGTGGCAGCAGGCGTGCTGTTCCCGTTCTTCGGCATCCTGATCAGTCCGATGTTCGCCGCTTTTGCCATGAGCGCATCGTCGATATCGGTCGTTACCAACTCGCTGCGTCTCCGAGGTGCGAAGATCTGATGAAGGAAAGACGCTCGCTCAAATGAAAGGTGACTGCGATGCATCAGCATGATGAACACAGAAATCGTGAAACGCCGCCCGGGCGTTCCGGCACAAGTTTCTGGAAATCACGCGCAGGTGCGGTGTTCCTCGTCTTCTTGGGCGTGATTGCCTTCCTGCTGGCTTACGAGCATCGAGCGCACATATTTGCCGGCAATGGCCTGTTGCTCGTGCTGCTCCTGCTTTGCCCTGCGATGCATCTGTTCATGCATCATGGCCATGGCGGGCACGGGAAATGAGCGCGCATATGTCTGGCTATGGTCTGTGGCTCCTCGCCTTCGTTAATGCGGCGATCTTCATCTTCTTCGCATTTAGCTTCTTCAAGCCTCGTACCAAGCGGGATTGGCGCAGCTTCGGCGCTTTTAGCGCCTTCATCGTTGCGCTTTTCGCGGAGATGTATGGTTTCCCCCTGACGATCTATTTTCTGTCCGGCTGGCTCCAGTCTCATTATCCGGGCGTCGACTGGTTCACTCATGATGCCGGGCATCTTCTCGAAATGATGTTCGGTTGGAAAACCAATCCACACTGGGGGCCTTTCCACCTGCTCAGTTTTGCATTGATCGGTGGCGGCTTCTGGCTGATCTCTGTGTCCTGGCACGTGCTGTGGAAGGCACAGAAGGAAGGGCAAATGGCCGTTACCGGTCCGTACGTCCGCGTCAGGCATCCGCAATATCTCGGTTTCATCCTCGTCATGCTGGGATTCCTGTTCCGGTGGCCTACGCTCCTGACCCTGGCGATGTTCCCTGTTCTGGTCTCGATGTATGTGCGGCTGGCCCGGATAGAGGAAGCCGAAACCCGCGAGAAATTTCCTGTGGAATTTGAAGAGTACCGGTCGAAGGTGCCGGCTTTCTTTCCACGGAGCTCAGCCGCGACCGCCTAGGACACACGGGAGTTATAATTGCAGAACGGGCACATTCACAGTCATGGCGATGGTGGAGGCGGCGACCGAGAGGGCTCTATAAGCCTGAGCGGTGCGGTGGCGATGGGCACCGGTGTCATGATCGGCGCTGGTATCTTTGCTTTGACCGGCCAGATTGCCGAACTCGCCGGGCCACTCTTTCCGCTCTCGTTCATCGCCGGAGCGCTCGTCACGGCGCTGGCCGCCTACAGCTACATCAAGATGTCAAACGCCTGGCCGTCCTCTGGTGGTATCGCGATGATCCTTCAGAAAGCCTATGGCCCGGGAACAGTCGCGGCATCAGCTTCGGTGCTCATGGCGCTTTCGATGGTCATCAACGAAAGCTTGGTGGCCCGGACCTTCGCGACCTACGCGCTGCGACCGTTCGGGCAGGAAACCAACGGGCTTTTGCTGTCCATACTAGCGCTTTGCCTGATCGTGTTCGCCTACGTCGTGAACGCGGCGGGCAACCGTTCTGTCAGCACCGCTTCGCTCGTCATGTCCGGAATCAAGATCGGGGGCATCGCGATCTTCGCAATCGCTGCGCTTTGGGTCAGCGGCTTCGGCGGCGGAGCCTTTGGCCAGGCGGAATCGGGCTTCGAAGGCATGGGCTTTGTCGCCTCGATCGCCTTCTCGATCCTCGCATTCAAAGGGTTCACAACCATCACGAACAGTGGAGGGGAGATCGTCGATCCACACCGCAATGTCGGTCGGACGATCATGATCGCGATCGGCATTTGCGTCGTGACCTATCTGCTGGTGGCGGTCGCGGTAGGATCGAGTCTCAGTATCGAGGGAATTGTTGAGGCCCGAGACTATTCTCTGGCCGCAGCAGCAGAGCCTGCCCTCGGACCTGCAGGGTTCTGGTTCACGGTGGTGATCGCGATCACGGCCACGGCTTCAGGCGTAGTGGCAAGCGTTTTCGCGGTTTCGCGTATGCTGACGATGCTGACCGAGATGAAGCTCATTCCGCATAGTCATTTCGGCATGACGGGTCCCCTGCGAAGCCATCTGCTTGTTTATACGGTCGTGTTGGCCGGCACGCTCGCAGTTCTCTTCGACCTGACGCGGATCGCGGCGCTGGGAGCGTTCTTCTATCTCGTCATGGACATGCTGGTGCACTGGGGCGTCTTCCGGTATCTGCGCCGCGACGTGGGAGCAAAGGCGGCAATCCTGTTGGCAGCCATAGCTGCTGACGGCGTCGTCCTTGCCGCTTTCTCCTGGGTAAAGCTGAAAAGCGATCCAATGATAGTCATCTACGCGGCGATCGGCATCGTTCTGGTCTTTGCAGGTGAACATCTCTTCCTGCAGCGAAGGGAACAGAACGAAGGCGAACCGAGTTAGAAAGGGAACCTGCAAACCGGAGATAGAACTATATCGCTTGCGATAGTCATAGGTATTGTCTTGTTCCTAGCGGCTCTGTGGCTGCACCTTGGCATGATCCGCCTGGCAAGGCGGGCCGTCCAGCCTACCTCGGTTAATTCTCTGCGACTGAGCCTCGCCTATCTCGTCGTGCTGGCCAGTCATCTGCTTGTGACCGGTCTTTTCGCCCTCGGCTTCGCGGGTGCTGCGAGAATGGGCCTCGGCGGTTTCGACAAGGAGCCTGCCATGAGTGCGATGGACCTCTTCTATTTCTCGCTCATCAACATCACGACGCTCGGTCTCGGAGATATCTATCCGACCGGGCATCTGAGCGCTCTGGCGGGGATCGAGTCGCTGACCGGATTCCTTCTGATCAGCTGCACCGCGCAATTCGTGTTCTCGACAATGAAAAAACAGGAGGCCTAGGATGGATCACGCGGAACACAAAAAGGAGGGCGGAGGCGGCAGCAATTACTGGCGCTTCATGGCGATGGTCGCAACGTCGACCGTCATCATGTTTTTCCTCATGTACGCGAACACCTATGATGCCGATCATTTCTTCTGGAGCGAAACACGCTTCTGGATGATGTTTGTTATGGGCGCGATGATGATGGTGGTCATGCTTCTCTTTATGTGGGGCATGTACAAAGACCGGAAGAGGAACATGATCATCATCGGAGTGGGCGCACTCGTCTTTACGCTCGCTCTGTGGCTGGTGCGCAGTCAGAGCACGATCGACGATGTGGACTACATGTCGGCCATGATCCCGCACCACTCGATCGCGATCATGACCAGCGAACGTGCGCACCTCCGCGATCCGCGTACCCGTAAATTGGCACACGACATCATCGTCGCGCAGCGGCGTGAAATTGCGCAGATGAAATACCTGATCGCCGATATACGCGAGAATGGCGAACGCACGTCTGAGCGTCTGCCGGAGTGGCTCGAGGCCCCCGCAGCAGCGGTCTCTTCGCCGGCACCACAGGAAGGAGACGTCCAGTGAACAGGATCATTTTCGCGGCCTCCGCGCTGGCGCTCGGTGTTGCGGGCTGCAACCAGAACACCGCCCCGGGCAACGACCGGGAAGCCGAACTCGAACCTCCGGCCAGTCCTGCCGCGATCGAACCCGCTTCAGTCGCGCTCGCCAATGTCGCAACAGCGATCATCAAACCCGAAACAATGACCCCGGCCGACGTCAAGGCGATCGGCGGCACCGATGGCCGCTGCGTCTTCCGGCTCACCGAGGTCGGGTTTCCCAGTTTCATTTACGAGGCCGGGGGCGAGGGGTTCATCAAACTCAACGGCAAGCTCATTCCTTTGCAGGCAGCTGGAAAGGATCGCTTCACCAGCGACAATCTTCTCGTCGCGACACGCGCCGTTGACGAAACAGGCAACGCTGGAATGCAAGCGATGGAAGTGATCGTCGTTCCTCCAGAGGCGAACGACGAGATCGGCTACCGTGGCTATGTCAAATGTCCGGCATAATGTGACTTGTGGCACCGGACGACCCGGGGTGCCCGGTGTTGTTTCCGGAAACAACTGCGGAGATGATGATGGATAGCGACGGGAACGAAACACCGGGCGTTGATGGTCACTGGGATGCGAGCGAGCCCGGACATGCGGAGCTCGTCCAGATGCGCATTCGCATGATCGCGATGGAGAACCTTCTGCTCGCCGTCCTTGCCGGATCGGACCAGGAAACCCGTAGGCGCGTACGAGAGCGGGCGGACGAGATCCGGCCGAGACCAGACGCAGTCGATCATCCGCTCACCGAGTTGGCCCGCGCAGAAATGCTCCGGCTTCTCGAACGGGCGGAGCGTCGTGGAGATGGAAATTAGATATGAGCTACTACTATTCAAAAATACTCGATGGCCCGATCGAAGCGGCACTCGAACGTGTTCGCTCCGCGCTCGGAACCGAAGGATTCGGGATCATCAACGAAATCGATATGTCCAAGACATTGAAGCAAAAGATCGGGGCCGATTTCCGTCCCTACCGAATTCTTGGCGCCTGCAATCCGGCTCTCGCCTACGAAGCACTGCAGATTGAGGATAAGGTTGGCACGATGTTGCCATGCAACGTGATCGTCCAGCAGCTGCCCTCCGGAGAGATCGAAGTTGCTGCCATCAACCCGGTCGCCTCGATGAGTGCGATCGACAACGAAGAACTGAAAAAGGCTGCGAACCAGGTCAAGAATAAGCTTGAAGCGGCAATCGATCGGCTGTGAGCCGAGTTGCTCCTGTCGGCTCCTATCGACCGCTGAAAAGTGAAAGCAGGAGTTGCAGCGAACGGCGGCGTTGGATGCTTGGCCGTTCCCCACCAGCATCACTTCTTTTCTATCGAGGTTATCTCGCTTCCTGAGTCGGCCATGCGAAAGCCGAAGGTGACCTCGTCGCCCACCTTGACCTTCATCCGTTCGCTTTCGTCCGCTTCAAAGGCCATCGTCATGGCAGGCCAGTCGACTGCTTCAACCGGGCCGTGATCAATCGTGATCGTTCCGGCCTCATCGTCGATAGCTGTAACGGTGCCTTGCGCATTAGCCATCTGTCCCATCGCCTCGCCCATCTGCCCGCCCATCGGCATGGCGCCGTTCATAGGCATATCCTGGGACGCCATGGGCATATTCTCGCTTTGCTCCGGCTCGCTTTGTTCGCTGCAGGCAGCAAGTGCGAATGGGATGATGGCAATCATCAACCTGGTTGGGGTACGCATTCTTCATCTCCTTTGTCTTTCGTGGGATTAGCTTTCGGCTGCCGCATCAGCAGGTAGGCTGCGGGCAGCAGAAACATTGAGAGCAGCGGCGCGGTGATCATCCCGCCCACCATGGGCGCGGCAATGCGGCTCATGACTTCTGCGCCGACTCCGCTCCCGATGAGGATCGGGAAAAGGCCGGCGAGGATAACCGCCACGGTCATCGCCTTGGGCCGCACGCGCAGCAGGGCCCCTTCTCGGATCGCTTCTCCGACTTCATTGCCGGCGGGGTCTTCGCCACGCCGTTGCAGCGCAGCTTTCAGATAGATGAGCATGACCACGCCAAATTCTGCCGAGACCCCGGCGAGCGCGATAAAACCGACCGCAGTTGCGACGGACTGATTGTAGCCCATCAGATAAAGAAGCCAGAATCCGCCTGTCAGGGCGAACGGCAGCGTTCCCATGATCAGCAGTGCCTCATCGACCCGCCGGAATATAAGATAAAGTAGCAGGAAGATGATCGCGAGCGTTGCGGGCACCACGACCTGCAGCCGCTCGTAGGCGCGCGTAAGGTATTCAAATT
This sequence comes from Sphingopyxis granuli, assembly GCF_001559015.1. NCBI lineage: Bacteria > Pseudomonadati > Pseudomonadota > Alphaproteobacteria > Sphingomonadales > Sphingopyxidaceae > Sphingopyxis > Sphingopyxis granuli. Next base: position 3,068,835 of record NZ_CP012199.1, read on the forward strand.
GCCCCGCGTAGGACAGGCTGACACCCGGGGGCACTTCGAGTTTGTTCGCTACTGCCTGCTGGAGATCCGCAACCACAGCAGCAAGGTCGCGGCCGCGCACATCGACGTAGACATAGCTGGTCAGACGGCCCTGTTCGCTCTTGAGCATCGGTGGCCCGTCGCTCACGCGCAAAGTCGCTATAGTGCCAAGGGTAATCTGCTGACCCGAAGGCGTGAGCACCGGGAGCGCCCGCAATTCGTCGATGCTGTCGCGGATTTCGCGCGGATAGCGAACATTGATCGGATAGCGCGCCAGCCCCTCGACGGTCCGGGCAACATTTGCACCGCCGATCGCGCCCGAGACGATCTGCTGCACGTCGGCAATGTTGAGGCCATAGCGGGCGGCCGCTGCCCGGTCGATGTCGACATCGACATAGCGCCCGCCCGACAACCGCTCGGCGAGCGCCGAGCTGACACCCGGTATATCTCCGGCGATATCTTCTATTCTCAGCGCTACCCGTTCGATCTCGCCCAGATCCTCGCCGGACACCTTGACGCCGATCGGACTCTTGATGCCGGTAGCCAGCATATCGATCCGGTTGCGGATCGGAGGGACCCAAACGTTGGCCAGACCGGGCACCTGGACCACCCTGTCGAGTTCCTCGACGAGCTTGTCGGGTGTCATTCCGGCACGCCACTCGTCGCGCGGCTTGAAGCGGATGGTGGTCTCGAACATCGTCAGGGGAGCAGGATCGGTCGCCGTGTCCGCCCGCCCCGCCTTTCCGAACACCGTCTCGACTTCCGGCACTGATTTGATCAGCCGGTCCGTTCGCTGGAGGAGCGCGGAGGCTTCCGCCGGAGACAGGCCAGGCAGGGCGCTCGGCATGTAAAGCAGGTCCCCTTCGTCGAGCGGGGGCAGAAATTCGCCGCCGAGCCGGGTGAAAGGTATGGCCGTGGTGAGGAAAATGGCTCCCGCGATGGCAAGTGTCAGCTTCGGTCGTCGCATGACCCAGTCGAGGCCGGGCCGGTAAGCCCGGGTCAGCCCGCGATTGATAAAGTTGCTGTCTTCCGAGGGAATCTTGCCCCGGATCAGCCAGCCCATGAGCACCGGCACCAGCGTGACCGAGAGGATCGCAGCCGCCGCCATCGCATAGGTCTTGGTGAAGGCGAGTGGTGCAAACAGCCGTCCTTCCTGCGCCTGCAGGGTGAAAACGGGAAGGAACGACAGCGTGATAATAAGCAGGCTGAAAAACAGTGCCGGGCCAACTTCCTTGGAGGCATCGGCGATGATGCGCCAGCGCTCCTTGACCGACAGAACGACATCAGGATTTTCCTGCTCCCAGCGTTCCAGATGCTTGTGAGCGTTCTCGATCATCACCACCGCCGCATCGACCATTGCCCCGATGGCGATGGCAATGCCGCCGAGCGACATGATGTTCGCGTTCACGCCCTGAAACCGCATGACTACGAAGGCGGCAAGGACGCCTAACGGCAGGGTCACTATGGCGACGAGAGCCGAGCGCGCGTGCCACAGGAACAGGGCGCACACGAGCGCCACGACGATGAACTCCTCGATGAGCTTGTGTGTCAGGTTCTCGACCGAGGCATCGATCAGCCGTGACCGGTCGTAGGTCGTGACGATTTCGACACCCTGCGGCAGGCTGGCCTGTAGGCTGGCGAGCCTCTGCTCGACTGCTGCGATCGCGCTACGCGCATCGGCGCCCTGGCGCAGGACCACGATCCCGCCGGCAACTTCGCCCTGGCCGTCGAGTTCGGCGATGCCCCGACGCATTTCCGGCCCGACCTGGATCGTCGCGACATCACCGAGCGTGACCGGGACGCCGACACCAACGGTCCTAAGTGGGATCTGCCTGAAGTCGTCAAGCGAAGTAAGATATCCTGACGCCCGAACCATGTATTCGGCTTCGCCCATCTCGACCACCGACCCGCCGGTTTCCTGGTTGGAGGCCTGGATCGCCCTCACAATCTCGGCATGGGTCACCCCGAAGGAGGCCATACGATAGGGATCGAGCACGATCTGGTACTGCCTGACCATGCCCCCGACACTGGCAACTTCGGCAATGCCCGGAATGGTCTTGAGCTCGTATCGCAGGAACCAGTCCTGGAGCGACCTGAGGCCTGAGAGATCATGCCCGCCGGACCGGTCGACAAGCGCGTATTCGTAAATCCAACCTACGCCGGTGGCATCCGGTCCCAATGTGCTGGTCACCCCATCGGGGAGCCGGTTCTGCACCTGGTTGAGATATTCAAGGACGCGCGAACGCGCCCAGTAGAGGTCGGTGCCATCCTCGAAGATGATGTAGACATAGCTGTCGCCGAACATCGAGTAACCGCGCACTGTCTTGGCGCCCGGCACCGACAGCATCGTCGTGGCAAGCGGATAGGTAACCTGGTCCTCTACGATCCGCGGTGCCTGGCCGGGATAGTTGGATCGAACCACCACCTGCACATCTGACAGGTCTGGAATGGCATCCACCGGCGTAGTCCGGACAGCCCAAAGCCCGCCAAGCGTAACGGCAATCGCTGTGAGGACTACGAACAGCCGGTTCGCTATCGACCAGTCGATAAGCCGGCCGATCATTGATCCACCTTCGTGATCGACGCGATGCGTGGTCCGGCCTCGCTCTGCGTAAAGGTGAAGCGAACGTGGTCGCCACGTTTCAGTCCGCGTAGCTGCGCGCTGCCCTCAACGGCGAATGCCATTGTCATTGCCGGCCAATCGAGTCGCGGTACCGGTCCATGCCTAAGCGTGATTGAGCGCTCACCGATCTTCTCGATCGTCCCCGTTGCGCTAAGGGTCGCGTTACCGGCACCTTGAGTGCGCGCGCCGCCGCCACTGCCTGTGTCCCCGCTAGCCGCGTCGACTGGCCGGATATCGAGGCCAGTCAGGCTGGCTTCGGAATCGAGCAGGAATTGCCCGGAAGTTACCACTTCCTCGCCGGGGGCGAGTCCGGCGAGAACCTCGGTCCGACCGTTCGCTTCCCGGCCGATCCGAACCTCCGCCGGCGCAAATCCCCCGGCATCCTGCTTCAGCATGACGATAGTGCGCCGGCCGGTACGGATTACCGCCTCCGACGGGATCAGCAGCGCTTCGCGCCGTTCGGGTAGGAGCGTGACCTGCGCAAACATCCCCGGTTTCAGCCGCCCGCCGGGGTTGGAGAGTTCCGCGCGAACGGTGATCGTCCGGCTCGCAGCCTGCGCGGTCGCCAAGATGGCGACAATACGGCCGCTGAAGCGGTCTTCTGGAAAGGCGGTCAGGCTCGCTTCGATTGGCTGGCCAACCCTCACGGAGCTAGCATGCGCCTCCGGAACATTGGCCTCGAGCCAGATGGGTGAGAACCCGCTGATCTCGGCCAGCGTCTGGCCCGAGGCGACCGTCATTCCCGAGCGCACTCCCAACGCGGTGATTGCACCGCTGATAGGAGCTGTAACCGTAATAGTGGAATGAGGGCGTCCGCTGCGCGCGACCGAAGAAATCAGGGAGTCGGACATGCCCTGCAACCGCATCCGTTCACGCGCTGCCGCAGCAAGTTCGCTGTTCCCGGTGCGGGCCACTGCGAGGTATTCCTCCTGGGCTCCGCCCCATTCGGGAACGAGAATGTCGGCGATAGGGGCACCGCGGGCCACGACATCATCAGGAGCGCGGCCATAAGTGCGTTGAACATATCCCCCCGCACGTGGCTGCACGATGGCGACATCACGGCCGTTATAGGCAAGCACCCCGGTGACCGTGATTTCCGGTTCAAGGACGCCATATTCGGCAGCCGAAGTGCGAATGCCAAAGTTCTGGACCAGTCCCGGATCGATGCGCACACCGGTCGATGCTTCCTCTCCAGCGCATTTGGGCACCAGTTGCATGTCCATGAACGGTGATTTGCCGGGCTCGTTGAAATGCTGACCGGGCACCATCGGATCGTACCAGTACAGCACGTCCTCGCAATCAGCGCTTACGGCAACAGTGGAATCGCCCTGCGTTCCCAGTCGCGCAATTCCGTATCCGGCAGCAAAGGTCGTCAGGACGATAACGCCGGTGACCATCCACGATTTGTGACGCGGGGTGAGCCTGCTCCACGCATTTGTCATTGAACATCCTCCGTGTAAGCCAGGCGGAGCCTCGTGGCGGCTGCCACGGTGGCCTCCTCACGCCTCAGGATTTCGATATCGAGGAGTGCCAACGCCTTGATCGCCGCGATGACGTCGATCAGGTCGGCACGTCCGGCGGCATAGCTGGCAGTTTCGAGGGATACCCTGTCCCTGGCCAATGGCAGCAGTTCCTCGCGTGCCCTCTGCCATTGGCGAAAAGCGCTTCGCCAAACGGCAAGATCGGCTTCGAACCGAGCGTTCAGAGCTCGCATCCGGTCTTCGCGATTGGCGATTGCGGCCTGGGCTTCTGCGTCCGCGGCAGCAATCAGCGGTTGCTGGCGATGCTTGCCGAAGAGGGGAAGCGTTATGCTCCCCATGACAGTGAACATATCGCCGTACTGGCGTTCGCGAACCCCGTAGCTGGCACTCACTCCGAAATCGGGCCGGTTGTCGGACCGGGCGAGATCGACCCTTGCCTGCATCTCGCGTAACTGGGCACCCGCAAGCAGGATCTCTGGATGGTTCGCTAGACTTCGCCGTAATTCTTCGGGATCGATTTCGGCGGAAGGAGGTTCGCCTGCCGCGACCGCATCGGTTTCATCGATATATCGTGCAAGCTGCGCCTGCGCCGCCGCCTCGTCGGCTTCGATGGCAGTTCGTGCGTCCTCGATCTCGAGAACAGCGCGGCGAACCTCGAGACTTTCAGCGGGGCGCGCCGAGCCCGATGAGACCGCGCTGCGGGAGACAGGGACAAGTTCGTAAACCTGATCGAGCGCAGTATCCGCGACCACCAGCCTACGCTGGGCATAGGCCAGCCGAACCCAGGATTCGCCTGCCCCCAGTCGCGCCAGATATCGGGTACGGGCAAGTTCGGCGCTGGCAGTTTCGATATCGGCAGTGGCGATACCGGCCCTTGCGCGCCTCTCCGCAAGATTGGGTATCTGTTGTTCGATCCCGACCTCGAGCATGGTCATCATTGTCGGGTCCAGGAGATCGGGGCCGGTAACGGGAAGATTGCGGATGCCCGCGCGCAGTGTCGGATCGGGCAGTTCGTCGGCAGCATCGGCGGCGCTGCGACGCGCATCGAGTTGCAGTTCGCGCGATCTTACTTGCGGCTGTCCCAGAACAGCGCCGCGCAAGGCTTCGTCGTAGCTGACCGGCCGGGCCAATACCGGCGACATGCCCGACATCAAAGCCCCGCAGAATGCGAGGAAATACCTCATGTCTGAATTCCTGGCTCGCCGTTAGCGGCCCTGCCGCCACGGCTTCGCACTCCAGGCCAGCACGAAGCTTTGCTGGAGTCGGGGAGCACGGGCAGCGCCCGCACTAGCGAAGATCAGGAAATTGTTTCTGGAGGGGGTGGTTCAGGTGCGGACGACGAACCCGGGAGCCAGTCCTTGCCCGATGCCTGGTAGAGAGGCCGATGGAACTGAAGAGCGACCGAACCGGCCGTTGTATCCGACATGAACAGCGGGGGGATGCAGTTCATCGCGACAAGGCAGTCGAGCGTCTTGTTCTTGCAAGGCCCGCTGTCATCGGGAACCTGATCCTGCATGCTCATCTGACCGGGAGCCGATTGGTGCATTTCCGCGCAATCCATTTCGGCCACCTGGAGTTGCGGGACTGCAGCCGCATGCGCGGCGACCTGCACGAACAGGCCGAAGCTCATGCACAATACGGCAAAGGCGCGCAGGATGGTCACCAGGCTTCGATACCCGTAGCCGCGAATGCGATCAAGCTGGCATACCTATTGCCAGCCTTTTGTTCGTCGTGCTCTCATGATCGTTTTCTAAATACGCACCAGACAAAAGCCTGTCTGTCGCCCCACGGGGTAACGTGCTCTTCGCGCCAGTCCTCCAGCAATTCAAAGCTGTCGCCGAGTTCCGCCTGCAAACCTTCCGCGTCGTAGCGTACGACAGGCAGACCGCTGCATTTTTCCGGACCGTCAGGGGCAAAGGTTGCCATGATGACCAATCCTCCCGGTAAGAGACCCTGCGCAAGTGCAGCCTTGTATGCTGAGCGCTGGGCCGGCTCCGTCAGAAAATGAAAAACAGCCCGATCATGCCAGACGTCATAGCTGCGGGGTGGCGTCCACTGCGTGATATCCGCACGAATCCACACGATCTGTTCGCCACGATCACCCAGTCGCAAACGGGCCGCATCAAGTGACGACTGCGCTAGATCGAGTACAGAAAGATCCTCCCAGCCACGGTCAAGCAGATGGTCGACAAGCGAAGACGCTCCTCCACCTACGTCAATGAGTGCATCCGTGGGCCGCGCACCGAAGCGATCAAGGGCTGCGAGAGACAGTGTGGGCTTCTCCTGATACCAGCTAACCCCATTGCTACCTTTTTGCCGGTAGACCCGGTTCCAATGTGCCTCCATGTCGCTGCTCACCGTTCACCCTCCTCGCCGACGGACTAGCAAATAGGGCAACTCAAGCGAACCGAATGAGCGCGGCCTCACTCGCGCTATCCTTGCTGTCCGAGAGCTTCAATTATCAGACAGTCTTCAATAGAGCCTTGCTCACATTTCGACAGCAATCGGGCGAGTTCGTTGCGAAGCGACGAAAGCTCCGCGATCTTGCGGTCAACGTCGGCAAGATGCGCACGAGCCAACTCGTCTACTGCGACGCACGATCGGGAGCGGTCGTCTGCTAAATCCAGTAGCTCACGCACCTACGCCATCGAGAATCCCAGATCGCGCGCGGCACGGATGAATTTGAGCAATGCCAGATCATTCTTTCCGTAGTCGCGATAGTTGCTCGCAGTGCGAGCCGGCCGCTTTAGAATGCCCTCGCGTTCGTAGAAGCGAATTGTCTCCGCACTCACGCCCGTTGCGCGAGCAAGTTCTCCGATCCTCATCGTGTTGGTCCTGACCGTCGCCCTCTTGACCTTGTAGTTCCTACAAGGTTCATAGTGTGCAATCAATCAACGGAGACGACAGCGACCGGCATCGGCCATCCCATTCGTTCCGTCGTAATTAGAGGGTTCAAATGGCTGATGACTGCTGCTCGAAGAAGAGCGAAGCGATCGCTGAGATGGCGACAAAACGGGATCAGCGTCGCGTTCTCATTATTGTAATGGCGATCAATTTCGCGATGTTCATCGTCGAGTTTTCAGGTGGGGTGGTCGCGCAATCATCTGCGCTCATGGCAGATTCAATCGACATGTTCGGAGATGGTGTGGTTTACGCCTTGAGCCTCTACGCGTTGCATCGCGGAGCGCAATGGGAGGCTGGCGCGGCAATCGTGAAGGGGATCATCATTTTCGTCTTTGGCGCAGCAGTACTCTGGGAGATTGCCGACAAGATCGTCAATGGTGTCCCGCCATCATCGTCGCTCATGCTGTTGTTCGGAGGTACCGCGCTCGCCGCGAATGTCGTGTGCCTTGCGCTACTGTGGCGCTTCCGCAACCGCAACGTGAATATGAGCAGCACATTCGAATGCTCGCGGAACGATGTGGTTTCCAACTTCGGTGTCATTGTCGCTGCAGGTCTGGTCCATATGAGTGGTTCAGTATGGCCCGACATTGTGGTGGGTGGGCTCATTGCCTTCATCTTTCTCAGATCGTCCTGGCGCGTCCTTCGCGACGCTGTGCCGGCATGGCGAGAAGCAAGCCTGGGTTGAGGCTGTCGACACCCCGGGCGAGTAATAACACCCGACTGCGATCTTTCTCGACTATGGTCGTCTTGAAGGCCCGGGTGGACGGGCAAGAGGCTTAAAACTCCATACACGATGAAATCATTGCTCGACTTTATAGCCCTCGGGATTTCCAAAGGCCTCGCTATCCCCCCCTTGAATATTCAAGTATTGCGTCTTGCAATTTCATCGATCCAGTCGTTGATCTCTGCTTCCACCCAGACAGCGCATTTGGGGCCGAGCGAACGGGATTTCGGAAAGCGGCCTTCGCTCATCCGCTGATAGATAGCCGAACGACGCAGGCCAACGCGGTCGATGACTTCAGGCAGCCGCAAAAGCCTTGCCGGCGGGGGGACTTGTGGCGACGCCTGGTTTGCGCTTGCGCCGTCCTCGGTAGGCTGGGGATGTGCATTCATGATCGCTCCTGTCGGGTCAATTTCTCGGTCCCCTCCGAGGTGAATTGGATCAGCGCGGCAGCGACATCGAAATGTCGCGGTTGGCAAAATCATCGATGTGCTTGGCAAGCATGCGGGCAACGAGCTGCGAAGTGCCATTCGCCCACCGCGGTCGCAAATCTTCGACGCGTCGCCCAAGCGTGCGTTCGAGCTGCCCTGGCAAGGCCGTAAAGAAGTCCTCAAGGAACTCCCCCATCTCGCTGCGCATCCACTCGCAGGCGAGATCCTCCTGACCTGCCAAGGCAAGGATCATGCTGGCGCGGGGAAAAGCGCCGCACACGTCAAGAACGCGCGCGGCTTCATCAAGGCCGATCGGCCGATCGCCGCGCATCACGCGAAGCAGCGTCTCGCGGTGGATCCCGACCTCTCGAGCAATCTGGTGCTTGGGCTTGTCAGACGACTCGATTGCATGGGCAAGAATGTGCGCGAGGCTGGTGTTGGCTTCGCCTCGGAATGGCGCGGGCTGGTGCATCGACAAAAACTCCAACGATGAGGAACCGAGTCGTAGCCATATCGCGCGTGATCCATGTAGGAAAATGAAAAGAACATTTTCGGAACATCTCGTTTCTAGGCGAATCAGTCCCTAGACCCGAGTCGCCGATAATCACCGCCACTCTTGTCGGGATTCGTCGACGCTGATTACGAAATAAGTCGCTGTTTATGCGTATTATCGCCGACGCCGTCGAATCGATGCGTCCATATCCGTCCGCCACTTCAGCTCCACCAGCAATCCGACTTTCCTACATCGATTTCCTAGATGCATGTGGAACACACAGCGAACGAAAGAACGCTGGGTTTCCCCCTCCAGATGGAGCTCCATATGCAGTCTCTCACCCTCCCCCGGCGTTCCGGCGCCATTGATCAGAACCCCTCGAAGTTCGGGCGGGCCATGACATTCGCGGTACCGCTTGCGGTCGCAGCACTGGCCGCGAGCGCCGCCTACGCTGGCGCCGACACGACCTTCACCCCTGCCCTGACGAAATTCACCGATTTTCTCGAAGGCTCGGGCGGCAAGATCATCACCGTCCTCAGTCTTGCAGGCGGCCTCATCGGTCTCGCCTCGGGCCGGTTCTCGCTCGGACAGGTCGCTGTTCCGGTCGGTGTCGGCATCGGCGTCGGCACGGGTGTTCCGATCGTCACCTCGGTCGTCACCGCGGTCATCTGACGCATCGGACGGGAAGGCGCGTCGCCATGGCAGACCCATATATCATCCCGCGTCGGCTCGACGATCCGGAGCTCATCGGCTTCTGGACCATCGACGAGTTCGCCGGGATGCTCATCCCCTTCACTTGGGGCATCCTCAGTCAGCATATCTTTGTCGGCATCATCGTTGCCTTCGGCGCCTGGTTCGCGCTGCGAAAGGCAAAAGCAGGACGCGCCAGCTCCTGGGTAGCCCATGCCGCCTATTGGTATCTGCCGGCCGGATTATTGGGTCTGAAATCGACGCCGCCTTCCCACTGCCGCCTGCTTGCCGGTTGAGGGGAGATATCCATGTTTGCCGACATTTCACACGAGCGTCAGCAGTCGCTGCTGCGCCAGCGCAACCTCTTTGCGCTCACCAGCGCCGGACTTGGCATTGCGCTCGTCGTAGCGGTCAGCCTTGCTACCACCCGCGACCGCGAAGTCGTCCTCCTTCCAACGCTCCCCAAGCAGCTCACTGTCAGCAGCGCGGGGGTCGAGGCCGACTATCTCGAACTCGTGACCCGCGATGCCGCGCTCGTTCTCCTCAATCGCAGCCCCGAGGGCCTCGACTACTGGATGGACGAGATCCTGAAACTCGCCGATCCGGCAAGCTACGGGCGCCTCAAGGCCGATCTCGTCCGGATTGTCGAAGAGCAACGGGGTTCGGATGTCACCCAGGCCTTCGTCATCCGGTCGATGACCGTCGACCCCAAGGGGCTGACTTCCGATGTGACAGGCACGCTCAAGACCTTTGTCGGCGCCCAGGTCATCGCGAGCGACGAACGCCGTTTCCGCTTCAATTGGACCTACCGGGGCCTGCGTCTCGCGCTGTCAGGCTTCAGCCAGTTGCCCCCCAAAGACCCAACGAAGGAGGCCCAGTAATGGCTTACCGACGCAAGACGCGCGCGTGGAGCCTGGCTCTTTGTGCCAGTACCATCCTCGCATTTTCAGCAAGCGGCGCTCAGGCCGCCGATCAGTTCAAACAGGCTGCAGATGGAGCAAGCATCGAATGCGCCGTGTCGGCCCGCGAGCTGACGCGCTTCGCGCTTATCGACGACCAGTTTGCCAGCGTCTCGAAGATCTCGACCGGCACGCCCTACAACGATTTTGCGGTTACCAACGAACCGCTGCGCGGCGACATCTACGTGTCAGTGCCCGAGACCTATTCGGCGCGGTCGATCAGCTTCTTCGCCACGACCAAGAAGGGCTTCGTCTACAAGGTTTCCTGCCAGGTCGAGCCTGTCCCGGCAGTGCAGGTCTTCATCACCAACCCGGCGATCGCGACAAACAAGGCATCTGGCTGGGAAAGCGAAACGCCGCTGGAGACGAGCGCAGTGCGGCTCATCCAGGCCATGGCCAATGACCAGACGGTCGATGGCTTCGAAGTCAGGCAGTCCTCCGCCCTTCCGGCACGGGTCGGCGATCTCGAAATCCAGCTCATCGCCGATTACCGCGGCAGCGCGCTCGCCGGAAAGGTCATCCGCCTGGCGAACCGTGGCCGCAAGCCGCTGACGCTTGCCGAAGCGGATCTCGCGTCATCCCAGACACTCGCAATCTCGATCGCTCAGCCCACTCTCAAATCGGGAGAAAGCACGGTCGCCTTCATCGTCGGTTCGAACGGAGGGTTGGGCCATGACTGATGCTCCCACGAACTCAAACCCGGTCCAGGCCGATCCGGCATCGCCATCGCCGGTGACCAGCCTCAACGCGAAGACCGCGCGGCGGCAAAAGCTTCTGCTTGGTTCCTTGGGCGCACTCGCGCTGGTCGGCGGCAGCTGGTTCATCCTGGGCGGCGACGACGGCGCGAAGAGCGATGATCCCACCGCCGCGCAGACCATCGACACCGCAGGACTCATCAATCGCGACCTTTCGCAGCGCGAGTTCGTCGCGACTTACGGCAACCGTCTCGATGCCGTCACCCGCGAGCAGAAGGCCATGAAGGACGCGAGCCTCCCGCGCGAGGAAATCGAATCCCAGCTGGCTGCGCTCAAGGCTGAGAACCAGGCCATGCGAGTCGACGGCCAGGCCGCGATCGATGCGATCTCCGCTGAGAACGCGGATCTCAAGTCGCGCCTTGCCAGCCAGTCCGCCCCGGCAGCCGCAAGCCTGCCGCCACCGGCCTATGGCCCGCAGGCGGGTGGCTACGATGCGCGCGGTCGACCGCTTCAGCCTGCTCCCGCGGGTGCCGCGTTGGGCGCGAGCGAAACCGGCCTGCCTGGTCCCGGCGAAGTCAAACTCATGAGCTTCACCTCCGACAAGGCAGGAGCCATTGGACTGCGAGCGGCTCGCCCCGAAGCGCCGCCGGTCGTGGTCGAGGACTCGCCGGACTATCTCCCGCCCAATTCCTATGCTCCTGCCAAGGTCATCGTCGGCGTCGATGCGTCGGCGGGGGTCGCGAGCCAGACCGATCCGCTACCCGTGGTGCTGCGCATTACCGGTCCGGCGCGATCGGTCATGCAGAACGGCAAGGTTCTGACCACGCGGCTTCAGGGCTGCATCGTCAATGGCGCAGCGCGCGGCGATCTCTCGTCCGAGAAGGTCTATGTGAAGCTGGCGCGGATGACCTGCGACCAGCCCGGCGGGCGCGTCGCGGTGAGCGAGGTCAAAGGTTTCATCAGCTTTGCTGGAAAATCGGGCGTGCGTGGCCGTGTCGTCAGCCGCGAGGGCAGCCTTGTCAGCCAGGCTCTGCTTGCCGGGATTGTCGGCGGGTTCGGGCGCGGCTTTTCGGCGAACGCCAACAGCGTCTTCTCCGGCGTCACGACCAATGCCGACGGCACTCGCTCGAAGCTCTCTGCCGGCGACATCCTCGGCGGTGGGCTCGGCCAGGGCGCTGCCGATGCCGCCGATACGGTCAGCAAATATCTGATCGAGCGCGCCGAACAATACCAACCCGTCGTCGAGATGCCGACCGGCATCGATGTCGAGATCGTCTTCCTCGACGGCGTCTACGTGAGGAACTCCCAATGACCCCTGCCGCAAACGATCCAACCCCCACCAAGCCGCGGCGCTGGCTGCGACCGGTGGCGACCGTTGCTGCCGTCGTCGCCCTGTCAGCCGCAACGGGTTGGGGCGTGGCCAGCCTCGCCTCCCCGGCCCAGGCTCCCGACACGGCAAAGGTGCGCGCCGCGCTCAAGCTGCGCCTCCCGAAGACGCCGATCGATGCCATTAGCTGCGATGGCCTTGGCGGCTTGTGCGAAGTCGCCTCAAAATCGACGCTGTTCTATGTCGATCGCGCGGCCAAATATCTGGTGATCGGGCGCATCTACGACATGGAGGCGCGTCAGGACCTGACGGCAGCCCGTCTCCTCGCACTCAACCCGGACTTGCTGGCAGCGGGCGGGGCACGGCGGAGCAATGCCAACGAAGAAAGCCAGCCCGTTCCGCGCGCCACCCCGCAGAAGGTATCGCTCGCCGGCCTGCCCGCCAACGGCGCGATCACCTGGGGACCAGCCAACGGCCCCAAGGTCGTCGTCTTCTCCGATTTCCACTGCGGCTACTGCAAGAAGCTCGAGGCCGAACTGAAAGCGATCGGCGCGCGCGTCGAGGAGCGGCCCATTTCGATCTTCGGGGCCGACAGCCGCCGCGATGCCGAACGGGTGCTGTGCTCGCCGCGCCCCGAGTTGTCCCTGCATATGGCCTATTCGGGTCTCGCCCTCGCCAACCCGAAGCCGTGTGACACGAGCGGGCTCGATGCCAACGAGGCCTTTGCCAAGGCCCATGGCTTCAACGGAACGCCGGTGATCGTACGCCCGTCGGATGGCGCGATCCTTGAAGGGTATCGCCCGGCTTCCGTGCTCCGCGAATTCCTCAAGCCCGCAAAAGCGGCTGCCCCCGCTCCGGCCAAGAAAGGATAATCGTCATGGGATTTTCCCGCCGTATTCTCGCCTCTGCCTGCCTTGCCGTGCTGACCAGCGGCTGCGCCACCTTCGGAACCAATATCGAAGGCGATTTCACTTGCCGTGCCCCAAAGGGCGACTGCGCACCCAGCCAGGTGATCGATGCGCGCGCGACCAAGGATTTGTCCGCAACCGGACCGGTCCAGGACGGCCTGCGTCCTCCTGTCCCCGTCGCATCCGGTGACCAAGGCCGCACCTCCGAGCGTACACTCAGGATCGTCTTTCCGGCGCACATCGATGAAACCGGGACGCTGCACGACGATGCGGTCGCCTGGGCGGTCGTCGAAAATCCGCGCTGGGCCGCAGAATTGCGCCGCAAGGCAGGCGAGGATACCGCCCCGCCGCTGATGCGGCAGCTCAGGCGCCAGCTGAAGGCCGCACAGGCCAAGAGCGATCTCCTGAACGAAGCCACTACCCTTCCCCCGGCCGAACAGTCCGAAGCCGAGACGTTCGATCTCGGTCAGCCCTTTCAGCCTTCGTCCTCGCTCGAGGACATCCCCTCTGCCTCGCCGCTGGTCCTCCCCTCCACGGCGCGCGAGGCGGTTGCCGGTGCGAGCGCACCGGCGGTCGAGGGGTTCGACATGGCGCAGCCCCCGCATGATCGAACCCCTCGGCCATCTGCCGACAAAGCCCCGCTAATCTTCCCGACCATCGAGGCGATCGAGGCCGCCAAGAACGCCGCCAAGGCACAAAAGGAGCCCAAGTGATGGCCGAGAAACTCAAGACGATCGTCGACAGGCTCCTCACCGGCCTTCTGGGCGATGCCGAGCACGCTGAACAGGACCGGCCTGCCCTGATGCTCGATCTGCTGTCGGACTGGCTTCCCTACCGGATCTATGATCCGACGAGCCGGCTATATTTCAACGCGCGATCAAAGGGCTTTGTCCTTGCTGTCACGCCGTTGATCGGTGCCGATGAGCGTACCGGCGAGATCCTTGGATCGTTCTTCTCCGAGGGCCTGCCACCCGGGGCCTGCCTCCAGGTGTTGCATCTCGCGTCTCCGCGCATCAGCCGGATCGTCGCTCCCTGGTTTGCGCCGCGCTATGTCCAGGGCGGCGTCTACGAGGCGATTGCCCGCCACCGCGCGCGTCGGCTTTACGGCCTCGTCTGGGAATCGGGTTCGCAGGACGCGCCGTTCCACGCGCGACATCATCAGGTGATCGTTTCGGTCGGCGTGCCCGCTGCCAAAGCGGTGAGCAATGAGGATCTCAAGCAGACCCGCGACGGCCTCATCGCAATGCTGAAGTCGCTCAATCTGGGCGTTGCCGAAGTCGAGCCGCAGCAGCTGATTGCGATCATCGACGACCTGACCTCGCCGACGACCGCGCCGCAGGACGACGCTGTGCCCTATAATCCCAATGACGCGATCGCGGCCCAGGCGATCCGGCACGATATCGAGCTCGTCATCCATGAAGACCGGATGCGGCTCGTCACCGAGCGGTTTCGTGCGACGGGCAAGATCGAAGACGGCGTTCCCGAGATCGGCACGGTCTATCCCGACGCGTTCGACGTTCGGCATTTTTCCTCGCGCAACATGCCCCAGCGCTGGGCGCCGTGGGAATGCGCGCGGCTCATCGGCGACATGTTCACCGACAAGCTGCGCTTCCCCTGCCCGGCGGCGACGATGCTGTGCCTCGTCTATCCCGACCAGGAAGCCGCTTCGGCCAAGGCCGGCTTCAAATTCATGCGTACGACGAGCCTTGCCGGAACGCGCAGCGCGCGTTTTCTGCCCCGCATCGGCGAGCAGGCAGCCGAGTGGCAGCATGTGCAATCCGAGCTGCAGGAAGGCCGACGTTTGGTGCGGGTCTTCTATGGTCTGACGACCTACTCCCCGCTCGGCCGCGGGGACCGCGACGAACGCGCGATCAAGTCGATCTACAAGGCGGCGGGCTGGGATCTTGCCGATGAGCGATACCTGCAGATCCAGGGGCTGCTCGCGGCCATGCCAATGACGCTGGCCGATGGGCTTGGCGCGGACATGGAGCGCCTCAAGCGCTTCAAGACCGTGCTGTCGACGACAGCGGCCAATATCGCTCCCATGCAGGGCGAGTATCTCGGCAGCGTCCATCCGCACCTGCTGTTCGTGGGCCGACGCGGCCAGCCCTTCTTCTGGTCGCCGTTCGAGAACGATGCTGGCAACCACAATGTCGCGATCTGCGGCAAATCCGGCTCGGGGAAGTCTGTGCTGCTGCAGGAAATGTGCGCGGCGCTGCGCGGCGCTGGCGCGCAGGTCGTGGTCATCGACGACGGTCGCAGTTTCGAGCATTCGGTGAAGCTGCAAGGCGGCCGGTTCGTCGAGTTCACGATGAAGGCGGGCTTCTGCCTCAATCCGTTCTCGATGATCGACGGCGAGCGCGCGGCCGAAGACGAGGATTACCGGCTCGACTGCTTCGGCATGGTCAAGGCCATTGTCGGCCAGATGGCGCGGCACAGCGCAAAGCTGAGCGACACCGAGCGCGGCCTGATCGACCGGGCGGTCAACATGGTCTGGAGCGAACGGGGCGTCGATGCCTCGATCACCGGCGTCGGCGAAGCACTGGCCGGTCTCGGCAATGAAGCCGCGAGCGACCTCGCCACCGCGCTCGCGCCATACATGGCCGGCGGCACCTATGGCGCCTTCTTCGAAGGCCATGCGAGCCTCGATCTCGACACCGACTTTACCGTCTTCGAGATGTCGGACCTCGCCGCCCGCGAGGAATTGCGCAGCGTCGTACTCTCGGCGATCATGTTCATGACCAGCCAGGCCATGACCCGCAGCCCGCGCTCGGTGAGGAAGCTGCTCTTGATCGACGAGGCGTGGTCGATGCTCAAGGGCGGCTCGATGGGCGAGTTCGTCGAAACCTATGCCCGCACCTGCCGCAAATATGGCGGGGCGCTGGCAACCGCGACGCAGTCACTCAACGACTATTACAAGTCCGATGGGGCGACCGCTGCGCTGGAAAACAGCGACTGGATGCTGATCCTCCAGCAGAAGCCCGAGACGATCGCCGATTTCAAGGCGTCGAAGCGCCTCGACATGGACGACCGCACCGAGACCCTGATCCGCAGCCTGAAGCGTTCGGGCAGCGACTATTCGGAAGTCTTCATCAAGGGCCCGGAGACCGAAGCCATCGGCCGGCTCGTCCTCGACGACTATTCGGCGACGTTGTTCTCAAGCTCGCCCCAGACCTTTGCCGCCATCGATGCCGAAATCGCGCGCGGCCACCAGCTTGCCGACGCGATCGAACGGATCGCCTTTCCCAATCGAACCTGACTTCTCCCTCCATCCAAGGACACCCAAAACCGATGCCACTCCATCTCGTCACGCCGATCGACCGGGCCCAAGATGCACGTGCCGACGGCGAAAGCCTCGATCTGCCGGCAAAGTGCTGGCGCTCCCATGCAGCCGACCTTTGCTACATCGTGCTTCGCGGCAGCACCTTCCTCGCCTCGAGCTACCTCATGGCGCTCGGGCTGCCGCTGCTCTTCTTCCTTCTAATTTCCGGCGGAGATGCCGGGGTCTTCTTCGCCCATCTCGCCAATATTTCGGACCGTTTTCTCGGCGCCGAGCAAGGCCGCCAGTTCGGCTTCCTCGACGAGTTCAAGTTCGTCCTCATCGGTGTCGCAACGCTCGTCGTGGTCTGGCGCCTGCCGCGCTTCATCAACGATCTCGAGCGCGAGCTTTCGGGAGAAAAGCTGTGAAGAACATATTGGCAACACAGTCCCTGCGCGGCCGCATGGGTGCGGTTAACTGGACCGCCGTCGCGCTCGGTTTGAGCATGGTCGGCTCGGCGCTCTGGGGCGTCTGGGCCACCGACAAGCTGCTCGCGCTCGACAAGCGCGAAGTGGTGACCGTGCAGCTGAGCCGCATCATGGGCGACTTCATCGAAGCCGAGGCGCGCGCAGGCCGACCGCCAGAAGAAACCAAGATGCGCGTCCAGGCCTATCTCCAGGCGGTCGAAGCCTCGGTCGAACATCTGGGCCGCGAGGGCCGCACGGTACTCGTCGCCGAAGCGGTGGTGGCCGGCAGCACGCCTGATCTCACCGAAGCCGTGCGCGCCGATGTCGCGCGCCGCGTGAGGTCCATTCCCGATGCGCGCCGCTGATCTTGTCCTCCACTCGCCAACCGGGCGGCGCCTCGCGCTGTGGGCAGGGCTTGGTGCGGCAGCGCTCGCGCTCACCTCGCTCGCCGCCTTCTCGAAGGATCATGCGCTGATGATCAACGCCAGTCCGAGCCTGCCATACTGGGCGATCTGGCTCGATCGCGGCGCGCTGCCACAGCGCGGCGAGATCGTTCTGTTCGATCCGCCCGCCTCGCCGCTGCTCGAAAGGCACTTCGGCAAGAAGCCCAAGCCGTTCGGCAAGAAGGTGAGCGGCATGCCAGGCGATATCGTGACCGAGAAGGAGCGCAGCTTCTTCGTCAATGGCCACAAGGTTGCGGTAGCCAAGCGCGCAAGCCGTTTCGGCGAGCCGCTGGCGCTCGGTCCGACTGGCGTGGTGCCTCAAGGCTGCTTTTTCGTCACCACCGCGCACAAGGACGGCTTCGACAGCCGCTATGCGGCGATCGGGTGGATCTGCGCCAGGCGCATTCTCGGGGTCGGGAGGCCGATCCTGTGACACCGCTTCGCGCCGCCCCTTTCCTCGTAGCCGGTCTTCTGATGGCCGCGCCGGCAGGCGCCCGCGACTACGGCCAGCAAGGCACGGTCTGGTCCGTGATCGAGCCTGACCTGCTCGAGCAAATCCATGCGCGCCTCACCCATCTCGAGAAGACCGGCGAGACCGCCAAGCTCAACGAGGAACTGAAGCGGCGAACGATCGCGCGCGTCAACCGCCCTGAGCCGGTCGCGGGGATCAGTGCCGCGGCGGCGGCGCGTAGCTGGCGGTTTGATCCGACGATCAGCGTCGAGCGCGACATTGCCGACGACAAGGGCCGGGTGATCGTGGCGGCCGGAACACGAGTCAATCCGCTCGACACCGTACCGCTGCGTGTGCCGCTGGTATTCCTCGACGGCGATGATCCCGAGCAGCTTGCCTGGGCAACCCGGCGCTATGCCAGCACCAGGGCCAAACTCATCCTCGTTCGCGGCGCGCCGCTTGAACTGATGAAGGCCCGCCAGCGCCGCTTCTATTTCGACCAGGGCGGCAGCCTCGTGAAGCATTTCGGCATCCGCGCCGTGCCCGCAACCGTCGAACAGCAGGGCCGCGTGCTCATCATCACCGAGCAGCCGGTTCGATCCAAGGAGCGCGCATCGTCATGAGCAGAAAAAATCGTCTTCTCACATGGATATGCTGCGCGCTCCTTGCCTGCAGTCTCAGCCTTGCTGCGGCTTCGCCAGCGCAGGCATCTGCTGGTCCGGGCCGCTGCACGGGCAAGTTCGTCAATCCGATCACCGACATCTGCTGGTCGTGCCTGTTTCCGATCTCGGTTGGCGGTCTGAAGATCTGGCCGTCGAGCCGTCCCGACACGAGCAACCCGACGCTTCCCGTTTGCCTCTGCGGTTTGCGGCCGGGCATCGCCATGGGCTTCTGGGAGCCGGTGCGACTTGCCGACGTCAGCATGAAGCCCTGGTGCTTCGTCAATCTCGGCGGGATGAAACTCGATCCCGGCTTCGACATCGGGTTCAAGTCGATGGCCGGTCCTTCGGCGGTGGGCGGCGCGACGCAGTACAATTCGCAGTGGCATGTCCACTGGTATGCCTATCCCCTGATCTACTGGATGGAGATCGTTGCCGATTTTCTGTGCCTCGAGCAGGGCTCGGTCGACATTCTCTACATCACCGAGATCGATCCGCTCTGGCAGGATTCCGAGCTCACCGCGATCATCAACCCCGAGGCCGTGCTCTTCGCCAACCCGCTCGCGCTTGCGGCCTGTGCGGCTGACTGCGTTGCTGCGACGGCCAAGCTCCCGACCGACGAACTCTTCTGGTGCGCGGGATGCCAGGGCAGCATGTATCCTTTGAATGGCAATGTCTCGGCGACGATCGGGCATGTCCAGGCATCGCGGCTCGCCCTCGCCCGCTTCTCCTACAAGCTCCACCGCGAACTCGTCGCCTGGGGCACGATGGGCAGCAAGGGGCTCTGCGGCAAGTATCTGATGCCGGTGATGAGGAAGCAGCAATACCGCTTCCAGGCCACCAATCCCAACCCACAGACCAAGGGCCGCTACGCCTGCGCGCCCATTGGCGCCTCCACCACCCTCATGTCGGCAGGCCAGGTCTATCCCGCCATCGGCGAAGACATGGGCTATCTGGTCTGGCGCAAACGGAACTGCTGCGCGCTATGAAACTATTCCCTCATCTTCTTGTAATTGCGTCGATCACTGGCGCGGCCGCTATGGCGGGAGCCGCAGCACAGACCAGCGAACAGGAGCTCGATCTCGAAGCGATACGCGCCCGCGCCAAGGTTGAGGCGAGCGAAGCCGAGGCGCTTGCCGCCAGTGCCCGTGCGCGCGCCGAAGCTGTCCTCAGCCAAGCCAATGACAGCGCCGCCGAAGCCCAGGCGCACGGCAAGCGCTACACCGAGCAGGCGGCAAGATCCGCGCGGCCAGAAAGTGAGGACGTCTTCGACTTCGACAAGATGGTGGCCGACGCGGGCACCATGGCCAGCGAGGGCTTGGGTGAAGCACCCCGCTTTATCGCCTTCGCTTCGCTCTCGATGCCGCCGGCGGCCTTGCGCGCCATGGCGGACGACGTCGCCCGTGCAGGCGGTGTGGTCGTGCTTCGAGGGCTGCCAGGGGGCAGCGCCAAGACCCTGACCGCAGCGCTCGCGAAAGTCGCAGAGGACGGCGGCAAGCTCGACGCGGTCGGCATCGATCCGCGCCTGTTTCGCGCCTTCGGAATCGAGACGGTCCCCACCTATGTGGTGACCAGCAGCGATTTCGATCTCTGCGATGGCTTCGATTGCCGGACCCAGGTTCCACCCCACGACCGGATGAGCGGTAATGTCAGCGTGTCCTACGCGCTCGAAACCTTCGCCCAAGGCGGCGGTCCCGGCGCGCTTCTCGCATCCCAGCATCTTGCCCGCTTGCAACGGAGTGACCCATGAAGCGGCTTCTCCTCCCCCTTCTCTGCCTCGCCTGCGCCTGTCTGCCGACAAGCGTCTCGGCCCAAACCACAACCGATGCCGCCAAAGCCGACGGCAAGGCCTTCGGACGCGACAAGGCGGCCGACGCACAAGGCGCAGCAACGACCGAACCGGACGCAAACCGAATACCCAATTTCGGGAGCGCGCCCAGCCAGTCAGGCTATTTCGATGATCCCGACCGGATGGCGCGGGAAGCGGCAAGCCAGGCCACCGCAAACACCGGATTCCGGACCATGCGCGATTCCATGGATCGCCGTGCGCAGTTCGCGCCCCAGGACCTCGACGCTGTCGTCGCGCGCAGCAATGTCATTAGCGACGATCCGCTATCCTACACGAGCGGCATGAGCATCAGCGGCAGTCAGGGCCGCTGCGTCCCTCTGCCTCCAGGGAGCGGCACGGCGGCGCGCTACATGGCGACCTGCAACGTCGGCTATTCCGCGACCCAGGAGACCAGAACCTGCCCGGTGACGCTGAACGCCACGATCGAGCAGCGGCAAGTCTATGGTTATTACTGCGTCGGCGGAAGCGGCGTCGATCCGGCATCGATCTACAATTGCAATCGCTACCCGGCGCCGCAGTGCACGGTCACGCAGTCCTATCCGATCAATCTGTGCGATCCCTATCTCGGTATCTACTGGGGCTGCAATTCGGGCGACCTGCGCGTCGATCTCGTGAGCTGCACCGCGCCGGTCGATGGCGCGACGCCGTACAGCGTGACCGGCGAGAACGTCGTCACGACGAACCGCGACGAAAGCCAGTGCGCGGGCCTTGCTGCGGACAGCTCATGCCAGCAGGACAGCGAGACCTGCACCGACAGCGATCCGGTCACCCGGATTGTCGACGGCATCGCGGTCACCCAGCCCTGCTGGGCGTGGTCGCGCAGCTATACCTGCGCGCAGTTTACCGAGGCGCAGGATTGCCAGACACTCGAGAACACGTCGGGCTGCTCGCTCGTGCGCGAGGACTGCCTGTCAGGCGAGCCCTGCCGGACCTGGGAGCGAGTCTATGATTGCCCGGTTCCCGACCAGCCCGCGAATACCAGCCAATTCATCTGCGATGGCGACGTCTATTGCATCGATGGCTCGTGCGAAACGATCGAGCGCGAAGCCAATGACGAGTTCAAGGACGCGGTCGTCGCGCTTAACGCAATGGACCAGGCGCGGCGCGAGTTCGATCCTGAGACACTCACCCTGTTCAGGGGCACGCGCAATACCTGTTCGTCGAAAGTCTTCGGCGTGCTCAATTGCTGCAAGGGCAAAGGCTTCCCGCTGATCCCGGGCATCCAACTGCTCGTTGCACTGGGCTGCAGCCGCGAGGAAATGCTGCTTCACCAACGCGATGCGCAGGGCCTGTGCGCCTATGTCGGAACCTATTGCTCGGACAGCTTCCTCGGCGTCTGCCTGACCAAGAAGAAGGTCTATTGCTGCTTTGAATCCAAGCTCTCACGGATTCTGCAGGAACAGGGCCGCCAGCAGCTGAACAAGCCCTGGGGCAAGCCCAAGACCGAGCAATGCCTGGGCTTCACCATTGACGAGTTTTCGCGGCTCGATCTCTCGAAGATGGATTTCAGCGAAGTCTACGCCGAGTTCACCGATGCTGCCCGCCTGCCCGACGAGCTTCAGGCCGCCACCGAAATCCAACAAAAAATCGAGGACTACTATGCCCGCGCCAGCCAATAAGGCCGCCTGGCGGCTGCTTGCCGCCTGCCTCACCCTTAGCCTTGTGCCGAGTGCCTTCAGCACTTCGGCGCAGGCTCAGGAACCGCCCCTCGTCACAACCAGCGACCGGCAGGACAGCTTCTACTGCGAGGAGCGAAAGCTTGGATACTGGTTCTACTGCTCGAAGCCCAGGCCGCCCGAAATGGAAGTCGAAGCACCGGCGGTCACGCCAAGCGCGACCAGCCAGCTCGACGCCATCACGGCAAATCTGCGCGAACTGAAAGCCAAGGCCATCCTCGAGCCGACACCGGCCAATGTGACGGCCTATATCCGGTTCCAGCGCGCCCAGCTCGATCGGGCATCGTTGTTCAGCGATGTCTGGCAGCGGGCAATCTGGCAGGATCCTGATCTCGACTACACGCTCCAGCGTCCGGTCTCGACGCTCGGCAAGCGTCAATGGCAGGACACGCGCAGCGCTGAGCGCAATGCGGTCATGGCGCAGCTCTCGGAGCGCTACGGACTGTTCTATTTCTTCGCGCAAAGCTGCGGCGCCTGCGAAGTCATGTCCCCGATCGTCCAGAGCGTCGCTTCGACCTGGCACATCACCGTGCGCGCAATCTCGACCGATGGCGGGCCCTCGCGCCATTTCCCGAACTACACTGTCGAGACCAACCAGCGCAGCCGGATGGGGCTCGAGCCCAAGGTCACGCCGGCGGTCGTGCTCTGGGACGCCGCCAAGGGCCAGCCCATCCCGATCGGCTACGGCGTGATGAGCGCCGACGAGCTTCAGGACCGCATTTACCTCCTCACATCGAAGGAAGCCGGACGTGACTACTAGGATGAAACGTGCCGTCGCCGCGATCCTCGCGGTTACCCTGCCCCTCACCAGTGCATCGGCCGATGTCGGCAGTTCGATGGACTCGTTCCTCAACGATGTCGGCGGCGCTGCGAATATCAATGGGCCGACCGCATTCGAAGGCCAGTCGGCCGGATACTACAGCCTCGGCAATGTCTGGACGCGCTTTCCTCAGAAGACGACCAACATCGCCAACCTGCAACTGCCGCGCGCCCGTGCGGGGTGCGGCGGTATCGACATTTTTGCCGGGTCCTTCAGCTTCATCAACGCGAGCGAGATCGTCGCGATGCTGAAGGCGGTGGCCAACAATGCGGTCGGCTTCGCTTTCAGCCTGGCGATCGACACGGTCTGCCCGGAATGCTCGAAGATCATGCAGGAGTTCAGCCAGAAGGCTCAGCTCATGAACAACCTCAACATCAACTCCTGCGAGATGGCGCAGGGGCTGGTGGGCGGCATCTGGCCCAAGGGCGATCTGGCCGACAAGGCGATCTGCGAGGCGATCGGCAATTCGGAAGGCATCTTTACCGACTATGCCGCCGCCAAGCATGGCTGCGGCACAAAGGGCCAGCGCTCGAGCACCACGGCTCAAGGCGCAGGCAAGTATGACGACGTCAATCCTGCCGTGGCGAGGAACTACACCTGGACGATCCTCAAGAAGTCCGCGTTCTTCTCGCCAAATGGTACCTTCGACGAGGAACTTGCCGAATATGCGATGACGCTGCTCGGCACGATTATCTACGTGCCCCCAACGGACGATGAACCGGGCAAGTTCGTACCTATCGTCGGGGAAGCGTCATCGACACTCGTCACCTCGCTGCTTGACGGAACGAGCAATGGCAATGTCCTGATTTTCGACTGCGACGAGCCGGACAAGTGCCTCGATCCCGGCTTCAAGTCGCTCAGCCTTCCGGCATCCAAGGCGCTGCGCCCGCGTGTTGCGGCCCTGATCGCCGGCATGATCCAGGCAATCAATGACGACACCGCGATCACCGATGCGCAGAAGGAACTGCTTCAGGTCGCCTCAATCCCGCTCTACAAGATTCTTACCGTTCAGGCGGCCTATGGTCGCGGCATGCCGACCGACGACCGCGAAACGCTCGCAGAGATCGCCAGCGTCGACCTGCTGTTCGCCGTCCTCGACCGCATCGTCAGCGAAGCGGGCCGCTCGATGTCGAGTTTCATCGGCGCGGACGAGGCCAAGATCGCCATGTGGCAGGGCCAGGTGAATGTAGTTCGGCAGGCGCTCGCGGACCGTCAGGCGAACACGCACCTCAAGGTTAACGCCATCATGCAGATCATCGAGAAGACCGCGTTCATCGAGAACGTGCTCGCCGCCTCAATGTCGCCCGGCATGGCCGCCTCGCTCGACTGGTCGCGCGGTGTGCAGTCGCGCGCCCTAACCCACTGATCCTTTTCAGCGCGCCGAAAGCGGCGGGAGCCCAGCAACATGGTCGAGATTTTCACGGTTGGCGGGGGCGATTACCTGGTCAATGTCTTTCAAGCGGTCGCCGCCTGGACAGGCAATGGGGGCTACAAAAGCCTCCTGCAGGTCGTCATGGTCATGGGGCTTGGCCTCTCCGCCATTACGCTGGCGTTCAATCAGGACTGGCGCGCCTGGATCAATTGGTTCCTTGGCGCGACGCTGATCTACTCGTGCCTGATGGTGCCGCGGCTCGACGTCCATGTGACCGATCGGCTCAACCCCAGTCTTGCTCCGGCCAATGTCAGCAATGTGCCGCTGGGACTTGCGCTGATGGCGAGCTTCACGAGCCAGGTCGGCGACTACCTGACCGGCTCGGCCGAGGTGGTGTTCGGGCTGCCGGGCGATCTCAACTACTCGAAGAACGGCATGATCTACGGCGCGCGGCTTTACGATGCTACGCGCTCCTTGCGCATTTCCGACCCGGAATTTGCCGCCAATCTCGACGAGCATTTCCGGCAATGCGTGTTCTACGACGTGCTGCTTGGCCGCTATTCGATGAAGGAGCTCGCCGAGACCAGCGACATCTGGGCGACCATTGCCCCCGGCAGCCAGGCGCGAGCCCAGCGTTTCCTGACCCGCGATGCGGGGACCGGACAGGTTACCTCGAATATCATCACCTGCCGCGAAGCCTATGATGCGCTGAACGCGCAATGGGCCGGGCTGATCGACGCAATGGGCACCGTATTCGGACGCCAGCTCTATCCCAAACAGACCGCAGCTCTCGCCAAGGCCAAGCTCTTTGCCGATCTGCCGGTGGCCTACCAGTATCTCAGCGGGGTCTCTGCGAATGCGACCGAGATCTTCAAGCAGACGCTGACAATCAACGCGATGAGCCAGGCCATGCATTCGATGGCAGCGACGAGCGGCGCGGGCAACGTCGATGTCTACGCTCAGACGCGCGCAGATATTCAGACCGAGCGAACCTATGGCTCGATCGCCAGCAACGCGATGAAATGGGTGCCGCTCCTCAATGTCGTGCTGACCGTGCTCTTCTACGCGCTGTTTCCGGTCCTCTTCCCGCTGTTTCTGTTGCCCAAGACCGGGCCGCTGGCACTCAAAGGCTATGTGACGGGTTTCTTCTACCTAGCAGCATGGGGACCACTGTTCGTGATCCTGCACATGATGCTGATGTATAAAGGAGCTGCGGACATGAGCGCGGTTGCCGGTGGCAATGGTCTCAGTCTTGCAAGCTTCACCGGTATGGCCGATGTCAACAGCGATATCGGGCTGCTGGCAGGCTATCTCATCGCCTCGGTGCCGTTCCTGGCCGGCGGTGTTGCCAAAGGGGCCATGGCGATTTCGCACCATGCGACGAGCTATCTCAATCCGAGCCAGAACGCTGCTGAGGAAGCGGCGCGCGAGGCAAGCACAGGCAACGTCTCGCTGGGCAATACCAGCTTCGAGAATTCAAGCGTTCTGACCCGTCAGTTCGCGCAAGGGACGATCGCGCCCAGCTTCACCTATGGTGCGGCGCAGACCCGAACATTCAGCGACACAGGATCGATGACGACGAGTTTCCCTGAAGCCAGCTACGACCAGCTGCCCAATTCGAGCTATCCCTTCACCCCCAGCCTCGGGCAGGAGTTCACCTCGCGCTTGTCGACTATGGCATCGCAGGCCCGCTCGAATAGCGAGAGCTATGCGAACATTGCTTCGGAATCGACCACGAGCGCCGTCACACAGTTCCGCGAGCTGCGCAGCCAATTCAGCCGCGGATCGGCTTTCGAGAGCGCAACCGGCATATCCAACTCCGATAGCATCCAGACCGCCTTCAACGAGGTCGACCAGGCATCGACAAACCTGCAGCGCCAGTTCGGCCTCTCACGAAGGGCCGCTGACGACATCTCGACAGCGTGGTTCCTCGGTGGCGAAGCCGGCGCCAAAGCTGGTGTTACCAACGGCGTGGCGTCTGCAAACGTCGGATTGAAAGGGGGAGGTACTCGAACCTGGACTGACAGCGACATCGGCATCGCATCCGAGGACCGTTCACGGATCTTCGGTAGCCTCGCGCAGATGTCGGATAGCCGGAACTGGTCGAGCACGCGCGACGGGTTTGTTCGCAGTGTCAGTACTTCGTCGAGTTCCTCGATTTCGTCGACCGCGAGTGGCATGAACACTTCGCTGACCGAGGCCCAGAGTTACAGTCGCGAAGCACGGCGGGCTGAGGAACTGGCGAACCGCCTCGAAAGCCAGGCATCGTTCTTCGAAGGTAACAGCGCCGCAGGCAGCCTCAACCTGTCACAGGCCTACCGCGAATGGGGCTTGGTCGAAATTGAACGCAATCGCGATTTCTACGGCAATGTCCGGTTTGATGATCTGAGTTTCCAGCTCAGCCCGGAGGGCCAAGCCTTGCAGGGCAAGTTCATCGATAGCTACGCGGAACAGCTGCGCGACGGGATTGAGGAAAGGCTCGTACTAACGCCAGGACAGCCCATCTCGCGCCCATCGGTCACAGGACCAGGATCTGTCCGTGGTCGTGCCCAAATCGGTGGAGGGAGTTCAGGAAATGTGCCGCACGTGGACGCAGGCGCCATTTCCGACGAAGTGCAGCGTGCTCAGGATGCCGGACGTCAGCGGATCCGCGGATCGAGAGGCCGTCTCGATGCGGTTACCAGGGGTGCACAGGGTGCGAGTGCAGAGTCTGCAGATGAAGTGAAGGAATGGTGATAGAATGGGTCACCAGAGCCCGGCTGACGTGCCAGCTAAGAACGCAAAACCTGCTGCGATCACCAGCAGAACTGCAATTGTGAGCTTCCTTCCCCATGGATCCGCCCAGGACTTCTTTATCCGATACTCCATGATCCGATTGTCGCGGATCGCTTCACTGACTTCCGCAAAACCGGACCAGGGCGATGCAGGATCACCTCGGTCCAAATTCGGATGTTCAGATTTTCTGGTATCCATGGGTTTACATTCCAATGCTGGAAAGAGCAGCGGTGAGAACATAACAAGACCAACAGTCAATTTGCAAGCGATGAAAACGTGAAAGGATGGGCGAAATTCCCGGCCGTCTGGAAAGATTTGCTCGCGATCTTATGCAACAGGCTTAACGCGGAATTCTCGAGATCGTCTCTAACGAAGGGCACAATTACGTGAGCTTTCGCCCGCGAAATCGCGACATTGATAAGCCGTTCGCCATCGCGGCCTTTCAGGAAGCTCGACGTTCCATCCACGGGGTCAAATATCACGAGCGTCCGCTCGCTGCCTTGGGCTCGGTGAACAGTGCTGACGGAAATCTCCGGGTGCCTTCGCTTGAGAAAGTTCCTGATGAGCGTTCTCTGGGCCCTGAAAGGAGTCAGAACCAGGATATCTTGTGGATCGACGTATGAGCCCGCGAGATTGTCGATAATGGTTTCAATGAGCTTGGCGGACTGAAAGCGAATGAAGCCACCGTAGTTCTGTGAATATGTCGCGGGCTCGGAGACTTGATCAAAGCACACACGCGGAATCTCGCGTCCGTCTACGAAGAAGGGGCTGCGCTGTGTCTTCCACTCGGGATCAGCCAATGCTTTCCGGCATACCTTGAGTTCACCGTCGTAAAATGTCGTGCTAACCGCCTGGCAAATTCCGACGGCCATTCGAGATTGCTCGTTCAACATTGTCGTCCGCGCATGCGCGAAGAGATCGAATGCCGTTTTCGCGAGAAGAGTTTTTTCGCGTGCCTCATCGCACTGAACGATCGGCGACAGCTGGCAAGGATCTCCCGCGAAGATGGTTTGCTGACCCATTGCCGGCACCATGAGAGCGGCGGGACCAATCACCTGACTCGCCTCGTCACAGATCACAAAATGCCAAGGGCCTGCTTCGCGGAAAGTCTCGTTCCACGTGATCGCAGAGGAAACAGTGGTTGCCACAAGCCGAGATTGAGACGCAACTGACGAGATGTCTGCCCCCAGTTCCTTGCGGAGAGCACTGAGCTTGTCCTTCCATCTGATATGCTCGCCGACTTTGCTTTTGGGCGGTTCGGATGCCTCCAGTAGCAGGAATTCTGCGCCCTTTTCGGCAATGCCGGGAGCAAGCAAGTGCGGCCGATCCACAAACTTCCTGGGATCAAAGTAGGCACCGACGCGCTTCGCCTTCTTCGCAATTTCCTGCTTGGCCGTGCGCTGGAGCCAGTCGTCGATGGAAACCAATGCCGTGTCCACGGCGACATTTGTCGGCCCCAACAGGAGTATGCGAGATTTTGGAAAACGTTTGAGCAGGTAGGCTCCCAACGCGCCGATCGTATAGGTTTTGCCGGTCCCTGGCGGCCCAATGATGATCGAACTGCGAAAGGCAGAGCTTTGGACCGCTCTTACCTGCCGTTCCCGAAGGTCGGCAAAGAGATCACCGAGCGGGAGGATTGGTTGGAGCGGTTCTGTTTCTTCCTTGGTCTGGCGCAGTCGTTTGGCTGCAAGCGTGCCCATCTCTCCGGCCCACATGTCGATCAGAGGCCCCAAGAAATCGCCGGGGAACAGCCAGACTTGGCTCCCAATTAGCGGCATGCCGCCGGCAGCGACCTGAATGACGATCCTATCGTTATCGCTATCGACGAGCTTGATTAGGCCTCCTGCTTCAAGCTCGTCGCCCCACTTGGCCCGGACGCCTTCCAGGGCTTCATCGATGACAACCCGGCGCTGTCCCTTGATCGACCGCACGACCAAAACAAGGTAACCGTCTTCCCAGTCTGCAGACTTTACTTCGACCCTACCGCCTTTTTGAACGAAGCTTCGCTCTGCTTCCAACGCCCCTTGGATTGCAACTCGAGTAATCGCCATCGTTCAACGTCTCACGCGAGTTCAACGATGCGATTGCTGGCGCTGTCGACCCGGACAGCAAACCGTGCATCCTGGCTGAGGTTGTAGGCCAGTCGATCGCCAAAGCTGAATGGGAACAGCACGGGATTTGTGGCCACAGAGCTAGTCGGCATTGCTCGACCAGCGTGGCGGAGCGCTGCCTCAACAAGCCAGAGTTCGAGGTCTGGCGTAAGAGTGATCGGCTCGTGCAGGGCCTTGATGTTCTTGCCCTTGTTCAGGCGCTCGATCGCGCCCCAGTCTGCCTGGGATTGGAGCACCATGTTAGTCATGCGGCGGGTGCCTTCGCGTTCGCCATAGCTCTCCGCCATCCGTCGATGAACTTCGGCGGACGTGCAATCTCCCTGCAACCGAATAAGCCTGCCTACGATCTGCGCGACCGATCCGAAAAAGGGATACGTCGCGATCGACATCCCCCAGGTTAGGGCGGCAACCGATGCCCTTGGGTCAGCGGCGTAAATGGCGACGGCGCGATCACACAATTCTGCCAATTCAGGCCTGGGTTCCAACCAAAGCCGATTGAGGACCGTGCGCGTCTTTTTCTTCGCGGCGGCACCTGAGTGCGTCTCATCGATCAGTTGCGCGAGATCCTCTGGGTCCGAAAGGCCAGCGCGCACACGAAGTGCAGCGCGTGCCCAATCCAACTGAATAAAGCGATCGAAGCCGATCTGCGGTGCGCCCTCACTTTTCATCATTCAAACTCTTCGGACTGATGCGGATGAAGGGGACAATCAATTCCTCGACCGACATCCCTCCATGCGCCACTAAAAGATCGCCTGCCCCTGTGAAGGCTCCCCTCCCCTTGGGATAAACAGGCAGAAAATCAGTCGGCAGGCCTGGAAGATCGAAACGCACAGTCTCTAGGCCTTCCGGGACGGAGGCGGCGAGGTCATCGCTTCGATAAATCCTGACTCGCTCGCCTCGAAGCTCCGAGAGAACGCCTTGGTTCAAACGTCCAATACCGACTGCATCGACGTTGCCGTGGTCGGACGTC
This sequence comes from Sphingopyxis granuli, assembly GCF_001559015.1. Lineage (NCBI taxonomy): Bacteria > Pseudomonadati > Pseudomonadota > Alphaproteobacteria > Sphingomonadales > Sphingopyxidaceae > Sphingopyxis > Sphingopyxis granuli. The sequence continues at coordinate 3,098,937 of NZ_CP012199.1, forward strand.
AGATGGATCTCGAAGCCTTGGTCGATCAGAAGCTCTATGAGCTGCTCGACAAAGCCAGTGTCGCACCAGTTCTCAATCTGGCTGGCGATGCCGCGCTTCCCGAGCGTCGCACCATGGACGATTTCGTCGACCATATCGACCACGATCCCTGCCACTTTGATGGCGGGATCAGCGACTAGCTGCTCAATGGCTGGGAGCTGATCGCGGCGCTTGATCCCCTTCTGATAAGCGATCTCATTCTTACGGAGGCCCGCCTCTTGCCAGAACTTTGCCCACAGGCTTGGCTCCTTCGAAGTGGTATCGATCGAGCTGGTAAATTCACGCGGCTTAAGCCCAGAAAAGACCGTTTGCCGGGAGACAGAAGTAAGGCTCGGTAGCCATGCGAAACAGGCCCCTTCCTCAATTTCGATCGTCGACATTCTCTCAGTCAAACGGCGGCGCAGTTGACACCACTGGTCGATTGACAGTCCATCGAAGAGCAAAAGCGCTTGGCGAGCACATCCCTTGCCGCGACGGTAGGTGAGATAGCGCGGCACATGGTGAAGCATCACAGGGCCATTCGCCGCCGCAAGCGATGGCAGGTCGGCAAAATGCCGCCGGAGCCAATCTTCTAGCCGGTCGTCCGCAGCATCTTGAGCTTGCCGCACATCCTGCGCGACCGCATCAGCGAGATCAGCGGGCAAGCCGAAGTACTGGTGGAGAAGTTCGCCCAACCGGCGCGCCAATGCAAACCAGTCACGATAGGAGGCATCCACACTTGGGAGGCTCTCGGCGACATTGGTGGCATTTTCCGCCACAAATTGCGCTTGGCCGCTGGAATCCTTGGCAATCCCAACTCGAGCCCACGAGGGGAAATCTGCTGGCAATGATGCGCATTGAACTGGCGTGAGAGCGCCCTCGAGGAAGAGCGTATCTATGCCCATCCGAATATCAGGATGGTCAAATGGAATGACGAATTGGTCTTCTACAGATGACGTTTCGCGCTTCATCTCGGCGAGGGACGCACCAGCGATTGTCAGATAATTACGCCAAGAACCCTGGATTGCTCGCAGGGCATAGGCCCTGTCTTCGAAGAGCCGCTTCACCGGCAACTGCGCAAAGCTTGGCTTCGCTTTCAGTGTCGCAGCGATCCTGTCGGCAAGGGAAGCAGGCAGGACCTCCCCCCGCAGATGCAGCCGAAGCAATTCGCGCCAAAACGCCGTCTCATCGTCAATGAGAATGGGCGCCATCTTGAAAACGTGCGTGAGAATGAAATCCTTGGTCGCGGCATCCCCGAGCACCTGCGTTGCGTGCGCTTGGTGTGCTTCGAACAGTCGCTCGTAATGCTCAGGCCCGATATCACGAAGCGCTGGGTAACTCAGCTTCTGAAAGATGTCGGCGAGTCCAAGACGGACGAAGCGTGCCTGTCGTTGGTAGTCCCACGGCAATCGATCACTGCCGTTGGATGCCAAATGCAAGATCAGAGCGTCAGCGGGGGCTTTCAGACATTTATCCCAAGCAGAACGGAAGCGGTCTTCGTATTCTGCTCGAAATGCAATCGAGTCGTCGAAAGACAAGAGTTCGAACCCACGCTCCCTGAGCGCCTGCAAAACATGAGTATCGAGGAGCACCAAGTCTGGGTCGCAAGCAATCCAGAAGCGCGATAGCTCGCTGGGAAATTCGCGAACAATCCGATCGATCCAGGCGCTCATGCCGCATGATCTCCCGACGAACCGACGCGCAGCATCATGACCGCGCTAATGTCCGGGGTGTAGGCTTCGGCTGCGCTCAGCTGCGCCATCCGAGCATCGAATTCGGCTTGCAGGCGATTTCGCCGAAAGTCTCTCACGGTCTGAAGGCCGACGCGTCCAATAGCTTGGTGACGCACATCGAACGCGAATTTGGCGCGCTCACGCTCCTCCCGCAGCCGCTCCGCATGCTCTGCAACCAGTTCGGAAAACTGGCGCTCGCCTTGAGCAATGGCGGCATCTTTCGATCGTGCGAACCACTCGCCGGATTGTTCGCCGTCCAACATTCCATGACGATCGATCTGCTCGGTAAGCAACAGGTCCCAAATACGCTTCGCCGTTGGAAGGAAGGAGCGTCCTTCCTCGTTAATGAAAACTGGCAGGAAGCGCCGACGACTGAAGTCATCGGCCGCAATGCTAATTTCCCAGAGCGACCACAGGCCCTGCACGCTGTCAGGCAGTCCCTTAAGCCGCAGGATGGGCAGAGGCTGACCAGGCACGCAGCGTGGCAGATCGCTGATCAGAGCGCCCGCACGCGGGTCTTCAAGTGTCACCCATTCCAGCTCGGGATATTCTTCGGCGGTACGCGTATCGAAGCAAACTTTGGCCGATTGGCTTCCATCCGGCCATCGAACGCGCCAGGCATTGCCGTCTTTCTCGGCGAGACCGCCGCGGGCCGGCAAACCGGTCGTGATTGCTCTTTCCAGCCAGAACTGGGCAGGATGATCTCGCCATTTGCGCGCATCATCGGCATCGAGCTCGTGGCGGTCCGACAGAAGTTCGCTGTCCTTTCGGCTATCCGCGATGGTGGTTCGGAGCTGCGCTACGACAGCATCGCACACGTCCTCGATAGCATCGGGATTCTGCAAGCCGTGCACGAATAGCTCGTCGAAAAGCGGCTCACTTTCGACCGAGTCCATGACATCGCTTGCTTTGTCGACACCAAACTCTTCGGCAATTACAGCCAATTTGGTCTCGAGCACCTCGCGCACTCTGTGTTCAACCGTGTCTTCGAGGACGAAGTTGATCGCCCGCACAACATGAGGCTGGCCGATACGGTCGACGCGACCAATGCGCTGTTCGACGCGCATAGGATTCCATGGCATGTCGAAGTTCACGATCACGTGGCAAAATTGGAGGTTGAGCCCCTCGCCGCCAGCATCAGTGGAAACCAATACCCGCGCATCCTGGGCAAAGGCCTGCTGCGCGCGCGTACGCGCATCGAGATCCATGCTCCCGTTGAGGGTGACGACCGAAAAACCTCGGCTTTCCAGAAAGTGAGCTAGCATCGATTGCGTCGGCACGAATTCGGTGAAGATGAGGACCTTAAGCTCCGGATCGTTCTCTTCTTGCTGAAGCTTGTAGATCAGTTCCAGGAGTGCTTCGGCCTTCGCATCTGAACCCTGTGCTTCGGTTGATCGCGCCAACTCGAGAAGGGTCTCAACCTCGGCCTTTTCGAGTTCCCAGCCTCTGGTCTGTACGGCCAGATCCACCTGCGTTTGGCCATCAAGCTCAGACCACTCATCCACGTCGGCTGTCTCGAACAAGGATGGTTGAAGGTCCGGCTGTTCAAGCATTGCCTGCCGCTTTTCGAGCGTTGTCCGGATTGCCGCGGTGCTCGATGTGACAAGGCGCTGCATCAGGATCATCAGGAAGCCGATATGGCGCTGCTTCGCCGCCATCGCCTGATTATATCCATGGCGCACGTAGTCTGTGACCGCCTCGTAGAGCTTTTGCTGTGCCGAATGCCGGTCGCCCCACGCGACAGGATAGAGACGCGTCAGTCGCGGTTTGAATAGCGGACGCCCCTCCGCATCGATTGCGACGCGCTTCGTAAGCGTGTCCTGAAGGCCGCCTTGCAGGAAGCTGCTGCGCGGTGCTGATAGCCGCTCTTTGCGAGGAGCGGTGATGAACGAGGATATCGCGGCGACGGGAGCGAGTGCTCTTGTGACTGGTCATATGAGTGATCGTATGAGCAGTCGGATCGCGGTCGTTGGCGGCCGTCGCCGTTGGTCGGTGGATCAGAAGCTGTCGATCCTGCGCGAGGCATTTGGCCCCGACGGCTCGGTCTCGGCGACATGCCAGCGGCACGCGGTCGGCAGCGGGCTGCTCTATACGTGGCGCCGACAGGCCCTGGCTGGCGATCTGACGGGAGCGAAGCGCACGCCGGCACCCTCGTTCGCCGAGGTGGAGGTGTCCGTTCCGGCCCCGGCAACGGCAGGCAGCGGCCAGATCGGGATCGAGCTGCCGTCAGGCGTGCGGCTCACCGTCGACGCGGCGGTCGATGCCGATGCGCTGGCACGGGTGATGTCCGTCCTTGCCCGATGATCCCGTTACCGCCGACGACACGGATATATCTGGCCTGCGGCGCCACCGATATGCGCAAGGGGTTCGACGGCCTCGCGGTGCTAGTGCAGCAGGTGCTGGAGAAGAGTCCGCACTCGGGCGCGCTGTTCGCGTTCCGCGGCAAGCGCGGCGATCTGGTCAAGCTGCTCTGGTATGATGGCCAGGGCCTGTGCCTCTTCTCGAAGCGCATGGACCGTGGCCGGTTCGTCTGGCCGATCACCAAGGCGGGCAAGGTCAGCCTCACCGCGGCGCAGCTTTCGATGCTGCTCGAAGGCATTGACTGGCGGCGTCCCGAACGCACCGCGGCGCCCTTGCTCGCAGGGTAAAAAGTGGCGGATTAGTGAGGGTTTTACTGGCATCGCGGAGCCACTTTTGCTAGATGTTCCGCGTGTCGGAACCAGCCTCTTCCAGCATCGACAAGGACGCCCGGATCGCCGAGCTCGAAGCCGCTTTGGCGGCGCGCGATACGCTGATCGACACCCTCCGCCACCAGCTCGCGCAGCTTCGCCGCATGACCTTCGGCCAGTCCTCGGAGAAGCTCGCGCTCCAGATCGAGCAGCTCGAGCTGGCCCTCGAAGAACTCGAAGGCGAGGCTGAGGTCGCCGACAGCCGAACGAGTGAGCGGGCACCCGCCGAACGGGTATCGCCGGTGCGCGCATTGCCCGATCATCTGCCGCGCGCGGAACGGCGGATCGAGCCCGACGCCGGCAGCTGCACCTGTCCCGATTGCGGCGGCGCGCTGCGCCCGCTTGGCGACGACAGTGATGAGCAGCTCGATATTGCCCCGGTCCAGTGGCGCGTCATCCGCACCGTGCGGCCCAAGTATAGCTGCCGCGCCTGCGACAGGATTGTCCAGGCACCGGCGCCGGTGAAGGCCATAGCACGTGGCAAGGCCAGCTTCGCGACGCTCGCCCATGTCGTCGTCCACAAGTTCGATCACCATCTCCCCCTCTATCGCCAGGCAGAGATGATGGCGGCGCAGGGCATCGACATCGATCGTTCAACCCTCGCCGGCTGGGCGGGCCAGGCCGCGCATCTGCTCGATCCCATCGTGAGCCGCATCCGCGAGGAAGGACTGAAGGCCGCCAAGCTCCACACCGACGACACGCCGGTGCCGATGCTCGTGCCCGGCAAGGGCCGCACCGCGCAGGCGCGGCTCTGGGCCTATGTCGTCGATGACCGCGCATCGGGCGCCGCCACCCCGGCGCTCGCCTGGTATCGGTTCACCCCCGATCGCAGCGGCATCCATCCGCAGAGCGAGCTGGGGTCGTTCACCGGCCTTCTTCAGGCCGACGGTTATGCCGGATATGACAAGCTCTACCAGGGCAACGGCATCCAGGAGGTCGCCTGCTGGGCGCACTTCCGCCGCAAGATCTTCGAGTGCCACCAGACGAGCCCGACGCCGCTAACCACCGACCTGCTCGATCGCATCGCCGGGCTCTACCGGATCGAAGAGGACGTCCGCGGCCAGCCGCCTGATGTCCGGCGCCGACACCGGCAAGAGCAAGCAATGCCAAAGATCGACGCGCTTCGTGGCGTGATCGACGACGCCCTGCGCCGCCTATCGCCCAAGTCGGCGATGGCAAAGGCGCTCGCCTATGGTCGCAAGCGCTGGGACGCGCTGACCCGCTACATCGACGAGGGCATGGCGGAGATCGACAACAATATCGCCGAGCGCGCCATCCGAGCGATCGCGATCGGGCGCAAGAACTGGCTGTTCGCCGGATCGAAGGCCGGCGGCGAACGCGCCGCCGCCATCTACTCCGTCATCGAGACGGCCAAGCTCAATGGCGTCGAGCCGCAGGCCTATATTGCCGATGTCATCGAGAAGATCGCCTCAGGCTGGCCCGCCTCCCGCTGGGACGAGCTCATGCCGTGGAACTGGACAGCACAGACCGCACCCGTATGCATGGCGGCATGACCGATCAGATCGCCCGGATTCGCATAACGCTCGAAGACATGCTGCGCGACAATCAAGGTGAGAACAGCGCGACAATCTAGATGAGAAAGGCGGCGGTGTGTCTGTCGGGACGAGGGGCGAAGCCCCGAGGAGCGACAGACACACCGCCGCGAGCGCCTTTTCTTCTGGAAGGGCGCTTTTGGTGATCGTGACCTGTCAGGTGGCGCCTCCTTCTGAAGGGGAGAAGCGGTGCCTGGGAGCCATATCAACGATCATCAGGTGAGATTATATATGAAGATGAGACAGACAGTGTCGCCGCGTTCAGCGGCGGCGTGCGCGGCGTTCAGCACGGCGACGGCCTATCGGCTGGAGCAGGATGCGCAGTTGCCGTCGCAAAAGAAGGCGCCGCGCGGTCGCCGTCGCCCCGATCCGCTGGCGGATATCTTCGATAGCGAGGTTGTACCGCTTCTGGAGAGTGCGCCGGGAATCCGCGCCGTCGCGGTGTTCGAAGAAATGCAGCGTCGTCATCCTGAGCTTCCCGATGGAGTGCGGCGGACGATGGAGCGTCGGATCCGCAGTTGGCGGGCGCTGCAAGGCCCGGATCGCGATGTGATCTTCCGCCAGGTGCACGAGCCGGGGCGGATGGGGCTGTCGGATTTTACGGACATGGCCGATCTGGGTGTACGGATCGCGGGGGTCGAGCTCGACCACCGGCTGTATCACTTCCGGCTCGCCTGTTCGGGCTTCGAGCATGCCCATGTGATCCTTGGCGGCGAGAGTTATGTCGCGCTGGCGGAGGGTCTGCAAAATGCGCTGTGGGCGCTGGGCGGGGCGCCGCGTGAACATCGCAGCGACAGCCTGTCGGCGGCGTTCCGCAATCTGGATGCATCGGCGCGCGATGATCTGACGCACAGATATGACGCGCTGTGCCGCCATTACCGGATGGAGCCGAGCCGCAACAACCGCGGCGTTGCGCACGAGAATGGCGCGATAGAAAGCGCGCACGGGCATCTGAAGGCGGCAGTGCGTGATGCCCTGCTGATGCGCGGATCGGTCGACTTTGGCGAGCTTGCGGAATATCGACGCTTCATCGACGAGATCGTCGCGCGCAAGAATGCCCGGAGCGCGAAGCGCATCGACGCCGAGCGGGCGGTGCTTCAGTCGCTGCCGGGCATGCGCACCAGCGATTATGAAGAGGTGCTCGTCATGGTCACCTCCTCGGGCGGGTTCACGCTGCGCAAGGTCTTCTACACGGTGCCGTCGCGGCTGATCGGTCACCGGCTGCGGGTACGGCTTTACGACGACCGGCTTGAGCTCTTCCTCGGCGGCACGCCCCTGTTCACTCTGCCGCGCGGTCGCGCCGACCGCAAAGGCAAGCATGATCATGTCGTCGATTATCGCCATGTGATCCATGCGCTGCGGCGTAAGCCGATGGCGTTGCTGAACCTCGTTTACCGTGACCAGCTCTTCCCGCGCGAGGCCTATCGGCGCATGTTCGACCGGCTGATCGAGCGGCTCGCCGATCGGATGGCGTGCCGGACGATGGTCGAGTTGCTCAGCCTTGCACATGAGCGGGCCTGCGAGGCCGAGCTTGCTGGCGTGCTGGAATCCCTGCTGGCGACGCCGCAGGGCATGCCGGACATGGCAGCGCTGCGTGCGCGGTTCGCGCCCGACCCCGCGGCTTTACCCGAGGTTATCGTCGAGCTCGTCCCGCTGAGCGCCTATGAAGCGCTGCTGGCTCCTCGCGCGGAGGAAATGGCATGACCCAGGGCATCGATGCGACCAAGCTCACCCTGATGCTCAATGAGCTGCGGCTTCCGACAATCAAGCAGCTCTGGCCGACGTTCGCCGATCGGTCCGACAAGGAGGGCTGGCCGGCGGCACGGTTCCTCAGCGCCATCACCGAGCATGAGATCGCCGAACGCGGTCGCCGCCGGATGGAGCGGCATCTGGCGGAAGCAAAGCTGTTGCCGGGAAAGACGCTCGATACGTTCGACTTCGACGCGGTGCCGATGATATCGAAGGCGCAGGTCATGGCGATCTGCGCCGGAGACAGCTGGCTCGAAAACGGCGCGAACCTGATCCTGTTCGGCCCGCCCGGCGGGGGCAAATCGCACCTGTCGTCGGCGATCGGACTGGCGCTCATCGAAAAGGGCTGGCGCGTGCTGTTCGTCCGGACCTCCGACCTCGTCCAGAAACTGCAGGTTGCGCGCCGCGAGCTTACGCTCGAAAACGCGATCAATCGGCTCGATCGCTTCGATCTGCTGATCCTGGACGATCTGGCTTACGTCGCCAAGGACCAAGCCGAAACCTCGGTCCTGTTCGAGCTGATCAGCGCGCGATACGAGCGGCGTTCGCTGCTGATTACCGCCAACCAGCCGTTCGGCGAATGGAACCGGGTCTTCCCCGATCCCGCCATGACGCTGGCCGCTGTCGATCGCCTCGTGCACCACGCCACCATCTTCGAAATGAACGTCGAAAGCTATCGGCGGCGCGCCGCGATCGACCGAAAGCAGCACGGCGCAGGTCGGCCCGCAAAGGTCGCGACAATCAAAAATACCGGCCTGTCGCTCCACGACAATCAACCTGCGACATAGGCCTTGCCAGCGACAATTAAACACATCAAAACGGCACCGTCGCGGTCAGCGCTTCTCATCCTGATCGTCGCTAACTTCTCATCCAGATCGTCGCGCTACAAAGACATGAAGCCCGCCATCTGGCGCCGTGTCGAACTTCCCGTCACCAACAGCCTCAAGACCCTGCACCTCGCGATCCAGGCCTGCATGCTCTTCGAGAACTACCATCTGTTCCAGTTCGACATTGGCGATGCCGCCTATGGCATCCGCTTCGATGATGACGATGCTTTCATGGTCCGCACCCGCGATGCCGCCAATATGCGCATCGGCAAGCTCGTCGAGCGCGGCATCACCAGCTTCACCTACACCTATGATTTCGGCGACAACTGGCGACATCGTATCGAGATCGAAGAGATCTCATCCACCATCCCCGGCATCGATTACCCGCGCTTCGTCGATGGCGAACGACGAGCCCCGCCCGAAGATGTCGGCGGAACCCCGGGATTTGAAGAGTTCCTCAATGCCATGGCCAAGCCGCGCGATCCCGAGCGCGCATCCATGGTGCAATGGTATGGCGGCGTCTTCGATCCCACCGATATCGGCGCCGACGAGATCAACGCACGCATGGCGAAGCTCGCCAAGCGACGAGCACAGGGAAGAGCCGCCTACGCCGACGCTAAATCCCGCGACAGCTAATCGATGGCGGCTTCCTGACCACGCTTACCGCGCTTCTCGGTACGGACGACGAATGGACGCACGCGGTCACTCGAGACGCTGGTTTCGTCGGGAAAGGAATCCCGATCGAGCAGCTGCATGAGGCGATGGAACTGATCGGTTTTGCCTTGGTGCGGCGTGGCCGAAAGCAGCAGCAAGTAAGGCGCTGCCTCCGAGAGTGCCGCGCCCAGCTTATACCGCGCAACCTGATCGGTGCTGCCACCCATCCTGTGCGCTTCATCGATGATGACCAGATCCCAAGATGCTGAGATCAGGTCTTCGAAACGCTCTCGATTGTATGTGCTTAGCTGCTCCAGGCTCCAGCCACGCCTTGCCTCGAGTGGCTTCACGGAGTCCAGCGAGCAAATGACCTGATCGTGGAGACGCCAGAGGTTCTCTTCGTCGCTGCGCCATTGGCGAAACGCGGAAAGCTCGGCCGGTTCGATATACTGAACATGTTCCCCAAAATGGAGACGCATTTCGGCCTGCCACTGCCTTACCAGGCCCTTTGGGGCCACGATGAGAATGCGTTTAGCCATCCCCCGTAGCTTGAGTTCACGCAGGATGAGACCAGCTTCGACCGTCTTTCCGAGGCCCACCTCATCGGCCAGCAGATACCGAATTCTGTCCCTGCTCATCACGCGATTGAGGGCGTAAAGCTGGTGAGGCAGCGGCACCACGCTGGACTGAATGGGCGCCAAAAGTAGATTGTCTTCAAGAGCGTCCAGCAGCTTTGCCGCCGCTGCGGTGTGCAGAATTTCATCCGATGTTGGCTGGACGGACTCCAGCGAACTTAAATCACTCGTACGTGCGCGGACAACGGCATCCTTACCGGGCAACCAGACCCGATAGGCGATCTCACCCCAGATCTCCTCCCGGTCCACGACACGACATGGGGCGGCATGCCTTGCATGCCAACACCAGTCGCCGATGCCATGCCCGCGGACCTCATGCGTCACGCATCAGCCTCCATGCGAGTGAGTGCCTGGTCGTACCAGAGAAGGAGCTTCTCATCTTCCTGCAACGCCTCGTCGGGGATCTTTTGGGCAATACCGATGATGGTCTTGTAGTCCTTTGCTCCCCACGCGTTCTTGAAGCCCGCGCGAAGCACCTCGAGCCGGAACTCCCTGAGCTTCCGGCCGGGCGCGGACTTGTAGTTTTCGAATTCCTTCAGCAGCGACCGCTCGCGCTTCTGCTCGAGATCCTTCGCCTTGCTCGGATCGGGCGCGTACCAGCGGTCCTTCGCCTTGGCCTTCAGCCGCGGATCATCCTTCTCAAGACCGCGCAGATCCTTGAAGTTAGTGGAAAGGTAGCTGTGGATCTGACTGGGTACGTCGCCACTGCCATCGTAGCGTAGGAAGTTGTCGGCGAGCAGCGCCGACAGCTCTGGCCTCTCCTCGTGCTTCCGCCAGCCCGCACCGACTTGGGTGGTGAACTCAGGATGCACTTCTTGGTAGGTCGAGGGGCGCTTTCGCAGGAAGTCCATCAACCAGTCGATGGCGGAACGCTCGTCGGAGACGAACAGCTCCATCTGTGGCGCCTGCGCGGCTTGAGCCCGCTTTCGATCGTATTCGGCGACCTGTTCCGGAAGGAACACCATGCCGTCGCGTTCCGGGTAGCGATTGCGCAGGCCGTCGAGGAACTCTTCTGTCGAAAGCGGCACGGGGAAGTCGTGTCGCACAAACCAGGCAACCATTCTGTCGTAGATGCGGCGCGGATCGCGCTCCACGACCATCTCGAGGATGCCGCTCTTTCTCTTTGTGATCGGCAGCTGTCGGAGATGGGTTTCAACGAAATCCCATGAGGACTCAGGTGCGGCCCCGCGCTCTGCAAGGCGCTTCTCCAAGCCACCGTTTGGTTTGTAGGCCGAGATGACCAGATCTTGTTTCACGGCATTCGGCGAAACAACCTGTTGAAAGCTGCCTTGTTTCTTGTCAAGAGCGGTGACTTCAGCGACGACAAAGCCCACCTGTTGAAGGCCGACTTGAATCGAATTCCAAACCGCTGCTCTACTATTCGAGAAGACTATCGTGATCCATCGTCCAGGCTTCAAGACGCGATAATACTCTGCAAAGGACTCCGTCATTAGCTTCTGATAATCAAAAACGCTCTTATCTCTGACGCGATCCACAATGGCCTCCGGCAAGGCATCCGTACGGACTCCATGCCAAGATTCCACCAGTACATTCAAATCAGCGTAGTATATGTTTTCACCAAATGGCGGATCGGTGAAGATGTAGTCTACGCTTTCAGTGGGAATCGGCATATTTGTAGCCGACCCAGTCGTTATTGCAGTTACACGCTTCGGCCTGTAAGACTGAAACGCCTTAGTCAATCGCGAAAGCTTACCTTCTAGAACATACCAAGGGCTGCACTCCGCAGTTTGGCTGGCAACATAGAAGACGCCGCTAAGATATTGATTAACCTGCGAGAATCCGCTCGGCCTGTTGCGGTTAAGGATCGACATTGTCCAAATTGCCTGCTCCACCATGAAGAGAAGGAAATTTCGAGTGCGTGGATCTCTGTGTTCCTTAGCCTTTTGCCAAAGCAAGCCCATTGCTTGTGCAGCTCTCGGCAAGAACATGTGGTGAATGGCCGCGGTGTTTGTTGTTTTCATGCGCCCAACCCGGGTCATTTGCGAGTCTGGCATCGAATTCATTGGTAAATCATTCGGGAAGGGGAGTTCAGAAATTCTCCGAATGATCCCAAGGTCGTGATCGTCGGGCTCTTTGCTAAATTTCTGACGGCCGATTGAGTAGGCGATACTTACCGGCACTCTCTTCGGTCGCTTGTTCACTTCTTTGTTGCCTGGATTGAACCGCCCCGGGATTGCCGGAGGCCCTAACTCCTGAGAGGAAGGGCCTGTGATGAGTAAGACAACGAACAAATTTGCACCTGAGGTTCGCGCACGTGCGGTCCGGATGGTGCTGGATCACGAAGGCGATCATCCATCACGGTGGGCAGCCATTGTGTCGATCGCAGCGAAGATCGGCTGCGTTCCGCAGACGCTTCATGAATGGGTGAAGAAAGTCGAGGTCGACAGCGGCAAGCGCGCCGGTGTGCCGACCGAGATGGCTGATCGCCTCAAGTCCCTTGAACGCGAGAACCGCGAGTTGCGCCAGGCCAACGAGATCCTGCGCAAGGCGTCGGCATATTTTGCCCAGGCGGAGCTCGACCGCCCGTTCAGGCGATGACTGCCTTCATTGATGAGCATCGTGAGGTTTATGGGGTCGAGCCGATCTGCCGGGTTCTGCCGATCGCCCCATCCACTTACCACGAGCGGGTCGCTCAGCGACGAGATCCTGAAAGGCTATCAGATCGTGCCCGGCGCGATCGGGATCTGAAGCCCGAGGTGGTCCGTGTTTTTGCGGAGAACTTCGGCGTTTACGGGGTGCGCAAGGTCTGGCGACAGATGAACCGCGAGGGCTTCGCCGTCGCGCGATGCACCATCGAGCGGCTGATGCGCGACTTGGGCTTGCAGGGTGTAATCCGGGGCAAGCCGGTGCGCACGACGATCAGCGACAAAGCCGCGCCTTGTCCGCTCGATCAGGTGAACCGGCAGTTCCATGCGCCGGCGCCCAACATGCTCTGGGTGTCGGACTTTACCTATGTCGCGACATGGGCAGGCTTCGTTTATGTGGCCTTCGTCATCGACGTTTATGCCCGCTATATCGTCGGTTGGCGGGTCAGCAGGACGGCGCATGCGAGCTTCGTCCTGGATGCGCTCGAGCAGGCCATCCATGATCGCCGTCCTGCCCACCGTGGCGGGCTGATCCACCACAGCGATCGCGGCAGCCAATATGTGTCGATCAAATATACCGAGCGCCTCGCCGAGGCCGGGATCGAGCCGTCGGTCGGGAGTGTTGGCGACAGTTATGACAACGCCTTGGCGGAGACGATCAATGGCCTTTACAAGGCCGAGGTGATCCACCGGCGAGGTCCGTGGCGATCCTTTGAAGCTGTCGAATATGCCACGCTCGAATGGGTCGACTGGTTCAACAACAGGCGGCTGCTGGAACCCATCGGCAATATCCCGCCCGCTGAAGCCGAAGAACGATATTATGCCATGCTGGACGACGTCTCCATGGCTGCGTAACTTAAACCAAATGGCCTCCGGCAGTCCCGGGGCGGTTCAGATCAATGAAGCTTTCAAATACGAGGTCCATTTGCTCCTTTGTGGCCTCAGCTCCACAGTGATGGCAGGTTATCTTCTTGGATACTTTCTGCGTCTCATCATCCATCGCTGCAAATGTGAACACAACTTCACCACCGCAGGATTGGCATCCAAGAGTCTCACTCCAAACGGTATAATCAATACGCGCTTTTCGCTTCCCGTCCGAGTGTAGCGTCTCGTACATCCAACCAATTTCGCGCTCGACGTCAGCCAGCAATTGCTTGCCCGCCTTGGCGAAGGAATCGACATCGAACGGCAGGTTGTAGTTGGCACCAATGAACGTAGCCGCCGGGGAAAGATCGTTCAGAATGGCGTGCCGCGCGCCCCACTTCGGCGCGGCCATGCCTGCTTTCTTCCACTCCATCTCCACCTGGTGACGATAAGACGCGGGGGCCGTGCCGCACCACTGTGCCGCCACGCCGGTCATGCCCGATCCGGCAAATCCGTCGAGCACGACGTCACCAGGCTCGGTGAAGTGCAGGATGGACGGCACGATGGCCAAGTGGGGCACCTTGGTGTGGTAGGAATGCGCCTTGTAAATCGGATCAGTCTTTCCCACGGACACGTCGATAGCCATCGGCTCGCGAGCGTATTCCTGGCTAGGATCGTAAGCCTTTCCGTAGTGCTTCACGAAATCTGCCAGCCAGGGATTGGGGCACGCCGTGTAGTAGGGCGGATCCGACATCGCCAGGATCGCTTCGTCCGTCCCTTGCGGGAATCCCTCCTGCGTCCGGAACACCGGATCCTTCAGCTTCTCCGCCAAAAGCCCCAGAAAGTGCGCTCGCCGCGCGTCCTCGCTGGGGAAGGTCATGCCAAGGCATTCGAACGCGTTGCCGCTCTTCTTGGTTTCCATCTTCAGTTGTTCGTTCATCATCAGTCTTTCGGGAAATTGGGAAGTGCGCGATCAATCGACCACGAAGCGAAGCTTGGTGGTATCCTTGCCTTTGCAGCGATCGTTCAAGAACGCCTCAAACCGTTTGCGCAGATCTTCCGGTGTCGCGGGCGAGCCGCCAAGCAGAAGCGCCTGCCTGATATCCTCTCCGCTGACATTGATCTTTTCGAGGCCGGACAGGGCCTCCTGAATGGCCGCAACGAAGTCCGGCGTGACTGGTTCGGGGATTACCTTCGATGAAAGATACCCGTCGACTAGGCTTCGCGCTGCCGGCTTCAGGAGATCGAAATTCTCTTGGATGATCGGGTCTTCGAGATTGTCCAGAAGGGCCTGACTCCAGCCGTTGATTAGCCGGTCAAGCTCGTCATCGAGCTGCTTCAAGACATTGGCCGCGGGCAGCAAGTCCCCTTGCTCGTTCGCTGGGCGGAAGCCACAATGCGAACACACAGGTCCTGCAGAAAGATCAGATTCCACCAACGATGGACAGCTCTTGAGCTTGTCCAGCTTCTCCTCGAATGTTGTCAGCTGGCTGGTTGGCATAAGCGAGATCCCAGCAAGCGCGCGCAAAGCGACAAGTCGAGAATCCTTGCGAAGCGAAGTCTTAGTCTTGTCCTCGGTAAGGCCAAGTCGGGCAGTGCTGTGCTGCCCAACGTAGGCGGTAACGTAGTCCTTTTTAAGCTTTGCCAGGGTCTGCCGGTAATCTGTGGCATTCTGGACCCCGCTATCCGCAGCGAGCCTTTCGAGAAGCTGCTTGCGAGCATCCTGAGCCTGTTTAACCCAAGCATGATCAGGCGACAGGACCATTTCAGCCTGCGAGAGGTAGCCGGCCGTTGCGCCAAGCTCCGCCACGAGATCGAGAAGACCCTCGATGGCTTTCAACGTTTCGAGGTTCTTGGTCTGCGCAGCAATATCTTCAGACCCAATCCGGAGATTCTTGAGTTTACCCACCGTATTGTAGGGAGCCAAGTTCTCAGAGAATGCCTTCAGACTCTCGAGTTTGCTTCGCCGGTCAGCGATTTCCTCATCACGCAAGAGGGACTGACCCCAGAAGCTTAGCCTGCCGGACATATCGGTTGTCGCGCCAAGAACGCGGCGGGTCAGCTTTCCAACCTCTTCCTGCAGCCGTTTGACCGGCTCGTCGGAACCCTGGGTCGCTTGCTGAGCAAGCCCCGGCGGCAAGCCGAGCAGCTCAAATAGCGATCGAAGGATCGCGACGTTGATTTCCTTCGGAGCCTCCACATGCTTGAACTGCTTCAGGTCATCCAGCGAGCGCTCAGCGAGCAGAGATATCTTGCCGGAATCGATCTTGTCTCCGGTGATCGCGAGGACGATGTCGCCGGCGTAGACCAGTGCTCCAAGCACCGTGACCAAGAGATCGGGCTCAAGTCGGAACTTGATTGGCGAGAAGAATTCCACGTCGCCATCGCCGCTCAGCAGCTCGCTTCGATTAAGGACTTGGCCTTGACCCTTTGCCTTCAATCTAACGAGAACATCCTTGGCGTAGCGCGAGCGAGTGGGCTCAATCCGGTCACCGTCGAGCATTTCAAGGCCGTCGAGGATAATGATCGCATCTTTCGTGCGGCTTCCGCCGGCCAGCGCCTTCAAGGCGTTGCTGACTAGCTGCTTGCGGTTCGCTTCGGTCATCAGAGCTGAAAAGGCGGGATATTCTGGTGCGTCTTCCGCAAACTGGTTGTTGAGTGCCAGACCCGAGATCACGTTGACCACGTCACGGAAATTGATGCGCTCGTCGGGTCCGAGACGCGCCTTATCCCGCAGCGAAACACCTTTGGCCCAATCCTGCAGGGTTTTGGCCTTCCCTTGGTACGAAACCTCGAAGGCCGTCATCTGCTTTTCGTGCAGCCATTTGCTGATGTCCCGGATGGCATCCTTCGTCTTGTCGAGGTAGATGGACTTCGCGCCGCCACTCGCCGTCGAAGCAAGCTCTCGCGCGGCAGCGTAACAAGAAAGATGCCGCCTCACATCGTCATCCAGGTTCTTCAAGCGGAAGAATACCTCATCACCCTTGGCGTCATCTCTAAACCGCGGAGGCTCAAAAGGTTGGATGAAATAGATGTAAAAATCGCGCTCGGGCTGCGCCGTCGGACGGTCGTTTGGCGCTCCGAAGAAGAGGTAGCCATTTCGCTCGACACGGCGGTCCTGCCATTCGATCTGGTATTGCCAGATCTGATGCCCGGTCACGTAACTCGTGTCGTCGGTCCGCTCCATAAGCTGACTAATGGCGCTATAGTACGCACGATCGAGCGCATCATCGGATAGCGCTTCGGCGCGCTTCTCAATCTGCGCGTCGTAGTCCACGTCCTTCTTGAGATCGAGGTAGTATTGCTCCGTGTCAGACGCCTTCGAAATGAACTGCCCGTTCACCGTCTTGAGCGTTTCGCGAAGCACCGTCTGGACGAGCGACAGCAAGTCGGCTTCCGGCTCCCCACCCATGTCCTCAATGCCTGGTTGGAAGAGACACAGGGTGTCGCGAAGCTCTTCGGCAGTGGGGCCCACCGGAACGTAGATGTCGCCGCCGGTAGTCAGGCGATGCACCGACAAGCCATCGATGATGCGCAGTGCCATGGGCTTGTATGCAGGACGCGTGAAAGCTTTCGTCACCCGCTCCGAGAGGACTTCAGATACCTTCAGCACCGGGCCAATGTTGGGGTCCGCGCGAAGGACGGAGTTCGACGTGACGGTGTCCCAGAATTTGTCGTAGCCGATCAGGCCTGGCCGATCGCTCGGAACTTCATCCTTCAGGATCGCCTGGATTTGATCGCGCAAGGTCACGAGAGCGCCACGCTTTTCGGTGAATACCAGCCGCTCGAAGGTACCGATGTAATCGGGATGCACAGGAAAGAGCCTGACATACTCGTCCATGCGCTCGTTCATTGAGCCATAGAACTTTGCAAACGGCGTGAGGTACGTCCGGATCTTGTCCTGCTGATCGGCGGTCTTCTTGAGGAGACGTTCGGCGACTACGAAGCTCACGTCCTGGCGTGCGAGAAGCACTTGGGTGAAGCGATCCTTCACGCGGCGCAAGCTGTCGGCAACATGCTGGAATCGACTGCTGTCGAAGATGGCTTCCTGAACACCGGCCACGAAGCGAAAACGCAGATGCTTTGCGACTTCACCAATCTCGCGAAGGAACGAGAGATCGAGAACCAGATCGTGATCCTTGCGAGACCGCAGATATTCGAGGAATTCGTCGACAACGAGCAGCACGCCCTGGTTCGGATGAACTTCCGCGAACGCGGCCATCATCTCTTCAAAGGCCGCCTTGTTGTTGATCACCTGGTCCGCAGGAGGGAAGGAAAAGCTGACGCCGTTCTTCTCGAGGAAAAGTTCCAGCTGCTGAGTGATGATGTCGCGCAAGGACATCTGGCTCGAGATTTCGATCCTGTGGACCTTGAACTTGCCGGCGATCGTTGCCGCGGCTTCAGCCACTTTGGGATGACGGATCAAGGGAACGTAGGCGGCATCCTCGGCGACGAGCGACAACACGGACATGAGGTGCGATTTACCCGTACCGTAGTTACCGACGACCAGAAGTCCCTTGTGATCAACGGCTTCGTCGAACGACAGCTGCGGGACGATCTGCGTTGCGATGCGCTCGGCCATATCGTCGGAAATCACGTAGGTCGAAACGAGCTTCTTCGCTTCGTCCGGACGGTTCGCGTCCAGAAGCTGAATGACCGATTCAATCGGTTCAAACTGAATGAGATCGCCATACTGCATGGACATCTCCAAAATTCCTCTCAAAGCTCAGTTCAACTCAAGTACGATTGCGCCATCTACGGCGACATCGCAGTGCTCGGGATGACCCACTTTTGCGTAAAGCAGGCGGCCATCCTTGAAATTTCCCGGCCATGCCACGACGACTGTCATAGCGTGGGCCAAGCGTTTGATCGTATCGAAGGGATTTATCTTCAATTCTGCATCAAACATGACTTCGATATTGTCGAGTACGACTACCCCGCGATCGCGGTGATGCGAGAGCATGTCCCTCAATACGCCCAACACCTCGAAGCTTCTTTGCGAAGAAGGGATTGGAAGAAGCAGGTTCGAGAGTTCGCTACCGACATTTATGATCTGCAGATCGTGGGTTTTAGCGAATTCGGCGAGCAGAGCCGTTTTGCCTCCTCCGGAATTCGCGACGACTAGAACCAGCTTGCTGTTGAGCTGCGTCGCATCGGCAACCAATTGCTGAAGGCGCTCAAGCATCCTGCGCTCCGCGTGTATGAGAGGAGCTCTCAGCTCCCATTGCAGAGTTTATCGCGTCTGCATTCAGCAGAACGATCTGCTGATCCTGAGGCCGCCGAGCCGACGGGTCCGTGTCGAGCCCAAGCCGTTTGAGTGCGTAGTACAGGAGCGCGCGCTTGACCGGGATGGTCGCCCTCCCCCCTTCCATCGCATAATCGAGTTCGATCGCCTTTCGTTGGCCGACGCTCAGTTCAGGATGGGGCGCAATGACGAGGTCAATGTCACTGAGCCAGTCACGATCGCGCGAATCTGTCCCCTCGCTAGCCTTGCTCGCGCGGGTTTCTCCGATGCGGGACAGGACGAAGTCCTTGAACTCCCCGCTACGGACGCAGTGGGCCCGGGCGTGCCATCTGAACCCGTCAAAGACCAAGGCATGCGGCGCGATCCAGCGCCAGGACGGATCCGGCGAGGACATCGATTGATAAAGGACCTCGAGTACTTCCTTGCGCTTGATCGCGGTCACGACCGCTCGGAGAATGGGGGCAGACACACCGCGGGCAGGTGTTGGCGCGCAAGCAAACCCCGGAACGCTGCCGATCCAGGCATCGTCAGGAGTAATGATCCCGTCGGCTATCGATCTGATCTGAGTGAGATACCGCTCGGCGTCAGGCTTATGGAAGATTGGCTTGAAGGAAGAGCTTCGCACATAGGTCCGTGCGCTTTTGTCGTAGACCATGTTGGTCCCGGCCAGACCCAGATATCTGTTGAGATCGGCTGACGCCTGATTGATCGAAACCCCGAAAGTCTCGACGATATCGCTTCGGTTTACGTGCCCTTCCCAGAACAACCGGAATTCAATGAATTCCAGCCTGCTCTCGACCCCGCGTCGTAAACCTGATTCGCCGTCCATGCCTCGAAGCCCCCACAAAAGCTGGACCGACCAGTTTCTGTATGGGCACACCTACTGGACGGATGTAATTAAAGCAATGCGAATCTAATCCGCCAACACGTCAACACGATCCGAGATCGTAGACGCAACTCGCTCTGTAGACGCGAGAAAATTAAGAACGCGTTGCGTCGTCTTGCGCCTTGGTCGACGCCCTTCGCGCAGATCCTGCACGAAACGGGGGTCCCCGACGGCCTGCCTACCAAACATGCTGGCCTTCGTACCGCTACGCGCCAAATAGCCCTCGATCTGGTCCAGGAGCTCCATCGCCTTCGACTCGCTTTCCGCTTGTGTTCTTGTTATGTTCTTATTAGGAAGGCTTCCTAGAGTCTAGGATCGAATTTCCTAGACGGATGCGATAGGACCCGCAGCGATGGAAGATGCACGCAAAGCCCTGGACGATCTGATCCAGCAACGAGGCTGTAATTACTCCTCGATTTCTCGCCTTCTCGGACGCAACGCGGCCTACATCCAGCAATACATCCGCCGCGGCAGTCCCCGGCAGTTGGACGAGCAGGACCGGTCCGTGCTGGCCCGCTTCTTCGGAGTAAACGAGAAGATCCTCGGTGCGCCCGAACGGCGATCCGGCCCGGTCGTCGAACTGGTCCATGTCCCGGTTCTCGATGTCGAAGCCTCGGCAGGGCACGGCGCTTTGGCAGAGATGGAATCCAAATGCGCCCAGTTCGGGTTCGACGAGAAGTGGCTGCGCCGTCTGACCGCAAGCAAAGCGACGAGCCTTTCGATCATCGCCGTGCACGGGGATTCGATGGAGCCGACGTTGCATGACGGCGATGAAGTCATGGTTGACCTGAATGATGGACAGTCGCGGCTTCGCGACGGGATCTATGTGCTGCGCATGGATGATATGCTCAGCGTCAAGCGGGTGGCAATCGAACCGCAAGGCAAGCGGGTCTCCGTGCTCAGTGACAATTCGGCCTATCCCAGCTGGCGTGGCCTGGAGAAGCGGACGATCAATATCGTCGGCCGCGTGCTTTGGTTCGGCCGCGCGCTTCGCTAGATAGCTCGCCAATGCTTGCCTTTCTCGCTGCCTCGATCGTCGCTGCCGGCCAGACCTTTACCTGCACGCCCACGCATGTGTGGGATGGCGACGGGCCCATATGGTGCGCCGAAGGCCCCCATGTCCGCATTTCAGGAATCGCCGCACGCGAAATGGACGGGACATGCCGAACCAATCAGCCCTGCCCCGACGCGTCGGCGATCGAAGCGCGCGACGCGCTGGTCGATCTTCTTGGCGGCCCTCGCGGGACCATCTCGACAGGGCATGTCGCGGTTCGTGGACCGAGATTGACGTGCCGGTCGGAAGGATCGGCAGGCGGCAACCGGACGGCTGCCTGGTGCCGATTGCCGAACGGAGCCGATCTCTCCTGCGCGATGATCCAGACACGCACAGTGCTGCGTTGGGATCGCTATTGGAAAGGGCCTGCATGCCGCTAGGCCCGGAACTCTGTCTGACAGGCCGTCTTGCCGAAGGCCCCTTCGGACTTGAACTGCATTCGGGCGGCGGGGTGTGGGAGCTCGACACCGGGCGTGGAGCACGCCGGTTGCTCGGATGCGAAGTAGAAGTCTGCGGACGCCGCGCCGGGTTCAACGAGTTCATCTGCGATCAGATCTGGCCAGCAGGACAACCACGCCCTCCTCGCTCCAAATTCAATATTGAACTTCTCCTGGCGTGCAGTGTCGTGGGCTACGGTTTGATCGCGTTCTTCCTCGGCCTTGTTGGACGTCTCGGCTGATGCTGAGCGATTGGGAACTCTGGGCCTGTGCCAACCAAGTCCTGAATACCCATGGTGAGAATGCACCCCTTCATGTCGCCGAGCAGATCGGCGCGCTCGCACTGGCACAGGACGAGGCGGGCATCGCCACTTGGAAAGCCATCGCCAAACGCGTGGCAGAGCTGATGGGGAAGGATCGCCCGACGCGCCTGCAATAAGCCAGTATTACCTCAACCACATCTCAATGCTGGTCAGCCCATCGGCGAGAGATCGCCCGGAAAGAGAGTGGGCTGAGAGCTCCTGCCGGCATTCCCCTCTCCTTCGAACTCCAAACCCTGCATGCGTTCGACCAGGTGGCGCGCTAGATCGACACGAGCATTGCGCTGGGTTCGCGGGTCGTCAGCACCGAGCCCGACAAGCGTTGCTTCGGACGCAACCGCAAGCGCGACCTCGATTTGCGTAAACAGGATTTCATCGGCGATTCGGGACATGGTCGCCATGAGAACAAAAACAGAACTAACAGTCAACCGGTGCCATATGAACCCATGCGGAAAGATGCTGCGTCAGATCCCGATTTCGAAGGGCTTGGTGATCGAGCGATCGAGTTCGGGCGGCTCGCGAGCCGATTCTTGCGAACGATCAGACGCCTTGCCCTTAGCCTGGCCCGTTGCTGCCGCAGCGCGCAGCTGATTGACCGTTTCGAGTGCTGAGCGCTTCATTCCCGGATTGCGCTCAACAGCTGCTTCGAGCTTGCCGGCATTGTCGACAAACAGGGTCAGACCATCGCGCAGGCGGGTTATTGTCACGAGAAATGTCTGCTGGTTGGCAAGATTGCGTTCGCGGCTATCCATGACGGCGATCCCGCGGTCGGAGGTCAGACCCTGCGCCATGTGCGCATTGAGCGCGTAGGCGAGATCAAGACGCTCGAGCATGGGATCGCCCAGCCCCAGCAGGTGTTCGGCGCCAAGCGACGTTTTCACCGTGACACCCTTCGGATCAACCGCCACGATGCGCGCCTGATCGGCGTTGAGCAGTCCGCGCTTGTGATCGGTCGCCGTCCAGCGAATGCGGTCACCATCGTGGATTTCTAGTGGGCGAACCTCAAACAGACGCAGCGGATCCTGCTCACCCTGCGGTCGCATCTGGCCCGGCCGGAATTCAAAGCGCTTGCCCCGCTCGTTCTGTAGCATCACGCGTTCGCGGGAGGGATCGGTCGCGATCACCTCATAGCGCCCTCTCTGAAGGCCCTGCCCCCTTTGCCGGCGGTCGACTTCGAGCACCATGCCGGCCGCATAGCTGCGCGCATAGCGCATTTCCTCACGCGTCAGATTGACGCGCGACAGCACAGTGAGACCCAAGGAACCCGGTCCCAATTCGCCATTGGCCTTGAGCCCGATTTGGACTGCTTCATTCACCTGTCCGCGCAAGTTGCGACCCGAAGCATAAATCGCGGTCATCTCCCGCTCTGCAGGCGAAAGCGATAGCCAGGCCGCCGCGGCGTCGACGGAAGCTGTATTTCCCGACGTGACGACATGCGGGCCAAGATGTCGCAAGGCCTCGTCGATATTTCCGCCCTGCGCTGCATATTGAGCGTCGCGCAACGCCTTATCGCGGGCCCGGAGATTGGTGTTCATGGTGGCCGTTTCGACGCCTGCCTTCTGCATGACGTCGAAGGGTTTGCCTGCATCGACAGCGCCCAATTGCTTCCTGTCCCCTATGCTGGCGAAGCGGTCGAGCTGAAGCAGATTGGCTAGACGCACGAGCTTTTCCTTGTCGGCATTGCCGACCATCGAGGCTTCGTCGAGCAGCACCGTGGTGCCGCGCAGAGACGCGCGAGCCTCGGCAAGCCTCGCCTGGTCTGCTCCTTCCAGAAGGCCCTGATGTTGGCGCAAGAAGCGCGCGACCGTCATCGAGGGAATGCCGGTGTCACGTTCAAGCATCTGCACGAGCGTGTTCTGGACTGCGAGCCCGAGCACGGACTTGCCTTCCTCGCGCAAGATGTCCGCCACAGGTTTGAGAACGGTACTCTTGCCGGCGCCAGCTACGCCTTGAATGGCGACAATCCGGTTGTGCGAGGCGAGAAGCAGGCGCCCTGCCCCTTCCTGGCCAGGGTTCAAGGTCAGGCCATATTTGAGCTGAGAGAGCGCCTGTAGCCGCTCTCCGGCCACATCAGCTTCGACCACGGCAGACCCATGGCCACGTCCGGTTTCGACGGCGGCGATGATGCGCTGTTCGAGCCCGATCGCATCGCGGGTCGTGACAAGATTGCGATCTGCACCCTTGCCTTTTTGCAGGTGGCCCTGGCGCAGCAACTGGTCGACGCGGTGTTCGATGTCGGGGAGCGTGGTGGGCAAGGCAAAGCCTAGCGCTGAGCGATATATCTCAGTCCGCGAGAACGCCGCCTCGCGCTCGCCTAAATGCCGGATTGCCGATGCGACCGCATGAACGGCGGCGATCTGTTCGGGCGTCCGGCGCTCCATATCGCGAGGCACAAGCGGGTCGCCCTGACGTAGCCCCAAACGCTCCGCGAAGGTCGCAGCCAAAAGGCGCGCCCGCTTACCGATCGATCGGACCGAATTTCCAATTCCGGAGACGGAGCCTATGTCGGTGGCGGCCCTTGCATTGGCCTGTGCAATGACCAGCCTCGGATCAAAGCCCAAGTGTGCCGCTGCCTCGCGCCATTGATTCACGAGAGCCTGGCGGTCAGCCACTGGCCCCTTATCCGCGCGGGTCATCAATGTGGCTGCATCCAATGCGGCCGGACCTTTTGCCTCCATGGTCGAGTATGCCTCGAGAATCTCGGCGCGGCGCGAACTGAAGGCGTCACGCACGGGTTTTGGGACGCCCACCGCTTCGAAATTGCCATGCTTGCCGAATTCGCCAACCTGGTAGCCGAGCTTTTGTACGGCCAAGCGGAAGCGCGCCATGGTCATGGCATTGAGCAGCGTGTTGTGCTCCCAGATCTTGTCATTCCTCAGCGCTCGCCATTTGCCATCGGGTCCCTGGGTGACATTGGCAACCACGGCGTGAAAGTGCGCGTTGGGCTCCTGATTGCGGTTTGTATCGTGCTGGAAAAGCCCGATCACGAGATTGCGCGTCGCGACCACTCGTTCCTTGCCTCGGACCTCCATGCGGGTTTCGGCGAGATTCTTCTCGGCCCAGGCCAGCGTCTCGCGGACGGCAGCGCCATAGGCATCGAGGATGCGCCTGTCGCCCCCGACGAGGGCAAGGATGGACCAGCTCTTGGGCATCGAGAATGTGAGGTCGGTGCCGGCGCGATGGGTCCTGTTATCGCTCCCGACACGGCTTCCATCGGGCAGCATGCCCTTGAGCACGGCCTCGAACTGCGAGGCTTCGATAACGCCTCGCAGTCCAAGCGTCTCCGCGCCTTTGCCAAGCCACTGACCAGATCTCTCGGCATCAGCGCGGGTATAGTAATTGTCGGCAGCAAAGTAGTTGGCAGCGCCGCCGGCGGTACGGACATTGGCTACAGAGAGCATCAGGTCTCACTCCGCCCGGCGGCGTCTGCCTCGTGCGTCACAGTTCAAAATCGCCGAGATCGGGACCCTCGTGCGATGGCTGATCCTGCTCGGGAACGCCGTCTTCGAGCATGAGCTTGCGGGCTTCTGCCTCTCGTTGGCGCTGGGCTGTCCGATCGACGGCTTGCGGCTTATTCGAGGGCGGATTGGCCCGTGGCAAGTCGCTTCGGCGTCCCTCCTTCACGCTTGTCGATGGATTCTTCTCATCGGGATGATCGCCTTTGCGAAGCGTCGCATTCGTGGGCAGCAATGGACGGGAGTTACGCGGCGTTGCCGTGCGCTCTTCGGGCGACGATTTTCCCAGATGACCGGACTTACCTGACGGCTTCCTGAGGTCGTCGGGAATGTCCTTTTCGTCCTGTTTCGCCGCCTGCTGGCGTGATCGCTTGGCATCCGCCTCGACTACCGGCTCAAGCGGAAGAGTACCTTGCTTCGGGACGACAGGCTTGCCTGCCCCGTCATCGTTCGACGAAGGATGTTCGCTCTGGTTTGTTGGCGGATTAGCAGACGTCTGGCCGCCCCCAGTTTCGCCTTCGGCTTTCCGGATTGGCTCTCGATCCTTGGCCCGACCGACGAAGACATGCGCGATTCTTTCCCGGTCTATCGGCTTCAAACGGACCGGCGCCGCAGGAAAGCCGTCCGGGAATTTGATGAAGCCCGAGAGGCGCGGCAGGTTCATCAGTTGGTCGGGCAGCAACAAAGGCTCGATATGCTTGCGCGGCGTCAGACTGACGGCGTCGCGGGCATTGTTATAACCATAGGTGTAGCCTTCTTCCATGTCGCGAACCTGGCGATGGCCGATGAAGTCGGAACACCAGGTAGCTGTCTCGCGGTCTGCCGTACCGAGGATCAATTTCGTCCGGGCAAGCGATGCGAGCGTCATCGCCATGTTCTCACCGTAGACCTCCTTAAGCTTGGCGTAGGCATGGATGCCGGTGACGATTGCGCCGCCGAAATTGCGCGCCGTCTGCAGGCCTTTCTCGAGAGCGGGTAGCCGGTGAAGAGCGCCCAGCTCGTCGATGAAGAACCAGCATTTGAGGTCCTTGGTGCGGGGCATCGTCATAAGCGTGTTCATCGCCGTATCGAGCCACAGCGTGAGCAGCTGCGCGCACACGCTCATGTCGACGTAGCGCGCCGAGATGAAGACCATCGAGCCACTTCTTTTGGCGTTAGTGCCTTGCTCGTCATGGGCGCCCTCCTCGATCCAGTCGCGGACCGAAAAGCGGCGCCCGGAAGTGGGCAGGAGCTTCAGCGCCTTGGCGTTCACGTTGAACACTGCCCGGATCGATTCCGCCATACGCGCGGCTTCGGGAGCGGTCAGGGGATCGGCGATCGTGCCTCGCATCATGGCGTGGACCCGCGAGAGATCGGCGGTCATCAGTTCGCGAGCAAGCGCAGCATTGGTGCCCCGCCCTTCGGCCACCAACTTGAGGCAGAACTCGACGAACAGCGCACGCGCTGCGATAACCCAGAACTGTGCCTCCCCGCCCCCGTCATGGGGCACGAGGGCTTCCGCTGCCGCCCAGAATTCGCCCTCGGTGCGGCATTCGTCGAAGAGGCTCCATTGGGGACAGCGCGCGTCGAGCGGGTTCAGAATGATGTCCCGGTCGGCCTGGTAGAAGTGTTCGATGAAAGCGCCGGTGAGGTCGAACACGACGCAGCGCTGTCCCTTTGCGCGCGCTTCGGCAATCATGTCCGACATGGCGACTGTCTTGCCCATGCCGGTGGTTCCGATGAGCATGGCGTGGCTCTGTTCGAGCCGCCAGGGATAGACAACCGTCGCAAGATGCGAGGGCCGGTATGGAAATGCCGCGGACAGTTCCTTGGGCGAACACAGATGCCATTTCCAACCCATGGCGCTCGAAAGCTCTCGGGCGCGCTCGCGCTGGTTGTGCCCGCGCAGCTCATCGACCAGTTCCGGTAGCGTAACGAGCATGGCCCCGCGCTCATGCTTGCGCTCTTTCGAGCGACTGCCGAAGCGCGCTGCGAACCAGTAGAACAAAACGAAGGCCGGCACGAGAAGCAAGGCCGAACGCACCAGAGCATCGCCCAGCAAGTCGAGCAGATGATCCCATGCACGGCTCACCGGCGGATAGGCATCGAGCATGATGATGGGGATCTGGACTGTTCCTCCAAACCCCGTTTCGAGTGCGACCTGTTTGGCCGGATCGAACTCCATGAAGCCGTAGATGGCAGCATAAATGCGCATCCAGACGAGGTAGGTTTCGTGATCGCTCAGCCCTGCCGAAATGGTCCACCAGCTAGTCCAGGAAATGCCGATGGCGGCGATGATCAGCGGCCCCTTGAGGCCTGCTGCAAACATGAAGCTGAAGTGTCCGAGCAGCTGACTTCCGCGCGTGAAGTTGACGAGGTTACGCTTCATCGGAACCTCCCTCGCTGGCGTTTGCGGTGAGCCCTAGTTCCTTGCATTTGCGCGCGTAGGCCTGATGGGCTCGCTCACGCAGACTGTGATCGGCATGCCCTGCGAGGAGGGCATCAACGCCGACCATCGTGAACACTGATTGACGGCTGATGCGGTCGACCGATGTTTCGAGCTTCGATGCAAGATCGTCATTTTCACATGCCTGCGAAAGCAGCGACCGGATCCATTCGCTGACGCTTATATCGCGCCGCTTGGCTGCAGTACGAACCCGCTCAGCGAGCTCGACAGTGACATGTACCTGGAGAGATTTTGGCCGTGTCATGCACGGACTCCTTGTGGTCAGGAGCCCGGAACGCACTGCGAAAGGCGGTTATTTTCTAAATCAGAAATGAGAACATGTCAAGAACATGCGAGATGCGCAGGAATGCGCCATTTCTGGCTGCATTCAATCGAATCCGATTGGCGAATTGGCGACTATTCATTTCTGATTGAGAAGCTGCCATTTTTGCGAAAATCCTTCAAAACGCTGTCTTTACTATCTTTTTTACCGCCTCCCGCTTGCGATTTGTCGCGTAGGGTGTGCTCCTCAGTCCCCAGCTGCAAGGTCAGGAACCAGCCATTGAGCCTGTAACGGGCGATGCGGATTGCGATGCCGATTTCTTGAGATGGCTCGTGGGCTGCCGTCGCCCGGATCTCGGTAGTCACAGAACGGATCAGGGCCTATGCCGATTGGCTGAAAGCAGGCAACGAGGAGCCTGAGCATGACCCAGGTCACACTGAGCGCGACACCCAAGGGCAATGGTTTCCAAGCGACGATCACCTATTCAAACGGGGTGTCAATCAGTTCGGCCGAGGCTTTCCCTACCCAGGCAGAGGCGATCGAGGCGGCAGCTTTGAAGGTCCTGGAAATGCCAGAGCGACTTGCTGACCTGGACAAGCCCGATGCCCAGGATTGATGTCGGCCATCGACAATTGCGCCTGGTCTGACGTGGTCTGCAAAGGTCTGCGAGCAAAAAGAAAGGAGGAAGCCCTGACGGACTTCCTCCCAAACCGACGGGTCAGAATTCATCACTGAGCCGGCCCGGCACCGTATCAATGACACGGTCCAGCAAGGCCTTGGGCAACGCGCCGTAGTCCCCTTCATCGACCGCGATGTAGCCTGCATCTTCATCGCTCAGAATGTACTGCGTGAAGTAGCTGTGAAAGGACCGGGCATGGGCCTGATCCAGTGCGGCAACGAAGGCGGCCTGATCTGCCTTGAGACCGGCATCGGCAATGTTCGGCGAAGCGTACATGATCTATCCTCCTGATGTTCGATGCGTCGCATCAGGAGTTGCGAAAGATGTGGGTGACGGGCTGGGTCAGGGACCGCGCAAGCGGCCGCGAAGCGGCGATGGGGGCAACGATTTTTGCCGGGCTTGCCCGGTAAAAATGGTGGGGCCCCGTCGTCCTTGACGCAGCCCCAAAGCCTGCATCAGACTTGGCCTTTCTGCGAGAGAGACATCTCCAACGTCAGCGGGAAAGCGCACCAATCGCCCCACAAACCGTTTTCCTACACGCGTCCGGAATGCCAGTATCGTCAGCGGAGGGGACCAACGGCCAGCAAGAAGGAAACCCTATGGCCAGGTCCAAACCCACTGCGCGCGATGCGCTGAAGAAGCTGCGTGAACAGCGTGCTCAACTCGAAACCGAAGAGGCGCGCCTTCGCGAAGAGGCAGCGACCGAACTCGGCAAGGTGTTGATCGAGTGCGGCGCCGAGACGATCGAACCGGCACAACTGCGCCAGATCGTGCGTGCATCAATGGCACTCGGGATCGAAGAAACGCTGAAGCGCATCGCACCTGCGTAGCCCCAACCTGCGGCGGCAAGGGGTTCGATGCCCCGCGCCGCCGCATAGCCCCAGAGCAAAAGAAAAGGCCCCGATGGCGTCTGCCACCGGGGCCTTGTCGTGGGGTAAGGACATTCAGTCCTCGTCGATGTCGGGGGCTCCCTCGTTGCTGCCCGAACGGCCCTTGGTGAGGAAGTCGACCTTGTCGGCGATGATCTCGCAGCCGTAGCGCTTGGTGCCGCTCTGATCCTCCCACTGGGTGTAGTGGATGCGCCCTTCGACCGTCACGAGCTGGCCCTTGGTGCAGTACTTGGCGACGTTCTGGCCCAGGCCGTTGAAGCAGGTGATCCGGTGGAATTCGCTGTCCTTGGCGGTGTAGCCGTTCTCGTCCTTGTAGGTCTTGCCATCCTTGCGGGCGGGACGGTCGGTGACGACCGAGATCGAGGTGATGCTGGTTCCACCCTGGGTGGTGCGGGTTTCGGGGTCGCGAGCGATGCGGCCAACGAGGATAACGAGATTGGTCATGGGCTTTCTCCTGATCGAGCATTCCGGGTCCATCCCGGCTGCAAACCCGAGCAGAAGCGCCCCGCGGCGAAGCGCACCGGAGGGGAACCCGGAACTGGTTCGGGTGGTGCGGGCAGCCGGGCACAGCCCGGCAACTCGGCCGGACCTGATCCGGGTTGCGCGTCTCGACGGGGGGTGATTCAGGGACAGGTTTGTATCGAAGCCGGGTGGAGCTGGATGCCGTGAACAGGTTTGCCCTGCCTCGTGTTCCTCCGGTCTTGGTCGGATCATTCCCCCGCCATCCCTCCACCGGAGAGCCCCTTCCTAGATCACGGTACGGACCGCTCCGCCAGCAGTTGGCCTGGTCCCGGACACCCCGGCTCCGCCAGGGACAGGCATATCGATCGTCACCCCTTCAGCGCCGTCCAGAGGGTTGCCTCGAAGCATCCAGGCCTGCGGCGTGATCAAGCGCGCCCAGTCCGCAAAAGAGGGGATTGAGCCCAAGTCTTCGCGCACGTGCTGCTCGCCGACCAGACGCACCGGAACGACCCGGCCATCGGCATTAACGAGGGTCTCGCCGAAGATCGCCTCCAGCATGAATATCCCCTCGGCATGGTGCCGCAGCGCGCGGTGCCGAGGGTCTGCCAGGATTGCCTTGGACTGGTCGAACCACTGGTGCAGCGGGAGATAGTCATCGACCGTGCCGCCCCATTTCCGGACCGACGAGAGGGCGTGGTAATAGCAATGGGCCATGCCAAGTCTCCTAGAGCTCGGTCGAATGATCATCGGTCGCGGTGAAGCGCAGGCTGCAGTCGAGCACGAAGGTCGCTTCAGCCACATCGATCACCAGTTCGCCGCAGGCACCGTCGTTGATCTCCCAGCCAGGATGGTGACGTTCGAGCGCCAGATATGTCAGCTGCTCGAGAGCTTGCTCGAGTGAGTGCAGCTCCGCGGAACCGTCACCATCGGAGTTGCCTGCTTCGTCTTCCATAATGGTGACATCGGGGCACGTGATCGCGGCACCAGAGGCATCGAGGCACGCGCATTCCTCAACAGCACCGCTGTCGCCGCAGCCGTCAAAGCGGATCTCGACGCGGGCGATTCCGGCTTCCTGCAAGCGCGGGAGAATGACGGTCTTGAGTTGCTGAATTTCTTCGACCACCTGGGTCTGCCGCTGGGCCTGACGAACGGCAAAGTCGGCCATCACGGCCTCGATATCGATCATGGAATGCCTCCTGTAGAAAGGAGCCAACGACCATCGCTGGCTCCAGTCGACAGGCGCCCCCCTTTCCTCTGATGGACGACGCCAGCGCCGATCCGGCGCTGGCGCGAAAACCGACAGGGCCTTAGTCGGTCCTGGCCGAAGTGTTCTTCGGATTGGTACCGAGGGGCCCGCGGCGATCGACAACGGTGATCCGCCGAGCCTTGGCCTCGATCACCAGGCGTTCGAGTACGCCATTACCCGGGAACGCGATGACGTAGCGCGGATCGAGGGAGAGCATCCGCTCGTTGCGCTTGAAGCCGGCACGGGCGCCCAGGCGCATATCCAGCGAGAATGTCACCTGCGGGATGCCTCGACGTTCAGCCCAGCTCGAAGCCAGACGGTCGACACCCTTGGTGTCGCCGCCATGGATCAAGACCATATCCGGCACGCGGTCGCGGACCTTGTCGAGCGTGGCCCAGACATTGTTGCCGAAGGTCAGCGCATCGTCTTCGGTAGCATGACGGGTGCGCCCTCCGGCGAACACGACCGGGGTTCCTTCGGGCACGGCCGCACGGCGTTTGGCCTCGGCGCGGGCGCGCAGGAAGTCGCGACCTTCGACGAGCGCGGACGTCAGCATTGCACTGTGGTTGAAGCGCGAGCTGGAGACCGGCTTCCAGGAGGAACCGAACTCGTTGAGGTAGAGCGCGGCGGCAACTTCGCGCATCTCTTCGAGCGCCAGCATCGCGCTTTCTGCGCACTGCGCCCGCTCGACCTGGGTCTCGAGTTCATGGGTGTGGACCTCGGATCCATCGGCCGTAGCAATCAGCGCGCGGACCTCGTCGGTCGCCCGGTCGATGGCAGTCGATTTGCGTTCCGCCGAGCGGTGAAAAATGTTGACGAAGGCCCAGCCAAGATCCTCGGCATCGGCTTCTAGAGCGGTCCCGGACACCATGGCGAAAAGATCGGACCAGACCGCTTCGAGGGTTTGGACGACCGCCTCCCGGACTGGGAAATCGCTTGTCGATACGGGAGCGGGTCCAATCGAGAAGCCGGCAAGATCGAGCCCGGCGAGTTGGTCGGCGAATGACGTGTGCATGGGATTTCCTCCTGACTGACGTGAGGCCGACGCACCCGTTCATGGCTGCGCCAGCGAGAGCCCGTCAAGGCCAGCATTCAGGCAGGGTTGCGCACCCGTCAGGGGAAACCTGGCTTGGCGGGCTGGCGCGGGCAGGCCTTGAGCCCAAAGGGCGAAGGCCAACACGGGCCCGACCAAGCCGGGTTGCGCAAGACTGGCGGCTGGCCCAGGGCCTCTCTCGCATGGCGCCAGACCATGGGCGGTCGGAACAGATCCATAGGCAGGGGCACGCCCTATGCTTCATCCATGCATCGCCCCGGCTCGGCTCAAGCCGCACGCTTGGCGTAGACACCCTCTCCGTTCGACATATGCCCGAGACAGTCATAGTCGCCGAACACGGCATCGAAGCGGGATGCGATCTGGGACAGCCAGCGCTGTGCCCGCGGTGAGCGGGCCGTGCGCCAATCGGCGTCCCAATAGGCGCTGTCATCACGCTCGACGATCCAGACGGCCACCAGCCCGCCGTAGACCGATACGCCGAAGTCCGCGTAGGCATTGCGCATGAGGATCCGATCCTCGCGGCCGCGCCACCCGTCATGCGGGATCAGCGACGGGAAGGCTCGGCCGGCCCGCTCGCGCAGGTCTTCCCGCAGCCACTCGTATTCGAACTCCCAGTCGTCCTCGGGTTCGACCTCGAGCACCGTGAAAGCGACGATTGCGCCGCTGGGATAGGTGACTGATCGGCCCATAGCATCCTCCCTCAGGCGGCAAGCGCAGCGTCGTCTGACGCATCGCCAGATAGTTCGACTGTGACCCTTCCGCCGAGCTTCAGCAGCAGGCTCGAGGCTTCTTCGGCCTTGGCGGCAGCGGTCAGAATGGCGCGGTCGTCGTCTTTCAGGAGCTTGAGCCAGTGCTCGATATAGCTCGCGTGGTTGTCGAGATGGGTCACGGGCAGTCCCAGCTCAGCGCCCAGCATGGCGCTGGAGAGCTCGGCCACATATCCTGACAGTCCAGCCCCAATGTGAATTCCAGCAGCATTTTCCCGACCCGGTTTCATGCTGCGATCTCCTCGGACTGAGGCTGCTGAGCGTGCATCCAGTCAGCGGCGGCCTGAGCCTTGCTGGCGGCAGTGAAGATTGCGCGCGGATCATCCTTGAGCGCCCGGAGCCAGGAGGCGACGTAAGCGGCATGGTCGGGGCGCGGATGGTGCGCGATGCCGAGGTCAGCGAGGACAAACGAGGCGGTCAGCTCGGCGCAAATCTCCTCGATCGCAAGACTGTCACGCTTGAACCGCTCCGCGAAGTTGCGGTCGAGCCGGTGCTTGGCCCCTGTGGCGTGGGCCGCCTCGTGCAGCAGGGTGCCCATGTGCGCCGATGCATCGCGAAAACTGGCGAAGCCTGGCATAAAGATGCGATCAAGGTCGATCCGGTAGTGGGCATCATAGGCGCCTTCCGTAATCGGAATCTTCAGTGCCTCGACGAATGCATCAGCGTGTCCGAAGCGCTCGCTCTCGGGCAGTTGTGCCACCGGCTCGGGCTCGTATCCTTCGACCTGGGCAAGGTTGAACACCGTGAACGCGCGGGCGAACATGCGGCCAGGACCTGCCTCTGCGTCATCACGATCATCCTCGGCGCGCGATGCAGCCTGCTTCCAGAACACGACGGTGGTGCCGTGCTCACCCTTGCAGACCTGGGCCCCGAGCGAGGCCCACTGACGGTAGGTGCCCCACAGCCCGCTGGAATATGCGCTGGCCTCAGCAGCGATCCACAATGCCAGCACATTTACTCCCCGGTAGCGCTTGCGCGAGGTCACGTTCTGGGGCCGCGTGGTGGCCGCACCGTCGTGATGCCAGGGCATACGCCAGTCGCCGGCACCGGCTTCTATGGCGGCAACGATCTGGGTGGTGATGCGGGAATAGACGTCGGCGCGCTCGGCTGTCGGATGGGTCCGGGTCATGGGATATCTCCGCGACGGCCGGAGGGAATCTCTTTCCCGCTCCTTCAATCCGTCACCCTAAAATCGGCCCCTCTCCTCTCCCGCCACACCGCAAGCCGGTGTGGCGGCACCTGGCGCGATCTGGGCGAGGACAGCTTCGATCCGTGCCACCTCTGCTTGCAGCGTGACGCGCTGCGGCTCAGGAAGACGCTTCTCGCAAAGCAGTGCGCGCGCCTCGTCGGCCCCGCGCTGCCAAGCCGGACGATGCCGCTCAGCGATGCAGGCGTTGGGACAGCGGACCGGCTCACACATGGCGATCATCGGCGCGGGCGGGCCCGGTTCGGTGATCCGGTTGAGGCAGAGCGCGGTAGCGGGGTCGAAGAAGCAGTCAGCCAGCGGCCCGACGTGCAAGGTCCGCGCGAGACTTGCGAGCATCGTGCGCAGACGCGCCCGGTCGGCAATCATGGCTGGAAGCGGTGACAGATCGGCGGCGTCATCCAGCGCTGCTCCCACGCGGTATGCAGCAGGGCCGCCAAGGCGCGCGCCACCTTGCCGCTCGTCGAAATAGACAAGGATATCGTCGATCTGGCCGAGTGCCCGCTGCGCCTCGACTTCGCCGCGAAAACCCGACCGGCTGCTCCCGGCATAGCCTTCGAACGCGGCGACACTGGCGTGCTTGTACTGGATCATGCCGGCAATCGTGCCGAAGGGGCGGTTGGCGATATGCCAGGCGATGGTGCGGCGAAACTGCCGGGTGGTGATCCGCCATGGCACCCCGGCAGGGCCTAGGGGAATGACCGGGGCAATATCTGAACCGAACCGATCGTTGAGATGGTCGCGGAAGCGGTTCAGTTGCCGGACAATCTCCGAGGACACATGGGTCTTGGTGTTGACCCTGAGCGCGAGGACCGGCCACAGCGTCGTGGTCCCGCGTGCGCGTCCGGCCCGCGCGGACAGCTGCTCGAGCACGGCCACCGCTTCGGCGACCGGTGCAATCGTCACCCACTCGGCCTCCTCGCCGCGACCGAGCTTGCCCTTGTAGGCGATCGACCGGATGCGGTGGCGAAGGATGGCGCCGTCTTCGGCCCTGACCACTTGCAGGCAACCGCGCTGCATGGCCTGCAACTCGCTGTCGCGCATGCCCGAGAGGTAGGCGCAAACGACATAGGCCGCAGCCTGAAGCATGGCTTCCTCCAGCGCGAGCGCCTTCGCATCGAAGCGAGGCCGCCATGGCAAGCTGCTCGTCGGGTCGAGCGATATCGGCGTATCCATGCCGCCATCTTCCGTGCCCAGCTCGTCGATGGCAGCCGCAATCAGGTCCGGCGCACCGGTGGTCAGTCCAAGATGCATGGCCGGCTCGGACTGTGCATCGATGCCGGCGTGCAGGTGCATCAGATGGTAGTTTATCGGCGGCGTGACCTCGCCGGTCCGCTGATCGGTCCGCGTCGTACCATTGTGGGAGTTGGTCCAGATGGGAATACCGCGGCCTTGTCGCCGCAAGGTTGCTATGTATGCGTTGAGGCGCCGGCGCTGCCGCGCTCGCCGGATGATGGGATCGAGTCCGGCCTCCTGTGCGAGCAACCGGTTGCGCCTCGCTTCGAGGCGATCAAGCTCCCCGCGCGCGGCAAGGATATCGCCAGAAAAGTGGGTCACGTAGCGCAGCGACCAGGCCAGAAGCGGCGTGATGATCTCTTCGGGAATGCGCGGCGTCCGGTTCTCGCCGGCGATGTGCCTGGCACCTGCCACAGAGTACGTGTTGCGTTCCGGCCATGGCTCAAAGGAAAGGCGCGCAGTCGGCAGGTGCCGACGCAGTTCGTGGAGGTCGAAGATCACGCGCAGCAAATCTGCAGCTGCCACCGGACGCAGCCCGGCGGTGCGCAACGAGCGCGCAAAGCGGTCGACGAGTGGCTGATCGACCGGTGAAAGATCGAAACGGCCAAGCTCCGCCTTCACGAAGTTGAAAAAGCGCAGGGCCCGGTTCGCCTCGCCCCGCACCGCCGCCGGCTCAAGCTTGCGGCGATGCCCTGGCAGGTCGGTGTTGAGCCGTGCATGGAGGAACTGGCGCAGCGCATCGGCAATGGCGGGATCTTCGATGCCGCCGAAATGCACGGTGACGTGGCAGCGCCTTGCATTGTCGCGAAACACGCCGGGCGAGAGGTCCCAGCTCGGATCGCCGTAGCACGAGAGGTCCGCACGATCGAAGCCGGGGCGCAGGGCCCCGGAAATAAGCACCGGCAAGGCATCACGATCATCGGTCGCTGTGGTCTGTGACGCGATGGCAGTCATGCCCGTGCCTCAGGCGGAAGGTAGAGCGCGGGAGGATGAGTTGCGATCTGCGTGCGGGCCTGCGCCACAACGTCATCGCCGAAAGCGGGCAGGATCTGACGGGCGATGCGTGCATGGGCATGGCCGAACTTGGCGGCCCACTCGGCCTGGCCCATCGCGGTGCGTTGCTCGTCGATGAAGGCCAGGAACGCGAGGATGGCGGGCAGCTTGCGCGCGGTAATGACGGCGTTGCGGCAATCGAGGCAGCCCCAGAACGGTGTCGGGCATGGCGATCCGGCGGTGCTAAACGGACTGGTATAGAAACCGGCGCAGCTCGCGAGCCAGACGTCCTGCTCGCCGTCGAGCAGCGCAATGGTATCGTCAGTGCCGCGGAAATCGGGGTCTGTAACGGAATCGCGTAGCTGCGCTTCCTCAAGCGGTGGCAGTAGCCGCGGACCTGCAACAGCTTCCTCAAGAGCATCTACGACGGTCTGCTCGTGCAATGGCCGCAGCGACGGGACATCGGCGTAATGCCGCGCGGCAATCTCGACCGTATGCCCGACAGCAAAGCGGGTCATGTGTCCTTCGGTCTTGAGGTACCAAAGGGCCTTGTGCGTCTTGCGCAGCTGGGAGAGGCGCAGATAGAGCGGCGTGCCTGCATCATCGACGATACCGTGCCGAGCAGTCCAGGCGTCGATGGTCGAGCGGGGATGGCGAATGCCGTCGGCGATCTCGCCGTGCTGATAATAGACCCACAGGCAATCGGAAGGATTATGCGCCCGCGCCTTGGCCGAGTGTGCAATGATGCGCCGGATCAGGCCGCCCGGCGTGGTCGAGCCGCCGTCGCGCACCCGGATAGTCTTGTGTTCAGCGCCGTGCGCGCGAAGCTTGATATAGGCGATGTCCACGGTTCCGCCCGAGGCATTGCGCAGGCAATCGATGGTGAGCGTCTTGCAGCACTCGAGTTCAAGCCCGGTCTCCAGCGAGAGCAGAACGAGCAGCGGCACGATATCGGCAGCCGTGAGGTGATGGGCTGCGTGAAGGCTGATGTTCATGTCCGGAGCCGGCATGTTGCGGCTCCGGAATCGCCGGTGGAGCGCCTGCCACTCGGCATCGCGATAGTACAGCACCCCGCGTGCTTCGATGGCCGTATGGGCTCTTCGGGTCGCAGCCTCGATCTCAGGAACTTCGTCGAACCGGGGGCCAGCACGCAACCGCGCATCGATGGCGGCAAGGTCGGCGCGTGCCGCGTCGCGGAGCTGGCGGGCGACTAACGGGCTGTAAGCATCGCGCGGCCGCGGCCTCACATGGGGGTGCGAACTGACGTAGCGCAGCCGCTCGCGAAGCTCGGGGTGGATGGCACCCGCCGTATCGGTAGCGATCCGGCGAAGGACGGCAACGATCTTGGCGACCACGGTGGGAAGATGCACCCGCGACTTGCCCGCAGCTTCGAGCCAGGCCTCGAAGCCGTCGATATGACGGGCGCGCAGGTCCGCAGGGCCATCGATCCGGTCCGTTGTCGTCGCGAGGTAGGCGAAGAAGCGCGGCAGTGTGTTGGTATAGGCCTTGACGGTCGTCCGCACGATGATCGGCCCGCGCGGCGCAACCAACGAGAACAGGCCGCGGGCAAAGGCGAGCGCGAGGCCACGCGGGCGCAGGGTGGTGAAATCGACCAGCACCCCGCCGCCGTATGGGGGATCGATAGTGAAGCGCAGCGCACTGACCTGATCCCAGGGATCGGCACCCTGCGTTGCACCGTCTTGCTCAAAGCTGACCTTGCGCCCCTTCCTGGGTGAGCCGGTCATGCCGGGAGGTATCCCGGCACGCGCGCAAGCAACTCTTCGACCGCCGCATCGACGGTATCGGCGCGGGTAGCAAGATGATCGAGATAGATCGACGTGGTGGAAAGACTGGAATGGCCGAGCAGGCGTTGCACCTGCTGAAGCGGGTCGCCGAGCAACTGGCGATAGCCTTCCATGGCGCCTGCCGGTGCGGCTGCTTCGGCGAGGCGGCGCTGGATCAGCATCGCCAGCATGTGAACAGCGAAGGAATGCCTGAGTTGATGGGGGCTGACGCGAACGGGAATGCCCGCATCCGCGCAGCGGCGGCTCGCCCGGGCGAAGATCGCTTCCCATGAGTTGGGGAGCACAGGATGCCCGACCTCGGTAAGCCACAGGACGGCAGCTTCACATGGCGTGCCATCGTCGGCGCAGATGACAAACCTTGCCCGCTCGTCGGGGGTGACGACTTCCATATCCATAGTGCCGCCGCCAACCAGATGCATCACGGTCGGCAGCAGTGGTGGGCGATGTATGAAGATCGGGCGTTCGATGGCATCCCAGCCTCTGCGCGCCGTGAACTTGGAGACGGCCGAAGCGCGCTCAACCGCCATGTAGGCATCGAATGCCGACAGCAGTCGGCGTGGCAGCAGGATGGTACGGCCGCGATCACCCTTGGTCAGCGCCGCTGGAAGCTCGACCCGGCGTTGGCGCTCTGCGCGCGCATCCCCAACGGGAATCTCGGCGGCGAGCAGGAAGGAAGCTTCTTCGAGCCGCAATCCGGTCGTGACCAGCAGGTCCGCGAAAAGCGCGTTGCGCGCACCATTGCGGTCGCGTGCTCCGGGGCGCTCGGCTCCCTCGACGGTCAGGCCACGCAGTCCGACGTCCCGAAAGGCCTGGTAGTCGGCCAGATCGACAAAGCGGACATCGGACCGGCGGGCAGCGCGCTCGTAGGCTTCGTTGCGACCGGCAATGGCAGCGCGACGGCCCCCGTATGATCTTCGCCACACCTGCCGGTGGGTAAATGGGGTGCGTTCGACCAAGCCTTCGACTGCGGCCCAGCGGTATAGCTTGTCCAGCGAGGCAATCGCCCGGTTCCACGTCGATGCGGAAATCCGGAACTCCGCATCGCTGCGCCGGCGCGCGCGATAATAAGCACCGACATCATCGGCATCGGCTTGCCAGACAGTCTTGCCACGGACCGAGCCCAGGAAACGAACCCAGACCAGAATATCGTAGCCATGCGCGCGCAGCGAGTGGCGCGAACGCGCGCCGTTCAGCGGCAGGTCCAGGAAGAAGCGATCGAGGTCCGGATCATAGATCGCCTCCTCGCGCAGGATCACCGGAATGTAGGCGTCCAGGCCATCCGCTGCGCGGCGTTCCTGGATAACGATCAAGGCCCCTGAAATATCCACAGCTTGCCAGTCCCTCCCCCGGACCCCCTCCCGAATCCAGAACGCACCCGTTGCGCGCCTGCGGGACGGTGGTCATCAGGCCGGATTACGCCAGCTTATGGATAGCGCTTCATCCGGCCTGATGCCCCCCTGCGTTGCGCCAAATCATACCGTTCAATGGTGCGTCAGGCACGGTGCAGACTGTCCAGATAAGGCGATGAGTTCCTCGGCGGCATAGGCCGCCGTACCGAAACGGTTCTTGAGATCGCGTCCCAGCCGGCTGGCATGGCCGGTCCAGTGCGACAGCTCGTGAGCGAGCGTGGCATAGTAGTGGTCGAAGCCTTCAAACAGGGTCGCCGGAGGCATTGTGACCCGATCAGCCGTGGGTTCGTAGTAAGCCTCGCAGCCCTGCTGGCGTAGATTGACGGGGATGGCAGCGAAAAAGGCGTCGAGTTCGCCCTCGCGCCCTTCGGGCTCGACCAGTTCCAATGTTGCAGCCGGATGGAAGCGCTCGGGCAGACCGTCGACCTGATCGGCATTGAAGACCGGATAGGCCTTCAGCACCCGGCGGGCTTCGTCGGTCTTTTCGCCGGTATCGGGAGCTTCCACCTCCTTGGTGTAGCTCTTGTAGAAGATCGCAATGGTCGATTTCTCACCCTTGCGGACCTGGGCACCGAGCGATTTGGCCTGGTTGTATGTCATCCAGAACGGCGAGGCGTAGCCGCACATGTCGGCGACCATCCACAGCCAGAACACATTCATGCCCCGGTACGGAATCCCGCAGGCCCGCAGGGGCCGAGAAACGGGCACGCCGCGCCACGGCTTGATCCACGGCTTCGTGCCGGCTTCCAGACGCGCGATGATTTCCTGAGTGATGCGGGTGGCGGGCGACAGGCCGCCGCTCTGCCCCTTGCGATAGGCCATGATGGTTCTCCTGATTAAGGCATCTGGACAGTCGGCGACGGGTTCGCCGGTCAGTGCCACAGGGTCCCGAGCCCCCTCTGCTCTTCTCCCAAAAAGGAAGCGGCCCTCCGGCGTAAGCCGAAGGACCGCTTCTCGAGGTGCGAGTGCCCTTGCCTGTCAGGAGGAGGTCAGGCGGCCAGCTCACGGGGGGACTGATCTTCGGTATCGACACCGGTTTCAGCTGCAGTGGTGTCGACCTCGGGCTCGCCAGCATCCGGCGCAGCGGAAGCGAAGCGCATGACCTCAGGCACCCAGGCCAGAGCCTTCTCGCGCACTTCGACTTCTGTGATGTAGGTGCCGCCGAAGACACGCTCGGCACTCATCGCGAGATCGCCCTTCTTGACCGAGGCAAAGCGCGAGGAAAGCTCGAAGCCGCCGACATCGGTCAGCGAGTCGAGGATCACCTGCTTTGACACCCGGTCGAAATAGTTGGCCGCAGTCGGGCGCCACCACTGCGCCATGTCGATGCCGATCAGGCTGCCGAGGTGGTCCTGGAACGGCAGCTGACGCTCGCCCGTCATGTTGAGGCTCGCCTCGAGCGACCGGGCTACGACATAGCCAAGCCATGCCGCGCGGCTGTCATTGGACAGCGCGCGAAACAGGTCGAAGCGGGAAGTCGCATCGGTGCCTGCACGCCAGCTTTCGTCGAGATTGGACCTGAGCTCAGCGAGCGCGCTGCTGGCCGGAGCATCTTTGGCTTCGAAGCCAATGATCGGACCGGCCGGAAGAGGCGCACGCAGTGTGGTCGCAGCCCGCGTCCGCCAATCGTGCGTATCGGCATCAGCCAGCGTGAAGACCATGACGTCGAGCGCAAGCCCCGGGTCAGAGGCGACATGCAGCGCAAGGACGTCGCGGCGCTGCATGGCGAGCTCGTCGACCAGGCGCTTGGACAAGGTGGTCCGGCGCTTGTCCGTGCCGTCGTCTGCCGGAATGACTTCGATCCCGCTGTCGGCTTCGGCAGGTTCAGCCTGCCGCTCGCCGTAGAATACGGGCTGGAGAACCGGCGTGCCATCTCGAGAGAGCACCAGGATCATGCCCGCCTCGGCCTTCAATTCGGCCGGGATCACGGGTGGGCGTGCGCGGATGTCCTGACACTCGCGTTCGATGGCCTCGATAGCCGCTTCGGCCGCCGCCACGGCTTCCTCGGCGCTGTCCTCATCTTCCAGGATCGCCGCATGCTCGTCGTAGGAGGCATCGAGTTTGTCGAGCCTCGCCAGTTCCGCCTCGGTGAGCGGCGCCGGTTCGGCAGGAAGCCTGACCAGCCCTTCGACCAGATCGTGGCTGGCATAGGGATCGAGCGTGGGCTTGACCCAGGCGAGACCCTGCTCAGCTGCGAGCGCCTTCGCCTGTTCTTCCATCTTCGCCGCCGCGAGGCTCTCGAGCAAGGCGACATCGACCCAGGATTCACTGTCGTCGTCATCGAACAGTTCGCGCTCGATCCGCCCCCCGGCAGCAATGTAGGCGTCGCGGCCAATAAGCCGGGCGCGCGGATCGCTGCCCCGTACGGTTCCAGAGAGGACCATTCGCCGAATGCTGTCGGGATTGGGCGCATAGTAGGCCGAGGAAACCTGCTCGAAGACGCGGGCCTGGACTTCCTGGTCCGAGGTTGCGCCAAAGGCTTTGGCGATGTCGAGAGTGATCTGGCCCGAGGCAAGTGCCTCGAACACGACGGGCGCGAGCGTCGCGAGACGCAGACGGCCCTCGACGAAGCGGACGGTCAGGCCAAAGCGGCGCGCAACATCTTCAACAGTCGCACCGCCTGTCACAAGCGCGGCAAAGGCCTGGGCTTCATCGGCAGGGTTCATGGCCAGGCGGTGGAAGTTCTCCGCAAGGCTGGTCTCGACCGCGGCTTCAGCACTGTCTTCGAGCACGAGGCAGGTGACTTCGTGATCGCGGGCGAGGATCTTTTTGTCCGCGAGCGCGAGCATCGCGCGGCGGCGGCGCTCGCCGGCTTCGACCTCGAACTTGCCCTTGGCGGCGGGCCTCACGATGAGATTCTGCAGCAGACCGTGGGCTGCGATGCTGGCTTTGAGTTCGGCATCTGCAGCGGGGTCGCTGTGCCGGCGGACATTGCGAGGGGACTGGACGAGCTTGTTCAGCGGGATCGACTTGATCATGGGACACACTCCTGATTGTGAGCCCAGTGCATCGACCATCGACGCCCAAATGGCTCAATCAGGGCAAAGCCCACTCCCCTCTAGTGCGTTTGCTGCGGATATCCCGATCGGCACGGACAATGACCGATGGCGATGGTTGGGACAATCCTGCCGCTCCATAGCGATAGGTCGAACGGCAGAAACTGCCAGCAGCCGGCATTCAGCGGTTGCCTAACCGGCATCGCAGATTGACATAAGGTGGGCCGTCATCGGTCTGTAAGTTTTCGTCTTTATCAGAGGCGAGAATGCGGAGAGCAAATTTGGCGTTTGCTGGCTGGCTCCATCAACAAGGTTGCGCTTTTCGCTCAACTAGGTTCCGTAGACACAGGCAGTGTGGGAGAATTTCTCCGTCGTACCGTCCGGGCGATTCACCCAAAAACAGCGCGTCCCGAAATCTGCCGTGCGAACACTAAAATGTGTTATGCCGCAGCCGATCTTCATACCGGCATCTGGATGCCGGTCGAGTGCGGCGCGAAGAACGACTGCATCGTTGGCGCTTACCTTGTCGCCCAAGTCGTAGCGGTGTAGCATGGCGTTGAGATAGGCGACAGCATCTCCTCGCTTCACGAAGTGCATCGGCCCGAGATCTATTGGCTTAGCAGGCATCCAAGTTTCTCCCCTAGATCTGCTCTCCGACTGCTGCCCCATTATCGTCTAGGGGTAGCAATCGCTCGCGCAGTTCCCGAACGATTATCAGCGGAATATCCATAGCTTCGAGCTGATCGCGGCGTTCAGCGACCCAAGCTAGACAGTCGTTTTTGCTGAGATCATCCCTCGCGATCTTTTCGTAAAGTGCGACCGCGCTCATGCG
Source organism: Sphingopyxis granuli (assembly GCF_001559015.1). Classification (NCBI taxonomy): domain Bacteria; kingdom Pseudomonadati; phylum Pseudomonadota; class Alphaproteobacteria; order Sphingomonadales; family Sphingopyxidaceae; genus Sphingopyxis; species Sphingopyxis granuli. The sequence goes on from NZ_CP012199.1 coordinate 3,141,983, forward strand.
GGAAAGCCCAAGTTCCATGAGCGACAACAGCGTTCGCGACGAGACGCCGAATTCCAGCTGCGTTCCGATATCGAGGTCATGCTCGATCAGATCGTCGCGGCCGATCTCGCGCAGGTGCATATGAAGCACATCCATATAAGCTGAGAAGAATTTGGGAGCCTTGAAGCGCGCGATCTGTTCAACGAGATCCATCGTGTCGCGAATAAGGGCAGGTAGCCGATAGCTCCTTCCAACGCTTTGATGCCATTCGATATTCCGACGTATCATTGTGGCAAGTGAAAGGCCCCGCAGCCAGTTTACAACGATGACTGCGTAGCGACGGTTCACATTTTCAGGGCCGAATGCGGGAAAAAGATGGGTGTGGATCCTGCCCATGATCGCAACAAAGCGGTCGAAGCTGTCTACGCTGGCGACATCAGCCGGCAGCAGATTTTCCACATCGCCGGAGTAGGAGCGGAAGGCTTCCAGAAGTCTTTGCAGCCCCATTGCGCTCACGCCAGGGTGGCGGGCCGCGAGCGTAGCGTCGATGTCAATCTTGGACGCCAGATCTCCCAAAACGCGGTCGAGTCTCGCAAGCGAAGCTGCGTCGTGCCGCTTCGCAAAACTTGCCCCGGAGATCGATCCGAGGCGCATGTAAGTCGTCAGAAGATAGGCTCCGACTTGCTCGAACTGATCGGATGGTCCAAGAGATGCTAGGTCGAGCGTATCGCGGTGGTCGAGATAGTTGACCAATTCGTCCCCAAATTCCAGCACAGCGTCGGTTTCGCGCTTGATTGGGTATCTGGCGCGTTGGGGTACGCCGGTCGGCCACGCAGCTTTGTCCTGCGGATTGATACAAATAATGTTTCCCTGAAACTCATCACCCCATCGGCCGGCACGGCCCGCGAGGTTCCAGAAGTCGTGCGGCTCCATCGGATGCCCCATGCCCTTGCGCGGACCGCGCAGGACGATGGTGCGGCATGATAGATTGACGCCTTCGATCAGCGTCGATGTGCAGACCAGGAACCGGATCTTTCCCGCGCGAAAGAGACGTTCGATCTCCAGTCGGATAAGTGATGGCATATTGCCGAAGTGAAAGGCGACACCACGTTCAACGAGTGGCGCGAGCCGAAAATTAGGATGCACGCCTTTTCGCGCCAAATCCGCTAAAGCTGCGAGTTCTGGGTCGATATCGACCATCGCAGGAAGCAGCTGGCTGATCAAATCGGCAACTTCCTCGGACTCCCCTGCCCCATTGGCATAGACAAGGGTGCCTCCACGCTGGCCGATCGCAGCGGCAATGAATGCGAGACGCTTGCGCAACCCGTCTGGCTTGCTGGGAAGTTCGAGCGTTCCAATCGGAAGAAGGGCTTCTCCTTGCCGGGCCGCCAACTGCCAAAGTTTTGGTTTTCGGGGGACCTGGTCTGCAACAATTACGTTTTGCAGCACCGTAGGCGCGTCACTGTCCACCGCCACAGTCTCGATTTCAGGAGGGGCGTCGGTTAACAGTTCTTCGGGGTTTTGTGTTGCCGGGCTGATGAAGACAATCTTCAGCTTGGGATTGGCGCGTGTCGCACGCTCGATTGCGTCTTGAAGAATGACGCCGCGCTGATTGTCTCCGATCTTGTGGGCTTCGTCGACAATCACGAGGTCGACTTTGAAGTCATCTCCCAGGATGTTCGCAAGAAGGTGCAACCGCTCCTGCGTGAAGACTAGGATCAGCCTCCGATCGCCGCCACGCGCAGAATCAAACTTCTCACGTAGTGGAAGCGATGAGACTTCGATCGAGTCGTTTTTTCCCAGAATCTTGGCGATGTTCGATTCGATTTCGGACACTAAGGCTCGTGTTGGCGCGAGGTAGATAGCAATATCCGCACTGCCCACGGCCATCTGGTCAATTAGCCATTGGAGCACAAGAAAGGTTTTTCCAGATGCAGTGGGCGCGGACGCCGAGAGCCAGTTCTGCCCCTTTGCGTTATTCCAAAAGCGCTGCTGGAATTCGTTGACTTGAAGCCACGCGCCGCTCGACTCAACAAGAATTGAGCGCTCCATCTCGCGTCGCTGTGCTTCCAGCCGAAGCGCGACGCCCAACCGCCCCTCAAGATCTTCTGCTAACATGTCCCGTTGGCGGGCGAGCGTGACGGCGCGAAAGTTTGATAACTTCCCGAGCAGGACCGCCCCGGCGTCGCGGATTGCCTGATCCTTGCTCAAGGAAAGAGCGGCGGTTGCAATCCGCAACGCGGTCTCTTGGTCAAATCGCTCGGCCGAGCGCGCAAGTATGCTTCCGGCCAGCAATAGGCGCGGCCAATCAATCACTACATCATTCGCCTCGGGCAACAGATTGTCGAGTTCGGTGCGAACTGTCATCCAGGTGATGGCATCTAGGTCATCACGTATTCCCTCGTCGCGCAGCCAGGATTGTAGTTCTGCGAGACTCATTCGCTTTTCAGTCCCATTGATTTGAGGAACGCTGAGCGGAAACCCTCGGCGGACGGGAGCGGTATGCAGAACAACTGGATTTCCATGTCGCTCAGCTTTTCAGCCAAAAGACGGGCGCCTATCTTGGCCCGCCAGCCCGTCAGCGCGTCGAGCGACGCCGCAACAATTTCGTCGGCGACCGCCTGCACATTATCCGCCGGATAAAACGGCGCGTCGAAGCCGACCAAGGCGATGCCGCAGTATTGAACCCGTGTAGACAAGACCGAAGAGCGATCAAAGTAGCGCCGGAGCGCGTCGGTTAAGACCGGATCGGTGAGATCAGCCTTATCGCTCAGCAGCATGAGGTCACGTTCGCGTCCGGCCCCTTCATGCTCCGGCTCGATAAGAAAGGGCGCTAGCGAGGCGAGGCAATCATGGATGGCTGAGTCGGCGCTTTTGTAGACTTTCGACTCGCCCCAATAGAGCTTGAGTATTCCGCTAGATGTCACACCTGCATAGACCCCGTCTGCGCCGTGATAGTGCATCCGGCTGTCTGTCTTCAGATCCATCTTACAAAGAATCTGAGGCAGCTGAAGGAATCGCTCCGCCAGAAGGAATAGCAGCATCTCGCCGCCCTCGCCCGTCTTTGCGAGGTCGGTGAACGACCGCTTGGCGCGCTCGACAAGCTCGGCGATGGCCTCCGTGCTGTTAAATTTCTGGTCGCGGAGCTTTGCATCTGCAACCTTCGAGCGAGGGATGGCGTAGTCGACAACTGCATTGCGCATGAACTCGGCAAGCCGTTGGGGCTGGACGCGACCATTTCCGTCAACTGTCAGGCAATGACAGTGAACCTTTACCTTGTGGCCATCGATCGAGATGTCGCGTTCGACCAGTGTGAGGTGAACGTCGAGGGCTTCCGGATTACCGGTCAGGATCGAAAGAAGATCGGTTTCAGTCAGCTGCGACAGATGGCCCCCCATTAGCTCGTCCACCCAATTCGTAAAAGGAAGACTGAACGATCGTAGGGTGCTGAAGGGAAGGCGTCCAGAAAAGTTGAAACTAAGGCCTTGGGGCACAATGCTGTCGGTCTGCTCAATGAAGCGGGAAGAGCGGGTTTCGGCAGGAGCAGCCGTTCTGTCGCGGTCTAGGAACAACTGACGCTAAATCGGTCGTTGCCATTACCGCGGCGAGGCCGAAAGCGTCAGTGGACGCATTGAACAGCGAACACTATTGAGGGCTGCCATGTTTCACCTGCACTGCACCAAGAAACTACTAGAGCGGATCAAACCCGAGATCGCTGAGCCCTGGCAAAGCGATACCGCCTTGGGCAATTGGTATGCCACGGTGCTGTTCTGGAAGCCGCAAGTCGCTTTGCTGGTTTCTGAGCGCACGCTGCTTCCCGTGCTTATGCCGCTAGCCCCAGCGGCCACGCTTGCTCGAAGATTCCCGGCACAATTGGCGCTGGTTCTGAATGAGCACGGCGTCTCATCTGAATTCATCGCTCAGGAAGTCTGGCGGATGGATCAGGTCCGGTACGCAAAGACTGCGAACCGGAGCGTCGTGGGCATCCTCAATGAGTTCGTTAAGCAGGCCGAATTCTGGCTGGCCGCCTATGCCTATGAAAAGGGCGATGATGACGACCTCCTGGCGATTTCCGCCAAGCTAGCGGAGACACCGTGTAGCCCGCTGTACAAGGGCCCGGTTTCGCCGGACAAAGCCCTTCGTGAACTCGTGAAGGCTGGTGCGCAGATTTAAGTCTGCTGGCCGCCCCCTGTGCTCGGAGATCCTACGGCAATCGTCCGGAAGGCCAAATCTTGCCGTCAGACAGGATCGGGCGGTAAATCGACGATACGGAAAACAGCCCCTGATCCGGCATCACGGACAAGGTCAACGCGCTCCCCATCCCAGTGATAGTCGAGGTGGCGCCCTTGCAAAGGATTTGACGCGCAGTCCGGGTAGAAGAGCGCGACGCATTCCCCACCATGATGCCGGATGCTCGGGTAGACAATGCCGTCGGATTCCGAGCCCCTGAGATTCGCAGCAAGAGCTTGAGATGCCGCGTAGCTGTCAGGGGCCAGCATCGGGGTCAGTTCTGCATCTGCGGATGTCAGATCATGGAGGTCTGCATCGACCGCCATGACGATCTCCCGGAACTGCGAAGTCCAGCCAGGCGCTTCCTTTGTCCGTGCCATAAAGCGGGCATGGTGGTGGATCGTCTCGAACAGTGCGGTTTCAAACCGGTCCCCGACATAGAGCACACCATAGCTACCATCGGTAAAGCGGCTCGGCCGGTCAGTGCTGACGTGGGTGAATGGTGCCATGAGGTAGGAGGCGCCGTTGCCGCCGACGCGTCGGTCGACTGGAACGAGGTCGAGATTCCCAATCGTCGCCATGATGCGGGGATTGGTCTTCTGCTCTGCCGAGATCAACAGCGGCCAGTCGGCCGGATCAGCGATGTCTTCGAACAGGTCGATCGGCGGAAAGGCGCTGCGGATGATCCTGACAGCGCCCTTCCACTCAACCCGAGAAACAGGGATAGCCGCCGTTCCGCTCACCAGCCACCACGATCGGCGTCGAGGTAGCGACGCACCCGCATGATGTCTGTGAGTTCGCCCCCGAGCATGACTTCGAGCGCACTGGATCCGCCAAACGCATCGTTGGCCGACCTGATCCAGGCATATCCCCGCGTCGCCTCCGAGAAGATGATCCGAAGCGCCTTGTGGATGCCCATGAGGTTGGAGAGCCGAGCGCGGCCATCGCGAGAAACGCGCCCCGGGCCTTCGGCTTTCCAGCGGCGATAAGAGCGCACTGGCATGTCGAGCAGCGTTGCCGCCTGGTCGTCGGTCAGCTCCCATTTGCCGAACAGATTGAGGACTGCCCGGAACATGGCAGCTGCCTCGTCCTGGGTAATCGGATCGGGACGGAAAGCGGCAATGGCAGTATCAACGGGTTGCAGAGCCAGCATGGCAAATCTCCATATGGCAGTACATACGCTCAATAATGCCATTTGGCAACAATCTATGCGGACGATGCCAACCTGGCAATCACGCTCGCCGCGCCTTCGATCGGCACGAACAGCCGCGTCTGGTAGCGGATGATTTCCGTAAAGCAGCCTTGGGCCTTGTACCAGTCAAGGCGGGCTACGCTCCATCCGGTCAATTCAATTCGCTGTGAGCCATTGACCAGACTGCGCTTGACCATGAGCTGCTCACGGCCGGCGAATTCCATGGGTCGGCCGGTCGCTAGGACGGTCTGGACGATGTCATCGGCGGAGTGCGATTGCTCGCGTTCCAAACCCAGCGCCCGGCACAGTTCGGGCACGCAATGGGCTGGAACCTCCCGGCCAAGGAGCGACCGGCCATCTACCGCCGAGATGCGGCTCACCCTCACGAAATCCGAAGGAAGCTTGTCCCAGACCGGCAGCAGGAGGCCCGTCGCAAGATAAAGGCGCTCGCGCTTGTGGCTGGACCGCGCTTCTTCAACCTCGGCCGCCCAGGCTTCGCGGAAAGCTTCGACGGAGATACCCTCCCAGCTGCTCTCAGCCAGCTGATCCTCGGTGATGTGGCTGCGCTTCAGCGGGCGCAGCAATTCGAAGCGGGAAACGCGCGTGCCGTCATCGGCAAGAATGCTGCGGGCGGGCACGAGCAAGGCGACCCGGCCCGAGCGGGCGTTCCGAACAGTTCGCTGCCGTTGCCCAGCGGCGAGGCCGTAGAGCTCCTCGAGTCGCTTGAGCGTCAACGGCTTCAAGGCTCTGGCAATTTCCAGTTCCAGCAGATGGGTTGTTGCGCCCGACGCCGGATCCGTGCGCAGCAGCGTGTCCAACAGTAGCGTGAAGTCCTCGACCGCGATGGTCTCAAGGCCGAGATCGAGCGTCCCGGCCTGGCGGGCGACATCGATACGCGCCTCGACCAGCCCCATGAACTCGTCAAAGATCGCGTTCTGCAAGGCAATCGGCAACGCGAGGATGCGATTGAGCCAGCGCTGGATCGGCGGCAGGTCATCGACCATCGACCCGTCAGGAGCTTCGATCCTGAGGCCCGTCAGCTCCTGGAAGCGCCCGAGGCTGACCGCTTCGAGCTTGCCGGTGAACAACAGGCCGAACCAGCGATGGAGCGCTTCCTTGGCGTAGATGCTCTCGAGATTGTCAGCCGGATCGAACAGGTTTTGCCCGCCGGTCTGGCGCTGCCCGCGCGTGAGGGCACCGAGGCTGTCGAGGCGACGTGCTATCGTCGAGATGAACCGGCGCTCACCGCGTACATCGGTCGTAACGGGCCTGAACAGCGGGGCCGAAGCCTGGTTGGTCCGATTGGTGCGGCCAAGCCCCTGGATTGCTGCGTCTGCCCGCCAGCCCGGCTCGAGCAGAAAGTGAACGCGGCGGGCCTGGTTCGTGGATGCGAGATCGGCATGGTAGCTGCGCCCCGTTCCCCCGGCATCGGAAAAGACAAGAATGCGCTTGGTGCCGTCCATGAATGCCTGGGTTTCAGCGACGTTCGCGCGCGGCGACCGGGATTGCAGCTTCTGACGACCATCGCGGCCGACGATGAGCCGCCGCGTCCGGCCGGTCACTTCCGCCACTTGGTCGACGCCAAAGCGTTCGATAGTGGCATCAAGCGCTGTCGCGATCGGCGGCAAGGCGCAGAGCTGCTCGATCATCCGGTCGCGCGCGGCGAGTGCCGATCGGCACATTACCGGCGCGCCTTGCTCGTCGCTCATCGGCTCGGAGCGAGGATTGCCGTTTTCGTCGGTGAAGACGGCCATCAGCCGGACAGGAAAGCTCTTGGCGAGGTAGTCGATCACATATTCTTTGCAGTCGCAGTTTATGTCGAGCGTGGCGGCAGGAGGCGCAGGTTTCCTTCGGTTTTCCATGATTTCACTCCAGATAATATGAGGGTCAGGGGGAATGTTCGGTGACGGGCTAGGCCCGCCTTCGAACATCGGTAAGCATGGTAATCAGGGCATCGGATGGTGGCTTGAAGCGCCCGGGCTTGATGGCGGGGGCACCATGAGCCGCGAGGATTTGCAGCTTCTCCTCGGGATCGGCCCGCAGGTATGTCTCGGTGCTCTGTATGCTGGCATGGCCAAGCCACAACGCGACCTTGCGGATGTCCCCGGTCGCCGCGAGCGTGTGCATCGCGCTGGAATGGCGCAACACATGCGGCGTAACCCGTTTGCCGAGGATCGACGGCTGCTTCGTTGCCGCGGTCTTGACGTGCTCGGCCAAACGGAATGCGAACCCGTCACGGGTCATGGGTTGCCCGTTGGCATTGAGGAATATCTCGGCAGCTTGCGCGTCGGGCCGTATCGCAAGCCACGCGCGCAATGCGAACTGGGTCTCCTTCCAGAGCGGCAGGACCCGTTCACGCCGACCCTTGCCCATGATGTGCACGGTGGACAGGGAGCGGTCCGGGAAATCGCGCAGCTGCAGCGACACAAGTTCCGATACCCGGAGCCCGCCGGCATAGGCCAGATGCAGCATGGCGCGATCGCGGGTGCCAAGCCGAGTGCGGGGATCGGGGGCGTCGAGCAACGCCTTGATCTCGGCCCGGTCGAGATAGTCGATCAGCGCCTTGTCAGTCTTCTTGGTCGGGATCGATCTGACGCGGAGAGCCTGATCGAGGCAGGCTGGAATGCGATACTCGATATACCGGAAGAAGGACCGGATCGCAGCGAGCCTGCCATTACGGGTCCGCACGCAGCTGCCGCGGCCGGTCTCTACATGGTCCAGGAAGGCCATGATCATGTCGGTGCCGAGATCCTCGATCTCAAGATCGGTCGGCCGACGCTTCAGCCGATCGGCAGCGAACTGAACGAGGAGGACGAAGCAGTTGGCATAAGTCTTCACCGTGTGCGGGCTGACGGCACGTTCGCGTGGCAGATGTTCACGCAGGTATGCCGAGAGATGGGGAGCGAGCGCCGTCATGCCGCTTCTCCCCGGTAAAGTTGCTCGCTGGCGGCAGCGATGTCGCGCAGCAGCACCGGAGTGGCTTCGAGATACCAATACGTGTTGGCGACCGACGCGTGCCCCAGATAGACGCTGAGTCCGGCCATGTGGTGTGCGATCGCCTCCCTGTCGGGCGGACATGCCTCAAGCGAGCGGACAGCGAAGGTGTGCCTCAGATCGTGGAGTCGCATGCCCGCCGTACCGGTTGGTCCACGATATCCGAGCTGCCGGGCTAATCTGACGAACACGACGTGGGCGCGCACCTTGTGCGGTGCCCGTCCCCGGATAGTGACGAACAGGTCGTTGCCCCTGGCCGCGTGCTTCTCGCGGAGGGCGAGATAGGCTTCGAGTGCTTGGCGCGTCGATGGCTGCAAGGCAATCAGCCGCTGCTTGCCGAACTTGCCGTTGCGGACGATCAGGCCATCCTCGACCAGATCGTTGCATTGTAACGCGAGGGCCTCGGAAATCCGGAGACCTGTCGCCGCGAGCAGGCCGAACAGGTAATGGTATGTGTATGGGCTGATCGTGCCTTGGGGTGGAACGTCCAATGCTGCAGTCATGATCGCCCGCACTTGGTCCGGTTCAATGATGGTCGGCGTCGGGCGTGGCCGCTTGCCCCGGCCGAAGACGCCGGCAGGCGGAACTTCGTGGCCTGAATCTTCGGCCTGAGCGAAAAGGCTGAAGTTACGTGCGGTGTCGAACCTCCGGCGGGCCACATATTGTGAGCTTGACGTGTGGCACCAGTCGTAGATGCGCTGGACCTGAGTGTGCCGATCGCCGAAACCCTCGGCGTAGGCAGCGTACTGGCGGAGCATCCGGTCCTGTTCGGAATACTTGCGACCCAGGCTGCGATGCAGAGCGACGTATCTTGAGATGTGTGTGTTCAACATGGCAGGTCTCCGGGCCAGGGCTGCGCGATCTTCATGAGCATCGGCAGATCGACCTTGGCGTAGATGGCAGTGGTCTCGGGCGAGCTGTGACGCAGGATGGTCCCAACGGACTCCAAGCCCGCGCCGGTGCGCAGCAAGTTGGTGGCAAGCGAATGCCGGAATATGTGCGACCCGGTCGGCACCCCTTCGATCCCACCGCGCTCGTGCGTGCGTGCAACGATGCCTGCGATCTCCGCGGACGAGCTGAATGGCCGGAACGGAGCTTGCACGCGCAGGAACAGATGCTCTTCGACGGCCTTCGGGCGGGCTGCCGCAAGATATGCCAGAATCGCGTCGCCGACATCCTGCGGCAGTGGCAACCGGTCCGGCCTTCGGGTCTTGCCCTTGACCCGGATGTACCCGCCCCGCCAATCGATATCGTCGAGCCGCATGTCCCGGACATCGCCCGCTCGCAATCCGAGCCTGGCGAGCAGGAGAATGATGGCCTTGTCGCGGACTTCCACCGGCCGATCAGTCGGACAGGCTGCAATGATCTTCTCGATCGTGGCCGGGTCAACGTGACGGGGTAACGCCGAAAGGCGGTAGCGTTGCACTGATGGTATCGCGTGCAACAATGCCGGTCGGCACTCGCCTTGCACGATCAAAAACCGAATGTAGCTCCTCATTATCGTGACGAGCAGCGATGCCGAACCCGGCGTCTCCTTGCTTCGTCGTTGGAACGCGCGCCTGAGAGCGGCTGCATCCCATTTTGAAGGCTCGCCGAGCATGGGCATGAGCCGCGTGATATCGGTCCGGTAACGCCGGATCGTCTCGTCGGTCGCGCCGCGATGTTGCTTGAGCCATGTCAGATATGCCGCCATGTGCGGGTTATCGTCCACCACCGGTTCGACCGATGGGATGACGCCTCGACCCCGCAGAAACTCGACGAAGTGCCGAGCGCAGCGCCGCCGCCGCTTGGTGCCCGTGGTGACCAGCTTGCCCCGCTTGCGCCAGACCGGGCAACGACAATCATGCACGGCGTACTGGTCGATGATCGTGTCGTCGATATCGGCCCACCGTCGTCGCGCAATGCGAAGCCAGGCCACGACATGCTCGGCCTCGGATCGATAGGACTGCGCCGGTCCCTGCGCGAGTTGCAGGCTATTGATCGCGTCGAAATAGTCGGCGAGGTGCCGTGGCAGATCGTCGATCCCGTCGTCGACTTCGACGTAGCCTTGATCTTCCAGGAAGCGGACGAAGCGTCTGACTCGCGCTGCCATGTCCGCCTTATATACTGGCTGCTGCGCTGAATACCGGTGGCACCGGCACCGGTGCTTCTCGAACCGCCGAACAGCCCGATCGTCGATCGTGCGGACCGCGATCCCATGGAGTTCCAGCCAATGCAGGAAATGGCGGGCAGCAGCGCCAAACAGAACCGCACAGGCTGACCTCTCGTCGAGCGACAGAGAGGAGAGGAATGCGGTGAGTAGGGTGTCGTGTCTGGGCGGGTCTTCGACCCGGAGCGGGGCCGCTCGAAACGGCAATGATGATCTTGTTCGCATTTAACTTCCTTCGACTTGTTGAGGTCGAAGGAACTGTAATTATCTGGAGTGAAATCATGGAAAACCGAAGGAAACCTGCGCCTCCTGCCGCCACGCTCGACATAAACTGCGACTGCAAAGAAGCGATCTAATGTTGAGCTCAACATTAGATGTATTCCCGCGGGGACAGATCGATCTCCAGCGCTTCGCGCTCTTCGTCCGAGAGGTCGGCTAGCCGACGATTAAGCATGGCTTCTGCGGTCGAGACGAGCTGGACGACAACGGCGTTCCCCTCGGCAATCGCTGCGTCGATGGCTGGTAACAGGCTGGGCAGCTTCATCGACAGAAGCAGCTGCGCGAAGAAGCGCTGCTTGGTTCCTTCGAAGATGGACAGCGCTGCGGACTTGGCACCGGAATTGAGCGTCCCGCCGGTTTCGCTATCGACGATCCGCGTGGCTTCCAGCGCTTCTCGGAGGTTGGCGTGAATGATCGCTTATCGCGAGGAAGCGGTAATGCGGAGGAACGCGGCGTAGTCCTGCAAAGCTGCGGAACATTTCGCCACGTCCTTCACATTATTCTATAGGGTGTCGAGCCATCCCATCAGATTGGCATCTCGCTTCCACGAAGGTGGCACGTTGCTCGCCGCCGGGGCGCCAACCTGTTCCAGCGCCTTTCGTTTGGTCTCCAGATTGGCCTGAGCATAGTGATTGGTCGTATCGAGACTGACGTGCCCGAGCCAACTGCGGATGACGGTGATATCGACCCCGGCGGCAACGAGGTGGACGGCGGTCGCGTGCCGGAAGCTGTGAGGCGTAACGTGTTTTGACTGGAGGGTCAGCGTCGATTTCGCGGCTTGTTCCACGTAGGCGTTGAGCTTGAACCGCACCCCTGACGCCCCTAGCGGTTCACCGTATCGATTGACGAAGATCCGCTCATCGGGCGCACGCGGCTGTCGCTCCAGTAGCTTCCTGAGCAATGCCACGGTTTCTGGCCAGAGCGGGCAGATGCGTTCCTTGCGCCCCTTGCCGTAAAGACGCACGAAGTTCGGTGCATCGAACCGGATTGCTTCGGGACAGAGGTCAAGCGCCTCTTGGATTCGCGCGCCACTGTTATAGAGGAACGAGAGCAGTACATGGTCGCGCAGCCCTTCGAGTGTCGATCGGTTGGGCTGGGCGAGGATGGCCTCGACCTCCTCGGGCTCGAGGTAGCACGGCGCGGAGGTGGGCTCCCGCTTCAACGGAACAGCCAGGACCTCTGAGCACTGCGCGATGTATTCCGGATTCTTGTCCGCCACGAAGCTGAAGAAGCTGCGGATGGCGGCCAGTCGGCAGTTCCGCGTGCCGATCGTGGTCTTGCGGCCATGCTCGGTATGATGAAGGAACGCGCGCACCTCGCCGGCCGAGACGTCGGTGAGCGTCAGCCGCGCGACCCCGCAGCCTTTTCGCTCCGCGACGAACCGAAGCAGCAGCCGCCAGGTGTCGCGATAAGAGCGGATCGTGTGGATTGACGCGCTGCGCTGCTCGGCCAGCCACTCCTGGAAGAACGCCCGCAACAACGCGGGCAATGGATTGCCTTTCCTCATGGCCGCGCCTCCGTGACAAGGCACGGGGCGCCGAGCGCGCGGAACCGTTCACTGGCTTCCTGCAACAGATCCTGCGTGACGGTGATGTAGACCAGCGTGGAGTGGAGATCCCGGTGCCCCATGTAGGTCGAGAGGAAGTGCAGTTTTTCCTGAGGGTTAATGCCGGACCGGTACCACTGGAGGATGCGGTTCACCACCATCGAGTGACGAAGGTCATGGACCCGCGGCCCGGTCCGGCCCGAAGCGGGCTTGAGCCCAGCACGGCGCATGACGTTGGTAATCATTGTCGTAACCGCCTCGGGCCTGTAGCGGTCATTTAAGTGGGCATGCCAGAACAGCCCTGATTTCGGGTTCTGTGGGCCGCCAGCGCGCCGCCTCGCATCGATGTACGCGCGCAGTTCGACCGCGACACTGTCGGATAGAGGCAAGATCCTGGTCTTGTAGAACTTCGTTTCCCGGATCGTGATCGTGCTTGATTGCAGGTCCACGTCACCAAGATCGAGCCATGCCAGCTCGCTTCGCCGTAGCCCGGCACAATAGGCCAGCATGATCATGGTGTAGAGGGTCAACGGCCGCAGCGGAGCGTCCGGCGACGGATAAGTCCGTGCGGTATCGAGCATACGCCGAACGTCAGCCGGGCTGAAGATATGCGGTTGCCGATGCTCCCGCGCTACTTCCCGCTCTGGCCGGGGATTGAAGCGCTTTGGCGGGATAGTCGGATCGAGGCGGAACCGCGCCTTGGTCAGGATGCGCGCCAGCTTCTGGCATTCAGCCGCGTGGTTGCGGGTCGGCTTGGCAGCCGCCCAGCTCGCAATCATTGCCTCAAGTGGTTGCTCCGCGAGGTCGGGACGGGCCTGAAGGAACCGATCGAACCGCAGCAGCCAGTGAGCCTGCGCTTCATATTGATATCCCCGGCTGCGCATCAGCATGACATGGTCTTGCATGAAGTCACCCAGCACGCTGCCGAAGGGCGCAGGCCGTCGTAACGCGGCCAAGGATTCGTCGGGATTCGGGGAAGCCAAGGCCCGCCAGATCGGCTTGCTTTGCTTGACGTTGTACCGACGGCGAAGTGCAGCAACAGGGTTGTCGGCGATCAGCCCGATTTCGACGAGGTGGTCGAGGAAGCGGTCGACAATGCAGACCTGATTGAGCAGCGTCGACAATCGCCAACGTTTTTGCATCTCCTTCAGCCAGGCGTCGAGCATCTGCCGGTCCACCGCCGGATGCCGGCGGGCAACATCTTCGAAGGTGCAAAGGAACCAGCGATATGTCGGTACGCTTCCCGGCCGGAACTGCGATTTTACCAGGAAGGCGTCGACGACGGTGCGATCGGGATCGTGCCAGGCGCTCATGACAGCACCTCCATTCCAGGCACCTCGAGTGCCACGGCTCGGAGATCATCTGTTGCCAGTTTGAGATAAGTATTGGTGGATTCGGTGGATCGATGCCCGAGCACGTCGCCGATGATCTTTTGCGGGACCGATGCCCGCAGCATTTCGACCGCACGTGCGTGGCGAAAGACATGCGGCCCCCGCTTTCCTGCTGGCACTACGCCTGCGGCGGCCAACCGACCGCGGATCATGCCGTACAGGTTCGTCATTGCGATATAGGGTGCGCAGGATCGGACGAAGATTTCCCGCACTTCAACCTGGGGCCGCCCAAGGCGCAGATAATCCAGCAGCGCTTCACCAACAGTCACCATTAGCGGCATGTACGAGTACGCGTTGGTCTTGGTGTGGCAGATCCGGAGGGATTCTGCGCGCCAGTCCACGTCATCGAGCCGAAGGCGGCATATCTCACCTTCGCGCAGCCCATACGTGGCAAGCAGCTGAAGTATCGCATAATCGCGTAGTCCGCGTGGCGATCTGTCCTCCTGCGTTGTCGCCAGAACCGCGGCGATTTGGCTCCTTTCCAGCGTCGACGGCACATCTTCGTAGGCATAGAGCATGGGGCCGATGATGTGTGGCGTCAGATCGGTCGGGATGCGACCCGTCCGATGCAGATGGCGAACCACCGAACGGAGACGCTCAGCGACATCGGCCAATGATTTGCGCCGTAAACCAGGCGCGCGCATGTCCATGTAGAGATCGATGTCCACGATGCTCAACGTTTCGAGGCTGGCGGCACCGGCCCGGTCGAACTGCCATCGCAGGAAGTTTCGCGCCTCCCACATCAGCGCCGCAATGGACGCGCTTGCCAAACCGCGCTCCTCGCGCAGCCATGCCTCGTATTCGCGGCAAATTTCATGTCGATGCTCGTCATCGGGACCGATCATTTCTGCGTCCGGGGGCCAATTGCCTTGAGCAAGCCGGAGGAGCTTGGCGATCGCGGTGCGGGGCAACATGTGCCAACGCGCACTGGGAGGCCGACCGTACTGGATCTCAAAATCCTGAACCGCATAGCCAAAATACTGATCGACCTGCTGCGGCGTCACAGTCTCGACCTGTATATCGCACTCGGCCAGATAATCGAGAAACGCGCGGGCGTAGAGACGGTGGTTCGCCACGACCACGGGATTGTAATTCTGTGTGGTGAGCGAATTCGAGAGTTCGGTGATCAACTCGTCATGCAACTTCAACATGATTGCCTCCTCAGCTGGTCCAGGGACCGCCGAGGTTCGCAACCAATATAATGCGCAGCAACTGCGCACACTATCATGGGAATTCGCCGGTTACGCCGCGCTCCTCCGCATTACCGCTTCCTCGCGATAAGCCGTCTTATGCGCAGCTCGCCATAAGATTGCCCAGGCCTCGGCATAGGCGTCATAGACCGCAATCTGATCCTCGCTCAGGCGATGCTCGAGGATTTCGTATTCGACGCCGGCGAAGGACAATGCGCGCGCGGTGTAGAGGCCGAGCGACTTGAGGTCCCGCGCAACCAGTTCCATCGCTGCGATCCCGCCGTCACGAATGTCGGCGACGAACGCCTCGCGATTGGCGAAGGCTGTCTCCGGACCCCACAGGCCAAGGCGCGTGGCATAGGCCAGATTGTTGACGTCTGATGCACCTGTTGCCGAGGCGTAGAGCACGCGTGCCCGCGGCAGGAGGTTCTGCAGGCGCACGCCAGCGATACCCTGCTCCGATCCCTTGACCTTGCCTCGCGATCCTTCGCCGCCAGCAGCATTGGCCATGGCGTGCGCCTCGTCGAACACGATCACGCCGTCGAAGTCATCACCCGCCCAGGCGAGGATCTGGTCGAGGCGGGTCGCATCGTTTCGGCCTGACCGCAGGGTCGGGTAGGTCACGAAGAGAATGCCATCGCGCATGGCGATGGGGGTGCCGAGTTTCCAAGAAGCCAGTGGCTGGATGTCGATCGGTAGACCACCAAGCGCAGCCCAGTCGCGCCGGGCATCTTCCAGCAGTGCCTCGTTCTTCGAGATCCAGATATGGCGGCGCTCCCCGCGCACCCAGCGATCGAGGATGACGCTGGCAACCTGACGGCCCTTCCCGGCGCCCGTTCCGTCCCCGAGGAAATAGCCCTGGCGGTACGTCTGGCCTTCCGCAGATGCCTTGAGCGAACAGCCCTTGTCCTCGGGCTCGAACCGACCGGGTAGATCGCGCGCATGGGCGCTAGCCGCGTAGATCAGTGTCTCTGCCTGGGCGGCCGACAGCAGTCCCTTGGCAATCATTCCGTCGGGCAGCTGGGGCACAGCTTCGGGAATCGGTGCGGCGATCGACCCCATGGCGACGGACTCAACGAGCGGCGTTGGATGCTCGGCCGCGCCATCGATAACGATCCTGCTCGGGCGATAGGGCAGATAGTGACCGACCTGAGGGGCAAGCGGCGCGGGGGTTTCGAGCGACTGGTAGGTGAGCGACCCGATAACGGTGGCTGCAGGAGTGAGCCTGGCTGATGTCGGCAACGGCCTGCGCGGCGCGGTCACCAGGCGAAACGGCGCACGAGCCGGGAGGCTCGATTGCTCGGGAGCAGCCTCCAAGCTGGCGCGAGCCGGCAGAGCATCGACAAGATCGACCAACTGGCCGATTTCGCTGGTACGGATTGTGACGGGCTCCTTGGAGCCTCCCACCTTGTCGATGACCAGCAGCCGGGTGGTGATCCCGGTGCCATGTCTGATGAACGCACGTTCGACTGCGGCATTGAGCCGCAGCGAGACTGGCCCCTTCAGACCCGCCAGAAACCTCGCGCAATCGAACCATTCGGGCATGATTGCGACAAGCCGACCGCCGGACGCCAGACGGTTCCAGGCCGACCTCAGGTGGCGCGAGCCGGTGCGACTATCGTGCCCTCGCTCGATGCCGTGCGAATAGGGAGGGTTCATCAACACGACGCTTGGGGTGATGGCGGGATCAAGCAGTTCGTCGATCAGCTCAGCGTCATGACCGGCCACTCGGGCAGCCGGGAACAGGGCATTCAGGCAGTCGCGGCGGAGCGGCGAGATTTCGTTGAGGGCAAGGCGCGAGCCGGCCTTGGCGGCCCAGACCGCGAGCATGCCCGTTCCGGCCGAGGGTTCCAGCACAAGCTCGCCAGTGGCCAGCGCGCAAGCTCGGGCAGCAAGCCAGGCAAGGCGCGGCGGCGTCGCAAACTGCTGCCATTCGATCTGCTCGTCGCTGCGATTGGTCTGGGTCGGCAGTCGGGCATCGAGGGAGCAGAAGAACTGTTCCGCCTCGTCGATCGACGCCGAGAGCAGAATCTGATCCGCTGCTCGCAGGTATTGAACCTGTGCCAGCTCGGTAGCTGCATGGGCGTCACGAACTGACCAACGCCCGAGAGCATCGCTCCCCCCGAAGTGCTCTGTCATGATGCGCGTGACGTCGCTGCGTGAAAGCGCGCGGCCTGCCGCCAGCTCAGAAGCCATGGTCTGGGCCGCCATCACAACAACGGGCGGTGATGGGTCATCGAATGCAAAGGCGAGGGAAGAGTTGGACATGGGAACCTCCTGACGAGGTCCTGCGGGTGGGCAGGCCTCAATCAACCGAAGGCCCCCTCTCCTCTGCTCGACGGATCGGGTTGTCGGGCGAGCCGCGACTTGAGTTCATCGTTCCAGTCAAAACCGGGTGAGGCTGGCGCGCGTGAGTGGATAACGCGATCAGGCGCAGTGTAGGCCTTCAGCGCGCGCTCCTCGGCGTGAGCACCTCCGGCGTCATTGTCGATGAATAGGAAGAGTTCGCGCACGCTTTCCGGGATTGAAACGAGACCGAACCGCTCGTTTCCAAGCGTCGCCCAGCAGGGGATCCCGAAGAGCTGCATGGCTGAGAGGGCGCTCTCGATACCTTCGGCAATGCCCAGCCTCCCCTGCACCGGGGGAGCAACTCTGACGGCACCACAGCCGAGACTGCCAAGCGCACGCTTGGGCCGCTCGAAGCCGGCCAGCTTGCCGCTCGCCACATCGAGAAATGTCCTGTGTACTGCGATAACGCCAATGTCAGTCGTTACTGCCGCCAGCATCGCAGGGAGAAATTGGACTGCTCCGCGTGGCCCGAGCGGCGTACGTTCCAGGTAACGGAACTGGTCAGATGCGCGCTGGAGACCACGCTGTGCGAGATATCGTTCGACGGGGCTGTCGGAGATCGCCGAAGCCGATTGCCACAAGCGTCGTGCATTGGGACTGAAGTCACCCTGCTTTTGCCGATCAGCGGTAAAGGCGCCAGAACCGTCAAAGAGCTCGCGGCTGCGAACGCCTTTGCGATCCAACGCCGCAATGACATCCTCATTCGAACATCCGGCGAAGCAATGGAACAGGATGGCCTTTCGCCCCAAGGTCACGCTGAGCGACGGTGTGCGGTCGTCGTGGGCGGGACAGCAGCACATGCCTTTGCCCTGGCGCCATGTTCCCTGGAGGCTTTCGACAATCGTGCGGGCGCGGCATTCGAGTTGATGGGCATTCTTTAGCTGGGGCATCGACCTACTCCGGTAGAGGTGCCCTCCCCGTGCAGCCTCCGCTCTGCACCAGCGCCAAACCAGTTTCCTACGTCATACGTTCTTTATATGTTCCATCTCGATTCGGCTATAGAAGGATCGAGAAATGACAATGAGAGCCCTCCTGATCGGTGGCATTGCCATCGCATCAGCCATGTCTGCTAATGCCCAGGAACTGCCAAGGCCAGATGCCCCCAAGCAACATGCCGGTCCTTCCGGCGGCATTCGGATTGTCGAAGCATCGAACGGGTTTCAGTTGGTCGAGCATGGGTTCTGGCAATCCGCGCAACCCGCCCCAGCACCAAGTTCGAGCGTTGCAGTAAATGGACGGGTCAACCTGCCGTACAGATACGAGCCCAAGGCCAAAACTGCCCCATCCGGGTTTCGGCGGGCGAGCTACCTGCCCCACGTCTATGCGGCGGAAGCGAAGTATTCATTGCCTACCGGCCTGCTCGACGCGCTCGTCTGGACGGAATCCCGCTATAACCCCCTTGCTGTCAGTCCGGCAGGCGCTGCGGGCCTTGGCCAGCTGATGCCAGCAACGGCAAAGGAACTCGGCGTCTTCAATCGATTTGACCCCATGGCCAATATCTTCGGCGCGGCGCGGTATCTAAGGCAGATGCTCGACAGGTTCGGCGTGGTTCACCTCGCTGTCGCGGCCTATAATGCCGGTCCAGGCGCAGTCGAACGCGCAGGCGGTATACCGCGGAATGGCGAGACGCCCGGATATGTCCGCGACGTTCTTCGCCACTGGCGTTTTTAGCGGTTGCTCCGCAAGTTAGCCGAAACAGAGGCAATCGACGGAATGTTGCCGGGCTGGACCATTTTGCAGGCAAGCGACTGCACGGGAGTTTAGCCGCTTTTGGCCTCGGCTGGGTACTTGGCTGCAATCTGCATTACCTCCTTACCCCACAACGCCAACGCCTCGCGCTTCTCGTTGGTATACTGGTGTCGGTGATAGACCCCCGCCACACCGGCCATAGCTGATCCTGATTGGTGATTGAGGACCGCTTCAGAAACCACCAGAGGTATGCCGAGACGCTGGAGGCCAGTTGCCACCGTCCGCCGAATGTCATGCATTGTGAAGTGACCGGCTTCGTAGCCGAGCTTCTCGTCCACGCTTGCTCTGATCCGCTTCCATGCTTTCGAGAGGCCGCTAACGCTGTTCGTGCTGGTGACCTTCGATGCCAACAGGATCTGGGATTGCTTGTGAGCGTCGTCAGGGTCGATCCCTGCGGCCATGAATACCTCTGTGACGACTGCAAGAGCCTGCGCGGACAGCGGCACCACATTCGCTTTGCCATTTTTCGCTCGGTCGCCTGGGACGGTCCAGACCTTCGCCTTGAAATCGAACTCGTCGCAAGCTGCATCGAGCACTTCACCCCGGCGTTGAGCCGTAAGGACAAGCATCTGCACAAGGTGACCGAACGGATAGCCATCCTCGACCGCAGATTGCCATAGCGCCGCGAGTTCTCGGTCGCTGAGTACGCGATCACGAGGTTCATTGCGTTTCGGACGCCAGGCGTCCCGGCAGGGATTGGCGGGCATATGCTCGAGCCTGGTGAGTGCCCAAGTGTAGAAGGTCGAAAGATGGCGATAGACGATCCGCGCCATCGTGAGGGTTTCCTTGCCCCGCTCGAATGCAATCTTCTCAACAAAGCGGCTCACGTCACCTCGGGTAATGGAGTCCGCGAGGCGGTCTCCGAGCTCGGGCTCAATGTACTTTCGGAAGACCCGATCGAACTCCCTCGCGCTGCGCTTTTTGCCCTCGATCTGCTGGGACAGATACGTCTCGTAGAGCTCGGCGACTGTACCGACGCCCTTTGCCCCCTTCCTCTTAGCACCCGGCTTTCTGGCAATGCTCTTGCCCTGCTCGACATCGACAAGCAGATCGCGCGCCTTCTTACGGGCATGAGCGAGGGTAAAGCTCGGACCATGGCGCCCGATGGTCACATTCAACCATTTGCCCTGAACCCGCTTGCGCAGAATGTACGTCTTGATACCACTGGCACCCATGCGGAGCCTCAGGCCGGGAACGATACCATCGGCCAGCTCAATCTGACCAGCCGCCGGTGCCTTGAGCCCAGCGATCTTCGCGTCCGTCAAACCTACTTTGTTCGCCATATGTGCCTGCTACCTTAGGTAGCTTTTTGTAGTGGATACTGGCGAACATTTCAAGAACAATGCGGATTATGAATCGCAGATTTCCGCCATTTTTGGACACATGCGGATGCGCTAGGACCCTCTGATCATGGCTCTTAATCAGCGGGTCCTAGGTTCGAGCCCTAGTGCGTCCACCACTTCCTTCGACGATCTGCGCCGCAGAACCGCTTCATGAATATGGCCTCGCATATTCCGCAACATGAAACGCGTTCGGCCTCAAATGGCGACTTCGAAACTGTCGGCCCGCGCCAGTTTCCAGGCGTTGCCGTAGAAATCGCGTTCGCAGGCGCCGTCCAGCAATTCGCCTTCCTCAAGGAAGATATGGAGTTGGGAGAAGAGCCGGATCTCGGTCAGGCTGACCCGGCGGACGAGATGGTGCGGGGTGATTTCGCCCGGATGGGCTAGTCCTGCCGTCGCGATCATCTCGGACAGCGCGAGAAGCGTGTTGCGGTGGTAATGATAGACGCGCTGCGCCTTGTCGGGCACGACGAGCGCGCGCTGGCGGACCGGGTCCTGCGTCGCGACGCCCGCCGGGCAGCGGTTGGTATGGCAGGAGAGCGACTGGATGCATCCGATCGCGAACATGAAACCGCGGCCCGCGTTGGTCCAGTCCGCTCCCAGCGCGATCGCGACCGCGATGTCGAAGGCGCTGACGATCTTGCCGGCCGCTCCCACCCGGATCCGGCTGCGCAGCCCCGCCCCCACCAGCGTGTTGTGCACGAAGAGCAGGCTTTCGCGCAGCGGCATGCCGAGGTGGTCGGCGAATTCCTGCGGCGCTGCTCCGGTCCCGCCTTCGGCGCCGTCGACGACGATGTAATCGGGCAATATCCCGGTTTCGAGCATCGCCTTGACGATGCCCATGAATTCCCAGGGCTGGCCGACGCACAGCTTGAAGCCGACCGGCTTGCCGCCCGAAAGGCGGCGCAGGTCGGCGATGAACTGCACAAGCTCGATCGGTGTCGAGAAAGCCTGGTGCCGCGCCGGCGAAATGCAGTCGCGGCCCATCGGAATGCCCCGCGTCGCCGCGATCTCCGCGCTCACCTTTTCGGCGGGCAGGATGCCGCCCTTCCCCGGCTTGGCGCCCTGGCTGATCTTCAGCTCGATCATCCGGACCTGCGGATCGGCCGCCCGTTCCGCAAAGCGGGCGGGGTCGAAGCGCCCGTCTTCGGTACGGCACCCGAAATAGCCGCTGCCGATTTCCCAGATCAGGTCGCCGCCATGCTCGCGATGATAGGGGCTGATCGAGCCCTCTCCGGTATCGTGCGCGAACCCGCCCAGCTTCGCCCCCTTGTTGAGCGCGCGAATGGCATTGGCGCTCAGCGCCCCGAAGCTCATCGCGGAGATGTTGAAGATCGATGCCTGATAGGGTTGCCGGCACGCGTCGCCGCCGATCGCGACCCGGAATGTCGCCGGGTCCGACGGAGGCACGGGGCGGGTCGAATGCGCGATGAACTCATAGCCGTTCTGATAGACGTCGACGAGCGTTCCGAACGGACGATCGCTGATCTGGTTCTTCGCGCGCGCATAGACCAGCGACCGCTGGATGCGCGAAAAGGGCGCGCGTTCGTGGTCGCCCTCGATCAGATATTGTCGGATCGCCGGCCGGATCTCCTCGAAGAACCAGCGCAGCCTGCCGACGATCGGGTAGTTCCGCTTGACCGCATGCCGTGCCTGGAAAATGTCGAACAAGCCGACGAGCGACAGGGCGACGCTCGCCGGAAAGACGAACAGCGCCCATGGCGCCGGGAGGAACAGCCCCGACACCAGCGCGGCGAGGACGCTGAGGAGCAGCGGAGCAAAGCGTTTGGGGAGCAAGTCGGTCTCCATTCGATCGTGCGACATGGCAAGGGGAGAAAGGCCGCGATGGCGCGCGGCCAAAGGGGCGGTCATCCGGACCGGCGGCGCATCCGCGTCGTCGCGGGCATTGGGATCATATGGTCCGCCGCCCGCCGCGCGGAACGAAACGGGGCGTCGCCTCGCGCTCGTGAAGCAGGCTGACCATCGCGAGCATCACCCGGCGAGCCGATGCGCTCGCACCGATGCGCGGGTCGCACCAAAGGCTGGAATAGAGCGCGGCATGGCGACGCAACGCACGGTCGAGATCGCCCTCCCGGCCCGCCAGGCGGCGTTCGAGGTTCGCCACCGCGTGCGACCCGCGTTCGATCGGCAGGCCGTTCGCGTCGACGGCGCGCCAGACGGCGCGGCGCTGCGCCTCCTGCGCTACGGGCGAAGCGTCGACACGGAAATGTCGGTCGAGCACGGCCTCCATCGGCTCGCCCGGCGTGCGCCGATCGGACAGGCGCAAGGCCAGCGCGAGCATCTGGTCGTCGGCGAGCGGCGAATGCTCGAGCCGCTCGATCGCGCTGTATCCATCGTCCGCAACCGCCCGCATCCGGGACGCCTCCTCAGCGGAAGCCAATATTTGCTCCGCCCGCTGCGCGGCTTCGCACAGCAGGCGCGAGAACAGCGCTTGCTGTTCCGCAGGTCCATCCACATCGATCTCCAAAGCGCTGAGCGGCGAGCGGCCCACGGGCGCGAGTCATGCCGCATGTCTCGAAAACCCCCGGGCCCGCCGCAATGCGGGTCCGGGGCGGCTAGCCTTCGAGCAGCCGACCGGCGTGATGCGCCGAGCGCCTCAGGGACAGGGAGACATGCATGGCGCGCAACATGGCCTTCTTTGCGGAAAATTCAACAGGCCGCGATGCTTCCTCCATATCGCGGCACGTCCGGCCACCCGCATCGACCGCACCGCGATCCCATTTCGCGCCGGATTTCGCTTTACAGGGCAGAGGGTGCCCGCCCGCTCTTGGCAGCGGGCCGCGAATGATGAACCATAAGCGGTCGCAAGGGGGATGTGATGGGGGAAGCTCGGTTGGGGAGAATGGCGACCGGCTCGATACGCGGCGGGCGGCCATGACCGACGTCAGGCTGGAGCGCGAGGCGCTGAAGCTGTTCGAACGGATGCTCGACATCGAGGAAACGGAACGCGACGCGTGGATCGAAGCGCAGACCGAAAACCGGCCCGAACTGGCGAGCCGGCTGAGGGCGATCCGCCGCGCCGCGGACAATGCGATGCTCCAGACCGGAGCGGCAACGGATGCACTGGAGGACGAGGAAATTCCCGAGCGCATCGGCGCCTATCGCATCGTCGCGCGCATCGGGCGCGGCGGCATGGGTTCGGTTTATCGCGGCGAGCGCGCGGCGGGCGATTTCGTCCACGAAACGGCGATCAAGATCATCAAGCCGGGGCTGCTTTCCGCGAATCTGGTCGAACGCTTCGAGCGCGAACGCCAGACGCTGGCGCGGCTGCGCCATCCCAATATCGCCCAGCTCTATGACGGCGGTGCGACCGAGAACGGGTCGCCCTATATCGTCATGGAATATGTCGACGGCCTGCCACTGTTGCAGTGGATCGACGAACATCGGGCGAGCCCGGCCGAGCGTCGGCGGCTATTCCGCGACATCTGCGCCGCGGTCGGCGTCGCGCACCAGAATCTGATCGTCCACCGCGACCTGACGCCTTCGAATGTGCTCGTCACCCACGACGGAACGGTCAAGCTGATCGATTTCGGCATCGCGCGGCCCGCCGACGCGCTGGCGGGACCCGGCCCGGCCGCAACCACCGGCCGGTCGTCGCTCGACAGCCTGAGCCTGACGCCGGGCTATGCCGCGCCGGAGCGCATGACGGGCGCCGAGGTCACCACCGCCGCCGACATCTTCTCGCTCGGCCGGCTGCTGGCCCGGATGATGCCCGAAGGCGACGACCCCGAATTGCGTGCGCCCGAATTGCGCGCCCCCGAATTGCGCGCCATCGTCGCGCGCGCGACGGCGGAGGAACCGGGGCGGCGCTATCCCACGGCGGAGGCGCTGCGCGCCGACGTCGAGGCCTGGGACGCGAACCTGCCCGTCGCGGCGATGGACGGCGGGCGGGCCTATGTCCTGCGCAAGTTTGTCCAGCGTCACCGCTTCGGCGTGTTCGCCGCCACCGCCGCCGCGCTGTTGATCGCGGGCGCGTTTGCCGCGACGGGATACGCCTATTCGGTCGCGGATCGCGCACGCGCGGCCGAAGCGACGCGCTTCGGCCAGCTTCGCGATCTCGCGCGCTACATGCTCTTCGATCTCAACGACCGGCTCGAACGCGTCGTCGGCAACACCGAGGCACGCGTCGATCTGGCGCAGAAGGCGCAGACCTATCTGTCCGCGCTGGCCGCGTCGCCGGGCATCGAGGATGAGCTGCGGCTGGAAGCGGCCGAGGGATTCATCAAGCTCGCACGCATCCAGGGTGTTCCCGGCGAACCCAATTTCGGGGAGAAGGAACAGGCGCGGGCCAATCTGGCCGCGGCGGAACGGCTGCTGCGCGCCGTTCGCGATCCGGGCGCGCCGACCGCCAATGCCTTGGCGCGACTGTACGCCCATCGCGCGGTGATCGAGGCGCACGGCTTTCTCGACGACAAGGCCGCCGACAAGGCGATCGCCGAAGCGACCCGCGCCCTCGACCGGACGCCTGCGGCGAAACGCGACCGCGGCTGGTTCGAGGCGCGCAGCACCGTCCGCAAGGCGCAGATCGAACTCGCCGACCTCGCCGACAGGATGGACCGCGTCGGCGCGCTCGCGCAGGATCTGGAAAAGGAGGTCGGCGAATGGCCCGCCGACGCGCAGACCTCGCGCGCCGCCGAACTCGACCGCGCCTATGCCGACTATTACCGCGCCTATGCGCTGTCGTTCGACGACAAGACGATGGAACGAAGCCTGCCGCTGTTCCACGCCGCAGAACAAAGGTTTCGCGATCTCGAGCGCGCGCTGCCGAACGACCCCATCGTCCTCTACATGATCGCTTGGACCGGTTATAACGGCTTTCCGGTCGCCTCGCGCCTCGGCAAGAAGGAAGAGGCCGCTCATTTCATCGAGCTGGCGCAGACGACGATCGATCGGCTGATGGCGATCGAGACCCGCGACAATGGCCTGATCACCATGTCGACCGGCATCCGCGAGGCGCAGGCGCAGTGGCTGCGCGACAGGGGCCGCTTCGCCGAAGCGATCGCCACCCAGCGCGAGGTGATCGCCGGACACCGGAAGCTGCTGGCGGTGAAGCGGTCGGCGAACACGCTGAGCGCGCACGGTTTTTCGCATATCATCCTTGGGATCATCGGGCGCGATGCCGGCGACCGGGCGCTGGCGTGCGATTCATGGCGGCAGGCCGAGCGCGACTTCGCGGACCTTCAGAAACGCGGCACGCTGCTCGGCTTCTATGCCGAGTTCCTGCCGGGGCTGCGCGCCAATCTGGCGAAGTGCGCGGCGGGGCGACCCGCGTCCGATTTCGGCCCGCTCCGCTGACCCGGCATCGCCGCCCCGTGGGACGGCACGGTCAGTCGGGGTCGATCGGATTGGCGAGCGCGTCGGCCAGCCAGGCCCGCGCCACCTGCCATCGCCGCTTCACAGTCGGTTCCGACACGCCCATCACCTCGGCGATATCGGCCGTCGTCATGCCGCCGAAATAGCGCATCTCGACGATCTCCATCAGTTCCTCGTCCAGCACCCGCAAGCGCATCAGCGCCGCGTCGAGCGCACCGAGGTCGATGCGGCGCGGGCCGTCCTCGATCTGCGTCGACAATTCCACCTTGCGATGGCTGCGCTTCGACGAGGACCGCAGGCGCGCGTGGTCGATCAGGATATGGCGCATCATCCGCGACGCGAGCGCGATGAAATGCGACTTGTCGGCCAGCGAGATGCGCTCCATCTGGACGAGCCGCAGCACCGCGTCGTTGATCAGGTCGCCGGTCGAAAGCGACGAATTCTGTTCGCGCCGCAACCGTGCGGCCGCGATCTGTTCCAGTTCGGGATAGAGTTTCCCGATCAGTTGATCGCGCCCATCGGCGACGCCATCGCGCCAGTTCCGCAGCAGCAATCTGGTCTGTGAACTTTCCACGAGCCGAATCCCCCCAACGCTCTGCGACCCGACCTTTCGGTCAGGGTAATATTGCAATGCATCATCGCGCAACCCCCTGCTTTTGCCGCGAATCCCGTTTTCGGGCGCCCGTCGGAAATTCGTCCGCCGCCGTGATCCGAATTCCACCGGTTCGCCGCTAACCAAGACGAGGGCGAACGGGCCGCATGGCGGATGCCGACGCGGAATGCCGGGACTATTGGGGGGACCGTGGGCGCGTGACCGATCGAAAGCGCATATTCGTCGCCAGCGCCGCTGTTCTGGCCGTGGCGGGTGGCCTGTATCTGGCGCTGGCGGACAGCAGTGCCGATAGTCGCCCGGCGGCTCAGCCCGCCGCCCAGCCCGCGATGCCCGCCGTTCAGCCGCTCGCCGCTGCACCGCCGGCCGACGCGGTGGCGCCGCCCGGCCTGGACAGCTCCCGCCCCAACGACTGCCTGATCGAACCGAGCCGCGTCGTGCGGGTCAACAGCGGTGTCGAGGGCGTGATCGAGGCAATCTACGTCGACCGCGGCGACAATGTCGGCAAGGGGCAGGTCGTCGCCCGCCTCCGCGCCGATGTCGACCGCGCGAGCGCCGCCGCCGCGGAGGCCCGCGCCGCCAATGCGCATGCGGTGCGCGCCGCCGACGCCCGCGCCGGCTACCTCGCTTCGGTCAGCCGCCGCAGCGACGAGATCCGCACCCACCTCGCCCGTGACAAGGTGGAGGAGGCAAAGGCCAACGCCGATGCCGCGGCGGAGGAGCGCCGCGCCGCGGCGCAGGACCAGCGCGTCGCCCAGCTCGAATATGTCCGCACCCAGCGCGTCCTGACCGAAAAGACCGTCCGCAGCCCGGTCAATGGCGTCGTCGTCGAGCGCGCGATGGCGCCGGGCGAATATCGCGGACCGAGCACGTCGCACATCCTGACGATCGCCCAGATCAACCCGCTCAACGTCGAGGTGTTCGCCCCGATCGCGCAACTCGGCGCGGTGCACGTCGGCGACATGGTGACGGTGTTCCCCGAGGACCCGGTGGGCGGGTCCTATCAGGCGCAGGTCAAGGTGATCGACCGCGTGTTCGACGCAGCCAGCGGCACCTTCGGGATGCGGCTGGAGCTTCCCAATCCGGGCAACAAGCTACCCGCCGGGCTTCGTTGCCGGCTTGAAATCGGCGGAAAGGCGTCACCGCGCACATGACGGCGCGGGGGCAAGCCAGCGAGAATAGGAGATTCGAGCGATGATGCGAAAAATGGCACTGCTGGGGGGCGCCGCGATGCTGCTCGCTTCGGGGGTCGCGCAGGCCGAAACGCTGCACGAGGCGCTGGAGGCCGCCTATCATTCGAACCCGACGCTGACCGCGCAGCGCGCACAGGTGCGCGCGGGCGACGAGAATGTCCCGATCGCGCGCGCCGCTGGCCGGCCGACGCTCGAAGCCTCTGCGGTCTATCAGGAAAATGTCCTGAAGGGCGATCAGACCGGTAATCTCTTCACCTCCGACCCCGATCGCCAGCTCGTCGGACAGCTCAACATGAACGTCCCGCTGATCAGCTTCGGTGCCGTCCGCAATTCGGTGCGGTCGGCCGAAGCCCGCAGCGACGCCAGCCGCCACGGCCTGCGCAGCACCGAATCGGACCTCTTCACCCGCGTCGTCGCGGCCTATATGGACGTCATCCGCGACGAAGCGACGGTGCGCCTCAACCAGCGCAACAGGTTGGTGATCGACTATACGCTGGCCCAGACGCGCGACCGCTTCGACGTCGGCGACGCCGGACCGACCGATGTCGCGCAGGCGGAAGCGCGCGTCGCGCTCGCCATCAGCCAGCTCGAAACCGCCGAAGCGCGGCTGATCGCGAGCCGGGAGAATTATATCCGCCTCGTCGGCAACCCGCCGGGCGACCTCGCCCCGCCCCCGCCGCTGCCGCAATTCCCGGCGACGTCGGAGGAAGCGGTGCGCGTCGCGCTCGACAACAACGCCGCGCTGCTCGCGGCGCAGGCCGAAAATCGCGCCGCAAGACACGATATCGATGTCGCCGATGCCGAGAATCTGCCGCGCGTCAGCGCGATCGGCGGGCTCAACCGCTATGATTATCTGGGGTCGCTGGCGCCGAACACCGGACCGCGCAACCGCGATCAGGGAACGACCGGCTATGTCGGCGTACAGTTGAAGATGCCGCTCTATCAGGGTGGCCGCGTCGCGGCGCAGGCGCGGCAGGCGCGGCAGAAATACGGCGTGACGGTCGAGCAGATCGCCGCCGCCGAGCGCGACGCGGTGGCGGAAACGCGCTCCGCCTTCGCCAACTGGCGATCGACCAGCCGGGTCATCGACGCGGCGCGCAGCGGCGTGCGCGCCAACGAGCGGGCGTTGGTCGGAATCCGCGCCGAAGTGAAGAACGGCCTGCGTCCCCTGCTCGACCAGCTCAACGCCGATCAGGAACTGCTGAATGCCGAGGTCACGCTGGTGACGGCCGAGCGCGATGCCTATGTCGCCGGCTTTGCCCTGCTCGCCGCGATGGGCCGGGCCGAGGCGCGCCACCTCGATTTCGAAACCTCGCTGCTCTACGATCCGATGGTCCATTACGACGATGTGCGCGATCGCGTCTCGCTGTTCGAGGCCGATTCGCCGATTCCACAGCCGGTCGCGACCGGAACGGCTGCGACGCCGGCGCAGGATGCCGTCATCAAGACGCCCTGACGCCTGCGGGAAGCCTTCCGATTGCCAGAGCGCCGCGTCTTAAATCTGCACCGTTTGCCCTGAGCTTGTCGAAGGGCCGTTCTTTTCCTTTTACGCCGCAAAAGAAGGACGGTGCTTCGACAAGCTCAGCACAAACGGAAAAAGGGTGGAGCGATCTTCAGGACTCGCCCCTACGCCGTGCCGCTGAACGCCATGGTCTTTTGCAGCCGTTCCTCGGACAATTCGGTCTGGCGGCGCGACGCGGCATGACGCCGCTCGGCCGCGCCCTGCGCCCAGCGGCGCAGCAGGTTCGCGGGACGCCCCTCTATCGGCCAGGCTTTTGCCGACGCTTTCAGCGCCCGTGCGGCGCGCGGGGCGAACAGCGCGTAAAGCTCGTCGTCGATGGCGGTGATCGCCTGCGTGCTGCCGGGATCGCCCTGCCGCCCGGCGCGCCCTTCGAGCTGGCGGTCGATGCGCGGGGTTTCGTGAAAGGCGGTCAGGATGACGTGCAGCCCGCCCGCCGCGTGCGCCTCCTTCGACAGTTCGATATCGGTACCGCGTCCGGCCATGTTGGTCGCGACCGTCACCGCGCCGATCCGGCCCGCCGCCGCGACGATCTCCGCCTCTTCGGCGTCCTGCCGCGCGTTGAGGATGCGGCAGGCGATGCCGACGCGGTCGAGCGCGGCGGCGACCGCCTCGGAATCCCCGACCGAGCGCGTCCCGACGAGGATCGGCCGCTGCCCTTCCTCCTCGCGCACCGTGCGCACCGCCTCCGCCACCGCGGCCCATTTCGAGGCGGCGTCGGCATGGAGCTGGTGCCCGCGATCGCGGCGCAGATTGGGGCGGTTGCGCGGCACGACCGTGACCTTCAGCCCATAGTCGGCCCACAGTTCGGGCGCGGTTTCCTTCACCGTCCCGCTCATCCCCGACAGGCGCAGATAGCGGCGGAAGAAACGCTGATAGGTGATGCGCGCCATCGTGTTGCGCGTGCCCGACAGCTCGACCTCCTCCTTCGCCTCGATCAACTGGTGCAGCCCGCCCTCCCACGACCGGTCGGCCATCACGCGGCCGGTCGATTCATCGACGATCTGCACCTTGTCCTCGGCGACGATATAGTCGCGGTCGCGTTGATAGAGGCGCAGTGCCGCGATCGCCTGTGACGCGATCTGCTCGCGCGCCTGCCGAATCCGCCAGCGCGTCTGCGGCAGACCTTCGGACAGCTCGGCGACGACGCGGTGGCCGCGCTCGGTCAGTTCGACCGCGCGGTCGGCCTCGCGGATGCGGTAATGGCGCCCCTCCTCCAGTTGGCGCACCAGTTCGAGCGCGGCCAGATAGAGGCCGTCGTCGTTCGCCGGCATCTCGGCCGACAGGATCAGCGGCGTGCGCGCCTCGTCGATGAAGATCGAATCGGCCTCGTCGACCACGGCGAAATAGAGGCCGCGCATGATCAGCGGTTCGCGGGCGCGGTCGCCGAACAGGTCGCGCATCACCCGCCGCGCCGCGCCGCGCTTCGGCCCCAGCGCGGTCTGGTCGCGCAGATAGTCGAAGGTGATTTCCTTGTTGGTGCCATAGACGACGTCGGCGCGATAGGCGGCGCGGCGCTCGGGCGTCTCCTGCCCGTGGATCACCACCCCCAGGCTGAGCCCGAAGCGTTCGTAGACGGGGCGCAGCTTGGCGGCGTCGCGCTCCGCGAGATAGTCGTTCACCGTGAACACATGCACCGGCATCCCTGCCATCGCCCCGGTGATGGCGGGCAGCAGCGCGGTGATCGTCTTGCCCTCCCCCGTCGCCATTTCGGCAAGGCCGCCCTCGACCATCACCAGACCGCCCATCAGCTGCACGGGAAAATGCCGCATCCCCAGCATCCGCCCCGTCACCTCGCGGATCAGCGCAAAGCATTGATCGATCAACGCCGGGTCGGAAAGTCCATGACGCATCAGCCTGACGCGCAGCGCGGCGCAGCGCGCGTCGAGGTCCGCGTCATCCAGTGGGCAGAGCGCCTCCGCCGCCTCCGCGATCGCCTCCGCCCGCGCGAGCATGGCGGGCCGCTCGCCCGCCAGCGCGCGGCCGACGAGCAGGTCGACGGGGCGATCCCATTTCCACGACGGCGCGGGGCCGCGCTCGGGATAGGGCGCGATGACCGGGCGCGCGTCGCTGCGCACCTCGCGCCACAGCGCGCGCGCCGATGCGCGAAAGGCGGCAAGCTCAGGCATTGAACCGCGACAACAGCAACTGGCGCAGCCGCCGCGCGACCTGCCAGCCGATCGGTTCCCAGCCGAGCTGGAAGCGGACATGGACGCGCGTCCCGAACGGCACCTGCCGCAGTTCGGACGGCAGGCCGATGTCGAACAGGAAGATGCGGCCCAGCGCCTTGCGCCCGTTCGGATCGGTCGGGTCGGTGGGAATGGTGCCGCCCTTGCCCAGCGCCAGCGCCTCGCTCGGCAGGTCGCGCGTGCCGCCGGGCACCTCGCGCACCACGCGCCCTTCGTGCGTCGCGCCGGGCAGCGCGGCGATGCGGTAGCGGACGCGGACGAGTTCGCGGCGGACAAGGTCGATGTCGTCCTGCGACACCGCGACGCGCACCACCTCCGCCTGTCCGGGGGTGACATAGCCGATCAGTTCGCCCTGGCGAACATGCCGCCCCGGCAGGTCCGACGCGGGCGCCAGCGCGGTGACGAACCGCCCCTCCGCCCCCGCGAGCAGGCGAAGCTCGCCATAGCGCTCGCGCTGGATCGCCAGCTTCTGTTCGGCCTCGTCGATCGCGAACTGGCCGATCTGGCGCTTGACGCGGTCGCCGCCCAGCTCGGCATCGGCCGCCGCCTGCAGCTCGCGCCGCCGCCAGTCGAGCCGCGCGACGTCGGTCTCCAGCGTCGGCTGGCTGGTCTCGATCAGCAACTGTCCGGGGCGGACGAGGCTCCCCTCGCTCACGGCGACGCGGGTGATGAAGCCGCCGGTCGCGGCGCGCACATGCGCCTGGTCGGGCAGCCACACCACCCCCTGCGCGTTGACGTGGTGCGGCGCCGGAATGACGAACAGGATCAGCAGCGCCGCCGCCACCGCGCCGCCCGTCAGCCGCATCGCGAAGCCCCGGTTGCGGTGGAGCTGCGGGCTGCTGACGACATGCGCCCCCATCTTCCACAGCGGCAGGCCGACCCCGGTCCACAGCGTCCACAGCGCGATCAGGACGCCGATCAGGAAAAAACGCGACGCAACGATCAGCGCGATGCCGAACAGCATCACCATGCGCGCGACGAAGGCCGCCGGGGCGTAGACGAGGAACCAGCGTTTCTCGCCCGGCGTCGCGTCGAACGGCGGCATGTCGTGGGTGCGAAAGACATGCCGGTTGACCAGATCGCCCCAGTAGCGATTGGCGCGCGAGCCGAGGTTGGGGATTTCGAGCAGGTCGGCGAGGATATAATAGCCGTCGAAGCGCAGCAGTGGATTGCCGTTGACCAGCACGGTCGAGATGCCGGCGATCAGCATGACGTTATAGGCGAAACTGCGCGCGAGCCCGGGCTCCAGCATGACCCACAGCAGCGCGGCAATCGCGGCGACGAACAGTTCGGACACCATCCCGGCGGCGCCGACCAGCGCCCGCTGCCACTTGTTCGGCAAGGCGTTCGCCGCCGACGCGTCGACATAGGGGACCGGAAAGAGCACGAGCAGCATCACGCCCATCTCGCGCACCTCGCGCCCCCATGCCTTGGCGGCGAAGCCGTGGCCGAGTTCGTGGATCGTCTTCACCAGCGGATAACAGACCGCCATGATCAGCAGATTGTCGGTCGACAGCACCCGGTCGATGATATTGGTCGGCAGTTCCTGCCAGTGGGTGCCGACGACCAGCAGCGCCGCGCCGACCACGGCGAGCCACAGCGCCAGCCCGGCCCAGCCGAACAGCGGCCGCACCCACGGCATGGCGCGGGTCAGGAAGGCATCGGGATCGACCAGCGGAATCCGCAGCGACATCGGGCTTTTCAGATTCTGCATCAGCAGTTGCCGCCGCTGCTTCCTCTGTCGCTTGATAAGCTCGCCGGTATCGGGAAGCATGTCGGTGGACAGCAGGTCGGACCCGTGCAGCTGGCCGAGCGCCGTGATGACGTCGTCCTGCGTCGGCGCGTCCTCGCCCAGTTCCTCGACCAGCCGCTCCCACAATTGCTCGACCGTCCGCTCGCCGTCGAGCCGCCCGACGAAGCGCCACGCGCCTTTCGTCAGCCGGTGCGCCTTGCCGGCGGCGCCGTCGTCGAGCACATATTGCACCGTGCCGCGATAGCGGTGGCGCCGGACGCGCACATGCGTCTTCAGCCGGGGCTTCAGCCGGGCGACCTGGAACCAGGAGGCGCTTTCAAAGGGATTGGCCATCGCGCGCTTACCCTGACCGGATGTGTCGAGGCAGACTCGGAAACCCGTTCGTGTCGAGCGAAGTCGAGACACCCATCGGCGTGGCGCTGTCCTGATGGGTGTCTCGACTTCGCTCGACACGAACGGAGGTGGCGGAGCGCATCATATTCTAAGGCAGCCACTTCCAGAAGAACAGCCGCAGCCATTCGCGCAGGCCGCGCGTCCAGATCCAGGCGTTGCTGCGCCGGTCGATCTTCACCTTGGCGACGCCTTCCATGCCCGGGCGCAGCACCGCGCGGCGGTCGCCCGCCAGCTCCGCCTCGACGCGGAACACATTCTCGCCATCGACGTTGGCCGTGACCGACGTGATCCGCCTGACCGTGAAGGGCACCGTCTCGCCCGCGAGCCCCGTCGGCGCGAAGCGACCCTGCTGCCCGGGGCGCAGATAATTCACATCCTCCTCGGCGACGTTCAGCACGACACGGAAGCTGCCGAGCGGCGCGACCTCGAACAGCACGTCGCCCTCCTCGACCGGCGTCCCGACCTTCTGGCTGAGGTCGCCCGACACCAGCACGCCCGACAGCGGCGCGACGATGCGCGTGCGCGCGAGCTTGTATTCGATCAGGCGCAGGCTCGCCTCCGCCTGGCGAAGCTGCGCGCCGGCCAGGCTCATGTCGGCGCGCTCATGCTTGGCCAGCGCCTCGCGGTAGCGGCGGTCGAACTGCTGCACCTCGCCGAGCGCGCGGGCGCGGTCGACGATCAGGTCGCGGTCGTCGAGCGTCGCAAGCACCTGTCCCGCGCGCACGACGTCCCCGGCGCGCGCCTGCGACCGCGCGATGAAGCCGGAAAAGGGCGCCGAAGCCGCGCGCTGCACCTGGCCTTCGAGTTCGGCGTCGGCGCGCACCTGAAACTGGGCGAACGGAACGAACAGGATCAGCAGCAGCAGCAGCGCGCCGATCCCCAGCGCCTTAGCCAGCGGACGGCGCGGGCCGAACAGCGCGCGCGCGCCATCCATCCCGTGCCGCCGGACGCGGCCGCCGATCCATCTTTCCTCGCGCCGCCGCAGCGCGATCCCCGGCGCCACTAGCGCCGCGATCGTTTCGGCGAGCAGCAGGTCGCGGGCATCAAACGGCTCGGCATCGACCGCGCGCTCGATCGTCAGCACCCCGACCGGCAGTCCGCGGTCGGTCATCGGCACGCTGGCGACCGCGCCCTTGCCCGCGAGCGCGAGCAGGCGGTCCTGCTGCAACAGGATCGGATCGCCTTCACGCACCAGCGGGACCGACAGCAGCATGTCCTGGTCCATCGCCTCGTCCATCGCAGCTTCGAGCGCCTCGGCGACGTCCGACCGTTTGCGGAACCACGCACCGTGCGACATGGCGGACAGCTTGACGCGGTCGCCCTGCACCAGCCCCAGCGACACGCGGTCGGCGTCGAGGGTGATCGTCGCCGCGTTGCACAGCGCCAGTTCCGCCTCGGCCAGCGTGTCATGCTCCTGCATCGCCGCAAGCACGTCCATCGCCGCGGTCGCCGCCTCCGTACGCCCTTCATCGCCGGCGGAGCGGTGCTGCCAGACCAGCGAGTGAATCCAGCCGACGCCCCAGTGGAGTTCGCGCAGCAGCAACTGCATCTGCGGCGAGGTCAGCCCCGTCACGGCGAGCAGCACCGCGCCCATCACCCGCCCGTCGGCGGCGATCGGATAGCCGATGCCCATCGTGTCGGGATCGTCCGCATCGCCTTCGACCACCACCTGTCCGTTCGCGAGCGTCGCCTCGGCGACCTTGCGCAGATGGGGGTGCTCCTGCGGGCCGGCGGGCCATCCCGCCGCGGGGGCGAAGGCGCCGCCGGTGCCCTCGAGCAGGATCAGTCCGGCGCTTACCCCGCGCGTGCGGGCGCATTGCAGGGCAAGCCAGGCCTGGCAGAAGGACCCAGCGTCGCGCGCCGACGCCAGCGATGCCCACAGCCGGGCCTCGTCCGCCCCCTGCGACCGCGACGCGGTTCCGATGTCGGTCGCCACGCTCACCCGGTCATCCGCGCATCAGCCGAGCGGGCCATAGCGCTGCTCATAATCGCGCACCAACTGCCCCAGCGCATCGCTGAGGCGCTTCGCGGCAAAGGGGCTGAGGATCACGCGGTGCTGGACATCGACCTCGAGCGGTCCCGGCGCGGCGCCGGGCTGGTCCCAATTCTGATTGACCCCGAAATTCAGCACCACCTCTTCACGGGTCGAGGTGACGTTGGCCATGTTGCAATAGCTGCTCTTCAGATTGTCGGTGCGGAACTTCAGCGTCTGCTGACGCGGCGGCGCGGCCGGCGGCGCGGGCGTGCTCTTCCCGGCCGCCGCGCGTCCACCCGCTTTCGCCTTCGCCGGTCGCTTGTCGTCGCTCATCATTTACGGTCCTTGTTCCTGCGGCCCTTGCCGCGGCGCGGACGCGGATCGGAACGGCGGTCGAGCAGCAGCGCCGGAAGCGCCACCGGCATCAGGTCGAGCGCGTCACCGTCATCCACCGTGTCGGCGAGCCACTGTGCCAGCGGCGCATCGACCTGCTCCGTCGCTTCGGTTTTCGCCATCAGCACCGGCGTGGCGCCGAAGTCGATCGTCGCCGCGGCGGTCTGCCTGCCGCGCGGAGCGGCTGGCGCGGTTTCGGCCTTGGCGTCCTTCTTGCGCGCGGCATCCTTCGCGGCCGCGATCTCCTTGGCCTTCTTCGTCTTGCCCGAAGCGGTGGCATGGATGTCGCCCGCCCATTTGGCGACCGCCGCGTGCGTGCCATAGGTGACGGCATCGAAATGCGGCCGCTCCGCCGACGAAGACGACAGGATCGGCAGGCCGTCGACGACCCGCTCGACCTGGCGCAGCGCGTCGAATTCGGGCGAGCGGTCGTCGAGGAAGCCGACGAGTTGCACCGCCTCGTCCATGCGCGTCGAACTCGGCGCCGCCGCGTTGATGCTGTCGACGGTGACCGTCAGCCGTTCGCTCGCGCCATAGGGCGCGTCGGCCGGAACGCGCGCGTCGAAGCTGAGCAGCCAGACCGCGCCCGCCGGGATCGGCGTGTCGCTGACGATCGAGACGATCGCCACGCGCTTGCCGCCCGGCGCGGCTTCGGTGCGGAACTCGACGACCGCGTCGGCCGGAAGATCGGCCCCGCGCAATATGCCGTCGATCGTCAGCAGCGCCGGGTCGTAGGTGACGCGGAAGGACAGCGTCCTGACCCCGCCCTCGCTGGTGAAGCGCACCTGCAGGCCCGCACGGTCGGCCAGCGGCACATCGACCTGCTCGCCGGGCCCGCGCACGAAGTCGGGCAGCTCGGCGGTCCCCGCCGCGGCGCGCGCGAACAGGATCGAGGCGCGATAGTCGCCGCCCTCGGCTCCGTCGCCATCGCCGTCGAGCAACCGGCCGTCACGGCTCAGGAAGCCGTCGTCGCCGATGAACAGGCTGTAGCGGTCGTATTGCAGCGGCTTGCCGTCGGTGCGCGACAGGGTGAAGCCCTGTCCATCGGCGTCGTAACGGATCGTCGCCGCAATCGCCCCGAAGCGCTCGCCGACCAGCGTCACCGTCCGCCCGGCCTGCTCGGCGCCCAGCGGCTGCGAGAAGCGGATCGTCAGGATACCGTCGGCGATCGTCGCCTGCGTCACCTGAAGCTGCGGCGCCTGCGGCTGATCGGCGATCGACAGCGCCAGCGGCACGGCGGCAAAGCTGCCGTCCTCGTTGACCAGCGTCGCCCGGACGACATAGTTGCCCGCCACCGCATAATCATGGCTCGCCGCCGTGGCGGTGCCGACGATGCGCGTCGGCGTGGAGCCGTCGCCCCAGTCGATGATCCACTCGATCGGCGTGTCCTGACCGGGATCGACGGCGCCGAGCAGCACGGTATAGCTCTGCGCGACCTGCCCCGTCGCTTCGCCGGTCACCGACAGCGTCGGCGCGACGTCGCGGACTGCGATGGCAAAGGCGAGTTCGGCCGACGCGCCGCCCGCATCGGTCACGCGGACGACGACCGGCACCGTCGCATCGCCGTCGAGCGCCTGCCAGGTGAACCGGCCGCTGGCGTCGATACTCGCTCCCTCCGGCCCCGACACCAGCGTCCAGACGAGCGCACTCGCGTCGCCATCGGGATCGCTGGCTGCAAGCTGGACCGAAACGGCCTGCCCTTCGTCCACCACGATGCCCGCCACGGGGGAGATCACCGGCGGCAGGTTGGAACTGGCAAGCAGGGCAATGGCGAAGCTCTGCTCGCTGAACGCCCCCTTGGGATCGGTCACGCGCACCGTCACCATCTGCGTGTCGGCGGCGCCCCCGGCGATCCACTCGAACCGCCCGTCCGCCGTCACCCGCGCCCCTGCGGGACCGCTGACGAGGCTATAGACCAGCGTCTCCGCCGCATCGTCGGCATCGCTCGCCGACAGCGCGACGTTCAGCAGCCGCCCGCGCTCGATGCTCTGCGCGGGGATCGGCGCCAGCACCGGTGCCTCGTTGGGCACCGCCACCAGGGTGATGGTGAAGCGTTGCTCGCTGAACGCGCCCTTCGGATCGGTTACGCGCACGACCACCTCGCGCGGCCCGGCTACGCCGGTCGCGACCCAATGGAACACGCCGTCGGCTCCCACGGTCGCACCCGCGGGACCGCTGACCAGCGACCAGACCAGCGTCTCCGCCGCATCGTCGGTGTCGCTCGCCGACAGCGGCACGGTCAGCGCCTTGCCCTGTTCGACGCTCTGCGCGGGAATGGCTGCGAGAACCGGCGCCGCGTTGGTCACCGCCACGACGGTGACGGTGAAGCGCTGTTCGCTGAATGCGCCCTTCGGATCGGTCACGCGCACGACCGCCTCGCGCGGCCCGGCCGCGCCGGTCGCGACCCAATGGAACACGCCGTCGGTTCCCACGGTCGCACCGGCAGGACCGCTGACCAGCGACCAGACCAGCGTCTCCGCCGCGTCATCGGCGTCGCTCGCCGACAGCGGCACGGTCAGCGCCTTGCCCTGTTCGACGCTCTGCGGTGCGATCGGCGCCAGAACCGGCGCTTCGTTGCCGACCGGCGTCACCCGAAGCAGGAAACTGCGTTCGGCCGACAGGCCAGCGGCATCGGTGACGCGAACCGTCACGGTCCGGTCGCCCAGCCCCGCCGCCGTCCAGGCGAGCAGGCCGTTCGACGACAGCGTCATCCCGGCCGGCCCTTCGACGAGCGTCCAGGTCAGCGCCGCCGCCGCATCGTCGACATCGGTCGCGGCAAGCTGCACCGACAGCGCCGTGCCTTCGACCACGCTGCGATTCGCCACCGGCTCCAGAACCGGCGCATCGTTCACCGGGTTGACGGTGATCGAAACGGTCGCGGAGACCGGTGCGCTCAGCCCGTCGGTGATCGTGTAGGTAAAGCTGTCCGTCCCGAAGAAATCGGCATCGGGCACATAGGTCCACGGCCCGCCCGGCACCGTCGGCGGCAACAGCGTGCCGCGCGTCGGGCCGGTCAGGATGGCGACGGTCAGCGCATCGCCGTCGGCATCGCTGTCGTTGGCGAGCATGTCGATCAGGACGGTGCCGTCCTCGTCGACCGACACGGCGTCGTCGACCGCGACCGGCGCCTGGTTGGGCACCGTGCGGAAGGTCACATCGTCGATGACGACGCGGCTGTCCTGATCGCCCATGCCGATCAGGTCGAACGACAGCAGGGCGCCGTTGCCGCGCGCCACGCCGAGCAGAGACACGGTCACGACCGCCGATCCGCTGCCGGGCGTCCCGGTTACGCTGACCCCCTGCGCAAGGTGCAGCGTCCCGTCGGCCTGCAGGTTGAGGAACGCATCGGTCAGGTCCAACCCGTCGAGCGCGCCGAGCAGAGACCGGCCGGTGACCGGATCGAGCAGCGCGACCTCGAACGCGTCGGGCGGCAGGCTGCCGTTGGTGCCGAGCGTGGCCGAGCGGATGACGAAGCTGATCTCCGTCGCGCCGTCGGGAATGGCGAAGGCCTGACGCAGATAGGACAGATAGCGCCCGTCCTCGGCAAGCACGCCCTCGCCGCCCGTGACGCTGGCGCCGCCGAAGGCGCTCCAGCCGTCTGCGGCGGCGAAATCGCCGTTGGCGAGCGTGGTGACCACGGGTCCCGACGCCAGCGGCAATCCGCTGCCCGGCGGGACCGCGAGCACGCCCGCGCCGCCCGGCGTCGACGACAGGGTGATCGTCGGCGGCGGCGTGCCGGTGTCACCCTGCGGCGTCGCGGGCTTCGTCGCGTCGGGCACATCGGCGGCGCTCGGCAGGCGCCGTTCGCCAAGCCGGATCATCTCGGTCATCAACCGCGTCGGCTGGCTGGTCGGCACGTCGTCGAGCCGCAGCGCATGCCCCATCTCGTGCATCACGACGGTCAGCAGGTCGACCTTGCCCTCGGCTTCGCTGCCCAGCGCGGCGGCGAGCAGCTGGGCCAGCGTTCCGCCTTCATATTCCCCGTCGTCCATCGGCGTCGTATCGACGAACCAGCCGCGACCCGCGGCATCCGCGTCGATCGTGATGACGCCGTTCTCGAACCGGGCGAGCGCGCCGTCGGGCAGTTCGCCGATCTCGACCGTGATCCGGTCGAGCGCGGCGCCCGCGCCGTCGATCAGCCCCGACGCGACCCAGCGCGCCTGCGCCGCGGTGACGATCGGCGCGAGCTGCTCCGCGGTCAGCGGTTCCACCGCCGACGTCGTCACCATGTCCCTGGGATCGAGCAGGATCGGCGAGCCCGACTTCACGGCGGTGAAGCGCACGGCGTCGAGCAGGAAGATCTGGCTCAGCGTCTCCGACAGGTCGATGGTCCGGTCGACGCCGCTGGTCGGGACGCCATCCCATGTTTCCACCAGCATTTCGGTCCGGCGGTCCATCGTCCAGCGCGTTTCCGTGTCCTTCTCCTGCATGCTGGGGAAGCGCTCGCCGCGGCTGATCGGATCGAGCACGCGTTCGGGATGCGCGTTGCGGTCGGCCAGATATTTGCGCAGGAACTGTGTGATCGCCGCCGCGCGGTCGAGCCCGAGCTGATCGTTATAGGCCACGTCCCCGCGCTCGTCGGCATAGCCATAGATGCGGACCTTGACGTCGGGATTCTTGACCAGCCAGTCGCCCTGCTGTTCCAGCAGCCGCATCTGGTCGGCATCGAGCTCGCTCAGCAGCCGCGATCCTTCCGCCGTCTTGGGCCACAGGATGCGATATTCGACGCCGGAAGGCTCCATGAAGGCGTGCTCGATGGTGGCGGTGTTTTCCATGTCCACCGGCTCGAGCGTGAAGGTGATGACCTTGCCCTTATAGGCCTGCGGCACTTCGACGCTGTAGCTGTTGTTCGACATGAAGCCGGGCTTGAGCTGAACGATCTCGCTGTGCGAGCCGAGGCTGGGATCCACCGGCGTGAAGGTCACCTTGATCGCGGCATTGGCCGTCATCATCCACGGCACGAAGGTGTCGAACGTCAGATAATTCGCATTGGCCGGCACATAGAGGCGATTGTGGGTGATCGCGCTGAAATTCACCACCTTGTCGATGAATTCGTGCGCCGCCGTCTCGGCGCGCTGGACGTCGCCGGAGGTCGGATCGATTCCGGCCAGCATCGCGCTGGTTTCGATCATCGTCGACATGAAATCCTTGAGCAGCTTCTGCCCGCCCATGATGAGCGCATAGTCGGACTGCTGCGGGAAGAAATGGTCCATATAGGCGTTGAACACCTGGGTGATCAGCGATGCGACGCCGTCCAGCCCCGCCTTGTCGGCGGTCGCCGACTTTTCATACAGCTTGGACAGCGAGAAATCCTTGGTGACGATGCCGTCCTCGGTGTTGAAACTGACCCCGGCGTCGAGCAGCCGGCCGATTAGATTGTCGATCGCCTGGATGATCTGGACCGTCGCCATCGCCTGCAGCGCGGCCTTGCCCTGGCTGAAATCGCCCGCCGCGCGTTCGAGCCAATATTCATTGTACCATTGCCGGTATCCTTCCGACGATTCCGACGTCGGAATCGGCGGTCCGCCGTGCTTTTCCTGAATGAAGGCGCTGGCCAGCTTGGTCGCGAGAATATCCGCCCATTTCTTCAGGACGTTGTTCATCACCTCCTTGAACAGGGTGGAAAGGCTGGTCTGGACGGTGAAGATGCCGGTGATGTCGATATCGGGGAACGGGATGCCGAAGATCGTGCCCTGGGTATTCAGCGTGAACCCCGACCCGCCGTGATAGGACCAGCCTGGCAGTTCATAGGACAGCGGAAAGCGCCCATAGCCCGAATCGAAGATGAAATTCTGAAGGAAGCTGGTGATCGCCTGCTTGGTGCCGCTTTCGAAATCGCCGTTGAAGATCGACGGCACGGCCTTGTCATTGTCGACGCTGGCGACCTTGCCGTTGTCATAGACGGGCGAGATGGTGCCGATCGTCCCCGGCCGCACCCCGGCGCCCCCGCCGACCGCGCTGAAGAACCAGCCTGCGCCGATGCCGTCCCAGATCGCGGGCGAGACGAAGCCGTCGAGCGCGCCGCTCGATCCGCCCTTCCCGCCGGACACCAGCACCGGATAAACCTGATACCAGGGCGCGGTGCCGAATTCCTGCGTCTCGATGCCCAGCGCATAGGTGCTGCGGCCCTCGTCGACGACGCGGCGGAAGATCGGATAGCCCTGGATATTGTCGACGTTGGTGTTGATCGTGCCCGCATACCAATGGAGGATGCGGCTGTCGGGTCCGCCAAGGCCGAACATCGCGAACAGCGTGTCGTCGCCCTGTATCCCCGAAATGCCTTCGAGGTTGACGTCGAGATTGGGGCGGTTGGGCGTGAAGGCGCCGCCCGCCGTGGTGGGGGCATTGTTGATCATCGACCGGCCGTTCATGGTCGCGGTGAAGATATATTTCTTCATCGGATCGGTGATCTTCTCGGGCAGCAGCGTGATCGTCTTGCCGCCCACGGTGATTTCCGACAGCTTGACCTCGGTCAGTCCGGTCGCCTGGTAATAATTGTCGGCGAACTTGACGTTGCTCCAGACCTGCACCGTGGGGTCGGAAAAGTCGGCGAACTCGATCGTGTCGAGCTTGAGCCCCAGCTTGCCCGCCACCTTCATCAGCTTGGTGAAGGCCTTGCTGACATAGCCGATCGTCTTGGACAGCGGCGGGAACATCAGGGTGGCCGTCGAGGCCACGCTGAACAGCAGTTGGACGAGATCCTCCAACGGGATGTTGAGCGCGTCCTGCTTGAAGTCGTGCGGGTCCAGCGTCGTCATGTGGATGCCGTCCTCGCCCCCGGCATCCTCGAAATAGGTGCCGAGCCGCTGGATGATCTCCGAATTGACGACCGAGCCACGGTTGTGCCCGACGAAGTGCAGCGGCGACTGGAATATCCCGCCGCCCGACGCGCGGTTGAGCTCGACCAGCGACGCGAACAGCGCATCGGCCGCGGCCTCCGCAAAGCCGGTGTCGGTGATGTCTGACTGGCTCGACCAGTCGCTGACCAGCACGATCGCCTTGCCTCGCGCATCGGCGATCGCAGCGGCGTTGCGCTTGCCCGTCGTGCGGTCGACCCAGTCGCCGGTCTTGCCGTCGTAGAAAAGCACCACGCCGCCGCCGCTGGCCTCGGTGATGAAGCCCGCCATGTCGGTGAAGACGCCGCCGTCCTGCTCGAACATCGACCCGAACAGCGCGGGTGAGTTCATCATGCCGAGGCCGAGCTGGAAGCCG
Source organism: Sphingopyxis granuli (assembly GCF_001559015.1). NCBI lineage: Bacteria > Pseudomonadati > Pseudomonadota > Alphaproteobacteria > Sphingomonadales > Sphingopyxidaceae > Sphingopyxis > Sphingopyxis granuli. The sequence goes on from NZ_CP012199.1 coordinate 3,184,942, forward strand.
TGCGTGAGCAGCGTGACGCCGTTGAACGGAGCGTCGGCCACCACTTCCTTGACCTGCCACGACGCGGCTTCGCGCATGCCCTTGCCGACGATTTCGACGCCCCAGTAGTAACGCTGTCCCGCGGTCATCGCCTTCGCATATTCGGGCGAGAAGGTGACCTGCCAGGTCTGGCCGTCGAGCGGGTTGTTCGGGTCGTCGGCCAGCTTGACCACCGTGCCGTCGGCCTTGACGAGATAGGCCCCCGGGTCGAGCTCACGCGTCGTCAGGATGCGATTGGGGTGGTGATCCCCGGCCATCGATGCGGCGGACGGATCGCTGTCGAACAGGTTGCGGATCGACGGCGGATCGTCGGGCCACAGGCCCGATCCGGGGAGCAGCGAACTGACGTAGAGCTTCGCCTTGGCGTTCTTCGTGCCGGTCAGCGTCGAATCGAGCCGCCATTCGAAGGTCAGCGGCGGCGCGCTCGCGCCATGCAGGTCCTGCTTGCCGAGCGGCGCGAGCAGTTCGAGCGCGTCGAGCTGTTGCAGCGCCAGCCCGCGGCCGTGCCTGGCGACGTTGATCGACAGATAGTTGGGCGGGTTATACGGATCGTCGAAGCTGCCCGGATTATCCGGATCGACCGGATAGATGTCGGGGTGCCCGAAATTGACGTTGTCGATCGGGGTCTGCTTCCACTTGTAGCTGCCGTCGGTGTCCTTCGCCCCCGGCGTGATGCCCCGGATCACGTCGATGTCGAGGACGACGATGTTCCCGAGGCCGCGATAGTTGGCGTAGAGTTTCTGCCCCGAACTGTCGACGCGCAGCTCCTCCAGGAACGCCAGCGGAATCGGCGTCGTCGATCCCACGATCTCCGGCGCGGCGGAGAAGGGATTCTTGATGACCATGATCTTCGACCCGGTCTGGTGCAGCGCATCGACGTCGCGGGCGACGGTCTGGTCGCCGTACCACATATAGACGGGCAGGCCCCAGTCGGCGACGAACATGTAGCTGAGGTCGGGCGTCACCGCGATGCCTGCGGCGTTGCGGATGTCGAGGTCGAAGATCTGCCCCTGCGTCAGGCGCTTGGTCGATGAATAATAGATGCCGGCGATGCTGTCGATGACGTCGCGGACGCCGATCGGCCCCTCGTTGATCACCGGCGCCACACCGACATGCTTGACCTGGAAATTGGTCGGATTGTTGTTGGTGACGCTCAGCAGGTGGACGCCGCTGCGCGTATCGCCGCGCGACACGAACACCATCTTGTCGGCTTCCGCCGTCGCCTGGATGTCATAGACCTCGACGCCGCCGTCGATCTTGCCGATCACCTCGCGCCACCGGCGGGCGTTGGGCTGGCCGGCCTTCGGACGGTCGCGGTCGTCGACGTTGATGACCATGACCAGTCCATGGTCCTTGCCATAGTTGGTCCAGCCGCGCGGCCCGTACATTTCCGACACCGGCACGCCGACATAGAGGCGCGTGCCGTCGGCATTGACCGCCATGCTGGTGATGTGGCCGAACTCCTCGCCGCCGCTGCGGATCGCGACGTTGATCGCGTGCGTTTCATTCTCCAGCAGTTGCAGGTAGGTCGCCGAACCGGGGTCGATGTCGATGATGTAGACCTTGCCGAGCCCGCCGACGTAGAGGTAGCGGTTGTTGGGATCGACCGCGAGCGTGGTCACCCCGCCCGGGATTTCGATCATGTCCACTTCGGGCGTGTCGAAATCGGCGTCATATTGCTGAAGCGTCAGCGTATCGATGATCGCAATGCCCTTCTGGGTCGCCACGAAGGCGCTTCCAAGGTCGGTCGTCACGACGATTTCGGTCACGGGCGCGCCCAACTCGATCCGCCCCACCAGCAGGTCGGCGCCGCCTTCGTCCTTGCGCGCAAGGTCGATGATCTGGACGCCGCTGGCATCGCCCGCGAAGGCAAAGCCGCCCTTGTTGTCGATGGTGATCGTCTTGCTCGCCACATATTGGGCGTTCGCGGGAATCCGCCCCCTGGCGTCCAGCATCGTGCCGGCGGCGGGCCGCTCGATCCGGATTTCCGTGACGCCCAGCAGGACGCGCTGCGGCACGTCGAACTCGACGACCGCAAAATCCTGCGTCCCGCCCGCGCGCACGCGAATCTTGTCGCTGGTCAGGACGATCTCCTGACTGCCGTTGCGCAGCACCACGCGCATGTCGGCGAAGCTGTCCCCCGCCGTCGTCGCGCCCAGCGCCGCCGTCGCGGCGGGATAGATGAAATTGCGCCCGGTCAGCACGGCGACCGGCTTGCCGTTCTCGAATTGCACGGTGCCGCCCAATATCTCCGGCGTGCCGTCGCTGATCTTCTTGGGCGTCGGCACCGTGGCCGTGACCTTGGTGTAAAGGTCGGTCGGAGAGATGGTGACGTCGAGCGTCGTTTTCAGAATCTCCCCATCGGCATAGGCGCGCCACACCTCGAGCTCCGCTAGCCCGTAGAGCGTCGGCGCGGCCATCAGCGCGATCGCCGTCGCGCCAAGGCCCAGCCCGACGACCGCACCGCCAAGGCCGCCCGACGCCGCGATGCCGAGCGCCGGCACCATGATCGCGGTCAGGGCGGCGGCATAGCCGGGATCGAGCTGGATGCGCGGCAACGGCGACGCGACCCGCGCCACCAGAATCTGGCCGCGTCGCGTCAGGCCGGGGAACGGCGGCGATTCGGCGCGCGCCATGCCGTCTTCGTCGATGCGGCCCGAATCGATGACGGTCCACACCTCGACCTCGGCGCCGTTTTCGCCGACCGGCAACAGCATCTTCTGGAAGAACCAGACCTCGTCGCCCACCGCGCCGACACCGCCGGCGGCCGGTACCGCCAGCTGCACGGGGCCGGTCAATTCGGCGCCCGCGACATCGAATTCGAACGCGCCGACGAAATCGAAGATATCCTCGTTCGGCATCGCGACCGGCAGGTCGTCGCGCGCGATGGACTCGATCGTCACCGTCGCGTCGCCGTCCAGTCCGCCGGGACCGAAGCCGATGGTGATGCCGTCGGTATTGGCGACGATCGCGCCGTCCCTGCCGATCTGCACGACATTGCCGACGATCGGATCGGACACGCGCACCTCGATGCGGTCCTCGCCGAAGCGGTTGATGACGGTGACCGTCGTCACCCCCGGACCGACCGCGCGCATCACGCCGTCGGCATCGACCGTGACCACGGCGGTGTCGCCCGAAACATAGGTGGTCCCGGCTTCCGCGCCGTCGAGGAAATACTGCTTTTCGGGGTCCTGCGCGGTGACGATCCGGCGCGTCGCGCCGCCCGCCATCATCGTCACATTATCGGGATAGGCGTCGATATTGTAGACGGCGGTCAATATCTCGTCGCCGTCCTTCGGCGACCCGACGGTGACGACCGTCGCCGCCGCGATACTGCCCCGCTCGACCTTGATGTAGGTCGCGCCGTCGCGCAGCGCGGTCAGCAGCCCATCGTCGCCCCAGCGCACCACATCGGGGTTGGCGACCGTCACATTCAGATAGGATAGCGGCAGATAGACGTCAGCCTGATCCTCGAACTGACCGATCACCATGATCGGCGCCACGCCGCCTTCTTCGGCGAAGCGGACGCGGCGCAGGTCGAAATCGATCGCGACCAGCCGCGCGTCGGACACCGCGATGTCGATCACGCCCTCGGCCGAGGTGCCGAAGCCGTCGTCGGCGGAAATCCGGATTGCGGCCGCGCCGCTGTATCCGGCATCGGGGGTGAAGACGACCGAGCGGCCGTCGGCGGTCAGCACCGCCGAGCCGCCGGTGACGCCGACGATCCGGTAATAGAGGCGGTCGCCGTCGGGATCGGTCGCGACCTTGCCCAGGTCGATCCAGGCCGACAGGTCGACGTGGGTCTTCACCGCATCGATGGTGTCGGCGATCACCGGTGCCTGATTGGCGCGGAAGCCGTAGTTGGCCGCGACGAGCTGCGTGTCGGTGGCATCGACAACGCCATCGCCGTCGACATCGGCCCCCGCCAGCGCCGCGATCACCGCCGCGCTGTCGACGCCGTCGACCTTGCCGTCGCCATTGATGTCGCCGGCGATGCGCATCTCGACGCCATAGGCACCGGCGCCGGTCACGATCAGTTCGTGCAGTCCGGCCTCGCGCAGCGCGAACAGCGTCACCCGCTGGCCGCCCGACACGCTACTGGCGATGGCGGTCAGCCCGGCGATTTCGGGGATCGCATCGCCCGTGGTCGCGACCCGCAGGATCAACGCGCCGCTCTCCATCCCCGCGATCTCGCTCGCGCGCACGGTGAAGGCATAGCTGTCGCTGCCGCCCCCGGCGGGCAGCGTGCCGGCGAAGGGTTTGCCGGTGAAGGCCGCGGCGCTGCCCAGATCGTCGCGCACGACGCTGGTCGTGACGCCGCCGTCGGCGGCATAGCGGATGCGCCGCCCCTCGCCGTCGGACGGAATCTCGATCGCCAGCCGCCCGTCGACATAACCGTAGCGGACTCCCTCCCCGGTCGCGAGGTCGCGCACCGCGGTCAGCCGCCCGGCGTCGTCATATTCATAGACGGTGGCCGACCCGCCGGGTCCGGTGACCTGCACGACGCGGCCCGCCGCATCGCGCAGGAACTGGAGCGCCGCGCCGCCCAGCGCGGTCACGCCGCCATCGCCGACGAGAAGCATTCCCGCGGCCGACCGGATTTCCACCGTGCCGTTGCCGCTGTCGATCACGTAGGTCGTGCCGTCCGGCCCCTTCAGCACATAGTCGCGGTTGCCGTGGACCGGCGACGCGGGGTTGTAGGCCAGCCCCGTCTCGACATCGAAATAGGCGCCGCCGACCTTGCGAAGCTGGCGGTCGACCGACTGCAACGTCCAGCCATTGGCGCTGTCCGCCACCCAGGCGGGACGATAGAAGGTCACGGAGCCGATCGTCTCCGCCACCGGGCGGAAGGTGAAGCCCGCGCGCTCGCCGGTCGGCAGCGTCAGCATCAGCCGCGTGCCCTGCTCGAAACCGGGCAGCGCCCCGCCGACGCCGGGCAGCGTCCCGGCATTGGTGTCGATCGCGACGTCGAGGCCCAGGAAGATCCATTCGCCGGTCAGGCTGTCATAGGCGCGGGTCAGCGCGAAAGGCACGCTGCCGAGTTGGGCCGAGACATCGACATGGGTCGATTGATAGCGCCCCAGCTTGTCGGCGCCGGTGCGCACCTCGACCGCCGCGCTCGCGACGCTCGTGCGTCCCGAAATGTCGCGCCCGGTCAGACGCAGCGTATAGAAGCCATCGGCCAGCCGCCGCCCGTCGAGCGTCGCCAGCACGCCATCGGCGGTCACATCGCCGCGCGCGATGTCCTGCACGCTGCCGTCGGCGCCGATCAGTTGCAGCGTCCAGAAATCGAGATTGCCGTCGGCGATGCTGCCGCGCACGTCGAGCGTCCCGCGCACGATCATCGCGTCGATCCCGCCGCCGAACAGGGCGACCGGCGCCGCCTTGTCGGCGGGGTCGCGCACCTTCAGCCATTGCTCGACCGTCGCGGTTCCGCCATCGGCATCGACCGCCGTCGCGCGCACCCAATATTTGCCCGGATTGCCGGCCGTGATCGTCGCGCGTCCATTGGTGTCGAGCGCGACTTCCTGCCCGTCGACCCACAAGCGCAGCGACACGATGTCGGACAGGCTGTCCGCCGTCGGATGGAGCAGCACCTTCTGCCCCGGCGTCGCGGCGAAGCTGGGGGTCGTCTCGATCCGCAGCGTCGGCGCCGCGGGTTCGAGCTGCGCCCGCATCAGCACGGTCCGCCGCGTCGTCGCGCGCCCGTCACTGACGATCAGCGTGACGACATAGTCGCCCGCCTGCCCCGGTCCCGGCGTCCAGACGAACGCGCCCGTCGCGGCGTCGATCGTCGCGCCCTCGGGCAGGTTTTCGGCGCTGAAGGTCAGCGTGTCGTCGCTGTCGGGGTCCTGCGCCGCGATGCGGAAGCGCTTTTCCTCGCCGATCAGGAAGGCGTGATAGCCCTCGGTGATCGTGGGCGCGCGATTCACATTGGCGACGCGCACCAGCACGTCGATGGTGCCGACCGCGCCCGACGGGTCGGTCGCGGCAAAGCGGATCAGATGATCGCCCGCCTGGTCATAGCCGGGCGTCCATTGCAGCTCGCCGCGCGCCGCGACGAACAGCGCGCCCGCGGGCAGGCCGCTGACCACCGACAGCGACAGCGGATCGCCGTCGCCATCGGCCGCGACGACGGTGAAGGTCGACGCGGCGCCCTCGCGCAGCAACTGCGTCGCCATCGGCACGAACAGCGGCGTCTGGTTCGCGTTGGCGACGGTGATCGTCACCCGCTCGGTGCTGCGCGAATGGCCGTCGCTGGCCGCGAACAGGATCTGGTAGCTGCCGGCGGCATTCAGCGCCGGTTTCCAGCGGAACAGCCCGGTCACCGGATCGAGCGTCGCGCCCTCCGGCGCGCCCTCCATCGTGAAGCTGATGTCGTCGCCGTCGGCGTCGATCCCGCGCAGGCTGAACAGCAGCTCCTCGCCCTCGGCGATCGCCTTGTCGCCGACCGGAGTCAGTTGCGGACCGCTGTTGGCGGCCCGGACGACGATGCGGAATGCCCGCGTGTCGCTGGCCGCCAGCGTGACGCCGTTGCCGCTGTCGGTGACGGTCAGGCTGGCGTCATAGCTGCCGATCTCAGCCGCCGTCGGCGTCCACTCCAGCGTCACGCGGCCATAGACGGACGTCGGCGTCACGGTCGCGCCGGGCAGGCCCGACAGCGCATAGGACAGCGCGTCCTGGTCCATGTCGCGAACGTCGATCGTCGCCGTCAGCTTTTGACCGGCCACCGCGACCAGATTGCCGATATGGCCGATCACCGGCGCTTCGTTGGGGCTCGTGACCGAAATGATGAAGGTATAGGCGCCGGTCAGCGGGGTCCCTGTGCCGTCGCCGTCGTCGGTCGCGGTCACCGTCACCGCATGATCGCCGCGATGGTTCGCGCCCGGCGCGATCCGCATCACGCCGGTGCCGTCGCCATTGTCGACGAAGGTGATGAAGGGCGGCAGCGGCTGGAACGGGCTTTCGTTGATCGCCGCGAGGCTCAGCGGATTGCCGTCGGCGTCGAAGGCCGAAACCGGAATCTCGACCACTGTGTCCTTGGCCACGGTGACATTCTCGATCGTCCGCACTTCGGGGCGGCGGTTCTGGTTGAACACGCGGATCGGCACCGTGATCTCGGTCGACAGCGGCGGCTCGTCGCCGTCGCCCGTATCGGTGGCGCGGAAGCGCAGTTCATAATCGCCGGCCTGCGCATTGTCGGGCGTCCAGCGCAGCTCCATGGTTTCGGGGTCGAAGGTCGCGCCCGGCGGCAGCGCCGACAACAGCTCGACCGTCACCGTCTTGGGCAGGCTGGTGGTCGCCACGACCTCGCCGGTCTGCATGTTGCGCAGCGCGGGCGTGTAATAGGGATTGTCGGGATCGAAGGCGAACGCCTTGAAGACCAGAAGCTGGCCTTCGAGCACCTGCCACCCGTCGAGCTGGTCGAACACCGGCGCCGCATTGGCGTTGAGCACCGTGATCTTCGTGGTGAAGCGCACGCTGGTCTCGCCATCGCTGACGTCGAAGGTGACGTTGTAGTCGCCGGCCTGGATATAGGTCGGCGTCCATTCGAACGCGCCGGTCGTCGGGTTCAGCGTCGCGCCGAACGGCAGCGAGGGGCTGGAGAAGGTCAGCGGCCGGTCGCTGTCGGCGCTCGCATTGATGCGGAAGCGGATGAAATCGCCCTCGCGGGCGCTGCGGTCGGCGACCGGCACCACCTGCGGCGGCTGATTGCGGTCGGCAACGACCAGCGAGATCAGCGCCTCGTCCCGGCTGATCCCGTCGGTGACATAGAAGCGCACGTCATAGGTGCCCGCCGAGCGATAGTCGGTGAGCCAGCTGAACATGCGCGTCGCCGGGTCGAAGCTCGCGCCGGCGGGCAGGCCGTCGACCCAATAGGTCAGCGGATCGAAATCGGCGTCGGTGGCGGCAAGCTGGAATTCGAACAATTGCCCTTCCGCCCCCTCGACGCGGATCGGCGCATTGCGGAACTCGGGCGCGCTGTTGCCGCCTTCGACCGCCAGCACGAAGCGCTGAAGCGACACCGCCCCGCGCGAATCGAAGGCTTCGACCACCACCGCGACGCTCGCCGGGCTGTCGGGCCCGGGCGTCCAGCGGATCAGCCCGGTGTCGGCGTCGATGGTCATGCCGTCGGGATGGGTCAGCAGGCCGAAAACGACCGTCTGCCCCTCGGCATCGCTCGCGGCGGCCTGATAGGCGAAGGCCTGGCCGACCTTGGCGCGGTCGGGCGCCTGGCTGGTGAAGCTCGGCGCGGTGTTGGGCAGCGTGCCGGCGACGATGCCCGCGGCGAACTCCAGCCGCCGGTCGCCCGGCGCGGTGATCGACACGGTGCGGCCGCTGGTGCTCTGCCCGGCCTCCAGCACGCCGCCCGGAGGCAGCGCCGACGCCAGATCGACCAGCCAGCGGCCGTCGTCGGTGCGTCCCGAGGCGTCGGTCGGAACGCCCGGAAAGCCGCCGAGCGGATCGATGGTCAACAGCGCCGGCAGCGTGATCGGCCCGTCGGTGCGGTTGGTGATCGTCACCTTGTAGGAGATGGTGCCGGTCAGGCGGTCCATCCGCGTATCGCTGAACACGACATCGACCAGCATCGAAATATCGTCATACGCCTGGAACGCGCTCTGATAATTGACCGCCATGCGCTGGCCGGTCGCAGCGGCGAGCCCTGCCTTGACCGTCAGCCGGTAATTGCCGGCGAGCAACGTCCCGACCTCCAGCACCGCGGTGCGCGTCGTCGCGTCATAGGAGACCGACCGGATCGCGTGCGTCTTGCCGCTGTCGTCGGTCAGTTCGTAATATTGGCGGTTGGTGACCGAGGCGGCATCGCCGGCCGCACCGACGAACATGTCCTGATCGAAGGTCACGGTCAGGAACGGCATCGGCAGCACCGCATTCGATCCGGCAGGCGGATTCGTGGCGACGACCGCCGGCACGGTCGCCGGGGCGACGACATCGACCTGTCCGCTCTGGCTGATCAGCAGCCGCCCGTCGCTGGTCGCATGCACGACGTCGCCGCGCGAGCCTCCCGTCGCCACCGCGATGCGGCGCAGCGTCGCCATGTCCACCATCGTCAGTTCGCTGCCCTCGGCGGCAAGGCCGGTGTCGGCGACCTTGCCCGCGGTGTGCGACACGAACATCAGCCCTTCCAGCCGCGTTCCGGTCCGCCCGAAAGCGATCGAATCGGCGGGCGCGTCGAAGGTCAGCATCGTCTCCGCCCGCGCGCGGTCGTTGAAGCGCACGACCTGCTTGCGGTCGGGCCAGGTCACGGCCCACAGCGTGCCGTCGCCGTCGAAGGCGAGGCTGCCGACACGCAGATTCTCGTCGCGGCTCCACTGGGTGAAGCTGCCGTCGTCGGGGTCGAAGACCGAAATGCCGGCGTTGGTCGATACATAGATCGCGCCGCTTTCGGGATGCACCGCGATCGCGATCGTAATGCCGTCGCCATGACGTTCGATCACCGCGCCGGTGTCGGGATCGAGCCGCAGCAGCGCGCCGCCGCCCGTCGTCGCCCACAGGCGCCCTTCGGGGTCGAAGGCCATGTTGAACACCGGCACATCGAGTTCGGCGAGCGGCGTGCCCGCCACCCCGCCGCGCGCGTCGAAGCGCCAGATGGTGCCGCGATTGGCACCGCCCGAAACCAGGATGCTGCCGTCGGGCGCCTCGACGATCGCCATCGGACCGATGCCGCCGTCGCTCTGCCCAATCCCCACGGCAAAGGCGCGCGCGATGAACGGACTCAATATCGCATCGAACTCGCTGGGCGCCGACAGCGCCGCCGCGGCGGGAACCTTGGCTTCGGCCGCGGTGAACAGCGCGTTGGTCGACGGCGCGGGCGAGGGTTCGGGCGCCTGCCCGAAATTGGGCGGCGTCGTCCCCGGCACGGTCGGCAGCGCGCCCAGATTGACGCCCGACCCGTCGGCGACGGCGTTGACGCCGGGCTTCGGCACCTCGCGATTGCCCGCGACGTCGGTCGCCAGCGCCAGGAACTCATAGGTCTTTCCGGCCTCGCCCTCGAACACCAGCGATCCCGACGCGTCGGTCAGCCGCCGCTGCCAGATGCGGAAATCGCCGCCGTCCTCTGCCACATAAAGGGTGACGTGGCGCACGCCCGATCCGCCATTGTCGTCGCGCACGTTCCAGTCGATGCGATAATCGTCGGTGGTGCCGATGCGCGTCGCGGTCAGGCGGCTTTCGGGCGCCTTGCCGTCGACCATCTGGTTGAGGATCGTCGTGTCCTCGGGCGCGAAGCCGTCCATCAGCACGCGCGCCGACGCGGCGATGGTCTCGCCCGTCGCGACGTCGGCCGCCGGCCGCACCGCATAGGAAACGAAGCCCGCCCCCGACCCCTGCGCGTTGTTGGGCGCCAGCAGGCCGCGCGTCGTGTCCTGCAGCACCTCGCCCGTCACCGGGTCGATCGCCTGGATCAGCCAGCTCGCGCTCGCGGGCTGCTGATAGAGGTCGAGCACCGCGCTGACGCGCAGGATGAAACCGCGCGTGCGCACGAAGTCATATTCGGCCTGGAAGCTCGTCCGCCCGTCGGGCACATCGATGGTGATGTCGCCGATGCGGATATCGCCGAAGGCGAAGCTGCGCGCGTCGAGCTGCGGGTCGAGCTGCGTGACGATGCGGATCTCGTTCGTGTAGCGCGACGAGCCGGCCGAATTCTCGAAACCGATGCTGTAGGGAAGCTCGGCCGACGCGGGCAGCCAGCCCAGCGTGTCCATCGTCTGCGGCCCGGTGATCGACGCCAGCCGCCCACCCGCGCCGCCGCTGGTGAAGAAGCGCGAGAAATCGAGCTGCGCCAGTGGATCGCCGTCGACCGGCTCCGGTCCGTTGATCTGGAAATCGGCGGGCAGGCCCGCGCCGCGCTGCGCAAAATCGACCCAGGGGACGTAGACGCGGAACGCCTCGAACCAGGTCGGACCGCTCAGGCCCAGATCATAGTCGGCGGGGTCGGGAAGCGCCGGGATCGGCACCTCGCCCGTGTAGCGCGGGCTCTGGCGCTGATCCATATATTCGATCGCCGCCATCTGGCCGTTCTTGTGGCCGTACAGCGCGCGCACCTGCTCGAAGAAGCCGAGGTAATCGCCGTTCGAGCGGATTTCGCTGCCCGCCGGACCGTAAAGGATGCCCGACGCCAGCGTCGCCATCAGGCTGACGATATGCGCCTGCGTGCGGATCGGCGGCACCTCACCCTCGGGGCGCAGCAATCCCGCATCCTCCAGCGCGGCAAGATACAGGTTCACCCAGTCCCGCTCGCTCGCGGCGAGCGCCAGCAGCGCGGGCGGCGCGTCGTCCGCCGCCAGTATCGCGTCGCGCAGCCGCAGGGCCTCGTTCGTCTGGAAGGCGACGAACTCCGCCCGCGTCATCGTCGTCGCGGAAGCGAGGATATGGAAGCGGAACGGGATGAACGGAATCTCGTCCCGGCTCGGCGTCGCGGCGTTCGACTGGTAGAGGCCGACGAAGTCGAGCTGGTCGAGCACCCCGCGCGCGGCGGGAAGCTGGTCGGCGATCAGGTCCTTGACCGCATCCCACCAGTTTTCGAGATTCCCCTCGCCCGCCGCCAGCAGATTGTCGAGCGATGGGAAGGATTGCGCCATCTGCGCGCGGAACGCCTCGAACGAGCGGTCCGCCATCGCCTTCAGCCCCGGATAGGTCGAGACGTTGAAGGTGAAGCCCGTGAAGCCGTCCGCCGGATGATCGTAGAGGAAGCCCGAAGTGATGAGCTGGCCGTTGGTGTTAGTGATCGATTCGAGGCCCAGCCACGGCACCAGCGCGTTGACCCCCGCCAGCACGCCTTCGGGCGCGCCGCGGACGTTGGTGAAGAAGTCGAGGAAGCGCAGGCCATAGACATATTGGTTGCTGCCCAGCTCGGGCACGCCGACCTGGAAATAGGTGTAGGGCGCGTCGAGGTTCGACCGGTTCTCCAGCGCCACCGAATAGGTCGCCTGATCGCCCGCCAGGATCACCCGCGGGCCGCCGACGCCGATCGTCACCTCGGGCTCGATCCCGCGCTCGATCAGGAAGCGATAGGGCTCGCTCGACTGGGCGCCGTCGGGGTTGATGACCTTGATGTCGTAAAGGCCGTGCGGCGCGTCGGTGAAATCGAAGGTCGCGATGATCGTCGACGCGTCGACGACCTTCCACGCGACGGGTTCATATTCGGCGATATTGGGACGCGACACCTTGACGATGGCGTCGGGGTGGAACTGCGCGCCCTTGATCGTCGTCGTCACATAGCGCGAATCGCCGCCGCGATCGGTCTGGATGTCGGTGATGACCAGCGGCAGCAGGTCGGCGACCAGCGTCACCTGCGATCCGTCGGCGGGGCCGCTGTAGCCGCGCACCAGCACATAATAGACGCCGGGTTCGGTGCCGGGGACGATCGCCGTCAGTTCCTGCGCCAGCGGGCCGGTATAGGTCGCGTCGAACGCGGCCGAGGTCGGCACCTCGTCGTGGCGCACGAACACCTCGTTGATGCTGCGTTCGTCGTCGGAGCCGACGCGCAGGCGCAGCGTCTTGTCGGCGGGAACCTCGATCCGGTAGAGCCGTTCCTGCCCCGGCGCCAGCGCGACGGTCAGCGGGATGCCGAGCGTCAGCGTATCGACGGCGATCGACAGCGTCTCGGCCGACGCGGTGGTGTTGTTCGCCTCGCCGACATCCTCGTGAAGCTGGTTGCGCACGTCGGCGCGGACGATGATGCGATAGTCGCCCGCCGCCGCGCCGGGCAGCGTCGTCGTCAGGCTGAGCGTGTAGGTGCCGTCGGGATTGAGGACGCCGCCGTAATCGGCGCGGCCGAGCAGCTTGTCGCCGACGTCCCAGGTCGCGTCGCGCGACAGATAGACGGCGTCGGTCCAGCGCCCCGCCGCGACGACGTCGCTGACGTTCCTGACCGTCCAGTTGATCGTCACCTGATCGCCCGGCCGCCGGTCGCCGGGGACGACGATATCGACGACTTGGATATCGGTCGGCGGCGGCAATTCGATCACCATCGGGATGGCGCTGACGCGCGAATTGTCCCGCTCGTCGCTCTCGAAAACCTGTCCGGTCGCGTTGTAGCGCGCGGGGTCGGACACGACGAAGACATAATAGGCCTCGGTCCCGAGGTCGGTCGGCACCGCAAGGTCGAGCGCGACGTCATAGCTGTCGCCGGCCGCCAGCCCGCCGGTGTGGCGGACCGATCCGATATAGCGGTCGGACGTCAGGTCGAGGAACGGATCGCGCGACAGATAGATCAGGTCGTCCCACTGCGCCTGCAGCGCCGGGGTCGCCCCGCCGTTGTTGGTCACGCGATATTCGAGGCGGAAGGTCTGCCCGCGCACCGCGCGTTCGGGCGCGGTGAGCGCCGTCACCTGAAGGTTCGGCGGCGTATAGGGGGTCAGCGTCACCGCCTTCGCCGTGCTGTTGTTGCCTTCGCCCTGGAACTCGCGGACCTTGCCCGCCAGCAATCCGCGCACGCCGTTCAGGCGCGGCGACAGGGTGCTGTTCGCATAGCCCGAATCGGCGAGTTCCGAATCGGTCATCGCGATGACGTGCATCGCCCCGTTCAGCTCGAAGGGCAGCGTCACCGTCACGGTGGCGTAATAGGATTCGCCGGCCTCCAGCACGCCGACATGCTTGTTCTCGGCGCGGACGATCACGCCCGGCGCGCTCTCGCGCGACATCAGCCAGTCGCCTTCGTCGAGCGAGGCGTCGAGCGACAGATAGACGCGGTCGGTCCAGCTGTCCTCGCGCGTCGCGCGGTTGCCGACATTCTCGACCTTGAAGCTGATGGTGATCGTGCTGCCCGCGGCGATGGTGTCGGGCAGCGTCAGCTCGGTGACGCGCAGGTCGGGCTCGCGATAGACGACCGGGAAGGCGGCCTGCCCCACGTTGCCCTGCGGCAGTTCGAAGGCATATTTGGCGAAGCGGTCGAGCAGGGTGCTGTTGCCGCCATCGCGGACGATGTCGGTGGGTACCGGCGTGTTGCCGGCCGAGTTCGCGACGACGTAGACGTAATATTCGCCCTCGACCCCCGGCGGCAGGGAATATTCGGCGGTGCGGCTATAGCTCTGCCCGGCGCCGAGCGGGCCGTTGGTGACGTTGACCGTCGCGACCTTCTGCGCGCGCGCCTTGTCGAACACCGGGTCCTTCGAAATCCAGATTTCGTCGGTCCAATATTGGGTGCCGCTCCACACCGCGCCGCCGCGGTTCTCGACCGTATAGGTGACGCTGGTCTTCTCGCCCGAATAGGCGGGTGCCGACGGCGCCGCCGGCACGACCTGGACGACGCGCAGGTCGGCGGGCGCGTTGGTGACGCTGGTCGCGGCAAAGCCGTTGTTGTCGAGATTGTTCGGATCGCCCGCCAGCTGCGACACGACGATCACGTACATCCCCGCCGCTGCGGGGTTCAGCGTGAAGGTCTGGCTGTTGGTGTAGGACTGGCCGGGGTCGAGCGGCTTCAGATTGTCGAAGCTGCCGAGGTCGAAGCGCCGCGTCGCGTTTTCGAGCAGCGGCGCATCGGCCAGATAGACGCGATCGATCCACTTGGCCGCAGCCGCGTTGCCGTTGGAACGGACCGTCCAGCTGACGTTGAACTGCCCCCCGCCGACGCCGACCGGATCGGCCGTGACCGCATCGACGGCGATCGCGCGGGTAAAGGTCTGCGGCGGGACGCCGACGATGTCGATCGCGCGGGCGCGATAGTTGCTGCTGTTGATCTCGTTCGGGTCGTCGGGATTAACGTTGGTCGCGAGCGAATCCTCGAGCAGCGTCGCATAGGGGTCGACCCACGGCATGATGTAATAGGTGCCCGACACCAGCCCCTCGGGCAGCGTCAGCGTCAGTTCGCGGTCGTATCCCGCATCCTTGACCAGGATGCCGCCGTCATAGGTCAGTGTCGTCAGCAGGATGTCGCCCTGCCCCGGATGCGGCCGGTTCTTGTCGCGGGTCAGCCAGATCTGCTCGGTCCAGCGGCCGAGGTCGGTGTCGCCGGCGCCGCGGTTGGTGACGCTGTAGCGTACGGTGACGCTGTTGCCCTCGAACGCCTGCGCCGGGGCGACGACGCTGTCGACCACCAGATCGGCGAAGGGGATCGGATCGACGAAGATTTCGTGCGCGACGATATTGCTCTGCGCCGTGTCGTTCGGCCATTCGTCGATGGCGTTGCCGCTGTCGGTGGCGACGAGGATATAGACGGTGCCGCGGAAGCGCTTGGGGATGGTAAAGGTCCCCGAGGCCGACAGATATTCCTCCAGCGAGCCGAGCGCCGACGGGTTCTGCAGGCTCGACACCAATATGTCGTCGTTGGAAATCTTGTCGTCGAGCGACAGCCACACCTGATCGGTCCACAGCCCGTTGGCGGCGACCAGCCCCTGGTTGACGACCTTGAACTCGATCGACGCGGTCGCGCCGGCGGTGATGCGGTCGGGGGCGATGACCTCGCTGACGCGCAGGTCGGGCCGCGGCAGCGCCGACACCAGGATCGCGGTGCTGCTGACCCGCCGGTTGTTGTCCTCGTTCAGATGCTCGTAGACGCTGTTCCCCGCGTCGGTGACGACGATCAGCTCATAGTGATCGCTCGTCTTCGACGGCAGCCGCATTTCCTCCTTGCGGCTATAGGTCTTTCCGGCCTCCAGCGGCCCGGTGTAGCTGTATGTGCCGATCAGCGTGCCGGCGCCCGTGTCGCCGACCTTGCGCAGATAGACGCGGTCGGTCCACGTTCCGGTCGCATTGGCGGTGCCGGCGTTGCGGACGGTCCATTCGACGTCGATGACCTGCCCCTCGACACCCGTCGCGGGGAAGGAGATGCTGTCGACGACCAGGTCGGGCGGCGGGGCGAGCGCAACCGCCATCGCGTCCGACGCGCGGCTGTTGTTGGTAGTGAACACGAACTCATAGGGGCCGCTGCGCGGGTCGCTCGACCCCGGCGTCTCGACGACGATACGATAGGCGCCCGACAGCCCGTCGGGCAGGCGGAAGCTGGCCGTGCGGTCATAGCTGGCACCCGGCGCCAGATAGCCGAGGTGGTTGACGCTGCCCAGCCGCACCCGGCCGGTGCCGTCGGCCCGTTCCAGATAGACCTGATCGAACCACTCGCCGCTGTTGGTCAGCCCGATGCCCTGATTGGTGACGCGCCAGGTGACGTCGATCGTCTGTCCCGACACCGCGCCGGCGGGAACCGCGACCGACGCGACGACCAGGTCCGCCCACGGAATCGGCGACACGTCGAAATTCCCCGCCAGCACGCCGCGGTTCGCCTCCGCGCCATTCTCGAACACCTCGCCCTTCGCGTCCGACTGTACGAACAGCGTGTAGCGGCCGTGGAATCCGGCCGGCAGGATCAGGTCGAGCCCCGCGCGATAGGTCTCTCCGACGTTCAGCGCGCCGCTGTGGACATATTCGCCGAGCACGATGTCGTCATTGTTGCCGAGCACGCCGTCGCGCGACACGATCACCCGGTCGGTCCAGCCGTGGGTAAAACCGGCGCCGGTGCCGACGTTGGTGACGGTCCACTCGACGCGGACGCGCGCGGGATCGTCGATCGTCTGCGCGGGCGCCGTGACGTCGCTGACCTCGAGGTCGGCATAATCGGACAGCCCGACGTTGAGCGCGATCGACCCGATGTTGTTCGCCTCGCCCGCCGCCGTTTCGGCGACGACCCCGCCGCTGTCCGACTGGACGATCAGGCGCCAGGGACCGCTGGCGTCGATCGGCAGCGTGACCTTGAGCACCCCGTCATAGATCGCGCCCGCCGCGAGCTGTGCCTGCGCGATCAGCTCGCCCAGCTTGATGTCGCCCGCGCCGACCACATCGTCGTCGCGCGACAGCCAGACGGTATCGGTCCAGCCGCCCAGCGTCGAACCGGTGCCGTCGTTGCGGATCTGCCAGCGCACCTCGATTTCGGAGAAGGATTCGGCGTTGCCGCCTTCCGGCCCCTGGATCAGCACCGGCACCAGGTCCGGATGGGTCAGCATCAGCGCGCCCGACATGCCGTCGTTGTCGCCGTCGCGTCCGCCTTCATAGACCTGGCCCTGCGCGTCGGCGCGCACGAAGATGCGCCATTCGCCGTCGGTATAGCCGGTCGGAATGGTGACGAGCTGCTTGACCTCATAGGATTCGCCGGGCGCAAGATCGAAATTGCGCGGCACCGACGCAAGCTGCTGCGCGCCCGAAATCGTCGTGTCGTCGTCGATATAGATACGGTCGACCCACGGCGCGGTCGCCGCGCTCTCGCCCGTGTTGCGGATGACATAGGTGACGAGGACGGTCTCGCCGGGCACCGCGCCCGGCGGCACCGAAACGCTGTCGACAACCAGATTGGGCGCCGCCGTCGCGGCGAAGCGCACCACCGGCGACACGACGCTGTTGTCGCTCTCCAGGAAATTCTCGAACACCGTCTGCCCGGCATCGGTCACCAGAATCAGGCGATAGTCGCCGACGCGGCCGTCGGTCACCCGCACCTCGACGCTGGCGGTGTAGCTGTCGCCGACCGCGAGCCCCGATCCGCGCACCACCTCGGCCAGCACCAGATCGTTCGCGTCGACGACGCCGTCGGCCGACAGGATCAACCGGTCGATATGCCCGCCCGCCGCGGGGGCGTCGCCGGTGTTGCGGACGCGCCACGACACGGTGAAGGGATCGCCGCCGAACACCGTGCCGGCGGGCCCCGACACCGCGTCCGCCACCAGATTCGGCGCGGTCGCGCTGATCTGGATTTCCACCGGCGCGCTGGCGTTGTCGGCGCGCGTATCGGGCTCCACCACGGCCTGTCCCGCGTCGGTGACGACGAACAGGCGGTAGAGGCCGCCGATGTCGGAGGGCAGCGCGATGTCGAGCGACGCCGTATAGCTGCCGCCTTCGGCGAGCGGATCGGTGCGGCGATATTCGCCGATGAAGATGTCGTCGCCGTTGCCGAGCACCGCATCGGCGCTCAGGATCACCCGGTCGACCCAGCCGCCCTCGGCCGACGCCGACGCGCCGGCATTGTCGACCCGCCAGCTCACCGTCATCGTCCCGCCGCCGATCGCGGTCGGCGGCGCGCCGACGTCGCCGACGCGCAGGTCGGCATAGACGCGCGCCGCGACGGGCATCGTCAGTTGCGCGCTGTTGTTGCCTTCGGCGTTGCGGCCGTCGGCGACCTCGCGCACGGCATTGCCGCCGCCCCCGGCATTCTGGTCGGCATACAGGGTGACGCAGATCGACCCGACCGAGCGCGCGCCGTCGGGCAGCTTGAAGGTGAAGCTGCGCGCCCGCTCCGCTCCGGCGGCGAGCAGCATGTCGCTCGCGACCGCGGTATCGAGCAAAGTCTCGCCGGTGGTGATGTTCTGCACCAGCACCCGGTTGTTCCAGCCCGCCAGCGTCGCGGCATTGCCGATATTGGCCTCGGTCCAGCTCAGCGTGATGCTGTCGCCCGCCTGCGGGGCGGTGGCGTCGATCGCCATGTCGCGGATCACCAGATCGGGGGCCGAGGTGATCGTCAGCGCCGCCGCGTTGTTCGTCTCGCCGGTTCCGGCGTCGTTCGCCTCCGCGACCTGATCGAGGATGTCGGTGGTGACGGTGAAGGTGAACTGGCCGTGCCCGATCAGCCCCTCGGGCCAGACGATGCTGTAGCTGCCGCTGCGCGACGCGCCCGCGTCGATCGGGGCCGCCGCGACGGTGGCGAGCAGCACCTGCTGCCCGCTCGACGCGTTACGCACGACGATGCGCTCCGAAAAACCGCCCGTGGTCGGCCGGTTGCCGCTGTTGGTGGTCGTCCAGTTGATCGTGACGGTATCGCCGGGTTTCCAGCCGCTTGCCGGTTCCACCGCGACCTGGCCGACGGTCAGGTCGATGAAGGGCGCAAGGATCGACTGGAATTCGACCGACGCCTCATTGTTGGTCTCGGCCGATCCCGAGGCATTCTCCTCCGCCACCGCGTTCGCGATATCGGTCGTCACGATCGCGACGATCTGGCCGACACCGGCGTTGCCGGTCGGCAGGCTCACCGTCGTCTGGCGCTGGCGCGACGCGCCGGGCGCCAGGTCGCCGCCGTTGTCGGCTATCACGAAATTGCCGATGATCTGCCCGGTGTCGAGGTTGCGCAGGATCAGCCGGTCCGACCATGTCCCGGTCGCGGGCAGCGTGCCGTCGTTGCGCGTCTGCCACGCGACGGTGATCGTGCCGCCCGACTGGATCGCCCCCTCGCCGCTGACCGTGACGCCCTGCGGGATCAGGTCGGGGGCGGGGCGCACCTCCAGCCCCGGAATCGGGATCGGCGCGGTTTCGGGGTTCTCGAAGACGTTGAAGCCATAGGTATAGACCGAACCGACGTCGCCGATATAGCCTTCGAGCAGCAGCGTGTAGGTGCCCATGTCGGGCAGGACGTAGCTGTCGACGTCGTTGAAATAGCCGCTGAACAACTGCCGCCCGTTGGGCGCGATCAGCCGCCAATAGGCGCTGCCGCCCGACAGGGCCTGACGGTCGAAATAATAGCGTTCGCCGGCTTCGCCATCGAAACGGAACGCCTCGGTCTCCGATCCGGGGCTCAGCGTCCCCGTCACCGGCAGGCCGGGGGTGATCGGGGTCGCGGCGGCGAGATCGAGGACGCGCAGCGCATAGTCGCGCGCGGTCGTGCTGTTGTTGCGCACCCGCAGTTCATAGTCGCCCGCCGGGACGACCAGCACCGGGTTGGCGGCGCCGACCGACGCGCCGTCCGACGACTGGAAATTCTTGCTCGCCACCTCGCCGCGCGGCCCGGTCAACGTCCAGACGAGGCTGCCGTCGCTGGTCAGCGGATCGACGAGCAGCAATGTGCCTTCCGCCAGCGTGAAGCGATAGACATCCTCCTGCTGCGGCTGCGCGAACGTGCCCGAATGGGTTGCGCCGAGCGTCAGCGGCGCGACCTTGTCGACCAGCTTCGACACCTTGAACTGGACCGGCGCCGACGCGCCCGCGACGGTGACATGCCCCTCGACCACCAGCGTATAGGTGCCGGAACGCGTCAGCACGACCGGCCCCATGTCGCTGCTCGCGCCGGTGTTGTTGTAGACGATCTGGCGGCCCTGCGGATCGATCAGCCGCCAGCGTCCGGTCGGCCCCGACGACAGATAGTCGAAGAACAGCTTGTCGCCGGCCTCGCCGACGAAATTATACAGGCCGGTGCTGTTGGCGGGTTCGAGCAGGCCGTCGATGACGGTATCGAGCGCGATCGCGGACGCCGACGCAAGGTCGAGCAGGCGGAAGGCATAATCGCCGGTGACGTCGTTGTTCGCCCACACCGTCAGCACATAGTCGCCCGCCGCGGCCCGGAAGGGCGTGGCGTCGGTCCGCGACTGCGAATCGCTGTTGGCGAAGGTGCGGTCCTGGATCGTCGTGCCCTGCGGCCCGGTCAAGCTCCAGCGGAAATTGCCGTTGTTGGTCAGGCTGTCGAACAGCAGCAGCGCATCCTGCGTCAGCGAGAAGCTGTAGCGCATCCGGTCGCCGGGCAGCGGCACCGTCCCCTGCGTCGTCGCGCCGACGGTCAGCGCCGCGCTGCGGTCGGTCATCGACACCAGGCGGAACGCCGTCGTCTGCGGTTCCGCATTGGCGATGCGCCCCTCGACCATCAGCGTGTAGCGGCCGGTCTCGGTCAGCTCGACCTGCGAATCCGACCCGATCGAGCGCGGGGTGAACACCGTGTTGCCGCGCGGGTCGATCAGCCGCCAATAGGGCAGCGTCGCGCCGCTCATATAGTCGAAGAACAGGCGCTCGCCCGCGGTTCCGTCGAAATGGAACAACTGGGTCATGTTGCCCGGATTCAGCGTCACCGACTGCTGCTCGCCCGGGGTCAGCGCCGCCGCCTGCGCCAGGTCGAGCAGGCGGAAGGCATAGCTGCCCGTCGCCGTCCCGGCCGAGATCGCCAGGCTGTAGGTCCCCGGCTGGAGCAGCATGACCGGATTGTCGCTGAAGTTCAGCGAATCCGACGCGGTGAACTGGCGCGCCGCCGGGGTCTGGCTCGGCCCGCTGATCTGCCAGCGGAAATTGCTGTTGTTGGTCAGCGGATCGAACACCACCGCGGTCGGCTGCGTGATCGTGAAGCTGTAGCGCTCGACCGCGCCGGTGCGCGCGATCGAACCGGTCACCGCCTCGCCGAACGGCACGGCGGGCATCGCCGTCGCCGCGGGGGTCATGGCGACGGCGATATTGTCGACGTCCTGATCGCCGGTCGAGGTGCCCTGCGAGGCGCTGAGCGCGACGCGCCCCGCCTCCAGCTCCATGCCGGGAATGAAATAGTCGGTGACGACCTCGATCACGGCGCCGCCCTCGGCGGTCAGCCGGATGGTCAGCAGCGTGCCGCCGGCGGTGCGCGTCATCAGGATGCGCGCGTGCGTCCAATCGCCGCTGGCCAGCGTCAGGCCTGGGCTGGCGATGTCGGTCAGCTTCACCCCGTTGTAATGGATCGACACATGGTTGGCGTTGACCTCGCCGTTGTTGGCGAAGCTGTCGAAGCCGATCCCCAGCGCCCCCGCGACATTGGGCTCGAGACCGCTCGACCCGCTGCGCGGGATCGTCGGCCCCGGACCGCCGGCGCCATAGAGCGCGACGGGCAGCCAGGCGAAGGCGATGCCGTCGGGGTCGGTCGCCTGCCCCGCGCGCCGCTCGATGCGGAAATCGAAGCCGACATCGACGACGTCCTGCCGTCCACTGCCGGTCGCGGAGAAGAAGACGCCGTTGTGCGGATTGCTGTTCAGCGCATCGGTCAGCCGCAGGAAATCATTCTCGCCGTCGCGCAGCACCTGCGCGGCCGCCCCCTGGTGATTGACCAGCACATAGGGCAACCCGGCGGCGTCGAAATCCTGTCCGGTCGCCCCGTTGGCGGGCGGCTGCGCCGCGACGTCGAGCAGGAAGCTGTAGCTGAAATTGCTGCCTTCGGCGGCATAGCCTTCGACCAGCAGGGTATAGGTGCCCGCCATCGCCGCGGTCATCAGCCCGCTGTCCTGCATCGAGGTCGGGCCGAACACGACCTGCCCCAGCGGATCGATCAGCCGCAGGCGATGATTGTAGTTGGGGCTGTTCAGCACATCGATGCCGAACCGCATCCCTTCCGTCGCCTCGAAACGATAGGCCGCCGTCTCGCGGCCCTGCGGCCCCAGATTGCCGGTCGTCCCCTGATTGGCGACCAGAAGCTCCGCCGCCGCGAGGTCGAGCAGGCGGAAAGCATAGGCGCCGGTGAACTGGCGATTGCCGTCGATGGTCAGCGTGTAGGTGCCGGCCGCAAGGTCGAGAACCGGGTTGCCGGTGAAGTTCAGCCCGTCGCTCTGGTCGAAGCGGCGCGCCGACACGATCTGTCCGTCCGGCCCCGCCAGCGACCAGTTGAGCTCGCCCTGATAGAGCAGCGAGTCGAAGACGAGCCGCGTCCGTTCGGTCAGCGTGAAGCTGTAGACGTCGCGCTCGCCGGGCTGCGAGATGGTGGAGGAAATCTGCGCGCCGATGGTCAGCGGCGCGGTCTGCACCGCCATCGGATAGATGATGAAATCATAGGCCGCGGCCAGCCCCTGATCGATGCGCCCCTCGATCAGCAGCGTATAGGTCCCGCTGAGCGCCAGAAGCTGCCCGTCGATGTCGGCCATCGACTGCTGGTTGAAGACGATGTTGCCGTTCGGGTCGATCAGCCGCCAGCGCACGTCGCTCTTGACGCTCAGCACGTCGAAGAAGAAGGATTCGCCCGCATTGGCGGAAAAACGATGGATCGCGGTCGCGTTCGACGGGGTCAGCGACGCCGTCACGCGGCTGCCCATCGCCAGCGGCGCCGCATTGGCGAGGTCGAGCAGGCGGAAATTATAGTCGGCGACCGCATCGTCGATGCCGTCGATCGTCAGCTCATAGCGGCCCGCCGCGAGCGCCAGCACCGGATTGCCGGTGAAAGTGAAGGAATCCGACTGGTCGAAGCGGCGTCCGTCGACGATCAGGTCGCCATCGGGGCCGGTCAGGCTCCAGCGCAGCCGGCTGTTGTTGGTCAGGCTGTCGAACAGCGCCAGAGTCGTCTGGGTCAGCGTGAAGCTGTAGCGGTTCTCGGCGCCCGGCGTCGCGATACGTCCCGTCACGCCATTGGGGTTGGTGCTGCGCAGCAGCGCGCCCGCGGGCAGGCTGGTCGAATCGAAATCGAGCGCGATCTTCAGGTCGGGCGTCCCGGCGGGGGGTGCCGATGCCATGTCGGCGGCGATCTCCGCCGCACTGCGCGCGACGCCCCACAGGCGGAAGCTGTCGACCGCCCCTTCGATCGGGGCATAGCTCGACTCGTCGTCATAATAGCCGATGTAGAAGGGGTCGGCGACGTCGACATTGTCGTTCAGGCGGATCTGCCGCGACGCGGCTTCCTGGCCATTGACATAGAGTTTGAGCGTCCGGTTGTCGCGATCGACGACCATCGCCATGTGGACCCACTCGCCGGTCGGCACCACGCCGCTCGCGCTGGTGACGTCCTCGCGCCCGGATGCATCGCGCACCGTCGCCCAGATCTGGCCGCTGCTGTTGACCGCCAGGCGATAGGGCGCGGTGTCGCCCAGCCCCTTCGACACCACGGGCATCCAGCTGCTGGTGAAGCGGTCGAGGAAGAACCAGCCCTCGATCGTTAAATTGCGGGTCAGGTCGACGTCGGGTCCGTCGGGCAGTTCGACATAATCGACCCCGCGCAGCTTCAGCGCGTTGCCGTCGACCCCGGCGACGACCGTCGGCGCATCGGGGTTCGGCCCGTCGAGCGTGATCGGCACCGGCGCGGTCTGCGCCATGTTATACACCGCCACGCGATAATCGACCGGCCAGTTCACGACCGCCGCGCGCATCTCCATCACCAGCGTGTAGGTGCCGCCATAGGCGAGCACGCCGGTGTCGATGTCGCCGACCTGCACCGGACCGGAAATCTGCCGTCCGAAGGGGTCGAACAGGCGGAAGCTGGCGCGGCCCAGCGATCCGCCGAACTGCTGCAGGTCGATGAACAGCCGGTCCCCGGCCGCCGCGTCGATCCGCCACACGGCATTGTCGCGCGACCCGCTGGACCGCCCCGTCGCGACGCTACCCTGCGGCAGGACGGGCGCGGCTCCGACGTCGATCAGGCGAAAGGCATAGGCGCCGGTGGCCGCGCCGGTGCCGTCGACGGTCACGGTATAGGTCCCCGGCCCGACCTCGATCAGCGGATTGCCGCTGCCATATTCGTGGCTTTCGCCGTTGCGCATGTTGCGCGCCGCCGAAACGCCGCCCGGTCCGGTGATGGTGACGGTCATCTGGCTGTTGTTGTGCAACGCGTCGAACAGCAGCATCTTCGGTTCGGCGACGGTGAAGCTGTATGTCCGCGTATCGCCCGGCGTCGTCAGCCGCCCCTCGATCACCCCGTCCAGTCCCGCCAGGTCGCGCAGGACGGGGACATCCGCCCCCGACACCTGGTTGCGGACCGTGCCGCCCGCGATCGCATCGAAATCCATCCGCAGCACGAGCCCGCCGGTGTCCGACGGCACCCCGTCCATCCCGGCGAGAATTTCCTCCGCCGACCGTCCATGGTCCCAGATGCGCAATTCGTCGATCGCGCCTTCCAGCTTCTGGTAGCTGTCGTTCTGTTCGGGGCCGGTGCCGATGTAGAGCGGCGAGGCGGCGCTGCCGTTATGCGGCGCGGTGGGGACATTGGTGCGCGACGCGACCAGCACGCCGTTCAGATAGATGCGCATCTGCCCCGTGCTGCGCTCGATCACCGCGGCGACATGCGTCCACTGGCCCTGCGGCACCGATCCGCTCGCCGTCTCCAGCGTGTCGTTGGCCGTCCCGCGATAGCTCGACAGGTGGACATAGCCGCTGCTGTTGTACCACAGCGTATAGCCGCGCCCGTCGGTCCCTTCGCCCTTGTAGATCAGCGGCGTCCAGCTGTTGGTCATCCGCTCGGGATTCAGCCAGAACTCGACCGTCAGATCCTCGCGCAGGTCCAGCGCGGGATCGTCGACCAGTATCTGCTCGTGCGTCGTCATCGACAGCGCGTCGCCGATCTTGCCGGGGCGCAGCAGCGACGGCTGCTCGACATTGCCGTCGAGCGCGATCGCCGTCGCGGCGGTCGTCGCCCGGTGCAGCGCAAAGCGATAATCGCGCGCCGCCGCGTCCCAAACCCGCCCCTCGATCATCACGACATAGGTGCCCGCCTGGTCGGCGGTGAACTCATAATCGCCGACCGATGTCGGGGTGCGCGTCTGCGTTCCGTCGGGCCGGATGATCCGCAGCGTCGCATTGCCGATGCCCAGCAGGCTCTGGAAATAGAATCGCTCGCCCGCCGCCGCGTCGAAACGGTACATGTCGGTCTCGCTCGACGGCTCCAGCCGCCCGCTGACGCTCTGCCCGAACGCCACCGGCGCCGCGTCCGCAAGGTCGAGCAGGCGGAAGCTGGCGGACGAGGTGCGATAACCGTCCGCCTGCACGGCGATCTCATAGCTGCCGGGCGCCAGCGTCAGCACCCGCTCGCCCGACACTTCGGAATCGCTGTAATAGAAATCGGCGGAACTGACCGTTCCGGTCGCGCCGCGCAGCGCCCAGCGGATCGTCGAATCGTTGGTCAGCGAATCGAAATAGACGCGCGTCGCCTCGGTCAGCGTGAACGTGAAGCGGTTGACCTCGGTCGGCCGCGCGATCGCGGTGCTGACCGTCTCGCCCAGCGCGATCGCCTGCGGCGCGGGGTCGACCGGCCGGGCCAGCGCAAAGCTGTAGGCGCTGCTCTCCGCCGTGTTGGTGGCGCGTCCCTCGACCAGCAGATAGTGGCGCCCGGTGACCGCGGCGACCAGCGTCCGGTCGGCGAAGGTCAACGCGCCCGTCACCTCGTTGCCGAAGGAATCGACCAGGCGGATCGTGGTGGTGGCCGGCACCGTCTGCGCGTCGAAGACGATCGTCTCGCCCGCGGTCAGGTCGAGCGCATAGACATCGGTTTCGCTCGACGGCGCCAGCGCGCCCGCGATCGTCGCGCCATCGGCGGCAAGCGGCGTCGCAGTCGCGGCAAGGTCGAGCAGGCGAAAGGCATAGGGACCGACCGCCGCGCCGGTACCGTCGATCAGTAGTTCATATTCCCCGGCCGCGAGCATCAGCGGCGGGCGCGTGCCCTGAAAGGCGCCGTCAGCATCGCGCAGCGACGCCGAATAATCGATCCCGGGTCCCTTCAGGCGCCACGTCAGCGTCGTGCTGCCGGTGAAGCTGTCGAGGGCCAGCAGCCGCTCCGACGAAAGCTGAAAGCGATAGCGCTGGACGTCGCCCGCCGCCGCCAGAACGCCGTCGATCCGCGCGCCGAGCGTCAGGTCGAGCGGCGCGGGATCGCGCGGGCGGTTGAGGATGAAGGAATAATCGTCGTCGGCGGCGGTGTTCGCCACCCGCCCCTCGATCAACAGGACATAGGTGCCGTCGACCGGCAGCGCCAGTTCGCGGTCCGCGAAGCCCACGGGCCCGACGACCATCCGGCCGAACGGATCGATCAGCCGGAAGCTGCCGCTGCTGAGCGCGGTCTGGGTATCAAGATAGAGCGTCTCGCCGGCGACGCCGGTGAAGCTGTACATGTCGGTCGCGCGCGAGGGCAGCAGCCGGCTCTCGACCAGCGCGCCGCCGGGCGTGATCGGCGTCGCCGCCGCCAGGTCGAGCAGCCGCATCGAATAGGCGCCGGCCGTGCCCGACACCCGCAACTGATAAGTTCCGCCCGCGGGAAGGTCGATCACCGCGCTGCCGCTGATGCTGGTGCCATCGCTGGCGCTGAAGCTGCGGCCGTTCACCTCGACGCCGTTCGGCCCCAGCAGCGCCCATGTCTTGCCGCTGTCGTTGGTCAGCGAATCGAAAATGAGCCGCGTCGGACCGGCGACGGTGAAGCGATGGAGGCCCGGCTCGCCGCCGGCGACCAGCGTGCCCGACAGCGTGTCGCCGGGCTGGAACAGCGCGCCGCCCGATATGTCGGGCAGCGCGACATGCTCGGTCAGGTTGACGCGGAAGCCATAGCCGATCGGCGCGGCTCCGACCCGCTGCTCGATCGCAAGCGTATAGGTGCCGGTGACGCGCAGATCGACGGTCGAGGTGCCATAGAGGTAGTTCGCGTTCGTCACCTGCCGCCCGAACGGGTCGAACAGCCGCCAGCCGATGCTGTAGTCGCTCGATGTCGCATCGATCAGCCGTTCGAGCGTCACCTTGTCGCCCGCCGCGGCGTCGAAGCGATAGACGTTGCTCGTCCCGCCGGTCGCGAAGCTGCCGGTGACGTCGGCGTCGAGCGCGACCGGCTGGGCATTCGCGGTGTCGATCAGGCGAAAAGCGTAATCGAGCGCCTCGCCGGCGCTGCTGTCGACGATCAGGCTGTAGGTGCCGGCGGGCAGGTCGAGCAGCGACGACAGGCCCGACGACAGGTCGAGCGAATCCGAATAGGCGAAGGCGCGCTGGTTCACCTCGGCGCCGCGCGGTCCGATCAGCGTCCAGTGGAGGTCCCAGCGGCTGGTCAGCGAATCGAACAGCAGCCGCGACGGCTGCGTCAGGGTGAAGGTCAGCGTGTGCCGCTCGCCGGGCTCGCGCCGCCCGGTGACGAGGGTATCGACGGCGATCGCGCGCGTCGGATCGGCGACCTTGACCATGCGCGCGGAAAAGGCGGCGGCACCGCCGTTGCCGACAACGCCTTCGACCACGATCAGATAGGTGCCGTCCATCGGCAGATTGGCGAGGTTGAGGTCGGCCAGCGCCGTCGGCGCGACGAGTTGAGTCCCGTCCGGACGGTAGACGCGCACGGTCAGCGAAGCGCCGCTCTGGCTCGCCACGTCGAAATACCAATGCTCGCCCTTCGCTGCGGCGAAGCTGTAGAGCCGCGTTTCGGTCGCCGGCGCGCCGCCGGTCGCGGGCGAGCCGGAGGGCGAGGAATCGGCCGCGGTCCATCCGTCGGCCTCGTCGAACCGCCAATAGCCGACGAGCCCGCTCTCGCCGCCCGACAGCGGCGCCTGCGCCGCGGCGGCGATCTGGGCCGCCGAACGCGCCACGTCCCAGACGCGCACCTCGTCGATCGCCCCGTTCCACGGATAATAGGCCTGCGGGCCGCCGCCGATCACCAGCGGCGCGCCGCTGTGGCGGATCGCTTCGGCGAAGTCGCGCTCGGCGACCTGCAGGCCGTCGACGTAAAGCCGCATGACCGCGCCGTCATAGGTGGCGGCGACATGCACCCACCGCTCGCTCTCGATCGGCGCCTCGATATAGGCGTCGTACCAGTCGTTGAGATAGAAGCGGACGGTGTCGCCGATCCGCAGCAGGCCATAGCCGTCGTCCCACGACGTGCTCGACCCCTTGAACAGGATCGCCTGATAGGGATCGCCGCCGAAGACGATGATGCCGCCGTCGCCGTCGTCGACGGCCTCCGCGCTGCGCACCCACGCCTCCAGCGTCAGCGTCGCCGGGCGCAACGCGTCCGAATCGGCGACGATCAGGTCCTTCTGCCGATTGACGTCCCAGCCGTGGTTGACGGTCCCGGGCAGCCCCGAATAGTCGAGCGGCGCGCCCTCGCCGCGCCCGATCGCGTCGCTCACCCCGCCGTCGCCGACCGCGCCCCCGAACCCGGGCAGCGCCGTCACGTCCTGCGCCGCGCCCGCATCGAGCAGGCGGAAGGCGAAGTCGCCCCGCGCGTCGCTTCCGCCGCCGCCCACCGTCAGCCGGTAGCGCCCCGCGGGCAGCGCCAGGAGGGGCTGGCCCGAGCTGCCTTCCGAATTGGAGAAATAGCGCCCGTCGACCACCGTGCCGCGCGGGCCGGCCAGACTCCATTGAAAGCCGCGGTCGTCGCGCAGCGCGTCGAACAGCAGCCGCGTCTCGCCCGCCAGATCGAAGATATAGGTGATCGTGTCGCCCGCGCCCTCGATCCGCCCGCGCACCAGTTCGCCCGGCGTCAGCGCGGCTTCGGCCGCGGTCACGCGCGACAGGATGAAGCCATAGTCGAACGCGGCGCTGTTGCTGTCCGCCCCCTCGATCGCGAGCGTGTAGGTGCCGGTGCGATCGAGCGCGAACACGCCCGAATCGTTATAATAGTCCGGGCCGCGCACATATTCGCCGTCGGGACCGATCAGCCGCCAGCTCACCGTGCCGCCGGTCAGCGTCTGCCGGTCGAAGAAATAGCGTTCGCCGGCGACCGCATCGAAGGCATAGAGGTCGGTGGCGCGCCCCTCGTTCTGCGCCGAAACCAGCGTGCCGGCCTGAATAGGCGCCGCATTGGCGATGTCGAGCAGGCGAAAGGCGAAAGCCCCCGTCGCGTCGCCGTCGCCATCGACGGTCAGCCGATAGTCGCCGGCGGCCAGGTCGAGGATGTTCGATCCGGAGATGTCGATCGAATCCGACGCGCCGAAGGCACGGCCGTTGACGAGCGTGCCGTTCGCCCCGACCAGCGACCAGCGGATGTTCGACCGGTCGGTCAGCGAATCGAAATAGACCTTGCGCGCCTCGGTCAGCGTGAAGGTGAAGCTCTGCGTCGCGCCCGGCACGTCGAGCGAACCGGTGACCGGGGGCACGGCCGTCGGGGCCGACAAGGACAGAAGCGAGATCCCCTCGCCCTCGCCGTCCGCCCCACCGAAAGTCGTCAGCGCGGCGGTGATGCCCGGCGCGCCCGACGGTCCCGAGCTGCCGGAACCGCCATGGGCATAAAAGCCGCTGGCCGTGTCGGCGCCGTCAACGTCGAGCGCATAGCCGCCGACCCGCACCGAAAGCGCCGACATGTCGATGCCCGGCGCGATGCCGCCGATGCCGGTACCGGCGCCGGCCCCGTCGAACGGCATCACGGTCAGGAACTTGGCGGAAGGCTCCATGCTGGCGACCAGCCCGGACGGAAGGCCAAGGCCGAGTCCGACATCGATCGGCGCGACGTCGGCGGACAGCAGCAGGCGCGGCTCGAGCGCCTCGACCGACAGGCGGCTGGACAGGATCGACGATCGGCGCAGCGCCGCCTTGCGCTGTTCGGCGCGGATGCGCGCGGCCCCTTCCCCGAAGCTGAAGAGATTGGCGAGTGGGCGGCCAGGCGACGTTCCACGCCTAAAACCATTGAGCATTCCGATCCCCCCTCTTCCGACGCGACGGCCGCCATCGAATCCCATATTTCTATGCGCACGATGGGGGGATTTCGGATCACGCCCGCGCGATGGCGCGCGAGAAATTTCGCAGCGCTTCATTATGGATAGGGGATACGGACCTCAGGCGCCGGGCAAGGTCGGAGCGCGCGCGGCGGAATCGCGCCGCGGCGTCAGCGATACGCACCCTTCGGCCGCACGCCCGCATGCTTCGGAACGCTGCGCACCGCGATGCTCGAATGAATGCGCTCGACGCCGGGAAGGCGCGACAGGATCGTCTTGTGGATTTCCTCGTAGGCCGCGGCATCGGCGGCCGTGATCCGCAGGATGTAATCGGGATCGCCCGTCATCAGGAAACATTCCTCGATTTCCGGGTGCTGGCGGACGGCTTCCTCGAACCGGTTGAGATAGGCCTCGGTCTGCCGCTCCAGCGTGATGCGGATGATGACGATCAGCCCGTCCCGTTCCGTGGGCGCGACGATCGCCGTATAGCCGCGGATCACCCCGCTCGCTTCCAGGTTGCCGACCCGGCGCAGGCAGGCCGAAGGGGAAAGGCCGACTTCGGCCGCCAGCTCGCGATTCGGCATGCGCCCGTTCAGGCGCAGCAGCCGGACGATGTTGCGGTCGATGGCGTCCATTCGAACCCTATCGCACGAGGATGAAACTTAATTCAACTAAAACCGCTAAAACAGAATAATCACGCGTAATTCGCATCCAAAATCCAACATTATTCTGATATTCTTTTTGCCGGAAGGGGATCGTCTTTGCCAGATAATCGCGCGCCTACGGCCCGCTGCGGCCGGCTTTGGATCGACCTGTCGGCGCTGGCCCGCAACTATGCGGCCATCGCCGCGCGCGTCGCCCCCGCTACGGCCGCGGCGGTGGTGAAGGCCGATGCCTATGGCCTCGGCAGCGGTCCGGTGGCGTCGGCGCTGTGGGATGCCGGCTGTCGCCGCTTCTTCGTCGCGCATCTCGACGAGGCGCTGGCGATCCGCGACGAACTTCCGCCGCAGGCCGAACTCATCGTCCTCAACGGCCTTCCGCCGGGGGTCGAGCCGCTATGCGCGCGGCACGAGATCGTTCCCGTCCTCAATTCGCTTGGTCAGGCGGAGCGCTGGGCCGAGACCGCGCGCGCGCTCGATCGGCGGCTTCCCGCCGTCCTGCAACTCGACAGCGGCATGTCGCGGCTCGGGCTCGCCCCCGAAGACGACGTCCGGCTCGCGCATGACGATCGCTTCCGCCAGGCGGTCGACCTGCGGCTGGTGATGAGCCACCTCGCCTCGTCGGGCACCCCCGGCAGCGAGGCCAACGCGATGCAGATCGCCGCCTTCGACCGGCTGGCGGCCGCCTTTCCCGGCATTCCCCGGTCGCTCGCCAATTCGGGCGGCGCCTTTCTGGCGGCCCCCTATCACAAGGACGTCGTGCGGGCGGGGATCGCGCTCTACGGCGGATCGCCCAGCGGCGACCCGGCCGACGCGCTCGAACCCGTCGTCCGGCTCGACGCGCGGGTCGTGCAGGTCCGCACAGTCCCCGAAGGCACCGGGGTCGGATACGACCTCACCCATCGCTGCACCCGGCCGACGCGCATCGCGACGATCGGCGTCGGCTATGCGGACGGCCTGCCGCGCACGCTCGGCAATCGCGGCGCCGCCTGGTTCGACGGCCGGCGGTTGCCGATCCTCGGGCGCGTGTCGATGGACAGCATCACGCTCGACGTCAGCGACCTGCCCGCGGGGCAGCCTGCGGAAGGCGACTGGGTCGAGATCATCGGCCCGCATCAGCCGGTCGACGTCCTCGCGCGCGATGCGGGGACCATTTCCTACGAGATACTGACGTCGCTCGGCCATCGTTACGACCGGCACTATCTTCCCTTCGCGGGGGTCAATTCAGGGAGGCCGGCATGAAGATCGCGGTTCTTGGCAGCGGGGTGATCGGCGTCACCACCGCCTGGTATCTGGCCGAAGCGGGGCACGAGGTGGTGGTGCTCGACCGCCAGGCCGGCCCGGCGCTCGAAACCAGCTTCGCCAACGCGGGCGAGGTCTCGCCCGGCTATTCCGCCCCGTGGGCCGCGCCCGGCATCCCGATGAAGGCGATCCGCTGGCTGATGATGCGGCACGCGCCGCTGATCCTGCGGCCGCAGATCGATGGCGCGATGCTGCGGTGGCTGCTGGCGATGCTGCGCAACTGCACCAGCGCGCGCTATCATGTGAACAAGGCGCGAATGGTCCGCCTCGCCGAATACAGCAAGGACTGCCTCGTCGCGCTGCGCGAGACGACCGGCATCGCCTATGACGAAGGCACCGGCGGCACCCTGCAACTGTTCCGCACCCAGAAACAGCTCGACGGCATGGCAAAGGACATCGCGGTGCTGCGCGCGAGCGGCGTCCCGTTCGAGGTGCTCGACCGCGACGGCTGCGTGGCGGTCGAACCCGGTCTGGGCGCGGCGCGCGACAAGGTGGTGGGCGGGCTGCGGCTGCCCGGCGACGAAACCGGCGACTGCTTCAAATTCACCGCTGCGCTCGCCCGCATGGCGGAGGCGCGCGGCGTCACCTTCCGCTACGGGACCCGGATTCAGGCGCTGCGGCCCGATATCGGGGTCGAAACCGACCAGGGGCTGGTGACGGCGGACGCCTATGTCGTCGCGCTCGGCAGCTTTTCGCCGCAGATGCTGCGGCCGCTGGGGCTGACCCTGCCCGTCTATCCGGTCAAGGGCTACTCGATCACCGTGCCCGTCGCCGACGCCGCGCACGCGCCGCTTTCGACGCTGATGGACGAAAGCTACAAGATCGCGATCACCCGCCTCGGCGACCGCATCCGCGTCGGCGGCATGGCGGAGATTTCGGGGTACAACAACGCCCTGCCCGAGCGGCGGCGCGAGACATTGCTCCATTCGCTGACCGACCTGTTCCCCGGCGGCGGCGCCATCGACGCCCTCACCTACTGGTCGGGCCTGCGTCCGATGACGCCCGATGGCACGCCGGTCGTCGGCCCGACCCGCTATCCCAACCTGTTCCTCAACACCGGCCACGGCACGCTGGGCTGGACGATGGCGTGCGGATCGGCGCGGGTGATCGCCGACCTGATCGGCGGCCGGCCGCCCGACATCGAAACCGCCGACCTGTCGCTCGCGCGCTACGGCCGCTCCTGACACCTGCAACAACATCGAAAGGAAACAGCATGACCATCAACCGTATCGAGTCCGGGCGGCGCATGAGCCAGGCGGTCGTCCACAACGGGACCATCTACCTGTCGGGTCAGGTCGGGGCGCCGGGCGAAAGCGTCACCGCCCAGACGCGCGCCGTGCTAGCCGCGATCGAGACGCTGCTCGCCGCCGCCGGCTCGGACAAATCGAAGATCCTCTCGGCGACGATCTGGCTCGCCGACATGGCCGACTTCGCGGAAATGAACGCGGTGTGGGACGAATGGGTGGACGGCAAGGACGCCCCCGCGCGCGCCACCGGCGAAGCGAAGCTGGCTACGCCCGAATACAAGGTCGAGATCATCGTCGTCGCCGCGGCCTGACCGACACCAATGCCGATATCGTCGCCCCGGCGAAAGCTGGGGCGACGCGGCTTATCACCTGTGGAAATTCCGCCTTCCACCGGCCGACCTGCTCCTTCGTCAGGCTGAACCCGTTTCAGCATCCATGGTCGGGCCTTCCCTTCTGCACCGCCTTCAGGTGCGGGCAGACCTTGCCCCTTGAAACAAGTCGGCCATTATCCCTTTTCGACGAGCAACCGTTCCCCGGCGGAGGCCGGGGTCCAGCTACGTGCGCCTGCCTCGCATGGACCCCGACATCGCCATGCCCCTGCGCACGAAATATAAATTCCTTGATAGGATAATTATAACAGTCTATTTTCTCCATATAAGGAATAATGAAAATCGGGCCCATGACCCGCACGGTTCGCTGGAGAGAGAGACGATGGACCAACACAAGCACATCCTGCTGGTCGGTGGCGGCGGGCCGACGGGGGCGCTGGTGGTCAACGCCCTGATCGCCGAGGGGCACCGGGTCGCGGTGATGAACACCGGGCGCCATCCGGTCGCCTTCGATGGTCCGGTCGAGCATCTGGCGGCCGACCCGAATTTCCTCGAATCCGTGCAGCAGGCCGTCGCCGGGCGCTATTTCGACACCGCGATCGTGCAATATGGCCGCCTCCGCCTCGTCGCCCGGGCGCTGACGGGCCATGTCGAGCATCTGATCGGCATCACCTCGACCTTCTATCCCGGGTGGATCGACCCGCCGGCGACCGTGCGGCCGACCTCGGAAACCGGCGAGGCGCGCGACTGGTCGGTGCAGTATCTGGACGAAGGTCTGCCGATGCCGCCGCACGTCCCGCTCGACCCCGTCGGGAAATTCGGCGTGCGCGTGGTAGAGACCGACACGGCGCTGCAATGGGCGCACGCGCAGGGCGATCTCGCGACCACGATCCTGCGCTATCCCCGCATCTACGGGCCGCGCCAGCCCGGCGCGGTCGAATGGAGCATCATCCGCCGCCTGCTCGACGGGCGCGAGCGCATCATCGTTCCCGAAGGCGGCTTCCTGCTGCAAAGCGCGCTCTATGCCGAAAATGCGGCGCGGATCGTGCTGGCCGTCGTGCGCGACCGGCGGGCGTCGGCGGGGCGGGTCTTCAATTGCGCCGATGGCGAGCCGATCTCGCATCGCAAGTGGATTCGCCTGATCGCCGACGCGATGGGCAGGACGGTGGAACTGGTCTCGGCGCCCGCGGCGCTCGCGCGCCCGGCGTGGCCCTATGCCCGCTGGCCGCTGACCGTCGGGCATCACGTCCTCGACATCGGCGACCTCGCTGCGCTCGGCTACACGCCCGCGCCGGTCGCCTACGGCATCCGGCGCACGGTGGACTGGTTCCTCGAAGACCCCGCGGCGCGCGGCGGCGCCGCCGAACCGCAACTGAAGGACGCGTTCCGCTACGACATGGAGGACCGGATCATCGCCGAACTCGACCGCGCCCGCGCCGCGATCGAGGCGATCGATTTCCCCGATTTCGACATGAGCCACTATTACGCGCACCCCAGCCGGCCCGCCCGGTGATCCCCGGCGTCAGGCCGGGGCGAAGCGTCCGAACCGGCTTGCGTGAAAGACCAGCGGGGCGCCGTCGGCGACCGCGACGTCATGGACGCGCCCGATGATGATGTGATGATCCCCCGCGACGGGGCGGTCGGCGACGCGGCACTCGATGCGCGCCAGCGCGCCCTCGACGACGGGAAGCGCGGGACGCGCCGCGCGCGGGCTTTCGGGTGCGCCGCCCGACCGGGCGTGGCGCAGCGCCAGCTCGGCCTGGCCGTCGTTCAGCACATGCACCGCGAACATCCGTCCCGGCGCGAAGGCCGGAAGGTGGCGGCTCCGGTTGTCGAGGCACCAGAGGACGAGCGGCGGCTCCATCGAGACCGAGGTGAAGGAGTTGGCGGTGATCGCGACGGGTTCCGCGTCGGCGTGGCGCGCGGTGACGACGGTGACCCCGGTGGCGAACAGGCCGAAGACCTGCCGCAGCGCGCGCGCATCGAGCGCCGGCTCAGTCCGCATCCGCGGCCCCCGCCACCACGCCGCCCGCGTGGAGCGCCGTGACCTCCTCGCGGCTGAATCCAAAGGCGACAAGCACCGCGTCGGTGTCGGCCCCCGGCACGGCCGGCGGCGTGCAGGCGCCCGCCGCGGTGCGGCTGAAGCGCGGTGCCGGGGCCGGCTGGACGAGGCCGCCGACCTCGACGAACACCCCGCGCGCGGCATTGTGGGGGTGCTGCGGGGCCTCGGTCATGCGCAGCACCGGGGCGAAACAGACGTCGCTGTCGCCGAGCAGCCGGGTCCATTCGTCGCGCGTCCGGCTGCGGAAGATCGCGGCGAGCCGCTCGCGCTGGCCGTCCCACTGCCGCGGGTCGTTGCGGTTTCCGAACTCCGCCGGGTCGATCCCCAGCCGCTCCTGCAACAGCGCGAAGAACTGTGGCTCGAGCGAACCGATCGTGACGAACTCGCCGTCGGCGCACTCATAGACGGCATAGAAGGGCGCGCCGCCGTTCAGGATCGTGCCGCCACGATCCTCGCGGAACATGCCCTGCGCAAGCATTCCGTGCACGCCGGCGGTCAGCAGCGCGGCACCGTCGACCATCGCCGCGTCGACCACCTGCCCCTTCCCCGACCCCCGTGCCTCGAGCAGCGCGCAGACGACGCCGAAGGCGAGCACCAGCCCGCCGCCGCCGAAATCCCCCACCAGATTGAGCGGAGGCACCGGCGGCCCGCCCCGTCCGCCGATGCTGAACAGCGCGCCCGCGAGCGCGATATAGTTGATGTCGTGCCCCGCGCGCTGCGCAAGCGGCCCGTCTTGGCCCCATCCCGTCATCCGGCCGACCACCAGCTTCGGATTCCGTTCGAGCAGCAGGTCGGGGGCGAAGCCGAGCCGTTCGAGCACTCCGGGTCGGAACCCCTCGATCAACCCGTCGGCGCCGTCGATCATGCGCAGCAGCGCCGCCTTGCCCTCGTCCTGTTTCAGGTCAAGGCGGATCGACCGGCGATTGCGCGCCAGCACGTCGAAGGGCACCGCGACGCCGATGCCGTTCCCCCCGTCGACGCGCTCGACGCGGACCACCTCCGCGCCCATGTCGGCGAGCAGCATGGCGCCGAACGGCGCCGGCCCCAGCCCCGCCAGTTCGATGATGCGAATGCCGGCGAGCGGCCCCCCACCCGCCGTCATCGCGCGCCGCCCACCGGCGGTGCGCTTTCGCTCGCATCCCAGACCTGCTGGTCGGACAGCGCGATCAGCTTTTCATAAATGCCCGGCGGATAGTTGGTCATATGCGGTCCGGGCGCGTCCGGTCCGGGCTGCGAAACCTCCTGCGCCGACGGCTCATAGACCGGCGGGTTTCGGTATCGCTCCAACTCCTCCGGACTGATGCCCGCCCGCGCCACGACATCGGGATCGATCCAGCTATCGGGCGCGATCGGCGCGTCGGAACAGGATAGTTCGAGCGCCAGCCCCTCGGGCCCGGCGAAATAGATCGACTTGCAGAAACCATGGTCGACCGGCCCCAGCACCGGCACGCCCCTGGATCGCAGCCGCGCCTGCATCCGCAGCAGGTCCTCCATGCCCTTCACCTTCAACGCGATATGCTGTGTCGTTCCGGCGGCGCTCGCCGCGGTCGGGTTGCCCGCGTGCGTCTCGCCGAACCTTTGCGGGATGCTCGCGACGAGCGGTCCCTGCACGAAGGCCACCGCGCTTTCGTCGTTCATGCGCAGAAAGCCGTGCCACGTCTCCTTGGCGCCGTGCATCCAGTACAGCGCCACCAGTTCCATCCCCAGCTTGTCGGTGAAGAAGTCGATCTGCGTCTTGATGTCCGCCGTGCTGATCGCGAGATGATGTAGTCCCTGCACCCGGTTATCCATGACATTCTCCCGTGCGGCCCGGCCGCTATACGTCAGCGCCCCCTGAAGACCGGCGGGCGCTTCTCCAGAAAGGCGCGGGGCCCCTCGACGGCATCGTCGGTGGCGTGGACCCGCGCCGAAAATTCGGTTTCGACCGCGAGCGCCTCCGTCTCTGGCAGGCCCAGCGTGGCGCGCACCGAGTTGCGCACCGCCTGCACCGCGAGCGGGCCGTTGGCGGCGATGCGGCTCGCAATGCGCATCGCCTCGTCCATGAGCAGCGCGGGATCGACGAGGCTGTTGACGAACCCATAGGCCCGCGCCTCCTCGGCCGAGATGGCCTCTCCGGTCAGCAGCATGTGCATCGCGTGGGCAAAGGGAATCTGGTCGCGCAGGCGCACCGTCGATCCGCCGCCGGGGAACAGTCCGACCTTGACCTCGGGAATGCCGAAGGTGGCGTGTGGGACGGCGACGCGGATGTCGCAATTCATCACCAGCTCCATCCCGCCGGCCACCGCATGGCCGTTGACGGCCGCGATCAGGGGCTTTCCGATGTCGGTCTTGAACGGTCCGCCGCTCTTGCGCCCACCGCTCTTGCGCCCATCGCTCTCGCGGATGTCCAGCCACCGTCTTTCCCACTCGGTTTCGGGTGCCCGCGCCCCCGTCATCAGCGGGATGACCGCGTCGAGGTCGCCCCCCGCGCAAAAGGCCTTGGTCCCGGCGCCGGTCAGGATGGCGACGCGCAGCTCGTCGGCGGCGCGGACATGCTCGAAGACGTCGATCAGCCGGACCGCCATTTCGGCATCCATCGCGTTGAGCCGTTCGGGGCGATTGAGCGTGATGACCGCTATCGAATCCCGGATTTCCAGATCCACGACCGCCATCGTCAAATCTCCCGGATCGCGCGAATGTGGCCGGCCGCGGCGATCATACCAGAATCCCCGGAATCTCCTCGCCCAGCAGCGCGGCGCCGTGCAGTTCGAGGCGGGCGTCGAGGTCGAACACGATATGCGCCCCGACGGTGTTCACGTCGCGCGCCGCCCGCCCCAGCGGGCTGTCCTGAAAATGGCCGCTGGCGCCCGCCGCTTCGCAGACATAGGCGATGACGCTCTTCGACTGGTCGACGGCATGGGCAAGCTGCGTGGCCCAGCGCGTCCGGTCGACGCGCGTCGCGTCGTTGCGCAGCCGCATGACGTCCTCGACCAGATGCCGCAGCAGCAGGTAAATCTGCTCGACCTGCACCTCGGCGCGGGCCAGCCGCATATAGCTTGCGGTGCCGACCCGCCGCGTTCCGCCTTCCGCCTTCCGCGCCAGCAGCCGTTCCTTGAACAGGCGCACGCTGTTGCGCGCCTGCCCCAGCGCGGGCATCGCCGCCGCCAGCCCCAGCGTCGGCAGCATCGGCGTGCGGTAGAGCGGGTTCGGGTGGAGGCTTGCTCCGGGCGTGTTGCCCTCGATCATGTCGGGGAAGGACAGCATCCGGCCATCGGGGATGAAGGCGTCCTCGATCAGCACGTCGTTGCTGCCGGTCGCCTGCATCCCGTCGACGAACCACGTATCCTCCACCCGCACCTCCGATCGGGGCAAGGCGAAGAACATCGGCACCCGCTTGCCGTCCTCGCGCGTCACGATCGCCGCGGGCAGCACCCAGTCGGCGTGCATGATCCCCGTGCTCCACGACCAGCGCCCGTTCAGGCGATACCCTCCCTCGACGCGCGTCACCTGCCCGGTCGGGGACAGCATCGCCGGGGCCAGCGCATAGCTCCGGCTCGCGAACAGCTCTTCCTGAAACGCGCGGGGAAAGAGGCAGAATATCCAGACATGCTCGATATAGAAGTTCGCGACCCAGGCCATCGACGCATCGCCCTCGCTCAGCGCGAGTCCGACCTCGAAGAAGGTATCGAGGTCGAACTCGAGCCCGCCATACACGCGCGGCGCCATCAGCTTGAAGATCTCCGCCTCCTCCAGCGCCCGGATGACCGTGTCGGTCGGGCGCCGCAGCGCCTCGGCCTCGCGCGCCTCCGCGGCCAGCAGCGCGGACAGGCGCTTCGCCCTCCCGACCAGTTCTTCCTTCGTGGTGGTCGGTGCTTTCGCGCCGGGCGCCTCGCGAGCCAAAGTCTCTGCCGTCATCATGTCACTCCGTGGTCCCCGCGAGCGCCCGGACGTCGGGGCTCGCGATCATCCTTCACCGAAACTTGAACTGCAATTGCACCGCGATCGTCCGCGGCGGGTCGACATATTGCTCGTAATTGTTGCCGAGGATGTTCGACAGCGGGATGTCGTCGCCGAAATGCGCGGTCGTCTTGTCGGTCAGATTCTTGCCCACCAGCGCGAGCGAAAACGCCTCGTTCGGCGACGTCAGCGTGATCGACGCGTCGAGCTTGGTGAATGCCCGCTGCGCCACGAAGGGATCGAGGTCGCCCGCGGTGAAGAAGGAACCGCTGTGGAACAATTGCCCGTCGATCGAATAGGTCCAGCCCCCGGCGAGCCCGTCCTCCCAGCGCGCGTTGAGCGTGCCGGAGAATTTCGGCGCATAGGGCAGCCGCTTTCCGGTCAGGTTGCAGGTCGTGCCCTGCCCGAACGGACAGGGACCGGCCGGATAGGAATCATATTCCGATTTCAGATAGGTCGCGGACACGCCCAGCGTCAGCCGGTCCGACGCGGCGAACTGGGCCTGCGCCTCGACGCCCGCCGAGGTGGCCGCCGCCGCATTGCCGACGATCAGCGCCGCGACGCCGTCGAAGATGCTGACCTGCAGATTGTCGTACTGGCTATAGAAGGCCGCGATCTGCCCGCGCAGCCGCCGGTCGGCGCTTTCGCCCTTGATGCCGATCTCGAAACTGTCGACCTTCTCGTCGTCGAAGATGATCGCGTTCAGCTTGCCCTTGGTGTCCCCCTCGTCGAAGCCGCCGGCCTTGAAGCCCTGCGTGTAGGAGGCATAGTACATCACGTCGCCCGGCTTATAGCGCAGCGTCAGCGCGAGCGAATGGTTGTTCGTGCTGCGCTCGATGTCGTTCAGCTGATGCGGAACGCCCAGCCCGATCGCCGAAAAGACCGTGAGATTGGGATTGGGCGTCAGCGAGCCGAGGTCGGAGAAATAGAATCGCTTGTCCATCCCCTTCCTGTCGTGGGTGTAGCGATAGCCGGCGACGAGCGACAGCGCATCGGTGGCGTTGATCGTGCCCTCGGCAAAGACCGACCAGTTGTCCGTCGTCTGCCGGAAATTCTGCACGCGCGTGCCGCTGCCGAACGGAAGCGGGGTCTGCGAGAAATTCAGGAACGCCAGCTTGTCGCTGCGCAGCTTTTCCGACGACAGATAGACGCCCCCCTGATATTCGAACACCCCGCCCGACGCCGACGCCAGCCGCAGTTCCTGCGCCCAAGACCGCCAGCTCTGATCCCATAGCTGATGGATCAGGTCGAGCGGCGTGAAATCGCTGTCGAAGGCATAATCGACGTCATAGCCGGCATAGCTGGTGACGCTGGTCAGGGTGTGCGAGCCGAGGTCGAGCGTCGCGGTGAGGTTGGCGTTATACGTGGACGCATCCTCGAACTCCCGGTTGAAGCGGTTGGCCACCCCCGGGCCCGACTTGCGATAGTTCAGCTCATATTCGGCATTGGGATCGATCGGCTGGATCAGTTGCCGCAGCGTCGGCGACGCCTTGCTGATCTGGGCGCGCCCGCCCCGCATCCGCGCCTTGCCATATTCGCCCTTCAGCAGGACCTCCAACCGATCCGTCGGGTTCCACGCCAGCGTCGCGCGCCCCACCCAGTCGCGCCGCCGCGGCTCGTCGGTGCCCAGGAATGTGTTCTTGACGAAACCGTCGGTGATATAGGAGCGGACCACCACCCGCGCCGCGAGCGTATCGGACAGCGGCCCCGACAGGATGCCGGTGGTGCGGAACGTCCCGAACTGCGGCTCGATATATTCCAGGATCGACGCCTCGAACGTGTCCGTCGGCTTGCGCGTCGTGATGTTCAGCGCGCCGCCGATCGTGTTCTTGCCGAACAGGATCGGCTGCGGCCCCTTCAGCACCTCGATGCGGTCGACGTCGAGGAAGGCGTGCCGCGACGACTGGCCGCGCCCGAAATAGACGCCGTCGACGAAGGTGCCGACCGACATTTCGAAACCCTGGTTCTCGCCCGACCCGATCCCGCGGATGAACAGCAGGTCGCCGACCGGGGTCGGCGTCACCGACACGCCGGGCACCGCCTTCAGCGCTTCGCCGAGCATCTGGACGCCCTGCTTGTCGAGGCTCTGTCCCCCGACGACCGCGACCGATACCGGCACGTCGAGCAGATTCTCCTCGCGCTTCCGCGCCGTGACGATGATCTCGTCGAGGCCGCTGCCCGACGCGTCGGCGCGCGCCGGCTGCCCGGTTCCGGTGTCCTGCGCGAACGCGGCGGGGGATTGAAGCGACAGCGCCAGGGCCGTCGCCGTCAGAAGTCCCATTCTGGCCTTGATGGTATACGCAACAGACATCTCTTCCCTCCCCAATGTCAGGACCATATGCGCGGCCCTTGTTCCCACTTATCCATCTGATTTTATGTTATGATTTCTCTCTTCCGATCAGGTCCGGATCGTGCTGGCCGATCGGCGGCGCCGGATGGCGGATCGTCGTCGGCGTGCGCGAGAATTTGATCGACGGGCCGGTGAGCTTCGCCTCCACCCCATCGGACAGGCGCACGGCCTGCAACATGTCGCGCGCCGCAATGTGCGGCTCGGCGGCGACGTCGGCGTAGGTATTGACGCGCGTGACGGCCAATCCGCGCGCCGAAAAGGCGGCGATGACCTCGTCCACGGGGCGCGGCGCGCACCAGCCCGCGAGCAGGCCGTTCAACTCTTCGCGGCGTTCGAGCCGCTCGGCGAGCTTCAGACCCGACAGGTCGGACCGGCCGATCAGTTCGGCCATCGCGTCCCAGTGCGTATCGAGCAGCGTCGCGATATAGGCGTGGCCGTCGGCGCACGGATAGGTGTTGGCCGGCATCGCCTTCAGGAACTGGTTGCCCGTCTTGGGCAGGTCGAGCCCATAGGCGCCGACAGTCAGATTCCCGTTGCTGGTATAGAGCAGGCAGTCGGTCAGCGCGACGTCGACATGCTGCCCCTCGCCGGTGCGATCGCGATGGCGCAGCGCCGCGAGCAGCCCCAGCGCCGCATGCAGGCCGGCGAGGTCGTCCGCCAGATAGGTCGGCGCCTTCAACGGCCCCGCTCCCGGCTCGCCCGCCACCGACGTCCAGCCGCAGTAATTCTGGGCGATCGGATCGTAACAGGCCCGGTCCGACAGCGGCCCGAACTGCCCGAAGCCGCTGATCGAAACATAGACGATGTCGGGCTTTACCTTCGCGATGTCGCGATAGCCCAGGCCCCATTTGGCCAGGGTTCCGGGCTTGAAGTTCTCGATCAGGACGTCCGCCTGTTCGCACAGCTTCAGGAACGCCGCCTTGTCGTCCGGGTCGCGGACGTCGAGGGCGACATTCTGCTTGTTCCGGTTCACCGTCTCGTGCTGGACCATCAGGTCCGAACCGGGGATGCCGTGCGGCTGGCGCCGCATCACTTCGCCCGCCGGATGCTCGACCTTGATGACCCGGGCGCCGAAGTCGGCGAGGATGCAACCGGCCATCGGGCCGGCCCACGACGTCGTCAGCTCGATCACGGTCAGGCCCTGGCACGGGCCGGTGCAATCGTGTCGCGCGTCTCTGTAGAACTCGGCCTTTTCCAAAGTCTCTCTCCCGATCCGTTTCCGCAGAGCTTTTGCCGTCTACAGAGCGAAGGAATAGCCCCCATTGACGGGGTAGGTTTGCCCGGTGATCCAGCTTGCCGCGTCCGACGCGAGGAAGAGCGCCATGTTGGCGATATCCTCCGGCTCGCCGAACCGCCGGATCACATATTGGCCGAGCATCCGGCGGGCGCGTTCCGGGTCCTCGGTGACATCGGCCACGCCCGGCGTGCGCGTCGTCGCGATGGCGATATTGTTCGCCGTCACCCCGTGACGCCCCATCGTTCTGGCAACCGCGCGCGTGAAGCCCGCCGCGCCGGCTTTCGCCGCGGAATAGATTTCGAGGCCCGGTTCGCCGACCCGTCCGGCATCGGATACGATCGTGACCAGCCGGCCGAATTTCCGCTCCATCATCGCCGGCAGAACGGCACTGGAGCAGTTCAGCACGCCGTACAGATTGACGCCCAGAAAGGCGTCCCACGTCGCCCGGGATGCCGACCAGAATGGTGCCGGTTCGACCTCGTCCGGCTTCGCCCCCATGTTGCCGGCATTGTTGACGAGGATATCGACCGGACCGAACGCCTCCGCGGCCTTCGCTACCATCGCCTCCACGGCATCGCGGTCGGTCACGTCCGCCGCGATGCCGACCGCTTCGCCCCCCAGCGCGCGAACCTCTTCCGCAACCGCCTCCGCGCGGTCGGCGCGGAAATCATTGACGACGACTGCCCGGGCTCCCGCTCCGGCAAAATGCAGGGCGATCCGGCGGCCGACGCCCTGCCCCGCTCCGGTGACGAGGCATGTGCGCCCTTCCAATGTCAGAATCTGCCGGTTCAACGCTATCCCCCCTTCAACGCGCCGTCGTCTTTTGCGGAGAGAATATCCCCGCATAGACGGCATCGTTCGTCATCGAACGCTCACGAAAATCGTCGCGCTCCTCCTTCGATCCCATGTCGCGGACGACCCGGCGCTCCATCGCCAGCCCCTCCGCGAGCGGCAGGTCGAGCGACCGGTTGAGGAGCGCCTTGCCGGCCGCGAGGGCATAGGGCGCCTTGCCGACGAGTTGCCCCACCAGATCCTCGACGCACCGGTCGAGCGCCTCTCTCGATGCGACCGCCGTCACCAGGCCGACCGCAAGCGCCTCGCGCGCGCTCAGCGAGCCGCCGAGCAGGATCAGTTCCTTGGCCTTGGCGAGCCCGACCAGTC
This sequence comes from Sphingopyxis granuli, assembly GCF_001559015.1. Classification (NCBI taxonomy): domain Bacteria; kingdom Pseudomonadati; phylum Pseudomonadota; class Alphaproteobacteria; order Sphingomonadales; family Sphingopyxidaceae; genus Sphingopyxis; species Sphingopyxis granuli. The sequence continues at coordinate 3,229,284 of NZ_CP012199.1, forward strand.
GCGGCAGGCGCTGCGTGCCGCCGGCCCCGGGCAGCGCGCCGAAGCGGATTTCGGGAAGGCCGATCTTCGCGTCGTCCACCATGATACGGAAATCGCAGGCGAGCGCGATTTCACAGCCGCCCCCCATTGCGGCGCCGTTGATGACCGCGATGACCGGCTTCGCCACCGCCTCGATATGGCTGACGAAATCTCGGCGCGGATCGCCCGTGACGCCTTTTTCGGTGATCATGTCCTCGATCTCGCGCAAGTCGGCGCCGCCGCAGAAATGCTTTTCGCCCGCCCCAGTCACCAGGATGCACGCGATCTCGCGATCGGCCTCGAGGTCGTCGAGCGCGTCGTTGAAATCGACCGTGAGCTGCATGGTGATCGTGTTGGCGCGCGCCGGACGGTCGAGGATGATCGTCGCGATCGCCCCGCTGCGCTCGATACGGATCGGCCTGGCCTGTTGCAAAACCCACTCCCATGTATTGCTTGACTGAGGAATTTAATAATCTCATATTATCCAAGTCAACACATTTTTTGAAATGGGGAAAAGCTTTGGCGGGGCTCTTTTTGGAAGGCGAACCGAACCCGGCGCTCAGGGGGCAGAAATGCGAAGGCTGCGGCCGCGTCGCCTTTCCGCCCAATCCCTACGGCTGCGAAAAATGCGGGGCGCCGGCTGCGATGCTGGTCGATCGCCCGCTGGTCGGGCGGGGGCGCATCGTGGCGTTCGTGACGACGACCCACGCGAACAGGCGCGATTTGTCGGTGCCCTATACGATGGCGTCGATCGCGCTGGACGATGGCCCGGTCATTCGGGCGATCATGGCCGATTCGACCGGCGAATCGCTCGCCGCGGGCGATGCGGTCGAAACCGTGCTCGTCGAGCGAGCGGCGGAAGAGGAAAGCACCGACCGCGTCCTGCGGTTCCAGAAGCGCGAGGCGGCGTGATGCGCCGGCCGCTGCGCGATTATCGCCCCGTCCATGTCATCGGGATCGGCCTTCATCGGTTCCAGCCGCTCAGCGAGACGACCTATGTCGAACTCGGCCTGACGGCGATTCGCGAGGCGATGGCCGATGCCGGGATCGCCTTTTCCGCCATCGACTCCGCCTATTGCGGGACGGCGCTGCTCGGCATGGCGCCCAGCCGTGCGATGCTGAGGCATCTCGGGGCCTCGGGCCTGCCGATCACCCAGGTCGAAAATGCCTCGGCTTCGGGATCGACGGCCGTACGTCAGGCGGTTCTCGAAGTCGCCAGCGGCATGGCGGACGTGTCGCTCGCGATCGGGCTCGACAAACCCGCCCCGATCCGCCTCGCCCACGAAGCGGCGGGCGTTCCCGATCTGGTCAACGCCTACGCCTCGCCCTTCACGCATTTCGCGCTGCTCGCCGACGATTATATGCGCCGGTACGGGGTCACCGCCGAACAGGTCGCCCGGGTCGCGGAAAAGAATTTCCGGAACGCATCGAAGAACCCCCATGCACACCGGCAGAAGGGCTATTCGCTCGCGGAGATAGTGTCCGGCCCCAATATCTCCGGCCCCCTGACCCGACTGCAATGCTGCCCGATCGGGGAAGGCGCCGCCGCCGTGATCGTCGCGTCCGACGACGCCATCGCGCGGCTCGGCCTCTCTCGCGCGCGCAGCGTCCGGGTCCTCTCGTCCACGTCGCGCTCGGAGCGGGTTTACGACCCCGGCGCCGATCCCGACACCGAGCTGACCCGCGAAACACTGGCCATGAGCTGCGCGGAAGCGGGCGTTTCACCCGGCGACCTCGACGTCGTCGAATTTCACGACGGCTTCTCGATCGAGGAACTGCTCTACGTCGAGGCGCTGGGCGTCTGCCCGCCCGGACAGGCCGCCGGACAACTGGCGCGCGGCGATTTCGACATCGGCGGGCGCATCGCGATCAATCCCTCGGGCGGCCTTCTGGCGATGGGGCATCCCATCGGCCCGACCGGCGTCGGCCAGATTTGCGAGATCGCGCGGCAACTCCGCGGCGAAGCCGGCCCGCGCCAGCACCCGGGGGCCCGCCTCGGGCTCGCCCATATGGTCGGCATCGGTTCGGTGTGCGTCGTCCACATCCTTTCGGCCGCCGATTGACCCCGGCGCACACCGGCCCGTCAGCATCAGTCAACAGGAATCACCCATGCGCATTGGTCAGATCGTTCCCAGTTCCAACACCACGATGGAAACCGAAATTCCCGCAATCCTGCGCGGGCGCGAACGCCTGCATCCCGGCGATCGCTTCACCTTTCATTCGAGCCGGATGCGGATGAAGCAGGTCACAAAGGAAGAACTCGCGGCGATGGACCGGGACAGCCTGCGCTGTGCGGCGGAACTGGCCGACGCCGCCGTCGATGTCGTCGGCTATGCCTGCCTCGTCGCGATCATGAGCATGGGCCGCGGCTATCACTGCGCCAGCCAGGACGCGCTGCAGGCGCGAATGCGCGAGGAAGGCCACGCCGCGCCGGTGATCACCTCGGCCGGCGCCCTCGTCGACGAACTCCGGCTCGCGGGCGTCCGGTCGGTCGCGATCGTGACCCCCTATATGCCGGCGCTGACCGCGCTGGTCGTCGATTATATCGAGGATCAGGGCATCCGCGTGGTCGACGCGATCGCCTTGGCGATCCAGGACAATCTCGAGGTCGGGCGCCGCGATCCGATGGCGCTGGTGGACGATGTGGACCGGCTCAGGATCGATGGCGCCGACATGGTGGTCCTGTCCGCCTGCGTGCAGATGCCGTCGCTCGCCGCGGTCCCCGTCGTCGAGGACAAGCTCGGCCTGCCGGTGACGTCGGCCTCCATCTGCACCGCCAGATCCATGCTGCGGTCGCTCGGCCTCGAACCCGTCGCGCCGGACGCCGGATTCATGCTGGCCACCCCCGGCTGACGCCACCTCCATCGCCACCGCAAGGTCACCGAACCCGCAACCGAAAGGCCACAATCATGGCAAAAGACTACAAAAAACCCACCACCACCCCTATTCTCATCGCATTCACCGAGGCGCAGCAGTCGCGCGAAACCTACGGCGGCGGGGTGGCGAACGTAGTCCTGCAGGGCATGCATCTGCGGCGCCCCGACGCCACCCGCGACACCGTACTCCTTTTCATGCACCCCACAGCGACGCTCGACACACTGCCGCTGCCGCGCGAACTGGCCCGACGCGGCGTTCCGGTGCTTGCATGCGGCAGCCGCTATCCGCACAACGACAGCGCACTGATCATGGAGAAGGTGCTCGTCGACCTTGGTCACTATGTCCGATATGCCCGCGAACGACTGGGCTACAGGACGGTCATTCTCGCTGGCTGGAGCGGCGGGGCCTCGCTTTCGGTCTTCTATCAGTCGCAAGCCCAGAATCCGACGATCACGGCGACGCCGTGCGGCCATGCGATCGACCTGTCGGGGCTTCAGCCGGCCGATGCGATCATGCAGCTTGCCGCCCATTCGGCGCGTGCGCGGATCATGACCGAGTCGATGGATGCTTCGCTGCGCAGCGAAGGCGACCCGACCGATCGCAACGCCGCCTTCGACCTCTATGACCGCATCAACGGGCCGAAGCCGCCCTATGCCCCCGATTTCGTCGCGGCCTATCGCGCGGCGCAGATCGACCGCAACCAGCGGATTACGGCGTGGGTGCGCGAGACGCTAGACGCGCTGAAGCGGCGCGGTTCGGCCGATCAGGAACGATGCTTCGTGACCCACGGCACCATGGCGGACCCTCGGTGGCTCGACCCCATGCTCGACGCCAATGGGAGAGCTCCCGGAATCTGCTACCTCGGCGAACCGGAGGCCGTGAACAACGGCCCCATCGGACTGGCGCGGTTCGCGACCCTGCGAAGCTGGCTTTCGCAATGGAGCATCGACGAATCGCGCGCGAACACGGAGCTTCAGGGGCCGCATGTCACGGTTCCCGCGCTGGTGATCGCCAATGCCGCCGATGACTGCTGCCCGCCTTCGCACACCGACATCATCTATCGCAGCCTCGGTGGTCCGAAGGAACTGCATACCATCCCCGGTGCCAATCACTATTACATCGGCCAGCGGGAGCAGTTGGATGCCGCCATCACACTGATCATCGACTGGCTTCGGAAGGGCGGCCTGCTCGAAGGCCTGCCTGACGCCTCTGGAGGGGGGTGAGCGGGGGTAGCGCGCCGCTGCCCCCGCTCTTCCCTCCGCCGCGGTCGCGCCCGACGTTGCGTCGCGCACAACTGTATCTTAAACGACGGGCATTCGCGAAACGGGGCGCGACGGGCGCCGATACCGCCAGCGCGGCCCGTGCGACTGATAGAGGTGGGACGATAGTCCATTGACCAGTGTATCTGCAGACGGCGCAAAAGCCGAGACGAGCCCGCAACGCGCGCCCCAGCGGCGTAAGCGGCGGGAGCAGCAGCGCGCGATCGAGACCAAACAGGCCATCCTCGCAGCGGCGTTGCGCGAGTTCGCCGACAAGGGATTCGACGGCGCCAGCACGCGGGAGATCGCCGACAAGGCCGACGTCAACCACCGTTTGATCGGGCATCATTTCGGCAACAAGGAATTGCTGTGGGAAGCCACAGCCAAATATGTTTTCGGCGAATATGTCGCGCAGCAGCGAAAGCGATATCAGGGCCTGGACGGGGTCGATCAGCCCATCCTGCTGCGTCTGATGCTGCGCGAGTTCATCCTGTTCAGCGCCAAGGTTCCCCAACTCCACCGCTTCATGGTCCAGGCCAACGAAGGCGGGCAGAAGCGGCTGGAATGGCTGATCAAGAATCATCTCGCGCCCGGCATCGCCATGGACCTGATGATTTTGCGGAAGGCGCAGGAGGAAGGCATGCTTCGCAGCGGCGACCCGATGCATCTCCGCTATCTATTCATCGGAGCTGCTACGTCGGTGTTCACGCTGTCCGAAGAATATCAATTCATGTCGAAGCAGAATCCCTTCGATGAGGATTTCATCGAAAATCACATCGAAATGGTTCTGTCGCTTTTCCTGACGCCGAAAGACAACGCGCCCTAATCATCCTTAGGGGGTTTCAGATCAAACAGCCGACAAGTTCACGAAAACCTTGCGGAACCTCTCCGTCGGGCCCGGTAGGCTAGCGCGAACAGTGCGAAGGCGCCGAGAGGCACGTCAATGGCGGGCGGGCCGACCTGCTTCAGGAGAGGGGCTTGCAGGTCCAAGGGGCGTGTGCCCGCCGCCGTCGGCCGGCCGGCCGGCCGGCCGGTCCGGAAAACGAGACCGGCCGAACGGGAGACGGACGCGATCAGAGATCGTCGTCTTCCCCGTCGTCGGGACCGGTCATCATCTCTTCCGCCACCGCATCGGTGCGGCCGCGGATCGCGCTTTCGAGCCGCTGCATCAGCTCGGGATTTTCGCTCAGGAAATTCTTCGCATTCTCGCGGCCCTGCCCGATTCGGATCGAATCATAGCTGAACCAGGCGCCCGATTTCTCGACCAGCCCGGCCTTAACGCCGAGGTCAAGGATCTCGCCGATCTTCGAAATACCCTGACCGTACATGATGTCGAACTCGACCTGCTTGAACGGCGGCGCAACCTTGTTCTTGACCACCTTGACGCGCGTCGTGTTGCCGACGATATCGTCGCGGTCCTTGATCTGCCCGGTGCGGCGAATGTCGAGGCGGACCGAGGCATAGAATTTGAGCGCGTTGCCGCCGGTCGTTGTCTCGGGATTCCCGTACATCACGCCGATCTTCATGCGCAGCTGGTTGATGAAGATCACCATGCAGCGCGAACGGCTGATCGACCCGGTGAGCTTGCGCAGGCTCTGCGACATCAGCCGTGCCTGCAGGCCGACATGACTGTCGCCCATCTCGCCCTCGATCTCGGCACGCGGAACGAGCGCCGCGACCGAATCGACGACGAGCACGTCGATCGCGTTCGAACGCACCAGCGTGTCGACGATCTCGAGCGCCTGCTCGCCGGTGTCGGGCTGCGACACGATCAGTTCGTCGATGTCGACGCCAAGCTTCTTCGCATAGACGGGATCGAGCGCATGTTCGGCGTCGACAAAGGCCGCGGTGCCGCCCATCTTCTGCGCCTCAGCAATGCAATGCAGCGCGAGCGTAGTCTTGCCCGAACTTTCGGGGCCATAGATTTCGATGACGCGCCCGCGCGGCAGGCCACCGACCCCCAGCGCAATGTCGAGCCCGAGCGAACCGGTCGAGATCGCCTCGACCTGCATCGCCTCCTTCGAGCCGAGCTTCATCACTGAGCCCTTGCCGAAGGCGCGGTCGATCTGCGCCAATGCGGCGTCGAGCGCCTTCTGCCTGTCTGGTCCGTTCACTGATTTCCCCGATTCGACGAGTGACAATTGTCCGGCCATTTGCCGTCCCTTTCCTGCTCTAGAGCGAGCACAGAGGCATCGCAACGCCCGACCTTCGTACCACATTTGTTCTATTGGAACAATAGAAGAACAAAATAATTTGGTGAGCGGAAAGACTATTCAGTGAAGAACGCGTTCAGAGCCGCCTCGATCTCCGTCAGGCGGAAGGGTTTGGTCACCAGCGTCCGGTGCGCGTGCGCGGGCGGGATGATGTCGCCGCCGCCGGTGGTGAAGGCAAAGGGAATCGCCCGCGCCGCCAGCGCATCGGCCACCGGCCATCCCTTGGTTTCACCCAGGTTGATGTCGATCAGCGCTGCCGCGACCGGCTGCGCGTCGAGCACCGCAAGCGCCTCCTCGATCGACGTCGCCTGTGCGGGCTCGGGAAAGCCGATCGCTTCGAGCATGTCGACGAGCATCATGCCGATCAGCACGTCGTCCTCGACCAGCAGGACCAGCCGATCATCCATCATCGGACACCCGGTGCGCGGCATCGTCGAGCGCCGCCGAAACAGCTTCGGCAAGTTGCGCGACGGAAAAGGGTTTGGGCAGGAAGGCGACATGATCGATGTCGATCGACTGGCGAAGCTGCTCCTCGGCATAGCCCGACATGAAGAGCACGGATAGCGCCGGCCGCCTCGCGCGCATCGCGCGGACCATCGTCGGACCGTCCATCGTCGGCATCACGACGTCGCTGATCACCAGATCGACCTTGTCCATGCCCGCGAACCGCTCGAGCCCCTCCTCGCCCTGCGACGCGGTGACGACGCTGTAGCCCGCACGGGTCAACGCGCGTTCGGCGACGGCGCGGACCATGTCCTCGTCCTCGACCAGCAGGAGGGTGCCTGTGCCCCATTGGGACTTCTTTGCGCGGATCGGAGCGGCGGGGACGGCGGGGGCGCCGCTGCCGGGGATGGCGGGGGCGGCGCCGGCGGTGCGGTGGACGGGCAGGTAGATGGTGAAGCTCGTCCCCTCGCCGGGCCGGCTGTCGGCGAAGATGAAGCCCGCCGACTGCTTGATGATCCCATAGACCGTCGACAGGCCCAGCCCCGTCCCCTTGCCGACGTCCTTGGTGGTGAAGAAGGGTTCGAAGATCTTGGGCAAGATGTCGGCGGGAATGCCCGCGCCGGTATCGCTGACCTTGAGCGCGCTGTAATCGGCGGGCGGCATGAACTCGTTGCCCATCTGCCGCACCTCGGCCGCCGACACCGGATAGGTCTCGATCGTCAGCGTGCCGCCGCCGGGCATCATCGCATCGCGCGCGTTGACGGCGAGATTGATGATCACCTGTTCGAGCTGGACCGGGTCGGCACGCACCGCGCCGAGCCCGCGGCCATGGTGGACCGCAAGCTGGACAGTGTCGCCCATCAGCCGCCTGAGCAGGTGCGAAACCTCCGAAATCACGTCGGGAAGCTGCAATATCTGGGGGCGCAGCGTCTGCTGGCGCGAGAAGGCGAGCAATTGCCGCGTCAGGCTGGCGGCGCGATTCGCGTTGCTGCGGATATGCTGGATATCGTCATAGTCGCTGTCGCCCGGCGTGTGGCGCATCAGCATCAGGTCGCAGCTTCCGAGCACCGCGGTCAGGATGTTGTTGAAATCATGCGCGACGCCGCCCGCGAGCTGGCCGACCGCCTGCATCTTCGACTGCTGCGCGACCTGGCGCTTGAGCCGCGTCTCCTCGCTCGAATCCTTGAGGCTGAGCAGCACCGCCGCCTCGCCCAGCCCGCGCACGCCGACGACGCGCATCGACACCGGATCGTCGCCCTGCCCGACGAGGCGGATCGACAGATCACCGCCGACCTGCTGACCGCTGCTGTGGCGGCGGATCATGTCGGCGAGCGGCCCCTTGTCCTCGCCGACGACGAGGTCGCCGGGGTAGCGCGGCATCCGGCCATCGGCCACCCCTGCCGCGCGCCCGAAGGCGCGGTTCATGTAGAGGAACCGCCCGTCGCGATCGACGAGCGCGAGCCCGAAGGGGAGCAGCGACAGCAAGGTCTCGATATAGGTCTGCGCGGTGCCGCGGTCGGCGGGCCCGACCTCCTCGTCGATCAGCGCGAGCAGCACCGGGGCGGCGGGGTCGGCCGGCGCCAGCGGAATCTGGAGCATCCGCACCGGCGGAGCCCGGTCGCCCTCGCGCGCGAAGGTCAGCCCGCCCGAATCGTCGAGCCGCAGCATCGCCGCCACGTCGCGCCCGGCATAATGGCTCGCATCGCTCTCGCCGAGCGCCCGGAGTAGAAAGGCCTGGTTGGCGACGCGCAGCCGGCCCTCGGCATTGACCAGCGCCGCCATCACTCCCGCCTGCCCGAGCGTCCGGCCCGCCGGTCCTTCGAGGTGGCGGAGAATCTCCGACGCAAGGTCGAGGCGGTCGATCGCCGCAAAGCGCCAGACCAGATAATCGTCGGCCTGCCCGGTGCGGTTGACCTGTGCGCGCAGCGGCAGCGCGCCGACCTTCAGATCGTCGACGCGCCCCTCGCCGTCGCGCCACGCCGCGCGGCCGGCGTTCTTCAGCGCCTCGGCGCCGCGCCCGTCGAGCGGCAGGCCGGGCGGGGTCACGAAACCGCCCATCCAGGTCGCGAACAAATCGTTGGCGCAGACGAGGCGCCCCGCCCGGTCGGTCACCGCGATCGCGACATCGTCGTGATCGACCGCCTGGCGCAGCATCGTCCAGTCGGGCGCCGCCGCCTCGCTGGCTCCCACGGCGGGAAAGACCCGGCGCAGCAACAGAACGCCGCCCGCCGCGATGGCGAGACCCGCGAGGAAACCCGCCGCCAGCACGGCATCGCGCGTCGCCCAGAAAAGAAGCCCGACCGACAGCAGCACCAGCCCACCGAGCAGCGTCCTGTCGAATCGCGACAATCCCGAAGGCACCAGCGCCGCCGCCGGCCCCGCCCCCCTGCCGAGTTCGGCGTCAGCGGAAGGCAGGGTCGTCGCGGTCAAGGGCAGTCTTTCCTGTTTCGCATCACCAGATGCGGACACGGTCCTTCGGCGCCAGATACAGCTTCTGGCCCGGCTTTACCTGATAGGCCTTATACCAAGGGTCAAGGTTGCGCGAGACCCATGCCCGCTGAATCGAGGGCGAATGCGGGTCGGTGGTGATACGCTGCGACAGATTCTGCTCGCGGTAGTTGCGCCGCCACACCTGCGCCCAGCCGAGGAAGAAGCGCTGGTCGCCGGTCAGCCCGTCGATCACCGGCGCTGCCTTGCCGCCCAGCGACGCCTTGTACGCGTCATAGGCGATGGTCAGCCCCGCGAGGTCGCCGATATTCTCGCCGAGCGTGAAGGTACCGTCGAGATGTTCGCCGGGCAGCACTTCATAGGCGTCATATTGCGCGACGAGCGCCTTGCCCGCCGCATCGAATGCCGCGACGTCGGCCGGGGTCCACCAGTCGGACAGCTTGCCGGTCTCGTCATATTTCGCGCCCTGGTCGTCGAAATGATGGCTGATCTCGTGGCCGATGACGGCGCCGATGCCGCCATAGTTGATCGCCGCATCGGCCTTGGGATCGAAGAAGGGCGGTTGCAGGATCGCCGCGGGAAAGACGATCTCGTTCATCCCGAAATTGGCGTAGGCATTGACCGTCATCGGGGTCATTCCCCATTCCCAGCGGCGGATCGGCCCGCCGAGGCGGCTGATATTGTCGTCATGCGCGAACTGGTTGGCGCGCAGCGCGTTGCCGAACAGATCGTCGGCACGGATTTCGAGCGTGCTGTAGTCCTTCCAGCGGTCGGGATAGCCGATCTTGGTGGTGAAGTTGGCAAGCTTGCGCTTCGCCTTCACCTTGGTTTCGGGCTGCATCCACGTCAGGTGGCCGATGCGCTCGTCAAGCGCGGCGAGGACGTTCTTCACCAGCCCGTCCATCGCCGCCTTGGTTTCGGGCGGGAAATATTTGGCGACATAATCCTTGCCAACCGCCTCGCCCATATTGTCGCTGACGAAATCGACCGCGCGCTTCCAGCGTTCCTGCATCTGCGGCGTTCCCGACAACGCGGTGCCGTGGAAGGCGAAAGCCTCCTGCGCCACCGCGTCGGGCAGCACGTCGGCGAAATCGTCGAGGCTGCGGACGAGCAGCGCGTCGCGGATCACGCCGATCGGCGCCTCGGCAATCAGCTTCGCCTCGCCGGTGAAGGCGCTCGGCTGCGACACGAGCAGGCTGTCCTCCTTGACCCCGATGCCCCGTATGAAGGTCGTCCAGTCGAAGCCCGGCGCCGCCTGCGCGAGTTGGGCGATCGTCATCTTGTTATAGACCTTGGTCGCGTCGCCGCTGTCGTTCTTGTCCCAGTGAACCTCGGCAATCCGCTTCTCGAAATCGTAGAGCGCCCGCGCGCGCCCCGCGGCGTCCTTTTCGCCCGCGAGGGTCAGTATATTTTCAAGGTGGCGGAGGTAGGCGGCCTGCAACGCCGTGTTGCGGTCCCCGCCCTTCAGGTAGAAATCGCGGTCGGGCATGCCGATGCCGCCCTGATACATGGTGTAGATATAGACGTCGGGATTCTTGTCGTCCTGGCCCACATAACCGCCGAAGAAATGCGAGATGCCGTTGCGGTCGGTCTCGGCCAGCAGTGCCGCCAGCCCGGCCTTGTCGACGGCGCGTACCTTGTTCAGCCAGGGCTCGATCGGCGCCAGCCCCTTCGCCTCGACCCCCGCGCCGTCGAGATAGGAGGCATAGGCGCGACCGATCATGCTGTCCGGATTGCCCTTCGCCGCATCCAGTATCTCGCGCGTGCGCTGCTGCGACAGGTCGGCGAGCGCGGTGAACATGCCATAGTTGGATTTGTCGGCGGGGATCGCCGTCGTCTTTGCCCAGGTGCCGTTGGCATAGGCATAGAAATCGTCGCCGGGCTTCACGCCCCGGTCCATGCCCGCCATGTCGAGCCCGAAATCGCCGATCTCCGGCCCGGCGGCGGCATCGGCGGCGGGCGCCGGAGCCTTGGCGGCGTCCTTCGCCGTGACGGAGGAGGCGAAGCCGAGCAGAAGCGCGCCGACGGCGGCGGTCGCGAACAGGCGCGAAGAGATATGCGAACGAGTCATGACGGTCCCCAGAGGATGGTGGGCGCGACCACGGCCCCGGCGCGCGGGGCAGATGGTTACAATGGAAACAGCTATACCCGCGCGAACCGCGCGTTCAACCGGCCGCCCCGTCGCTCGTCGATGCCTCATGTCGTTGGTCGCGCGCCCGGCGCAGCTTGCGCCGCCAGCGCAGGCGGATCCAGTTGTCCCAGAACAGCGCCGCGAGCAGATAGCCCACCACCGCCGACACGACCGAGATGACGAACAGCCCCGCGAGCAGCGCGGGCGCCGCGTCGGACAGCACCCAGCGCACCCACGCACCCGCCGACGCGCCTTCGTCCACCATGATCGAGATGGTGGCGACGTTGGCGTGCAGCCCGAACATGCTGTTCCCCAGCCACACCGAAGCCGCGATCAGGAAGGGCGTCGTCGCCGGGTTCGACAGGAAGGTCATCGCGGCGCCGATCGGGATATTGGCGCGGAACGGCAGCGCAAGCAGCGCGACGCCCAGAATCTGGACGCCGGGGATCAGGAAGAAGATGCCGACGAACAGCCCGAGCGCGGTGCCGCGCGGCACCGACGTCCGCGTAAAGCGCCACAGATGGCTGTGCGCGACGCGATGCGCGAAGGGCTTGATGAAGCGGCTCTCCAGCAATTCTTCCCGCGAAGGAGAATTGCGGCGGATCCAGTTCATCACCGCAGCCTTGTCGCGAGGTTTGCCGCCGCGGCTCATCCCCGTTCCTTCATCAGGCGCTGCTTGTCGCGCTTCCAGTCGCGTTCCTTGATCGATTCGCGCTTGTCGTGCGCCTTCTTGCCCTTTGCGAGCGCCAGTTCGACCTTGGCGCGCCCGCGGCTGTTGAAATAGACCGACAGCGGCACCAGCGTCATTCCCTGCCGCGCGACGGCGGCGTGCAGCTTGTTGATCTCACGCGTGTTCAACAGCAGCTTGCGCGGCCGGCGCGGTTCATGGTTGAAGCGGTTGCCGTGGCTGAATTCGGGGATATTGGCGTTGATCAGCCACACCTCGCCGCCCGCCACCTCGGCATAGCTTTCGGCGATCGTGCCCTCGCCGAAGCGCAGCGATTTGACCTCTGTCCCCTGCAACGCGATGCCCGCCTCGAACACCTGTTCGACGGCATAGTCGAAGCGCGCGCGCCGGTTCTCGGCGACGACCTTCTTCTTGTCGAATTCGGGGGCGGATTGCGGACGGGCCATTGAGAAACCTGAAAATTGAACCTTATACCGACTCTAAATGGAGAAAGGAGGATTGCAGGCCAGTCACCTCCTAAATCACTCCCGCCGCCACGAGCGCGGCATCGATGGCGCCCCGCGACGCAGCCGACGCCGGGATGATAGGTAGGCGCACTTCGGGCGAAAACCAGTCGTGGACGCGCGACAGCGCATATTTGACCGGCCCCGGCGAGGCGTCGGAGAACATCGCCTTGTGCAGCGCGAACAGCCGGTCGTGCAGGCTCAGCGCGCCGCTCCAGTCGCCCGTGGCGCAGGCGGCGGCGAAATCGGCGCACAGCCGCGGCGCGACATTGGCGGTCACCGAAATGCAGCCGACGCCGCCCAGCACCGCGTGCGGCAGCCACAGGTCGTCGTTGCCGCTGAGCTGGCAGAAACCGGCGCCCGCCCCGGCGCGGTGGACGGTGACGCGGGCGAGGTCGCCGCTGGCATCCTTGATCGCCACCACCGACGGAATCTCGGCCAGCCGGCACATCGTCTCGGCCGCGATGTCGGTGACGGTGCGGCCGGGGACGTTGTAGACGACGATCGGCAGGTCGCTCGCGTCGGCCAGCGCGCGGAAATGCGCGATCAGCCCGTCCTGCGTCGGCCGGTTGTAATAGGGGGCGACGACCAGCGCCGCCGCCGCGCCCGCCGCCTGCGCATGGCGCATGTGCCGGATCGCGGTCGCGGTGTCGTTCGACCCGCAGCCGGCGATCACCGGCACGCGCCCCGCCGCCGCCTCGATGCAGACGTCGATGACCCGGTAATGCTCGTCGAAGCTCAGCGTCGGGCTTTCGCCGGTGGTGCCGCACGGAACCAGCGCGCTCGTCCCCTGTTTGACCTGCCAGTCCACGAGGCGCACGAAGGCCGGGGCGTCGAACGCCCCATCGCGAAATGGCGTCACCAAGGCGGGAATCGAGCCCGAAAACATGCTCCGCTCCTTTACAAAAAAGCGCCGGAACCGATAGGGAAGGTCGGCGCGCCGCCTAATGAACGCCTATTCAGCGCCCCGCAAGGAGTTTGGCACTAAAATGCCCGGCATGATCTCGCTGTTCCCCGTTTCCCGTCTCGCGCTGGTTGCGGCGCTCCTTCTTCCCTCCATGGCGGCCGCCAGCGAACTGACGCCCGAACAGATGGCCTGGTATCGGGCCCAGATGGGGCTTGCGTCGGTCTCGACCACACCGCCGACGGCGACCAATACGGTCGGCGACGCGGTGATGGAATGGCGGCGCCTGACCCAGGACCAGAGCGCCTCCTTCGACCGCCTATCGCGCTTCCTGATGGCGAACAAGGGCTGGCCCGACGCGGACAAGATGCGCACCCGCGCCGAAAAGGCGATCGCGATCGACAGCTTCGACCCCGCGCGCACCCTCGCCTATTTCCAGGCCTATCCGCCAAAGACGCCGAGCGGCGAGCTGCGCATGGCGCTGGCGCTCAACGCCTCGGGCCGCCGCGACGAGGCCTATGCCGCCGTCCGCCGCGCGTGGACGAGCGGGCCGCTCGACGAGAGCGAGGTCAACCGCGTGCTCTCCTTCTTCCCCGGCGCGCTGAGCCTGGCCGACCATGATGCGCGGATGGACCGGCTGCTGTGGTCGAACAACACCGCCGCCGCGGCGCGCCAGCTCGGCTTCACCTCGCCCGAAAGGCGCGCGCAGTTCGCGGCGCGGCTCGCGCTGCGCAGCGCTGCGGTCGACGCCGCGCTACAGGCCGCGGCGGTCGAGGCGGCCAACCCGGCGATCCTGCGCACCGACCCCGGCTATATCACCGCCAAGGCGACCTGGCTGCGCAAATCGGGCCGCGTCGGCGAGGCGCGCGCGCTGCTGGCGGGCCCGCGCAGCCTGTCGAGCCCTCCCACCGACGCCGAGGAATGGCTCGAAACGCTGCTGACCAACGCGCGGCAGGCCGACGCGGCGGGCGACAAGCTGACCGCCTACAATATCGCGAAGCAGATCGACGACGCGCTGCCGCCGGGCACGGTGGTGCGCGAGACGCCGCTGGGGGTGCGCGACGATTACACCTCGCTCGCCTGGCTCGCGGGCCAGCTCGCCTTCAAGGATCTGCGCCGCCCGGCCGAAGCGGTGCGGCTGTACCGCGCCTATGGCGACGCCGCCCGCTCGGCGCAGACGCGCACCAAGGGCTATTACTGGGCCGGCCGCGCGGCGCTGGCGGCGGGCGACGCCGCGACCGCCAACGCCCATTTCGCCGACGCCGCGCAGCATTACGACCAGTTCTACGGCCAGCTCGCGCTCGAACGGCTCGGCCGGCCGCAGCCGCGCCCGGCCCCGGTGCCGAGCATCCAGGTCAGCGGCGCCGAGCGAACGGCATTCGACGACGACCGCCTCGTCCGCGCGTCGCGCGTGCTGGGAGAGATCGGCGCGTGGCGCGAACAGTCGCTGTTCCTGCGCGCGCTGGCGCAAAAGGCGACCTCGCCCGCCGATCATGTGCTCGCGGGCCAGCTCGCGCAGCAGATCGGCCGCCCCGACCTGGGCGTGATGATCGGCCGCAGCGCGCAGGCGAACAGCCTCGACGCGGTCGAAGTGTCGGGCTTTCCGACCGTCCGCGTTCCCGCCGGTCATGAGGGCAACTGGACCTTCATCCACGCGATCACGCGGCAGGAAAGCCAGTTCGATCGCGCCGCGGTCAGCCATGCCGGGGCGCGCGGCATGATGCAGCTGATGCCCGGCACCGCTCGCGAGGTCGCGGGCAAGCTGGGGCTCGGCTACGACGCCGGATCGCTGACCACCGACACCGGCTACAACATGACGCTGGGGTCGACCTATTTCCAGCAGATGCTCAGCTATTTCGGCGGCAGCTACCCGCTCGCCGTCGCCGCCTACAACGCCGGGCCCGGCAATGTGAACAAATGGCTGCGCGCCAACGGCGATCCGCGGACGGGCGCGATCGACATCCTCGACTGGATCGAGGCGATCCCGATCTTCGAGACGAAGAACTACGTCCAGCGCGTGCTCGAGAATGCCGTCGTCTACGACACGCTGCGCGAAGGCGGTCGGACGCTGCCCAAGGCGCCGCTGAGCTTCTACCTCGGCAAGTCGAACCCCGGCTGAAGCCCATGGCGGGGGACAGGAGCAACATCATCAGCCCGGCGGGCTTCGCCGCGCTGCGCGCCGAATATGACGCGCTGCTGGGCGGGGAGCGGCCGAAGCTGGTCGAAACGATCAGCTGGGCGGCGGGCAATGGCGACCGCAGCGAGAACGGCGACTATATCTACGGCCGCAAGCGGCTGCGCGAAATCGACCGGCGGCTCGCCTTCCTCGCGCGGCGGATGAAGGCGGCGCGCGTCGTCGATCCGGCGGCGCAGCCCGACCGGGACCGCATCTGGTTCGGCGCCAGCGTCGAGCTTGCCGACGAGGACGACATGCGGCGCACGGTCACGCTGACCGGCGACGATGAAGCCGACGCCGGCGCCGGGCGGATCGGCTGGAACAGTCCCCTCGCCCGCGCGCTGCGCGGCGCGGCGGTCGGCGACCTGCGCACGGTCCAGCTTCCCGCTGGCCCGAAAGAATGGGAAGTGATGGCGATCGCCTATCCCGGCGCTGGTTCGACCACGCCCTTACCGGAATCCGGAATCAATTGACGTAAGATCGACTCAGACCGTCATTGCGAGCGAAGCGAAGCAATTCAGAGCGGTTTACGCACACCCTGGATTGCTTCGCTTCGCTCGCAATGACGCTTTCACCTGATGCCTTTATAATATCAGGGCTGCAGCAGCGCCGGGACGATCCAGATCGCCGACAGCACGACGATCACCGCCGCGAGCGATATGGCGAGGACATAGCGGACATTATGCCCCTTGACGGCGCTGGTGGCTTCTTCATCGGTGACTTCGACATGTTCGTCGACGACTTTCATGACCGGGCTCCCTATCGTTGGCCTGCAAAGGCAACGCGCTGCCCGCAAGCGCGGTTCCAGCGCAGGTGGGGAGAGTATGGCGCCAGAGGGTCTGTAAGCCGGGTTCTGTCCACCCCTTGCGGGGATGGGCGATCATTCCTCTAGGCGGCCGGTTGCCCGGACGCTCAAGCAGTCAACCCGGACGGCGGGGCCGGAACCAGCCCTGGGCACCCTCCCCTAAGAAAGGGGCCCGTGCCATCCCTATTCGACCTTGCTCCCGGTGGGGTTTGCCGTGCCGCGTCCGTTGCCGTCCGCGCGGTGCGCTCTTACCGCACCCTTTCACCTTTCGCCGGGCCGAAGCCTTTGGCGGTCTGCTCTCTGTGGCACTTTCCCTGAGCCCGCCCGAAAGCGGACCCGCCGGACGTTATCCGGCACCGTGGTTTCCGTGGAGCCCGGACTTTCCTCCCCTTCCCTCGCGGAAAGCGGCGATCGCCCGACCCTCTGGCACGGCACAATATAGCGCGGATGGCGGGCAATTGCGAGCGATTGTAAGAGTGTCGGCTTTAGGGTGAGGAACTGACATAGCTCTCCTCCACTTCCGTCATCCCGGGCTTGACCCGGGATCCCGCTTTTTGGGGCGTCGACCGGTCTTCGGCATCAAGCGGGGCCCCGGATCAAGTCGGCAATTATCCCTTTTCGACAAGTCACTGTTCCCCGGCGAAAGCCGGGGTCCATGCGGGGCAGCGCTGTGCCATCTGGACCCCGGCTTTCGCCGGGGAACGGTTCCTGACTTGCCTGAAGGATATATATCCCGATCAAGTCCGGGGTGACGATGAAAGATAGGTCGGCTCCCGACCGAACCCCGCCGCTCAATCCCCCTCGGGCTGCGGCAACAGCAACGCGAGCAGGATCGCCCGGCATTCGCCATCGATCGTGCCGTCGATCAGTTCGGGACGAAAACGGCGCTGGAACGCCACGGTGGCCGCGAAGCCGTCGGTCACGTCGTAGCCGAAGCGCTCGAGCGCGAGCAGGAAGCCCGCGTCGGTCCACAGCGGATCGGTCAGCTTCTTGGTCGGGCGCGGCAGCGCGAGGCGGCGGCGCGCCAGTTCGTGCCACGGAAACAGTTCGCCCGGGTCCTGCTTGCGCGTCGGCGCGATGTCCGAATGGCCGACGACATTGCCGCGCGTGACGCCGTGGCGGTCCTTGATCAGGTGGACGAGCCGGACGACCGAGGCGATCTGCGGGTCGGGAAAGGGCACGTAGCCGAATTCGTGCCCCGGATTGACGATCTCTATGCCGACGCTGGCCGAATTGATGTCGCGCACGCCCCGCCAATGCGACTTGCCGGCATGCCAGGCCCGCTTGTCCTCGGGCACCATATGGGTGATCTGCCCATCCTCGCTGACGACATAGTGCGCCGAAACCTTCGCCGCGGGATCGGCAAGCCGATCAATGGCTTCGGCGCCGGTCTTCATGCCGGTGTAATGCAGGACGATCATCGAGATGGGCAGCGCGCGCTCGTCGAAATTGGGGGACCAGCGTTCGATAAAATCGCCCATGCCTCTCGCGATCCATTATTGTTCCGGCCCGGCGCGGAACCGCTCTTTCCCCTGCGCCAGCGGGGCGCAAAAAGCAAGGTCAGGCGGCGACGGGGCGCCGCACCTGCTGGTCGGCCGGTTCGTACAGGCCGCGCAGGCGCGGGCTGGCGACGAACTGGTCGGTCTGCCCGAGCACCGTCTCCCCGGCGCCGAGGACAAGGAAACTCTGCGGCGCCGCGATCGCGCGCAGCCGCGCGAACGCCTTCTGCCGCATCGGCATCGCGAAATAGAGCAGCAGGTTGCGGCAGAAGATCAGGTCGGCCGGCGCGGCCAGCGGCGGCCGGTCGATCAGCATGTTCTGCACCGAAAAGTCGACGCGGCGGCGCAGATCGGCCTTGGCGAGCCATCCTGCCTCGGTCTGGTCGAACCAGCGGACCATGCGCTGCACCGGCAACCCGCGCTGAATCTCGAACTGGCTGTAGAGCCCGACCCGCGCGCGCGAAATGGCGTGATGGCTGACGTCGGTGCCGATGACGTCGACGCGCCAGCCCGCCCAGCGCTCGCCCTGCTCGGCGAGCAGCATCGCCATCGAATAGGCTTCCTGCCCGGTCGATACGCCGCAATGCCAGATCGTCAGTTGCCGCTGGCGCGCGTTCACCACGCGAAGATATTCAAGCGCCTTCTCCGCAATATCGTCGAAGACGCTGTGTTCGCGGTAAAAGAAGGTCTCGTTGTTGAGCATCGCATCGACGGTGTCGTCGAGCAGTTGCCGCCCGTTCGCGGTGACGAGCGCGGCGACCAGCGCGTCGAGGTCGGCGATGCCGTGCCGCTGCAACACCGGCTTCAGCGACATCTCGATCCGCCAGATGCGGTTCGGCGACAACGTCTGGCCGGTGCGCGATTCGAGCACGCTCATCAGGACGCGATAGGCCGATTCGCTGGCCGTGCCGCCGCCCATCATCGCCGCGGCCGTCCCGCCAGGCTGCCGCCCAGCATCAGCGCGATCGCGTCGGGGTTGAGCGTCGCCGCGGCAATCCCGGTCCGGCTGACCGCGCCGGGCATGCCCCATATCACGCAGCTTTCGGGCGCCTGCGCGAAAACCGTGCCGCCCGCCGCCTTCAGGCGCGCGGCTCCCTGCGCGCCGTCGCGCCCCATGCCGCTGAGGATCACCGCGACGCCGCCCTCGCCATAGACCTCTGCGACCGACGCCAGCATCGGGTCGGCCGAAGGACAGCAGCCATTGTCGACCGGGTGCCGGTCGAGCGCGATCTCGCGCCGCCGGCCGTTGGCGACGACCACCAGATGCGCGTCGCCCGGCGCCAGATAGATATGCCCCGCCTCGACCGGCATCCCCGCCGTCGCGACATGGACACGGCGCGTCGTCAGCGTCGCAATCTGCCGCGCATAAAATTCCATGAAGGCGTCGGGCAGATGCTGCGTCAGCAGGATCGGCGCGCGAATGCGCGGATCGAGGTGCGCGAGAAAGGTCGTGAACGCCGGAATGCCGCCGGTCGACGCCGCCACCGCGATGCATTCGAGCGGTTGGCCGGCGTCGATCACCGGCGCCGCCGCGAGCCGCGCCGGACGGCGGACGGCGCGCGCCGCGGCGGGAATCGCCGGCGGGCGCTGGCCAAGCGAGAGGATGCGATCGGTCAGCACCTCGGCAAAGCGGCCCGAGAAACTGCCGCGCCCGGGCTTGGCGAGCGTGTCGCTGGCGCCGAGCGCCAGCGCGTCGATCGCCGCCGATCCGCCCTCGACGCAATTCGACGACAGGATCAGCACGCGCGCATTCGCCGCGCGCTGGAGGATGAGCGGTAGGGCGTCGATGCCCGTCATTCCCGGCATTTCGAGGTCGAGCACGACGACGTCGGCCGGTTCGCGCGCCAGCCAGGCGAGCGCATCCTGCGCCGAGGCGAAGGACGCGCAGATGCTGAGCCCCGGCCGCTGCTCGATGATGCGTTCGAGGATGCTGCGCACGACGAGGCTGTCGTCGACGAGCATCACGCGCACGTCGCGCGGAACCGGGCCGGCCTCTTCCGGCGGCGGATCGGTCGGGCGGGGTTGCGGCCGGGTCATGCGGCGGTCTCGAACAGCCTCAGGCAACGCCGACGAGTTGCAGCTTTCCTTCGAGCGTTTCGCGGTCGAACGGCTTCATCACATATTCGTCGGCGCCGGCTTCGATCGCCGCGCGGATATGGTCGATGCTGTTCTCGGTAGTGCAGAAGACGACGCGCGGCCGCTCGTCGTGCCCGAAATCGAGATCGTTGAAGGCGCCCAGGAATTCCATGCCGCTCATCACCGGCATGTTCCAGTCGAGCAGGATCACGTCGGGCCGGTTGGCGCGGCAGAAGCGCAGCGCTTCCTGGCCATCGGCCGCTTCATCGACCGCAAAGGCCATGCTTTCAAGGATATGGCGCGCGACCTTGCGAATGACCTTGCTGTCATCGACGACCAGACAGGATTTCGACATTTTCTACCTCCGACCCCCGGGGATTTCGGCCACCCTAGGCCAAAGGGGTATGCAGCGCGTTAACATGATGGGCACCCCGTCAGGCCGCCCGCGCGGCGGGCGCGGCGATGAAATGCGCCGGGTCGACGACGAGCAGCGATGCCCCGTCATGCTCGATCATCGCATCCGCGACCCGCGCCCAGCCGGGCAGCAGCTTGCCCGCGACACGCGTTTCGGGCGCCGCGATGAAACAGACATCCTCGATCGCGTCGGCGAGCAACGCATAGCCGTGCCCACCGACGTCGACGACGATCACGCGCTGGCCGGGAGCGACGGGAACCGCCGGCAGGCCGACGACGACATGCGGGTCGATCAGCGTCAGCACGCGGCTGCGCAGCGCGAAGATTCCTACGACATGCGGCGGCGCGGCGGGAACCGCGACCGGCTGGCCGACGGTGACGACCGAATTGATCGCGTCGCTGCGCAGCGCGACGCGCGTGTCGGCGATCCGCGCGACCAGATAGAGCCTGTCGATCACGGCCGGCCTCCCCCGACATGCCGGCGCAGCGCATCGAGAAGCGCCTGGCGATCGTAGCGATAGATGGTTTCGTCGGCCGGCCCGGCCGTCGCCGCCGAAGCGCGCAGGCGGATCACCGGGACGCCGCCCCCGCCATGTGCGCAAAGCCCGTCGTCGGCGGCAAGGCACAGCAGCACATCGGGCGCCTCGCCTTCGCCGGCATCGCCGTCCGACACAACGCGATAACCCGCGCCGCGCAGGATCGGCGCGAGGAAATTGCCACCCCAGCCGTCGGCATCGTCGGCGATGCGACACAGCGGCCGGCGGGCCTCCTCCACGGACGGGGTCAGGACGGCCGCGTGGCGTTCCATCAGCCAGAACGGATCGATCAGTTCGACCGGCTCGCCGCCGACCAGCACGACGCCGGCGACCAGCCCCGGCGCCGCGGCGGGCTGCACCGCGTCGGGCAGCCGCACGATGTCGACGACCGCCGCGACCGGATAGCAGAGCACCGTGCGGCCATCGAACAGGCGCAGCAGCTTCACCGTGCCATGGCCTTCGGGCAGCGCGTCGGCGTGGACGGGGAAGATATCGTCGCCGATCTGGACCCGCACCGTCCCGGCGCTTTCGAACAGGGCGAGCGCGGGCACTTCCTCGACGCGCTCGATCACCGACAGGCGCACGCCGCGCGTCCGGCCATCGGTATCGCGGAACAGCAGAAGCTGCGCCGCGTCGCGCGCCGCGGCCGCGGCGGCGGCTTCCTCGGCGGCGGCGGCTTCGCCGCGGTCCGCCTCGACCGCGTCGATCGCCGCGGCGGCCAGCAGTCCCTGCACGTCGAGCAGCAGCACCGGCTGCCCATTGTCGGGCAGCGTCGTGCCCGCATAGAGGCCGGTCGCCATGATGATCGGCGCCGCGGGCTTGATCACCAGTTCCTCCTGATCGTGGATCGCCGCGACGCTCAGCGCATAGCTCTGCCCCTGCCCCGGCCGGACGATCACCAGCGCGCGGTCGTCGTCGTCCTCCTCCGCATCGCGCGGGCAGCCGAGCACCTCCTCCAGCCGCAGCAGGGGATAGCGCTGCCCGCGCACGGTCGCCAGTTCGCCGCCGCCGACGCGGTCGATGCGCACCGTATCGCTGTTTTCGAGCAGAATCTCGCGCACCGCGCCGCGCGGAATCGCGAAATATTGCCCGGCGGCGCGCACCATCAGGCCGGAGATGATCGTCAGCGTCATCGGCACGCGCAGCAGGATCGACAGGCCGCGTCCTTCCTCGTTGCGCAGTTCGACGACGCCGCCGATCTTCTCGACATTGGCCTTGACGATATCCATGCCGACGCCGCGTCCCGAAATCGCCGTTACCCGCGCCGCGGTCGAAAAGCCGGGGCGGAAGATCAGGCCGAGCCGTTCGGCGGGCGTCAGCGCGCGCGCGTCGCTCGCGGTCAGGATCCGCGCCGCGACCGCCTTGGCGACCAGCGCGTCGGGCGACAGGCCGCGGCCGTCGTCGCGCACCTCGATCTCGATCTGGTTGCCCGACTGGCGCGCCGCGACGACGATGGTCGCGGTCATGTCCTTTCCCGCCGCCGCGCGGTCGGCAGGCGCCTCGACGCCATGGTCGACCGCGTTGCGGACGATGTGGATCAGCGGATCGCGGATATTCTCCATCATCTCGCGGTCGAGCTCGACCTCGCCGCCGCTGGTCGTGAAGCGGATTTTCTTGCCCGTTTCCTGCGCCAGGTCGCGCACGATCCGCGGCAGCGGCGCGAACAGCTTGTCGATCCGCTGCATCCGCATCTGGCTGACCGAATGGCGCATGCCGGCGATCGAATCCGACAGGCGGTCGAACGAGGCGATCAGTGCCGGATCGGCCCCCGATTCGCGCAGCATCCGGGCGAATTCGTTGCGCGCGAGGACGATGTCGGTGACGCCCGTCATCACGCTGTCGAGCAGCGGCAGCGGCACCCGGATCGAGCGCCACCCCTGCCCGTCGGCCAGCAGATCGTCCTCGCGGCGAAGCGGAATGCCCGCGACCTCGACCGCCGGATCGGCTTCGGCCTGCCGGCCGTCGAGCGCGGCGATGATCGCGCCGTCGTCGCCCGCGGGCTCCGCCCCGTCGCGGCCCAGCACGTCGCACAGCTCGCTCAGCCGGTCGACGATCGCCAGCACGGCGGTGACGAGCATGGCGTCGGCCGGGCGGTTGCCGCGGCGGACCTGGTCGAGCGCATCCTCGGCGGCATGCGACAGCGCGGTGACGCGCGGCAGGGCCAGAAATCCCGAACTGCCCTTGATCGTGTGGACGAGCCGAAAGATCGCGTCGAGCCGCTCGTGATCGGCGGGGTCGGCCTCCCACGCGACGATCGCCCCCGCCGCTTCGGCAAGGATTTCCGACGTCTCGGTCAGAAAATCGTTCAGCAGATCGTCCATCGCGGTATCGGTGCGCCCCTAAATCCTGCGCGCACCATGGCCGACAATGGTTAACGGAGGGTTTGCCTGGCCCCCTTGAGCACCGCCCCGACGAGCAGCGAGGTCGGCGTTTCGCGCGCGAGCATCACCGTGCCGCCATTCTGCGCCGCGACCGCCTGGACGAGCGCGGCGGGCGCGGTGCGCGACGTCATCGCGGCAGCCCCTTCGCCTTCGGAAAGCAGGCGTTCGACATCGGCATCGACGAGGATGCGCTCGGCCTCGGCATGCAGCGCGATCTCGATCCCCTCGCCCGCCTTTTCGCAGCCGATGTCGAGCCGCCCGCCGCGCACCAGCCCATCGACGAGGATCAGCGCGAGGTTGAGGATGATCTTGACCGCCGGCTTGGGCAGCGGTTCGTCGGCGATCATCCAGTTCAGCTCGATCGGCCGGTCGGCCATGATCCCCTCGATCGCGGCCTTCGCCTCGTCGGGCGGCACCGCGTCGCCGAACCCGCCCGCCGAACCGAAAGCGAGGCGGAAGAATTTGAGCTTGTTGGCCGACGTCCTCGCGCTCTGTTCGAGCAGATCGAACACGCGCGCGCGCATTTCGGCGTCCTGCTCGTCGGCGAGCAGTTCGAGCCCGTTGGCGAAAGCGCCCACCGGGCTGAGCAGGTCGTGGCACAGGCGCGAGGCCAGCATGGACGCGAAATCGACGCGATCGTCGGTCATGGATGAAGGCTCCCCCCAGGGCGGACCGGACCCGGTCCGCTGCCGCTCCTACGGCAGCGAAGGGGCGAAGGGCAAGCGCGATCCCCTTGAATTTCGACGCGCCGAAGCCACATCGGCCCCGATGCAGGGGGACGACGCTATCTTGACCGTGACGCTGGCGGACAGCGCGGCCGGATTGCGGCTCGACCGCGCGCTGGCCGAGGCGCTGCCCGACCTGTCGCGCGAGCGCGTCAAGACGCTGATCAAGGGCGGCCGGGTCGCCGACGCGCGCGGCACGGTGCTGTGGGACCCGGCGGCGAAAGCCGCGGCGCCCGCGACGCTGGAAGTGCGCGTGCCGACCCCCGCGCCCGCCCACAATGTCGCGCAGGACCTGGATCTCGTCATCGCTTATGAGGACGAGCATCTGATCGTCGTCGACAAGCCCGCGGGCATGGTCGTCCACCCCGCCGCGGGCAATCTGGACGGGACGATGGTCAACGCGCTGCTCCACCATTGCGCGGGGCAGTTGTCGGGGATCGGCGGCGTCGCGCGGCCGGGCATCGTCCACCGCATCGACAAGGACACCAGCGGGCTGATCGTCGCCGCCAAGCACGACAAGGCGCACGAGGGACTGGCGAAGCAGTTCGCGGCGCACAGCATCGATCGCCGCTATCTCGCCATCGCGACCGGCCGCCCGATGCCCGCGAACGGCACGGTCGAGGCGGCGCTCGGACGCTCGCCGACGAACCGCAAGAAGATGGCGGTCGTGCCCGCGGGGCGCGGCAAGCAGGCCGTCACCCATTATCGCACCATCGAACCGCTGCGCGGTGCAACGGTCGTCGAATGCCGGCTCGAAACCGGCCGCACCCACCAGGTGCGCGTCCACATGGCGCATATCGGGCATCCGCTGGTCGGCGACCCGGTCTATGGCCGCACCCGCAAGCCGCTGTCGGACGTGCTGAAAGCGCGGGGTTTCGAGCGGCAGGCATTGCACGCGGCCCATTTGGGTTTTATTCATCCGGTAACTGGCAAAAGGATCGCACTCGACAGCGATCTGCCCGCGGACATGCGGGAACTGATCGACGAACTGCGCGTTTAGGTTTCGAATGAAAATCTATTTTGACCGCCGGAACCAACCGCGGCAGGATATTTTCAGGTTTTAGGGAAGACACTTTACCAATGGCGAATAAAAGCAACGTTCCGGCTGTGGTGCCCGCGCTCGGCGGTGAGGCGAGCCTGAACCGCTATCTGGCCGAAATCCGCAAATTCCCCCTGTTGACGCCCGAGCAGGAATATATGCTCGCCAAGCGGTTCCAGGAACATGACGACAATGAGGCCGCGGCGCAGCTCGTGACCTCGCACCTGCGTCTCGTCGCCAAGATCGCGATGGGCTATCGCGGCTATGGCCTGCCGGTCAGCGAGCTGATCAGCGAGGGCAATATCGGCCTGATGCAAGGGGTGAAGAAATTCGACCCCGACCGCGGCTTCCGCCTCGCCACCTATGCGATGTGGTGGATTCGCGCCTCGATCCAGGAATTCATCCTGCGGTCGTGGAGCCTCGTGAAGATGGGCACCACCGCGGCGCAGAAGAAGCTGTTCTTCAACCTCCGCCGGATGAAGAACAACCTCGAGGCGTTCGAGGACGGCGACCTGAGCCCCGAGCATGTCGCGAAGATCGCGACCGACCTCGGCGTCACCGAGGACGAGGTGGTCAGCATGAACCGCCGCATGGCGATGGGCGGCGACACGTCGCTCAACGTCCCGATGGGCGAGGACGGCGACAGCCAGTGGCAGGACCTGCTTGGCGACGAAGGCCCGCTGCAGGACGAGCGCGTCGCCGAGGCGGAGGAACGCGACGTGCGCCACGCGCTGCTCAGCGAAGCGCTCGAAACGCTGAACGACCGCGAACGCCACATCCTGACCGAACGCCGCCTGACCGACGATCCCAAGACGCTCGAGGACCTGAGCCAGGTCTACGACGTCAGCCGCGAGCGCGTCCGCCAGATCGAGGTGCGCGCGTTCGAAAAGCTGCAGAAGGCGATGCTGAAGCTCGCCGGCGAACGGCGGCTGATTGCGACCTGACCGGCGGGGCCCCACGTCCCGGGTTAACGTCATTTGATTCGGGCCGGGGCTGGCGCGACACCGTTTCCTTCGTCATGCTCGCTCTGTTTCGGCATCCATGACCTGCGCTTGCGGCAGATGCCGCGCAACGCGGGAGGGCAGACCGTGGATGCTGAAACAAGTTGGCAATTATCCCCTTCCGACAGGTGAGCGTTCCCCGGCGAAAGCCGGGGTCCAGATGGCACGGCGCTGCCTCGCATGGACCCCGGCTTTCGCCGGGGATCACCAGCGTCCCTGTCTCAGGGGTATAAACGCCAACTTGTTTCAGAGCCTGCCCCGGACCCGATCCGGGGGTCCATGGTCTGCCCTCGCCTGAAAGGCGGCACAAAAGGGAAGGTCCGGCCATGGATGCTGAAACAAGTTCAGCATGACGAATAATGGACCTGATCCGGGGGAAGCAATCCAGGGCGTTTACCGCGCGCTCTGGATTGCCGCGCGGCTTCGCCGCTCGCAATGACGAGTCCATTCGATGTCATCGCGCTCCAAATCCAGCATGACGGGATCGGGGATGGCCGAATTTTTCCGACCCCGACCAACCTGGCTGCGTCACCGCCTGATCGCGGCGTGAATTGACAGGCGGGAGCAAAGGATTAGCCTCGCGCGCTGACGCTTCGTCATCGCTACAGGGGACTCAATCATGTGGAAATGGATCCGGATACCCAAGGGTATCGCGCTGCTCGCCTTCCTGCTGCCGTGGATGACGGTCAGTTGCTCCAACCAGAAGATTGCCGAGGCGAGCGGGTTCGGCCTCGCTTTCGGCAGCATCAAGACGATGGGCCGGGCATCGAGCAGCGGTGACGGCGCCGCGATGAACCTGTGGTTGATCCTCGCGCTGCTCGCGATCGTCGGCGGGCTGGTGCTGCTGTTCACGCGCGGGCGCGAAACGGCGAAGCTGGTGCTCGGCACCTCGGCGGCGGCGCTGCTGCTGATCCTGATCGGGACGTGGCGCTACAGCAAGGACGCGATTGCCGCCGAAGCGGCCAAGAATGGCGGCGGCAACGGCGGACTCGATCAAGCGGCGCTGTCGATGATCCAGATTCACTGGGAATTCGGCTATTGGCTCGCGCTGCTGGCGCTGATCGCGGCGGGCGTGATGGCGTGGCTGGTGATGAGCGGCAAGGAAGCCGAGGCCGAGGCAAAGATGCGCTCGCTCGCCGCCGATGCCGCGGACGCGGCCAAGGTTGCCGCCGCCAAGGCAGGCGACGCCGCCAGGGATGCGGCAGCGAAGGCGAACGACGCGATCGATGCCGCCAAGGACGCCAGCAAGGACGCCAGCAAGGACAGGGCCGGCGACGATGCCGGCGCCGCGCCGGACGGGAAAGACGGCGACCCGCCGAAGCCCTGAACCGGCGAGAATGGCGGCCGTCGTACGCTCCGGCCTGCGGCCCCGTTCCCAGGAGCGTAATCCGCTTTGACTGAAACATTTGCGTGTCCCCGCGCAGGCGGGGACCCTAGGCAGGCTGGCGCAAGGTCGCTCTGGGTCCCCGCCTGCGCGGGGACACATCTATAAACCAGCCGGTTTCATTCAAAGATGATCATGCGTCAAAGTCATATGCTTCCGCGCCTTCGGGAAGCTTGCGCTTTTCCGCTTCTGGTTGAGGCTCATTCAAGCCAAACATGACAGAATCTAAAAACGGCGCGCAAAGCCGAAATAGAGTTGGAAATCGGGACTGGCGCGGTTGAGGCCGATATTGACGCCGATGTCCCATTGGCTGTCGTCGTCCGGCTGCCATCCGGCCGACAGCCCGGCGAGCCATTCGCTGTCGTGCCCGGCAGGATCGCGGTCGCGCGCGAAGGAAAGTTCGGCCGCGATCGATACCGCGTCCGACGCCGCGAAACCCAACCCGGCCACCGTGCCATAGGCGAGATGGCGGCCGTCCCCGTCGGCGTCGACCGCCGCGTCGACGTGCGGCGTCAGGCTGAGCGAAACCGCCCCCGCCTCGACGCTCGCCGGGATCAGCAGGCCCGCGCCCCAGTCGCCGGCGCCGAGCGCGCGGCCGCCGACCGGCAGGCTCGCATAGGGCATGACCGCCAGCGAAAATCCCGAGCCGTCGGGATTGCGCAGGTTGCGGCGCAGCGCCAGCGTCACGTCCCCCGTCCCGGTGCGGCCGGCCGCGGTCCCCGCAACCATATCGCGCTCGCGCACACGGCCGAGCGCGGTCCAGCCGATCTGCACCTCGGTCGACGGCGTCAGGCCGACGCGCAGCAACGCCTCCCCCGCGGTCACCGTGTCGGTGCGCAGGGTGCCGTCGCGCTCGCGCGTCCAGTCGCCGATGCCGAGTTCGAATACCACGGTCCCCGCCTCCACGGTGCAGGCGGGGGTGCCGAGCCCCGGCCGGTCGGGGCACAGCGTGCGCGGTTCCTGCGCTGCCGCCGGGGCGGTCGTCGCCAACAGGACAATTAGCACAAATGCGGGCGGCAGCATGACGAATCGACGCATGCGATCGGGACTTTTCCTTTGCATCGCACTCGACTAGGCCGCTTCGATGGCGAGGAAAAGCGGGACGCGGGCGAAATCCACCTTGGGGCGGTTCTTCGGGACCGCGCTCAAGATTCTGGTCGGCGCCCTGCTCTTCTCTGTCCTCTGGGTGCTCCTCTATGCAGTCGTGCCGCCGCCGGTGACCTTCACCATGCTCGCCGACGGCAACGGCATCACCAAGGACTGGACCAGCCTGTCGCGGATCGACCGCACCATGGTCCGCGCCGCGATCGCCGCCGAGGACGGTAAATATTGCAGCCACAACGGCTTCGACCGCGCCGCGATCGAGCAGGCGATCGAGCGCAACGCGCAGGGCAAGCGAATCCGCGGCGGATCGACGATCAGCCAGCAGACGGCAAAGAACGCCTTCCTGTGGCAGGGCAGCGGCTGGACGCGCTATCTGCGCAAGGTGCCGGAGGTGTGGTTCACCTTCCTGATCGAAAAGATCTGGGGCAAGCGGCGGATCATGGAGGTCTACCTCAACATCGCCGAGACCGGCATCGGCACCTATGGCGTCGAGGCGGGGGCGCAGCGCTATTTCAAGCATGGCGCGAGCCGGCTGACGCCCGCCGAAGCGGCGCGCATCGCCGCGATCCTGCCGCTGCCCAAGAAGCGCGAGGCGATCAGCCCGTCGGGCTTCACGCGCCGGTACGGCAACATGATCCGCGCCCGCATCGGCGTCGTCGCGCGCGACGGGCTCGACGCGTGCGTCTATGAATAGCGGCGCGCCGTCGGCGTAGGCCCGGAGCGCGCGAAAGGACGCCGCAGGCGACGTCCGCCATCGGTTCGCCGCACAATGCACTCCAATTACCGGCGCAAGCAATCGCGCGCTCTTGCAGGGACTCCGCAGGTGCCGGAAAGGGCGACCTGAACGCGGGGGCGGCTCATTGAAGGAGTGATATCATGAGTGCCGTTTCCAGAAATTCCCGAATAGCGTTGCTGCTCGCCATGCTGGCCGCACCGGCGACGGTCGGCCTGGCGGCGCAGCCGCAGCAGGACGCGTCCGAGGGCGACGTCATGACGACCGTCTATGGCACGCTGCCGACCGAGGCGGAGATGACCAAGGGGCCGGAGATCGAGGGCATCATCTCCGCGCGCAGCGGCAACCGGATGCAGGTCACGACCGCCGACGGCGCCAACACGGTCATCGCCATCACCGACACCACCCGGATCAAGTCCAAGGGGGGCTTCCTGGGCCTCAACCGCAACAAGCTCGCCGCCGATTCGCTGCTCAACGGGCTGCCGGTGACGGTGGAGACGCTGCAGTGGGA
This sequence comes from Sphingopyxis granuli, assembly GCF_001559015.1. Classification (NCBI taxonomy): domain Bacteria; kingdom Pseudomonadati; phylum Pseudomonadota; class Alphaproteobacteria; order Sphingomonadales; family Sphingopyxidaceae; genus Sphingopyxis; species Sphingopyxis granuli. Next base: position 3,259,153 of record NZ_CP012199.1, read on the forward strand.
CGGCGGCCTGGTGGCGAGCCAGATCGACCTCAAGAACAAGGACCTCAGGACCGCGTCGATGATCCACAACGGCACCGACCAGCGCTTCGCCGAACAGACAGCGGCGACGGAGGCGCTGCGCGGCCGCATGGGCGACATCGACCAGTATAATGTCAAGGGCACGACCAACGTGAACTTCGACGTCGGCAAGGCCGTGCTGTCCGAGCAGGCGAAGGCCGAGCTGTGCGCCACGGCCAGCCAGGCCGAGGGGATGGACAACGCGCTGCTGCTCGTCGTCGGCTACACCGATTCGACGGGAAGCCAGGAGTTCAACCAGCAGCTCAGCGAAAAGCGGGCGGGCCGCGTCGTCAATCATCTTCAGCAGGCCTGCGGCTGGAAACCCTATCGCATGCTGACCCCCACCGGGATGGCGGAAGCCGACCCGGCGGCCAGCAACGACACCATCGAAGGCAAGGCGCAGAACCGCCGCGTCGCGGTGAACGTGCTGGTCAGCAAGGGCCTCGACGGCCTGTAAGGAGCGCGGGGTGGGCGCCGCCCACCCCGATATTTCCGGGGCGGTGCCGGATGGCGTCGCCCCCGGATTCTTCATCTTAGAAACATCGCGGTGTTCCCGCGGAGGCGGGGATCCAAAACGACGCCCAACAGCCCCGCTACGCCGGCTTCCAGCTCTTGCGTTCCTCGGCCTGTTTCAGCACCTCGAATGCCGCCTGCCCCGCCGCGAAGCGCTTCGCCGCTTCTTCGTCGCCGGGCCTGACGTCGGGGTGGCATTCCTTCGCCAATCCGCGCCACGCCTTCTTCGTCGCCTCGAAATCGGCGTCGGGGTCGAGCCCCAGCACCTCGAGCGCGCGCATCTCGTCGGCGCTGCGGCTGCCGTCGCCGGGGCCGCCCCAGCCATAATGCTGTGCGCGGGCATAGCTGCGCGCGCCGCGCGCCTCGTCGGCGGCGCGCTCGGCCGCCTCCTCGGCGCTCAGCCCGGCGAAATAGTCCCAGCCGCGATTATATTCGGCGGCGTGCGCCTCGCAGAAATACCAACGTTCGGGGCTGTTCGGCGACTTGGGGGCGGGACAGTTGCCGGGTTCCTCGCAACCGTAGCGGTCGCAGATCCGCACCTTCTGAGCCTCGCGCGACGCGCCATAGGCGCGCCAGCGGGGGAAACCCCAGTCGTCGGATCTCTTGGCGCGGCTCATCCCGTTCATGTAGCGGTTGGGAGACGCGATGGCTAGGCGGCAGCCTCAATCATTCACCTCATAGCCGAAGGCCTTGCGCGCCAGCTTGACCACCGCGGGATCGCGTTCGGGCGGCGTCATCGGCACCGCAGCCTCGAGCCGCTCGGCGACATGGGTCAGCGCGGCGATGCGCGCCGCCTTCTTGTTGTTGCCGTCGATCACCTTCCACGGCGCCCAGCGCGTGTCGGTCTGCTGGAACATCTCCTCCATCGCGGCGAGATAATCCTGGCGCTTGGCCCGGTTGCGATAATCCTCGCTCCCCGTCTTCCACCGCTTCCACGGATCGTCGAGGCGGTCGGCGAAACGCCGGTCCTGTTCCTCCTGCGTGACGTGGACGAACAGTTTGACGAGGTTGGTCGCCGATCCGGCCAGCTGCGCCTCGAACTCGTTGATCTCGTCATAGCCCTTGCGCCACTCGGCCTCGGTCGCGAAGCCCTCGACCCGTTCGACGAGGACGCGCCCGTACCAGCTGCGGTCGAAGACGCAGATTTCGCGGTTTCCGGGCAGGCGCGTCCAGAAGCGCCACAGGAAATGCCGCGCCTTTTCCGCATCGTTCGGTGCGCCGATCGGCCAGACCTCGTAGAAGCGCGGGTCGAGCGAGGCGGTCATCCGCTGGATGATCCCGCCCTTGCCCGCCGCGTCCCAGCCTTCGAGCATGATGACGCTGCGCTGGCCATAGGCGATGTGCGCGGCCTGGATGCGTTCGAGCCGGTCCTGCAGCGCGGCGAGGTCCTTGCCATAATCGCCCTCGTATCGGGCGCCGGTTTCATGATCGGAGAGCGAGATGGTCATGCCGTCACCCTAGCCCAGCCCGACGCGCGCGACCAAGGGGGTGATCGCATATGTCGCTATCTGATACAGCCGCGGACGCCTTTCCCGGGCGGTCAGAGCAGTCCGGCGAGCAGGTCCGCGACGCGCCCGGGCGCTTCCATCGGGATGAAATGGCTGTTCTGAGCCCACAGCTCGTCGCGCACCGCGCCGAGGTGCGGGCCGAGTTCGGTCCATGTCGGGCTTTGCGAGAAATCGAGCGCGCCGTCGCGCGTTCCCGCCGGGGCGCGGATCAGCGTGACGGGCGCCGCGAGGGCGCCCAGCCACGCATAGGGATCGTTCCGCAGCGCATTCTGATACATCGATGCTTCCAGCGCCGGCGGGCACGCCAGCTCATAGCCCTCGCCCGAAGCGGCCGGCAGCAGCCCGTGGGCGCAATAATCGGCGAGCACCCGCGGGTCCCACCGGCTGTAGGGCAGGCGATCGGCGAAGCGCGCGCGCATCTCGTCCGCGTCCGCCCACTGGTTGCGGCGGCGCGACACCGGAAATTCGGCCGGATCGGGCACCGGCGCATCGCCGCCGCCGGCATAGAGCGCCGGCGCCATGATCACCGGGTCGATCAGGACGAGATGGCGAAAGGCCTCGCGCCGCTCGGCGGCGAGACGGGTAAGGACATAGCCGCCCATGCTGTGGCCGCAGCCGACAAACGGTCGCCCCGCGAAGCGATCGACCAGCGGCAGCAGCACGCGCGCGTTGATCGTCCAATCGGACAGCGACGCCGGCCGAAAGCTGCGCCCGTGGCCGCGATGATCGGGCGCGACGACATGCGTGCCGGGCGGCAGCGCCGCGACCACCCGATCCCAGCACCGCGCATGAAAACCCGTCGCGTGGAGAAGCAGCAGCGTCGCCCCTTCCCCCAGCTGCCCCCATTCGAACCAGCAGATGTCGCCGTCCGGCGTGGCGAGACTGTGCGTGGTGGGACCCTGCTCCGTCATTTCGCCGCCTCGATGCAAGGAACACCATAAAGCGCCATCTGCCGGTCGCTCGTCACGACCATCAACCGTTCCCGCTCCGCCTGCGCCAGAATCAGATGATCGAACGGGTCACCGTGATGAAAGGCGAGCGTATCGAGCGCGCGGATATGCTCCGCCGTCACGGGCAACAAGTCGATGCGCTGATCGTCAAGCAGCTCGGCGAAATGGCTTCCCGATTGCGCCAATTTGCCGACCCGCCATTTTATCGTAATTTCCCAAAGCGACACGATACTGACCAGCACGTCATTGTCCGCATCGGCGATCAACGCGCGCGACACGGGGCCGAGGTGCGGCGAATCCTCCAGCCACCAGATCAGCGCATGGGTGTCGAGCAGCAGCCTCATTTATACCAGTTGCGCGCGGCCTCGGTATCTTCGCCATAGAGGGCGTCGAGGAAGCCTTCGGGCCATTCGTCGAAATCGTTGGCGACCCCGGTCTTCCCCCGCAGCGCCCCCGGCTGCCGCGGCTTGGCGTTCCGCGGCGCGGGCTTGATCGTCGGCGGGCCGGCCGCATAAGCGGGCGCGACGGTAAAGGGCATGGACATTTCCCGCACTCCGGCTTCGGGCGGCGGCGCATCGGCCAATTGCCGCAGATAATCCTTCACCAGCGCCGACAGCGACATCCCCAGTTCCGCCGCGCGAATACGCGCGCGGCGATGCGTTTCGTCGTCGAGGGCGATAGTGACATTCTTCATGTGAAACTGCGTATCACAGTTTCACAACTATCGCAAGAGAAAGCCCGAACGGAGCGTGTCCGTCAGCCCTTCGGACCGTCCACCAGCCGGATATGGAGTTCGCGAAGCTGTTTCTCGGTGACGGGCGCCGGGGCGCCCATCATCAGGTCCTCGGCCTTCTGGTTCATCGGGAAGACGACGACCTCGCGAATGTTCGGCTCGTCGGCGAGCAGCATCACGATGCGGTCGACCCCCGGCGCCGACCCGCCGTGCGGCGGTGCGCCGAACTTGAAGGCGTTGATCATGCCGCTGAAATTGGCATCGACGTCGGCCTGCGAATAGCCGGCGATCTCGAACGCCTTGTACATGATGTCGGGGCGATGGTTCCGAATCGCGCCCGACGATAGTTCGACGCCGTTGCAGACGATATCATATTGCCAGGCGAGAATATCGAGCGGGTCCTTCGTTTCCAGCGCCTCCAGCTCGCCCTGCGGCATGCTGAACGGGTTGTGGCTGAAATCGATCCTGCCCGTGTCCTCGTCGGCCTCGAACATCGGGAAATCGACGATCCAGCACAGGTCGAAGCGGTTCTGGTCGATCAGGTCCAGCTGTTCGGCGACGCGCGTGCGCGCGAGGCCCGCGAGCTTCGCCGCGACGGCTTCCTTGCCCGCCGCGAAGAACAGGCCGTCGTCGGGGCCGAGGCCGAGTTCGGCGGCGAGCGCGTCCATCTTGTCCGGTCCGTGGTTCTTGGCGATCGGGCCGCCCCATTCGCCGCCCTTGCGCGTCGCATAGCCGAGCCCCGCAAAGCCCTCGCCCTGCGCCCAGGCGTTCATGTCGTCGAAGAATTTACGGCTCTTTTCCGCCGTCCCCGGCGCCGGCACCGCGCGCACCACGTCGCCCGCCGCGACGATGTCGGCGAAGCGGCCGAAGCCCGATCCGGTGAAATGCGCCGACACGTCGGTGATGATCAGCGGGTTGCGCAGGTCGGGCTTGTCATTGCCGTATTTCAGCATCGATTCGCGGTAGGGAATGCGCGGGAAGCTGCCGGCCGGGGTCACCGACCGGCCGTTCGCATATTCCTCGAACACGCCCGCGAGGACGGGTTCGATCGCATTGAAAACATCGTCTTGCGTGACGAAGCTCATCTCGAAATCAAGTTGGTAGAACTCGCCCGGCGAACGGTCGGCGCGCGCGTCCTCGTCGCGGAAGCAGGGCGCGATCTGGAAATAGCGGTCGAAGCCCGCGACCATCAGCAGCTGCTTGAACATCTGCGGCGCCTGCGGCAGCGCATAGAATTTGCCGGGATGGACGCGGCTGGGCACCAGATAGTCGCGCGCACCCTCTGGCGACGAGGCGGTGAGGATCGGGGTCTGATATTCGGTGAACCCCTGCTCGACCATACGGCGGCGCAGGGAGGCGATGACGTTCGCGCGCAGCAGGATATTGGCGTGCAACCGTTCGCGGCGCAGGTCGAGGAAGCGGTATTTCAGGCGGATGTCCTCGGGATATTCCTGCTCGCCCGCGACCGGCAGCGGCAGTTCGGCGGCCGCCGACTGCACCGCGACGTCGCGCGCGCGCACCTCGATCTCGCCGGTGGGCAGGTTCGCATTCACCGTCTCGGCCGAGCGCGCGACGACGTCGCCGGTGATCGTGACCACGCTTTCGGCGCGCAGCCCGTCGAGCGTCGCGAAGGCCGGATCGCTGCTGTCGGCGACGATCTGCGTCAGGCCGTAATGATCGCGCAGGTCGACGAACAACAGCCCGCCATGGTCGCGCTTGCGGTGCACCCAGCCCGACAGGCGGACCGTCTGGCCGACGTCCTGGCTGCGAAGCTGGCCGCAGTTATGGGTGCGATAGGCGTGCATTTTCGTGTCTTTCAAAGGCTGGAGAGACGCGCCCCGGAAACGCGCCGACATGGCCGCGCCTAAGGCAATGCGGCGCGCCGTTTGTCAAGGGCAGGCTGGGAAATGGGTTCGGGGCGAGCCGGGATAGGGGAAAGAAAAAATGCGCGCGGAGGCGCAGAGACCGCAGAGATTTCGGTTCACGCGGAGGCGCGGAGGCGCGGAGAGGCAGCGCTTGCCGCGAAGCGGCTTTTCTCTCTCCAGCTTCGCGATGAAATCGAGGTCAGGAAAGGAAGGGCCAATCGGCCCGACTTTCTCCGCGCCTCCGCGTCTCCGCGTGAATTTCATTCTTTCCTCCTCTGCGGTCGCTGCGCCTCTGCGCGAATCTCTATTCTCCCCGCCGCAGCGCACGAACCGCGCCACCACCAATTTTTCCTGCCCGTCGCGAAAAAGTCGCGGTATAGGCGCCCCATGCAAATCCATCCGTTGATCGAGTCCAGCGCGGCGCTCCTTGAATTTGTCGACCTCATCAAAGACAGCGATTTCATCGCGGTCGATACCGAGTTCATGCGCGAGAATACCTTCTGGCCCGAACTGTGCCTGATCCAGATCGCGGACAGCAACCATGCCGCGGCGATCGACCCGATGGCACCGGGCATCGACCTGCAGCCGCTGCTCAACCTGCTCGTCGACAATGAGGACGTGCTGAAGGTCTTCCATGCCGGGGGGCAGGATGTCGAAATCATCTTCAACCTGACCGGCAAGACGCCGCATTCGATCTTCGACACGCAGATCGGCCAGATGGCGCTCGGTCAGGCCGAGCAGGTCGGCTATTCGAACCTGGTCGAGGCGTGGCTGGGGGTGCAGCTCGACAAGGGCGCGCGTTTCACCGACTGGAGCCGCCGGCCGCTCGACAAGCGCCAGATCGACTATGCGATCGGCGACGTCACCCATCTCGCCAAAATCTTCCCGATGATGCTGAAGAAGCTGGTGAAGACCGGCCGCGGGCACTGGCTCGACGAAGAAATGGAAAAGCTCGCCGACCCGGCGCACTACAGCGTCGATCCGGACAAGGCGTGGCTGCGGATCAAGGCGCCGACGCGCAAGCCCGAGGTGCTCGGCCGGCTCAAGGCACTGGCGGCGTGGCGCGAGCGCGAGGCGCGGAACAAGAATTTGCCGCGCGGCCGCATCGTCAAGGACGAGACGCTCGCCGACCTCGCCGCGCATCCGCCGAAGGATCAGGACGGGCTGGGCCGGGTGCGCGGCCTGTCGGCGACGTGGAAATCGAACGATATCGGCGGGCGGCTGATGGACGCGCTCGCCGGCGCGCAGCCGCTGGCGAAGGAAGACATGCCCGACCGCGCCCCGCGCGGGCCGGGGCTGGGCAAGGAGGGCGCGCTCGTCGCCGACCTGCTCAAGCTGCTGCTCAAGATCCGCTCGCGCGAACTCAACGTCGCGGCGCGGCTGATCGCGCGCAGCGACGATCTGGAAGCGCTCGCCGCCGGGCGCCGCGACGGCATCGCGATGATGCAGGGCTGGCGCTACGAGGTGTTCGGCCAGGCGGCGCTCGATCTGGTCGAGGGACGGATGGGTTTCGCGGTGCGGGGCGGCAAGCTGGTGATGAGCGAAATCGAGCCGGCGGCCGCCGACGCCTGACGACCATTGGCTTGGGGGTTGGTTCCCCGGCGCGGCACGATCGCAGACGTCAAGCGGCGGCGCGCGCTAAAGCAGCACCAGTTCGGGCTTGGCGCCCAGCGCCTGACCCAGCGCGCGCAGGCGGCGGTCGACCGCCTCGCCCGCCAGATGATGCCAGCCGGGATCGAGGCTGAGTTGCAGCCTGCCGTCGACGAGCGCGAGCGCGCTGGCCTTCAGCGGCGCTTCGACCCCGCCCGTCAGGCGCTGCGCAAGCCGGATCGCAAGGCCCCATTGCCGCGCGCGCTCGACCCGCTCCGCCGCGACCAGGCTGTCCATCGGGGGGAAATCCTCGTCGGCGCCGCCGAATCCGGCATGGAGCGCGCGCGCGAGCAGGATGCGGCCCGGAATGTCGATGCTGCGCCAGTTGCCGTGCAGGCCGATCTCGGTGCTCCGTTCGGCGCGGAAATCGGGGTTCGCCGACCAGGCGACGTCGCTCAGCAGGCTCGCGGCGAGCCGGATGCGGGCGTCGGCGGGGGTTTCGCTCGCGAACAGCGGCGCGATCCAGTCGGCGATCGTCCGGCCGTGCGATCCGAAGCGCGCGAGGCGACGCCCCTCGAATTCGGCGGCGGCGATCAGCGGGTCCTGCGCGCGTGTCGCGGGATCGAGCGCCTGATAGAGCAGGCCTTCGCGCAGCCCCGATGAGGAGACTGTCATCTGCGGCGCGTCGATGATGTCGACGAGCGTCGCCAGCAGCATCGTCGCGTCGGGCAATGCGGCGGCGCGGTTCGACGCCATGCCAGGGATCGCGCGCAATTCCTCGAAGCTCATCCGCTTCGTCGCGCGGATCAGGCGGCGCAGCGCCGTGCGCGGGATCACATGATGATCGAGCACGGGCAGCGGATAGCGCGTCAGTTCGAAATCCAGACGCGCCAGCGCGCGCCACGAACCGCCGACCAGATAGAGCGGCAACCCGGCCATGTCGCCCGGCCAGCCCGCCGCTTTCAGCAGCCGGCGCACCGCGCGGTCGAACGCCTGCTGCCCCTGCCCGCGCAGCGCCGGCAGGCGCAGCACGCCGAGCGGAAAGGAGGCGCGGCGCCCGACCGCGCCGTCGGCGACCTCGGCCAGCTCCAGACTGCCGCCGCCGAGGTCGACGGCGATGCCGTGCGCATCGGGAATCGCCGCCAGCACGCCGCAGCCCGCCGCCTCCGCTTCCTCGGCGCCCGACAGCAGGCGGATTTCGAGCCCCGCCTCGGCCGCGCCGGCCATGAAGTCCGCGCCGTTGGTCGCATCGCGCACCGCAGCGGTCGCGACGCATTGCAGGTCCCCCACCTCCATCTGGCGCGCGAGCAGCGCGTAGCGGCGCAGCGCGGCGAGACCTCGCGCCGCATCCTCGGGCGCGATCGCGCCGTCGATCGCCAGGCCGCGCCCGAGCCCGGCCGGCACCTTTTCGTTGAAGATCACCGCGGGCGCGCGCGCCGCCCCTTCGTAGACGACGAGGCGGACCGAGTTCGAACCGATGTCGATGACCGCAGAGCGGAGAACGGGCAAGAGGTCAGTCCCCGCGCAGATGGACGTCGAGCGTCGGGACGTCGTGGCGCTTGTGGAGCGCGGTGCCGCGTCCCGAAAGCGATGGATTGTTCATGAAATAATGATGCAGGTTGAACGGCTTGTCGCCCGGAACCAGACGCACATAGGTGCCGTCGGGCTGAAGCACCCAGCTTTGTTCGTTGTCGATCAGGTTCGCGACCAGCACCTGGTCGAGGATCTGGTCGTGCACGGTCGGATTCTCGATCGGGATCATATATTCGACGCGCCGGTCGAAGTTGCGCGGCATCCAGTCGGCGCTGGAGATATAGAGCTTCGCGCCGCTGTGCGGCAGGCGCGCGCCGTTGGCGAAGGCCCAGATGCGGCTGTGTTCGAGGAAGCGGCCGACCACCGATTTGACGCGAATCCTCTCCGACAGGCCGGGCACGCCGGGACGCAGACAGCAGATGCCGCGCACGACGAGCTCGATCGGCACGCCCGCCGCGCTCGCTTCGTAAAGCTTGTCGATGATGTCGGGATCGACGAGGCTGTTCATCTTCGCCCACAGGCCCGACGGGCGCCCCGCCTTCGCGGCGGCGATTTCCGCATCGATCAGCTCGCTGAGGTGCCGGCGCATGTTGAGCGGCGACATCGTCACCATTTCCAGCCGCCCGGGTTCGACATAGCCGGTGATGTAATTGAAAAGCTGCGCGGCATCGCGACCGGCGCGCGGATCGGCGGTGAAGAAGCTGAGGTCGGTGTAGATGCGCGCGGTGACCGGATGGTAGTTGCCGGTGCCGAAGTGGCAATAGGTGCGGTACCCCTGCCCTTCGCGGCGCACGACCATCGATATCTTGGCGTGGGTCTTCCACTCGATGAAACCGTAGACGACCTGCACCCCGGCGCGTTCGAGCTGGTTCGCCCACAGCAGGTTCTGCTCCTCGTCGAAGCGGGCCTTCAATTCGACGATCGCCGTCACCGACTTGCCCGCCTCCGCCGCCTCGATCAGGGCGCGAATGACCGGCGACTGGTTGCCGGCGCGGTAGAGCGTCTGCTTGATCGCGACGACGTCGGGGTCCGCCGCCGCCTGGCGCAGGAAGGACAGGACGACGTCGAAGCTTTCATAGGGATGATGGACGACGATGTCCTTGCTGCGGATCGCGGCGAAGCAGTCGCCGCCATGTTCGCGGATGCGTTCGGGAAAGCGCGGCGAATAGGCCGGGAACTTGAGGTCGGGCCGGTCGATCTCGACCAGCGCGGACAGCGCCGCGAGGCCGACGAAGCCGCCGATCTTGGCAATCGTCGCCTCGTGCCCCTGAATGCCGTCGCCAAGCACTGCCGCCAGTTCCTCGGTCATGTCAGCGCCGAATTCGAGCAGGATCACGCGGCCGCGGCGGCGACGACGGATCGCGGTGCGGAACAGGCGGACGAGATCCTCCGCCTCTTCCTCTATCTCGATATCGCTGTCGCGAATGATGCGGAACACCCCGCGCGAGCGGACGGTGAAGCCGGGGAACAGCAGGTCGGCGAAGATCTTGACCAGATATTCGACCGGCACGACGGCGCTCGCCTCGCCCGGCAGCGACACGAAACGCGGCAGCGACGGCGGCAGCATCACCAGTTCGCGCACCGTCTCGCCATCCGCCTTGCGCTGGAGATCGAAGATCACCCCCAGCCCGCGATTGGGGATGAAGGGAAAAGGATGCGCCGGGTCGAGCACCTGCGGGGTCAGGATCGGAAAGATCTGGTCGATGAAATAGGGACGCAGCGCCGCGCGCAGCGCCTCCGGGTCCGAATCCGAACCGTGGACGACGATCCCCTGTTCGGCCAGCAGCCGATGGAGAAGCTGCCATTCGCTCTGCTGCTGGTCGACGAGGCGCTTCACCTCGGCCTCGATTTCAGCGAGTTGCTGGCCCGGCGAGCGGCCGTCGGCGGACGGGTCGTCGATCCCCTGAAGCTGCTGCCCCTTCAGCCCCGCGACGCGGACCATGAAGAATTCGTCGAGATTGCTGCCGGAGATCGACAGGAAGCGCAGGCGTTCGAGCAGCGGATGCGCGGGATTGCGCGCCTCCTCCATCACCCGCCGGTTGAAGGCGAGCCACGACAGTTCGCGGTTGAAGAAGCGTTCGGGGCCGAAGCGGGGCGGCGCCGGATCGGCATCATTTTCGGCGCGAAGTGGGCCTGCAGCTATCGACATGTGGCGTCATCCTGCCTTTCGAGCAAATCGGGATCGATCAGCCCCTGTGACAGTAATGTTTCACGCGTAAGACGAATGCCAATACGGCGTCTTTTTTCGAGCGAGGCCGCGTCCAGCGCGGCGACGATGCGGTGGATCATCGCATAGCTGCGCTCCATCCGCGGCACGATGTAGGAGGGAACCTCGGGCGCGATCACCAGTCCGCGGCGCGCGAACAGGGCCTCGATCAGGTCGCGCGCCAGGCAGTCGTCGGGCTCGCCGATCGTCAGCACCGGCACCGCGCGCAGCCGCGACGCGAGGTCGGGAAGCGCGATCCCCCAGTCGGCCGGCAACGCATCGGCAATGATCAGCAGCGGCGTCCCCGACGCCTGCGCCGCGTTCCAGGCGTGGAACAGCGCCTCTTCCGAAACGCTGTCGTGCCCGTCGATGACGCGGCCGCCGGTCTCGCGTGCGAACAGGCGCCCCATCAGGCTGCGGCCCGAACCGCGCGGCCCGGTGAGCACGGCGGTCCGCACCGGCCAGGTCGCGACGTGGCGCAGGTAGCGCACCGCGTCGGCATTGCTCGTCCCGACGATCAGCGGGCCGTCGTTGGCGCCGCCAGCGCTCCAGTCGAGCGGCAGCGCGATCTGTCCCGTGGATACCGCCATCAGCGGCTGATCCTGAGCTGCCCGCCGCCTTCCTGCACCTTGAAGCCGCGCGCGGCGAGCGCCGCCTTGAGCGTGCCGAGGTCGCCGCGGAAGGTCACGCGCATCACCGACGTGCCGCCAAGCGCGAGGCTGGTGGTCGAGGCCGACTGGACCCCGGCGATGGCGCCGACCGCGCGCTCGGTCGCCGAAACCGATTCGACGTCGGGCGACACATATTGGACGGTGAAGCTCTGGACGCCCGCCGGCGGGGTCGCCGAAACGCTGGCGTCGGTTTCGACGGGCAGCGTATCGTCGCCGGCCGCATCCTCGGGCAGGTCGACCTTCTCGACCGGCTTTTCGAGGACCAGATAGGTGTCGGTTCGCAGGACGCCGGCGGCCAGCGCATTGGTATAGATGGCATCCATGCGCGCGACCGCCTTTTCCATCATGTCGGGCAGCGCGGCGGGGCTCGGCCCCGTCATGGTGAAGCTGTCGATCAGCTTGTCGTCGGGGCCGAAACGCGCGGTGAAATAGCCTTTGATGGGCCCACCAGGATAGCTGTATTCGACGCGCGCGATCGGCATCAGCACGTCGGCGGCGCCATATTGGTCGAGGATCACCCGCCACCAGACGCGCCCCCGCCGCCCCGTCTGCCCGGCGTTGAGCAGCAGCGTATCGGCGCCGGTGCCCGCGGTGCGGACGTAGTCGATCGCGCTCTGCCCCGTATTATATTCGGCCCAGGCGCGCTGCCACGCACTGCGCTGCTCGAACACCTGCGCGATGCCGTCGACCGAATAGACGGGGATGACGAGCAGCGGCGGCGAGCGCAGCGTCCGGCCGCTGACACCCAATATCTGTCCCGCGCGTACGCGATCGAACTGGATACCCAGCGTGGCGACATAGCGGCGCGGCCCGATCTGTTCCTTTTCGACGACGATCGCGGTGACGATGCCGTCGAGCACCGAATCGCCGAGCGCGGGACCGTCGCTGCCGTTGATCCGGCGATAAAGCTGCTGCCACCCCTTGCGCTGCGCCTCGCGCCACCCTTTTTCGCGCGCCTCGTCGGCATTGGCGCCGACGACGTCGACGGTGATTCCGCTGGCGAGGAAATCGCCGCTGCTGTTGATCGGGGTGATGCCGCGATTGCCGCGACTGATCTGCCCCTCGACGAGGCCGGCGACCAGAATCGCCAGCAACAGCGCGGCAAACGCGGCCCAGCGCCAATCGCGCGGCCAGGAAATCGATCGCGAAAAGCGAGGGAACGGGAGGGAAGCGGCGGAAATCATCTCTACTCTTGGTTCAACCCTCGAAGCCGTTCCGTCCTGCCGCCACCACGGCGCCGCAACGGTGATTCCAGCATGCCCTACGCGAAAGCCATGGTCAGCGACAAGGAAATCATGGCATTTGTCGCCGGGAAGAGTTAGGCGCGCGTGCCATGGATTCCAAGCATAACCAACCCGCCTCCTATACCTATGCCCAGGCCGGGGTATCGATCGAGACCGGCAATGCGCTGGTCCGTGCCATCGCTCCGCTCGCCCGTGCGACGCGCCGCCCCGGCGCCGATGCTGATCTGGGCGGCTTCGGCGGCTTCTTCGACCTCAAGGCCGCGGGTTTCAGCGATCCGCTGCTCGTCGCGGCGAACGACGGGGTGGGCACCAAGCTCAAGCTCGCGATCGAATCGGGGCGGCACGAAGGCGTCGGCATCGACCTTGTCGCGATGTGCGCGAACGACCTGATCGTGCAGGGCGCCGAGCCCCTGTTCTTCCTCGACTATTATGCGACCGGCAAGCTCGACAACGATGTCGCGACCGCCGTCGTCGCGAGCATCGCCGAGGGATGCCGGCAGGCAGGATGCGCGCTGATCGGCGGCGAGACCGCCGAGATGCCCGGCATGTATGCCGAGGGCGATTACGATCTCGCGGGCTTCTGCGTCGGCGCGGTCGAGCGCGACCAGGTGCTGACCGCCGACAAGGTCGCGGCGGGCGACGTGATCCTCGGCCTTGCGTCCTCGGGCGTGCATTCGAACGGATTTTCGCTCGTGCGCCGCCTCGCCGCCGACAAGGGATGGAAGCTGGGACGCCCGGCGCTGTTCGATCATGACGTGCTGCTGATCGACGCGCTGATGGCGCCGACGCGCATCTATGTGAAGAGCCTGCTGCCGCTGGTGAAGAGCGGCAAGGTCCACGCGCTCGCGCACATTACCGGCGGCGGGCTGCTCGAAAATATCCCGCGCGTGCTGCCGAAGGCGCTGCATGCGCATGTCGATGCCGATGCGTGGGACCAGCCGCGGCTGATGGCTTTCCTGCAGGCACAGGGGAATATCGAGCCCGAGGAAATGGCGCGCACCTTCAACTGCGGGATCGGCATGGCGGTGGTGGTGGCGGAAGCCGACACCGCCGACGTGACCGCGGCGCTCGAAGCCGCGGGCGAGACGGTGCACCGGATCGGGCATATCGCCGAGGGCGAAAAGGGCTGCACCGTGTCGGGCGGGCCGGAGACCTGGAGCGCGATGGCCGCGTGGAGCGCGACGCATCACGGCTGACCCCGTCCCCCGTTCGCGCGCGAGCTTGTCGAGGGGCCGTTCTTCCTTTTGAACCGGAAAGATCAAGAATAGTGCTTCGACAAGATCAGCACGAACGGATGAAAGGAAGGGTCCTGTGAGCAAAGCCCGCGTCGCCGTCCTAATCTCCGGCACCGGCACCAACATGGCGGCGCTGCTCTATGCCGCCAAGGCCGACAGTTGCCCGTTCGAGATCGTCCTCGTCGCGAGCAACAATCCCGACGCGCCGGGCCTGACGCTCGCGGCCGCAGAGGGTATCGCGACCTGGGCGCAGTCGCACAAGGGCATGGGCCGCGATGCCTTCGACGCGCTCGTCGATGCGCAGCTCCGCGCCGCGGGGTCCGACTATGTCGCGCTCGCGGGCTATATGCGCATCCTGAGCGCCGATTTCGTCGCGCGCTGGGAAGGGCGGATGCTCAATATCCATCCCAGCCTGCTTCCCAAATACAAGGGCCTCCATACGCACCAGCAGGCGATCGACGCCGGCGACACGTTCGGCGGATGCAGCGTCCATGTCGTGACCGCTGCGCTCGACGACGGGCCGGTGCTGGCGCAGACACCGGTCGCGATCCTGCCCGGCGATACCGCCGACAGCCTCGCCGCGCGGGTGCTGATCGCCGAGCATCAGCTCTATGCCCCCACCCTCGCCGCCTTCGTGATGCGTGAGGCGACGCCCGACTATTGGCTCGCCCGCGTGCGCGAACTGGCGATGGCGATGCCCGAGGCCGAAGAGACGCTGTCGCACGGGATGCCCTGCTTCGGAATCGTCAAAGGCAAGAAATTCGCCTGGTTCAGCCACGATCACCACGGCGACGGACGCACCGCGCTGCTCGTCAAGATCAGCGGCGCCGAGGAGCAGGCGTTGCTGATCGAGCAGGACGCGAAGCGGCATTTCCGCCCCGCCTATTTCGGCGACGGCTGGATCGGCATCCGGCTCGATACCGGCGACAATGACTGGGACGACCTCGGCGCCCGGATCGCGCGAAGCTGGCGCGCGGTCGCGCCGAAGAAGCTCGCCGGGCTGATCGCGGTCGCGGACGAATTCTGACGCCGGA
The DNA here is from genome assembly GCF_001559015.1 of Sphingopyxis granuli. Taxonomy (NCBI): domain Bacteria; kingdom Pseudomonadati; phylum Pseudomonadota; class Alphaproteobacteria; order Sphingomonadales; family Sphingopyxidaceae; genus Sphingopyxis; species Sphingopyxis granuli. The sequence continues at coordinate 3,274,292 of NZ_CP012199.1, forward strand.
CCGATTGCCGCTGGCCTTTTCGGCAAAAGCGGGGTGAATGAAGGGCGATGCGGTCCGACATCGCCTTCGTCCTGACGATCCTGTGGATCGCGGTCTATGCGACCGTGATCGCGCGCATCCTGCTGCGCCCGCAACGCGAGCCCGCCTCGCGCCTCGCTTGGCTGATCGCCGCGATCGCGGTCCCGGTGGTCGGCGTCGTCGCCTATCTGTTGCTCGGCGAAGCGCGGATCAGCGCGAAACGGCGCGCGCGATACCGGCAGATCGAGGCACATCTGCCGCACCCGAGCGAAAAGGCGGCGGCGCGCAGAAAGCTGGCGAAGACGCCTTATGCCGCGCCCTTCGCGCTCGCCGAGACGGTGAACGCCCTGCCCCCGACGCTGGGCAATCGCGCGCATCTGGCCGCCGACGGCAATGCCGCGATCCGCGAGATGGTCGCCGACATCGACGCGGCGAAATCGACCGTCCACCTGTGTTTCTATATCTGGCTCGCCGACAACAACGGCTTTCGCATCAAGGATGCGCTGATCCGCACCGCGCAGCGCGGGGTGAAGGTGCGCGTGCTGGCCGACGCGCTCGGGTCGCGCGGTTTCATCCGATCGGCGCACTGGATCGCGCTGCGCAACGCCGGGGTCGACGCGCGGATCGCGCTGCCGATCGGCGGGCTGGTCTGGACGCTGATCCGCGGCCGCTTCGACCTGCGCAACCACCGCAAGCAGCTCATCGTCGACAACCGCATCGCCTGGTGCGGCAGCCAGAACCTCGCCGACCCCGAGTTCCGCATCAAGTCGCGCTATGCGCCGTGGATCGACATCATGACGCGATGGGAAGGGCCGGTCGTGCGCGACTGCCAGTTCGTCTTCGCCGCCGACTGGGAATCGGAGCATGGCGACGACATCAGCGACCTGCTGGGCGATGCGGCCGAGCCGCCGCCCGCCGCGGATCCCGGGATCGCGGCGCAGGTGATCGGCACCGGCCCCAACCTGTCCTATCCCGCGATGACCGCCTGCTTCACCTCGCTGATCCACGCCGCGCGGCGCGAACTGGTGATCACCACCCCCTATTTCGTGCCCGACGAACAGCTGATCTGCGCGCTGCTCGACACCGCGCGGCGCGGCGTCGCGACGACGATGATCCTGCCCCGCCGCAACGACAGCCGGATCGTCGCCAATACCAGCCGCAGCTATTACGAGCCGCTGATCGCGGCGGGCGTGCGCCTTTACGAATTCGGTCCGGGCCTGCTCCACGCCAAGACGATGGTCGTCGATGGCGAGGTGGTGCTGATCGGGTCGGCGAATCTCGACCGGCGCAGCTTCGAACTCAACTTCGAGAATAATATCCTGTTCGCCGACCAGCGTTTCGCCGCCGATATCCGCGCCCGGCAGGATGCCTATCTGGCGCAGTCGACCCCGGTCACGGCGGAGACCATCGCGAACGTCGGCACGGTGCGCCGCCTGTGGCAGAATCTGGTCGCGACGCTCAGCCCGCTGCTGTGACGCGTAAGGAAAAGGCCGCCGGATCGCTCCGGCGGCCTTGTCGGATATCGCTGGAGGCCTCGCTCAGCCGACGATTTCTTCGGGCTTGAAGAAGAAGGCGATCTCGATCGCCGCATTCTCGTCGCTGTCGCTGCCGTGGACCGAGTTCGCCTCGATGCTCTCGGCAAAGCTCTTGCGGATCGTGCCTTCGGCGGCGTCGGCCGGGTTGGTCGCGCCCATGATGTCGCGGTTGCGCTTCACGGCGTCCTCGCCTTCGAGCACCTGCACGACGACGGGGCCAGAGGTCATGAAGGCGACCAGATCGCCGAAGAAGGGGCGTTCCTTGTGGACCGCGTAGAAGCCCTCGGCCTGCTCGCGGGTCATGTGGATGCGCTTCGATGCGACGACGCGTAGCCCGGCGTCTTCGAGCGCCTTGGTGACGGCGCCGGTCAGGTTGCGACGCGTCGCGTCGGGCTTGATGATCGAAAAGGTGCGGGTGACCGCCATGGGGAAAGCTCCTGCCTTGCTGTGTCTGGAATGCGCGCGCCTCTAGCCGCGCTTTTGCCGCACCGCAAGAAAAGAGCGAAAGCCGCGCGAGCCGCGGCGATCAGCCGCCGGTGCTATAGGTGACGGTGCCGTTGACCATATCGCCCGCCTGGGTCGCCGTGACCTGGATCCCCGTCTTGTCCGCACCTTCCTTTTCCGCGCCCAGCATCAGCGTGTCGCCCGCCTTGACCTCGGTCGTCACCTTCATGCCAGCGCCCTCGGCCTGCTTGCGGAAATGGGCGATGACGTCGGCGGCCTTCGCCTTCGCCTCGAAGCTCGCCATGCCGCCGTCGCCGTCCTTGCCGGAGGCGGCGAAGCCCCCGGTCATCTTCGCACCCGGAAAGGGCGCGATGCCCGCCGGCAGCTTCGCATTGGCGGCGCCGCCGCCGAAACGCATCTCGCCGTCCTCGGTCCTGATGCTGATATTGCCCTCTTCGCCGTCGGCGCTGCTGGTGATCTTGTAGTCGGTCTTTTCGCCGGTCTCGGGATCGGTGACGGTGCCGCTAGCGACCTCGGTCTCGGACTTCGATCCACAACCCGCCACGAGCAACGCAGCGGCAGCCGCGACGCCGAGAGGAAGCGAAGAGAAAAGGCGCGTCGTCATCATGATCCTCCTGCTGGCCGGCAGGCTATCGGACGGATTCCCGCCTGTCACCCCCGGTCGATCGCGACCGACCCTGACGAGCGCGGCGCAGCGTGTCGGTGATGGCCGTCACACGACGGGTCAGGGTCCTTCGGACCAGCGCCCGCGCTCGTCCTGCTTCCAGAAATGAAGCTCCACGCCATCGACCTTGCCCAGCGCGCGCCACGTCGCGCGGGCATCGTCGATCCGGCTGTTGTCGAACAGCAAGAACACGCGGTCGAAGCCGAGCGCCTCTTCGCGCCACGCGCCGTCGGCAAGCGCAACGAGCCGCGCCCCGTTCGCGGGCGCCATGTCGAGCGTCCCCGCCAGCAGAATCGGCTCGATCGCCTCGTCGGGCGATCCGGCGGCGCCGTGCGGCAGGAAACTCGCTGGCTGGAGCGTCCACAACGCCTCGTCGATCGCCTGCCGCTGCATCGCCGATGCGGCGACCACCAGCAGCCGGTCGCCGCCGTCCAGGATGCGCGCCGCGATCGCGGGAAGCACCCGCTCGACGGGATCGCGGGTCAGCCGATAGAAATCGACGCGTGCCACCTCGGGCTTCAGCCCTCGTGATTGTCGGCGATATAGCGGTCGAGCAGCCGCACGCCGTAGCCGGTCGCGCCCTTCGCCCACACCGGACCATCCTTGTCGGCCCACGCCATGCCCGCGATATCGAGATGCGCCCAGGCGACGCCTTCGCCGACGAAGCGCTTGAGGAACTGCGCCGCGGTGATCGACCCGGCCTCGCGCGGGCCGATGTTCTTCATGTCGGCGATCGGGCTGTCGAGCAGCTTGTCGTAGGCCGGCGACAGCGGGAAGCGCCACAGCTTGTTGCCGCTCGCCTCGCCCGCTTCGATCAGCTTCGCCGCCAGATCGTCGTCGTTCGCGAACATCCCGGCATATTCATGGCCGAGCGCGATCACCATCGCGCCGGTCAGCGTCGCGAGGTCGACGATCACCTTGGGTGAGCAGGCCTGCTGGACCCAGGCGATCGCGTCGCACAGCACGAGTCGGCCTTCGGCGTCGGTGTTGAGCACCTCGACCGTCTGGCCCGACAGGGTGGTGACGATGTCGCCGGGCCGCTGCGCGTTGCCGTCGGGCATATTTTCGACCAGCCCGATGACGCCGACGACATTCGCCTTCGCCTTGCGCCCGGCGATCGCCTTCATCGCGCCCGCGACCGCGCCGCCGCCGCCCATGTCCCATTTCATCATGTCCATGCCGGGGCCCGGCTTCAGGCTGATGCCGCCGGTGTCGAAGGTGACGCCCTTGCCGACGAAGGCGACCGGCGCATCGCCGGAATTGCCGCCGTTCCAGCGCATCACCAGGAGCCGCGGAGGACGCGTCGAGCCCTGCGCGACGCCGAGCAGAGCGCCCATGCCGAGCGCCTTCATCTGCCGTTCGTCGAGCACCTCGATCTCGACGCCGAGGTCGGAGAGATGCCGGCAACGCTCGACGAAGCTTTCGGGATAGAGAATGTTGGGCGGCTCGGCGACGAGCGTCTGGGTCAGCGCGACGCCGTCGGCGACCGCCGACTGGCGGCCCCAGCGCGCCGACAGGTCGCCGGCGGGCGACGCGATGACGACCTTCTGCAGGCTGGGCTTCGCGGTGTCGGCCAGCCGGGTGCGATAGGTGTCGATCCGCCAGTTGCGCAGCTTCACGCCCATCGCAAAGGCGAGAACATCGTCCTCGTCGCTCTGCCCGGCGCTCGCGAAATCGACATGCACCGTCCCGACGCCGCTGGTCTGCAACCGTGCGGTCAGCGCCGCGCCGCCGCGCTCTAGGTCGTGCGTCGTTCCTTCGCCGACGCCGACGAGCAGCAGTCGCTTTGCCTGATCGCCGTCGATCGCCGCGGTCTCCGCCACCGTGCCCGCCGCGCCGTCGAACCGCGTCTGAGCCGCGAGCGCCCCGAGCAGCGCACCGAGCGCGGAAGCGCCCCCTTTGCGGACCGGAAAGGCGACAACGTCGGCGGACGCAGCGATTTGCGCGACAAACTGAATGTCCATGGACCTACTTTCTTATGCGACGATTGATTGGAACGTGCCGGACCGATAGGGGTTTCGCCTGCGAGTTGCAAAAACAAAGCAGCCGATCCAGTCCGGGCGGACGCTAGCGAGATGTGGGACAAAGGGATTCGATGAACTGGGCTTTGTTCCGACCGACGACGGGTGTGCGGGCCTTCGGGCTGGCGACCGCGAGCGGCCTTGCCCTGTTCGCAAGCCAGGCGTTCGCGCAGCAGGCGCGCGAGGCACCGTCCGCCGCCGCGCAGGACGAACCCGACCTCCAGACTCCCGTGGTGTCGCCCGTCACGACCGACGCGCCCGATCCGGCGGATGAGCAGCAGATCGGCTTTGCCGCCGACAATCTGAACTACGACACCGACAGCGAAATCGTCGTCGCAGAGGGCAATGTCGCGATGAACCGCGACACCATATCGATGCGCGCCGACAAGGTGACATGGAACCGCAAGACCGGCGAGGTCGTCGCCGAGGGCGACGTGGCGATCAAGAATCCCGAGGGCGACACCGCCTATGGCGACCGCATCGTCCTGACCGACAGCCTGCGCGACGGGGTGGTCGAGAATCTGCTGGTCGTGCTCGACAACGGCGCGCGGCTTGCGGCGGTGAAGGGCACCCGCTTCGACAACGGCAATATCGAGCTGGAAAACGCCGCTTATACGCCCTGCCCGGTCGAGGACGCGGCCGGTTGCCCGAAAAAGCCGAGCTGGCAGATTCGCGCCGTGCGCGTGCTGTACGACCGCACGAAGAACAAGGTGCGCTACAAGGGCGCGCGGGTCGAGATCTTCGGCCTGCCGCTGATCCCGTTGCCCGGATTGAGCCATCCGGCGAACAGCGAGGCGGGCAGCGGCATCCTGGTTCCCGAGGTGCGGATCGACCGGACCAACGGGTTCGAATTCGCCCTGCCCTATTATCTTCGCCTCGCGCCCGACCGCGACCTGACGATCACGCCGCACCTCTATACCGGCGCCGCGCCGATGCTGGAGGGCGAGTTCCGCGCGCTGACCGATATCGGCTCGTTCCGCATCAACGGCTATGCGACCCACAGTTCGGTGGTACCGCTCGTCGGCGCGCCGACGCGTTCGACCAAGGAATTCCGCGGCTATCTGGAAAGCGCGGGCAAGTTCCAGTTCGATCCGCGCTGGAGCCTCACCTATTCGGGCCGCATCGCGAGCGACCGCACCTTCATGCGGCGCTATGACATCAGCCGCGACGACCGGCTGCGCTCGACCTTCGAGGTCGAACGGATCGGCGGACAAAGCTATCTGTCGATCGCGGGCTGGGCGACGCAGACGCTGCGCGTCAACGACGTGCAAGGGCAGCAGCCGGTCGCGCTGCCGATCATCGACTATCGCCAGCGGCTCGACGATCCGTGGCTCGGCGGGCAGTTCGAGCTGCAACTGAACACGCTGGCGATCGGGCGGACGGCCGGACAGGACACGCAGCGCGCCTTCGCCGGCGCGCGCTGGGATCTGCGCGGCCTGACGGGGCTGGGGCAGGAAATCGCGCTGACCGCCATGGTGCGCGGCGATATCTATCACAGCGATGAGAATCTGCTCACCGCCATTCCCGGCTATCGCGGCAAGTCGGGTTGGCAGGGGCGCGGCATCGCCGCGATCGCCGCCGACATGCGCTGGCCCTTCATCGGCGAGCTGCTGGGCGGTACGCAGACGCTGACCCCGCGCATACAGGTCGTGGCGACCCCTCCGCTCAAGAACCTCGACATCCCGAACGAGGATTCGCGCGCCTTCGACCTGGAGGACAGCAATCTTTTCGCGATCAACCGCTTCAACGGCTACGACCGGTTCGAGGACGGCGCGCGCATCACCTATGGCTTCGAATGGAACTACAGCCGCCCCGGTTTCAACATCAACACGGTGATCGGCCAGAGCTATCGCCTTTCGGACAAGCCCAGCCTGTTTCCGAACGGCACCGGCCTGACCAACCGCACTTCGGACATCGTCGGGCGAACGACCGTAGCCTATCGGGATTTCCTGCGCCTCACGCATCGCTTCCGGCTCGACAAGGATAATCTGGCGGTGCGGCGCAACGAGTTCGACGCGACGATCGGCAGCCAGTCGACCTATGCCGTGCTCGGCTATTCGCGGCTCAACCGCGACATCCTGCTGCTCGGCGAGGATCTGCAGGACCGCGAGGAGGTGCGCGCCGGCGGCCGCGTCGCGGTCGCCCGCAACTGGTCGCTCTTCGGTTCGGCGATCGTCGATCTTACCGGCAAGAAAGACGACCCGAGCGCCACGTCCGACGGGTGGGAGCCGATTCGCCACCGGCTCGGCATTGCCTATGACGACGATTGCCTGTCGATCGCGCTGACCTGGCGTCGCGACTATATCGACACCGGCGACGCGCGCCGCGGCAACAGCTTTTCCTTCCGTATCGCTTTCCGCAACCTCGGTTTCTAGGCGCGGTCCGCTCAGCTTGCGTTCAGCGACGCGTGCCTATCCGGAGGACGAACGGGTCCGAACGGCCGATTGCGCTGGACCAGCAGGCATTCCGGCTGATACGGAGCGTCGCGATATTTCTCGAATAGGGTGAAGATGACCAGATTTTCGACCATGATCGGCCTGCTTGCCGTCGCGGCCGCGGGTATGACGCCGGTGCTGGCGCAGACCGTTTCCGACGATGAGACGCCGACCACCAGCCTCAACATCCCCGGCAACGTCCAGCTCTATGGCGATGCCAAGCCCAACGTCTATCGTCCCTCGGCGACGGTGAACGGCGAGATCATCACATCGACCGACATCGAACAGCGGCTGGCGCTGATCCGCATCGCCAACAGCGACATGGTGCTGCCGCCCGAGGAAGAGCAGCGGCTGCGGCAGCAGATATTCAGCAACCTGATCGATGAAAAGCTTCAGATTCAGGAAGCGCGCGCCGCCGATATCACGATCGACGAGGCGATGATCGATCAGCAGTTCGCCCAGCTCGCGGCGCGCTTCCGGCAGACGCCCGATCAGTTCGCCGAATATCTGAAGTCCAAGGGATCGTCGGCGAACGCGGTGAAGCAGCAGATCCGGGGCGAGTTCGCCTGGGACCGGCTGCTCGCACGCAACGTCCAGTCGACGACCAACGTGTCGACCGAGGAGGTCGAAGCGGTGGTCAAGCGGCTCAACGAGGCCAAGGGACAGGACGAATTCCACCTCGGCGAAATCTATCTGTCGGCGACGCCCGAGAATGCCGCGGCGGTCGCAGATAATGCGCGCAAGATCATGGAGGCGCTGCGCAGCGGCGGGTCATTCGCGGCCTATGCGCGGCAATTCTCCGAAGCATCGACCGCCGTCGTCGGGGGCGATCTCGGCTGGGTCCGGCCGGGCCAGCTTCCTCCCTCGATGGCGCAGGCCGCGGCCCAGATGGAGCCGGGACAGTTCGTCGGCCCGATCGAGGTGCCCGGCGGCATGTCGATCCTGCTGATGGTCGACCGGCGCCAGGTACTGACCGCCGATCCGCGCGATGCGGTGCTCAGCCTCAAGCAGATTTCGCTCAACTTCGCGCCGGGCACGACGCCGGCGCAGGCAAGCGAACTGGCCGGCAAGTTCACCGAAGCGACGAAGACCATCGCCGGCTGCGGCGCCGCCGATGCCGTGGCACAGAGCCTTGGCGCCTCGGTGGTGGCGCGCGACATCCTGATGCGCCAGCTTCCGGCACCGCTGCAGGCGACGATGATGGACCTGCAGGTCGGCCAGACATCGCAACCATTCGGCGCGGTCGACGAGGGGATCAGCGTCCTCGTGCTGTGCGGGCGCGATATGCCGCAAAGCGCGTCGGCCCCCGATCTGCAGCAGATCGAGCAGCGACTGCTCGACGAAAAAGTGAACAAGCGCGCCCAGCGCTATCTGCGCGACCTGCGCCGGGATGCCGTGATCGAATATAGCTGATGACCGCCGTCCCTCATCGACCGCCGATCGCCGTCACCATGGGTGATCCGGCGGGCGTCGGTCCTGAAGTCGTGGCGCGCGCCTGGATGGCGCGCCGCGAGCATAGCCTGCCCCCCTTCGTCGCCATCGGCGATGCGGCCGCGATCGCCGCCGTGTGGGACGGCCCCGTCGCGCGCGTCGGCGACATGGCCGAAGTGGTCGCCGCCTTCGCCGAGGCGCTGCCTGTCTGGCACCTCGAGGACAGCGGCGCGCTGACTCCCGGCGAACCGACCGCGGCGGGCGCGACCTGCGCGCTCCACGCGCTCGAAACCGGCATCGGGTTGACCCGGACCCCGGCCGCATCGGCGCTTGTCACCGGTCCGGTGTCCAAGCATGCGCTGCAAAGCATCGGCTACACCCACCCCGGCCAGACCGAGTTCATCGCCGAACGCTGTGGCGTCACCGCGACCAACGCGGTGATGATGCTGGCGGGCCCGGCGCTGCGCGTCGTGCCGCTGACCGTGCACATCCCGCTCGCCGAGGTGCCCGAACGGCTGACGAGCGACCTGATCGTCGCCAAGGCGCGGATCGTCGCGCGCGGGCTGAAGCGCGACTTCGGGATCGCGCACCCGCGCCTCGCCATCGCCGGCGTCAATCCGCATGCGGGCGAAAGCGGCCGGCTGGGCGACGAGGAGACCCGGATCATCGTGCCCGCATTGGCGGCACTGGCCGAGGATGGGCTGGCCATCGACGGACCGCTCGCCGCCGACGCGCTGTTCGCACCCGGCATCCGCGACCGCTACGACGCGCTGCTGTGCGCCTATCACGACCAGGCGCTGGCGCCGTTCAAGGCGCTGCATTTCCACGACGGCGTCAACCTGACGCTGGGGTTGCCGATCGTGCGCACCTCGCCCGACCATGGCACCGCCTTCAACATCGCCGGAACCGGCCAGGCCGATCCGGGACCGACGATCGCCGCAATCGCGATGGCGGCGCGCATGGCCGCGATGCGCGAGGCGGGCTGCGCAGCCGCGAAGTGACGCAGGACCCGTCGCGTCCGCTGCCGCCGCTGCGCGAGACGGTCCGCGCGCACGGCCTGTCGGCGAGCAAGGCGCTGGGGCAGAATTTCCTGTTCGACGAGCAGTTGCTCGACCGGATCGCGGCGCTGCCCGGCGACCTCGCGGGCGCCACGGTGTTCGAGGTCGGTCCCGGCCCCGGCGGCCTGACGCGCGCACTGCTGCGCGCCGGCGCGCGCGTGATCGCGGTCGAGCGCGACGCGCGCTGTCTGCCGCTGCTCGGCGAATTATCCGCGGCCTTCGACGGGCGCCTGACGGTGATTTCGGACGATGCGATGGCGATCGACGCCGACGCGCTGGCGGGCGGCCCTTACCATATCGTCGCCAACCTGCCGTATAACGTCGGGACCGCGCTGTTCACTCGCTGGCTGGAGCCGCCCGCATGGCCGCCGTTGTGGCGGTCGCTGACGCTGATGTTCCAACTGGAGGTCGCCGAGCGCATCGTCGCGCCGGTCGGCACCGGCGCCTATGGCCGCCTCGCGGTGCTCGCGCAGTGGAGATCGAACGCGCGGATCGCGATGAAGGTCCACCGATCGGCCTTTACCCCGCCGCCCAAGGTGATGTCGGCGATCGTCCACCTGACCCCCGGCGACCAGCCCGAGGGCGTCGACCCGGCGCTGCTGTCGAAACTGACCGAAAAAGGCTTCGGCCAGCGCCGCAAGATGCTGCGGCAGAGTCTCAAAGGTCTGCCGGGCGCGGTCGAGATGCTCGAACGCATCGGGATCGATCCGACGCGGCGCGCCGAAACGGTGAGTGTCGCCGAATGGGTTACGCTGGCGCGAGTGCTGGGCGGCCAGTCGACCTAATTCTGTCCGCTCGGCGGGTTCGCCGTCGTCACCACCGGCTTGGGCGCGATCGCTTCGGCCGCGACGACGCGCTTCGACGCGCCAGCGTCGATCGCCTTTTCGAGCGCCGCGACCTGCGGGCATGCGTCCGAACAGACGCGGCGCGCGTCGGCAAGTTTCTCGCGCGCCAGTTCGAGCGCGCCCTTGTCGGCAAGCGCCTCGCCCTGCCCGGCCAGCGCGACGACATCATTGGGTTCGAGCAGCAACGCCTCGCGATACAGGGCGATCGCCTTGCCCGGCAGCCCCTGCGCGCGCGCCACCTGCGCGAGCGCGATGATCGCCGAGCGGTTGCGCGGATCGGCGGCGAGCGCCGATTCATAATAGTCGATCGCGCCGTCGAGATTGCCCGCGCGCTGCGCATTCTCGCCCTCATGCTGGAGGGCGACCGAGCGCGGGAGAATGTCATTGTCGGCGCGCTGCGCGTCGGATGCGGTGGGCAGGCTGGCCAGTACAAGCCCGGCGCCGAGAGCCAGAAAACTGACGCGCATTGCATTCTCCCATCTTCGCATCCGCGGCGAGCCTAACATGGCGCCGTCAGCCGTGCGAGGAAAAAGCCGTCGCAGCGGTCGTGCGCCGGCGTGAGCAGGAAACCCCTGCCCGCCGCGCGCCCGATGCCCGCGGGCAGATAGCCACCGTCGGCTGTCCAGCCGGGATGCCGGTCGAGAAATTCGTCCACCTGGGCCCGCCCCTCGCGCGCGATGATCGAGCAGACAGCATAAAGAAGTTTGCCCCCCGGCGCCACCAGTTCGGCACCGAGCGCGATCAGTTTCGCCTGGTCGGCAAGATGACGGTCGAGCCGCGAGGGGGTGAGGCGCCAGCGCAATTCAGGGCTGCGGCGCCATGTACCGCTGCCCGAACAGGGCGCATCGACGAAGACGCGGTCGGCCCGGCCGCGCCAGTCGGCGAGCACGTCCACCTCCTTGCCCGGGTCGAGCAGCCGCGTTTCGATCCGCGTCGCCCCCGCGCGCTCGGCGCGCGGCGCAAGCTGGCGGAGTCGCGCGCGATTGGTGTCGCAGGCAAGGATATCGGCCGCGTCGCCGGTGCAGGAAGCAATGGCGAGCGTCTTGCCACCGCCGCCCGCACACAGGTCAACGATCCGCATCCCCGCCGCGGCATCGAGCGCGGCCGCGGCATATTGGCTGGCGGCGTCCTGCACCTCGAACAGCCCCTCGCCATAGGCAGGATGCTGCGCGGCGGCGGTTTCGGGAGGCAGACGCCACCCGTCGGGCGCGCCCGCGATCAGCTCGCCCTCGGGAAAGAGCTTCGCCAGTTCGTCGCGCCCCGCCTTGAGGCGGTTGGCTCGCAGGTCGAGCGCGGCGCGTTCGAGCATCGCTCCGCCTTCCCCTGCGCCGACGAGCGGATCGAACAGGTCGATCAGCGCCGGTGCCGCCAGGCCGGTTTCGGCGCGCGGTTCCCCATCGGCGATCGGTGCGGGGCCATAGGGCGAGCCGTCGAACAGCGCCGCAAGGTCGGGATCGCTGTCGGCAAGCGCCAGCATCGCGGCACGCCCGGACGGCGGCGCCGAACGCACCGCGCGGATCGCGTCGTAGACGAGGGCGCGGATAGCGCGGCGGTCCTTCGACCCCGCATAGCGCCGCGCGCGCATCGCCTCGGCAAACAGGGCATCGGCGGGCGGGCCGCCGTCGCGCGCCGAAGCGGCGATGGCATCGAGAATCTCGATCGCGGTCTGGAGGCGGGCTGCGGGAGTCATGGTGCTATGAAGCCCCTCCCCTTCAGGGGAGGGGTTGGGGCGGGGACTAGCGGCATCGCGCTACGCCGCAAACCACCCCGCTGCGGTTAGCGGGCAAGCCCGCAACGCTCGCTGCCCTCCCGCTTGCGGGAGGGGTTTGGAAGGAGGCGCGTTCGCGGCCATGCTCAGCCTGCCGGATAGTTGGGCGCCTCGCGGGTGATCGAAACGTCGTGGACATGGCTTTCGCGAAGGCCGGCATTGGTGATGCGCACGAATTTCGCGCGCTCGCGCAGATCCTTGAGGGTGCGGCTGCCGGTATAGCCCATCGCGGCCTTCACCCCGCCGACGAGCTGGTGGATCACGTCCTTCGCGGGACCCTTGAACGGCACCTGTCCCTCGATGCCTTCGGGGACCAGCTTCATCTGGTCCTTGATATCCTGCTGGAAATAGCGGTCGGCCGAACCGCGCGCCATCGCACCGACGCTGCCCATGCCGCGATAGCTCTTGTAGGTGCGCCCCTGGTACAGGAACGTCTCGCCCGGCGCCTCGGCCGTGCCGGCGAGCAGCGATCCGACCATCACGCTCGACGCGCCCGCCGCCAGCGCCTTGGCGATGTCGCCCGAGGTACGCAGACCGCCGTCGGCGATGACCGGAACGTCGTGCTTCGCCGCTTGCTCGACGCTGTCGAGGATCGCGGTCAATTGCGGCACGCCGACGCCGGCGACGATCCGCGTCGTGCAGATCGAGCCCGGGCCGATGCCGACCTTGACCCCATCGGCGCCAGCGTCGATCAGCGCGCGGGTCGCGTCACCGGTCGCGACATTGCCCGCAAGGATCTGCACCCGGTTCGACAGTTTCTTGATCTTCTCAACCGTCGCGCCGACCATGCGGCTGTGGCCGTGCGCCGTGTCGACGACGATCAGGTCACATTCGGCGTCGATCAGCGCCGCGGCGCGCTCGACCCCCGAATCGCCGGTATTGGTGGCCGCCGCGACGCGCAGCCGGCCGGCGGCATCCTTGGTCGCGTCGGGGAAGGTCACCGCCTTTTCCATGTCCTTGACGGTGATCAGCCCGATGCAGCGATAGTCGCCATCGACGACGAGCAGTTTTTCGATGCGGCGTTGGTGGAGTAGTTTGCGTGCTTCCTCCTGGCTGACGCCCGGACGCACGGTGGCGAGGTTGTCGGCGGTCATCAGTTCGCGCACCGGCTGGCCGGGGTTGTCGGCGAAGCGCACGTCGCGGTGGGTCAGGATGCCGACGAGCTTGCCGCCCGGTTCGACCACCGGAATGCCCGAGATGCGGTGCTGCTCCATCAGCGCGATCGCATAGGACAGCGGCGCATCGGGGGTGATGGTGATCGGGTTGACGATCATCCCGCTTTCATAGCGCTTGACCTGGCGGACGGCGGCCGCCTGTTCCTCGACCGTCAGGTTGCGGTGGAGAACGCCGATGCCGCCGATCTGCGCCATCAGGATCGCCATGTCGGCTTCGGTCACCGTGTCCATCGCCGAGGAGAGGATCGGGATGTTGAGCCCGATGTCGCGGGTGAGCCGGGTCGAGAGATTGGCTTCGGACGGCAACATGTCCGAGGGGCCGGGGACCAGCAACACGTCGTCGAAGGTCAGGCCGGTGATGATTTCCATGGGTTGCCACTTTCTGGTGCGGGCGGCGTCTGCCCCCCGGGCCGGGAAGCGGCGCGCGCGATTCGTTCGGTGGCGGCCCATGTAACCAGTCAGGCCGATCCGCGCCAGTGGGGGGCGCACGAATATTTCAAGGGCGCGTCGAACGCACGGATGGCGCATCGCGCCGGCGCGGGCTTGCGGGGCTTTCGCGGCGCGGCTAGGCGGGTCGGCGTGATCGACGCCGGCTCCCCCGCTCCTTCCCCATCCCCCTCATCCTCCGCGCTCGCTCCGTTCCGGTTTCCCGCCTTCCGCGCGATCTGGATCGCCAACCTCGCGTCGAACATGGGGTCGATGATCCAGTCGGTCGCCGCCGCCTGGCTGATGACCGAACTGACGCCGTCGCATCAGTTCGTCGCGCTGGTGCAGGCGAGCGCGTCGATCCCGATCATGCTGCTCGGCATCTTCGCGGGCGCGATCGCCGACAATTTCGACCGCCGCCGCGTGATGCTCGCGGCACAGAGCGCGATGCTGGTCGTCTCGGCGGCGCTGACCGTGACGACATGGATCGGCGCGATGAGCCCGGTGCTGCTGCTGTGCTTTACGCTTGCGGTCGGCTGCGGCACCGCGCTCAACGCGCCGGCATGGCAGGCCTCCGTCCGGCTTCAGGTCGGGCACGAGCATCTGCCGCAGGCGATCGCGCTCAACACCATCGCCTTCAACCTCGCGCGCAGCGTCGGGCCGGCACTCGGCGGCCTGCTGATCTCGCTGACCGGCCCCGCACCCGCCTTCGCGCTCAACGCGCTCAGCTATGTCGCGCTGATCCTCGTGCTGCTGCGCTGGCGCCCCGACATCACCCCGCCCAAGCGCACGCCGATCCTCGCCGCGATCGCCACCGGCATGCGCTTCTGCGCGCAGTCGGACCCGCTGCGCCGCATATTGGCGCGCGGACTCGTCTTCGGGCTGGGCGCGGCGAGTTTCCAGGCGCTGCTGCCGTCGCTGGTGCGCGACCGGCTGCACGGGACGGAGATCGTCTATGGCCTGTGCCTCGCCGCCTTCGGCGCGGGATCGATCTGCGCCGCGCTGGGGATCGGCGCAATGCGGCGGCGCTGGGGCAGCGAGACGGTGGTCGGCGCCTCGGCGCTGATCTTCGCCGCCGCGCTGATCCCGGTCGCGGTGACGCGCAGCCTGCCGCTCCTCCTCCTCGCCTCGTTCGTCACGGGGGCGATGTGGGTATCGACGCTGACGACGCTCAACGTCGCGATGCAGCTTCGCTCGCCCGAATCGATCCTCGGGCGCTGCCTGTCGATCTATCAGGCGGTGACGTTCGGCGGGATGGCGCTGGGCGCCTATCTGCTCGGGCTGGTCGCCGACCTGTGGTCGCTGCCGGTGGCGCTGTTCGCCGCGGCGGCATGGCTCGCGCTATCGGCGCCGGCGCTGCGCATCTTCGCGCCGATGCCGGGGCGCAACGAGGGGCGGGTGCTGCCCTGAGGCGAGTGCGTCAAATCCGTATCGCCCTCTCTGCCGTTCGTGCTGACCCCGGATCAAGTCGGCAATTGTCCCCTTTCAGACAGGTGCCGTTCCCCGGCGAAAGCCGGGGTCCACGCGGAGCAGCACCATGCCATCTGGACCCCGGCTTTCGCCGGGGAACACGCTCTTACGTGCCTGAAAAGCATACACGCCAAACAAGTTCAGGGTGACGAAAGGGAAAAACCGTGCTGAAATCCGAATCCCCACAAACCGTAACGCAAACCGCCGCAGCGGCGCCTCCCTACCCCTGCGCGGCTTTCCAGTCGCGCTTGATCTTCTTGGCGAGGCTCCATTTGTGGACCTCGGTCGGGCCGTCGTAGATGCGGAAGGCGCGGACCTCGCGGAACACCTGCTCGACGATCGTCTTGTCGGTGACGCCGGTGCCGCCCATCACCTGGACGCAGCGGTCGGCGATGCGCATCAGCGCCTCCGACACCGCGACCTTCGCCATCGAGCTTTCGGTCGTGCCGAGCGAGCCGGTGTCGAGCACCTCGGCGCACCAGCGGATCATCAGTTCGGCCTGCTTGAGGTCGATCAGATTCTCGGCGAGCATGAAGCCGACCCCCTCATGCTCGATCAGCGGCTTGCCGAAGGCCATGCGGCGGTTGGCATAGTCGCTCGCGATCTCGTGCGCGCGCTGGCAGGCGCCGTGCCAGCGCATGCAGTGCGACAGGCGCGCCGGCGACAGGCGAACCTGCGCATATTTGAACCCCTCGCCCGCCTCGCCCAGCATCTGGTCGGCGGGAACGCGCAGATTGTCGATCGTCACCGTCGCGTGGCCGCCGGGCATCGAGCTGTCGATCGTGTTCGGCACATGGTCGATGCGGATCGCCGGGTCGGGCAGATCGACGAGGAACATGCACGCGCCGCCGCCCTGCGCGACATCCTCCGCCTTTGCCATCACGATGCCGACCTTCGCGCCGTCGGCGCCGGTGATGAACGCCTTGCGGCCGTTGATGACCCAATGATTGCCGTCCATCCGGCAGCTCGTCTTCATCATCGAGGGATCGGACCCCGCGCCGCCCTCGTCGGCCGGTTCGGTCATGAAGAAGGCCGAGCGCGCGCGGCCTTCGACCAGCGGTTTCAGGAAGCGTTCCTTGAGGTCGGGACTGCCGACCTTGCCGAGCAGATACATGTTGCCTTCGTCGGGCGCGCCGGTGTTGCACGCCAGCGGGCCGAGCGGCGACAGGCCGGTCTTTTGCAGCACCCACGCCGTCTCGACCTGCGTCAGATGGTCGCCGTCGGCCAGGATATGCGGCGTGAGCACGTCCGCGGCGCGCGCCTTTTCCTTGAGTTCCGCGACCAGTTCGTCGGTCGGCGCGCCGTGATGATCGCGCCGCGCGTCGCTTTCATAGGGGGCGACGACGTCGCGAACGAACGCCTCCACCCGCTCGCCGATCTCCCGCGCCCGTTCCGATACGCCCATCACCTGCTCTCCTGATCGAATCCTGCCATGCCCATGCGCGATCGGACCCGGCATGGCAATCGGTCGCGGGGCCCATATGGTTAGAATGCTAACTTTTACCGCCCAACACCGACCGCGCCTATCGTATCTGCCGCTTCTCCAGCTTCCGGGCGAGCGTGCGGCGGTGCATGCCGAGCCGCCGCGCGGTTTCGGAGATGTTGAAGCCGGTCTCGACGAGCGTCTGGTGGATATGCTCCCACTCGACGGTCTTGATCGACGACGGACGCGCGTCGAGCGGCGCATCGACATTACCCTCCGCACGGTCGAATGCCGCCTCGATGTCATCGGTGTTCGATGGCTTGGCAAGATAGTAGGAGGCGCCGAGCTTGATCGCCTCGACCGCGGTGGCGATGCTCGCGAAGCCGGTTAGCACGACGATCCGCATCGCCGCATCCGACGCGCGCAGCGTCTGCACGCAGGCGAGGCCGGACGCGTTGCCGAGCTTGAGGTCGACGACGGCATAGCCCGGGCGAAAGCGTCCGAGCAGATCGGCGAGTTCCTCCGGATCGTGCGCGACCTCGACCCGGTAATCGCGCCGTTCGAACGAGCGCCGGAGCGTGCGCGCAAAGGCCTCGTCGTCCTCGACGATCACCAGCATTCTCTGATCGGCCATCATGGCTCTCCTTCGGGCGGCGCGAGCGCGGACAGCGGCAGGAAGATGCGCACCCGCGCGCCGCCCGCCGCGCGGTTCGTCACGCTGGCACCGCCGCCCAGCTTGCGCACGACATTGACGAGCAGGAACAGCCCGAGCCCGCCGCCCGGCCTGCCCTTGGTCGACCGATAGGGCTGTCCGAAATGTTCGAGCATCTCGTCGCTGAAGCCGGGGCCGCGGTCGACGATCTCGATCACCGCCATGTCGCCGTCGCGCGACGCGGTGATGCCGATCCAGTCGGGCGACACCTCCGCGGCGTTGTCGACGACATTGCCGATGACCTGGCGCAAGGCCGGGTCGGACACGATCGCGACGTCGGCGCCGAACAGGTCGTTGAACGCGACCGTCCCCGGCATGCGCGCGGCACGCGAATCCTCGACGATCTCGGTCAGGAAGCGGCGCATCGTCGTGAGCTGCGGCGCCTCGCCGCGCGCCTCGCCAGCCGACATCAATATGCCGCCGACGATCGTCTTGCAGCGCTGGACCGCCGCATCCATGTCGGCGAGATCCTCCTGCAATTCGGCATCGGCCGCGAAGCGCGGCGCCCCTTTCCAGTCGCCGATCAGCACCGACAGCGTCGACAGCGGCGTCCCCAGTTCGTGCGCGGCGCCCGAGGCGAGCAGTCCCATGCGGACGATATGATCCTCTTCGGCCGCCCGCTGGCGCGCGGCGGCGAGCGCCGCGTCGCGGTCGCGCAGGTTGCGGCTGATCCGCGTGACGAAGGCGACGAGCAGTACCGCGATCAGCACGAAGCAGACGAAGCTGCCCTTGAGATAGAGGCCGAGCGGATCGCCGGCATAGCGCGGCGGCAGCACCAGCGGCGTCGGCCCGATGCGCAGCGCCGCGAGCGCGGCGAGCGTCGCGGCGACGATCGCCCACGACGAGCGCGGCGTGAGCAGGATGGCGCCGATCACGACCTGGAGCAGGAACAGCGAGGCGAAGGGGTTCGCGAGGCCGCCGCTGTGATGAAGCTGCCACGCCAGCGCCGCGACGTCGAACAGCAGCGCGGCGGTCAGCTCGCCATTGGTCACGGCGCCGCCGCGATGCAGCCGCACGCGGCTCGCCACGTTGATCGAGGCGAGCAGCAGGATGGTGGCGAGCAGCGGGACGAGTGGCAGGGTGATGCCCATCAGGCCGGTCGCGATGCCGATCGTCGCGAGCTGTCCCCCGACCGCGAGCCAGCGGAGCTGGATCAGCAGCGTCAGGTTGCGGCGCCCGGCGTCGGCCTCGGGCAGCGCCAGCGATGGATCGGGAATGGCGGTCATCAGGCCTCTTTATAGGGACGCCACAACCGCCACGCAAAATAGAGGCTGATGAACGCGAGGCCGAACCAGGTCAGTGCATAGACCAGATGGCTGTCGGCGAATTTCACCACCGTCAGCCCGCCGACCGGATAGCCGCCGGCATTGGGCGCCGCGTCGGCGTCGAGGAAATAGGGCGCGACGCGCCCCAGCCCCCGCGCCTGCGCGATCGCGGCGACATCGCGCGAATACCAGCGGTTCGCGGCGGGATCGTTCGATCGCAGGAAAGCACCGCCCGGCTCGGTGACGCGCAGCAGGCCGGTCACGGTGACGGGGCCGGCGGGATTCCCCGCGGCGCGCGCCCGCGGATCGCGCTTGCCCGGCGGCACGAAGCCGCGGTTGACGAGCAGGGTGAAGCCCGGCGTCTCGAGCGGAGTCAGCACCCAATAGCCGCCGCCGCGCGCCGTCACCGCCTGCACCAGCGTCTCGCGGTCGTGGCGAAAGGTGCCGCGGGCGCGGATGCGGCGATAGGCGTCGGTGTCGGCGCGGATCGCGGGCCACGCCGCCGGCCCGGGCGCGGCGACGGGATCGGTCTGGAGGCGCGTCTCGACCGCGGCGATTAGCGCATGCTTCCAGACGCGCCGTTCGAGCTGCCACACGCCGAGCGCGAGCAGGCAGGCGGTCACGAGCAGCGCCGCCGCGGCGAGGACCGCGCGGCGGGTCGCCGTCACGGAAGCTGGCTGATGTCGTGCGGCATCGGCATCATGTTGGTGTTGAGGTGATGCATCACCCACAGCGACCCCGCCAGCGCGATGGCGAGGATGATGATCGTGAACACGAGCGAGGTCAGCGACCAGCCGCCCTCCGCCTTCGGCGTCATGTGCAGGAAATAGACCATGTGGACGATGATCTGCGCGACCGCGAAGACCATGATGATCGCCGCGGTCGCGCCGGCCTCCAGCGGCCGCGTCATCACCAGCCAGAAGGGGATGGCGGTGAGCACCACCGACAGCAGGAAGCCGATCGCATAGTCGCGCATCGACGCGTGCGGCATCTCGATCTCGGCGTGCCCGCCGGCGGCTTGCTCGCCATGGGGGTCGGGGGTCATCGCAGCACTCCCAGCAGGTAGACGATCGTGAAGACGCCGATCCAGATGACGTCGAGGAAATGCCAGAACATCGACAGGCACATGACGCGGCGGCGGTTGGCGGCGATCAGCCCATGGCGGCCGAGCTGGACCATCAGCGTGACCAGCCAGACGATGCCGAAGGTGACGTGCAGACCGTGCGTGCCGACCAGCGTGAAGAAGCTCGACAGGAAAGCGCTGCGCTGCGGCGTCGCGCCGATCTCGATCAGGTGATGGAACTCGTACAGCTCGATCCCCAGGAAGGCGGCGCCGAACAGCGCGGTCACCGCCAGCCAGAGCTGCGTCCCCCGGACGCGCCCCTGCTGCATCTGGAGCACGGCAAAACCGTAGGTGATCGACGAGAAGAGCAGCATCGCGGTGTTGAGCGCGACGAGCGGCAGGTCGAACAGATCCTTCGGCGCCGGCCCCGCGGCATAGCTGCCGCCGAGCACCGCATAGCAGGCGAAGAGGATCGAGAAGATGAGGCAGTCGCTCATCAGGTAGATCCAGAAGCCCAGCATCGTGCTGTGCCCCTCGGGATGCGCATGCTCCTCGAGCTGATAGAAGGACACCGGCTCGGCGGCGGCGGACGGCGTGGGATGGCTCATGCGATCAGGCTCCGGCCGCCGCGAGCTGGCGGGTGCGCGCCTCTTCCACCTCGGCCACGGTCGCCGCCGGGATGTCGAAGTCGCGCTTGTAGTTGAACGTATGGGCGATCGCACCGCCGATCAGCGCGGCGAAGCTCAGCCCCACAAGCCACCAGATGTGCCAGACGAGCGCGAAGCCCATCACCAGGCTGATCCCCGCCAGGATGATCCCGGCGCCGGTGTTGCCCGGCATGTGGATCGCCCGGAAGCCCGCGACCGGCCGCTGGTGTCCGCGCCGCTTCATGTCGTGCCACGCATCGAGGTCGTGGATCAGCGGCGTGAAGGCGAAATTATAGTCGGGCGGCGGCGAGCTCGTCGCCCATTCGAGGGTGCGGCCGTCCCATGGGTCGCCGCTTTCGTCGCGTAGATCGTGGCGCCGCCAGATGCTGACCCCGAACTGGATCAGCATCGCGACGATCCCCATCGCGATCAGCGCGGCGCCCACCCCGGCGACGACGAACCAGATCTGCAGGCTCGGGTCGTCGAACACGCGCATCCGCCGCGTCACCCCCATCAGGCCGAGGATATAGAGCGGCATGAAGGCGACCCAGAAACCGACGACCCAGCACCAGAAGCTGACCTTGCCCCAGAACACGTCGAGCTTGAAGCCGAGCGCCTTGGGCCACCAGTAGTTGATCGCCGCGAACACGCCGAACACGACGCCGCCGATGATGACGTTATGGAAATGCGCGATCAGGAACAGCGAGTTGTGCAGCACGAAGTCGGCGGGCGGCACCGCGAGCAGCACCCCGGTCATGCCGCCGATCACGAAGGTCAGCATGAAGGCGACCGTCCACATCATCGGCAGTTCGAAGCGGATGCGGCCGCGATACATGGTGAACAGCCAGTTGAACAGCTTCGCCCCCGTCGGGATCGAGATCACCATCGTCGTGATGCCGAAGAAGCTGTTGACGCTGGCGCCCGATCCCATGGTGAAGAAATGGTGCAGCCAGACGAGATACGACAGGATGGTGATGCACACCGTCGCATAGACCATCGAGGTATAGCCGAAGAGCTTCTTGCCGGAGAAGGTCGCGGTGACTTCGGAATAGACGCCGAACAGCGGCAGGATCAGGATATAGACCTCCGGGTGGCCCCATATCCAGATCAGGTTCACGTACATCATCGGCGAGCCGCCGAAATCGTTGGTGAAGAAATTGGTGCCGACGTAGCGGTCGAGGCTGAGCAGCGCGAGCGTCGCGGTCAGCACCGGGAAGGTCGCGACGATCAGGATGTTCGCGCACAGGCTGGTCCAGGTGAAGACGGGCATCTTCATCATCCGCATCCCCGGCGCGCGCAGCTTCAGGATGGTGACGATCAGGTTGATCCCCGACAGGGTCGTCCCGACCCCGGCGATCTGGAGCGACCAGATATAGTAATCGACCCCGACGTTGGGACTGTAGGCCAGCCCCGATAGCGGCGGATAGGCGAGCCAGCCGGTCTGCGCGAACTCGCCGATGAACAGCGAGACCATGCACAATACCGCGCCCGCGGTCGTCATCCAGAAGCTGAAATTGTTGAGGAAGGGAAAGGAGACGTCGCGCGCGCCGATCTGGAGCGGGACGATGTAGTTCATCAGCCCGGTGATGAAGGGCATCGCCACGAAGAAGATCATGATCACGCCGTGCGCGGTGAAGATCTGGTCGTAATGGTGCGCGGGCAGATAGCCCTCCGACCCGCCGAAGGCCATTGCCTGCTGAAGCCGCATCATCACCGCGTCGGCGAAGCCGCGCAGGAACATGATCAGGCCCAGGATCATGTACATGATCCCGATCCGCTTGTGATCGACGGTCGTGAACCACTCGGTCCACAGATAGCCCCAGAGGCGATAGCGGGTGATCAGCCCGAGCAGCACGAGGCCGCCGACGGCGACGCCGAGGAAGGTGAAGATCAGGATCGGTTCGTGCAGCGGAATCGCGTCGAGCGACAGGCGGCCGAAGATCGGATCGGTGGCGGGAGGGGAAGAGGGGGTCATGGCGATCTCGGTCAGGACATCGGGCGGGTGGCGGGAGCATTGAGCGCGGTGCGCCCCGGACCGGCGCCGGGAACGGGCAGCCCCTCGCCCTTCAGCCGTTCGGGATTCACCGGCGTGGCATCGGGCCGCTCGCCGCGCATCAGCGGCGAACTGCACAGCGCCGCGACATAGCGCAGGCTCCAGCGCGCGATGTCGGTGCTGCCGCGCGCGGCGAACTTGTCATAGGCGATGTCGCGGACGTTGTGGATGCCCGCGATCCCCGCCCCGCCCTTCGCGTCGATCGACATCATGTCGTGCATGCACATCTTGCCGGGTTCGACGCACATGTTGACCACCGCGTCGAAAAGCTGCGGCTCGACAGCGGCGAACCGGCGAACCGGCTCCTTCTCGCTCGGCCGTTCGAGCCGCAGATAGGTCAGCCGGTCGAGCGTCCCGCCCTCCGAAGCCTTGGCCTGCGCCACCCACCGGTCGAAGGCCGCGGGCGGCAGGCTCTTCACCGCGAAGCGCATGTTGGAAAATCCGGCGCCTGAATAATTGGCCGAAAAACCCGTGAAATTGCCGGTTTCGTTGAAGACGCCGTGCAGCCTGGTCTCCATTCCCGGCATCGCATAGATCTGCCCCGCGAGCGCCGGGACATAGAAGCTGTTCATCACCGAAGAAGCCGAGATGCGGAAACGCAGCGGGCGATGCGCGGGCACCGCGAGTTCGTTGACCGTCGCGACGCCCTGTTCGGGATAGATGAACAGCCATTTCCAGTCGAGCGCGACGACCTCCACGTCGAGCGGCTGCACCTCTGCCGCGACCGCCTGTCCCGGCCCGGTGCGCGCGAGCGGGCGATAGGGATCGAGCAGGTGCGTCGCGACCCAGGTGATCGCGCCGAGGCAGATGATGATCAGCAGCGGCGCCGACCAGATCACCAGTTCGAGCTGGGTCGAATGGTCCCAGTCGGGCTTGTAGGTCGCGTCCTTGTTGCCCGCGCGATAGCGCCACGCGAAGAAGATGGTCAGCAGCATCACCGGAACGATGATCAGCAGCATTAGCCCGGTCGAGATCAGGATCAGGTCGCCCTGCTGTTTCGCGACGTCGCCGGCCGGATCGAGCACGACCAGGCCGCATCCGGCGAGCAGGGGCAGCGCGGCGAGCGGCAGCAACCGCTTCCACGCGGCCGAACGGGGGAGATGACTGGGCATGACGCGCGCCTAGGCCTCCTTTGTTGCACAGCCCATAGGACATTTTGTCCAATCCCGCGAGCGGCGACGATCGCGCAGGGGCGATTTCATAACGGGCGCTTTTGCCCTATGATCGACTCGCGCCGCGCCAGCGACGCCCAGAAGCAGGACGTCTGCCATGTCTGCCGAAAACGCGCCTTCCACCACCCAGGCCGAACGCGATGCGCGCGCGCTCTACGATGTTGGCCATCGCATCTCTCCCGGCGAAATAGCCATCGGAGTCATCATAGGCCGGACGTCGGAGTTTTTCGACTTTTTCGTCTATGCGATCGCGTCGGTGCTGGTGTTCCCGAAGCTGGTCTTTCCGCATCTCGACCCGGTCGACGGCACGCTGTGGTCGTTCGCGATCTTCTCGCTCGCCTTTTTCGCGCGGCCGGTCGGGACCGTCCTCTTCACCTGGATCGACCGCACCTATGGCCGCGGCGCCAAGCTGACCAACGCGCTGTTCCTGCTCGGCGGATCGACCGCGGCAATCGCCTTCCTGCCCGGCCATGCGACGATCGGCATCGGGTCGGCGCTGCTGCTCGCGCTGTTTCGCATGGGTCAGGGCGTCGCGCTGGGCGGGTCGTGGGACGGGCTCGCCTCGCTGCTCGCGATCAACGCGCCGGAGGGCAAGCGCGGCTGGTACGCGATGATCCCGCAACTCGGCGCGCCGCTCGGCCTGATCGTCGCCAGCCTGCTGTTCATGTTCCTGATCGCGGCGCTGCCCGCGCAGGATTTCCTCGACTGGGGCTGGCGCTACCCCTTCTTCGTCGCCTTCGCGATCAACGTCGTGGCGCTGTTCGCGCGGCTGCGCATCGTCGTCACCCCCGAATATGCCGCGCTGTTCGAGGACAAGGAACTCGAACCCGCGCCGCTGACCGAGACGCTGCGGTCCGAATGGAGGGTGATCGCGGTGGGCGCTTTCGCGCCGCTGTGCAGCTTTGCGCTCTTTCACATGGTGACGGTGTTTCCGCTGTCGTGGGTGTTCCTGTTCACCGAGGAAACGCCCGCGCGCTTCCTGGCGATCGAGGCGATCGCGGCGGTGGTCGGCGTGTTCGCGATCATCGCCTCGGGCTATCTCGCCGACCGGGTCGGGCGGCGCACCGTGCTGGGCGTCACCGCCGCCGCGATCGCGGCGTTCAGTGGCTTCGCGCCGCAACTGCTCGGCGCCGGCGAGATGGGCGAGGCGGTGTTCATGATCCTCGGCTTCCTGCTCCTCGGGCTGGCTTTCGGCCAGTCGTCGGGGGCGCTGTCGTCGAACTTCGACCAGCGCCACCGCTATACCGGATCGGCTTTCACCTCCGACCTCGCCTGGCTGTTCGGCGCCGGCTTCGCGCCGCTGGTCGCGCTGTGGCTGTCGAGCGCATTCGGCCTGATCGCGGCGGGCGCCTACCTGCTGTCGGGCGCGATCGGCACGCTCGTCGCGCTGTGGCTGAACCGCGAACTGGCGCAGACCATCGGCTGAATCGCGGCCGGGTCAGCCGAGCGGCAATTCGGTCGTCGACTTGATTTCCGATAGCGCGACGGTCGAGTTGATTTCCTGCACCCCCGGCAGCTTGCTGAGCTGGTCG
The DNA here is from genome assembly GCF_001559015.1 of Sphingopyxis granuli. Lineage (NCBI taxonomy): Bacteria > Pseudomonadati > Pseudomonadota > Alphaproteobacteria > Sphingomonadales > Sphingopyxidaceae > Sphingopyxis > Sphingopyxis granuli. The sequence continues at coordinate 3,299,470 of NZ_CP012199.1, forward strand.
AAGAAGAAGCGCTCATAGGCGTCGATGTCCTTTGCCACGACGCGCAGCATGAAATCCATCGACCCCATCAGCACATAGGCGTCGAGCACTTCCGGAAAGGACCGGATCGCCGCGCTGAATTCGTCGAGGTTGGCGCGGCCGTGCGCGTTGAGCTTCACCTGCGCGAAGACATGTGCGTTGAGCCCGACCCGGCGCCGGTCGACGATCGCAACGCGCTTGCGGATGAAGCCGTCGCGTTCGAGCCGGTCGATGCGGCGCCAGCAGGGCGACACCGACAGCCCGACGCGCTCGGCGATCTCAGCCGTCGTCTGGTTGGCATCGCGCTGCAATTCGCGGAGGATTTTTATCTCGAACGGGTCAAGGTCGGTCATTTATTCCTTATATACCGATTTATCCGGCAATAATATCCTATAATCGTGCCCGCACCCTTGAAAAGCGAGCAAGATTGTTCGCCTCGCGGATGCGATGATCGGGCATCATTTCGAGGAGCAAGATGATGGTTGCCCGCCCTGCCCGCCTGACGCCCCCGGTCGAATGCGTTCGCCTGTACGATGCCGAAGCGCAACTCGACGGCGTGATCGCCATCCATTCGACCGCGCTCGGGCCGGGTGCCGGGGGCTGCCGCTTCTGGAGCTATCCCGACGCCGACAGCGCGCTCGCCGACGCGCTGCGCCTCGCCGAGGGGATGAGCTACAAGAATGCGCTCGCCGACCTGCCCTTCGGCGGCGCCAAGGCAGTGCTGCGGAAACCCGCGGGCGATTACGACCGCGCGGCGCTGTTCCGCGCCTTCGGCCGCGTGGTCGAGGGACTGGGCGGGCTCTATGTCACCGCCGAGGATGTCGGGACCACGGTCGCCGACATGCAGGAGATCGCGGGCGTGACGCACCATGTCGCGGGGCTGCCGCCCGCGAAGGGACGCGCCGGTGGCGATCCGTCGCCATGGACCGCGCGCGGCGTGTTCGAATCGATGCAGGCGGCGGCGGGCTTCGCGCTGGGCCGCGACGTGGCCGGGCTGACCGTCGCGGTGCAGGGCACCGGCCATGTCGGCGCCGAACTCTGCCGCCACCTGGCCGATGCGGGCGCGAAGCTGGTCATCGCCGATCCCGACCCGGTGCGGCGCGACCGGCTGCGCGCGATCCTCGATGCGCGGGTGGTCGGGGTCGACGAGATCGCGACGGTCGAGGCCGACATCTTCGCGCCCTGCGCGCTCGGCGGCGCGCTGACCCGCGACACGGTCGCGGCGCTCAAGGCGCGGCTGGTGTGCGGTGCCGCGAACAATCAGCTGGCGACGCCCGATGTCGCGGACCTGCTGCACGAACGCGGCGTCGCCTATGTTCCCGACTATGTCGCCAATGCGGGCGGGATCATCAGCGTGTCGGCCGAATATCTGGGCGAAGGCCCTACCGAGGTCGCCGAACGCGTCGCCGCCATCGCCCCGCGGGTCGCGGCGCTGCTCGAACGCGCGGCGCGCGAGGCGCGTTCGCCCGCGCTCGTCGCCGACGAAATGGCCGAAGAGGCGATCGCCGACGCGCAGCGCCGGGCGGCGGCCTGAATGCACCGCTTTCGGATCGAGGCGCTCGCCGACCCGCAGTCGCTGCCGCGCGTCGCCGGTTTCTTCGCGCAGCGCGCGATCGTGCCGACCAGCCTGTCGGCCTCGCTCGATCGCGGCTGGATGCGGATCGAGGTCGCGGTGGCGAACCTTGCCGCGCAGCAGGCGGCGATCCTCGCCGCCAAGCTGGGCGAGACGGTGGCCATCGCGGCGGTGGAACTGGAGGATTCGGGCGGCGCGATGCCGGCGATTCCGGTCGGTGCGCCGGCGTCGGCCCGCTCCCCGGCCCCCGTTTCGCCCTGACGGCCGGGCGCGTCAGGCCGGACGCACGGCCTTGCCCTCCCGGCCCAGCTGGCGCCAGCTTATCGCCAGCAGCACGAGCGCGGCGACCGCATAGCGGGCGTAGAAGAGCTGCGCCGCCCAGCCGGGCAGCATCTCCGCGATCGCCAGCCGGTGATAGCCCGGCGGGAGCAGCGCCAGATAGCAGAGCCCGATGGCGACGGCTTCGCCCCAGCCCTCGCCCGTCTCGATGCGCGCGAGCGACACGCGGCAGAGCTGGACGAACAGCGGAAACAGCAGGACATAGGTGTGCCCCCACCCCAGCGGAGCGACAAGGCAGGCGATAGCGGTCGCCCAGCTCGCGACGGTCAGGGCCGGCGCGCCGGTCCTCCGCACCCGCAGCACGATCGCCGCCATCGCCCCCAGCATCGCCAGGACGACACCGCCGCGCAGCCAGCCCGGCAGCGGCGCGGTCTGGTAGGACAGGGAATAAACCTCGAGCGGAAGATCGAGCCGTTTGACGATGGCGGCGACCGACTGGTTGTCGATATGGACGATCGCGCGGCCCGACATGGCGGGAAGCTGGGTCTGGAAATAGTCCAGATAGAGGGCGGGCGGCACCTTGACGAGCGCCACGAGCGGAATGCCGACGGCAGCGATGACGAACCCGGTCAGCATCGGGCGCCACTGCGGCCGGCAGAAAAGCCAGAACAGCATCAGCACCGGATAGATCTTGATCCAGCAGCCGGCGGCGATCAGCGCGCCGGCCAGCTTCGGCCAGCCGCGGCTGTCGAGCCAGACCGCCGCGACGCACAGGAACAGGATGATCGTGCCGACCTGTCCCTGCCGGACGGCGAGCATCGCGCCGGTCGAGGTGGCCAGCGCCACGATCACAAGCGCCGCGAGCCAATCGCGCCGCAGGCCCAGCGCCTCGCGCGTCAGGCTCAGCCACATCAGGCAGGACAGCACGCCGCATCCGACGATCACGGCGCTGGCAATCGCAAAACCCTGTTCGACCGACCCGAGGAGCAGCGGCAGGAACAGCAGGGCGGCGGGCGGCGGGTACAGATAGCCCTGCAGGCTCTCCCGCGCGTCGGGCGCATACAGGGTCGCGGGATCGGCGAGCAGCCGCCGCACGCTGTCGTAGAAAATCCGGTAATCGCTGCCGACATGCCCGTGCAGGCTCATGGCTTCGACGCCGTGAAGCAGTAGCAGAAGCGGCAGAAGCGCGGCGAGCGCCCATCGCATCCGAAGCGAAGAACGGGAATCGCTGGAAACCATGGTCCTGACGCTCCTGGGCTGCATTCCCGTAACCGATTGGCGCCAGTCCCTAGGCGACAAGTCTTGCGATATCCTTGATCGCCCTTCGCGCGCGGCGCGATCACGCGCTCTGGCCCCGGCGCCGAAAATCGCTATCAAGCGGCGCAACGCGGATTCACGGGGAGAGACGAAGTGAGCGGATGCCTCGAAGGGAAAGTCGTCGCGATCACCGGCGCGGGGCGCGGGATTGGCCATGAGCTGGCGCTGCACTGCGCGGCGCAGGGCGCGGCCGTCGTCGTCAACGACCCCGGCGTCGCGCAGGCGGGCGATGGCGGCGACACCGCTCCCGCCGAAGCCACCGCCAACGCCATCATCGCCGCGGGCGGCAAGGCGGTCGCCAATTTCGGCAACGTCGCCGATCCGAAGGAGGCCGCGGGCATCGTCGAGGATGCCGTCGCGCGCTTCGGCCGCATCGACGCGGTCGTGAACAATGCCGGCATCCTGCGCGACACCATCTGGCACAAGATGAGCTATGAGGACTGGAAAAGCGTCATCGACGTCAACCTGACCGGCGTCTTCAACGTCTCGAAGGCCGCGACGCCCCATTTTCGCGAGCAGCAGTCGGGCAGCTTCATCCATTTCACCTCGACCAGCGGCCTGATCGGCAACATCGGCCAGGCCAATTATTCGGCGGCGAAGCTGGGCGTCGTGGCGCTGTCGCAGTCGATCGCGCTCGACATGGCGCGCGTCGGGGTGCGGTCGAACTGCATCGCGCCCTTCGCGTGGAGCCGCATGACCTCGTCGATCCCTGCCGAAACCCCCGAGCAGCAGGAGCGCGTCCGGCGGATGCAGGAAATGTCGGCGGACAAGATCGCCCCGCTCGTCGCCTACCTCGCCTCCGACCTGTCGCGCGATGTCACCAACCAGATCTTCAGCGTGCGCAAGAACGAGATCCTCCTGTTCTCGAAGCCGCGCCCGGTGCGATCGATGGTGAGGCTCGATGGCTGGACGGCGGAAACGATCGCCGACGAACTGATCCCCGCCTTTCGTCCCGCCTTCGCGCGCGCCGACGAGGTGTCGGCGCATGTCTTTCCCTATGACCCCGTCTGACGGAGGCGCCGCATGAGCGAATGGCAGGGCTGGATCGGGCGCGAGGAGGAACGGCGCGACCGGGTCGACGCGTCGGCGCTGGCGCGGTGGCTCGCGACACTCGACCGCGGGCCGACGTCCGACGGCGCGGTGCCGCAGGGGTTCCACTGGTGCCTCGGCCTGCCCGATGCGCCGACCGCGCAGCTCGGCAATGACGGCCATCCGCGACGCGACGAGAGCGAAGACAGCTTCATGCCGCCCGCGCCGCTGCCGCGCCGCATGTGGGCGTCGAGCGAGGTCGAATTCCTGCGCCCGCTGCGCGTCGGAGAGACGATTGCGCGCCGCTCGCGCATCGCCGCGATCGCCGAAAAGCAGGGCGGATCGGGCAAGCTGCTGTTCGTCACGATCGAACATCGGACGCACGCCGACGATGCGCTCGCGCTGCGCGAGACGCAATCGATCGTGTTTCGCGAAGCGGCGCCCCCCGATGCGCCGCTCTCCCCGCCCGCGCCCGGCGCAGCAGGCTTCGACGCGGCGGCATGGGACGCCCATCGCCCGATGACCCCGAACGAGCCGCTGCTTTTCCGCTATTCTGCGCTGACCTTCAACAGCCACCGCATCCATTACGATCTGCCCTATGCGCGCGATGCGGAGCGTTATCGCGGGCTGGTCGTCCACGGCCCGCTCACCGCGACTTTGCTCCTCGACCTCGCGCAGCGCCAGTTCGGCGACAATGCCCTGACCCGCTTCGCCTTTCGCGGCCTGTCGCCGGCGATCTGCGGCGAGCCGCTGCACCTCGTGCTGCGTGGCGGCGGCGACGCGATCGAACTGGCCGCCTTTGCCGGCGACGGGCGACAGATCATGAGCGGCACCGCCGCGACCTGACCCAGCGATAGGACCGACCATGCACCTCAGCCCCTATGATGCCGAGCATTTTCCCGAAATCCGCGAGGGCGTGCGCCGCCTGTGCGCCGAGTTTCCGGGCGAATATTGGCGCGAACTCGATGCGAAGCGCGAATATCCGACGGCGTTCGTCAAGGCGCTGACCGAAGCGGGATACCTGTCGGTGCTGATCCCGGAGGAATATGGCGGATCGGGGCTGGGCCTGTCGGCGGCGGTCGCGATCCTCGAGACGATTCAGGCCGAAGGCTGCAACGGCGGCGCCTGCCACGCGCAGATGTATACGATGGGGACGATCCTGCGCCACGGCTCCGAAGAGCAGAAGCGCGCCTATCTGCCGAAGATCGCGACCGGCGAACTGCGCCTGCAGGCCTTCGGCGTCACCGAGCCGACGAGCGGCACCGACACCACCGCCCTGCGCACCGTGGCGGTCCGTGAGCCTGCCCTGTCGAAGGATGGGGGCGACGATTATGTCGTCAACGGCCAGAAGATCTGGACCAGCCGCGCCGAGCACAGCGACCTGATGCTGCTGCTCGCGCGCACCACGCCCCGCGACCGGGCCGCGAAGAAAACCGACGGCCTTTCGACCTTCATCGTCGACATGAAGGCGGCGCTCGCCGACGGTTCGCTGACGATCCGGCCGATCCGCACGATGATGAACCATGCGACGACCGAGATTTTCTTCGACAACATGCGCATCCCGGCGGCCAACCTGCTGGGAGAAGAAGGGAAAGGCTTTCGCTACATCCTGTCGGGCATGAATGCCGAACGCGTGCTGATCGCCGCCGAATGCGTCGGCGACGCCAAATGGTTCACGAAGAAATCGGCCGATTATGCGAACGAACGCCACGTCTTCGGCCGCGCCATCGGCCAGAATCAGGGCATCGCCTTCCCGATCGCGCGTGCCTATGCCAACATGCGCGCGGCCGAACTGATGGTGCACGAAGCGGCCCGGCTCTACGAAGCCGGGCAGCCGAACGGCGCCGAGGCGAACATGGCGAAGATGCTCGCCGCCGATGCGTCGAGCGAGGCGGGCAATGTCTGCATCCAGACGCACGGCGGCTTCGGTTTCGCCGAGGAATATGACGTCGAGCGCAAGTTCCGCGAGACGCGCCTCTATCAGGTCGCGCCGATCTCGACCAACCTGATCCTCTCCTTCCTCGCCGAGCATGTTCTCGGCCTGCCGCGGAGCTATTGATCGGCGACGAGCCGCGCGCGAAGCTGCCCAAGCGCGGCGGCGAGCTGCGCGACCTCCGCCTCCCCCCGCGACCCCGCGACGATCGAGGCCGACAGGCAGAAGCCGGGCGCCACGTCGGCGATGCCGACCGCGACCGTCCATATCCCGCGATGCGCGAAACCGCGGTCGATCGCATAGCCCCGCGCCGCCGCCTCGCGCACCTGCGCGGCATAGACGTCGAACGGCAGATCGGCCTGCCAGCGCACGGGCGCATAGCGGCGCGCCAGTTCGGCATCGTCGACGCGCTGCGCGGCCGCCAGCGCCCGGCCCGCCGCGCCGCCGCCGAGCGGCTGGCGCTGCGCATCGGCGAACCGCAGCCGCATGACGGCGTCGCTTTCGGCGTGCGCGACGAGTTGCAGCCGATCGCGCGACGCCATTTTCCATAGGCCCACCGCGGCGTCGCCCTGCTGCGCCAATCTTGCCATCAACGGCCGCGCGCGATCGATCAACGAGCGCCCCGCCCGGTCGCGCAATCCCTCGAAACCGTCCCATGGCCCCGCCAGCCGATAGCGCTTGCCACCGGCGCCGCGCACGATGGCCCCTTCGGCCACCAGCGTGTTCAGCAGGTTGAAACAGCTCGACGGGCTGAGGTCGAGCGCGCGCCCGATCTCCGACAGCGTCAGGCCATCGCCATCGGCGAGCAGCCGCAGGATGGCAAAAGCTTGCGCGACGGACCGGACCGGCTGGCTCATCCATCCTTCATATTTTTCCTGATGATGAAAATCAAATTCCATTTATTGAAAAATGCCGAGGAACATCCTAGCCCACGCCCGAAGCGATTCGGCCGGCAGCGCGCGGCGCCGAGGCGCGAAAATCATTGCCATCGCGCGGTGGGCGGACAAGGATCGAAACAGCGATCAGGCCTTTTCCGCAAACGCGGGCGACAAGAAGGGACCGAAGGGATGCAGAACCCCGGAATGGACGCCGACGTCTTCGAACAGTTCATCGAACAGCTCGACCGCTACGTCCGCGAGCGCCTTCTCCCCGCCGAGAGGGAGATCATCGAGACCGACCGCATCCCCGACGACATCCTGTCCGAAATGCGCGACATGGGGTTGTTCGGCCTGACCATCCCCGAGGAGTTCGGCGGCGCGGGAATGAACGTCAGCCAGTATATCCGCACCATCCACACGCTGTCCTATGCGATGCCGGCGTTCCGGTCGATCATCTCGATCAACATCGGCATGTTCACCTCGGCGCTCAAGAATGGCGGGACCGACGCGCAGAAGGCCGAATGGCTGCCGCGCGTCGCATCGGGCGAGATCGCCTGCTTCGGCCTGACCGAGCCGGGATCGGGATCGGACTCGGCGGGGCTCCAGACCAGCGCGGCGCAGACCGACAACGGCTGGGTGCTGAACGGCACCAAGCGGTACATCACCAATTCGCCCTTTGCGAAGGTCGGGCTGATCATGGCGCGGACGAGCAAGGAGAATCTGCCCAAGAACGCTCATGTCTCCGCCTTCATCGTGCCGATGGACGCGCCGGGCGTATCGATCGGCAAGTCGGACAAGAAGATGGGCCAGGCGGGCAGCCATATCGCCGACATCGTGATGGACGACGTTCGTGTCGGCGGCGAGGCACTGCTCGGCGGCGAACTCGGCAAGGGCTTCGCCTATGCGATGATGAGCCTCGACAACGGCCGCATGTCGGTCGGCGCCGCCGCCACCGCCTATGCCCGCCGCGCGCTCGACAGCGCGGTGCGCTATGCGACCGAGCGCAAGGCGTTCGGCGAGCCGATCGCGAACTTCCAGCTCATCCAGCAGATGCTCGCGCAGAGCGAAATCGACATCTATGCCGCCGAATGCATGATGGAGGATGTCACCCGCCGCGCCGACGCGGGCGAGAATGTCCTGCGCAAGGCCGCGGCGTTCAAGGTCTTCGCCAGCGAGATGTGCGGCCGTGTCGTCGATGCCTGCGTGCAGGTCTATGGCGGGGCGGGCTATCTGGCCGAATATGACGCCGAGCGCTTCTTCCGCGACGCGCGCATCTATCGCATCTACGAAGGAACGACGCAGATCCTTCAGCTTCAGATCGCCAAGCATATGCTGCGCGAGTTCCATGCGAATGGATAAGGCCGCCACGATCGAGGCCCCAGAGGGAGCGGCTCATGTATAACCTCCTGCCCGGCCTGTCCGTCATCGAGGCGTCATCCTTCGTCGCCTCGCCCACCGCAGGCCTGTATCTCGCCCAGTTCGGGGCCGAGGTGATCCGCGTCGACCAGATCGGCGGCGGTCCCGATTTCCGGCGCTGGCCGGTCACGGAAAACAATGATTCGCTCTATTGGGAAAATCTCAATCGCGCGAAGAAGTCGGTCGCGCTCGACCTCGGCCGGCCCGAGGGGCGCGAACTGCTGCAGGCGCTGGTGCGCGCGACGGGGCAGTTCGTCACCAATTTCCCGGTCAAGGGCTTCCTGTCGCACGACCTGCTGGCCGAAGGGCGTCCCGACCTCATCACCATCCGCGTGATGGGCTGGGCCGACGGATCGCCCGCGCTCGATTATACGGTGAACAACAGCGTCGGCTACCCGATGCTCACCGGTGCGGGGCCGGAGCCGGTCAACCATGTCCTGCCCGCGTGGGACCTGCTCACCGGCGCCTATGCCGCCTTCGCGCTGCTCGCCGCGGTCCAGCGGCGCGCCGCGACCGGCGACGGCGGCGAGGTGCGCCTGCCGCTGTCCGACGTCGCGATCGGCACCGTCGCCAACATGGGCGGCATCGCCGAGGTGCTCTATAGCGGCGCGAACCGGCCGCGGCTGGGCAACGCCGTCTATGGCCTGTTCGGCCGCGATTTCACGACGCGCGACGGGCAGCGGACGATGATCGTCGTCGTCACGCCGCGCCAATGGGCGAATCTGATCGCGGCGCTCGACCTCGGCGACGCCGTCGCGACGGTCGAGGCGGAACGCGGCGTGTCCTTCGCGAAGGACGACGGGCTGCGCTTCACGCACCGCGACGCGCTCTATCCGCTGTTCGAGCGGGCGATCGCGCGCCGCGACCACGCCGACCTCGCCGCCGCCTTCGACGCGGGCGGGATCGTCCATTCGCCCTATCGCACGATGCTCGACGCCGCGAACGACCCGGCGCTGGTGGCGGACAATCCGATCTTCGGGGAGGCGACCAATCCGAGCGGCTTCGCCTATCCCGCCGCGGGCGCCTTCGCGACGATCCCGCAGGCCGACCGCCAGCCGCCCCGCCCCGCCCCGCGCAACGGCGAGCATTCGGAAGAGGTGCTGGCCGACCGCCTGTCGCTGTCGTCGGGCGAGATCGCCCGGCTGATCGACGCCGGAATCGTCGGTGTCGGTTGAGATCGCTCTCCCCTTTTTCGTCACCCCGGACTTGATCCGGGGTTCCGCTCAGCAACGTCGACAAGCGGGACCCCGGATCAAGTCCGGGGCGACGAAGCAGTTAAATGACCCTGTCCAGAACGGAGACCCGAAATGACCCTGCGCCGCGCCGCCATCGTCGCCCCGATCCGCACCGCCGTCGGCAAGTTCGGCGGCAGCCTGTCGTCGATGGGCGCCGGCGAACTCGGCGCCGTCATCCTGAAGGCGCTGATCGACCGCACGAAGATCGACCCCGCGCGCGTCGATGACGTCGTCTTTTCGCAGGGCTATGGCAATGGCGAGGCGCCGAGCATCGGGCATTGGTCGTGGCTTGCCGCGGGCCTGCCGCTCGAGGTGCCGGGCTATCAGCTCGACCGCCGCTGCGGCTCGGGCCTGCAGGCGGTCGTCAATGCCGCGATGATGGTGCAGACGGGCATGTCCGATATCGTCGTCGCGGGCGGCGTCGAATCGATGTCGAACGTCGAACATTACACGACCGACATTCGCAAGGGCGTGCGCGCGGGCAATCTGACGCTGCACGACCGGCTGACGCGCGGCCGCGTGATGTCGCAGCCGGTCGAGCGCTTCGGCGTCATCACCGGGATGATCGAGACCGCCGAGAATCTGGCGAAGGATTACAACATCACCCGCGAGCAGGCCGACGCCTACGCCGTGCGCAGCCACCAGCGCGCCGCGGCGGCGTGGGACAAGGGGCTGTTCGACGACGAACTCGTCCCGGTCAGCGTGCCGCAGAAGAAGGGCGACCCGGTCGTCTTCGCGCACGACGAAGGCTATCGCGCCGACGCGAGCATGGAGACGCTGGGCAAGCTGCGCGCGCTGGAAGGCGGCGTCGTCACCGCGGGCAACGCCAGCCAGCAGAATGATGCCGCCGCCGCATGCCTCGTCGTCGCCGAGGACAAGCTGGACGAACTCGGCCTCGAACCCATCGCCTGGTTCCATAGCTGGGCAGCCGCCGGATGCGACCCGAGCCGCATGGGCATCGGGCCGGTGCCCGCGGTCGAGCGGCTGTTCACGCGCAATGGGCTCGGCTGGGACGACATCGACCTCGTCGAACTCAACGAAGCCTTCGCGCCGCAGGTGCTCGCGGTGCTCAAGGGCTGGGGCTGGTCCGACGACGACAGCCGCAACGAGATACTCAACGTCAACGGATCGGGCATCTCGCTCGGCCACCCGATCGGCGCGACCGGCGGGCGTATCCTCGCCAATCTGACGCGCGAACTGGTGCGCCGCGACGGCCGTTACGGGCTGGAGACGATGTGCATCGGCGGCGGCCAGGGCATCGCCGCGATCTTCAAGCGCGCGGTTTGAGAGAGGCAGTCACCGATGAGCATCGGGCGGTCAGGTTGAAACAAGCCCCTCCTCCCCGTCACCCCGGACTTGATCCGGGGTCCCGCTCGGCGACGGTGGCAAGCTGGACCCCGGATCAAGTCCGGGGTGACGAAGAAGGAAAAGGAACGCGCTTAAATCTCAAATGGATGAGCTCTGACGATGCGCATGGCTTTGCATAACGCTCTTACCGCCGCGCAGGTATATCGCAGCGCAGCGCAAGCCGCGCTCGCCCACCGGCTGGCTGCAAACCCGATCGACGCCGAGCAGCGCGCGGCGCACGGCTTCGCATGGGTCGCGACGACGGTCGCGGCGCTGGAAGCCGTGCTCGACTGGCTCGAGGCCGGAAGGGGCGCCAACCCGCTCGATGCGCAGGTCGCGACGCTGGCCTTCGCCGAAGGCATCGGCCAGCTCGCCGGCGGGCTGCCGATGGGGCAAAATGAAATCTTCCGCCCGGCCGACCTCGGCATCGGCGTGGCCGCCCGAACGCTCGCCGATGCCTGCGCCGATCTGCTCGACGCCGACCATGCCGCGACCCGCACCGCCGTCGCCGCGGCGCTCGCCGAGGGGCATTGGCCGAGCGAAACGCTGCACGACGCCGACCTCGACGCGATCCGCGACCAGTATCGGCGCTTTACCGAAACGGAGATCATCCCCCACGCGCATGGCTGGCACCTCGCCAACGCCCTGATCCCCGACGCCACGGTTCAGGCGATGGCAGACCTCGGCACCTTTGGCGTTTGCATAGCGGAAGAATTCGGCGGGCTCGGCCTCGGCAAGCTCGTCATGTGCATCGTCACCGAGGAGCTGTCGCGCGGCTGGATCGGCGCGGGATCGCTCGGCACGCGGTCGGAGATCGCGGGCGAACTGATCGCGATGGGCGGCACCGACGCGCAGAAGGCCGAATGGCTGCCGAAGATCGCCAGCGGCGAGATACTGCCGACGGCGGTGTTCACCGAGCCCGACACCGGCTCCGACCTCGGCTCGCTCCAGACGCGCGCGCGGCGGGTCGGCGACGGCTGGGTGATCGACGGCGCGAAAAACTGGATCACCCATGCCGCGCGCTCGGACCTGATGACGCTGCTCGCGCGCACCGTCCCCGACGCCAAAGGCTATGCGGGCCTGTCGATGCTGCTGGTCCCCAAGCCGCGCGGCACCGATGCCGACCCCTTCCCGGCCGCGGGGATGAGCGGCAGCGAGATCAAGGTGCTCGGCTATCGCGGGATGCGCGAATATGCGCTGCAGTTCGACGCGATGCAGGCCCCCGCCGACGCGCTGCTCGGCGGCGAGGAAGGGCAAGGCTTCAAGCAGCTCATGCGCACTTTCGAGGGCGCGCGCATCCAGACCGCGGCGCGCGCAGTCGGGGTGGCGCGGCGCGCGCTCGAGCTCGGGCTCGCCTATGCGCTCGCTCGCAAGCAGTTCGGCAGGGCGATCGTCCATTTCCCGCGCGTCGCCGACAAGCTGGCGATGAGTCTCGTCGATTTCGTCGCCGCGCGCGAGTTGAGCTACGCCGCCGCGCGCGCCAAGGACTCGGGCAAGCGCTGCGACATCGAGGCCGGAATGGCGAAGCTGCTCGGCGCGCGCGCCGCCTGGTCGAACGCCGACGCCGCGCTGCAGATCCACGGCGGCAACGGCTACGCGCTCGAATATGAGATCAGCCGCGTACTGTGCGACGCGCGCATCCTCAATATCTTCGAGGGTGCGGCCGAGATTCAGGCGCAGGTCATCGCGCGCGGGCTGACCGCCGGGCGGAACTAGATCGCATTCGTTTTCAGAGCATGGTGATTTTGGATAGACCCGCTTCGTCATTGCGAGCGGAGCGAAGCAATCCAGGGCGGTCTGCGTACGCTCTGGATTGCCGCGCGGCTTCGCCGCTCGCAATGACGATCATTTGATGTCACGCTCTAAATGAACCTCTATGCTCCCGCGAAGGCGGGAGTCCAGAGCGGCGAAAAGCCCGCGTCGGCATATGGACGCTCTGGGTCCCCGCCTGCGCGGGGACACGAAAGACATTCAAACGGCATATTTCGACTTTCTCCTCGTACCCGGACCTGATCGGCATATATACCCTTCAGGCAAGCCAGGAGCCGTTCCCCGGCGAAAGCCGGGGTCCACACAGCGCTGCTTCGCATGGACCCCGGCTTTCGCCGGGGAAAAGTGACTTGTCGAAAAGGGGTGATTGCCGACTTGATCCGGGGTGACGATACAGGAACACGCGCCATCGCCCCGTCGCGCATCGTCATGGATTACCGCGATTTAAGGGTAATTTTACAGCTCGCGGGCTAGAGGGGCGCGATGAATGCCACCCTCTCCCCTCCGCTGCTGCTGCTCATCCTGACCAGCGTCGGCATGTCGGCGCTGGCCCAGATGCTGCTCAAGCTGGGGGTGCAGGGCGCACGCGCCACGCGAACCCTGTCCGAAACCATGCTGGCCTATGCCAGTTCGCCCTATCTGATCGCGGGCTTCGCGCTCTATGGCCTCGGCGCGGTGCTGTGGCTGTTCGTCCTCGCGCGCCTGCCGCTGAGCGTCGCCTACCCCTTCGTGGGGCTGGGTTTCATCTTCACGATGCTGATCGGCGCGATGGCCTTTCATGAACATCTGTCGCCCACGCGCATCGCCGGTACGCTGTTGATCGCACTCGGCTGCGTTCTCGTCGCGCAGAGCGCGGGCGGTTCATGATCGGGGCGGCCGCCGCCTGGATCGAAGCCCATTATCGCGGACTGGTCGCAACGCTGATCGCCGCGACGGCCGGCGTGCGCCTGCTCGCCTGGTTCGCGATCGGCGAGCCGCTCGGCAACGACGGTCTCGCCTATTTCCGCATGGCGGAGGCGATGGCAGGCGGGCATTGGCCGGTCGATCAATGGGGACAGCACGCCTTCTATTCGATCGGCTATCCGGCGACGCTGACTCCTTTCTTCGCGCTGTTCGGCGCGAGCGTCGGGACCGCGATCGCCGCGAATCTGGCGCTCGCGGCGGCGAGCGCGGTGCTGCTGGTGCTGCTCGCGCGCGAAATCGCGATGCGACCGCCCTTGATCCTCCTGCTCCTGCTGGTGCACGCCCTGTGGATACCCGGCATCTGGAACAGCGCGATGCTGGCGCGCGAGAATCTGTCGGCGCCGCTCTTCCTGCTCGTCCTGCTCGCGTCTTGGCGGATGCTGCGCGGTGGTGGCAGCACAGCCGCGCTGCTCGCGGGCGCCGCCTATGGCGCGGCGATCCTGACCGGGGGGTCTGCGCTGCCGCTGATCGTCGCGCCGCTGCTCGCGCTGCTGTGGACGGGGGAGCAGCGGGTGCGTCGCGGCCTGCTGGTCGGGGGCGGGGCGCTGGCCCTGCTCATCCCCTGGGCCGCCGCCACCACGGCCATGGTCGGCGCGCCGACGCTCAACACCAATGGCGGCTTCAACCTCTATCTCGGCAACAATCCCGCGGCGACGGGCGCCTTCGTCAGCATCGCCGACACCCCCGCGGGGCCCGAGTGGGAGGAGATGCGCCGCCGGCTCGGCGAGCGCGGGGCGAGTGCCGAACTCGGCGCGCGCGCCATTGCCTATGCCGGCGCGCATCCCGCGCGAACCGCGAGTCTCGGCCTCACCAAGCTCGCGCTGTTCTGGGCGCCGAACGTCCCCGACGCCGCCGATTTCGCGCAGTCGCGCGCGGTGGCGACGGCGCGCTTCGTCGAGGTCGCGCAATATCTGCTCATCCTCGGCTTCGCGCTGTTCGGCCTGCTCGCCGGCGGAGGAACGCCGCGGCAGCGCTGGATCGTCGCGGCGGCGATCGCCGGTTTCTGGACGCTGCACGCCGCCGCCTATGTCATCACCCGCTATCGCGACCCGGCGATCCCCGCGCTGATGCTGTTCGCAGTCGTCGGCTGGGGCATCGCCTGGGACCGGCTGCGCCCCCGCCTGAAGGAGGCGCTCGATGCCGCCGCATGATCCCGCCGAGCCGGCCAAGGTCGCCCTGATCGTCGATCTCGACCGGACGCTGACCCGCGCCGATGTTGCGGTCGAATCGCTCGTGCGCCTGATGCGGCGCAGTCCGACGCTGTTCTGGCAGTTGCTGATCGCGCTGCTGTGGGGCCGCGCCGCGCTCAAGACGCGCCTCGCCCGGCTCGATCCGGTCGATCCGGCGCTGTTGCCGCTGCGCACCGAAGTCGTCGACCTGATCGGCGAAGCGCGCCGCGACGGCCGCCCGGTCATCCTCGCCAGCGCCGCGCACCGGCGCAACGTCGGCCGCGTCGCGCGCCATCTGGGACTGTTCGACCGCTATCTGGGGTCGAGCCGCCGCCGCAACCTGAAGAGCGCCGGGAAGCTGCACGCGATCCGCGCCGCGATCGGCGACGCACCCTTCGACTATGTCGGCGATTCGACCGCCGACCGCGCGATCTGGCGCGAGGCGCGGCGCGCTTACACGGTGGGCGTTCCGACCCGCTCGGCGAACGAGCAGCGCGTCGGCCCGCCCCCCAGGGGCCCGTTTCGCGCGCTGGTGAAGGCGATACGCCCGCACCAGTGGGCGAAGAATGCGCTGGTCTTCGTGCCGCTCGCCACCTCGGGCCACATTCTCGATTTCGTCGCGCTCGGGCAGGCGGCGCTCGCCTTCGTCAGCCTGTCGGTGATCGCGTCGAGCGTCTATCTGCTCAACGACCTGCTCGACATCGACGCCGACCGGCGTCACGCGCGCAAGCGCTCGCGCCCCCTCGCGGCGGGCGATCTCGGCATTCCGCTGGCGCTCGCGATCAGCGGCGCGGCCGCGATCCTGGGCCTCGCCATCGGCTGGTTCCTGCTCGGCCCCGCGACCTTTGCCGCGCTCGCGGCCTATTTCGCACTGACGCTCGCCTACAGCTTCCGGCTCAAGTCGGCGATGATCGCCGACGTGCTCGCGCTCGCCTCGCTCTACACGATCCGCATGATCGTCGGCGCCGCCGCGATCGCGGTTGCGCCGTCGATGTGGCTGCTGATCTTCTCGATCTTCTTCTTTCTCAGCCTCGGTTATCTCAAGCGCTATGTCGAGCTCGACGAAAGCCGCAACGAGCGGCACCAGCTCTTGTCGGGACGCGGCTATGTGCCGTCGGACAAGATGTTCGTCGCGATGGGCGGCGTCGCGTCGGGGATGGTGTCGCTGCTCGTCCTGCTGCTGTTCGCCGCCGAAAAGGGTGAAGGCGGCGAATATGCGCATCCGGCGCTGTTGTGGCTGCTCGTCATCCCGCTGCTCTATTGGCTCAACCGCATCTGGATGATGGCGGGGCGCGGCCAGGTCGACGGCGATCCCGTCGCCTTCGCGCTGCGCGACCGGCGCAGCATCGTCGTCGGCGCCCTGCTCGCGGTCATCGTCGTCGCCGCCAAATATGGCGGCTGACGACAACGCTCGCTTCACACTTTCCTAGAAATCGTACCCCAGCGTCAGGCCGAAGGTCCGCGGCTGGTTGGCGAAGCGCACGACGACGTTGGCGTTGCTGGCGACCGCCGACCAATAATATTTGTTGAACAGATTCTTCGACCACAGCGACAGCGACCAGCCGGCCTGCGACTTCAGGCCAAGACTGGCGTTGACGACGGCGTAGGAATCGACCTTGTAGAGCGGATCGTCCTCGAAAATCGTGTTCGCCTTGCCCTGATAGCGCAGGCTGACCGCGCCATTGGCGCTCAGCGTGTCGGTCACCGGCGTATCGTAGGCCGCGACGATGCTGCCCTGGAAGCGCGGGCTGTAGATGAACTCCGCCCCGTCGAAATTCTCCGGCTGGCCGGCGGCGTTGGTGCCGACATAGTCGATCACGCGGGTCTTCAGCCACAGGCCGTTGGCGGCGATCGTTACGCCCTGCGCAGGGCGCAGCGTCAGTTCGCCCTCGAAGCCATAGGCCTTCGATTTGGGCACATTGTCGAGGCGCGACAGCGCGGTGTAGATCGGATCGGCGAAATAGGTGCTGATCTGCTTGTCCTTATAGTCGTAGTAGAAGGCGGCGAAATTGGCCTGCAGCAGGCGGTCGGCCAGTGTCGCCTTCAGCCCCAGTTCGTAGGCCGTCAGCTTTTCCTGCGTAACCGGGGCGTTCTGGCGCGCCTTGCTCGCCGCGTTGACCGGCGAGGTGCCCGATTTGTAGCCGCGCGAAACCGACGCATAGACCAGCGTGTCGTCGTTCGGCGACCAGTCGAGCACGACGCGCCAGGCGAGGTTGTTCTCGTCCAGCGTCGACACCACCGGACCGAAGCTGTTGGTCGCATCGTCGAAGGTGTTGCACTGCCCCTCTACGATCGGTGCCGGGATGGGCAGCGTGCCCCCCGCCGAGAAGAGGAAGCGGTTCACGATGTTGACGTTCGGCAGCATGCTGCCCTTGTAGTCGCGCGAACAGCCCACATAGTCCTGCTTGTCCTCGGTATAGCGAAGACCGACCGTCAGTTTGAGCTGATCGGTCAGTTCGGCGTCAGCATTTCCGAAGACGCTCCACGTCCTGGTGTTCATCGTGCCGATGTCTTCATAGGTACGGAAGGCCGCCGCCATGTCGGCTGCGGTGTAGCCGCCGGAATTGAACGGCGTGTCGAGCAGGTTGACGCCGGGAACGAGGATATAGGGCACCGCGCGGATGAAGCGCGAGTTCGCATTGTCGCCGAGCATCGTGCGGTTGCTGTCGACGATCTTGTCGTGGCCGTAATAGGCGCCGACCAGCCAGTTCAGCGTGCCGGCCTCGCCCTCGAAATGAACTTCCTGCGCAAAGCTCTTGATGCGGCCGTCGGCCTTCTGCAGCAGGATTTCATAGGGCGCGCCGCTCCAGTCGGACAGCGCCTTGCGCTGGAAATCATTGTAGCTGGTCAGGCTGACGAATTTCACCGCATCGGCGACATCCTGATCGACGCGCAGTTTCAGGCCCCAGAAACGATTGTCTTCGGCGAGGTCGCCGGGCAGTCCGGCACCGCGGCCGACGTCGGCCGATCGCCCTGCCTCGGGCGCCCAATCCGCCTGGCTCGCCCGGGTCGGGAAATTGCCGGCGATATAATCGGCCAGCCCCGGAGCGTTGAAGAGGTGCGATGCGCTGGTCCCCGTCACAGGGTCGGTCGCCGGTGTGAAGCCGATGCCCTGCCCGGCGACCGTGTCCGACTTGTTCTGCCACCAGGTCACCGACAGGTCGATGCTGGTGCCGGGGCCGGGGTCGATCGCCAGCGAGCCCCGGATGCCCAGCTTGTCGACCTTGCCAAGCCGTTCGCCGGGACGCGAGTTGCTGATCTGCCAACCCTTGTCGCTGTTCTCGCTGCGCACCGCGATCCGTGCCGCAATCCCTTCGCCGAGCGGCCCCGAGACGTGGCCCGCGAAATTATAGGTCCGGTAGTTCCCGAGTTCGGCAGTGACGCCCGCGTCGAAATGATCGGTCGGCTTCGCGGTGATGAAATTGATCAGTCCGGCCGTCGTGTTGCGACCATAGAGCGTGCCCTGCGGTCCCTTCAGCACCTCGACGCGCTCGAGGTCCATGATCGGGCCGGTGTTCATGATCGGATAGGCATAGGCGACCTCGTCGACATAGGTGCCGACGGTCGAGGTCGCGGACAGGTTGATCGTGTTGAAGCCGATGCCGCGCAGCGTATAGGTGGGCACGCCCTGATAGCTTTGCGACACGGTGAAGCTCGGCGCCACCGCGGTCAGGTCGCGCACGTCGGTGACGCGCAGGCTTTCCAGCGTCGCGGCGTCGACCGCCTGCACGGCCATGCCGATGTCGTTCAGCGATTCGGCGCGGCGCTGCGCGGTGACGATGATCTCGCCGTCGGCCCGCGCCGTCGTTTCCGCCTCGTCAGCCAGCGCCGACGGCGCAACGGACAGGCCGGCGGCGGTGCCGGCGAGCAGGAACAGTCGATAGGCCTTCATTCGTCATCTCCCTCAAGCGGCTGGCCGATGCGGCTCGTCTTTGCGCGAGCGCCGGCGCGGCCGGACCCTGTCAGAGGATATAATTGCGGCCCCGCTCACAAGCTGGCATCTGTGTCAGTATCGAACCGGGGGGAGGACATGTGACGGACAAACGGGCGCTTTGCTGGTCGGAACTTCCCGCGCTGATCGCCGACGTGCAGGCGATCGGCGACGCGACCGGCCTTTCCTATATCGCCGCGCAGGCCGACCTCGGCGATCCCGAACCGATGGCCGACGAGCACGGCCGCCCCTATGCGGAGACCAGCTTCCGCTGGATCGATCCGGCCTATGCCTATTGGCGCGACCGCAAGCTGGCGCTGCACGTCGCCTTCCTGACCGCGGCGCGGCTGATCGCCGAACCCTTCTATTACAGCGACGGGCGGCTCGGCAGCTGGCGCGCGACCGCGCTGCTCGACGCGGTCGATTGCCAGCAGGCGAAGGAGACCCCCAATTTCGGCGAGGCGATCATCGCGCCAGTCCATCTGCCACGCGGACTGGTCGGCGCCGTCTTCTGGTGCTCGCGCGAGCCGGTCGGGGTCGAGGCGCTGTTCCGCGCGCATGCCGGCACGATGCACAACCTCGCGCTGCGCCTCGTCGCGACGCACAACGAGGCGCGGGGCCGGCCGCGCAACGCCACCGTGCCGCAGACGCTGACCCGGCGCGAGGTGCAGTGCCTGCGCTGGGCCGCCGCGGGCAAGACCGATGGCGAGATCGGCATCATCCTGTCGCTGTCGGTGTCGACGGTGCGCTTTCACCTGCGCAACGCCGCCGCCAAGCTGGGCGCCACCGGGCGCGCGCAGTCGATCCAGATCGCCGCCGGGCTGGGCTTCGTCGGCGCGCAGGCCGCCTGACGCATCCGCCAGCTTGGCCGGGTCGCCGCGCCGTTTAGGAACAGGGCATGGACATCGCACTCGAACCCGATCTTCACGCGTTCCGCGACATGGTGCGCGCCTTCCTGGCCGAGCATCTGACCGAGGAACTGCGCCGCGCCGCCGAGCGCGCGACCAGCGTCTTCATCGATCCCGCCATATCGCTGCCGTGGCAGCACATCCTGCATGCGCGCGGCTGGGCGGCGCCCGACTGGCCCGAACGGTTCGGGGGACCGGGCTGGAGCGAGATCGAGCGCTATGTCTTCGCCGCCGAATGCGTCGCGGCGGGCGCACCGAACCTTGCGCCGATGGGGCTGAAGATGGTCGCCCCGGTAATCATGCATTATGGCTCGCCCGATCAGCAGGCGCATTATCTGCCGCGCATCCTGTCGGGCGAGGATTATTGGTGCCAGGGCTTTTCGGAACCCGGCGCCGGCTCCGACCTCGGCCGGCTTCAGCTTCGCGCGGTCCGCGACGGCACCGACTATGTCCTCAACGGGTCGAAGATCTGGACGACGCACGCCCATTTCGCGAACCGCATGTTCTGCCTCGTGCGCACGTCGAACGAGGGCAAGCCGCAGGCGGGGATCAGCTTCCTGCTGCTCGACATGCAGTCGCCGGGCATCAGCGTCGAGCCGATCCGCACCCTCGCCGGCGAGCATGAACTGAACCAGGTCTTCTTCGACGACGTCCGCGTCCCCGTCGCCAACCGGCTGGGCGAGGAGAATGACGGCTGGTCGGTCGCCAAGCATCTGCTCACCTTCGAACGCGGCGGCAAATATGCGCCGACGCTGATGGGACAGCTTCGCCGCCTGCGCGGCCACGACGTGCCCGACCCGGTGATCCGGGCGCGGCTCGACCGCGAGGCGGTGACGCTGCGCGCGTTGCAGGCGCTGGAGATGAAGGCGATGCGCGGCCTTGGCGGCGGCGCGGCGCTCTATGCCTCGGCGCTCAAGCTGTTCGGCACCGAAGCGGCGCAGCGCATCGACACGCTGGCGTGCGAAATCGCCGGTCCGGCGGCGTGGAGCGAAGCCGACGGCCACACGCCGCCGAGCCTTGCGGTCGCGGTGCCGCGCTATCTGAACGGGCGCGCGGCCACCATCTATGCGGGATCGAACGAAATTCAGCGCGACCTGATCGCGCGCCAGATTCTCGGCTGACCGCCGCCTTCAGGCCGCCGCCTCGGCAAAGCGCGCGAGATGCGCGGCCTGCGGCCCCATCGCTGCCGCGATTCCCAGCGCACGCTTGAAACGGCTGCCGAGCGCCAGTTCCTCGGTCAGCCCCATCGCGCCATGGATCTGCACCGCGCCTTCGCCGACGATCCGCACCGCGTCCTGCACCTCGACGCAGGCCGCACCGACCGCGGCGGCGCGCGCCGCCTCGTCGCCGTCCACCGACAGCACCGCCAGCTCGGTGAGCGCGGCCGCCTTCATCAGTGCGAGCTGCATGTCGGCGCAGCGATGGCGCAGCGCCTGAAACGAGCCGATGGGCACCCCGAATTGCCGGCGCTGCCCCATATAGGCGGCGGTATCGTCGATCATGCGCCGCATCAGCCCGACGGCCTCGCCGCACCGTCCCGCCAGCACCATGTCGGTGACGATCTCGGTCGCCGCGCGCGCCGCTTCCCCCCCGGCAAGCGCTTCGACCTTGGCGGGATCGGACGCAAAGCCCAGGTCGGCGGTGACGCCGCCGTCGAGCATGATCCGGTGGCGCTGTTCGACGCGGTCGGGGTCGGCGGCGACGAGCAGAACCGCCTGCGGATCGGCGACGACGAACAGGTCGGCCTCGGCCGCGCCGGCGACCAGCGTCGCCAGTCCGCGCAGCCGCCATCCCCCGTCCGCCGCCTCAACGATCGGCATGGCGGCGGCTGTCGCCGGACAGACCAGCGCCGCCCGCTGCCGCCCCTCGGCCAGCGCCCCCAGTGCAGCGTGACCCGGCGCCAGACGCCCGACGAGCCAGGTCGCCGCCGCGTGCGAGAGCCAGTCGGCACCCACCAGCGCCGGTCCCAGCTCCGCCATCAGCAGCGCCGTCTCGACCGCGCCGCCGCCGAAGCCGCCCGCCGCCTCGGGGATCGTGACGCCGCCGAGGCCGAGCGCGGTCAGGTCGGCCCACCCCACCCGTTCCCTGTCGGCAAGGAAGCGCTGCACGCTGTCGCGCAACATCTGGCGTCCGGCATCGAGCGGAAGGTCGAGGCCCGCCATCGTCACCCGGCCCGTGCCGCGACGAGATCATATCGGCATGCCGTCATCGTCGTCTCTCCAATCGCTTCCGTGCCGGCGCGGCGCATGCGGCCGCCCTTTTCCATTGAGATCATGCCGCTTTGGTCCACGATGCTCTAGCTGGCGAGCGTGTCAGGTCGCGCCGTGGCTAATCGCGGCTTAATCATCGCTACAAGCGCTCGTTAATGGCCATATGACCACTTACGCAACATCATCGAACGAGCCGGTTGGGCGGCTCCTTGGCTGGCTGGGGCTCAAATCCGCGCGGGGGCACGACGATGCCCCCGGTGCGGTGGCGGCCCAAATGGGTGAGGCGCGCGACCGCCCCCATGAAGTGCGAAGTCAACTCGCCCATTCGATCATGTCCTTCCTTCTCGACAACGACCTCGATATTTCGCCCGCCAACCTCGTCCTGGCGCATGGCGCCTTTTCCGGAACCAACCCCAAGCTTGCGCGCCAGTTCGCGGCGCGATCGCAATCGGCAGAGGGGATCACCCAGCCCTGGCTCGATGAGCTGGTCGCACAAGAACCCGAGCAGCAGGGACGCGCCGACCTCGACCGGCTGATGGCCAAGCTCGAAACCGATCTCGACAGTTTCCAGGCCAGCACCCGGCAGGCGCGCAGCGTCACCAGCGATTATGGCGTCGAGCTGGCGCAGCATGTGTCCGACCTCGAACAGGTCGAGAAGACGGGGCGAATCGTCTCCAACCTCGCCGTGCTGGCGCGCACGATGCTCGAACGCACCCGCAAGGCCGAGGACGACATGCACCGGAGCGAGGAGGAGGCGAAGGCGCTTCGTCGCAGCCTCGCCCGCGCCAAGCGCGATGCCGAGATCGACTATCTGACCGGCCTGCCGAACCGCCGTGCCTTCGAGGCGCTGCTCGATCGCCACCATGGCGAAGCGCGCGCGGCGTGCGAGGCGCTGAGCGTCGCCTTTTGCGACATCGACGAATTCAAGAAGATCAACGACGTGCACGGGCACGACGCCGGCGACCGGGTCATCAAGATGATCGCCGACACGCTCGCCCACATCTCGAACGACCATTGCCATGTCGCGCGCCACGGCGGCGAGGAATTCGTGATGCTGTTCCGCGGCCTGACGCCGAGCGAGGCAGCGAAGCAGCTCGACGACGCGCGCGAGCGGCTGTCCGCGCGCCGCCTGATCAACCGCAAGACCGACGAGCCGTTCGGGCAGATCACCTTTTCCGGCGGGGTGGCCGACGTCTTCGGCTATGCTGATCCGCGCGCGGCGCTGAAAGCCGCCGACGAAGCGCTCTACCGCGCCAAGGAAAGCGGGCGGAACCGCATCGAGATCGCCGCCTGACGAGCCCGGGGCCGTCAGTCGTGGCGGCTCCAGCGCGCGAAGATCGCGGTGGGCAGCAGCAGTCCGCGCGCCTCCTCGCGCACCGCGAGTTCGCCGCATTCGACCTTGCCGGGCAGATCGGCGAATAGCTGCGCCAGCAGTTCGCCGATCGCCAGCGCCGACATCCGCACCGCATAGACGGTGAGGAACAGCGCGCGGCTGTCGGCGTCGAGCAGGTGGCGGCAATCGGCGAGCAGCGGCGCCAGCCCCTCCTCGATCTGCCAGCGCTCGCCGTTGGGGCCGCGCCCGAACTTGGGCGGGTCGAGCAGGATGGCGTCGTAGCGCCGTCCGCGCCGCACCTCGCGCGCCGCGAACTTGCCGGCGTCGTCGACGATCCAGCGGATCGGCCGTTCGGCTATGCCGGCGAGCGCGGCATTCTCGCGCGCCTGCGCGACCGATTTCTTCGAGGCGTCGACATGCGTGACCGCCGCACCGGCAGCCGCGAGCGCCTGGCTGCCGACCCCGGTATAGCCGAACAGGTTGAGGAAGGCCGGATCGGTCTTGCCCGCGACCTGTTCGCGCAGCCAATCCCAGACCGGCGCCATGTCGGGAAAGAAGCCCAGGTGGCGAAAGGGCGTGCAGCTTGCGGTGAAGCGCGCCTCGCGCCAGCCGAGCGGCCAGCCTTCGGCGGGCACGGGGCGGTGATAATACCAGCGCCCCCCGCCATCCTCGTCCGACGCGGGGACGAACTCGCCATCGGCCTTGTCCCATTCGGCCTGCGGCAGCGCGGGCTGCCACATCGCCTGCGGTTCGGGGCGGATGAAGCGATAGCGGCCATAGCGTTCGAGCTTGCGCCCGCAGCCGCTGTCGACCAGCCCATAATCCTCCCACGCGTCCCCGACGAGCGTCGCCAGGGGCAGCAGGTCAGCCACGGGCGGCTTCCGCCAGGATATGCGCCTTCACTGCGTCATAGTCGCCGGGCAGCTTGCTGTAGCGCTCCTCGCGCTCGAACAGGTTGCCGAGCCGCGGCGGCAGCGCCGGACGCACCCCGGTCGCGCGTTCGACCGCGTCGCGGAACTTCGCGGGATGCGCGGTCGCCAGCGTGACGACGGGTACGTCACCGTCGATCTCCAGCGCGCGCGCGGCCGCGAGGCCGACGGCGCTGTGCGGATCGATGATCTGCCCGCCCCGTTCCTGCGCCCAGCGCAGCGCCAGCGTCATGCCGTCGGCGTCGATGCGCGCGCTCGAGAACAGCGCCTGCGCGCCGGCGCGCATGTCGGCGGGGATCGTCATCGCGCGGCTGCGGTCGAATTCGGCCATCATCCCGGCGATCGCCGCGCCGTCGCGGCCCGACAGGTCGAACAACAGCCGCTCGAAATTGCTGCTGACCTGGATGTCCATGCTCGGCGTCGCGGTCGGGGTGACGGCGCCCGCGCTGTAATCGCCGCTGGTCAGCGCCCGGTGGAGAATGTCGTTGACGTTGGTCGCGACGACCAGCCGCGCGATCGGCAGCCCCATCTGCGCCGCGACATAGCCCGCGAAGACGTCGCCGAAATTGCCGGTCGGCACGCTGAATGCAACCGGCCGCTCAGGCGCGCCGAGCCGCACGGCGGCATAGAAATAATAGACGACCTGCGCCATCAGCCGCGCCCAGTTGATGCTGTTCACCGCCGACAGCGTCAGCTGACCCCGCGCCTCGGCATCGCCGAACAGCCGCTTCACCATCGCCTGCGCATCGTCGAAACTGCCGTCGATCGCGATATTATGGACGTTAGGCGCGAGCACAGTGGTCATCTGCCGCCGCTGGACGTCGCTGACCCGGCCTTCGGGGTGGAGCATGAAGATGCGGATATGGTCGCGTCCCGCGACCGCCTCGATCGCCGCCGATCCGGTGTCGCCCGAGGTGGCGCCGACGATCGTCAGCTCGGTCTCGCCGCCGCGCAGGAAGGTTTCGAAAAGCTGCCCGAGCAGTTGCAGCGCCACGTCCTTGAACGCCAGCGTCGGGCCGTGGAAGAGTTCGAGCAGCCAGTGGCGATGGTCGAGCTGGACGAGCGGCGTCACCGCATCGTGCCCGAAGCGGCCGTATGCGGCCTTGCACAGCCCGCGCAGTTCGTCCTCGCTCAGCACGCCGGCGACGAAGGGTGCCATCACGCGCACCGCCGTCTCGACATAATCGAGCCCCGCGAGCGCCCGGATCGCGTCGGTCGTCATCCGCGGCCAGCGCGCGGGCACATAGAGGCCGCCGTCGTCAGCGAGGCCGGCAAGCGTGGCGGCACGAAAGTCGAGGGTCGGCGCGGAGCCGCGGGTGCTGATATAATCCATCTCGGCCATGCGCCCTAACGGCGCGCCGTCATCGCTGCAAGCGGCGGCGTAGCGCGAGGACGTAAATCGCCACCGCCATCGCGGCGAACAGGAACCATTGCACGGCATAGGCAAGGTGGTTGTTCGGCACGTCGGCGCCCGACGGCACCGCGCTCGCGCGCAGGCCCGGCGCGGGCTGGTCGGCGACGAGCATCGCCCGCGCCGGCACCGCCCTGCCCGTCAGATGCTCGATCAGCCCCGGCTGGTCGGGACCGGGGACGATCGTGCCGGCCACAACGCCGCCCTTCCACGCAGGCGGCGTGAAATCGTCGGCGATGCCGACGTCGACGAGAACGCCCGGCCCCTCGGCGCCGGTCCGGCAATCGGCGATCATGCGGATGCCGGTCCGGCCGCGGCGGTCGGTGCCGCTGCGCGGGTCCCAGCGGACGGGTTCGAGGCAGACCACGCTGCTCTTGCGGAACAGCAGCGCGTCGGGAATGGGCGGAAGCTCGGGATAGGCGACGCTCGACGCCATCGCCCCGTTGCGCTCGTAGAGCGCGATCAGCGCCTCCTTCTCCCCCTTGCGCTGGAGTTGCCAGACGCCGAGCGCGATCATCACCGCCACCGCCGCCGCGACCAGCAGCGTCGGGATCAGCGGCCAGCGCCGCGCCGGAGTCGCGGGGTCAGTCATCGCCGTCCTCGGCGCGGCGCCCTTCGGCCGCCTGCCGCTGATGCTCGCTGGCGAGCAGCGCCGCCTTGCCGACGCGCAGGCCATAGAGGACCGCGGCGGCGGTCAGCGGCACCCACAGGAGGATATGCACCCACAGCGGCGGCTCGAAGGCGAAATCGAGGCTGAGCGCCGCGGCGATCAGCAGCGCGCCGATGATCAGCGTCAGGAAGGCCGCCGGCCCGTCGCCGACGTTGTAGCGGCCGTAATCGAGCCCGCAGGCGCGGCATCGCGGCCGGAAGCGCGCCGGCCCCTCGAACAGTCCCGACGCCCCGCATTCGGGGCAGAGACCGAAAAGGGCAGCGCGCCAGAGCGGCGGCTGCCCTTGCTGTTTCGGAGCTTCGCCGGGCAAATCAGTGCGCAGCGACCGGAGCGCCCCAGCCGCCCCAGACATAGACGATGATGAACAGGAACAGCCACACGACGTCGACGAAGTGCCAGTACCAGGCCGCGGCCTCGAAACCGAAATGCTGCTGCGGGGTGAAATCGCCCTTGTAGGTGCGGACGAGGCAGACGATCAGGAAGATCGTCCCGACGAGCACGTGGAAACCGTGGAAGCCGGTCGCCATGTAGAAGGCCGAGCTGTAGTTGATCTCGCCGAAAGCGAAGGGCGCCGCCGAATATTCATAGGCCTGGATCGTCGAGAAGATCGCGCCGAGGATGATCGTCAGCCACAGCCCCTTCTTCAGCCCTTCGCGATCGCCGTGGATCAGCGAATGGTGCGCCCAGGTGATCGTCGTGCCCGAGCAGAGCAGGATCAGCGTGTTGAGCAGCGGCAGCGAGAAGGCGTCGATGACGTGGATGCCCTTTGGCGGCCACTGGGTGATCGCCGCCGCGCCGTCCTGACCGAACAGCGAGCTGACCGCACCGTCCACGATCTCGACCGGCACCGGGAAGAGCGCGAAATCGAACCATGCCCAGAACCAGCCGACGAAAAACATGACTTCGGACGCGATGAACAGGATCATGCCATAGCGCAGGTGAAGCTGGACGACGGGGGTATGATGCCCCTCGTGCGCTTCCTCGATCACCTTGCTCCACCAGCTGAAGAAGGTGACGATGATGCCGAGGATGCCGAGCCAGAACACCCACTTGCCGGACCCGCCGAAATAATCGGTGTGCATCCACATCACGGCGCCGAAGAACATGACGAGCGCCGCCAGCGAGCCGATCATCGGCCAGACGCTGGGATTGACGAGGTGATAATCGTGATGTTTGGCACCAGCCATGTCGCAGTTCCCGTTTATTGCCCCAGCATCGCGATTCCCCATCGCACCGCCGGTCTGGTTATTAGACTCTCGATCGCGGCCTTAGCTCGCCTTTTTGCCCTCGTCCACAGGGTAGAAGGTATAGCTCAGCGTGATTTCCTGAATGTCGCGCGCGTCGACATCGTCCTTGATCTTCGGATCGACGAAGAACAGCACCGGCATGCGAATCCGCTCGCCCGGCTGCAACACCTGTTCGGTGAAGCAGAAGCACTGGATCTTCGTGAAATACTTGCCCGCCTGGTCGGGGGTGACGTTGAAGGTCGCGGTGCCGGTGATCGGATGCGGCGAATTATTCTCGGCGATGAAGATCGCCATGTCGCGCGCGCCGATGCTCACCGTGTCGCGCGGCCGTTCGGGATAGAATTTCCATGGCAGCTTCGGCGAGACGTTGGCGTCGAAGCGCACCGAGATGGTGTCACTGAGCACCTGCGGCTCCTCGGCGGCGGCGGCAGGGTCGTAACGCTGCGTCGTGCCGTTGAAGCCGGTGACGCGGCAGAAGAGATTGTAGAGCGGCACCGCGGCGAAGCCGAGCCCGATCATCATGACCGCAACCAGTCCCGCGAGCATCGCGGTCCGCAGATTCTTGCTGTCCGTCATCCCATTCGCGCCATCGTGATGAAGAAGAAGAGCAGCGCCAGTCCGCCCAGGATCCAGCCGGTCAGATTGGCCCGGCTGCGCTGGCGGCGGCGATATTCGGCCTCGTCGAAAGGCTCTTGCGTCGGTTCGTCTGTCATAGCGGCCACATATGGTCGGCGACGATCGCGCCGAACAGGATGAAAAGATAGGCGACGGAAAAGGCGAAGAGCCGCTTTTCGGGCTGCATCCGGTCGTTTTCGACCGAACGGCGCAATCCGACCTGCGCCGACAATAGCACGAACAGCGCCGACAGGATCGCCGCGGTCCAGCCATAGAGCGCGCCGGCATAGCCGAGCGGCCACGGCGCGACCGCCGCGACGGCCATGATGATCGCATAGAACAGAATCTGCCGCCGCGTCGACGTCTCGCCCGCGACCACGGGCATCATCGGGATGCCCGCCGCGGCATAGTCCGACCGCACGAACAGCGCCAGCGCCCAGAAATGCGGCGGCGTCCACAGGAAGATCAGCAGGAAGAGCAGCACCGGCAGCGGCGCGACATGACCCGTCGCGGCGACCCAGCCGATCAGCGGCGGAAAGGCGCCCGCCGCCCCGCCGATCACGATATTCTGCGGCGTCCGCGGCTTGAGCCACATCGTATAGACGATGACGTAGAAGAGGATCGACACGGTCAGCAGCGCCGCCGCCTGCCAATTGGCGGCGAACAGCATCAGGAACACCGAGAAGGCGGCAAGCCCGACGCCGAACTGTAGCGCCGTCTGCGGATCGAGCCGGCCCGCGGGCAGCGGGCGTCCGGCGGTGCGCTTCATCTTCGCGTCGAGCGCCGCCTCATACCATTGATTGAGCGCCCCCGACGCCCCCGCCCCCAGCGCGATCGCGAGGATCGACGAGAAGGCGAGCACCGGATGGATATGCCCCGGCGCCGCGAGCAGCCCGCACGCCGCCGTGAAGACGACGAGCGACATGACGCGCGGCTTGGTCAGCGCGAACAGATCGCGCCAGTCGGCGGGAAGCGCCGTACCGGCATGGGTCAGGCTGTGCGTCATATCGGACATGCTAACCTTTTCGGTCCGTCATTGCGACCCGGGCGAAAACCGGGGGTCGGCGATCCAGAGTAGCGAAAACTTGCTCTGGACTGCTCCCCCCCGGATCAGGTCCGGGGCTGCGATGACGACTTCGATACGCTCACACATTCCAAAAACCGGCCTTGAAAGAGACGCCCCCTGCCAATGTGGCGGCAGGGGGCAGAACCCGATCAGGCGATACGCGGCAGTTCGTTGAACTGGTGGAAGGGCGGCGGGCTCGACAGCGTCCATTCGAGCGTCGTCGCGCCTTCGCCCCACGGATTGGCGGCGGCCTTCTTGCCCGCGACATAGGCATAGACGATGTTCGCGAAGAAGAAGAGCATCCCGACGGCCATGATCGCATAGCCGATCGACGAGATGTGGTGCCAATAGGTGAAGGCCTCCGCATAGTCGGGATAGCGGCGCGGCATGCCCTGCTGCCCCAGGAAGTGCTGCGGGAAGAACAGGACGTTCACGCCGATGAAGAAGATCCAGAAATGGAGTTGCCCCAGCACTTCGCTGTACATCCGGCCCGACATCTTCGGGAACCAGTAGTAGAAGCCCGCGAAGAGCGAGAAGACCGCGCCCAGCGACAGCACGTAGTGGAAGTGCGCGACGACATAATAGGTGTCGTGCAGGTTGGTGTCGACGCCGCCGTTGGCGAGAACGACGCCGGTCACGCCGCCGACGGTGAACATGAAGATGAAGCCCAGCGCCCAGAGCATCGGCGTCTTGAAGCTGAGCGAGCCGCCCCACATGGTGGCGATCCAGCTGAAGATCTTGATGCCGGTCGGGACCGCGATGACCATCGTCGCCGCGGTGAAATACATCTTCAGGTTGACGCTCATGCCGACGGTGAACATGTGGTGCGCCCACACGATGAAGCCGACGACGCCGATCGCGACCATGGCATAGGCCATGCCGAGATAGCCGAACACCGGCTTGCGGCTGAAGGTCGAGATGACCTGGCTGATGATGCCGAAGCCCGGCAGCACCATGATGTAGACCTCCGGATGGCCGAAGAACCAGAAGAGGTGCTGGTAGAGCACCGGATCGCCGCCGCCCGTCGCGTCATAGAAGGTGGTGCCGAAATTGCGGTCGGTCAGCAGCATGGTGATCGCCGCGGCGAGGACCGGCAGCGACAGCAGCAGCAGGAAGGCGGTGACGAGCACCGACCAGACGAACAGCGGCATCTTGTGGAGCGTCATGCCCGGTGCGCGCATGTTGAAGATGGTGGTGATGAAGTTGATCGCGCCGAGGATCGACGCCGCGCCCGCGAGGTGGACCGAGAAGATCACCATGTCGACCGCCGGGCCGACCGATCCGCTGGTCGACAGCGGCGCATAGAGCGTCCAGCCCGTGCCCGCGCCGAGCCCGCTGCCGCCGGGGACGAACATCGACCCGACGAGCAGGACGAACGCCACCGTGGTCAGCCAGTAGCTGACGTTGTTCATGCGCGGGAAGGCCATGTCGGGCGCGCCGATCATCAGCGGCACGAACCAGTTGCCGAAACCGCCGATGATCGCCGGCATCACCATGAAGAAGATCATGATCAGCCCGTGCGCGGTGATCAGCACGTTCCAGAAATGCTTCGCCTGCGTATCGCCCGCGGCCGGATCGAAGAACTGCGCCCAGCCGTGGAGATACTGGATGCCCGGCTCCGCGAGTTCGAGGCGCATCATCCCCGACATCACGCCGCCGATGATGCCCGCGAAGATCGCGAAGATCAGGTAGAGCGTCCCGATGTCCTTGTGGTTCGTCGAGAGAAACCAGCGGGTGAAGAAACCGGGCACATGATCATGCTCGTCATGCGCATGATCGTGGCCGTGGACGGGTGCAGTCGCTGCGATATCGGTCATCTGTCGGACCCCTTGTCTTAATTCTTGGCTGCCGGAACGGCGGCGGGCGCCGCCGCCGGCGCGGCTTCGGTGGTGGCGGGGACCGGACCGGTCGGCGCCGGCGCGGCCGCGGCGGGCGCCGCGGCTTCGGCGCTGTCGGGGTTACCGCCGCGCGAGCGGACCCACGCCTTCCACTTGTCCATCGGCAGCGCTTCGACCGCGATCGGCATATAGCCGTGATCGACCCCGCACAGTTCCGAGCACTGGCCGTAATAGACGCCCGGCTTGGTCACGGTGAAGGTCGTTTCGTTGGCGCGGCCCGGCACCGCGTCCATCTTGATCCAGAAGGACGGGACCGCAAAGCTGTGGATCACGTCGGCGCCGGTGATGATCAGCTTCACCTGCTGCCCGACGGGAACGACCATGCGGTTGTCGACCGCCAGATGATAGGGTTCGCCCGCGGCCGTCGCCTGCTCGGGTGTCAGCATCTTCGACACATATTCGCCGATGCCCTGGTCGGGATAGGCATAGCCCCAATACCATTGATAGCCGGTGACCTTGACCGTCAGCGCATCCTTCTTCGGCGGTTCGTACTGCGCCGCGAGCAGGCGGATCGACGGTACCGCGATCACCGCGAGGATCAGCACGGGAACCGCGGTCCAGATCACCTCGATGATCGTGTTGTGCGAGGTCTTCGACGGTTCGGGATTGGCGCTGGCGCGATAGCGGACGACCACCCAGAGCAGCAGGCCGAGCACCAGCAGCGAAATGGCGGTGATGACGGGGAGCAGGATGTGGTGGCTGAGGCCATAGGCCTTCTGGCCGAGCACGCTGGCCTGCGGCTGGAAGTTCAGCCCGCCGTCGACCGGCTGTCCGACGCCCGGAACGGGCTTCATCGGCACATAGGTCGCGTCGCCGGCCGGCACCGCGGCCGCGTCCGTCGCGGGCGCCGCCGCGTCGGTCACGGCGGGAGCCGGAGTCGCGACCGGCGTCGCCGCCGGCGCCTCGACCGGTGCGGCGGCGGGAGCCTGCGCCTGCACCACGCCCATGGTGCCGAACGATAAAGCCGCTGCAATTACAAGGGTTTTCAAACTCTTCATAAGAATGGTGCCGCCCGTTGCCTATATTGTTCCCGATATCCAGCCTCGTCCCATCCGACCGCGGATCGCGGATCGCCGATGCCAACGAACGGGCTGAATCTCGCGGGCGCTATAGACCCGCTTGCCGCTTGCCTCAAGCATCTCTAACACTATTTTGCGGCTCGCAAATCTTGGCGACCCCAACCCGCTTCGAAAAAAGCGGGACAACAGGAAGAAAAGACCGTTCTCCCATGACAGACGACGAAATACTGGCCGAGTTCCGCGCTGCCGACGCGCTGTTGCAGGGACATTTCCTGCTCTCCTCCGGCCGCCACAGCGAATATTATCTGCAATGCGCCCGCGTCCTGATGAATAGCGAGCGCGCCGGGCGGCTTGCCTCCGCGCTCGCGGCCAAGCTGCCGCGCGAGCTGCGCCAGGCGACCGACCTCGTCGTGTCGCCGGCGATGGGCGGCGTCATCATCGGCCACGAGATGGGCCGCGCGCTGGGCAAGCCCGCGATCTTCGTCGAGCGTCCGACCGGCACCTTCGAACTGCGCCGCGGCTTCGCCATCGCCCCCGGCACGAAGGTGCTGATGGTCGAGGATGTCGTGACCACCGGCCTGTCGTCGCGCGAGGCGATGGAGGCGGTGCGCGCGGCGGGCGGCGAAGTGCTGGCCGAAGCGGCGCTGGTCGACCGCTCGGCGGGAAGCAACATCGACCTCGGCGTTCCCTTCTATCCGCTCGTCGCGATCAATTTCCCGACCTATGCCGCCGACGACCTGCCGCCCGAGCTGGCGGAAACGCCGGCGATCAAGCCGGGGAGCCGCGCGAATTGAGCGCGTCCCGGTCCGGCCGCCTGCGTCTCGGCGTCAACATCGACCATGTCGCGACGATCCGCAACGCACGCGGCGGCGACCATCCCGATCCGGTGCGCGCGGCGCAGATCGTCGCGGCGGTCGGCGGCGACGGCATCACCGCGCATCTGCGCGAGGACCGGCGCCACATCCGCGACGACGACATCGCCCGCATCCAGGCCGCGACCGACCTGCCGCTCAATCTCGAGATGGCGGCGACCGACGAGATGCTCGCCATCGCGCTGCGCCATGCGCCGCACGCCGCCTGCATCGTTCCCGAAAAGCGCGAGGAGCGTACGACCGAGGGCGGGCTCGACGCGGCGGGGCAGCATAATCATCTCGCGCCAATCGTCGCGCGGCTGGGCGACGCGGGGATTCGCGTCAGCCTGTTCATCGAACCCGACGCGCGCCAGATCGAGGCCGCGATGCGGCTCAAGGCGCCGGTGGTCGAATTCCACACCGGCCGCTATGCCCATGCCGAGCGCGAGGCGCGCGCCGCCGAGCTTCGCCGCCTCGCCGACGCCGCGGCACTCGCGTGGAAGAACGGCATCGAACCGCACGCGGGCCACGGCCTGACCTATGACAATGTCGTCCCCGTCGCCGCGATCCCGCAGATCGCCGAACTCAACATCGGCCACTATCTGATCGGCGAGGCGATCTTCACCGGGCTCGAAAGCGCGGTGCGCCGGATGCGCGAGCTGATGGACGAGGCGCGGGGATAGGATGATGACCACCGTCATTGCCGCGTCGCCTTCGGCTCCTCGCAATGACGGCCCACCGGGGCCGTCATGATCATCGGCCTCGGCTCCGACCTGTGCAGCATAGAACGCATCCAGGCGTCGCTCGACCGCTTCGGCGAGCGCTTCGAAAGGCGCGTCTTCACCGACATCGAGCGCGCCAAGGCGGCGCGCCGTCCCTTCACCCGCGCCGGCACCTACGCCAAGCGCTTCGCGGCCAAGGAAGCCTTCTCGAAAGCCGTCGGGACCGGCTTCAGGCGCGGTGTGTTCATGAAGGACATCGGCGTCGTCAACGCGGCGTCGGGCGCGCCGACGCTGGCGCTCACCGGCGGCGCGGCGGCGCGGCTCGCCGAAATGGTGCCGCCGGGGCATGACGTGCATATCCACCTGACGCTGACCGACGACCATCCCTGGGCGCAGGCCTTCGTCATCATCGAGGCGATCAAGGACCGAGCATGACGAAAGCGCAGAGCAAGGACGAAGGAAGCTGGGGCAAGCTGGTCCGCGACATCGCGGTGATCCTGCTGCTCGTGCTCGGCATCCACAGCTGCGTCGCCAAGCCTTTCTATATCCCGTCCGATTCGATGATGCCGGTGCTGCGCAACGGCGACCGGCTGATCGTCAGCAAATATCCCTATGGCTGGTCCTACGCCTCGGCCAGCTTCCACCTCGCCCCGCGGACGGAGGGCCGCTGGTTCGCGGCCCTGCCCGCGCGCGGCGACATCGTCGTCCTCGAGCATCCCGAGACGCGGATCGACTATATCAAGCGTGTCATCGGCCTCCCCGGCGACACGATCGAGCTGCGCGGCGGCGCGCTGATCATCAACGGGAAGCCGGTGAAGCGCGAAATCCAGCCGATGCTGTCGATCCCGATCGACCCCAACCTGCCCGGCCCCGACAGCGGCCTCGGCCGTTTCGCGACGCGCGATGCGGCGGGCCGGCCGGTGCTCGAACTGCCGATCGTGCGCGAAACGCTGCCCGGCGGCGCCACCTTCGACACGATCGACATGGGCCCCGGCTATGTCACCGACGATTTCGGGCCGATCAAGGTGCCGGCCGACCATCTGTTCCTGATGGGCGACAATCGCGACGGCAGCGCCGACAGCCGCGTGCCGAGCAGCATGAAGGGACTCGGCGGCCCGGTGCCGTTCGAAGCGATCGCCGGCCGCGCCGAAATCATCAGCTTTTCGACCGACGGCACCGCGAAATGGTATAACCCGCTGAGCTGGTTCACCGCACTTCGATCGGGGCGCGCCGGAACCAACCTGCGGCCCGAGCGTGACGGCAGCGCAAACAGGGAGTGACGGGCATGGCGGACAGCAAGACTCGGGGCGAAGCCCCCGGCCCCACCGATATCCGCAACCAGCTCGTCCGCACCGAAATGCTCAAGGCCAGCGTATGGCTGGGTCTCGCCCTGCTGATCGGCGCCTGCATCATCCTGATCCAGCCGATCCTGCTGATCTTCGCGGGGATCGTGATGGCATCGATGCTCGACGGCGGCGCGCGCCTGCTCGGCCGCGTGCTGCCGATCGCGCGCAGCTGGCGACTGCTGATCGTCTGCCTCGGCATCGTCGCCTTCATGGCGTGGGCGATCCTGTTCGCGGGCTCGCAGATCGCCGACCAGGCCGCCGCGCTGCAGCAGGTGGTGATGGCGCAGATCGACCGCGTCGCCGCCTGGGCGAGCGAGCACGGCATGGGCAATCTGGAGATCGACACCAAGACGGTCACCGACAATCTGGCCGGAACCGTCGGCCGCGTCACCGCGGCGCTGGGCACCGTCTTCGGCGCGCTCACCAGCCTGGTGATGATCATGGTGCTCGGCATCTTCCTCGCGATCGAGCCGCGGCTCTACGAACGCGGCGTGGCGTGGATGCTGCCGATGAAGGCGCGCGAGGATTTCTACATCACCACCGCGCGCATGGGCTTCACGCTGCGCCGGCTGATGGCGGGGCGGCTGCTCGGCATGGTGGTC
Organism: Sphingopyxis granuli; assembly: GCF_001559015.1. Lineage (NCBI taxonomy): Bacteria > Pseudomonadati > Pseudomonadota > Alphaproteobacteria > Sphingomonadales > Sphingopyxidaceae > Sphingopyxis > Sphingopyxis granuli. Next base: position 3,335,155 of record NZ_CP012199.1, read on the forward strand.
GAAGGGATCGGGACATGGCTTGCCTGTCTGGCGGTCGGCATTCCAATGGCGGTTCTGATGGGTCTGCTGACCGGCCTGCTCGCCTTCATTCCCAACATCGGCGCGATCGTCTCGGGCGTGCTGCTCGTCCTCGTCGGCTTTTCGGCGGGCGTCGATACCGGGCTGTGGGCGATTGCCATCTATTTCTTCGTCCAGACGGTCGACGGCTATCTGATCGTCCCGATGGTCGCGAAACAGACGGTCGACCTCGCGCCCGCTCTGGTGCTGGCAGCGCAGATCCTGCTCGGCACGCTGCTCGGCATCCTCGGCCTGTTCCTCGCCGACCCGATCGTCGCGATGATCAAGGTCGCGCTCGAACGCGAGGCGGAGCGCAATGCCGGCTCGCAGGCCGGTAACAAGAAGGCGGCGACGGGCTCCTGAAGCGCGAGCCTATGGGAATGAATAGCCATCGCTCCCGCGGACGCGGGGCGCGAAACGTCACACGACGCCGACGCACTTTCGTTACCGGGGACAGCGTGGCCAAATCCGCAATCGCTGAAATGGCCTTGGGGATGGATTCCACACACTTCCATCTTGTCATCTCCGCGAAAGCGGGGATCCAGAGCGGGCGTCGGCTAACCTTTCTCTGGGTTCCCGCTTTCGCAGGAACGACGAAGTAAGAAACGAGAATGGTGAAATCCGGTCGGCATCAGACGACCGAATCGATCCACGCCGCCCGGAGCCGGATTGTCCGGACAAGTCACGCCGTGACCCCGCGCAGGCGCACGCGCGGCTATTCTCTCAAAAAATTTCCCACATTACCGCCGAATGGCTCATTCGCTTTGCGGACATATGCGGCTCCCTCTCACAGGGAAGGCCTTTCGGCACGCACGCGCCGGGTGCGTTTCGCCCGCCGGGGAACGAAACAAGGGGGTACGTAGCGTGACTTTTGTATACTTTGGAATAATATTACACGCTCGCTAAGCCCGCCCGGCGGAGCGCATTCGCCGTCCCGAACGAGCCCGGCCGCGCCCTTACTGCTGCGGCGCGGGCGCCGGGGCGCCGGGGACACCGGGAGCGCCGCCTTGCTGCATCATCTGTTGCTGCTGCATCATCTGCTGCATCGCGCGCACTTCGGCCTCGGTGCGGAAGTCGATCAGTTCGACGTCGAAATGCAGCGTGCTGTTCGCGGGAATCGGCCCGACGGCGCGGTCGCCGTACCCGAGCGCGGGCGGGATGCTGATCTTGTACTTGCCGCCCTTCTGCATGCGGGTCAGCGCCTCCGAAAAGCCGGGGACGACCTGCGCCACCTGCATCGGCGCCTGCTCGTTCGAATCGAAGACGGTTCCGTCATCGAGCTTGCCCTCATATTTGACGAGCACGACATCGCTGATCGTCGGGCTGGGGCCGGTGCCCGCCTTCACCACCTCGAACCCGATGCGCGGCGTCGCGGAGAAGGCGAAGGCCGTGCCGACCGCGAGCAGCACCGCCAGCCCGATCCACAACAGCCAGAGCCCGCCCTTGCTCACCGGGCGCAATGGAACCGCAGTCACGCTCATCTTCTCATCCTTCCCCTACCCCGGTGTCGGGGCGAAAATATCGCGTCGCCTATAGGCGGAGCGACGCGGAAGGGTCCAGAGGCAATATGCGTCGCTTATGCACCGGCCATGCTGACAAGTTGGCGTATATGCCCTCGGACAAGCGAGGGATTGTACCCCGGCGAAAGCCGGGGTCCAGATGGCGTCGTGCAACCTCGCGTGGCCCCCGGCTTCCGCCGGGGAACGGTTATGTGTTGGAAAGAGAAAGTCGCCAGACAAGACCAAAAGGGGCGTAAGGGCGCGCGCCCCCCGCACGTCGCGCCCAACGAAAAAGGGCGCCGCGTTGCCGCAGCGCCCTTTTCTCGAATCAGGATCCCGGACGGGAAACGGACTTACTTGATGCCGTCGCGTTCCATCCGCTTGCGCTCCATCTTGCGGGCGCGGCGGACGGCGGCGGCGCGTTCGCGCGCGCGCTTCTCGCTGGGCTTTTCATAGTGACGGCGCAGCTTCATCTCGCGATACACGCCCTCCCGCTGCAGCTTCTTCTTGAGCGCGCGAAGGGCCTGGTCGACATTATTGTCGCGAACGATGATCTGCATACGCCGTGTCGTCTCCTGTTCGTCCAAACGGTTCTGGCGCCGGATAGAATGCCGGTATGCCGTGACCGCCGATATTCGGGCAATAAAAAGAGCGCCGCGACACCGCGACGTTCGGATGCAGCGCCCCTAAAGAGATTCGCGCCCAAATGCAAGCCCCGACGCGGCAGCCCGGCCGCCGTTCGCGCGCGGCCGGGATTGTGCCCCGCCCCGCGCCTGTGGCATAGGTAGCAGGACGAAACCCAAAGCAGAAAGAGGATCAGGCCATGGCGACCCAGCTCAAGCGCAACAGCAAGTACAGCGAAGCCGAGTGGACGGCGCGGCAGGAACTCGCCGCCTGTTACCGCATCTTCGCGATGATGGGCTGGGACGAGATGATCTTCAACCACATCACGGTGAAGCTGCCCGACGAGGACGGCAGCTATCTGATCAACCCCTATGGCATGCATTTCAGCGAGGTCACCGCGTCGAGCCTGATCAAGATCGACATCGACGGCAACAAGGTCGACGCCGACAATCCGTGGCACGTCAACAAGGCGGGTTTCGTCCAGCACAGCCTGTTCCACCGCGCGCTGCCCGACGCGCATGCGATCATCCACACCCACACCACCGCGACGATGGCGGTCTGCTCGCTCGAAGGCGGGCTGCAGCCGACCAATTTCTATGCCTGCAACTATATGGGCCAGATCGCCTATCACGACTTCGAGGGTATCACGGTGCGCGAAGAGGAAGGCGAGCGCCTGCTCGAGCATCTGGGCGACAAGCGCATCCTGATGCTGAAGAATCACGGCCCCGTCGTGATGGGCCGCACCCTTCCCGAGGCGTTCATCAAATATTGGGCGCTCCAGCGCGCGTGCGAAATCCAGCTTGCGACGATGAGCATGGGCAAGCCGGTGCTGATCGGCGACGACGTCGTGAAGGTCCACCAGCGCGACCTTTACCAGGCGCAGATTCCGGGCGGCGCCGGCAAGGCCGAATTCGACGCGATGGTGCGCAAGGTCGACAAGATCGACACGAGCTGGCGTGACTAATCCGTACCTTTCGCTATTGCGGATCGCATGACGAAATTCTCGGTCAACGACCGTCCGGTCGAATATCGCATGGACCCCGAAACGCCCCTGCTGTGGGCGCTGCGCGATGCGTCGAACCTGACCGGGACCAAATATGGCTGCGGCACCGGTGATTGCGGCGCCTGCACCGTCGACATCGACGGCGAGGCGATCCGCAGTTGCCTGGTCACCATCGCCGAATGCGAGGGGCGCTTCGTTACCACCATCGAAGGCCTGTCGCGCGATCGCAGTCATCCGGTCCAGCAGGCCTGGGTCGCCGAGCAGGTGCCGCAATGCGGCTTTTGCCAGTCGGGGATGGTCATGACCGCCGCGGCGCTGCTCCGCAAGAACAGCAACCCCGGCGATGCGGAGATCGACGCGGCGATGACCAACATCTGCCGCTGCGGCACCTATCCGCGCATCCGCGCCGCGATCCGCCTCGCCGGACGAGTGCTGCGCGGCGAGGAACGGATCGCCGCGGCGCCGCCCCCCGGCATCCGACCCGAGGATGCCGCGCGCGCCATTCCCGCGCTGCGTCCCCCGCCGGGACGCTGACCCGCAAGCTGAACCGCAGGCAACATCACGGTTCAGCGGTGACTCATCTTGTCCGCGGTAACTTTCGATTCATCTTCCCGGCTGGCCCCTCCAGCATGCGGGACATGAGTTGGAGAATGGCGAGATGAAGAATTGGATCGGAGGGTTGCTGATCGCCGCGACGATGCTGACCCCCATCGCCCCCGCCGCCGCGCAGGCGCGCGACGGCCATCAGTGGAGCCAGCGCGGTAGCAGCGGCGATCGCGGCGCGCGTAGTGCCGGCCCCCGCGGCGAAGCGCGCGGCCAGCGTCAGCAGGCCCCGCGCCCGCAGATGCGCCAGCAGCAGCCGGTTCAGCCGCGCGCCGAGCGCAGTCAGCGCTGGAACGGGCAACAGCAACGTCCGCAGCAGCAGCAACGCCAGCAATGGCAGCGCCCGCAGCAGCGCACCGAAGCACCGCGGAGCGACACGCAGCGCCAGCGCGGCACCACCTATGACCGGAGCCGTGACAGCCGCACCGATCGCCAGTGGGACCGCAACCGCAATGGGCAGGTCGACCGTCGCTCGGACCGCAATCGCAGCGGCACTGTCGACCGCCGTTGGGACCGCCGCAACGACAATCGCATCGACCGGCGGAACGACCGCAATCGCGTCGCCGACCGCCGCTACCGTGACAACCGGTCCGGCAACAACTGGAACCGCAGCTGGCGCGACGATCGCCGCTACGACTGGCGCAGCTATCGCGATCGCAACCGCAGCTATTACCGGATGCCGCGCTATTATAATCCGTATCGCGGACGCAACTACACCCGGTTCAGCATCGGCTTCACGCTCGGGTCGCTGTTCTACAGCCAGCGCTACTGGATCAACGATCCCGGCTATTATCGCCTGCCGCCCGCCTACGGCCCCTACCGCTGGGTCCGCTATTATGACGACGCGCTGCTCGTCGATACCTATTCGGGCGAGGTGGTCGACGTCATCTACGACTTCTTCTGGTAATATTCCTTTCGGTTACCGGAAGCTCCCTGAAGGGCCGGCTCTTGCGCCGGCCCTTCTTTTATGCGCATTCCCCATTATCGCGCCGCGTCGTCACGGCCGGAAAGACAGGGGAAACACTATGCGCAAACTGGGCCTGGTCGCCGCAGCAACATGCGCGCTGATGAGCAGCGCCGCCATCGCCAAGACCACCGTCATCTATGCCGGCCATGTCATCACCGACGTCGCCCAGCCGGCACAGGGACCGTCGACCGTCATCGTCACCGACGACCGCATCACCTCGATCGCGCCCGGCCGCGTCGACGCGCCTGCGGATGCCGAGATCGTCGACCTCGGCGACAAGACCTTGCTTCCCGGCCTGATCGACCTGCACGTCCACCTGACCGGCGATCCCGGCGGCGATTATCGCTCGGAAGCCGTCGAACCTGACGAATGGGGCGTCGTGGTCGGCGAAAAGAATGCGCGGATCACGCTGCGCGCCGGCTTCACCACCGTCCGCGAGGCGGGATCGGCGCAATATACCGCCTTCGCGCTGCGCCGCGGCACCGCCGAAGGCCTGATCGAGGGGCCGCGCATCGTCGCCGCCGGTCCGGCGCTCGCAATCATCGGCGGACATGGCGACGTCACCGGCTTTCGCGAGGATATCCACGCGGTGCTCGACCAGGGCTATACCTGCACCGGCGCGGTCGAGTGCGCCGAAAAGGTCCGCAAGGCGTCGCGGGCGGGCGCCGATGTCATCAAGATCACCGCGACGGGCGGCGTGCTGTCGCAGCAGGGCCGCGGGCTCGGCGCCCATTTCTCGAATGCCGAGATGGAGAGCATCGCCGAAACGGCTCATTCGCTTGGATTGAAGGTGATGGCGCATGCGCACGGCGCGCGCGGCATCGAATCGGCGGCGGCCGCGGGAATCGACAGTATCGAGCACGGCACCTTCGCCGACGAGGCGGCGCTGAAGGTCATGAAGGCGAAGGGCACCTATATGGTTCCGACGCTGATGGCGTTCGAGGGTATCCGCGAGCGGCTGGGCAAGGGCATCTATACGCCGACGGTCGAAGCGAAGGTGCGGATGACGCTGAACGACGTCGGCAAGGCAATGGCGCGCGCGAAAGCGCTGGGCGTTCCGATCGCCTTCGGCACCGACGCCGGCGTTTTCGAGCATGGCCGCAATGCCCACGAGTTCGCGCTGCTCGTCGAGCATGGCCTGACGCCGCGCGAGGCGCTGGCGAGCGCGACCACCGTCGCCGCGCGCCTGTTGTCGATGGAGAATGAGATCGGCCGCCTCGCCCCCGGCATGTCGGCCGACATGATCGCCGTGTCGGGCGATCCGCTGAGCGACGTGACGACGCTCGAAAAGGTCGATTGGGTGATGACGCGCGGGCGGATCGCCGGCTGACCGGCGGTCAGGCCGCGCGCTCGACCCGTCCCGATCCTTCGCCCGCCGGGCGCGGCTGACCGATCAGCCGCGCCGTCTCGACCGCTTCGGCGAAGCGGACGCCGACGCGATTCGCATCCGACCAGCGCGCCTCGGCCTCGATCGTCAGGTCGGGGCCGAATTCGAGGGTCAGCGGGGTTCCTTCGGGTACATTCCACAGTCCCTCGACCAGCGCGCCGCGTGACGAGACATTGCGGACGATGGCGTCGTAATCATGGCCGCCGCTGTGGACGCGAATGGTACGGAAGGTCCGCAGCCGCGTTTCCCGCACGCTCTTGAACCCCTGCGCGACGACCTGGCCCCCGCCGGCATCGAGAAGTGCAAGCACCTCGTCGACATCGATCGGCTTGCCATAGATATAGCCCTGGACATGGCTGCATCCGAGGCCGCGGATCAGCGCGAGGTCATCGTGCGTCTCGACTCCCTCGGCGGTCGTTTCCATGCCCAGCGCATCGGCAAGGCTGACGATCGACGCGATGATCGCCGCATTCATGCTGCTCTTGTCGGCGGCGCCGAGCACGAAGCTCTGGTCGATCTTGATCTTGTCGAACGGCGCTTTCTTCAGATAGCCGAGCGCCGAATAACCGGTGCCGAAATCATCGAGCGCAAGGCGCACCCCGGTGCGCTTGAGCCGCTGGAACATCTCCAGATTCTCGGGGCTTTCGTCGAGGAATATCCCCTCGGTGATTTCCAGTTCGAGCTGTTCGGGGCGAATGCCCGACGCCGACAATGCACTCATCACCGTCGCGGGCAGCTTTTCATTGGCGAATTGCCGCGGCGAAACGTTGACCGCGATGCGATAATCGGGGCCGAGCCGTGCGATCGTGTCGCAGGCGGTGCGGATGATCCACTCGCCGATCGGAACGATCAGGTTCGAATCCTCGGCGATGGGGATGAATTTCGACGGGCTGACGACATTTCCCGTGTCGCGGCGCCAGCGGATCAGCGCCTCGAAGCCCGAGATGCGCTCGCTCTTCACATCGACGATCGGCTGATAAAGCAGCGCCAGTTCGTCGCGCGCCAGTGCCTCGCGCAGCGAATCCTCGATCGCTTTCCGCTCGCTCGCCTGATCGTGCATCGCGTCGGCATAGAAACGATAGACGCCGCGCCCCGCATCCTTTGCGGCATAGAGCGCAAGGTCGGCGTTGCGGACGAGCGACGAGGCGGAAATGCCCCGCCCTTCCGATACCGCGATGCCGATCGACGATCCGATGCGCACCTGCTCGCCCTCGATGGCGAAGGGCTTGGCGAGGCTGAGGATGATCGCGTTGGCGATGCCGGCGAGCTTTTCGGGCTGGACCATCTGCGGCAGCACGATCTGGAACTCGTCGCCGCCCAGACGGCCGACCTGGCCCCTGTCGCCGACGATCTGGGTCAGCCGCCCCGCCACCTGCTGCAGAAGCTGATCGCCGACCGGATGGCCCAGCGTGTCGTTGACCGCCTTGAAACGATCGAGGTCCATCAGCAGCAGCGCGCAGGGTTGAGGCTGGCCGACGTGATTGCGGAGCGCGCGTTCTAGCAGGTCGGCGATATGCCGCCGGTTGGCGAGCCCGGTGAGCGTATCGTAGCGCGCGAGTTGATTGATCTCGCGCTCCGACCGCTTCATCTCGGTCAGGTCGGTACCGCTGCCGCGGAACCCCTGGAAATTGCCAAGTTCGTTGCTGATCGGATTGCCCGAGATCGACCACCAGCGCTCCTCGCCCGGCACCGCCGCCTGCACCGTCAGTTCCTTGAACGGCGTGCGCGACGACAGGCTGAAGCCGAGCGTGCGTTCTTCGCTTTCATCGTTGCCGAGCCGGCGGCGGATGATGTCGGTGAAAGGCCGGCCGAGCAGGTCGCCGAGCGGTCGGCCGAGCTTCGCCGCGACCGTCGGCGAGATATAGACGAGCTGGCCGTGGCGGTCGGTTTCCCAGAACCAGCCGCGCCCCGCCCTTTCGAAATCGCGCACGAGGCCCAGCGCGCGCTGCTGTTCGCTGACCGCCAGACGGGCTGCACGCGTCGCGCGGCGCTGGTGCCGGATATCCTCACGCATCATCACGATGAGCAGGCCGAGAAAGACGAGGCCCGCGATCGCGAAGGGCCACGACGCGGCGCCGAGCGCGCCGCCGAGCGCGCTGGCGCCGGCGAAGGCGAAGAAAGCGGGCCGCGCGATCGCCGCGGCCGAGGCGGCGACGAGGATCGAGCCCGCCTGGATCGCCAGGACGGCGTCGAACCAGCCGGCGGGATCGGGCGCCGCAATCTCGGCAAAGGTCGATGCGGAGGTGAGCAGGCTTCCTGCGGCAAGCAGGCCCAGGCACAGCGGGACGGTCAGCCGCGGGTCGGGCAGCGCCGCGACCCGACGGCTGCGTGCGACCTGACCGATCACCGTCAACGCAAGGTCGCACAGCAATCCCGCCGCCATCGGCGCCCAATGCAGCGGCGACGCCAGAAAGGGCGACGGGCCGGGAAAGAAGGCGAAGGCGAAGAAGCCGAGCGAACGCGCGATCAGCACATAGTGCCAGAGCTGCGCGACCCGCATCAGCCGCGCCACGAAGTCGGGCGAATCGAACAGCGACACATCCGCGGACGCTTCGCCGGTGGCCGGCCGTGTGATGATGCGTTTCGCCCCCAAGATCGTGTCATTCCTGCTGGAAGGGATCACCGCCCCTCTTTCAGAAAGGGGTTTCCAAATCCTTAGTCGGACCCAGCGAAACTCCTGATTTTGTGCCAGAATGGACGATGTTCCGTTTCATGGCGAAACTTGTTAGGATCGGCCCATGCCTGCCGTCCGCCTGCTGCCGCCCGACCGCTTTTTCGACCGCGCGCAATGGTCTGCCATCACGCGCGTCTCGGCGTGGCGGGGGCCGTGGCTCGTCGCGCATGCGTGGATCGTCAGCATCGCCGCGGTGGGGCTTGCCGCCTGGGCGCAGAACCCGGTCGGCTGGCTGCTGGCGATCATCCTCGTCGGTGGACGCCAGCTCGGCCTCGCGATCCTGATGCACGAGGCGGCGCACGGACTGCTCCACCCCAAGCGCAAGGTGAACAATTTCCTTGGTCAGTGGCTGACCGGCGCCGCGACCGGATCGGACCTGTTCGCCTATCGCACCTACCACCTCCAGCACCACAAGTTCACCCAGCAGGCCGAGGATCCCGACCTGTCGCTGTCGAAGCCGTTTCCGACGACGCGCGCCAGCCTGTGGCGCAAGGTGGTCCGCGACCTGACCGGGCAGACCTTCCTCAAGCAGCGCACCGCGCAGTTCCGCTTTGCGCTCGTCGGGCTCAGGGCGATGCTGCGCGGCGAAGGCGGCGCGAAAGGATCTGGCGGAACGCGCGCCGGAACACCCTTCAACCGGCAGTCCGACGACGGCATGACGGCGCCGACGATCGACGCCGCCGGCGCGATGGCGGTGACGCGCGCGGTCGGCCGGTTCCTGCTCGTGCAGGCGGTGCTGCTCGCCGCGTCGCTGATCCTCTATGGCTGGACCCCGTGGCTGCTGTGGACGCTGAGCCTCGCGACGACCTTCCAGCTTTACTTGCGCATCCGCAACATCGCCGAACATGCCTGCACGACGACGGGCAGCGACGATCCCTTCACCCATGCACGCACCACCCATGCCGGCTGGATCGCGCGCGCCACCGTGGCGCCCTATTGGGTCAATTACCACGCCGAGCACCATCTGTTCATGGGCGTGCCCTGCTATCGCCTGCCCGCAGTCCATGCGATGCTGGGAGAAGCCGGGCGGCACGAGGCGATGACGATCGCACCGCATTACCGCGCGGTGCTGCGTCAGGTCACCGCGAAGGGCTGACCGGGCGCGCCCCTCGCCCCCTATTGCTGGACAAAGCGCTGGCCGGCGCGGTCCTTCACGGTCGTCGCGGGGTCGAAGATCATGCCGTTCATCGCGATATAGACACCCGGCGGCAGCGTCTGCACCGCGGCGAGCGCGAAGCCGACGTTGAATTCGGCGTCGCTCGCGCGCACCGAGGCGGGCTGCATCGCGCCGGTCATCACGATCGTCTTGCCGGGGATTCCCGCCAGCACCCGCCCGGTCAGGACCATGGTATCGGTGCCGTGGGTGACGAGGATGCGCGCCGCGTCGCTCGCCGCCACCGCTACGCGGATCGCCTCGCGGTCGGCATCGTCCAGTTCGAGACTGTCCTTGCGCATCAGCTGCGTCACGCGGTGCGGGACATGGACGTTATTCTCGCGCAGCATGTCGGGGATCGCCGCGGGCCCGATCTGGAATTCGGACAAGGCGTCGAAATAGACCTTGTCGATCGTTCCGCCGGTGGTGAAGATGTCGATCATATAAGGCCCGCCTCAAAAACAAGGGTCGATTACGCCAAAGCCTCCGCGATCAGCCGCCGGGTGTTGGCGATGCCGAACAGCGCGATGAAGCTGCCCATGCGCGGCCCGGCGCTCGACCCAAGCAGCGTCTCGTAGAGCGCCTTGAACCATTCGCGCAGGTTTTCAAAGCCATAGGTCTCGTCCTTGCCAATCTCGTAGACGATGTTCTGGATGTCGTCCGCGGCGGTATCGGCGGGCAGCGCGGCGAGCCGCGCGTCGAGTTCGGCCAGCGCCGCCGCCTCGCCGCCGCGCGGCTTGCGGCGCTGGAGCGTCGGCGCGACATAGTCGCGGTTGTAGGCCATCGCATTGTCGATCAGCCGGTCGAGCTCGGGCCAGGTCGCCGCGTCCGCCCCCGCGACATATTGGCCGAGGTAGCGCCAGATCTGCTCCTTCGACGCATCGGCGCCCATCACCCCGACGAGGTTGAGGAGCAGGCCGAAGCTTACCGGCAGTTCGGTCGCGGGCACAGCCTCGCCGCGCGCGGCGTGGACGTGATGCACCGGGTTGCCGAGCTTCTTGTCCGGTTCCTGCGCCGGGTAATTGCCGCGCATCTGGAGATATTCGTCGATCGCCTTGGGGATCACGCCGATGTGGAGCTGTTTCGCCGCCTTGGGTTCGCGATAGGCATAGAAAGCGAGGCTTTCCTCGCTGCCATAGGTCAGCCATTGCTCGATCGACAGGCCGTTGCCCTTCGACTTCGAAATCTTCTCGCCCTTTTCGTCGAGGAACATCTCGTAGATCAGCCCCTCGGGCTTGCGGCCGCCGAGCGCCCGCGCGATCTTGCCCGACTGGACGCCGCTGTCGGTCAGGTCCTTGCCGTACATCTCGTAATCGACGCCGAGCGCGACCCAGCGCATCGCCCAGTCGACCTTCCATTGCAGCTTGGCACCGCCCGACAGGATGCTGTGGGTGATTACAGTCCCCCCGTCCTCGAACGACACCAGCCCCGAGTCGGCGTCGACCACCGTCACCGGAACCTGGAGCACGACGCCCGAGGTCGGGCTGATCGGCAGCACCGGCGAATAGGTCGCCGCACGCTCGGCGCGCAGCGTCGGCAGCATGATCGCCATGATCGCGTCATAGTGGCGCAGGACATTCTTCAGCGCGTCGTCAAACGCCCCGGACCGATAGCGTTCGGTCGAGCTGACGAATTCGTAATCGAAGCCGAAACGATCGAGAAAGTCGCGCAGCATCGCATTGTTATAATGCGCGAAACTTTCATATTTGCCGAACGGGTCGGGAATGGCGGTGAGCGGCTTGCCCAGATGTTCGCGCAGCATTTCCTGCTGCGGGACATTGTCGGGCACCTTGCGCAGGCCGTCCATGTCGTCGCTGAACGCCACCAGCCGGGTCGGCGCAGGCACTCCGGATTCATTGGCGGTCAGCGTCTGATAGGCGCGGCGGACCATCGTCGTGCGCAGCACCTCGTTGAAGGTCCCGATATGCGGCAGCCCCGACGGGCCATAGCCAGTTTCGAAGACGACGGGCTCGCTCCCCGGCTTGCCGTCCGGATAGCGTTTGACCAGCTTGCGCGCTTCCTCGAACGGCCAGGCCTTTGAGGTTAGCGCGGGTTCGCGCAGCGACGGATGGAGATGAAAGTCGGTCATGGCGCGCCCATAGCGGCAACGGGCGCCCAAGGGAAGAAGGGCGGATTTCCGCGCAACTTCACAGTGGAAACGCATAGGCGACCACGCCGATCGTCGTTTAAAGCCGCAAAGGCTCCGCTCGCGCAGTGCATTTTAGTGGCCTTTGTGGCTTTAGGCGGCGCCTCTCCTGCCGAAGGGCAAATGGCGAATGGGGGCGCATCTCCCAGCATGAAGCACGGCGGCGCAATGTGGACAGAGCGTTTTTTGCGTTTCGCGACCGATGAGCGTTACCGGAATATTTACCATGACCGGCCTAGCCTTTCGGCATGACCAGCACCCCGCCCCGCCCCCGCGCGCACAAGCGCACCCCGGTCTCCATCGAGGTGATCGTCAACGGCGTTCTGAACCATGTCGAGGGGCGGATCGTCGACCTGTCCGAAGGCGGCGCGCGGATCGATGGCGCCAGCCTGCCCGAACGATCGCGCTGCGAAATCCATTATGCGGGACAGGTCGTCTATGCGGTGGTGATGTGGTCGGAATGGGACCGCATGGGCGTGCGCTTTCCCTATGAACTGACGCAGGGCCCGCTCCATGCCGCGCTCGAACGCGCACGCGGCGCGGCCGCGATCCCGGCGACGCCGGTCTTCCTGAGCAACCGCGCGATCGGTTTCGGGCGACGCGGAGTGAGTTGAGGCGCGGGGCGGTTTTATCCATCCCTGCTTTGTCATGCTGAACTTGTCTGGCAATTATTCCCTTTGGACAGATGCAGTTCCCCGGCGAAAGCCGGGGTCCACGGGGGGCAGTCCATGCCAATCTGGACCCCGGCTTTCGCCGGGGAACAAGCTCTATACGTGGAGGGCGCACCTCTTACCTGTCTGAAGGATATATACGCCGAACAAGTTCAGGTGACGAATAGCGAGGGATATCGCCGAAGAGCACCGCCCCTTGCCGCGTTCCTCTTTTGTCCTTAGCTTGGCGCGATGGCGCCCGCCTCTCTCTCCCTGCCCGCGATCCATGCGAGCCATGTCGGAATCTGGCTGTCCGATACCGCGGGGCGGGTGCAGCGCGTCGGGCGCGGCGAGGCGATGGCGGCGGTGGCGGGAACGCCGCACCTGCTGCTTGGCGCGACGCTGACCGGCGACCGGCTCGGCTATCCCGAGCTGTCGGGGCTCGACCTGCTCGAACTGTTCGCTTTCCTTCACCCCGCGCGCTTCGCGGTGCCGACGCCGGCGGGCATCGCCGCCGCGCTCGGCCTGCCCGCGGCGCAGCGCGAGGATGAGGTCGCGGCCTTTCTGCCGCAGGCGGCGGCGGCGATGCTCGCCTGCCTCGACGATCCCGACTGGCCCGAGCGCGAGGGGGCGTGGCACGCGCTGCAAGCGCTGACGCGCCAACGCTGGCCGTGGGCGCCGCTGATCCAGCCGCGCCTCGCCGCACCCGACCGCGCCGACCGCTGGCTGTTCGCCCGCCTGCCCGAATGGGAGGAGCAGCCGCCGCGCGCTCAGCCGCGACAGGTGGTGCTCGATCCGGCGAACGTCGCGGCGCGGCTCGACCGGCTGACCGGCGACGGCGCCGAGAAACGGCCGGGGCAGCAGGATTATGCACGCGCGGCGACGGCGATCTTCGCCCCGCGCGAACGCCGCGACACGCCGCAGATGCTGGTGGCCGAGGCGGGTACCGGGATCGGCAAGACGCTGGGCTATCTCGCCCCCGCGAAGCAGTGGATCGACGAGTCGGCGGGCAGCGTCTGCATCTCGACCTACACCAAGGCGCTGCAGCGCCAACTCGCGCGCGAGACCGAGAAACTCTATCCCGACGCGCGCGCGCACCGCGAGAAGGTGGTGGTGCGCAAAGGGCGCGAGAATTACCTCTGCCTGCTCAATCTGGAGGACGCGCTGCAGGGCGGTTTTTCGGGGCGCGCAGCGGTGCTGGCGCAACTCGTCGCGCGCTGGGCCGCCTATACGCGCGACGGCGACATGATCGGCGGCGACCTGCCCGGCTGGCTTCCCGCGCTGTTCCGCCGCAACGGCGCGACGGCGCTCACCGACCGGCGCGGCGAATGCATCTATGCCGGGTGCCCGCATTTCCGCAAATGCTTCATTGAGCGCTCGACGCGCGCGGCGGCGCAAGCCGACATCGTGATCGCCAACCACGCGCTGACCATGGTGCAGGCGGCGCGGCCGCGAGACGGCGGCGCCCCGGCGACGCGGTTGATCTTCGACGAGGGTCATCATCTGTGGGATGCCGCCGATTCGATGTTCGCGGTCGCGCTGACCGGGCAGGAAGCGATCGAAATCCGCCGCTGGATCATGGGCCCCGAAGGCAAGGCGCGCGGCCGCCGGCGCGGGCTCGCCGCGCGGCTCGCCGATGTCGCGAGCTATGACGAGGCCGGCGAGCGCGCGATCCAGGCGGCAATCGCGGCCGCCGCCGAACTGCCCGGCGACGGTTGGCTCGCGCGGCTGGCAGAGAATGCCCCGTGGGGGGCGATCGAACGGCTGCTCGCCGCGGTGCGCGGACAGGTCTATGCGCGCGGCGCCGATCCGAAGCAGGCCGACAGCGGCTATGGGCTGGAGACCGAGCTTGCCGACCCCGACCCCGAGCTGGTGACGGCCGCCGCCGCCGCGAGCGACGCGGTCGAGGCATTGCTGCGCCCGCTGATGGCGCTCGGCAAGCGGCTCGACGCGCTGGTCGAGGACCCGCCCGACTGGCTCGACGGACAGGCGCGGGCGCGTGTCGACGGGGCGCGGCACAGCCTGGGGACGCGGATCGACACGCTCGGCGCGTGGCTGGCGCTGCTCGGGCGCGTCGGCGGCCCCGCCGACCCCGATTTCGTCGATTGGCTCGCGGTCGAGCGGTTCGACGGGCGCGAATATGACTGCGGACTGCATCGCCACTGGCTCGACCCCGCGAGGCCGGTCGCGGAAATCGTCTATCGCCCCGCGCAGGGCGTGCTCGTCACGTCGGCGACGCTGCGCGGCAACGGCCACGCGGCCGACGACTGGAGCGACGCCGACATCCGCACCGGCGCGCGCCATCTGGACGGAGGCGTGACGCATTTCGCGGTTCCCAGCCCGTTCGACTATGCACGCCAGTCGGAGGTGCTGATCGCCACCGACATCGCGCGCGGCGACCTGCCCGCGCTCGCGGGCGCCTACAGCCGGCTGATCGAGGCGGCGGGCGGCGGCGCGCTGGGGCTGTTCAGCGCGATCCGGCGGCTGCGCATCGTCCATGCGCGCATCGCCGACCGGCTGGCGCGCGCCGGGCTGCCGCTGTTCGCGCAGCATGTCGATCCGCTCGACACCGGGACGCTGGTCGATATCTTCCGCGCCGACCCGCACGCCTCGCTGCTCGGCACCGACGCCCTGCGCGACGGGGTCGACGTGCCCGGCGATTCGCTGCGGCTGGTGGTCATGGAAGGTGTGCCCTGGCCGCGCCCGACGATCCTGCATGCCGCGCGCCGCGCGGCGCAGGGCGGCAGCGCCTATGACGACCGGGTGATCCGCGCGCGCATCGCGCAGGCCTTTGGCCGGCTGATCCGCCGCAGCGACGATTTCGGCCAGTTCGTGATGCTGTCGCCGAGCTTTCCCTCACGGCTGCTGAGCGCCTTTCCCGACGGAACGCCGATCCGCCGCCTGCCGCTCGACGAGGTGGTCAATCGCGTCGCCGCCGCGAATGTCGAGCGGCGAAAAAGCGCCTATGCCGCCTTTTCACCGTCCTGAGTTTGCGGCACAAGGCGGCGGATTCGCGGGGGACAGGTGCCCGAGCGTCCGGGGGAGAGATTTTGAAGAGTTTGACCATCCTGCGCCACGCCAAATCGGGCTGGGACGCCGCCGTCGAGCGCGACTTCGATCGTCCGATCAACGCCCGCGGCGCACGCGGGGCCGAACTGATCGGCCAATATGCTAAGCGGCAGGCATGGCCGATCGACCGGATCGTCGCCTCCCCCGCGGTGCGCGTCGCCGAGACGCTCGCCATCTTCCAGCCCGCCGCGGGGCTCGACCGAATCGAACCGCACTGGGACCGGCGCATCTACCTTGCCTCGGCGGCGACGCTGATCGACGTGCTGCGCGACACCGGCGGCGATGCAGAGCATCTGCTGATCAGCGGGCACAATCCGGGGCTGGAGGACCTGATCCTGATGCTCGTTCCCGAAGCGCCCGACGACGCTCAGCGCGCGCTGGTCGAGGAGAAGTTCCCGACCTGCGCCCTTGCGCGGATGGACCTCGATATCGCCGAGTGGAGCGACCTCGACGTCAATCAGGCGCGCCTTGCGGCGCTCATCCGTCCGCGCGACCTCGACCCCGCGCTGGCGCCGGCGATGGACGATGACTGAGCCGCAACCGCTCGCTTCCAAAGCTTCGTCACCCCGGACTTGATCCGGGGTCCACTCACGCAGCGCCGAGAGAATGGACCCCGGATCAAGTCCGGGGTGACGGGGAAAGATAGGCTGCGTGGTCACCGCGAAGGCGGATGCCGTTGCCAGCCTTACGCGACGTGGCGGCCCCCATCTTCGCGGGGGCGACGACAGTTTCTAGCGCAACGCCGCCGCGAGGCGCTGGCGCAGCGCCACCAGCGCTTCGACCGGAACCCGGCCCGTCGCGGGTACCGCAGCCGTCGGCTCGGCGGCGTCCCCGTCCGGCGCCGCGGCGCCATCGGATTCGGACAACGCCTTGCGCGCGCCTTCGACCGTGAAGCCCTGCACGTGCAGCAGATGGTGGATGCGCTCGGCGAGCGCGATGTCGGCCGGGCGGTAATAGCGGCGGCGCCCCGACCGCTGGAGCGGTTTCAACTGCGGAAAGCGGGTTTCCCAATAGCGCAGCACATGGGTCGGCACCCCGATCCGGTCGGCGAGTTCGCCGATCGCGAGCATCGCGCCCGCCGCCTTGCCGCCCGTCGTTTCGTCAAACTCCGCCACGGCCGACGTCCGGTTCAGGTGCCGGCGACACGGGCACGCATCGCCTGGCTGGCGCGAAAGGTCATTACGCGGCGCGGCAGGATCGGCACTTCGATGCCGGTCTTGGGATTGCGGCCGATGCGCTGCGCCTTGTCGCGCAGCACGAAGGTGCCGAAGCCCGAAATCTTCACATTCTGGCCGGCGGCGAGCGCGTCCGACATATGCGCGAGAATCGATTCGACGATTGCCGCCGATTCGTTGCGCGACAGGCCGATCTGCTGGTTGATCCGCGCCGCGATGTCCGCGCGCGTGAGCGTCCCTGCTACCATCTTCTTCCCTTCCCCTCCTGAAAGCTGGTGCTCGGGAAGGCCCCCACCGTCACGAGTCCCACACGCATGTGTAACAAAAGCGAAGAAATCCGCCAAACTGAAAAGGATGGAGCGAGGAGTTGATGCGGTGAGCCATGCGGGGCCGACTCAGTGCGCGGCGGTCATATCCGCAGGACGGCCGCGCCCCAGGTGAAGCCGCCGCCCATCGCCTCGAGCACGACGAGGTCGCCGCGCCGGATGCGCCCGTCGCGCACCGCGAGGTCGAGCGCCAGCGGCACCGACGCCGCCGAGGTGTTGGCGTGCTGGTCGACGGTGAGCACGACGCGATCCGCGGGCAGCCCCAGCTTCTTCGCGGTCGCGTCGATGATGCGTTTGTTCGCCTGATGCGGCACAACCCAGTCGATGTCGGCGGGCGAGAGGCCGACGTCCGCCAGCACCTCGCCCAGCACGGCGGCGAGGTTGGTGACAGCATGGCGGAACACCTCGCGCCCCTGCATGCGGACGTGGCCGACCGTTCCCGTCGTCGACGGGCCGCCGTCGACATAGAGCATGTCGCCATATTGCCCCTCGGCATGCAGGCGAGTCGCCAGGATGCCGCGATCGTCCGCGACCTCCTCCGCCGCCAGCACAACCGCGCCCGCGCCGTCGCCGAACAGGACGCAGGTCCCGCGATCTTCCCAGTCGAGGATGCGGCTGAAGGTCTCGCTGCCGATGACGAGCGCATGCTTCGCGGCGCCGGTGCGCAGCATCGAATCGGCGACAGAGAGCGCGTAGAGGAAGCCCGAGCACACCGCCGCGACGTCGAAGGCGATGCAGTCGGGCGCGCCGATCAGCGCCTGAACCTTGGTCGCGGTCGCCGGGAAGGTGTTGTCGGGGGTCGCGGTCGCGACGATGATCAGGCCGATGTCGGCGGCCGCCAGTCCCGCCGCCGCGAGCGCCTGCCGCGCCGCGTCGGCCGCCAGCGTTCCCGTCGTCTCGTCGGCCTCGGCGATGTGGCGGAAGCGGATGCCAGTGCGCTCGACGATCCATTCGTCGCTGGTATCGACGCGCTTCGCGAGTTCGTCGTTCGAGACGCGCGTGCGCGGCAGCGCCGAACCGGTGCCGACCAGAATTGAACGACGCGTCACGCCGCGTCCTCGCGGCGGAAATTGGCGAGATCGTCCGTCACCTGACGCGTGATGTCCTTTTCGATGAGTTCGGCGCACAGATGCACCGCATTGGCGACGCCCTTGGCATCGGCACTGCCGTGGCTTTTCAGCACGACGCCGTTGAGGCCGAGGAACACCGCCCCATTGTGGTTGTTGGGATCGAGATGGTGGCGCAGCAGCTCGGTCGCGGGGCGCGAGATGAGGAAGCCGATCTTCGAGCGCAGCGAACTGGTGAAGGCACGGCGCAGCAGGTCGGTGACGAAGCGCGCCGTCCCCTCGATCGTCTTGAGCGCGATATTGCCCGAAAATCCGTCGTGGACGATCACGTCGACCCGGCCGCGCGACAGCTTGTCGCCCTCGATGAAGCCGGCGAATTCCATCGGCAGACCCTGCGTTTCGCGCAGGATCGCGGCGGCGTCGCGGATCTCGTCGGTGCCCTTGAGTTCTTCGGTGCCGATGTTGAGCAGCGCGACGCGCGGGCGTTCGAGCCCCATCGCGGTGCGCGCATAGGCAGCGCCCATCACCGCGAACTGGACGAGGTTGGTCGCGTCGCACTCGGTATTGGCGCCAAGGTCGAGCATCACCACGTCGTTGTCGCCGAGCGTCGGCAGCAGCGCGGCGAGCGCCGGCCGGTCGATTCCCGGCATCGTGCGCAGCGCGAGCTTCGCCATCGCCATCAGCGCGCCGGTATTGCCCGCCGACACGGCGCCGCCGGCGTCGCCCCGCTTCACCGCATCGATCGCGAGCCCCATCGAGCTGCCGCGGCCGTTGCGCAGCGCCTGGCTCGGCCGATCCTCACCCGACACTACCTTGTCGGTGTGGACGATCTCCGACGCCGCGCGCAGGTTCGGATGGTTTTCGAGCGCGGTCTTGATCCGCGTCTCGTCACCGACGAGCAGAAAGCGGAGGCCGTCGTGCTGATGACGCGCCATGGCCGCGCCGGCGCACATCACGCGCACGCCGACATCACCGCCCATCGCATCGATTGCGATTCGCGGTGTCAGGCTCATGGAAGCGGCCTCCGATTAATGGTCAGGCGCCGACCGACACCACTTCACGGCCATTGTAGTGGCCGCAGGCGTTGCACAGGTTATGCGGGCGCTTGAGCTCGCCGCAGTTCGGGCATTCCTGATAGGCTTCGACCTTCAGGCTGTCGTGGCTGCGACGCATGCCGCGCTTCGAGGGCGAGGTTTTTCGCTTGGGGACGGCCATGATATATCCTGCATTCTTAACTGTTTAACCGAATCGGCGAACCCGGACTTGTCGCCCACCGCCAAGGATGGAAAACGACTGGCCCGCCCGCCGTGCCGAAGGCTGCCCCGCCATGAAACGCGGGAAAATCTTCCGCCGGAAGGTGCCTCAACGCCTGATGGTGTCGGGTGCCGGATCGGGCGCGGCTATAGCGTTTTTGCCCGCAAAGGCAAGCCCCGAGCGCGAACGGGACGACGCTTGCCGATTGTCCGCGACGATGCCACACCCTTGCAGTGCCGGACAGCAGGAAAGAGCCGGGCCACAGACGGGGGAAGCGACATGATCATATTGCCGATCAGCCTGACGATCGCGGCGGGCGCCGCACTGCTCAACATCTGGATCGCGATGCGCGTCGGCCGCGTGCGCGGCGAGGCGAAGGTCTCGATCGGCGACGGCGGCGACGAACGGCTGATCCGCCGGATGCGCGCGCACAGCAACTATGTCGAGAACACGCCTTTCGTGCTGATCCTGCTTGCGCTCGTCGAGCTGGGCGCCGGCTCGTCGATCTGGCTATGGGCGGTCGGCGCCCTCTATCTGGTCGCGCGCATCCTGCACGCGATCGGCATGGACGGGCTGGGATGGGCGCGCGGCGCCGGCATCACCGTCACCATGCTGATCCAGCTCGGCCTCGCGGTCGCGGCGCTGCTCACCGTCTATCTGACCCCGACCAGCATCAGCTCTACCCTGACCGAGACGGTGGCGGTGGAATCGGAATAGCGGTTGAGCCGGGCCCGGCGGGACCCGGAAGGACTCGTCATTGCGAGCGGCGAAGCCGCGCGGCAATCCAGAGCGGGCGTAGCCCGCCCTCGATTGCTTCGCTTCGCTCGCAATGACGGCAGCGGACCGATGAGTCGGGCGACCTGGAGCGGCGTGCCATGAACCCGCAACGCCCCTTATCCGTTCAGATTTAAGACTCGATGTCCTAGGCCCCCTGGTGTGCCCCCATCGCCATGTCGCCGACATAGGGATTGGTGCGCCGTTCCTGCGCAAAGCTGCTGTGCGGTCCGTGGCCGGGCAGGAAGATGGTATCGTCGCCGAGCGGCCACAGCTTCTGCGTGATCGAATCGAGCAGTTGCTGGTGATCGCCGCGCGGGAAATCGGTGCGGCCGATCGATCCCTGGAACAGCACGTCGCCGACGATCGCGAGCTTCGACGGGCGATGATGGAAGACGACGTGGCCCGGGGTGTGGCCGGGACAATGGATGACGTCGATGACGAGGTTGCCCACCGTCACCGTGTCGCCGTCCTTCAGCCAGCGATCGGGCTCGAACACCTCGCCCGCCATGCCGTAGCGCGCGCCGTCCTCGCCCAGCCGCTCGATCCAGAAGCGGTCGTCCTCGTGCGGCCCTTCGACCGGGACGCCGAGCTCCTTCGCCAGTACGCCCGCCTGTCCGCAATGGTCCATGTGGCCGTGAGTGACGAGGATCTTCTCGACCTCCACCCCCGTCTGGCGGATCGCCTCGCGTAGCTTCGGCAGATCGCCGCCGGGATCGACCAGCGCCGCCTTGTTGGTTTCGGTGCACCAGAGCAGGGTGCAGTTCTGCTGGAAGGCGGTGACCGGGACGATCGCGGCCTTGAGCGGGGGATTGGGAGCGTTCATGCGCTTCGATGTGGGGAAATGCGGCGGGGTTGGCAAGGGCGGAGGGACTTGTAGTCGCGCCCTCCTCCCCTCCCGCTTGCGGGAGGGGCCGGGGGTGGGCCGGCGGCGTTGCGTCTGCCCACCCCGCTGCGGCTAGCGAACAAGTTCGCAAGCCTCGCTGCCCCTCCCGCAAGCGAGAGGGACAGGCGCACTTTCCGATGGTACCGGAATCAGCGCAGCGTCATCGTGTCGCCTTCGATATTCACCGCGTCGAGCCGCGACAGGAAGCTCTGGCCGAGCAGCGACACGCCCATGTCGGCATCGACCACCGCCGCTTGGACGCCGCGAACCTCGATCCCGTCCACCTCGACGCTGTCGAGCATTACCGGGCGCATCGGCACCGCGCCGCCCGCGGTATTCGCCATGCCCGCGACCGGCAGGCGATCGACGTCGATCCCGATCGCCTCCGCATCGCGGCGCGTCAGCGCGACGATCGAGGCGCCGCTGTCGACCATCATGCGGATATTCGCGCCGTCGACATCGGCGTCGGCATAGAAATGCGAATCGCCTGCGCGGCCGATCCGCACCTCCCCCGACCCGCCGCGCGCGGCGGCGGGTGCCGAAGACCAGCCATGACGGCGCTTCGTGGTAGTCCAGTTGCCGTTCGCGTCGTCATTGCCCGCATCGGCGGCGACTCCGGCATTGCCGATCGACGCCGTCCGGCTGGCGATTCCCGCCATCCCGATCGACACCGCCGCGACCACCGCGGCCAGACCCAGCATACGCCCCAACATGGCAGCGATTGTCGCAGGTCGGGGTTGGGGAATCGTTAAGCCGCGGTCAGAATCCGGTGACCGGCGTTTCGATGAAGGCGCGCCATTGCGGCGATCCCTCGCGCAGCGAATAAGCGATGCGCGCGCAGCCATAGGGGCGGCCGGGCGCATTGTCGGCTTCGGCTGCGGTGCGCGGCCAGACGGCTTCGGCCGGCGGGCGGGCGCTCCAGCAGACGAGCGCCTCGGCCTCGGGCCGCGCCGCGATCTCGGCGCGCTCGGTGGCGGAATAGGAGGCAGGGACGCTCCATCCCAGAATGCGGCGCGTCGGCGGCGTCTCGCCCGCGAGCAGCGGCGCGAAGGCACCGCATGGGTCGGCCAGCAGCGCTTCCACCGCGCGGGCATCCGCCGCGCCCAGCCATGGCCCGCCGAGCAGGGGTCGCCAGCGCGCGACATCGCCCGCGCGCAACGCCGCCAGCAGCGCGTCGGCCGCCGCGGCGAAGCGCGGCAGCCACGGCGAATCGCCGGCAAGGTCCGAAAGCGGCGTTGGGATCCGCACCGCATCGTCCTCATAGCCGGGGACGAGCGGCGCCGCCGCGGGCGGTTCGGCCGCCGGGGCAGGCGGCGCGCAGCGGCTCTGCGCGACGGCGGGCGTCGCGGCCGCCAGCAGGAAAAGAGTCAGGATCGCGCGCATGCCGCCATCATAGCGGCGCAGGCTGCACGCGTCATGAACCGTCCGACGCCAGCGCCTCGCGCATCCATGCGGGCGCCTTGGCCGCGTCGATCGACTCGACGCGGCGATGCTCGATCGACCAGCCGAGTTCGGGATAGGCGACCACCTGCCGCCTGGCATCGGCGTCGGCGATCGGCACGACGACCAGCCGCCGGTTGACCTTCTGCCGCCAGTTCATCCGCGCGGTGTTCTCCTGCCCGACATAGCAGCCCTTGGTGAAGCTGACGCCGTGCAGTTCCGCGGCATTGCATTCAAGCCACAGCGTCGTGCCATCGCCCAGCTCGGCCCGCCCCTCGGTGACGCCGAGCGACAGGCGGTGCGCGTGCCACGCCGCGGCGGCGCCCTCCCCCTCTTCGCCCTCATCGGCCGGGCCGAGCCAGCGCTGGCCGAGGTCGGGCAGGCGCGGATCGGGCTCGCCGAGGTCGCCGTAAGGCGCCCAGTGCACGGACAGGCCGGGCTCGGGCGCGATGGCGATCGCGCGGCGCAGGCGGTAGAGGGTCAGCCGCTTGACCAGCGCCTCGCTTGCTGCGCGCTCGCAGTCGATGAGGAGGTCGTCGCGGTCGCCCCAGATCAGGAAATCGAACAGCACCTTGCCCTGCGGCGTCAGCAGCGCCGCCCAGACCGGCAGGTTGCCCGACACGTCGTTGGTGACGAGTCCCTGCAGGAAGCCGCGGACATCCTCGCCCGACAGGCGGACGAGGGCACGATCGTCTAGGGTTGTGTTGGCCATGGAGGGACAATAGGGAGCCCGGGAACGAACTTAAAGCCCTTCCCCTGACCGGGAGGGGGGAGTCCAGCATGACCGACCGCCTGATTCTTCGCCGCCCCGACGACTGGCACGTTCATCTGCGCGACGGCGCGATGCTGGCGCATGTCGCGCCGTGGACCGCGCGCCAGTTCGCGCGCGCGATCGTCATGCCCAACCTGTCGCCGCCGGTGACGACGGTCGCCGAAGGCGTCGCCTATCGCGAGCGCATCCGCGCCGCGGTGCCCGCCGGGCTCGATTTCACGCCGCTGATCGTCGCCTATCTCACCGACCGCACCGATCCCGGCGAAATGGCGCGCGGCCATGCCGAGGGCGTGTTCACTGCCGCAAAGCTCTATCCGGCGCACGCGACCACCGGCAGCGCGCACGGCGTCACCGACATCGCCAACATCATGCCGGTGCTCGAGACGATGCAGGCGATCGGCATGCCGCTGCTGATCCACGGCGAGGTCACCGACGCGGACGTCGACATCTTCGACCGCGAGGCGGTGTTCATCGACCGCACGCTCGCGCCGCTGGTCACGCGTTTCCCGGCGCTCAGGATCGTCTTCGAGCATATCACGACGGCCGAGGCCGCGCAGTTCGTCGCCGACGCCCCCGCTACCGTCGCCGCGACGATCACCCCCCAGCATCTCCACATCAACCGCAACGCAATGCTCGTCGGCGGCATCCGCCCGCACGCCTATTGCCTGCCGGTCGCCAAGCGCGAGCATCACCGTCTGGCGGTGCGCGCGGCGGCGACCTCGGGCTCCCCCAAATTCTTCCTGGGCACCGACAGTGCGCCGCACGCGGTGCATACCAAGGAAGCCGCCTGCGGCTGCGCGGGCATCTTCAACGCGCCCTTCGCGCTCGAAAGCTATGCGACCGCGTTCGACGAGGACGGGGCACTCGACAAGTTCGAAGGCTTCGCGAGCGAGCATGGGCCGCGCTTCTATGGCCTGCCCCTCAACGAGGGTACGGTGACGCTCGAACGCGGCGCGGTGATGGTCCCCGACCGCATCGGCGAGGTCGTGCCCTTCCACGCCGGCGAAACATTAGGCTGGCGGCTGGCGTAGGGTCCGTCCCCGCCAGTCAGGGCGTCGGCGCAACCCGCGCGCCGCGCGATTTCGCCCAGATATCGAAGCTGAACAGCGCGATGCTGATCCAGATCAGCAGGAAGCAGAAGAGTTGCGCCGGTTTCAGCGGTTCGTCGAACAGGAAGAGGCCGAGCAGGAAGACGATGCTCGGCGCGAGATACTGGCAGAAGCCGAGCGCGGCGAAGCTCATTCGCCGCGCCGCGGTCGCGAAGAACAGCAGCGGGATCGCGGTGATCGCCCCCGCCGACACCAGCAACAGCGTGATGTCGCGGTCGGAGCCGAATCCCACCCCATCGCCGGCCGCGACATAATAGACCGCGACGACGAGCGCGGGCACGAACAGCAGCGTCGTCTCGATCGCCAGACCCGGCAGCGATCCGACCGGCGCCACCTTGCGCAACAGGCCATAGAAGCCGAAGCTGAAGGCGAGCGTCAGGCTGATCCACAGCGTTTCGAGCGCACCGCCGAGCAGTAGCGCGACGCCGAGCGCGGCGATCGCGACCGCCATCATCTGGAGCCGCGAGAGCCGTTCGCCGAGGAAGATCATTCCCAGCATCACATTGACCAGCGGGTTGAGATAATAGCCGAGGCTGGTCGCCAGCACATGGTCCGTCACGATCGCGTAAATGTAGACGAGCCAGTTGAGCGCGATCAGGATCGAACTCACGAGCAGGATGCGCAGCGTCCGCCAATCCCTGAGCGCCGCCAGATAGGCGCCGATCTGACGGCGGAAGACCATGATCGCGAAGCAGAGCGGCAGCGACCAGAGGATGCGCTGCGCCAGCACCTCGACCGGCGGCACGCTGACCAGCAGCTTGAAGAAGATCGGGACGAAGCCCCAGATGCCATAGGCGGCGAGCGCATAGGGCAGCCCGCCCTGATCGCTCCCCTGCGGGGCAGTGGCTCGATTCATGACGCGGGGTCGCCCGGTCGGCTGGTCAGAGGATGCCGCCGCCGAGCATCAGGCGTATCACGCCGACGACGATCACGACGATGTTGAGGTTGCGGCCGCTCGTCCGTCCCGACATCGCGCCCAGCGCCAGCCCGACGATGGCGATCGGCACGATCACCCAGTTCGCCCAGCCGAGCAGCGGGATGAAAGCCGGGATGGCCAGGACCAGCGCGAAAACGCCGATGACAAGCGAAAGGAGGTTGAGCATGGCTCTATGTCGCACGGCCGCCTGCGCCCTTCAAGCCACTTCGGCGGTCGCACGGCGATAGCCGCGATGCGAGAATTGTCTCGGTTCATCTATCGAAATACTCGCTTCGTCTTGTTGCCCAGGGTTCATGCAACGCAGTCCAGACAAGGCTCGTTCTCCCCATCGAAGCGTCCGCCGTCCGTGCGGCGGTCAGGACGCCAGACCAGGAAAGGATTCATGATGCAGAATTTCACCAAAGGCCTGATTGGCGCTTTCGTCGCGGCAGGCGTCGTCGGCAGCGTCCCGGCCTACGCCGGCCTGTCGAGCGCGGTTGCCGCTCCGGGCTATCACAAGGCGGAGGCTTCGGCCGATTATTACAAGAAGCGCAAGCACCGCCGCAATTATGCCTCGCGCGACGAGCGGATCAATTCGAACACCCGCATCTGGCGCGACAGCGACGGGCGCTATCGCTGCAAGAAGGACAATGGCACGACCGGCCTGCTGATCGGCGGTGCGGTCGGCGGCCTCGCCGGACACGAGATTGCCGGCGGCGGCGACAAGCTGCTGGGCACGGTGCTCGGCGCGGCGGGCGGCGCGCTGCTCGGTCGCGAGATCGACCGCGACAAGTATCGCTGCCGCTGATCCAGCGGACTCCAATGCGGGGTGCGGGTCCGAGACCCCTCCATCCGCTCCCCGCATGGAAGAGGGCGTCGACTTAGCTGTCGGCGCCCTCGTTCGTTGGGGCCATTGTCGTTCGGGCAAGCGAGGCCCTGTTCCCCGGCGAAAGCCGGGGTCCACGCGGGGCGGCAGCTCATGCCATCTGGACCCCGGCTTTCGCCGGGGAACGGTTAGCTGTCGAAAAAAGAGATGGTTGCCAACTTGTTTGGGAATCCATGGTCTGCACTGTCCATGGTGCGGCATCGAAGGACACGGCGGGCCATGGATGCTGAAACGCGTTCAGCATGACGAAGGAAGAAAGGGTATCGGCGGGCTTGCCCCTCGCCCCGCCTTGTCGCACAACCGGTCGCCCCGGCGCTTGCCGAAACGCCCTTCGGAAAGGATCGCCATGCTCAACGGCCCGTTGCTCGTCACCGAACGGCTGATCCTGCGCCCGCCGGCCACCGAGGATTTCGATGCCTTCGCCGCCATGTGCGCCGAAGAGGAGACGATGCGCTTCATCGGCGGCACCTGTCCGCGCTCGTCCGCATGGCGACATTGGTGCACGCTCGCGGGCGCGTGGCATATCCGGGGTTTTTCGATGTTCTCGGTGATCGAGCGCGCAACGGGCGAATGGGTCGGGCGGCTGGGGCCCTGGGAGCCCGACGGATGGCCGGCGCCCGAGATCGGCTATGGCGTGCGCGCCCGCTTCGCCGGCAAGGGCTATGCCTTCGAGGGCGCGGTTGCGGCATGCGATTTCGCGGTCGAATTTCTGAAATGGCCCGAACTGATGCACAGCATCGACCCCGCGAACGGCCGCTCGCAGGCACTGGCGCGGCGGCTGGGCGCCACCAATGCGGGCCCGACCCGCCTGCCCCCGCCCTTTGAGCACGCCCCCGTCGACGCCTGGACGCAGAGCGCAGAGGCATGGCGGGCCAAACGCAAGGAATTCCGTCCATGACCGATCGCCATGTCGACCCCGAACGCGCGCAGTTCGATGCCTTCAAGGCGCTGCCGCGCGATACGCCGATCCATATGCTGAACCTCGTGCGCTTTCGGGCCGAGGCCGCCTACCCGGCCGACCACCCGCTCGCGGGCAAGCGGCTGAGCGGCGCGGAGGCCTATGCCCATTACGGGCGGGACAGCGGCCCGGTGTTCGAACGGCTCGGCGGCCGGGTCGTCTGGCGCGGCACGATGGAAGCGATGGTGATCGGCCCGGCGGACGAAAGATGGGACGCGGTATTCGTCGCCCAATATCCGAACAGCGGCGCCTTCATGGCGATGGTGACCGACCCCGTCTATCGCGAGGCGGTGGTTCACCGGCAGGCGGCGGTCGAGACCTCGCGGCTGATCCGCTGCGCGCCGGGAACGGCGGAAACGAAGGGTTTCGCATAGGGCGCGCGGTGCGGCCGACGGAATAGCGTCTCGCTCCGGCACAGTTTTCGGCTAACAAATCCTTGCCTGTTAACGCTTTTTCCTCACATCTTCTTAACCAGCTTCCGGCAAGCCCGAGGCCAAGAGATTAAGGGAGTGTTAGCAATGATCGTGCGGGGAAAATGGCTGGTTGCCGGCTTGCTGGTGGCGACGTCGGGGCTCGCCGGCTGCCGGGACAATCCCGCCGCCAAGGCGGAGTTGAAGCCGCTCGACGACGGGCTGACCAACGCCGACCCGACGGTGAAGGGCGCGCTCGAAGACAAGATCATGGTCGATCCGAAGCTGACCGGCCAGGCGAACCGCAACGCGGTCGGACCGGGCAACCGGCCGGTCGACGGCGGCGTTCCCGGCATCGGCGCCGGCAAGGCGGCGACCGCGGCCGAAGCCGCGGCGGCGATGAAGGCGGGCAAATTGCTCGCCGCGCCCAAGGCGCTGCCGTTCGAGGCGAATTGCGACGGGTGCGAGGCGAAGCGCCCCGTCACCATCGGCGCGCTCGCCCGCGAGCAGGCGAAGGGAAGCTGCGATGCGAAGCTGACCTATGGCAACCAGTGGGCCGACCGCCTGCCCGCCGCCTTCCCCGTCTATCCGCGCGCGACGCTGCGCGAGGCGGCCGGAGTCGCCGGCGGCCAGTGCAACATCCGCGTCGTCAATTTCCAGACCGCCGCCTCGCTGCAGGGCGTTCTCGACTATTATCACACGATGGCGATCCGCGCGGGCTATACCAGCGACCACCGGATCAACGGCAATGAGCATATGCTGGGCGGCACGCGCGGCGACCTCGCCTATGTCGTCTTCGCGCGCCGCGACGGCGGGGTGACCGACGTCGACCTGGTGGCGTCGGGCGGAAAATAGCGGGCGGATTTCGGTATCAAGACCGGTAGGGTCCGGCCTTCCGCAGGCCGGATCCTCTTTCGATCCGCATCTCCACAGGCCATGGAGCGCGATCGTCAGGCAAGAAATGAAAATGCCCCGGAGAGAGGGGAGCTCCGGGGCATTTTCCATGTGCGGTGAAGGCTATCGTCAGACCTTGTCGCCGAGCGCGCCCTTCACCTTGCCGCTGAGATTCTGCGCTTCGCCCTTGCGTTCCTGAAGCTCGCCCTCGGCGCGCAGGCGCTCGTTGTCGGTCGCCTTGCCGACCGCCTGCTTCGCATTGCCGATCGCTTCGTTCGCGAGGCCCTTGGCCTTGTCTTTCATTTCACCCACGGGAGAGTCTCCTTGTTGATCGAGGCCGCATCGCCTCATGCCCGATCAACGCACCGACCGGGCCCATGTTCCACGGGCGCGGCAAAACGCGCGGGCCGCAAGGCAGCCCGGGTGGATCAATCCCCCGCCGCGGCGATCGCGTCGAGCGCCAGCGGATCGCGGATCGTGATGCGGTTGTAATCGGTCGCGATCAGCCCCGCCTCCTCGAAGCCGCGCAGCAGCCGGTTGACGCTCTGACGCGTCACGCCCAGCATCGCGCCGAGCTGTTCCTGCGGCAGGCGGAGGCCGAGTTCGGTGCCATCCTCGCCCGCGATGCCATGGATGCGCGCGAGGCCGACGAGCGTCGCCGCCATCCGCTGCTCGAGCGAGCCGAGTTGCTGGTCGTTGAGCAACCGCAGGCTGTCGCCCTGGCGCGCGCACATGAACAGCGCGATGTCGCGCCACAGCGCCGGTTCCGCATCGAGGATCGCGATCAACGCGTCGGCGGGCAGGTGAAGCAGGATACTGTCGGCATGCGCGCGATAGGCGAAATGGATGGGCTGGCGGTCGAGCAGGCGCACGAGCCCGACCACATCGCGCGGACCGGCGAGGCCGAGCACGAATTTCTTGCCCGCCGCCGACACGCGGCTGATCTCGATACCGCCCGAGACGACGACGAAAGCCTCGCGCCGCCGGGGATCGCGCGGATAGATTTCGGTGCCGCGCGGATAATGTCCGGCCCGCGCGATCGCCGCGAGATCGGCGAGCCGCGCCGCGGGCCAGGCGGCGAAAAGCTGACAGGACCGCAGCATCTCCAGCCGCTCCTCGCGGCTCCAGCGGTGCTCGCCCCGCTTCGCCTGCCCCCTCGCCATATCCAACCGGCCTCCCGCCCGTCGTTCTAGTTACCTGAATCTGACATTTGCCACATCGAATCCGTCATCCCGGGCTTGACCCGGGATCCCGCTTCCTTTCGCGCACGGACGGAGGAAAAGCGGGACCCCGGGTCAAGCCCGGGGTGACGATGAGGACAAAAACTTTGAGTCCACCATATTAGAGCGGCGTACAATAAACCTGCAACGCCCCTTATCCGTTCGTGTCGAGCGAAGTCGAGACACCCATCAGCGTGGCGCAAGGCCGATGCGTGTCTCGACTTCGCTCGACACGAACGGGACGATGGGTCAGATTTAAGGCTCGATGCTCCAATGCCGGGAACCGGAATCCCAGAAGATTGTCGCCCGGATGACAGACTGGCGCCGCCGCGAACGCTAGCGGGACGGAAAATCTGCGAGGAGATCGGTTCGATGAAAAGCCTGCTGGCCCTGATGGCGATGGCGACGATTCTGCTGCCCGGCGCGGCACGGGCGGCGCCGGTGAGCGAGGAGGAGGCCTATGCCGTCGGTCTCGAAGCCTATGCCTACGCCTATCCGATGGTGCTGATGGAAGTGACGCGGCGCGTCGCGACCAACGCCCGGGAAGGCCGGTTGCGCGCGCCGATGAACCAGTTTTCGCACATGCGGCGCTATCCCGACGCGACCTTCAGGGACGTCGTGCGGCCCAACGCCGACACGCTCTATTCGAG
The DNA here is from genome assembly GCF_001559015.1 of Sphingopyxis granuli. Classification (NCBI taxonomy): domain Bacteria; kingdom Pseudomonadati; phylum Pseudomonadota; class Alphaproteobacteria; order Sphingomonadales; family Sphingopyxidaceae; genus Sphingopyxis; species Sphingopyxis granuli. Next base: position 3,365,724 of record NZ_CP012199.1, read on the forward strand.
CCTGTGGTACGATGTCGGTAACGAACCGCTGGTCCTGACGCTGCCCGACACGGCGGGGCGCTACCATGTCGTGCCGATCATGGACATGTGGACCGAGGTGTTCGCGACGCTCGGCACGCGCACGACGGGCAATGACGGCGGCACCGTTGCGCTCGTCGGCCCGCGCTGGCAGGGCACGTTGCCCCAGGGCATGCGGATGGTGCGCAGCCCGACCGACATGGGCTGGATCATCGGCCGCATCCAGACCAACGGCGCCGACGATTACGATCATGTCCACATGCTGCAGGCACGCTATGCCGCGACGCCGCTGTCGGCATCGGGCAAGCCGCAGGCGGTCGCCGCGCCGGCGAAGGCCGATCCGTCGGTCGACATGACGACGCCGCCGGTCGAGCAGGTCGCGGCGCTCGCGCCCGACGCCTTTTTCGCGCTGTTCGCCGAGACGATGAAGCGCAATCCGCCGCACGCCACCGACATCGCGATCCTGCTGCGTATGGAAAAGGTCGGGCTGGAAGCGGAGCGGAGCTTCGATCTCGGCAAGGCCGAACCGGCGGTGCAGCGCGGGTTGGCCCGCGCCGTCGCGGACGGCTATCGCCGCATCGTCGAACGGCGCCGGAGCGTGCCGCTGAGCCGCGATGGCTGGGTCGCGCTGGGCAATGCGCTCGGCGTCTATGGCAATGATTATCTCCAGCGCGCCTTCATCGGCTATGCCGGGCTCGGCGCGCTGCCGCCCGAGGAGGCCATCTATCCGATGGCGCCGGTCGACGGCGACGGCAAGCCGCTGAACGGCGCGGCGCGCTATGTCCTCCATTTCGACAAGGAGCGGATTCCGCCCGCCGACGCCTTCTGGTCGCTGACCATGTACGGCGCCGACCAGTTCTTTGCCGCCAATCCGTTGAACCGTTTCGCGATCGGCGACCGCGACAAGCTGAACTTCAACGCCGACGGCTCGCTCGACCTCTATATCCAGACGGACAGCCCGGGCGCCGACAAGGAAGCCAACTGGCTGCCCGCACCCGCGGGGCCGTTCACGATGAACCTGCGCCTCTACCTGCCGCGGCGCGAAGCGCTGGAGGGGCGCTGGACCCCGCCGCCGGTGAAGCGGGTGCCTTAAGCAAGGTTATGCGCCAGCCTTGATCCGTTCGTGCTGAACGGATTTGGAATTGGCCGTGCCGATATGCCTAGAGCGTGATGACATCGAATGGACTCGTCATTGCGAGCGGCGAAGCCGCGCGGCAATCCAGAGCGCGCGGTAACCGCTCTGGATTGCTTCCCCCGGATCAGGTCCGGGGTCGCAATGACGAAGTAGGTCAATCCAAAGTCATCAAAGTCTAGATCAGCCCCGCGAGCGGGCTAGACGGGTCGGCATAGCGGCGCTGCCCCATGCGGCCGGACAGATAAGCGTCGCGGCCCGCTTCGACCGCCAGTTTCATCGCGCGCGCCATGCGGATCGGGTCCTTCGCCTCGGCGATCGCGGTGTTCATCAGTACCCCGTCGCAGCCGAGTTCCATCGCCACCGCCGCATCGCTCGCGGTGCCGACGCCCGCATCGACGAGCACCGGCACCGATGCACCCTCGACGATCAGGCGGATCGTCACCCGGTTCTGGATGCCGAGCCCCGACCCGATCGGCGCACCGAGCGGCATAACCGCGACGGCGCCCGCATCCTCGAGCTGCTTCGCCGCGATCGGGTCGTCGACGCAATAGACCATCGGCAGGAAGCCCTCCTTCGCCAGCACCTCGGTCGCGTGGAGGGTTTCGCGCATGTTCGGATAGAGCGTCTTCGCCTCGCCCAGCACCTCCAGCTTGACGAGGTCCCAGCCGCCCGCCTCGCGTGCGAGGCGCAGCGTGCGGATCGCGTCGTCGGCGCTGAAGCAGCCCGCGGTGTTGGGCAGATAGGTGATCTTCTTCGGATCGATATAGTCCGTGAGCATCGGCGCATTCGGGTCCGACACGTTGACGCGGCGCACCGCGACGGTGACGATCTGTGCCCCCGACGCCTCGACCGCGGCGGCGTTCTGCTCGAAATCCCGGTATTTGCCGGTGCCGACGATCAGCCGCGACGTGAAGGTCCGCCCGGCAACGCTCCAACTGTCGATACTGTCCACATTCAATCCTTGTTCTGCACCACGTTCGCAATGTCGCCGAGGGGATCGCGAACGAAAAACCGGCGAACGCCCCAGGGTTCGTCGCGCAGGGCGTAGACGATCTCGTGCCCCGCCGCGACCGCGCGGGCATGCACCGCATCGACGTCGTCGACGCCCACCGAATAGGCGGGCCGCAGCCCCGACGGGTCGTCGGTCAGGACGCTGATCTGCGCCGTCGGCTGGGTGGACGAGCGATAGATAGTGATGAAATCGATCGCCATCGCCGTTTCCAGCCCCAGCACATCGTTGAAAAAGCCCGCGCCTTCCCGGACGTCGCCGGCATAGCGATTGGGCACGATCCGCGCGACCGCCATCAGCCGCCTCCCACGAAATGGACGATTTCCAGTGCGTCACCTTCCGCAAGCGCCACATCGGCGAGGGTCGAGCGCGGCACGATCTCGCGATTGCGTTCGACCGCGACCTTCTTCACGTCGAGCCCGAGCGACGCGACGAGGTCGGCGATACTGCCCCCGCGCACCTGCCTCTGCTCTCCGTTGAGGATGATCGCAATCACCGCCGCTGCCCTTCTTTGCGTTTCGCCGTGCAGCCCATATAGGGGGAGCGAGCCCCGCCGCAACCGAAAGCCAGGTCTTTGCCGGAAACCCCCTCCAAAACCCCCGTCGTCTTCGTCCTTTCGGGCCCCAACCTCAACCTGCTCGGCACGCGCGAGCCCGAAATCTACGGCCACGATACGCTGGACGCCATCCACGCGCGGCTGGCCGCGCAGGCGGCCGGGCTGGGCCTGTCCGTCGACTGCCGTCAGTCGAACCACGAGGGGGTGCTGATCGACTGGCTGCACGAGGCGCATTTCGCGAGCGCGAAGGCGGTGCTGCTCAACGCCGGCGGTTATACGCACACCTCGATCGCGCTGCACGATGCGATCAAGTCGATCGCGGTGCCGGTGATCGAGGTTCATCTGTCGGACCCGAAAAGCCGCGAATCCTTTCGCCATATCAGCTATATCGGCATGGCGGCGGCCGCGCATTTCGCGGGGCACGGCGCGAACAGCTATACGCTGGCGCTGGACGCCGCCGCGCGTCTCTGACAAGAGGGCGCGACCAGAACAGGGGTCGAGTGCCACCAAGGCACCACAACAACAACAGGAACTATCGCAATGGGTGACCACAAGGATCAGGGCATCAACATCGATCCGGCTTTCGTCCGCGCGCTCGCCGAGCTGCTCGACGACACGCAGCTTTCGGAAATCGAGGTCGAGGACGGCGACCGCAAGGTGCGCGTCGCGCGAACGCTGACCGCCGCCGCAGCCGCGCCCGTCGCCTTCGCCCCCGCGGCCCCCGCCGCCGCTCCCCTCGCGCCGCCCGCTCCCGCCGCGGCGCCGCCGCCCGCCGCCGACAGCTTCGCCGACGCGGTCAAGTCGCCGATGGTCGGCACCGTCTATCTCGCGCCCGAGCCGGGGGCGCCGACCTTCGCCAGCGTCGGATCGTCGGTGAAGGAGGGCGACACCGTCCTGATCATCGAGGCGATGAAGGTGATGAACCCGATCACCGCCCCCACCTCCGGCACGCTGAAGGCCGTGCATGTCGAGAACAGCCAGCCGGTCGAGTTCGACCAGCCGCTGTTCACCATCGGCTGATCCATCCGATGACGATCGAGAAACTGGTCATCGCCAACCGCGGCGAGATCGCGCTGCGCATTCACCGCGCCTGCCACGAAATGGGGATCAAGACAGTCGCGGTGCATTCGACCGCCGACGCCGACGCGATGCACGTCCGCCTCGCCGACGAGGCGGTATGCATCGGCCCGCCGGCGGCGAAGGACAGCTATCTCAACATTCCCGCGATCATTTCGGCGGCCGAGGTGACCGGCGCCGACGCGATCCACCCCGGCTACGGCTTTCTGTCGGAAAATGCGCGCTTCGCCGAGATCATCGAGGCGCACGGCATCACCTTCGTCGGCCCTAAGCCCGAGCATATCCGAACCATGGGCGACAAGGTCGAGGCCAAGCGCACCGCGGTCGAACTGGGCCTGCCCGTCGTTCCCGGCTCGCCGGGCGCCGTCATCTATGGCGACGAGGCGAAGCGGATGGCCGAGGAGATCGGCTATCCGGTGCTGATCAAGGCGGCGTCGGGCGGCGGCGGCCGCGGCATGAAGGTCGTTCCCGACGCCGACAGCCTCGAAAGCCTGATGGGCCAGGCATCGAGCGAGGCGGCGGCGGCATTCGGCGACCCGACCGTCTATATGGAGAAATATCTCGGCAATCCGCGCCACATCGAATTTCAGGTGTTCGGCGACGGCAACGGCAATGCGATCCACCTCGGCGAGCGCGACTGCTCGCTCCAGCGCCGCCACCAGAAGGTGCTGGAGGAAGCGCCCTCGCCCGTCATCTCGGCCGAGGAACGCGCGCGCATGGGCCAGATCTGCGCCGATGCGATGGCGAAGATGCACTATCGCGGCGCCGGCACGATCGAGTTCCTGTGGGAAAACGGCGAATTCTTCTTCATCGAGATGAACACCCGCATCCAGGTCGAGCATCCGGTGACCGAGATGATCACCGGTTTCGACCTCGTCCGCGAACAGATCCGCATCGCCGACGGGCGCGGCCTGTCGGTCCGTCAGGAAGACCTGGAATTCCGCGGCCACGCGATCGAATGCCGGATCAATGCCGAGGACCCGCGCAGCTTCCTGCCCTCGCCGGGCAAGGTGACGCAATATCACGCCGCGGGCGGCATGCACGTCCGCGTCGATAGCGGGCTCTATGCGGGCTATGCGATCCCGCCTTATTACGACAGCATGATCGGCAAGCTGATCGTCTATGGCCGGACGCGCGAAAGCTGCATGATGCGGATGCGCCGCGCGCTCGACGAGATGGTCGTCGGCGGGATCAAGACCAACATCCCGCTGCATCAGGCGCTGCTCGCCGACCCCGACGTGATCGACGGCAACTACACGATCAAATGGCTCGAGGACTGGCTCGCGCAGCAGGATGCCGAAGCGAAGGGGTAGGGCGCGGGGCCGAAGCCGGCCACTCGGCGTCGTTGCGAGCAGCGAAACCGCGCGGCAATCCAGAGCGTGGCGGGAGCATCGCGCCTCTATCCTGAATCACTGTCCCGTTCGTGTCGAGCGAAGTCGAGACACCCATCGGCCTTGCGCTACGTCGATGGGTGTCTCGACTTCGCTCGACACGAACGGATTTCAGTTGGTCCGGATTAAGCACGGCGCTCTGAATTGCTCCGAGATTGCTTCTCCCTGATCAGATCCGGGGTCGCAATCGCGACGCCGGTCAAGGCCATCGAACTCCGGCACCACCTCCATTCGGAGCCACCCTGCCCACCCGTCCCGCGCTTCCAAACCCTTGGAAACTCGGTTATGGCGGGGCGCATGTCGAAACTCTCCCCCCGCTTCGCATTCGCCCTGCCGCTTCTTTTCGCGGCCGCACCAGCCCTCGCGCAGACGACCGACGTCAAGGAGGATTCGGTCGTCCTGCAACCCGACAAGGTCACCGACGACGCGCCCGTCGTCGAAACGCTGGCCGAAGCCAATCTGCCCGACTGGTCGGCGAACAATGCGAAGGCGCTGCTCGCCTTCATCGGCAATGTCGGCGCCGAAGGATTGTTTCCAAAGGATTACAACCCCGACGGGCTGCAGGCCGCGATCGCCGGCGGCGACCAGGCGCGGCTCGACAAGGTCGCGACCGACAGCTTCCTGCTGCTCGCGACGCATATGCGCGACGGGCGCACGCCGAACGCAGCGCGCAAGCAGTGGTTCATGACCGACAACGACGCCGAACAGACGCCGCTGATCGCATTGCTCACCTCCGCGCTGCTGTCCAATTCGGTTCCCGACGCGCTGCTCGGCCTCGACCCGGTCCATCCCGATTTCGCCGCGCTCAAGGCCGCGCTCGCCGTCGCCAAGACGCCCGCCGACGCCAATGCGATCCGCGTCAACATGGAGCGCTGGCGCTGGATGCCGCGCGACCTGGGATCGGGCTATGTCGTCAGCAACGTTCCCGAATATCTGACCCGCGTCGTTCACGACGGCGTCGTCATCGCAACGCACAAGGCGGTGGTGGGCAAGCCGTCGACGCCGACGCCGCAGCTCAACCCGATGGCGACGGGCGTAATCCTCAACCCGACCTGGACGCTGCCGCGCAGCATCATCAACGAGGGCATCGGCGCGACGATCGCGCGCAATCCCGCTTCCGCACGCGCGCAGGGCTATACCTGGACGGGCAGCGGCAAGACGCTGTCGGTCGTGCAGCAGCCCGGTGCCAACAACGCGCTGGGCGTGATGAAGATGGAGATGCTGAACGAACACGCCATCTACCTGCACGACACGCCGTCGAAGGGCGCCTTCGCGCAGGCGGCGCGCGCGTTCAGCCACGGCTGCATCCGCACCGAGCGCGCGCTGCACTTCTCGGGCCTGATGGCGGTGATGTTCGCCGGCCGCAGCCCCGAAGAGTTCGGCGAGGCGGTGGCGAGCGGCAAGACGACGCGCTTCGGCTTCGAAAATCCCTTCCCGGTCTATGTCGCCTATTGGACAGTCGTTCCCGATGCCAAGGGCGGAGTGAAGAAACTCACCGACATCTATGGCCGCGACGCGCCCGTCGTCGCCAGCTTCGCCAAGCCCGGCCGCACCGCGGCGGTCGTCATCTCCCCGGCGCCGCCGACCGTGGTGCCGACGATCCCGGCCCCCAACGTCACGACGCAAGCGACGACCGGAATCTATTGAGCCTGACGGTCATAGCCGGGTGACGCCGCATGGGATCACCATTGAATAGCTAGAGCGGGATGACATCGAATCGTCATTGCGAGCGGAGCGAAGCAATCCAGAGCGGTTTGCGCACGCTCTGGATTGCCGCGCGGCTTCGCCGCTCGCAATGACGAAGTAGGTCAATCCACAATCATCAGAGTCTAAGCCGACAGCCGCGTGCTCCTGCGCAGGCGGGAGCCCAGAGCGACAAAGAGCCAGCGTCGGCATTCAGAACCGGGTCCCCGCCTTCGCGGGGACACCATCATTTTTGTTTGGCGTTTATACCCTTGAGACAGGGACGCTGGTGATCCCCGGCGAAAGCTGGGGTCCATGCGAGGCAGGCGCACGTAGCTGGACCCCGGCTTTCGCCGGGGAACGCTCACCTGTCGGAAGGGGATAATTGCCTTTTCATTCAAGGACGATCATGCCCTAATCCGCCGTCTTGGGCAGTGGTCCGTTGGCGCCGGTGCGGATGATGTTGTCCGCGACCGGCGGCAACTCGAACGGCGCCGGCGGCGGCGATACGCTCAGCTTGTCGGCGAAGAGCAGGCGCCCGGGGCCGAGCTTGTAGAGGATTTGCGGCAGCAGCGTCTCGCCGAACACGAAGCAGCCTTCGCTGCGCCCGAGCTTGCCCTGCGTCGCAATCAGCGCGGGGTCGGCATACCAGGCGCCGTGGACGACGATCGCGCGGATATCGGCATTGCTGTTGTCGGGCTCCAGCCCCGCGAGGCGCATCGACGAGCCGTTGGCGCCCCAATAATAGTCGCTGGTGCGATAGGCGCCGCGCGAACTGGCCAGCGATCCGACGCGGTTCGAGAAACTCTTGAGCCAGCCGTCGTGCTGCGGATCGGAGCCGCGACCGTGGGTCACCGGATAGAGGTCGATGGTGCCCGCGACGAGGTCGACAAGCGCGAAGCGCGGACGCGAAGAGGGGAGTCCGAAATCGACGATGCCGACGCGATCGGTCTGGCCGATTCGGTTGCCCTGCCGTTCGAGCTGCTGGCGCGCGACCGCCAGATAATCGACCGGCGGCGCGGGCGGCGCCACCGGCTGCCGAATCCAGTCGGGGAGCTGCGCGCGGGCCGGGGCGGCGGCCATCGCCCCCGCACCGGCCAAGGCCGCCAGCATCGCCCTGCGATCCATCATCTCATTCACGTGCAACCCAACCCCGCATCGGCCGCCAGCCGGCGGCTCCTCGACCGTCATAAGCGCCTGTCCGCGTGGCAAAGGCAAGACGGTCGTGCTTCGTCATGCGGGAGAATGTGGCATATTCGCCATGAATAGCGGGTTTACGCCGGCGCCCCTTTTTCACGACCTTGCCCGCGCCGGACCCTCGCGGTAGGAGCGAGCGCATGAAAGCGACCATCTGGCACAATCCCGCCTGCGGCACCTCGCGCAAGACCCTCGCCATCCTCGAAGAGACGCCCGGCGTCGAGGTCGAGGTCGTCGAATATCTGAAGACGCCCTACACCGCCGACAAGCTGCGGCAACTCTTCGCGGACGCCGGGCTGACAGCGCGCGAAGCGCTTCGCCTGCGCGGCACCGACGCCGAGGAGCGGGGCCTGCCCGACGCGGGCGAGGATGCGATCATCGCCGCGATGGTGGCCAATCCCGCCTATGTGAACCGGCCCTTCGTCGAAACCGACAAGGGCGTGCGTTACTGCCGGCCGCAGGACGTGGTACGGGAAATTCTCTAGACTGCCGTCCCGTCACGGACATTGCACGCCAACGCTGCCCGGCGGCACGCAGATGAGATACGTCCCGTCATCGCCGCGTCGCAGCTTCCAGCGCATTTTCCGGCCGTCCCGAATGTGCGTGTGGCCGAAATAGCGGACGGTGATGACGCGGGCCAGGCGCTGACCGCTCAGCACGCGCGAGACGTGCAGTCTGGCCGTCATCCAGCCGTGACCCAGCACGTCATCGGGATCGTTCGTCGATTGATAATCGTGGAGATTTTCGAGCCGTCCAATCAGGTCCACATAGGGCGTCGCCGCAGGCGCTTCGGCGGCCGCCCCGGAACCGAGCATCAGCGCGCCAACCAGCGTGGCTGAGTGTCTCCACGGCATCCCGCACCTCCCCTTGGTTATTCTTCATGCGGCCGAAATCCGACCGCCCGCGATATGGAATCGCATCACCGGGCCCGGCATCGCGTCGAACAGCGCCGGCTCGGTTCCGGTCAGCCACGCCTGCCCGCCCTGCCCCGCAAGCCGTTCATAGAGCGCGGCGCGGCGCGAGGGGTCGAGGTGCGCGGCGACCTCGTCGAGCAGCAGCACCGGCCGTCGCCCCCGCGCCCGCGCCACGCAATCGCCGTGCGCGAGGATGAGCGAGAGCAGCATTGCCTTCTGCTCGCCGGTCGAGCAGCGCGCCGCCGCGCGGCCGCTCGCGGCGTGGACGGCGGACAGGTCGTCGCGGTGCGGTCCGGCGGTCGCCCGCCCCGCTGTCGCATCGATCCGCCGCCGCCCCGCGAACAGCGCACGCAGCGCCTCGGCCGTCCATGGTTCGGCGCGGGCCTCCCCTTCGCTGTCGACGAGCGTCAGCAGCGGCCGCGCGAAGGGGGCGTCGGGCTGCTGCGCCAGTTCGGCGGACAGCGCCGCGAGCGTGTGCTGCCGCGCGGCGTCGATTGCGGCGCCATGCTCGGCGAGTTGCGCTTCGAGACTGGCAAGCCATTGCGGGTCCGTCGAAGCCGCGTCGGCGAGCAGCTTGCCGCGCGCCCGCAGCGCCGCCTCGTAGCGGTTGCCGTGCTGCGCGTGGCGGGGATCGAGCGCCAGCACCAGCCGGTCGAGAAAGCGCCGCCGGTTCCCCGCGGTCTCGACAAACAGCCGGTCCATCGCGGGGGTGAGCCACAGCACCGACAGCCAGTCGCCGAGCGCGGTCGCCGCCGCCGCGCCGCCGTTGATCCGCACCAGCCGCCGCCCCGGATGCGCGGGCTCGATCCCGGTGCCGAGCGCGACCGGCGGCAGATCGTCGCCCGCAAGCACCTCCGCGAACACCGCGAAGCCGCCGCCCGCCCCATCGCGCACCATCTCGGCGAGCGGCGCGCGGCGCAGCCCGCGCCCCGGCGCGAGCAGCGAGATCGCCTCCAATATATTGGTCTTGCCCGCGCCATTGTCGCCGTGGAGCGCCACCAGCCCCGGACCGGCAGCCAGATCCGCGCCGGCGTGATTGCGAAAATCGGTCAGCGAGAGGCGGATCAGCGTCATCGGCTTTCCGCGTAGGATATTTCCCACGCCAAGGGAAACCGCTCTTTCACCCCGTGCGGCGCGGCAGCGGGATCAGCGGGCGGGTTCATTGGCCACGAACCGGGGAGACGGACCAACCTTCCATGCGGAGATGACGAAAAACGCCCCGTCGAATCCAAGTCGCATAGATTATGCCGATCAATGGTATTTTTCACCATCATCGCGCAATTCTCACAACGAAATAAAATATCAAAACCGCAAGAACAGCGCTGAACCGCCAATGAACGCAATTGGCACGATCCCTGCATAACACGGGACATCCACCGGATAGTCCGGATGGGAGGAAAGAAAGGAACTTCACAATGGCCCGTTTCGACATGGACTCGTTCAAAAGCTACGCCCTCGCCGCCTTCGCATCGCTCTATGCCTCGGCCCTGCTGATGGCGATCGCCGCCCAGAACGCGCAGGTCGGCTCGCTGGTCGTCTGACCGGCCGCCGCCTTCGCCAGCAACTCCGGCCCCCGTGGCCGGGATCGAAAGGAACAATATGAAACAGGGTTTTCGCAAGAATCGTCAGGACGGCCTGATCTTCGGGGTCTGTGCCGGCCTGGCCGATCAGTTCGGCTTCGACGTCTTGTGGACACGCGTCGCCTTCGTGGCGCTGACCTTGCTCGGCTTCGGCCTGCCGCTGCTGCTCTACCTGACCGTCGCGATCCTCGCGCCCTAGCAGCACCGGGCCGGCCGCCTTCGAGGCGCCAGCACCGGCCCGCCCATTTCCAGAACCAGAAGCCCGTCGGCCATGCCGGCGGGCTTTTTCATTCATCGATTCAGCGCGCCCTTTTCGGGAACAAACGGTCGGTGCGCGCGCAATATTCGTCCCATGCGTCGCCGAAACGGCCACGCATCAGAGCCTCCTCGTTCGGAACGCGAAGGAACCACATGGCCGCGAAGGCGGGCACGACCAGAAAGCCGGCGATCCAATTATGGATCAACAGCGGCTGCGCGAGCGCCGATATCCAGATCGCGGCATACATGGGATGGCGAATACGGGCATAGATGCCCTTTGCGACCAACTGGTGCCCGTCGCGAACCTCCAGCCCCGGACTCCAGTTGCGGCCAAGGTCCGCATGGCTGCGCCAGAACAGCCACAGATAGGCGGGCTGCGCCAGCGCCCCGATCGCCGTCGCCCAGTCGGGCAGCGAATAGTCGGCAAAGCCAAGGCCCCCTACCGCAAGATGAAGAAGGGGCAGCACCATCATCGCAAGAAACATCGCCGCAAGCAGCAGGATTTCGTCCAGTCCTTTGCGCGCATCGACCACGATATTGGCGCGGTTGCGCTTCGCATGCGGCGTGCGAATGGCGAAGGTCGCGACGAAGGCCGCGAGCCAGACCAGCGCGCCCCAGCCATTCTCCCGCCATCGCAGCGCGGCAGCCAGCAACAACGCGAGAGCGACGATCACGGTCGCCGCCATGACCAGCCCTTTCAGGATCGGTCGCTGCGCCTTGTCCGCCATCTTTCCCTCCCGTGCATGCGTCGATGGCTGCCGCTTACTATATTTGATATTGATTCTCAATATCTATTGAAAAGAGGGCCAGCCGGAAACTCTCGGTCTCTTGCCCATGCCGAACTCGTTTCGACATCCGTGGCCGACCTCACCTTCATTCAAGGACGGCCGTATCCCTTGAAGCTGGGGATTATCCCTGTCCGACATGGATTGTGTTCCCCGGCGAAAGCCGGGGTCCATGCCAGATGGCGCTGCCACTTCCGGACCCGGCTTTCGCCGGGGAACGAGACCCGCCATGAGATTCAAGGGAGAGACGAACCAATCCCGTTCAGGGTAGCGCAACAGGAAGGATTGGCCGTGCCGAACGCAGACATATTCGCGAGCCACCGGCCTTCCAAAAGAAAGCCCCGCCGGATCGCTCCGGCGGGGCTACTTTCCTTTGGCCGTCGGGCCAGCGTGGGGCTTATTCTTCCTCGCCGCCTTCGGGACGGTCCTCGACCATCACGTCATCGGTGGTGAAGTCCTCGCCCTGCACCTTGCCGAGCGGATCGTCGCCCAGCGCAGCTTCGGGGCCCTGCGCCAGTTCGGCCGCATGCTCCTCGGCCGCCGTCTGCGGCGCGACGAGGTGCGCCTCGTTCGCGGCGCGCATGGCGGCGCGCAGCGCGGCGTCCTTCGACGAAGCGGTGACGCGGACGCGGTTCATCGCCGCACCGGTGCCGGCCGGGATCAGACGGCCGACGATGACATTCTCCTTGAGACCCATCAGCGAGTCGACCTTGCCCTGCACCGATGCTTCGGTGAGAACGCGGGTCGTTTCCTGGAAGGACGCCGCCGAGACGAAGCTGCGCGTCTGCAGGCTCGCCTTGGTGATGCCGAGGAGGACCGGGCGACCCTCGGCAGGCTTGCCGTTCTTGGGCAGCTTGGCGTTATATTCCATCATCTCCAGATAATCGAGCTGCTCGCCCGGCAGCAGCGTGGTGTCGCCGCCGTCGGTGATCTCGACCTTCTGCAGCATCTGGCGGACGATCACCTCGATGTGCTTGTCGTTGATCTTCACGCCCTGGAGTCGATAGACTTCCTGGATCTCCGCGACGAGGAACTCGGCCAGCGCCTCGACCCCCATGACATCGAGGATGTCGTGCGGGTTGGGCGAGCCGCTGATCAGCGCGTCGCCGCGCTTCACATAGTCGCCTTCCTGCACCTCGAGCACCTTCGACTTGGGGATCAGATATTCGACCGGATCGCCCTCTTCCGGAACGATCGCGATCTTGCGCTTCGCCTTGTAGTCCTTGACGAATTCGATGCGGCCGCTGATCTTGGCAATCACCGAATTATCCTTGGGGATACGCGCCTCGAACAGTTCGGCGACGCGCGGCAGACCGCCGGTGATGTCGCGCGTCTTCGACGCTTCGCGCGTGACACGCGCCAGCACGTCGCCCGCCTTCACATCCTGCCCGTCGTCGACCGAGATCATCGTGCCGACCGCGAGCAGGTAGCGCGCCGCTTCGCCGCTCGTCTCGTCGAGCAGGGTCAGTCGCGGCTGGAGCTCTTCCTTCTTGCCGCGGCCCGTGGCGCGATATTCGATGACGACGCGCTGCGCGATGCCGGTCGCCTCGTCGACCTGTTCGGCCAGCGTCTTGCCGTCGATCAGGTCCTGATACTTCACGACACCGTTCTTTTCGGTGATCAGCGGCATGGTGAACGGATCCCATTCGGCGATCCGGTCGCCCTTCTTCACCTTTTCGCCATCCTTGTGCATGATCTGCGCACCATAGGGCAGACGATGTGTCGCGCGCTCGCGGCCCTCGGGGTCGATGACCGCGATCTCGCCCGAACGCGACAGCGCCAGACGGCGGCCGCGCTGATCGACGATCGTTTCCATGTCGCGATATTCGATCGTGCCGTCGGAGATCGCCTCCAGGTTCGACTGTTCGTTGACCTGCGCCGCGCCGCCGATGTGGAAGGTTCGCATCGTGAGCTGCGTGCCCGGCTCGCCGATCGACTGCGCCGCGATGACGCCGACCGCTTCACCGATGTTCACCGGCGTGCCGCGCGCGAGGTCGCGGCCATAGCATTTGGCGCAGACGCCCAGTGCCGCTTCGCAAACGAGCGGGCTGCGGATCTTGACCGCCTGAACCTCGGCCTCCTCGATCTTCGCGACCGTGGCTTCGTCGAGCAGCGTTCCGACCGGCGCAAGCAGCGTACCGTCGGAATCGGTGACGTCCTCGAGCGTCGTGCGGCCGAGGATGCGCTCGCCGAGCGACGCGATCACCGATCCGCCCTGCACGATCGCACGCATTTCCATACCGCGATCGGTGCCGCAATCCTCCTCGATCACCACGCAATCCTGCGACACGTCGACGAGACGGCGGGTCAGATAGCCCGAGTTCGCCGTCTTGAGCGCCGTGTCCGCCAGGCCCTTGCGGGCGCCGTGGGTCGAGTTGAAATATTCGAGGACGGTCAGGCCTTCCTTGAAGTTCGAGATGATCGGCGTTTCGATGATCTCGCCCGACGGCTTGGCCATCAGCCCGCGCATGCCGGCAAGCTGCTTCATCTGCGCCTGCGAACCGCGGGCACCCGAGTGCGCCATCATGTAGATCGAGTTGATCGGCGCGAGGCGGCCGTCGTCGAGCTTCGGCGTGGCGCGAATCTCGTCCATCATCGCGTTCGCGACCTTGTCGCCGCACTGCGACCAGGCGTCGATCGCCTTGTTGTATTTTTCCTGCTGCGTGATCAGACCGTCCTGATACTGCTGCTCGAAATCCTTCACCAGGGCGCGCGTCTCGTCGACCAGCTTCTCCTTGGCCGCCGGGATGATCATGTCATCCTTGCCGAACGAGATGCCGGCACGGAAAGCGTGACGGAAGCCCAGCGCCATGATCGCGTCGGCGAACAGCACCGTCTCCTTCTGCCCGGTGTGGCGATAGACCTGGTCGATGACGTCGCCGATCTCCTTCTTGGTGAGGAGGCGGTTGACTACGTCGAAGGGCACGGTGTGCGACTTCGGCAGGCATTCGCCGATCAGCATGCGGCCCGGGGTGGTCTCGAACCGCTTGAGGTAGCTGTTGCCCTGCTCGTCGGTCTGCGGGACGCGGCTGACGACACGCGTGTGCAGCGTCACCGCGCCCGTATAGAGCGCCTGGTGCACCTCGGCCATGTCGGCGAGCAGCATGCCCTCGCCCGGCTCGCCCTCGCGCTCCATCGACAGATAATAGAGGCCGAGCACCATGTCCTGCGACGGCACGATGATCGGCTTGCCGTTCGCGGGGGACAGGATGTTGTTGGTCGACATCATCAGCACGCGCGCTTCGAGCTGCGCTTCGAGCGACAGCGGGACGTGCACGGCCATCTGGTCGCCGTCGAAGTCGGCGTTGAACGCAGCGCACACCAGCGGGTGAAGCTGGATCGCCTTGCCCTCGATCAGCACCGGCTCGAACGCCTGGATGCCGAGGCGGTGGAGCGTCGGCGCGCGGTTCAGCAACACCGGATGCTCCCGGATCACCTCGTCGAGGATGTCCCAGACTTCCTTGCGTTCCTTCTCGACCCACTTCTTCGCCTGCTTCAGGGTCATCGACAGACCCTTGGCGTCGAGGCGCGCGTAGATGAAGGGCTTGAACAGTTCGAGCGCCATCTTCTTGGGCAGGCCGCACTGGTGCAGCTTGAGTTCGGGGCCGGTCACGATGACCGAACGGCCCGAATAGTCGACGCGCTTGCCGAGCAGGTTCTGGCGGAAGCGGCCCTGCTTGCCCTTGAGCATGTCGGACAGCGACTTGAGCGGACGCTTGTTGGCGCCGGTGATCGTGCGGCCGCGGCGGCCGTTGTCGAATAATGCGTCGACGGCTTCCTGCAGCATGCGCTTTTCGTTGCGGACGATGATGTCCGGGGCGCGCAGTTCCATCAGCCTTTTCAGGCGGTTGTTGCGGTTGATGACGCGGCGGTAGAGGTCGTTGAGGTCCGAGGTCGCGAAGCGGCCGCCGTCGAGCGGCACCAGCGGGCGCAGTTCGGGCGGGATCACCGGGATGACTTCCAGAATCATCCATTCGGGACGGTTGCCCGATTCGATGAAGCTCTCGACGACCTTCAGACGCTTGATGATCTTCTTGGGCTTCAGCTCCGACTTGGTCGTCGCCAGCTCTTCCATCAGGTCGGCGCGTTCCTGTTCGAGATCGAGATTCTCGAGCAGCACGCGGATGGCCTCGGCGCCGATCCCGGCACTGAATGCGTCCTCGCCATATTCGTCCTGCGCGTCGAGCAGTTCATCCTCGGTGAGGAGCTGGAACTTCTCCAGCGGCGTCAGGCCAGGTTCGAGGACGATATAGGCCTCGAAATAGAGGACACGCTCAAGCTGCTTGAGCTGCATGTCAAGCAGCAGGCCGATACGCGACGGCAGCGACTTCAGGAACCAGATGTGCGCGACCGGCGCGGCCAGTTCGATATGACCCATGCGCTCGCGGCGGACCTTGGTCACCGTGACCTCGACGCCGCACTTCTCGCACACGATGCCCTTGTATTTCATGCGCTTGTACTTGCCGCACAGGCATTCGTAATCCTTGATCGGACCGAAGATGCGTGCGCAGAACAGGCCGTCGCGTTCGGGCTTGAACGTGCGGTAGTTGATCGTCTCGGGCTTCTTGATCTCGCCGAACGACCACGAGCGGATGCGCTCGGGGCTGGCGATGCCGATCTTGATCATGTCGAAGGTTTCGGGCTTCGCCACCGGGTTCATGAAGTTGGTAAGCTGGTTCATATTTCAGGCTCCATCTTCCCCTCTCGCGGCAAGCAAGAGGGGTGAGGAAAAAATCATTCGGCGGCTTCGGGAAGAGCGTCCGGACCTTCGTCGGGATCTTCGTCCGAATAGGACGACAGTTCGACGTTGAGGCCCAGCGAGCGCATTTCCTTGACGAGTACGTTGAAGCTTTCGGGAATGCCCGCCTCGAAGGTGTCGTCGCCCTTGACGATCGCTTCATAGACCTTGGTGCGGCCGATCACGTCGTCGGACTTCACCGTCAGCATTTCCTGCAGCGTGTACGCCGCGCCATAAGCCTGGAGCGCCCAGACCTCCATCTCGCCGAAGCGCTGGCCGCCAAACTGCGCCTTACCGCCCAGCGGCTGCTGGGTGACGAGGCTGTAGGGGCCGATCGAGCGCGCGTGGATCTTGTCGTCGACCAGGTGGTGCAGCTTGAGGATATACATATATCCTACCGTCACCCGGCGGTCGAAGCGGTCGCCGGTGCGGCCGTCATACAGATCGACCTGACCCGAGCGATCGAGCCCGGCGCGTTCGAGCATCGCCGACACGTCGCCTTCGCGCGCGCCGTCGAACACCGGCGTCGCGAAGGGCACGCCCAGCGACAGCCGCCCGGCGAGGTCGACGACCTGATCGGGGGTCCGCGCCTCGATGTCGGCGGCATAGTCCTCGCCATAGGCGTTGAGCAGCGCCTCGCGGACCGCCTCGGGCGGCGAGGCCGCTTCGGGGTTCGGGTTCGCCGCGCGCCACTCGTCGAGCGCCGCGGTGATCTGCCGCCCGAAGCCGCGCGATGCCCAGCCGAGATGCGTTTCGAGGATCTGACCGACGTTCATGCGGCTCGGCACGCCCAGCGGGTTGAGCACGACATCGACGTGCGTCCCGTCCTCGAGGAACGGCATGTCCTCGATCGGCAGGATGCGGCTGATGATGCCCTTGTTGCCGTGACGGCCGGCCATCTTGTCGCCCGACTGCAGCTTGCGCTTGATCGCGACGAACACCTTGACCATCTTGAGCACGCCCGGCGCCAGTTCGTCGCCGCGCTGCAGCTTTTCGACGCGATCCTCATATTTCGCGTTGATGCGCTTGATCGCCTCGTCATACTGCGCCTTGATCGCTTCGAGCGCGGCCTGTGCGCGGTCGTCGACGACGGCGAGCTTCCACCAGTCGGAGCGTTCGAGCTCGACAAGCTGCTCCTCGGTCAGCGCCTCGCCCTTCTTCATGCCCTTCGGCACCGCGCTTGTGGTCTGGCCGACCAGCAGTTCCTTGAGGCTGGAGAAGGTCGCGCGGTTGAGGATCGAGCGTTCGTCGTCGGCGTCCTGCTTCAGCCGCTCGATCTCCTCGCGTTCGATCGCGATCGCGCGCTCGTCCTTGTCGATGCCGTGGCGGTTGAAGACGCGAACCTCGACGACCGTGCCAGACACGCCCGGCGGCAGGCGCAGCGAAGTGTCGCGCACGTCGCTCGCCTTTTCGCCGAAGATGGCGCGCAACAGCTTTTCTTCCGGCGTCATCGGGCTTTCGCCCTTCGGCGTGATCTTGCCGACCAGGATGTCGCCCGGGCCGACCTCGGCGCCGATATAGACGATGCCCGCCTCGTCGAGGTTGCGCAGCGCTTCCTCGCCGACGTTCGGAATGTCGCGGGTGATGTCTTCCGGCCCGAGGCGCGTGTCGCGCGCGGTGACCTCGAACTCCTCGATGTGGATCGAGGTGAAGACGTCGTCCTTCACGATGCGCTCGGAAATGAGGATCGAGTCCTCATAATTGTAGCCGTTCCACGGCATGAAGGCGACGAGCACATTCTTGCCGAGCGCCAGTTCGCCCAGTTCGGTCGACGGACCGTCGGCGATGATGTCGCCGGTGCGGATCACCTCGCCCACCTTCACCAGCGGGCGCTGGTTGATGCAGGTATTCTGGTTCGAGCGCTGGAACTTCTGCAGGCGATAGATGTCGACGCCCGACTTGCCCGGTTCGACCATATCGGTCGCGCGGATGACGATGCGGGTCGCGTCGACCTGGTCGACGATGCCGCCGCGGCGCGCCGCGATCGCCGCGCCCGAATCGCGCGCGACGGTGCCTTCCATGCCGGTGCCGACCACCGGCGCCTCGGCCCGCAGCAGCGGCACCGCCTGACGCTGCATGTTCGATCCCATCAGCGCGCGGTTGGCGTCGTCGTTCTCGAGGAAGGGGATCAGCGACGCCGCGACCGAAACAAGCTGCTTCGGCGACACGTCCATCAGCGTGATCTGGCCCTTCGGCGCCATCAGGAATTCGCCGGCCTCGCGCGCCGAGATCAGCTCTTCGGCAAAGCTGCCGTCGGGGTTGAGATCGGCATTCGCCTGCGCAACGGTGTGCTTCGATTCCTCCATTGCCGACAGATAGACGACCTCGTTGGTCACCTTGCCGTCGACGATGCGGCGGTACGGCGTCTCGATGAAGCCGTATTTATTGACGCGCGCAAAGGTCGCGAGGCTGTTGATCAGACCGATGTTCGGACCTTCCGGCGTTTCGATCGGACAGATGCGGCCGTAGTGGGTCGGGTGAACGTCGCGGACCTCGAAGCCCGCGCGCTCACGTGTCAGACCGCCCGGCCCGAGCGCCGACACGCGGCGCTTGTGCGTCACTTCGGACAGCGGGTTGGTCTGGTCCATGAACTGCGAAAGCTGCGACGAGCCGAAGAATTCGCGCACCGCGGCGACCGCGGGCTTCGCGTTGATCAGGTCGTTCGGCATGACGGTCGACACGTCGACCGACGACATGCGCTCCTTCACCGCGCGCTCCATGCGCAGCAAGCCGACGCGATACTGATTTTCCAGCAGTTCGCCGACCGAACGGACGCGGCGGTTGCCGAGATTGTCGATATCGTCGATCTCGCCCTTGCCGTCCTTCAGGTTCACCAGTTCCTTGACCACAGCGAGGATGTCCTCGCTGCGCAGCGTCGTCACCGTGTCCTCGGCATCGAGACCGAGGCGCATGTTGAGCTTGACGCGGCCGACCGCCGACAGGTCGTAACGCTCGGGGTCGAAGAACAGGCCGCCGAACAGCGCTTCCGCCGTCTCACGCGTCGGCGGTTCGCCGGGGCGCATGACGCGATAGATGTCGCTCAGCGCCTGGTCGCGGTCCTCGGCCTTGTCGGCCTTCAGCGTGTTGCGGATCCACGGGCCGGTGTTGTTGTGATCGATGTCGAGCAGCACCAGCTTGTCGATGCCCGCCGCGTCCATCTTTTCGAGATTCTCGGCCGTCACTTCGTCGCCGGCCTCGATATAGATTTCGCCGGTCGCGTCGTTGATCAGGTCATAGGCCGAATAGCGGCCGAAGATTTCCTCGGTCGGGATCAGCAGCGTGTCGAGTCCGTCCTTCGCCGCCTTGTTGGCGAGACGCGGGCTGATCTTGTGGCCCGCGGCGAAGACGACTTCGCCGGTCTTGGCGTCGACGACGTCGAACGCGGGCTTCGCACCGCGCCAGTTCTCGACGACGAAGGGCACCTTCCAGCCGTTCTCGGCGCGCTCGAAGACGAGGCGGTCGTAGAAGAAATTGAGGATGTCCTCGCCCGACATGCCCAGCGCATAAAGCAGAGTCGTGACCGGCAGCTTGCGCTTGCGGTCGATGCGGACGTTGACGATGTCCTTGGCGTCGAACTCGAAATCGAGCCACGAGCCGCGATAGGGAATGACGCGCGCGGCAAACAGATATTTGCCCGACGAGTGCGTCTTGCCGCGGTCGTGGTCGAAGAGCACGCCCGGCGAGCGGTGCATCTGCGACACGATGACGCGCTCGGTGCCGTTGATGAAGAAGGTACCGTTCTCGGTCATGAGCGGCATGTCGCCCATGTAGACGTCCTGTTCCTTGATATCGAGGACCGAGCGGGTGTCGGTTTCGCTGTCGACCTCGAACACGATCAGGCGCAGCGTGACCTTCATCGGTGCCGCATAGGTGATGCCGCGCTGACGGCATTCCTCGACGTCGTATTTCGGGTCTTCGAGTTCGTAGTGGACGAAGTCGAGTTCGGCGGTGCCGGCGAAATCGCGGATCGGGAAAACGCTGCGCAGCGTCTTTTCGAGGCCCGAGACATAGCCGACCGAGGGGTCGGACCGCAGAAACTGTTCATAGGATTCGCGCTGCACCTCGATGAGGTTGGGCATTTCCACCGCTTCGTGGATGTTGCCGAACAGCTTGCGGATTCGCTTGCTTGCGGTTGCTTCGAGGGCCTTGCCCACCGACGTCGCCTTGGTCGCCATATGTGATTGTCTCGCCTGCAAAAAATCAAGTCGCGAGCGCGATAGGGACGCAAAAAGGCCGCAGGCAACCGTTGCCGGTTTACCGCAGCTTCTCAACGCATCCCGAAATCCCCGACGCCCTATTCCTGTGGCCCGCTGCGCAAGGTCGGACCCGTCCCGGACGTAAGGAGGTGTGGGCGCGATATAGGATCGGAGGCGCGCGCTGTCAACGTGGGGAGGTTGCCGCCATGCCCGACGCCATGCCTGCGCGCCGCAGCCCTCACGTCATGCTGAACTTGTTTCAGCGTCCATGGCCCGCCCACCCGGTTTACGCAGCGTTTGCCGCAAGGCTCCGCCATGGATGCTGAAACAAGTTCAGCATGACGAAGCATGTTGGAGCGGGCCCGGACTCTCAGCCGCAATCGCCTCCGACGGCGCAGACCTCGCCCTCCTGCCCGACCGGCGGAATCGCGCCCTCCCCCTCGTCGAGCAGTTGCTGGATCGCGGCGCCGACGGCGAGGTCTGGGACATGGCCGAAGCGATGCAGGCGAAGGCGGCCCTGCCGGTCGATCAGCAACAGGCTCGGCGTGCCGCGCAGACCATAGCGCGCCATCGTAACTGGCATGCCCGCCGGATCGTCGTGGCGATCGACCGCCACCGGAAAGGCGATGCGATATTCGTGGAGAAAGGGTTCGAGCGACACCGGGGTCATCGCGGCATGATGTTCGAACACGCTGTGCAAGCCGATGACGACGACCGCTTCCTTCGGGAACAGCTCGTATATCCGCTGGAGCTGCGGCAGGCCGTTGGCGACGCAGCCGGGGCACAGCATCTGGAAGGCGCCGATCGCGACGACCCGGCCGCGCAGCGCCGCGAGCGACAGCGGCGCGCTGTTGAACCAGCGCGCGATATCGAGTTCGGGGGCAAGCGCGCCCGATCCGGCCGTCACCGGCCCTTCCAGTAATCGTTCGCCGCGGCGACGGTCGCGAAATGGGTCGCGACGACCTGCGACGCGGCGATCAGTGAATCGGCATTGCCGCCATAGGCCGCCCGGCCCGCGTCGCGGACCGCGGCGTCGGGCTGCGTCAGCTTGACCGCGACACGCGCCATCTTGACCGCGAGCGCAAAACCCTCTTCGGGCGTTTCGGTCGTCAGGCTCGGCAGCCAGCTTGCGTCACTCATCCTTTTTCTCCTTTGCGGGCGCCCGGACTCGGACAGCCGCGGCGAGCCTAGGCCTTTGCAGCCAAAAATGCACATCGGCGCCGAGCGCCGTCGCCGCCCCGTCGCGGCCGATTACACGACTCGTCCCGCCGCACGCACGGTTCGGCAGCATCGCGTTGGCCATATCGCGCGCTGGCGGGTTCAGCGTGCGTGTCTGTTGATCACCAAGGAGAATGAACGCGATGCGAAAGATCGCCTGTTTGATGACGTCTCTTTCCCTCGGCATGGCCCTCGCCGCCGCTGCCCCGGCGGCAGCGCAGGAAGCGGCCCAGGCCGCGGCCGGCCCCAATCTTGCGCCCGGAACGGTCGTCTATGATTCCGAAGGCGCCGAAATCGGTCCGGTTTCCAGCGAGGTCGGCGACAATATCGTCGTGATGCTGGGCGACAAGCCGGTCACCCTGCCCAAGAATGCGTTCGGCCAGTCGGACAAGGGTCCCGCGATCACCATCACCCGCGCGCAGTTGACTGCTGCGGTCGATCAGGCGGCCGCCCAGACCGCCGCCGCACTCGACGCCGCGATCCAGCCGGGTGCCGACATCCTCGGCGCGAATGGCAGCGCCGTGGTCGGCAAGGTCAAGCTGGTCGAAGCCGACGGCATCGTCGTCGCGACGTCGAGCGGCGACGTCAAGATGCCGCGCCATGCCTTCTTCCTCTCGCCCAAGGGCCTCGCCACCAGCTTCACCGCCGAGCAGTTCGCCGCGGCCGTCGCCGAAGCGACCGCTCCCGCTGCCGCGAGCGAAGCGGTTGCCGATGCCGATACCGAGACGCCGGATCGCTCTGCGAACTGACGCATCGAGGATCGCAAACAGGAAGGGCGCGGAACCATCGCGGTTCCGCGTCCTTCTTCGTATGGGTGCATCCGGAAGGAGGGTTCCTATTCGGCGACGCCGAAGGTCAGGCCGACGACCTTCTCCACCATCGTCTCGTCCCATGCGACCCGGTGATCGAGGATCAGCATGGCGAGGCCATGGACCACGGCCCAAGCGTGGAGCGACGCGGGTTCGGGATCGTCGAGATCGGGCAGCGCCTGCGCCACCCCGGCGCGCAGCAGATGATAGGCGGTCTCTCCCCCGTCGGCGCCGCCGTCGCGATAACGCTCCGGCATCTGCCGCGTGAAGCTCAACCGGAAGATCGCGGGCTCGTCATGCGCGAAGCGGACATAGGCGAT
This sequence comes from Sphingopyxis granuli, assembly GCF_001559015.1. NCBI lineage: Bacteria > Pseudomonadati > Pseudomonadota > Alphaproteobacteria > Sphingomonadales > Sphingopyxidaceae > Sphingopyxis > Sphingopyxis granuli. The sequence continues at coordinate 3,388,608 of NZ_CP012199.1, forward strand.
GCCGGTCGCAAGGAAGCCCGCCTTGCCGCCGCCCGCCTTCAGCCACGCCTGCGCCTGAAGCGCGCCTAGCCGCCGCAGCCCCTCGTCAGCAAGCGCGTCGAGCAAGGCCTCTTTGTCGGGGAAATGGCGATAAAGGGCAGTGGCGCTCACCCCCACGTCACGCGCCAGTGCGCGCAGGCCCAAGTCGCTCCCGTCGCCCTCCGCCAGCCGCTTCATCCCCGCCGCGATGACCGCCGCGCGCAGATCGCCGTGGTGATAGGAGCCGCCCCGCGGCACGGTGCCCTCCGCATCCGGTGCCGGCGCGGCCAGACCGCTTTCCAAGTTGACACTGTTATCATCGACTGTCATGTTGCCACCGTAAACATAGCGACTCGATCGCGCAAGCGCAGAGTCCGGACCGAGGAGCAGAGGAGCACTGCCATGGCCAGCAACGTCGAAAATCTGATCCGCAGCGCGGTGACCAAGGGTATCACCAAGGTGGCGGACTATAATCGCAGGCGCCTGCCCCGTCCGACCGACGCGCATCCCTATCTGAGCGGCATCCACACGCCGATGACCGAGGAACTGACGCTGGAGGCGCTGCGCGTCGAGGGCGATATTCCTGCCGCGCTGTCCGGCCGCTACCTGCGCAACGGCCCCAATCCGGCTCTCCCCCCCGATCCCGCGAGCTACCACTGGTTCACGGGCGCCGGAATGGTCCATGGCATCCGCATCGAAGACGGCCGGGCGCACTGGTACCGCAACCGCTGGGTGCGCGGGGCCGAGGCGTGCGAGGCGCTCGGCGAACCGTTGCCGCCCGGACCGCGCGGCGACCGCAACGACGCGCCGAACACCAATGTCGTCGGGCTGGCCGGGCGAACCTTTGCGATCGTCGAGGCGGGCGGCAAGCCGGTCGAGTTGTCCGACACGCTGGACAGCATCGCGCACAATCCGTTCGACGGCACGCTCGCCGGTCCCTACAGCGCGCACCCGCACCACGACCCCTTCGCCAACGAGACGCATGCAGTCACCTATGCCGGGGGCGAGCCGAACCGCGTGTGGCACGTCGTCCTCGACGCCGACGCGCATGTGATCCGCGAAGAACCGGTGGCGGTCAGCGACGGGCCGTCGATCCACGACTGCGCGATCACCGAACATTATGCGCTGGTCTTCGACCTGCCCGTCACCTTCTCGATGAAATCGCTGCTTGCCGGGCACAGCTTTCCCTATGCGTGGAACGAGCATCATCGGGCTCGGGTCGGCCTGCTGCCCCGCACCGGGCGCGGCGACGACATCGTCTGGGTGCCGGTCGATCCCTGCTATGTCTTTCACCCCGCCAATGCGTTCGAGACGGCGGACGGCAAGGTGATCGTCGATGTCGTCGCGCACGACACGATGTTCGCGCGCTCGAAACGCGGCCCCGACAGCGAACGGTCGCGCCTCGAACGCTGGATGATCGATCCCGCTGCGCGGACGACGCTGCGCACGGTCATCGACGACCAGCCGCAGGAATTCCCGCGTTACGACGAGCGGCTGACGACGCGCCCCTATCGCTATATCTACAGCGTCGCGCTGCCCGAAAGCGCCGGCGCCGAGATGGCGATCGCCGAGACACGGCTGCTGCGCCACGATCTGGAGAAAGGCACGACCGAAGCGCGCGACTTCGGCCCCGGACGCCATCCCGGCGAATTCGTCTTCGTGCCGCGCGCGGCGGCGGGCGCGGAGGATGACGGCTGGCTGATCGGGCTGGTCGTCGACATGAACGACCAGACGACCGAACTGATGATCCTGAACGCCGACGACTTCAACGGACCGCCGCAAGCCGTCGTGCATCTGCCGCACCGGGTGCCGCCGGGGTTCCACGGCAACTGGGTCGCCGACTGACGCCTTCGGGCGGACGCAGCAGCACCCAATCTTCGCCCAGCCGCCTCAGGACAACGGCTCATCGTGGAAATCGGCTGTTTTGGGCAGCGCTTTGCGCGCGCCATCCGTTCGATTGTCACTATGACAAGACATATTGCCCTCTCCCGCCCCGCCACGAGCGCGATTGCCGCGCTCATGGTCCTGTCCGCCCCTGCCGCTTTCGCGCAGGAAGCGCCGACGGCGCCTCCCACCGTATCCCCCACGATGCCGATGAGCCCGCCGGTCGCCGCACCGACCGTTCCGGCACCCGGCCCGGCCGCTTCCACGGCCCCCGTCGCCACGCCGCCCGCGCCGCAGCCGGTGATCCGCGTTCCCCTCGATATCGCGCCGCCCGACGAGGCGGGCACGCCCAAGGCCGAACCGAAGGCGGCAGCCGCGGCGGCCCCGACACAGGCGCAGCGTGCCCCGGCACGGCCGCGCGCGGCAAATCCCGCTCGGGCCGCCGCCGCGCCGGCGCCCGTCGAAACGGCTCCCGCCGAAACAGCCGAAGCGGCGCCAGCCGCCGAGATGACGGCGGCCGCTCCGCTTGCCGCAGCCCCCGCGACCGTTGCGCCGCCGGCCGAGCTCATGGCTGAACCAGTTGCGCAGCGCGCGACGGGCAATGACGCCTTTCCCTGGGAGATCGTCGGCGGCGCCGCGGCCCTGCTGGTGATCGGCGGCGCTGGCCTCGCCTTCGCACGCCGCCGGCGCACGGTGGATGAAGAAGACGCGTTCGACACCGTCTTCATCGACGATACCCGTGCAATCGATCCGGTCCCGGCGGTTCCCGCACCCTCGCCGACGCCGCCGAGCGCGCCCGCCTTTGCCGCAACCCCTGCTGCCGGCACGGGTCGTCACGAAGCGATGGCGATGGCCGGCCCTACCCCGGACAACCCCTTCGTCACGCTTCGCAAGCGCCTCGTGCGTGCGCGCTTCCTCGATCGACAGGACCGCGCCCGCTACGACGCCATGCTCGCGGGCCAGAAGGACCTGCGCCGCAAGCCGGTGAGCGCGTGGGAGGTTTCGCAGCGCCCCGCCCCGGCCCCGGCGGCCGAGCAGGAGGTACGCCGGCCGGCGCCAAGTCGTCTGGGCGAGACGCGCCGTCCCGGCCTGACTCGCGGCTGACCAACAGAAACCAACAGAAAAAGGGCGGCGCCATGCGGCACCGCCCTTTTTCTTTTAGCGGAAGCGGCGGAACAGGCCCGCCGCGACCCGCACGACCGATTACTTGAGTTCGACGGTCGCGCCGGCAGCTTCCAGCTTCTTCTTGATTTCTTCGGCTTCCGCCTTGTTGGCGCCTTCCTTGACGGCCTTCGGCGCGCCTTCGACGAGCGCCTTGGCTTCGCCCAGGCCCAGGCCGGTGATCGCGCGGACTTCCTTGATGACGTTGATCTTCTGACCACCATCGCCCGTCAGGATGACGTCGAATTCGGTCTGCTCTTCGGCAGCCGGAGCGGCGCCACCAGCGGCGGGAGCGGCAACCGCAACCGCGGCCGCGGCCGAAACGCCCCACTTTTCTTCGAGCAGCTTCGAAAGCTCGGCGGCTTCCAGAACGGTCAGCGCCGACAGGTCTTCAACGATCTTGGCAAGATCAGCCATGTTCATTCTCCATATGGGACCGGGAAAACCCGGTGAATTGTTGCAGATAGATAATCAGATAAAAGGCTTATGCCGCTTCCTTGGCACCATAGGCGCCAAACACCCGCGCAAGCTGACCCGCCGGGGCTGCCGCGATCTGGGCAACCTTGGTGGCCGGGGCCTGAACCAGGCCGATCAGCGTGGCGCGCAATTGGTCGAGCGACGGCAATTCTGCCAGCGCCTTCACGCCTTCCACATCGAGGATCACGTCCCCCATGCCGCCGCCAACGATCTCGAGCTTGTCGTTGGTCTTGGCAAATTCCACCGCGACCTTCGCAGCAGCCACCGGATCGGCGGATGAAGCAATGGCCGTGGGGCCGGTCAGCAGATCGCCGATACCGGTATAGGGCGTGCCGTCGAGCGCGATACGGGCGAGGCGGTTCTTCGAGACCTTGAAGCTCGCGCCGGCGTCACGCATCTGCTGGCGAAGCACCGTCGACTGGGCGACGGTGAGGCCCAGGTTGCGAACAATCACAACCGAGGCTGCATTCGACAGCGTAGCGTTCAGCGCGGATACGGCTTCGGCCTTTTGAGCACGATCCATGCCTTGTTTCTCCACTCATGCCCGAAAGCCCGCGCACCGGAATGCGCGCGCCGCCGGGCGGCTGACACACGCACGGACAGACACGGGACGCATCCCGCCGATCCGCGCGCAACGATGTCCGATGGGGTCGGTCAAGCCGCGAACGCCGGGCGGAGCCAGGCGGGCGACCGATAAAGACTGTTCCCCGTCTAGGCTGGAAATTAAGCGGGGCAAATCCCCCGCACCAACGGTCTCGGACGGAATTGCCGGAGCCGGGGCCCTGACAACACGGGGGCGCTCATAGCGGCGCGTCGCGCAAAGTCAAGGCGTGGGGGGCATTAGGATGTCGTGCGCCTACCTGATCTCCCCTCCTGCCTGCGGGAGGGATCGAGGGTGGGTCAGCACCGGTGCGCCTGCTCACCCCGCTGCGGCTAGCGAACAAGTTCTCAAGCCTCGCTGCCCCTCCCGCAAGCGGGAGGAGAGTCAGACCTCAGCTGCCGCATTCAAAATAACCCGGCGCCACATGAAATTCATCATTCGCCCTTGCCAAAATCTATTTAAGATATATCTTAGAAACATCTTTAAGTACATAAAGGAAAAATATCATGCATTTTCATCGACATATGAACGGCTGCGGCAAACGGCACGGCATGCACCGCGGCGGACGCGGCTTCGGCCATGGGTTCGGTCCGGGCTTCGGCAGCCGGCGCGGCCATGACGACGGCGCGCGCGGTCCGCGTCGCCGCATGTTCGACAGCGGCGAACTGCGGCTCGTGCTGTTGAAGCTGATCGCCGACGAACCGCGCCACGGTTACGACCTGATCCGCCGGATCGAGGAACTGACCGGCGGCACCTATGCGCCGAGCCCGGGCGTCGTCTATCCCACCCTTACCCTGCTCGACGACATGGGGCAGATCGAAGCGCAGCAGAGCGAAGGCGCGAAGAAGCTGTTCGCGATCACCGCCGCCGGCGAAGAGGAACTGGCGGCGAACCGCGAGCTCGTCGAAGCGCTGATCGCGCGCCTTGCCGCGATCGGCGAGGAGCAGCAGCGCACCGACAGCGCGTCGGTCCGCCGCGCGATGGGCAACCTGCGCGCGGTGCTCGTCAACCGGCTGCGTTCGCGCGACCTCGACGAGGCGATGGTGCACCAGGTCGTCGCGCTGATCGACGAGGCGGCGCAGAAGATCGAGCGGCTGTGACGGAGGAAGCAATGAGCGCCGCCACCGCCACGGTGCCGACCGGGCATGCCAGTCGATACCTCCAGCAATTGTGCAAGCATTGGCAGCATAATCTGGCGGTCGAGTTCACCTCCGATCGCGGAACGGTCGTGTTCCCGCGCGACGTGCGCGGGGCCGACTGGCCCGGCGATGCGCGCGTCACCTTCGACGCTACCGCCGCCGCGCTGACCGTCCGCATCGACGCCAGCAGCGCCGAGCATCTCGAAGCGCTGAAAGAGGTGGTCGCCCGCCACCTCGACCGCTTCGCCTTTCGCGAGGCGCCGCTGGCCTTCGACTGGCGCGCGCCCGACGATCAGGGTTTCAGGCCGAACCGCGCGTAATCGCGTTCGAGCGCGGGGGACAGCTGGCGGGCAACCGCCAGGTCGGCCGCCGCCCGCTCGCCATGACCCAGCCGCTTGTTGACGATCGCGCGCAGCAGGCGGCTGGAGGCGAGCGACGGAATTTGCGACAGCGCCGCATCGAGGTCGCGCAGCGCATCCTCGTCGCGGCCGAGCCGCATCCACACGAGCGCGCGGCTGTCGAGGATGTTGGCCGTGCTCTCGCTCAGCTCGATCGCCGAGGTGCAGTCCTTGAGCGCGGTGTCGATCGCGACATTGCGCGTCGCCTTCACCCAGCAACGCGCGTTGAGCAGCGCCGGCGAGCCCGGCTTCTCCCCGATCAGCGCGTCGAACGCCTCGATGGCGGCCTGCGCTTCACCGAACTCGCCGACCATCGCCGCTTTGGCGAAGCGGAAATCGTCGCGCGCCTTGCCGCCCAGCGCGATGCGTTCGTCGAGCAGCCGCGCCGCCCGGTCGACATCGCCCTGCGCGGCGACCAGCCACGCCAGCGACGATATCGCGGACGCCGACGAGGGGTCGAGCTTGCGTGCCTCCTCGGCATCGGCGATCGCGCCCGCGCTGTTGCCCAGCTCCTTGCGGACCGCCGACCGCTCCAGATAAGCATCGACCGAAGGAAGCAGCGCGATCTGCCGCGTGAGCATCGCCTCGGCCGCCTTGAAATCGCCGATGCCGCGCTGGAACGACGTGGCGCTGGTCAGCGCGGTGATATTCTCCTCGTCCGCCTTGGCGGCATTGGCCGCATAGATCGCCTTGATCGCGTCGAGCTGCGACGTCGAAGCCGCCCCGGCGAGGTTCCAGCGACGGCGCGCGTCCTCGGGTGCGATCATCCGCGGCGCCTGCCCCAGCATCGTCGCGACCCGGTCGCGCTCTCCCGCGACCTGTGCCGCTGGAATCTCGGTGCCGGAGGTCGCCAGCGTCTCGTCGACGGTGACGACGCCGTCGGCCAGCGTCACCGATCGCTGCACCTCATAACCGCCATAGCGGCCGTCGAGCGCCCCTTCGCCTTCGATCCGATACCCGCGCCCGCCGTCGGGCAGGCGGATGCGGAGGCGGTAACGGGCGCGATCGGGACCCGGCGTCGCCACGGGAATATCGGCCCAGGCGGCGCGCGCACGGTCGGGCGCGAACGCCACGATATCGGGAATGCGCGCCAGCCAGCGCTCGGTGCGCTTGTCGACGCGATCCCAGGCGCTGCCGAACACGCCGCGGGCGCGGATCGAGACGCTGCCGTCCTCGACCGCCGGCGTTACGGTCACATCCTCGAACTGGGCTTCGCCGACATATTCCTGCAGCAGGCGCTGGGTCAGGTCGCGGCTCTCCTTCGCGCCGAGCTGAGACGACGCCAGCGTGAGCAGGCTCGCAAGCTGGCCGCGCAGCGTCATGTCGACCGTCATCACCGACGGCAGGTCGACGCTGGTGCTTTCGTCGGCGTCGAGGGCGAGATCGACGATCGGCCGCGCCGGCGGGCGCGCGTCGATCCGCTCCAGCTCCGCGCCGCCCGCCCGCACCGGCAGCACATGACCGAAAGGCGGCGGGTCGCCAAGGTCGGGCAGCCTGGTGCCGAGCGCCGTGCCGTCCAGCCACAGCGCCCTGCCCCCGACATGCGCCCGCACGAGGATATGGTTGAACGCGAGCACACTCGGAATCCGCGAGGGGATCGCGTCGCCGAGCTGGGCATGCGCCATCACCGGCTCCGCGTCGATCTCCATCGCGTGCAGCATGGCGAGCAGCAGCAGGGTCTTGGCCTTGCAGTCGCCATAGCGCGCATCCCACGTTTTCGCGGGAGTCTGCGGTACATAATTGCCGCCGTCCATGCCGACCGCCAGATAGCGGACCTTGTCCTGCACCAGTTGCAGCGCCATCGCCGTCCGGCGCAGCGGATCGTCGGTCGCCGCCATGATCCGTTCCACCTCGGCCGCGATCGGGCTGCCGTCGGCGATCGTCCCCTCGGTCGTATAGAGCGGCGCCATCACCTTCGACACATCGTCCCAGCCGGCAAAGGTCGAGGCCTCGACCATCGGAGGCCGGCGATAGCGGATCGGCGCATCGTCGGGCATCTCGGGCTGCTTCGCCAGCGGCAGCGCGATCGGCAACTCCATGAAATCGCCGTTGCGCCGCGGCGTGGCATCGACGCCGCCGGTCAGCGCCTGCCACTTGAGCGGCTCGTCCTTGCGCCACGACAGGCGATAGGACGCCGACGCGACGCGAACCGGTTCGGCGAGCAACGGGACGGCGAGCTGGCTGCGCCCGCCGAGCGCCGCATCCTTGCTCGTCGTCGACATGCGCAGCCGCAGCGTGTCGCCGACCCGCAGCCCCTCGACCGCCAGCGCCGCCGACAGGATGCCGGTCAGTTCGCGCTGCTCGAGCGCCTGCTCACGGCGCAGCACGGTGAATTTCTGCCCGTTGGCGAGCGCGTCGATCTCCGCCCCGTCACGGAGGATGACGAGTTGGTGGATGATCAGGTCGCCCTTGTCGGGCGACCAGGGCAGCACGATGTTGCTGCTTTGCGACAGCTCCTCGGGCGTGCCGATCTTCACCGCCGTATCGCTGAACGCCCAGACGGTGGGCCCGTCGATGCGCTGCTGGATGTCGAGGACGAGCAACCCGTTCGGCGCGCTCGCCATGTCGGGCAGCTTGACGGGCGTCACCCATTCGGGCGCCGACCGGTAAAGCGGTTCCTCGCCCGCCGATGCCGCGCCCGCCGGCAGCGTCGCCGCCGCCACGACCAGCATCCGCCCCCAACACCGCATCATTTCCTCCCCCCCCGTGTGGATACCATGCCCTCGACCGCATGGGCGCCCCGCCCGATGCGGCCGGACCGACCTCAGTTCGCTGCCGCCGCCAGCGCGCGCTTGCGCGCATAGAGGAAATAGACGGCGAGACCCGCCGCATTCCACACGCAGAACCAGATCTGCGTATTCACCGGCAGGCTGAAGAAGAGATAGACGCAGCCGAGCATCGCGACGATGCCGATCACCCACGGCATCGGCGCGCGGAAGGTGCGCGGCGCATCGGGCGCGCGGCGGCGCATGATGAGCATGCACAACGAGACGGCGGTAAAGGCGGCGAGCGTCCCCGCGTTGGCGAGCGCGGCCAGTTCGCCGAGCGGGATGAAGCCCGCCAGCACCGCGACGACGAGCGCAGTGAAGATGGTGATGCGCACCGGCGTCCCGCGTCCCGACAGCTTCGCCAACCCTTCGGGAAGCAGGCCGTCGCGCGCCATGGTGAAGAAAATGCGGCTCTGGCCATAGAAAAAGGCCAGGATCACCGTCGGCAGCGCGATCACCGCCGAAATGGCGAGATAATGCGCGGCGAGCGGCTGTCCGAGTTCGCGCAGGATCAGCGCCAGCGGTTCGGGGCTGTTCGCGAAGCGGCCATAGGCGACCGCACCCACCGCGGCCACGGCCACGGCGATATAGATGGCGACGCAGGCGATCATCGACCCGACGATTCCGATCTTCAGGTCGCGGTCGGGGTTCTTGGTCTCCTCAGCCGCCGTCGCGATGGCGTCGAAGCCGTAGAAGGCGAAGAAGATGATCGCCGCGGCCGCCATCACCCCGCGCTCGACGCCGTCGGGACCCATGTGCTTGGCGAAGCCATAGGGACTGAACGGCTCCAGGTTCGCGGCATCGAAGGCGGGCAGCGCGACCGCGACGAACACGGCGAGCGCCGCGATCTTGACGAGCACGAGGATCGCGTTGACCGTCGCGCTCTCGCGCGTGCCGTACAGCAGCATCCCCGCAACGAGGGCGATGATCGCGATCGCCGGCAGGTTGACGATGCCGCCGAGTTCGGGCCCCTGCATCAACGCCATCGGCATGCCTGCCCAGGATTGCAGCAGCGGCGCGGCATAGCCCGACCAGCCGACCGCGACCGCGCTGACCACCAGCGAATACTCGAGGATCAGGCTCCATCCGACGATCCAGGCGATCAGTTCGCCGATCACGACATAGCTGTAGGTATAGGCGCTTCCCGATGCCGGGATCATCGTCGCCATCTCGGCGTAGGCGAGCGCGGCGCAGGCGCAGATGATGCCCGCGACGGCAAAGGACAGGATCACCGCCGGTCCGGCCTTGTCGGCGCCGACCCCGATCAGCGTCAATATGCCCGTGCCGACGATCGCCCCGACGCCCAGCGCTACCAGATGCGGCCAGCTCAGCGTGCGCACCAGTTGATGTCCCCGCCCCTCCGTCTCGATTACTTTGCGGCGCAGCAGGCTGTCGGACATGCGTTGTTCCCCTCTCTGGTTTGCGGTCTTGTGGAGCGGCGGCGCGGCGAAGGCAAGCGCCGCTTCACCGCGCCTGGCGATCGATCGCCGCGGCGCGCAACGTCAGCGCGGCGGCAAGTCCGATCGCGGCGCCATAGGCGAGCACACCCCACTGGATGACTGCGACCGCGCCCAGGATCGCGCCGCCGGTAAGCCCGGCCCACAACGCCAGATGCGGCCACCAGCGCGCGTCGCCTTCGCCGCGCAGCCGGTTGGCGAGTTTGTAGCCGGTCTGGACGAGCGTGCCGGTCATGTAGGTGACGCCGACCACCGCGCCGTCGCGCCCGCGGAACGCCGCGTTGACCACCCCCATGGCGAGCGTCAGGCACAGGACCGCGGGCCAGACCGCATCGACCGCGCGCAGCCCCGCGGCGGCGCACAGCAGCAGCGTCGCGCACGACAGCACCGCGGGCGTCCGCACGCGGCGATACTGTTCGGCGACGAGCGAACCGACAACGACGCCGGCCACGAAGGTCGCGATCAGGCCGCCGGCGATCGCCGCGCCGCGCGTCCCCTCCGCGACCCCGACCGCGAAGCGCGTCGAGTTGCCCGTCATGAAGGAGACGAAGAAGCCGGCGGTCTCGATGAAGCCGATGGCGTCGACGAAGCCCGCCAGCGCCGCCACCCCGATTGCCAGTGTCTGATAAGCGCGGTCGAAACGGATCATCGGCGCGTCAAAGCAGGGCCTCGATCGCCTCGGCCAGCCGGGCGTCGCGCTCCGACAAGCCGTTCGCATCGTGCGTCGTCAGCAATATGTCGACGCGGTTGTAGACGTTCGACCATTCGGGATGATGATCCATCTTCTCCGCGACGATCGCGACGCTGGTCATGAAGCCGAACGCCTGCGCGAAATCGGCGAACTGGAACCGCCGCACGATCGCGTCGCGGTCGGGTTCGTGCCGCCAGTCGGGAAAGCGGGCGAGCAGCGCGGCGCGCGCCGCATCGTCGAGTTTCTGGACCACCTGTTCTTCTCCCGCTGGTCAAGGCCGCGCGCCCGCCATAAGGAAGGGCGCGATGACCGACAAGACCGTCCTTTCCGACCTGCCCGCCGGCTGGACCGGCGGCGCGCCCGACGCCGACGCCTTTCATGCGATGGCGCAGGCGGCGCTGGCGACGCTGCCCGACGTCTTTCTGCAGCACATCCGCGACGTGGTGATCGCGATCGAGGAATTCGCCGACGATGCGACGCTCACCTCGCTCGACATCGAGCATCCCTATGACCTCACCGGCCTGTACGAAGGCCGCCCGCTCACCGAACGCAGCATCGACCACAGCGGCGGCATGCCCGACCGCGTGACGCTCTATCGCATCCCGATCCTCGTCGAATGGATCGAGGGCGGCGAACGGCTAGACTGGCTTGTGCGCCATGTGCTGATCCACGAAATCGGCCATCATTTCGGCTTCTCCGACGACGACATGCACGCGCTGGAAGACATGGCGTGACCGACGCGCTGCTGCGCCTCGACCGCGTCGCCTGCATCCGCGGCGACCGGCTGCTGTTCGAGGGGCTGTCGCTGACGCTGGCGCGCGGCGAGGCGCTGTGGCTGCGCGGTCCGAACGGCGCGGGCAAGTCCAGCCTGATCCGCCTCGCCGCCGGGCTGCTGCGCCCCGCCGCCGGAACCGTGGAGCGCCATGAACGCACCGCGCTGATCGACGAGGCGACGGCGCTCGACGCCGAACTGCCGCTGCGCCGCGCGCTCGACATCTGGGCGCGGATCGACGGCATCGACGGACCGATGGTGGCGCGCGCGATGGAAGCGATGGCGCTCGCCCCGCTCGCCGAAGTGCCGGTGGCGATGCTGTCGACCGGCCAGCGCAAGCGCGCCGCGATGGCGCGCGTCATCGCGAGCGCGGCACCGATCTGGCTGCTCGACGAGCCCGCGAACGGCATGGACGACGCGGCGCGGGCGCGGCTCGTTGCGGCTATCGCCGCGCACCGTGCGAACGGCGGCGCGGTACTGCTGGCGTCGCACTTCGCGCTCGGGATCGAGGGCATGGCGGAACTCGACTTGGGAGCGCTGGCATGATCCCGGATCAACCCCACCCCCGTTCCGTTCGCCCTGGGCTTGTCGAAGGGCCGTTCTTTCCTTCGCCCTCAAAAGAAGGAAGAACGGTGCTTCGACAAGCTCTGCACAAGCGGATTTGGGGCGGCAATGCCACGGGAAAGGACCGATGACCGCCCTCCTCACCCTGTTCTGGCGCGACCTGCGGCGCGCATGGGGCAGCGGCGCGCTATGGCTGCCGGTCACCTTCTTCCTGCTCGTCGCGACCGCCTTCCCCTTCGCCGTCGGCCCCGACGCGCCGCTGCTCGCGCGCACCGGCGGCGGCATGGTGTGGGTCGCGGCATTGCTCGCGGCGCTGCTTCCCATCGACCGCCTCGTCCGCCCCGACCGCGAGGCGGGGGTGCTCGACCAGCTTGCGGTGCGCGGTTTCGCCGACGAGATCATCGCTGCGATCAAGATCGCCGCCCACGCCATCGGCTTCGGCCTGCCGCTGCTGATCGCGCTGCTCCCCGCGGCGGCGCTGCTGGCGCAGGACGGCGTCCGCGTCGAGACGTTGGCGACCGGCCTCGCCATCGCCATCCCTGCCCTCGCCTCGCTCGCGGTGCTGAGCGCGGCGCTGACGGCGGGGCTGAAAGGCGGCAATGCGATCGGCGGCCTGCTGGTACTGCCGCTGGCGGTGCCGCTGCTGATCTTCGGCGCCGGAATGCTCGACCCAGCCGGGCGCGGCGCGGTGAAACTGCTCGCCGCGTCGAGCCTGCTGCTGACCGTGATCGGCCCGTTTGCAGCAGGGGCGGCGCTGAGGGGGCTCAGGGAATAAGGTGCGATCCAGAAACAGGACTGGGCCTATCCTTTCATCGTCATCCCGGACTTGATCCGGGATCTATTCACGCCAGTGTCGGATGAGTGGATCCCGGATCAAGTCCGGGATGACGAGAAGAAGATCGAAATACGCATTTCCCAAAAGAAAAGGGCCGGAGTTCCCCCGGCCCTTCCCCAAATCTCGGTGGTGCAGATCAGGCGCCGATTTCGGCGACGTCGATCTTCACGCCCGGGCCCATCGACGACGATATCGCGATCTTGCGGACATATTTGCCCTTCGCGCCGGCCGGCTTCGCCTTGACGATCGCATCGACGAAGGCGTCGAAGTTCTGGCGCAGCTTGTCCTCGCCGAACGACAGCTTACCGAGGCCGGCGTGGATGATCCCCGCCTTTTCGACGCGGAACTCGATCTGGCCGCCCTTGGCCGCCTTCACCGCTTCGGCGACGTTCGGGGTGACGGTGCCCAGCTTCGGGTTCGGCATCAGGCCCTTCGGACCCAGCGTCTTGCCGAGGCGGCCGACGATGCCCATCATGTCCGGCGTCGCGATGACGCGGCCATAGTCGAGGTTGCCCGCGAGCATGTCTTCCATCAGGTCCTCGGCCCCGACCTTGTCGGCGCCGGCGGCGAGCGCCTTTTCGGCATTGTCGCCGCGCGCGAAGACCGCGACCTTGACGTCCTTGCCGGTGCCGGCGGGCAGCGTGACGACGCCGCGCACCATCTGGTCGGCGTGACGCGGGTCGACGCCCAGGTTCATCGCGATCTCGAGCGTTTCGTCGAACTTCGCCGAGGCGAGTTCACGCACCGTCTTCAGCGCGTCATCGACGCTGTGCAGCTTCGTCGCGTCGACCTTGCCCTCGAGCGCCTTCTGCTTCTTGGTCAGCTTTGCCATCGGTTCAGCCCTCCGTCACTTCGAGGCCCATCGAGCGGGCGCTGCCTTCGATGATCTTCGTCGCCTGTTCGATGTCGTTGGCGTTCAGATCCTTCATCTTCAGCTCGGCGATCTCGGCGAGCTTCGAGCGGGCGATCTTGCCGGCGACGAGCTTGCCGGGTTCTTTCGAGCCCGACTTGAGGTTCGCCGCCTTCTTGATGAGATAGGTCGCCGGGGGCGTCTTGGTGACGAAGGTGAAGCTCTTGTCGGCGAAGACGGTGATGATCGTCGGGGTCGGCTGACCCTTTTCGAGCCCATCGGTCGCGGCGTTGAACGCCTTGCAGAACTCCATGATGTTGACGCCGCGCTGACCCAGCGCCGGCCCGAGCGGCGGCGAGGGGTTCGCGGTCCCCGCCGGAACCTGCAGCTTGATATAGCCGCTGATCTTCTTGGCCATGATGGCCTCCTTTCTTTCTGTCGGCGCGCCGCGGACGGCGAGCCTCAAAATAAGCGGTCAAACGGAGGGCATCACCCCTCCTCCCGCGCGGATTCGCGCCCGTATCTGACGCGAAGCGGCGCGCTTAGGCGCAAATGCCGCCGAAAACAAGCCCGATCGTCACCCCTGCGGGCGGTAGCGGACCAGTCCTTCCTGCGCCGCGTGCGCGATCAGCGTGCCGTCCTGACGATAGATCGCCCCGCGGCACAGCCCACGGTCGCCGCCCGTCCACGGGCTGTCCATCACGAAGACGAACCATTCGTCGACCCGGATGTCGCCGTGGAACCACATCGCGTGGTCGAGGCTGGTCGACACCATCCCCGGCGTCCAGAAGCTCACGCCGTGCGGCAGCATTGCGGTGGACAATAGCCCCATGTCGGAGGCGAAGGCCAGGAAACCGCGATGGACGAGCGGATCGTCACCGATCGGCGCGGCGACGCGAAACCACTGATAATGCTGCGTCGCCTGCGCCGAGGCGGGCGGACGATAGCTGCGAATCTCGAACGGCCGGCGCCGCGACATGTGCGCGAGGTGGCGTTCCGAGATGTCGGGATCGGCGGCGACGAAATCGGTGAAGTCCCAGCACTGCTCGGGCGGCAGCAGATCGGGCATCGGCACCTGGTGCGCCAGCCCCTCGGCGGGGAACTGGAAGGAGGCGGTCAGGTTGAAGATGACCCTGCCGTCCTGCCGCACGACGACGCGGCGGTTCGAGAAGCTGCGCCCGTCGAAGTCGCGGTGGATGCGGAAATGCAGCGGTTTCGTCTCGTCGCCGCCGCGCAGGAAATAGGCGTGGAGCGAGTGGATCTGCTTCCCCGCCTCGACCGTGCGCGCCGCCGCGACCATCGCCTGCGCGATCACCTGACCGCCGAAGATGCGGTCGCGCGCGGTGGTGGGCAGCGCCGGAAAGGTGAACTCGTCCTCGACCCCCGGAACGGGATCGAGGTCGAACAGGCGCATGACGGCGCCGACGACCGTCTCGGCCGAAACGCCGGCGTTGATCTCGCGCGCGCGGGCGATGCGCGCCTGAAGCTCGGAAGGAGAGAGGGATGTCACGGTCATGCCCCTTTTCGTCATCCCGGCGAAAGCCGGGATCGCTTGCGTTGCCGCAATCGCCAACGGCCCCGGCCCCGGCCGGGACGACGCTTATTTCATCCGTTCGACCTGCTCGAAATCGAGCTCGACCGGGGTCGCGCGGCCAAAGATCGACACGCTGACCTTGACGCGCGCCTTGTCGAAATCCAGTTCCTCGACGACGCCATTGAAGCTCGCGAACGGGCCTTCGAGCACCTTGACCTGATCGCCGATCTCGTAATCGACGCGCACCTCGGTCTTGGGCCGCGCCGCGGCCTCTTCCTTGCTGTTCAGGATGCGCGCCGCCTCGGCCTCGCTGATCGGCTGCGGCTTGCCCGACGAGCCGAGGAAACCGGTGACCTTCGGCGTGTTCTTGACGAGGTGATAGACGTCGTCGGTCATCGTCAGTTTGGCGAGCACATAGCCGGGAAAGAATTTGCGCTCGGCCTGCACCTTCTTGCCGCGCTTCACCTCGGTGACGGTCTCGACCGGCACCTCGACCGCCTCGACGAAATCGCCGAGCCCCATGCGCTCGGCTTCCGCGAGCACCGAATCGCGGACCTTGTTCTCAAAGCCCGAATAGGCGTGAATGATGTACCAGCGCGCCATGATGCGTGTCCTGTCCCCGAAATCCGAAAAAGCGCGGCTCAGCGCGCGAGCGACGTCAGCCAGCTAACGATGAACTGAAAAACTGAATCGATGCCCAGAAAGAAGAAACACAGAATCACCGTCATGATCAGCACCATGATCGTCGTCCGCACCGTCTCGCTGCCGGTCGGCCACACGATCTTGCGGGCTTCGGCGCGCACCTGATTGAGGAATTCGGCCGGGCTGTTCTTGGCCATGTCGATCGTCCTGTCTTTCAAACGTCCGTGGTCCGGGTCAGATGGGTTGCCGCCCGCTACGCGTCAAGCGCGCTTTCGGGCACCACTCCGCCCACCCTCCCCGACAGGTCGGCGAAAGGCGGATGGAAAACGGCGCATCTGTCCGAATGGGCGGCCTTTACCCGCGCGCCCCGTCCTTGGCAAGTGCGCCCGTGACCGCCGAAGATTGCGGCCGGTCCGCCCGACAAAAATACATAACCCCTAATAATATATTAATAAATATTTTTCAGGAACAATATATATCGACTAAACTGCCTTAATATTCTATGGTTTCTCCGTAAACGCATAGGTCCCCAAGCGCTCTTTCGGGTCGCCATGAAGAGGAAAAGCCTATGACCATGTCTCGCGCTCCCACGCCGCGGCCTGCGGATGCGAGTGCCCCCATCGAGGACCGCCGCGGCGGAAATCGTCATTGTACCGTGTTCCGCATCGCGAAGATCGCGCGCGAAGGCGACGCGGGCTTGTGGCGCGTGCGTAATATCTCCGACAGCGGCATGATGCTGGCGACCAGCGTCGCCGTGGAAACCGGCGAGCGGCTGGAAATCGCACTATCCGAAGAAGTGGTGCTGACCGGCGAGGTCGTCTGGGCGCGCGAGGGACGCTGCGGCGTCGCATTCGACGCACCGGTCAATGCGCTCGATATCCTGCGCCAGCTGGCCGCAGAGCGGCAGTCGGGCGAATATCGCCCGCCGCGCCTGCCCGTCCAGGGCCGCGCGCTCGCCGTGACCGACGATGGCGAGTTTCCGGTCGAGATCGAGAATCTGTCGCAGAACGGCGCCGGCATCATCCACGACGGCCGGCTCGAAGCCGGCACCGAACTGACGCTGGCGCTGGGCGAGGACGTCCGCCGGCGCGGTATCGTCCGCTGGTCGCGCAAGAATCGCGCCGGCATCTGGTTCGCCTCGCCGCTCGGCGGCGCCGACCTCGAAAGCATCCGCCGCTTCGAATCCTGAAGCGCCTCCCGCCTGGCCGGACCATAGGGGCCAGGCGCCTCCGCATTCCACTTCACCAACGCCCTCAGGCGGGCGACGCCAGCTTCATCAGCAGCAGGCCGCAGACGATCAGCACCGCGGCCGCGATCCGCATCGCGCTCATCGCCTCGCCGAGCACGACGACGCCGACCACGAACGCGCCGACGGCACCGATTCCCGTCCAGATCATATAGGCGGTTCCCAGCGGCAGCGCCTTCATCGACAACGACAGCAGGCCGAAACTGGCCGTCATCGCGACCAGCGTGACGAGCGACGGACCCAATCGGGTGAAACCGTCGGATTGCTTCATCGAAAAAGCCCAGACGATTTCGAGTATGCCGGCAATCGCAAGATAGACCCAGGCCATGGGCAGCCTCCTTCAACAGGCTGCCGGGCCGTCCCGGACATGAAACCCGCACGGTGCGGGCGAGGACGTGGCCTCTTTGGCGGCCTGGCAGGGGCAGCAGGATTCGAACCCGCGACCCTCGGTTTTGGAGACCGATGCTCTACCAGCTGAGCTATACCCCTAGGCCGGACAGCGCCCTTAGCCGCAACGGGCAGGAGTGCGCAAGGGGATTGCGAGTGCAGGTTGCGGGTCCCGTCTGAAATGGCTGCGAAGAGTTGTCTCCCCTCCCGCAAGCGGGAGGGGAGGAAAGATAAGCGCGTGCAATTGCCCGGGATCGCGGCAATGCCGATGCATAGCTTGCAAAGCACCCCCGGGCTGATATGCGCGGACCCCGCATGACCGCCGCCCGCCCCTTCGACGTTCCGCAGCATTATCTCGGCGGCATCGCGCTTCGCCTTCTCGCCATGCTCAGCCTGTCGCTGATGTTCGTGCTGGTGAAGCTGATCGACGCGGCGGGCATCCATATCGTCGAAAGCCTGTTCTGGCGGCAGGCGATCGTCCTGCCGATGCTGGTTGCCTGGGCGATGACGCACGGCGGGCTGTCGCTCTATCGCACCCACCGGCTGGGCACCCATGCGCGCCGCGCGATGATGGGGCTGACGGGGATGGCGCTCAATTTCGGGGGCATGATCTTCCTGCCGATGGCGGAGGCGACGACGATCAACCTGTCGGTGCCGATCTTTGCGGTGATCTTTGCCGCGATCTTCCTGGGCGAACGCACCGGCTGGCAGCGGGGAAGCGCGGTGATCGTCGGCTTCCTCGGCGTCCTCGTCGTGCTCAACCCGACCACCGTCGTGTCGAGCGGCTTTGCCGGCGAGCACGGCATGGGCACGCTGATCGCGCTGGCGGGCGCGATCATGACCGCGCTCATCACGATCCAGGTCCGCGACCTCGCGCGCACCGAAAGCCCGATGGCGATCGTCTTCTGGTTCAGCCTGATCTCGCTGGTGCCGCTGGGGCTCGCCCTGCCCTTCGTGATGACCGCGCACAGCCCCGCCGAATGGGCGCTGCTCGCGGGGCTCGGCGTGCTCGGGGCGGTGGTACAGATGGCGCTGACCGGCGCGTTGCGGCTCGCCCCCGTCGCAGTGGTGATGCCGATGGATTATTCGAGCCTGCTCTGGTCGATCGCCTGCGGCTGGTATTTCTTCGGCACGCTGCCCGCCGACACGACCTGGGTCGGCGCACCGCTGATCATCGCGAGCGGCCTGTTCATCGCCTGGCGCGAGCATCGCCTCCATATCGAGCGGCAGAAGGATATCACCGCATGACGCGACCGATCCTCTATCACTGCGCCGACGCGCGGTCGCTGCGCTGCTTGTGGGCGGCCGAGGAAGCGGGGATGGCCATCGATCTTCGCCTGCTGCCCTTCCCGCCGCGCGCCTTCGCGCCCGACTATCGCGCGGTGAACCCGCTGATGACGGTGCCGGGCTGGGTCGAGGACGGGCGGCTGATGACCGAATCGGCCGCGATCTGCGAGCGCATCGCCGAAGGCACGCCGCTGGAGGTGCGTCGCGAAGAGGAGGATTACTGGGCGTGGCGCAACTGGCTGCACCGCAGCGACGCGACGCTGACCTTTCCGCTCGCGATCATGATCCGCTACACGCGCGTCGAGCCGCCCGAGCGGCGGCTGGCGCAGGCGGTTGCCGACTACAAGGCCTTCTTCGGAGGGCGCGCGCGGAGCATCGAGGCGGCGCTGTCCGACGGCCGCGACTGGCTGGTCGCCGGACGTTTCACCATCGCCGACATCGCGATCGGCTATGCCGCCTTCCTCGCGACGACGCTGGGCGCGGACGACGTGCTGGGCGAAGCGACGACCGCCTGGCTCGCACGCTGCACGGCGCGCGACGGGTTCCGGCGCGCACGCGAACGCCAGAAGGGGTAAGCGCGCCCGTCGCGGGGGCGATCAGGCGTCATCCTGCGCTTATCCAATTCATCATTGCGAGCGGAGCGAAGCGATCTTCAGCTATCGGCAGGGCGGAGCGATAGCTGGAGGCTGCTTCGTCGCTGCGCTCCTAGCAATGACGATTCCGTCCGGGTCAGCCCGCCCTAGTGCATATGCTTCAGCTTGTCGGGGTTGCGCATCACATAGATGGCGACGACCTTCCCCGCCTCGACCTCCAGCGCCGTCGTCTGATATTCGCCGTCGGCTTCGCGGGTGACGAAGCCGGGCAATCCGTTGATCGTCCCGACATGGACCAGCGTCGAGGCATGTTTGGCGAACAGCACGGCGAGGCTGCGATGCACCCGCATCACATGCGCGAAGCCGAGCACCGGCACCATCGCCGCGGGACGCTTGCCGCCGCCGTCGGACCACAGCCCGACATCCGCCGCAAGCAGCGTGCCCAACGCCTCCATGTCGCCGCCGCGCGACGCGGCGAAGAAGGCGTTGGCGATCGCGAGCCCCTGCTCTCTTTCGAGCCTGTAGCGCGGGCGCGCCTCGCGGACGTGCCTGCGCGCCCGCGCCGCGAGTTGGCGCGTCGCGGCGGCGTCGCGGCCGATCGTCGCCGCGACCTCGTCGAAGCCGACGCCGAAGACATCGTGCAGCAGGAAGGCCGCGCGTTCGAGAGGGGAGAGCCGTTCGAGCGCGAGCATCAGCGGCAGCGTGACATCGTCGTCGGCCGCTTCCTCGACGAGCGGATCGGGCAGCCACGGTCCGATATAGGTCTCGCGTTGGCGCCGCGCCGACTTGAGCTGGTCGAGGCACAGCCGCGTCACGGTGCGGCGCAGCCACGCCGCCGGCACCTCGACCGCCACGCGATCGGTGCCAAGCCAGCGGAGGAAGGCATCCTGCACCACATCCTCGGCATCGGCGACCGAGCCGAGCATGCGATAGGCGACGCGGGTGAGCAGCGGCCGCAGCGGGTCGAAACTCGCCGCCGCATCCGCCGCCGCCGCGCCGGCGATGCCCGCTTCCGGCATCAGGCGGCCTTCACGGCCTTGCCGCCTTCGTACCACAGGCCGAAACCGACGACGAGGCGGTTCCAGCCGTTGATGACGTTGATCATCAGCGTCAGCTTCACTTGCTCCTCAGGCGTGAAATGCGCCTCCAGCGCCTCCCGCGCCGGTTCGTGCGCATGGCCCTGCGACAGGCGGGTCAGGGCGTCGGTCCACGCGAGCGCGGCGCGTTCGCGGTCGGTGTAGACCGGCGCCTCCCGCCATGCCGCGAGCAGATAGAGGCGCTGCTCGCTTTCGCCCTTCTCGCGCGCTTCCGCCGTATGCATGTTGATGCAGCTCGCGCAGCCATTGAGGATCGACGAGCGGATCTTCACCAGTTCGATCAGGCTCGGCTCGAGGCTGTCCTGCGTCGCAAGCGACAGGCTCATCCATTGCTTCATCAGGGCCGGCGCGGCGGCAAAGGGGTCGGTCACAGAGGTCATCGCATGTCTCCTTGGCTTGAACATACGAACATGACGAGCGAGGCGCGGGCATTGTGACATGCCGGCGGAAAATAATCGCATTCGCACCGTCATGATCCCCCTCCCGGTAAAGCCGCTGCCCGGCGAAAGCCCGGTTCCATGTTCGGTCGCGCTGCGCCACGTGGCCTGGCAAGCTCAAGGTCGTCTTCGAGGCTGCGCGCGCGGCGCTATGCAACGGGCCGCGCTTGACCTAACACATGCAATCGACAGCGAAGGAGGGATTTGGTCATGAAATTTCTCGATGGTTACGCCGAACAGGCCTATGCGCTGCTGCGCATCGTCGCGGGGCTGATGTTCCTCGCGCACGGGATGCAGAAATTCTTCAATTTTCCGACGGCCTTCCCGATGCCGCTCAACCCGATGCTGAGCGCGGCGGGAGCAATCGAACTGGTCGCGGGCGGGCTGATCGTCATCGGCCTGTTCACGCGCCCCGCCGCCTTCGTCGCCAGCGGCATGGCGGCGGTCGGATACTGGATGGTCCACGGCAGCAAGGATATCTTCCCGATCGTCAACGGCGGCGAGACGATCGCGCTCTATTGCTTCCTCTTCCTGTTCGTCGCGACCCGCGGCGCGGGCATCTGGAGCGTTGACGCGGCGCGCGGATAACCGAGCCGGCAAAGATCGGGGGCAGCCCTTGCGGGCCGCCCCCAGTTGCGGGCTTCACATGCGTGAAGGGAGAGATCAAAGCGTCTTCGTGTTGGTCTCGATCAGCTTCTTCGCCTCGGCGATCGCCTTGGCGGTGGTCAGCTTCCTTTCCTGAACCTCGTCGGCGATCTCGAGCAGGCGGCCGCTGACGACGGTGCCGGTATCGGCCTGTTCCTCGATGGCGATGCCACCTTTCTCACGCGCGACCCGGTCCCATTCGGCGCGCACGGCGGCCCAGTAATCCCTGGTCGCGGCCCAATAATCGTCGGCCGCCTTCACATCGTAATCGTCATATTTGATATAGGTGTTGAGGACATATTCCTGGACGATCGGGACGAGCTTGCCGCCCTTGATCCCCATCTTCGTATTGTCCTGCCAGTGAATCCAGCCGTCTGGCGACAGTTGGTGGCGGTTGATCGAATAATAGCGGTCATAGGCGGGATTGCGGACCGCATCGCGGCGCGCGAGCGGGCGCCACGTCCAGTTGGAGCGCCAGCGGCGGATGCCGGCCTGCGTCTCGAACTGGCCCCAGCCGCCATAGCGCGGGCTGTCGTCGACCTGCCACACCGTCTGCGACCAGCGGCCGGTCCGCATCTTCTCGGGAACATCCTCCCATTGCCAGCGGTTGCGGTCGGCATAGACGAGCACCCGCGCCGGTTCATATTCCCAATCCTGCCGCCAATGCTTGATGACGAAGGTCTTGTCGTTGTCGTCGGTGATGACCAGCATGTGCTGGAGCACGATCCGGCGCCCCGTGTCCTCGATCACCCGGACGACCTCGTTGCCCCCCGACCGCTTCGGTTCCAGTACCTCGTAGGTGGGGTCCCAGCGCGTCGATTCCTGCATGTTGAAGCCGACGTGATAATTGCCCGCCATCGCCAAGATGTCGGCCCGGTCGCGTTCGAAATTCGCGGCGGCCTCCTCGGCCGCGATCGGCGGATGCGCCGAAGCGGCGACGGGCAGCGCGGCGGCGAGGAACAGCGCGGCGGCGAACGGGCGAAATCGGGTCATGGTGCAGTCTTCTTCCGGTTTGACGATCAGAAACGATAGCTCAGCGACACGCTCGCGTTGCGGCCGGGCTGGGTATAGGCATCGGCGCTGGCGGGAGCGACAAAGGTCGGCGGCGTCCCCGGCGGAGATCCCGCCGGCGGCGGAACCGCGGTCATCGCCAGGCTGCGCACGTCGCTCCACCAGCTGTATTTCTTGTCGAGGATGTTGAAGATGCCGCCACGCAGCGTCAGCCCATCGGTGATCCGCACGAAGGCGGTCGCGTCGATGATGGTGAAATCGTCGGGGCGGAAACATTCGGTGGAACAGACACCCGTGGCGCGCGATGCTTCCTTGCGGGCGCTGTGCGTCATGATGATCTGGCCGCCGAAGCGCCCCTGCCCCGGCTCGCGCCAGCCGACGCCGGCGACGAGCTTGAGCGGATCGACGCTCGACAGCGGCGAGCGGGCGCCCGACGGGTCGATCACGTCGCCCTTGGCATAGGATAGGGCGAGCGTCGTATATAGGCCGGACGACGCCCGCCCCTCGAACCGCGCCTCGGCCCCCTTGACCCTGACGCGATCGAGATTGACGAACTGGAATATGGTCGGGTCGGCCGCGGTGCCGCTGCCCCCCACATCTTCCTGACTGATGAAATCCTTGTAGCGCGCCGAAAAGGCGGTGACGTCGAGGCTGACATGGTCGGTCGAAAAGCGCACGCCGCCCTCGAAGCTTTCGCTGCGCTCGGGCCCCAGGTCGGGGTTCGGCGCCGAGGTGTAGCCGAAAGCCAGATTCTCGAAGAACTGGTTCACCTCGCCCGGCTCCGGCGCCTTGAAGCCGGTCGCATAGTTGGCGAACAGCCGCACCTCGTCGGTGATCTTCCACACCACCCCGAACTTGGGCGACAGGCGCGATCCGTCCTGCCCGGCGCCGGTGAAGCCTGGAAGCAACGGGTCGTTGCGCGGCGACAGGTCGTACCAGTCGAAGCGCAACGCCGGATAGAGCGTCAGCCGTCCGTCGGCGATCGAAATCTCATCGCCGACGAACAGGCCCGCGCGCGTGAAGTCGGTGGTCGGAAAGGCACGGGTCGGAAAGACCTCGCCCATCGGCGGGACGGTCCCGTCGCGCACGCCGCGCTGGCGCGTCTTGCTGATATCGCCGCCGAACACCAGCCGGTGCGCGATCGCGCCGGTGGCAAAGTCGGCGCGGGCGTCGGCCGATGCGCCGAACACGCGGTTTTCGAAGGTGTTCAGGCGTTCGCGGTCAACCGCCGGGGTGCGATCCTCGTCGGTGAACTGCCGGTCCTCGCCGTCCTGCCAATAGAGGGCGACCCGCGCGAAATCTATCGCACCCTCGCCCTGCCAGCTCCAGTCGAGCGACACGCGCTTGCGCTGCCCCGTGTCGCGCGCCTCGAGCAGTTCGACCGTCGGGCTGAGCCCGGTCAGCCCCTCGGTGAACAGGCGCGTGTCGAGATATTCGCCGGTCAGCCGCAGCTTGTGGCCGTTCGCGGGATCATAGACGATGCGGCCGAGCAGCGCGTCGGAGCGGCCGTCCTGCGGATTGGGTTCGGTGCGCGCCGTGCCGGTGCCGCCGACCGTCCCCTTGTTGTCGAGTTCCTTGTAGTCGCGCCGCGTATAGGCCGCCATCGCCGACCAGTCGCCGCTGCGCCCCGCGAGGATCAGCGTTTCGCTGAACTCCTCGTCGGCGCTGCTGTAGGCGGCGCGAGCGAGGCCGCCGACGCTTTTGCCGCCCTCCAGGAAATCGGCCGGGTCGGCGGTGATGAAGCTGACCGCGCCGGCGAGACCGTCGCTCCCATAGAGCGCCGACGAGGGGCCGCGCAATATCTCGACCGACTTGACGAGGCCCAGGTCGACATAGTCGCCGCGCCCCGCGGCCTGCGCGCCGAAGCTGAAGCCGTCGGGAACGCGGACGCCGTCGACCTGGATCAGAACGCGGTTGCCGCCGATGCCGCGGATGTTGAAGCTGTCGTTGCCCGAGCGCCCCGTCGCGCTGAGAGCCGCGTTGAACCGCGCGGGCTGGCGCTGGACGCTGACGCCGGGTTCGAAGCGGACGAGGTCGCGGATGTCGGTGACGAGTTCGTCGGCCATTTGCTCGTCGGTCTTGACGGTGACGGTGGCCGGAACATCCTCCGCCTTCGTTGCGATGCGCGTCGCGGTGACCACGATGTGATTCTTCCGCGCGAGCCAATAGGCGCCGTCATTATCCTGCGCGACCGCGGGCGCCGCCGTGACGGCGAGCGCGAGACCGAGCGCCGCGCCGGCGGCGAGACGGGCAGCGGATGACGGGCGGTGGCTGATCAATTCTCTTCCCCTGAATGATTGCGATTGATTCGCAATAGCGTCGCCCTAGAGGCGGCTGATCATGGGGTCAAGAATGATATTGAGAATCGTTTGCGCAAACTGGGAGGCGGGGAGCATGCGGAAAGGCGCGCGGCCAGATCCGCGGTTCGGGGCGATCTGAAAGGACTTTCCTAAAATATCGCGGCGTGCCAGCCTTCGCATGGCTCTTTCGCTTTTCGGACGAGCAGCTTTCATTGAAAGCCATGCGGCATGCCGCGCCGCCATGCCAAGAAAGGGAGCAAGCTCGCCAAGGCAGCGAGGACGAATTCCGCAATCATTGAAAAGACGAATCGCCTTTGCGTGAAAATCCACGTGCTCCCGCGAAGGCGGGGGGGTATAGTGATCACGTGTAGAAATTCTGCAAATGACCACAACGCAGTATTTTGATTCACTCTGTCACGAGGGGTGGAAAGCGTCAAAGTCTGAAATGGGGTGGAAAACGGTCGTTTGAGACATGCCCTAGTTTCCCCTCCCGCCTGCGGGAGGGGAGACAAATGGCGCCTTTCGGTCGATTGCTGACATTAGCGATTACGCGGTTCAGAACCTAATCCGCTTTTGTGCTTCACTTTTTGGGCTCCGGTTCAGTTTCGCTTGGTCCGACCACAGGATCCGGAAATCCAGCATGTTGATTTGAAGTGTGACTTGTGGGCCTTCGCTCCCCAGCATCGCGTACGCCCAGTTCGTTTCCATATGGGTATTGATGTCTCCGTACATGGTGACGGGCTCGACAATACCCCATCTCCAAGGGTTTGCTGTCTGAAGTTTCGAAGGACCATATTTCGATGTCAGACGTTGCCCTAGCTGTGCCAAAAATTCAGCATCGACAGAGAAGCGCCCGATGGGCTGAGTTGATTCGATATGATACAATCGGCCCAAAGGTGTGAACGCCATTCTGTAATAGGTTTCATCCTCATGCCCTTCGAAATCACCGCCTCCCAAATGCGATAACTGAATCCTTTCCCGAACTTTTGTGATGTGGTCGCCCAATGTCAGACCATTGATGTCTCTAGCTTCAGTTGCAGAAGTTGGTGCCTGTCGCTGTTCTGGTTCGGCAGCTACCAACGTCACAGAGATGCTTACGAATGGGAAAAGAAGACAGGTCAAAAAGTGGTTGTAGCGCATGATAACCTCTCGTTGTTACGATGCTACGCTACGGCCAAAACATTAATATGATGGATATATCCAGTGGTTTTATGGCCATCGAAAAGTGTCCAGTCGCGTCATGCGAGGGCGCGAACTTGTTGGTATCAATGTGAAACGTCTGCGCATCGAGCGCGATATTTCTCAAGAGCGGCTGGCCTTCGATTCCGGCGTGGACCGGTCTTATTTGGGCGGAGTCGAACGAGGCGAGGAAAATCCCTCGATCGATATACTCGACCGAATTGCTGCGACCCTTTCGGTCCATGTCAGCGAATTGGTCAAGGAATTGCCGTCCGATGCAAAACCGCCAGCAGGCTTGAAGCCGGGGCGCAAGCCGTCGCGTTGATTAAGCGGCGAGCATCGCAACGACCCGCGCCAATTGCGGCGACAGTCGGCAAACGCCATCCTTACGCAGAATGAAATCGGCCGCGCTGAATGACCGGCTGGCGATGAAGGCGAGAATAGCCGCATCAACTTTGGGGCGTTCCGGCTCGATGATGTCGAAGATATAGGCAGGCTTGCCACGCCGTCCGTGGTGAAGGATGCCGATGGTCGGATCGTAGCCATCGGCAATAGCCTGTATCTGTAGCTGCGCCTGCTTCACGGCATAGGCATAGTTGAGCATGGCATTGACGGGATGCGACGCGCTGCGGTTGATCGGCTTGATCCCGTTCGCCATCGAACTGCGAATATCATAGGCCCGCCATTCGTCGGGTACGGCGCGGCGTCCCGTCCATTTGATCGGCAAACCCTGCCACGCCCGGAAATAGGCCGACGCGCAATGCCCTTCGATCCCGCGCAAATCGCTCATTTCCGAAAAGTCGCCTTGGTCGAGCCGTTCAATGGCTTTGCAATGATATTCGACAGCGACGGCGCATTTCGGTGTTGGCGGAATATGGTCGGTCAGAACATCCAGACTGGCGACCAGCTTACGGCGGATAAGGTCCGCGACATAGGCCAGCCTGCTATCGTGGTCGGCGTTTATCTCGCGCTGCCATTCGACCTTGGCCGGATCGGCGGCATAGCCGGTGCCGCTTGCGACAATCGCGATTTCGCCGCTCCATTTGACCCGCACCAGCGCAACGCCCTGTTCGCCAAGCCATGACAGCGCGTCGAAAGACAGACTGCCGCTGCCGTCGAGCAATAGGATACGTTGCGGAATGTTCCGACTGCCGGGAAAGAAACAATGCGTTACCTGCTTTTGCGGATAATGAGTGAAGCCGTCCCGAACGACCAGCGCGCCATTCTCTACGCGCAGCGATGCCCCTTGTCCGGTGATAATCAGCGGAGTGGAATTGCGTTCACGTCGCTTGCGCGGCGGCATCTTTTCCGACGCTTCAATCAGCCAGTTATCGCCGCGAATCGCCCATTCGTCGGCAATTTCCGATCGGTCAAATTCCGTGTCCAAAAGCATGAAAATTCATAGCAAGTTCTAAGAATTATAACAATAAATACTGTCGAAAATTTTAGTTATGTCGGGAAAATGGCGTCCCAATTCAGGAAATTTAATGTGAACATGCAAGGCGATAACGAATATGAATATCATCCATGGTCCGATTGATATTTGAGGATGGAGCCGAGAATATAATTCAATTATGTCTCGGTATTTTTCTCTTAGGTGCATCGTTGCAATTTGAGCGAATGGAAATTCCGACATATTGATTATTAGTCTAACGAATTTTCGGGCTTTTTCAAATTGATCGGGTGTCGCGTTTCGGATTGTCGCTTCTCCCGAATTTACGATTTCATCCGGGTCGCCTGTTAGTCCAGCTATCAGAGGCGCAACGGCGGCGATGCGCTCTTTTGGAAACATCTGCTCAATTTCGGGGCCATATCGGTTTATTGCTTCGTTTAGCATGGATGTCATTCGTCTGGTATCGGCATCGCCGGTACGAGCCGCATCGATGAACGATGCATAAAACTCCGACGTCTGCTCAAGTAATGTCCCAACAAAACGCTGATCGAGCGGACCCAGTTGGTTCTTGATCGCCCGCTGCTTCCAAGCGCCAACCTCCGCGAACGACTTTTGACCAAAGAAAGTTGTTTGGCGGCGATTCAATGGGGCGCGCCATTTTATAAATTCACTCAAAATTGCGTCTCGCACCAGATCGAAATCGGGGTGTTCCCATTCAAAATAGGCTTGTGCGATAACGGCATTCTTACGGCGTATTCCTGCCTTTCGAAGTTCGGCCAGCCGAACGGCGCGTATCTGGCTCTCATTGTCCCGCGACCATGCAGGCGCCGTGCCTACCATCCGGCCTCTCGCCGTCGCCTTGGGAAGAACATCCCAATCCACCCATTGACGGATAACATTGACCGTAACTGCATCTTTTCCGGTCAAACCCACGGTCACGTTCAACTGATCTGCCAGCTCTTTATTGGTCATCTCGGCTCCGATCGAATCCCTATCACACAGATGCGTCTCGATTTGCGAGAGTGGACTCGCGATAGTGGGTCACCGATTACCCATGACGCGAAAACGAGATTATCGCGCAGAATATCAGCGCCGCATCGCCAATGCCGCCAAGCGCGGCCTGAGCCGTTCGCAGGCCCGCGGCCATGCCAAGGCCGGTGAGACGGCGGTCGGCAAGCGCACCGTCAAGGACGCGGATAAATTTGAAGCTGCCCTGAAACTCTATCGCCAGACTGGCAATCGTGCCGCTGCGGCGAAGGCGGTAGGCATCGCGCCTGAGCGCTTTAGCAGATTTCTGGCTGATGCGGTCGCAGTTTTCGGACGCGGCAAATCTCTCAAAATATCCGATGATCGTCCACGCGAAATGGTCGTGATGACGAACGGCGAATGTCACCGGATCAAGCTGCGCGATTTTGGTCATGCGTCGCTCAATGGCGATCATCTGAACGCGGTCAAAGCATTCCTGACATCGAATAATCCGGACTTGCTGCGTCCCTTCGCGGGCAAGTCGGTCCTCGACACCAAGGGCAGGGCACATCTCCTCGAAACCGATCCCAACACGCTGCATCGGATCGCCGCGTCCGGCGAACCTGCGTTCCCTGAAATTTACCGAATTGTTCAATGAAGGAGAATGGACGTGACCAATGACGAACTGCGCAAAGAGGTGCGAAAGCAATTTCGACTGGAAAGGTTAGGCAGCAATCATCCGCGCTGCGGTGTTTGCGGTGAAGGTGATGACCGCTGTCTTGAGGATCATCACATTGCGGGGCGCCGATGGGATGATGCCACGGTGATTATCTGCCGCAACTGCCATCGCAAGGTCAGCGACGACCAGAAGGATTATCCCGTTTTCAATCCTAACGCCGATCCGCTGCTGGACCGGATTGGTCATTTCCTACTCGGCCTCGCCGACATGCTGCGGCTGATCGTCGAAAAGCTGGTCGCCTTCGGTCATGCGCTGATCGAACGGGCCGCGCCGGCGTCGGTGGGAAGCAAGGCATGACGAGTGTCCCACCGATCACCGATCGCTTGCCGATCGCCGTCCGCGCCTTCGCAGGTCCGCGATATATAGACCTGTCCGAACTCGACGATCGCAAGCCAAAGCGCGGCCGGTCGATCACACCCGCATCCGAATGGACGCTGATTTTCGATACCGAGACAACGGCTGACGCTGCCCAGGCATTGCGGTTTGGTGCATATCAGTTCCGCAAGCTCGACGAACTCGACGAGGCTGGCATCTTCTATGATCCCGATTGCGTCACCGCAGCCGAACTGGAATGCTTGTCCGCCAATGCCGAAGCGCATCGGCTGCGCTTGCGAACTCGCGACGAATTTGTCGACGAGGTGTTCTTCGCCCACGCCTTCGCGCTCCGCGCCCGTATCGTTGGCTTCAACCTGCCATTCGATATTTCACGGCTCGCGATCAAGCATGGATCGGCCCGGACTCCGATGAGCGACGATAACGGCATGATGCGCGGAGGCTTCACGTTCAAATTGTCGCGACAGAAAATCTATCCGAATATTCGGGTCAAGCATATGTCGCGGCGCGCTGCGTCCATCGCTTTCGCCGCAATCATGGCGCAGCGCAACAGTCGCAGCCAGCGCAAGCGCGGGCAGAATATGCCGGTTCGGCGGGGGCATTTCCTCGATGTGAAAACGCTTGCCGGCGCACTGTTCGCTCGCAATTTCTCTCTCGCCAGCCTGTGCGACTTTTTGAAGGTCGAGCATCCCAAGCTGGATTTCGATGACTTTTCCGCACCGATCAATGATGAGATGATCCGCTACGGGGTCGCCGACGTGCAAGCAACATGGGAATGCTATCGTATCGCCTTGGCCCGTTTTGACCAGCTTGAGTTGACCGACGCCCGACCGGAGAAAATCTATAGCGAGGCGAGCATCGGCAAAGCCTATCTGAAAGCAATGGGCATTCAGCCGTGGCGAAAGATGCAACCGGATTTCCCGCGTAATCTGCTCGCGAAAATCATGGGCAGCTATTTCGGAGGCCGGTCCGAGGTCCGTATTCGCCGCGAACTGCGGCAAGTTATGCTGTGCGATTTCCTGTCCATGTATCCGACCGTTTGCACCCTCATGCGCCTGTGGGATTTCGTCATTGCCGACGGCATGACATGGCATGACGCCACCGACGAAACCCGCTCGCTTCTAGCCCGCATCGACTTGGCCGACCTGCAATCGCCGGATATTTGGCAGGCAATGACCGTGCTGGTGCGCGTGATGCCGGACGGGGATATTTTCCCCGTTCGCGCCGACTATGCGGAGCAAGGGCAAAACACGATAGGCTTGAACCATCTGTCATCCGACACTCCGTTATGGTTCACGCTCGCGGATTGCATCGCTTCCATGCTTTTGTCTGGCAAGGCCCCGGTCATATTGGAGGCTATCCGCTTTGCGCCGGGGCCGGTGCAGCCCGGACTTGCGGCGATCAATATCAACGGCAATCCTGCCTATCGCGTCGATCCGAACGAGACGGACTTTTTCAAGCGCGTCATCGAACTGCGCCAAACCGTCAAACAGGACCGCGACGACGCCGACGATGCCGACCGCGAGGCGTTGGACATCGAACAGAACGCCCTGAAAATTGCTGCCAATGCGACCAGCTATGGTATTTGGGTCGAGGTCAATGTCGATGAGCGTCCCAAGCCGTCGCGGGTCACGGTGCATAACTCGACCGGCGAGCCGTTCAGTTTTTCGACCGATCGGCATGAAAATCCCGGCACCTATTTTCATCCGCTGCTCGCAACGCTGATTACCGGCGCGGCGCGGTTGATGCTTGCCATCACCGAACGCCTTGTCACCGATGCGGGGCTGGACTGGTCCTTTTGCGACACCGACAGCATGGCGATTGCCAAGCCCGATGCCATGTCGTCCAACGAATTTACGGCGCGGGTGAAAAGCGTCGCGCAATGGTTCGACGCGCTCAACCCCTATGACTTCGCCGCCTCAATCCTCAAAATCGAGGACGTGAACTATTCGCTGGAAACCGGCGAACTGGAGCCGCTTTTTTGCTTGGCGATTTCATCGAAGCGATATGCCCTGTTCAATCTCAACGGCGAGCGTCAGCCGATCATGCGGAAAGTGTCGGCGCATGGGCTGGGGCATTTAATGCCGCCCTATGATGATGCCGACGCTCCGAAACATTTTCCGGTGCCAGATAAATCAGTGCTGAAAGATGGCACGGTGCGCTGGCATTGCGACCTGTGGCATCAGATTGTCAGTGCCGTGCTAGCCGGTCGTCCCGATCGGGTGGCGCGGGATTATCACCCGGCCATGAACGGGCCTGCGCGCAGCCGCTATGCTGCAACCTCGCCCGACCTGTTGCGCTGGTTCAAATTCCACAACGCGAATCGCGACTATCGCGATCAGGTCAGGCCGTTCGGGTTTATGCTCTCGTATGGTATCGGGCTGGTGGGCTTTTCCGAAACCATCGTCGATCCCTCGAAGCGAGGGCGGCCCAAAAAGGTCGCACCGATCAAGCCCATCGCGCCCTTTGAGAAAAACGGCGTGAAAGCCGCCGCAACCGTGTTTGACCGGGAAACCGGCAAATCCGTCGATCCCGCAATTCTGCGAACCTATGCCGAGGCGCTCGCCCAATATCATATCTCCCCTGAAGTCAAATTCTTGAACGGCAATTTTCTCGACAAAGGCACGACGCTGCGGCGACATATCGCCGTTCCCTATATCCGGTATATCGGTAAGGAGGCCGATGATTGGGAGCGGCGAGCGGCATTGGGTCAGACCGACACCATGAAAATCAACTATGGCGTGTCGGATGCCGACCGCTCGCGGGCCGAAGCGCAGACCGGAATTGCTCGCGTCGAAGAACAGGCCGAACAAGCTCGGAATCGGGAAGCTGAATTGGCCGGGCTTCGCGATCAAGTCGCGGCACATGGGTTGCGGCCTACCGCAAGGGCTCTGGGTGTCGATCCATCAAACCTCAGAAGGCGGCTGTTGTATGATGTGGTATCGTCGGTAAGTGGCTCAACCTAATATCTGACACCACCCCGAAGGTTGAGCAGATTTATAGGCGTTGCAATCGCTCGCAAATGGCACGGGCGACCAAGTAGCTATGCCGAGCGATATTGGGGTCGGTAAACCATCCTGTCCCGCACTTCGCTCGGCATTTTTAATCCTTTCGATGCGACGAGCAATTCTGTACCAACGCGCTTGGTCTGGACCGAATAATTTACATCAAACCCAAATTGTCGACGCGCTTTATAAAGATATGAAATTTCTGGAGTATTGTCGTAAGTCAGTATCCAAGGCCGATCTAGACCTAGAACCGCTTGGCTAACCGCAGCATGATCATCAGGATTATAAAAGCTAGTATATAGGCTTGACCCTTTATTGAAATAAGGAGGGTCTATACAAAAAAATGATCTTACTGGAAGCTGTTTATCCATAATGTCCATGAATTCTAGCGCGTCGAGACGATAAAGGTGGATGCGAGATTTGTATTTTGCGATGCGATTTACCCTCCGGATTAATTCAGTTCTATTGAAGCGGCAATCGATCTTGTAGTTTCCATCCTGATTCAGGCCACCAATCACACCAGCCCCCTTTACAATGCCGGATCGGTTTGTCCGGTTCAGAAAGAACGTGCTGAAGCCCAAGGTGAGATCGTCAAAATCCTGAGGGTTGAGGCAGATATTCCTCTGACGATGCCACTCGTCGATGTTGACAGGAGTATCCCGGATCAATCCGACCAGCTCATCCGTCTGATTGAGCAGACTATCCCAAAACGCCCAAACCGAGCGGTCGATATCGTTTAGGTGGATGTCGCTTACATGCCCCTCAAACAGCAAGGTCACCGCGAGGCCAGCTCCGCCTGCATAGGGTTCCGCGTAACTGCATCGCTCCAATTTGTTCAGTCGAAGGATTTCAGAGGTAAGACCATAGAGACAGGTTTTACCACCGGGATAGCGAAGGGGCGAGTTCGATCGGGCCATAACCATATATCGGCACCTCGGCCGTTCGGCCACACCTATTTTATGGCGACTGGTTTTCGATCTCCTTGATGCACTGAATGATCAATTCTTTTAATGTATCCATATTGTTAGCAAGCTGTTCACCATTGAACAGCGCAGCCGTCCCGTCGTGTTTCGTAACATCACCTGAGGCTGACACTTGGTTGAGCGCCTCGGTGATGGCCTTTGATCCCTTACCAGTCGGTAGCCCGTATTTAGCACGCCGATCCCTGCTGAAGAATGACAAGAAGTTTGTGTTTTCATCCGCACCCGCTTTCGTCGCCAGCGATTCTAAGAAGGCCCATGCTCCAACAGAAACGAGTGGGGCGTGAGGAGTCAGCGGAATGATCGTGATCGAGTTATAGAGGCTGATCAATTTTTGGCTGTTGACGGCCTTCAACGCATCCATAATCTCATGTTCGTGAGCGAGAGTAGCGCGGGGTTTGATCTTGGTCCGGCGACGCGCGGACGGCTTTCGACTCTGATTAATATCGAGGAGGCCGGGAACGACTTTTCCCTGCCCGGACACGGGAACTGACTCCAATTCGCGACCGTAGGCCGTGAAGGTCTCAACGCCCTTGGCTCGGCTGTTGACGTGGCCACTCGCGAGATCGCCGAGAAATTTACCCAAGAGAGTATCGAAATCGCCCTCCGACTTCGTAAGTCGAATCTTATTTAGATCGGTTGCATCAATGCCAAATGCAGCTTGGACAGGTGCTTTCGTTACATACCTTGATACTGTAGTGAGGGTTCCCTTACGTTCATCAGATGAGATTAAGCCCTTCTTTTCAGCGTAGTCCAGAATTTTCAGTGCGAGCTTATCCTTGTTGCTCCCACTGTGACGCGCAGATTGGTCGGAACTCCACTTTCGGCGCCCCATGCCGCCCTGCTCGCCATCATGAATACGCTTCAACCAAAGGTCTACGGCCTTACGATCATCGAAGACAACACAGGGCAGCGGCCCGACGCCGGGCCAACCGCTCGCAGCTTGAGAAAAACCATTTCGAAGTTTTGCAGGTGCAAGATCAGGGTCATGCAGGAGCTTTAACGCACAAATCCGTCGATTTCCCTCAGCAACAACATAGGTTGAAGAGTCATCGTCCGCATCATCGTCAGGGATTAGTGCAAATTGTTCGATCGGATTAAGACCGTTGGCAGCAATATCCCTCGCAAGGGTGAGGATGCTCTCGTGGCTACACAAATATTCAATGACTTCAGATTGTGTTTCATAAGGCTTGTGGCGAGGATTCTCTTGGTCGAGAAAGATACGGTCCACATCAATTTCAAGTCTCGTCACCATTTCCCCACTTTCCCCCGTAGGCTATATCCTTAATATATGCCAATATGAGCCACATCGGCCGAGGAGAGTCAATTTAGCACCCCATTTTGAAGGCGCGGAATGGACAAATTTAAACGAGCCGCCCGCGACCGGGGAAGCGGATGAAGATGAAGCGCGCTGGGATGAGCGGCTAAAAGAGGCCGTAGAACCAAGCTGAAATCGGAGAAACCCGAATGAGTGGCCCCTTTTGGATTGAGATAATTCTGGCGCTAGCGATTGTTATCAATCCGATCGCATTGCTGATCTATCGGGCCAAGGCGAAGAAGGCAGATGGAACGAGCTTCGGCCTCGGCGTTCGCGTCGTGCAGGCAGTTTGCGGGCGCAACAACTTTGCCGCCGATGATCATAATATTGGCCCTTGAAGGGCTGATTGATGGGAGCACAGTTGCAACGCTGGCCGGGGCTTTGGTCGGCTACCTGTTCTCGGGAGTTGCAGAGTTCGATCGTCGCAAAGCTGACTGATGGCGCAATAGCCGAACCTGCATTGCTCACCGAGCTCAATATGTTCTGTGGTCAACAAGCTAATTCTGTCCACAATCACTATACCCCCCCGCGAAGGCGGGAGCCCAGAGCGGCGAAAAGTCTGCGCCGGTGTCAGAATGCTCCGGCCCCCCGCCTGCGCGGGGACACCCAGCCGCGAGCACCGGAAGACCGTCAGAGCGGAATATCGATCGGCCCTAAGCCCCCGGCCCCTCATAGGCCTCGACGATCCGCCCGACGATCGGGTGGCGGACGACGTCGGCGGCGGTGAAGCGGCTGACGTTGATCCCCTCGATCCCTTCGAGCCGCGCGACCGCGTCGGCCAGCCCGGACGTCGCGGGCGCGGGCAGGTCGACCTGCTTGGGGTCGCCGCAGATCACCATGCGGCTGTTCATGCCGAAGCGCGTCAGGAACATCTTCATCTGCGGGATGGTGGTGTTCTGCGCCTCGTCGAGGATGATGAAGGCGTCGGCGAGCGTGCGGCCGCGCATGAAGGCGAGCGGCGCGATCTCGATCTCGCCGCTCGCGATCCGGCGCTCGACCTGCTCGGCGGGCAGGCAGTCGTGGAGCGCGTCGTAGAGCGGGCGCAGATAGGGATCGACCTTTTCCTTCATGTCGCCGGGCAGGAAGCCGAGCTTCTCGCCCGCCTCGACCGCGGGGCGCGACAGGATCAGGCGCTGGACGCTGCCGGTGATGAGCTGCGCGACCGCCTGCGCGACCGCAAGGTAGGTCTTGCCGGTACCCGCCGGGCCGAGTGCGAAGATCACGTCGTCGCGCGCGAGCGCCTGCATATAGGGGACCTGCGACGGCGCGCGCGGGACGATCGTCTTCTTGCGCGTGCGGATCATCACCGCCGGCGCGTCCGCCGCTTCGTGGCGGATGATGCCGTCGAGCGTCGGTTGCGCCGTCATCGCGATCACCGCGTCGACCAGCCCGACGTCGATTTCCTCGCCGCGCTCGATCCGGCCATAGAGTTCAGTGAGCACGTCGCGCGCCCGCGCCGCGGCCTCGGCCTCCCCCTCGATCTGCACCCGGTTGCCGCGCGCCGAGATATAGACGCCGAGCCGGTTCTCGATCGCGACGAGATTGCGGTCGAACTCGCCGAAGAGGATGCCCAACAATTGTGTCCGCTCGAACTCCGCCGTCAATCGGACGCGGTCGCCGGGTTCGGCGGGCGTTGCGGCGGTCAGCGGGCGTTTGGACACGTGGGCAGGACTCCTTGAACCAAGTTCAGCGAAACAAAACCGTTCGCCCTGAGCTTGTCGAAGGGCTGTATTTTCTTTTGACGTCGCAACAAGAAGGACGGTGCTTCGACAAGCTCAGCACGAACGGAGTTTTTGTTTCAGCGGATCGCACTAGGCAACTTCTTCCATCAGCGGTTCGGCGCCGAGACTGTTCGGACCCGCCGAGGTGATCCGCACCTCGACCATGTCGCCGATCATGAGCCCCGGCGCGGTGACGTGCACCGACTGGAGCCAGGGCGACTTGCCGATGAGCTGGCCGTCATGCTTGCCACGACGTTCGAGGAGCAGGCGCGTCGCCCGCCCCACCGTCCGCTCGTTGAACGCCTGCTGCTGTTCGTTGAGCAGCGCCTGGAGCCGCTGGAGCCGGTCGTTCATCACCGCCTCTTCGACCTGTCCGTCCATCGTCGCGGCGGGGGTACCGGGACGGCGCGAATATTTGAAGCTGTAGGCCATCGCATATTGCGTGGCGCGGACGATGGCGAGGGTCTCCTCGAAATCCGCTTCGCTCTCGCCCGGAAAGCCGACGATGAAGTCGCCAGAGATCGCGATGTCGGGCCGCACGGCGCGGACGCGCTCTATGACCCGCAGATAGGATTCGACGCTGTGGCTGCGGTTCATCGCGGCGAGGATGCGGTCGCTGCCCGCCTGCACCGGCAGGTGGAGAAAGGGCATCAGCTTGTCCACCTCGCCATGCGCGGCGATCAGCCCGTCGGTCATGTCGTTCGGGTGGCTGGTCGTATAGCGGATGCGTTCGAGCCCGTCCTCCTTCGCCAGTTCGCGGATCAGCCCGTCGAGCCCGATCGCGCGACCCCGCTCGTCCTCGCCGTCCCACGCGTTGACATTCTGGCCGAGCAGCGTGATCTCGCGCACCCCGCCCGCGACCAGCGCGCGCGCTTCGGCGATCAGGTCCGCGAAGGGCCGGCTCGTCTCGGCGCCGCGCGTGTAGGGCACGACACAATAGGTGCAGAATTTGTCGCAACCCTCCTGCACGGTCAGGAAGGCGGTTGGGCGCTGGCCGCCGGCGCGCTTCGGCAGCGCGCCGAACTTGCTGTCGAGCGGCATGTCGAGGTCGATCGCCCTCTCGCCCCTTTCGGCGCGCGCGATCAGGTCGGGCAGGCGGTGATAGGCCTGCGGCCCCACCACGACGTCGACGCTCGGCGCGCGGCGCGCTATCTCCGCTCCCTCGGCCTGCGCGACGCAGCCCGCGACCGCGATCGTCGGGCGGCTGCCATCCTCGCGCTTCAGCCGCCCGATGTCCGAATAAACCTTCTCGGCCGCCTTTTCGCGGATGTGGCAGGTGTTGAGGACGACGAGGTCGGCGTCGACACCCTCGGCGGCGGCGGCATAGCCCCCGGCCTCCAGCATCTCGGCCATGCGCTCGCCGTCATAAACGTTCATCTGGCAACCGAAGGATTTGACGCGAAAGGTCTTGCCGGGGCCCGGGGCGGGCTTGCGGGCTGGAGAGTCGAATGTCATCGGCGCGCTATAGGCGATGCCGTGCCGTCGCGGAAGGGCGCGCCGTTTCCATGCGCGCGACGATCGCGCTGCGCGCCGCCTCGGCCAGCAGCTTGCGATCGCTCTCCATCTCGTCGGGCAGCGGATCGAGATAGTGGATGGTCAGCGCGACCGGGCGCCGCCGCGCGAGCATCCGCTTGAAATTGTCGAGCCCCGATTCGGGGTCCAGCCACGCGATATCGGGCGCTTCCTCGCCATAATCGAGGAATACCGGCTGGACCTGAAGCCGCGGCGGCGTCGGGATGACTGCCTGGAGCAGCGAGGGGCGGAAGGGCAGCAGGCCATCACCCGGCCCCGTCGTCCCCTCGGGAAACAGCGTCACCGGCCGCCCCTGCGCCAGCGCGCTGCGCAGCGCGTTCGTCTGGTTGTGAATCTCGCGCTTCGCCTCGCGCTGGACATAGATGGTGTGATTCTGGTCGGCGAGCCAGCCGACCAGCGGCGTCGCCCCCACCTCCGCTTTCGACACGAAGGCCGACCGCGCGGCGCCGCCCAGCGCCAATATGTCGAGCCAGCTCACATGGTTCGACACGAACAGCACGTCGCGGCGCAGGCGGGTGCCCGTGGTGCGGATGCGCAGCCCCGCGATCCAGCCCGCGGCGTTCAGGAAAGCCATGACCATCGGCGATGGCCGCCCCACCGCGCGATAGCAAAGATGCGGAACGATCAGGAACAGCAGCACTACCACCATCAGCGCCAGCCGGCAGACCGTGCGCCAGGTGACCGGAGCGCGATCAGTCGCGCTTGCGATCGATGGCGACGCCATAAAGCTCCATCCGGTGATCGACGAGGCGATAGCCGAGCCGCTCGGCGATCACCTTCTGCAACGCCTCCAACTCGGGATCGACGAATTCGATGACCCGGCCGGTCTCGACATCGATCAGATGGTCGTGATGCGCCTCGGGCGCCGCCTCGTAGCGCGACCGGCCGTCGCCGAAATCGTGGCGGTCGAGAATCCCCGCCTCCTCGAACAGGCGGACGGTGCGATAGACGGTGGCGATCGAGATGCCGCTGTCGATCTTCGACGCGCGCTCGTACAGCGTTTCGACGTCGGGATGATCCTCCGAATCCGAAATCACGCGGGCGATGATCCGGCGCTGCTCGGTGATGCGCAGACCCTTTTCGTGGCACAGGGCCTCAAGATCGATCGTACCGGACATGGGAGCCTTTCCTGCAAGAAGCAGCCGTGCCTGTTCTTATGCCGACTGTATAGGGTCGCCCGGGCGATAGGACAAGGGCGGCGGCCTTGCGGCCGTCGCCCCCTTCCTTTCCACCGGCGCGAAAATTCAGGCTTTCTTGCGCTTGCGACCGCCACCACGCCCCTTGGTGCCGAGGCCGATCTCCTTCGCGAGCGCGCGCCGCTTCTCGGCATAGCTGGGGGCGACCATCGGATAGTCGGCGGGCAGGCCCCACTTGGCGCGATAATCGTCGGGGGTCATGCCGTAATGCGTCATCAGGTGGCGGCGCAGCATCTTCAGCTTCCGGCCGTCCTCCAGGCAGACGATATGGTCGGGCTTGACCGACGCACGGATCGACACCGCGGGGACCGGCTTTTCCTCGGGCTCCGGCTGGGTGCCGAGCCCCGACAGCGCGGCATGGACATTATTGATCAGCATCGCAAGGTCCGAAATCGCGACGCTGTTGTTGCTGACATGTGCTGCGACGATATCGGCGGTCAGCGTCACGAGCATTTCATTGGTATCGGCCTGATCCGACATGAGCTTGTTCCTTATCGTATGAACCGGAGGCAGGAATGCCCCATAGTATATCTCTGCGTCCCGACACCTATAGTGGCATCGGGATCGTTCCGTCGCAAGACGAATCGTATCTATTCTTCGGCTATGTCCGATCGCCGCATGGTAATCGCATCGCGGACCAATCCATCGCCGCCTCTATAATAGGCATTTCGCCTGCCACATTCAGAAAAGCCGGCGCGGGTGTAAAGATGAACGGCGTCATTGTCGGCGCGCATTTCGAGGAAATAGTCGGACACGCCCTGATCCGACGCCCATTGCCGCCAGTCGTCGATCAGGCGTGCGCCGATTCCGCGCCCGCGCCGGTCGGGCACGACGGCGAGCAGCAGCAATTCGCTTTCGGGGCCCGCGACGCGCGCGGCATAGAAGCCGCAGGGCACCTCCCCGTCCCAGGCGAGCGCGACGCGCGCCGACGGCAGCGCGAACAGCGTAAGCATCTGCGCGCTGCTCCACGCTTCGCCATAGGTCGGGTCGAACGCCGCCTCCATCACACGCATCACCGCGCCGATGTCGGCGATCTTGGCCGGCGCGAGGCGCAGACCCCCCATCATCGCGTCACCATCGGTTTCGCATCGGGGTCGCGGCCATAGATCGGGCTGGGATCGTCGAAAAAGGCGACGGGGGGTAACGCGGCGGCATGGCGGGCGTCGGGCAGCATCGGCAGCGCCCGGCCCGACCCGCGCCGCGCGACAAAGGCTTCGGCGCGGTTGCCGACCGCCAGCGCCGCATCGAGCGTGGCCGCCTCGTCGGGCAACAGCGAGCGCACCGGAGCGCGGGGCGCGAGATCGGCGCCGAAGGGCTGCACGAACCATTGGCCGTGCCCGCCTTCCATCACCACCAGCGCGCCGTCCGCCGCCGCGACCGCTTCCGCCGCCCCTGCCGCGACCAGCGCCAATGTCGAAAAGCCCTGCACCGGGATGCGCCAGCCGAGCGCCAGCGCGCGCGCCGCGGCGACGCCGATGCGCACGCCCGCGAAGCTGCCCGGGCCGCAGCCGACCGCGATCGCGTCGGCGCGGCCGCCGTCCGCCAGCTCTGCGATCAGCGGCACCAGCCGTTCGGCATGGCCACGCCCGATGATTTCATGCCGGAAATCGACGACCCGGTCCTCGTCCAGCAGCGCCGCCGAGCAGGCTTCGCTCGCCGAATCGATGACCAGGCGCCGCATCGATGCCGCGCGCGGTCAGGCGATGCGATTGAAGCGGCCGAAATCGGGCCGCGGGCTGCGCTCGAAGATGCTCGCCGGATCGCCATAGCCCAGCGTTGCAATGAAATTGCTCTTCACGTTCGGCGTATCGGCAAAGAAGGCCGCGTCGACCCCCGCATTGTCGAAGCCCGACATCGGGCCGGTATCGAGCCCGAGCGCGCGGGCCGCCATGATGAAATAGGCACCCTGCAGGCTTGCGTTGCGGAACGCCGTCGTCTGCGCCAGCGCCGCGTTGCCGACGAACCAGCTCCGCGCGTCGGTGTGCGGGAACAGTTCGGGCAGATGCTCGTAGAATTCATGGTCCATCGCGATGATCGCGGTGACCGGCGCCTTCAATATCTTCTCGGCATTGGCCGGCATGGCGAGCGCCGCCAGCTTCTGCTTCGCCGCGTCCGACACGCACCAGACGATCCGCGCCGGCAGACTGTTCGCGCTCGTCGGGCCATATTTCATCAGGTCCCAGATGGCGCGCAGTTGATCCTCCGATACCAGCCGGTCGAGATAACCGTTATAGGTGCGCGCGGCACGAAAAAGCTGGTCGAGGGCGCTGTCGGCAAGCGGCTCGCTCATCGGGATACTCCTGTGGCTGGATTCAGATGGCGTGAACCGCCGTCACTTCGGGAACATAATGCTTGAGCAGCGTCTCGATCCCGT
Source organism: Sphingopyxis granuli (assembly GCF_001559015.1). Lineage (NCBI taxonomy): Bacteria > Pseudomonadati > Pseudomonadota > Alphaproteobacteria > Sphingomonadales > Sphingopyxidaceae > Sphingopyxis > Sphingopyxis granuli. The sequence continues at coordinate 3,430,142 of NZ_CP012199.1, forward strand.
TCTTGAGCGTCGCGGTCGAAGACGGACAGCCCGAACAGGCGCCCTGCATCTTCAGATAGACATTCCCCTTGTCGAACCCGCGATAGATGATGTCGCCGCCGTCGTTGGCGACCGCGGGGCGGACGCGGGTCTCGATCAATTCCCTGATCTGCGCGACGATGTCGGCATCGGCTGGGTCATCGGCGAACCCGCCTTCCTCTTCCTCCGCCGGAACCGCGATGCCCGTGGCGCTCGGAGGATGGAACAGCGGCATGTCGGCCAGGAAATGATCGACCATGATGCCCAGCACGTCGGGCTTCACATCGCCCCATGCGGCACCGGGCGCGATCGTTACCGAAATGAAGTCGCGACCGAAGAAGACGCCGGTCACGTCGCCGAGCGCGAACAATGCGGTGGCGAGCGGCGACGCTTCGGCTTCCTCGGGACTGGCGAAGTCGCGGGTTCCCATGTCCATCACCGGCCGGCCGGGCAGGAATTTGAGCGTCGCGGGGTTGGGCGTCGATTCGGTTTCGATCAGCATGGCGTGCATGTGGGACGCCCGCGCGCTTTGTGCAAGGAATGAGATAACTCTATGAGGACGCATGCGCCGCTTTTCCCATTTCACCGCCATCGATTGGTCGGGCGCCCGCGGCGCGCGGCACAAGGGGATCGCGCTAGCGGTCGCGAGCGGCGCGGCGGCGCCGCGGCTGGTCCATCCCGGTCATGTCTGGTCGCGGGGCGAGGTGCTTGCATGGCTCGAATCGCTACTGGCCGCGGACGCGGACATGCTGATCGGTTTCGATTTCTCGGCCGCCTTCGCCTTCGCCGACCGCGACGCCTATTTTCCCGGCTGGCGCGACAGCCCGGACCGGATTCGCGACCTTTGGGCGCTCGTCGAGCGGCTGGCGGCGGGCGATCCGCATCACGAAGCCGGCGGCTTCCTGGCTCACCCAGAGGCGCGGCGCCATTTCCGGCACCCGGGGGGCGAAGTCGGCGATCTGTTCGAGCCCGGCGCCGGGCGGCTGCGCATCGTCGAGCATCACCAGCGCGCGACGCGCCAGGCGGCGAGCGTCAGCAACTTCAACCTCGTCGGCGCGGCACAGGTCGGCAAGGCGAGCCTCAGCGGCATGCGCCTGCTCCATCGCCTCGCCGGCCGCCTGCCGCTGTGGCCGGTCGATCCGGTGCCCGCACGGGGTCCCCTGCTCGTCGAAATCTATACCAGCCTCGCCGCGCGTGCGGCAGGAATGGCACCGGGACGCAGCAAGATCCGCGACGGCGCCGCGCTCGATGCCGCGCTCGCGGCGCTGGGGTCGCCGCCCGCGAGCTTCGTCGGCCCGATCAGCGACCATGCGAGCGACGCGCTGCTCACCGCCGCCTGGCTGCGCGCGATCGCATCGGACACCGCCCTCTGGTCCCCCGCCCCGCTGACCGATGCCGTCGCACGCACCGAAGGCTGGACCTTCGGCATCATTTGAAGCAAAGGGCGAAACGCCGCGTGCCGGCTTAGCTCAGTTGGTAGAGCAACCGCCTTGTAAGCGGTAGGTCGTCGGTTCGAGTCCGACAGCCGGCACCAGCGATACGGCATTCCGCCGGTCGCGCCTTCGCCCGCCATCAGTTCAACCGGAGTCGTTCATGCGCCATCATCCTTCGGCCGCCATCGCCGCAGCCCTGTTCGCGGCAACGCTGCCGATGGGATCAGCGCTCGCGCAGCAGGCCGCCGAAGCGGGCACTACGACCGCCGCCGTCACCGCGCCGGCCGATTTCTTCAAGCAGTCGCCGGGAAGCGACTATTATCTCGCGAACTACAGCGAATATGAGGCCTATCTGAAGCGCCTCGCCGGCGAGACGGACCGGATGAAGCTGGTCGACATCGGCAAGACCGCCGAAGGTCGCACCCAGTGGATGGCAGTGGTCTCCTCCCCCGCCAACCTCGCCCGGCTCGACGAATATCGGAACATTGCGCAAAGGCTGGCAAAGGCGGAGGGCGTCGACGAAGCCGAGGCACACCGGCTGGCGGCGCGCGGCAAGGCCGTCGTGTGGATCGACGCCGGTCTCCATGCTACCGAGACGGTGACGTCGCAGGGGCAGATTCAGATCATCCACCGCATGCTCAGCCAGTCCGATCCCGAAACGCTGCGCATGCTCGACGACTGCATCATCCTGTTCGCACACGACAATCCCGACGGGATGGAACTGGTCAGCAATTGGTACATGCGCCACGCCGACCCGGCAAAGCGCGAATATGCGACGCTGCCGCGGCTCTACCAGAAATATGTCGGCCACGATAACAACCGCGACAGCTTCATGGCGGCGATGCCGGAGACCGAGAACGTCAACCGCGTCCTGTTCCGCCAATGGTATCCGCAGATCGTCTACAACCAGCACCAGACCGGCCCCGAGGGAATGGTGGTGTTCGTGCCGCCGTTCCGCGACCCCTTCAACTTCAACTATGATCCGATCGTGATGGCGATGCTGAACGAGGTCGGCTTCGCCATGCATTCGCGCCTGATCGCAGAGGGCAAGGCGGGATCGGGCACGCGCAGCGCGGCGCCCTATTCGACGTGGCACAACGGCATGGAGCGCTCGGTCTCCTATTTCCACAACAGCATCGGCCTGCTGACCGAGATCATCGGCGGCCCGACGCCGACGAAGATACCGCTGGTCCCGGCAACGCAGTTGCCGCGCGGCGACGAGATGATGCCGATCGCGCCGCGCGCCTGGCATCTGCAGGATTCGCTCGATTATCAATGGACGCTCAACCGGGCGGTCATCGACTATGCGTCGCGCAATCGCGAGCGGCTGCTCTTCAACATCTGGCGGATGGGGGCGAACAGCATCGAGAAGGGCAGCAGGGACAGCTGGACGATGACGCCGACCAAAGTCCAGCGCCTCGCCGACGCCGCACCACTGGACCAGAAGGACGCGCGCCCGGGCAGCGCGAAGAAGGTCGACCCGGCGCTCTATGCCGCCCTGACGCAGCGACCCGAGGAGCGCGATCCGCGCGCCTATGTGATCCCGGCGGGACAGGCCGACATGCCGACCGCGGTTGCCTTCCTCAACGCGCTGATCAAGAACGGCGTCGATGTCGAACAGGCCGCCGCGCCATTCGCGGCGGGGGGTAAGACCTATCCGGCGGGCTCCTATATCGTGCGCACCGCGCAGGCCTATCGTCCGCATATTCTCGACATGTTCGAGCCACAGGACCATCCGCACGACACCGAATATCCCGGCGGTCCGCCGAAGGCGCCCTACGACATCACCGGCTATACGCTCGCCTATCAGATGGGGATCGGCTTCGACCGCATCCTCGACGGCGTCGAGGGGACGTTCGAACGCGTGCCCGACCTGTTGCCCCCGCCCCCCGGCCGCATCGAGGGACAGGGCAAGGCCGGCTGGATCGTCGGCCACGAAACGAACAACAGTTTCATCCTGACCAACCGTCTGCTCAAGGCGGGGGCAAAGCCGGCATGGATCGACGCGCCGGTCACCGCGAACGGTCACGCGCTGCGGCCCGGCGCGATCTGGATCCCGGCCTCGCCCAGGGCGGCACCGGTCATCGAGCGGGCCGTCCGCGAGTTGGGACTGGTCGCGATCGCCAGCGACCGGGCGCCCGAGGCGGGACTCCTGCCGCTGAAGCCGGTGCGCATCGGCCTCGTCGACCGGTACGGCGGGCTGATGTCGGCGGGCTGGACCCGCTGGCTGCTCGAACAGTTCGAGTTCGATTTCCGGCCCGTCTATCCCAAGCGGCTCGAGGCCGGAAACCTCGCGCACGATTTCGACGTGATCCTGTTCACCGACGGCGCGCTGCCGCCGAAGGGGGCGTGGGGAACCGACCGGGCGGGCAAGCAGCCGTCCGAACGGGACACGCCGCCCGAATATCGCGCGACGCTGGGAACACTCTCGGACGAGCGGATCGCACCCGCCATCGACGGCTTCATCCGCGGTGGCGGGACCGTCGTCGCGATCGGCAATGCGGGACGGTTCACCGACCTTCTGTCGGTGCCGCTCGCCCCGGCGCTGGTGCGGCAGGTCGGCGGTGAGCGCAAAGCGCTCGACACCAAGAGCTTCTATATTCCCGGGTCGATCCTGCGGGCGCGCGTCGATAACCGGCAACCGCTGGGATACGGCCTGCCCGAGGCGGTCGACATCTTCTTCAACCGCTCGCAGACCTTCACCCCGGCGCCCGGCGCCACGGATTACGGCAAGGTCGCCTGGTTCGAGGATCGTAATCCGCTGCGCAGCGGCTGGGCCATCGGCGAGGAAAGGCTGGCCGGCACGATCGCGGTGGCCGACATCGGCCTCGGCCGCGGAAAGCTGTTCCTGATGGGGCCGGAGGTCGCCCAGCGCGCGCAATCGCACGGCACCTTCAAATTCCTGTTCAACGGCCTGCTCTACGGTCCCGCCGCGGCAGAGGCGAAGCGGTAATCCGCCTCGCCCCGCACGTCAGCAGGTCAGCGCGGCTTCGAACAGGCAGCGAAAGCGTTCGGTGCATTCGGCCCGGTCGCCGTCGTCGAGCGACAGCGCATCGACGCGCATGATGCTTCGCAGCACGCCGATCCCGATCAGGATCGACAGCAGCATGTTGGCGCGCAGTTCGCCGTCCTTGCCGATCAGCTCGGCCAGCGGGCCGAGCACGTCGAGATGGACGAGGTCGCGGATGATCTCCCCCGCCTTGGGCGAGGAAGCGGAACGCAGCATGATGATGAACATTTCCATCCGATGCTGCCGATCCTCGTCGGCATCCTCGGCAACAAGCTGGGCCAGGAAAGCCGGCAGGTCGGCGACGCTCTTCGGTTCGCGGAACAGATGCGCTTCCTTGTCGGCGAATACGACTTCGCGGAACAGGCCCTCCTTGCTGCCGAAATAGCGGCCGATCAGCGCGACATCGACCCCGGCGTCGCCGGCGATGTCGCGCAGCCCGACGCCGTCATAGCTTTCGCGCACGAAACGCTGGTGCGCCGCGGCCAATATCGTCGCGCGCGTCGCGACAGGGTTGCGTTTCCTTATGGGTGTGGTCCTCACCATGGCGCCGCCCCTAAAGCATTCCGCGAATAAATCAACAGGTGTTGACTTGCCTCGCAAGGGCGATTAGTCGGCGTCCCCGGCGTCGCGCGGCCCCTTCCCCCTCCCTCGCCGCGCGATGCCGCATCGTCCTGACAGAAAAAAGATACAAGCCATGACCCTGCGCTTTCCTCTCGCGCTTTCGCTGATGCTTTCGCTGCTGCTGTCCGCCTGTTCGGGCGGCGACGACGCGCAGGGCGGTCCACCCGCGCTGCCGGTTACGGCGGCCACGCCGCTGGTGCGCGAGGTTACCGAATGGGACGATTATGTCGGGCGGTTCGAGGCGGTCGACAGCGTCGAGGTGCGCCCGCGCGCCTCGGGCTATCTCCAGCGCTCGCATTTCACCGACGGCCAGTATGTCCGCGCCGGCCAGCTTCTCTTCACCATCGACGCGCGACCGTCGCAGGCCGCGCTCGACCAGGCGCGCGCGCAGCTTGCGCGGGCGCAGGCGACGCTCGCCAACGCACGGACCGAACTGGCGCGCTCGCAGACGCTCGCCGCCTCGCAGGCCGCCAGCACCGAGGAGGTCGAACAGCGCCGCGCCGCCGTGCGCACCGGAGAGGCCGACGTCGCTGCCGCGCAGGCCGCGATCCGTGCCGCCGCGCTCAACGTCGGCTTCACCCGCGTCACCGCCCCGATCTCGGGCCGCGTGTCGCAGCGGCTGGTCGACCCCGGCAATGCCGTCACCGCCGACCAGACGATCCTGACGACGATCGTGTCGACCAGCCCGATGCATTTCAGCTTCCAGGGGTCGGAGGCGAGCCTGCTCGAATATGAGCGCCGCGGCGACACGCTGCAGGACGCACCGGTGCGCATCCGCCTGCAGGGCGAGGAAGGCTACACCCGCACCGGACGCATCGACTTCGTCGACAATGCGCTGAGCACCGGGTCGGGCACGATCACCGTGCGCGCGGTGGTCGCCAACAGCGACGGCAAGCTGCGTCCCGGCCTGTTCGGCCAGCTCCAGCTCGCCGCCTCGGCACCCCGCTCCACGATCCTCGTTCCCGACACCGCGATCGTCACCGATGCCGCGCGCCGCCTCGTCTATGTCATCGGCCCCAAGGACGTCGTGCAGGCACGTCCGGTGACGCTCGGCCCGGTGATCGACGGGCTGCGCGTCATCCGCTCGGGCCTGACCGCGCAGGATCGCGTCGTCGTCGGCGGCATCCAGCGCGCGATGCCCGGCAAGCCCGCGAAGGTCGAGGCCGGCCGCATCGCCCCCGACGGCAAGGTCGTCACCGCCAAGGCCCAGCCGACCTCCCCGGCCAGGAACGCGGCGGCGAAGAAGGGCGCCGACCAGTGAAATTCAGCCGTTTCTTCGTCGATCGCCCGATCTTCGCGGCGGTCATCGCGATCTTCATCACGCTGATCGGCGCCTTCGCCTATCCGCAGCTTCCGCTCGCCCAATATCCGGAGATCGCGCCGCCGACGATCGGCATCACCGCCTCCTATCCCGGCGCCTCGTCCGAAACGATCGCCGAGACGGTCGCCTCGACGCTGGAGCAGGAGATCAACGGCGTCGAGAACATGCTCTATCTGCAGAGCAGCTCGACGCAGGGGATGGCGCAGATCACCGTCACCTTCCAGCCGGGCACCGACCTCGATGCCGCGCAGGTGCTTGTCCAGAACCGCGTCGCGCTCGCCGAGCCGCGCCTGCCCGAACAGGTGCGTCAGATCGGCGTGCAGGTGAACAAGCAGGAAACCGGCTTCCTGATGATCGTCGCGCTGACCTCGACCGATCCGGCGATCGACACCGATTATGTCGGCAACTACGCCAATTCGACGCTGCGCGACCGGCTGCTGCGGCTGAAGGGCGTTGGTGGCGTCCAGATCTTCGGCGGCGGCTTCTATTCGATGCGCGTGTGGATCGATCCCGACAAGGCCGCCGCGCGGAACCTGACCGCGACCGAAATCGTCGCCGCGCTGCAAAGCCAGAATGTCCAGGTCGCCGGCGGTTCGGTCGGCGCCCCGCCCTATGGCCAGGGCAATCCCGCGTTCGAGCTGCCGGTCGAGGTTCCCGGCCGTCTCGTCACCCCCGAACAATTCGCCGACGTGGTGATCAAGACCGACACGCAGAACGGCGCGATCACCCGGCTGAAGGATGTCGCGCGGGTCGAACTGGGCAGTCAGGACTACAGCGTGCGCGGCGTGTTCAACGGCCGGCCCGGCGTCGGCATGGCGGTGATCCAGCAGCCCGGCGCCAACGCGCTCGACGCCGCGAATCTCGTGCTGCAGGAAGTCGAAGCGGCGTCCAAGGATTTCCTGCCGGGGCTCGAATATCAGATTCCGTTCAACCCGACCGAATATGTCCAGGCGTCGGTGACGGCGGTGCAGGAAACGCTGGTCGAGGCGCTGCTGCTCGTCGTGCTGGTGGTGATGGTCTTCCTCCAGACGTGGCGTGCCGCAATCATTCCGATCGTCGCAATCCCCGTGTCGCTCGTCGGCACCTTCGCGGTGCAGCTCGCGCTCGGCTTCTCGATCAACTCGCTGTCGCTCTTCGCGCTCGTGCTCGCGGTCGGCATCGTCGTCGACGACGCGATCGTCGTTGTCGAGGCGGTCGAGAAGCATGTCCGGCAGGGCCTCAGCCCGCGCGAGGCCGCGCACCGGACGATGGACGAGGTGTCGGGCGCGCTGATCGCGATCGCGCTGGTGCTCGTCGCGGTGTTCGTACCGACCGCTTTCGTCCCCGGCATCCCCGGCATCTTCTATCAGCAGTTCGCGGTGACGATCGCCGCCGCGACGGTCTTCTCGCTGCTCACCTCGCTGACGCTGTCGCCGGCGATGGCGGCGCTGCTGTTGCGCCCGCACGAAGAGGGTCGGCACGCGGAACCGAAGAACCCGGTGATGCGCTTCGGCCGCCGCGCGGCGGACCGGTTCAACGAAGGGTTCGACAAGCTGTCCGAACGCTACGGCCAGACGACGGCGAAGCTGGTGCGCAAGACCGGCGTGATGCTGGTCATCTATGCGGTGCTGCTCGCCTTCACCGGCTGGCGCCTGACCGACACGCCGACGGGCTTCATTCCCGACCAGGATCAGGGCGTGCTGATCGGCGTCGTCCAGCTTCCTCCCGGCGCGTCGCTCGACCGCACCAGCGAGGTGCTGACCCGCGCCCAGCAGACGGTAGGGGCGATGGACGGGATCGAGAGCGTCTCGACCTTCGCCGGGCTCGACGGCGCGAGTTTCTCGACCGCATCGAACGCGGGCACGATGTTCATCCGCCTCGCCGACTGGAGCGATCGCGGCAAGACGCTCAGCGCGACCGCACTGTCGCAGCAATTGTCGGGCGCGCTCGCCGGCGCGCTGCCCGAAGCCAACGCCTTCGTCATCGCCCCGCCGGCAGTGCAGGGGCTCGGCAACGGCAACGGCTTCACCATGATGATCCAGGCAACCGGCGGCGGCAGCTATCAGGATCTCGAAAAGGCGACGCTGGCGATGATGGGCGGCGCGCAGCAGGTGCCCGACGTCACGCAGGTCTTTTCGCTGTTCAACACCGGAAGCCCGCGCATCTTCGCCGACGTCGATCGCGACAAGGCGCAGATATTGGGCGTCGACCCTAGCCAGGTCTATGCCGCGCTCGGCACCTATCTCGCCTCGACCTATGTCAACGACTTCAACTTCCTCGGCCGCACCTTCCGCGTGACCGCGCAGGCCGAACCGTCCGCGCGCAGCCGGATCGAGGATGTCGGCCGGCTTCAGGTTCGCTCCTCGTCGGGCGAGATGGTCCCGCTTTCGTCGGTCGCGAGCTTCCGCGACGACAGCGGTCCGACGCGCGTCGTGCGCTACAACCTCTTCCCCGCGGTCGAATTGCAGGGACAGGCGGCGCCGGGCGTGTCGTCGGGCGCGGCGCTCGCCGCGATGGAGGGGCTCGCCGCGCAGACCCTGCCCGCCGGATTCGCCTATGAATGGACGGGCCTCGCCTATCAGGAGAAGGCGGCGGGAAGCAGCGCGGTGCTGATCTTCCTGCTCGCGGTCGTGTTCGTCTTCCTCGTGCTCGCGGCGCAATATGAATCGCTGCCGCTGCCGCTCGCGGTGATCCTGATCGTGCCGATGTGCATCCTGGCGGCGATGATCGGGGTGAACCTGCGCGGGATGGACAATAATATCCTGACGCAGGTCGGCCTCGTCGTCCTGATCGCGCTGGCGGCGAAGAATGCGATCCTGATCGTCGAATTCGCCAAGCAGGGCGAGGAGGAAGAGGGGATGAGCACGCTGGAGGCTGCGGTGCATGCCGCACGGTCGCGCCTGCGGCCGATCCTGATGACCAGCTTCGCCTTCATCTTCGGCGTGCTCCCGCTCGCCGTCGCCAGCGGCCCGGGACAGGAAATGCGCCAGGCGCTCGGCACCGCCGTCACCTTCGGCATGCTCGGCGTCACCGTGTTCGGCCTGATCTTCACCCCCGTCTTCTATGTCGTCTGCCGCCACCTCGGCGACCGCGTGAAGGCGCGGGTCAGGCGGCGCCGCGGCGGCGCAGGCGGCGAACAGCCGGTGGAGGCCCAGTGATGACCCGTTCGATCCTTCTCTCCGCAACGGCCGCGGTCGCGCTGTCGGGCTGCATGGTCGGTCCCGGCTATGTGTCGCCGACTCCGACCGCGCCCTCGCAGGCGCCGTTCCTCGAAGCGGGCGCATCGCCCGCCTTCACCGGCGACCAGCCGCCGGGCGAATGGTGGAGCCTGTTCGGCGACCCGACGCTCGACGCACTGGTCGGGCAGGCGCTGGCCGCCAACACCGACCTGCGCGTCGCCGCCGCCAATCTGGCGCAGGCGCGCGCGGCGCTCAAGGAAGCGCAGGCGGGCCGCCTCCCGACGACCAGCATCGGCGCCGGCGGCACCTATGCGCGCCAGTCGGGCGCGACCACCGGCGTCGGTCCGGTCGAGGGCGAAAGCTATGACGTCGGTCTCGACGTCGGCTATCAGGTCGACCTGTTCGGCCGCGTCGAAAGCGCGATCCGCGCGAGCCGCGCCGACGCCGACGCGGTGCAGGCCGCCTTCGACCTCACCCGCATCACCGTCGCGGCGGAAACCACGCGCGCCTATGCCGATGTCTGCGCGTTCAACCGCCAGCTCGCGGTCGCCAACGACACGCTGCGCATCCAGGAACAGACCTTCGACCTGACGCGCCGCCTGTTCGAGGGTGGCCGCGCGACGCGGCTCGACACCGGTCAGGCGGGCGCGCTGCTCGAACAGACGCGCGCGACACTGCCGACGCTGGAAGCGCAGCGCGCCGCAGCGCTCTATCGCCTTGCGGTGCTGACCGGCAAGCCGCCGGCGGAGGCGCCGCAGGCGGCGCTGCAATGCCAGGCGCCGCCCGAGCTCGACCGGCCGATCCCGGTCGGCGACGGCGCCTCGCTGCTCGCGCGCCGCCCCGACATCCGCCGCGCAGAGCGTCAGCTCGCGGCGGCGGCGGCCCGCGTCAACGTCGCGACGGCGGACCTCTATCCCAGCATCAGCATCGGCGGCGCGATCGGATCGACCGCGGGGTCGGTGTCGGGGCTCGGCCGTTCGGACAATTTCCGCTTCTCGATCGGCCCGCTGATCTCGTGGAGCTTTCCGAACATCGCGGTCGCACGGTCGCGGCTGAAACAGGCGGAGGCGGGCGCCGACGCGGCGCTCGCGACCTTCGACGGGACGTGGCTGGCGGCGTTGCAGGAGACCGAGAGCGCGCTCGCCAACTATGCGGGCGAACTCGACCGGCTGGCGGCGCTGCGCCGCGCCGCGGACGAGGCGGGCGAAGCGGCGCGCATCGCACGGCTGCGCTATCAGGCGGGGCGCGAGGCTTTCCAGGTCGTGCTCGACGCCGAACGCTCGCTCGCCCAGATTCGGGCAAGCATCGCGCAGGCGGAACAGCAGCGTTCGACCAGCCTCGTCGCGCTGTTCCTCGCTCTCGGCGGCGGCTGGCAGGCGCCGGTGGGTTGATCGACGTGGCGTTCAACCGGAACCCCGCTGCCGGAGCGGAGCGGCCTTATTTGGAATCGTCATTGCGAGCGGCGAAGCCGCGCGGCAATCCCGAGTGTGCGTAGACCGCCCTCGATTGCTTCGCCCGGCTTTCGCAGGGGTCGCAATGACGACTCTGTTCGTGCTATCCCGCTCCAGGGCGCCACGCCCATAGACCTCCCCTTTTCAGGCAGGTGTTCGCTTCACGCCAGATAGGGGCAGCCCCGGAAGCATGATGCCCCTGCAGGAATCCACGGCTTGACCATCCTGATCGCCCTCGTCGCCGCGCTCGCCTTCGTTCCGCTCGCGGCGGGGCTTTGGCTGTTGCCGCAAGCACCGGGCCGCAAGTCCATGCAGTGGCGCGGCTTCGGCGCATCGGCACTGCTTTGCGCGCTCGCCTTCAACCTGACCTTCTTCGTGCAGGAGGTCGGGCTCGTGCTCCCCAAGGCGTTGGTGCCGGGGCTGCATCCGGTGCTCTACCACAATGATCACGACTGGCGCGGCGATGCGCCCATCGCCGAATTGCTGCAGGCCACGGGCGCGGTCGCGACGCTGGCGAGCGGGTTTTTCTTCCTCTGGCTGGCGCGGCGGATCGGGCCGGACCGACCCGGCTGGCGCCTGTTCGCCTTCTGGATGGCGTTCGAGGGGCTGTTCCAGTCGCTGAGCCAATGGGCGGTCGGCAGCCTGATCCCGGGCAACGACGTCGGCCGTGCGCTGGCCTGGCTGGGCGCCGGGGCCGGGGTTCGCGCCGCGCTGCTCGCCGGGACGGCGATCGCGCTGTTCGCCGCCGGGCGTGCATTGGCGCCGCTGTGGCCGCTGCGCCGCGGGTCCGCGAACCGCGCGACGGTGCTGCCGGTCGCTGCCGGGCTGGCCGCGGCGGTGCTGCTGTGCATTCCGTTCCGCGTTCCGCGCGAACCGGTCGAGGTCGTGCTGATCCCGATCGTCGTGCACCTGATCGGGCTCGGCTGGCTGGCGCTCGGCTTCGCCATGCGGCGCGCCGGAACGGAAAGTCATGCTCTCGCGCACCCCGGCCCGCCGCTGGCGGCGCTGGCCCTGCTGCTCGCCTTCTTCCAGATCGTCCTGCGACCCGGCATCGCCTTCTGACGCCTCAGCGCGCCTCCTGCGCCGCGACCGTCAGGTCGCCGCGCGCATGGCGGAACACGTCGAGACTGCCCCAGATGGCGAGCGCGGCCATGATCGCGGCGACGATCAGGTCAGGCCACCCCTGCCCCGTCCCGAACACGCCCAGCGCCGCGGCAAGCACCGCGAGATTGCCGAGCGCGTCGTTGCGCGAGCAGATCCATACCGACCGCATGTTCGCATCGCCGGTGCGATAGCGATAGAGGAGCAGCGCGACGATGACGTTGGCGGCCAGCGCAGCGATGCCGATGATCCCCATCGTTTCGGCATGCGGGCTGCTGCCGCTCAGAAATCCCCACAAGGTCGATGCGAGCACCCAGAGGCCGAAGGCCAGCATCGTCGCCGCCTTGAGCAGCGCGGCACGCGCCCGCCACGTCAGTGCCATGCCCGCGACGCCCAGGCTGATCGCATAATTGGCGCTGTCGCCCAGGAAATCGAGCGCGTCGGCCTGAAGCGCCCGCGAATCGGCGGCAACCCCGGCAACGATCTCGACCCCGAACATCGCGGCGTTGATGACCAGCGCGATCCACAGGATGCGCCGCCATCTGGGATCATTGAGCGCGCTGGTGCCGCTTTTGCCGGCGCAACATGAATCGGCCATCACCGAACCTCCTTGGGTTTTCGAGTCGGCGTCCTATATGCAGCCTGTAGCAACTACGGGGTCAAGCGATGAAAATCGGCGAGCTTGCGCGGGCCACCGGCACGCATATCGAGACGATCCGCTATTATGAGCGGATCGGCCTGCTTCCGGCGCCGGACCGCACCGCCGCCAATTACCGCAGCTATGGCGACGCGCACCGCGCGCGGCTGAGCTTCGTGCGCCATTCGCGCGAACTCGGGTTCACGATCGACGAGATCCGGTCGCTGCTCGACCTTTCCGATCATCCGGCGCGCGACTGCGGCGAGGCCGACCGCATCGCGAGCACGCATCTGGAGCAGGTGGAGGGCAAGATCGCGCAGCTCGCCGCGCTGCGCGACGAACTGGAGCGGATCGTCGGACGCTGTCGCGGCGGGCTGGCGGGCGATTGCCGGGTGATCGAGGCGCTCGGCGATCACCGCCTGTGCGCGGCGGACCATCCGTGACCGCGCCGCTCTCCACCCTCGCCTTCTACATCCTCGCCGCCTTTGCCGAGATCGGGGGCTGCTTCGCCTTCTGGGCGGTGCTGCGCCTCGGCCGCTCGCCGCTGTGGCTGGCGCCCGGCGCGGTGTCGCTTGCACTGTTCGCCTGGGCGCTGACGCGCGTCGATGCCGATGCCGCGGGCCGCGCCTTCGCGGCCTATGGCGGCATCTACATCCTCGCCTCGCTGGTCTGGCTGAAAATGGTGGAGGGGGTGGCGCCCGACCGCTGGGACCTGATCGGCGGCGCGATCTGCCTCGGCGGCGCGGCGCTGATCCTGTGGGGACCGGGGCGCGGATAGGGCGCCGTCTGATCGGAAAATCATCCCTCTGCCGACAAAGGCTCGTTCCCCGGCGAAAGCCGGGGTCCACGCGGGGCAGTGTCATGCCATCTGGACCCCGGCTTGTGCCGGGGAACAAGTTATTCCTGATGTAGAGGGCGCAATCGGCACGGACATGTAAGGAAAGGTGGGACGATTCTGTTGCCCGGCTCGTCCCCAGCCGCTGGTATCCGATTCTGTTGCCCGGTTCGGTCCGAACCGCGTTCTATTTGTCTAACCTTAGGCCGTGAGGCTTATCGGTTAGGCAGCAAGAGCGAGTGCTTCGTTATCGTTAGCACTTATTGGTTTTGAGCCTTTAACGGGTTACTCAGCCCGGAAGAAAACATCGTCTTTGAACACACGTCGATCCTGGTTCGGCCCCGTCAGAAGCCCGCGCACCCCTTCAAAAGCGCGCGGGTTTGTGGTGGAGCCGCCGGGTACTGCCCCCGGGTCCGCTGTGTCTATTCCACGACACCATTTATCCTCATAGCCGGCCGAAACCGGCATTGCCGATATAGGGAGCCGCGGGGCGGTTTGCAACGTGGGCGGCCGACCGCCGCCGCGGCGCTATTTCCGCCGCAATTCGTCGCGGATTTCGGTGAGCAGGTCGACCTCGGTCGGCGCGGCGGCTTCGGGCCCCTTGCGCAGCAGCCGGTTCACCGCGCGCACCATCAGGAAGATGATGAAGGCGAGGATCAGGAAATTGATCACCGCGGTGATGAAGGCGCCATAGCCGACCATCGCCACCCCGGCTTTCTTGAGCGCCGCATAGTCGGTCGCCGCGATCCCGTCGGGCACGCTGCCCAGCAGGATGAACTTGCTGGAGAAATCGACCCCGCCGAATATCCAGCCGACGAAGGGCATGATCAGGTCCTCGGTCAGCGACCCGGTGATCGTCGCAAAGGCGCCGCCGATGATGACGCCGACCGCCAGATCGATGACGCTGCCGCGTGCGATGAATTCCTTGAACTCGTTCAACATCTTCTCACTCCCGGGAAAATTGGGCGAACCGCCGAGTGGTGCCGCGACGATTGCGCAAAGGCAAGCGTCATCCTATTATGTGTATTGTTGCGGCAAAACGCCGCCGGAGGGAGTTTAGAGACCATGACCATGCGTTCCGCCCGCTGGATGATCGTCCCCGTCGCCGCGCTGTCGCTGTCCGCCTGCGGCATCAACAGCGTTCCCACCAAGGAAGAGGCCGCCAAGGCGAAATGGGCGAATGTCGAGGCCGCCTATCAGCGGCGCGCCGACCTGATTCCCAATCTCGTCGAGACCGCGAAGGGCGCGGCGAAGATCGAACAGGCGACGCTGGAAAGCGTCATCCAGGCGCGCGCCTCGGCTACCCAGATCAAGCTGACCGCCGACGACCTCGAAGACCCTGCGAAGGTGCAGGCCTTCCAGCAGGCGCAGGGCAATGTCACCGGCTCGCTCAGCCGCCTGCTCGCCACCGTCGAGCAATATCCCGACCTCAAGAGCCAGGGTCGTTTTGCCGACCTGATGACCCAGCTCGAAGGCACGGAGAACCGGATCAACGTGACGATCCAGGACTATAACAACGCGGTGCAGGATTATAACACGACGATCCGCACCTTCCCCGACATCATCGGCGCCAAGATCGTCCACGGCGCAAAGCCGATGACGCCCTATCGCGCGGTGACGCCCAACGCCAACGTCGCGCCCAAGGTCGATTTCGGGCAATAGGGCCATCGCTATGCCATTTCTCCCGTTCGCCCAGAGCACGAACGGACGCGAGGGCCGCTTCGGTTTCGCGGGATTGTGGGCCGCCCTGACGTCGGCCCTCCTCCTCGCTTTGCTTATGGCGGTCCCCGCCGCCGCGCAGACCTTTCCCCAGCTCACCGGGCGCGTCGTCGATCAGGCCGACATCATCCCGCCGGCCGAGGAAGCGGACCTCACCGCCCAGCTCGAACAGCTCGAAAAGACGACCGGGCACCAGCTCGTCGTCGCGACGGTCAACGACCTTGAAGGACAGGACGTCGCCGATTACGGCTACAGGCTCGGCCGCACCTGGGGCATCGGGGGCAAGGAAGAGAATGACGGCGTCGTCTTCCTGATCGCGCCCAACGAACGGCGAATGAACATATCGGTGGGCTACGGCCTCGAACCGATCCTGACGGACGCCCTGTCGGGGCGGATCATCCGCGATCAGGTGACGCCGCGCTTCAAGGATGGCGACTATCCGGGCGGCATCCAGGCCGGGGTGAACGCGATCGCGCAGCAGATCGCGCTCCCGCCCGAGGAGGCCGCGGCGCGCGCCGCCGCCGCCGCGAAGGCAGAGCGCGACCGCGCCGATGACGGCAGCTTCGGCGGCTTCATCTTTATCGGTTTCATCATCCTCTTCTTCTTCGTCCTGCCGATGCTCTCGGCCTTCGGGCGGCGCGGCCGGCGGCATCGCAAGCATCGCCCATGGGGCGCGGCGCCGATCATCGTCTGGGGCGATCATGACTGGGGCGGCGGCGGCCGTGGCTCATCTTGGGGCGGCGGCGGCGGCTGGGGCGGCGGTGGCGGATTCGGCGGTTTTTCGGGGGGCGGCGGCAGTTTCGGCGGCGGCGGCGCCTCGGGCGGCTGGTAGGGAGCGGAACGCATGAAAGTCAGCCATGTCAGCGCCGCCGATCACGACCTCGTCACCGCCGCGGTCGCCGCGGCCGAGGCGCGGACGAGCGGCGAGATCGTCACCGTCATCGCCGCGCAATCGAACGATTACGACGATGTCGCGCTTGTCTGGGCGAGCGTGATCGCCTTCCTCGCCATGTCGGTGATCGCGCTGTTTCCCGATTTCTATCAGGGCCTCTACGACCGGCTGACCGGCGGCTGGGGGCACGGCCTGACCGCCAATCAATGGCTTGGCGTCGTCATTGCAGTCGGTGTGCTCAAGTGGATCGCCATGTGGCTGATTCTGTTGTGGCGGCCGCTGCGTCTGTGGCTGACGCCGCGCGCGATCCTCGCCGGCCGCGTCCGCGCCCGCGCGATCGACCTGTTCAAGGTCGGGGCGGAGGCGAAGACGCTTGGCCGCACCGGCGTCCTCCTCTATCTCAGCCTGCGCGAACATCGCGCCGACATCGTCGCCGACGAAGCGATCGCCTCGAAAGTCCCGGCGGAGGTATGGGGCGACGCGATGGCGGCGCTGATCGAACGCGTGCGCGCCGGCCGGCCCGGCGAAGGCATGGCAGAGGCGGTCGCGCACATGGGTGTCATACTCGCCGAACATTTCCCGCGCGGCAGCGAAAATCCGAACGAACTGCCCGATCGCCTGATCGAGCTTTGACGCGCTCCGTCGCCGCGAAAGGAAAGCCATGTCCCGCCCCGCCCCCGACGCTCCCATCGAAACGCGATGGGAGGGCCGCTTCATCACCGTCCGGCAGCAGGGGACGTGGGAATATGTCTCGCGCTCGCGCGGCATCCACGCCGCGGTGATCCTCGCGATCGACGCGGACGAAAGCGGGCGTCACGTCCTGCTGGTCGAACAATATCGCGTGCCGCTGGGGCGTCCGTGCCTCGAACTGCCCGCGGGTCTCGTCGGCGACGAGAGCGCGGGCGAGGCGCCGGAAACGGCGGCCGAGCGCGAACTGGAGGAGGAAACCGGCTATCGCGCCACCCACTGGCGCACGGTGGGCGAATTCTTCAGTTCGCCGGGCATGGTCAGCGAGAGCTTCACCCTGCTCGTCGCCACCGGATTGACCAAGGTCGGCCCCGGCGGCGGAGTCGGCGGCGAAGACATCATTGTCCACCGCGTGCCGCTGACCGGAATCGCCGATTTCGTCGCGGCGAAGCGCGCCGGGGGATGCGGCATCGACGTGCGCGTCGCGATGCTGCTCGCGGGCGGCTTGCTGGACGGCTGAGCGCCACCAAAGGGTCGCCCGTCCCTACCGCCCTCCGAACCGCCAGCGCAGCAGCGGCCGCGCGAGCAGCAGGCCCGCCAGGAAACCGCCGACATGCGCCCAGATGGCGATGGCGCCAAAGCCGGCGCCGCCCGCGAAACCGATGAGCAGCTGGACGCCGATCCACGCCGCGGCGAGCCACAGCGCCCGCACCCAATGGCTGGGGATCGGCCCGAGCGCCGGTGCCTGCGACCGGCTGAAGATCAGCGCGAACACCGCGATCAGCGCCGAGATCGCGCCGCTCGCGCCGATCATCGGCACCACCGACGCCGGGTTGGAAAGCCATTGCGCGAATGCGCCGGCGCAGGCGCCGACGACCAGCAGGACCGCGATCGCCTTCGTTCCCATCGGCGCTTCGAGCGGCCGCCCGATATAGAGCAGCACGACCAGGTTGAAGATCAGGTGCAGCAGGCTCCCGTGCAGGAAGGCGGAGGTCAGCGGCGTCAGCACGAAGGGCACGAACGGCCCCGGCGGCAGGATCAGCTCGCCGCTCCAGCGCGCCGGCACGAAGCCCGCGCGCACGATCGCCTCGGTCTGGAAACCGCTGAGCGTCAGCACGACGAACAGCGCCGCACAGAGCAGCGCATAGCCCGTGACCAGCGGCGCGTCCTGCGGCTTCATGCGCGTCCGTCCGTCAGATGAATTCGATCTTCGTCACCAGATAATATTTGTCGCCCGACGGCACGGTGACCTCGATCTCGTCGTCGACGCGGCGGCCGATCAGCGCGCGGCCGAGCGGCGAATTATAGCTGATCCGCCCTTCCTTGGCGTCCGCCTCGGCCTGCCCAACGATCTGGTAGCGCACCGGCTTGTCGTCCTCGTCGGCCAGGGTGACGGTCGCGCCAAAGACGATGCGGTCGCCCGAAAGCGTCGTGGGGTCGATGATCTGCGCGCGCGCCAGCTTGTCCTCGAGATCGCCGATCGACGCCTCGACCTGGCCCTGGCGTTCCTTCGCGGCGTGATATTCGGCATTTTCCGACAGGTCGCCATGCGCGCGCGCTTCCTCGATCGCGTCGACGATCTGCGGGCGCTCGGCCTTCAGCGCGGCGAGTTGGGCGCTCAGCTTCTCATAGCCTTCCGCCAGCATCGGCACCTTTTCAACGCTTGCCATTATCCCATTGTCCTTCGTCAAAAATCCTGTTCCGGCGAACCGGGTGTCGGGCGGCTGAGCCGCTGTTTCCGTCAATGTCGGGGGGTGAAGCGGTGCATCAATAATAGTCCTGAAGCGGCTTTACTTCAAGACTGCGCGCGCGCAGCGCGCCGATGGCGTGGGTCGCGGCATCGCTTCCCGCCGCCGTCGTGTAATAGGCGACGTCCGCCGCGAGCGCCGAGGCGCGGATCGACTGCGAATCCTGCAGGCTCTGCCACCCTTCGGTGGTGTTGAAGATGAGCTGGACGTCGCCGTCCTTGATCCGGTCGACGATATGCGGACGCCCCTCGGCCACCTTGTTGACGCGTTCGATCGCGATGCCCTGCTCGGCCAGATAGTCGGCGGTGCCGCCGGTCGCGATCACCTGCCACCCCCAGTCGGCGAGTTGCTTCACCGCGCCGACGACCCGCGGCTTGTCGCTGTCCTTGACCGACACGAACAGACGCCCCTCGGTCGGCAGGCTGTCACCCGCGCCGAGCTGTGCCTTGGCAAAGGCCAGGTTGAAATCGCTATCGATTCCCATGACTTCGCCGGTGGACTTCATCTCCGGCGACAAGACCGGATCGGTGCCGGGGAAGCGCGCGAAGGGGAAGACCGCTTCCTTCACCGCGACATGCGCGATGTCGCGGTTGATCTTCGGCAGGTCGGCCAGCTTCTCGCCCGCCATCACGCGCGCCGCGATCTTGGCGATCGGCGATCCCACCGCCTTGGCGACGAACGGCACGGTGCGGCTGGCGCGCGGGTTGACCTCGATCAGATAGACGCTGGCCCCGGCCGGCGATCCGGGATCGGCCTGCACCGCGAACTGGATGTTCATCAGCCCGCGCACGTTCAGCGCGCGCGCCAGCGCGTCGGCCCGCCGTTCGATCTCGGCGACGATTTCGGCGGACAGGCTGTAGGGCGGGATCGAGCAGGCGCTGTCGCCCGAATGGACGCCCGCTTCCTCGATATGCTGGAGCACGCCCGCGACCACGACATCGGTGCCGTCGCACAGCGCGTCGACGTCGACCTCGATCGCGTCGCGCAGATAGCGATCGATCAGCACCGGCGAATCGCCCGATACCTGCACCGCGGTCTCGATATAGTTTTCGAGCTGTTCCTGATCGTCGACGATCTCCATCGCCCGCCCGCCGAGAACATAGCTCGGGCGCGTCAGCACCGGGTACCCGATACGCGCCGCGACCGCGATGGCCTCCTCGCGGCTGCGCGCGATGCCGTTGGCAGGCTGCTTGAGGCCGAGCTTGTTGACGAGCGCCGCGAAACGCTCGCGGTCCTCGGCCAGATCGATCGCGTCGGGCGAGGTGCCCAGGATCGGGATACCCGCCTCCTCCAGCGCCTGCGCGAGCTTGAGCGGGGTCTGCCCGCCGAACTGGACGATCACGCCGACGAGGGTGCCCTTCGACTGCTCGACGTGCAGGATCTCGAGCACGTCCTCGGCGGTCAGCGGCTCGAAATAGAGGCGGTCCGACGTATCGTAATCGGTCGACACCGTCTCCGGGTTGCAGTTGACCATGATCGTCTCATAGCCCGCCTCTTCCAGCGCGAAGCAGGCGTGGCAGCAGCAATAGTCGAACTCGATCCCCTGCCCGATCCGGTTCGGGCCGCCGCCCAGGATGACGATCTTTTTCCGGTCGCTCGGATTGGCCTCATTCTCGGGCGCGCCGAAGGTCGGCGCTTCGTAGGTCGAATAGAGATAGGGCGTCTGCGCCTCGAACTCCGCGGCGCAGGTGTCGATGGTCTTGAACACCGGGCGCACGCCCAGCCGGTGGCGCAGCGCGCGCACCTCGGCCTCGGTGACGCCGCCGGTCATCGCCTTCACCGCCTCGTGGATCAGCCCGCCGCCGCGCGCCGCGGCGTGCCCGGCGCCCGGCTGGAGATTCGCCGACTGGAGCGCCAGATAGGCGAGCCTCTTGTCCGAAAAGCCCATCGCCTTCAGCCGCCGCAGTCCTTCGGCGTCGCGCGGCAGGCCGTCCGCCACCACGGCCTTCTCGGCCGCGACGATCTCGGCGATGCGGTCGAGGAACCACATGTCATATCCGGCGATGCGGTTGATCTCGGCGAGCGGCAGCCCCTCGCGGATCGCCTGCGCGGCGACGAGCAGCCGGTCGGGGGTCGGCTTCGCCAGTTCGATCTTCAGCTGCTCCGCGCTCGCGCCGACCAGCCGGTCGACGAAGTTGAAGCCCGACAGCCCGGTTTCGAGCCCGCGCAGCGCCTTCTGCAGGCTTTCGTGGATCGTGCGGCCGATCGCCATCACCTCACCCACCGACTTCATCGCGGTCGACAGCGTCGCCTCGGCGCCCTTGAACTTCTCGAAGGCGAAGCGCGGAATCTTGGTGACGACATAGTCGATGGTCGGCTCGAATGACGCCGGAGTGACGCCGGTGATGTCGTTCATGATCTCGTCGAGCGTGTAGCCGACCGCCAGCTTCGCCGCGACCTTGGCGATCGGGAAGCCCGTCGCCTTCGACGCCAGCGCCGACGAGCGCGACACGCGCGGGTTCATCTCGATCACGATCAGGCGCCCGTCCTTCGGGTTGACCGCGAACTGCACGTTCGACCCGCCCGTTTCGACCCCGATCTCGCGCAGCACCGCGATGCTCGCGTTCCGCATGATCTGATATTCCTTGTCGGTCAGCGTCAGCGCGGGCGCGACGGTGATGCTGTCGCCGGTATGCACCCCCATCGGATCGACATTCTCGATCGAGCAGATGATGATGCAATTGTCCTTGCGGTCGCGCACCACCTCCATCTCGAACTCCTTCCAGCCGAGGAGCGATTCCTCGATCAGGACTTCGGTGGTGGGGGATGCGATCAGGCCGCCGCGAACGATGCCCTCGAACTCCTCGCGGTTATAGGCGATGCCGCCGCCGGTACCGCCGAGCGTGAAGGACGGGCGGATGATCGCGGGCAGGCCGGTGCGTTCGAGCACCGCGAACGCCTCTTCCATCGTGTGCGCGATGCCGCTGCGCGCGCTTTCGAGGCCGATCTTGTCCATCGCATCGCGGAACTTCAGCCGGTCCTCGGCCTTGTCGATCGCCTCGGCGTCGGCGCCGATCATCTCGACCCCGAACTTCGCCAGCGTCCCGTCCTGCGCCAGCGCCAGCGCGGTGTTGAGCGCCGTCTGCCCGCCCATCGTCGGCAGCACCGCATCGGGGCGCTCGCGTTCGATGATCTTGGCGACGATCTCCGGCGTGATCGGCTCGACATAGGTCGCGTCGGCCAGTTCGGGATCGGTCATGATCGTCGCCGGGTTGGAGTTGACGAGGACGATGCGATAGCCCTCCTCCTTGAGCGCCTTGATCGCCTGCGTCCCCGAATAGTCAAACTCGCACGCCTGACCGATAACGATCGGGCCGGCGCCGATGACGAGGATGGATTTTATGTCGGTTCTTTTGGGCATTAGATTGCGAGTTCCTGAATCAATACGGACCAATCGGCATCGGTGATTTTCGAAGGCTGGAATGCAAAATTGCCTTGAACCGTAATGAGATGCTTCCGTGGATCGTCTTTACCCGGGAGTTGCATACTCGGCAGGACCGCTTTCGCCCGAGCGACAGATAGCGATTTAGTTGGATTTCCTAATGGTTTGATCTGAAACGGTAAGACCCACGGAGCTGCCCAAATATTCGATATCGTTTTTGCGGGATCCGGCTTCGAATAGACCACAAATGGCGTCGTGTACGAAGCCGTCTCGCGGCAATATAGAATTCCAAAGGCACCGACCGGCATGCTGTCCGCTTTCGTGCGGCGGCCTTTTTCGTAAGTCGCATCCTTAGCTTCGCCGACAGCCCAGAGGCCCGAGCCGATGCCTGCCCAAATATTTGTGAGGCTGTCTGAAGCGAATCCGTAGATTTCCATCTCAGCTCTCCAACCCACCAACAAACTTCTCGAACAGATAGAAGCTGTCCTGCGGCCCCGGGCTCGCCTCGGGGTGATATTGCACGCTGAACGCATTCTTGCCCGTGATCGCTATGCCGCAGTTCGATCCGTCGAACAGGCTCTTGTGCGTCTCGACCACGCCCGCGGGTAGCGTCGCGGCGTCGACCGCGAAGCCGTGGTTCATGCTGGTGATCTCGACCACGCCGTCTTCCGCGCGCTGCACGGGGTGGTTCGCGCCGCGGTGGCCCTGGTGCATCTTCACCGTCCTGGCGCCGACCGCGATGCCCAGCATCTGGTGGCCGAGGCAGATGCCGAACAGCGGAATGTCGCGGTCGAGCAGCCCGCGAATCACGGGCACCGCATATTCCCCCGTCGCCGCGGGGTCGCCGGGGCCGTTCGACAGGAACACGCCGTCAGGCTTGTGGCTCAGCACCTCGTCCAGCGTCGCGGTCGCGGGAACCACGGTGACGCGCGCGCCGGCCTTCACCAGGTTGCGGAAGATATTGTCCTTCGCGCCATAGTCGATCGCGACGACATGCGGGCGCGCATCACCCCCGGCGCTCGCATAGCCCTGTCCCAGCGCCCACGCGCCGCCGGTCCAGTCGCCCGTGTCCGCGCGGCTGACGCCCTTCGCCAGATCGAGGCCTTCCAGCCCCGGCCAGTTGCGCGCCATGGCGAGCAGTTCGTCAATGTCGAACCGGCCATCGGGGCTGTGTGCGATCACACCGTTCGGCGCGCCCGCGTCGCGGATGCGGCGGGTCAGCGCGCGGGTGTCGATCCCCGCCAGCCCGATCACGCCCTGTTCGGCCATCCATTCGGGCAGCGTCTGGATACTGCGGAAATTGCTGGGCGCCGTCGGCAGCTCGCGCGTGATGCAGCCGACCGCACCATGGACGCCGCGCTCCATATCCTCCGGGTTCGCGCCGACGTTGCCGATGTGCGGAAAGGTGAAGGTGACGATCTGCCCGGCATAGCTCGGGTCGGTCAGTATCTCCTGATACCCCGTCATCGCGGTGTTGAAGCAGACTTCGCCCACCGCCCCCCCGGCGGCGCCGTATCCGACGCCCCACAGCAGCGTGCCGTCGGCGAGGACGAGCACGCCGGTAGCGCCGGCGGGCTGTTTTGCGGGCGCGACTTCAGGCGCGGCGGACGGGGTGGCTGGTGCCATCGAGCATGCTCCGGTGGGAAGGCTAAACGGCCGATCACCTATGCGCCAAAAAAGTGATTCACAAGCTATCGGATTATGAATCTTCCCGCTAAGGGTGCTCCTTTCCGAAATGGCAGCGCAAGAGGACACGCAATGATTCGCGAGGACATCAAGGCTGCGCAGGTTGCCGCGATGAAGGCCGGCGACAAGGCGCGTCTGGGCACCATCCGGCTGATGCTGGCCAAGATCAAGGACCGCGATATCGAGCTTCGTACCGGCACCCCGCCGGCCGACGACGACGTGCTGGTCGTCGACGTGCTGCAGAAGATGGTCAAGCAGCGGCGCGAATCGATCGCGATGTACGAACAGGGCGGCCGCCAGGAACTCGCCGACGCCGAAGCGGCCGAGGTCGCGGTGATCGAGGATTTCCTGCCCGCACAGCTGGGCGAGGACGAAGCCAGGGCCGCGATCGCGGCGATCGTCGCCGAACTCGGCGCGACGAGCGTCAAGGACATGGGCAAGGTCATGGCCGCGGTGAAGGACCGCCACGGCAGCCAGCTCGACATGAGCAAGGCGAGCGGGTGGGTGAAGGCGGCGCTGGGCTGATAGCGGATAAAACCGCCTTCCCACTTCCGTTCGTGTCGAGCGAAGTCGAGACACCCATCTATCGCGCACGCCTTCGGGGTGTCTCGACTTCGCTCGACACGAACGGGTAGAGAGCGGGAATGGCGTTCTGGTCCTACATCCTGCTTTGTGCCGATGGGCGATACTATACCGGGCATACGGATGAGTTGGAGCGCCAGATCGCGCAGCACCAGTCGGGGGAGATCGAAGGCTTTACGTCGTCACGATTGCCGGTTCGGCTGATGTGGTCGCAGGACTTCCCGACGCGGACAGAGGCCCTGGAGACCGAGTTGCGGATCAAGAAATGGTCACGCGCCAAGAAGGAAGCGCTGATCCGCGGGGATTGGGCAGCCATCAGCCATTTCGCCAAACCGCCCAAAGAGCGCTCCACCGCCCCCTCTTCCGTTCGTGTCGAGCGAAGTCGAGACACAAACGGCAATGAATCCGAGGGTCTGTCCTGATGGCCCTCACCCCGCAATGGCTCGACGAACTGCGCTCGCGCGTCACGCTGTCCACGCTGATCGGGCGGACGGTGAAGATCACGCGCGCGGGGCGCGAGTACAAGGCCTGCTGCCCTTTCCATAACGAAAAGACGCCCAGCTTCACGATCAACGACGAAAAGGGCTTCTATCACTGCTTCGGCTGCGGCGCGCACGGCGACGCTATCCGCTGGATGACCGACCAGCGCGGCCTGTCGTTCATGGACGCGGTCAAGGAACTCGCCGCCGAAGCGGGCATGGAGGTCCCCGCCCCCGACCCGCGCGCCGCGAAGAAGGCCGAGGCGCAGGCCAGCCTGCGCGACGTCGTGCAAGCCGCCGCCGACTGGTTTGCGCAGCAGCTCGGCAGCGGCAACGGCGCCCCGGCGCGCGATTATCTGGCGAAGCGCGGCATTTCGGAGGCGACCCGCGACGCCTTCGGTTTCGGCCTCGCCCCCGACAGCCGCAGCGCGCTGAAGGAGGCGCTGAAGACATTCCCCACCGCGATGCTCGTCGAATCCGGGATGTTGATTTCGCCAAAGGAACATGGCTCCGACAAGGACCCTTACGACCGTTTCCGCGGCCGGCTGATGATCCCGATCCGCGACGCGCGCGGGCGGGTGATCGCGTTCGGCGGGCGCATCCTGGGCGACGGCGAGCCCAAATATCTGAACTCGCCCGACACGCCGCTGTTCGACAAGGGGCGCACCCTGTTCAACCTCGACAAGGCGAGCCCGGCATCGCGCCGCACCGACCGCGTCATCGTCGTCGAGGGCTATATGGACGTGATCGCGCTCGCAGAGGCGGGAATCGCCGACGCGGTCGCGCCGCTCGGCACCGCGCTCACCGAAAGCCAGCTCGGCCTGCTGTGGCGGATGGTGCCGGTGCCGCTGCTCTGCTTCGACGGCGACGCGGCGGGACAGAAGGCGGCGATGCGCGCCGCGACGCGCGCGCTGCCGCTGCTCCGTCCCGGCTTCAGCCTCGCCTTCGCGACCCTGCCCGCCGGGCAGGACCCCGACGACCTCGTCCGCGCGAAGGGCGCCGAAGGCTTCGCCGGCGTGCTCGACGACGCCCAGCCGCTCGTCGAACGGCTGTGGACGCACGAGGTCGCGGCGGCGGCGCTGAACACGCCCGAGGAGCGCGCCGCGCTCAAGACGCGGCTGCTGAACCACGCCGACGCGATCCAGGACCCCGACGTGCGCCACCATTATCGCGAGGCCTTTCGCGAGCGGCTCGACACGCTGTTCGCGCGCGCGCGGCCCGAACGCGGCCCGCGCGTCCCGTGGGCGCCGCAGGGGCCGCGCGGCGGCGGGCGGCGCTTTCAGCCCGACCCGCGGCTGCAGCCGCCCGCCGACGAGACGCGGTCGATCGGACAGGCGGGAATCGCCGCCCCGCTCGCGGCGGCGCTGATCGGCGGATTGCTGCGCTATCCCGAGGTGTTGCGCCGCCACGAGGAGGCGCTGGCGCGACTCCCGGTGCCCGATTCCGCCGACGCCGAACTGCTCGGCCTGATGCTTGACATCGCGATGCGCGAAGAAGGGCTTGATACCGAGGGGTTGCTTGCCATATTGGAGCCGATGAAAGTGTATAATAGGGCGATGGCATTGCTCAGAGCCGACCGAATGCACTTCTCGTTCAATCGACGGCTGGAAGGCGATGAAGGGGTTGCCAAGGCGCGGGAAACCGCGCTGCGCGACCTTGACGAATATATCGGCGTGCTGGTGACGCAGCCCGAAATCCGTGCCCGGCTGGCCGAGGCGACCGCGGATTTCCAGCGGACGATGGACGACGAAGGCTTGGCGCGGCAGCAGAAACTGCGCGCGATGGACGAGGAACTGACCCGCAGGCTGGCCGCGCTGTCCGACAGCAGCCAGCTCTGACTATTTGATGCCCCAAGGCAGGAACAACGCATGGCAACGAAGAATACCGCCGAAACCGACGCTCCGCTGATCGACCTCAACGAGGCCGACGTCAAGAAGCTGATCGCGCGCGGCAAGAAGCGCGGCTACCTGACCTACGACGAGCTCAACGAGGCGCTGCCGCAGGACCAGATGTCGTCCGAGCAGATCGAGGACATCATGTCGGCGATTTCCGACATGGGCATCAACATCGTCGAAAGCGACGAGGATGTGCAGGAGGAAGCCGAGCAGGAGGCCGACGACGACATCGACGTCGCCGCCAATTCGGGTTCGGTGTCCGCGCCCGCGGTCGAGAAGAAGAAGGAAACGGTCGACCGCACCGACGACCCGGTGCGCATGTATCTGCGCGAGATGGGCGCGGTCGAACTGCTGAGCCGCGAGGGCGAGATCGCGATCGCCAAGCGCATCGAGGCGGGCCGCGACACGATGATCCTCGGCCTGTGCGAAAGCCCGCTGACCTTCAACGCGATCATCGAATGGTCGAACGCGCTCAACAACGGCGACATGCAGCTTCGCGAGATCGTCGACCTCGAAGCGATGCTGACCAAGGATCCCGCGCCCGAGAATCTCGAGGACGAGGAAGAGGTCGACGGCGAGATCAGCGAGAAGAACGCCGGCGTCTCGTTCAAGGACGAGGACGAGGTCGAGGAGGAGCCCGAGGCCGACGGCGACGACGAAGAGGGCGGCGCAGCCAAGAAGCGCGAGAATTACGACGACGACGACGAGGACAATACGCTGAGTCTCGCCGCGATGGAGGAATTGCTCAAGCCCGACGCGCTCGAGAAGTTCGCGGCGATCACCAAGAGCTTCAAGGCGTTTCAGAAGTTGCAGGAAGCGCGGCTCGACGCGCTGTCGGCGGGCGGCGACTTCCCGGCGGCGTCGGAGAAGAAATATCACAAGCTGCGCGAGGAACTGACCGCGCAGGTCGAAAGCGTGCAGTTCCACGGCACCAAGATCGAATATCTGGTCGACCAGCTCTACAGCTACAACCGGCGCCTGACCGCGCTCGGCGGCCAGATGCTGCGCCTGGCCGAGCGCCACAAAGTGGCGCGCAAGTCGTTCCTCGACCATTATGTCGGGCGCGAGCTCGAGGAGAATTGGCTCGACGAGGTCGGCAAGCTCGACAAGAAATGGGCCGCCTTCGCCGAGAATGAGGCGGTCGCGGTCGATCGCATCCGCACCGAGATTTCAGAGATCGCGCAGGCGGCGGGGATGAGCCTCGTCGAATTCCGCCGCGTCGTGAACATGGTCCAGAAGGGCGAGCGCGAGGCGCGCATCGCCAAGAAGGAAATGGTCGAGGCCAACCTGCGCCTCGTCATCTCGATCGCCAAGAAATACACCAACCGCGGGTTGCAGTTCCTCGACCTGATCCAGGAAGGCAACATCGGGCTGATGAAGGCGGTCGACAAGTTCGAATATCGCCGCGGCTACAAGTTCAGCACCTATGCGACCTGGTGGATCCGCCAGGCGATCACCCGCAGCATCGCCGACCAGGCGCGCACGATCCGCATCCCGGTCCACATGATCGAGACGATCAACAAGCTGGTGCGGTGCAGCCGCCAGTTCCTGCACGAAAGCGGCCGCGAGCCGACGCCGGAGGAAATGGCCGAACGGCTGTCGATGCCGCTCGAAAAGGTCCGCAAGGTGATGAAGATCGCCAAGGAGCCGATCAGCCTCGAAACGCCGATCGGCGACGAGGAGGATTCGCACCTCGGCGATTTCATCGAGGACAAGAACGCCGTGATCCCGGTCGACGCCGCGGTGCAGTCGAACCTCAAGGAAACGGTCACGCGAGTCCTGGCTTCGCTGACCCCGCGTGAGGAGCGGGTTCTGCGCATGCGCTTCGGCATCGGCATGAACACCGACCACACGCTGGAGGAGGTCGGCCAGCAGTTCAGCGTCACCCGCGAACGCATCCGCCAGATCGAGGCAAAGGCGCTGCGCAAGCTCAAGCACCCGTCGCGCAGCCGCAAGATGCGCAGCTTCCTCGACCAGTAAGCGCGCGCGTTCCGGCGCGGCGCCCGGGCTGAACCGCCCAAGCCCTCTCCTCTTCAGGGGGTGACACATCATATCGTGTCCCCGCGCAGCCGGGGACTCAGAGCGGCCCGACGCCATCTTGGCGCTATTCGCTCTGGGTCCCCGCCTGCGCGGGAGCACTCGGCTGCTCGATCCGGACCCGAATTCGGATGCCCCCTCCCGCGTCGTTGCGAGCGGAGCGAAGCAACCCAGGGCGGTTACCGCCCGCTCCGGATCGCCGTGCGACTTCGCCGCCCGCAATGACGATTCCGTCCGATGTCATCATGGTCTATGACCTGTGGGGATTCGGCGTTCGGCGCGCTGCCTCATCCGTTCGTCATGCTGAACTCGTTTCAGCATCCATGGCCGGACCTTCCCTTTTGTGCCACCTTTCATTCGAGCGCAGACCATGGCCCCCCGGATCGGGTCCGGGGCAGGCTCTGAAACAAGTTGGCCATTATCCCTTTTCGACAAGGAACTGTTCCCCGGCGAAAGCCGGGGTCCAGATGGCACAGCGCTACCTCGCATGGACCGCGGCTTTCGCCAGGGAACGCTTCCTTGCCGGAAACGGACGATTCCCGCACCATTCAAAGATGGCCATTGGCGGAAAGCGTCCGGCAGACCCGAATCCCCACGCGGCATAAAGTTCCGCCCCACCGCCATGCTGCACCGCACAAATATTTTGCCGCCACGGTCTTCAAATCTTCATCTTCGCGCCCCAGATAGCGACCCGCCGGATGGATCAGGCTTCATTCGCCATTCATTCTGCGCCCATCAAATGGCGATCCTTCCCATTCGATGGGAATCGATTCATCGAAAAAGGCACCGGATGGCGCATACCCGCCCGAAAACGCCTGAAAATGGAGAGAAAGCCCGAATTGGCACGCCCGTTGCTTTGGAACGGGCATGGATGGGGAACGGCCCACCGCCAGGACGAAAGACGAACAAGATGGAACAGGAAACCACCAATCTCTTCCGCCGCCGCGATACCTTCTTCGGCATCTGCGAGGCCGTGGGCCAGGACTTCGGCTTCAACCCGCTGTACCTGCGGCTCGCCTTCATCGCGCCGCTCTTCTTCTTCCCCGTGCAGACCTTTGCCGCCTATTTCGCGCTGGGGGCGATCGTGCTCGCCTCGCGCCTGATCTTCCCCGCCAGGACCGCGCCCGCGGCGACAGAGGCGGAAATGGAAACGCGCGCGCCGCAAACCGACGAGATGGCCCTCGCGGCCTGAGGGTTTGCGGGGCGGGGCCGCCCCTCTCTGGCCCCGCCCCGCTTCCCCGATCCCGCGGCGTTCCACTGGCGCCGCGGTCCCTGGGGACCGGCAGTTCCCTTGCCTGCCGGTCCCCTTGATTCTGTCCCGTGCGGGGACAGGCGCGCGGCACTTTGCCGGCGCCTCATAAACGCGACGTTTACGACGATGCTCTAGGACTGGCCTTCGCATATCCAACGGCGCGACCCCGACCATCGCGCCCCAGAGAGGATGAGACGTTGAGCCAGTCGCCCCAGCAAAAGCTGCCGACGCGCGGTATCGCCGAACTGCTCGATTCGCTGGTCGCGAGCGAGGGAACGGGCGCGCATCCGCATGTCCGGTCCGGCCGCCTCAGCCAGGGCGGCGACGCGATGCGCAACCTGGCCGATGCGGTCCATTTCCTGTGCCTGCTTCACGGGCGCCATCCCGGGGTGGTCGACAGCGCGGCGCGCAAGGCGGTCGATCCGGCATCGCGCGCCTGGATGGAGGAGGCCGCGCAGGCCTTCGCCGACGAGCGCGCCTTCCTGTCGCGGATCGCCGCCGCCGCCGGCCCGGTGCCGAGCACGCCGGGGCAGGACCAGTGCGAGGCCGCCGTCGCGGCCCAGTGCAAGGCGCTCGATATGCTCGCCGAATCGGACCGCCACGGCTGCGCGGTCGGCGCCGCGATCGCGCTGGCACTCGACTGGCGCACGATCCGCGTTCTCCTCGACATCAGCGCACAGCGGCTCGACCTGTCGCCGCCACGCTGCGCGCTGCCCGACCTGCCGGGCACCGCGCGCCTCGCGGGCGCGATCGCCCAGACCCCGGCGATAGAGCGCGCGCTCACCTTCGGCGCCCAGCAGCTGCTCGCGCAGCATAGCGGGCTGTGGGACCTGCTCGCCGCCCGCGCCGCCGCGCGCACGCATTCCTGAAACGGGAAATCCGGACTCGTCATTGCTAGCGGCAAAGCGGGGCAACCCAACGCCCCTCATGCCACTGCAAAGGCCGGGGCCACCGGCAGCCGCGCACGGCATCGCCGCATGGCCGGGCGGCGACGTGCCTGCTTGCACCCCTCCCCCGCCCCCGCTATGCCCAACGCGAGTTGACGTTCACGTTAAGGGAAAGGCAGCGAGCCGATGCGTTTCGAAGGTACCAGCGCCTATATCGCGACCCAGGATCTGAAGATCGCGGTCAACGCCGCGACGATGCTGCGCCGCCCGCTGCTCGTGAAGGGCGAGCCGGGCACCGGCAAGACCGTGCTCGCGGAAGAGATCGCCAAGGCCTTCGACGCCCCGCTCATCACCTGGAACGTCAAGTCGACGACAAAGGCGCAGCAGGGCCTCTACGAATATGACGCGGTCGCGCGCCTGCGCGACGGCCAGCTCGGCGAAGAGCGCGTCCACGACATCCGCAACTATATCCGCAAGGGCAAATTGTGGGAGGCCTTCACCAGCCCCAAATTGCCCGTGCTGCTGATCGACGAGATCGACAAAGCCGACATCGAATTTCCGAATGACCTGCTCCAGGAACTCGATCGCATGGCCTTCCACGTCTACGAGACCGACGAGACGATCACCGCTCGGGAACGCCCGATCGTCGTCATCACCTCGAACAACGAGAAGGAACTGCCCGACGCCTTCCTGCGCCGCTGCTTCTTCCACTACATCAAATTCCCCGACCGCGACACGATGGCGGAGATCGTCGAGGTCCACTTCCCCGGCATCCAGAAGACGCTGGTCAGCCGCGCGATGGACATCTTCTACGACGTGCGCGACGTGCCGGGGCTCAAGAAAAAGCCGTCGACGAGCGAACTCATCGACTGGCTCAAGCTGCTGCTGGCCGAGGACATGCCGCTGGAGGTCCTGCAGAACCGCGACGTCGGCAAGGCGATCCCGCCGCTGCACGGTGCGCTGCTCAAGAACGAGCAGGACGTGATGCTGTTCGAAAAGCTCGCCTTCATGGCACGGCGGCAGGGTAGCTGAACGTCATTCCGGCGAAAGCCGGGATAACGAAATCTACAGCTGATAGGCGACCTCGACGTCACCCCAGCGGCGCCCGCCGATCACCACCGGCATATAGACGTTGCGCACGGTCACATAATTGGTGCCGTCGCCCTCCTGCCGATAGACCGCCATGAAGAAGGGCGCGTCGCTGCGCTTCGCCGCGGCGTCGATCGCGTCGAGCAGGATGCGCCCGTTGCGGCAGTGCGCGGTGTCATGTTCGAGGTCGCCGGTCGGCGCGCGCGAACAGTCGCTGATGTGCGTCGGCAGAAATCCGTTCATGTCGCCCGCCGACGACATCTTCACCTCGGGATGCTCGGCGACGATGCGGTCGAACAGCGGCCGCCAGTTGGCGTCGGCCCAGTCGCTCAGCGTCGTGCGAAAGCGTTCGGGATTGGAATGCGGCACCCGCACATAGTCGGTGTCGAAAAGCTGCTCCATCGTCAGCGTCCCGGCCACCAGCCCGCGTTCGGCGATGGCGACGAATTCGTCGCGCACCCGCGCCGCCAGCTCGACCACCGCCGAATCGCGGGGGGACACGCCGGCCGATATCACCGCGTTGAACATGCGGTTCGACACCTGCTCCATCGTCAGGATCGAATCGCGCGTCGCGCCCAGCGTTGCGCCATTCTCGCGCACCGACGCGACGACGCCGTCGAGCGCCTCGCGCACCTTGGCGCCGTTGGCATGCACCATCGCGCTCGACTGTGCGATGCGGTCGCTCTGATCGTCGAGTAGCGCGACGAGATGCGTCGCGTCGTGCAGCGCGTCGGTGATCGTCTCGAACTGTGCCTCGGCGCGGCTCGACTGTTCGACCCCCGACTGGATTTCGGCGACGAGCCCGCCCGCCTCGGCCGCGAGGCTGCCGATCGAGCGGCGGATCTCGTCGGTCGCGCCGCGCGTGTTCTGCGCCAGCTTCTTCACCTCGGCGGCGACGACCGCGAAGGTACGCCCGGCATCGCCCGCGCGCTCGGCCTCGATCGCCGCGTTGAGCGCGAGCATGTTGGTGGTCTTGGCGATCGATTCGATCGACTGGCTGACCTGCTGGACCTGTTCCATCACCGCCGCGAAATTGGTGACATGCGTGCCGAGCCGCGCGACGAGGTCGATCACGGCGCGAAACTCGGTCACCGCCGAATTGACTCGTTCTGCCCCGGCATCGAGCTGTTCGCACGCCCGCGCCGACAGCAGCTTCGCCTCGTCGGTCGAATCGGCGATCTGGCGCTGATCGGCCTCGAGGCTGACGACATATTGTTCGAGCCGGCCCAGTTCGGCGATCTGGCGATCCATCTGGTCGGTGGTGCGCTTGATGCGCCCGGCCGCTTCGCTGCATCCGACGGCCAGCTCGCCGCAATCGCTCGCGACCGACTGGTCGAGGATCGGCCGGGCCGGATTGATCGGATCGAATTTCATTGCGCACTCACGTCCCTGAATGATCGCGCAACCATGCCGGACATTGGTTAACGCGGCGTCAATGGATCGGAAGCGGAACGACCGCGAACATCGGGTTCGGGCATCCGCGACCTCCTTGAAGCCACAAGAGTCTCGATCTCGCACCCGACATGCGGGGCTATTGTGGCTTCAAGCGGCCGCCCTTCCAACGCACCGCCGCGCATCGCGCGTGAAGTTGCGCGGTTTTCCGCCGCTTTCCTTCGACGCCTGCCCTTGCTTTCCGTAAACGTAAAGTGATTGCGCCCGCCGCCCCGACAGGATAGTCCTGCCCCATGTTTTTCGGCTTTCTCGACGAGCTTCGCGCCGCGGGCATTCCCGCCAGCCTGAAAGAGCATCTGCTGCTGCTGGAGGCGCTCGACCGCGAGGTGATCGACCGCACCCCCGAGCAATTCTATTATCTCTCGCGCGCCATCTACGTGAAGGACGAGGGGCTGCTCGACCGCTTCGACCAGGTGTTCAACAAGGTCTTCAAGGGCCTGCTCACCGATTACGGCCAGACCCCCGTCGACGTTCCCGAGGACTGGCTGAAGGCGGTCGCCGAGAAATATCTGACGCCCGAGGAGATGGAGGCGATCAAGTCGCTCGGCTCGTGGGACGAGATCATGGAGACGCTGAAGAAGCGGCTCGAGGAACAGCAGAAGCGCCACCAGGGCGGCAACAAGTGGATCGGCACCGGCGGCACGTCGCCCTATGGCAATTCGGGCTACAATCCGGAGGGTGTGCGGATCGGCGGCGAGAGCAAGCACAAGCGCGCGCTGAAGGTCTGGGAAAAGCGCGAGTTCCAGAATCTCGACAACACCAAGGAACTCGGCACCCGCAACATCAAGATCGCGCTGCGCCGCCTGCGCAAATTCGCGCGCGAGGGCGCGGCGGACGAGCTCGACATTCCGGGCACGATCGACGGCACCGCGCGGCAGGGCTGGCTCGACATCAAGATGCGGCCGGAGCGGCGCAACGCGGTCAAGCTGCTGCTGTTCCTCGACATCGGCGGGTCGATGGACCCGTTCATCAAGCTGTGCGAGGAATTGTTCAGCGCGGCGACGAGCGAATTCAAGAATCTCGAATTCTTCTATTTCCACAACTGCCCCTATGAGGGCGTGTGGAAGGACAACAAGCGTCGCTGGTCCGAACGCACCCAGATGTGGGACATCCTCCACAAATACGGCCACGACTACAAGCTGGTGTTCGTCGGCGACGCGTCGATGAGCGCCTATGAAATCAGCCATCCGGGCGGCAGCGTCGAACATTTCAACGAGGAAGCCGGCGCGGTGTGGCTGCAGCGGATGACGAACGTCTATCCCGCCGCGGTGTGGCTGAACCCGGTGCCCGAGGCGCACTGGGGCTACACCCAGTCGATCAAGATGATCAAGCAGCTGATGAACGACCGCATGTATCCGCTGACGCTGGCCGGCCTCGACGATGCGATGCGCGAGTTGACACGCAAGCATTGACGATGGCGCGCCGCGCGCTAGCAACGTCCATCGAATTCTTCGCTTCCCTTTCGTCCGTTCGTGCTGAGCCTGTCGAAGCACCGTTCTTTCTTTGACGCTCGAAGAAGACCGGCCCTTCGACAAGCTCAGGGCGAACGGCAGAGGGCACAGCCATCGGAAAGAGCCGTCGATGCTCGACCTCCCCCTCGTCGTCATCCTCCTGCTCACCGGTTTCATCAACCTGATCGGCGCGCTCGCCTATGCGGCGCGGATCGCGGGGGTGCGGACGGGGCGGATCGCCATGTCCTTCGCGCTGTTCAACATCCTCCTGCTCTTCTCGCGAACCTCGAACAGCTTTCTGGGACCCTTCCTCGCCAAGCGGATCGAGACGCGCATCCACGACGGCACCGGCGCGTCGCTCTTCCTCGACATGCAGTTCGTTCTCGCCGCGGCGAGCATCGCGACGCTGGCCGGCATCCTGCTCGTCCCCACCGGTCAGCGCCTGTTCGCTGCGGCGATCGGCTGGTATCAGGACAATCGCTCGACGACGAAGCTCGCGCTCAAGGCCGCCAGTCCCGCCGGGCTGCGCACGCTCCGCCGGTCGCTCCGCTTTCCGAGCCTTGTGCATCTCAAGGGCTGGCACATGCCGCAGGGGATCGGCTGGGGCGTACTGATCGCCAATTGCCTCGCGCAGTCGCTGCTCGCCGTCGGCGTCGTCGCCTCGCTTTATGCCGGCTATCTCGCCCCCGAATTTCGCGTCACGGCCTCGCAACTGTCGGCGCTGATCAACGGTTTCGCGACGATCCTGCTTTTCGCCTTCATCGACCCGCAGCTTTCGGTGATGACCGACGACGCCGTCGAGGGCAGCGTCGGAGAGGCCGACTTCCGCCGCGCCATCGCGCTCATCTCGCTCAGCCGGCTGGCGGGAACGGTGCTGGCACAGGCGCTGCTGCTGCCCGCCGCGCTGCTGATCGCGCTCGTCGCCGTCCATGTCTGAACCGCGCCGCGCGCACAGCCGTTTCCACCAGGTCCGCCTCCGCCTCGAGGCGATGGCGGTCGTGCCGGGGCCGCGCGGCTGGTTCCTCGAATTCCTCGTCTTCGGTTTCAAGCAGGGCTGGGCCTGTCTGTTCGGCGGCCTGATGCTGGCGCTGCTGCTCGGCACGCATCTGTTCTGGCCCGAAGGCGTGCCGGTTCACCGTTATGACGCAATCACCGTCGGTGCGGTGCTGATTCAGCTCTCGATGCTCACCTTCCGGCTCGAAACGCCGCGCGAGGCCGTGGTCATCCTGCTCTTCCACATCGTCGGCACGGTAATGGAATTGTTCAAGACCGCCGCCGGTTCGTGGCAATATCCCGAAGCGAGCCTGCTCCATATCGGCGCGGTGCCGCTCTTCTCGGGCTTCATGTATGCGGCGGTCGGCAGCTATATCGCGCGCGTCTGGCGCATCTTCGATTTCCGCTACACGCGCTATCCGCCCGCAGGGGCGACATGGGCGCTCGCCGCGGCGATCTACGTCAATTTCTTCGCGCACCATTGGCTGCCCGACATCCGCTGGCTGCTGTTCGCGGCGACCGGATTGCTCTTCTGGCGCTGTCAGGTGTGGTTCCGCCCGCTGCACGTCCATCGCCGCATGCCGCTGCTCGTCGGCTGGGGTCTCGTCGCGCTCTTCATCTGGTTCGCCGAGAATATCGGCACCTTCGCACGCGCCTGGACCTATCCCAGCCAGAAGGACGGCTGGCACATGGTCGGAGTCGAAAAGCTGGGGAGCTGGTACCTGCTGATGATCATCAGCTTCGTGCTGGTGAGTCTGGTGCAGCGGCCCCAGACGCCCTGCCAGACGTAGCGCGGCTG
Organism: Sphingopyxis granuli; assembly: GCF_001559015.1. Classification (NCBI taxonomy): domain Bacteria; kingdom Pseudomonadati; phylum Pseudomonadota; class Alphaproteobacteria; order Sphingomonadales; family Sphingopyxidaceae; genus Sphingopyxis; species Sphingopyxis granuli. The sequence goes on from NZ_CP012199.1 coordinate 3,466,757, forward strand.
AATCCTCGGAATAGATAAGCCGGCATCGCTTCCGTGAATGGGAGGCGGATTTAACGCACAATGCCTCAATCGAACGGCCGGTCGATCGAAGGCGGCGGCTCGCTGAACCATTCCGGTCCACTCTCGGTCATGTGGAAGCAATCCTCCAGCCGGATGCCGAACTCGCCGGGGATGTAGATACCCGGCTCGTTCGAGAAGCACATGCCGGCAGCGAGCGGCGTCGTCTCGCCGCGCACCAGATTGACCGGCTCGTGCCCGTCGAGGCCGATGCCGTGCCCGGTGCGGTGCGAGGTGCCGGGCAGCTTGTAGCCGGGGCCATAGCCCAGGCTTTCGTAATAGGCGCGCACCGCATCGTCGACCGCGCCCGCCGGCGCGCCGATCCGCGCGGCGGCGAAGGCGACGTCCTGCCCCTTGCGCATCTGGTCCCACACCTGCCGCTGGCGCGGGCTCGCCTTGCCGAAAACGAAGCTGCGCGAAATGTCGGACTGATAGCCGTGAACGGTCGCGCCGCAGTCCATCAGCACCACCTCGCCCGGCCGCACCGCCTGCGGCTTGCCGCTGCCGTGCGGATAGGCGCTCGCCTCGCCGAGCAGGATCAGGTTGAATTCGCCGCGTCCGCCCAGCGCTTTCGTCGCCGCACCCATGATCGCGTCGATGTCGGCGGGCGTCATCCCCGCCTCGATACGTGGCGCGGTGTGACGATAGGCGGCGATGGTGATGTCGGACGCGAGTCGCATCAGCGCGATTTCGGCCGCCGACTTGATCATGCGGCAACCCCGCACGACGGGCGCACCGTTGACCACCGTAACGTCCGGCATCGCTTTCTGAAGCCCGTCGACCGCGAAGAAGCGCACCGTTTCCTCGACGCCGACACGCCCCTTCGCCAGCCCGCGCTTGCCGAGCCAGTTCGCCACCGCGGCGAGCGGATTCTCGTCCTCGTTCCACGTCAGCACATCGGCCGCGACACCCAGGCTCTCGCGCACCGACGGCTCCTCGAAGAAGGGGGTGACGATCGCCACCTCGCCTTCGCGCGTCAGCACCGCCGCGGTCAGCCGCTCGCTGCGCCACCATTCGACGCCGGTGAAATAGATGAGGCTCGATCCCGGCTCGATCAGCAACGCATGCATGTCGTGCGCCCGCAGCAATCCGGCCGCCTTGGCGATTCGCGCCTTGCGCTCTTCGGCGCCGATCGGCACCGCCGCCGCCGCCAGGTCGGGAAGGCCTGCCGTGTCGGCGGCGATGACGGAAGCGGGCAAAGCCGCCGCCAGTCCGCCGAGCGCCGCGGTGCCCAGAAATTGCCGTCGCTGCATCGTCATTCCCCCTCGCCTTTCAGTAAAGAAGCAGGCCCGCGATCTCCTCGCGCCACGCTGCCTCGTCGGGCAGCGCCAGCGCGTCGAGGTCGCCCGGCATCGCGCCTGCATCATCGACCCATTCGCGCAGCAACGGCGACCCGTTGATCACGTCGATCGCCAGCACGTCGTCGGTATATTCATATCGGAAATCCTTGCCGCGCCAGATCGGATAGTCCGACCACAGCGAACGGATCGCCTTGAACGCCAGCGCCTGCACGCGCCAGGGGCGAAAGGCGGCGGGGTCGTACCACGGCCCGTCGGCATGGATATGCACGCCGCCGCACAGGGCGCCGACATGCTTGTGAAAGGTCGGCTGGAACCAGATATCGCGCAGCTTGCACCCACCCAGCCATTGCGGCGCCAGCCGCCGCATCTCGGCAATTAGCGCGCGCGCGTCGATGTCGGGGGCGCCGAACAGTTCGAGCGGCCGCGTCGTCCCGCGCCCCTCGCTCAGCGTCGCGCCCTCGACCATCACCGTGCCCGCATAGGCGCGCGCCATATTGACGTTGGGCGCATTGGGGCTGGGATTGATCCAGGCGCGCTCCGCGGGCCAGCCGAAGCCTGGGCCATCGGGCTCCCAGCCCTCCAGCCCGATCACGCGATAATCGACGTCGAGCCCGAAATGGCGCACGAACCAATGCCCCATCTCGCCCATCGTCAGCCCGTGCCGCATCGCCATCGGGCCGGCGCCGACGAAGCTTTCCCAACCGCTGCGCAGCAGCGTCCCCTCGACCGGGCGGCCCGCCGGGTTCGGCCGGTCGAGCACCCAGACGGCCTTGCCGTGCGCGGCCGCGGCCTCCAGCACATAGAGCAGCGTCGTGATGAAGGTGTAGATCCGGCAGCCGAGGTCCTGCAGGTCGACCAGCAGCACGTCGAAGGTCTGCATCGACTGGCCGGTCGGCCGCCGCACCTCGCCATAGAGGCTGAAGCAGGGCACGCCATGGACCGGATCGGTGAAGTCGGGCGACTCCATCATATTGTCCTGCAGGTCGCCGCGCACGCCGTGCTGCGGCCCGAACACCGCGCTGATGGTCACCCCCGCCGCGACCAGCGCGTCGAGGCTGTGGACGAGGTCGGCCGTCACCGACGCAGGATGGGCGAGCAGCGCGACGCGCCGCCCCTCGAGCGGCCTGCGCAGCGCGGGGTCGGCGAGCAGGCGATCGATGCCGAACTGGATGGTCATGGCCGTTCGGGTGCCCCAAGCGTCAGGCGAAAGCAATCCGGATGATGGAAGTCGGGTTTCCCCGGCGGATGCGCGAGCGCCCAATAGCTTCGGGTGCCGTCCAGTTCCTCGACGACGGCGGACAGGCCCAGCCGGCTGCCGCGCTCGGGATAGATGCCGGGTTCGACGCGCAGCGCATAGAGCGCATGCCCCCGCTCGCTCGTCATGTCCCAGGGGGCCAGGTCGTCGGATTTGAACAGCGAGCGATAGTCGTCGAACTGATAGCAGGCCCAGCGACCGTCGGGAGCATAGTTGAACTCGGTATAGTCGGGCTGCCCTTCCTCGCTCAGAAAGGCCTCGAAACAGGTGCTTTGCCAAAGGCCGTCGGTCGCGGTATCGGCGATGACGAGTTGTCCGTCGCCCTGCGGCAGCGCCAGCGCGTCGACGTCGCCTTCGATCCCGAAGCGCAGCGCAAAGCCTTCGTCGAAAGACAGCGACACCTCCACCCACACGGCGCGCGCGGCGCGCGCCGGCGTGTCGGGATGACAGATCAGGTCCTTCCGGATGCTATCCAAACCGCAAACCCCATGCTAAGCGCGCCCGCGCTATGACCACCTACAAATCCGACCTGCTACGCCTGCTCGACGAGCGAGGCTATATCCACCAGATGACCGACGCGGAAGGGCTCGACGCCCTCGCGGCGAAGCAGGTCGTCCCGGCCTATATCGGTTTCGACGCGACCGCGCCCTCGCTCCACGTCGGCAGCCTCGTCCAGATCATGATGCTGCGCCGTCTGCAACAGACGGGGCACAAGCCGATCGTGCTGATGGGCGGCGGAACGACACGGATCGGCGACCCGACCGGACGCGACGAGAGCCGCAAGATGCTGTCCGACGCGACGATCGACGCAAACATCGCATCAATCTTCAGCATCTTCCAACAATATCTGACCTTTGGCGACGGTCCGACCGACGCGGTGATGGTCAACAACGCCGACTGGCTCGGCAAGCTCGGCTATATCGAATTGCTGCAAGAGGTCGGCACCCACTTCACGATCAACCGCATGCTGACCTTCGATTCGGTGAAGCTGCGGCTCGAACGCGAACAGCCGATGACCTTCCTCGAATTCAACTACATGATCCTGCAGGGCTATGATTTCCGCTATCTGTCGCGCGAGATGGGCGTGCGGCTCCAGATGGGCGGGTCCGACCAGTGGGGCAACATCGTCAACGGCATGGAACTGGGCCGCCGCATGGACGGCACCGAATTGTTCGGGCTGACGACGCCGCTGCTGACCACCGCCGCGGGCGCGAAGATGGGCAAGACCGCCGCCGGCGCGGTGTGGCTCAATCCCGCGCAATTGTCCCATTTCGACTATTGGCAATATTGGCGCAACTGCGACGACCGCGACGTCGGCCGCTTCCTGCGCCTGTTCACCGACCTGCCGCTGGAGGAGATCGTACGGCTCGAAGCGCTCGAAGGCGCCGACATCAACGAGGCGAAAAAGATATTGGCGAACGAGGCGACCGCGCTGTGCCGCGGCGCCGAAGCGGCAAGGACCGCGGCCGAGACCGCCGCGCAAACCTTTGAAAAAGGGCATATCGGCGGCGATCTGCCGCGCGTCGCGGCCCCGGCGGAGGGAATCGGCATCCTCAATGCGCTACGCGATCTGGGCTTTACCGCATCGAACAAGGAAGCGCGCCGCAAGCTGGAGGAAGGCGCGGTCAAGGTCGACGGTGCGGTGATCCGCGATCCCCATCACCTGATCGTTCCGGGCGAGGTGGAGGTTCCGGTGAGCCTCGGCAGCAAGAAGCACGGGCTGGTGACTCGCTGAACGGGGTTGCGGGGAACGAAGCAACAGCGTTTACCGTTTCTTCAGCAATCGGACCGATTCTATTCGGTCAGACCAGCAAGGCTTTTTGGTATGCGCAAGATCGACACGAACAAGGCTCATTATGTCGGACTCGACCAGCGGATCGCACCGCGCAGCGACGTATATTGCCGCCTGCCCTTCGTGCTGCCCGACGGTCGGCAGGAAATGTGCACCTGCGTCAACATCAGCGCCGACGGCCTACTGATGCGCTATGAGCGCGGGCTCGAGCCCGGCGACCTCGTCGTGTTCCGCATGCCGATCATCGGCCGCACCGCCGCCAAGGTCATCTGGTCGCTGGGCGGCAAGACCGGCGTCCAGTTCGAAAAGTCGATCGTGGCGGAGGATTATCTGCCGATGCTGCGCGCCATGGGCGCCCGCGGCGACGTCAACTAAGGTCGACGCGCGCGACGTTACGCCGCCATCCGCAATATCTCCAGCACATCGTCCTGCGATTCGATCGACCGCGGGTTCGACCGCAGCCACAGGTCGTGCATCGCATAGCGAGCGACGGCGCCGAACTGGTCCTCGCCGACGCCGACCTCTGCCAGCGTGCGCGGCATGCCGAGCCCGCGGACGAAGGCGTCGAGCGCCGCCGACGCCGTGGCATGACCGCCGCCGAGGCATTGCAGGATGCGGCCCTGCCGGCTCGCATCATGCCCGGCGTTCCAGGCGAGCACGACGGGCGACAGGATGCATGAGGTATAGCCGTGCGGTACCCCACAGGTCCCGCCGAGCACATGGCCGATCGCATGGCTCGCCCCCATCGGGACACCGGCGAGCACCGGCATCATCGCCTGCCACGCGCCGATCTGGCACTTCTGCCGCCCTTCGAGATCGCGCGCGTCGGCCTTGGCCCGGCGCAGCCCCTCGAGGAGCAGCCGCAGCGCGCTGTCGGCGAGCCCGTCGGCATAATCGTTCGACCGGAAGGAGGCGAGCGTCTCGACACAATGGTCGACCGCGCGCACCCCGGTCGAAAGCCAGACCCATTCGGGCGTGTGGACGGTCAGCGCCGGGTCGAGGACGATCGCGACCGGGACCATCGCCGGATGGCCATAGCCCTGCTTGTGCCGCGTCGCCTCGTCGGTGGCGCCCGAACGCGGGTTGAATTCGCCGCCCGACAGCGTCGTCGGCACGCAGATGACGCGAACGTCGGGCCCTTCGGTGAGCGGATTCACTGCGCGGCCCTGGTCGTCGACGCGCGTGCGCAGCGGCTCGAAATCCTCGACACGGCGCACCCCGTGCCTGAGCGCCAGCGCGACGATCTTGGTCGCGTCGGTCACCGATCCGCCGCCGACCGACACGATCAGGTCAGCCTGCGCCGCGCGCGCCGTTTCGACCGCGCGCAGCACGTCCAAGCGCGGCGCATGCGGTGCAATGCCGTCGAAGGTTGCCGCGTGCCGATCGCCGAGCGCGCTCTCGATCCGCGCCACGGCATCGGTCTGTTTGCGAAGCGAGGTCGAGACGATCAGCAGCACCCGTCGCGCGCCCATCGCCTCCGCCTGCTCGCGGAGCGCTTCTCCCGCCGGTCGCCCGAAAACGACGCGCTTCGTTTCGGTGAAGGTCACTTCGCCCGACGACAGTTGCACTGCAGTTCCTCCATCTTCGCTCATCAGATGGTTAGGATACAAAGTATTTCCGCTCCAGCCAATGGGCGGGAAGCCGATCAGCCGCTGCGCAGGAGCGGCACCGCCGCGTCGCGCTCGAACAGATAGAGGCACAGGCGCACCGCCTCGCCGCGCGGGCCATCCATGCCGCCGTCGCGTTCGACGAACAGGCGGGCGTCGTCGTGCGCGACGGGGAGCAGGCGCACCAGTTGCTCCGGCGTCGCAAGGCGATAATCGGCGTCGCCCGACTGCTTGAGCCCGAGCAGTTCGCCGCCGCCGCGCAGTTCCAGATCGCGCTCGGCGATCACGAAGCCGTCGTTCGTCTCGCGCATCAGCGCGAGCCGCTCACGCGCCGTCTCCGACAGATTCTGGGAGCGCAGCAGCAGGCACACCGATTTCGCCGTCCCGCGCCCGACACGCCCACGAAGCTGGTGGAGCTGCGCGAGGCCGAAGCGATCGGCGTGCTCGACGATCATCAGGCTCGCCGCGGGGACGTTGACGCCGACCTCGATCACCGTCGTCGCGACGAGGACGCCGATCTCGCCCGCTTCGAAGCGCGCCATCACCGCATCCTTGTCGGGGCCTTTCATCCGCCCATGGACGAGCCCGACCGCGTCGGCGCCGAAGCGTTCGCGCAGCAGCGCCGCGCGATCCTCTGCCGCCGCGAGTTCGCTCGCTTCGCTCTCCGCAACCAACGGGCAGACCCAATAGGCCTGCGCGCCGCTCGCCAGATGGCGCCCGAGCCCGTCGATCACCTCGTCCAGCCGGTCGACCGAGACGACGCGCGTGTCGACGGGCGTGCGGCCCGGGGGCATCTCGTCGAGCCGCGACACGTCCATCTCGCCATGATTGGCGAGCAGCAGCGTGCGCGGGATCGGCGTCGCGGTCATCACCAGCAGGTGCGGCGGCCGCGCGCCCTTGTCGGTCAGCATCAGCCGCTGCGCGACGCCGAAGCGATGCTGTTCGTCGACGACGACCAGCGCCAGGTCGCGGTAGCCGACCGCCTGCTGGAAGATCGCGTGGGTACCGACGAGGATATCGATGCTGCCGTCGGCGAGCCCCATCAGCGTCGATTCGCGCACCTTGCCCTTGTCGCGCCCGGTCAGGATCGCGAGGTTGACCGGCAGGCCCACGAGCATCTGCTGCAAGGTCGCATGATGCTGGCGTGCCAATATCTCGGTCGGCGCAAGCAACGCCGCCTGCGTCCCCGCCTCGACTGCCGTCAGCATCGCGCGCAGTGCCACCAGCGTCTTGCCCGACCCGACGTCGCCCTGCAGCATTCGCAGCATCGGCACGTCCTGCGCCATGTCGCCCGCGATCTCACGCCCGACCCGCTCCTGCGCGCCGGTTAGGCCGAAGGGCAGCTTCAGCGCGCCGGTCAGCCGCCCGTTGCCGGCGATCGGCCGGCCCTTGCGGTTGCGCAGCCCCTGCCGGATCAGCATCAGCGCGACCTGGCTCGCGAAAATCTCGTCATAGGCAAGCCGGTCGCGCGCCGCCTCGTCGCGCGGGCCGGCATGCGCGCGCGCCATCGCCTCGCGCCAGGCCGGCCAGCCCCGGCTTGCCAGCAGCGGCGCGTCGATCCATTCGGCGAGGTCGGGCCTCCGGTCGAGGGCCACTTCGGCAAGCTGCGACAGCCGCGCGTTAGTCAGCCCCTCGGTGAGCGGGTAGACGGGCTCATGCTCCGCGATGGCGGTTTCGTCCCCCGGCTCGGCGACATGATCGGGGTGCACGATCTGGCGCATGTCGCCATAGAGGTCGAGCCGCCCCGACACGCGGCGCTTTTCCCCCAGCGGGAACAGCTTGCGCGCGAGGCCGGAGGTGCGCCCGAAATAGACGAGCCGCACATGATCGCCCGCGCCATCGACGGCCTCGACACCGAAGGGCGCGCGCGGGGAGCGGCCGGAACGATAGTCCTGCGCGGTCAGATCGACGATGATCGTCTGCCCCGGCTGCGCCTGATCGAGCCGTTCGACCGGAATGCGCGAGATCAGGCCGGTCGGCAGATGGAACAGCACATCGACGACGCGCTCCAGCCCGAGCCGCGCCAGCGGTTTGGCGAGCTGCGGCCCGACGCCCTTGAGGTCGGTCAGCGCGGCAAAGAGCGGGTTGAGGATTTCGGGTCGCATAGCTAGAGCGTGTCTAGCCTCGTCTTTCCGTTCGTGTCGAGCGAAGGAAAGCCGGCCCCTCTTCCGTTTGTGCTGAGCTTGTCGAAGCACCGTCCTTATTTTCCGGCGGCGCAAAGAAAGAACAGCCCTTCGACAAGCTCAGGGCGAACGGTGAGCGGATACGATGCCCGTTTCCGCTTCATCGCTCGCGCGATTAAAAGGCCCGCCATGCAAAACCGCCTGAAACGCCTGAGATTCCGCGCATGGCACCGCGGCACGCGCGAGGCCGACTATATGATCGGCGGCTTCTTCGACCGCTATTCGCCCGGCTGGGACGAGGCGGAGGTCGAATGGTTCGAGGCCGTCGTCGAAGAGGACGACGTCGATATCATGGCGTGGGCGCTCGGCACCGGGCATCCGCCCGCGCACCTTGACCGTCCCGAATGGATCGCGGCGATGCGCCGGCTGGATTATATCCCGCTGCCATGACCCGGACCGCCGCCGACATCTTCGCCGCCATCGGGTCGGCGTCGGCGCCCCTGACGCTGGCGCGCGCGGCCGACGGATTCCTGCCGCTGCTGCTCGCCGATCTGGCGCGGGCGAGCGACAAGAGGCTGCTTTACGTCGCAACCGACGATGCGGCGATGCAGGCGATCGCCGACGCCGCGCCCTTCTTCGCGCCCGACCTGATCGTCCACCGCTTTCCAGCGTGGGACTGCCTGCCCTATGACCGCGCCGGGCCGTCGATGCGGGTCAGCGCCGACCGGCTGGCGACACTGTCGGCACTACAGGCGCCCGCCAGGCGCGGCGAGCTGATCCTGACCACCGTCGCCGCGATCACCCAGCGCACGCTGACGCCGTTCCGTATCCGCCAGCTCGCGACGACGCTCGCGGCCGGGCAGCGGATCGACCGCGACGCGCTCGCCGAACTGCTGGTCGCCAGCGGCTTCAACCGCGTCGATACCGTCACCGACCAGGGCGAGTTCGCGGTGCGCGGCGGCATCGTCGACCTGTTCCCGGCGGGCGAAGATGCCGGATTGCGCGTCGATTTCTTCGGCGACGAGATCGAGAGCATCCGCCGCTTCGACCCCGCCGACCAGCGCAGCCTGGGCCCCGCCAAGGCGCTGCAACTGCTCCCGGCCGCTGAAACCCTGCTCGACGAGGCAACGATCAAGCGCTTCCGCACCCGCTATCGCGAGATGTTCGGGGCGCAGGCGACCGGCGACCCGCTCTATCAGGCGGTGAGCGAGGGGCGGCGGCAGGCGGGAATGGACCATTGGCTGCCGCTGTTCGAGGAGCGGCTGGCGACCTTGTTCGACCATATCGACCCGGCGACCCCGGTGCTGCGCGGCCACCGCACCGACGCGACCGCCGAGACGCGCTTCGACGCGATCCGCGACTATCATGCCAACCGCGTCACCGCCGAGCAGGTGCAGGCGGGCAGCTATCGCCCGCTCGCGCCCGAAGCGCTCTACCTGACCGAGGCCGAGTGGAGCGAGGCGGAGACGGCGCGCCCTATCCATGTCGTTACCCCGTTCGACATTCCCGAGGCGCCGACGGTTCTCGATCTCGAAAGTTTCGCAGCGCGCGATTTCACGCCCGAACGCACCGCCGACCTCAATGTCTACGACAAGGTGGCCGACCATCTGTCCGACGAACGGCGCAGGGGACGGCGGACGATTATCGCCAGCTATTCGGCAGGCGCGCGGGATCGGCTGGCGGGGCTGCTCAAAGAGCATGGCGTCAGCGGGCTGGCGCAGGTCGATACGTGGCAGGAAGCGCTGGGTTCAACGTCCGTTCGTGTCGAGCGAAGTCGAGACACCCCGCGGGATAGCGCCACGCCGAGGGGCGTCTCGACTTCGCTCGACGCGAACGGGTTGGGAGCGAATAATCCGGGGACAGACACCGTCGCGCTCATCGTCCTCCCCCTCGACCACGGCTTCGCGACCGACGCGATCAGCCTGCTGACCGAACAGGACATCCTCGGCGAGCGACTGGTCCGGCGACAGAAGCGGCGCAAGAGCGCCGACGCCTTTCTCGCCGAACTCGCGACGCTCAGCGTCGGCGATCTCGTCGTCCACCTCGATCATGGCATCGGCCGCTACGAGGGGCTGACCTCGATCCCGGTCGGCGACAGCCCGCACGACTGCGTCGCACTCACTTACGCCGGCGGCGACAAGCTTTACGTGCCGGTCGAGAATCTCGACGTGCTGTCGCGCTACGGCGGCGAGAGCGAGGGGGTCGCGCTCGACAAGCTCGGCGGCGAGGCGTGGCAGCGGCGCAAGGCGCGGATGAAGGAGCGCATCCGCGAGATCGCGGGCGAACTGCTCGCCACCGCGGCGCAGCGCGCGCTGCGGTCGGGCGAAATGCTGGCGCAGGATGCCGCCTACCCCGCCTTCGCCGACCGCTTCCCCTATCAGGAAACCGACGATCAGGACCGCGCGATCGGCGACGTGCTCGCCGACATGGCATCGGGGCGGCCGATGGACCGGCTGGTGTGCGGCGACGTCGGCTTCGGCAAGACCGAGGTCGCGCTGCGCGCCGCCTTCGTCGCGGCGATGGCGGGGGTGCAGGTCGCGGTCGTCTGTCCCACCACGCTGCTCGCCCGCCAGCATTACAGCAATTTCGTCGAGCGCTTCAAAGGCTTCCCGATCAACATCGGGCGGCTGTCGCGGCTGGTTCCGGCGGCCGAGGCCGCGAAGACGCGCGACGGGCTGGCGAGCGGGCAGATCGACATCGTGGTCGGCACCCATGCGGTCTTTGCGAAGGCGGTCGAGTTCCAGCGCCTCGGCCTCGTCGTCGTCGACGAGGAACAGCGCTTCGGCGTCGTCCACAAGGAGCGGCTCAAGCAGTTGAAGGCCGACGTCCATGTGCTGACGCTGACCGCGACGCCGATCCCGCGCACCTTGCAGATGGCGATGTCGGGGCTTCGCGAACTGAGCGTCATCCAGACGCCGCCGGTCGATCGTCTCGCCGTGCGCACTTATGTCGCACCGTGGGACCCCGTCGTCATCCGTGAGGCGCTGCTGCGCGAGCACGACCGCGGCGGGCAGAGTTTCTTCGTCACCCCGCGCATCAAGGACCTTCCCGACATCGAGGATTTCCTGCGCACCCGCGTTCCCGAGGTCAAATATGTCGTCGCGCACGGCCAGATGGCGCCGGGCGAGGTCGAGGAGCGGATGAGCGCCTTCTACGACCGCAAATATGACGTGCTCGTCTCGACCACTATCGTCGAGAGCGGGCTCGACATTCCGAGCGCCAACACGCTGGTCGTCCACCGCGCCGACCGCTTCGGCCTCGCGCAGCTCTATCAGCTTCGCGGGCGGGTCGGGCGGTCGAAGACACGCGCCTATGCCTATCTGACGACGCCCGAGCATGGCGCGATCACCGACACCGCCGAAAAGCGGCTCAAGCTGCTCGGCGACCTCGACACGCTGGGCGCGGGCTTCCAGCTCGCGAGCCACGATCTCGACATCCGCGGCGCGGGCAATCTGGTCGGCGACGAGCAATCGGGGCACATCCGCGAGGTGGGCTTCGAACTTTATCAGGCGATGCTGGAGGAGGCGATTCTCGTCGCCAAGGCCGAGGGCGCCGGCGTCGCGCCGCCGCGCGAGGCGCTGTCGCCGGTCATCACCATCGACGCGCCGATCCTGATCCCCGAGGATTATGTCCCCGACCTGCCACTGCGCATGGCGCTCTACCGCCGCCTCAACGAAGCCGGAGACCGCGCGGAACTCGACGCGTTCGCGGCCGAGATGATCGACCGCTTCGGCCCGCTGCCGCCGGAGACGGCGAACCTGATCCAGCTGATGGAAATCAAGGCGAACGCCAAGGCAGCGGGCATCGCCAAGCTCGACGTCGGCACCAAGGGCGCACTGGTCGCCTTCCACGGCGACCAGTTCGCGAACGTGCCGGGCCTGATCGCCTATGTCGAACGGTTGAAGGGCCGCGCGCGCATCCGCCCCGACAACCGCCTGTCGGTCAGCGGCGAATGGGGCAGCGCCGGCGCCCGACTCAACGGCGCGTTGCAATTGTCGAAAGGTTTGGGGAAGCTGGCGAAGCAGGCGACGTAGAAACCGTCGTTATTGCGAGCGGCGAAGATAGAGTGGCGTATCTTTGATCTGACCACCGTCCCGTTCGTGTCGAGCGAAGTCGAGACACCCATCGGTGTTGAGCAAGGCCGATGGATGTCTCGACTCCGCTCGACACGAATGGAAACGGGGGGATGTGGATTTAGGGCTCGATGCCCTATTCCAGCAACCCCAGCAGTTCGTCGCCCGGGACCGGCCCCGATTTCAGGAAACCCTGCCACGTCGCGACGCCGATCTCCTTCAGCCGCGCGAGCTGGCTCTCGCTCTCGATCCCCTCGGCAACGACCAGCAGGCCGAGCGCACGGGCAAGGTCGACGATCGCGCGCACGACGATGCGGTCACGGTCGCTGCCGTCGATGGTGCGCGTGAAGCCGGCGTCGATCTTCAGATAGTCGATCGGCAGCCGCGCGAGCAGCGACAGGCTGGAATAGCCGGTGCCGAAATCGTCGATCGCGATCGCGCAGCCGAGCGAGCGGATCTGCGCGAGCTGCGCCGCCGCGCTCGTCGGATCGCTGAGCATCGCCTGTTCGGTGAGTTCGAGCGTCAGCCGGTCGGGATCGACCCGCGCCGCCTTGACCATCGCCGCCAGCCGGTCGGCAAACGCCGGGTCGCCGAGGTCGGCGGCGGTGATGTTGAGCGAGACGCGCAGCTTGCCGAGCGGCTTCGGCCAGCGCGCGACCTCGTCCAGCGCGACGCGGTGCGCATGTTCGGTCAACTCGCATTCGAGCCGCGCCGCGCGCGCCGCGGTGACGAGCGGCCCGGCGCCGAGCAGGCCGAGGTCGGGATGCCGCCAGCGCAGCAGCGCCTCGACCCCGACCATCGCGCCGCTCGCGACGTCATATTGCGGCTGATAGAAGATCGCCACCTCGCCGCGCGACAGCGCGGCCTTGACCATCGCGCCATCGCGCGCCGACGCCGGCCGCGCGAGCTGCTCGGCCGCCATGCGCAGCTGATCGTCGATCGGCTCGTCGCGCGTGATCAGCGCCGCGGCGATGCGAATCGCCAGCCGTCCGTTGGGGTCGCCGACCATCGGCTCGGCCAGCGCGACGTGAAGGGCCCGTTCCTGCGCATGCAACGCGCCGAGCGACAGCGGCACCGCCGGTACGATCAGGAAGCGCGGCCCTTCGAGCCGTGCGACCAGCGAGCCGTGGCCGAATTCGTCGCTGGCGAAAGTGTCGAGCCGTCGCGCCACCTCCTCCAGCAGGGCGTCGCCCGTCTCGGTGCCCGCGCTGTGATTGATTCGCGCCAGCTGGTCGAGCTGGATCAGGATCACGCCCAGGTCGGCGCCGTGCCGCGCATGCAGGTCTTCCAGATGCCGAACGCTTGCCGCGTTCGTGTCGTTCGATCGATTCATGCCGGCCCCCTAGCAGGCTTTGCTTGCCAATCTCTTCCCATTTGCACCACAATAATCGCGATGACCGCAAATTCCGCCCCATCTGCCGCGTCGCTGGCCGACGGTCATGGCCGCCGGATCAGCTATCTGCGCCTGTCGGTGACCGATCGCTGCGATCTGCGCTGCCGTTATTGCATGGCGGAGACGATGACCTTCCTTCCGCGCTCGGCGGTGCTGACGATCGAGGAAATGGGCGATCTCGCGGCGCGTTTCGTCGCGCGCGGCATCCGCCGCATCCGCCTGACCGGCGGCGAACCGCTGGTGCGGCGCGGCGTCGACATGCTCGCCCGGCGGCTTGGCGCGCTGATCGGCGACGGTCTCGACGAACTGACCCTCACCACCAACGGCATGCGGCTCGCCGAGCATGCGGCGATGCTCGCGGCGGCGGGCGTGCGCCGCGTCAACGTCAGCCTCGACACGCTCGATACGGCCGCCTTTCGGCATATCACCCGCGTCGGCGACCTCGCCGTCGCGCTGCGCGGCATCGCGGCGGCGCGCGCGGAGGGGCTGTCGGTCAAGATCAACATGGTCGCGCTCGCCGGGCTCAACGAGGACCAGTTCCTCCCGATGCTCGATTTCTGCGCCGCGAACGGCTGCGACCTGACGCTGATCGAAACGATGCCGCTCGGCGAGGTCGAGGCCGACCGCAGCGCCCATTTCATTCCGCTCCACCACTTCGTCGCGCCGCTGCGCGCCGAGCGCGCGATCTGGCCGGTCGACAAACGCACCGGCGGCCCGGCGCGTTATTTCGCGGTCGAGGACAGCCCGGTGACGCTCGGCCTGATCACGCCGCTGAGCGACAATTTCTGTGCGACCTGCAACCGCATCCGCCTGACCGTCGAAGGGCGCATCTACATGTGCCTGGGACGCGACGACCATGTCGACCTGCGCGCGGCGCTGCGCGACGGCGGGGACGTCGATGGGTTGATCGACACGGCATTGGCTGGCAAACCGCGCGCGCACGATTTTCGTATCGAACGGAAATCGGCGCCGGCGGTCGCGCGTCACATGAGTGCAACGGGCGGCTGACGCGGCGCCCTTCTGGGGGTAGTTATGCAACGCAAGATCGCGCTCGTCGCGTCGAATGCGCCCGCGGGACAGGAGGCCGAGGCCGAACTGCGTCCGCTCTACGACTTCGTCGATCTCGCCGAGGCCGACCTGCTGATCGCGCTCGGCGGCGACGGCTTCCTGCTCCACATGCTGCACCAGCTTCTCGACCAGCGGCGCAGCCTGCCCGTCTTCGGAATGAACCGCGGGACGATCGGCTTCCTGATGAACGAGTTCCGCGTCGAAGGCCTGCTCGAGCGCATCGCCAGCGCGCGGCCCTTCCTGATCCACCCCCTGTCGGGCGACATCACGACGATCAGCGGCGAACGGCATATCCTGCCCGCGATCAACGAGATTTCACTGCTGCGCGAAACGCGCCAGGCGGCGAAGCTGGAGGTAGTGATCAACGAGCGCACGATGCTGGAAGAACTGGCGTGCGACGGCGTCCTCGTCGCAACGCCCGCAGGTTCGACAGCCTATAATCTGTCCGCCAACGGACCGATCCTGCCGCTCGAATCGGAAATGCTCGCGCTGACCCCGATCAGCCCCTTCCGCCCGCGGCGCTGGCGCGGCGCCCTGCTCCCCGAATCGGCGAGCATCCGCTTCAATGTCCGCGAAGCAGCGAAACGCCCGGTCAGCGCCGTCGCCGACCAGCGCGAAATCCGCGACGTGAAGACCGTCCTCGTCACCACCGACCGCAGCCGGCCGCTGACGCTCCTGTTCGATCCCGATCAGGGGCTCGACGAACGGATCGCGATGGAACAATTCATCGTTTGAGGCACGCTGGCTCCAACGCAGGGCCAGCGGTACGAAATATACCGAATCCCCCTTGCAAAATGGCGCGGGCAACGGCAAAGGGGCCGCCTTGCCCGCCTTGGCGGGCTGCTCCTCGGTAGCTCAGCGGTAGAGCAATCGACTGTTAATCGATTGGTCGCAGGTTCGAATCCTGCCCGGGGAGCCATTTCAGTACAGCAGAGGGCACCAAGTCCTTTTGTTGTACATTTCCAAGAGCAAAAACGGCGTTAAACAGGGATTCCTTGGTCCCTCCGATCCGTATTTTGCGCTTTAGAATCTCCACTCGCTGCGCGAACTGATGGAAATGATCACGGCGGTACTTGCCGTTCGATCCCCGCAGCCTTTTCTTTACGCGTTTCGTGAATTCGGCGAGCAATTCGGGGGAGATCGATTTGGCTCCCGACGAATCCATCAAGGCCTCGGCGCGCTCCGCATCGACTTGCGCTTGATCGCGTGTGGCTTTCAAAGTGGCGATGCGGTTGGCGAGATCAGGATCATCGAGGTCTGCCGCTCCGCTCTCGATGGCAGCATAGAGACGCGCCAGCCTCTGCTGGGCTTCGGCAGCCTTGCGGCCTAGCTCCGCGATGCGTTGTTCCCGTTCCTTCGCGCGCTCTTCCCTTTGATCGAGAAGACTGGACAGAAGCCCCCCCAAGCGAACCGGATCGAGAAGTCGCTTTTCGATATATTGGGAAACCACATTCTCGAGAAGTTCGGTCCGAATGATCCCCGCCGAGCACGCCACAGCGCCTTTGCGGCGACGGTTTGCACAGGCATAATATCGGTAGCGACCACCCTTCCCCGTCATCACCGTCATCGATCCGCCGCACTCTGCGCAGTGAAGCACGCCAGTCAGCAATGAAGGTGATGCAGCAATGGCCGGGTTCAGCCGAGCCGGACTGCGCGCGCGCAAGCGCGTCTGGACTGCGTTGAAGCAATCCTCCGATATGATCGGCGGCACCTCGATCGTGACGATATCCGCCTTGTCATTAGGACGCTTTCCCTTCGCGAGCCTGTTGAACTCATGGATGCCGAAATAGGTTCGGCGTGTCAGGATCTGGTGCACAGCGCCGACGCCCCATAGGCCTCCCGATCGGGTGCGGATGTGGTTTTCGTTGAGATGATTTACGATCATCTTGACCCCCATCGGACCGTCCCCGACACCTTCTTGCGCCAGCCTGAAGATGAGCCGGACGGTGTCCGCGTGTAGCGGATCGATCTCGAGCTTCTTTTTGATCCGCTCGCCTCGTTGCGCGGCCACGACAAGCCGGTAGCCGATGGGTGGCTGGGCGCCATTCCAGAAGCCCTGCCGAGCATTTTCCTTCATGGCCCTCAGCGTGTGCTTGGCATTCTCCTTCGACTGATATTCGTCGAACAGCGCCATAATCTGCCGCATCATCACATGGACCGGATCGTCACCGATTTCTTGCGTGATCGACACCAGCTTCACGCCGTTTTTCGCGAGTTTCCGAACATAGAATTCGAGCTCGAAATGATCTCGGAAGAAGCGGCTGAAGCTGTGAACGACGATGATGTCGAACTGCGAAGGCTTGGCGGTACCCGCCTCGATCATCCGCTGGAACTCAGGGCGGCGATCGGTCGTGGCCGAAGCGCCCGCCTCGACGAATATGTCGACCACCGCGAAACCCTTGTCCGCACAATAGGCCTCGCCTTGGCGCCTCTGGTCGGGGATCGAGACATCCTGCTCGGCCTGCCTTGCCGTCGATACGCGAAGATAGAGCGCGGCCCGGGGCTGGATCATCATGGGACCGCTCTCCATCCGCGATCAAAGCCCGCGATCGAGCAGCTCATCGAGCATCTCGCCGAAATAGGCCTGAAAGAGGTCGATCTCCTCCTGCGTGATTTCGATCTGCTCGGGCAGGTCGTCGGAGATGGTCCAGGGAAGGTCGGGATCTTGCCCGCAATAGTCAGCTCCGCGCAAGAAGAAGTCATGTTCGAAGCGATACGAAGACTGCGAGGCGGGTTTGTCCGGCATGCAGGCCGAGGTGGGCACGATCGGTGCGAAATAAAGCCGATTTCGCGCGTAAGCAGGCATCTGGAAACATTAGGAAAAAAGCACCGGCGATATGCTGAAATCGCCAGAAGCGCACGGCAATAGGAAAGGATTTGCGGTTTTGATTTGGTCATGAGCGTCCTCCGTTGGACGCGCCCGCCACCACCTCCACAGCGCAATCTGCGGCCCGATTCTAGCATCGGCGACGCCGCATCCGCAACCGGTTGCGGGCGCAATCTGTACGGATTTGGACCTGCCGTTTGCGAGGCGGGCGGTCATCTTGGCACGGATCGGTGGTCAGCATCCTGTCCACCCTGTCCGCTGGCGGACGGGATCTCGTCCGAAATTTTCGGCTATCTGACGGCGGTAACCCCGGCATCGCGATGCGGCCAAGGTCGGGGCCGACAAACTGCCGTGGAGTCCATGATGACCGAATTCCTGCTGATCTTCGCCTGCATCGCGCTCCGCGAGCTCGCCCGATCGCTACCCGCGATCATCTGGGCGGTGCGCTGCATGCCCGACAGCCCCAACTACAAGCTGCCAAGTCCGCCGCGCGCGGTCCGACAGCCGTGACCCCGCAGTCGCGGTCAGCGCTGCCGCCGCGCCGCGGCGAAGCCGCGATCGGTCGCGATGAAGCGCTCGATCATCGGCACCGCTATCCTTTCGGGGGTCAATGGCTCGGACAAGCCGTTGGTGCGCGCATGGACCGCGGCATATTCGACAAGCTCGCGATGAAGACTGCCAGGCAGCTCGATCATGAGTTTTACCGGTTTCTCGTCCACGATCGGTCCGAGCCGAAGCTTGCTCATGGCCGCGCTCCCGGGGTCTCCTCAAAGATCAGGTCGCGCGTAACGATCACACGAAAGGCGAGTCCCGGGCGAACCGTCAACGTGGGCGGGACCGAGAGTTCACGCTCCACGACGCGCCGGCCTGCCTCGTTGCTACTGTCCTGCACGCCTCCCCGGAGCGCCCGGACAAGATCGCTGTCGTTGTTCGAGACCAGCTCGGTGCCGACCCCCAGCAGCGACGAGATCAGCGCGGCACGGAGCATCCGGCCCCAATGATTGTCGACCCTGTCTTCGACCCCCGCCATGCCCGACGCGTCGGCCCCGGGCTGGCGGTCGAGCCGGATCGAACGGCCTCCGGGAAGAATGAGCCTGTCCCATGCCAGAAGTACGCGCCGCTGCCCGGCGACGACCTCGCTGTCATATTCGCCGACCAGCCGGGCACCTTGCGGAATGAGGAGAAGGCGTCCGGTGGGGCTATCGAAGACATTCTGCGTGACCTGCGCGCTGATCTGACCCGGTAGATCGGAGCGGATGCCGGTGATGAGCGCCGCCGGGATCACCGCTCCCGCCTGGAGAATGAAGGGCGAGCTTGGCGCCACGATCTTCTCGTCGCTCTCGATGGCGCCGCGGGCGTCCCCGACCAGGAAGCGACGCCGCGCCGAGGTGGTCGTCGGCTTGTCGTCCGCGGCCGCCGCCGGCGTGGGAGCCAAGGATATTTCTGTTGCAGCTTCGCGAAGCGACGCGCCGCCGCTGCCGAGAAACAGCCGGCTCGCCGTTGCGGCGTCCCGCTCCTGTGCGGCGCGCTGCCGTGCCTGTTCGGCCGCCGCCACCCGCGGGTCGACCGGCGGCTGCGCCATACCAGGGACGGGGACGGTCTCACCCGCATTTTGCGCCGACACGATGGGCCGTCCGAGGTCGCCGGGGAGCGGCGGGCCAAGTTTCGGCACGGCGCCATAATCGGCCGGCGCACTGGTGACCGCTTCGGACTTGTTCGGGTTCGTCACCTCGTACAATTCCTGCGCGGTCTTGGGATCTGGGGTACGCAAGGCCCA
Organism: Sphingopyxis granuli; assembly: GCF_001559015.1. Taxonomy (NCBI): domain Bacteria; kingdom Pseudomonadati; phylum Pseudomonadota; class Alphaproteobacteria; order Sphingomonadales; family Sphingopyxidaceae; genus Sphingopyxis; species Sphingopyxis granuli. The sequence continues at coordinate 3,486,030 of NZ_CP012199.1, forward strand.
GAGCAGTGCGCCGCCAATCGCCAGGCCCGCAGCGCCGCCGGCAATGGCCAAGGTCCTGCGCGACAGGCGCATGACGCGTGGCATCTCGCCTTCGAGACGGAAGCCATCGGGGCTGGCGGGCGCGACAACCGGTGCGCCCTCCTCGCCGGACACACCCGGTTCGCCTCCCCGTTCCGGCGCGCTCATTTGCCACCCCGGCGCCGCGGCGCGTCGCGCTCGATCCGGACCGCCTTGGCCGCGCGCCCGCTGCCAAGGCGCAGTTCGGCGCGCTCGAACAGGCGGTCGACGATCATGAAGCGGCCCTGGACACGGTAGTTGACGAGCTCGGCCGCGCCTTTGTCGCCCAGGATGAATAGCGGCGGCATCTCGTCGGTTGCGACGTGCCCCCCGAATTCGACGAAGAGCTGGCGCCCGTCGTCGAAGACGCGCTGCGGCCGCCACGCCGCCTTGTCCCCCGAAATCCGGTACGCGAAGTTCAGCGCGGCAAAGTCGATTCCGCCCGCTACGGGCAGCGCCCGCTCGCGCTCCCCCTCGGCGGCGCGAAGCGCGATCAGCTCGTCCTGCGGATAGGACCAGGACACCCCCGCCATATAGGTCGCCGGGGTCGCGCGCAGTTCGATGTGGTAGGTTCTGCGGCTGGTGTTGATGACGAGGTTCGTCATGATATCGGGCCGCGTTGGCTTCACGAGGATATGAACGCGCCGGGATACGCCGGCGCCGCTCAACGTGTCGCCGATGATCCAGCGCACCGTGTCCCCGGCGGCAACGGGCCCTGGCCCGACGAGTTCCTCGCCCTCCTGCAGCGCGATGTCGGTCACCTGCCCCGGCGCGGTGTAGATCTGAAACAGCGCGCCATCGGCCCAGGCATATTTCTGGATCGCGCCTTGGAAGGTCGAACGCTCGGGCTGGACGCGCGCGGCGTCATTGGCGCGGCCGACCTGGACCTTGGGATCGCCGGGCGCGGCGTGCGCGGGAAGGCCGAGCGCAAGTGCGCCCAGCAAGAGGGGAAAGCGGTTCACTGGCTGAGCTCCTTCGACCAATTCAGGGCGGACACGAAGACGCCGAGCGGATTTTTCCGGAGGGCGTCGGGGGTGCGGGGCGGCTGGATCGTCACCGTGACGATCGCCGACCAGCGCGAGGTTTCGAGGAGGCTGCCGTCCTGATAGCGGCGCTCGGTCCAGGCGATACGGAAGCTGTCCTTCGACGCACGGATCACGCTCGACACGTCGACTGCGACCTGGCGCTTGCCGATCTCGGCGAAGGGATCGTTGGTCCGTGCATAATCGTTGAGCGCCTGCGCGCCGCTCGTCGTCGTGAAGTCGTAGGCGCTGAGCCAGTCGCGGCGCAGCACCACCGGATCGGCGGGGATCGAGCGGACATGCTCGATGAAGCGCGCGAGGTGGAAGGCTATCTGCGGGTCGGTCGGAGCGAAGTCGCCGTCGGCCGGAGCGACGGACCGCGCTTCGCCAAGCTTGTCGACCTCGACGACCCAGGGGGTGATCGTGCCGCGCGACGCTTGCCAAACCACTGCCGATGCGAGGCCGCCCGACAGGATGAGGCAACCGAAAAAGGCAAGCCGCCAATTCTTCGCCTGGACACGCGCGGCGCCGAGACGATCGTCCCAGACCTGCGCGGCACGCTGGTGCGGCGTCACGGGCTCGGGCGACTTGCCATAATGATTGGTAGGTCGTCGAAACATCGGATCATTCCTTCTGGCTGATGTCGGGAGCGGAGCCGGCGCCGTGGCTGTCGCCGGCCTTCAGGGTCTGCGAGGCAATGGTGGCGCCCGACGTGACGGCCTGACGCCGTTTCATCGCGGCCGCCCATGGCGGCGGCCCGCCGGGCGATGCGCCCGGCGCCGCCGCGGCCGGCGCACCGCCCTGCCCTTGGGCATAGCTTTGCCGAACCCGCGCCGCCGCGCGGCGCAGCGGGGACCCGGCGCCGCTCGCCGCGTCGCGCGCGACATTGGCGAGGCCCGCCCCGAACGCCCTCATCCCGCTCTTCACGGCAGCCCCGCGGGCATAGGAGGCCGAGGCACCACCCGCCGTGCGCGAGGCACCGAGGGCTGTCCGGCCAAGCGCGCTGCTCGCCGCGCCGGCGGCGAGCGTCGCGCCCGCGGCCCCGGCGGCGAGCGTGGCCCCTGCCGCAAGCGTCGTACCTGCCGCGGCGCCAGCGCCGAGCTGGGGTCCGCCGGCGACGATCCCGTTCGCAACGCTCGGTCCGAAGATGCCGAGACCGAGCAACGTCAGGGCGCCGAGCGCGATCGCCATGACTTCACGGATATCGGGCTCGGTTCCGAGGCCCGCGTCCATGAAGCGCTGGAAGAGCGTCGTGCCGATACCTGTGATGACAGCGAGCACGAGGAGCTTGATCCCCGAGGAGATGACATGCCCGAGCACGCGCTCGGCCATGAAGGCGGTGCGATTGAAGAAGGCGAACGGCAGCAGGACGAAGCCCGCGAGCGTCACGAGTTTGAATTCGAGGATTGTGACGAAAATCTGCACCGCGAGGATGAAGAAGGCGATGACGACGATCACCCAGGCGATCAGCAGGATCATGATCTGGACGAAGTTGGTGAAGAGCCCGACCGGACCGACGAGGTCGGCGGTCGCATCGAGCAAGGGCTCCGCTGCATCCAGCCCGGTCGCGGCGACCATGCCGGGGCGCATGAAGTCGCCGATCGCCATCGCCCCGCCGCTCGCCTTCAGCCCGAGACCTGCGAAGCTTTCGAGGAGTATGGTCGCAAGCGCCTGAAAATTGCCGATGATGAAGGCGAACACGCCGATGTAGAGGGTCTTCTTCACGAGGCGCTGCAGGACATCCTCATCGGTGCCCCACGCCCAGAAGAGCGCTGCGATCGTCACGTCGATCACGATCAGCGTCGAGGAGAGGAAACCCACCTCACCGCCGAGCAGCCCGAAGCCGCTGTCGATATAGGTCGAGAAAACCGACAGGAAATTGTCGATAACGCCGGTGTCGTTCATTGCTCAGGCTTTCCAGAACGGAAGAAGTGACGCCGCTTCGCTTCCCACGCGGCCTCGCACTCGGGATCGGCTTCGGTGACGGACCGGCAGCGCCGCGGCGTGTCGCCTTCATCAGGGGGTGCGTCCGCTCCGGAGATTTGCAGAGCGGACGCACCGGGCTTGGGCGGGTCGAGCGCAGCAACGAGAGCAAGGGCCAGCGCAAGTCCCAGGACGATGGCTCCCATCACCAGCCCGCCCGCCCGGCCCATCTCAATTGCCTTTGCGGAAGCGGCGGAAGCGTTCGCGGCCATCGGCCTCGGCGGCAGCGGCGCGCGCGGCGTCGAGCATTTGTGCCCTGCCCTGCGCGCTCAGTACGGCGGACAGATCGGCGATCTGCTGCGACTGGATGGCGAGCAGCTGATTGCCAGCCTGTGCCGCCTGCAGCGCGCCAGTCGCCGACTGGCTGGCGCCGACGATCGTCCCGATCGACGTGCGGGTGCCGCCCATGTTCGAGACGATGCCGGCCTGCACCTTCATCGCATCTTCGAATGCGCCGACGCTGTCCTTCCAGCGCGCATCGGCATTGGCGACCAATTCGGCCGCCGTGCCCGAGAAGGCGGTGCCCTTGTAGCGCTGTTCGAAGCCCTTGCGGATGTCGGTCACGTCATAGGCGATGCCCTCGGCCTCGCTGAGCAGCTGCCGGGTCTGATCGACCTGCGCCTGCAGCTCGCCGAGCGTCGAGACCGGGAGGCTCTGGAGGTTGCGCGCCTCGTTGAGGAGCGAGGTCGCCTGGTTCTGCAGCTGCTTGATCTGGTTATTGATCTGCTCGAGCGTGCGCGCGGCGGTCAGGATGTTCTGGGAATAGTTGCGCGGGTCATGGACGATACCGCCGATCTGCGCGCTTGCCGGCGCCGCAACCATCGGTCCGGTGGCCGCCGATGCCAGCAGCGCAGCAGCGACGGCACGGGCAAAATTCTTCTTCATTGGGAGGACTCCTCATTGGGGGCGGCGATGGTGGAGAGCAGCTCGGCCGCCCATTCGAGCTTGCGGTGGGAGAGCCAGGCGGCGGCAAATCCGTCTTCTCCATGCGCGGCGAAGAGCTCGCCGATGCGCGTCTGGTCGGTCTTCGAGGAAGCAGCGGTGAACGCGAGCGCCACCTCGCCGAGCCCGAGGTCGAAAAGGCGGTTTCCGCGCCGCGACTGGCAATAATAGTCGCGCTTGGGGGTCGCCCGGCTCAATATCTCGATCTGGCGCTCGTTGAGCCCGAAGCGCTCGTAAATCCGCGCGATCTGCGGTTCGGCCGCGCGTTCGTTCGGCAGGAAAATGCGGGTGGGGCAGCTTTCGATGATCGCGGGCGCGATGTTCGATGTCTCGATATCGGCGAGACTCTGGGTCGCGAATACGACGCTCGCATTCTTCTTGCGCAGCGTCTTCAGCCATTCGCGAAGCTGCGCGGCGAACGCCGGACTGTCGAGAACGAGCCAGCCCTCGTCGATGATGATGAGCGTCGGCGAGCCGTCGAGCCGGCCCGCCATTCGGTGGAAGAGATAGGTGAGCACAGCGCCAGCCGACGCGGCCCCGACGAGTCCCTCGGTCTCGAACACCTGCACCCGGGCTTCGCCGAGCCGTTCGTCGTCGGCATCGAGCAGCCGACCCCACGGGCCCCCGATACAATAGGGCGCGAGCGCCTGCTTGAGCGGCTGCGACTGCAAAAGCACGGCAAGGCCCGTCAGCGTTCGTTCGGAGACCGGTGCAGTCGCGAGCGAGGTCAGCGCCGACCAGAGATGCTCCTTCGCCGCCGGATCGATCGCGACCCCTTCGCTTCCAAGCAGCGCCGCAAGCCATTCGGCAGCCCAGCTGCGCTCGGCGGCTTCATCGATCCGCGCCAGCGGCTGCAACGCGACCCCGCCATCGCCATCGTGCAGCGCGCCGCCAAGATCCTGCCAGTCGCCGCTCATCGCGAGCGCCGCGGCGCGGATCGAGCCGCCAAAGTCGAAGGCGAAGATTTGCGCCTGCGGGTAGCGACGGAACTGCATCGCCATCGTCGCGAGAAGCACCGACTTGCCGGCGCCGGTCGGGCCGACGACGAGGCAGTGGCCGACGTCGCCGACGTGAAGCGAAAGGCGGAACGGGGTCGAGCCTTCGGTCTTGCCGTACAGCAAGGGGGCGTCACCGAAATGCTCGTCCCGTTCCGCCCCCGCCCACACCGCCGAGAGGGGGATGAGGTGGGCGAGATTGAGCGTTGAAATCGGCGGCTGGCGCACATTGGCATAGACATGGCCGGGCAGGCTCCCGAGCCAGGCCTCGATCGCGTTCATCCCTTCGATCGTGCAGGTGAAGTCGCGGCCCTGGATGACCTTCTCGACGAGCCGGAGCTTCTCGGCGGCGAGCGCAGCGTCGACGTCCCAGACGGTCACCGTCGCGGTCACATAGGCGATGCCCGAATGATCGGCGCCGAGTTCCTGCAAGGCCATATCGGCGTCGGCTGCCTTGTTCGAGGCGTCCGAATCCATGAGGACCGACTGCTCGTTGGTCACCACCTCCTTGAGGATCGCGGCGATCGACTTGCGCTTTGCGAACCATTGCCGGCGGATTTTCGTCAGCAGCTTCGCTGCATCGGTCTTGTCGAGCATGATTGCGCGGGTGGACCACCGGTAGGAGAAGGCGAGCCGATTGAGTTCGTCGAGCAGGCCCGGCCAGGTCGCGGTCGGAAAGCCGGTGATCGTCAGCGTGCGCAGGTTCGACCGTCCGAGCCGCGGCTCGAGGCCGCCGGCGAGTGGCTGGTCGGTCAGCAACGCATCGAGATAGACGGGGGTCTCGGGCACGCGAACCCGGTGCCGGTTGGTCGACACCGTGCTGTGCAAATAGGTCAGCGTCTCGGCGTCGCCGAGCCATTCGGCCTCGGGCATGAAGCCCTCGACGAGATGGAGGATGCGGTTGGTCCGGTCGGTAAAGCTCTCGAGATGCTCCCTCGGATCGACGCCGCTCCGCGCCATGCCTTCGTACAGCCAGCCCTCGGCGCGCGAGGCGTCCTCGGCCGGCGGCATCCACAGCAGGGTAAGGAAATAGGCGCTCTCATAATGCGCGCCTTCCTCGCGGAACTGTTCGCGCCGCTCCATGTCGACGAGCGCCGAGGCCGGGTCGGGAAAGTCGGACACCGGATAGGCATTCGACGGGACGCGCTGCGCCTCTACGAAGACCGCCCATCCCGAGCCGAGGCGCCGGAGCGCATTGTTGAGGCGCGCGGTGACCGCGACCAGCTCGGCAGGCGTGGCGCTTTCGAGATCGGGACCGCGAAAGCGCGCCGTGCGCTGGAGCGATCCGTCCTTGTTCAGCACCACGCCCTCGCCCACGAGCGCGACCCAAGGGAGAAAGTCGGCAAGGCGGGCGGATTTCGAGCGATATTCGGCGAGGTTCATCATGGCCGCATCCAGACGGGATATTTGAGGTGACGCCGGGCTACGTCGACGAACTGGGGATCGCGGCGGGCTGCCCATACGGAGAGAGCATGGCCGATCGCCCAGATGGCGAGGCCGGCGAGCCAGAGGCGAAGGCCGAGGCCGATGGCGCCCGCGAGCGTTCCGTTCACGATCGCAAGGCTGCGCGGCGCGCCGCCGAGCAGGATCGGTTCGGCGAGCGCGCGGTGCACCGGCGCGAAAAAGCCCGGCACCTCCCCTTCCCGGCTCATCAGAGGAGCGCTCCGCCGCCGAAGGAGAAGAAGGACAGGAAGAAGCTCGACGCGGCGAAGGCGATCGACAGGCCGAACACGATCTGCACCAGCCGGCGAAAACCGCCCGAGGTGTCGCCGAACGCGAGGCTGAGCCCGGTCACGATGATGATGATCACCGCGACAATTTTGGCGACCGGCCCTTCGATGCTTTCGAGGATCGACTGCAGCGGCGCTTCCCAAGGCATCGACGAGCCGCCGGCCCAGGCCGGAACCGAGACGGTCAGCGCGGCGGCGAGCGCGGTAGTGGACAGCATGGCGCGAAGCGCGCCATGCCGGAGGGCATGGATCATCGGATTTCTCCTTCAGGGGTGATGAGCGAAGTGATGCGGTAGTCGCCGGTCGCCGGGTCCAACCCGCCTATGCGCGCCAGTTCGGCAAGGCGGCGGCCGTTGCCGTCGCGGACCAGAACCGCGACGAGGTTGATGGTCTCGGCCAGAAGCGCGCGCGGGACGGTGACGACCGCTTCCTGGATGAGCTGCTCCATCCGGCGGAGCGCGCCGATCGCGCTGCCGGCATGGATCGTGCCGATGCCGCCGGGGTGACCGGTGCCCCACGCCTTCAGCAGGTCGAGCGCCTCGGCACCGCGAACCTCGCCGATGGGGATGCGATCGGGCCGGAGCCGCAGCGACGAACGGACGAGATCGGATAGCGAGGCGACGCCGTCCTTCGTGCGCATGGCGACGAGGTTCGGGGCAGCGCATTGCAGCTCGCGCGTATCCTCGATCAGGACGATGCGATCCGAGGTCTTCGCAACCTCGGCGAGCAAGGCATTGGTGAGCGTGGTCTTTCCTGTCCCCGTGCCGCCGGCGACGAGGATGTTCAGGCGATCGGCAACCGCGCGCCGCAGCGCTTCGGCGGCGCCCATCGCCATGATGCCCGATGCGACATAGTCGCCGAGCGTGAACACCGCGACGGCGGGCTTGCGGATCGCAAAGGTCGGCGCGGCGACGACGGGGGGAAGAAGCCCTTCGAACCGTTCACCCCCTTCGGGCAGCTCCGCCGACACGCGGGGTGCGCCGGCATGAACCTCTGCGCCGACGTGATGCGCGACGAGACGGATGATCCGTTCGCCATCGGCCGGCGAGAGAAGAATACCGCTATCGGTGATCCCTGCGGCGAGCCGATCGACCCAGAGGCGGCCATCGGGGTTGAGCATGATTTCGATGACGGAAGGGTCGGCCAGCCATTCGGCGATAGCGCCGCCGAGCGCGGTACGGAGCATCCGCGCACCGCGCCCATGAGCCTCCAGTCGTATCGGTTCCGCGACCATGGATTACCCCGTTTCTGCGGCGGGGCATCAGCGCCCGGCTCGACGGGGACGAGTAAGAGACGCAGAAAAAGGCTTGCTTCAACAAGTTATTCAGTGCGTCCAACAACAGGAAAGAATGACCGGCGTTAGGAAAGGCGACCTTCTTCAATTCGGAACGAACTCACCGCGACTCACCCCGTTGTGACTTGCGCTCGGCGACTTTGTGACAAGAGTGAGACCATGGATGATTCGGGGTCGCGCCCAAATATTGACGAAGATCGCTGGAACCGCCTGACCGAGAAGCAGCGCGCGTGCCTCGACCTGCTCATCGAACATAAGACATCGAAAGAGATTGCCAGGCTGCTCGATATCTCGAAGCATACGGTCGATCAGCGGCTGAATGCGGCGCGCGACACGCTCGGCGCGCGCGATCGTAACGAGACCGCGTTCCTCTACGGGCAGCTCAAGCAGATATACGACCGCGTGACATACGACGCGGTGGATGTTCCCGACCGACCGACATTGGTGCGATCCGAATTCCCGAACGGAAGCCCGCCCAACCTGATGGAATTGAAAGACAGTTCCGAAATGCTGGGTAGGCTATCGAGCAAACGCTCTCCGTTCGGGGATTTGTTGAGGCCCGACCATAGTTCGGCAGCGCGTATCGGGATCACGTTAACGGTCGTCGCCGTCGTCGTCCTGATAGGTCTTGGCGGACTGTCTATCGGGCAGACGCTTACCGAGCTGCTTACTCGCTGACCCCCTTCCATTGTCGCCGAACATTGCCGGAGCGGATGCCGCCTCCGGAACAGGAGAAGTCATGTCCAATGAAATCGCACCCACTACCGCGCGTCTCCAGCAGGACGTCGCTGCAGCTGAAACCAGCGTTGACGATACGCTCATCACCATTTCGACGCTCATGAGCAGCGTCGTTGCCGCTCGGCGCGACACACCGGGCGTTCCCGTCGTCAAGGGTCATGCCACGATCCGCCGGCTAGCCACAGCGCAGCTGGCGCTCGTCGACCTCAGCGGCGACATCCACCGTGTTCATGGCGATCTCGTCGATATCGGCCGGGAAACTGCGGGCTATGACCTTCACGAATGTCCGAAGACTGCCGGCACCAATGTCGTCCCGCTCTCGGCCGTCGCCTGAGCTCGTTTGACCGAGAGCCATGAGCATGAAAAAAGAAGAGGATGCGTATCGCGGCCTTCCTCATCCTCATGCTCGTGGCAATCGGTTATGCCCTCCGTCGAGGCGGAGGCCCGGAGCGAGCGATGGCCCTCATCGCGGCAACGATGATCGCATCGGATCAGGCGCTACACCTGCTCGTACCGCCGGAATATGCGAGCCTCGACGTCGGACATCTTGCGATCGATCTGTTCGGAGCGAGTTCAACGATGTTCCTCGCGCTGATAGCCTATCGGTTCTGGCCGATGATAGCAGCCGCGCTTCATATTCTCCCGCTCCTTGCCCATCTCAGTCGCTACTTAGACTTTGCGCTGCATCCCGCAGCATATCTGATCATGCAGGTGTCCTCCTCCTGGCTGGTCCCGCCGCTTCTCATTGCGGCTACATGGCAGCACCGGCAAAGGATCTCGCGGAACGGCAGCGATCCATCTTGGCGCGGCTCATTGCGGCGGTCGAACCCGCCAACTGCGAGCGCCTAGCCAAGGTCCTCCTCGACGAATTCCAGAGCATCGGCCGGATTTGGTCGGCGGCGCCTGAAGCATTGTGTCGTATCCTCGGTGACGTCTCGCCGGTCGTTTCGCTCATAATCGGCGCGCGCGAGGCTGCCCTCGAAACTATGGCCGGAGATCTTCGTGCCATCGCGATCGATCCGTTCAGCCCAGAACTCCGGCGCTATCTCATCGCCTCGATGGGTTCGCTCGACGACGAAACGCTGAGGATTCTGTTTCTCGACAATTCGCGACGCTTGATCGCCGACGAGCGATTGCAACAGGGAACTCTGAGCCAGCTCGCCCTGTATCCGAGGACGATTTTCCGGCGCGCGCTGGAACATAATGCGGCGGGCCTCATCCTCGTCCACAATCACCCGAGCGGAGATCCGTCACCGAGCGAGGAAGATATCGTCGCGACGCGGCATCTCGATCAGTGTTCGTCGTCAGAACATTCGGCACAACTCGCGGCGTAGATTAGCGGAGTGCGGGCCTCGTCTGGGGGTTGATGTTAGGCGGCGAGCTTGCGGTGCTGCAAGCGCCGATATTCGATGGTCTGTCGCTTGATCCTTTCTCGTCGTTCGATGATGGCCGGGGCCCTGCCGAAGTAGGCGTCGGCGGGCGTCACGTTATTTAGGCTCTCGTGATAGCGCTGGTGATTGTAATGTTCGACGAAGGCCTCGATCTGGGCTTCGAGGTCGCCGGGCAGGAAGTAGTTCTCCAGCAGGATGCGGTTTTTCAGGGTCTGGTGCCAGCGCTCGATCTTGCCCTGGGTTTGCGGGTGCATGGGAGCGCCGCGGACATGGCTCATTTTGTTGGCCTCGATATATTCGGCCAGTTCGCCGGCGATGTAGCTGGGGCCGTTATCGCTGAGCAGCCGGGGCTTGTGCAGCACCGTGGCGCTGTCACAGCCGGAAGCCGCCAAGGCGAGGTCCAGCGTTTCGGTTACATCCTCGGCACGCATGTTGGTGCACAACTTCCAGGCAATGATATAGCGCGAGAAGTCGTCGAGCACGGTCGAGAGGTACATCCAGCCCCACCCGATGATCTTGAAGTAGGTGAAGTCGGTCTGCCACATCTCGTTCGGGCGGGTAGTCTTGGTGTGGAACTGATCGGCGGCCTTTATCACGACATAGGCCGGACTGGTGATCAGATCGTGCGCCTTGAGCAGGCGGTAAACCGTGGATTCCGATACGAAGTAGCGCTTCTCGTCGGTGAAGCGCACCGCCAGTTCGCGGGGGCTGAGATTGGTCGCGTCGGCTTCCAGCGCCATTTCGATGATCTGGTTCTGGATGTCGTCACCGATGCGGTTCCACACGCGGCTCGGCGCCGATGGCCGATCCTGTAACGCTTCCGGCCCGCCCCCAAGATAACGGTCATACCAACGGTAGAACGTCCGGCGGGCGATGCCGAGCTTGTCCAGCGTGCGTTTGGCGGGCAGGTGCGACTGCTCGACGATCCGGATGATCTCGAGCTTTTCGGATGCGGGATACCTCATTCGTCGTCGCCCCCATCCGCGATCATGCTTTTTTTCAGCAGACGGTTTTCGAGTGTCAGGTCGGCCACGCATTCCTTCAGGGCACGCGCTTCGCGGCGCAGATCCTGCACCTCGCCGGTGGTCGCGGCACGGGCAGTGTCGCCCGCCAGGCGGCGCTTGCCCGCTTCCATGAACTCCTTCGACCAGGTGTAGTACAGGCTTTGCGCGATGCCTTCCTTGCGGCACAGCTCGGCAATGCTGTCCTCGCCGCGAAGGCCTTCAAGCACGATGCGGATCTTGTCCTCGGCAGAGAAGTGCCGCCGGGTCTGCCGCCGGATATCCTTCACCACCTGCTCCGCAGGGGCCTTCGACGGCGATTTTGAATAGGAGGATTTGGGCTTCATCTTCGTTCCTTCGTCACTACGACGAAGCCCAAATCCTCCTTAAATCACAACCTCAAATCTGTGCCATTGGTGCTGACGGCGGACAGCGGCAAGCTGGCTGCCGATATGACGCCAATGGTCGGGCGCGACATCGCAGGGATCGACGCCCGACGCTTCGATCGCATCGATCGCCTTCAGCACCTGTTCGACCTTCGGCCAGCCGTGGATCCGCAGCAACAATTCGCCGCCGGGGCGAACATAGGGATAGGTCGAATAGGGCGACCCGGCGACAACAGCCGTGACGATCGCGATGTTCGAGTGGATCGTCCCGAAGTCGTTCGATGTCCAGCGAACGAACGCGAAGGTCGCGCCGGGACGAAAGGAGACGACGCGGGTGCGGCGATTAACGATATGCTCGGCGGCAACGCGGCCGAAGCGTATCCACTGCTCGAGGCGCTGCTCGATCCACGTCATTTCGACATCGGTCAGGCCGCTGGCCGTCGACGCGGCGCCGACGCCGGTCGGGTCAACTTCGGGAGCCGCTTTGGGCGGCCGCGGAGCGGCGGGCGCGCGCATCAGCGGCGCCCCGGACGCAGCGGCGAGATGGTGCCGGCACCGGGATCCGACGTCGAGATCTTACGTCCGATCGCCGCCCAGGCGTCGAGATCGGCAATCGTATAAACGATGCGGCCGCCAAGTTTATGGAAGCGCGGCCCCGTCCCGTAGCAGCGATGCTTCTCGAGCGTTGTCGCCGAGAGGCTGAGGTGCACCGCCGCTTCCTTCGTTCGAAGGTAGCGCGGGACGACGGGCTCGGTACGGTCGGGCAAAGGGGCCTCCTGCCAAGAACCGGAAGCCCTGAGAGATTCCGGAAACGGAAAGGAGGTTTTGGAAAATCACCGGAAGGATTCGGAACGGACAAAGCGCGGCGGTGCGGAATGTCCCGATCAGGCGGCGCGGAGCAGCGCGGTGAAACCGCCGTCGCGCATCGCGACGGCCGCGCGCTGCCAACGGGCGATGCGGCGGCGCTCGCTCGATGCATCCCATTCGGATGCCGAATAGTCGCGCGCCTCGGCGAGCAGCAGCGTGGCGGCGATCTCGCGGGCGGGCGCGCCTTCGGCCATGGCGTCGAGGAGCCGGAGCCACTGCACGAGGCGCCAGCGCTCCGACGGCCCCGGCACAGCGTCAGGCGGAATAGTGCTCCCGCCGAGATCGAGCAGCTCGCGGTGCAACGCCATGATCATCGAAGCGCGGAGCGCGACCTGCGCGTCGGCGGGCGTCAGAAAGGCGAGGCGTTCGTTCGACAGGCAGCGCCGGATCAGCAGGCGATAGTGTCGCCCCCCGGCAAGCAGCACGACGTGCCACTCGCGATAGGACAGGAGTTCGGCGGCCACTTGGGGGCCATCGATGATTTCAGCGAGGCGTAAGGCCTCGAAGCCCTTGGGAGCGGGCCGGGCGATCGTGACGAAGGCGCAGGTCTGCGGCCGCCAGAGGGCGGGCGCGGCCGCTGCCGAGAGGTCAGGATCGAAGGCGAAAGACCAACCCCCAGCGGCTGGCGAGCCGCCGGAAGAGCCGCGCCCGATCGGCGCCCGAAGCCGCCGCGGCGAAGGCGTAGCCGCCGCGATAGGCGGGACTTCGCCGCAGGAATTCCTGCGCGAAATCCGCGCGATCATATAGTTCGAATATCTTCGGAAAATATGGCGATTGCCACCCGGTTACCTGATCCATTCGCACCTCCGACCCGTTTGAGGAGAATAAACCGCTGAATTTCAGCCGGTTTCTGTCGCTTGCCGCGACATGGTTACCGGCGCGCAAGGGATAAGCTTATCGCAAAAACCGTCTCAATCCCGCACGCTAATGCGCTCAATCTGGATGTAATATCGCCCGGCGTGAGCCGGGCGATATCGTGCGGGATCAATTGTCGCCGCGGCGCTGCTGCCGGGTCCAGACCAGATCATATGCGCCCTCTTCGCCCGCGAAGAGCTGCGCGAAGATCGGTGCGACGAAGCTCGGGTCGTCGAGCTTGACCGAAAGATAGGACCGCTTGTCCTGGCTCGTCTTCTGCCAGGCCGCGCCGACTTCGGCGTCGCCGACGAAGACGCGGTGGCTCGGCGCATTGCCGCTGGCGTTCTTCTCGGGAACGATGCGAACCGACTTGGCCTGCACCGACAGGGTGACGATCTCGCCGCGATATTCTCCCGAGACCAGTTTGAAGCTGCCAATCTTGCTCATGATGTTGTCCTTCTTGCATCTCGAGCCGCACCAGCGCGGCCTCGATGCGCATCGGCAGCCGGCAAGGGACCGCGCCGCAGCCCTTGGGCCCGGAGCGAATGCGGAGGATGGCGGTGACAAGAGTTTCTTGTTTCGCGAGGAACGGAGGCACGCCGGGGGAAGAAAGTCTTGGTAAGCCGCCGTTGCGGCTAGCGGGCCAGCGTCAGCGGCTTGCCGGCAGATCGCGCAAATCGAAGAGGCCGTGCTGGTGCGGCGCCCTGCGAAGGGCATGCACGGGCAGATGGCAGAGCGGCAGCGACGGATATCGCGTCATGGCGTCATGCTTCGGACGCTGCTCCGAGCGGCGCGTCCGATACGGGATCTTGCGCCTGCGGCGTTCCGAGGCTTCGCCATGCTGCGACCGCCGCCGTCAGCGCGCCCGCGAAGCCGAGGATTTCGAGCCAGGCACCCTCGGACAAGGCAAGGCCCGCAAGGCCCTTTGCCGCCTGATATCCGGCGAAGCCTGCCGGGACGGCAAAAATGATCGTGAGGATAGCGCGGTAGAGCGGCGGCAATGTCGCGCATAGCAAGCGCCCGGCCAAAAGGATGAATGCGCCGAACAGCAGGCCGGCGGTGATCGCGGTGACAGGACCATGGCCGCGATCGAGCAGCCAGAAGGCAGCGCCGATGCCAGCGTAGAGCGGCAGTGCGATTGCCGCGAGCCGGAACAGCAGCATGATGAGATAGAGACCGGCGACGGTCCCGAGGATGATCATAAAGGTCACAAGCGTCCTCCCGTCGGACGCGCTCTCCACCACCACCACAGCGCATTCTGCTCGGCGGACATAGCAAAAAAGCCCCGAAGGCGGAACCGGAAGTGGAACCACCTTGGGGCGAAATGTCCGGGCATATCAGCGATTGAACGGGTCATATTCGCAGACGATGCAAGCCGGGTCGCCGTCGAATTCGTCGAGCGGCATGACCGAGAATCCTTGGCCGGTTTCAATAAGGACGATGATCGTCATCATCGTGCGGGCCATGCTCCAGGCGAAGGATTGGGCGGTGGAAAGCGGCATATCGAGGCTCCTGTCCGGGAGCGGGACCATTCCCGCTCGACAGTCGCCCCGCCGGACGGGGACAGGCCGCAGTCACCGCGGCGCAGCCGCGGCCCAAGCTTGCGCAGGGACCCCGCAGGGGTTGACTGTAGGAGGCCGGGCCTCGGCCAAGGGATTAGCGGCAATCGAGAGCGGGGATGGTCCCGCGGAGATGGAAGCCACGCATCTTGCAGCCACCGCCTACCGGTGCGACATCCCGCGCAAGCGACGATCAGGGAGCGGAGGAAGAATGGGCGAGGCAAAACTGCGAAGGGAGGCCATGCGGAAACGCCTTTTCGAACAGGTCGAAGGCTGGACCTTCCCGCCCTCGCCTTGGGAAAAAGCGCTCTTCGAGGAAGTTGTCGCGCTTCCAGCCTTCCGGGCACGCCGGATGCCCGCGGAGGATCTCGCGTGGATGAGAATGCCGGCCAATCACTGTCACGCGAATGCTCGGTGGTATGAGGCGAACGACTGGACAGGCCAGTCGCGGGCCGTGGTAGGTTGGTGGGTCCAAGGGTCCGACCTCGTTCTTCACAGCCTTCTCACCAACGGGCACGAATATATGTGCATCACCCCGTCGTCGCTTGAAGAGACCGAGATCATCTTCATCCCCGATCCCCAGATCGAATGGATCGAGGGCGATGGACAGCTTTCAGCCAAGCGGAACGGGCAATTGATCGGCCTTGGAATTCGTCGCTACCCCGCGCTGACGATCGCGATGCACGAGATCATGCGATCGAGGCTCGAACGCGGGATGGATCCGCACAGCGCGTCCGAGTTCAGTCCGGACGAACTGGAGCATCTGATGCGTGAACATCTGTCGTCCGAAGAA
Source organism: Sphingopyxis granuli (assembly GCF_001559015.1). Classification (NCBI taxonomy): domain Bacteria; kingdom Pseudomonadati; phylum Pseudomonadota; class Alphaproteobacteria; order Sphingomonadales; family Sphingopyxidaceae; genus Sphingopyxis; species Sphingopyxis granuli. The sequence continues at coordinate 3,501,643 of NZ_CP012199.1, forward strand.
TTCGCTGCGATCGGAAGGTCTGGCTCCGCCTGACGGCGGAGCCAGAAGCTCGCTCAGCTCGGGGGGTTCCAGATCAGAACCTTCTTCGACGGATCGTCGCCAGGCGCATTCGCGACGTTGCAGAAGATCTGCCCGAGTTCGGGGGCCGAAAGCGACACGGAGATATATTCGGCACCGGCCTGCGAGGTCTTCACCCAGCCGGCGCCGAGTTCGAAGCCATTCTTGCGGCTGATGACGCGATAGTCGGGTTCGCTGTCCTTCGCCTTGCGGCCGTTCGGGACGATCGCGATCGGCGCGGTGACCATCAGGGTTGCGAGATTGCCTTCGAGGCTGCCGTCGTCCTTGACGGTGAGGTTTGCGATGCTTGCCATTTGAAGTCTCCTTGGTTGCTCGGGACCTTCTCCCGATGGCGCCAGAAGGAGGGGCCGTGAGCCGCCGTCACCGAGCGGCACGCGAGGGCGAACCCCCGCTGGGGGTTGACGGCACTAGGCGAGCCGAGGCCCGTAATCAGGCGGCAAATGAGGGACAGGCTCCCGTGCAGGGAAAGGAGAGGCAGCGAGCGCGGCTGACCAAAAGCTGAGGGCTAAGGCTCTCCCTCCTCGGCCAGAGTTGCCGCGAACAGCCTATTCCCAGCCGAATGGCCGTGGTCCGGCTCCTTTGCTCTTATCAATCCTGGGTGAGTTTTTTTCCCTTGGATCGGCGGGCCCACTTTCGCCTCTCCGTGTCGTGATATGGTTCGAGCCCGAGGCAAAGCTGCTGCGTCAAATCAGCCAGAACTCGCAGGTTTGCTAGTCTGACATAAGCGGGCTTCACAAGTTCCGCGTGGCGGCCGCCAAGCTCCTCCCAGCTCTTGCTGACCGCATAATCCGCAAAGAGTTCGGTCCCAGTCAGGATGATGACCGGAGCGCGCGATTGACGTTTTTGACGTTCATAGTGGCGCCCCCAAAGCGCAAGCGATGACAGACGTTTGATTTCGTCGCGCGACAATTCACTCGCGGGCTTCATAGTTGCAAAAACGAGGATGGCTCCCGGAAACGCGAGCGCGAGGGCTTTCATGCGTGCAACATCATCGTCCCCGAAGCATTCCTTTCCGAAACTCTTAGCTTCGCCGAACACGAGCTGCGTCCTCGGAGTGCTTCCGAAGGTCTCGCGGCGCCGATACCAAAGAATGAAATCCGCCTCGATCTTCAGACCATCTGGAAATCTCATCTCTTGCCCCGCACACCATGTCAGGTTCTGTTCCGGACCGCTCTCAAGGAGTTCGGCGAAGAGACGAATGGAAAGCGCCGCCGCATATCCGCCCTGCGCGTAGTTCGGCTGTGCAAATGGACCGATGAGCCGATATGCCCAGCGTGCCCGATCACTCCCGGCCGGATTGATCGCGGGAAATGCGAAAGACTTGAGGCAGAGACTGCATTTCAGTGCAGCGTCCAGTCCCGAAAGTTGATACCAGCTCCAGCTACCGCATTTGTCGCAGCGGACTTCCAGTCCGAGTTCGACCGCGTTCTGCTCGATCAGCGTCCGAACGGCATCGCGGTTCCAGAGGCTTCCCTTTATCGCCTGTGCAATGCGGTTACGGAACTGGTTATGTTCCATGCTCTTGGAGATCGGACTTCGACTGATCTTTTCGAGGAACTGCACGATCGCCGGATTTGCGATCGACGAGACGCGACGAAGCCCGCCAAGCGTGTGAATGATCTGCTGAGTTGCACGGCCTGAATCGGAAAGGAACGTCTCGATTTTGCGGTCGGAGAGCCAAGTCGTGATCGCGGATACATTAGACTCGAGCTGCCAGTAATGCGTGTTGAGAACATAATCGGCGAGTTCGACGAAGCCTTCGCTCGTCGAACGTATCTTGCCGAGCCCGCCGCCGAAATTGGGGCGCCGGGAGTTGCGATATTCTTCGGGATAGGTTGTTGCGATACTGCCGTCGCGGGACCAGTCGGACAGCTTCACGACATGCGCCCAGCGCGCTTGACCGCCGAACCTATCCGCAAAAGGATGCTTCAACATATCGAACTGAAGTGATGGCGATTCATCGTCAAGCGGAATGCTGTGGCTCCCCTCGGCAGCCGTAACCTTTGGCCGGGTCGGACTTACCATTATGTCGGACGTCGGCCTCCAGAAAGCTGGGTACCAAGCCTGAACGCAATTCGCGCCTTCAATGTCGACCCTGAAATGTTTCTCGAACATTGGCTCGATCGCATCGGTCGCAATAGAGCGCCCAAACATCACCGTTGGATGGATCATCACGCCGTGGGAATTTCCGGGAAGCGGTCGATAGTTGCGTTCGACAAACTTACGAACGAACGGACCCAGCTCGGCAGCGTACTGCGTGGGTATCGGGACGACGGGCTGGACGCCAGCCCGAAGATTCCAATAGTCGATGAGATCGCCTGGATGCGTACCGTCAAAGACAAACGCCTTGGGATCCATGCGATGGGAATATTGAATATCAAGCCCGTCGTGCGTGACGTGCAGCGGATTCATCCAGTTGTTGGCGATGATATCGGCCACGGTCTCGCTTGAAAGCGTTATGTGTTCGGGTGTGAAGACTTCATCGAACGCTCGCTCAAGGTCGTTCAAGGCGCTCTTCTGCGGAAAACTGCCGAATACGCAGCCAACGAGATTCGCCAGAGAGGGCCTTTCCGGCACGATCCTCACCACTTTTCCGGGCCGGCGCCGCGTGAACTGAAATTCGCGTTCGTAGAGGTGACCATATAGCGCGCCGACATCGAGACCGGTTGTTTCCGTCCAAGCGTTTCGCGCCTGACTCGACGGAGGCGCCAGGTTCTGCAGCGTGATGACGCGTTCGCTCGCGTACCCGAGCCCCTGCGCTTGCCCTGGACGAGTTTCGACAAGGATGTCTGGTTCGAAATAGTCGAGGTAGCCGTTAATGATCTGCTCGGCGCTTTCGATCCTCGCGCCCTGTCGGTCCCACCATGCCGGGCGGTTAGCGAACGTCGGGATGATCGGATTAAATTTGCCGCCCCATAAGCAGGTAGAGATTGCAAAAACTTCTCTCAGCGCGGCCCTATCGTTCGGCGCGACCAAAAAGCCGAAGCGGGTTGGCCGTAGCCGGGTATCGACACGTATATTTGTCATGCCGTCCCGGTCTCTCCAATCCTCGGGGCGCCGCGCGCCTTGACGGAAACCTCGGCCCTGCCCCGTTGCATTCCGCTAACAGGGCGCTCGCCCGCCTCTGCGACAATCTCGAGCTCGATCTGCTGCGGCGGAATATTCTTGCCATCTACCTGTATAAGAAGGCGATATGTGCCGGGCGTTCCGAGGAGTTGTTGATGTTCGAGAGGCAAGCTCTTCGCAGAGCGGAAGAGCCAGATATGACCTGTTCCACGAACGCCGCCAACCCAGATGCGCCGCGTTTCGTTGGGAGCGATGTCTGTAACGAGGTGCGTTTCGGGGTCTTCTTTTTCCCACGGGAGCAGGACCGGCGTGATCACTCGAAGATGCTCCTCACCTGCCGCATCGATCTTCGTTACCGACATCAGTCGCGCGTGGCATTCGGTGGCAATCTGTTCGCCAGCGTTGAAGCAGGTCAGCGAGGCTACATCTAGTTCCCAGCCCGTGACGATGGTCTGGCGCGTGCCGGCAAGGGTTTCGGACGTAGTCCCCTGGGTATCGATCGATTGAATCAGTGGTGGGTCCGGCAAGGCCAGTTCACGTCGCGGCATTCTTGCCTGTTCGATCGCTTCGCGAGCGGCCCGCTCTTCGCTGAATAGCTGGTATGGCGCAAGGATGAGACGGAAGAGCACAAAGCTGACAAATACAGCGAGGAAGAACCATGTCGGTGCGTCTTGCAGCGAAGCCTTGATCGAAGGCGGCGGCGTGACAAAGAGCAGGATGATGGCAACCAGCAGGGCTAAAGTACTGGCCCAGCCCTCAACCCGCTTGAACCAGCCGGCGAAAGCTCGCTTCACGCAATTCCTGTAGAAGTTGATCACGCCCCCAGCCATAAGTCTGATCTAGTCCGGCAGACGGGCTGCGACAACTGGCAGCTATCGCGCGCCGATCCCGGGTTCCGTGAGCTGGCCGTCGGTCTTCCTCCATATCCACAGAAATCGATTCGCGTGCCGGTCGAGCTTGACATCATTCTGGATGGGCGAGTTCAACAACATATCGCAGGGTTTAATGCTATCGAACCACGGCTTAATGTTTGAGAGGTATTACAATGGGGGAAGCCAAGCGGAAGCGCGAAATCGTGCTAGGCCTGCCTTGTCCCTGCGGATCGGCTAGGGTCGCGCGCGATTGTTGCTTTGACGGTCGCCGATGGCATCGTCCCGCCAGCGCCTTGGGGCTTCAGGCGCTACCGGCTGCCTCTTCAGTCGAGCGCTGCTACATGAAGGAACTGGGGTCGTGCGTTGGCCCGATATCGGGCGAGCACCTCATTTCGGAATCCGTAATCGAAGTGCTGAAGGGAGACGGCGGCTTCTCGATCTCGGGAGTGCCTTGGCTCGACAAGGGTGAAGAAAAAATACTGGGTGCGCAGAGTCTCAGGGCCAACTGCCTGTGCACGAAGCACAATAGCGCACTCAGTCCGATCGACAGCGCGGTACGTCATTTCTTTGCTTCCCTGAAAAGCTATCTCGAGGTGGATGCCGGAGAACCGCGCATGGCCTTAATTTCGGGTCACGACCTGGAGGTCTGGCTTTTGAAGACGGCGAAAGCGCTCGCGGTGTCCGGCAATCTCGCCCGCGGTGATGAGAAATTGTCAGGCGCTTTCGCTCAGGATCACATGGTTGTTGCCATGCTCGACGATCCGACGGCGTGGCCCGACAGGGCCGGCCTTTATTGCCTGATGAGCGAAGGCGACATGATAGTGAACCATTCACGGTTTCAGCTCGTGCCCTGGCTCAATGAAGCAGAGGAAATCGTCGCCCTACAGGTCAGCATCTTAGGCTTCATTTTCCTGCTCCTGCTCGAAAAGCTCGATATCGAGAAATATCCGCTCCTCGCGGCCGCCAAATATCGGCCCAGCCGAATTGAGATCAGGCATCCGGCTTCAGAAAGTTGGATTTCGATCAGCTGGCAAGACGGGCGTGAGCATGATGCCTTAAAGGTTGAATTTGTACAGAATGTGCCGCTGGATCAGATATTGCCGGAGGCGCGTTAAGTCCACCGATCAGCCATAGGTTTTCCGAATCCTACCTCATGCCAATCGTGCTGGCCAACCTGGCAATTCGGCTCACTCAATGAAAATCATGGCTCCGGATACGCAAGGCGGGCTCGCGGCTATCCGGCCCGCCCCCGTTCCGCGCCCCATCGCCGCGTCCCGGCGCGATGGAAAGATCGCTGCGCCCGACGTTCCGCAGCATCGCGTCATGATCGACGATCCGGTCGCAGATGATGTGAATGACCTCGCCCTCCTTCTGGAGCCGTCCGCGCATCGCGATCATCGACGCCGACATGACCGGCCTGCGGTAGATATCGAAGCGATCGGGCCAGAGGATGCCGTTCGCGATGCCGGTCTCGTCCTCGATCGTGACGAAGAGCACGCCTTTCGCCGAGCCGGGCCGTTGCCGCACGAGGATCACGCCCGCGACCTCGATATTCCGCCCGTCGCGAATATGCGGGAGATCCGCGCAGCGGACGATCCCCATCGCGTCTAGCTCCTCGCGCAAAAAGCTCAGCGGATGCGCGCGCAGCGATAGCTGCAACGTGCGATAATCCTCCACCACCTCGCGGCCCTCGGTCATCGGGCGTAGCGCGGTCGCGGGTTCGAGCCCTTCGGGCGAGAAGCTCGACTCGCGCGCGTCCGCTGCCGCGAACAGCGGCAGCGGCGCCTCGCCTAGCCCCCGCACTTTCCAGAGCCCCTGCCGCCGGTCCTCGGCCAGACAGGCGAAGCCGTCGGCCTCGGCGATCCGCTCGATCGCGGCGCGCGGCACGCCGGCGCGCCGCCAGACATCTTCCACGCAATCATAGGGAAGATCGCCGCGTGCACCGACAATCGCGGCGCCATGAATATTGGCGAGCGAGCGCACCTGGCGAAAGCCGAGGCGCACCGCGAGATAGCGCCCGCCGGTCTCCTCCAGCGTGCAATCCCAGTGGCTGTCGTTGATCGAGACCGGGCGCACTTCGACGCCATGCTTCTGCGCATCGCGCACGATCTGCGCGGGCGCATAGAATCCCATCGGCTGCGCGTTGAGCAGCGCGGCGCAGAAGACATCGGGATGATGATGCTTCATCCAGCAGGAGGCATAAGCGATCTTGGCGAAGCTCGCCGCGTGGCTCTCGGGAAAACCATAGCTCCCGAAGCCTTCGATCTGCTTGAAAGTGCGCTCGGCGAAATCCTCGGGATAGCCACGCTCGACCATGCCTCCCACGAGCTTGTCGTAGAAATGCGAGACCCCGCCGGTGAGCTTGAAGGTCGCCATCGCGCGGCGCAGCTGGTCGGCCTCGACCGGCGTGAAGCCGGCGCCGACGATCGCGACCTTCATCGCCTGCTCCTGGAACAGCGGGACGCCGAGCGTCTTTTCGAGCACGGCGCGCAGCTCGGGCTTGGGATATTCCGGCTTCTCCTTGCCTTCGCGGCGGCGAAGATAGGGATGCACCATGTCGCCCTGGATCGGCCCGGGCCGCACGATCGCGACCTCGATCACGAGGTCGTAGAAGCATTTGGGCTTGATCCGCGGCAGCATCGACATTTGCGCGCGGCTTTCGATCTGGAAGACGCCGAGGGTGTCGGCCTTCTGGATCATGCCATAGACCGCGGGATCGTCATCCTGCAGATCGGCCATGCCGACAGAAATTCCCTTGTGCTCGCGAAGCAGGTTGAAGGCGCGGTTCATGCAGCCGAGCATGCCGAGGCCGAGGACATCGACCTTCATGAACTTCAGGACGTCGATATCGTCCTTATCCCATTCGATGATCTGCCGGTCCTCCATGCGCGCTGGCTCGATCGGCACGAGATCGTCCAATCTTTCCTCGGTCAGCACGAAGCCGCCCGGATGCTGCGAGAGGTGCCGCGGGGTGCCGATCAGCTGGCGCGCGAGATCGAGCGTCAGGCGCAGGCGATGATCGTCGGCGTTCAGATTGAGCTCGGCGATCCGTTCCTCGGGAATGCCGTCCATCGACCAGCCCCAGACGAGGCCGGTCAGCATCTTGGTGAGGTCGCGTGGAAGTCCGAGCGCCTTCCCCACCTCGGCCACCGCGCCGCGCGTCCGGTAGCGCGTGACTACGGCGGTCAGCGCGGAGCGGTGACGGCCGTAGGTCTCGTAGATCCACTGGATGATTTCCTCGCGCCGTTCATGCTCGAAGTCGACATCGATATCGGGCGGCTCCTTGCGCTCGCCCGATACGAAGCGCTCGAAGAGCAGCTCGTGCTTGATCGGGTCGATCGAGGTGACGCCGAGCAGAAAGCAGACGCAGCTGTTCGCCGCCGATCCGCGGCCCTGGCACAATATGCCGCGGCGCCGGCTTTCGGCGACGATCGAATTCACGGTCAGGAAATAGGGCGCGTAACCGAGCTCGCCGATCAGTCGCAGCTCATGGTCGATCTGTTTCCGGTAGGCAGGCGGAACCCCGCCCGGAAACATGCGTGCCGCGCCCTCTTCGGCCAGCGCGGCGAGCGCCTCTTGGGCGGTTCGGCCCGCCATCACTTCCTCATAGGGATATTGATATTTGATCTCGGCGAGGTCGAAGCGGCACGCCGCCGCGATATCGGCACTCGCCGCGATCGCGTCGGGGAAGAGCGCGAAGCGCCTTTCCATCTCGGCGGGCGATTTGAGCGCGCGGTCCATGAAGCGCTCGCGCTTGAAGCCGAGCGCATCGATCGTCGTCTTCTCGCGGATTGCGGTCAGCACATCCTGCAGCGGTCGGCGATCGGACGCATGGTAGAGAATGTCTCCGGTCGCCACGGGCCGCACGCCGACATCGCGCGCCAAGGCGTCGAGCGCGCGCAGCCGCGCGAAATCGCCGGGACGCCGGCGGAGCGAGAGCGCGAGATAGGCGTCGAGACCGAAGGTCTCGCGCAGCTCGCCGAGATCGAGGCGCGTCCGCTCGTCGGCTTCCCCCGGAACCAATATGGCCACCAATCCCTTGGCCCAGGCCGCGATATCGGGCCAGTCGAGCCAGCAATTGCCCTTGCCGCCGCGCGCCTTGCCGAGGGAGAGCAGGCGCGTCAGCCGCGACCAGGCCGCGCGATCCTTCGGATAGAGCAGGAGCGAGCGGCCGTCGCGCAGGTCGACGCGCGATCCGGCGATCATCCGCACGCCGGTCGCCTCCTGTCCCGAGAGGCCGCGCACCATGCCGGCGACGCTGCCGCGGTCGCAGAGCCCGAGGGCCGAATGGCCGAGGAGCGACGCGGCCGCGAACAATTCCTCGGGCGAAGACGCGCCCCGCAAAAAGGAAAAATGGCTCGTCGCCTGGAGCTCGACATAGGTCGTGGCAGGCGCCGTCATCCGAACACGCCATGCATATACCAGCTCAAATCGCCGCTATTGTCGGTAACGGCGTCGCCGCGGCGGAACAGCCAGAAGCGCTCGCCGCTTTCCGCCTCGACCCGGAAATAGTCTCGCACCGCCCACATCTCGCCGACACGCCGCCACCATTCGCCATGAATGCGCTCGGGTCCGTCGCCCGCGACGACGCTGTAGCTCCGCCCGCGCCAGGCGAAGCGGCGCGGCGGATGATCGGGAAGCAGGGCCACGACGCCCGACAGGGCTTCGGGCCGCGTCAGCATGCGGACGGGCCGCGTCCAGACCGGCCAGCCGACAGGCTTGGCCATTGGGTCGGCGCGGCCGATCGCGCGTTCGGGAACATCGCTTTCGATCGCCGACAGGCGGAACAGGGCCGCCTCGCCCGCACGGCCGGCCAGCGCATCGACGAGCGGAGCGAGGTCGGGCGCCTCGCGTGCCGTGTCGAACCCCGCGCCGATCGCCTCGGGCGCGAGCGGTTCGACCTGCGGCGCGGCGAGCAGCATGGTCTCGATCCCGAGACCCGGTTCGATCCGGTCGATCCGGAGCCTGAAGAGGCGGAGCAGATGCTTCGCATCGCGCGTCGCCCGCGCCGTCCCGATCGTGATGAGCTGCTGTCCCATGTCGACGCGATCGCAGCGCAGGACGAGGCTGCGGATGCCAAGGCTCCGCTCGCGCAGCTGCGGCACGAGATCGCCGAGGAGGTCCGAAATCACCTGTTCGATCGCCTCGGCCGTGCCGATCGGCTCGAGGAGCGCGCGCCGCGCCTCGGGCATTTCGAAGGGGATGACCGGCACGATCGGTTCGGGCACATGGCCGCGCGCCTGGTCGAGCCGCTCGACCGCGGCGCGTCCGAGCCGCCGCGCGAGCGGCCCGCGCGGCATCGGATAGAGATCGGCGATCCGCTCGATCCCGAACCGCGCTGCCGCGGCAAGTGCGTCCGGCGTCAGCCGGAGCGCCGCCAGCGGCATCGGCGCCAGCGCCTCCCCCTCGCCGCCTTCCGGCAAGATCCGCACGCTCGCGCCGCCATAGCGCGCGAGCGCGTGAGCGGCGCCCGGCGTGCCGGCGATCGCGACACGCGCGCTGAAGCCGAGGCGCTTCAAAAAGCCGAGCAGCCGCGCCGCGAAGCGTTCTTCGCCGCCGAAAAGATGCGTCGTCCCCGACAGGTCGAGCCAGAGGCCGTCGCTTCCCGAGACCGCTGCGCTCGGTGTCCAATAGCGGGCGGCGTGGAGCGCAAGCCGGTCGAGCCATGCCCGATCGGCATCGGGGTCGGCATCGCATATGTCGAGATCGGACACGAGCGCGCGGGCGTGCGCCGCCGCCATGCCGGGAACCAGGCCAAGGTCGAGCGCCGCGGGGCAGACGGCGGTCACAAGATCGCGCTGGCCGGTTCGCGCGACGAGGATCGTCGGGCGGACGCCCCAGAGCGGCATGATCGGCGCGGCCGCGCCCGGCGGCGGCCCGTCATCGCTTCGCAGGGTTCGAAATATGGGCGAAGCCGCTTCGCTGCGCCGCCCGAGCTCGCGCATGGTCGGTCGCTGGTGCGCGGGAAGCGCGTCGATCGCCGATGCGTCGGGACGTGCGTCATGCGCCCAGCGCGCGCCGGGACGCCAGCCACCACCGCGCGGCACCGAGCAGGCACCGGGATTGTCGTCGACAGGCTCGGGAAAGCGCGGGCCAGGCCGCGCGGGTTCAGGCGGCGAACTTGGCCGCTCCGCCCGCCGCAACCGCTCGATCGGCAGCTGCGGCAGGAAGAGCGAGGCGACCCTGGTCATCGCACGCCTCCAGTTCGAGGGAAAAGGGCGGGCCGCCGCGCTGCCGGACAAGTTCGACATTCCATCGCCCGCGCCCGACGCCCGGCGCCGTCAGCCGGCCCGACGACAATGTGCCGATACGCCAGCGGGTCATTGCGAGCGACGGATCGGCGAGCGGACATTGGCCGTATCGGCGGTAGCGCCGGTAGAGCAGCATCGGCGTATTGCCCTCCGAGGCCGCGAGCTGCAGCCGGCGCGTCGCGGTCTGGTCGGCCGCCTTGACCTCGGCGATGACGCAGGCGAGCGACCCGTCGCGCAGCGCATCCTCGCACATGGCCAGCAGGTCGCGGTCGGATCTGCCCTGCGCGTAGAGAATATGCTCGGGGCTTAGCCCCGCCTGCTCAAGACCCGGCGCATAAAGATCGAAGCGCGTCAGCGCCCACAGCGCCGACACCCCCGGTGCCGCCGCAAAGCGCGCGGCAATGCCGGCGGCAAAGAGCGTCGCCGCCGCGTCGTCGCTCCAGCTTGCCGAGGCCGCGGCGATCTCATGCAGGCCCGCGCCGTCGAGGCCGCCGCCGGCGAGCAAATGATCGAGCGGGCCGACGCCGAAGGGCAGCACCGGACCGCGCGCCGCGGCGACGCGCGCGACCGCCTCGCGAAGCGTCGCAAGCTGTTCGGCGGACGGCCGGGAAGAGGGAATCGGTACAGCGGTCATGGGGCAACATCACTTCAAATGTTCCCCTTATGTTCTAGTGAGTCGGGCCGTTCGTCAAGCAAGCTGCCGAAAGCCGCGGGAAAGCGCCGGTTATGCTGCCTCCGCCGCCAGTCTGTCCAAGGTTCGCTGATCGCGCTCGCCGCCGAACCAGCGATCGAGGGCCGCCGAAAATAGCCGATCTCCGCTCGCCGACTCGAAGAGGGTGAGCGACGATCGCAATTTCACCGCATCAATCTCGCCGAAAACCGCCACGGGATCGCTCGCGCTGAGGTCCTGCAAGGCTACCACACATTCGACATAGCGCGCGCCGAGCAACGGATGATCGAGAAAGGCGCGGGCCTCGCTGAGCCCTGCGATCGCATAGCGCTGCGCCATGGCGCTCCGACCGAGGCCGGCGAGCTGCGGGAATATGTACCACATCCAGTGCGAGCGCTTGGCCCCGCGCCGGATTTCCGCAAGCGCGCGTGGATAGATTTGGTCCTGCGCCGATAGGAAGCGATCGAGGTGGTGATCGTCGCTCACAGCGCCAGCGCGCCCTGCGCGGGCGGCTTGCCGTAGACCTGCGTCACCTCGAGACTGCCCTCGGGCAGCCATTTGAGGATGTCTTCGGCCGGAACGCGCGGATCGAGCCAGGCCGCCCATTGGTCGCGCGCGAGCGGAATGATCTGGCGATGATGATAGGGGGCGATATCGGGACCGGCATCCATCGTCAGGAGACTGAAGGCCTCCCCGACATGGCTGTCGCGCCACACGCCCGCCATGCAGAACCAGCGATGGTCCTTCATCGTGAACAGCCATTTATCGAGCCGCTTCTGCGCCTTGTCGGTCGGATCGGTGAATTCGTAGAAGCCGTCGCACAGGACAAGGCAGCGCTGCATGCCGAGATCGCGGCGCTCCGAGCGCACATTATAGACCGGCTTGCCGCCCTGCCCCGGCCAACTCCAGCGCCGGTTTACGAGCGAGCCGATCGCCGCGCCGTCACTGCTCTTTACGATCGGCGCGGTGTCGGTGATCCGCACATCTTCGCGCGCCGGCACGTTCGGCGCGCCTTCGGGCATATCGATCTTGATCTGGAGGTTGTCGAAATCCTCGGCAATCGACGCGATGTCGATCTCGAGCCGGTAGTCATTGCACATGCGCGGCGGTCCCCTGGCCCTTGCGACTCATCGTCGTTCCCATTATGTTCCACATATGGGTATCGCGCCAACCCCTTTCGATCCCGACGCCCCGAGCGGAGGCGTGCAGGCGCTCGTGCGGCGCAATCCCGACAATATGACCGAGATCGAAATGGTCAAAGCGGTTTGGGGTTCCGATCCGCGGTTCAACGACGGGATCAACTATCGTTTCGTGCGTGCCGAGGGCCGCGCCTTTCCGGCGCGGCGCTGCCTAATCCCGGCCTCGGAGTTCCGGATGGGAACGGGCGATCACCGCTACCGGGTGACGCTCGACAGCGGCAATTTCTTCTATCTCGCGGCGGTCTGGGATCCGCCGCTTGCCGACTGGCCGCTGTCCTACCGTATCCTGACCATCCCGGCGGGCGCCGACGTCATCCCCTTTCAGTCGCGCCACGGCGTCATCATCCAGCGCCGCGACGTCCAGCACTGGCTCGACGGCACCCTGCCCAATGAGGAGCTGTTCGCCGAACCGCCTCGGCACACGCTCTTCGTCGAGCCGCTGCGCAAGCAAGCCGAACTCCCGCTGTGACCCAGCGTGCCGCGCGGGCACTGCGGCCCGCGCCCCAACCCGACCTCTTCGGTCCCGCTCTCCTTCCCGGCCTCGCCTATCGCGACGCGATCGCCACAGCCGCCGAAGAGACGGAGCTGATTGCGCATATCAAGGACGCGCGGCTTACCCCGTTTCAGTTCCAGCAATGGGAAGGCAAAAGACTGACACGGTCGTTCGGCTGGACCTATGATTTCCAGACCGGCCGCTTCGCGCCCGGTGAGCCGATGCCGGACTGGCTGGACACGGTTCGCGGTCGCGCCGCCGCCTTCGCCGGCATTGAACCGGACGCACTCGAGCAGGCGCTTCTTATCGAATATGGCATGGGTGCCGGGATCGGTTGGCACAAGGACCGGCCGGTCTTCGAGCATGTCATCGGGATTTCGCTCGGCGCGCATGCCACCATGCGGTTTCGGCGCCGAAGCGAACAGGGCTTCGCGCGCGCGCGTGCCGAGCTCGCGCCGCGATCGATCTATCATATGAGCGGCGAGGCACGCGACGACTGGGAGCATAGCATCGCCGCAATCGACACGCCGCGCTGGTCAATCACTTTCCGCAGCCTTCGCTGAGTGAGCATGCGGCACAGGACGCACAGGATTGAAGTCGGCGCGCGATGCGCGCACAGGCTTCTCATGTCGCACCGCTTCGCCCTCTTCGCCGCGCTAGCCTTCACTGCCGCCGCCTGCGCTCCGCAGCCGGCGCCGACCACGGCCGCCGCGCCGACCGTCGATCGCCCCTTGAAGCTCGCGAGCTGGAATCTCGAGTTTATGGCGGAAAAGGACGGAGTGGGCTGCCAACCCCGCACCGTCGCAGACTATGCAGCTATGCGGCGCATTGCCGAGACGCTCGATGCTGACGTCATCGCCTTTCAGGAAGCCGAAACGGTTGCGGCGGCGCAGCGCGTCTTCGATCCCTCGCGCTTCACCGTGGTGATGGAAGAGCGGCCCGGCGCGCCGAGCGGTACGTGCGGCGGCAAATATCCCGAGCAGCGCGTCATTCGCCAGGCGGTCGGCTTCGCGATCCGCAAGGGGCTTGCGTTCGATCGCAGCCCCGACGTGACCTCGCTCATGCTCGGCAATCCGCAGCTCCGCTCGGGCGTCGACATCCTGCTCCGCCCGGCGGGCAAGAAGCCGATCCGCCTGCTCGGCGTCCATCTCAAATCGGGCTGCTTCTCGGGTGAGGACGCGAAGGCCTGCCCCGTTCTCCTCGAACAGATCCCGATGCTCGAAGCGTGGATCGATGCCGCCGCCATAGGTCCGGATCGGTTCGCGGTGCTGGGCGACTGGAACCGCCGCCTTGGACTCCCCGGCGATGGGGTGTGGCGCGAGATCGACGACGGCGAGCCGGCGAACGCCGACCTGCGCCTTGCCGATGAAGGCAAAGCGCCCGGCTGCGATCCGCGCTACGACAGCTTCATCGACCATATCGCGCTCGACCGGCGCGCCGGCGCCGACATGCAAAGCTTCGCGGAGACGCCATATGCCACCGGCGAGAAGCATTATTCGGACCATTGCCCGATCGCGGTCACGCTCTCGAATTGAGAATGCCGGCCGAAAAAAGAAGCGACATGCCACAAAAGGCGGGAACCAATTCGCACCCCGCCGCGTTTCACTCACCTGTCCAGACGAAAGAATGGCAGAATTTGATCGCGTCTTCGGATGCAATCTAGGGAAGCCCCGCTGCAGCGATGTAGCGGGGCTTACCTTATCCCCTCCCCCACATCGATGTCGCCGGCCCGCAGGGCCCGAACAAACGCACTCTTGGCGAGCCCGCAGCGGGGCGGCGTGCGATGCGCGTCAGTGCCTAGCCGCCGCCCGGCAAGGAAAGCGAGCCTAGTGTGCCGCGCGGCCCCGCATCAGTGCGACCCCTGACCGAGCCTGCGAGGTCAGTGCGCGCTCATCAGATGCCGCGCTCCTTCTTGACCAACAATCCAACAGGTTGGGACAAAAATGGGTAGGCAGACTTCATTCCTCCACCTGGCAGCATAGTATAGGTGGAAAGCCAGTTTTGACCGACGGAGTGACGAGCATGATCTTGGATGAAGCGGAACTTTGCTTCGGTGAGCTTTCTTATGAAACCCGCTTGGTCGCATTCTTCGACATATTGGGCTGGAAGAATGAAATCATTGCAGCGGGTGACGACCCCCGGCACATCGCCCGGCTTGCCTCGGCGGTACGGATGTTCAATGCGAATGCCGGAACCGTCGGTGACGCGGGAGCCCGTCTCACGACTTTCTCCGACAATGTGGTGTTTAGTAAACCCTTTGCTGAGGGCGATGTTCAGTGGTTGCTGCAGGGCCTGGCGACAACGCAACTGGGCCTTGCCTTGCACGGCTTCTGGATGCGCGGCGCCGTCACGGTCGGAGCGCTCTATCACGATGAACATATCGTCTTTGGCCCGGCGCTTAATCGAGCCTATCACCTAGAAAGCAAGGTGGCTCGCTTCCCGCGCATACTGATCGACCAATCGGCCCTCGAGGTGCCGGCGGATACGGACTTCATCAGCATCGGCGATGCGTCTTTCCTTGATCCGTTCACACCGCACTTCTGGGACCGCGTTCAGAACGGAACCCCGATCCAGCAGAAAACTCTCGACCGTTTCAACGAGCTTGCCGGAACAACCATCCCCGTCGAGCCGGTACAGGTGCCTGGTGTAGTGGCACTCGCGAACATCGCACAGCGGCTTAACAATGAACTGATGACGACCGACGACCCCAAGGTGTGGGATAAGCTGGCCTGGCTGTTCGACCGCGTCGTAAAATCCCTCGGAGGCCAGGCCACGGCCGACATGCTACCGAAGTCGGCGGGGTTGGTCGCGGCGCTTGCGCAGCCGCCGGCTTAGAATTGAGGGACCCCAGCGACCGACCTCGTGTTCGCTTGGGCAACTTGACGGAACGGGAACGATCGATGGCAGGGCCAAATCGAAAGCAACGCCGCGCAAACGAGAAACGCGGCCGAAAGTCAGGCGACAATCTACGAATCTTGCCTGCCCGGTCGAGCGGCCAGATAGACGAACTTTCGGTGCTTGGAGGCTTCGCAAACCACGTATCCGCCAACCAGACGGGGCTTCCAACCACGATAGCAGGGTCGCTCTCGTCGATGGTATTCGCAAAATGCTGCGCGCATGCACGTTCGATCGCCGCCGTTTCGAAGCAGTCTTCGATGTTCGACCATCACGCAATCATGGCGCTGGCGCGCATGATCATGGAGGCGTCAACAATGATAGCCTACCTGCACGACCCGGTCGATCCGGATGAGTGGGAGTTTCGGTATATCCTCTTGCGGCTTCACGATACGGTAGCGCGGATCAAGCTGATGCGTGGATTCGAGCTGCCTGCGGATGATCTCAAGGCCGGGCGGGAGAAATTGCAAGCCGAGCTGGAAGCGCACCCAATGTTTCTGAAGCTCGCCGAGGATCGGCAAAAACGGCTGGCAAGCGGAGAGGACATGTTCTCCATCGGCATGCGCTCGGTTGCGACCAAGATCATGGGTTGGAACGATCGGCAATTTAATGGGGTCTATGCATATTTTTCCGCACATGCTCATTCCGCACCGATGAGCTTCATGCGGATGGAGCATCACAAGATCGACTATTATTTTCCGAGCGAGACGCAGACGGACATATTGGCACTGTCGATGGAGGTCGCGATCGCGTGTCTACGGCGATCGATGCTGCGAACAATCGACCGATATCCCGAGCGAATTTCGGACTACCACCCTGAACTGTTGGCAGAAGCTCGCGAAGCAGACGCAGGATGTCCGTTTTTTAGCGTCGCGGCATGAACTCTGCCCGCGGCGACCCTGCCCAATTCGGTAGAGTGGATGATCTAATCGCTTACACCAAGCGCAGATCGAATGACGATCAGCGCGCGTTCCAACTCTTCCGAGCGGTACCCGCCTTCTTCGGCACCGCGATCAAATAGGCCATTCTCGTCGTCGATTGCGATCAGGACATTGAGAGCAGCAAAAAGTTCCGATGCGCTAGGCTTTGCTGTCATCTCAGCCTGCCTTCCGCGCAGTGTCGCTGAGCTGCGCGATGCGCTCGCGGCAGATCGTCTCGACAATGCCAGCTAGGACCGTCACACGTTCGCCCAGCCAAGCCAACTCCTCGTCGGAAATCCGATAATGTTTCGAATAGCGAGCCTTGATGTATGCCTCCTTGAGCTTCTCGAACCTTGAACGATCGGCCTTCGTGTCGCGCGGCCAAGCTTCGCTCAGGCGAAGATCGATCCGCTCGGCCTGGGTCCGAAGAAAGGCCAGATTGTGAACGTGCGGCGTGTAGAATGCACAGGTCAGCAGGGCGCAGTGATAATAACTCTCGACGGATTGGTGCAGCAGGAAGGCTGCTTTCTTCGACCAGCCGCGCTTCTGGGCAAACTGCGCTGTCTCAAGAAATTCTGATCCGCTTGCGAACCATTCGTCAAAATACTCCTGGGCCATTTCGAGCGCTGCATGGGGCGTCTTCGGCTGGGGCTCGGGTAGCTCGTCGTCGACGGCCTGATAAATAGCGATCCCGTCACGGGCGACGTCCATGAAGAAATATCGCCCTTGCGATAGTCCGGCATTCACCTCGCCAACACTGTGAACGATGAAGTTCACCGGCGTACGTAGTGTCTTCGTCACCGAAAGCTCCCGGATCAGCCGGTCATCGAGCTTCGACCAATATTCAACCCGATCGGTCAGTCGGTCGTCGTTGACGATGATCAACAGATCATAATCCGACTGATAGCCCTTGGCTGTATGAGGTGGTGCCGGTTTTCTGGACAGGGTGTTAAGCTAGTCCCGACCTGAAGGAATGGTACGGGAATGAAGACGACGAGGAAGCGGTACAGCGCGGATTTCAAGGCGAAGGTTGCGCTTGAAGCGATCCGGGGCGATCTGACGCTGGCGGAGCTGGCAGCCAAGCATGGCGTTCACCACACGATGATTGCGTCGTGGAAGCGGCAGGCGATTGCGGGGATGGCAGGCACATTTTCCGGCGCAGGTGAAGCGGCCAGGGCGGCCAGCGAGGCCGAAGTGGACAAGCTGCATGCGAAGATCGGGCAGTTGCTGGTCGAGCGGGATTTTTTAGCGAAAGCCTCCGGTCGATGAGCGTGGCACGGAGGCGATCGATGATCGAGGCTGCTCACCGTCGCCTGTCGATCGCGGCGCAATGCCGACTGCTGTCGATCAGCCGGTCGAGCTACTATTACGCGCCAGTGCCGGAGACCGAGGAGACGTTGGCGCTGATGCGGGTGATCGACGCGGCGTTCCTCGACATGCCGTGGTACGGCAGTCGGCAGATGGTCCGGCATCTGCGCCGTAATGGTCATGACGTTGGGCGACGACGGGTGCGGCGGCTGATGGCGAAGATGGGGCTATCGCCCATTTATCAGCGGCCGCGCACGAGCGATCCGCACCCGCAGCACCGGGTTTATCCGTATCTGCTGCGCAAGCTGACGATCGAGCGGCCCAACCATGTGTGGTGCGCTGACGTGACCTATATCCCGATGCGCCGGGGCTTCCTTTACCTGGTCGCGATCATGGACTGGGCCACCCGAAAGGTACTGGCGTGGCGACTGTCGAACACCATGGACGCGGGCTTCTGCGTCACGGCGATTGGAGGAAGCGCTGACGCGGCTTCGGCAGCCCCGAGATCTTCAATACCGATCAGGGTAGCCAGTTCACCAGCTTTGCCTTCACCAGCGTGCTGCGCGACGCAGAGGTCCGCATCAGCATGGATGGCCGGGGGCGGTGGATGGACAATGTCTTCATCGAGCGCCTCTGGCGTTCCCTGAAATACGAATGCGTGTATCTGCACGCCTTCGAGACCGGCTCCGAGTTGCGGGCTGGTCTTGGCCGGTGGATCACCTATTACAACACCCAGCGTCCACACTCGGGCCTTGCCGGGAGGACCCCGGCAGAGGCCTATCGGCGGATCGGGCAATCAGATCATGGGGGGCATGCCCCCCATGATCTGATGATCAAACAGGCGGCATGAACGACAACCGGGATTAGCTTAACTTAGCCGCCAAACTGTCCAAATAGGCGGGACCACCTCAGTATGCGGCTCGTCGACCCACCCGCCGCGAGCATAACTGCCGTAGAGAATGATCTTTGCAATGCGGCCCTTGCGCTTCCAGTCCTGTGTTGCGAGCGCCAAGGCATCTTCGAACTCCTCGAAGATGATTTGCACGACGCGTTCGAGTTCGCGCTGCTTTTGAGGCGGGAGATGATCAAGACTATTTCGCATGGAGCGTCACCCTAACAAGATGGCGAGTCCCTTGCACCCCGATATTGATCCGAGGTGCGAGGTGACCGCCATGGATGGAATCCCTTAGGAGCCGCACCTAATCCACGGGATTCCATATGAGGGCATAAGTACTCTCGTCATCCTGGCCTGCCGCCCGGCCGAGCGTCGCGTACAAGCGTCGCGGGCCGAACTCGGGCGCTTCAAGAGTGATAGAGACATAGGGTTTGCCCGAGCCGACTCCAATGCGGATCCAACCGGCACCGATTTCAACGCCATCCGACCAAACGCGAAAGTCGGGCTGAATTTCATTGGCCTTGGAGCGGTTGCTTCGAATTTCAACGGGTGCCCGAATAGATAGGGTGGCCAGCTGGCCGACGAAGCCCTTTTCGATGCTGCCTTTGACGATACCGATCGCTGCCATCGCATTTCTCCTGCCACGGTCGGAATATCCCGCCGTGCGGCTGCGGTTGGGCCGCGGCATGAGCATCGGATGCACCCAGCGGGCCGCAGCGTAGCGGAGGACAGGAGCCAAGCTCCTGTTGCATCCGATGCGCCGCGGTCCAGAAAGCAATCGCGGCGGGATCGACTAACGCGAAGCGAGCGCGCGGTGCTGCCAAGGATAATGCAGGGTTGAAAATGCCTCGCATCGCCATGCGCACGCAACAAGGATCGAATAGTGATTGCGATAACTTGATGTTGGTGATTTGGTCCGGCTGTGCCGAGAACAAAGACATCTTTTTTCTATCACCGTGACCTGATGATCGAGGCTGCGGCGAACGGGAATCTGCCCGAATACGTGTCGGACGCGTTTCCAAACAGCGACAGTTATTGGGCCGATATCGTCGCGGACGCCGCCGCGGCTCACCGTGCCGGTATCATCGACGTGGTGGCTGCCTTTGCACATGCCAGCGAAGAACGGCTTGCCTTTGGCTGCCAGCAGTTCCTCCAAGACGTGTTGCCTATGCTGGTGTTCGACCAGTCACAGGTTCTGGAACTGGTCGTCGGGTTGAGCGAGCAATCGAGGGGGCAAGGAATCCCCTACTATCTTTCCGCATGGTTCAGCAGTTGGTGCGAGGCAAAAGCATCGCGGCCGTGGGCGCTTCTCGAAGCGATCAACACTGGCTCAGCGCCGGACTATATTAGACATTCCGTCTGTCACTCAGGCCTGAAGGTAAGTCGCCGACGCTTCCTTCCGGCTCTGATCAGGATGGCTAAGAACGGGTCCGACGACGAACGATGGAGCGCAACAAATCTGCTCGGTCGCTTCGATGGATTTCACGCTCACGAGCTAGATCGGGCTATTCAGGCGTTGCGCGCGGCCATTCGACGCGAAAAAGGCGCCGCCGTGGTGGCGCCGCTGCGCTCACTACTCCACGTCGCCGCCAACATCGCTGGAAAGGAAAGTGAAGGGGTCGCCGCGATAGCCGACCGCTCCAATAGCAACGACGAGCATGTTCGCAATGCGATCGCATCGGAAATGATGTTCTCGATCTCGAAGGCGCCCGAGCCGCTTGCAAATGCGGCTTTCCAAGCACTGATGGCAATAGGTCCGGGCGAGGACGACACGATCGATGTCGTCGACCAGATTCTGTCCAAGACTATGGCCGGACAGCTTGCTCCAGCTGCGCATGCGCTACTCGACCATTTGCTCATGAGCCGGTCGGCACGCATGAAAAAACTCGATGCGACGGCGACGGCGATCCTGAACAGTGCCCCTGTTTCCCGCTCGGCACTTATAGGCACCTGGCTGCGGTCACCGAGCTTTCGACACTTCGATGCCATTCTCGAAATTTCCAGCGGAGTCGGAGAAAACACGCCGACATTTGAAATCGATATGAGCGCATGGTCGCCCGAGGAGGCTCTACGTGCCATCCGCCGTTCCTCGGCGATACTCCTGGCCTTTCCAGGCACACTCGCATCGATATTAGTGAGTGCGCTGCGTACCGCTCCCATAAGCGTCCGTAATCAGGCCGAACATCTTATCTTCGACCCGCTCCTGATGACCTTCTGGGTCGTGTCCCGGGCCTATCTGGAAAGGGCTGTCAACTCCGGGCCGCGGCATGCTCGCGATGCGATCCATCGGGTTCTCGCCGCTCATGATGCCTATCAGGCGGCAATCGAGGCCGCATATGAGATAAAGGAACTGGCGCCATCCGAACACCATCGAACCCTCGTCGAGCAAAAGCATCGCGAGGAGCGCCGGGCCATTTCGAAGAACGCGATGAAGGGATCAATTTTCGGTGAGATATTTCCCACGTCTGTGATGCTTTACGGCGATGCTGCGGTCTATGACGTTTACCAATCGGAGGACGAAAGCGTTCGTCAGGAGACGCAAATGGTCTCGCAGGGGTTCTCGACCGAAGTGCTGCGCTTCGACATGGTCGAGCCCTTCTGGGCCCGCTACCGGCGCGACATGCTGCTGCGTGACGAGACCGACGAATGAGGTCGATCGTTCGGGAGTTTTTTCGCGGCCTTAGAGAGCGGGACGAGCTCGACGCAATCGTGCCGGAGCTGCTCACTGCGACTGGATATGAGGTCATCTCAAGGCCGCAAGTAGGTCCGCGACAATTCGGCGTCGACGTAGCCGCTGTCGGGCCGGACACGGACGGAAAGCGCAAACTATTTCTTTTCGTTATCAAGCAGGGCGACCTCACGCGAAGCGACTGGGACGTTGGCCCGCAAGCGGTGAGACCGTCACTCGGTGAATTGCGCGATGCTTATCTCGACACGCTTGCGCCGGAGCATCAAAAGCTTCCGGTTGTCGTCTGCATCACGGTCGGCGGTGTCGTACTTCAGAATGTAAAGCCGGTCGTCGACGGATTCATGCGACGAGAACGGACGCCGCAAATCGAGTATCGGGTCTGGACCGGAGATACGCTCACCGGAATGATTGTCGATGGCGCGCTTCGAGAAGAAGTCTTCCCTCCCGAGCGAAGGAAATATCTCCGCCGTGCTGCGGCACTTGTCGAGGAGCCGGAATCTTCTTTCCAGCAGTTCGCGCGGCTAGTGCACGACGTCGAGGCCGACACGGGGCTCACGCCCGTGGAGCGCGTCAGGAGCATCTATCTCGCTCTCTGGATCCTCCTTGTCTGGGGACGCGAGGCCGGCAATCTCGAGGCTCCATATCGAGCGAGCGAATATGTGATGTTGCGAGGTTGGGCGCAGCTTTGGCCGCTGGTTAACGAGGATAGAAGCCGCAAGCAGTTAGCAAGTCACAGTCTCTTCGAGGTAGCGGATCTGTACCTGCGGATCTGGGACGAACTCTACGGTGCGAAGATTCTAAAGCATGCCAGCTCTCGGCACGCCCTTAGTTATTCGGTGGGATCGCGGGACTCGCTCGATATCAACCTTGCGCTGTTCGAAACGCTGGGACGCCTTGCAATAGGCGGTCTGTTTCGAGCGTGGCTAGAGACCAGCGCGGGCAAACCGCTGGGATTCGTGACCGAGCCGAGCGCCAAGCTCGTGGAAGTCGCGAAGGGCGTCGCTGAAATGATCGAGGCCAATCGCGCCCTGTACACACCCGTCCATGAGGATCAGTCCATCGACATCATCCTCGCGTTGATGTTGCTTGCGATCGTTCCAGAGACGCAGGAAGTGGCAGCGCATTACGTCGCGCAGGTCGCTCGCTCAGCTATGATATCTTTCCGTTGGGGTGAGTTCTATCCCGTCATCGAGCATGATTATGCATCGCTGATCCGCCCCGCCGACCGGGATGACGAAGATGTTCGGAAGGAACTCACTGCGGCCAGCATTTTGTATCCTCATCTCGCACTGTTCGCTTTGGCATTCGGAGAAAGCGACCTAGTGACCGAACTCGGGGAGTTTCAAACCGAATACCTTCCCCACTGCAATTTCCAGATTTGGGTTCCCAACGCTCGGAGTGAAGAAAAGCTTTGGGCGGGCCGGGCGAACGGAGGCGCGCTGGGTAACCTGAAGATCGGCAACGATGGGAAAGAGCTGTTGAGCGCTGTCGAGAAAGAGGTCGGCGCGACAAGCCACTATGACGAGCTGTCGGCCATCAAGCTTGATCAGCTTCCCTTATTTCTTATGGCGTGCCGATTTTACAGATATCCGCCTCCACCTCACGCCTGGCTACCGATCATCAAAGAGAGGATCACACCTGCACAAGGGTGGAAATGGACTCGACGGCGCGCTGGAAGCGTGCGGAAGGTGCGGCTGGTTAACCTGCTATCGACTGCCCGGGATGCGCTGTTGGTTCGCCAGAATGCGGAAATGCAGCCTTAGCAGCCTTCCTGTAACCGTGGTGTGAAGGCCGCCTTGCGGGACGGCGTTCCGGGGTGCTGATAGCCGCTCTTTGCGAGGAGCGGTGATGAGCGAGGATATCGGAGCGGCGGGAGCGAGTGCTCTTGTGACTGGTCATATGAGTGATCGTATGAGCAGTCGGATCGCGGTCGTTGGCGGCCGTCGCCGTTGGTCGGTGGATCAGAAGCTGTCGATCCTGCGCGAGGCATTTGGCCCCGACGGCTCGGTCTCGGCGACATGCCAGCGGCACGCGGTCGGCAGCGGGCTGCTCTATACGTGGCGCCGACAGGCCCTGGCTGGCGATCTGACGGGAGCGAAGCGCACGCCGGCACCCTCGTTCGCCGAGGTGGAGGTGTCCGTTCCGGCCCCGGCGACGGCAGGCAGCGGCCAGATCGGGATCGAGCTGCCGTCAGGCGTGCGGCTCACCGTCGACGCGGCGGTCGATGCCGATGCGCTGGCACGGGTGATGTCCGTCCTTGCCCGATGATCCCGTTACCGCCGACGACACGGATATATCTGGCCTGCGGCGCCACCGATATGCGCAAGGGGTTCGACCGCCTCGCGGTGCTAGTGCAGCAGGTGCTGGAGAAGAGTCCGCACTCGGGCGCGCTGTTCGCGTTCCGCGGCAAGCGCGGCGATCTGGTCAAGCTGCTCTGGTATGATGGCCAGGGCCTGTGCCTCTTCTCGAAGCGCATGGACCGTGGCCGGTTCGTCTGGCCGATCACCAAGGCGGGCAAGGTCAGCCTCACCGCGGCGCAGCTTTCGATGCTGCTCGAAGGCATTGACTGGCGGCGTCCCGAACGCACCGCGGCGCCCTTGCTCGCAGGGTAAAAAGTGGCGGATTAGTGAGGGTTTTACTGGCATCGCGGAGCCACTTTTGCTAGATGTTCCGCGTGTCGGAACCAGCCTCTTCCAGCATCGACAAGGACGCCCGGATCGCCGAGCTCGAAGCCGCTTTGGCGGCGCGCGATACGCTGATCGACACCCTCCGCCACCAGCTCGCGCAGCTTCGCCGCATGACCTTCGGCCAGTCCTCGGAGAAGCTCGCGCTCCAGATCGAGCAGCTCGAGCTGGCCCTCGAAGAACTCGAAGGCGAGGCTGAGGTCGCCGACAGCCGAACGAGTGAGCGGGCACCCGCCGAACGGGTATCGCCGGTGCGCGCATTGCCCGATCATCTGCCGCGCGCGGAACGGCGGATCGAGCCCGAGGCCGGCAGCTGCACCTGTCCCGATTGCGGCGGCGCGCTGCGCCCGCTTGGCGACGACAGTGATGAGCAGCTCGATATTGCCCCGATCCAGTGGCGCGTCATCCGCACCGTGCGGCCCAAGTATAGCTGCCGCGCCTGTGAGAAGATCGTCCAGGCACCGGCGCCAGCGAAGGCGATAGCACGCGGTAAGGCGAGCTTTGCCACGCTCGCCCATGTCGTCGTGAACAAGTTCGATCATCATCTCCCGCTTTACCGCCAGGCAGAGATGATGGCAGCGCAGGGTATCGACATCGATCGCTCCACCCTCGCCGGATGGGCAGGCCAGGTCGCGCATCTGCTCGACCCCATCGTCAGCCGCATCCGCGAAGAAGGGCTGAAGGCCGCCAAGCTGCACACTGACGACACGCCGGTGCCGATGCTCGTGCCCGGCAAGGGCCGCACCGCGCAGGCACGGCTCTGGGCCTATGTCGTCGATGATCGCGCATCGGGCGCCGCAACCCCGGCACTCGCCTGGTATCGGTTCACCCCTGATCGCAGCGGCATCCATCCGCAGAGCGAGCTCAGATCGTTCACCGGCCTTCTCCAGGCCGACGGCTATGCCGGATATGAGAAGCTCTATGAAGGCAACCGCATCCGCGAGGTCGCCTGCTGGGCACACTTTCGCCGCAAGATCTTCGAGTGCCACCAGACGAGCCCGACGCCGCTTACCACCGACCTGCTGACACGTATCGCCGGGCTCTACCGGATCGAAGAGGATGTGCGCGGCCAGCCGCCCGATATCCGGCGCCGACAACGACAGGAGCAAGCCAGGCCGCAGATCGATGCGCTTCGCGGCGCGATCGACGACGCCCTGCGTCGTCTGTCGCCCAAGTCGGCGATGACGAAGGCGCTTGCCTATGGCCGCAAGCGCTGGGACGCGCTGACCCGCTACATCGATGACGGCATCGCGGAGATCGACAACAATATCGCCGAGCGCGCGATCCGCGCCATCGCGATCGGCCGCAAGAACTGGCTGTTCGCCGGATCGAAGGCTGGCGGCGAACGCGCCGCTGCCACCTACTCGGTCATCGAGACAGCCAAGCTCAACGGCGTCGAGCCGCAGGCCTATATCGCCGATGTCATCGAGAAGATCGCATCGGGCTGGCCCGCCTCCCGCTGGGACGAGCTCATGCCGTGGAACTGGACAGCGCAAAGCGCACCCGTCAGCATGGCGGCATGACCGACCAGATCGCACGGATTCGCATCACGCTCGAAGACATGAAGCCCGCCATCTGGCGCCGTGTCGAACTTCCCGTCACCAACAGCCTCAAGACCCTGCACCTCGCGATCCAGGCCTGCATGCTCTTCGAGAACTACCATCTGTTCCGTTTCGACGTCGGCGATGCCGCCTATGGCATCCGCTTCGATGATGATGACGCTTTCATGGTCCGCACCCGCGATGCCGCCAATATGCGCATCGGCAAGCTCGTCGAGCGCGGCATCACCAGCTTCACCTACACCTATGATTTCGGGGACAACTGGCGACATCGTATCGAGATCGAAGAGATCACACCCGCCATCCCCGGCATCGATTACCCGCGCTTCGTCGATGGCGAACGACGAGCCCCGCCCGAAGATGTCGGCGGAACCCCGGGGTTTGAAGAGTTCCTCAATGCCATGGCCAAGCCGCGCCATCCCGAGCGCGCATCCATGGTGCAATGGTATGGCGGCGTCTTCGATCCCACCGATATCGGCGCCGACGAGATCAACGCACGCATGGCGAAGCTCGCCAAGCGACGAGCACAGGGAAGAGCCGCCTACGCCGACGCTAAATCCCGCGACAGCTAATCGATGGCGGTTTCCTGACCACGCTTACGCCTTCCTCGGGATATCGAATTGAAGTAGTTTCCGCCTCGCAGGCAAATAAAAAGGGCACCGGTTGCCCGGCGCCCTTTAGATTTCATCGGTCGGTACCCGATCTCCAGCTTATGACCCTTACGGTCCGGCCGCTGGCGGCGCTGCCCGATCCTGCACCTCGTTTGACGGAAGTGCCTCATATTTAGAGACCGCAAGGTGTAGATGCGGTCTGTGAGCTCAATTTAGGCACCAAAGCCTAAAGAGTCAATGAATCACCGCAATCGGCTGAGCAGGGTCAGTGCACGGACCCCCGCAGCTCCTGCGGCAAGGAGTGCGTTTCGCGCGGCGAGAAGACTTGCTCCTGAGCCGACGATATCATCGACGAGAAGGATATGGCGGCCCGCGCACTGGTCCGCAAGGGTGCCCGCAGCAATGGGCGTAAAATACTGTCGGATGCGGATTGGCACAGTCTTCATCTCGATTATCTGATCAGGTGCGAGTTGCTGCAACCGGGCAAGCTGCGTCGTAAACCATTGCCTGTCGCGGGCCTTCACCGCATCAAGTGCCGGAGCCGCGGCCAGCACATCGGCGATCGTCGCCTTATGAAGGCATGGGATGATCGGAAGAACGCCTCGGTTGCGTGCAGCCCGTAACCCAAGCCTGTGCGTGACGGTTGCGCTCGAAGGGAGAGGCACGACGAGGTCGAACTCCGTGCCCGCGAGGGCTTGCGGCAGCAACTGCTGACCGAGGGCAATGAATTTCCGGAGATCAGCAGGTGGGATCGTGAAGCCCATGCGCCCCTTCAGGGCATAGATGAGCGGATTGCCGTCGTCCTCGTTGTGGCCCGCTTTGCGGCGGCGGAACATGCTCACCACCTCCATACCGTGAAGCTTCATTTCCGATAACGCGCGCGCCGGGTCGGTCACCACGCGCTGCTCATGCGCGAGGTTCAAGGTCACGACTTTCGCAGCGTCGACATCGATCCCCATGTTTCGTCCATCTCCTGCACCGCGCCCTCTCCGCGAGGCGCGCCCGTCTGCATCGCCGTGCGCGAAATTACCAGCCGCCATGCCAATTCCCCCACCAGGATGGAGCAATCGGACCCCGACCATCTTGCCCTATCAGACCTTCCGGCTATGATCAGGAAGCATCGGGCAGAAGAGGCGCGCGGTGCCGAGACGTAAGAATCTCGTTCGGAAGCCTTATGACATCCCATCCGTTGCCGGGTGGCCGACGCGTATGTCCAGGCCTTCGGGCTAAAGGCGGCGGCGCATATTTCCGAATATGTTCTTACCTCCCGGCTTCGATGCCTTTCGGTCCGACCGGTAGGCGATGGGAAATGGATTTCGACGACGACCCCTTGGACAGGCGCGGCATCGCCTCCGGCGATCCCGTGCCTCCGGGTGACTGGGCGGGTTACGGTCATGCCGAGCGCGCCAGGGCGCTTTACGCGTCGCACCATGCGCGCGTCGCCGGGATCATGCGTCGCAGCGTCCCCCCGCAAGAGGTCGGCGACCTCGTACAGGAGACCTTCCGCCGACTGTTCTCCGCCAAGGGCGTGAGCGCGGGATTCCTCGAAGCGCCGGGCGCCTATCTCGCCGCCGCCGCACGATCGATCCTTAAGAATCGCGCCCGTTCGGGCGTCCGGAGCCACGCCCATGCCCACCATAGTTTCGAAGATCATGAAGTTGCCGGACCGGACCCGCATACGACGCTCGAGCATCGTGACATGCTGCGCAGGAT
Source organism: Sphingopyxis granuli (assembly GCF_001559015.1). Taxonomy (NCBI): domain Bacteria; kingdom Pseudomonadati; phylum Pseudomonadota; class Alphaproteobacteria; order Sphingomonadales; family Sphingopyxidaceae; genus Sphingopyxis; species Sphingopyxis granuli. The sequence continues at coordinate 3,529,546 of NZ_CP012199.1, forward strand.
AGAACAGGCCATAGCCGAGCTAAATCCAACCACACGGGATGTATTCCTGATGCACAGGTTCGACGATCTCAGCTATCCGGAGATCGCACGAATCAAAGGCATGAGTCCAAAGCGCGTGGAAAAACATATCGCAAAAGCCCTGATCGCAATTCGCAAGGCGCGAGACAACCAGCCGTGAGGCGCGAACAGCGCAAGGCGGCCGAATGGGCCGCGCGGATGCGGGGCACCCCTAGCGACGCCGATCGCGAAGCCTTCAAGCTTTGGCACGCGAAACCCGGCCATGCCGAAGCCTTTGCCGCCGCCGAGGATGATTTTGCGCTCGCAGGATCGCTGTCGCGCCAGCGCATCGAGGCGAAGGCGCGCACTGAGCGCAGCGCCCCAGGCCGGCTTCGCTGGGCCGTCGCGACAATCGCGGCCGTCGGCCTTGCGCTCGGCATCGCGTGGCACCTGAACCGCCGGGCCGATGTCCCGCAGATCGCTGCAGGACCGATGCTTCCCGGCCAGCTTCGGCTGGCCGACGGCTCCACCGTCACGTTGATGGACGGTGCCTGGGCCGAACCGCAATTCTCGGACACGGAGCGCAGGCTTCGCCTGCACGGGGGCCGGGCACGTTTCGACGTTGCCCATGACGCCGCGCGGCCATTCATCGTGGTTGCAGGAAAATCGGAGACGACAGCGCTCGGCACGGTATTCGAGGTAGATGCCCGCGATGCCGTCCCGCAAATCATGCTGATCAAAGGCTCGGTCGAAGTCCGCCTCGCTGGTACGCCCAGGGCGCTGCGGCTTTCTCCCGGCGAGCGCGCCGAGGTCACCGACAGCGGCCCGCGCCTCCTCCCCGAGATGGCCAGCCCGGTTGCCACGGCGATGCTCGCCGCCGACAATCTGCCACTCGGCGCGGTTCTGGATGCAGCGAACAAGGGGAATGGCACACCGGTCCGCCTGGCCGATCCGGCGCTCGCCTCGCTCACGTTGACGGGCCGGTTCGACATTTCCGACACCGCAAGCCTGGCCCGCAAGCTGGCAGCCGCTCTCGACCTCAAGGTCGAGGAAACCGGTGAGGCGATCATCCTGAAAAAATAATTCCCATCGCGAAGGGGGGATATCCTCTTCCCGGTGTTTTGCACCCCCAGACGGCCATCGGTGGCCGCATGGGGAGGTAAGATGAAGTATAAGATTCTGGCCGCGATGCTCGCATCGAGCACCGCCACGATCGCGATTCAGGCGCCCACGGCTCAGGCGCAGACGCAGACGGAACGTCGTAGCTACGATATTGCAGCACAGGACCTCGGCGCCGCGCTCCGAAGCTACTCGCAAATTTCGGGCCGCGAAGTTGTCGCCTCGTCCACCATCGTCGCCGGCAAGCGCAGCACTCGCGTTCAAGGCCGCCTCAATGCAGACGCTGCGCTTTCCCGCCTCCTATCCGGAACCGGCCTCGTCGCCGAACTCGTCGATGGCGCGCTTGTGGTGCGCGAGGGAAACGAGGGTGCCGCGGAAGCTGGATCGACTGACGCGTCCGGCGAAGCGATCATCGTTACTGGCTCGCGCATCCGCGGCGTAGGCCCTACCGGGTCGCCAATCGTAACGATCGATCGCGAAGCAATCGAGAAGAGCGGCTACGGCACTGTCCAGCAGATGCTTCAGTCGCTGCCGCAAGCCTTCGGAGGTGGCTCGAACGAGACCACGACCGGCGCAACGACGCGAAACGGCACCGGAAACGACGCTACGCTAGGGTCAAGCATCAACCTCCGCGGCCTCGGCACGAATTCTACGCTTGTCTTGATCGACGGCGCGCGACCGGCGCTCGGCGGCGTCGGCGGCCTCTTCGCGGACATCTCACTGATCCCGATGACCGCGGTCGAACGGATCGAAGTCCTGACCGACGGCGCCTCGGCGATCTATGGAGCCGATGCGGTTGCCGGGGTCGTCAACCTCCGCCTCCGCAATCGTTTCGAGGGGGGCGAGACGATCCTCCGCGCAGGCACCGCAGACGGTGACATGACCGAGGTGCAATTCAGCCAACTGCTCGGCAAAAAGTGGAGCGGGGGCCATCTCGTCCTCGCTTACCAATATTCGGATCGCGGCGCGCTCGCGGCGGCGGAGCGCGATTTTGCGCGCGAGGACCTTCGTCCCTTCGGCGGCCCCGATTATCGCTCGATCTACGCGAGCCCCGGGACGATCCGTGCCGCAAACGGCCAGCTCTTCGGCATCCCAGCGGGCCAAAATGGCCGCAGCCTCACCGCCGCGCAGCTCCTTCCCGGGGTCCAGAACCGCCGCGACAACCGTGCCGAGACCGACATTCTGCCCCGCCAGCGTGTCCATAGCCTCTACGCGGCAGGCGAATTCGAAATCACCGGCGGTCTGACATTCCGCGCGTCGATCCTCGGCGCACAGCGGAAGTATCGCAAGGAAACCAACGTTACCGCGCTTCGCACTGCGCGGGTTCCGGTGACGAACCCCTTCTACGTCGATCCGATCGGCACCCGCCAGCCCGTGCAGGTGACTTATAATTTTGTGAATGACGTCGGGCCGCAGATCAACGAGGGCCGCGTCCGCGCGCTCTCGGCCTCGGCGGGTCTCGAACAGACGATTGGCGAATGGCGCATTCACGTCGGCGGCGCTTATGGGGTCCAGAAGGGCAAGGCCCGGACACTGAACCAGGTCAACAGCGCGCGCCTCGCAGTGGCGCTTGCGGACACCAACCCCGCAACCTCCTTCAACGTCTTCGGCGACGGGAGCGCGAACAATCCCGCGACGATCGACTATATTCGCGGCGGTATCGAAACGATCGACGACTTCAAGACCTGGTCGGCCGCGCTGCGTGCCGATGGCCCGCTGTTCCGCCTTCCTGCCGGCGACGTGCGCCTCGCGGCAGGCGCCGAGTATCGGCGGGAGGCCTATGACTATTACCGGATCCTCGACACCAGCACGCTGACGCCTTCGGCCGGCTTCTATCCCGGCTTTCCGGGGCCGCGCCACGTTAAGTCGATCTATGCCGAATTGCTCGTGCCGATCTTCGGTCCCGACAATGCGATGCCGGGCTTCCACAAACTCGACCTGACTCTCGCGGGCCGAATCGAAGACTATAATCAGTTCGGTCGTACCGAAAACCCGAAGATCAGCGCCCGGTGGGAGCCAATCGAAGGCATCGCCGTGCGCGCGTCCTACGGAACCTCGTTCCGCGCCCCACAATTCGATGAGTTGATCGGCCCCGCGCTGTCGCTCTACACGACGGCGACTGTCCCCGATCCGCGTTCGCCGACCGGCACCTCCAATGTCCTCGCCCTGTTCGGATATGCCCCCAACATCCAGCCCGAGAAGGCGACGACCTGGACCGCCGGCTTCGACATCGCGCCGCGATCCATGCCGGGCTTGCGGGCGTCGCTCACCTATTTCGATGTCGATTATCGCGACCGCATCGGAACGCTCACCGAAGATTATCTGCGGTTCCTGACCAATCTCGACGTGTTCGGCGGTGTAGTGACGGACAATCCGTCGCTGGATCTGGTGCAATTCTACTACAATCAGCCGACCTTCACGAACCCGATCAACATCGCGCCGGGTCAGGTCGTTGCGATCCTCGACGGGCAGACGCGAAACCTCGCGCGCGAGCATCAGGAGGGTATCGACTTCGAGATCGGCTATGCCCCCGAACTCGCGGGCGGAACGCTCGACCTCGGGGTCAGCGGCACCCACATCTTCTCGATCAGGAAGCAGCTTTCGCCCGGCTCTGTGAGCAGCGATTTCGTCGGCCTCTATGCGAGCCCGGTCAAATGGCGGATGCGCGGGCGGCTTGGCTGGTCGAAGGGCGGCTTCGCGGCCAGCGCGTTCGTGAATTACACCGATGGTTACAAGAACCAGGTCGTCATTCCCAACGAGCGGGTCTCGGCGTGGACTACGGTGGACCTCACCCTGTCGCAGCGCATCGGCGGCAACGCAGCCGACGCAAGCGGGCGCGGTTTGCAGCTCGGCCTCGCGATTCAGAACCTCTTCGATCGCGATCCGCCTTATGTGAACAACAAGAGCCAAACCTCGGCGCTCGGTTACGATCCCGAGAAGGCAAGCCCGCTGGGCCGCATGATATCGGTCCAGGCGGTCGTCCGGTGGTAAGCCGAGCCACCTTGATGTTCGTCCTGCTGGCCGCGGCATCGCCCGCGGCCAGTCAGGTTACATCGCGCGAGATCGCCGAGACCGCCGACATCAGCGGCGTCACGGCCTCGCCCGACGGGAAATGGATTGCCTATCGCATCGAGCGGCCGTCGACGCTGACCAACCGGATCGATGTCGATTGGTATCTCGTAGCGGCCGACGGAAGAACCTCGCCACGCAGGCTGGGCCGCACGGGCACCGCCCTGTGGAACGACGCCGGCGTCGTCGAACCCGGCGAGGCCAAATGGACCCCCGACAGCAAGCAGATCGTCGTTCGGGCCCTCGTCGATGGCCGGATCGCGCTTTGGTCCTCTCCCGTCGATGGATCCGGGTTCCGGCAGCTTGCCGCCGGAGACGGCGACATCGAGGCCTATGCGTTCGACAGCAGCGGCTTGCTCGTCATGCGTATGGGCCCTTCGCGCGACCTGATTGCGCGGACCGAGGAAGCCGAGAGAGAGGCCGGTATTCTCGTCGATGGACAGAGTGATCTGGCGCAACCGCTCTTCCGCGGCGCGCTGATCAACGGGCGCGCGGCCAGCCAGCGATTTTCGAACGACTGGTTCGACCGCGCTCCGCTGCTCGCGTCAGCGCCAAGGGCGTTTACAGCCCGGTCGCCACAGGGAATGGAGCGGCCCGCGACAGCGAGCGAAGAGGCACTCTTGGCGCCGCCGCCAAATCCCGTGGCGCTTCTGACGAGCGATCTCCCCGCGATCTTGCGCGCAGCGCTCGAGGATCGCGGCGTCTGCAAGACGAAAGTCGGATGCGCCGCCGAGCTTCCTCGCCTGTCCTGGGTGCTGCCAATGGATAACGGCAACAGTGTCGTCGCGTTGCACGACGCCGATTATCGGCAAACCCTCCTGCGCTGGACGGCCAAGCCGGGGCGCCTCACAAAGCTGATTGCGAGCGACGGTCTGCTCGCCGGAAGCCAAAAATATTTCATTCCCTGCACGGCTGCAGGCACTGCGCTTTTCTGCGTCGAGGCCGCGTCTGCGCTGCCGCCCCGCCTTGTCCGCATCGGTGCCGACGGCAGCAGGCAGGTCATCGATTCCCCCAATCCCAATCCTGACCACGACGGGCTCCTTGCCGAAACGATCGTGTGGCAGGTGAGCGGCAGCCGTGCGTCGGGCGTATTGATCCGCCCGAAGATCCCCGGGCGGCTGCCGCTCTTCGTCACATACTACACCTGCGCCGGCTATCTGCGCGGCGGCGTCGGCAATGAATGGCCGCTTCGCGCACTCGCCGCGCACGGTATCGCCGCGCTCTGCATCAATGCGGTTCCGGGCGACACCGAAAAAGATGCGCGTTACCGGAGAGGCCTCGAGGCGATCGAAGCGGCGACAAAGCTGCTGTCAGACCGCGGAATCGTCGATGCGAGCCGCGTCGGCATGGGCGGTCTGAGCTTCGGCAGCGAGGTGACGATGTGGGCAACGACCCACAGCGACGCGCTCAAAGCCGTCTCGATCGCCTCGGTCCAGATGGAGCCGGCTTACTACTGGTTCAACGCCCGCCCCGGTCGCGAAACCTTCGCGGACAATATCCGGAAGGTCTGGGGGGCCGGGTCCCCCGACGATACCCCCGATGCGTGGAAGGAGCTTTCTCCCGCACTCAACATCGACCGCATTCGCGCGCCGATCTTGATGCAATTTCCCGAACAGGAAGCACGGCTTTCGATCGAGCTGATCAGCCGGCTTGCGACATCGCGAAAAGGCGAAGCGCATATCTTTCCCTATGCGCCGCACATCAAGGTTGAGCCTCGTCAGAAGCTCGCAGCCTATGAGCGCAATCTCGACTGGTTCCGCTACTGGCTGAAGGGCGAGATCGACCCCGCTCCCGACAAGGCTGGTCAGTATCAGCGCTGGGCCAAGCTGCTACCGGCCGCCACACCGGGCTCCACGACACGCAACCAGCGCTCGACGTCGCCGATCTCGATCAACCGGAAATAGTCGAAGTCCCCTTCGGTGAGGTCACGCTCGAGATAGGCCTCAATGGCCTGTGCATCGAGCAGCCCACGCTGAGCCAATATACCGCCGAGCAGAAGCTCGCGAAGCTGCGCCCGCTGCCTCATGTAGGCCGCGGCGCAGAGCGCCTCCATCCGGCCCTTTCCCTTGCGCCATACAACTTGGGGAGGCAGGCGATCGGCAAATGCCGCGCGCGCAACCGCCCGATTGCGCCCGCCACTGAACCAGCTCCCGCTGGGGATCGACAGGCAGAGTTCGACGACGGGCTGCGAGAGCAAGGGCGAAACGACATCGCGCCCCTCCCAGCGTCGCGGACGATCGAGGAAATCGAGAATGCGGCGAATGGACTCTGCTTGGTTGCGCTTCGCTTGGGACACCGTTCCCTCGCCTTCGTCCCACGGATGCGCGAACGGCGTTTCGGGCAGTGCTGCCGGGTTCAAATAGGCGGTATCGCGGCGCCAACCCATCCGTGGACCAGCACGATGGGCTCGCCAGCTTAGGCGCGCCGCCTCCCAGATCGTGGCATCGCTCGCCCGTGCAACATCGCGGAGAGCCGCAAAGGTCCTGCGCGACCAACCCCAAGAGCTCCAGACATCGAGAATGGGCGCGACCGTTGTGCTCAGATGGAAGACGCTGTCGCCTCCGATTCCGCCAAAGATCGGCCGCGATCGGTCGGAGACATGTTCCACAAAGGCGCGATCGAGGCCGCCAAGAACACTGTAGGCGGCCGGCCGGACCGTCAAGGCGTCCGGGAGCGACACGAGATCGATCGCGGCATCGTCATGGACTACCTCTGTGAGGCCGATCCCGCATCGCGATGCGACTGCGCGCGCGAAATGGCGCTCGTCGCCCTCGGCTTCGGGAGTCGCAAAGGTGATGGCCGAGAAGTCGCTATCCGCGGCCCGGAGCGCGGCCGCGACGATCGAAGAGTCGAGGCCTCCGGACAGTTCGAGAATGATATCGTGACGCGACGCACTCCAGGCGGCCGTGCAGTCGATGATCCGTTTGGCCAGCTCCGGGGCAATATCAACGAGCCTCGGAGAGGTCGGGCGGGCCACATAATGCCAAGGTGACCAAGTCGAGGCGACACAGATACTCCGCCCGTCGAACTTTATGCCTGTCCCAGCAACGAGCTCATGCACGCCAACCAAGCCTGTCCTTTCGGTCCGGAGATTGATGTAGGCGAGCGTGCTGCCGACGAACTCCCAGTCGATTGCGACGGGAGCGTGCGGAGCCAATAGGAGGGCGGGATCGGATGCGCATGCGAGACCCGCAGGATGCCGGCACCAATACACCGGCATCCCCGTTAGGGCGGCTCTTTCGACGCCGAGCGCGCCGCTCTCGGCCGTGAAAGCTACATAGCTTCCCCAGCAATTCTTTGGCGCCCGACCCGTCGCCGGATAGCGAGTAAAACAGTCGCCAAGAATGACGGCTCCGCCCGAGGCTCGCTGCAAGGGCATTGCTTCGGACGCGAAGATCACCCTGCCCGGTTGAAGATCGACTGAAACGAGACCGCGACGCTCCGCCGCATCGACAAGGTCCCTGGCGCCTTCGACATCACCGAGAAAGGCCGCGAACGCGCCCTTCATCAAACGACCAATATCGGTGTGAAGTTGCGAGCCTCGGCCGCGGTTCCAGTCAGGATCGCGGATGGCGTCTGCAACCAGCAATGCGCCCTGAACGGAGCCATGCGGACGCCGAACACCAGCGTCGGGACAAGGCCTTTGGCCACCAGGATGTGGTCAAGCGCCAGCGCATCGATAAGGCAACGCTGGGGCTCGGGATTGATCCACCTATTGGCGGCATAGCGTGCCGCAAGTGCTTCGATTGCAGGACCCGCAGGCTCCCGGGCGATTGCAGCTGCGTGTCGCCGTCGGTCCGCCAACGTTCGTCCGATCCGCTCTGACCTCATCGCGGAGCGGGCCCAGCGAACCGCCAGCATCGACGAAATGACCATGCCGAGGCTGAACCCCTCCTCCGGAACCGCCGCGAGATCACGCGATGGAACGTCGATGACCGTCGACGCGATCGAAGTCGGCTTATCGGTTCGTTGCAGCAAGCCGGTCGCGACAAGCCGCGCCATCGTATCGCTATCGTTGGCCTGGCCCGCGCGCAGCCGGGCGAATGCCGCTCGGTCCCGACCACGCAGCGCAAAATATTTGTCGCGGGAGAGATCGAGAAAAATGAGCTCTTCCGCCGTTTCGCAGAAGCCCGTACCCGGGGCTAACGTCCATCCCATGGTGCGTTCCAAGCAGTTCGGGAGACCGGCCAACGGGCCGGCTCCCGAAGAGGCGATCAGTCCTGGGTCAGTCCGGCCCAGTCTTCGCGGCCGCCCATTTCCAGGGGAAGGCCATGCTCGCCGGCGGTGTCGCCCGAGGCGGTGCCGAGTTCGACGAGATCATTGGTTTCGATGTCCATCATCTTGACCTTTTCGAAGCAGATTGAAGAGGGTGCCGGAGGCCGGAAGGCCGGCCCCCGACCGGCTGGGTTCAGTCCTGGGTCAGGCCCTGAACCAGTTCCTTGCCGCCCGGCTCGATGCCGAAGCGTTCTTCGCCGGCGGTGTCGGCGCTGACGGAGCCGAGGTCGACGAGGTCGTTGGTGTCGCGATCCATGATCGTTTCCTTCCAATATGCCGCGGAATTGCGGCACATTCGAAGCTAGGGCGGCCCGGCCGTATAGGAATTTTATACGACGCATATTGTCCGAATATTATCGGAGCGGGTCCGAGCGCTTGCGGATTTCGGCCGCAACCCGGCCGGCAAAGCTTGCTCGCCGGCGATGGAAGCGCGTGATTTTGCTGCGTAATGCGCTCCACCGACCGAACCGATAATCCTCCGCCATCGCCGCCAGCGCGTCGCCGGCCGTTGCGTCGACGCGAGCCTCCAACGCGCGAATTGTCATGCTTCTCTCGATACAATTGACGATCGAAGCGCGAAGTTCGCCATTCTGGCTCCCAATGGCGATCGTCCGGAATAACGCTTCGATAGCCTCGGGGTAGTTGTCGTGATTCGCTAGTTCGACGAGGCCGCTCGGCAGATCGGGCCGAGGGCTCCGTCCCTTCAAGGCCATCGAAAGCAGCGCGCCCGCCCATCCATAGAGATCGACAAGATCGGCCTCGCTCAGCAGAGGCTGGCGAAACCCCTCCTGATGCCAGCTCTCGATGATACGTTCCCCGGACAGGCGGTAGAGGGCGTCGCGTACCGGGGTGGCGCTCGAGGCGAGCTGTTTCGAGAGCTGCGCGGCCTCGAGCCGCGTGCCGGGAGGATAGGCGCCCGACAGGATGCGCGCCTTCAGATCCAGATAGACCCGCTCCATCGTGGCGCCCGGGCTCATGCCGCGAGCGCCCCATCCCCGCGCTCGCCCTCGCCTACCGGCCGCTGCGCAGCCACATAGTCGGCGAGGAGCGCCGATTGGTCAGGTCGCAGCGCGTCGATCGCAGCCAGAGGCTCCTCGGGATAGCCGCCGAACAGCACGGAAGGGCATTGGCCCTCGAAATTGCCAAGATTGGGCCGATGCTGGGCGTAGCCCGCAAGCGCAGCCAGTTCGGGCGCGAAGTCGCGGGCTATCTCGGGCGGATAAGCGAGCCACTGATTTTCATAGGGCTTGAGCCAGCCGAGGCAGTAGCTGATGATGATCCCGCGGCGAACGCCATCGCTCCGGTTCTCACCCGCCCCATGAAGCGTCGAGCCGAGAAAGACGATCGCATCGCCGGGCTCGGCCTCGGCAATGATCGGCGCCTCTTTCGGCTCCTCGACGAGCGCTTCGGCACCATGGCTGCGCGGCCATAGGATTGTCGCGCCATTCTCCTCGGTGAAACGTGTCAGCGGCCACATGACGTTCACCAGATACTCGACCTCGCCGAGCGACCCCTGCCACATATCTTGATCGCGGTGCGGGAACTGGGCGAGCGCGCCGGGGTGGAGCTCGATTGCCTGGGCGAGATTGAGCTGGATCCGGTCGCACCAGTTGCCGAGCGCAAGTTCCGCCAGATCGAGGATTGCCGAATTCATGACGAGATCGGCCATGTGCGGCGAGCGAATGAGAAGCCGTCCGAAGCGCTTGGTCCGCTCGCCGTAGAAGCCGCCTTCGCAAAAAGGGGTCGCGGCAGAACGCGGCGCGAGATCCTCGATCACACGTGCGACGAGAGAGGTGGGCGCTGCGCCCCTGAGTATCGTGAAGCCTTGATCCATGAGCTCGTGGCCTGCGGTGGAGCGGGGAGCGGCCGCGTCAAGTGCGGCGGGATTGATCACCATCGCCCCCTCCTCAGGCTGCGCAGGCGGCCGAGGCCGCGGCTGCGTTGCTGACGATGCCCGCGCCGGCGAGCTTGGCGACGGTCGTGGCGTCGATGTCTATACGAAGACCGACGAGCGCCTGCCCGCGGTGCAAGACCGGCTCGCCGAGCGAGCGGCAATCCCAGCCGAAGGTCTGGATTTGCCGGAACCAGGGAAGTTCGGCGACTCCCGTATAGGTGCGGATGCCGTTCGCCAAGGCAAAGTCGGCAAGCCCGACGAGCAGTGCGTCGCGCGCGACGCGGCGCTGCCGCGCACCGATACCGGGCGACAGGCAGAAACGGGTGATTTCGAGAACATCGGGCCCCTGCGGCACATCACCCGCCACCAATCCCGGGAAGAGGCTGTCGAGGAGCGCCGGACGTGTGGTGAGGAGCAGCCGCGACGACGCAAGATGCTCCCCCTCTCCGTCGGTCACGATCAGATAAGTGGCGTCGACGTCGTCGAACTGGTCGAGCTCGAAGCGATCCGCGAGCGCCGGGATGTCCCATTTCAGAAGATCGATGAAGACGCGTTTGCGCGCCTCGAACATCGAGCGGAGCGCCTTATGCTCGAGCGCCCGGTTGGTGGAATCGACAAGTAGCAGCATGGAATTGCCTCCGTTTGAAAAGAGGCGTTCCAATTGAAGGGCTTTTTGCCCTTGCACCATAGCATGATAGGGGGGTGTCGCCGATTTTTCTCAGCGCTTGGCGATGTCCTCGAAGCTGATGTCGCCATCGTATAGCGCGCGCACCGTAAGCGTGATTCCGCCGTTTGCCTCGTAGCGCTGCCGGGCATTCCGCAGATGCTCACGCACCGTATCGGGGCTGAGACCTAGCCGCAGACCAATTCTGCGAACGGATTCTCCCTTGGCGGCCCAGATCAGCACCTCGCGTTGGCGACGGGTAAGCCGAGGTCCGATGTGCGCGAGATCGGGATATGTGATCAGACGCGCCGCATCGAAGGCAAGTCCGCCGATCATCCGTGCAAATTGCAGCGCATCGGCGCTCGCCAGCGCACCTGGCTTCCATGCGAAAGAGACGGAACCATGCGCATGGCCGGGAAGATGGGCGGGCACCGTGAGCCCGTCGCCAATGCCATGCCGGCGTGCCTCGGCAAGTATCACTTCGTCCTCGGGTCGCTCGGCCTTCATATTGTGCCACAGGAAACCCGCCATGCTGCGCTGGCTTTCGCGGTGAACGGGGTCGGTCACGCCGAGGCGTTGCTCGTCGAACCAGTGCGCCCATTCCTCCGGGTAATTATGAACACGAACGCCGCGCTCTGGCGCGGCGAGAAAGTCGATATGATGGCTGAGCGCGAACCAGGAGCAACCCATGTCGGCGCAGGCTTCGCGCAGCAGGTCTGCAAGACCGGCCTTGTCCTTCACGCGTGAGACGTCGAGCGCAAAAGCGTGCGCTGCGTCGATCGTTGGCATTGCGACCTATGGCGCGCCGACCGTCGTTTCCGATCCGTCCGGTCCGCTCGCCCCTCGTCAGTGCCGGCAACCCTGCCCTCTTACAAGGCTGGCCAACGGCGACGGCCGATCGCCGCTGGTCAAGGCGATCTTGGGAGAATGTGAAAATGCGGGCCAAGCCAATATATTTCAAATATATTCGGGAGATAGAACCAGATTGAGGCAATATCCTGCTGGCAGCAGATGACTAGCTAGCCGGCACCGAACTTTGTTCCACCTCGCCGGCAAGAAAGATCAACCGCTGAATATAGGGGTGCGACAGACCAAAGCACCAGCGATCGGGCAAATCGTCCTGTGATCTACCAGTCATAACCATGACAGGCGCGCGTGCGCCACTCATCGGGGGATGCTCGTCTCCACCTTTCAATGCGCTCATAGCCACGCTCCTCCAGCGAGAGGCAGGATCTAGAACAAAACAAGAACACTGTCAAGGTTTGGGGGAGGGTTGACCGCTCTTTCCGAATGTCGGTCGAACCGGTCCTAATTGATGCTTCTGCATCGGTCGGAATGCGGTATTGCTTGCTCGGAGGGGATCATGGCCAAAAAGACATATGACTTCGTGATCGACGATGCGCTCGGCACGTCGGACAATCTTGCCGCTTTCGCGGGAGGACTGACGGGTGACGCAGCTCTTGCTGCGGCACTGACGCCTCACCTCGCGCCGCTCGCCTCAGGTCAGAATCTCGATGCAGGAGCCATTTGGAACATTCTGTTCCAGGCGACCGCCGCTGCGCCGCCGCCCCCAGACGGCGCGGACGCCGCCTCATGACATGGCTTCTTCGCCAGATCGGAATCGAGGGCTTTCGCGGCATAAACAACGCCGGGTCACCGCTTGAGTTGGCGTTCCACACCGAGAAGGTGAATTCTGTCTTTGCGCCAAACGGCGTTGGCAAAAGCTCCATCTTCGAGGCTGTCACCTATGCTTTGACCGGGCAGATTCCGAAACTTGATGGCCTCCCCGCCGCGGAACAAGGCGGCACTTACTATCTCAATCGATTCCACCCGGGCGATACCGGAACGATTACCTTGTCGCTTCAGCCCGCCGCTGCCGGTCCAGCGATTGATGTGATCGTGACGCGCGACAGAACCGGGGCCAGGACGGTCGCCGTCAGTGACGGCCGCGACGGCGACGCCTTGCTCGCGGAACTCAATCGTGAATTCGTCCTTCTCGATGCCAAGACGTTTCAACGCTTTATCGATGATACGCCGCTCAACCGCGGACGCTCGTTCTCGGGACTTTTAGGCCTCGGACAATATTCGGCGCTCCGGCAATCCTTGCAGGCTTTGGCCAATACGCGAGCGTTCAATAATCATTTTGATGTCAGCAGCAAATCTGGCCGCAAGCAGCTAATCGAAGGGCAAATTACGCAGGAGCGGACCGCGATCCGTGAATCCTACCTCCACCTCGTAGGAGAGGACGCAGGCCAGCTCACGCAGGCCGATATGCAAACGAGGGCCCATGCGATCCTGCACAACATTCCGCTCATTCAACCGCGGTGCGCAGGCAAGACCTTCGATCAGATTTCCGCCGACGAATGCATAGCCTCGGTGCGCGAAGCCGAGGGCGGTCCCGACCGGGATCGCCTCGCCCAATTGCTGCGTGAAGAAGACTGGTGGAACCATGCGATAGCGGCTCTGCCGACGACGGCGCAGATCGTGTCGATTGTCGATATCGCAGCCGAGCGCGACACCGCCCTCGCGCAGACGCAGGGAGAGAAGTTTCTTCGCCTCTACCGCACGGCGCAGGAAATCACCGAGAGCGATGACTGGGTCGACAAGTCCTTATGTCCGGCGTGCGAGCGAACCGGCGAAAACTCCGTTCTCGACCACAGCAGGCACAAGGTCGCGCTCTACGACGCGGTGACCGCCGCATCCGCCAAGCTCGCCACAAGCTGGGCCACTGCAGATTGGGACAAGGTTGTCGAGCTAGAAAAGGCAACGCGGCAGGACGGCGAAGCTCCATTGATCCCGGGCGCGAAGGCGGCAATTGCGAAACAGGCGTTCACGCAGCCAGCTGCAGCCGAGCTACAGACCCGCATCGATCTCGTTCGCGCACGCGCAGAAGCTGCTCTCGCTGCGACCATTGCGGAAAAGGACGCAATCGAGAAGAGGCTTCCGGCCTCGCTCGTCGCGGTGACCGAAAAAGTCGAGGCGGCTCGCCGACTGCAGGCAGCCTTCAAGAAGCTTGAGCAACTCCTCGTGTCTCTGTCGGCGCTCGATACCGAGCTTGACCGCATCGAGCGGGTGCGGAGCTTTCTGTCCGACGCGTCTGGCGCCTTCTCGCAGGCAGAATCCGAGGCTGCGGCCCGGCGGCTCGCTGCGGTCGAGCCGCTATGTCGCGACCTTTTTCAGAGCATAATCTTCGATCCTGTGGTTCCGGCCATTTCTAAGCGCGCGGGTGGCGAGGATCTTCAACTTTCACTCGCGGCATTTCATGATCACGCCAATATCTCGGCCCAATCGGTCCTCTCCGAGAGCTATAGGAATGCCTTCGCGATATCCGTCTATCTGGCAGCCGCGTCGCTCTATTCGGGGGCCGCAAAGTTCCTGCTTCTCGACGACGTGACGTCGAGCCTCGATGCCGGCCACCAGTTCCACTTGATGGAGGTGATCCGGACGCGCTTCAGTCGGCCAGTCGTGCCGGATGGCCCACAGGTCATCCTTCTCAGCCACGACACGCTGCTGGAGAAATATTTCAATACAAACGGGTCGACGGCGGGCTGGGCGCATCAGCGGATCGAAGGCACCCCGCGGACCGCCGTGCTGCCGCAGTCGAACGCCGTCAATCGAGTCCGCGATGCCACGCTGGACCTGTTAAACGCCGGAAATGCGCAAGACGCCGCGCCCAGGATAAGGCAATATATCGAGTATGTTCTCGAAGAGATCATCATAAGGTGCCGTGTGCCCGTACCGATGGATATCGCACTCGGCGACGATCGGAGAATGGCGGGCCATCTCATTGGGGCAATCGATGCTCAAGTCAAACTGCACGCCGCCGCGAACACTCTCGTTCTGACGGCGGCGCAGGTCCAAGGGCTCAACCTCGCCGTGGCCACGATCAGTGCAAATTTCCTGGCGCATTGGAGCAGCGGACAGACGCAGGCCTTCGCTCCGGGGGCCCTATTGGGCGTGATGCAGGCAATCGACAATTATGCGGGCTGCTTCAAGTTCGAGCCAACGCCCGGTCAGGGCTTTCGATACTATCGGTCGCTCAGCCAGCAAGCATGACGCCAACTCATTCGCCGATCAGGTAGGACACGAATGGCTCAGTGAAATTGTAGCGATCGACCGAGTTAAATTTAATGTCGTAGATTGCTCCCGCATGGATCATGATCGTCATCATCGCTTTGACCTGCGGATGGTCGTCGAAAAAATACTGAAAATAGGGCGTCGAGCCTGGATTATATGCCCAACCCTTTTTCAGCAGGATGAACTGCCGCACCAGTTTGTTTCCCATAAGATCGGCGCGCATCTCCGCGATCAGTTCAGGCATCTTGCGTTCGAGGGCCGGGAATGGCGATGCCTTGGAGACCGAGTAACCTCGTGCCTCCAGAGCCGCCATCTTCTCGGCCGTATCCTTCCATTCGCGCAGCAGCGTTGGCGGAAATGACAATTCATCGTCATCGATGAGCTTGGCGTCGCGCTGGCACAGCCAAATGCCGTTGGCGATATCGCTGCGCTGTTCGGGCGTCAGCGCCTCATCGTAGCGGGCACCGCCAGGAGATGCCGCGCTGATATGAGCAGCCACTCCGACATTGGTGGTTCCACCCGCGGCGTCGGGTCCCGATGTCGGCTGGCGGCAGTCGGGATTGGAACAGCGCATTCCAACGCGCTTCGCGAGCCTGTCGACAACCGCGCGGCTAAAATCGTCTCGAGCCAATCAATCCTCCCCGCTTCTGATATGTCGCTAGCAGGCCATAAGCCGGAAGCGAACGGCAAATGGGTCCAATCGCGACGACTTCAGCGCGACCGAAAATCCCAGAGAGGAATGCCGATCTTCCTGGCCTTGTCGGCGAGATTGTCCTGAATGCCATTCCCCTGAAAGATGATGAGACCGACTGGAAGAGCCTCGAGCATCCGGTCATTGCGCTTGAACGGCGCCGCCTTGCCGTGGCGCTTCCAGTCGGGACGAAAGGCGACCTGTGCCACGCCGCGATTGTCCGCCCAGCAAGCCGCTGCCCGCTCGGCACCCGTCGGCGTAGCGCCATGGAGCAGGATCATGTCGGGGTGCCGCGCTTTCGCTTTGTCGAGCGCCTCCCAGATGGCCCGATGATCTTCGCAATCGCTGCCGCCGGTGAAGGCAATACGGGTTCCTTCCGGAAGGAGCGTCGCCGCTTTTTCGCGAAGCCGGGCGTCGAGGAAGTCGCGGCTATCGATCAGCGAGGCCGTCATCGTCCGATGATTGGTGCGTGAGCCGTTGCGCGGCGCCCAGGCCTTGCGGAGAAGCAGGCGAAATTGCTCGGCCGCCGCCTCGCGGAAGAATTCCATCGCGTCGCGGCGTTCGATCAGGGAAATGCCCTCCCGCGTCGCCCGCTCGAGTTCGACCGAGCGGATCTCGCTGCCGTCCTGTTCGCGTTGCAGCCGGCGCTGAAGCTGCTCATTGTCGTCGAGCGCGCGCTCGACCCGTTCGCCGGCGCGGTGGAAGATGTTGACGAGGTTCCAGAGGAGGTCGTCGAGATCGGGCTCGATCCGGGTTTCGGCGAGACACCCTGCGAGCGCATCGAACATGTCGGCGACCGCGCCGCCCGCTAGCCGGGCGTCGGGGAGCGGCCGCGGATCGGGTTCGTCCTCATAGGGCCGGTGACCGAAGAGCTGCATTTCCTGGAGCAGATGGGCCGTGGTTCCGAGTTCGAGGGAGAGTTCCAGGTCAGGATCGGCAGCGTCGCGCATCGTAGGTCTCCGTGTTGCCCAGCCGCGCCTCGCGCGGCCTTCGTGGCGACGGCCCGCGACGGGCGGGACGGGTTCGCATCGCGGCGCGAGCGCCGCGACCGGAGCGTGAGCGGAGGATGGCGGGCGAAGGCTATTTTGCTTCGCGATGCAAAGGGGCCACGAGGCCCCGGCGGAAAATAGCCGCCCGGCCGCCATTGCGCTCCCGGCGTGCCCGGCGCAGTCGCCCTCTCACGAAGGCCGGGGCGCGCGCCCCAAGAGAAGACGTGCTGCGTACGCCGGAGGCAGGCCATCTTCCCCGTTCCGGCCAGTTCAAGGTCTTCAAACAAGAAGAAGACGATCGGGTCCGACGAGCTGGTTGCGAAGCGATGCGCCGAGCCGCTGCGGGCCGAGCGTCATAAGGTCGCCGTTGAAGTCGCCGCGCGCAGGCTCGAGCGGCAGGACGTCGATGCCGGCCGCTGCCGCCCGCTCGCCAATCGCCGCGAGCGCACCGTCCCCGGCAGGGTCGTCATCGCGCGCGACATAGAGACGCTCGAGGTCGGCTGGAAAGGCCAAGGCCCCGAGATGCGCGGCGGAAAGGCCAGCGATCATCGGCATCGATGGCAGCAGCTGACGCAGCGACAGGATTGTCTCGAGGCCTTCTCCCGCCGCCATCACGCGGGCGGCCCGGCCGAAGCGGACGCCATTGCCGAGGAGGTGACCCATGGCGCGGCGCGGGAAGGCCACCGGCGCCTTGTCCGCTGTTTCGGGGTCGAGCCATGTTCGGTGAACGCCGGTGATCGCGCCATCGAGGTCGGTCACCGCCGCGATCATCGCCGGCCAGGCCGGCCTCGTGTCGGGCGCATCGTCCACCGTTCGCCGGTAGAAACAATGGGGATGGAAGCGCAGCGGATCGCTCGGCGCGAGCGCATCGATGGCCCGTCCGGCAAGATAGCGGCTTGCGAGGCTTGCGATGATCGGCCTGGTTGACCCCCATAGTCTTCGCGCTGCCTCGGGGGTCCCCGTGGGCGCCTTGGGCGGTGCCCGGTTTCGATCCGCGGCTGGCGGCGGCGGCAGGCTCAGAAAGCGGCGCGCTTCCTCCAGCGTTTCCCGAAATGCAACGTGGCCGCAGGCGTTCGCAATGATGTCGAGCAGGTCGCCATGCTCGCCGCTCGCCGCATCGGTCCATTTGCCTGCGGAGCCACGTCCATCGGGGGCAGCGAAAAGGCGAACATAAAGACTTCGGCCGGGACCATTATGGATATCTCCGACCATCCAATAGCAACCTTCGCGGCGGCCATTCGAGAGATAGTGGCGACACACGGCCTCGGCGTTTTCGCCAAGGCGGCGGGCAATTTCAGCGGCAACACCGGACATATGGGGCTCCATTTCCTGGCGGCCCGCTTCCGCATGACGCTCTCATCGAGCGACGCGCAGCGAACCGCACCGACAGCCCCTGCCGGCGACGAATGATTGATGTTCGTCACGCCACCCTCGATTTCAAGGTCGGGGCACAAAAAAGGGAAGCCCGGCATGGCGCCGGGCTTCCCAGATGTTTCGAGACACGCGATCTATTCGGCGGCCACCGCATCGATCGCGTCACCTTCGTCGCCCTCCCCGCCCGCATCGAGGTCATGACCCCCGACCTCGGGCGCCTCGTCGTCGTTCGCGGCCTGCAGGTCGGCCTCGACGATCGGCTCGGGCGTGCGGAGGGGCTTGGCGAGCCACCCCTTGCCCTGGAGCAGGTCCTCGGCGGCGCTTGCCATCTCCGGCTTCTTCAAACCGCCGAGCCGGCCCGCGGCATCCGCGCCGCAGGCCTCCTCGACCGCCGCGAGGATCTGCGGCTTGGTGACGCGGCCGAGATAATTGGCGACCGTTGCGGTCCAGCCGGCAGCCACCATGTCGAGACCCGACGCCCGCGCGAGGACATGCGAATGCTCGATCCGGGCCGCGACCGCGCGCGCCGAGACCCGGCCCTGATTATATTGGGTCGCCGGCTCCCAGGTCGCGTCAATGCCAAAGGACACGCAATGGGCAAAGAGCGCGGCCTGTTCGTCGTCGTCGAACGTCGCGAGCACGTCCCACACCGTATCGGTCGTATCGGGGAGCCGAGCCGACCAGCCTTCGTGCCGTTCGTTGATCGCCTTCGCCGACGCGCAGTCGTTGAGGGCGGACCCGTAACCGATCAGCCGGTTGCTGCGCATCGAGATGCCGACACAGCTCGCCGACGACGAGTAAGTGTAGAAGGCCTCGAGTACGAGCGCATGGAGCATCGCGGCGAAGGCGACCAAGGGGCTCGACGCCACCGCGTCGCGCAGTGCAAGCGTGCGATGCGCGGTCAGGTCGGTGACGAGCTTGTCGGGCAGCGGGCGAAGAAGATCGTCGGGATCCTCCTCGTCGGTCCCATCGGCCGGCGCACCGGCGCCCTCGTCATCGCCGTCGCCGCCCTCGCCGGCCTGTTCGGCATCGCCAGTGCCCGCCTCACCGTCGGCTGCAGTCTCTTCGACCTCGCCCGCCGGCTCATCCTCGGGCCGGACATAGCCACGTTCGATGTGCAGCGAGCCATCGACGTCGATGCTGACGAAGGCACCGGCGATCGCCATCTCGGCAGGATCATAGACGAGCGGTTTCGAGACCAGGGGCGCAATTTCCTCGTCGATCGCCTGGATGCGGGCGGCGACCTCGTCGGGGATGTCCTCCTCGCCGGCCCACTGGTCTTCGAGCCGGTCGGCCTCCTCGCGAAGCGCTTCGAGCCGCGTTTCGTCCTCCTCGCTCGCCGCGGGTTCCTCGCCGTCGATCGGACGCAGACCGTAGGTATGGCCATAGGGGAAGTCGACCGCCTGCTCGACCCACTTCCACCCTTCGGCTGCGACCGCTGCGACTTCGGCTTCGAGCTTCTCGGTCTGGAGGCGATCGAGCAGCGCGACGTCTTCGAGCCAGCCGCCGTCATCGGATTCGAACAGGTCGCGAAGGACATGACCGCCGGCTGCGAGATAGGCGGCCAGCGTCACGAAGCGCACGCGCTTGTCGGACGCGCGCACCTTGTCTTCGGTGAGGCGGGCCCGAATGAACCAGGGCTGCTGCGTGTTGCTCGTCTGGAGCATTTCCCAGACTTGCTCCTGCCGCGCATGATCGCTGGCGACCGCGAAGGCGATCAGCTGTTCGAGCGTCATGCCGTCTTCGGCATAGATGTCGTGCAGCTTCGGCGAGACACCGGCGAGCTTGAGGCGCTGCTTCACGACGGCAGGCGTCACCATGAAGGTGGCGGCGATGCTCTCGATGTCGCTGCCCTGTTCGACGAGCTTCTGCATGGCGCGGAACTGGTCGAGCGGATGCAGCGGCTCGCGGTGGACATTCTCGGCGAGCGAATCCTCCTCGGCCGACACGATGTCGTCGTCGCGCACGATGCACGGGACCGGTTCGGTCTTGGCCATGCGGCGGGTCTTGACCAGCTGCTGCAGCGCGCGGAAGCGGCGCCCACCCGCGGGCACCTCGAACTTGCCCGTTTCCTGGCCTTCCTCGTCGCGCTGGGCGCGAACGGTCAGGCTCTGGAGCAGGCCGCGCCGCTCGATATCGGCCGCCAGACTGTCGATCGACACCCCGGCCTTCACGCGGCGGACATTTGCCTGGCTCAGGACGAGCGCGCTGAACGGGATGTCGCGCGCGCCGCTGAGGGTGATTTTCACATGCTTCGTCATGACTTGTCTCCATGACGAGCCGCCGAAAGACTCTCTCTCGACCCCTGGCCCGTCATGGCTCCGGCGCAGCCCTCTTCCTCTTGGGAACAGGACCACGCCAGACCGACGCGCCGAGCTGGCGTCAGCGAACCGAAGCCAGCAGTTTCGCGCCCTTTCCTTCCAGATCGAGACGCGCATCCTGATGCGGCCGGTCGCGCGCGAGCGCGTTGATGCCCTGCACAAAGTCGAAGATCGACGTCGGCGGATGGCCCTCTTCCTGGAGGACCGTCGCGATGATCTTGTCGGTCTCGCCTTTCGAGAAGCCGCGCTTGCGCAAGAAGGTCTGTCGCTCCTCGACGGTCTTGGCGACGATCGCGGTGCGCGCGGCACTGATCCCGTTCAGGAAGGACCCCGGCGACGAGGATGCGAAGCGCTCGAGCGCGGGCGAGGCTTCCTGCGCGAAGCGGCCGGCCGCGAATTTGCTGTGCCGGATGCTGATCTCCTCGAAACCTTCGGCGCCCCAGATGTTCCGGTTCATGCACACGGCGCGAAGATAGAAGGTCGCCATGCCGAGCGTCTTCGACCCGACCTCGCTGTTCCAGCAGTAGAAGCCGCGGAAGAAAAGGTCGGGGTCGCCGTTCGGGAGGCGCCCGGCTTCGATCGGGTTGGCGTCATCGACGAGGAAGAGGAACACGTCGCGGTCGCTGGCGTACAGCGTGGTCGTGTCCTTCGTCACCTCGACGAAGGGATTGTGATGCATCGTCGACCAGTCGAGCATGCCGGGGATCTTCCAGCGCGTGTCGCCGGTGCCGTTGCCCGCAATCTTCATCACGGCGGACACGAGTTCATGGTCCCAGATGCGGCCATAGTCGGGGCCGGTCACGGCGCGCAGCTCGGTGCGGCCGTCGCCGGTCTCGAGGGTCTTCACCAATTCTCCGCGATGCGACAGCAAGCCATGCTGCATGTTGATGCCGGCAAGCGCTGCAGGCAGTTGGCGCAAATAGCCAGCCGGCGCGCCCACGAGGCTGCAGAGCTGGCCGAAGGACCAATGGGTCGGCGCCACGGGCTCGCTGCGGTCGGGGAGCCTGAGCACCAGCCGCTCGGGATTGTCGGATGCGGCCTCGACATGGATCGCGCGCGTTTCGACGGTGCGAGTCGTGGCAGCGTCGGCCCGCGCGCGCACCGCTTCATAAAGGTCGGGCAGCGAGAGATAGCGCTCATCGTCGGGTCGCGAGAACCATTCGGACGAGACGCGGCCGAGCCGCTGGCCGCGCGAAATATCGACCTTGTAGCCAAGCGGCTGGCCCGGCGCCGGATTTTGGGTAAGTGGGGTCATGACCTTGCTCCATGACGGACGCCGGGAGCCTCTCTCCCAACCTCTTTCCGTCACGGCTTCCGGCCGGACTTCCTCTTCGGACACCGAAGGTGGCCGCCGGAGCCTGCCCTCGGCAGGTCCGGTGTCTTCGGGCCCTAGCGCGGCGCCATGCGGATCGCGCCGTCGAGGCGGATCGTCTCCCCGTTGAGCATCGGATTCTCGACGATTGCGCGGACCATCTGCGCATATTCCTCGGGCTTGCCGAGGCGGCTCGGGTGCGGAACCTGCGTCCCGAGGCTGTCTTGCGCGGCCTGCGGCAAGCCCATCAGCATGGGCGTCAGGAAGATGCCGGGCGCGATGGTGACGACGCGAATGCGGTGCTGCGCAAGATCGCGCGCGACAGGAAGCGTCATGCCCGCGACGCCGGCCTTCGAGGCAGCATAGGCCGCCTGCCCTATCTGCCCGTCGAACGCCGCAACCGAAGCCGTGTTGACGATGACGCCGCGTTCTTCGCCGATTGGCTCGGCTGCCGCGAGACGCGCGGCGAACTGGGCGATGACGTTGAAGCTGCCGACGAGATTGATCTCGACCGCGCGTCGGAAGGCGGCGAGCGGATGCGGCGCATTCTCCTTGCCGACGGTCTTGATCGCCGGCGCGACGCCGGCGCAATTGACGAGGAGGCGCGTGACGCCAAGGGCCGCCTCGGCAGCATCGAGACCGGCGGCAACGCTCGCCTCGTCGGCGACATCGACCCGCGCGAACAGCCCGCCGATCGCCGCGGCATGCGCCTCGCCGACTTCTTCGTTGAGATCGAAGATCGTCACCTTCGCGCCGAGCCCCGCGAGCATCGCCGCGGTCGCGCCGCCAAGGCCCGAGGCACCGCCGGTCACCACCGCGGTCAGATTGTTCACTTCCATATCCGTCTCCGTTCAGCTGTGCGCCTGCGGCGCAAGGTCATCGCCCGCTCATGCCAAAGGGCCCGGCGGACCGACCGCAGGGCCTCATCGCCAGGCCGGGCCGCTCAATCTTCGCGTGCGATCGTAACCTTGATGCCGTCGAGCGCGTCGTCGAACGGAATCTGGCACGAGAGGCGCGACGTTTCGTTGCGGTCCTCCGAGCTGTCGAGAAGATCATTCTCATCGTCGCTCATCGCCGGCAGCTTGGCGGCAAAGGCGGGATCGACATGGATATGGCAGGTCGCGCACGAGCAGCAGCCGCCGCACAGCGCGAGCAACTCGTCGAAGCCATTATCGCGGATCACCTCCATCAAGGTCAGCCCGGCATCGGCCTCCAGCGTGTGGGCGGTCCCCTCGCGATCGACCACGGTCAAACTTGGCATGCACTAAACTCCATCTGGTTATGCGGCTGCCGCGGGCAGCAAGGATTTGAGCGGCGTTTCGGGATCGGCGAGCTGCTCGGCGGTCGCGACGAGGCCGGCGGTCACGATCATGCGGCCCTGGACATAGTCCTTGGTCGCGTTGACGCAGTCGATCGCGATCACCTTTCCGGCTTTCAGATAGACGATCGAGAAGCTGCGGCTCGCGACATCGCCGCGCAGCACAGCGCGGTCGTGCCCGGTCGACAGTCCGGCGGTCTGGAGCTTGAGGTCATATTGGTTCGACCAGAACCAGGGAATGGCATGATAGGGTGCTTCGTCGCCGACGATGCCCTTGGCCACGACATTGGCCTGGTCGTTGGCATTCTGGACCGATTCCAGCCGGATCACGACGCCCTCGGCATAGTCATTCTCGTGCGCGGCGCAGTCGCCGATCGCGTAGATGTCGGGGAGGCTGGTCTTGCAGAGGCGGTCGACGAGAACGCCGTTCCCGCCCTCGGCGCCGGCCGCGATCAGCGGCTCGACGGCGGGAATGATGCCGATACCCACGATGACCAGATCGGCGGGAATGAGCTCGCCATCGGCAAGCCGGACGCCGGTGACGCGCGCATCGCCCTCAAGCGCTTCGACCGACACGCCGAGGCGCAGGTCGACGCCATGTTCGCGGTGCTCGCGCTCGTAGAAGCGCGACAGGTCGGTGCCGGCGACGCGGGCGAGCACGCGGTCGAGCGCTTCCAATAGCACCACCTTCTTGCCCGCCTTGCGCAGGACCGCCGCGGCCTCGAGCCCGATATAACCGCCGCCGATGACGACAATCTGGCGCGCCGTCTCCGACGCCGCCTTCATCGCATCGGCGTCGGCGCGCGTGCGCACGCCCTGGACGCCGGGCAGATCGCCGCCGGGGATCGGCAACATGCGCGGGGAACCGCCGGTCGCCCAGACGAGCTTGCCATAGCCGATCGTCTCGCCGCGGTCGGTCGTGACCTTGTGCGCGGCGGGATCGACCGAGACGACACGCTGGCCGAGGAGCATCGCCACGCCGCGCTCGTCCCAATATTTGGCGGGGCGAAGCTGGATGCGCTCGAACTCCTTCTCGCCCGCGAAATATTCCTTCGAGAGCGGCGGGCGCTCATAGGGGAGCTCGGGCTCGTCGCCGATGATCGCGATCGTCCCCTCGAACTTCTGGGTGCGGAGCATGACGGCGACCTGCGCGCCGCCATGCCCTGCCCCCACGATCACCACATCAAAGTCCATCGCGTCCCCTGCCATCGCGCCCCTTATCCTCTCAGTTGGCCGCGCCAGGCAGCTTCACCCGGGGCGCCACTTCCTTTGCGGCGAGCTCGAGCGAATGGAACCAGGGTGCGGGATCGTCATAATAATCGTGCGATTCGATCTGGAGCGTTCCCCAGCCGCCGCATTTTTCGAAAAGATGGTTGAGCTTGTCGACGACGGTGTCGGGCGAGCCGACGACGAAGACATTGTCGACGAGGAATTCGAGATCGGCGGCCAGCGGGTCGATGCCGGCATCCTTCGCAAAGCCGTCCATCATGCCGAAGCGGCGCCAGATGGGGATGAGATAGCGATTGAAGCAGAAGCCGATCGGCCCCTCCATGACGAGGCGCTTGGCCTCGGCGTCGGTGTCGGCGACGAACACCGTCTGCGACACGGCGTGGCGCGAGCGGTCGGGGGTGAAGCCCGCCTTGATGTTCGCCTCGGAGTAAATTTCCCAGTGGCGCTTCAGCGCGTCGAGACCCGAATAGATCGAGACCGGCTTGAAGTTGCGCTCGCCGGCGAGCCGCATCGAGGGCGAATTGGCGCTGAAGCCGGTGACCGCGAACTCGGGGAAGCCGCCGCCATAAGGCGAATAATTGGCGAGCTTGTGCTGCTCGTCCTCCTCGGTCAGCGCTTCCTCCTCTTGGGGGAAGCCCGCGTCCCAATATTTGCCTTCGTAGAAGAAGGGTTCGCGCGCCCAGATCTTCTCCATGATGAAGAGGGATTCGCGCACCATGTCGTTGAGATGCTCGGTGTTCTGATCCTCTTCCTTGATGCCGTGCATATAGGAAGCGAGCGGATAGGCCCCTGCCCCGATGCCCATGAAATAGCGGCCTTCGAGGATCTGCGAGAGCCAGCCGACGGTCATCGCGAGCTTGGTCGGATTATGGTGCGGCAGGATGTGCGCCATCGGCGCGAACTTGATCTTCTCGGTCTGGAGCGCGGCGGCCGCCATGATCAGCTCGGGCGCCGGGATATTCTCCCAGATCTGCGAGGCGTGTTCGGAAATCATCATCGTCGAAAAGCCCGCCTTGTCGGCGGCGATAGAGCTTTGCACCCCCCATTCGAACGTCTGACGCGCAGTGCGCCCCGGACGCATATAGGGGTGAAAGATCAGACCCGTGTCCATGCTCATAATGTCTCTCCCAGCCGGCATTAAGCCAGTCGGCTTAAATTGACCTTTTGGGGCATCGGGGTCAAGAAGAATCAACATAGGCGTTGATAAAATCTGCGCGGGTCGGTTGACCTGCCTGCGCGAGCGAGCCACACCGGGCCATGATCAATGCCGCCATTGCCCAGACGATCCCGACGCCGCCCGGCGAGGCGAAGCGCGCGCTCATCCATGCGGCCGAGACGATTTTCGCGCGCGACGGCATCGAGGGCGCCTCGCTGCGCGAGATCGCGGCCGCTGCGGGGCAGCGCAATCACCACGCCGTCCAATATCATTTCGGTACCCGCGAGGCGCTGGTGCAAGCGGTTTTCAGTTACCGGATGTGGCAGATGGAAGCCGGGCGCGTCGTCATGCTCGGCGACCGGCCCGACGAGGCGATCGATCTCAGGACGCTGATCGGCACGGTCTTCCTGCCGCAGATCGAGCTCATCGATGCGCATGGCGACTATGCCTATGCGGCCTTCCTCAGCCAGTATCTGATGCGCCATGAAGGGCGCGGCTATGGCAATTTCGGCGAGGATTTGCCGCCCGCGCTCGCGCGCACGCTGATGCTGCTGCGCGCTCATATGCCCGCGATGCCCGACACCGCGGCGCAGCGCCGCCTGATCACCGCCTGCTTCATGTTCCTCAACATATTGGTGATCCATTCGCGCGGGATGATGGGACAGTCGGAGAAGCTCGAGCTGATGCTCGACGATACGATCGGCCAGATCGAAGCGGCGCTGGCCGCTCCTTATGCCGGCGACCCCGCCGGCTGAGCCGTCAGGCGAAGAAAATCTCCTTCGCATGCTGCGTGTCCATATATTCGCGCACTTCCTGCACGCGCCCGCCGCGCACCTCGACGAGAAAATGATAGTGCGGCGTGTACACCCGGCCATCGAGCAGTTCGGCGCGGCCCTCGGCCTCGACCGCGACATGGTCGCCCTCGGCGATCATTCTTTTGGGCTCGATCCGCAGGCATCCGTCCTTGTAGATTTGCGTCGCGCCGGCGAGCAACGGCCCGAAACTCGCCTTGTCGTAGCGCCCCGACATGCCGTCGAGCCGCCCCGACACCCACCAGCCGCCGTCGTCGGCCATCGCATCGAGGATCGCCGGGACATCGCCGCTCGAGAAAGTCTCGAAGAAGCGGCGCACCACTTCCTTGTTCGCGGCGAGGCCCGCCTCAGCCATCATCGCTCGCCACGATGGGCTGGCGGCCGACGATCTCGAGGCCGAAGCCTTCGAGGGCGGCCATCTTGCGGTTGCTCGAGGTGAGCAGCGTCATGCGTCCGACGCCGACATCGCGCAGGATCTGCGCGCCGAAGCCATAGTCGCGGTCGCTGGCGCGCTCGGCATATTCGCGCCGCCCGCCGCCGACGCGGCGCGAGATCGACTGCGGATCGGGATCCTGGATGAACACCGCGACCGCGGGGCCGTCATGCGCGGCGAGCTGCTTCAAGGCCGCCGGCACATAATCGGGATGGGCGTTGCGATAGCCGAGCAGATCGGCGGTGAGATCGAACTGGTGGACGCGCACGAGCGTGTCGCTGTCGGGCTTGATCGTGCCGCGGGTGAGCGCGACATGCTCGCCGCCGTCGACCTTGTCGCGATAGACATGGATGGTGAAGTCGTCGCCATAGTGGCTGACGAACGGCCCCGAGGCGACGCGCTCGACGAGCATTTCGGACTTACGGCGGAAGGCGATGAGGTCGGCGATCGTGCCGATCTTCATGCCATGTTTTTCGGCAAAGGGGATGAGATCGGCGAGGCGCGCCATCGAGCCGTCGTCGTTCATCACCTCGCAAATGACCGCCGCCGGGATGAGCCCCGCGAGATTGGAAATGTCGACCGCCGCCTCGGTGTGGCCGGCGCGCACAAGCACGCCGCCGTCGCGCGCGACGAGCGGGAAGACATGGCCCGGCGAGACGATGTCGCGCTTCGGATCGCGCGAATTGATCGCCACCGACACGGTGTGGGCGCGGTCATAGGCCGAGATGCCCGTCGTCACCCCTTCGCGCGCCTCGATCGAGACGGTGAAGGCGGTGCCATGGCCCGAGCGGTTGTTCTGCGACATCTGCTCGAGTTCGAGGAAACGCGCCCGCTCGGCGGTGATGGTGAGGCAGATGAGACCGCGGGCGTGCGTCGCCATCTGGTTGATACGGTCGGGCGTCGCGAATTGCGCCGGGATGATGATGTCGCCTTCATTCTCCCGGTCGTCGGCATCGACGAGGATGAAGGGCTTCCCGTTGCGGGCTTCGGCAATGATGTCCGCGATGGGCGATATCGCCGTCACCGGGTCATGCCTGGGTTTCGATACAGGCTGCAAGGTCATGATAGCCTCCGCGGAAAAAGAGCAACGGGGTGCCGGTGTCGCGCATCTCGAGCGCCTGCACGGCGCCGACAACAAGAAGATGGTCGCCGATCTCGGTCACCGACGCAATCGAGCATTCGATCCAGGCGAGCACATCGTCGAGAAGCGGCAGGCCGGCGGGCGTGGTGCCGCAATCGATCCCGGCGAACTTGTCCTCGCCCTTGGCGGCGAAGCGGCTCGAATGATGCTTCTGGTCGGCAGCGAGGATGTTGGCGCAGAAATGCCCGGTCGCTTCGATCTGGGGCCAGCTCGTCGACTTCTTGTCCGGAAAGAAGCCGACGAGCGGCGGATCGAGCGAGATCGAGGTAAAGCTGCCGACCACCATCGCGTGCCGTGCGCCGTCGTGCGTCGCTGTGACGACGCAGACGCCGGTCGGATAGCATCCAAGAACATTGCGAAAGTGGCGGGGATCGATCGGCGTGGTCATGGCTCAGTCCCTCAGCGCCCCGTCCAGACGGGCTTGCGCCGCTCGGCGCCGGCCACCTCGCCCTCGCGCTTGTCGGCCGTCGATGCATATTGCTCGATCGACTCGAAGCGGCTCATCAGCGCGACCTCGAGCGGATGCCCCAACCTCGCATTCGCGGCTTCCTTCGCGGCCTGGTTCGCGAGCGGCGATGCCGCCGTGACCTTTTCGGCCCATTTCTGCGCGGTGTCGGCGAGATCGGCGAAGGCGACGACTTCGTTCACGAGGCCGTAGCGTTCGGCGACGTCGGCCTTGATGCGGTCGCCGGTGAGGATCATCGCCATGCCGATGCGGTAAGGCAGCTGGCGCACGGCGCGGTGGACGACGCCGCACTCGCCGATGATGCCGACCTTTGTTTCGGGAAGTCCGAACTGCGCTGTATCGGCAGCGACAATGATATCGGCGCACATGGCAAGCTCGAAACCGCCGCCGACGCAGAAGCCCTGCACGGCGGCCACGAGCGGCTTCTTCAGCGTCACCATCGGACCGCCGATGCCGGTCAAGCCGCCGGCGAGCGCCATGCGCGACTTGCGTTCGGCACCGCCCGAGACATCCGCCCCGATGCAAAAGCCCTTCTCGCCTTCGGCCGAAAGGATCGCGCACCAGATGTTGGGATCCTCGTTGATCGCGGTCCATGCCTCGAACAGGAGGTCGTCCATTTCGGGGGTGATCGCGTTGAGCCCCTGCGGACGATTGAGCCGTACATGGGCGATATTGCCCGTTACCGAATATTCGACATCAGCCATCTTATTCCCCGTTTTCTTTTCTGATCGGTTTGAGCGGCGTCGTCGGCTCGCGCCGGTATTCCGCAATAAGGTCTTTCATCCCGATCTCGGCTGCGCGCGCCTTCACCGCCTTCACGGCGTCGGCCTGATGGAGCAGCGCATCCATGTCCGCGACATGGGCGGCTGCCTGGCGAAAGCCCTGCGCCTCGGCGGCGCGGTTGATCGAGAGTTTCTTGATGCGCAGCACCTCGGGCGGCGTCAGCGCGATCCGGTCGGCCAGCCCTTCGACCGAGGCGACAAGATCCTCGGCGGGAACCGCATGATTGGCCCAGCCCCATTCGACCGCGGTGCGCCCGTCGATCGAATTGCCCGGAACGAAGGACAATTCCTTCGCCCGCTTCGGGCCGACCAAGGTCGACCAGATGGGCGCGAGATAGCCGCCGCCGATCGGGATTGCGGGCTCGCCGATGCGGGCATCCTCCGCCACCACGGTGATGTCCGCAAAGACGCACATTTGCGTCGCGCCCGCGATACAATAGCCATGGACCGCAGCGATCACCGGCTTGGGATGATCCCAGATGGCGATCCACCGGTCGAGATTGCGCTGGAGCCGGTCGCGATCTGCAATCGGGTCGAGGCTGGTGCCGCCGCCGAGCTTGCCGACCTGATCGAGGTCGAAGCCCGCGCAGAAGCCCTTGCCTTCGGCGCGAATGCCGATCACGGGGCCGCCATTGTCCTTGAGATATTCGAGCGCTTCGGAAAACTCCTCCAACATCGCCGCCGACAGCGCATTGGCGCGGTCAGGGCGATTGAGAACGATCCAGCTGATACTGCCGGCGTGATCGATCCGGATTTCGGTGAATCGATCGGTCGGCGATGTCACGCAACGCGCTCCGTCGGGTTCGCCGTCTTCACATGATAGTCGGTGCCCATCGTCGTCTTGAGGACGCGAACCTTGAACTTCCAGACGCCGTCCTCTTTCACGACCACGTCATGATATTGGCCGTAAAGGATGCCGTCGGGGCGGTCCTTGGCGTAGCGGTGGATGGCGAGCACGACCGCGCGGACGGTGGCTTCGGTATCGCTGACAAAATCGACGCAGATGTTCGAGACATGGTGACTGGTCGCCTTGAAGAAGGTGCCGATTCCATCGAGCGTCTTCTTATAGGCTTCAATCCCCGTCGCGCCAAAATTCGGCGCATAGTCGACGACGCAGTCGTCGGTGAACATCTCGGCCATCTTGTCCGGCATGTTCATGTCGAGATAATAGGCATAGTCGAACAGGATGCGTTCGATCGCCTGCGTCTCGACAAGGCGGCTCAATGTCTGTTCATTATTCACTAGTGGTCTTCCTACAGGTCTAAAAATGCCGGAGGGAACCGCAGCCCCCTCCGAGTTTGCCCAATTTTACCGGTATTTGAACGACAGGGTGGCGCCATAGGTCGCCGGCCGGCCCGCGTAGCGTGCGACGGTGTCGTAGTAGCTCGCGACGTTCGTCCAATAATATTCGTTGCCGACATTCTTGCCCCAGATCGAGAACTGCCAGCGGTCGTCCTGGCTCTTCACGCCTGCGCGAAGGTCGAGCAGTGTATAGTCGCCGATCTCGTAGCCCGGCGCGTTGCCGATGATCGCGGTCGTGCTGCTGCGATGAGTGAGATCGGCGCCGACGAAGGCCGCCATGCTGCTCGAGACCGGGAATTCATAGTTGAAGCCCGCGCCCACCGAATATTTCGGCGAGTAAGGGAAAGGCGCTCCCGAGAAGTCGTCGAACACGCCGGCGCCGCTGAAGCCCTGGAACTCCTTGATCTTCGAGTCGACGTAAACGAGGTTCGCATAGACGTTGAGCCCGTCGGTCGGCTGCGCGTTGAGTTCGACTTCGAAGCCCTTCACGTCCGAGGTCGGGATGTTCACGAGCGCATCGAGGACGCCGAACACGGGATCGAGAAGCTTCGAGCGGAGCTGCTTGTTCTTATAGTCGTAATAGAAGGCCGCAGCGTTCGCCTGGAGGCTGCCGTCGAGCAGGGTCGCCTTGACGCCGAGCTCGTAGGACAGGAGCGATTCCTGCTTCACGCCGGTAAGCTGCGCGGTGGTAGCGGCCGCCGACGACGGGAAGCTGCCCGCCTTGTAGCCCTTGGTGGCGTTGGCGTAGAGCAAGGTGTCGCGGTTGGGTTTCCAGTCGAGACCCGCTTTGAATGAGATATTGTCCTCGTTGAGCGTGCCGGCGAACTCGCCCGGCAGATAGGTCGGCGCCGCGCCGTTGATCCCCGTCACATCGATCGTCAGACACTGATCGGAGTCGAAGGTCATGCCCGACGGCGGCAATCCGTTCTGCGCGCGGAGCAGGTCGCTGATGCCGGTGAAGATCACGCCATGCGGCTGGCCGGCAAGGCTGAAGAAGCAGGACGTCGCGCTGCGCTCGGATTTGGTGTAGCGAATGCCCGCTTTCGCGGTGATCTGACCGAAGTCGATTTCGCCGTTTGCAAAGCCGGCGTAATTCTTGATCGTCTGCTGGCTCTGATAGCCCGAACGGGTAATGCCGAGCGCCGCGGCGACCGTCGAGTCCGGATAGGTCAGGATGTAATAATCGTCGCCCTTGTCGCGCGAATAGTTGCCGCCAATGACCCAGCGGAAGTCCGAGCTGCCCGAGTTGGCGAGACGCAGTTCCTGCGAGAAGGTGCGGACCTTGCCGGTGAACTCGGCGACGTCGAAATCCTGCAGCGTCACGCCGTCGCCGTCATAGGGCATGTCCTGATTATAATGGACATAGGAGGTCAGCGAGGTGAGCGTGACATTGTCGAAAATGTCGAGATCGATGCGGCCGACGGCCTGCCAGAACTTGTTGTTCGAGCTCGGGTTGATCGACTCGGTGAAGTCGGCCGCGCGCGGACGCTCGGGTGCCTTCGGGTAATTTTCGACCGCGGTCGGCACGCCCGGGATGTTCGGACGATAGAGGATATATTGCACGGCCTGCGGATCGCTCTTGTCGACCCAGCCATTGACGTTGAGCTGAACGCGCAGCGTTTCGGTCGGGTTGATGTCGACGAGCAGGCGCGCGGCATAGGTCTCGGTCTTGCCGGTCGTCGCGTCGTTCGTATAACCCTTCTGCCAGTCGCCCGAATGGATCGCCTTACCCGAAAGGCGAACGCCGATCTTGTCGGACAGCGGGCCGCTCACATAGGCTTCACCCTGGATCGTGTCGAAGCGGCCGTAGCTGATGCTGCCGCCGGCCTCGAAGCTGTCGGTCGGCTTGGCGGCGATATAGTTGATCGCACCGCCGGTCGCATTATTGCCGAACAAGGTGCCCTGCGGACCCTTCAGCACTTCGACACGCTCGAGGTCATAGGCCAGATTGTTGGTGAGCACCGGGAAGGCGAGCGGCGCTTCGTCGAGATAGACCGACACCGCGGGATAGGCGGCAAGCGTCGTTTCGTAGAAGCCGACGCCGCGCAGCGTATAGACCGGCGTGTTCGAGCCGCTGTTGGTGTAGGAGAGGCCCGGGACGGCATTGGCGAGATCGGCGAGGCTGTTGATCTGGCGGTCTTCGATCATCGAACCGCTGATCGCCTGCACCGTGACGCCGACGTCGTTGATGTTCTGCTCGCGCTTCTGCGCGGTCACGACGATCGCATTGTCGTCATAGCTCGTTTCTTCGGTGGGCGGGGGCGGCGTCGTCTGGGCGACGGCCGGGCTAGCCGCAGCGATGGCCATCAGCAAGGCTCCGCTGCCAAGCAGCGTGGACCGGAAGCGCATTTTCTCCTGGGTCATCATGTCTCTCCTCCCAATATGCCGGCCGTGCTCTTCGGCGCGTCGGCGGTTCATTCTATATCAACAACTACGTTGACGATTTAGGCGCACGAAAGCGGGTCGTTGGTATTAAGCTCCGAAAATCAGGTCAGTTTACGTGGCAGATCCGATGGAGCGGGCTCGGCGCCCGGCCAACGAACATTGAGCGGCGTCGACAGCGAGCTGCCCGCCTGGTCCCAGGTGCCGACATGGATCGCGCGCATTTCGCGGCTCTCGATCTGCCAGCGATCGTCTATGCGGCGGTAGGCGTCGATATAGCGCACCGCGGCATAGACCGTGTCGTCTCCCATCCCGAGTTCGAGATGCGCGGCGATGAGGCCGGTGGCCCGGTCGTCGCCCTGGAATTCGATCTGGACATAATTGGGGGTGTGAACGGTCTGCTTCATGCCGGCACGGGCGGCGCGCAGAAATTCGATCACCTTGTCGCGGCCCGAACCACCGTCGAACCCCGACGCCACGAAGCGCGCGTCGGGTGCGAAGCAGGCGGCCATGGTGTCGTAGTCATCGTCGTCGGTCGCACGGAAATAGGCAATCACCAGGTCGTGCAATTCCGCACGATCCTCGAGCTTCCTGATCCGTTCTTCCAGCGTCGCCAAGACGACCCCCTCCATCTATTGTTATGGACTCTAGATAGCCGCTTGGAAGCGCCAGTCAACACTAAAGTTGACAGCTTTCGACGAAGCGTTAGGGTGCCTCGCATGACGAACCTCGAAGACCTGGAAGCCTTGGCTGTCGTAGCGTTAAATGGCGCTGCCGACGGCGCGCCGCTCGACGAACTTTCCACCGCGCTGATCCAGCTTGGATGCTGCGTTTCGGTCTGTTCGCTCGACCGCGCCGCGATCGATCAGAGCATCGAAAAGGCCTTCGCCGCCGGTGCCACATTCGAGCAGGTGCAGGAGGTGATCGCGCTCATTTCGGGACTCGGCGTGCACAGCCTGATGGTGAGTTCGGTCCCCGTTCTCGAGGCCGCGCGCCGGCACGGGCGAATCGAGACGACGATGGATGCCGAGCGCGTCGCCCTGTGGGATCGCTACGTCGGCGACGATCCGTTCTGGAAGGGGTTCGAGGCCGAGGTGCCGGGCTTCCTGCAATCGATGCTCATTCTCTCGCCCGACATTTTCGAGGGCTTCTTCACCTATTGCGCGATCCCGTGGAAGAGCGGCAAGGTCCGTGCCGTCACCAAGGAATTGATCGCGATGGCGAGCGACGCGACGCCCTCGCATCGCTTCGTCCCCGGCTTCAAGGTGCATCTGCGCAATGCGATCGCGCTCGGTGCGAGCAAGACGATGGTGCGCGAGACTTTGAGGATCGCTGCCCGGACCCCCAAGCACAGCGGCACGCCCTGATCAGGCAGCCTGTCCGCGCCAGGCGAGCGCGCCGCCGTCGATGAGATAGGCGGCGCCGGTGATGAAGGACGCATCGTCGCTCGCAAGAAACACCGCGAGTTTCGCGACTTCCTCGGGCTCGCCGAGCCGCGGCAGCAGATGCGCGCCGCGCAGGCTCGCCTCGACCGCGGCGCCATCGTCGGCGGCATCGATATAATTCTGGAGCATCGGGGTACGGATCGCGCCCGGGCAATAGCAGTTCACGCGGATGCCATATTTCGCAAGGTCGGTGGCGCTCGCCTTGGTGAGCATCGCGACCCCGCCCTTCGACGCGCAATAGGCGCCCGCCATCGGATAAGAGACGAGCGCGCCGGTCGAGGCGACATTCACGCTCGCGGGTGCTTTCGATCCCTTCAGATAGGGCACCGCAAATTTGGTGCAGAGCCAGACCGCCTTGAGATTGATGTCGTGGACCATGTCCCACACCGCCTCGTCGAGATCCTCGATCGAGGTTTCCGAGGTCAGGTCGGTTTCGTGAACGGCGGCATTGGCGTGGACGACATCGATGCCGCCGAAGGTCGCGGCCGCCTGATCCATCAGCGGCTGGATCGACGCCGAATTGCGCAGGTCCACCGCGATGAATTTCGCGGTGCCGCCCTCGGCCTCGATCATCGCGACGGTCTCGTTGCCGCTATGGGCATTGATGTCGGCGACGACGACCTTCGCGCCCTCGCGCGCCATGGCGATCGCCGAGGCGCGGCCCATGCCCTGCCCGCTGCCGGTGACGACGCAGACGCGGCCCGCGAGCCGCGGCCCCATGCCACCGCCGGCGGTCAACGCACCGGCCATTCGAGCGGCACATTCTCGACCGCAGCGACGATGCCCGAGTGATAGACGGGGTTGGCGCCATCCTTGAGCTTGAAGTCGGGGATGCGCTTGATCCATTCCTGGAGCGTCACCGTCGCCTCGAGGCGCGCAAGATGCAGACCCGCGCAGCGGTGCGGACCGCCGCCGAAGGTCGAATGCTGCGGCGCGCGGCGATCCCAGTCGAGTTCCCAGGGATTGCTGTTGTCGGCCTCGTCGAGCCCGTGCAGCGCGGTGGGCAGCAGGATCATGTCGCCGCGCTTCAGTTCGACGCCGCGATAGACCTGGTCGACCGCGACCATGCGCGCTTCGGACACGACGGGGAAGCGGCGGAACAGTTCCTCGACGCCGCGGCGCAGCTTCAGATCGTCGTCCCTGATCTCGGCGACCTTCTCGGGGTGGCGCGCGAGATAGATCATGAAGAAGCTCAGGAAATTGACCACCGTATCGAGGCCGCCGAGCAGCAACAGCGAGATCAGGCCGAGCGCCTTTTCATGCTCGATCGGTTCGCCGTCGATCGTGCCATTGACCATGATCGAGATGAGGTCGTCGCCGGTCCCGCCGGTGCGGGCGCGGATGATCGGCTCGACATAGGCGAAGAAGCCATTGTTGCCGGCCTCGAGCGTCGCCGCCATCTCCTCGGGGGTGTTGCCGGCGGGGCGGGTCATGTCGACCGCGAACTTCGAGAGCTTGGGCACGTCGGACATCGGCAGGTCGGCGAGCGTCATGAAGACGACGACGGGGAAGATATTGGCATAGTCGCGCGCGAAGTCGCATTCGCCCTTGGCGACGAGCGGCTCGATCAGCTTGATCGCCGCTTCGCGCACCTGCTCCTCGACGTTGCGGATTTTCGCAAGCTTGAGGCCGGAATCGAGGAGCTTGCGGTACGGGGTGTGCTCGGGCGGATCCATCCGCGTCGGCACCATCTGATATTTCTCGCCCGCTTCCTTGGGGAGGAAGATGACCTCGCTCGAAAAGAGCGGCGGATTTTCATAGACTTCCTTGACGATATGACCGCGCGTCGCGATCCAGTGTCCGCCCGTCAGCGGGGTCCAGACGAGCTCGGGCATGTCGGGGGTCTGGAGTGCCTTCCAGGCTTCATGATAGCCCTCTTCGATGCCGTCGAGCGCATACATGTCGATCTCGCGCACGAGTTCGGCGGGGATATGGTCGGGCCGCGGGGCGCGAACGCGGTCGTCCTGGATACTCGAAGCCATTGATACTCTCCTGGTTCAGCTCTTTTCGGGGTCGATGATCGCCTTGATCACCTCCCCGGCCTTGGTCGCCTCGAGCGCCGCCACCGCTCCTTCGATCCCGAAACGGTGGGTCACGAGATCGGCGAGCGGCACATCGTTCTGCAGGCGCGCCGCGAGGTGGAGCGCCTGGTGATAATGTTTGGGCTTGGGGAAGGTCGCCCCGGCGATGGTGAGATTCTTCGTCGTCAGATCGCGCGGGCTGATCGGCTGCTCGCCGATCGCGCCCCAGAGACCGAGAATGATATAGCGACCATGATTGCCCGCGAGCGAAACGCCTTCGGGAAAAGCGGGCAGCACGCCTGCCGCCTCGACGACGACATTCGGCCCGTTCGCACCGCAGAGCTCGTAGATCTGGCGGCGGCGTTCCTCGGGGCTCGATTTCAGCGACACCGTCGCCGTCGCGCCGAGCGACTTCGCGACCGCGAGGCGGCTGTCATGCATGTCGATCGCAATGACCTCGCGCGCGCCCATTTGCGCGGCGACGAGGATCGCGGCGAGCCCGACGGGCCCCGCGCCCTGCACCACGACGGTCTCGCCGAGACGCACCGGGCCGCAGCGATCGAAGCCGCGCAGCGCGGTCGGAAGGGCGCAGCCGAGCGAGATCACCGCCTCGACCGAAGCCCCTTCGGGAAGCTTGAAGAAGGCAAGGCCGTTGGGGAGCCAGGCGTAGTCGGCATAGCTTCCCCAATTGGGCTTTTCGGCATGCTCGAAGAATTGCGAATTCTCGCACGGCGTCTCGTCGAGCACGGTGCAGCTGTGGCAGCGGTGGCAGAGCGCGATCGGCGCCCAATAGACGAGGTCGCCGACCTTCACCGTTTCGCCGGCATAATCGGTCGACACGCCGGGCCCGAGCTTCTCGACGCGCCCGACGCCTTCATGGCCGAGGATGATCGGAAAGGGCATCACCCCTGCCCCGCCGTCGGCGATATGGACATCGCTTCCGCAGACGCCGCCGGCGACGATGCGCACGAGCGCCCCGCCGGCCTCGGGATCGACGATCGGGACCTCCCAGGTCTCGATCCGGTTCGGCTCGACCAATACGCAGGCTTTGCCTGTGCTCATCTTATCTCTCCCGGCGCCGTGGAGCGGAGGGGCGCCT
Source organism: Sphingopyxis granuli (assembly GCF_001559015.1). Lineage (NCBI taxonomy): Bacteria > Pseudomonadati > Pseudomonadota > Alphaproteobacteria > Sphingomonadales > Sphingopyxidaceae > Sphingopyxis > Sphingopyxis granuli. The sequence continues at coordinate 3,566,915 of NZ_CP012199.1, forward strand.
GCCCCCGGAGACGGGCTCAGATCGACATGCGCACTTTCGGGCAAACCTCGGTGGCCAGGCGGCGGATCGACTCTTCCCAGGGCTTGGGATCGTCGAGGCTGTCATGCTGGTTGGCCACGATCTGGCCCCAGCCGCCGCATTTGTCGGCGAGGATTTCAAGCTTCTCGATCACCGTTTCGGGCGAGCCGCAGAGCACGACATGCTCGGCGAGGAAATCCTCGTCGATATTGTCGGGAGTGATGTCGACGCCGCTATCCTCGATGATGCCGTTGAACAGGCCGAACTTGACGTAGATTTCCTTCAGATATTCCTTCCACGTCCGCATCATGCCGCTCTTGAGGAAGAGCCGTTTCGCCTCGGCATCGGTATCGGCGATGAACACGTCGCGGCAGACGCGGAAGCGCTTGCGGTCGGGGGTGAAGCCATTGGCCTCCATCGCGCGGGCCCAGGTGTCCCAATGCGCCTTCATCTGCGGCGTGCCGCCGAAGAAGGAAATCGGGCTGTAGTTGCGCGAGCCTGCGAACTCCATCGACTTGCTGTTCATCGACAGCGCGGTCACCGCGATCTCGAGATTGTCGCGCCCGCCATAGGGATTGTTGTCGGCGATGATCACGTCATATTCGGGCATGGTGTCGGGGCCCGGGAAACCGGCCTGGAACCATTCGCCCTTCTCCTTGAAGGGCTTTTGTTCCCACACGCGCTCCATCAGGCGCAGCGCCTCGAGCTGGCGCGGCGGCAGCGGGCCGATACCGTCGAAGCCGTGGAGAATGGCGTCGGTGTGGTGGCCGCCCGGCGCGACGCCGAGGAAGTAGCGGCCTTCCATCACCTGGCTGAGCCAGCCGATGCGGATCGCGAGGGTCGCCGGGTCGTGATAGGGGAGGAGATGCGCCATCGGCGCGAAGCGGATATTCTTGGTCGTCTGCGCGCAGGCCGCGATCACCGCCTCGGGCATCGGGATATTCTCCCAGCCGAGCGTATAATGTTCGCCGATCATGAAATCGGCATAGCCTGCTTCGTCGGCAATCCGCGCGATATCGAGCGCCCAGTCGAACACCTGGCGCGGCGTCCGGCTCGGCGGATTGTAGGGGGTCATGAAGATCCCGCACTGCATCGACATTCTCTCTCTCCTCAAATTCTGTTTTTTGCTTGTGCGGCGATCAGGTCCAGGTGCCGTCGGCGTCCTTGGTCGAGAAGCGCGGCGCGACCTTGGCGATAAACTGCTCAAGCTCTTCCTGGTTCGCCTCGGGTTCGAGATGGCCCTGGCCGAACATCAGGAACAGTTCGTCGAAGCCGAGCTTGTCATGCGCCTTGCCGATCTTGTCGGCAATCTCGTCGGCGGTGCCGATGAGGACGTTGGGCGGGCGCTGGCCGAGCGGAATGAACCATTCGTCCCAGAACCACATATGCTCGGCCATGAGCTCGGCGGCGCGGTCCTTGCTGTCGGTGAGCATCAGGAAGCCGCCCCATGCCGAGGCCTGGGTGTTGGTGACCTCGCGGCCGACCTTCGCGGCCGAGGCGATGTAGCGGTTGTTCAGCATTTCGCAGAATTCGATATTGTCCGAGAGGACGATCAGCTTGCCGCCTTCCTCGGCCCAGAAGTCGATCGTGCGGCCCGAGGCGGCGAAGCCGCCGTAGATCGGGGGGTGCGGATCCTGGTAGCAGCGCGGCGCGATGCCGATCTGGCGAACGATGCCATTCTCGTCCTGGCCCTTGCCATATTTGGCGTAGGCGGGGTGGCCGCCCGAGCCGCCCTCCGGCGGGAACTGCCAATTTTCGCCCTTGTGGTCGAACACATCGTTCGTCCAGGCCTTCTTCACGACGCGCACGCCCTCCTCGAAGAGCGAACGGTTGCGGGCGTCCTGCTGGTCGCGCGCCTTCACATTGTCGGGGGTGGTGGCGCCGACGCCTTCCTTGATGCCATAGGCATCGACCCAGCGCGCATGATAGCCGCGCGTGAAGCCGCAATAGAGGCGGCCCTGGAGCATATGGTCGAGAGTCGCGATTTCCTCGGCGACGCGGACCGGATTGTGGGTGGTCATGGTGTAACCCATGATCCCCGCCTTCAGGCGCTTCGAGTGCTGGCCGACGAACTGGCTGAACATGCCCGGATGGTTGTTCGCCTCGAAGCCCTCGATCTGCAGGTGATGCTCGGGCTGGCAATAGCCATAATAGCCGAGCTCGTCGGCGAGCTTCACATAGCCGCGCACCTCTTCGAGAAAGCGCTGATACAGCTCGGGACGCTGGCCCGCCATGCCCTGTTCGATCTCCTTGCGACGACCGACCACGCCTGTTTGCATCAGGTGAAACTTCATCTTCCGGCTCCTCCGCCCAATCAATTCTTGTTTATCAACACATGCGTTGATAGATAGGGGGCACCCCCCTTGTCAATGACCATTTGTAGGCGGCAAGGTGGGCGACACAAAAGACCGGGAAACAACGCGCAGGCGCGAAGGCGACCCCCGCGCACAGGAGAGGATGACGAATGACGGCGTTCACGCAATGGACCGAAGTGGCACCGATTGCCGACTTGCTGATTCGCGGCGCGGCCCGCCATCCCGATCGCAAGGTGATCGCCTTCCCCGACGCATCGCTCACCTATGGCGAGCTGCTCGGCCGCGCGGCCGACGTCGCTCGCGGGCTCGCGGGACTCGGGATCACGCCGCGCTCGCATGTCGGTCTCCTTTGCAACAATGGCCCCGAGATGGTCGCGGGCTTCTTCGGCATCCTGCTCGCCAATTGTGTCGCTGTGCCGCTCAATGCGCGCCACAAGGCGCATGAGCTGCAATATATTATCGCCAACGCCGATCTCTGCGCGATCCTGACGGCCGCGGCGGACACCAGCTATCTCGATTTCCGCGAGGTGCTGGCCACCGCCCTCCCCTCGGTCGGCGCGGCGGCCGATGCGCAGGCGCTCCATCTCGAAGAAGCGCCGCTGCTCCGCCACCTCATCCTCCTGTCGGGCGACAAGCAGGCGGGCTTCCTCGGCGCCGCCGATCTCGCGGCCGCCGCTGAGCCGGTGAGCGAGGCCGAGATCGACCATCGCCGCCGCTCGACGCGGATCTGCGACAATGCGGTGATCATCTATACCTCGGGCACCACCGCCAATCCCAAGGGCTGCATGCTCTCGCACGAGTCGATGACCCGGGGTCCGGTGTTCCGTGCCCAGAACCGCTTCCGCTCGGCCGACCATGAAGTGACATGGGGCGGCGGCCCGCTCTTCCACATCGGATCGCTGGCGCCCTTCATCGGCTCGGTCGGCTGCGCCGGCACCTATATCACCGACGTCTTCTTCGATCCCGGCCGCGCGCTGAAGCTGATGGAACGCGAAGGCGTCACCGCGGCCTGGCCGTGGTTCCCGGCGATCCTGCAGCCACTCTTCGACCATCCCGAGTTCGATCCCGCGAAGCTCGACAAATTGCGCTCGGTGCTGCTGATCGGCCCCGAGAGCCTCGTCGAGCGGGCGATGACCTTGCTGCCGCAGACCGAGTTCATGCAGGCGTGCGGGATGACCGAGACCGCTGGCATCTTCGCGCTGATGGATGAAGGCGAGTCGCGTTTCAATCGCGCCAACTGCCAGGGCAAGGCGGTCCCCGGCGTCGAGGTCCGGATCGTCGATCCCGAGACGGGCGAAGATCTCCCGCCCGATTCGGTCGGCGAGATTCTGGTGCGCGGCTATTGCGTGATGTCGGGCTATTATCGCGACCCGGTGAAGACCGCCGAGGCGCTCGACGAGGATGGCTGGCTCCACACCGGCGATCTCTACAAAAGGTGCGGCGAAGGCCGGCTGACGTTCAACGGCCGCGCCAAGGATATGCTCAAAGTGGGCGGCGAGAATGTCGCGGCGATCGAGGTCGAGGCCTATCTCGCAAGCCATCCCGCGGTGCGGATCGCCGAGGTGGTGGGTAAACCCGACCCGCGCCTCGACGAGGTGCCGGTGGCCTTCGTCGAATTGCGCCCCGGCATGACCGCCGGTGCCGACGAGCTGATCGACTTCTGCAAGGGCAAGATCGCGAGCTACAAGGTACCGCGCGCGGTCTATTTCATGACCGCCGAGGAGTGGCCGATGTCGGCGACGAAGGTCAACAAGCGGGCGCTGCGCGAGCGGCTCTGATCAGGACAGGCGGGCTCAGGCCTTTTTCGCGTCGAGCCCGCCGAAGAAAATCTTGCAGAAGCTGTCGGCGATTTCCTCGGCCGAGTGCGGCCCGCCCGGCTGATACCAGCGGTGGGTCCAGTTGAGCATTCCGAAGATCGCGTTCGCCGCGATCGACACGGCGATGTCGTCGCGCAGCTCGCCCTTCTTCATCAGCTCCGAAATGAGACTCAGCACGATCCGCTCATAGGTCCGCGTCTGGGTGATGATCTGCTGCGCCCAGTCGCTCTTCTCGCTCGCGATGCGCTCCATCTCTTCCTGGATGTAGACATACATGTGCGGATAATAACGGTCGTAGGCGAGCATCAGCTGGATGATCACGGCGCGCAGCCGGTCCTTGGCATCGCGGCTGAGGTCCGCAGCGATGCGTTCGCATTCGGCGATATTGGCGTCGACGCTGAGGCGGACGCACTCGCGGAACAACTCCTCCTTGCTGCCGAAATAATAATAGACCGTCGCGCGGTCCATGCCGGCCTTGTGGCCGATCTCGGCGAGGGTGGTGGCGCGAAAGCCATTGGCCTTGAACTGGCGGCCCGCGATCTCGACCAGTTCCTCGCGCTTCGCCATATAGTCGCTATTGCCGTCGACGAGAGCCGACTTGCGGCGACGCGAGATATTACTCGCTGGTGCTTTTGTCATAAGTCTTGCCTAGCTGAACGCCCACAGCCGATCCAAACAGCTTGGGCGGACGTTCGTCAACTGGAACTAGGCTGGTCCGACACCGGTTGCCGTCGCAGCGCGGTGCCGGGCAAGCCGGCGAATATGACAGCGATCGACTTCCTCTCGACCGGGCGCGACAAGTGCGGTAAAGGGTCGCCTCGCGCTGTCCTCACCCGATCATGCGGCGGGGAATATGACTTGTCAACGATAACGTTGACTGGCCCGCGCGGCCGCCCCGCCACCACTCCCAAGCTGCCTCCGCACGGACTGTCTACCCGGCTGCGGGCCAGTCCTTCGCCGCGCCGAGCGCCGCGCGGATCGCATCGCTGTGCGCGCCGAGCGCCGGCGGCGCAGCGCGCACGCCCGCGCCGGCGCGGTCGATCGGGAGCCGGAGCTGGCTGAGCGGCGCCGTACCGGTCTCGCCGGGGAGATCGACGAATAGCCCCCGTTCGCTCACCTCGGGAAGCGCGATCGCCTCGCCGACGCTGTTGACCCGCCCGCACGAGATGCCGGCCTCGCCCAATATGTCGAGCCATTCGGCGACGCTCCGCCCGGCAATGCGCGCCGCGATCAGCGCATCGAGGTCGGTGCGGTTGGCAATGCGGTCGGGGATGGTCGCAAAGCGCGCTTCCTCGCCGAGCGGCGGCAGGCCGAGCGCGGCGCACAGCCGCGGGAACTGCGGCTCGCTCGCCGTCGCGATCATCAGCTCGCCGTCTGAAGCGCGAAAGACGCCATAGGGCGCGGCGCTGGGCGCGCCGGAGCCCAGCTTCTCGGGCTCGTTCCCGGTCGCAAGATAACCGAGCAGCTGGTGGTTCATGAGGTTGAAGGCGGTGTCGATCAGCGCCGGGCGGACATGCTCGCCGCCGCCGCCCGCGGCGCGGCGCGCGAGCGCCGCCATCATGCCCATTGCCGCCCACATGCCGGTCCCGAGGTCGAGCACCGAGGGCGCAATGCGCACCGTCGGATCGCCCGCGCTCCCGGTGAAGCTCATGAGCCCGCTGACCGCCTGGACGAGCGCATCATAGCCGGGCATCCGGCTGCCCACCGGCCCGTCGCCGAAGGCCGATACCGAGCAGAGGATGATGTCGGGATTGCGGCTGCGGAACGCCTCATAGGTGAAGCCGAGCTTCTCGCCGACGCCGGGCGGAAAGCTCTCGACGACGACATCGGCGTTCGCGGCAAGATCGAGCAGCAGCGCCCGGTCGGCGGGATCGCGAAGGTCGAGGAGCAGGCTGCGCTTGTTGCGGTTGACCGCGAGGAAGACCGTCGCGGTGCCGTCATGCGTCGGCGGCAGGCCGCGCGTATCGTCGCCCGCGGGGGACCGCTCGACCTTGATCACGTCGGCGCCCATGTCGCCGAGGATCATCGCCGAGAAGGGCCCGGCGATGTTGGTCGCAAGGTCGAGGACACGAAGCCCCTTGTAGGTCTCGTCGAACCTCATGAGGCGCGCCGCTGCACACGGTCGTCGGTCCAGAGCTTGTCGAGCACCTGGCGAACCTCGACCCCCGTCACCCCGTCGAGCGGGGTCAGCGCATCGGCGATGAAGCGCGTCATCGACATATAATGGACGCAGCCCGTGTCGGTCAGGCAGAGCGCGACCGAGACCTTGCCGTCGGCCGAAATCGTGACATCGTCGATCAGGCCCATTTCGACGATGGTCATCGGGCTCTGCATCGAGATGCTGCACGGCTCGGGTATCTCGCCGAGCCGCGCCATGATGTCGCGCAGGAGATGGCCATGGTCGCTCATTCGCGCAGCAGACTCCAGGGCTGCGGTACGCCTTCGGCGCGGATCGCAGAAAATTCGTCGGCTGCGATGCGCGGCAGCAGCGCGTCGACATCGAAATCGTGCAGCTTCGCCGAATTGAGCCCCATGATATTGTCGCGGTCTTGCTGCGTCAGCTGGCGGATGCCGAACTCGGCGACATGCTCGGGCGCGAATTCGAAGCCGCGAAAGGCCTCGATCAGCGGCAGCGGATGCGCGAGATTGTTGCCGCTCGCGAAGAGCAGGCGCTCGGAGCCGACCTCGGTGATGAGGCGGCCGAGGATCTTGGCGAACACGCGCGGCTTCACGAGGATGTAGGAGAAAACCGTCTCGAGCGTCAGATAGAGATTGGGGTGGCGCTGGAGCAGCGCGATCGTCTCGTCGAGGAAGGCGGCGCCGCCATGCACCATCTCGAAACGGATGTCGGGGAAGCGCGACAGCGGCGAGGCGAAATCGTCGATGCCGAACGCCTCGCGCGGCGCGGGTTCGAGCCACAGCGCCTTGTGGACCGCGACGCGGTTGATCCCCGCCTTTTGGATATATTCGAGAAAGGGCGTCGCCCAATCCTCGCCGTCGAGCCGCCAGCCCTGGCCGATATTGTCGTAGAAGAAGGCGGGATAGAGCTTGACCCCGTCGATGCCATATTCGTCGATCTGGCGCCTGATCTCGTCGATCGCGCTCGCAACGATCGGCGTGCCGACGGTCCCGTACATCTTGACCCGGTCGGGATAGGCATTGCGAAAGGCGACGCATTTCTCGGGCAAGGTGATCGGGCCGAGCCCGAAGCCGAGGTTGGGGAGCGAGTGCAGCACTGCAAAATCGACCGGGCTCTCGGCGAATTCGGCGCGCCCGATCACGTCGAAGCTCAGGTCGCGATAAAATTCGTCGGGCTGCAGGACGAAATGGCTGTTCGCCTCGTCGAACGACAATTTGTGCGACGCATAGACCGCCTCGACCTGCGGCATCGCCGCCGGGTTCTGGTTCTCGGGCGACATGTTCCAGGGATGCACGACGGCATCGATGATAAGCTGGCCGTCAAGCACCGGTCATTTGTCCTGATTGTAGCGCGGCGCGCGCTTCTCGATCGCGGCGGCGACCCCTTCGCGCAGATCGTCGCTGTAGGTCAGCGCCGCGACCCCCCAGAAGCTCGCGTTCATCGATCCCTGCAGATCCATGTGCCAGCTCTGGCGCAGCTGCTGCTTGGTGGCCTCGAGCGCGAGGCGCGGCCGCTCGGCAATCCGCGCGGCGAGCGCGACCGCCTCGGCGACGAGCGCCTCGGGTTCGACCACCCGGTTGACGAGCCCGACCGCGAGCGCCCGCTCGGCGTCGAAGATATCGCCGGTGAGCGCCATCTCGGCCGCCATGCCGCTGCCGACGAGCCTGGGGAGGAAATAGGTGCCGCCATTGCCCGGATTGAGCCCGAGCTTGATATAGGTTTCGCCAAGCTTGGCGTGGGTCGAAGCCAGGCGGATGTCGCAGGCGAGCGCGAGGTCGAGCCCGCCCGCGGTGGCGCCGCCGTTGATCGCTGCGACCACCGGCAGCCGGCTCGACACGAGGCGCTGGGTCACCGGCCAGAGCACGCGGGCATTATAGGGTTCCTGCGCGGCGTGATGCTGTTCGGCGAGATATTTCTGGAACTCGACGAGATCGGCGCCGGCGCAGAACTGCTTGCCCGCCCCCGTCACGACGAGAACGCGTACCGAGAAATCGGCCTCGAGCTCGTCGAGCGCGTGCATGAGGTCGGCCGCCATTTCGGGGACCACCCCATTGCCGCGGTCGGGCCGGTTGAGGGTGATCAGCGCCACCCCGTCGGCGGGCCGCTCGAGCTTGATCGTGTCATAGTCCATGAAGCGTCTTCCTAATCCAGCCGCTCGAGGATGGTGACTATCGCCAGCGCATAGGCGCCGTCCAGCCACCCGCCGCCATTGACCGCCATCGCGATACGCGCATTTTCAACCTGGCGCGCCCCGGCCTCGCCGCGCAGCTGGGTCACGATCTCGTGCAGCTGGGCGCAGCCGGTCGCGCCGAGCGGATGTCCGCGGCTGAGGAGCCCGCCGCTGACATTGACGGGGTGGGCGCCGCCGAGCGCGGTCGCGCCGCTGCGCAGCAGCTCGAAGCCCTGCCCTTCGCCGCACAGCCCGATTTCCTGATATTGGAGCAGTTCGGCGGGCGCCGCGGCATCGTGCAGCTCGATCACATCGCAATCCGCCGCCCCGAAGCCTGCCGCCTCGAACGCGCCTTGCGCCGAGTCGAAAACCGGCCGCCCTTTCGCACCGGACGCGTTGCGGCACGCGCGTACCGCGACGAGCGGGATGCCGCGCCGACGCGCTTCCTCTTCCGAACAGACGATGATCGCCGCGGCGCCGTCGGTGACCGGCGAGCACATGGCGAGGGTGAGCGGCGGCACGATCATGCGGCCGCCGAGCACCTCCTCGACCGTCTGCGGGGTGCGCAGATAAGCGAGCGGGTTGAGCGCGGCATGGTCGCGGTTCTTCACCGCAACGCGCGCGAAGTCGGCGGGCTCGGCGCCATAGGTGTCGAGATAGGAGCGCGCGACCTCGGCATAATAGTCCATGAGGATCGAGTTGGCGCTCATCGAGCCGGGTTCGACCTCGCCGATATCCTCGATATCGGTCGAGCCGCGCAGCGCGTTGAAGGCGCGGCTGCGGTCGGGATGGCTCATCTGCTCGGCGCCGACCGCAAGCGCGCAGTCGATCGAGCCGCTCGCGACCGCCTCGATCGCGAGCAGGAAGGCCGAGCCGCCCGAGGCACAGGCATTTTCCACATTGATGAGCGGCAGAGCGCCGAGCGGATGGTTGCGGAAAGCGACCTGCCCCCGGATCATCACCTGCTGGGTCACCGTGCCGGCGATCGCATTGCCATAATAGACGCGCTCGACGCTGTCGGTGTCCATGCCCGCCGAGCGCAGCGCGAGATCGGCCGCTTCGAGCGACATGTCGCGAACGCCGCGGCCCGTCTGCTTGCCGAACTGGGTCATGCCGACCCCGGCGATGATGACGCGCCTCAACGGCCGCCCGCCTGCGCCGCGGCACCGCCGCCGATCCGGCCGCTATGCCCCTGCCAATATTGGTCGCGCACTTCGCGCCGCAGGATCTTGCCATAACCGCTCACCGGCAGCGCATCGACGAAATCGACCGCCTTCGGCTTCTTGTAGCCCGCCATATGTTCGCCGCAAAAGTCGATGATCTCCTTCGCCGTGATCGTCTCGCCCTCCTTGGGGACGACGACGGCATGGACCGCCTCGCCCCAATAATCGTCGGGGATGCCGAACACGACGCAGTTCGCGACCTTGGGGTGGAGGATGATGACTTCCTCGACCTCGCGCGGATAGACATTGTTGCCGCCCGAGATGACCATGTCCTTCGCGCGGTCGAGCAGGAAGAGATAGCCTTGCTCGTCGAAATAGCCGATGTCGCCGGTGTGGAGCCAGCCGCCGCGCAGCGCCTCGGCGCTCGCCTCGGGATTGGCCCAATAGCCCGGCATCACGACGTCGCCGCGCGCGACCACTTCGCCCGCTTCGCCCGGCGGCAGCGGATTGTCATTCTGGTCGACGCAATGCGCCTCGACGTCGGTCCGCACCTGCCCCGCCGATCCGATGCGCGGATCGTCGGCGGCGAGCAGCCGCGCATGCGCCGCGGCGCTGAGGCCGGTGATGGTGATGGGCGCCTCGCCCTGCCCGTAGAGCTGGACGAAGACCGGCCCGAAGGTCGCCATCGCCTGCTTCAGCTGCTCGACATAGATGGGCGCGCCGCCGTAGCAGATCGCGCTCAGCGAGGAGATATCGTAGCGCCCGGGCACATAATCCTCGAGCAGCTTCACGATCTGGGTCGGCGCCATGAAGGCGATATGCGAGACCTTGAGGCGCTCGACCGTCGCCAGCAAAGCGTCGACGTCGAAGCTCGCGCTGTCGCTGATCGCGTTGACCGCGCCGCGCGCGACCGTCGGCAGCGCGACGATCCCGCTGCCGTGCGACATCGGCGCGCAGTGCAGCACCATCTCGCCGGGCTGGATATTATGGAGGTCGGCGAGATAATTCATGATCACGGTGCGGACCATGCGGTGGTTCCACATCGCGCCCTTGGGCTTGCCGGTCGTGCCCGAGGTATAGAAGAGCCAGCAGAGATCCTCGGGCGCCGCCTCGACCGCCGCGCCGAGCGCATTCGCCTCGTCGAGCAGGATCGAATAGGGTTCCGCGCTGCCGGCCGCATCGGGGCTGATCCGCCGCACGCCCGCGAAGAGCGCGGCATTCGCCGCGATCCCCTCTTCATATTCGCCGCCATGGATCAGGATCCGCGCGCCGCTATTCTCGACGATATAGGCCATCTCGCGCGGGTGGAGCCGCGCGTTCACCGGCACCACGACGAGGCCGGCGGCGAAGCAGCCGAAGATGACCTCCATGATGCGCGGCGAATTGGCGAGGCAGAAGGCGACCCGGTCGCCCGGCTTGCAGCCGAGCGCGACGAGGTTGCCGCCGACCGCGAGCGCACGCTTGTGGAAGTCGCGGTAGCTGATCCGCTCGTCGCCATGGATCAGCGCGAGGCCGTCGCCCTGCTGGCGCGCCGACTTCTCCAGGAAGGCGAAGCTGTTCATGACCCGGCGCGGCGGAAGGTCGCGCAAGGGCGCCGCGCGATGTGCGCCGCATCCTTGGCGACGAACTCGACCCGGTCGTCGCACTGATAGGAGGACCAGTCCTCGGGGGCGTCGGGCTCGAGGCGGACCGCGATCTGGACGCCCTCGTCGAGCTTCACCACGCCGATCGCATAGGGAAGATCTTCCTCATGGCCTTCGGGCGCACCCTGGCGCAGTACGCAGAAGCTGTGGAGCGTGCCGGCGCCGCCGCTCGCCGCCCAGCCGAGATTCTCGGACTGGCAGTGCGGGCAGGCGTAGCGCGGCCACATATTGGGTTTGCCGCAATCGCCGCATTGCTGGATCAGGAGCTCGCCCTTGGCGAGGCCGTCGCGAAATTCGGTTACGATGACAGGAAGGGTCATGATCAGGCTCCGAGGCTGGTGCGTTCGAGCAGGAGAATCTGGGCGTCCATATAGCTGCCGCCCGAGCCGCCGATGATGGCGCGCTGGCAGCCGTCGACCTGGCGCTTGTCGGGGGCGCGGTGGAGGAGCTGGCGGATGCCCTCGACGAGCAGCGCGGTGCCGCCGCCGACCCCGGTGTGGCCCGCCGAAAGCAGGCCGCCGTTGGTGTTCATCGGGAGCTTGCCGCCCGGATCGCCATGGCCGGCAGCGAACCAGCGGGCGCCCTCGCCCTTCTCGCAAATGCCCATACCCTCGATCGCGATCGCGGTGACCGCGGCATAGCTGTCGTAGATCTGCGCGATATCGGCGTCGCCCGGGCCCCAGCCCGATTGCGCCCAGGCGCGTTCGGCGGCGAGCGGCCAGCCGAGGACCGCCTGATCGGGCTCCTGGCTGAGGCAATAATGGCTGACGCAGCCGCCCGAGCCCGCGACGCGGACCGCATGGCCGATGCCGCGCTTCTTCGCATTTTCGGTGCTGGTGACCACGAAGGCGCAGGCGCCATCGGCCATCGGCGGGCATTCATAGCTGTGCAGCGGGTCGGCGACCATGCGCGAGGCGAGGATCTGCTCGACCGTCAGCGGCTTGGTGTAGAACATCGCATTTTCGTTGAGATTGGCCCAATTGCGCAAGGTCACGCAGATCGAGGCCATTTCGGCGGCGGTGCTACCCGAGGCGTGCATGTAGCGCCGCGTGATCATCGCGCCGATCGCGTTGAACTGGATGCCGGTCGGCAGCTCCCATTCGCCGGGGATGCCGTTCTTCGAGAGCATCGTGATCATCTCGTTGAGATCGGCCGAGCCCCAGCGTTCGCACTGGAGGACGAGCACATTCTGCGCATGGCCCGCGGTGATCAGCCCGTGCGCCGCGCGCACCGCATTGTCGCTCGTCGAGCCGCCCGAATGGACCATGTAGCTCGCCTTGCAGCTGCCATGGATGCCGAGCTCCTCGACCATGCGCGAGAAGACGAGATCGGCCTGGTCGGCTGCCGAGTGCAGGTTCGGGATGAGGATGATCGTGTCGATGTCGCGCGGCACCATAGCGGCATCCTTGAGCGCGAGCAGCGCGACCTTGGTCAGCGCCTGGATGAACCCGCGCTCGGGAAATTTCCCGGTCGGGATCTCGCCGACGCCCACGAACACGGGGTCGTTGGCATCGCCCGCCGCCACATGCATTTTCCAGTTTTCCGCCATATCCTCAGCCCTCGCTTGGCCGGCGCTTCGCCAGCATCGTTTGCAAAAATGTCAGCACTTCCTCGCCGTCCTGGTTGCGGACCGAATAGGTCACGCCGAGCGTGCCATATTTGGGTCCGGTCGCCTCGTGACGGCTGACCGTCGCGAGGACGTGAAGCGTGTCGCCCGCGAACACGGGCTTGGTGGCCTTGAGGCCGGTGATCTCGACCAGCGCGGCGATCGCGTCGCCATAGAAGCCGCTCAGCCCGACGAGTCCGACCGCGAGCGAAAAGGTCAGCGGGCCGTGCGCGATGCGCTTGCCGAACCGGCTCGTCGCCATGAAGGCCTCGTCGGTGTGGAGCTGATAATGATCGCCGGTGAGCCCCGCATAATTGGTGATGTCGCCGATATCGACCGTGCGGCCGCGCGTCGTCATCGAGTCGCCGGGCTCGAAGTCTTCGAAGAATTTGGGTTCCGGATCGATAAAATGTCGTGCCATGTTCACTTCCAAACAAGCATTTGTTTTAGCTATGCCAGCGCCTCGCGGCTGTCAATCCCGCGCGGTCGATTTCAGGGGTCGGCGAGGATTCCGCCAAGCAGGGTATCGGCCATCAGCTCGCCGACCTCGGCGGGCGAGAGCCGGCCGTCCGGCGAGAACCACTCGGGAGTCCAGTTGAGCGCGCCGAGCATGGTGAGCACGACGACGCGCCGGTTGAGATCGGCGCGCAAGCGTCCCTCGCGAACCCCCTCCTCGACGACCTTCACGAACATGCGCTCATATTCACGCCGCTGCTCGACCGCGCCCGGCAGATTGTCGGGACCAAGGAAGCGCCACTGGTGGAAGACGACGAGCGAGCGCTCGGGATTGTCGGCGACGACCTCGAGATGTGCGACGATCATGCGGCGCAGCCGCGCGACGGGATCGCCCTCGCCATTGGCGTGCGGCTCGACCGCGGCGAGGAAGCGGCGGATGCCGTCGGCGACGATCGCGACGAGCAACGCATCCTTGCTGTCGATATGCGCATAGAGGCTGCCCGGCAGCACGCCGACGGCGTTGCCGATGTCGCGCATCGAGGTGCCGGTGAAGCCCTGCTTGCCGAAAAGATGCATCGCGGCATTGAGGATCGAGCCGCGCGGCCCCGCGCCGTCGCCGCCGGCCGCTTCCGCGATCGCTGCGCCTGCGGGGCCGTCGCTCGCCATCAGCGGCCGAGCCCCATCGACTTGGCGACGATGCTACGGAGGATCTCGTTGGTGCCGCCGCCGACCATGCCATGCTTCGCCTCGCGGAAGTAGCGCTCCATGTCATATTCGGGGAGCTGCGCATAACCGCCGAGCGCCTGCATGCCGTTGGTCGCGATCTCGAACAGGGTCTGCGACGAGATGAGCTTCGCCTGCGCGACGAGCGCTGAGGATTTTTCGCCGCGCGCCATCGAAGAGGCCGCCGCATAGACGAGATAGAAGGCCGCCGAGAGGCGCGCGCGATCTTCGGCCATGCGATGTTTCAGCACCTGGAATTCGGCGAGCTTCTTGCCGAAGGCCGAGCGTTCGGAGAGATATTTCACCGTGTCGTCGAGTGCGGTCTGGGCATTGCCGATCTGCGAGGCGGCGATCGAGAGGCGTTCGAAATCGAGATGCTCGCCGATATATTGCCAGCCCTTGTTGACCTCGCCGAGCAGCGCGTCCTTGGGCAGGCGCATATTGTCCATGAAGAGCGAGGTGGTGCCGAGCGAGCGGCGCACGAGCGTGTCCATCTTCTGGACTTCAAGCCCCGGCGTGTCGTTCGGCACGAGCAGCACGCTGAAATCATAGCGCCCCTCGCCGGTGCGCAGCATCATCGCGATGCAGCTGTTCGGATGATGCGCGCCCGAGCACCAGACCTTGTTGCCGTTCACGACCCATTCGTCGCCTTCGAGGCGCGCGGTCGAGCGCGCGCCCGCGGCGTCGGAGCCCGACTGCGGCTCGCTGATCGAGATGCAGAATTTGGCCTCGCCGCGCAGGAAGGGCTCGAGATAGCGCTGGCGCTGCGCCTCGGTGCCATGTTTCGAGACATTGGTGGCGGTGAACATCGAGGTCATGATGCAGGCCGCGGTGTCGAGGCTGTCCTTGCCGATCGCCTCGCAGAAGATCGCGAACATGACGGGATCGCGGTCCATCCCGAGTCCACCATGCTCTTCGGGGATCAGGAGCCCGAGCCAGCCCTGCGCCGCCATCTCGCGATAGAGGGCTTCCGGGAACTCGCGATTCTGGTCATGATAGCGCAGTTTTTCGCGCGGAAATTCGCGATCCATGAAGCTGAAGACGACATCGCGCCACATCCGCTGCTCGTCGTTGAATGAATAGTCCATGCCGCCTCTCCTCGAACCAAAATCGCTCGCAACCGCTAAAGCCATTGCCATTAAACAAACGTTTGTTAAGATGATTCGAAGCAACGGTCAATGATAAGAGGATGACGAAGGTGAAACTTGCCGAAGAGCGCCGCACCGCGCTTGCCGCGCGCTTCCCGCGCTGGGAGCCGCTGACGCTGAGTGCACTGGCCGATCGGGTCACGGCCGAATATCCCGACCGCCCGCTGATCGTCACGGGCGACCGCGAGCTGACCTATTCCGACGTCCAGGCACGGAGCCGCCAGCTGGCGTCGGGGCTGATCGCGGCGGGCCTCGCGCCCGGCGAGCATGTGGCGCTGATCATGGCGAACTATCCCGAATATGCGGTGGCGAAGCTCGCGATCGCGCGCGCCGGTGCCGTCTGCATTCCCGTCAACTTCCTGCTGAGGGGCCGCGAGCTCGCTTATGTCCTCGGTCAGTCGGAGGCGGCGATGCTGATCACGATGGATAGCTTTCGCGGACATGATTATCTTGCCGACCTCGCCGCGATGGCAAGCGACCTTCCCCGCCTTCGCGAAACCTTCGCTTTCGAGACCGGGGCGGCCGGCGACGCAGCGGGGCTCGAACAACTCGCCGCGCGCGCAACAGCCGGCAGCGATGCCGAACGCGCGCGGCGCGAAGCCGCGTCCGACGGCCACGCATTGTCGGACATCATCTACACGTCGGGGACGACGGGCCGATCGAAGGGGGTCATGCTGACGCACGACATGATCCTGCGCGCCGCCTATTCGTCGGCACTCACCCGTTCGTTCGAGGACCGCCGGCGGATCCAGTTCGCGATGCCGATGTATCATGTGTTCGGCTATGTCGAATGCTTCGTCGCCGCGATGATCGTCGCGGGCTCCTTTGTTCCGCATGTGCTGTTCGACCCCGACGAGATGCTCGACTGGGCCGAACGCCTGCAGAGCAACGACATCGTCAGCGTGCCGATGATGACCCACCGCCTGCTCGACAGGGCGCGCGTGCGCGGCTTTCACGCACCGGCGCTGCGCGCCTATTTCAACAGCGGCGGGGTCAATGTCCCGACCGTCTGGAACGATATCCATGATGTGTTCGGCGTCCGCGAGATCCATACCGGCTACGGAATGACCGAGACCACCGCCTCCGCGGTCTGCACCCATACCGAAGATGACGAGAGCTGGTTCCTGCGTTCGAACGGCCGCATCAAGCTCGCGGGCGTCGCCGGCGATCCGGTACTCGGAGGCCGCATCGCCGAATATCGGGCGGTCGACCCGCAGACGGGCGAGGCGATGCCGGACGGGGAAAGCGGCGAACTCCAGGTCCGCGGTCCGGTTGTCACGCGCGGATATTTCAACAAGCCCGAAGAGACCGCCGAGGCGTTCACCGCGGACGGCTGGCTGCGCACCGGCGACATCGGCCATCTCACCGAGGGCGGCTGGCTCACGCTCACCGGGCGGATCAAGGAAAGCTACCGCTGCGGCGGCGAAATGGTCATGCCGCGCGAGATCGAGGAGCTGTTCGACAATCATCCGGGGATCGCGCAGGCCCTCGTCGTCGGAGTCCCCGATGCCAAGATGGGCGAAGTCGGCTGCCTTTGCCTCGTGCCCGAAAGCGCCGCACGCCTCGAAACAGAGACGCTGATCCGGTTTTGCGCCGAGCGGCTCGCGCGCTTCAAGGTTCCAAAGCATGTCCTGTGGCTCGCGGCAGAGGAGATCCCGATGACGGTCACCGGGCGCCCGCAGAAATTCCTGCTCGCCAAGATCGCCGCCGACCGCGTGAAGGAGACGGCGGGCTGACCGGGCCGCCGCCTCCCTCCGGCCGGGCCGCGCAAGGCGGACCGCCGCCCTTATGACTTGTCCATGCCGGCGAGCAGATCGATCGCCGCCAGCGCCTCGAGGCCAAGCCCGAGGCTGAGGCCTTCCTGCATCAGCCTCTTGTAGCGCTGGGTGAGCAGCACCCGCGAATAGCGCAGCGCAAGGTCGGTCTTCGCCGCGAACTGGGCAGCAATCGCCAACGCCCGGTCCACCACCTCCCCTTCCGGCAACAGCTCGCCGACAACGCCGGCCGCGAGCGCGTCGGCGGCCGAGAGCTCCTGGCCCATCAGGAGGAAATAGCGTCCGCGATTGGGGCCGAGGACGTGGGTCCAGACGACGTGCGCGCCGTCGCCGGGAACGATGCCGCCCATGAAATGCGGCGCGTCCTGGAACAGCGCCGTCTCTGACGCGATCACGATATCGGCGAGCACGGGGATTTCGGGATGGATGCGCGCGGGCCCGTTGATCGCGCTGATCACCGGGACCTCGATCGCGAGCAGATTGTCGAGCAGCTTGCGCCCGTCGTAGAATGTATGGTCCCACTCGGACGGGTTCGACAGGCTGAAGCTCGCGAAGTCGATCGTCTCGCACCAGACGCCGTCGGTTCCGGTCATCACGATCACGCGGTTTCCGCGATCGGCGCCGACCTCGGCGAAGCAATGGCCGAGCTCCTCATGGCTTTCCTCGGACCAGACGAACGGACCGCCGCCGGTGTGGAAGCGCATCAACAGCACGCCCGCCGCGTCGCGGCTCAAGGCGATATTGTTGTAGCGCTCGCGGTAGCTGTCGAAACGCGGCGAAAGTCGGCTCATGGCAACGTCCCTTCGTTGAGTGGGCCGCGCCGTCCCCGGCGCGGCCGCGGGTCAGAGCGCGGTCATGCCGCCGTCGATGATATGCTCGGCGCCGGTGATGAAGGAGGATTCGTCCGACGCGAGGAAGATCGCGAGGTTCGAAACCTCCTCGACTTCGGCAAGGCGGCCGAGCGGGATCATCTTGGTGGCCTCGCCGCCGCCCTCGTCGGTCGCCGCGGCCATCATCGGCGTCTTGATATAGCCGGGGTGGATCGAGTTGCAGCGAATGTTCTGGCGCCCGAACTCGACCGCGACCTGCTTGGTCATGCCGCGCACCGCGAACTTGCTCGCGACATAGGCGAGATTGGGCGCGCCGTAGATGGCGACGATGCCCGCGATCGACGAGATGTTGACGATCGAGCCGCCGCCCGCCTTCTGCATCGAGGGGATCACCGCCTGCATGCCGAGATAGACGCCGAGCTGGTTGACGTTGCACACCGCCTCGAAATCGCCTTGCGCGAAATCGAGCGTGCCGCCGATCTTGCCGAGCACGCCCGCATTGTTGACGAGGATGGTGACGGTTCCGAACGCGGCCTCGCCGCGCGCGACGACGTCGCGCCAGCCGGCGGCATCGGCGACATCATGATGGATATAAAGGGCGCTGTCGCCGAGGCTGTCCGCCAGCGCCTCGCCCGCGCTGTCGTTGAGGTCGGTCAGGATGACCTTGGCCCCTTCGCGAACGAAGGCCTGGGCGTGCGACGTGCCCATCCCCTGCGAGGCACCCGTGATGATCGCGACCTTGCCGCTCAGCCTGCCCATATCTCTTCTCCCAATGATTATCGAACCGGCCATTTCTGCGGAGTCGCAAAACAACCATTCGTTTTTTCATAGTCAACAACCTTGTTGATAGCAACTCTCGCGGCCGAACGCCAGCACTCATGCGGGTCCGTCGATGCCCGCTTCCTGCGTCATTATTAACGGAAATCAGCGGATTATGGCGATAGGGATGCTGCGAACGACAAGGCCCGAAACCGGTCGCCGGCGCCAAAACCGATCCAGCTTGACCTTCGGCGAGAATCGACTAAACAAACGATTGTTTGTGGACGTAGATCCGCGGTGGGAGAGGATTGTGATGAGAAACTTGCGTCTATGGCTTGCCGCTAGCGTGGCCCTCGGGGCGATCCAGCCCGCCCTCGCCCAGGAAGCCGCACCGGCTCCCGACGCTCCCGCAGCCGCCGAAACCGAAGACAGCGGTTCGGGCGACATCGTCGTCACCGCGCGCCGCAAGGACGAGCGGCTGATGGACGTGCCGGTGGTCGTGTCGGCGCTCAGCGCCGAGACCATCTCGCAATATAATTCCAACTCGCTCACCGCGATCGGCGAACTCACCCCGACCGTCATCGTCGGCGCCTATCGCGCCAATGGCGGCGGCACGATAGCGATCCGCGGCATCAGCTCGCCCGCCAACCAGACGGGTTTCGAGCAGGCCGTGTCGGTCGCGATCGACGGCGTCCAGACGAGCAACGGCCGCATTGCCCAGCTCGGCTTCTTCGACATCGAACAGGTCGAAGTCCTCAAGGGACCGCAGGCGCTCTTCTTCGGCAAGAACAGCCCGGCGGGCGTGATCTCGATCCGCACCGCGGGGCCCGGCAATGATTTCGAAGCGGGTGTGCGCGGTTCCTATGAGTTTGTCGCCGACGAAGCGACGATCGACGCCTTCATCTCGGGTCCGCTCACCGACCGCATCGGCGCGCGCCTTGCCATCCGTTACCGCAACCAGGACGGTTTCCTGCGCAACACCGCCGGACCGCTCACCAACCCCTTCTACAATCCGGCGACGGGCGCGCCGGCTGCGGCCGCCGCCTTCCCCGGCGCGTCGGACCGGCGTCCGGGCGAAGAGGAAATCATCGGCCGCGTCACGCTCGCCTTCGAGCCGACCGACAATTTCAAGGGCACGCTGCGCGTCTTCGGCGCGCATTCGACCGACTCCGGCGCCGGCGTCGCGACCCAGAATATCGGGCCCTGCACCGGCCCCAATCCGCGCGTGTCGGGGATCGCCGATCCTTATGGCGAGTGCGTGATCGACAATCGCACGACGGTCGGCGACCTGCCCTCGGTGGTCGCCGAGACCTTCCGCGGCACCGACTCGAACGGGCCGCAGAAGGGCGAACTCAACGCGATCGTCTCCTCGCTGTCGCTCGAATGGGATTTCGGGTCGATCTCGGTCGCCTCGCTCACCGGCTACAACAAGATGGGCTATGACACCTTCTCGGGCCTCGACCAGACGACCTATTCGCAGCTCGCCCAGGCCGAGAATCTCGACGCCAAGGAGTTCAGCCAGGAACTGCGCCTGTCGAGCCAGTTCGACGGACCGCTCAACTTCGTCGTCGGCGCCTATTACCAGAACACCTCGCTCAGTTCCTATTCGGACACGATGCTGAGCCTCGGCAATTATAACGCCGCCGCGGGCCGCTACACCTCGTTCGAGACGCTCGCCAAGCAGAAGGGCAACACCTATTCGGCGTTCGGCCAGCTGCTCTGGGACATCACCCCCGAACTTGAACTCGCGGGCGGAGCGCGCTGGACGCGCGAGACCAAGAAGTTCGACAAGTTCAATCTCTACGGCATCGGGGCCTTCAACAATGCGGCGACCGTCTATCCGGGATCGGACACGCCGGGTCATCTGAAGGGCGATTTCGAGGACGAGAATGTCTCGCCCGAAGTCACGCTGAACTGGCGCCCGGACTCGAACCACACGATCTTCGCCGCCTATCGGACCGGCTTCAAGTCGGGGGGCTTCGGCCTCACCAACCCGCTGTCGACCGCCACACGGATCGGCGACGTCGACTTCGGCTCGGAAAAGGCGCGCGGCTTCGAACTCGGCGCCCGCCTGATCGGGCTTGACGGCCGGCTCAACATGAGCGCGGCGCTGTTCAACTATAAATTCTCGGATCTTCAGGTGAATACCTATGATCCCGCGCGCATTTCCTACACGATCAACAATGCGGGCGCGGTCAAGCAGCGCGGCTTCGAACTCGACGCCAATTTCCGCGTTACCCCCGAGCTGACCATCCATGGCGCGGTCGCCTATGTGCGCAATCGCTTCAACGACTTCACCGGCCAATGCTATTCCTATACCTTCCCGACCGGCACGACGCGCGCCACCGCGGTGCCGCCGCCGAACTGTTCGTTCGTCAACACCACGGCGCTCACGCTCCAGCAGGTCTATGATGGCCGCGCGCCTGCCCGTTCGCCCGACTGGGCGGGCAATGCGGGCGCCAAACTCGCCCTGCCCGTCTCGAACGATCACGAGATCCGGATCACCGGCGACGCCTATTACAGCGGCAGCTATTTCGCCGCCGATACGCTGGCACCGCCGACCGAGCAGAAGAGCTTCTGGCGCCTCAACGCCAGCATCACCTTCGCCGAGGTCGACGACCGCTGGACGGTGGGACTCATCGGACGCAACCTCACCAACAAATATTATCTGCTCTATGCCGCCGACCGCACCGGCGGCGCCGGGGTCCCGGGTATGATCGGCGAACAGCGCGGCGTCGTCTCGCGCGGCCGCGAAGTGTCGCTGCAGGCAAGCTTCCACTTCTAGCGGGAGCAAGACGGTCCGCCTGGGGGCTGGCGGACCGTCTTCGACAAGCGGGGGACAGATACGCAAGCTGCGGCACGGGCACCGCGGCATCGATGGGATAATAAGATATGGCCACCAGCGCCGCCGTGCTGAAAGATGTTCCCCGCGAAGGCGGCCTTTATCGCTGGTATGTCCTCGGCGTCCTGATGCTCATCTATGCGATGAACTTCATCGACCGCCAGATCGTCACCATCCTCGCGCCCTATCTGAAAGCCGACCTCGATCTCACCGACGCGCAGATCGGTCTCCTCTACGGCACCGCCTTCGCGATGTTCTATGCCCTGTTCGGCATCCCGCTCGCGAAACTCGCCGACGGCTGGAGCCGGGTGAAGACGCTGTCGATCGGGCTCGCCTTCTGGTCGTCGATGACGGCGCTTTCGGGCCTATCGAGCAATTTCGTCCAGCTCGGCGCCGCGCGGCTCGGGGTCGGGATCGGCGAGGCCAGCGGCTCGCCTGCCGCGGTGTCGCTCCTTGCCGACTATTTCCCCAAGCGCATCCGCGCCTCGGTCTTCGCGCTCTACACGACGGGCATGTATCTCGGGCTTGGCCTGTCGCTGATGATCGGCGGCTATGTCGTCGCGACCTGGCCCGGCAGCTTCGGGCTCGCGGGCTGGCAGGCGGCTTTCATCATTGTCGGCCTGCCCGGCATCCTGCTCGGTGCGATCGTCTATCTCACGATCCGCGAGCCGGTCCGCGGCGCGCTCGACGGACTGCCGCAGCCCGGCAGCCCGCATCCGTTCCGCGACGTGTTCGTCGAGGCGGCGACGATGTTCCCGCCATGGAGCGTCGGCTCGCTGAAGAAGCTCGGCGCAAGCCCGGCGCTCGTTCGCGCCAATCTCGGCGCCCTCGCTTTCGTGACCCTCATGATCGCACTTCTGACCCTGGGCTCGGAAGCGATCCTGCCGCCCGACCGCCGCCCGGTCGTCTTTTCGATCGGCGATTTCGACGTCACGAGCAGCCTCATCCAGTGGCTCGCGATCGGGATCGGCGCCTATGCGGCGACAAGCTGGATCCAGGCCATTCGCCTCCGCGATCCGATCGCGTTCGCGCTCACCGTCGGCGCGCCCGCCTATCGCACCATGGCCGCGGCGGGCGGCATTCTCGGTATCTACACCTATGCGATCGGCGCCTTCGTCTTCCTCTATGGCTCGCAATTCCTGGCCATGGGCCCCGAAGCGGGATTCACGCTCGGCGCGATTTCGGCAATCGCCGGTGCGAGCGGGACCGCGATCGGCGGCACGCTCGGCGACATCATCAAGCGCCGTTATCCAGCGGGCCGCATGTATCTCCTGTTCGCGGCGCTGCTCGGGTTCACCGCACTGACCTTCGTCCAATTCAACACCGGCGACCGCCAGACCTTCTTCGTCACCTATTTCTTCGCGCTGTTGCTGCTCACCGTCTGGCCACCGATCATGCTCGCGACCGCGCAGGATCTTGTCATTCCGCGCCTTCGCGGCGTCGGGTTCGCGGTGCAGACGCTCGCGAGCAGCCTCGTCGGGCTTGGTCTCGGTCCCTATATGGTCGGGCTGATCAGCGACGCGACGGGCGATCTTAGGCTCGCGATCCTCTCGCTCTTCGCGCTGATGCCGATCCTGCTCCTGCTCGTCTGGCGCTGCGCGCGCGTTCTCCCCGAGAGCGAGCGGACGGTCGTCGAGCGCGCGCGGGCCGCAGGAGAGGCGCTGTGACCGCGCCCGAAAGGATCGAGGATTATCCAGTCCGGATCAGCGAGAAGGTGCGCTACAGCGATACCGACCGGCAGGGCCATGTGAACAATGTGCTGTTCGCCTTCTTCTTCGAGGCGGGCCGTGTCGATGTCCTCTTCATGCGCGGGAGCTCGCCCCCCGATCACTGCGCCTATGTGCTCGCGCGCTCGACGATCGACTTTCTCGACGAGCTGCACTGGCCGGGCGATGTCGAGATCGGGACGCGGATCGAGAAGCTCGGCGGCAGCTCGATCAGCATCCGGCAGGTCCTGTTCCAGGGCGGGCGCTGCGCCGCGACCTCGGACAGCGTGATGGTGCAGGTCGACCGGCCGAGCCGCAAGGCCTGTCCGCTTTCCGACGAGGCGCGCACGATCCTCGGGCAAATGGCCGCCCCGGCGGCCGCATGAGGCTCGCGGCGCCCGAGATCCGGCGTGCCGCGCTCGAAGCGCGCCATGGCCCCTGGGCCTATCGCAGCCTCGCCGCCCTGTTCGAGGAAGTGGCCGCAGACTATCCCGAGCGGCCGTTCGTGATGACCGCCACCGCGGTCGAGACCTATGGCGCCATGCTCGACCGGTCGCGGCGCACCGCCGCGATGCTCGCCGCCCACGGGATCGGGGCCGGAGACCATGTCGCGATCCTGCTACCCAATGGCATCGCCTTCGTCGCGGTGAAGCTTGCCATCGCGCGCCTCGGCGCGGTCGCGGTGCCGCTCAACTTCAACCTGCAGCGGGACGAACTCGCGTATGTGATCGGCCAGTCGGATGCGCGGGCGCTCGTCGCGATCGACGGATTTCGCGGCCGCGACTATATCGCCGATCTCGAGGCGATCCTTCGCCCCGGCTTCCCGGTCTTCGTCGATTGCGCCGCAGGCGCGCTGCACCGCTGGCACGCGCTGGACGACTGGGAGCGCCACGCGCCGGCGCGCGGAGCGATCGCGGCGCGCCCCGCCGATCTCTCCGATATCATCTACACCTCGGGAACCACGGGCTCGCCCAAAGGCGTGATGCTGACCCACGATATGGTTCTGCGCACCGCTTATGCCAGCGCGCGCGTGCGCGCTTTCGAGGATGGAAGGCGCCTGATCTTCGCCGCGCCCATGTATCATGTGCACGGGCTCGTCGAATGCCTCGTCGCCGCGCTGTTCGCGGGCGGCGCGGTCATCCCGCAGGACCGTTTCGATGCCGCCGAGCTGCTCGCGCTCGCGGTGCGCCACGAGGCGAACGAGATCAGCGGCGTTCCGACGCTGACCGAGAAGCTGCTCGATGCCGCGCGCGGGACGGACTTCGTCTGCCCAAGCCTCGCCTGCGTCTTCAGCACCGGCGGCATGCACCGCGAGACGATCTGGGAGGAGTTTCGATCCATCTTGGGGGCGCGCGAGATCGTCACCGGCTATGGAATGACCGAAACCACCGCCTCGACGACCTGCACGCTCCCCGAAGAACCGATCGCGCGCGTCATGACGGGGAACGGGCGGTTCAAGGATGCAGGCGCGGCCGCCCCTCCGAGCAGTCCCTGGCTCGCCGAATATCGGGTCGTCGACGCCGAGAGCGGCGGCGAGCTGCCACCCGGCACCAATGGCGAACTCCTCGTCCGCGGCCCCGGCGTGACGCATGGCTATTACAAAAAGCCCGAAGAGACCGCCGCGGCCTTCGCGTCCGACGGCTGGCTGCGGGTCGGCGACATCGGACGCGTCGATGCCAAGGGCTATCTCACCCTCGCCGGCCGCTCGAAGGACGTCTATCGCTGCGGCGGCGAGACGGTGATGCCGCGCGAGATCGAGGCGCTGCTCGAAACGCATGGCCAGGTGCGCGAGGCGCATGTCGTCGCGATTGCCGACGACCGCATGGGCGAGGTCGGCTGCGCCTGCGTCGTCGCGACCGAAGTCCCGCCCTCTGCGGCGGCGCTGATCGCGCTCTGCGAAAGCAAGCTCGCGCGCTTCAAGGTGCCGCGCCATATCCTCTTCTTCGAGGCGGGAGAGATCCCGGTCACGCCGACCGGCCGCGCGAAGAAATTCCAGCTCGCCGAAATGGCGCGCGAACGGCTCGGCCTGGAGGCGACATGCGCGCAGTCGTAAGCCACGGCAAAAAAGACTTCCGGATCGAGAGCCGCGCCGATCCGCGCCCCGGCACGGGCGAGGTGCTGGTGCGGCCGCTGTTCAATGGCCTCTGTTTCACCGACAAGCATCTCTTCGACGGCCATGTCGAGCGTGCCGCCGACATCGTCATCGGCCATGAGTTCAGCGCCGAGATCGTGGCGCTCGGCGATAGGGTCGACGACTGGAGGCCGGGCGACCACGTCTCGGTCGACCCGCGCATCCGCTGCGGGACCTGCCTCGCCTGCCGCGCCGGTCTCGAGACGCTCTGTCCCGATGGCGGCTTCCTTGGGGTTCGCGGCGCCGACGGCGGCCTGGCCGATCTCTGCGTCGCACCCGCTTATGGTCTCTACCGACTGCCGGAGGCCGTCTCGCCGCTCCAGGCTGCCTGCGTCGAGGCCGCCTGCTGCGCGACGCGCGCGCTGCGCTCGGGCGCGATCGTGCCGGGTGACAATGTCGTCCTGCTCGGTCTCGACGACTATAATCTCTTCGTGGCGCAGTGGCTGAAAGCCCAGGGCGGGCTCGTGATCGGCGTCGACGGCGCGTCGGTCCGCCGCGAGGCGGCGCGCGGTTTCGGCGCCGCCACCTGCCTCGATCCTTCCAGCGATAATATCGTCCGCGCGGTGCGCGCCGCGATGCCGTTCGGCGCCGATGTCGTCGTCGTGGCGCTCGAGGATTATGCACCCGCGGCCACCGACTATCTGGCGCTGGCGCACCGTCTCGCGCGCATCCAGGGTACCGTGATCCTGATCCGCGCCTATGGCGCCGAGCCCTTCGCGCGCATCCAGCCTTCGACTGCCTGGCTCAAGGAGCTGACGATCCGCCACTTCGGCAATTTCTTCGGCAATGAGCCCGCGCGCGGCGGGCGCGATCGCGGCGACTGGCAGGTGACGCTCGACGCGATCGGCCGCGGCATCCTCGCCGCGCCGCCGCCGCAGACCGAGCTGGTCCCCTTCAGCGCCCTCAAGACCGCCGGCGATATCGGCGCGCTGTTCGACGGGCTTCCCGGATCGGCGGCGAAGATCGTCGTCGATATGGCGGACTAGGCCATGACGATCGCGCGCTTGCCGTTCGCGGTGTCAGCCTTTGAACATCAGGCTGCGCAGCAGCATGTTCGCCATCATGTCGCCGATTTCGGCGGGACTCGCCGTCCCCTTCGGCGAATACCATTCGGGGGTCCAGTTGAGCGCGCCGAGGATCGTCAGCACCGCGATCCTCACATTCAGGCTCTGATCGAACACACCCTCGGCGATGCCGTCCTCGAGGATGCGAATGAAGGCCCGCTCATAGCGCTGACGCTTGGCGATCGCCGCCTCGCGATAATCGTCGCCGAGAAAGCGCCACTGATGGAAGACGACGAGCGAGCGCTCGGGATTCTCGGTGACGACGATGATATGCGCGCGGATCGCATCGCGCAGCCGCATGCCCGCCGATCCCTCGGCCGCGGCGATCGGCTCGACCGCTTCGAGGAAATGATTGATCCCGGTCTCGACGATCTCGACGAGCAGCGTCTCCTTGCTGTCGATATGCGCATAGAGGCTCCCGGGCAGGACGCCGAAGGCCTTGGCGATATCACGCATCGAGGTGCCCGTATAACCCTGGCTGCCGAACAGCCGGACGGCGATGTCGAGGATCGACGACCGCGGCGTCGATGGGGATATTGCTGGAGCCGTGCCCATGGGAAGTATCTGTTGCCTAATCCTGGTCGCGCCCCGATGTCGGAGGCACGCAATTGCCGTACATCCGTTCCGATTACTACCGAAGGCGCCCCAACGGCAAGCCGCGCGCGCAAAGCGATTTCAATCGCACCAGCGCGCGTTGGCGGCCGCCACTTCCGTGCTAGGGTGAACGGATTGCCGAAGGCCTTATTGTGTCCTCGGCCCGATCGCGCTATGCGAATAAAACAACTGTTTGTTTGAGGATCGATGACAATGGCCAGCACGAGCGAAAGCGCGACCGAGGAGCAGCATCTCGCAAGCGAGGCCGCGCGGGCCTTCCCCACCCCGGCCGAGGAGCAATATCCGCTGCCGCCAAGCGTGGTCGATGCCAAAAACTATACCGATCCGGCGCTGTTCGACCGCGAAATGAAGGCGGTCTTCCACAAGAGCTGGTTCCCCGCCTGCCCGTCGGTCGATCTCAAGGAGCCGCGCGACTATGTGGTTTGGGACCGGCTCGGCCAGTCGATCGTCATCTCGCGGCTCGACGACGGCTCGGTCTCGGCGTGGCACAATGTCTGCCAGCATCGCGGCGCGCGGCTGCTCAAGGAGTCGGGCTCGTGCAAGGGCGGCCGCTTCGCCTGCCCCTGGCACGGTTTCCAATATGATCTCAGCGGCAAGGTGAAGATGGTGCCGCTCAAGGGCTCGTTCGAGGCCGAACGGCTCGAGGACCTCCGCGCGCCCGCGGTGCGGGTCAAGGAATGGGGCAGTTTTGTGTGGATCTGCCTCTCCGACGAGGTGCCCGACCTTCTTCCCTATCTGGGGACGATCGGCGAGGAACTGAGCTTCTACGGTCTCGAGAATTTCGAGACGCGCTACCGCTTCACGCTCGAGCTCAACGCGAACTGGAAGATGGTCGTCGATGCCTTCAACGAGACCTGGCACGTCCCCTTCACCCATCCGCGCACCCTCGGCAAGCTCGTCCACTGGCGCGACGCGCATTTGCGCATAGCCAATCCCCATAGCTGGATGACGCTGCCGCTCGAAGGCTTCACCGACCGGATGGGCGATGTCGACCACCGGCTGAAGAACATCTGCCACTATCTCGCTTTCCCGAACACGATCTTCAGCTGCTTCCCGACACATTTGCAGAGCTGGAACATCTGGCCGGTCAGTGTCGACAAGACCTTGTTCACCGCCTGGGGCGTCGTCGGTCCGACCCCCGAGGGTCTGCGCGACGAGGAATGGCAGGCGCAGAATGACCGCGACTGGAAGCATTTCTGCGCGGTCTCGGCCGAAGATGCCGAGGTCCTCAACGACTGGGGCACCGTGTCGCAGTCGCTCGGCGCGAGCCAATATATGTTCAACACCGCCGAGAGCCGGCTGACCGCCTTCCATGCCGAGGTCGCGCGCCGCGTCGCCCTCGAACAGTGATGGCCGCGCGCGAGTATCGGCAATGAGCCGCATCGGCGTCGGCATTATCGGGCTCAGCGCCGGCGCAGGCTGGGCGGCGCGCTCGCATCTCCCCGCGCTGCGCGCGCTCGGCGACCGGTTCGCGATCACCGCGGTCGCGGGCTCGTCGCCCGAGCGCTCGCGCGCCGCTGCGAGCGACTATGCTATCCCCTTTGCGGCGGATTCGGCCGATGCGCTGGCCGCGCACGCCGACGTCGACCTCGTCGTCGTCGCGGTGAAGGTCCCCGAGCACCGCCGGCTCGTCGAAGCGGCGCTTGCCGCGGGCAAGGCGGTGCTGTGCGAATGGCCGCTCGCGGTCGATGCCGCCGAGGCCGATCGTCTCGCCCGCGCCGCGGCAGACGCCCGCATAAAGACCTTCGTCGGGCTCCAGGCGCGCGGCACGGCAGCGGTGCAGCGCCTTGCCCAGCTGATAGCCGACGGCGCGATCGGCGATATCCTCGCCTCGAACATCAGCGCGGCGGTCGGTGTGCCATGGGCCGGCGTCACCGACAGCAGCCGCACCTATCTCAATCGCACCGCCTCGGGTGCGACGATGCTCACCATTCCCTTCGGCCATTGTCTCGATGCCATGACCTTGGTGCTCGGCGATTATGCGCAGTGGAGCGCCGAGCTTGTCACGCGCCGCACCGAGACGCTCGTCAAGGACGAGGGGGTGATAATCCCGACCGACGTCGCCGACCAGATCATGGTCGCGGGCCGCCTCGCGAGCGGCGCCGCCGCCTCGCTCCACTACCGTGGCGGTCTGTCGGCGGCGGGCAATTTCCGCTGGGAGATCAACGGCACCAAGGGGGATATCCTCGTCACCGGCGGCGATGGCCATCTGCAATATGGGCTGGTCGAGATCGCGCTCGCAAAGACCGGCAAGGCTCTCGCGCCGCTCGCCCTTCCCGCCGACCCGCTGCCGCCGCATGCGCGCGCGATCGCCGCGCAATATCGGGCGATCCACGCCGCGCTTGCGGGCGCGCCCTCTACCGTTCCGGACTTCGCCCATGCCGCCGCGCTGCACCACAAGCTCGGCGCGATCGCCGCCAAGGGCACCGCCAGCTGACAGGAGCCGACATATGGACACCGACTTCGAGACGATGGTTCGCACCCTCTGGGACCGGCAGCAGATCCACGATTGCCTCATGACCTATTCGCGCGCGGTCGACCGTCTCGACCGCGAACTCCTGCTTTCGGTCTATCATGACGATGCGATCGACGATCATGGCGTCTTCGTCGGCAGCCCGGTCGAGTTCGCCGACTGGGTGATCGACATGCACAGCCGCGCGCATCTCTCGCATCAGCATTGCCAGTTCAATTCGACGATCGAGCTCGACGGCGACACCGCCCATGCCGAGACCTATTATATGTTCGTCGGCCTCAACCGCGCCGGCACTCCGCTTGCCAGGTCGGGCGGGCGTTATATCGACCGCCTCGAAAAGCGCGACGGCCGCTGGGCCATCGCCGCGCGCCTCTGCTTGCGCGACTGGGCGCCGCTCACCGAGATTCCGGAAACGCTCGACCAATCGACCCTGACCGTCGTCGCGCTCGACGAAGCGACGCGGGCGCGGATGCGCGCCGGACCGCAGCCCGCGCGCGATCGCTCGGACCCCAGCTACGCGCGCCCGCTCCCCATCTCGCTGCCTTGAAATTATCTGTCAGCACCGGTGTTGACGCTCCACCCAAGCCCCGTTATCAACACTCTCGTTGACTACGCGAACACAAGCTCTCGCGAGTCCCGACACGATGCCTGGAGAGAGGATCAGCGGCATGGACTGCGGAATATTTCATACCCCCTATAATTTGCCGAACCGGTCGCCCAAGCAGCTCTTCGAATGGTCGCTCGACATGGCGCGGACCGCCGACGAGGCCGGTTTTCGCGACTTCCTGATCGGCGAGCATTTCACGCTGGCCCGCGAAAATATCCCCTGCCCCGATTCGGTGATCGCGGCGGCGGCGACGATGACCGAAACGCTGCGCTTCGCGCCGATGGCGCATCTCCTGCCCTATCACGATCCCGCCACCCTCGCGGTGCGCGTCGCCTGGCTGAGCCGTGTTCTCGAGGATCGCTATTATCTCGGCGTCGCGCCGGGGGGCCACCACACCGACGCCATCCTCCACGGCTATGACGGCATCGCACCGTTGCCGCCGCGCCAGCTCGAAGCGCTCCACCTGATGGAACGCGTCTGGAAGAACGAGCCGTTCCAGGAGATCGGCGAATATTTTCAGGCGGGTTTCCCGGGACCCGACAATATGCCCGGCTATCATGTCGAGATCGCGGATTCGACGCCCTGGCCGGGCATGGAGATTGCGGTGACCGGTCTCTCGGCCAATTCGAACTCGATGAAGTTCGCGGGAGAGCGCAACTATACGCCGATCTCCTTCTTCGGCGGCACCGAGCAGATGCGCCTCCATTATGAAACCTGGGCCGCGGCGATGGAATCGAAGGGCCACACGCCCGAGCGCAAGCGTTTCTCGATCTGCCGCGAGGTCTTCGTCGCCGATACCGACGCCGAGGCAAAACGCCTCGCGCTCAAGAGCGGCATGGCCGAGAGCTGGGAGCATTATCTCTTCCCCATCTACAAGAAGTTCAATCTCTTCCCCGGCATCATCGCGGACTCGGGCAAGGATCTCTCGCCCGACGACCTCGACATGGATTTCCTTGCCGATCATGTCTGGCTCTGCGGCTCGCCCGAAACGGTGGCCGAGAAGATTGCTTGGGTGGTCGAGAAGGCCGGCAGCTTTGGCCAGCTATGCGTCAATTCGCACGACAGCATCGACGATCCCGAGCCGACCCGCGAGTCGCTCCGCCGGTTGTCGCAGGAGGTGATGCCGCTGCTCGACAAATAAGGGGGGACCCGGCGGGGCCGCGAGGTCCCGCCGCGGTTTTTGGCCCGCAAGACGGCTTGCTGCGGCAGGCCAGGTAATTGGGAGACGCCGAGATGGCAACCGAAGCACCCGCAACCGACGACCGTGCACGCACCGAACGGCCGCCGCACGTCCCGGCCGACCGGGTCTATGAGATCGACATGTACAAGCCCGACGGCATCGAGACCGAGGGCTATCTCAAATCGTGGAAGACGCTGCAGGACAAGGATTTGCCGGGCCTCGTCTGGTCGCCGTTCAACGGCGGCCACTGGGTCGCGACGCGCGGCGCGCTGATCAGCGAAATCTACAAGGATCCCGAGCGCTTTTCGAGCCAGGTTCTCTTCATCCCGAAAGCCGCTGGCGAGGCCTATTCGATGGTCCCCTCGAAGATGGATCCGCCCGAGCATCGCTCGTACCGCGAAGTCGTCGACCGCGGCCTCAACCTTCGTTCGATCCGCGAACGCGAGCCGCAGGTCCGTGCGATCGCGGTCGAGCTGCTCGATTCCTTCGCGAAGCGCGGCCATTGCGATTTCGGGAAGGACTTTTCGGACGAGTTCCCGATCCGCGTCTTCATGGCGATCGCCGACCTGCCAATGGCCGACGCCCCGAAGCTCCGCGCCTTCGCCTCGGGCATGACGCGTCCCGGCGGCAACACGCCCGAGGAAATGGCCGCCAATCTCGACCGCGCGAACAAGAGCTTCTTCGACTATGTCGAAGTGCTGATCCAGGAGCGCCGCGGCAAGGGCGGCACCGACATCATCAGCCTGTGCATCCACAGCGAAATCGACGGCAAGCCGATGCCGCACCAGAAATTGCTCGGCATGATCTCGCTGCTCCTGCTCGCAGGTCTCGATTCGGTCACCAACTTCATGAACATGATGATGGATTTCCTCGCGCGGCACCCCGGCACCGTCCGCCAGCTCGCCGACAATCCGGCCGACATCAAGCGTGCGGTGGAGGAGATGTTCCGCCGCTTCCCGCTCGTGGCCGCGGCGCGGATGATCGCGCGCGACATCGAACTCGACGGTGTCGAACTCAAGGCGGGCGAAATGGTGCTCCTGCCGACCGCGCTCTCGGGCCTCGACGAGCGGCAGAATCCCGATCCCTGGAAGCTCGACGTCAAGCGCGGCCGCCCTGCCCATTCGACCTTCGGCGAAGGACCGCACCGCTGCGCAGGCCTGCATCTCGCGCGGCTCGAGACGACGATCCTTCTCGAGGAATGGATCCAGCGCATTCCCGAATTCCGTGCGAAGGCCGGATCCGAGCCGCATTATGAATCGGGCGTCGTCGCCTCGGTCGAGAATATTCATCTCGAATGGGATGTCGCTTGACGGGCCTTCCTCCCCAGCCCGCGAACGACGATCGCTCACCCCAGCCGCGCGGCCTGCCATGAAGGCGGTGATCTGCGAGGCCTATGGCCCGCCGAGCGAGCTCAAGGTCGCCGAAATGACGCCCGCACCGCTTGCCCCCGACTGCGTGCGGGTGCGGGTCGCCGCCGCGGGCATCAATTTCCCCGACACGCTGATCATCAAGGGCGGCTACCAGCTTCGCCCCGACTTCCCCTTCGCGCCGGGGTTCGAAGTGGCGGGGAGCATCGTCGAATGCGGCGCCGACGTTCGTGACCTGGCGCCCGGCGATTATGTCGTCGGGCTTACCGCCGCAGGTTATGGCGGCTTCGCCGAATATGCCGACGTCCGCGCCGCCGAGGCGGTTCGCGTCCCCGACAGCATCGACGAGATAACTGCCGCCGCCATCTATACCGCCTATGGCACCGCCTATCACGCCCTCGTCCAACGCGGCGGCGTGAAAGCGGGCGACTGGGTGGTGGTGCTGGGCGCGACGGGCGGCGTTGGTCTCGCCGCAGTCGATATCGCCTCGGCGCTCGGCGCCAAGGTCGTCGCGGTCGGCTCTTCGGAAGAGAAGCTAGCGCTCGCCAGCAAGGCGGGGGCGTCGGCGACGCTCGTCTACCGCGAGGGACAGCTGTCTGCCGATGTCCGCGCAGCGACCGGCGGCGCCGCCGACATCTGCATCGACCTCGTCGGCGGATCGGCCTTCACCGAAATGACGCGCGCGATGGCTTGGGAGGGCCGGCTCCTCGTCATTGGCTTCACCAGCGGCGAAATCCCGTCGCTCGCGGTCAACCTGCTTCTGCTCAAGGGCTTTTCGGCGGTCGGCGTCTATTGGGGCCGGTTCGCCGAACGCGATCCCGAGGGCAACGCACGCAACTTCGCGCATCTCTGGGAGCTGCTCGCGTCCCGGCAAATCGCGCCGCACATCCATCGCGTGTTGCCGATGGAGCGGGCGGCCGAAGCGCTCGACGAGCTTCTGGCCCGCAAGGTCGCCGGCAAACTCGTCCTCGCGCCGTTTGGCACCTGACAGGTTGAAAGGCGAACTATGGCCGATCTCGACGAACTTCTCGCCAAGCAGGATATCATCGAAGTCCTGCATATGTACTGCCGCGGAGTCGATCGCCTCGACGAGGAACTCGTACGCGGTATCTACCATGAGGATGCGTATGACGATCACGGCTACTGGAAGGGCCGCGGCTGGGATTTCGCGCCCTTCGTGGTTGGCCGGCTGCGCGAGGCGAACGACTGGACGACACATTCGATCACCAATGCCCTGATCGAACTGCGCGGCGACAAGGCGCTGTGCGAGTCCCAGGTGATGGTGCATCTGAAGCGACGCGGCGCGGGTCCTGTGCTCGTGGACGTGATGGGGGCGCGCTATGTCGACCGTTTCTCGCGCCGCGACGGGGTTTGGAAGATCGACGAGCGCACCGTGGTGCTCGATTGGCACAAGGTCGAGAGCTGGGGCGCCGAGAGCGCGCCGATCCCGCTCGATGATTTCACCACGGGTCAGCGCGACCGCGGCGACGCAATTTATATCATGCAGGAAAAGTTGACGCGGCGCTGAGCAGCGGCCCACGAGGAGAGAAAGATGATCATCGGCGTCCATCACACCGCGATCTCGACACATGATATCGAGGCACTCTCGGCCTGGTATATCGAGATGTTCGGGCTCGAGAAGCTGTGCGACGACGGCTGGTCCGACGCTCCGGAACTCGACAAGATTGTCGGCCTCGACAATTCCGCGGCACGCTTCATGCTTCTGAGCGGCGGCAATCATTGCATCGAGCTGTTCGAGTTCAGTTCGCCCGAGCGCGGCGAGCACACGCCGAGCCGCCCCGTCTGCAAGCCGGGCTTCACGCACATCTGCTTCGCGGTCGACGACATCGTCGCGGAGCATGCGCGGCTCAGCGCCGCAGGCATGGAATTTTTCTCGGCTCCGACGGTAGCCGGCGGGCGTCCGCTCGTTGCGACCTACGGCCGCGACCCCGACGGAAATGTTGTCGAGCTGCTGCAAGTGATCGACGATGGTCCATTCGCGTTCCCGACGACGCAGCCGCAGTGGAAGGTCGGGCGGAAGGACTGAGAGGAAAGAGCCATGACCGCAATCCGGCCCGAAAAAGACGTCGACATCATCTTGGTGCACGGGCTGTTTATCGGCCCATGGGCATGGGACCGGGTACGCGAACATCTGCCCGACGAGTTCACCGTCCATACGCCCGAACTGCCGTTTCAATCGCTTGCCTCCGACGCCGCGCTGGTACGCGGCCAGGTCGCATCATCGGTTGCTGCCGGTCGCGCCGTCCTGCTCATCGGCCATAGCTATGGCGGGATGGTGATTTCCGAGGCCGGCCATGACGCGACCCATCTTGCGTATCTCGCCGCGCTCGCTCCTGAGCCCGGGCAGACCACCGCCGACGTCGCGGCTGGCTGCGTAACCGATCTGTGCAATGCCGCTATGATCCCGTCCGACGACGGCCAGACGATCAGCATCGACCCGGAGCAAGCGCCGGCAGCCTGGTACCATCTCAGCAGTTCCGAGGACGCGGCGGCGAGCATTGCCCGTCACCGTTCGGCGCAGGCCTCGATTTTCGGCGAGGCGGTCGCGCGCCCAGCCTGGCTCGAGCGCCCGTCGACCTATATTCAGTGCACAGAGGATCGCGCAGTCGATCCAGGATATCAGAGCAGCATGAGCCGAAGGATGGTCACCTCGGCCAGCGTGAGCGGTGACCACTCCGCTTTTATCTCTGTGCCTTCCAAGGTCGCCGCTGTCATCGAGATGCTCGCAAGGTCCTGCGGTGCGAGTAGCATCGGCCGCTCGCCGGGCCAGGAGAAGCGTCTCACTCCGCCATAAGCCCGGCATCGATCAGATGATCGCTGGCGGTGATGTAGGACGCAGCGTCTGACGCCAGGAAAAGGACGAGCTCCGATACCTCGCCCGGCTCACCGATCCGCCTGAGCATCGTCATCTGCTCGCGAAGCCCCCGCTGTGACCCCACCGCGGTAGCCATCGGCGTTTCGATAAAGCCCGGAAGCACTGCGTTGGCGCGGATCCCATGTTTCCCATATTGCCCCGCGACGAGCTTCGTCATGCCGCGCACGGCAAACTTGCTTGCGACATATGCCAGGTTGGGCGCGCCGCGCGGGACGCCCGTACCCGCAACCGAAGAGATGTTGACGATCGATCCTATGCCGGCGCGCAGCATCGAGGGTATGACGCTGCGCATACCGTAGAAGACACCCGTCTGGTTTATTGCGATGATGCGGTCCCAATCCTCGTCGGACAGGTCCGCGGTCATCGCGGAAGGACCGAGAACCCCGGCGTTGTTCACCGCTATCGTTATCGGACCGAAGCGGGCCTCGCTTTCGCCCACAACTCGGGTCCAGTCATCCCTGCTGGCGACATCATGTTTGAGAAACAAGGCGTCGCTTCCGAGCTCAGCCGCTAAAGCCTCCCCCTCGTCTTCGAGCATGTCGGTTAGGACCACCCGTGACCCCTCGGACACGAACAGGCGGGCATGCGCTGCACCCATCCCACGCGCTCCACCCGTTATGAGCGACACCTTGCCTGCCAAGCGATCCATCGAGAATACTCCTGAAACGAACATTTGTTTGTTTAAAGATGCACGTCATCGAGCCCTTACGCAAGGTCGCTCGTCTCAATTTCCTCGTGCCTTCGCGAGGCGGTACGTGCCGAACCCGACGCGCTCCAGAATGCCCTCCTCGCACATCATCGTCATGTACTGGCGGGGCACGCCGATGGCCTCAAAATCCTTCGTCCGAACTGTTAATCGGGAGGCCGCGAGTTCTGCCGCCCGGTCCCGAAGAGAGATTTGGGCCACTTTTTTTGTAACAGTTTTGGGGTCAGAAAGGAGTGATTTTTTAGACGTAACCTCTTGAAGTTCCGGGGCTTCTATATCATCTACCCAGTGGTGCCCTCTGCTATCCACCTTGGGGAGCCATCTTCTTTCCACGATGGCAGCGACAGGCTTCGGCGCTTTTCAGTCGTCCGAAATGGTTTCGTCCTCAATGGCCGCGGTGATCATCCGATCCCATATGGCGGCGTCGCCGACGGCAACCATGCGCCCGCTCGGTTCGCGAAGCGTGCGGAGCACCGCAAGCGCGGCGTCGGTATATTCGGGCCAGCTTTCGTCGACCGCCGCTCCGGCCGACGACATGTTCCCTTCGGCATTGCGGCTGAGCGCATGGCCGGCGAGCACGCGCGCGACCCGTTCGACAGGGACGGTTTCGGCTGCATCGAGCAGCGCTTCGCGGCGGTCGGTCATCATATCCATCTCCTGTCACGGACCAGGCTCCGCTGGCGAGCCTGTCCCTGACGAACGCACGGCGAAGACGGCAGTTGCCGCGTCCGGGTTTGCCGATCCTTCGCACGCCGGCAGAGCGATACGGGGCGGAAACCGGATGTCGGCCTGAATCGATGAAATCGCGATTCTCAAACGCATCGTCATATGAAAAAATCCGGACGAATCCGGCGATCGGACATTAGAAAAGAAAGCGAATTCCGAGTGCCGATCCTGCGGGGATTTTTCGCGAAACTTGACTTTTTTCCCTCATCTACCCATATTGTCCGCGCTAACGTCGCCTGCGACGGAAAATTTACGCCCCAGGCGCTGAACTTCCCTTCTCACGCTACCAGCTCCGCCGGTGCTTTTGCCGGTGGGTATCTTGTTTTCGTGAAAGGAAAACACCCATGCCAATCGGCACCGTCAAATTCTTCAACACCGACAAGGGTTACGGCTTCATTTCGAATGAAGACGGCTCGGGCGACAGCTTCGTCCACATCACCGCCGTCGAGCGCGCCGGAATGGCGACCCTCAACAAGGAGCAGCGCCTCTCCTACGAACTGGAAACCGGCCGCAACGGCAAAGTATCGGCCGTCAACCTTCAGCAGGCCTGATCCTTGGCGAAAGAAGAGCTTCTGACCTTCGAAGGCGTGATCGACGAAATCCTGCCCGACGGCCGTTTCGGCGTCGTGCTCGAAAATGATCACCGCCTCATCGCCTACACCGCTGGCCGGATGCGACGCTTTCGCATCCGGTCGGTGGTCGGCGACTCGGTCCGCGTCGAAATGACGCCCTACGACCTGACCAAGGGCCGCATCGTCTATCGCGAGCGCGGCCCCGGCGGTCCCGGCGGCGGCGCGCGCAAGCGCCGCTGACCTACAGAATAAACAAGAGTAAAGAATGATTTATAACAATATTTTCCCGCGCCTTGCGGGCCTGTCCCTCGCCGGCAAGGCGATCGCACCGCGTCCGGCTCCGCGCCGTTCGCCGACGCTGTCGCGCCGCGAGTTGCGGCGACTGATCGCCGACATGGTTGATTGACACACGAACAAGGGAGCAGACGATGTCCGCCACGATCGATTTCTACCTGACACAGGCCGAGAAATGCGATGTCGATGCGGCCGGCACCAAGCTGGTGCAGGTTCGCGACCGCAGCCTGCGCGCAGCCGCCGCCTGGCGCGCGATGGCGGACAAGCTGATCCGCGCCGAAACGGCGCGTGCGGAAAAGGAACGGCAGATCGAAGCCGCGCGCAACGCCGCCAAGGTCGACTGAGCGCGAGCCGCCGTTCCGTTTATCGGAACCGATTGTCCCTCAGGGGTCAGACCGGATTCAGGCCCATGCAGACATATTTGATCTCGAGATAATCGTCGATTCCATAGCGTGACCCCTCGCGCCCGACGCCCGATTCCTTGATCCCGCCGAACGGCGCGACCTCGGTGGAGATCAGACCGGTGTTGACCCCGACGATCCCATATTCGAGCGCCTCCGCGACGCGCCAGACGCGCGCGAGGTCGCGCGCATAGAAATAGGCGGCGAGGCCGAAGCGCGTGTCGTTTGCCTGCGCGATGACGTCAGCCTCGTCCTCGAAACGGAAAACCGGCGCCAGCGGGCCGAAGGTTTCCTCCTGCGCGACCGCCATCGCCGCCGTGACCCCGACAAGCAGCGTTGGTTCGAAAAAGGTGCCGCCGAGCGCCGAGCGCGCGCCGCCGCAGACAACCCGCGCGCCCTTTGCAGTCGCGTCGGCGATATGCCGTTCGACCTTTTCGACCGCCGCTTCCTCGATCAGCGGGCCGACCTCGATCCCCGGCGCCGCGCCATCGCCGACCTTCAGCGCCCGCACAGCGTCGGCGAGGCGCGCGACGAACGCGTCATGGATGCCCGCCTGCACATAGAGACGGTTGGCGCAGACGCAGGTCTGCCCGGCGTTGCGGTATTTGGATGCGATCGCGCCCTTCACCGCTTCGTCCACATCGGCGTCGTCGAAGACGATGAAAGGCGCGTTGCCGCCGAGTTCGAGGCCGAGCTTCTTCACCGTGTCGGCCGACTGGCGATAGAGCAGCTTGCCGATCTCGGTCGAGCCGGTGAAGGAGAGCTTGCGGACCAGCGGGTTGCCCGTCATCTCTTCGCCGACGCCGCGCGCATCGCTGGTCGGGACGATCGACAGCAGGCCGGCGGGCAGCCCGGCTTCCTCCGCCAGCACTGCGAGCGCGAGCGCCGACAGCGGAGTCTGCGCCGCCGGCTTGACGACGATGCCGCAGCCCGCGGCGAGCGCCGGACCAACCTTGCGGGTGATCATCGCGGCGGGGAAGTTCCACGGCGTGATCGCCGCGACGACACCGACCGGTTGCTTGAGCACGAGGATGCGCTGCCCACCGTGCGGCGCCGGTATCACGTCACCGTAGACGCGCTTTGCTTCCTCCGCGAACCATTCGATGAAGGAGGCCGCATAGGCGATCTCGCCCCGGCTTTCGGCGAGCGGCTTGCCCTGTTCGGCGGTCATCAGCCGCGCGAGATCCTCCTGATTCGCCATGATCAGATCGAACCAGCGGCGCAGAATCGCGGCGCGCGCCTTGGCCGGGGTCGCCGCCCAGGCGGGCATCGCCGCCGCCGCCGCATCAATCGCGGTGCGCGTGTCGGCGGCGGTCGTATCGGCAACCTCGGCGATCAGCGCCCCGGTCGCGGGGTTGGTGACGGCCAGACGGCGTTCGCCCGCCACCCAGCGGCCGCCGACGAAAGCCTCGGTCCGCAGCAGGTCGCCGCGCGTCAATGTCCATGCGTTGCTCATAATGCGCTCAATGCCTCTTCCAGTATCGCCATGCCCTCGTCGACCACCGCGTCGGACGCGGTGAGCGGCATCAGCAGGCGGATGGTTTCGCCGTGGATACCGCAGCTCAGCAGCACAAGCCCCCGCTCCAGGGCGCGCGCCGTCACGCGCTTCGCCGCCGCGCCGTCGGGCTCGTCGCCGCCGCGCGCCGCGAGCAGGTCGAACGCGACCATCGCGCCGGGGCCGCGGACATGACCGATGGGCAGAAGGTCATTGCGCGCCGCGAAGGCTTCCAGCGTGGTCCGCAATCGATCGCCGATGGCGTTCGCCCGCGCGATCAGCCCCTCCTCCTCGATCACGTCGAGCACCGCGAGCGCCGCCGCGCAGGCGACGGGCGACCCCGCATAGGTGCCGCCGAGTCCGCCGGGCTGCGCCGCGTCCATGATGTCGGCGCGGCCGATCACCCCCGACAGCGGGAAGCCGCCGGCGAGCGACTTGGCGACGGTCATCAGGTCGGGCTCGATCCCGCCATGCTCGATCCCGAACATCCGCCCGGTGCGCGCGAAGCCGGTCTGCACCTCGTCGGCGATCAGCAGGATGCCATGCTCGTCGCAGATACGGCGCAGCGCCTGGAGCAATTCGGGCGGCGCCATGTGGAAGCCGCCCTCGCCCTGCACTGGCTCGACGATGATCGCGGCGACGCGCGACGGCTCGATGTCGGCGGCGAACAGCAGCGACAGGGCACGCAGGCTGTCCTCGACGCCGACGCCATAGTGGGCGATCGGGAACGGCAGGTGGAATACCTCGCCCGGCAACGGACCAAAGCTGCGCTTGTAGGGCAGCACCTTGCCCGTCATCGCCATGGTGAGCAGCGTGCGGCCGTGAAAGCCCCCGCCGAAGGCGATCACGCCCGGCCGCCCGGTCGCGGCGCGCGCGATCTTCACCGCATTCTCGACCGCTTCGGCCCCGGTCGTGAACAGGACCGTCTTGGCGGGCCCCGCGATGGGCGCGAGCGCGTTCAGCCGCTCGCACAGCGCGACATAGGGTTCATAGGCGACGACCTGAAACGCCGTGTGAGTGTAGCGGTCGAGTTGGTCGCGCACCGCCGCGATCACCCGCGGATGGCAATGCCCGACGTTGAGCACCGCGATGCCGCCGGCAAAGTCGATGTAGCGCGTGCCGTCGGCATCCCACAGCTCGGCATTTTCGGCGCGCTCCGCGAACAGCGGCGTCGCGGTGGCGACCCCCTGCGGAACGGCGGCGGCACGGCGCGACAAAAGAAGGGCATTCTGGCTCATCGTTGGACCTCGTTGGTTTGGGATCAGTCTTGGGAAGGGGCGGCGCGGTCGAGCAGCCGGGCGGGCCAGGCCGCCGCAAGCCCGCTGAGCAGCAACAGCAGCACCGCAGCCCCGATCGTCAGCGGATAGCCGCCGCGATCGAGCAGCAGGCCGGTCAGCAGCGGCCCGCTCGCCAGGCCGAGCTTCGAACAGAAGCCGCCGAGCGCAGCAGTCCGCCCGACCTTGTCGAAGGCGGCGGCAAGGCCGAGCAGATAGGGGATGGTGAAGGCCCACACGATCGCCGAGCCGATGTTGGCGGCGACATAGACGACGGCGAGATCGGAGCGCCAGAAGGCGGCGGTGAACAGCAAGGTCACCGCGATCGAGCCGAGGATCGGCTTCGCCCGCCCGAAGCGCGCGCCCATCGCGACGACGAGGATCGACCCCAGCGCGCCGAGCCAGTTGGCGGCGGCAAGCGTCGGCCCGATGAAATCCTGCGACAGGCCCGCATTGCGCCCCAGCCCGATGATGAAGGCGGCGAGACCCATATTGCCCGCCTGGAACAGGAAGATGGCGGCGAGCGTCGCGGCGAGCGGGCGCCGTGCGATCGGCGCGGGCGCGGCGGTCACGCCGCTCTCCGTCGCAACCGGATAAGCAGGCAGGAAGGGCAGCATAGCCAGCGTCGCGAGGCTGAAGGCGGCGAGTGCGAGGAACAGGATCGCGGTGCCGTAATGCGGAACCAGCGGCGGCAGCGCCCACAGGCCAATGCCGCCGATCCCGAACTGCACGACGAGCAGCATCCCGAACACACGATCGGGCGAACGGGTGCGCGCGATCACCGCGAAGGCCACCCCGACGAGCAGTCCGCCGACGATCCCATGACAGGCGCGCAAGGCCGTGAGCCATGGCACCGACACGACGCGGGTCGAGACGAGGTCGATGGCGATCAGGCCGAGCAGCGCCGCCGTTGCGGCAACACGCCACGGGATACGCCGGATCAGGAACACCGCGGCCAGCGCCCCGACCGCAGCCCCATAGACATTGGCCGATGCGATCAGCCCCGCGCTCGCGGGCTTGATCCCCAGCCCGTCCGACAGGCCGGTGACGAGCGCCGCCATGATGTTGACGTAGAAAAGCCCGGCGGTGGCGAGGAAGGACAGCAGCACAGCGGCGGGCAGGCCATCGGGCGCGACCCTGGGCAGCTTGTCGGTCAGCCGCATGGCGTATCCTCTCCGGTCAGCGCCACGGCGGCGGGACCCCAGTCCCAATGATCGCTGTCGCCGAAGCTGTAGAAGAGCGCGTCACGGCTAGGCAGCATCGCAACCGAAATGCCGCCGAACCCCGACATGGCGGGACCCCAGAGCGGCGCAGCGCAACCTTGCTTCGCGCCCATCTCGCGCGCCCAGAAGCCGGCGCGGTAGCGAAAGCCGGGAAAACCCGCCGGAAGCCCGCCGCCCTTCGGCGCGCGCTGCATCGCCGCGTCGAGCAGGCGCCGATCGAGCAGCCCGCCCGCGCCTTGCATCAGCCAGCGCGACAGCCGCGCGATGTCGTCGGGCTGATAGGTCAGTCCCCAGCCGACGAAGGGCTGCGCCGCCGCATCCTCGGTCCGCCGCGTCGTCGACAGCGTCGGGCTGAGCTCGAGGTCATCCCACAAGGGTCGGACGAGATCGTCGTAGAGATCGGCGTCCGCGCCGCGCTTCTCGCGCAGGATCGCGGCCATCGCGGTGCCGAGCAGATAGGTGTCCGAGGTATGATAGACCCATTTGCCGCCCGGCGGCGCCTTGCGCGGATAATAGGTGCAGGCGAAGGCGATCTTCGCCGCATGGTCGGCGGGCTCGAAGAAACCGGCGATCGACGGGTCGTCTTCGTCGGCCATATAGACGGCCGAGCGATAACGGCCGGTCGTCATGTCGAGCGTCTGCTCGAGCGTCACACCCGCCCAGCCGCGCGCGCAGGCGGGGACATAGGCGGCGATACTCGCCCCGGCGCTGCCCGGATAGAGTTTTTCGAGCCGCATCAGCGCCACCCCGCCGAACAGCGACTTGGCGGTCGAATAGGAAGGCAGGTCGATGACCTCGCACGCCGGATAGTCGCCATGACGCGTGACGCAGGCGCTGCGATAATGGATGCCGTCCACCACCGCGCCATAGACGGTCGGCTCCGGTCCCGCGGCGGTGGCGAGCGCCAGCGCATCGGGCAGCGCCTCGACCGGACGCACCGGAAGCCGCGCCGCGACGACCGCTTCGTGCCGCCGGACGATCGCCTCGGCATCGGCGACCGCGCCCGGCGCAGCGCGCGCGGCGACGAAGCCCCAGGCGTCGAACTTGCGGTAGCGGCAGGTCTCGCCCGCGATCTCAAAGGCGGCCTTGCTCACCGTTCCGTCCGCGCCGAACAGGAAGGTCAGCATCCCGTTGTGCGTGCAATTGGCATTGCGCTCCTGCAATGCAAAGGGCAGCGCGGCGCGGGCCAGCCCGCCGTCACCGGGCTCGGACCAGACGCGGCCGGGCTCGATGATCCAGTTCCAGTCGGGATGGGTCGAGGCGATCAGTCCGCGCTGCGCGGGGATCAGCGCATCGCCGTGCTGGACGAGAGCGAGGTCGAGGTCGGGCAGCGAGCGGATCGTATCGCCGCGTTCATAGCCCTTCTCCTCGGCGATCAGGCGAAAGCCCGCCATCGCCGCGCCCGCCAGATGCAGTCGACCGGTAAAATTCGCCTGCGGCGGCGCGGCATCGGCGGTGGGCGCGAAGGCCGACAGATCGACCGGACGGTCGAACCCCGTGCCTGCGAACAACGCGTCGCGGCCCAGCGCCTGCCGCGCGTCCGAGGTTTCGGCTCGGGCAACGCCAGTCACCACCACATCGTCGAACCAGCAGGTCGCGCGCTTCCCCTGCGCCGACAGGCGAAGCAGCAGGCCGCCCCCAAGCCCTTCCCCGCCGTCGGCGAGCGCCTGTCCGCCCGGCCACAGCGTCACCGCATCGGCACGCGCCTTGCCGACCGAAAGGATCGGCGTCCATGTCGCGCCATCATCGCGCGAGGCTTCGGCCATGCAGGCGGCGGTGTCGTCGAGAGCGTCGGCGGCGATCTTCGCATTCACATACAGGCGGCGTTTGCCCTCGACCGGCACCGCGACCTGCGCGCTCGCGCCGGCGGTGAGGCGCATCGAAACATTGCCCTCGAAACTCGTCAGCCGCACGTCGCCCGCGCCCGCCGCGCGCCACGGGTCGGCGCTGCCCTGCTGGAAGTCGCTGCGCAGCAGTTCCTCGGCAGCCGCGCTGCCGGGCGCCGCGAGCGCGACGAGGATCAGCGGCCAATATCTCATCGTCCGTAATCCAGCGGAATACCGGCGCCGCGCAATGCGTCGGCGAGGGGCGCGAGCCCGGCCTCATAGCGCCGCCAGAGCCCGACCGAACGGTCGTGGATCGGCGCGCGGACCTGCACCGCGCTCGCGGTCGCGACGGGTGCGGGATTGCGGTGAAAATCGAGGCAGCCATCCTCCCAATCGAGCCCGCACGCCGCGACGAGACGCCGGCTTTCGCCCTCCTGGTCGGCGATCAGCGCCTCATAGTCGATCTCGATCATCCGGCCGGGCAGCGCGGCCCGCCAATGGCCCATCAGCCGTTCGTGGGCGATGCGATAGGCGGCGAGGTCGCCGAGGTCGTAGCTGAACGGATAGCCCATGCGGAACAGGGTCTTGTACATCGCATAGCAGCCGTCCATCGCTCCGCGCCGGACATGGACGATGCGCGCGTCGGGCAGCGCGAGCGCAATCAGCCCGATATAAAGGC
Organism: Sphingopyxis granuli; assembly: GCF_001559015.1. Lineage (NCBI taxonomy): Bacteria > Pseudomonadati > Pseudomonadota > Alphaproteobacteria > Sphingomonadales > Sphingopyxidaceae > Sphingopyxis > Sphingopyxis granuli. Next base: position 3,611,555 of record NZ_CP012199.1, read on the forward strand.
AATTGAGCGGCGTCTTGTCGATCGCGAACGGCGCGCCCGGATCGCGCTCGGCGATGCGCGCGCGATAGGCGCGGCCGAGCGCGGCATGGTCCATCGCGGCGCTGCGACGGATAAGGTCGGCCTTGCCCTGCGCCGTTCCCGCCCCCTCGACCAGCGCGAGCGCGAAATCCTGAATTTCGCCAAGGCTCGCGACGCGGCTGTGCGACGAGAGGATGCGGTCGACCAGCGTCGTCCCGCTGCGCGGCAGGCCGAGAATGAAGATCGGCCCCGGCTCGGCGGCCGGTGGCGGTGCGCCGCGCAGGCGTTCGGCCGAAAAGGCGTCGGCGATTCCCGCCATCGTCGCGACATCGTCTGCAACGCGATAGGACAGGCGCGCGCGCCGCGCATCGGCGGCCGCCTTCAGAACCGCGAACGCCCGGTCATGGTCGCCAAGGTCCTCGAGTTCCTTCGCCAGCGCATGACCGAGCGCGATGCGCGCTTCCGCGTCGCGCCCCGCCGCCGCCATTGCGCGATCCAGCGCCGCGACATGGTTGCGCTCCGCCGTCGCGCGGCGCAGCGTCGAGCGGTTGGCCCATGCGTCCCAGTCGCGCGGATCGGCCGCGATCACCCGGTCGAAATGTGCCTCCGCCGCATCGATCCGGCCGATCGCGATCGACGCGGCGGCAAGATCATAATGCGCCCGCGCATCGTCCGGCGCCAGTTCGACCGCACGGGCGCAACAGCGCTCGGCCTCGACCGGCCGGTTCATATGACCGTGATATTCGGCAAGACGGCGCAGGTCGCGGGGATTGTCCCACGCGCGTTCCTCGATGGCGGCGAGGATCGTGCGCGCCTCGCGGTAGCGGCCGCCCAGCGCCGCCTCCCTCGCCCGCGCCAGCCCGGCGTCGAAATCGCCGGGACGAGCGCGGGAAGGAGGAGCGGCGGGCGGCGCCATGACCGTCAGAAACGCACGTCCGCCGACAGGCCGACGGTCCGCGGCAGCGTGATCATATCCTTCGATCCGTTGCCGTAATAGCCCTGCCCCGGCGACGTCCCCATATAGGCTTCGGTGAAGATGCCGGTGACGCCGTCCGCGTTGAACAGATTCTTGACGAACAGCGTCAGCCCATAGGGGCCCTTGCGCAGCGTCGCCGAGGCGTTCCAGATCGAGAAGCCCGGCAGACGCACGTTGAACTTGGGCGAGGTGCTGATCGCGTTGCGCGTCGACGACTGATAGAAGCCGTCGCCGCGCAGCGTCAGGCTGGTGTCGTCGCCCAGGTCGAAGCTGTAATCGGCGCTGCCGGTCAGGATGTGGCGCGCCGAACCGGGCAACCGGTCGCCGTCGCGCCCGATCAATGTGCGGCTGGGGTCGGGGGAGAAGAAGTCGCGCGTCAGCTTTGCGTCGACATAGGTGTAGCCGAGCGCATAGTGGAAGCCGCCCGACCGGCCCTCGACCTGCGCCTCGATGCCCTGCGAGCGCGCCTTGCCGCCGTTCTGGACGACATAGAAACCCCAGACCGGCGTCGCGGTGTTGAGCTGGATGTCCTTCCAGTCGATATAGAAGGCGTCGAGGTTGTAGGTCAGCCCGCCGACGCCGCCCTTCACGCCGACCTCATAGTTGATCAGCGTGTCCGACTTGTACTGCTGCCACGACGGGTCCTCGGCATAGCGGCCGATCGTCGGCACGGCGTTCGACCCGCCTCGGCGATAGCCCTGCGACACCGTGGCATAGAGCAGACCGCGGTCGGCGAATTTCCACGACAGATTGCCCTTGAACAGCGCCTTGTCCTCGCTGGTGCGGAAGGTCGCGTCGGTCGGCTGCGACAGCGAGGGGAAGATCGGGATGTCGATCGAGGTGTCGTTGCGCGCCTTGTTCCAGAAATAGCGCACCCCGCCGGTCAGATCGACCGTATCGGTGACGTGCCAGGTCAGCTCGCCGAACAGCGCGCGATCCTTGAAATTCTCGTGCCGGCGATAGAAGAAATCCTGATCGCCCGCGACCGCGGCAGGCAGGCCCGTCGCCGCGTCCCACCAGCGCTTGAAACCGCGCAGATAGCTGTCCTGCGACGAAAAGAGCTTCTGGTCCTGGTAATAGGCGCCGACCACATAATCGAGCGGCCCGCCGCCCTTCGACACCAGCCGCAGTTCCTGCACGAAGCTCTTGTCGCGATAGCCGCGCACCGCCGACGCCATCGGGCGCGGATAGTTGTAATAGAAAGCGAGGAAACCCGCCTTGGCATAGAAGCCGGTATTCTCGCTGACACTGTCGCCCTCATGCTCGTACCATGAGGAACTGGAGGTCAGCGTCGCGAAGCCCAGGTCGACATTCGCCTCCAGCGCGACCGAATCGACGTTGCGGTTCGACGGTTCGAGCTGGACCGAACCGTTCTGATACCCCCGATACGCCTCGCCATAACCGTCGAGGCCGCGCGTGATCTGGCGGCGGCCGCCGACCTTGTCTTCCTGATGGTTATAGGTCAGCGTCACGTCGACGGCGTCGCTCGGCTGCCACAGCGCGGCGATGCGGCCGTACCAGACATGGACGAAGTCGGCATCCTTGACGCGGCGATATTCGGCGTCGGGCGCCAGCACGCCCGCCGGCGCGGTCGGGATGCCATCGCCATCGAGCTTGTAGACGTTCACATAGTCGGTGAGCCCCGGATAATGCTGGCGGCTGCCGACCGCACGGATCGCGAAGGTCTCGCCCAGCGGCACGTTGAGCACGACGTCGGCCTCGTAGCCGATGCCGTCCGATCCCTTGACGCTGCTGACGCCGCCGGTGACGCGCCCTTCGAAGCGGCCGAGCACCGGCTTCTTCAGGATGTAGCGCACCGTGCCGCCGAGCGCACCCGACCCATAGAGCGTGCCCTGCGGTCCGCGCAGCACCTCGACCCGGTCGAGGTCCTTGAGCAGATAGGCGGCAAACAGCGGCGTGTCGTTGACATAGGTCGACACCGGCGAGATGCCCGAGACGGCATAATCGCCGAGCGCGGCGCTGTCGACGTTGACGCCGCGGATCGTCACCGTGTTGATAACGCCGGCGTTGCGCCGGCCGCGATCGACGACCGCGACGCCGGGGATCGAGCGGAGGAGTTCGGCCTGGTCGCGCGTCTGGTTCGCGTCGATCCTCTCGCCGCCGACCGCCGAGATATTGTACGGAATGTCGATCGTCCGCGCCTCGCGGCGCGTCGCGGTGACGACGATGTCGGTGTCGTCGCTCGCGGCTCCCGCCTCCTGAGCGAAGACCGGCGCCGGCAGCACCGCCAGCAGTCCCGTGCAGGCGAGCGATGTCGTCGCCAATAGTCGTGTGTGAATCATCATGGCTTTCCCCCCTTTTGTGTCATTGCGGGCGTGCCCGCACCATCCCGCGCGGCCGGGCCGTCGCGCGAGGATGCGGGCTGGATCAGTGGGCCGAGTGCCCGCAGCGCGGGCGAAGCCGCGGGGCCGCGGTCATAGGCCTCGAAATGCTGCGGGCCGTCGCGAAGGCTCTTGAGCGGCTGGCCGAGACCGTGCCAGCCGCGCTCGCGGCAGCGGCGGACGTGATCGAGGTCGAGGTCGACGGCGATGACCTCGCGCCCCTGCCCCGCCTCGTGGATCATCTCGCCACCCGGCCCCGCGACGCACGAGCGCCCATAGCCGAGGTCGCCCGCGACATTGACCGACACGACATAGGCCTGGTTGGTCGCGGCGGCGGCGCGGACGATCGACAGTTCGACGTCGCGGTCGATCGTGTTGGTCATCACCGGGTTGAGGATCACCTCCGCCCCGCGCCAGATCAGCGAGCGCACGACCTCGGGAAACCAGATGTCGTAGCAGATGGCGAGCCCGAAGCGCCCGACGCCGGGGACGTCGAACACGGTCGGCTCGCTGCCGCCCGTCACCCCTTCTTCATAGGGATAGAAGGGATAGATCTTGCGGTGCCGCGCGGCGATGCTGCCGTCAGGGGCGAAGACACTGGTCGTGTTGTAGATCGCATCGCCGTCGCGCTCGAACAGCGATCCGTTGACCAGCCACAGCCCATGCTCGCGCGCCATCGCGGCGAAGGCGTCCTCGGCCGGACCGGGCAGCGGCTGCGCGTGCGCGGTGGCCGGGCCGAAGCAGGACAATTCGCCCAGCACCACCATGTCGACCCAGCCGAAACGGCGGCGGACGAGGCGGATTTCCTCGGCAATGCGGTCCAGATTGTCGCCGCGCGGCAGGGCCAGTTGCAGTCCGGCGATCGCGAAATGAGTCATGATCCTCCCCGGCGCGCCGATCGGGGGCGCGTCCGGTTATCATGGTGCCTCCCAGGCACGCCTTGCGATAGGTCCAGTTTGGAAATCAGGATGGTGCCAGATTGCCGATGCGTCCGATCACCGCCCAGTCGACGACGCGGTGGCCGGGGTCCAGCCACTGGATGACGTCGCCCTCGACCGCGACGTGGAAGGCCGCCGCCTCGCCATAGGACCAGCTCTGCCATTGGCGATGCCAGCGGTCGCCCTCGATCCACCAGCGCCCCGTGTCGACGTCTTCGTCAGCATGGCCGGCGCACCCGGTCATCGTGCCGTCGGGCAGCAGCAATATGGTGCAGGGATCGCCATAGATGGTCCGGCAATCGAGCCGCGCGCCGCTCATCTTGCGGCGCAGCGCCCGGCCGGTCAGGATCGGCAGCGGATCGGCCTTCTTCTCCAGCACGTCGTTGAGCGCCGCGGTCAGCGCCGCGACGCCGGGCCGGATGCGGTCGGCCGGCAGGCTGGTGACGCCGAGCCGGAACAGCGCCGGCGGCAGACTGCCGGCATAATAGGGATCGACCCGCTCGAACAGCACCCCGCGGCGTTCGGCCGCCGCGGCCAGCTCGGCGACGTCGAGGCCGTCGGGACCGCGCACCCACATCGTCGTCCCGCCACGCACCGGCTGGATCGCGATCGAGCGCGGCAGATAGTGGTTGAGCGCATCGCGCAGCGCCATCTGGCGCACCCGGAACTCGCGCCCGATGCGCCGCATCATCGAATCATAATGACCGAGCGACAGGAACTGCGCGGCGGCGCGCTGATTGTTCGGCGGCGGCTGCTTGACCGACAGCCGACGCAGTTCGCGCAGATGCGCGACGACCTCGCGATCGGCGACCATGAAGCCGAGCCGCAGGCCGGGATCGAGCACCTTGGCGAGCCCCGCGATATAGACGACGCGGCTGCCGCCGGCCATGCTGCGCAACGCTGGAAAATCCTGGTCGAGATAGTTGGTCTCGCATTCGAAATCATCCTCGACGACGATCAGGTCGTGCGCTTCCGCGGCGGCGAGCAACTCGCGGCGCCGGTCGAGCGACAGCGTAGCGCCGGTCGGCAACTGATGGCTGGGCGTTACCACCGCCAGGTCGCAGCTTGCGAGGCGCGCATCGGTGACGATGCCGTCGGCATCGACCGGCTGGAGCACCACCTCGCCGCGCCGCGCCTCGATCAGCGCGCGCAGCTCGAACGGACCGGGGTCCTCGACCGCGACGCGGCTTCCCTCGGCGCAGAAGAGTTCGAGCGCCAGCAGGCGCGCATGCTGCGTTCCCAGCGTGAGCAATATCTCGTCGGGCCGGGCATAGATGCCGCGTCGCGGCAGAATCTTGGTGCGGATTTCCTCGACCAGCGCGGCATCGTCGTCGGCGATTCCCGACCAGGAGGCGATCTGCCGCCGCTTCAGCGACAGGCTGGCCGCCTCGCGCCACTCGTCGGCGGGGAACAGGCTGTCGTCGAAACAGCCGTCGAGGAAGGGATAGCGATATTGCTGCCAGTTGGCGGGGCGCGGCCTGGGCAGCGCCGGCAGGCGCGGCAGGCGCTCGGACCAGGGCAATCCGTTCGGGGTCGCGCGCTCGGCGATGCCCGCGATCTCGCCGAAGCCGCTGCGCCCGGCGGTCAGGTCGCCCGAAACGAACAGGCCGCTCCGCTCGCGCGCCACGACATGCCCGTCGGCGACCAGCTGCTGATAGGCGATCGTCACCGTGTTGCGCGCGACGCCGAGCAGCCGGGCCATGGTACGCGAGGACGGCAGGCGATGCCCCGCCGGCCACGCCTGCGACCGCATCAGTTCGATCACGCCCTTGCGGATCTGGTCCTGCAGCGTGACGTCGCCGTCGCGGTCGAGGATGAAGGATGGGCGCATAGCCGATGGTGTCCCAATCGCGGGGCGCAGATCAAGTTCAAACCACGGCCGCCGGCGCGATGCGGCAAACGGCCGGACGACAATCCAGATCAAGATTCGCCGATCGGCCGATGCAGCTTATTCTTTTCTGCCGCGTTTTCCGCACCATGGAAACCAGTATCATTGCGGCGCCCCCCGAAACCGATCTTTCCCGCCGATTCCGGACTTTCGTCGGCGCCCCAGATTTTCCCTGCGTCGGCGCGAAATCCGCGCTGGCGAACGACATGCTGCGGATCGTCGAGGCGCACGACCTCACCAGCGGCTGGAACGACCTTCAGATTCACCGCGAACTGCTCGAATGGGCGCGCGCCTACAAGGACGACCCGGCGGGTTTTCGCAGCCTCGCGGTGATCTTCCACGGCCCCGACGATCTCGACGAGCCGGCGTTCGAGACGGCGCTGTGGGAGCGCATCCAGTCGCTCGCCGACAAGGACGCCTGGAAAGGCCTGCCTTACGACCCGCGCGTCCATGCCGACCCGGATCATCCGCATTTCTCGCTGAGCTTCGGCGGCGAGGCTTTTTTCGTCATCGGCCTTCATCCGCGCGCTTCGCGCCCCGCGCGCCGCTTTCACCGGCCGGTGCTCGTCTTCAACCTCCACGACCAGTTCGAACGGCTGCGCGCCGAAGGGCGCTATGAACGGATGCGCGAGCGGATTCTCGCGCGCGACGAGCGGCTTGCGGGCAGCATCAACCCGATGCTCGCCCGCCACGGCGAGGCGAGCGAAGCGGCGCAATACAGCGGCCGCGCCGTCGAGGACGACTGGGCCTGCCCCTTCCACGACCCGAGGGCCGGCGCATGATAACCGAAATCCCGCCGCGCAGCGGCACCGCCTTCCGGCTCGCCCGCGGCGACAGCCTTCGGGTCATCGACCCGGATGGCGGGCAGGTCAGCGACATGCTCGCCTTCATGGCCGACGATCCGCGCGAGGCGCTGTCGAATGGCCGGACGTTCGATTATGAGGAGACGATCCGGCTGACCACCGGCCATCGCCTGTGGTCGAACCGGTCGCGGCCGATGCTGGAGATCGTCGAGGACAGCGTCGGCACGCACGACTTCCTTTTAACGCCGTGCAGCGAGGCGACCTTCCGCCATTTCTATCCGGACAAGCCGGTGCATCGCGGCTGTTTCGGCAATCTCGCCGAGGCGCTCGCACCCTTTGCCGTCGCGGCCGACGCGATTCCGACCGCCTTCAATATCTTCATGAACGTGCCGGTCGCCCCCGACGGCAAGATCCGGGTCGAGGCGCCGACCACCCGGCCGGGCGACTTCATCCGCCTGCGGGCGCTCGCGGACCTGATCGTCGGGCTCACCGCCTGCTCGGCCTACGACAGTTGCGGCGGCAGCTTCAAGCCGATCCACTATGCGATCGAGCCCGCCGGCGGGGATGGCTGAATAGGACGCGGATCAGAGCACCATGCGTTAAATCTGAATCACCCTTGTTCTGCTCGTGCCGAGCTTGTCGACGCACCCATGGTCTGTGGGGATACGGTTTCGGCACGGTTTGTCCCTTTCGTCACCCTGAACTTGTTTCAGGGTCCATGGTCTGCCCTCACCTGAAAGACGGCGCAAAAGGAGAGGTCCGGCCATGGATGCTGAAACGAGTTCAGCATGACGATGGATGAAGCGGTGCGCCGAACTCCGAATCCCCACAGGGAATCCCCACAGGCCATAATCCGCATCCGCCTTCCTGAGGCGTTTGGCGTTCCCCTTTTTCCAGAAAGGAACCGCTCCCCGGCGAACGCCGGGGTCCACACTGGGTAGCGCTACGCCATCTGGACCCCGGCGTTCGCCGGGGACCATGCATTTCCCTGCCATCCACCCCTGCTCGTCCACGCCACAAGGGGCTGGCCATTCGCCCGGCAAGGCGGCACAAGCCTTCGCCATGACCCAGCCGCGCACCGCCGACGCCATCGAACCGTTCCACGCCATCGAACTGAGCCAGCTCGCGCAGAAGATGCGCGCCGCCGGCGCCCCGGTGATCCATATGGAATTCGGCCAGCCGTCGGAGGGCGCGCCGGCGGGTGCGGTCGCCGCCGCGCAGCAGGTGCTGAGCAGCGGCGACATGCTCGGCTATTGGGAAAGCGCGGCGCTGCGCGAACGCATTTCGCGCCATTATCGCGCCGCCTATGGCGTCGATGTCGCGCCGCGGCGCATTGTCCTGACCTGCGGCGCGTCGCCCGCGCTGGTCCTCGCGCTGCTCACCGGCTTTCGCGCAGGGAGCCGGGTGATGACCGCGCGGCCCGGCTATGTCGCCTATCGCAATTCGCTGCGCGCGCTGGAGATGACGCCGATCGAGATCGCCTGCGGCGCCAACGACCGCTTTCAGATCGCGGCGCGCCACATCCGCGAGGCGGCGCCCGCGCCAGACGGGCTGATCGTCGCCAGCCCCGCCAATCCGACCGGCACGATCATCCCGCCGCACGAACTGGCGGAGATCGCGGCGGCGTGCCGCGAGCGCGGCGTCCGCATCATCTCCGACGAAATCTATCATCGCCTGAGCTACGGGATCGAGACCCAGTCGATCCTGAACCATGACGACGACGCCTTCGTCATCAACAGCTTCTCCAAATATTACGGCATGCCGGGGTGGCGGCTCGGCTGGGTGATCTGTCCCGAGGCGCTGGTCGACGCCGCGCGGGCGCGCGCCGGCAACCTCTTCCTGTCGCCCCCGGCGCTCAGCCAGCACGCCGCGCTCGCGGCGTTCGACTGCGAGCCCGAACTCGACGCGCGCGTCGACGTCTATCGCCGCAATCGCGAGCGGCTGCTCGCCACCCTCGCCGATCTCGGCATCACCGATATCGCGCCGTCGGACGGCGCCTTCTATGTCTATGCATCGATCGCGCATCTGACCGACGACAGCATGGCCTTCTGCAAGCGGCTGCTCGCCGACACCGCGCTCGCCACCGCGCCGGGGATCGATTTCGACCCCGTGAACGGCCATCGCTTCATCCGCTTCAGCTACGCGCTGAGCGCCGAACTGGTCGAAGAGGCGTGCCGCCGGTTGACCGACTGGTTCCGCAGCGGTGCCGCCGGGGATGCGCGCGCGCCGGCCTGAGCGGGTTGGAGGCCGCCTCAGGCCAGCGACGGCAGGTCGAGGCCCTTTTCGCGCGCGCAGTCGATCGCGATTTCGTATCCCGCGTCGGCGTGGCGCATCACGCCGGTCGCGGGATCGTTCCACAGCACGCGTTCGAGCCGCTTCGCCGCCGCCTCGCTGCCGTCGGCGACGATCACCATGCCCGCGTGCTGCGAATAGCCCATGCCGACGCCGCCGCCATGGTGCAGCGACACCCAGGTCGCCCCGCTCGCGGTGTTGAGCAGCGCGTTGAGCAGCGGCCAGTCGGACACCGCGTCGGTGCCGTCCTTCATCGCCTCGGTCTCGCGGTTGGGACTCGCCACCGACCCCGAATCGAGATGGTCGCGGCCGATCACCACCGGCGCCTTGAGCTCGCCCTTCGCGACCATCTCGTTGAACGCGAGGCCGAGCCGGTGGCGGTCGCCGAGCCCGACCCAGCAGATGCGCGCCGGCAGACCCTGAAACTGAATCCGCTCGCGCGCCATGTCGAGCCAGGTGTGAAGATGCGTGTCGTCCGGCAGCAGTTCCTTCACCCTGGCGTCGGTGCGATAGATGTCCTCGGGATCGCCGGACAGCGCCGCCCAGCGGAACGGGCCGACGCCGCGGCAGAAGAGCGGGCGGATATAGGCGGGGACGAAGCCCGGGAAATCGAAGGCGTTGTCGACGCCCTCGTCCTTCGCCATCTGCCGGATATTGTTGCCATAGTCGGTGGTCGGCACCCCCGCGGCGTGGAAATCGAGCATCGCTCGGACGTGCGTCGCCATCGATGCCTTGGCCGCCCGCGCCACCGCCTGCGGGTCGCTCTCGCGCTTCTCGACCCACTCGGCGACGCTCCAGCCGGCGGGGCAATAGCCGTTCACCGGATCGTGCGCCGAGGTCTGGTCGGTGAGCAGGTCGGGGCGCACCCCGCGCGCGAACAGGTCGGGCAGGATTTCGGCGGCATTGCCGAGCAGGCCGACCGAGACCGGCTTCCGGTCCGCGCAGCTTGCTTCGATGATCGCCAGCGCCTCTTCGATCGTGTCGGCGCGGTGGTCGAGATAGCCGGTGCGCAACCGCATCTCGATCCGGCTCGGCTGGCATTCGATCGCGAGGCACGAGGCGCCCGCCATCACCGCGGCGAGCGGCTGCGCGCCGCCCATGCCGCCGAGCCCGGCGGTGAGCAGCCAGCGGCCCGACAGGTCGCCGCCATAATGCTGGCGCCCCATCTCGACGAACGTCTCGTAGGTGCCCTGCACGATGCCCTGGCTGCCGATATAGATCCACGACCCGGCGGTCATCTGTCCGTACATGGCGAGCCCGCGCCGGTCGAGTTCGTTGAAATGCTCCCACGTCGCCCAGTGCGGGACGAGGTTGCTGTTCGCGATCAGCACGCGCGGTGCGTCGGCGTGGGTGCGGAAGATGCCGACCGGCTTGCCCGACTGGACGAGCAAGGTCTGGTCGTCCTCGAGCCGGCACAGCGCCGCGACGATGCGGTCGTAGCTTTCCCAGTCGCGCACCGCGCGGCCGATGCCGCCATAGACGACCAGCTCCTCTGGCCGCTCGGCGACGTCGGGGTGCAGATTGTTCATCAGCATCCGTAGCGGCGCTTCGGTCAGCCAGCTTTTGGCGGACAGATCGGTGCCGGTGGCGGGGCGGATGATGCGACTGTTGTCGAGGCGGGTCATGGGCATCCTTTCGCGAAATCGAGCACGGCGGCGATCCCCTGCCGCAGCGTCGGCAGGATCGCGGGATCGGCGTCGAGCGGGCTAGGCCAATTGCTCTCGTCGGGCGAGGCGGGCTCGGTCATGTAGCCGCGGCAGGCGAGTTCCATCTGGATCGCGTGCACGCCCGCTTCGGGGCGGCCGTAATGCCGCGTCGTCCAGCCGCCCTTGAAGCGGCCGTCGCGGACATGACCGAAGCCGCTCGCCGCGCATACCGCCTCGACCGCGTCGGCGAGCGCGGGCGCACAGCTTCGCCCGCTGTTGGTGCCGATGTTGAACTGCGGCAGCTCGCCGTCGAACAGCCGCGGCACATGGCTGCGGATCGAATGGCAGTCATAGACGACGACCGCCGGATGGACGGCGCGCAGCCGCGCGATCTCCGCCTCGATCGCTGCGTGATAGGGCGCGAACCATGTCGCCGTGCGCCGTTCGATCTCGTCCGCGCCGGGCGGATCACCGCGATAGAGCGGTTCGCCGTCGAAGCTCGTCGTCGGGCACAGCTCGGTCGTCGCTTGCCCCGGGTAGAGCGAAACGCCGCTGGGGTCGCGGTTCATGTCGATGACGCTGCGCGAGATATCAGTCGCGATCGTCGTCGCACCGAGTTCCGCGCCGAAACCGTAGAGCGCCTCGATCCACCAGTCGGCGTCCTTGCGCGCGAGCCACGGCGACATGAACCGCGCCGCCAGCGCTTCGGGGATCGCTGTGCCGCCGTGCGGAAAGCACAGGATCAGCGGCGCCTCCCCGCGCGCGATGCGAAGCCAGTCGCCGCTCATCGTATCACGCCCGGCAGGGCGACACCCGCCGCCTCCGCCAGCGCATCGCTCCTGACCAGCGCCGTAGCGGCCGCCATGTCGCTGGCGAAATAGCGATCCTCGCCCAGCCCCGGCACGTCGCGGCGCAGCCGCGCGCGCACCCGTTCGAGTGCTTCCGACGAGCACAGCCCGGCGTGGAAGTCGCAGCCCTGCGCCGCGGCGAGCAGTTCGATGCCGATGACATTCTGCGCATTGGCCGCCATCGCGAGCAGCCGCCGCGCGCCGTGCGCCGCCATCGACACATGATCCTCCTGGTTCGCCGAGGTCGGGATCGAATCGACGCTCGCAGGATAGGCGCGCTGCTTGTTCTCGGAGACGAGCGCCGCCGCCGTGACCTGCGGGATCATGAAGCCCGAGTTGAGCCCCGGATGCGCGGTCAGGAAGGCGGGGAGCCCCGACAGCGCCGGATCGACGAGCATCGCGACGCGGCGTTCGGCGATCGAGCCGATCTCGCAGATCGCGAGCGCGATCATGTCGGCGGCGAAAGCGACGGGCTCGGCGTGGAAATTGCCGCCCGACAGCGCCTCGTCGGTGTCGGGGAAGATCAGCGGATTGTCGGAGACGCCGTTCGCCTCGTCCTCCAGCGTCGCCGCCGCCTGCCGCAGCACGTCGAGCGCGGCGCCCATCACCTGCGGCTGACAACGCAGGCAATAGGGGTCCTGAACGCGCGGATCGTCGTCGCGGTGCGAAGCGCGAATCCCCGAATCGGTCATCAGCGCGCGCAGCGCCGCCGCGACCTCGATCTGCCCGCGATGGCGGCGCAGGGCGTGGATGCGCGGGTCGAAGGGCGCATCGGTGCCCTTCGCCGCTTCGGTCGACAGCGCGCCGGTGAGCAGCGCGGCACGGAACAGCCGGTCAGCCTCGAACAACCCGGCGAGCGCATAGGCGCATGAGAACTGCGTCCCGTTGAGCAACGCCAGCCCTTCCTTCGGCCCCGGCGCCAGGATCGGCAGGTCGGCGGCGCGCAGAGCGTCGGCGGCGGGCATCCGACGCCCCTGCCAGACGATCTCGCCCACCCCCATCATCGCCGCCGCCATGTGCGACAGCGGCGCGAGGTCGCCGCTCGCGCCGACCGACCCCTGGCACGGCACCACGGGCAGGCAGTCGCGCGCGAGCATCGCGTCCAGCATCTGCACCGTCTCGCGCCGCACGCCCGAGGCGCCCTGCGCAAGACTGGCGAGCTTGAGCGCCAGCATCAGCCGCACGACGGGCGCGGGGGTGGGGTCGCCCACCCCGGCCGAATGGCTGAGAATGATGTTGCGCTGGAGCGCGCTCAGTTCGTCGTCGGCGATGCGCACGCTCGCCAGCTTTCCGAAACCGGTGTTGATGCCATAGACCGGCCGCTGGCGCGCGAGGATGCGCGCGACCGCCGCCGCCCCGGCATCGACGCGCGCCATGCACGACGGGTCGAGCGGCGGCGCGTCGCCGCGATAGATGGCGTGCCACTGCGAAAGCGTCACCGCGCCCGGCGTCAGCATCGTCGTCATCACCCGTTCCCCTGAAACATATTCCCCTGAAGCATATCCCCCTGAAAGACGCGGGCGTGCAGCGGGCTCATCCCCATGTGATAGGGAACCTCGGCCAGCGTCTCGACCGACCAGATCGCGAGGTCGCAGTCCTTGCCGACCTCCAGCGTCCCCACGCGCCCGTTCAGTCCCAGCGCCCGCGCCGCGTGGCGCGTTACGCCCAGCCAGCATTGCTCGACCGTCAGTCCGAACAAAGTCGCCGCCATGTTCATCGCCAAACGCAGCGAGGTGAGCGGCGACGTGCCGGGATTGCAGTCGGTCGCGACCGCCAGCGGCACTCCCGCGGCCACGAGCGCCGCGACCGGCGGCTTCGTTTCGTCGCGCAGAAAATAATAGGCGCCGGGCAGCAGCACCGCGACGCTGCCAGCCGCCGCCATCGCGGCGATCCCGTCGGCGCCCAGATGTTCGAGATGGTCGGCGGACAGCGCCCCGTACCGCGCCGCGAGCGCCGCGCCATGCTGGTCCGAAAGCTGTTCCGCGTGAATCTTGACCGGCAGCCCGGCCGCCTTCGCCGCGACCAGCACGCGCTCGGTCTGCGCGGGGGTGAAGCCGACCGTGTCGCAATAGACGTCGACCGCGTCGGCAAGCCCCGCCACCGCCGGGATCATCGTGTCGCAGACGAGCGCGATATACTCGTCGGCGCGCCCCTTATATTCCGGCGGAACGCTGTGCGCGCCGAGGAAGGTCGCCGCGACGCGCACCGGCCGCGCCGCAGCCAGCGCCTTCGCCGCGCGCAGCATCCGCAGTTCGTCGTCGAGCGACAGGCCATAGCCCGACTTGATCTCGACCGTCGTCACCCCGTCGGCGAGCATCGCGTCGAGCCGCGGCAGCGACGCCGCGACCAGATCGGCCTCGCTCGCCGCGCGCACCGCCTGCACGGTCGAGACGATGCCGCCGCCCGCCGCCGCAATCTCCTCGTAACGCGCGCCCGCCAGCCGCATCCGCCATTCGGCGGCGCGCGTCCCGGCGTAGACAAGGTGGGTGTGGCAATCGATCAGGCCGGGGGTGATCCAGCGCCCCCCGCAGTCGATCGTCTCGCGCGCGCCTGTTGGCGCGTCCGCCTGCGGCCCGACGAAGCATATCCGCCCGCCCTCGGCCGCGACGGCGCCGCGCTCGATGATGCCGAGGCCATCGTCGCCCATCGTCGCGACCCGCGCATTGATCCACAGTCGATCGGCCATTGCCCTCCGCCTGATCCGTTATTATGTCTAGTCATAACAAGGGAGGATCGGAATGCAACAGCTTTGGTTCCGGCAGGCGCTGCTGCCCGACGGATGGCGGAACGCCGTCCTGATCGCCCACGAAGCGGGCCGGATCACCCGGGTCGAGCCCGATAGCGCGGCGGGGTCGGCCGAGGTCCACGCCGTCGCCCTCCCCGGCCTCTGCAACGTCCACAGCCACGCCTTCCAGCGCGGCATGGCGGGCCTGTCGGAGCGCGGCGCCGGGCGCGACGACGATTTCTGGAGCTGGCGCGAGGTCATGTACCGCTTTCTCGCGCGGATGACCCCCGACGACGTCGCCGCCGTCGCCGCGCAGGCCTATGCCGAGATGCTGGAGTCGGGCTTCACCCGCGTCGGCGAATTCCACTACCTTCACCACGATCCCGACGGGCGGCCCTATGCCGATGCCGCCGCGATGGCGGGCGCGATCGTGGCGGCGTGCGACGAAACCGGCATCGGCCTGACGCTGCTGCCCGTCTTCTACGCGCACGGCAATTTCGGCGGGGCGGAGCCCAGTCCGGGCCAGAAGCGCTTCCTGTCGTCGCGCGACGGCTTCGCACGGCTGGTCGAGGCGAGCCGTGCGCTGCTGCCTGCCGACGCAAAGCTGGGGGTCGCGCCGCACTCGCTGCGCGCGGTGACGCCCGCCGAACTGGCCGAGGTGACCGCGCTCGCCACCGACGGTCCGATCCATATCCACGCCGCCGAACAGCAGCGCGAGGTCGACGACTGCCTCGCGTGGAGCGGCAGGCGCCCCGTCGAATGGCTGCTCGACGAAGCGGGGATCGACGCGCGCTGGTGCCTGATCCACGCCACCCATCTGACCGACGCCGAATGCGACGCGCTCGCGGCGCGCGGCGCCGTCGCGGGCTTGTGTCCGGTGACGGAGGCTAACCTCGGCGACGGCATCTTTCCCGCGACACGCTATTTGCGGGCGGGCGGGCGCTTCGGGGTCGGCACCGATTCGAACATCGCGATCGACCTCGCCTCCGAATTGCGCGCGCTCGAATATTCGCAGCGGCTGCGCGACCGGCGGCGCGTGCTGCTCGCCGGAAACGGCCAGGATTCGGTCGGACGCACGCTGTTCGACGCGGCACTCGCGGGCGGCGCGCAGGCGCTCGGCGTCACGGGGGGCTTGTCGGCCGGCGCGCCCGCCGACATGGTCAGCCTCGACATGACGCACCCGACGCTCGCCGGCGCCGATCCGGCCACCCTGCTCGACCGCTGGATCTTCGCGGGCCGCACCGCCCCGATCGACCGCGTGTGGCGCGGGGGCCGGCTGTGCGTCGAAGGCGGCCGCCACGTCGCCGCCCCGGCGATCGCGGCGCGCTACACCGCGACGCTGGAACGCCTGCTCGCATGACCGCGACGCTCGACCAGCGGATTCGTGGCGACATCAGCGCGCGGATTCAGTCGGGCGAATGGCCGCCGGGGACCCGCATTCCCTATGAGACCGAGCTTGCCGCGCATTACGGCTGCGCGCGCGCGACGGTGAGCAAGGCGATGGAGACGCTGGCGCGCGCCGGCCTGATCGAACGGCGACGCAAGGCGGGAAGCTTCGTCGCCCGCCCGCACAGCCAGTCGGCCGTGCTCGAAGTCCCCGACCTCGCCAGCGTCGCCGCCGCCAAGGGCGAGACTTATCGCTGGCAGCGGACCCGACGCGCGGCGCTCGCCGCGGGCGAAGCGCCGGATATCGCCGGGATCGCCGGCGCGGCGCTGGCGGTCGAAGGGGTGCATTTCGCCGACGACCTGCCGTTCGCGATCGAGGAGCGCTGGATTTCGCTCGCCGCCGTGCCCGGATGCGCGGACGAGGATTTCGCCGACACGGCACCCGGCACCTGGCTGCTCGGCCATGTCCCCTGGACCCACGCGCGCCACCGCATCCGCGCGGTTGCCGCGTCGGCGGCCGAAGCGCGGCGGCTGGCGATTCGGCCGGGAACCGCCTGCCTGAGCCTCGAACGCTGGACGTGGCGCGCGCGCGACTATGTCACCTATGTCCGCCAGCTCTTTCCCGGCGACCGCCACGACCTGATCGCCGATTTCGACCCGAGCTGATCAGTTCAGCAGATAATGCTGCCAGAAGAGCAGCGAGGTCCAGAAGGTGTAATCGACATTTTCCTTCTTGCCCCACTGGTGCCCCTCGTTGGTCGCCACCAGGCTCCAGGCCGTACCGCCGTTGCCGCGCACCGCGGCGACGATCTGGTCCGCCTCCGACGCCGGCACGCGCGGATCGTTGGCGCCGGTGACGACGAACAGCGGTTTGCGGATGTCGGAAACGCGCGTCAGCGGAGAGATTTCCATCAGCTTCTGGCGCTGCGCCGGATCGCGCTCGTCGCCATATTCGACACGGCGCAGGTCGCGCCGATATTCCTGCGTGTTCTCGAGGAAGGTCACAAAGTTCGAGATCGCGACGACGCACAGGTTCGCGCGCAGCTTGTCGGCGAAATGGGTCGCGGCGGCGTAGCACATATAGCCGCCGTAACTGCGTCCGGTCAGGCCGAAGCGCGCCGCGTCGAGCCCCTTGTCCTTCGCCAGCGCGTCGAGGAAGACGCCCATGTCGCGAACGCTGTCCTCGCGCTTGAACGGCCCGTTGTCGAGCCCGACGAAGCGCTTGCCATAGCCGGTCGAACCGCGGACGTTGGGATAGAAATAGGCGACGCCCAGTTCGTTGATCAGATAATTGGTGCTGCCCAGGAATTCGGGGCGCCACTGGCTTTCGGGCCCACCGTGGACGTGCATGATCAGCGGTCGCTTGCCCGGGAATTTCGCGGGGTCGGGACGATAGAGGAAGCCCGACATCTCCAGCCCGTCGAAGCTCTTCACCTTGACCAGTTCGGGTTCGATGTTGCGCGCCGCGTCGAGCCCGCCGGTCTCGCTTTTGGTCCAGCGCGTCACCGCGAGCGTTTCGGGATCGACGCTATAGGCGTCGGCGGCGCTGCGCGCCGAGGTGAAGCCGATGCCGATCGCACCCCACGGTGCGACCTCGACATGGCCGATCACGCCTGCGGGCAGGCCGTCGACCGTGCGCGCCCGGCCGCTCGCGACGTCGAGCACGCGCAGGCGGCTCGCCCCCGCCTCGTTGATCGCATAGGCGACGAAGCGCCCGTCATCCGACAGGTCGAACGCCTCGACGTCCCACGATTCCGCCGGCCCGCGCGGCGTGAAGACGCCGGTCGCGGGGTCGAGCGTGCCGAGACGCTGAAAGTCGCTGCCCTCGTCGCTCGTCACCCAGATGGTTCCGTCGGGCGCGAAAGCCGCCTCGCCATAGGCCACCGTCTTGCCGTGGTCGCCGATCGGCGTCATCGCGCCGCTGCCCAGGTCGAGGCGGAACAGGTCGGTCTTTTCGACCGAGGCATATCTGGCGACGAGCGCCCAGCTCTTGTCGGGCGCGAAGCCGGCGACCGCCCAGCCGTTGCTGTCGACCTGCGCGACGAGGCGCGCCGACGCGGGGTCGCGCGGGTTCATGACATAGATGTCGCTGTCGCGGCCGTTCCGCCGCGTCGAGGTGAAGGCGATGAGGCTGCCGTCCTTGCTCCAGGCATTGAGCGCGTTGCGGCTCTTGCCGTCGGTCAGCAGCGTCAGGCGCCCGTCCGTCATCGTGTAGATCTGATAGAATTCGTTGCCGCCGATGTCCTTCTGGACCAGCATCAGGTCGCCGGTCGCTGGCGCCCACACGCCCTGACCGACAGGCTCCGCCTCGAACGTCAGTTGCTCGCGCGCGCCCATCGGCGCCGCGACGCGGTGAAGCTGGGTCGTGTTGCCGAAGCGCGTCGCGATCAGCATCGTCTTGTCGCCGGGGTTCCAGCCGACGAAGGACGCGCCGCGATATTCCATATAGGGCCGCGTCGCCGCCGCAAGCGCCGCGGGGACGTCGGGCATGCCGTCGGCGACCAGCGCCGAGGGCTTCGGCTGCACGTCGGCGGGCGCCTCCTGCCCGGCAGCCGGAACGGACGCCAGCGGCAGGGCCAGCGCGGCCAGAAAAGACAGATGACGCATGATGATTTCCCCATGTTGCGCGATGGATGGCGGTCGCCCGATGAAGGCATCGCGCCCTAAATCTGGCCCATCTCGCCGTTCGTGTCGAGCGGAAGAGAGGGCCGCGTTTCGGGCCCGATGCCCGACGCGCGCTTTCGCCGGTGCCGGGTTTCGACCAACGGCCTCTGCGGCTCGATGGTCGCCATGGAGCAACGGCGCACCGCGAAATCGTTCGGAATCTGCGATGAAATGACGAAAAAATTAACGAATCGCTGGCATCGTGGCTTGACTTGGGGATTAACGGCTGAAAACCTGGGGTTTCTGGGAATCGCCAGCCGGGGAGGCTGAAAACATGGCATCAGCATTCGGACCGCGCCTGTGGAAGCGCTTGCCGCCGAGCGTGCCCGCGGCACGCAGCCTCGGTCGCCGGATGACCCTGCACGCGGCCGCCGCGCTGCTCGTTTTCGCCGCCCTCCAGATCTGGCTGGTGTCGAGCGCGATCGCCGCCGGCGCGCCGTCCGCCTTCATCATCGTTGCGCTCGTCATGCTGGTCGCGCTCGCCCTTCCCGCCGCGCGGCTGACCGAGCGGCGCTGGTATCATCTGAGCCGCCAGGCGCTCGCGAGCTGGGGACTGCACGCGCGCTTCCGCCGCGACGTCCGCCGCCTGTGGGCCGCCGCGCTCGCCCTGCCCTTTCTGTGGGTCAGCGGCGCGATGGCGGCAACGCAGGGTTTCGCCGCCATCACCCTCTAGGACGGCGCCGCCGACTTTGATTTTGACGACCGGTCCCGCGCCGTATAGGGCGCGGCCATGCTGAGTGTTTCCGAAGCCCTCGACCGCGCGCAGATGCTCTGCGACGCCGCGACCAAGGCAGGCGCCGACGCCGCCGACGCCCTTTATTACTGCAACGCCGCGACCGGAGTGTCGATGCGGCTCGGCCAGCTCGAGGATGTCGAGCGGTCCGAGGGGCAGGATATCTCGCTGCGCGTCTTCGTCGGACGGCGCAGCGCGAGCGTTTCGACCGCCGACATGGACGCGGGCGAACTGGCGAAGCTGGTCGAGCGCTGTGTCGCAATGGCGCGCGAGGCGCCCGAGGACCCCTATGCGGGCCTCGCGCCGGAAGAACTGCTCTACAAGGGCCCGGTGCCCGACCTCGATCTCGACGACGGCAGCGAGGCCGACCCGCAAGCGCTGCGCGCCGCGGCGCTGGCGGTCGAGGAAGCCGCGCGCGCCGTCGCGGGCGTGACCAACAGCGAGGGCGGCACCGCGAGCCACAGCCGCACCCGCTTCGCCCTCGCCACCAGCCACGGCTTCGCCGGCGGCTACGGATCGAGCGGGCACAGCCTGTCGGCGAGCGTGATCGCCGGCGAAGGCGCCGCGATGCAGCGCGATTACGGCTGGCACAGCGCGCACCATCTGTCGGACCTCGAAAGCGCGGCGGAGATCGGCGCGCGCGCGGGCACCCGCGCCGTCGCGCGGCTGAATCCGGGCAAGGCGCCGGTCGGCAAGGTCCCGGTGGTGCTCGATCCGCGCGTCGGCGGCAGCATCCTCGGCCATCTGCTCGGCGCGATGGCCGGTCCCGCCGTCGCGCGCGGCACCAGCTTCCTGCTCGGCAAGGAGGATCGGGCACTGTTCGACAGCGGCATCGTCGTCCGCGACGAACCGCACCGGCCGCGCGGCCTGCGTAGCCGCGCCTTCGACGGCGAAGGCCTGCCGACCGGCGCGCGCGACATCGTGGCGGACGGGCGGATCACCGGCTGGCTGCTCGACACCGCATCGGCGCGCCAGCTCGGCCTGGCGCCCACCGGTCATGCCAGTCGCGGCGGCGGCGCGGCGGGCGTGACCGCCAGCAACCTGCACCTCGCCCCCGGCGCCCTGTCCCCCGAAGCGCTGATCGCCGATATCGGCGAAGGCGTCTATGTGACCGAGCTGATCGGCCAGGGTGTCAACGCCGTGACCGGCGACTACAGTCGCGGCGCGTCGGGCTTCGCGATCCGCGACGGGGCGATCGCGGGGCCGATCGCCGAATTCACCATCGCCGGGAACCTGATCGACATGTTCGCGGCGCTGGTTCCCGCCAGCGACCTCGTCTTCCGTCATGCGACCAATGTGCCGACGCTGCGCATCGACGGCATGACGGTGGCCAGCAGCTAAGGCCTCGCTATCCGATGCCCGCCCGCAACCTCGAAGCCGTGATCGCCGCCACGCGCGAGGTCGGCGACATGGCGATGGCGCGCTGGCGCGGCGAGGGAAAGGCGATCGACGTCTGGCACAAGTCGCACGACAATCCGGTCAGCGACGTCGATCTCGCGGTCGATGCGCGGCTCAAGGCGGTGCTCGGCGCGATGGTTCCCGAGGCCGGCTGGCTGTCGGAAGAGACCGCCGACAATGCCGACCGGCTGTCGCGGCGCGCGCTGTGGTGCGTCGATCCGATCGACGGCACGCGCGATTTCATCCGCGGCCGCCCCGGCTGGGCGGTCTCGGTCGCGCTCGTCATCGACGGCGCCCCGCAGGTCGGGGTTCTCTATGCCCCGGCACTCGACGAACTGTGGGTCGCGCGCAAGGGGCAGGGCGCGACGCTGAACGGTGAAACGCTGCGCGCCAGCCGCCGCGTCGCCTTCGATGGCGCGCGCGTCCCCGCCGACAGCCTGCCGAAGGTCGACCGCGATCTGGTGATGGTGACCAAGCCGAACAGCATCGCACTGCGCATGGCGCTGGTCGCCGACGACCGCGCCGACCTGGTCGCGACGCTGCGCTGGGGGTTCGAATGGGACGTCGCCGCGGCGGCGCTGATCGCGGCGGAGGCGGGCGCGACCGTGACCGACGCCTTCGGCCAGCCGCTCGCCTTCAACACGCCGAGCGCGCAGGCCTTCGGCGTCATCGCCTGCGCCCCGGGCATCCACGCGGCGGTCGTCGACCGGCTGCACGACCGGGCGGTGGCGGCAACGTCCTAGACGGCAGCGAAACGCGGATCGGCGAGCCGCCGGACCGGCGCTTTGCTTGACAATCGGGGCGACTCGCCCTAGTTGCGGCCTATTCCAACATACCGACCGGACGGCGAAACGCGGGACGCGGCTTCGTGGTCCGCTTTTTGCGTTGGAAATCAGACGCTTTGAGATAGGGCCCGTTTGCCAGCGTGCCCTGTGGAGCAGGAGAAAGATTACATGGCACGTATCGCGGGCGTCAACCTGCCCACCAACAAGCGCGTGATCATCGCGCTCACCTATATCCACGGCATCGGCCGCAAGACCGCCGTCGGCATCGCCGACAAGCTGGGGATCGACCACAGCCGCCGCATCCAGGACCTCAGCGACGCCGAGGTTCTTCAGATCCGCGAAGCGATCGACGCCGACCTGACGGTCGAGGGCGACCTGCGCCGCGAGACGGCGATGAACATCAAGCGACTGATGGACCTCGCCTGCTACCGTGGTCTGCGCCACCGCAAGGGCCTGCCGGTCCGCGGCCAGCGCACGCACACCAATGCGCGCACCCGCAAGGGCAAGGCGAAGCCGATCGCCGGCAAGAAGAAGTAAGGTCGCGGCGCGTCCACCGGGCGCGCTTCCCTGCTTCGCGGCCGCGACCGGGACCACCCGTCCCTCGCCGGCCAGCTTCAGGATCTAGGACAGGATTTCATCATGGCTCGTGAACCGCAGCGCCTTCGTCGGCGCGAACGCAAGAATATCTCTTCGGGGGTCGCCCACGTCAACGCGACCTTCAACAACACGATGATCACCATCACCGACGCGCAGGGCAACGCCATTGCCTGGTCGAGCGCCGGCATGATGGGTTTCAAGGGCAGCCGCAAGTCGACCCCCTATGCCGCGCAGGTCTGCGCCGAGGATGCCGGCAAGAAGGCCGCCGAGCACGGCGTGCGTACGCTGGAAGTCGAAGTGAAGGGCCCCGGCGCCGGTCGCGAATCGGCGCTGCGCGCGTTGCAGGCGGTCGGTTTCCACATCACGTCGATCCGCGACGTGACGCCGATCCCGCACAACGGCGTGCGCCCGGCCAAGCGCCGCCGCGTCTGACGCTTCCGGATCGGCGGCACCCCCGCCGCCGCGCCGTCACACCATTCACGCGAGGGCAGGCCGCGACCCCGACCCGTCCCGCAAAAGCAAAGGGAAGTCCATGACTGTCAATATCCGGAACTGGCAGGAATTGAAGAAGCCCAGCAACCTGGAAATCAAGGCCGGCAGCGACGGCAAGAGCAAGGCGACCTTCGTCGCCGAGCCGCTCGAGCGCGGCTTCGGCCTGACGCTGGGCAACGCGCTGCGCCGCGTGCTGCTGTCGTCGCTCCAGGGCGCGGCGATCACGTCGATCAAGATCGAGAACGTCCTGCACGAATTCTCGAGCCTTGCCGGCGTGCGCGAGGACGTCACCGACATCGTCCTCAACGTGAAGCAGATCGCGCTCAGGATGGAAGGCGAAGGCCCGAAGCGGCTTCAGCTTTCGGCGACCGGTCCCGCCGTCGTTAAGGCGGGCGACATCATGGTGTCTGGCGACATCAAGGTGATGAACCCCGACCATGTCGTCTGCCATCTCGACGACGGCGCGACGCTGAACATGGAACTCGTCGCCGACACCGGCAAGGGCTATGTCCCCGCGACCGCCAACCGTCCGGCCGACGCGCCGATCGGCCTGATCCCGGTCGACTCGCTCTACTCGCCGGTGCGCCAGGTCGCCTACAAGGTCGAGAACGCCCGCATCGGGCAGGAACTCGACTATGACAAGCTCAACCTGACCGTCGAGACCGACGGCACGGTGACGCCCGAGGACGCGGTCGCCTATGCGGCGCGCATCCTGCAGGATCAGCTCCAGGTCTTCGTCCACTTCGAAGAGGCGATGAACGACAGCGGCCTGATCGGCATGGCGGCGCCGTCGCAGGCGAGCGAGGAGTCGGACGTCAACCAGCTCAACCGCTTCCTGCTCAAGAAGGTCGACGAACTCGAACTGTCGGTCCGCAGCGCCAACTGCCTCAAGAACGACAACATCATCTACATCGGCGACCTGGTCCAGAAGACCGAGGCCGAGATGCTCCGCACGCCGAACTTCGGCCGCAAGTCGCTCAACGAGATCAAGGAAGTGCTCTCGTCGATGGGCCTGCGCCTCGGCATGGACATCCCCGGCTGGCCGCCGGAGAATATCGAGGAAATGGCCAAGAAGCTCGAACAGGAGCTGTTGGGCTGAGCAACGAACCTTCTCCCTTGAGGGGAGAAGGATACATAGCCTTATCGCGAAGCGATCAGGCGAAGTTGGATGAGGGTGAGCGGCGCGAAGCGCCGCGCGGTTGCAAAGCAATCGCATACCCCTCACCCAGCTGCAACCAGGCGACAAGCCGCCAAGTTTTCGCAACCCTCTCCCCCAAGGGGAGAGGGAAGCAACCAATGGGGAATGGGTCGGCCCGTTAATCGACCTGGTCTGGGCTACCTCATACGGGCCCTTAACGAACGAAGGACAAGAACATGCGTCATAAATCGGGTGGCCGGAAACTTCAGCGCACCAGCGCGCATCGCATCGCGATGTTCCGCAACATGTCGGCCTCGCTCATCAAGCACGAGCAGATCACAACGACCGTCGCCAAGGCGAAGGAACTGCGCCCCTATATCGAGAAGCTGGTCACGCTCGCGAAGCGCGGCGGGCTCGCCAATCGGCGCCTCGCGCAGAGCCGGCTGATGGACGACACGCAGCTCGTCAAGCTGTTCGACGTGCTCGCCGAACGCTACAAGGAGCGCAATGGCGGCTACACCCGCATCATCAAGGCGGGCATCCGCGCCTCGGACGCGGCGCCGATCGCGATCATCGAATTCGTCGACCGCGACGTCGATGCCAAGGGCCAGGATTCGGGTCCGGTGATGACCGACGAGGAACTGGAAGACGCGTAAGCCGCACCTTTCCGGTGACACAAGATCAAGGGCGGCGTCCATGGGACGGCCGCCCTTTTTCTTTATCCATAGCCGCCTGGATTAAGGTCTGTGAGGATTCGAGTTTCAGCGCGCTACCTCCTCCGTTCGTCATGCTGAACTCGTTTCAGCATCCATGGCCGGACCTTCCCTTCTGTGCCGCCTTTCATTCGAGGGCAGATCGTGGACCCCCGGATCGGGTCCGGGGCAGGCTCTGAAACAAGTTGGCAATTATCCCTTTTCGACAAGTCACTGTTCCCCGGCGAAAGCCGGGGTCCAGATGGCACAGCGCTGCCAAGCATGGACCCCGGCTTTCGCCGGGGGACGGCTCCCTACTTGCCTGATGGATATATATCCCAAACAAGTTCAGGGTGACGAAAGGGAGAAACCGCGCCGAACCCCGAATCCCCACGGACCTTGGCTGGAAAACCGGGCGTTGAAGCGGCATCATCACAAATTCGTGTCAAGCGGAAGGATGACGCGGATACAGGGGCTCGGCGCCCCTCTACCCGATTCCCCTTGCCCGTCATGGGGCGATGGTTTCATAGGGACGCAAGATTGTTTCCCGATACGATGAGGATCGCCTTGCCATGCACCGCAAAAGCCTGTCCGCGCCGCTGGCGCTGGTTGCCCTGCTCATGACGCCGGGAGCGGCCGGGGCGACCGACGCGGCGGCGCCTGCAAGCGGGCTCGCCTATCCGGCGACCGAGCGCGACGGCACCGCCGACACGCAGTTCGGCGTGACCGTCGCCGATCCCTATCGCTGGCTGGAAGAGGACGTCCGCGTCGCGCCGAAGGTCGCCGACTGGGTCGCGGCGCAGAACAAGGTCACCGACGCCTATCTCGACACGCTGCCCGGCCGCGACATTTTCGCGAAGTGGATGACCGAGCTCTACAATTACGAGCGCTTCGGCCTGCCGCGCAAGGCGGGTGCCCGCTATTTCTATACGCGCAACGACGGGCTCCAGCCGCAGGCGGTGCTCCATGTCCGCGACGGACTGGCGGGCGAAGGCCGCGTCCTGATCGACCCCAACGGCTGGGCGAAGGACGGCGCGACCGCGCTGGCCGAATGGGAACCGTCGGAGGACGGCCGGTATCTGCTCTATGCGGTGCAGGACGGCGGCACCGACTGGCGCATCGTGCGCGTCATGGACGTCGCGACCGGCGCCGACACCCCCGACGAGATCCGCTGGGTCAAATTCTCGTCGCTCGACTGGGCGAAGGACGGCAGCGGATTCTATTATTCGCGCTTCCCCGAACCGCAGGCGGGCGAGGCGTTCCAGTCGCTCAACGAAAATCACGCCGTCTATTTCCACAAGCTCGGCACGCCGCAAAGCGCCGATGTGCTGATCCACGCGAGCCCCGATCAGCCGAAGCTGAACCACAGCACGCGCGTCACCGACGACGGCAAATATGTGCTCGTCGTCTCGTCGGAGGGGACCGACGAACGCTATGCGCTGACGCTCCACCCGGTGAAGGGCGGCAAGGGAATCGCGCTGGTCGACGATTTCGCGAACAATTGGGAATATGTGACCAACCAGGGCCCGCGGTTCACTTTCGTCACCAACAGGGACGCGCCGCGCCAGCGCATCGTCTCGCTCGACATCCGCAAGCCCGGCGTCCTGACCGAGATCGTCCCGCAGCAGGAGGCGACGCTGGTCGGCGCCTCGCGCGTCGGCGATCGCCTGATCCTCTCCTACCTCGGCGACGCGAAGTCCGAGGCGCGGATGGTCGCGCTCGACGGCAAGCCGGTCGCGACCATCAATCTGGCCGCGATCGGATCGGCGGCGGGCTTCGGCGGCAAGCCGGGCGACCCAGAGACCTTCTACGCCTTTTCCAGCTTCGCCCAGCCGACGACCATCTACCGGCTCGACACGGTGAGCGGAAAGACCGACGTCTTCGCGGCGCCGAAGCTCACCTTCGACCCGAAGCAGTTCGCGGTCGAACAGCGCTTCTACAAGTCGAAGGACGGCACCGAGGTGCCGATGTTCGTCATCCAGAAGAAGGGCGTCGACCGGTCGCAGGGTTCGCCGACCCTGCTGTACGGCTATGGCGGCTTCAACGTGTCGCTGACCCCTGCCTTTTCGCCGACGCGGCTCGCCTGGGTCGACAAGGGCGGCGTGCTCGCGATCGCCAACCTGCGCGGCGGCGGCGAATATGGCAAGGCGTGGCACGACGCCGGCCGCCTCGCCAACAAGCAGAATGTCTTCGACGATTTCATCGCCGCGGGCGAATATCTGATCGCCGAGGGGATCGCCGGCCAGGGCAAGCTGGCGATCGAGGGCGGGTCGAACGGCGGCCTGCTCGTCGGCGCCGTCACCAACCAGCGCCCCGATCTGTTCGCCGCCGCGCTGCCCGCGGTCGGCGTGATGGACATGCTGCGCTTCGACCGCTTCACCGCCGGGCGCTATTGGGTCGACGACTATGGCTATCCGTCCCGGGAAAGCGATTTCCGGAATCTGCTCGGCTATTCGCCCTATCACAATATCCGGGGCGGCACCGCCTATCCGGCGATCCTCGTCACCACCGCCGACACCGACGACCGCGTCGTGCCGGGGCACAGTTTCAAATATACCGCCCAGTTGCAGCACGCCGATATCGGGCCGAAGCCGCACCTGATCCGCATCGAAACGCGCGCCGGCCACGGATCGGGCAAGCCGACCGACAAGATCATCGCAGAGGCGGCCGACAAATATGCCTTCGCCGCCAAATGGACCGGGCTGGCCGTCGAATAACGCTGCCTCACTCCGAAAGAACGCACATGTCGCACGCCTTTTCCTTTTCCGCGACCGATCCCGCGATGCTGTGGGCCGAGGTGGCCGACGCCGCCGCGGCGCTGGTGGCGGGCGAAACCGACGGCATCGCCAACATGGCGAATGTCGCGGCGCTGATCTGGCAGGCGATCCCCGACCTCAACTGGGCGGGCTTCTATCGCTTTGACGGCCGCGAGCTGGTGCTGGGGCCGTTCCAGGGCAAGGCCGCGTGCATCCGCATCCCGCTCGACAAGGGGGTGTGCGGTGCCGCCGCGCGGCTGCGCGCGACACAGCGCGTCGCCGACGTGCAGGCCTTTGCCGGCCACATCGCCTGCGACGCGGCGAGCCGCAGCGAACTAGTCGTGCCGATCGTCGTCGCGGACCGGCTGATCGGCGTCCTCGATCTCGACAGCCCCCATCCGGGCCGCTTCACGCCCGAGGATCAGGCGGGTGCCGAGGCGCTAATCGCCCGCGTCGCGCCGGCGCTCGCGGGCTGACATTGGCCCAAAATGGGACGTGCGGATCAGGGTAAACGGATTCGCGAACAAGCCTCGATTTTGCTAACATCCTGTTAACCAATGGCGGATTGCCGCCGGAAAAGGGGATTTGGCATGCGCACCATCTTGTTGCTCGGGGTCGCCGCGGGGTCGCTGCTGCTTGCAGGGCGCGCCAACAGCACGGAGGCGCCCGCTCCGGCGCCATCGCTCGAATATGGCGTGCCCACCGCGACCGACACGCGCGTCTACACCGGCTATCCCGATCGCGTTCCGAGCGAGGTCGAGTATCGCGGCGGCGATTATCCGCCGCCGCCGCCCGGCGCGGTCTTTCGCGGCAGCTATGACGCCGAAGGTCGCTGGACCGGCACCTGGGACGGCACCTATGAAGCGCCCGACGGGCGCCGCTATCACGGCAGCTACGAAGGCTCGGTCGAAGGCCGGCCCGGCGCGGGCGTCGATTATCCGCCTCCGCCGCCCGGCTATGCGCCCTATTATGGCGGATACGACCATGCCTATGAGGAAGAGATGCAACGGCGCTGCGGCCAGGGGGGCACAGTGGGCGGTGCGGTTGTCGGCGGCGTCGTGGGTGGCATCGCGGGCAATCGCATCGCCGGCCGCGGCAATCGCACCGCGGGAACGCTGATCGGCGGCGGGCTCGGCGCGATCGCGGGCGCCGCGATCGGCGATGCCGCGGATCGCCAGCGGTGCGAGGCATGGCGGGCGAGCCGCGGGGGCTATTACCAGGGCGGCGCCTATCAGCACGGTTACGGCTATGGCTATGGATACGGCTATTACACGCCGGGCGTGGTGGTGACGACGATCATCAACGGCCCGCCGGTCGTGACCGAACGCGTCGAAACGAGCACGCGCACTTATTATGAAACGGTCCCGGTGAAAAAGCGCGTCGTCGCCAAGAAGCGCTGGAAACCGAAACCCAAGCCGCGCTGCGTCTGCTGAGAAGAGCGTTCTCACGCGCAATCGGGTCGCCGCGTGCCGAGGGCAGTTCAGCGACGCGAAAGCATCGGCCGCCTAAGGCGGGCCGTGATTGCGGGCCTCATCCCCTGCCCGCCAAGGAGCGTAGCCGATGCGTAAGCTGACCAGCCTTGCGACCGCCACCGCCATCGTCCTGACCTCGGTCGGCCTGTCCGCCACGCCCGCCGAGGCGCGCAGCCGCCATGGCGGCTGGGGCGGCGGAGGCTGGGGCTATCGCCACCACGACCGGATCGACGCCGGCGACGTGATCGGCGGCCTGTTCGTCATCGGCGCGATCGCCGCCATCGCCAGCGCCGCGAGCCGGGACAGCCGCGATCGACGGCCCCGCGACGATCGCTACGAGCCGCCCTATCGCGACGATCCGCGCGACATGCCGCGCTATGAATCGCGCCGCGACGACGCGCCGCGCGCCTATGGCAGCGGCGAAGCCGAAGCGCGCGCCGCCGATGCCTGCAGCTGGGCGGTCGAGGGCGAGATGGGCGACGACGCCCGCGTCGACAGCATCACCGACACCCGGCCGGCCAACGGCGGCGACGGCTGGTATGTCACGGGCACCGCGTCGCGCCTGGGCGGCGAGGTGCGCAGTTTCGGCTGCAGCTACCGGAACGGCCGCGTCATCGACGTCAGCTTCGGCTGAGCCGATATCGGCGCCCTTTTGCGTCGGGCTTTCGGCGCATATCTCCTTCACGCGAACAAAGGCCCGTTCCCCGGCGCGCCGCTTTTCGAACGGCACCGCAGCTCGCGGCGGGCGCCGGGCACGGGCCCAAGACTGAACCCCAGATAAGCGGGAAGTTCAGGGCCGCGTCACCGCAGCCGTCATAGAAGGGCTCCAACAGGCAGCGACCGCTGCCTCGTGTGAAGGAGACCGAATATGACCCGGACGCCCCTCCCCCGGACCGTCCCGGCCTGGACCAAGGCCGTGATCGGGACAGTCGCCGCAGGCGCCATGCTGAGCGCCACGCCCGTGCTCGCGCGCGACCGCCACGATGACGGCATCGGCGCGGGCGAAATCATCGCCGGTGCGGTGGTGCTCGGCGGGCTGGCCGCGATCCTCGCATCCAGCAACGACCGCTACGATCGATACGACAGCCGGTATCGCGGCCGCTACGACGACCCTCGCTATGGGTACGGCTATGACTATCGCCGCTATGGCGACAGCCGCAGTGCGGTGAACCAGTGCGTCAATGCCGTGCAGCGCCGCACGAGCCGCTATGGCCGCGCCGACGTGACCGAGGTGACGCGGATCGATCGCAAGCGCGACGGCTACAAGATCAAGGGCCGGCTGGTGGTGCGCGACGGCTATGGCCGTTGGGGCCGCGGCGGATCCTATGACAAGGGCAAGTTCAGTTGCGACGTGCGCTATGGCCGCGTCCATGACCTCGACGTCTCGGGCCTGCGCCGCTGACGTTTCATTCGGCCCACCGGCGCTTGCCGCGCGCGGTGGGCCGTTGTCGCCGTGCGGCGGCCCGGCCGCCGACGCCCGCGTCGCTATATGAAAATTTACCTTCTTCCTTTAGAGCCTGAAACGGGACCATAATTACCGCCAGACGTGGGGGTCGGGCGGCAGTATCGGGTCGCACCATGCCGCATCCAGAGGCCCCCGCCTCGACGGCTCCAGCCGAAAAGCGCCGACCGCGCCAGTCGCGGCTGGTGAAGGCTGCGCTCGGGTGCCAGCGGCTCGGCCGTTTCGACGTCACGATCCGCAACGTGTCCGAACATGGTATCGGGGGGCAAGGTCCCTATCCGCTCGAAATCGGCGAACGCATGACGATCTTCATGCCGGGGCACGATCCGATGCTCGGCACCGTGCGCTGGGTCGCGGACCGGAAATTCGGCATCCAGACCGACCAGCCGATCGAAACCGTCCGGCTGCGCGCGGCGCACGGCGATCAGCTCGTCACCGCGGACGCCAAGGCCGATTTCCAGATCGTCCCCGCGCCGCGGTTGTCGACATGGCGGCCCGGCCTGGGGCTGACGACCAAGCTTCCCGGCCACTACGGGCGCGGCCGCTAATATGGTGGGATCAAAGTTTTTGTCATCATCGTCACCCCGGGCTTGACCCGGGGTTCCGCTTTTCCTCCATCCGTGCGCGAAAGGAAGCGGGATCCCGGGTCAAGCCCGGGATGACGGAATCGATGGGGCGAACTTCAGATTCAGGTAACTAGCATCGGGCGCTGGAACATCGCGCGTTAAATCTGCACCACTCTTTCTGCCGCTCGTGCTGACCCCGGATCAAGTCCGGGGGAAGCACCGTCCTTCTTCTTGCGGCGCCCAAATGAAAGAACGGCCCCCGTCGACTGCCTTGCAAGCGCTCAGGACAGGCTTCGACAAGCTCAGAGCCTGCCCCCGCGAAAGCGGGGGGCAAACGGTTCAGATTTAACGCACGATGCTTCACGGTCTGTGGGGATTCGGGTTTCGGCACAATTTCTCTTTTCCGTCCCCCTGAACTTGTTTGGCACATATGTCCTTCAGGCAAGTAGGGAGCCGTTCCCCGGCGAAAGCCGGGGTCCATGCTTGGCAGCGCTGTGCCATCTGGACCCCGGCTTTCGCCGGGGAACAGTGACTTGTCGAAAAGGGATAATCGCCAACTTGTTTCAGAGCCTGCCCCGGACCCGATCCGGGGGTCCATGGACTGCCCTCCACTGAAAGGCGGCACCAAAGGAAATGTCCGGCCATGGATGCTGAAACAAGTTCAGCATGACGAACGGATGAGGCAGCGCGCCCGAAACCCGAATCCCACAGACCGTAAATCAGCCCTTGGGAGGGCACAAAAAACCGGCGCGGATCGCTCCGCGCCGGGTCCCCCTTTGCCCTGTAGCGATGCGGCGTCAGGCGACGCGGCGCACCTCGTTGCCTTCCTCGTCGATGTCGCGCAGCACATAGCCGCGGCCCCAGACGGTCTCGATATAGTTTTCGCCGCCGCAGGCGAGCGCCAGCTTCTTGCGCAGCTTGCAGATGAAGACGTCGATGATCTTGAGTTCGGGCTCGTCCATGCCGCCGTAGAGATGGTTCAGGAACATCTCCTTGGTCAGCGTCGTACCCTTGCGGAGCGAAAGCAGCTCCAACATCTGATATTCCTTGCCGGTCAGATGGACGCGGACGCCGTCGACCTCGACCGTCTTGGTGTCGAGGTTGACCGCGAGCTTGCCGGTCTTGATGACGCTCTGGCTGTGCCCCTTCGAACGGCGGACGACCGCATGGATGCGGGCGACCAGTTCGTCGCGGTGGAAGGGCTTGGTGACATAATCGTCGGCGCCGAAGCCGAACGAGCGCACCTTCGAATCCATTTCCGAAATGCCCGAAAGGATCAGCACCGGTGTCTGCACCTTCGCGGTGCGCAATTTCTTGAGCACGTCATAGCCGTGCATGTCGGGCAGGTTCAGGTCGAGCAGGATGATGTCGTAATCATAGAGCTTGCCCAGATCGAGGCCTTCCTCGCCCAGATCGGTCGTGTAGACGTTGAAGCCCTCGGTCGTCAGCATCGTATCGATCGCCTTGGCGGTCGTCGGCTCGTCCTCGATCAGCAGTACGCGCATTGGGCACCCCTTAACCTGTTTCCCACGATCATCCCGCGACCTGTCCGCCGGCTATCGTGACGCCCCCGGCCGACCCCTGTTTGCAGGACTGCCGGAACATTAACCATGAAAGCAATGAAGGGAAAAGGTTAATTTTGATTTAATCGCCGGATTCCCGCGAGTCGCGCCCCGCGCACGACAGCTTCAGCGCCTCGACGAGATAGTCCGACAACGCCCGCACGCGCGCGGGGCGGAGGCGTGAGGGCGGCGAAAGCAGGTGAAGATAGGCTTGCGGAAGCGACCAGTCGGTAAGAATCTTCACCAGCGCGCCCGACGCCAGCGCCTCCTCCACGATGAAGTCGGGCAGGACCGCGATGCCGCCGCCCGCGACGAGCAGCGGGACCATGACATCGCCGTTGTTCGCGAACAGCGGCCCCGTCGGCATGACCGTCGCTTCTTCGCGCGCCCGGTGGAACCGAAGCGGCGCGGCGCGCTCGCGATGGCCGTAGCCGATCAGCCGGTGCGCGCCGAGATCGAGCGGATGCCGCGGCGTGCCGTGGCTCGCGAGATAGGCGGGGCTTGCCAGCACCGACGCCGCGACCGGCGCGATCGTGCGCACGAGCAGACTGGAATCGGCGAGCGGCGCGATCCGCAGCGCAAGATCGATGCCTTCGGCGATGAGGTCCTGCCGCGCGTCGCTCAGCGCCACCTCGATCTCGACCGCGGGATGGCGTTCGAGGAAAGCGGCGAGCGGCGGGCCGAGCACCTTGATGCCGAAGCTCATCGGCGCCGCGAGCCGGACCGGCCCCGCAAGGTCGAGCCGGTCGCCGCGCGCCGCCTCGGTCGCCGCCGTCGCCGCCGCGACCATCGCGCGCGCTTCGCCGAGCAGCCCCTCCCCCGCCGTCGACACCGTCACAGAGCGCGAGCTGCGGTGCAGCAGGGTGATGCCGAGCGACGCCTCGAGCCGGCTCACCGCCTTCGACACGCTCGCCTTCGACAGACCGAGCGCCCCCGCCGCGGCGGTAAAGCTGCCGCTGTCGGCCACCGCGGCGAAGCAGGCCCAGCCTTCATAATCGGGAAGCGCCATCAATACCCCAAATTCGGAAACGATCGTTTTCCATCTACGCTATTCCAGAAACGATCGCCATCGCTATCTTGGCTGCAACACGAAAGGCCGCCGGGGCATATGGCCCGTGGCGGCGATGAAAGGACGATGAAAGGACCAGGCCATGATCGATATCCGCAAGTTCGATACGCTGGGCCACGCCGACCACGGCTGGCTCGATGCCCGCCATCACTTCTCCTTCGCCAACTATCATGACGAGGATCGGATGGGCTGGGGCGCGCTGCGTGTCTGGAACGACGACGCCATCGCGGCGCAGTCGGGCTTCCCCCCGCACCCGCACCGCGACATGGAGATCATCACCTATGTCCGCACCGGCGCGATCAGCCACCGCGACAGCATGGGCAACAGCGGCCGCACCGCGGCGGGCGACGTCCAGGTGATGAGCGCAGGCACCGGGGTCACGCACAGCGAGTTCAACCTCGAGGACGAGGAAACGACGCTGTTCCAGATCTGGATCATCCCCGATCGTCCGGGCGGCGCGCCCGGCTGGGGCCAGCGCGAATTCCCCAGCGCCGACCGTTCGGGCCGGTTCGTGACCGTGGCGAGCGGGATCGAAGGCGACGGCGAAAGTTTCGGGGCCCTGCCGATCCGTGCCGACGCCCGCGTCGCGGCGGCGACGGTGAGCGCGGGCGACCGCGTCGCCTATGACCTCGGCGCCGGACGCCACGCCTATCTGGTCGCCGCCAAGGGCCGCATCCGCGTCAACGGCAAGGACGCCGATCCGCGCGACGGCATCGCGATCCGCGACGTCGCCCGGATCGAGGTCGAGGCGATCGACGACGCTGAACTGGTGCTGGTCGACAGTCTCTAGGCTCTCCCCGCTCCCCTCCCGCGCGGGAGGGGAGCTTCGGGCCGCCGCCAATCCCCTCCCCCCGGCGGCGGCCCACCCCTTTTTTCAAGACCAAGTGAAAGGACAAGGAAGATGGCAAAGGTTCTGGTGCTTTATTATTCGAGCTATGGGCATATCGAGACGATGGCCGACGCGGTGGCCGAAGGCGCGCGCGCCGCGGGCGCCGAGGTCGATATCCGCCGTGTCGCGGAAACCGCACCCGAAGCGGTCGTCCAGGCCGCCGGCTTCAAGACCGACACCGCGCACCCGCTGCTCAGCGACCCCAAGGAACTGGCGAACTATGACGCGATCGTCGTCGGCACGCCGACGCGCTTCGGCCGCATGTCGAGCCAGATGGCGAGTTTCTGGGACACCGCCGGCGGCGTCTGGGCGCAGGGCCTGCTGACCGGCAAGGTCGGCGCCGCCTTCACCTCGTCGGCGACGCAGCATGGCGGACAGGAAACGACGCTGTTCAACATCATCACCAACCTGCTGCACTTCGGCCTGACGATCGTCGGGCTCGATTATGGCTATGCGGGCCAGATGGGCGTCGAAGAGGTCAAGGGCGGCGCGCCCTATGGCGCGACGACGATCGCCAATGGCGACGGATCGCGCCAGCCGAGCGAAGCCGACCTCGGCGGCGCGCGCTATCTGGGCGAACGCGTGGCACGCACCGCGGCGAAGCTGGCGGCCTGACCCGATGCGCCGTCTGCCGAGCCTGTTCCTTTCGCACGGCTCGCCGATGATGGCGCTCGAACCCAGTCCGGCGCGGGATTTCCTCGCCGGACTGGGCACCCGTCTGCCGCGCCCCCGCGCGATCCTCGTCGTGTCGGCGCATCACGACGCCGCACAGGAAGGCGGCCGCGCGACCGTCACCGCATCGCCCCGGCCGCCGACAATTCACGACTTCGGCGGCTTTCCCGATGCGCTTTTCGCAATGCGCTATCCCGCGCCGGGCGATCCCGCGCTGGCACGGCGCATCGCCGAGCGCCTCACCGCTCACGGCCTCGCCGTCACGGTCGATGCGGAGCGCGGGCTCGATCATGGCGCCTGGGTGCCGCTTTCGCTGCTCTACCCCGATGCCGACATTCCCGTCGTCCAGCTTTCGATCGCCTCCCACGCGCCGCCCGAATGGCATTATGCGCTGGGGCAGGCGCTCGCTCCGCTGCGCGACGACGGGGTGCTGATCGTCGGATCGGGCAGCATCACGCACAATCTCCGCGCCTATTTTTCCGCACGTCCGCCGATCGACGCCCCGGCGGCGCCCTGGGTGACGGCGTTCACCGACTGGATCGCCGACCGCATGGCCGCCAACGCCGTCGACGACCTGCTGCACGCGGTCGAACGCGCGCCGCACGGCCGCGACAATCACCCGACGCCCGATCATATCCTGCCGCTGTTCGTCGCGATGGGCGCGGGCGCGCAAGCCGACGGCCTCCACGCCAGGCGATTGCACGACAGCGTCACCTATGCGGTGCTCGCGATGGACGCCTATGCTTTCGGCGCGGAGCAATAGATTTCAGCGACCTTGGCGCGCCCGGACGCTTCGCCTATAGCGCGGCGATGCTGCTGTCCGACCATGTCCTGTTCCTCGACGGCGAGGCCCTCGTCATCGACAAACCCGAAGGCCTGCCGGTCGACCCGCCGCGCGACGGCAGCCTCAGCCTCGAGAATCATCTCGACAGCCTGCGTTTCGGCTTCCGGCGCTGGCCGCTGCCCGTCCACCGGCTCGACCGCGACACCTCGGGCTGCCTGCTGCTCGCGCGCAATCCCAAAGCGCACGGCCGCTTCACCCGGGCTTTCGAGGCGCGCGCGGTCGAGAAACGCTATCTGGCGATCCTCGACGGCGTGCCCGCTGGCGACAGCGGAACGATCGACCTGCCGCTCGCCAAGACATCGAGCGCGGAGACGGGCTGGCGGATGATCGGCGACCCGAAAGGCAAGCCGTCGGTGTCGCACTGGGAAAAGCTCGCCGTCGCGGACGGCCGCGCGCTGCTGCGCTTTCGCCCCGAAACGGGCCGCACCCACCAGCTTCGCGTTCATGCGCTCGAAGGGCTCGGCTTCGCGATCCTGGGCGATCCCGTCTATGGCCGCGGCCGGAAAAGCGATCGCACCCTGCTCCACGCCGAGCGGCTGGTCGTCGACCGTGACGTCAAGCCGCCCATCGTCGCCGAGGCGCCCTTCCCCGACCGCTTCGCCGCGCTGGGCTTCGCGGCGCCCGAAGGCGCGGCGCCGACCCGTGGCTGACATCCCCGAAAGCGCGATCTCCGAACGCTTTCTCGCCGGCTCCGGCCCCGGCGGACAGAATGTCAACAAGGTCGCCACCGCGTGCCAGCTTCGCGTCGACGTCTTCGCGCTCGGCCTGCCCCCCGATGCGTACCGCCGGCTCAGGACGCTCGCCGGGAGCCGGCTGACCGCCGACGGCGAACTGGTCATCCTCGCGCGCCGCTTCCGCACCCAGGAGGCGAACCGCGCCGACGCGCGCGAACGCCTCGGCGAACTGATCGACGCCGCGCTGGTCCGTCCCGAACGGCGGATCAAGACAAAGCCCAGCAAGGCCGCCAGGGCGCGGCGCGTCGACAGCAAGAAGGCGCGCAGCGCGGTGAAGGCGGGCCGCGGCCGCGTGCGCGGCACCGACTAGGACCCCCTCATGCACCTCTACCGCCTCGACGCCCCGGCGAGCCGCATTGCCGCGGCCTTCGGGGCGGAAGCCGGCGACGATCCGTGGGCCGGCGACTATGTCGCGCCCGGTCGCCCGGCCCCGGTGATCGTCGGCGACGGGCGCGGCGGGACGCGGTGGCGGCTGCGCCCGCGATTGTGGGGCGTTCCGCCGCCCGCGTCGGGCACGCGCCCCGTCACCAGCGTCCGCAATCTGTCGAGCCCGTTCTGGATCGGCACGCTGCGGCATCCCGAGCTTCGCTGCCTCGTCCCCGCAACCAGCTTCGCGCTGTGGTCAGAACCCGCCGGGGCGCGGCGCCAGCACTGGATATCGCTCCGCGCCCGGCCGCTCTTCGCCTTCGCCGGCATAGTGCGCGACGCGGCGGACTGGCCCTGCTTCGCGGTGCTCGCCACCGACCCCAACAGCTTCGTCGAGCGCCTCGGCGGGCAGGCGATGCCGGTGATCCTCGATCCGGAGGATCACGCCCGCTGGCTGACCGCCGACTGGCGCGATGCGGCCGGACTGGTCGCCGCCTGTCCGGGACATTGGATGGAAATGGGACCAACGCCGCCTTAACCAGCCTGTTTCACCACGCCCGTTGACCTTGCGATAACCATCGGGTCGCTAGACCGGAGACGTTCGAATCATTCGAAAGGTCGATCCGCCGTGCCGAGCCGCAACGCCGTTCCCACCGACACACGCCGCGCCGAGCGCGCCTCGATCGACGGACGCGTGCGTTTTCGCGAGGCAGGCCAGAATCCGTTCGACGCCGAACTGTTCGACCTGTCGTCGACCGGATTCCGCATGTTCACCTTTTCGCGGCAGACGGTCGGCAAGCGCATCTGGGTCAGCCTGCCGGGGCTCGAACCGCGCGAGGCGGTGGTGCGCCGCGCCGCCGGCGACAATTACGGCTGCGAGTTCGTCGAGCCGCTGCACCCGTCGGTCGCGAGCCACCTCCAGACCAAGCTCGGCCGGTAGGCGCCGACGTCGGGATCAGCCCTCAGGCTGCTCCGACTTCCTGAGGATATGCGCCCATTCATCGGGCGTGACGCGCCCGACCGACAGGCGCGACAGGCGGACAAGGTCCATGTCGGCGAGCTTCGGATCGGCCTTGATCGCCGCAAGCGTCACCGGATGCGCCAACGCGCGCACCGGCTCGACGCGCACCACGACCCAGGGCGAGCCCTCCTCCGCGGTCGGATCGGGGAAACTCTCTTCGGTGATCCGCATGATCCCGACGCACGCCTTGCCGATGTTGCTGTGATAGAAGAGCGCCTCGTCGCCGACCTTCATCGCCTTCATGTTCAGCTTGGCGCTGTGATTGCGCACGCCGTCCCAGATTCCCGTCCCGTCCTTGACGAGATCGTCCCAGCCATAGACGTCGGGTTCGGATTTCATCAGCCAATATTGCTTGCCCATGGCCGGGGCTTAGCCGAGCGGCGCGCGCGGTGGAACCGCCTTTTTCCCTTTCCCGGCGCCGGCCGAAAGCCTAGATCGCAAGGGGACGCGAACGCGCCGACCGGCATCGCGTCAACGCATCGAACAATGGATACAACAGCATGACCGCCGCCGTCCCCGTCATCTCCCTTTCGCTGCCCGCGGACCGCTTCGCGCAGGATTTCGGCGCTTCGTTCGAGCGGTTCGGTTTCGCGATGATCACCGACCACGGCATCGACCCCGCGCTGATCGACGCTGCCTGGACAAAGGCCAGGGCGTTCTTCGCGCTGCCCGAAGAGGCGAAGCGCGCCTATCATGTCGCCGGGCTGGGCGGCGCGCGCGGCTATACGCCGTTCGGGGTCGAAATCGCCAAGGGCGCGAAGGAGGTCGACCTCAAGGAATTCTGGCACGTCGGCCGCGACCTGCCCGAAGGCCATCCGCTTGCCGCGCAGCAGCCGAACAATGTGTGGCCGGACGAGGTCCCGAGCTTTCGCACCACCTTCGAAACGCTGTTCGCCGAATTCGATCGCGTCGGCGGCCGGCTGCTCTCCGGCATCGCGCGCTATCTGGGCCTCGCGCCCGATTTCTTCGACGCGACGGTGCAGGACGGCAACAGCGTGATGCGCCTGCTCCACTATCCACCGGTCGAAGGGCCCGCGAAGGGCATCCGCGCCGAGGCGCACGAGGATATCAACACGATCACGCTGCTGCTCGGTGCCGAGGAGGCGGGGCTCGAAATCCTCGACAAGGACGGAAGCTGGCTGCCCGTCGCGCCGCCGCCGGGCGCGATGGCGGTCAATGTCGGCGACATGCTGCAGCGACTGACCAACAATCGCCTGCCCTCGACCACGCACCGCGTCCGCAACCCCGACGCCGGCCGCGCCGGCATCGCGCGCTATTCGATGCCCTTCTTCCTGCATTTCCGTTCGGACTATCCGATCGTGACGCTGGAGAATTGCGTCGATGCCGCGCACCCGAACCTGTACCCGGCGCCAATCACCGCCGACGCCTATCTGCAGGAGCGGCTGCGCGAGATCGGGTTGAAGAAATAGGGCGCAGATCCCTTCCGTCACCCGGGTCAAGCCCGGGGTGACGCGATGGATAAAGTGCAGGTACGAAGGAATCAGCAGAGGCCTATGTCGGAGTGCGGCCCTCTGATCTTCGTCAAAGGAATGTCGCGCTTCGGCTGAGACCTGGTATTTTACGAAATTCGCGCAGAGACGCAAAGATCGCAGAGATGAAGCGCGCGCCTCTGCGATCTTTGCGTCTCTGCGCGAATCCAATGCAAGGCCGTCGCCTGCGCGCGGGCAACGGTTCTTATCGGTCGAAGCTGGCCGCCCTCACCGTCCCTCCCAATAATCGAACACGTCCTGCTGCTGCTCCTTGATGAAGCGCGCCGCCGCGGCGCCCTCCCACGGACCGTCATAGCCCAGAAGCAGTGCGGTGCCGCCGACCCACCAGCCCTGCCCCGGCAGGCCGTCGCTTTCGCGCACCACCAGCACCGCGAGGTCGGGCTCGCCGTCGAGCGCGCACAGCCGGTCGACCTCGGCCAATGTCCGGCACACCGCACGCATCTTGGGCCGGGTAAAGCGGAAGCCGAGTTCGCCGAGCAGCTCCGAATAGCTCACGGGGCGCCCCTCGCGCGCCGCGGCGGTCAGGATCGCGCGGATGCGCGGCGCATCGCCGAGCGCGCTCGCATCCGCCGGGACGACCGCATCGCCCAATCCCTCGTCGCGCTTGCTCCCGGCGGCCATGCCGTGCCTTCTCCCTTTCGCATCGCGGTTTCCCGCGCCCCCTGCCGCTGCGAAATGGGCGAAAGGGGAACGACGCGCAAGTCAAAGCAAAGCGGCTTGCGGTGGTCCGGCCTTTCTGCTCCCTTTCCGACAACAGGGAGATACGCCATGAAATATCCGACCGCACTGCTGACCTTGCCGTTGCTGTTCGCCGCGCCCGCGATGGCGGCGGACGCGCAACCGCGCCCCGACCAGCTCGCCTTTCGCGACATCTACAAGGAACTTGTCGAAACCGACACGACGCTGTCGGCGGGAAGCTGTACCCTCGCGGCCGAGCGCATGGCGGCGCGGCTGACGGCGGCGGGTTTCGCCGACAGCCAGCTCACCCTCTTCGCGGACCCCGCGCATCCGAAGGAGGGCGGCCTCGTCGCCGTCTATCCGGGGACATCGAAGACGGCGAAACCGATCCTGCTGATCGCGCATATTGACGTGGTCGAGGCGAAGCGCGCCGACTGGGAGCGCGACCCGTTCCGGATGGTCGAGGAGGACGGCTATTTCTATGGCCGCGGCACCGCCGACGACAAGGCGCAGGCGGCGGTATGGGTCGACACGCTGATCCGGTTCCAAAAGGAAAACTACAAGCCGAAGCGCACGGTGAAAGTGGCGCTGACCTGCGGCGAGGAGACCAACGGCGCATTCAACGGCGCCGAATGGCTCGCCGCGAACCGGCGCGACCTGATCGACGCCGAATTCGCGCTTAACGAAGGCGGCGGCGGCGACAGCGACGGCAAGGGAAAGGTGCTCGGCCAGTCGGTGCAGGTCGGCGAAAAGACCTTCGCCAATTTCCGCCTCGAAACCCGCAACCCCGGCGGCCACAGCTCGGCACCAGTGCCCGACAATGCGATCTATCAGCTCGCCGCGGCGCTGACGAAGATCGGGCAATATGAATTTCCGCTCGAGATGACCGACACGACGCGCCGCTTCTTTGCGGAGGCGGGTGCGGCGCGCGGAGACGAGACGGGCCGGGCGATGGCCGCGCTGGCGAATGATCCCACGGACAAGGCGGCGGAGGCGATCGTCAACGCGGATCGCTTCCTCCATTCGAACCTGCGCACGACCTGCGTCGCGACATTGCTCGACGGCGGCCACGCTCCCAACGCGCTGCCGCAACGCGCGGGCGCGAACGTCAACTGCCGCATCTTCCCCGGCCACCCAATCGAGGAGATCAAGGCCGAACTCGAACGCGTGATCGGCGACCCCGGCGTTACCGTGACGCAGCTGCCGCCCAAGCGCCCCGCGCCGCCCGCGCCGCCGCTCGACCCCAGGGTGATCGGCCCGATGCAGACGCTGGTCGATAAATACTGGCCGGGGCTGAAGGTCATTCCGGCGATGGCGAACGGCTATACCGACGCGACCTTCCTCGGCGCCGTCGGCATCCCGACCTATGGCATCCCCGGCATGTGGGGCGACCCCGACGGCAATGGCGCGCACGGGCTCGACGAGCGCATGGAGGTGCGGTCGGTCTACGTCGGACGCGACTATATGTTCGACCTCGTCAAGGCCTATGCCGACAAACCCTGACGACAGGGGCGCGATGGCGGCCT
Organism: Sphingopyxis granuli; assembly: GCF_001559015.1. Lineage (NCBI taxonomy): Bacteria > Pseudomonadati > Pseudomonadota > Alphaproteobacteria > Sphingomonadales > Sphingopyxidaceae > Sphingopyxis > Sphingopyxis granuli. The sequence goes on from NZ_CP012199.1 coordinate 3,653,044, forward strand.
GACAATCACATATTGCGAGTCATTCGCAAGTATGACATGCTCCTCGCCGGAAGAGGACAGGCATGGCCAGGATCGACAGCATCGCGGCGATCGAGGCGGCGGTGGGCAAGGCATCGTCCGCCATCGACCTCAAGGTCATCGACCATGTCGATGCCACCGCGCAGCGCTGGCTCGCGGCTTCGCCGCTGATGTTCGCCGGCATCGGCGACGGCGGCGGCGTGACGCTCACGCTGGGCGGCGGGGCGGCCGGATTCGCGCGAAGCGACGGCGCCACGCTGGCGGTGCCGCTCGACCGGATCGACGACCCCGCAGCCATCAGGGCCGGCGCCGGTTTCGGCTCGCTGTTCCTGCTTCCCGGCATCGGCGAAACGCTGCGCATCAACGGCCACGTCGTCGCGGTGGCGGACGGCGAGGCGCGGATCGCGGTCGAGGAATGCTATGTCCATTGCGCCAAGGCGCTGATCCGTTCGGCCTTCTGGCACCCCGATCCGCCCGGACAGGCGATCGACGACGCGGGCGCTTTCGCCGCCGCGAGCCGCTTCATGGCGCTGGCGACGGTCGATCCCGACGGACATGCGGACCTCAGCCCCAAGGGCGATCCGGCGGGGGCGCTCGCGCACCTCGACGGGGACGCGCTGTGGTTCGCGGACCGGCCGGGGAACCGGCGGACCGACAGCTTTCGCAACATCATCGCGCAGCCGCGCATCGCCGCGGCGCTGCTGATCCCCGGTTCGCACCGGATCGTGCGGATCGTCGGCACCGCCACGCTGACCACCGACGAGGCCGCGCGCGAACGCTTCGCGGTGCAGGACAAGGTGCCGCGGCTCGCGGTGCGGATCGACGACCTGCGCGTCGCGCTGGGCGAAAGCGCCGCCCTCGCCCGCGCCCCGCTGTGGCCGGGCGCGCCGCCGCCCGCCGACATCCGTCCCGCGAAGATGTTCGTCGAGCATATCCGGCTCAACCGCGCCAAGGGACTGGGCGCGCGGATCGCGAGCGCCGTCACCTCGATCCCCGGCCTGATGCAGAAGGGGCTCGACAAGGATTATCACGACAACCTCTATTGATCGTCCCGCGATAGCCCTTTGCCATGTGCCGTGCGGCTTGCTATCGGCCGCGGGTAATGGCGACAACCGACGACGACCTTCCTCCCTCGGCCCCCGGCGACAGCATTGATACCCCGTTCGACAGCGCGCTGTCCGAACGCTATCTCGTCTATGCGCTGTCGACGATCACCGCGCGCTCGCTGCCCGATCTGCGCGACGGGCTGAAGCCCGTCCACCGCCGCCTGCTGTGGGCGATGCGCGCGATGCGCCTCGACCCGTCGCAAGGTTACAAGAAATCGGCGCGCGTCGTCGGCGACGTCATCGGCAAGTTCCACCCGCACGGCGACACCGCCGTCTATGACGCGATGGTCCGCCTCGCGCAGGATTTCTCGCTGCGCTATCCGCTCGTCGACGGCCAGGGCAATTTCGGCAACATCGACGGCGATAATGCCGCCGCCTACCGCTATACCGAGGCGCGGCTGACGCGCGTCGCGATCGACCTGATGCAGGGGCTCGACGAAGGCACCGTCGATTTCCGCCCGACCTACAACGGCGAGGACGAAGAGCCGGAGATCATGCCGGGCCTCTTCCCCAACCTGCTCGCCAACGGCGCGAGCGGGATCGCGGTCGGCATGGCGACGAACATCCCGCCGCACAACGCCGCCGAGGTGATCGACGCCGCGCTGCTGCTGATCGACAATCCGGGGGCCGGACTCGCCGAGTTGCTCGCCCATGTGAAGGGCCCCGACTTCCCGACCGGCGGCATCATCGTCGACAGCGCGGAAACCATCGCACACGCCTACCAGACCGGCCGCGGCGGTTTCCGCGTCCGCGCGCGCTTCTCGACCGGCAAGGATGCCGATGGGCGCTGGGAGGAAAGCGGGATCGAGAAGCAGGCGGGCGGCACGTGGCAGCTCGTCATCAGCGAGATTCCCTATGGCGTCGCCAAGGGCAAGCTGATCGAGCAGATCGCGCAGCTGATCGCCGACAAGAAGCTGCCGATCCTCGAAGACGTACGCGACGAGAGCGCTGAGGACATCCGCATCGTGCTGGTGCCCAAGAGCCGCAACGTCGACCCGGAGATATTGAAGGAAAGCCTGTTCCGGCTGACCGAGCTCGAAAGCCGCTTCGCGCTCAACCTCAACGTCCTCGACGCGACGCGGACGCCCAAGGTCATGGGGCTGCACCAGCTTCTGACCGAATGGCTGCAGCATCAGATCGTCGTCCTCGTCCGCCGCGCCAAGCATCGCATCGGCAAGATCGACGACCGGCTCGAACTGGTCGGCGGCTATCTGATCGCCTTCCTCAACCTCGACCGGATCATCGAGATCATCCGCACCGAGGACGAACCCAAGCCGGTGATGATGGCCGAATTCCTGCTGACCGACCGGCAGGCCGAAGCGATCCTCAACATGCGGCTGCGCAGCTTGCGCAAGCTGGAGGAGATGGAACTCAAGCGCGAGCAGGCCGACCTGACCGCCGAACGCGAGGAACTGGTGAAGCTGGTCGAAAGCCCGGCGCGCCAACGCACGCGGCTGAAACGCGACCTCGCGGCGCTGCGCGCCGTCTATGGTCCCGACACCGCGCTCGGCGCGCGCCGCACGACGCTGTCCGAAGCGGCGCCGGCGCGCGACATTCCGCTCGACGCGATGATCGAAAAGGAACCGGTCACCGTCATCCTCTCGAAGCGGGGATGGATCCGCGCCCAGCGCGGCCATGTCGCGGAAGGCCAGTGGGGCGACTTCAAGTTCAAGGAAGGCGACGAGCTCGCCTTCGCGGCGCACGCACAGACAACCGACAAGCTGCTCGTCGCGGCGAGCAACGGGCGTTTCTATACCATCGGCGCCGACAAGCTGCCCGGCGGGCGCGGCTTCGGCGAGCCTTTGCGGCTGATCGTCGACATCGACCCCGACGCGCATATCGTTGCACTGATTCCGGCACAGGCCGACGGACGCCTGCTGCTCGCCTCGACGAGCGGCCATGGCTTCGTCGTCCAGATGGGCGACGTGATCGCCGAGACGCGCAAGGGGCGCAACGTCGTCAACCTCAAGCCCAGGGCGCAGCTTGCCGTCGTCCGTCCGATCGGCGCCGGGGACGACAGCATCGCTGTGGTCGGCGAGAACCGCAAGCTCGTCGTCTTCCCGATCGCCGAGGTGCCGGTGATGGGCCGCGGCCAGGGCGTGATGCTGCAACGCTATCGTGACGGCGGGCTGTCCGACGCGACGACCTTCGTCTTCGCAGAAGGGCTGAGCTGGACGATGGGCGGCGACAGCGGCCGCACCCGCACCGAAACCGACGTCGCACCGTGGCGCGTCGCGCGCGGCGCGGCCGGCCGGATGCCCCCCACGGGCTTCCCACGTAACAATCGTTTCGCCTGATTGTAATTTCCTGTTGCCGTAAATAGCTTCTTTACTCCCCATCCGATAGGCTTCGGACAATGGGGAAAGGTCGCATCAAACCCTTTATCATGCCTATTGATCGAACCGGCGACGACCGGCCCTCTTTGTTTGTCGGCTGGATCGACGCGCTGCCGGTTCCGGCAGCGCTGATCCGTCCGCTCGACCGCGGCAATTTCCGCCTGCACGCCAGCAACGCGGCATTCGACCGGCTCGACCTGTCGCCCACCGGCGCGAGCACGCCGGTCGAGTTGCGCCGTGCCGTCGAGCAGGCGGCCGAAGGATATGGCGCCCAGGAATTTTCCTGTCGGCTGGGCGAAGGCGTGGCGGCGCGCGACCTGCGTGGCTCGATCGGCCCGCTGACCGACGAGACCGGCGATACGTCGCTCTACCTGCTGACGCTGATCGACCGGACGCAGGAGATGATGACCGAGCGCAACCTGCGCCGCGAACTCGTTTCCGACAGTCTGACCGGCCTGCCCAACCGCGCCGGGTTCGAGGAACTGGTCGAGCAGCGCATGACCAGCGACGGCAGGGCCCATCATGTCATCCTGCTGCTCGACCTCGCGCGGTTCAGCCGGATCAACGAGCATATCGGGCCGCTTGCCGGCGACGAGTTGATCATCACCGTCGCGCGGCGGCTGAAATCGAGCCTGCGCAGCGGCGACATATTGGCGCGTAGCGGCGGCGACGAGTTCGCGATCTCCTCGCGCCTGACGGGCGGCCGGACCGACGTGCGCGAAATGGCGCGGCGCATCCGCGGCTGCTTCGACCATCCGTTCCGCATCGGCGACCTCAAGGTCAGCGTCGATTGCGCGCTGGGCTGCGCGATCCAGGCGGCGACCGACACCGATGTCGCCGACCAGATCCGCCAGGCCCAGATCGCCCTGAAGCGCGCCAAGCAAACCGACCGCATCGAAATCTACGAACCCGAAGCGGCGATGCTGTCCGACAATCGCTTCGGGCTCGAGACCGAGTTGCGCAAGGCGATCGAGGAGGATCGGCTGCGCCTCGACTTCCAGCCGCTGGTCGAGCTGGCGACGGGCAAGGTCGCGGGCTTCGAGGCGCTCGCACGCTGGAGCAACAGCGAGGGCGCGATCGTCCCGCCGGCGGAGTTCATTCCGATCGCCGAGGATTCGGGCCTGATCGTCCCGCTCGGCCAATGGGCGATCGGCAAGGCCTCCGCGGTGCTCGCCGAATGGGACGAGCGCAACGGCGGCCGGCCGGTCGATTGCTATTTTTCGGTCAACGTCTCGGCCATCCAGCTCGTCCGCGACGATGTCGCCGCGGTGGTGCGGGGCGCTCTCGCCCAGAACGGCATCGGCGGCGAGCGCCTGATGATCGAACTCACCGAAAGCGCGATCATCGGCGACCCCGACCTTGCGCTGTCGGTGCTGCGCGAGCTCAAGGCGCTGCACGCACGCGTCGCGATGGACGATTTCGGCACCGGCTATTCGAACCTCGCCTATCTGCAGCGGTTGCCGCTCGACGTGCTCAAGATCGACCGCAGCTTCGTCGAGCATATGGTCGACGACCGCGACAAGGTGGCGATCGTCCGCACGATCCAGAGCCTTGCCGAGGCCCTGCACATGAAAACCACCGCCGAGGGGGTGGAAACCCCGGACCAGGCGCGGCTGCTGTCGGCGCTGGGCTGCGATTTCGGCCAGGGCTTCCTGTTCGCGCGGCCGATGGAGGAAGATGCCGCCTTCGCCTATTGGCGCCGCTCGCTCGACCGTCCGATTTTCTGATCGACCAGCTCGGCGACGCGCGCCGGGCCGGGAAAATCCTCCGCGATCCAGTCGCCCTCGACCGCCTTCAGAATGCGCGCGACCTCCGGCCCCGCTGCGATGCCGCGCGCGACGATGTCGCCGCCCTTCACCGGCAGCACCGGGTTCGTCCAGCCGGCGAGGCTGCGCACTGCCGCCGCCGCCTGCGCCCGGTCGCCCGCGAGCAGGTGCACGTCGCGCGCCGCCTCGATCCCGATGCGATAGGCGAGTTGCCGCACCGGCTGGAGCGGCCCGCCGCGATGCGCGGCAAGCGCGGCCAGATGCTTGCGCTGCCGCGTCGACAGCCGCAGCCGGCTCGCCACCTGTTCGGCCACCGCGGGATCGGTGGGCAGCAGGGCCGCAAACCGGCGCATCGCATCGGGCGCGGCGCCCACGGCGCCTTCGTTCGCCAGCAGGTGGTCGAGCGCCGACCCGGCATCGGCATCGGCCTCGGGCAGCAGCACCGCGAAAATACCGTCCGCCGCCATCTGCCGCACGATCGGCCGGGGATCGGGCAGCGCCAATATCCGGGTCAGCTCGTCCGCGATCCGCTCGCGCGACAGGCTCTTCAGCGACTGGCGCGCCGCGACGACCGCGGCATGGCTCGCCGGATCGAGGTCGCCATGCCCGAAACGCGCCGCGAAGCGATAGAAGCGCAGGATGCGCAGATGATCCTCGGCGATCCGCATCGCGGCGTCGCCGATGAAGCGCACTCGCCCGGCCGCAAGGTCGGCGAGCCCGCCGAACCAGTCTTCGACCTTCCCCGTCACCGGATCGGCATAGAGCGCGTTGATCGTGAAATCGCGTCGCGCCGCATCCTCGCGCCAATCGTCGGCGAAGGCGATCGTCGCGCGTCGCCCGTCGGTCTCCACGTCGCGGCGCAGCGTGGTGATTTCGTGCCGGTCGCCGCTCGCGATCGCCGTCACCGTGCCGTGCGCGATGCCGGTCGGGATCACCTTGATGTCGGCCGCCTCCAGCCGCCGTGTCACCTCCTGCGGCAACAGGGGGGTCGCGAGGTCGATGTCGGTGACGGGATGGCCGAGCAACGTGTCGCGCACCGCGCCGCCGACGATTTTCACCGCGTCGGCGCCCAGCGCCGCGACGATGCGCGCCAGCCCCTCGCGGTCGCGCCACTCAGCATCGGGAAGCACCGTCATCGGTGCCAGCCCGGCGGCAGGCGCCGCGCGAGGTTGACGATGATGTCGGCAGTCACGCCCCAGATCCGCCGCCCCTGCCAGTGCATGTCGTAATAACGGCGAAGCTGCCCCTGCCAATGCGCCTGCTGCCGTTCGTAATTGGCGGGGTCGAAGAGGACATCGAGCGGCACCTCGAACCACGCCTCGACCTCGTCGGGATTGGGGTCGAGCGGCAGGTCGGGCGGGATCACGCCGAGCACGGGCGTGATATGATAGCCGCTGCCCGACCGATAGGCGTCGGTGGTTCCCGCCACCATCACGTCGCGACGATGCAGCCCGATCTCCTCCTCGGCCTCGCGCAGCGCGGCGTCGACGACGTCGCGGTCGCCGGGATCGACCTTGCCGCCCGGAAAGGCGACCTGCCCGGCATGGGCGCGCAGCCATTGTGGCCGCTGGGTCAGGATCACGCCGGGATCGGGCCGGTCGGTGAAGGCGACCAGCACCGCCGCATCGCGCAGCGGGTCGCCGCGCTGGAGCAGATAGCCCTCGTCCTCGCCGGTATCGGGCAGCAGATTGTCGAGCGCATCGCGCAGCTTGTCGGAGAGCATCAGGGAGCCCCGCCCCCGTCCCCAGCCCTGCCGTCCATCAGCGGAAAACGGACACCGTCGGACCAGATCGCGGGGTCGCCTTCCGCCTCGGCCAGCGCCATCCCGACGATCTCGTAATAGAGGGCGCGGTCGATCCGCGCTTCGAGCCCGTTGCCGATCGTTCCGCGCACGTGCAGGCGGGGATCGGGATGGTCGGGATCGCGGCCAAAGGTCAGCGGATGCTGCGGCCCCGCCATGACGAGGTCGTCGGTGTCGAGCCGAAAGACGAGCCTGCGCCCCTCCCCCGTGCCTTCGCTCTTCATCTCGACCGCGCGGAAGGGCGTATCCTCGACCGCGATGGCCAGCTTTTCGGCGGGGGTGACGAGGACGTGGCTTCCGTCGGGTTCGCGCCGCAGGATGGTGGAGAAAAGCTTCACCATCGCCGGCCGCCCGATACGGCCGCCCTCGTGATACCAGCTCCCATCGGCGCGAATCTCCATCGCGCTGTCGCCGCTGCGTTCGGGATGCCACTGTTCGACCGGCGGCAGCCTGCGCGCCGCGAGCAGGTCCGCCGTCTCGGCAAGCGAGAGCTGCGAGAAGGCCTTGGGAAGCGAAGGCGCGGGGCTGACCATCCATCCGACATAGGAAGGTGGCCGCTCAAGTAAAGAGACGATGCCGACGCGGGCGGCCGCGGCGAAGCCGAAAACCGCGGCGAAGAAATGCGCGCGATCAGCGCGGCCCGATCATCCCGGCGCCGCGCGGCAGGCGGTGCCCGTTCACCGCACGCGCGAGCAGGCGGCGTTTTTCGAACGGACCCGGCAGGTCCCATTCACCCGTCGCCTCCGCCGTGAAATCGAAGAAGCGGCCGTAATATTCGGGATCGCCGATCATCATCAGCGCGCTGTCGGCCTGGCTTTCGGCCGCCTCCAGCATGCGCGCCATCAACGCTCGGCCATGCCCCCCGCGCTGGATGTCGGGGCGCACCGCGACGGGTCCGACCATCACCAGCGGCGTCGCCGTGCCGTCGGGCGCGCGGTGCGCGACCGGCCAGCACTGGATCGTGCCGACCAGTCCCTTGCCGTCGACCAGCGCGAAGCTGAGCGCGGGGACCGCGGCCATGCCCTCGCGGATGCGATAGGCGGTTCGTCCAAAGCGGTCCGCTCCGAAAGCGGCGTCGAGCAGATGCTCGACCGCCTGCGGTTCGATATCGGACAATGGAAGAAACTCGACCAACGCGCACCCTTTCGCTAATGCGGCGGCGCTTTAGGGTCCGGGGTCGGCATTGCAAAGCCGAATATCGGTCCGACGAACAGGAATTTCTTGTGATCGATCAATTGTGGCTCGAGGTGGACGGACTGACCGTCGATGTTCTGACCGGCATCTATTCGGCGGAGACGCATCTGCCGCAGCCGCTGCGCATCTCGGTGCGCGCGCGGCTGGCGATGGCGGACCATTATGATCCCACGACCCCGCTGAGCGGATCGAAGGATTATATGCACCTCAAATTCGCGGCGACCGACGGCATTCCCAAGGATGTGCATTTCGTGCTGATCGAAAGCGTCGCCGACCATATCATCGACACGCTGTTCCTGCAGGACGAGCGGATCGAGGCGGTCGAGGTCAAGATCGTCAAGCTGGCGATCGCCGAGGACGGCGAACAGATCGGCATCACCATGCGGCGGGCGCGACCGTGACGGACGCGCCGCTCGCCCTCGTCACCGGTGGGCTGCACCGGATCGGCGCGGCGATCGCGGCGCGGCTCGCACGCGAAGGCTATGCGCTCGCGATCCACAAGCGCAGCCCGGGACCGGCCGATCCGACGCTGGCCGCGGCGATCGCCGAGACCGGCGCCGAATGCCGGCGCTTCCAGGCCGATCTCGCCGATCCGGGCGCGACCGAATCGCTGGTGCCGGCGGTGATCGAAGCCTTCGGCCGGGCGCCGTCGCTGCTCGTCAACAACGCCTCGCTGTTCGCCGAGGGCGAGTGGGAGACGCTGACCGGCGCCGCGCTCGCAGAGGCAATGCAGGTCAATCACCACGCGCCCGTGATGCTGGCACGCGCCGTGGTGGCGGCTCACGCGGGCCGCGCGCGTCCCGCGATCGTCAATATCCTCGACCAGCGCATCGTCCATCCGGTGCCCGACCAGCTGGCCTACAGCCTGTCGAAGCAGGCGCTGTGGCAGGCGACGGCGACGCTGGCGGTCGCCTTCGGCGGCAAGGCGCGGGTCAATGCGGTCGCCCCCGGCCTGACCCTGCCGACCGAGGATTACAGCGATGCGCAGATGGAGCGCCTCGCCGGGCGGATGCCGCTGGGCGCGCTTCCGACGCCGGAAGAGATCGCCGACGCGGTGGCCTGGCTGGCGCGCGCCGAGTCGGTGACGGGACAGACGATCTTCGTCGACGGCGGCGCGCACCTCGCGCCGTTCGGGCGCGATTTCGTCAGGCTGGAGCGCGATTGAGACGCCTGACGACCTTGGATCGGCCCGCGTCCGTCAACAGATATGCACCGCCTTGGTGACGAGATAGCCGTCGAGCCCCTCGGGCCCGCTCTCGCTGCCGAATCCCGATTGCTTGACGCCGCCGAACGGCAGATCGTGCGCGGAGATCACGAAGCTGTTGATCCCGACCATGCCGCTTTCGATGCCGTCGGCGACGCGATTGATGCGCCGGCCGTTCTCGGTGAAGGCGAAGGCGGCGAGGCCGTAGGGCAGGCGGTTCGCCTGCTCGATCGCTTCCTCTTCGGTGTCGAACGGGCGCATCAGCGCCATCGGGCCGAAGGGCTCGTTCACCATCGCCTCTGCCTCGATCGGGACATCGGCGAGCGCGGTCGGCTGGAAGAAATAGCCCTTCCCCATCGCTTCGCCGCCGGCGATCACGCGCGCGCCCCTGGCGGTCGCATCGGCGATCATCGCCTGAAGCGCCGGGGCGCGGCGCGCATTGGCGAGCGGCCCCATCTGCGTGTCGGGATCGAGCCCATGGCCGACCCGGACCCGCTTCGTCCGCTCGGCAAAACCGCGCACGAAGGCGTCGTAGATGCCCGCCTGCACATAGAAGCGCGTCGGCGAGACGCAGACCTGCCCCGCGTTGCGGAACTTCTGCGCCACCACCCGGTCGAGCGTCGCCTCCAGATCGCAATCGTCGAAGATCAGCACCGGCGCGTGGCCGCCCAGTTCCATCGTGATCCGCTGCACATGATCGGCGGCGAGCTTCATCAGATGCTTGCCGACCGCGGTCGACCCGGTGAAGCTGACCTTGCGGATCACCGGGCTGCCCAGCAGGTGGCGGCTGATCATGTCGGGATTGCCGTAGACGAGCTGCGCGGCATCGCCGGGGATGCCCGCATCGGCGATGCAGCGCATCAGCGCGCCGGTGCAGCCCGGCGTCTCTTCGGGCGCCTTGGCGATCACGACGCAGCCCGCCGCGAGCGCCGGCGCGATCTTCTTCGCCATCAGGTTGACCGGGAAATTCCATGGGGAGAAAGCGGCGACCGGGCCAACCGGCTGTTTCAGCACCATCGCGCGTTCGCCCGCCGGACGCTGGACGACGCGTCCCTCGATGCGCTTTCCCTGCTCGGCGAAATAGTCGAACAGCCCCGCCGCCGACAGCACCTCGCCGCGCGCCTGCGCGATCGGCTTGCCCTGTTCGAGCGTCAGCAGCGTCGCGATATGATCGACGCGCTCGCGAATCAGCCCCGCGACCTTGTGCATCAGCGCGCCGCGCTCGTCGGGGGTCTTCGCCCGCCACGCCGGCCAGCCGCGCGCCGCGGCGGCGAGCGCTTCGTCAAGGTCGGCGGCGGTCGCCACCGGCAGCTCGGCGATCGTGCCCGCGGTCGCCGGGTCGACGACCGGCCGCGCATCGCGCCCCTCGCCGCCCCGCCATTCGCCCGCGATGAAGAGCTGGAGGTCGGCGGTGTAGTCGGCGCTGGTCGCGGTCATGGAAGGCAGTCCTTTCTTGCGAAATCTTCCGTTCCCGTTCGCCTTAGACCGAAATCGCGGTGCTCTTGGCGCGGCATTGGGTCGAGAGGCCTCTCGACTTCGCTCGACGCGAACGGGATGGGGAAGATGGTTCAGTAGGCGCCGCCCATATAGGAACGGATCAGCGATAGTTGAAGCTGATACTAATCCGTTCGCTTTTCGCGGCGTTCGTCACCACTTCGTGCCGCAGCCAGCTTTCCCACAGGAAAATGCGCCCCGGCGCCGGTTCGGCATAGATGAAGGGATGAAGATGTTCGGGCGCATCGTCGGTCCGCCCCGGTGCCGCCATCAGCATCGGCAGCCGCGGGTCCTCCAGTTTGAGCGCGCCCGACCCCGCCGGAACGGTGACGTAGAAGGTGCCCGAGACGACGCTGTGCGGATGGATATGTCCGCTGTGCGTGCCGCCGGGCTTCAGCACGTTGACCCACAGGCTGTCGAGGCGCAGCGGCTTCGCGAGGTCGAAGTGGCAGGCGCGGGCGAACGCCTTCACCTCGCGGTCGAGCAGGCGCTTGAGATCGGCGAAGGCGGGGTCGCGCTGCGGCAGATCGTCGAGGCTCGCATAGCTGGTATAGCCGCGGTAGCCGTGCGCGCGGCTCCAGCCGCGCCCCGCGCCATCCTCTTCGGCGAGCAGCCGGCAGCTTTGCTCCAGTTCCTCGAGCAGGTCGGGCGTCCCGATGTCGGCTTCATAGAAATGTGTGGCGAAGAGCGTGCGGACAGGCATTATGGGCGCAAAGCACAGCAGGACCACGAGAGCAAGGGAGAGAGGGATGGCCGAGTTCGAACTGATCGCCGACGGATTGCGCTTTCCGGAGGCGCCGGTGGTGATGGACGACGGCAGCGTGATCGTCACCGAGATCGAGGCGCGGCGGATCACCCGTTGCTGGCCCGGCGGCCGCAAGGAGGTGATCGCGGTCCCCGGCGGCGGCCCGAACGGCCTGGCGATCGGTCCCGACGGCAAGCTCTATTGCTGCAACAACGGCGGCTTCAACTATGTCGAAATGGACGGCTATCTGACCCCGCACGGCATCGCCGACGATTATTCGGGCGGCCGGATCGAACGCATCGACATCGAAACCGGCGCGGTCGAGCTGCTGTACCGGACCGGCGATCACGGCGTCACGCTGCGCGGTCCCAACGACATCATGTTCGACGCGCACGGCGGCTTCTGGTTCACCGACCATGGCAAGGTCGATTATGCAAAGCGCTGCCACGACATCGTCGGCATCTTCTACGCCAGGGCCGACGGCAGCTTCATCGAAGAGGTGATCTTTCCGTCGAACAATCCCAACGGCGTCGGCCTCTCGCCAGACGGGACGAAGCTCTATGCCGCCGAAACCTATACCTGCCGCCTGACCCGGTTCAACATCGTCGCCCCCGGCAAGGTCGACGGCACCGCGGGACCGGGCGGCCCCGGCATCCCGCTCTATCGCCCCGCCGGCTATAAATTCTTCGACAGCCTGGCGATGGAGGCGAACGGCAACATCTGCGTCGCGACGATCGGCGAGTGCGGGATCAGCGTCGTGTCGCCCGAAGGCGAACTGGTCGAATTCGTCGCCACCGACGACGTGTTCACCACCAACATCGCCTTTGGCGGCGCCGACATGCAGGACGCCTATCTGACCCTGTCGGGAACCGGGCGGCTGGTGAAGACGCGGTGGGCGCGGCCGGGGCTGAAGCTGCCCTATTGAACCGAAGGACGCCATCCATGCACCACGAGACGCATGCCGTCGGCCGCATCGGCTGGCTGCGCGCCGCGATTCTGGGCGCGAACGACGGCATCGTATCGACCGCCAGCCTGATCGCCGGGGTCGCGGCGGCGGGCACGACGCCGGCGACGATCCTGACCACCGGCGTCGCCGGGCTGGTGGCGGGCGCGATGTCGATGGCGGCGGGCGAATATGTCTCGGTCAGTTCGCAGCGCGACGCGGAACGGGCCGATATCGCGATCGAGACGCGCGAACTCGCGGCCAATCCCGACCATGAACTGGAGGAACTGACGCAAATCTATCAGCACCGCGGTCTCGACCGCGCGCTGGCCGAAGCGGTCGCGGAGCAGTTGACCGCGCACAACGCGCTCGACAGCCATCTGCGCGACGAACTGGGACTGACCGAAGCGGCACAGGCGCGGCCGATCGAGGCGGCCGCCGCATCGGCCGCCAGCTTCGCGATCGGCGCCGCGCTGCCGCTGCTCGTCGTACTGCTCGATTCGGGGTCGTCGCTGCCGTGGACCGTGTCGGGCGCGTCGCTGGCATCCCTTGCGCTGCTCGGCGCGCTCGGGGCGCGGATCGGGCGAGCGCCGATGCAGCGGGCGGTGACGCGCGTGACCTTCTGGGGCGCCTGCGCAATGGCGCTGACCATCGCGATCGGATCGCTGTTCGGCGCGGGCTGATCTAGGTCTGTGGCCTAAGGCCCTATCGCCGTTCCAGCCATTCGCGCAGCGCGACCGCGTTGTTGTGCGCTTCGTCCTTCGCCGCGAAGAGCAGGGTGACGGGGCCCTTTTTCGCCGCCGCGTCGATCTCCGCAAGCGCGGCCGCTACCTCGTCCCCGCCGGCATCGAGCGCGGCGAAATAGGCATCGCGGAACGCAGGCCACGCGGCATCCGATTGCGCGGCGGCGTGATGGAACTGGTCGCGCAGCGCGTCGCTCGGCGCCAGCGCCTTGAGCCACGCGGTCAGATCCGCCTTTTCCTTCGACACGCCGCGCGGCCAGAGCCGATCGACCAGGAAGCGCGCGCCGTCGCCGTCGTCGGGCGGCGCATAGATTCGCTTGACCGCGATTGTCTGTCCTGTCGGCATCTGCAAGAGTATCCGCCAAATCCGCGCGGCAGGCAAGCAGAGGAGACGAAGCGATGAGCGACGGCTGGGCGATCGACATCGATCGCAGCGACATCACGCGGGCGAAGCTGGTCCCCGATCCCGCGGCGCCGCTGTCCCCGGGGCAGGTCCGCGTCCGCATCGACAGCTATGCGATGACCGCGAACAACATCACCTATGCGGTGTTCGGCCATCCATCGGGGCTGTTCGGCAACGACCAGGGCTATTGGGATTTCTTCGCCGAACGCGACCGGCCCGGCCGCTTGCCGGTGTGGGGGTTCGCGACCGTGGTCGAGAGCACTGCCGACGGCATCGCGGCCGGCGACCGCTTCTATGGCTATTACCCGATGGCGAGCCATGCCGTGCTGGCCGCCGGCGCCGTCGGCCCCGGGGGGTTCACCGACGTGACGCCGCGCCGCACCACCCTGCCCCCGGTCTACAATAATTATCAGCGGATCGAGGCGCTGGGCGATCACCGCGCCGAGCACCATGATTATTGGCCGGTGTTCCGGCCGCTGTTCCTGACCGGATGGCTGATCGCCGACCAGTTCGAGGATGAAGGCGATTATAGCGCCGCGCAGATATTGATCGCCAGCGCGTCGAGCAAGACCGCGCTCGGCCTCGGCTTCTCGCTGGCGCAGCGGCGGGGGCCGCGCCCCGAAACGGTCGGGCTCACCAGCAAGGCGAATGTCGCCGATCTGGCCGCACAGGGCATCTACGACCGCGTGATCGCCTATGACGACATATTGACGCTGAACCCCGCGACGCCGTCGGCGCTGGTCGACATGGCGGGCAATGGCGCGGTGACGCGCGCGGTCCACAGTCATTTCGGCGACCGGCTGAAGGCTTCGATCATCGTCGGCAAGTCGCATTGGGACGCCGAAGCGGGGCAATCCGCGCTGCCCGGCCCCGAACGGCAGGGCTTCTTCGCGCCCGGCCGCGTGCAGAAGCGCGTCGCCGACTGGGGCGGCGGCGCCTTTGCCGATCGGATGGCCGGGGCGTGGCTGGGGTTCATGGCCATCGCGCCGCGCCTCGCCCGCATCGATCGCCGCACCGGCGGCGAGGCGGCGCTCGACGCCTATCGCGAGATGCTGTCGGGCAAGGCCGATCCGAAGGCGGGGATTCTCGTCACCCCCTGAAGCGGCGCGGCAATTATCGCGTTCCAGCAAGGGCGTGTTCCCCGGCGAAAGCCGGGGTCCAGAAGGCTTGGCGCTGCCCCGCGTGGACCCCGGCTTTCGCCGGGGAACACGCCCCGCTTGCCTGAACGGGATTATGCCAGGCGCTGCCGTTGCCGTAGCGGCAGGTTGCGCACGCGCCGGAAAGGCGGCCAAATTCGCTTGCCTTCGGCCGCCGCCGCGCGGCATGGCGGCGCCATGTCCCGATACACGCATGTCATCTTCGACTTCGGCGGCGTCATCACCGCCTCTCCCTTCGAAGCGTTCAACCGGCTGGAGGACGAACGCGGGCTGCCGCGCGATTTCGTGCGCCGCGTCAACGCAGCCGATCCCGACGGCAACGCCTGGGCAAAGTTCGAGCGCGCCGAGATCGACGCCGCGACCTTCGACCGCCTTTTTGCAGAGGAGGCGAGCCGCTTCGGCCACGCGCTGGAGGGCGAAGCGGTGTTGGCCGTGCTCGCGGGCGCGGTGCGCCCCGCGATGGTCGCGGCGCTCGACACGCTGAAGGCAAGCGGCATCACCATCGGCTGCATCACCAACAATGTGCCCAGCGGCCGGGGCGCGGGCATGGCGCGCAGCGAGGAAATGGCGCGCGAGGTGGCCGCGATCATGGCGCGTTTCGACCATGTGATCGAATCGAGCAAGGTCGGGGTGCGCAAACCCGACCCCCGCATCTATCAGATGATGTGCGAGGCGCTGGACGTCGCGCCGGCCGCGTGCGTCTACCTCGACGACCTCGGGATCAACTGCAAGCCCGCCGCCGGGCTCGGCATGCACGCGATCAAGGTGACGAGCGGCGAACAGGCGCTCGCCGACCTGTCGGCCGCATTGGAGATGGAACTGGCGTAGCGGCGGCCGCCAGCCCCCAATGAAAGCCGTTGTGTCCCCGCGGAGGCGGGGACCCAGTGCGTCAGGACGCCAGCGCGGTTTCCTGTCGCTCCGGGCTCCCGCCTTCGCGGGAGCACAGGACCGTTCATTCGAGAGCGGGTCCCCTAATGCGCGAGCAGCAGCGGGAAGCGCCCCTTGGTGACCAGATATTGGGTCGTGCCGCCGAACAGCGTTTCGCGCAGCCGGCTCTTGCCGAAGGCGCCCATGACGATCAGCCCGGCGCCGAGCGCGACGGCCTGTTCCTCCAGCCGTTCCTCGACCGTCGCCGTGCCGCGGTCGACCAGCGTCAGTTCGGCGTGGATGTCGTGGCGCGACAGATAGCGCAGCGCGTCGGTGCCCGGGAAGGCGCCGTCATCCTGGCCGACGGCGACGAGCATCACCGGCCGGCCGTCGCGCAGCAGCGGCAGCGCGGCCCGCAACGCCGCGGCGGCCTGGGGGCTGCCGTTCCACGCCACCAGCACGGGCGCATCATGGTCGATCGCCTTCGTGCCCTGCGGCAGCGCGAGGACGGGGGCGGGCGTGCTCAGCGCCAGATCGCCCGCCAGCATCGACGGCGCGCCGCGTCCGTCGCGCGCCTCGCCGGGCAGGCTGACGATCGCGAGGTCGGCCAGCGTGGCGGCCCCGGCGAGCGCGCCGACGATGTCGCCGTCGGCCATCTCGATGTCCCACGGCACGTCCTCCTTGCCGAGCCGGTCGGCAAGCCGGTCTTCGAGCGCCAGATCGTCGGCCTGCGCCCGGGCCAGCGCCTCGGCCGCGAAATAGGTGCCGCCGAAGGGATCGAAGCTGACGAACTGCTGCAACGGCGTCGCAATCATCAGCGTGACATGCCCTTCGAACCGGCGCGCAAGGTCGAGTGCGACCTGCAAGCGCCCTTCGAACGCGGCATCATGATCGGCGTGAACCAGAATCGAACGCATCGCGGATCTCCTTCGACTGCCCTGATGGCCGATCAATGCACGGCGGCCCGCCCGGGTTCATTGACCGGTGTCAATCTGTGCGACGCGAAGCCGGCTCGCCTCGTCGAAGAGACGCAGCAGCACCGGTTCGGTATCGACGACGCGCATCGCGACATGGAATTCGATCGGCGCCAGCGCCGGCATCCCCGCGAGTTCGACCAGCGCGCCGCGCGCCATTTCCGCGCGGACCATCGGTTCGGGGAAGATGCCGACGCCGCCGTGCGCCTTGGCAATGTCGATCATCATCCGCGCGTTATTGCACAGGTTGAGCGATTTCTGCGCCACGCGCGCCGCCGCGATCGCCTCGCGCATCCGGCCGTGGATCGGCGAATGGCTGGCAAGCGACCAGATCGGCACCGACGCGCCGCCGCCGTCGCCGAAGGCCGATGCCACGCGCGGACTGGCCAGCCAGACCAGCGCGACCGGGCCGATCGGGCTGGTCCTGAGCGCGGGGTGCGCGACCGGCCCGGCGGCAAAGGCCATGTCGGTGCGCCCGGTCAGCAATTGCTGGATCAGGTTGGCGGTCAGGTCGATCTCTATCTCCAGCCCGACGTGCGGCATGTCCGCCTTCATCGCCGCGACGAAGGCCGGCAGGCAACTCGCCGCCGCGATTTCCCCCGCGCCGATCCGCACCACCCCGCTCGCCTCGGCAAAGCCGCCGCTGCCGAGCAGCGCCTGCTCCATGTCGCGCAGCAGCGGCTCGCAGTCGCGCACCAGCTTGCGCCCCGCCGGGGTCAGCGACATGCCGCGCCCGTCGCGGCGGAATAGCGACGACCCCAGCCTCTGCTCGAGCTCGCGCATGCGCGCCGACACCGCCGGCTGGGTGGTGTTGAGGCGCTCCGCCGCGGCCGAGAAGGTGCCGAGCCGGTCGATCCACAGCAGCGTTTCGAGATGGTAGATGGCAATGCGATTAATCGACATTGTTTATGAATAACCGAAAAACACTATGATTAGAATTGATGATTGAGATACGCCAGAGTCGCGCCGACTTGCAAAGGAGCCCCATCACATGGTGAACAAGCGATACCCCGACGCCGCGGCTGCGCTCGACGGGCTTCTGTTCGACGGCATGCAGATCTGCGCGGGCGGTTTCGGGCTGTGCGGCATCCCCGAACGGCTGATCGACGCGATCCGCGATTCGGGGGTCAGGAACCTCACCATCGCGAGCAACAACGCCGGCATCGACGGCGAAGGGCTCGGCAAGCTGCTCCGCACGCGGCAGATCGGAAAGATGATCTCCTCCTATGTCGGCGAGAACAAGGAGTTCGAACGGCAATATCTGGCGGGCGAACTGGAGGTCGAATTCTGTCCGCAGGGCACGCTCGCCGAACGCTGCCGCGCCGGCGGCGCGGGCATTCCGGGCTTCTATACCAGGACCGGCGTCGGCACGCAGGTCGCCGAGGGCAAGGAGGTCAAGAGCTTCGACGGCCAGGATTATATCCTCGAACGCGGCATCTTCGCCGACCTCGCGATCATCAAGGGGTGGAAGGCCGACGAGAGCGGCAACCTGATCTTCCGCAAGACCGCGCGCAACTTCAACCAGCCGATGGCGACCGCCGCGAAGGTCTGCGTCGCCGAGGTCGAGGAGATCGTGCCGGTCGGCAGCCTCGATCCCGACGCCATCCATCTGCCCGGCATCTATGTGAAGCGGCTGATCTGCGGCGCGCCCTACGACAAGAAGATCGAGTTCCGCACCGTCCGCCCGCGTCCCGAAACCGCCGGGGCAGCGTAATGCGCGCCCTGTCCCTCGCGGCGGGCCTGCTGCTCGCGGGATGTGCATCGACCACCGCAACCACCGCTCCGAAGGCGCTGAGCGACGAAGTCGTCGTCTCGCAGATCGGTGAAAAGCCGACTCCCGCCTCGCCGCCGACGGGCCAGCAATGGCTGTACGGCTCGGCGGAAGGCGCGGTCGCGTCGGCGCAGGTCTATCGCGCGCTCGCCGCCTATGTCAGGAACGCCGTGCTTTCGGCGGTTCCCCGCCGCCAGCTCGTGCTCGCCGAAGGATCGACGCCCGCCGCCCCGCGCTTCGACGCCTGCGGCGACAAGCCGCCCGCCGCGGTGTTCGACGCCGACGAAACGCTGATCTGGAACATCGGCGCGATGCGCTACATGGCCGAGCAGCACAAGGATTTCGACCCCGCCATCTGGGATCAGTGGGAAAAGACCGGCGCCGGCAAGGCGATCGCGATGCCCGGCGTCGTCGATGCGCTGGCGGCGATGCGCGCCGCGGGCGTGACGATCATCGTCAACACCAATCGCACCGCGGCCAACGCGCAGGGCACCGAAGAGGCGCTGCGCGCCGCGGGTCTCGGCGAATTCAGGCACGGCGAGACGCTGTTCCTGATGGGCGACACCCCCGATGGCGCGAGCAAGGACGGACGCCGGGCGCAGATCGCGGCGCGCTGGTGCGTGATCGCGATGGGCGGCGACCAGCTCGGCGATTTCGCGCAGGCGTTCAATGCGCCGGGCCTTTCGGTCGCCGACCGCAAGACGCTGGCGACCAGCGGCCCGATCGCCGCCTTGTGGGGCCAGGGCTGGTTCCTGCTGTCCAACCCCGTCTACGGCCCGTCGATCCGCGGCGGCTTTGCCGACATCTTCCCCTCCGACAAGCAATGGGAGCCGAAATAATGGCCGAAGCAACCAAGGGCTGGACCCGCGACGACATGGCGGCGCGCGCCGCGCGGGAATTGCGCGACGGCTTCTACGTCAACCTCGGCATCGGCATCCCGACGCTGGTCGCCAACCATGTTCCCGAAGGCGTCGAGGTGACGCTGCAGTCGGAAAACGGCATGCTCGGCATCGGCCCCTTCCCGTTCGAGGGCGACGAGGATCCCGACCTGATCAACGCGGGCAAGCAGACGATCAGCGAACTGCCGCAGACCGTCTATTTCGGGTCGGAGCAGAGCTTCGCGATGATCCGCGGCGGCCATATCGACCTTGCGGTGCTGGGCGGCATGGAAGTGTCGGAGACCGGCGACCTCGCCAACTGGATGGTGCCCGGCAAGATGATCAAGGGCATGGGCGGCGCGATGGATCTGGTCGCCGGGGTCAAGAAGATCATCGTCGTCATGGAGCATAATGCCAAGGACGGCAGCGCCAAGTTCATCCCGGCGTGCACGCTGCCGCTGACCGGCAAGAATGTCGTCGACATGATCGTCACCGACCTTGCCGTCTTCAGGCGCGACGACCATGACAGCCCGTTCCGGCTGGTTGAACTCGCGCCGGGGGTGACGGCGGAGGAAGTCGCGGCTAAGACCACCGCCGCATATGAGGTCGCCATCTAACCACAAGGCCGCGTCGCGCCTTTTCCTCGCCCTGATCGCGATCGCCGCGTTCGGCTTTGCCGGCTGGCTCGGCTTTCGCGTTTCCGGCGGCGACCACAGCCTTGCCAGTGTTGCGATCCCGATGCGGGGTCCGGAAAAGCTGCCCGACACGCCGGCGGAATGGCGCGGCCGGATCGACTATCGCACGTTCGACGAGCAGCTTTCCGCACTCTCGCAGCGGCCCGAAATGGCCGGGCTGGCGGTGGCGGTGGTCGAAGACGGCGAATTGCGCTTCGTCCGCGCCTATGGCGTCGCCGACAAATCGACGGGCGCGCCGGTCACGCCGCATACGCTGTTCCGCTGGGCCTCGGTCTCCAAGACCGCGACCGGCGCCCTGGCGGCGGCGCTGGCCCGCGACGGCACAGTCGACCTCGATCGCCCGGTCGCCGACTGGCGCACGTCGCTGCGGCTGCCGGACGCCGCCGAAGCGCGGATAACGCTCGCCGACCTGCTGTCCCAGCGCACCGGCCTCACCAAGAACGCCTATGACGAGAAGCTGGAGGAAGGACAGGACCCCGCGCTGCTCCGCGCGAGCCTGGCCGGCGCCCCGCTGCAATGCGAACCGGGCACCTGCCACAGCTATCAGAACGTCGCCTTCGACGGCGCGAACGAGATATTGGCCAAGGCCGCGAACAAGGCTTTCCCCGATACGGTCGAGCATCGTCTCTTCCTTCCGCTCGGCATGGTCAGCGCGGGTTACGGAATGAAGCGGCTGACGGACGCCAGGGACTGGGCCCGGCCGCACCGCGGCGCGCATGTCCTGCCGGTCAAGGAGGCCTATTGGCGCGTTCCCGCCGCGGCGGGCGTCGAAAGCGATATCGTCGACTTCGCCGCATGGATGCAGGCGATGATGGGAAGCCGTCCGGATGTGCTGCCGGAGGCGGTGTTGCAGATGGCCCATCGCCCGCGCGTCGGCACGGGGCGACTCTATGGTGGCGCGCTGCGCCAGGCCACCGCCGATGCGGCCTATGGCCTCGGCTGGCGGAGCTTCACCTACGACGGCCACAGGCTCGAAGGCCATTCGGGAGCGGTCGCGGGCTATCGCGCGACGATGATCTTCGAACCGGCAACGCGAACCGGCGTCGTCGCCCTGTGGAACAGCGATTGGGGATTCCCGTTCCGCATCCCCTTCGCCGCGATCGACAGCTACCACAAGCGGGAGGGGACGCGCTGGCTCGACCTGAGCGAGTTGCCGAAATAGTCCGATCAGGCGACCGCCACTATGGCCTGTGGGGATTCGGATTCCGGCACGCTGCCTCATCCGTTCGTCATGCTGAACTTGTTTCAGCATCCATGGCCGGACCTTCCCTTTTGTGCCGTCTTTCATTCGAGCGCGGACCTTGGCCTCCGGATCCGGATCGGGGTCGCCATGACGAAGTGGGCAATCCAAAATCATCAGAGTCTAGCATTCGGCGCGCTGCATCATCCGTTCGTCATGCTGAACTCGTTTCAGCATCCATGGCCGGACCTTCCCTTTTGTGCCGCCTTTCAGGCGAGCGCAGATCATGGACCCCCGGATCGGGTCCGGGGCAGGCTCTGAAACAAGTTCGCAATGATCCCCTTCCGACAGGTGAGCGTTCCCCGGCGAAAGCCGGGGTCCAGATGGCACAGCGCTGCGTCGCATGGACCCCGGCTTTCGCCGGGGAACGCCAGCATCCCTGTCTCAAGGGTGTAAACGCCAAACAAGTTCAGGGTGACGAATGGGAGAAACCGCGCAGAACGCCAAATCCCCACAGACCATAAAACCGAACGCACTCCAGGTCGCATCCGCGACCGAAAGTTGCGCCCATGATCGCCCGTCGCTTGCAAAGTTAGGCAAGCGGCTTAAGGGAACCGCATGACTCGGCCCCGCACGCTTTATGAGAAAATCTGGGATGCGCATGTCGTCGAACGGCGCCCCGACGGTACCTGCCTGATCTTCATCGACCGCCACCTCGTCCATGAAGTCACCAGCCCGCAAGCCTTCGCCGGTCTTCGGGCCGCGGGGCGCAAGGTGCGGCGGCCCGACCTGACGCTCGCGGTTCCCGACCATAATCTGCCGACGACCGCCCGCAGGGACGCGGCCGGCCATCGTCTGCCGATCGCCGACCCCGAAAGCGCGGCGCAGCTCGCGGCGCTGGAGAAGAACGCGCCCGAGTTCGGCATCCGCTATATCGACGCGGTCGCGCCCGAGCAGGGCATCGTCCATGTCGTCGGGCCCGAGCAGGGCTTCTCGCTGCCCGGCACGACGATCGTCTGCGGCGACAGCCACACCGCGTGCCACGGCGGCATCGGCGCGCTCGCCTTCGGCATCGGGACGAGCGAGGTCGAGCATGTGCTCGCGACCCAGACGCTGCTGCTCCAGCCGTCGAAGACGATGGAAGTGCGCGTCGAGGGCAAGGTCGGCCCCGGCGTCAGCGCCAAGGATATCATCCTCCACATCACCGGCACGATCGGCGCCGCGGGCGGCACCGGCCACGTCATCGAATATACCGGCAGCGCAATCCGCGCGCTGTCGATCGAGGGCCGGCTGACGATCAGCAACATGGCGATCGAGGGCGGCGCGCGCGCCGGGCTGATCGCGCCCGACGAGACGACCTTCGCCTATCTGAAGGGCCGCCCCTATGCACCGAAGGGCGCCGGCTGGGATGCGGCGATCGAATATTGGAAGAGCCTCGCGACCGATCCGGGCGCAGCCTACGACAAGGTCGTCGTGATCGACGCAGCGGACATCGCGCCGAGCGTCACCTGGGGCACCAGCCCCGAGGACGTCGTGCCGATCACCGGCATCGTTCCCGACCCGGCGAGCTTCGCCGATCCGTCGAAGCAGGCCGCCGCCGCCAAGAGCCTCGCCTACATGGGACTCGAACCCGGTACCCGCATGCAGGACGTGCCCATCGAGAATATCTTCATCGGCAGTTGCACCAACAGCCGCATCGAGGACATGCGCGCCGCCGCCGCGGTCATCAAGGGCCGCACGAAGGCCGACAATGTCAAATGGGCGATCGTCGTCCCCGGATCGGGGCTGGTGAAAGCGCAGGCCGAGGCCGAGGGGCTCGACCGCATCTTCCTCGACGCGGGGCTCGAATGGCGCGAGCCGGGCTGTTCGGCCTGCCTCGCGATGAATCCCGACAAGGTGCCCGCCGGCGAGCGCTGCGCATCGACCAGCAACCGCAATTTCGTCGGCCGTCAGGGCCCGGGCGCGCGCACGCATCTGGTCAGCCCGGCGATGGCGGCGGCGGCGGCGGTGACGGGCAAGCTCACCGATGTCCGGGAGCTGATGCGATGACCCCGCTGGACAAGGTCGAGGGCCGTGCGATTCCGCTGGGGCTCAAGAATGTCGATACCGACGTCATCATCCCGGCGCACTGGCTGAAGACCACCAGCCGCGAGGGCATGGGACGCGGCGCGTTCGAGACGCTGCGCGCCGACCCCGACAATCTGTTCGACCGTCCCGAATACAGGGGTGCGCCGATCCTGATCGCCGGCGACAATTTCGGATGCGGGTCGAGCCGCGAGCATGCCGCCTGGGCGCTCGGCGACCTGGGCATCCGCGTCGTCATCGCGCCGTCCTATTCGGACATCTTCTCGGGCAATGCGGTCAAGAACGGCATCCTTCCCGTCGTGCTGCCGCAGGCGGCGATCGACCGGCTGATGGAGGTCGCGGCGACCGACCCGGTGCACGTCGACCTCGACACGCAGACGGTGACGACGCCCTTTCAGGACCGCTTTTCCTTCGACATCGACCCGTTTCGCAAGATGTGCCTGCTGCAGGGTCTCGACGAAATCTCGTTGACCGAACAGAGCGGCGCCGCGATCGATGCCTATGAGCAGAGGCTGGCCGAGGATCGTCCGTGGCTGCGCCCCGCGACGATCGACGCCCGATAAAGATAAAGCAGAGGAGATGATGAGGATGAAGGCTCTCTTGTCGACCGCCACCGGCGGTCCCGAAACGCTCGTGCTCGGCGACCTGCCGCGCCCCACCGCCGGCAAGGGCCAGATCGTCATCGACGTGAAGGCGTGCGCGGTCAATTTCCCCGACGTGCTGATCATCGAGGACAAATATCAATTCCGCCCCGAACGCCCCTTCGCGCCCGGCGGCGAGGTGGCGGGGATCGTCGCCGAAGTCGGCGAGGGCGTGACCGGGTTCAAGGTCGGCGACCGCGTTCTGGCCGGCTGCGGCAACGGCGGCATGTCCGAAGCGGTCGCGGTCGGGGTCCACAACGTCTACCACCTGCCCGAAGGCCATGACTTCACCGAAGGCGCATCGCTGCTGATGACCTATGGCACCAGCATCCACGCGCTGGTCGATCGCGGCCACATCAAGGAGGGCGACACGCTGCTCGTTCTCGGCGCCTCGGGCGGGGTCGGCATCGCGGCGGTCGAACTGGGCAAGGCCTTCGGCGCGCGGGTCGTCGCCGGCGTATCGAGCGAGGCGAAGGCCGACATCGCGCGGCAGGCGGGCGCCGACGAGGTGGTCGTCTATGGCTATCAGCCGTTCGACAAGGATGCCTCGAAGGCGCTGGCCAACAAGTTCAAGGAAGCCGTCGGCCCGAACGGCGCCAACGTCATCTACGACGCGGTCGGGGGCGATTATGCCGAACCCGCGCTGCGCTCGATCGCATGGGAGGGCCGCTACCTCGTCGTCGGCTTCCCCGCCGGCATTCCGCGCCTGCCGCTGAATCTGACGCTGCTCAAGAGCTGCGACGTCGCCGGCGTCTTCTGGGGCGCGTTCGTCGCGCGCGAGCCCGAACGCAATCGTGCCAATATCGCGCGGCTGTTCCAGCTTTGGGAGCAGGGCAAGATCAAGCCCCGCGTCACCGAGACCTTCGCGCTGGCCGACGGCGGCAAGGCGATCGCCAAGCTCGGCGACCGCAGCGCGGTCGGCAAGCTGGTCGTGACGATCTGAAATACCGCCCCGACCCCGCACTGACCGCCGCCCTGCACGCGCTCGCCGCGCCCGCCGGGCGGCTGGAGGTGCGCGTCACCCCCGGCGCCAGCCGCGACGAGGTGAAGCTGGCGGACGGCATCGTGCAGCTTCGCGTCACCGCCCCGCCCGCCGACGGCGCTGCGAACGACGCGGTGCTGCGCCTGCTCGCCGCTGCGCTGGACCGGCCGCGCCGCGACCTGACCCTGGTGCGCGGCGCGAATGCGCGGATCAAGCTGATCGCCATTGCGGCGCCCTGAGCCGCCGGGCCGTCGCCGGGCATCCCCGTCCGTTAACCCTTTGTCAGCGCCTTTCGCCTATCCTGCCGGAGCGTGACCATTGTGCGCAGGGCAGAAAAGCATGGCAACTCGCCGTCCGACGAGGGACTCATATGCCGCGAGCATCGCGAACATTTCGCGCACCCGCCGCGCGCAGCTCGTCGCCGAGTTCGAGGGCGAACTGGGCATCGACCACAAGGAACGCGCCCGCCTCGCCTATGAAGAGAAACGGTGGCGGGTGATCAAGACGATCATCGTCTGGACCATCGCGCTGATGTTCTTCGCCATCGCCTGCCACAAGCTGTGGCTGATGGGCCAGCAGGTCGACCGCCCCTTCTCCGATCTCGACCCGATCCGGGGCCTGTTGGGCGGATAGGGCCAGAGAGCGCCATTCTGGACGGGGTTACCAAAATTTGGTAACGTGCCCGTCATGGCAGCGAAGAACACATCGGTCGCACTTGGCGAACCCTTCATCGAATTTGCCCGCCGCAAGGTCGAATCGGGCCAGTTTGCGACAACCAGCGAAGTCGTGCGCGAAGCGATGCGGCGCTACATCGCGTATGACGACCGCGTCGAGGCCCTGCGGCGCGAAATCCAGAAGGGCATCGACAGCGGCCCGCCCCGCCCGTTCGACTGGGACAGCTTCATGGAACGAAAGTTCGGCCCTGAAAGCGATGCGTAGCATCACCGTCCGCCCCGCGGCGGAGGCCGACATCGACAACGCCGCCGACTACACCATCGAGCAATGGGGTATCGAGCAGGCCCGCCACTATATCGGCGATATCCGCCGCGCCATCGAACGCCTCGCGATGGACGGGCTACGCCACCCGGAGGAAACGGACGTGCTTCCGGGCCTGAGACGGGCGCGGAGCGGGCATCACTTCATATTCTACCTGATCGACGACGAGCAGGTCGATGTGATCCGCGTACTGCACGAACGGCGCGATGCAACGAGGCAACTGAAGGGTTGAGCGCAGGGAGTGGCGCGATTGCTTGCAATCCGCCAACTGCCCTCCCCGCGTCTCCTCAATACACCCGCGCCTTCGGTTCGATGTAGGCGACGTCGTCGGACAGCGTATATTCGTGGACCGGGCGGTAATCGAGCCTGACCTGGCCGCCCTTGCCGCCCCAGCCGTCGAACCAGCTGATCGTGTGCTTCATCCAGTTCGCGTCGTCGCGGTTCGGGAAATCCTCGTGCGCGTGGGCGCCGCGGCTTTCCTTGCGGTTGAACGCCGAATGCATCGTCACCGTCGCCTGCGCGATCAGATTGTCGAGCTCGAGCGTTTCGACGAGGTCGGTGTTCCAGATCAGGCTGCGGTCGCTGACATGGATATCCTGCATCCGCGCATAGGTCTGCGCCAGCTTCTCCTTGCCTTCGGCCATCAGTTCGTCGGTGCGGAACACCGCCGCGTGCTGCGACATGGCGCGCTGCATCTCGACCCGGACCTGCGCCGTCGGCGAGCCGCCGCTGGCATTGCGGAAATGGTCGAGCCGGCCGAGCGCCAGATCGGCGCTGTCCTGCGGCAACGGCGCCTGCGCCGCACCGGGCTTCAGCAGTTCCCTGAGGCGATGGCCGGTCGCGCGGCCGAAGACGACGAGGTCGATCAGGCTGTTCGAGCCGAGGCGGTTGGCGCCGTGGACCGACACGCACGCCGCTTCGCCGACCGCGAACAGGCCGGGGACGACCGCGTCGGGATCGCCGTCGCGCAGCGTCACCACCTCGCCATGGTAGTTGGTCGGGATGCCGCCCATATTGTAATGGACGGTCGGCACCACGGGGAGCGGCTGGCGGGTCAGGTCGACGCCCGCGAAGATCTTGCCGCTTTCGGTGATGCCCGGCAGGCGTTCGTGCAGCACCTTCGGATCGATGTGATCGAGGTGCAGATAGATATGGTCGTTGTGCGGACCGACGCCGCGGCCCTCGCGGATTTCGAGCGCCATCGACCGCGATACGACGTCGCGCGACGCAAGATCCTTCGCCGAGGGAGCATAGCGCTCCATGAAGCGCTCGCCCTCGCTGTTGGTCAGATAGCCGCCCTCGCCGCGCGCGCCCTCGGTGATGAGCACGCCCGCGCCGTAGATGCCGGTCGGGTGGAACTGCACGAACTCCATGTCCTGGAGCGCGATCCCGGCACGCAGCACCATGCCGCCGCCATCGCCGGTGCAGGTGTGCGCCGAAGTGGCGGTGAAATAACAGCGGCCATAGCCGCCGGTCGCGAGCACGACCGCCTGCGACCGGAAGCGATGGATGCTGCCGTCCTCCAGGCACAGCGCGATCACGCCGCGGCACGCGCCGTCCTCCATGATCAGGTCGAGCGCAAAATATTCGACGAAGAAGTCCGCGTCATATTTCAGCGACTGCTGATAGAGCGCGTGGAGCATCGCGTGGCCGGTGCGGTCGGCCGCGGCGCAGGTGCGCTGCACCGGCGGGCCGGCGCCCATATTCTGCATGTGGCCGCCGAACGGGCGCTGATAGATGGTGCCGTCGGCGTTGCGGCTGAACGGCACGCCCGCATGTTCGAGTTCGTAGACCGCGGCCGGCGCCTCGCGCACCATATATTCGATCGCGTCCTGGTCGCCGAGCCAGTCCGACCCCTTGACGGTGTCGTACATGTGCCACTGCCAGTGGTCGGGCGTGTTGTTGCCGAGGCTGGCGGCGATGCCGCCCTGCGCCGCGACGGTGTGGCTGCGCGTCGGGAACACCTTGGTGATGCAGGCGGTCCTGAGGCCGGCCTCCGCGCTGCCCATGGTGGCGCGCAGGCCCGAGCCGCCGGCGCCGACGACGACGGTGTCGTAACTGTGGTCGATGATCTTGTAGGCGTCGGTCATGCCCCAGCACCCCCCATGGCGGCTCCGCCGGCAAAAACGATACGGGCGATGGCGAACAGGCCGTATGCGGCGCCGCCGATCGCGTAGAAATTCAGGACGACGAGCGCGAGCAGCCGCGTCGCCTCTCCGTGCACATAATCCTCGATCATCACCTGAAGGCCGAGCCGCAGGTGCCAGAAGACGCTGACCACCATCAGCGCGAGCGCCAGCGCGACGGTCGGATTGGCGGCCCAGCGCAGCACCGCGCCATGCTCGCCGAGCGGCAGGCGCAGCAGCGAGACGAAGAGAAAGCCGACGAGCAGGACGTTACCGAGCGCGGTCAGGCGCTGCTGCAGCCAGTGACCGGTGCCGTGATGCGCGGCGCCGAGCCCGCGCACGCGGCCGAGAGGCGTTCCGTTACCCATTGAGCGCCTCCTTGCAGAGATAGAGCCAGGTCGCGGCGGTCGCGAGCGGCGCGGCGACGATCACGATCGTCGACCAGAGCCGGTTCGTCCGAAGCTCGTAGCCCGCACCCGTGTCGAGCAGCAGGTGACGCAGGCCCGAGAAGAGGTGCTGGAAAAAGGCCCAGGTCAGGCCGATCAGCACGACCTTGCCGAGGATGTTGGTGATCTGGTGCACGGTGCCGCCATCGGGATCGTGCCAGACGCAGGCGATGAAGGCCGCATAGGCATCGGGTCCCGCCGCGAGCGCGCCGAGCCACCAGAGGAACATGCAGGCGCCGACGATGGCCAGCCCGTCGCCGCTGACGCGGTGGAGGATCGAGGTGGCCATGTGCGGCCCCCATTTATACACCTGAAGGTGCGGTGCGCGCGGTCGCGCGCCTGGTTGCTTGCCAGCCATATTGCAGCCCCGTCTTGTCAGACTCTATCCGGTCGGTGGGGGCCGGTTAAGCCTTCCTGCCGCGATATGCAATTGCTTATGGCCTGTAGGGATTCGGATTTCGGCACGCTGCCTCATCGGTTCGTCATGCTGAACTCGTTTCAGCATCCATGGCCGGACCTTCCCTTCTGTGCCGCCTTTCATTCGAGCGCAGACCATGGACCCCCGGATCGGGTCCGGGGCAGGCTCTGAAACAGGTTCGCAATGATCCCCTTCCGACAGGTGAGCGTTCCCCGGCGAAAGCCGGGGTCCAGATGGCACAGCGCTGCCTCGCATGGCCCCCGGCTTTCGCCGGGGAACGCCAGCGTCCCTGTCTCAAGGGTGTAAACGCCAAACAAGTTCAGGGTGACGAAAGGGAGAAACCGCGCAGAACGCCAAATCCCCACAGTCCATAGGGCGCGATGCGCCCAGATTGATCGCTGGCGTCATCGCGAGCGGAACGAAGCGATCGCCAGCTAATCGGTCCGTGCAAGGTCGATAGCCGGCGATGGCTTCGCCGCCACGCTCCTCGCAATGCCGAGGAGCGCCAGGGCTTCCCGATGTCCTATTTGATCTTGTCGCGATTGGCGTAGAGCAACGCCGCGAGCACCGCGGCCGAGCCGATGCCGAGGCCCGCCGCGGCTTTCCACGCGATGCCCTTGCGCTCGCTGCGGACGGTGGCGTCCTTCGCGGCGGCTTCGGCCGCTTCCGCGGCTTCCTTCTGCTGCTGGAGTTCGCGCGTCGCGCGCAGCACTTCGTTTTCCTCGTCTTCGGCCGGGGGAGGAGTCGATTGGCCTTGGTTCGTCATCTCAACTTTCCTGATTAACTTAGTGCCTGTTCGACAGGCACATAGTCGGTTCCGGTCGCTTCCGCTACGGCTTCGAACGTCACCTTGCCATTCCAGACGTTCAGGCCCTGCGCAAGATGCGCGTCGCGCCGCAACGCCTCCTTCCAGCCGAGCCCGGCAATGTGCAGCGCGTGCGGCAGGGTGACGTTGTTGAGCGCATAGGTGCTGGTGCGCGCGACCGCGCCGGGCATGTTGGCGACCGCATAATGGACGATGCCGTCGACGATATAGGTCGGGTCGGCGTGCGTCGTCGCGCGACTGGTCTCGAAGCAGCCGCCCTGATCGATCGCGACGTCGACGAGCACCGAGCCGGGGCGCATCGTGCCGAGCATCTCGCGGCTGACCAGCTTGGGCGCCTCGGCACCGGGGATCAGCACCGCGCCGATGACGAGGTCGGCCTCCGCGACGCATTCGGCGAGGTTGGCGCGGTTCGAGAAGCGCGTCTTCGCCCGCGCCTCGAAGAAGGTGCCGACGCGTTCGAGCACATCGGGATCGCGGTCGAGGATGGTCACGTCGGCGCCGAGCCCCGCCGCCATCTGGGCCGCGTTGAAGCCG
This sequence comes from Sphingopyxis granuli, assembly GCF_001559015.1. Classification (NCBI taxonomy): domain Bacteria; kingdom Pseudomonadati; phylum Pseudomonadota; class Alphaproteobacteria; order Sphingomonadales; family Sphingopyxidaceae; genus Sphingopyxis; species Sphingopyxis granuli. Next base: position 3,683,373 of record NZ_CP012199.1, read on the forward strand.
ACGACGCCGCCGCCGATGATGCAGACCTTGCCGGGCGCGACGCCGGGCACGCCGCCCAGCAGCACGCCGCGCCCGCCGTGCGCCTTTTCGAGCGCAGTGGCGCCGGCCTGGATCGCCATGCGCCCCGCGACCTGGCTCATCGGCTTGAGCAGCGGCAGGCCGCCGTGCGGGCTCGTCACCGTCTCATAGGCGATGCACACCGCGCCCGACGCCATCAGGTCGCGCGTCAGGTCGGGATCGGGGGCGAGGTGAAGATAGGTATAGAGGATCTGCCCGGGGCGCAGCATCGCGCGCTCGGCCGGCTGCGGCTCCTTCACCTTCACGACCATGTCGGCGGCCGCGAAGATGTCGGCGGGGGTTCCGACGATCTCCGCTCCCGCCTCTTCATAGAAGCGGTCGTGCGCGCCGATCCCCTCGCCTGCCGCGGTCTCGACCAGCACGCGGTGGCCGTGCGCGACCAGTTCGCGCGCGCTCTCGGGCGTCAGGCCGACGCGATATTCGTGATTCTTGATTTCCCGCGGGGTGCCGATGATCATGGTCGTTCTCCGTCTGCGTCCGGGCCGGCGCGCCCCTCTCCGCCATCCGGCCTTCGCAACCGCCTATACAGCAAACGCGCGGCGCGCGACGAGGGATGACGCACGCATGCCCGCGGCTGGTTAACGGCGAATTTACCACTTTCCCCGCATATCCCTCAGCCATGTATCGCGGGGCGCGCGCGAACGGCGAATCCGCGCGCGCGAAGATCGTTCGAGGGAACAGGATCATGGTGAAGGAAAATCCGATTCATAAGCAGCAGATCGACCCCGTGGCGATGGCCGAGCGCTTTCCCTTCTACGATCTCGACGGCCGGCTCGCCGCCGACGCTGCCGAAGTCCACGCGATCGTCGCTGGGCACGAGGAGGCGATGGGGCGCGCCTATTGGGAGGCGTTCAACGCGCTGCCGTCGATCGACCGCCCGATCGAGGGCGAGTTGCTCGACGCCTATGTGCGGGGCAGCGCCAGGCATATGCGGGTCAAATATACCGACGCCGCCGGCCAGGAGTCGGCGACGATCGCCTGCCAGAACACGCATATGGCGCTACGCGTCGGGGTTCCCCTCGCCTCGGTCCTGTCGTGCATCGCCGAAAGCCAGCGCGCGGCGATCGCGCATGTCGTCGCGGCCTGCACCGACGATGCCGCGCGCACGGTGCGGCTGACGAGCGCGATCAACCGGCTCGCCATCCTCGAATTCGACATCATGCACGCCTATGCCGAAAAGCTGGACCACGCCGCGCGGTCGAGCGAGCGGCACGCGCTGGCGGGCGACTTCGACCGATCGATCGCATCGCTGGTGCAGGACACCGACGGCGTCCGCCGCGAGCTGGTCAAGCAGGCCGCTTCCGCCGACCAGGCCGCGAAGGGCATGATCGCCAAGACCAGCGAGGTCGCCGCCGCGTCCGAGCAGTCGGCGATCGCGATGCGCGAGGCCGCGTCGACCGCCGCCGGGCTGATCCGCGCGATCGAGGATGCGCGCAGCGAGGTCGAGGCCTCCGCCGACGTCGCCGTCCGCGCCTCCGAGCAGGCGGGCGAGGCCGTCGCCATGTCCGAAGCGCTGTCGCATCACGCCGAATCGATCGAATCGATCCTGGGCCTGATCCGCGAGATCGCCGGCCAGACCAACCTTCTCGCGCTCAACGCGACGATCGAGGCGGCACGCGCCGGCGAATCGGGCCGCGGCTTCGCGGTCGTCGCGCAGGAGGTGAAGAGCCTCGCCAACGAAACCGCGCGCGCGACCGACGACATCGCGGGCAAGATTACTGCGATCCAGCAGGCGACGCGCGGCGCCGTCGCCGCCAACCAGTCGATCCAGCAGACGATCATCGAGGTGCAACAATCGGCGCAAAACATCCGCAACGCAATGGACGCCCAGGCACAAACGGTCACCTCGATCACCGCGGCGGTCGACGAGACCGCGCTCGCCGCCGATTCGATGTCGTCGACCATCGCCAGCATCCGCAACGATTCGGGTATGGTCGCGGGCGAGATCAGCACGCTGAGCGAGGAATTCTCGAAGATGGGCGAGCGGCTCCAGTCACTCGAGCAGGCCGCGACCGAGTTCAGCCGCCGGGTCGCCTGATCCCGGTCCGGCGCTTGGCAAGCCCCACCGCCCTCCCCTAAAGGAGGGCGATGACGACGCATATCCTGATCACCGGCGCGAGCCGCGGCATCGGCGCCGCGATCGCTGGCGCGCTGACCGGCGACGCAACGCGGGTCGCCGCGCTGTCGAGCGCCGACGGCGACCTGTCCGACCCCGCGGTTCCCGAACGCCTGTGGGCCGAAAGCCTCGACCGGATGGGCGGCCGCATCGACGTGCTCGTCAACAATGCCGGCGTGTTCGCGGCCAACCCGATCGACGCGGCGGACGACGCCTGGATCGCGGCCTGGAATCGCACCCTGCAGATCAACCTGACCGCCGCCGCGGCGCTCTGCCGCCTCGCGGTGCTCCACTGGCGGGAGAGCGGGCGCGGCGGCCGGATTGTCAACGTCGCGAGCCGCGCCGCGCACCGCGGCGACAGCCCCGACCATTGGGATTATGCGGCGTCGAAGGCGGGGATGGTCGCGCTGACCAAGACGATCGCCCGCGGCTACGCGGCGCAGAGCATCCTCGCCTTCGCCATCTGCCCCGGCTTCACCCGCACCGGCATGGCGGACGCCTGGCTGTCCGGCCGCAACGCGGCGGCGCTACGCGCCGAAATCCCGCTTGGCCGCATCGCCGAGCCCGAGGAAATCGCCGAAATGGCGCGCTGGTGCGCGCTCGACGCACCGCCGTCGATGACCGGCGCCGTGCTCGACGCCAATGGAGCCAGCCATGTTCGGTAGCCGCCGCATCGCGCGCTGGACGCGGCGAGACACCGGGACGCCGGCTCCGCGGGGCCATGGCCGAATTTCCATGGCGGTGCTGCTTCTGGCAGGTTGCACCCCCCAGACCGGGACGCCGCCACCGGCCCCGGCTGCACCCACCGGCGAGGCACTCGCCGCCGCATGCGAAGGCCGCGACGGTTGGAGCGACCCCGCGCCGCCCGCGAAAATCTTCGGTAACAGCTATTATGTCGGCACCTGCGGCATTTCGGCGGTGCTGATCGAGGCGCCCGACGGTCTTGTGCTGATCGACGCGGCGACCGAGGAGGCCGCGCCCGCGATTCTCGCCAATATCCGCGCGCTGGGATTCGACCCGAAGCAAATCCATACGCTGCTCGCCAGCCACGAGCATCTCGACCATGTCGGCGGACTCAAGGTCTTGCAGGATGCGACCGGCGCAACGGTTCATGCGCGCCCCGAAGCGGTCGCCACGCTGACCAGCGGCGAGCCCGAGGCGCGCGATCCACAGCACGGAGCGATCCCGCCGTCTCGTGGCGTGACGGTGACGGGCGACCTGCGCGACAGAGAGGCATTGCCGATCGCGGACCTGCACCTGACGCCGCACGCGACCCCGGGGCACACGCCGGGAAGCACGAGTTGGACATGGCGATCGTGCGACGGCAGCGACTGCCGCACCATCGCCTATATCGACAGCCTCAGCGCGGTGTCGGCGGACGCCTACCGTTTCGCCGACCATCCCGATTATGTCGCGATGCAGCGTGCGACCTTCGCCAAAGTGCCGACATTGCCGTGCGACATATTGATCACCCCGCATCCGGGCGCGAGCGGCCTGTTCGCGCGTTTCGCGGGCGACGCGCCGCTCACCGACCCGGAAGGCTGCCGCCGCTATGCCGAGGATGCCGCGAAACGGCTCGACGCGCGGCTTGCGAAGGAAGCGGCCGCGAAATGAGCTGGCTCGTCTCCCTGCCCTGCACGCGTGCCGAGGCCGAGGCGCTGTCGGCCGAGCAGCCTGAACTCGAGGCGCTGGCCGATGCCCCGGTGGTGGTGACGCGCGAGATCGACGAAGCGAGCGGCCGATGGCAGCTCGACGCCTATCTCGACGACAGGCCCGGCCCCGCGCTGCTGGCGCTGATACGCGCGCTCGCGCCGAGCGCGAAGGGGGTCGAACCGTCGATCGAGGAACTGCCCGAGGCGGACTGGGTTACGCTGTCGCAGCAGGGGCTGGAGCCGGTGCAGGCGGGCCGCTTCTTCGTCCATACCAGCAGCTATGCCGACCGGGCGCCGGTGGGGAGCGTGCCCTTCCTGATCGACGCGGGCCAGGCATTCGGCACCGGTGGGCACGACACGACGGCGGGCTGCCTCGCGATGCTCGACCGCCTAGCGCGCCGGGGCGTCCGTCCGCGCGCCATCGCCGACATCGGCACCGGCACCGGGCTACTGGCCTTCGCCGCGCTGGCGCTGTGGCCGCGCGCCCGCGCGATCGCGTCGGACATCGACCCCGCGAGCATCGCGGTGACGCGCAAGAATGCCGCGATCAACCATGTGCCGCTGGGACGCGGCGCGGGCCGCCTCGCGCTCGCGCTCGCGCCGGGGACCGACCATCCGGCGATCCGCCGCCGCGCGCCCTATGATCTGGTCGTCGCCAATATCCTCGCCGGTCCACTGATCACGCTGGCCCCCGACATCGCCAGCGTTACCGCGCCGGGCGGCCACGCGATCCTGGCCGGGCTGATCGCGCGCCAGATGGAGCCGGTGCTCGCCGCCTATCGCGCGCACGGCTTCCGCCTCGCCGCGCGCGGCGGCAGCGCCGAATGGCCGTGCCTGCTGCTGATCAAACGCCAACGCCACGGCTGGCGGCGCAAGCAACGCGCGCTGCACCGCGCCAGCCCGTCGGACGCGACGTTCGGGAGCTGGTGAATCTCTACCCGCTCCCCTTTAGGGAAGGGGATATTGCTCAGCCGCTTTTCGCCAGCGCATAATCCTGTGTGCCGCGCGTGATGACCGTATCGCCGGGCAGGATGTCAGCGATCGGGATCGGCGGCAGCGCGGCGTTGGCAGCGTAGAGCGGCGCGAAATCGGTGTTCACCGTGACGTCGAGCAACTGGTCCAGACTGTCGACGACGAAATAATTCTGCTGGAAACCGTCGATCCGGTAATCGGTGCGCATCACCCGCGACAGGTCGAAGCCGATACGGTTCGGGCTGTCCGAATCGAGCGCGAACAGGCTTTCGGCGTAGGAGGAGACGATGCCCGCGCCATAGATGCGCAGCGCGCCGCCTTCGCGGATCAGCCCGAACTCGACAGTGTACCAATAGAGGCGCGCAAGCTGCTTCAACGCATCATATTTCAGGCTGCGCACCCCGCCCCGGCCATAGGCGGCCATATAGTCGGCGAACACCGGATCGGCGAGCATCGGGACGTGACCGAAGACGTCGTGGAAGACGTCGGGTTCCTGCAGATAGTCGAGCTGCTGCGGGGTGCGGATGAAATTGCCCGCCGGAAAGCGGCGATTGGCGAGATGGTCGAAGAAGACATCGTCGGGCACCAGCCCCGGCACCGCAACGACGCGCCATCCGGTCGCCTCCATCAGCCGCGCGTTGAGGTCGCGATAGTCGGGAATGCCCGGCTTTTCGAGCCGAAGCACGTCGATGCCGCGCAAAAAAGCGTCGGACGCGCGGCCGGGCAGCATCGCCGACTGGCGTGCGAAGAGGCGGTCCCACATCGCATGCTCGTCGGCGGTGAAGGCGTCCCAGTCCTGCGGACACGTCCAGTCGGGCGCGGCGCCCGGCGGCGGGGTGGCGTGGACGTGGCTGGGCGGGTTTTCCATGCTGGCGTTTCTAGCATGATCTGGTTTCATATGAAACTGTTCAGGCAGACTCTCGATCGAAAAGCGAGTGCTCCCGCGAAGGCGGGAGCCCAGCGCGGATAAAGCCAAGACTACCTTTCTGTCGCTCTGGATCCCCGCCTGTGCGGGGACACGGCGATCTTGCAATATGCCCGGTCAACCGTCCAGCGCCACCACTTCGGTCGCCAGCCGATCGACCTCGGCGCGGTCGTGGCTGACGTAGAGGATCGGCAGCCGCAGCTCGTCGCGGATGCGCTCGATCACCGCCATGATGTCGCCGCGCCGCGCCGCGTCGAGCGACGACAGCGGCTCGTCCATCAGCAGTATCTCCGGTCCCGCCAGCAGCGCGCGGCCGATCGCGACGCGCTGCGCCTCACCGCCCGACAGGCTCTGCGGCCAGCGGCCGAGCAGGGGTTCGATGCCGAGGAAGGCCACCGCCTCGTCGAACCCCATCCAGTGCCGCGCCGGATCAGCGAGATGGTAGCCGTAGAGGAGGTTCGCCTTCACCCGCCGGTGCGGAAACAGCCGCCCGTCCTGAAAGACATAGCCGATCCTCCGCGCTTCGGGCGGCAGGTCGACGTCCGCGCCGAACAGCGTTCGCCCACCAACGCGGATATGGCCGCGGTCGGGACGCAGCAGCCCGGCGACCATGTTCAATATGCTGGTCTTGCCCGCCCCCGACGGCCCGAACAGCGCGGTCAGCCCCGATTCGGCCGTGAAGCACGCCGCGATCGTGCGGGTCCCGAAACTCTTTTCGACGTCGATCTCAATCGCCACGGCGCAGCCTTTCGGCCGGAGTGCGCCGAACCAGCCATTCGGAAACGAGCAGCGCGCCGAGCGACAGCGCAACCGACAGCAGCGCGAGCCGCGTCACCATCGCCTCTCCCCCCGGCACCTGCAGCGCCGAATAAATGGCAAGCGGCAGCGTCCGCGTCTCGCCCGGAATGTTCGATACGAAGGTGATCGTCGCGCCGAATTCGCCGATCGAGCGCGCGAAGCCAAGCACCAGCGCCGCAAGCACGCCGGGCAGCGCGAGCGGCAGGCTGATCGTCCAGAAGGCGTGCCAGCGCCCCGCACCGAGCGTGCGCGCCGCCCCCTCGAGCCGCCGGTCTACCCCCTCGATCGACAGCCGCATCGCGCGCACCATCAGCGGCAACGCCATGATCGCCGCCGCTAGCGCCGCACCGGTCCAGCGGAACATCAGCGTCGTGCCGAACCAGTCGTTCAGCCAGCGGCCGACCGGTCCCAGCGGCCCGAAGGCGAGCAGCAGCAGCCAGCCGGTAACGACCGGCGGCAGGACGAGCGGCAGATGCACGAGCGCGTCGAGCAACAGCCGCCCCGGAAAGCGATGGCGCGCCAGCAGCCACGCGAGCGCAAAGGCGAGCGGCAGGCAGGCGAGCACCGCGACCCCGCCGACCTTGAGCGACAGGGCGACGATGCCCCATTCCTCCGGCGACAGCATCAGGGCGCCGAAAAGCCGTAGCGGGCGAAGATCGCGCGGCCCTCCCGCGACGCCAGGAAGTTCCGGAATCCCATCGCATCGGGATGACGCGACGCCTTGAGTAGCGCGACCGGATAGCGGATCGGCGGATGGCTCGACGCTGGAAAGACGCCGACGACGCGCACCCGCTTCGACGCGCGCGCGTCGGTCGCATAGACGATGCCCAGCGGCGCAGCGCCATGTTCGACGAGCGCCAGTGCGGCGCGGACATTCTCCGCCGGCGCCAGCCGGCCCGCAACACCACGCCAGACGCCGAGCGCGGTCAACGCCGCCTTCGCATATTTGCCCGCCGGCACCGCGTCGGGATCGGCGAGCGCGAGCCGCCCGCCGCCCAGCGCGCGCGCGAGCGGAAAGCCCGGCGCTGGCGTCAGGCGCAGCCGCCCGCTCGCGGGGCCGACCAGCACCAGCCGGTTGCCGAGCAGCGTCGCGCGCGTGCCCGGCCGCAGCAATCCCGCCTTCCCCACCGCGTCCATCCACGGCTCGTCGGCCGACAGGAAGAGGTCGGCGGGCGCGCCGGCGACGATCTGCCGCGCCAGTGCCGACGACCCTGCGAAGGACAGCAGCGGCCGCGCATGCCCCTTTGCCGCCCAGACGTCGGCGGCGGCGGTCAACGCTTCCTGAAGACTGGCCGCGGCCATCACGACGGGACCGCGCTCGGCCGCGGTGGCAGCGGGCGCCAGTCCGAGCAGCAGCAGGAAGAGGAACAGGCGGCGCAGCAGGATCATCGCCCGCCTATAGCCCCCTCACCCGGCGGGCGGAAGCGGTGTCGCGATGCGCAGCCAGCCATAGCCGCGCTCGATCCGCCCGAGCGCCGCCAGATCGCGCAGCGCGGCGCCCAGCGTCACGCGCGACACGCCCAGCAGGTCGGCGAGCTGCTGCTGCGTCGCGCGCACCGTGCGGCCGTCGTCGGCGTCGGCCGCCATCGCCGCCAGCAGTCGCGCGAGCCGCTCCGCCGCGGGCAGCCGCCGGTCGGCGTCGATGATGTCGAGCGACACGGCCAGCTGGCGGCCGAGGCTGCGGAGCAGCAGTTCGGCCCAGCCGATGTCGGCGCTCATCAGCGAGCGGAGCAGCGGCCGGTCGATCGCGATCAGCCGCGCCGGCCCGCTCGCGATCGCGTCGGCCTGGCGCGGGATGCCGGTGAAGAAAGCGAGTTCGCCGAACATGTCGCCGGGGCCGAGCACGGCAAAGGCGGTGAAGCCGCCGTCCTCGGCATAGCGGCCGACGAGCACATGCCCCTCGACCACCACCCAGAAGGCGTCGCCCGGATCGCCCTGATGCTGGACGAACTGCCCGTCGGCGAAGCGGCGCGCCGGTGCCGTCGCGAGCAGTCGCTCGCGCCCCGGGGCCGGCAGCCGGGTCCGCTCGGCGAAGGTCAATTGATAACTTCTTTGCATTCCCAATGCCGCTTCTGCGGCGCTGCGCCCGGAAAGGCAAGCGGCGCGGCGGCGCGCCGATCACTCGGCGGGCGTCTCCGCCTTCCCTTTGCGGGTCCAGGGATAGAGGAACTGGCCAGCGTAGCTGCGCGGCACATCCTCCGGTATGCCGTAACTCTCGGGCCAGCGGTCCTTCGGCAGGTGGAAGGTGCCGAACAATTTGTCGAGCCATGGGAAATGAATCGCGAAATTGACGTCGAATGCCTCGCGCTCCAGCCCGTGGTGCCAGTGATGGAAGCGCGGCGTCGCGATCCAGTGGCCGATCCGGTTGAAGCTGCCCCCGACATTGGCATGGAGCAGCGACGACCAGACATAGACGAAGCCGATATAGGCCTGCATCACCGACGGGCTGAACCCCAGCGTGAACAGTGGCAGCGAGGTGACCGAGCGCAGCAGGATGATCTCGACGAAATGCATCCGCGATCCCGCGAGCCAGTCCATCGATTTCGCGCTGTGGTGGATCGCGTGAAAACCCCACAGGAACGGGACCTTGTGGAACAATCGATGATACCAATATTGCGCGAGGTCCGACGCGACGAGGACGATCGCGAACTGCACGAGCCACGGCAAGGACGCGACCCCGGCGCGGAAAGCATCCCAGCCGGTCGTGTGCGCGTTGACGAATTGCTGCGGCGCGAGCGCGAGGAAGCTCAGTACCTGCACGAACATCGTGCTGACCAGATAATAGAAGAGATCCTCGCGCCATTCGGTGCGAAACAGGCGCTGCGCCCGGCGATGCGGAAAGGCGCGTTCGAGCGGTGCGAACATGAAGCCGGTGACCAACAGGTTGACGATAAAGAAGTCGAGCCCGAAGAAGATGCCCCAGTCGCGCGTCTCGGCGGGCTGGACGCTGGCGCCGCCGAGCAGCGCCGCGGCAAGCCCGATCATCAGCGCGGTCAACCCGAGCACCTTGCGCGGACGCAGCAACAGGCTGAGCAGCGCGAGCGCATAGCTGGCGAGTAGGGTCAGATGGACGAAACCGCGAAAACCGGTCCAGTCCTTGACCACCGCCAGTTCGGGGGTGGCGAACCAGTCCGGGAAACGCAGCGCGACCACCATGAACAGCCCGCTGATCGCGAACAGCAGGCCGAAGAAGCCCGACAGCCAGCCGCTGCCGAACCGCCGCACCTCGGTATGCGATTCGAGGTCGCGCATCAGATTTTGCAGGTAATCACGCTTTGCCATGCCCGCCGCTCCCCACTCTCGTCACTCCGGACTCGATCCGGCATTCATCGCCGGCCCGGCTTCGTGGATCCCGGATCGAGTCCGGGGTGACGAAGAAAAATTGCCGGTTCGCTAACCCGCCGCCTCGACGATCTGCGCCCATTCGGCCTCGTCGATCACGCGGATGCCGAGCGCGGCCGCCTGCTTGAGCTTCGACCCGGCGCCCGGGCCGGCGACGACGAGATCGGTCTTGGCGCTCACGCTGCCCGCGGCCTTGGCGCCCAGCTTTTCGGCCTGCGCCTTCGCCTCGTCGCGGCTCATCGTCTCGAGCTTGCCGGTGAAGACGACGATCTTGCCCGACACTTCGCTCTCGCGCGTCTCGACGACATAGGGCGGCGGCGCGACTTCGGACAGGAGATCGTCCCACAACGCGCGATTGTGCGGTTCGTGGAAGAAATCGCCGAGTGCCTCCCCCACCGCGACGCCGATGCCGTCGGCGCGCACCTCGAGGATCGTCTTGATTGCCTCGACCTTGCGGGCAAGATATTTGCCGTCGGATTCGCCCTCGGCCTGCGGGTTGGCATCGAGATAGGCATAGATCTCGGCGGCCTTGCCGGGCAGGCGCGCAAGGTCGCCCAGTCCCTTCATCAAGTCGCGCGCCGTCACCGCGCCGACATGGCGGATGCCGAGCCCGAACAGCAGCCGCGCCGCGTCGGGCGACCGCTTCGCCTCGATCGCGGCGAACAGATTGTCGACCGACTTGTCCTTCCATCCCTCGCGGTCGAGCAGCTCGTCGCGATGACCCTTCAGCCGGAAGATGTCGGCAGGGCCCTTGTCGAGCCAGCCAAGTTCGAGAAACTCGGCGATGCTCTTCTCGCCCAGCCCCTCGATATCGAGCGCGCCACGGCTGACGAAATGTCGCAGCCGTTCGAATTTCTGGGCGTTGCAGATCAGGCCGCCGGTGCAGCGCACGTCGACCTCACCTTCCTCGGCGACCGCTTCGCTGCCGCACACTGGGCAATGGTCGGGGAAGATATAGGGATCGCGCGGTTCGGCGCGGGTCAGATTCTCGACCACCTGCGGGATCACGTCGCCCGCGCGCTGGATGACGACGCGATCACCGGGGCGCACGCCGAGCCGGCCGATCTCGTCGCGGTTGTGGAGGGTCACGTTCGACACCACGACCCCGCCGACGGTGACGGGGGTGAGCCGCCCGACCGGGGTGAGCTTACCGGTGCGGCCAACCTGGATATCGATCGATTCGAGCGTCGTCTGCGCGCGTTCGGCGGGGAATTTATGCGCGATCGCCCAGCGCGGCGCCTTGGCGACGAAGCCCAACCGCTCCTGCCAGTCGAGCCGGTCGACCTTGTAGACGACGCCGTCGATGTCATAGGGCATGTCGGCGCGCTCGGCCTCGATCGTGCGGTAATGGTCGAGCACCGCCTCGACGCTCTCGAAGCGCCCCAGCAGCGGCGAGACGGGCACGCCCCAGCTTTCGATGCGCTTCATCATCGCAAACTGCGTCGCCTCGGGCAGGCCGCTGACCTCGCCCCAGCCGTGGGCGAGGAAGCGCAGCGGGCGCGATGCGGTGATGCTCGCATCCTTCTGCCTCAGCGAGCCCGCCGCGGCGTTGCGCGGATTGGCGAACTGGCGCGCCTTCTCGAGGTCGTCGGCCTCGGCGAGCAACCGTTCGTTGAGCGCGGCGAAGTCGGCCTTCGCCATATAGACCTCGCCGCGAATCTCGAAGACGTCGGGAATATCCGTCGCCCCGGCTTTCGCTGGAGCGACGAGTGTCTGGGGAATATCGACAATACAGCGCACGTTCGGGGTGACGTCCTCCCCAACTGTGCCGTCGCCGCGCGTCGCGGCCTGCACCAGCACGCCCTTTTCGTAGCGCAGCGAGCAGGAGAGGCCGTCGATCTTGTCCTCGGCGGTCAGCGCAAGCACCTCATCCTCGCCGAGCCGCAGGAAACGCCGCACGCGCCGCGCGAACTCCTCGACATCCTCGGCCGCGAAGGCGTTATCGAGGCTCATCATCCGCACCGCGTGCGTGACCTTGGCGAGCGGCGACGCCTCGACCGCGGCACCGACCAGCCGGTTCGGGCTGTCGGCGCGGATCAGGTGTGGGAACGCCTCCTCGATCACATTGTTGCGCCGGACGAGCGCGTCGTAATCGGCGTCCGAAATCTCCGGATTGTCCTCCGCATGGTAAAGCTTGTTGTGATGCGCGATCTGTTTCGCGAGCCGCATCAGTTCGTTGGCGGCCTCGGCTTCGGTCAGCGATTCGACATCTTTCATGCGCCGGCTTTTGCCACCGGCTTGAACTCGGCGCGAGACCCAAATCCGGCGATCAGCGGCCGCCCCTTCGCGATCGCCGCCTGCACCTCGGGCAATTGCAGCGATGCGGCGTGCGCCGCCTTGTCGGCCCACAATTCGACGATCCACAGCGCGTCGAGGTTCTCGCTATCCTCGCCGACGATATAGGCGAAATTGCCCGGCATCCGGCTGGTGCCTTCGGTCAGAACTGCCGCGAGCGCGGCGCGCTGCCCCGGTTGCGCGATCATCTGGCCGATCAGGCCATATTCGGGAAACTGTTCTTCCATGATTGCCTCCAGGGCCCGCAGGGATCGCACCGGCAGCACCGCCGCCGCAAAAGCCACAAGCGCGGCGAGATGAGTGCGCCGGTCGATCATCGCACGATCGCCAGCACATGCACCTGCCGCCGGATACGGAAGCCGAGCGATTCGTAGAGCGCGATCGCGCCCGCATTGTCGGCATAGCTGTGCAGGAAAGGCTGCTCGCCGCGCGCCACCATCGCGCGCATGACATGACCGATCAGTGCGCGGGCGAATCCGCGGCCGCGGCAATCGGCCCAGGTCGCGACTCCGCTGACCTCCGCCATGCCGGGCATCAGCATGCGTTGACCCGCCATCGCAAGCAGGCGGCCACCCTCGCGGACGCCGAAAAAAGGGCCGTAGCGGTGCGTCGCCGGCCTCCACGGCCCCGGCCGCGCATGACCGGCGAGCGCCGCCATCTCCGCCGCGTCGGCGTCGGACAGCGGGATGACCGGCGGCTCGCTGTCACTCGCCGGCGGCGGGGCGCCCACCGCGACCATCTGCGCGAGCAACGCGCGCTTCACCTCGCGCGTGCCGGGCGGCACCGGCCACGGCTCATCCTCCACGATCCACAATTCGCCATCGTCGGGAACCAGCGCAGCAAGCGCTGCCTGCGCCCCGGCCCTCTGATTGGCGGCGGCGCCGAACGGTCCATAGCGGCGGTCAATTCGCACCGCCCGCGTATCGCCCTCGGCCAGATGCGCCTGCCGCCCGGTGAGCATGCTCCATACGGGGCGGTCGAGGGGATGGTGGTCGCCCCCTATCGGCCCTTCCTCCGAAGCGGAAGGGGTTGCATATGTCTCCGGTCTCACGCCACCTCCAGCAATCGCTGCGCCTGCGCGCGCGCTTCCGCCGTCACCTCGGCGCCCGACAGCATGCGGGCGATTTCCTCACGGCGGCCGGCGGGGTCGAGCGGGCGGACGCCGGTGCGCGTCACCAATCCGTCGCTGGCGCCCTCGCTCGACTTGGCGATGACGAAGTGCGTCGCGCCCTTCGCCGCGACCTGCGGGCTGTGCGTCACGACCAGCAACTGCCTGCCCGCGCCGGCAAGCCGCGCAAGCCTCTCGCCGATCGCGCTGGCGACTGCGCCGCCGACGCCGCGGTCGATCTCGTCGAAGATGATCGTATCGGCGCCGCCTTCCTCGGCCAGCGCGACCTTGAGCGCGAGGATGAAGCGCGACAGTTCGCCGCCGCTCGCAATCTTCGCCAGCGGCGCGAAGGGCGCGCCGGGATTAGTCGAAATGAGGAATTCGACGCGGTCCATCCCGTCCGCCCCCCAGCGATCGGCGGGGAGTCGCTCGACGAGGGTGCGAAAGCGCGCGGCGTCGAGCTTCAGCGGCGCAAGCTCGCCCGCCACCGCGGCGTCGAGCCGCGCCGCCGCTTTCGTCCGCCGGTCCGACAGCGCCGTCGCGGCATGGGTATAGGCGGCCGCGCTTTCAGCGACCGCTACCTCCAGCTTCGCTAGTCCGGCACTGCCGCCCTCGATCGCGTCGAGCCGCGCCGCGAAGTCGCCGGCGAGCCCCGGCAGTTCGTCGGGCTGAACGCCGTGCTTGCGCGCCATCGCACGCAGTTCGAACAGCCGCGTCTCGGCCGCCTCCAGCCGCTCGGGATCATATTCCATCGCGCGCGCGGCTTCGTGCAATTTCGCCTCGGCCTCGTCGGCGTCGATAATCGCGCGATCAAGGCCGGAGAGCGCCTCGGCAAGCAGCGGATGGTCGCCCGCGAGCCGGTCGAGCCGCCGCGCCGCGCCGCGCAGCAGCGCCGGGCCGCCGGCGCTGCCCTCGAACGCTTCGAGGATCGCCGCCAGGTCGCCGGCGATCTTCTCGCCCTTCTGCATCGCCGCGCGCGCCTCGGCGAGTTCGGCTTCCTCGCCCGGCTGCGGGGCGAGCCGTTGCAGTTCAGCGACGCAATGTTCGAGCCATTCGCGGTCGCGCGTCGCCTCGCTCACCGCCGCCTGCGCCGCCGCGAGTCGCGCCTCGGCGGCGCGCCACGCCGCATGCGCCTCGGCCACCGGCGCGGTGTCGACGCGCGCATAGGCGTCGAGCAGCGCTCGATGCCCCGCGGGCGCGAGCAGGCCGCGATCATCGTGCTGGCCGTGAATCTCGACCAGATGGCCCCCGACCTCGCGCAGCAGCGCCGCAGAGCAGGGCTGGTCGTTGAGGAAAGCGCGGCTGCCGCCATCGGCCCTCAGCGTGCGGCGAATCAGCAGCGGCTCGCCGGGTTCGAGCGCGATGTCATTGTCGGCAAGCAGGCTGGCGAGCGGCGTCCCCAGCGCGGGCGGTGCGAAGCTCGCGGTCACCTGCGCCCGGTCGCTGCCCTGTCGCACCAGCGCGCTGTCGGCGCGCATCCCGAGCGCGAGACCCAGCGCGTCGAGCAGGATCGACTTGCCCGCCCCCGTCTCTCCCGTGAGCACGCCGAGACCAGCCTCGAAATCGAGGTCGAGCCGCTCGATCAGCACGATGTTGGCGATGGACAGCGCGGTCAGCATGGCTCGCTCTTAACGCAGAACAAAATGCGAATCTATTCGGGAGTGCGGAGGTCTGGGGGTGGGATATGCGATTTGCGCAGAGGCGCGGAGATCGCGAAGAGGCGATGCGAAAGATTCCCGCAGAGCCGCGGAGAATCCGGACCGACAGGTCCTTGTTCTTCCGGACTTCAATTGTATCGCCATGGTGCTTGGAGAAGCGCTCCCCGCTTCTCTCTGCGTTCCCCACGGTTCCGCGTGAACCAGAAATCTCTGCGATCTCTGCGTCTCTGCGCGAATCCAACCGGCTCGCGTCAGGCGGCCGGGGCGTGCTTCCGCATCAGTTCGTAGGCACGGTCGTACCATTTGCTGCCCGGATAGTTCGCGCCCAGCACCGCCGCCGCCTTCTTCGCCTCTTCGGGGACACCGAGCGCGAGATAGCATTCGGTCAGCCGGAACAGCGCCTCGGGCACGTGACTGGTCGTCTGGTATTTCTCGGTCACCTCGCGGAAGCGGATCGACGCGGCGAGCCAGTTCGAACTGCGCTCGTAGAAGCGGCCGATCTCCATCTCCTTGCCAGCGAGATGGTCGCGCACCAGATCGATCTTGAGCCGTGCGTCGGCGGCGTAGCGGCTGTCGGGATAGCGACGGATCACCTCGCCGAGCGCATTCGACGCCTGGAGCGTGATCTTCTGGTCGCGGGTGACGTCGCTGATCTGCTCATAATAGCTGAGCGCGATCAGATAATAGGCGTAGGGCGCGTCCTTGTTCCCCGGGTGGATCGCCAGGAAACGCTGCGCCGAATCGATCGCCGGCGTATATTCGCGATCCATATAATAGGAAAAGGCGCTCATCAGCTGGGCACGACGCGCCCAGGGCGAATAGGGGTGCTGGCGCTCGACTTCGTCGAACAGCGCCGCGGCGATCTTGTACTGGCCGCGGTCGAGGCGGTCCTGCGCCGCGCGGTAGAGGGTGCTGACGTCGCGCGCGACGTAGCGCGTGTCCTTTTTCACCCCGGACCCGCCGGCACAGGCCGCGAGCAGCGGCGAGATCATGAAGGCGGCGGCGAGAAGGCGCACGGCGGCGCGAGCGGGAAGGCGCTGGGTCATGGCGGCGGTATAGCCACAGCGCGCATGAACGCAAAATAAATGATGGGTGCGGCGCTCAGTTCTCCCCACCATTCCCCGCGACCACGCAACCCTTCGGCGGCTCGGCCGGCGCCGGGACGCGACGCGCCGAGACGATCGTTACCATAGGATCGAGAATCTGGCCCTGCATCACCCCCTCGCCCGCGGTCGGAGAGATGGGCGCGGCGAAGATCGCCTCCGCGACATCGGCGCCCGCGACCAGTTCGCCGAACACCGCGAATCCCGCATTGTCGCCGCCGAGCGCCGGGTCGGCATCGAAGCCCTTGATGTCGGAGAGCAGCAGGAAGAAATCGCTCGTCGCATCGCCGGGGTTAAGTCGCGCCATCGACAGCGCGCCCTTGCAGTTGGTGAGCCCCGTCGCGGTGGTCGGCTCGTGCGCGATCGGGGGAAAATTCCTGCGCGCGTCGCCGCGATTGCCGCCCTGGATCAGCCGGTTCGTCGGTCCCCAGTTGCGCGTCGCGCGATAGAATTGGAAACCGTCCATCCGCTTCGTGTCGACATAGCGGAGGAAATTGGCCGCGGTGACCGGTGCACGCCGGTCCTCTATGCGCACGACGATCGTGCCGAGGTCGGTGACGAGCGCAACATAGGGGCGCGTGTCCGCCTCGACCGCCGGAGCGACGGCGGCGGGAACCGGCGGCGGGGGCGGCGGCAGTTGCGTCGCCTGCGGCGGAACGGTCTGGGTGGCCGCGGCGAGCGACAGGAGCAGCGTTTCGAACATCGGGGCATTCCTCTGCGGGGCTGGGGTCGCGGGCGAGGCTAGACGCTGATCGCCGCCGCGCCAAGCCGTCGCGGCGTGCTTTTGCGCGCCGTTGCGATCGACCCGCCGCGCTGCGGCTAGAGCGTCGAGCTGGTAAATCCGCATCACCCATTCTGCCGTTCGTGCTGAGCTTGTCGAAGCACCGTCCTTCTTCTTGCGGTGCCAAAAGAAAGAACGGCCCCCTTCGACTGCCTTGCAGGCGCTCAGGACAGGCTTCGACAAGCTCAGGGCAAACGGTTCAGATTTGACGCCGATGCTCAGAGCGGGATGACATCGAATGGAAACGTCATTGCGAGCGGCGAAGCCGCGCGGCAATCCAGAGCGTGCGGTAACCGCCCTGGATTGCTTCGCTCCGCTCGCAATGACGAAGGGGGTCAATCCAAGTCACCAGAGCCTAGCCAGCAAGCCGGCAAGCCGGCAAGCCTGGCTGCCCCTCCCCCAAATGGGAGGGGAGACCGGCGTCCTGACGCCCCACGAAAAAGGGGCCGCTTTCGCGGCCCCTTCATCATTCGCTGTCCGAAGGATCAGTCCTTCAGGAAGTCGGGCACATGGCCCTGGTCTTCCGGACCGTCGTCCGAGCGCTCGCGGCGCGGGCCGCGGTCGCCCCGGCCTTCGCCGTCGCGGCGCGGACCGCGATCGCGGCCGCCCCGCCCCCGGTCGCCGTCACGGCCCCGGTCTCCTCTGGGACCGCGATCGCCGCGGTCGCCGCGCGGTTCGCGCGCCGGGCGGGTGTCTTCGAGTTCCTCGCCGCTTTCCTGATCGACGACGCGCATCGACAGGCGCACCTTGCCGCGCGGGTCGATCTCCAGCACCTTGACCTTGACCTCCTGCCCTTCGGACAGGACGTCGGAGACCTT
Organism: Sphingopyxis granuli; assembly: GCF_001559015.1. Taxonomy (NCBI): domain Bacteria; kingdom Pseudomonadati; phylum Pseudomonadota; class Alphaproteobacteria; order Sphingomonadales; family Sphingopyxidaceae; genus Sphingopyxis; species Sphingopyxis granuli. Next base: position 3,701,019 of record NZ_CP012199.1, read on the forward strand.
CTCGACGCGTTCGTTCCGGATCTCCGAGACGTGGACGAGACCGTCCTTGCCGCCCATGAAGTTCACGAAGGCGCCGAAATCGACGAGGTTGACGACCTTGCCGTTATAGATCTTGCCGACCTCGGGCTCCTCGACGATGCCGAGGATCCAGGCCTTGGCGGCCTCGATCTGCGCAGTGTCGGACGAGGCGATCTTGATGATGCCCTCGTCGTCGATGTCGACCTTGGCGCCGGTGGTCGCGACGATCTCGCGGATCACCTTGCCGCCGGTGCCGATGACGTCGCGGATCTTCGACTTGTCGATCGTGATCGTCTCTATGCGCGGCGCGTGCGCCGACAGTTCGCTGCGGGTTTCGCCGAGCGCCTTGTTCATCTCGGCCAGGATATGCGCGCGGCCTTCCTTGGCCTGCGCCAGCGCCTTTTCAAAGATTTCCTGCGTGATGCCGGCAATCTTGATGTCCATCTGCATCGTGGTGATGCCCTCGGACGTGCCCGCCACCTTGAAATCCATGTCGCCGAGATGGTCCTCGTCGCCGAGGATGTCGGAGAGGATCGCGAAATCCTTGCCTTCAAGGATCAGGCCCATCGCGATGCCGCTGACCGGGCGCTTGATCGGCACGCCGGCGTCCATCAGCGACAGCGAACCGCCGCACACCGTCGCCATCGACGACGAGCCGTTCGATTCGGTGATGTCGCTGGTCAGGCGGATCGTGTATGGGAAATCCTCCTTCGAGGGCAGCACCGGGTGCAGCGCGCGCCACGCGAGCTTGCCGTGGCCGATCTCGCGACGGCCCGGCGCCCCGAAGCGGCCGACTTCGCCGACCGAATAGGGCGGGAAGTTATAGTGGAGCATGAAATTCTGATACGACAGGCCGTTGAGCCCGTCGATCATCTGCTCGGCTTCCTTGGTGCCCAGGGTGCAGGTCGCGATCGTCTGCGTCTCGCCGCGGGTGAACAGCGCCGAACCGTGCGCGCGCGGCAGGAAGTGCGTTTCCGCCTCGATCGGGCGAATCTGCGTCGTCGTGCGGCCGTCGATGCGCTTGCCTTCCTTGAGGATGGCGGTGCGGACGATCTCCGCTTCCAGCTTCTTGGTCAGCTTGATGCCGGCCATCACCGCCTGCGGGTCCAGCCCTTCGGCGACGAACATCTCCTTCGCCTTCGCGCGCGCTTCGTTGAGCGCGTTCGAGCGGGCCGACTTGTCGGTCAGCTTGTAGGCGGCGGCGATATCCTTGCCGACCAGCTTCTTGATCTTGTCCTTGAGCGCGGCATTGTCGTCCGACGACGCCATTTCCCACGGATCCTTGGCGGCCTGCTCGGCGAGCTTGATGATCGCCTTGACGACCTCGCGGCACGCATCGTGCGCGAACATCACGGCGCCCAGCATCACCTCTTCCGACAGCTCGTCGGCTTCGGATTCGACCATCATCACCGCGTCGTGCGTCGCGGCGACGACGAGGTCAAGGTCGCCCTCGGCGACCTGCTCGTCGGTCGGGTTGAGGATATATTCGCCGTTCAGATAACCGACGCGCGCGGCGCCGATCGGGCCCATGAAGGGCACGCCCGAAATGGTGAGCGCGGCCGACGCGGCGACCATCGCGAGGATGTCCGGCTCGTTGTGGCCGTCATAGCTCAGCACCTGAGCGATAGCATTGATCTCGTTATAGAAACCTTCGGGGAACAGCGGACGGATCGGACGGTCGATCAGGCGGCTGACCAGCGTTTCCTTTTCGGTCGCGCCGCGCTCGCGCTTGAAGAAGCCGCCGGGGATGCGCCCCGCCGACGAGAATTTTTCCTGATAGTGGACGGTCAGCGGGAAGAAATCCTGCCCATCCTTCACCGACTTGGCAGCGGTGACGGCGCAGAGCACGACCGTCTCGCCAAGGCTCGCCACGACGGCGCCATCGGCCTGGCGGGCAACCTTGCCCGTTTCGAGCGTCAGCGTTTCACCGCCCCACTCGATCGATACTTTTTTCACGTCAAACATTCGGTTTCCTTCGCCCGCCGGGCCCTATGCCGGGCGGGGCCTCTGTTTCCGGGCAATCCGGCCCGGGGCGGTGTAGGGCGTCTATCTGCCCTATGGCGGCCCCGCCGGATGCGGGAGCGGCCCTTGCGGTTCGCGAATTCCACGCGAACCAAAATGAAAGCGGCCCCGAACCCGGAGCCGCCCTCGCATTCCTATTTGCGCAGACCCAGCTTCGCGATGAGGTCCTGATAACGGCCCTCGTCCTTGCGACGCAGATAGTCGAGCAGGCTGCGGCGCTTGTTGACCATCATCAGCAGCCCGCGGCGGCTGTGGTTGTCCTTGTGGTGCGCCTTGAAATGCTCGGTCAGCGTGTTGATGCGGTGGGTCAGGATCGCGACCTGCACCTCGGGTGAACCCGTATCGCCCTTTTCGCGGGCATGTTCCTGAATCAGTTCGGCCTTGCGTTCGGCGGTAATCGACATGTGTTACGTCCTTCGAACATCCTCGTTACAGATTGAAGCCCCGCACGACCTTCAGCCTTCCGGCCAAAGCCTCTATCAACGCGACAGGCCGCTTCTCGCTGTCCCGTCCCCAATAGAGCCCGTCGTGCGCGCTTTCCCCGGTCCAGACACGACCCTGGCGGATCGCCCCTGCCGCTTCCGGGGAGAGGTCCAGAGCCGGGATGTCGACCAGCCCTGCCTCGAGCGGCAGAATCACATCTGATTGCGCGGCGCCTTGACCGAAAGCGTTCAATTTGTCCAGCGAAATCGCCTGCGCCAGCGTGAACGGCCCCGCCCGGGTACGGCGCAGCATGGCGACATGCCCGACGGTGCCGGCCGCGCGAGCGATGTCGCGCGCGAGGCTGCGGATATAGGTGCCCTTCGACACATGCGCGCTGAGAGTGATGGAGTTCAACCCCTCCCCCATCTCGTCACCCCGGACTTGATCCGGGAGCCATTCCTCTCGCACCGAACGAACGGATGCCGGATCAAGTCCGGCATGACGCAGGTTGTAGATGATCACCGCGCGCGCCTTCATGTCGACCGCCGCGCCCTTGCGGGCCAGGTCATAGGCGCGCTGCCCGTCCACCTTGATCGCCGAAAAGGCCGGCGGCACCTGCTCGATCGGCCCGGTGAAGCGTGGCAGCACCGCTTCGATGTCCGCCAGCGTCGGCCGGACGTCGCTCGTCGCGACGACCTCACCCTCGGCATCGAGGCCCGCGGTCTCGGTTCCGAACGCGATGGTGAAATCATAGACCTTGCTCGCATCGAGCATCCGCCCGCACAGCTTGGTCGCCTCGCCGAGCGCGATCGGCAGCACCCCCGACGCCAGCGGGTCGAGCGTCCCGCCATGCCCCACCTTAACCCTGCCGAGCCCGCGTTCGCGGCACACGCGCTTGACCGCGGCGACCGCCTGGGTCGAGCCGAGGCCGATGGGCTTGTCGAGGATGATCCAGCCGTTCATTCGCACGCCGCTAGGGCGCGACGACGTGCCTTGTCAATTTCGCTTCAATTTCGCGTCACTTTTGTGGATCCGCCGCCGCCTTCTTCGCGGGCGGCGGCGGCGAGGTGACGAAGGAGTTGAGGCGGCAGCGTTCGCCGCGCACGATGAGCGTCGCGAACTTGTCGAGCCGCGACACGCCGCGCGCGTCGATCCCGATTGCCTGCGCGAAATCGAGGTCGCGGCACGGGCCGACGAAGCGTCCGTAGAACCATTCGCCGCGGCGCCCCTCGATCCAGATGCCGTCTTCGCCATCCGCCTGCCAGTTGCGGATCGTCGCGTCGCCGGGAAAGGCGATGCTCGATTCGACGCCCAGCGCGCGCGGCGCCTGTGCCGGTTCGTCGGCCGCCGCCGCTGCCGAAAGGGGAAGCAGCAGAGCGGCCAGGGAGAGAGCGATTGTCTGTTTCATGCCGCGGATGATGGCACGGCGCGCCTGAACGAGGGCTGACCCGCGGACAGCAAATTCCCGACCCCATCATTGCGAGGGAGCGAAGCAATCTCCAGCCTGCGGCCTCGCGCAGACCGATGGCCGGGAATTGCTTCGTCGCCTGCCGTTCCTCGTAGGGACGAAGAGCTAGCGGCGCCAGTCCGCTTCAAGCAGCGACCACAGCCCCGTGTCGCGGACATGGCCGGTCCAGGTGACGCGCTCGGCGCGCAGCACGCCTTCCTTGCGCGCGCCGAGCTTCGCGACCGCCGCCTGGCTGCGCGCATTGCGCTCGTCGATACGGAATTCGATGCGGCGGATGCCGACCGCGAAGGCGTGGTCGATCATCAGCCGCTTGACCCGGCCATTCAGGCCGGTACCGCGCGCGTCGGGATGGATATAGCTGTTGCCGATCTCGACCGTCTGCGCCGAGGGGACCGGGCGTAGCCACGCGGTCATACCGACCAGCCGGCCGTCCGCGACGATCGCATAGGGCATCCGTCCCTCGCCGCCGATCAGCGCATCGAAGCTCGCGTCGAAATGCGCGGGATCATAGCTGACCGAATAGATCGGCCAGATATCCGCGTCGGCGGCGCAGACTGCGCGCAGCGCCTCGCGGTGTCCCTCGGTCAGCCTGACGAGCGCGAGGGCGCCGTCGGCAAGTTCGGCATGGAGGCGGTCAAGCATCGGCGGGCGCCTTTGTCTCCGCGGCCTCGCGCCGTTTCTGCATGAAATGCCGCCGGCACATCGCTACATAGCGGTCGTTGCCGCCGATCTCTGTCTGCGCGCCCTCGACCACCGCGCGGCCGTCGGCGTCGACGCGCAGGTTCATCGTTGCCTTGCGCCCGCATTCGCACACCGCCTTCAGCTCGATCAGCGCGTCGGCCAGTCCGAGCAGCGCCGCCGAGCCGGGGAAGAGGTCGGCGGCGAAATCGGTGCGCAGGCCATAGCAGAGCACCGGAATGTTCGCCTCGTCAGCCAGCCGCGCGAGGTCGAGCACCTGCGCGCGCGACAGGAACTGCGCCTCGTCGATCAGCACGCAGGCGAGCGGGCGCTGGCGATTCTCCACCTGCACCGCCGCCCACAAATCGCTGTCGGGATCGAACTTGCGGGCGTCGGCGAGCAGGCCGATGCGGCTGGTGATCTGCCCGGCGCCATAACGGTCGTCGAGCGCCGCAGTCCACAGCATCGTCTCCATGCCGCGCTCGCGATAGTTAAAATCCGCTTGAAGCAGCGTCGTCGACTTGCCGGCGTTCATGCTGGCATAATAGAAATAGAGCTTGGCCATCAGCGCCTGTTATCGCGTGCGCGGCGCGGCGCAACGGGAATCAGGCGACGCCGAGCAGCGTGCGGAACCGCGATGGCTGCGGCACTAGGTCGGTGAGCGTATAGCCGTCGAGATGCGCCAGGAACGCCGCCAGCGCCCCGCCGAGCGCATTCTGCAGGCCGCACCCCCCACACACCGGGCAGGTCGACGTCGCGGGGTCCATGCATTCGACCAGCCCCTCCAGATTCTCGAACTGGCGGACGACCGTGCCGACTCCGACGTCATCGGCCCCGCGCGCGAGCGTCAACCCGCCGCCGCGCCCACGCTGCGCGCTAACATAGCCGAGCGCCTGCAGCCGCTGCGCGACTTTGGCGAGATGGTTGCGCGAAATGCCGTACTGGCCCGCGATCTCCTCGACCGACATCTGGCGCCCGGTGGCGGCGAGCGCCATCAGGATGCGCAGGGCGTAATCGCTGTGCAGGCTCAGTCGCATGAATTAGGTATATTGAATATTGCTTTTCCGCTCAAGGTCGCTAAACAGGTATTTCAGATACCCAATTAGATCGAACCTCAGGATTTCGAACGAGCCATGGCAACGAGAACGGTGCAGGCCCACCCGCATGCGATCGCGGCGCGCGAGGAACGGCGCGCCGAAGCGCTGGCGATGGGAATCGACGAACCCTTCATCGCCGATCTGGTCGATCGCTTCTATGCCTCGGTGCGCGAGGATGCGGTGCTGGGCCCGATCTTCAACGCGCAGATTTCCGACTGGCCCGCGCACCTCGGCCAGATGAACCGCTTCTGGCAGTCGGTCCTGCTCAGCGCTGGCAATTTCACCGGCAACCCGATGATGAAGCATCTCGCGATCCCGACGATCGCGCAGGAGCATTTCCAGCAGTGGCTCGCGCTCTTCTATCGGACGCTGCACGCGATCGCGCCGACCCCCGAAGCGGCCCGCCACATCGGCGGCAAGGCGCGGATGATCGCCGAGAGCCTGCTCACCGGCATCTGGGTCCATCGCGACCGAGAAGACCCGCTCGCCAAGAAAGTGGAACTGCCCCATGTCTCATCCGTCCTCTGACCTGCCCGCGGCATCGCAGCCGCCCTACATCGCCAACGACCCGCACGAGACGAGCGGGGTCCAGGCCGGCTTCCAGCTTCCGCGCTGGATATGGCATTCGATGTTCGCCTTCTACGCGATCTTCTTCATCGCCGTCGCCGCGGCAACGGGGCGCGACACCGCAACGGTGATGATGCTCGTCATCTCGCTGCTCTACATGCTGATGTTCTTCGGTACCGCTGGCCTCCTCCACAAGCAGAAGGGACGCGAGCACGACTCGCCGCTCGACCGCGCCGGCGGCCTGCTCGAAACCTGGACGGGGCCGATGGACGCGCGCACCGTCGCCGCGCAGATCCTTGCGGTTCCGGCGGGCTTCGCCTTCCTCGGCATCGTCGTCTTCCTCGCCCGCGCCTCGGCCGGTTTCTGATCGTGGCGCCGATCGCGGAGCGCGGGCCGCCGCTTCCCTCCGGCGCCCGCGCATATCGCACCATCGGGCCGTTCGGGGCCGATACCATTCCCACCGGGCTGCTTGGCCGCCATACGCTCAAGGAAGGGGCGTGGGGATTGCTGTCCGTCATCGCCGGATCGATCCGTTTCCATTGGGACGACGAAGCCGGGGGCCATCGCCTGCTGAAATCCGGCGACACCATGCTGATCCCCCCGCACGTTCCGCATCATCTGGAACGGCGCGGATCGGTGACGATCGAAATCGCCTTTTGCGCTGCCGCGTCCGCGGCTTGACTCGCCGCCATCGCCTGTCATGCTGCGCACAAAAGATGCAGCATGTTGGGGAGAGAGCTGCCTATGCGTCTGATGCCAATCAGCGATGCGATGTTCCTGGTGGGAGAAAGTCGCGAGATGCCGATGCATATCGGCGGCATCAACCTCTATACATTGCCCGATGACGTCGACGAGACCGAATGGCTGAACGAGCAGCTCGCGCTGCTGCGACAGCCGGAGGGACTGAGGCGACCGTTCAGCGAGGTGCTGAAGCTGACGCCGCTCGGTCAATATGGCCCGATCCGGCTCGAACCCGACCGCGACATCGACATGCACTATCATGTCCGCGCCGCAGCACTGCCCAAGCCGGGGCGCTATCGCGAGATGTTCGAGCTCGCTTCGCGCCTCCATTCGGGGCTGCTCGACCGCACCCGCCCCCTGTGGGAGATGACGCTGATCTCGGGCCTGCCGAACCGGCAGATCGCGACCTTCAAGAAAATCCACCACGCGCTGATGGACGGCGCGGCGAGCATCCATTTCTACAATTCGATGCTGACCCCCGACCCGAACGAGCGGCGCATCGCGTCGCCGCTGTCGGTCGAGGCCTATGAAGCCTACAAGCGCAAATTCCCGATGCCGAAGAAGCCGCCGCGGCCCAGCCTGACCGACATCACCGCGATCGGCGATTTCCTGAAGGAACAATGGGGCAACAGCGTCGGGGTGACCAGGGCGCTCAACCAATATGTCGCCGCAATGTTCGGCATCGGAGGCGACGGCCTCGCCACGCCTTTCGCCGGCGTCCCGCGCACCAGCTTCAACCGCAACATCACCGGCGCGCGGCGCTTCGTCGCGCAGAGCTGGTCGCTCGACCGGGTGCGCGCGTTGGGCAAGGCCTATGACGGGACGATCAACGACGCGGTGCTCGGCATGTGCGCGGGAGCGATGCGCAAATATCTCCAGTCGCTGAACGAGCTTCCCGACAAGCCGCTGAAAGCGATGGCACCGGTGTCGATCCGTCCCAAGGACGACATCGATTCGGGCAATTCGGTCGCCTCGGTCACCGCCAATCTGGCGACGCACATCGACGACCCCGCGGCGCGGATGGCGGCGATCCAGGAATCGATGAACTCGGCGAAGGCCCAGCTTCGCGCGATGACCGCGGCGCAGATCCAGCTCTATACCGCGATCACCAGCTTCCCGATGATGCTGACCGCGCTGACGCGCACAGCCGACAAATTCCCCGCTTACTCCGCGACCATCTCCAACGTGCCGGGGCCGCGCGAGCAGATGTACTGGAACGGCGCGCGGCTCGACGGCATGTACCCCGCGAGCATCCCGGTCGACGGCATGGCGATGAACATCACCCAGGTGTCGAATTTCAGGAACATCGACTTCGGCATCACCGCCTGCCGCCGCAGCGTCCCGCACGCGCAGCGGATGATCGACTATCTGGAAGAGGCGCTGGTCGAACTGGAGGAAGCGGCGGGGATCCGGAAGGGGAAGAAATAGCCTTCGCGGGGGCGACGGTGGTTATTCGGCCTCGGACTCGCCCAGATCGCGTGCCACCTTCGGGTCGCGCAGCAGTTGGTCGATGTGGCTCGCCTCGTCGAAACTTTCGTCGGGCAGGAATTTCAGCTTCGCGGCATATTTCATGCGGATGCCATGCGCGACCTCACGCTGGAGATAGGCGGTGTTGGTGCGCAGCGCCCGCAGCACCGCCTCCTCGTCCCGGCCGAGCAACGGCTTCACGAACACCGTCGCATGGCGCAGGTCAGGCGACATGCGCACTTCGGTGATGCTCACTGGATGGCTCGCGAGCACATCGTCGTGTACGTCGCCGCGCTGAAGGATTTCGCTGAGCACATGCCGCACCTGCTCGCCAACACGCAGCACGCGAACCGAAGGGCCGGACGGGGTTTCGCTATGACGCATTTCGATCAAATTCCATGATGCGCGCGCTCGACGTCGCGCGGGCCAGAAGCTCGCCCTTCTCGTCGAAGAGTTCAGCTTCCAGAAAAGCGACCGATCGGCCGCGACCGACGACGCGCCCCTTGCCGATGACCCGGCCGGGCATCACCGGCTTGAGGAAGCTGACATTGAGGTCGATCGACGCCGGAACTTCGGCGCCGCCGGTCATGCTGACCAGCGCCGGTCCCATCGTGTCGTCGAGCATCGCCGCGACGAAGCCGCCCTGCACCGTCCCGCGCGGGTTGAGCATCTGCGCGGTCGGGTGAAAGGCGATCTCGATCCGCCCTTCGCCCGGATAGTCCGCGATCAGTTCCCAGCCGAGAAGCTGCGCGCAGGGCGGCGCCGGAAACCGGCTGAAAAAACTCTCAGCCATGGGTCGGTCCCCTTACAGCGTCCGTTCGCGTTCCTCGACCTCGAAGACTTCGAGGTGATCGCCCGGCTTGATGTCGTTGGTGTCGGCCAGCACCACGCCGCACTCCAGGCCGGCGCGCACTTCGGCGACGTCGTCCTTGAACCGGCGCAGCGAGGCGATCGTCGTCGCCGAGACGATGACGTCTTCGCGGGTGAGACGCGCGTGGAGCCCCTTGCGGATGCTGCCTTCGAGCACCAGCAGGCCCGCCGCCTTGTCGCGCTTGCCGGCCGGGAAGACTTCCTTGACCTCGGCGCGGCCGACGACGGTCTCGACGCGTTCGGGACCCAGCTCGCCCGCCATCTCCTTCGCGACTTCCTCGGTCAGGTGATAGATGACGTCATAGTAGAGGAAACGAACCTTCTCGCGGTTCGCGATCTCGCGCGCCTTGGCGTTCGGACGGACGTTGAAGCCGATGATCGGCGCGCCGGTCGAGGCGGCGAGCGTCACGTCGCTTTCGGTGATCGCGCCGGCACCCGAATGGAGCACCCGGACGCGGATCTCGTCGGTCGACAGCTTGTTGAGCGCGTTGACGATCGCCTCGACGCTGCCCTGCACGTCGGCCTTGATGACCACCGGATATTCGATGACCTTGGCCTTGTCGGCGAGCGCCGAGAACATGCCTTCGAGGCTGACCGGCGCCTGCGCGGTACGCTTACGGAGCGCCTGTTCCTGGCGATAGGCGGCGACCTCGCGGGCGCGTGCCTCATTCTCGACCACGGTCAGCGTGTCGCCCGCCATCGGGACGCCGCCGAGGCCGAGGACCTCGACCGGCATCGACGGACCGGCCTGCTTGATCTGCTTGCCATGATCGTCGACCAGCGCGCGGACGCGGCCGCTTTCGGCGCCGCAGACGAACACGTCGCCGACCTTGAGCGTGCCGCGGCGGACGAGCACCGTCGCGACCGGGCCACGGCCCTTGTCGAGCTTTGCCTCGACCACCGTACCCTCCGCAGCGCGATCGGGGTTCGCCTTCAGCTCCATGATCTCGGCCTGCAGCGCGATCGCGTCGAGCAGCTTGTCGAGATTGATCTTCTTGAGCGCCGACACCTCGACGTTCTGGACGTCGCCGCCCATTTCCTCGACCACCAGCTCATGCTCGAGCAGGCGCTCGCGCACGCGCTGGGGATTGGCGCCGTCCTTGTCGATCTTGTTGATCGCGACGATGATCGGCACCCCGGCCGCCTTCGCATGGTTGATCGCCTCAATCGACTGCGGCTTGAGCCCGTCGTCGGCGGCGACCACCAGGATGACGATGTCGGTGACATTCGCCCCGCGCGCGCGCATCTCGGTAAAGGCCTCGTGGCCCGGCGTGTCGAGGAAGGTGACCATCGACCCGTCGGGGGTCTTCACCTGATAGGCACCGATATGCTGGGTGATGCCGCCGGCCTCGCCCGCCTGCACGTTCGCGCCGCGCAGCGCGTCGAGCAGGCTGGTCTTGCCGTGATCGACGTGGCCCATGATCGTGACGACTGGCGCGCGCGGCTTCATCTGCTCGGGCGAATCGACATCCTCTTCGTTGCGGATGTCGACATCGGCCTCGCTGACGCGCTTGATCTCGTGCCCGAACTCGGTGACGAGCAGTTCGGCGGTGTCCTGGTCGATCGTCTGGTTGACCGTGACCATCATGCCCATCTTGAACAGCGCCTTGACGAGGTCGGCGCCCTTTTCGGCCATGCGGTTGGCGAGTTCCTGCACCGTGATCGTGTCGGGCACGACGACTTCGCGGACCTGCTTCTCGCGCGGCCCGGAGGACGGCGTCATGTGCGCGCGCTTTTCCTTCTCGCGGGCGCGCTTGAGCGCCGCGAGGCTGCGCGCGCGCGCGCCCTCGTCATCGTTGAGCGCGCGGGTGACGGTCAGCTTGCCCGACTGGCGGCGATGGTCGCCGCGACGCTCGGCCTTGGGCTCGGGGCGCTTCGGCTCCGGACGCTTGGTCTCGACCGGCGTGAAGCGGCGCGGCGCCGGAGCGCTCGCCGGCGCGGCGCGGGGAGCTTCCTCCGCCTTCGCAGCGGGCGCGGGCGCGGCGGGCGCTTCCTCGGCCGGTGCAGCAGGCGCCGGTTCGGCGGTCTCCACAGCTTCGGCGGCCTTCGCCTTTTCCTCGCGCGCCTCGGCGCGGGCCTTTTCCTCCTCGATCGCGCGTGCGCGCGCCGCTTCTTCGCGGTGACGCGCGTCCTCGAGCGCGGCGAGGCGCGCCTCTTCGGCCTCGCGCAGCAGCTGCGCCTGGCGCTCCTGGCGCGTCATCAGGCTGTCGACCTTCGACGCGGCGGGCTTGGGCGCTGGGGCGGGCGCGGCGGGCTTGGGCGCCGGGGCCGGAGCGGCCTTCGTCTCTTCGACCTCGGGCGCCGGAGCAGCTTCGCCCGGACGACCGATCACGCGGCGGCGCTTCACCTCGACCACCACCGTGTTGCGGCGGCCGTGGCTGAACTGCTGCTGCACCTGTCCGGCCTCGACCGTCCGCTTAAGCCCAAGCGGCTTGCGGGTCAGAGTCGGCTTGTCCTGTTCGTCACTCATCGAAACGTCATATTCCTTCAAAAGGCGTCCGAAACGGCAGAATCCGTCGACGCCGCCCCAGTCCCCGCATCGCGGGAATCCGCATCCGGGCCGCGGTTCGCCGCGTCCCTAAACCATCCGGTGAAAAACTGCCAGCGGCTCAAATGCGCCAGCACCCGGTCCGCGGCGCGGGCGTCGGTCAACGCCAGATGCACCGCATTGTCGCGCCCCAATGCCATAGATAGGGCGTCCCGGTCCACCGGCAAGACCATACCCTGCCGGCCCGAGCCTTCGTCGTCGGTGCCGACGCGCCATGCCTGCGCCAGTTTGCGGCGCCCGTCCTCGCCGGCATCGCGGGCGTGGAGCAGCAGGCGCACCTGCCCGCGCCGCGCCGCTTCCTCGATACGGTCGCTGCCCAGGATCAGCGTGCCCGCGCGCGCTTCGAGCCCCAGCCGGTCGAGCGCCGCGCGGTGAAGCTGCGCCTCGATCCGCGTACCGAGATCGTCGGGGATCGCGAAATCCTTCGCATGCAGCGCCCGCGCGAGCCCGCCCCGGAGCTTGCCCTTCACCTGCGCGGCTTCAAGCTCGGCGCGCGGCACGCCGATCCACGCGCCGCGTCCCGGTGCCTTGCCCAGCACGTCGGGCGCGATGACGCCGTCGGGCCCGAGCGCAAGGCGCACGAGCCCTTCGGCCGGCGCCACCGCGCCGGTCACCACACAGCGCCGCTCGGGCGCATGGTCGCCGCGCCTGCCCGCGCGGTCGGTTCGACCTAGCTGATCATTGCGCGGGGTCCGCATCGGCGGCCTCCCCGGCTTGCGACGCGACTTCCGCCTCAGGCGCCGGCTCGTCGTCGAACCAGTGCGCACGCGCCGCCATGATGATCTCGTTGCCCTGCTCTTCCGACAGGCCGTATTCGCCGAGAACGCCGCCGCGATCCTCCGCGCGCTCGGCGCGCTCGCGCGACGGGCCGCGCCGGTTGTCACTGCGCTTCTTCGCGATCAGTTCGTCGGTCGCGAGGTCGGCAAGGTCGTCGAGCGTCTTGATCCCCGCCTTGCCAAGCGTGACGAGCATCGCCTCGGTCAGGTGCGGAATCTCGGCCAGCGCATCCTCGACGCCCAGTTCGCGGCGTTCGGCGCGCGCGGCTTCCTCGCGGCGCTCGAGCGCCTCGGTCGCGCGGCTCTGCAATTCCTCGGCCAGTTCCTCGTCGAAACCCTCGATGCCCGCCAGTTCCTCGAGCGGAACATAGGCGACCTCTTCGAGCTCTCCGAAGCCCTCGGCAACGAGGAGTTGCGCGAGCGTCTCGTCGACGTCGAGCTCTTCCTGGAACATCGTCGAGCGCTCGATGAACTCGCGCTGGCGCTTCTCGCTCGCGTCGGCCTCGGTCATGATATCGATCTGCTTGGCGGTGAGCTGGCTCGCGAGACGGACGTTCTGGCCGCGCCGCCCGATGGCGAGCGAAAGCTGGTCGTCGGGAACGACGACCTCGATGCGGCCGTCATCCTCGTCGATCACAACGCGCTGGACCGTCGCGGGCTGGAGCGCGTTCACGACGAAGGTCGCGGTGTCCTCGGACCAGGGGATGATGTCGATCTTCTCGCCCTGCATCTCCTGCACCACCGCCTGGACGCGGCTGCCCTTCATGCCGACGCAGGCGCCGACGGGGTCGATGCTGCCGTCGTAGCTGATGACGCCGATCTTGGCGCGGCTGCCCGGATCGCGCGCCGCCGCCTTGATCTCGATGATGCCGTCGTAGATTTCGGGGACTTCCTGCGCGAACAGCTTCTTCATGAAGTCGGGGTGCGCGCGGGACAGGAAGATCTGCGGCCCGCGGTTCTCGCGGCGCACCGACAGGATCAGCGCGCGGACGCGGTCGCCGACGCGCATCAGTTCGCGCGGGATCTGCTGGTCGCGGCGGATCACGCCCTCGGCGCGGCCGAGGTTGACGACGATGTGGCCGAACTCGACCGACTTGACGACCCCGGTGATGATCTCGCCCGCGCGGTCCTTGAACTCTTCATACTGGCGCTCGCGGTCGGCTTCGCGCACCTTCTGAAAGATGACCTGCTTCGCCGACTGCGCATCGATGCGGCCGAGATCGACCGCGGGCAGCGGATCGACGATGAAGTCGCCGATCTTCGCATCCTTCTGAAGCTTTTGCGCGGCGGCGAGGTCGACCTGCTTGAAATAGTCGTCGACCGCCTCGACCACTTCGACCACCCTCCAGAGACGAAGATCGCCGGTCTGCGGGTCGAGCTTGGCACGAATGTCGTTCTCGGCGCCGTAGCGAGCGCGCGCGGCACGCTGGATCGCTTCCTCGATCGCCTCGATGACGATCCCCTTGTCGATCATCTTCTCGCTGGCGACGCTGTTGGCGATCGCGAGCAGTTCGGCCTTGTTGGCGGAAATGGCAGTGGCCATCAGTCCTGTCCTTCTTCTTCCATTTCGTCGGCGCCCTCGGTCGAGAGCGGAACGGTTGCGGCAATCAATCTGTCGGTGAGCACCAGTTTCGCCGTGTCGATCGCGTCGAACGGCAGGCGATGCTCGACCTCTTCCTTGTCCACTAACGTCACGACATCGCCGTCGATGCCGATCAGCGTGCCGTTGAAGCGCTGGCGCCCGTCGCGCTTTTCCTTGAGCGCTATCTTCGCCTCGTGCCCCGCCCAGTCGGCGAAGTCGGCGGGCCGCGTCAGCGGCCGGTCGATGCCGGGCGACGAGACCTCGAGCCGATAGGCGCCGTCGATCGGATCCTTGCCCGCTTCTTCCAGCGCGTCGAGCCGGTCGGAGATGCGGCGCGACAGGTCGGCGCAGTCGTCGATGGTGAGCTGGCGCGTGTCGGGTCGTTCGGCCATCACCTGCAGCGTCGGGTCGCTCTCGCCGCCGAAGAAGGCAACGCGCACGAGCGCGAGGCCCATCGCCTCGGCTTCGGGCGCGATGATCGCGTTGAGGGCGTCGAAATCGACCAACTGATGATCCCAAACCGGACGACCGGAAAACCCATGCGGGAAAAGCCGCCGCGGCCCGCGGCCCCGACGTCCCAACTGGCTAACCATGTCAAGAAGTGGGCTGCATATAGGCCGATGCGGGGGCGACGGCAAGGGGGAATGACAAGGGGCGCCGTTCGATCTTCATCCTTGTCCCGCCTGCGGATATCGGGCAGGTCCCTGTCCCATGGCGCATGCCCGCACGAACAGGGATCGACTTCTCGCGCGCGTCCGGCGCACTGCCGGACAGACAGCAGCGCGCGCGACCGCGATCCGCGGCCACGCTCGATAGGGAGCGCGCCGCATGTCGCTCGACAGCGAAATCGACACGCTCACGCACAATCATGTCTATCTGGGCGCGCGGCACGACGAAAATGCCCGCCGCACCCTGTGGGTCGTGCTGCTGACCGCGGCGATGATGGTGGCGGAGATCGCCGCGGGGCTCGCCTTCGCTTCGATGGCGCTGCTCGCCGACGGCTTTCACATGGCGACCCATGCCGGCGCACTGGGCATTGCGGCGCTCGCCTACGCCTATGCGAAGCGCCATGCGACGAGCGGCCGCTACAGCTTCGGCACCGGCAAGGTCGGCGACCTCGCAGGTTTCGCCTCGGCGCTCGTGCTCGGGATCGTCGCGATCGGCATCGCGTGGGAATCGCTGACGCGGCTAGTTGACCCGCGCCCGGTGGCCTTCGTCGAGGCAGCCGTGATCGCCGCGATCGGCCTTGCGGTGAACATCGTCAGCGCGCTGCTGCTCGGCCACGGCCATGACCATCATCATGACGAGCACGCGCATGATGGACATGCGCATGGTGAAAGCGAGCCCCACGACCACGACAATAATCTGCGGTCGACCTATCTGCACGTGCTCGCCGACGCCCTGACCTCGGTGCTCGCGATCGCGGCGCTGCTCGGTGGGCGCTATCTCGGCTGGGCGTGGCTCGACCCGGCGGTCGGGATCGCCGGATCGATCGTCATCGCCATCTGGTCGTGGTCGCTGATGCGCGACACGGCCTCTGTGCTGCTCGACGCTACCGACCCGGCGCTGGAGGCCGAAATCCGCGGGCATGTCGAAGGTCCGGGCGACGCACGCATCGTCGACCTGCACGTCTGGCGGCTCGGTCCCGCGGCGCACGGCGCGATCATCAGCGCGGAAGGGATTGATCGCGACACCATCCGCGCGCGCGTCCGTCCGGTGCACGAAATCGCGCATCTGACGATCGAGATACGGCCAACGCACGGCTGAGCGATCCGCCGGGCGGACATTCGCACCTTGCCATCACCCACCGACGGCGCAACAAAGCCTTTTTTCGAGGGGATTGTCCATGCGCCGTCGCACGCTTCTCGCCGCCGCCCCCGCGGTGGCCTTCCTGCCCACGGCAGGCACCGCCCAGCCCGCGAAGAAGGATGCGCCGCCGCTGCCGCCCGCGTGGGACGCGGGCGCGGACCGCTTCGTGCGCCCGGATGTCGGCGGCGGCGACCGGCCGGTCGGGGCGAGCTTCGCTTCACGCACGGCCGCATATGGTCTCAGCGGCGCGGCCGGCACCGCGCATCCGCTGGCGACGCAGGCGGGGATCGACATATTGAAGCGCGGCGGGTCGGCGGTCGATGCCGCGATCGCGATCAACGCCTGCCTCGGCCTGCTCGAACCGACCGCGAACGGCATCGGCGGCGATGCCTATGCGATGATCTGGGACCCCGGGCAGCGCAAACTCGTCGGGCTCGCGGGTTCGGGGAAGAGCCCGCGCGGGCTCGACCTCGCGACGGTGCGCGCGCGGGCGAAGCAGGGCACCCTGCCCGCCTATGGCGCGATCAGCGTTTCGGTGCCCGGCGCGGTCGACGCCTGGTGGACGATGCACCAGCGCTACGGAAAGCTGCCATGGAAGGAACTGTTCGAGCCGGTGATCGCCCATGCCGAGGCAGGGGCGCCGGTACCCGACATGATCGCCTGGTACATCCGCCGCAGCCTCGCCGGTTTCCGCCAGCCGGGACGCGAGATCGAGGAGATCGACAATGCGATGCGCACCTATGGCATGGCCGACGGCAAGGGGCCGGCGGCGGGTCAGGTATTCCGCAACCCCGACCTCGCACGCACCTTCCGCCTGATCGCCGAGGGCGGACGCGACGTCTTCTACGAGGGCGAGATCGCGCGCACGATCGATGCCTATTTCCGGCGCATCGGAGGCTGGCTGCGCCGCGAGGATCTGGCGGCGCACCGGTCCGAATGGATCGAACCGCACCGCACCAGCTATCGCGGCACCGACGTTTATGCGCTCGGCGCCAACACGCAGGGGATCGCGACGCTGCAGATGCTCAATATCCTCGAACATTTCGACCTGAAGAGCGCCGGATTCCAGTCGCCGCTGTCGATCCACCTCCAGGCCGAGGCGAAGCGCCTCGCCTATGAGGATCGCGCGCGATATTATGCCGACCCGCATTTCGCCGAGGTGCCGGTCGAATGGCTGGTGTCGAAGGATTATGCCGCCGAGCGCGCGAAGCTGATCCGCCCCGACCGCATCCTGTCGCCGGTCCATCCCGGCCAGGCGCCGAGCCACGGCGACACCACCTATTTCAGCTGCGCCGACAAGGACGGGATGATGGTGTCGATGATCCAGTCGAACTTCCGCGGCATGGGGTCGGGGCTGGTCGCCGACGGGCTGGGCTTCATGTTCCAGGACCGTGGCCAGCTCTTCACTCTGCGGGACGGGCATCCCAACATCTATGCCCCCGGCAAGCGGCCCTTCCAGACGATCATCCCCGGTTTCGCCGCGCACGGAGACACGCCGTGGATGAGCTTCGGCGTGATGGGCGGCGACATGCAGCCGCAGGGGCAGACACAGATCGTCGTCAACCGCATCGACTACGGGCTCGAAATCCAGGCGGCGGGCGATTCGCCGCGCTGGCACCACGAGGGATCGTCGCAGTCGATGGGCGAGGATGCCGAGGGGCTGGGGCCGAACGGACTGCTGCGCCTCGAAAGCGGGGTGCCCGCGGCGACGCGCGCGCGGCTGGCGGAGATCGGCTGGACGATCGGCGAGCCCGACGGCGGGTTCGGCCGCTATCAATGCGTCGAGCATCGCATGGACGGCGACACGCGCGTCTATGCCGCCGCGAGCGAGATGCGCGCCGACGGCTGTGCGCTAGCCTATTGACGGCGGCGGCATTTTCGCTTGCCCCGATGCGCCCCGCCATGCTGTGGGGCGCGCGATGACCATCGACCCACCCCTGCTCGACCTTGCCGATGTCCGCGTCATCGCCGACGAGACGTGCATCCTCGACCTGCCCGCGCTGACCATCGGCGCGGGCGAGAATGCCGCGATCCTCGGCGCCAACGGGTCGGGCAAGTCGACGCTGGTCAAGCTGATCGCGCGCCAGTTCTATCCGCATTACGGCGCGCAGGTCCGCATCTTCGGGCAGGAAAGCTGGAACGTCTTCGACCTGCGGAAGCTGCTCGGTATCGTGTCGGGTGCGATGCAGCTCGATTTCGACGCCGACCCGCCGCTCGAAACGCTCGACTGCGTCGTCTCGGGCTTCTTCGCCTCGCGCGGGCTGTGGGCGCACCAGCATTATACGCAGGCGATGATCGACGCCGCGCGCGCCGCGCTCGAAGAGGTCGGGGCGAGCCATCTGATCGGGCGCAGCATGGCAAGCCTGTCGACGGGTGAGGCGCGGCGCGTGCTGATCGCCCGCGCGCTCGCGCATCGGCCGCGCGCGCTGCTGCTCGACGAGCCCTGCGCCGGGCTAGACCCCGCATCGCGCCACCATTTCCTCGCCATGCTGCGCGACGTCGCGCGCGGCGGCACCACGCTGCTGCTGATCACACATCATATCGAGGAGATCTTGCCCGAGATCGACCGCATCGTGATGCTGCGCGGCGGCCGCCTCCACCGCGACGGCGCCAAGGCCGAGCTGCTGACCGGCGAGGCGCTGACCGGCCTGTTCGGGCTACCGATGACCGTGCGGGCGCGCGGCGAATGGTTCGACGCCGCCATCGAGGCGTGACCGTTGGGGTCGCGCGATAGCACGATGACCCCCGAGACGCGCCGATTTGACAATCGCGCCGTTCCGCCCCATCCGCCGCGCCTGTCCCGCTGCGGGACATGCGGATCGTGCCGCAACACTTTGTTCGCACCTCACGGCATAAGGCGGACCGAATTGCCCCGCACGAATCGGTCGGGCGGATGCCGAATCGGATGATTGACGCGCGCATGAAGCCCGAATTGCACCTGACGGCCCGGTCGGCCTGGCTCGACCCCGCGGCGGCAAGGCCCGCCGGGCCGGGGCGCAATTTCTGGGCAGCGCTGGTCGCGGCGGTGATCGTCGCCAGCCTCGCGCTCGCGCTGTCGAGCGGCGCGGCGCGGCCGCACGGCTTCGGCCCGCATCGCATCACCGTGCCGCTCGATTTCAAGCCCTACGACCCGACACGCTGGGCGGTGATGAACGCCGGCAGCTATGCCGACGCGCTGAAAATCGACCCGACGCTGCCCGATCCCGGCAGCATCGGCTATGCCGACGCCGCCGCGCAGCCGCCGGTCGATCCGGCAACGCTACGCGACGAGGCGTTCGTCGGGCCGCCCGCGAAAAGCTATGCCTTCAAGGGGCTCACCGCGCTCGACCGCGAGCGCGCGCATTACTGCCTGACCGCCGCCGTCTATTATGAGGCGGCGTCCGAAAGCGACGACGGGATGCGCGGCGTCGCGCAGGTCGTGCTCAACCGCGCCCGGCACCCCAGCTTTCCCAACACGATCTGCGGCGTCGTCTTCCAGGGGTCGCAGCGCCCCGGCGTATGCCAGTTCACCTTCGCCTGCGACGGGGCGATGGCGCGCGCGCCGGACAAGGCGATATGGCTGCGCGCGAGCCGCATCGCCTCGGCCGCGCTCGGCGGCTCGGTCTATCCGGGCGTCGGACTGGCGACCCACTATCACACCACCGCCATCTGGCCGCGCTGGGGCAAGAGCCTGGTGATGACCAACATCGTCGGCGCGCATATCTTCCATCGCTGGCGCGGGCGCTGGGGGATGCCGGACGCCTTTCGCGCGCCCTATCTGGGCCATGAGCCGGTGCCCGGCCCCTATCTGCCCGTTGCCGGTCAGCTCGCTGCGTTGCGCGGCAACGGGATGGCGGCGGGACTACCGCCGATCGACGGCGCAATCCAGCCTGCGCCGCTGCCTGGCGGCGCCGCGGCCCCGATGCCGCAGGCGATGGCGCAGACCGGCACCGCCGCCGCGACGCCGACGCCAAGCGCACCGCCGCCGGCCTACACCGACCCGCGGCTCAACCAGTCGGGCCAGATTCGCGAGGAGTTCCGCAAGAGCGGAGAGTGGATTCGCTAGAGCGGCGGAGATATCTTCCGGCCGACACGGCAGGGAGGCTGGACATGGGACATGTGAAAGGCATCGGCGGGCTGTTCTTCCGCGCCCGCGACCCCGAAGCGCTGAGCGCCTGGTATCGCGACCGGCTGGGTGTCGGCGGCGGCTGCACCGCCGACGACAGCGCTCCGGTCAACCAGTGGGTCTGGACCGTCATCGGCGGGCCGCTGGTGTTTTCGCCGTTCCAGGCCGACACGGACTATTTCCCCGCCGACCGCCAGTTCATGATCAACCTGCGCGTCGACGATCTCGACGCCGTGCTCGCGCCGTTCCGCGCCGCGGGCGAGGCCATCGTCACCAAGGACGAATGGGACGACCCGGCTGTTGGCCGCTTCGCCCGGGTGCACGACCCGGAGGGCAATCCGATCGAGTTGTGGGAGCCGCCGGCGGGCTGAGTCCAGCCGCCGCGCAGTCATGTGAACCTCCCCGCAAGCGTGGAGGATATTCGGAACCCTTAGCGCCCCTGGCTGCGCCAGCGCTTGACGATGCGCTCGACCATCTCGGCCTCGCCGCCGGTTTCGCGCCACAGCTTCGAGAAGAGCGGGTCGCCCGAGGCCGGTCGCTTGTCCTCTTCGAGCGTGTCGAGATGGATGCGGATCGGGATCGACACACCCTCGCCGCAGACGATGCATTCGCGGTTGCGCAGCGCCGGGATCGAATCGATGAAGCCGCGCGATCCTTCGGGCATCGCCGCCTTGACGAAATGCTGGTCGCGCTCGTTGTTGAGGCGCATCGAGATGATCGTGCCGCACTGCGACAGCACGCCCTCGGCCAGATCCGACGGGCGCTGGGTGATCAGGCCCAGCGACACGCCGTATTTGCGGCCTTCCTTGGCGATCCGCTCGAGGATCTTGCGCACCGCCTGCCCCTGGCCGACGTCCTTGGCCGGAATATAGCGGTGCGCCTCTTCGCAGACGAGCAGGATCGGTCGCTGCGGCTCGCCGCGCGACCAGATCGCATAGTCGAACGTCAGGCGCGAGAGCACCGCGACGACGACGCCGGTGATGTCCGATGGTACCCCCGACACATCGATGATCGAGATCGGCCGCCCGTCCGAAGGCAGCCGGAATATCTTGCCGATGAAATTCGCCATCGTGTCGGCGACGAGCATGCCCGAGAACATGAAATTATAGCGCGGATCGGCCCGCATTTCCTCGATCTTGCCCTTGATCCGCATGAAGGGTGCCGACGATGTCGCCTTGTCGAGCTTGCCCATCTCGTTGGTCAGGATGCTGAGCAGGTCGGACAGCAGGTAGGGGATCGGCGAATCCACGGTGATCTTCGTCATGCCCTCTGCCAGGCGGTTCTTCATCCGCGCCTGAAGCAGGCATTTGGCGAGCACGTCGCAATCGCCCTGCCGGTCGCGGCCCTCGCTGGTGACGAAGACCTCGCAATGCTCCTCGAAGTTCATCAGCCAATAGGGCATGGCAAGGTTGTCGACGTCGAACAGCGCGCCGGTGCCCTTGAACGCCGCCGAATATTCGCCGTGCGGGTCGACCATCACGATATGACCCTGCGGCGCGAGTTCGCAGATGCGGTGGAGGATCAGCGCGGCGCTGGTCGACTTGCCGGTGCCGGTCGACCCGAGCAGCGCGAAATGCTTGCCGAGCATCGCGTCGACATAGAGCGAACCGCGGATGTCGCGCGTCGGATAGACGGTGCCGATCTCGACATGCGCGCGCTCGTCGGCGGCGTAGATCTGCTTCAGATCGGCGTTGGTCGCGGCATAAACCTGACTGCCGGGGATCGGATAGCGCGTCACGCCGCGGCGGAAATTGTGGATGCGGCCGGTGATCTTCTCCTCGTCGCCCTCGCCGAGGAAGTCGATCGACGCGACGATCAGGCCCTGCCCGCCGTTATGAAGCTGCTGGTCGCGAATGCTGGCGAGCAACCACACATTGCCGACGCGGACCTTGACCTGCGCGCCGACCTGCCCCGCCATCGCGACGGCCGGGTCGGGGGAATTGGCGAGTTTTGCGAGCGTCGTGGCGTCGAGGAGGATGCGCGAGGCCGAACCCGCGATGTCGATGACCTCGCCGATCAGCAGGTCGTCGCGATGCGGCGCCGCGACGGGCGCGGGTGCAGCGGCGGAGGCCGCCACGGTGCCGCCGCCGGCCAGCCGGACGTGTTGCACCGCCGTCGAATCCGCGGCCGGAAAGCCGCTGCCCTGCATATCCATCAATCGCCCCGCCTGCTCTGGTCTGTCCCGCGGGCGATTATCGCATCGGATCGTAAAGAAAGCGCTTATGCCGCGCGCACCGCCGTCAGCGGCGGCGGAAGAGCGCCGAGGCGCCGTAGCCGAGCACGAGCGACAACAGCACCGCGCTCAATCCATAGAGAAAACCGTGCCGCTGCGCCGCGAGCGCGACGAATCGCTCGAAGCCCGCCTTACGGATCTGCACGTCGCGCGAGGCGACCGCGAGCACCCGCCCCTTGCTGATCAGATAGGTCTCGGCGCGATAGGTGCCGACGGGAACGCGCGCGGGCAGCGGAATGCGTGCGCGGTAGAGCACGCCCTCGGTGATCTCGACCGCCCGGGGGTTCTGGTAGAAGAGTCCCTGGCGCGTGTAGAGGTCGATCAGGCCGTTCTCGAAGCGTTCGAGCTTGCGCGATTCCGAAAAGCCGGTCGGCGACATCGACAGGTTGCTGAGCCCGAGTTCGAAGATCGCCGCGGTGCGCTCGTCGACCAGTTGCTCGATCGGGCGCGACGAGCCGATCGCATAGAAGCCCGGCGAGGTGCGCAGGCGGATGCTGTTCGCATTGACCCACATGCCGGCGACGCGCCGCTTCTCGCGCAGCACGATCGGGCGCACCGGTCCTTTCAGCACGACGACGATGTCGGCGCGGTCGTCGGGCAGGCGCTGCCCCGGATAGAGGATCGCGCCGAACAGCAGCAGTTCCTCGCCGGTGAAGCTGTACTGGATCTCGATCGCGCGGCTCGACACGTCGGGGACAAGGCGCGGATCGGCGGCGTGCGCAGCGCCGCCCAGCCCCACCGTCAGCGCCAGCCAGAGCAGAAAGGCGGCAAGCCGCCTCATTGCACCGTGTAGATTTCGTCGGGACGGATGAACAGGCCGACCGCCATCTGGACCGCGACGAGCAGCACGATGACCGCGAGCGCGAGGCGCAGATATTCGGGCCGCGCCTTTTGCGCGAAGCGCGCGCCGACCTGCGCGCCGGTGACGCTGCCGAGCAGCAGCAGCCCCGCAAGCACGATGTCGACCGCGCCGGTGGTCATCGCATGGACCATCGTCGTGGCGATCGTCACGAACAGGATCTGGAAGAGCGAGGTGCCGACGACCACCTGCGTCCCCATGCCGAGCAGATAGAGCATCGCGGGAACCAGGATGAAGCCGCCGCCGACCCCCAGCAGCATGGTGAGGATGCCGACCGCCATGCCGAGCAGCAGCGGCGCGAGCGGCGAGATATAGAGACCCGAGCGATAGAAGCGCCAGCGCATCGGCAGGTTGGCGACCATCGGATGATGGCGCCGCTTGCGCGGCGGCGGCGGCAGACCCGCCTGCATCGAGCGCAGCGTCCCCCACGCCTCGCGCCCCATCAGCGCGCCGACAGTGCCGAGCAGGCCGACATAGAGGATCGAGATCGCGGTATCGATCTGCCCGAGCGCCGCGAGCAGTTCGAACAGTCCGGCGCCGATCAGCGAGCCGAGCAGCCCCCCGGCGACGAGCACCGAGCCCATGCGCAGGTCGACCGCGTCGCGATCGAGGTAGGCCATCACCCCCGACACGCTGGCCCCCGTCACCTGCGTCGCGGCCGAGGCCACCGCCACCGTCGGCGGAATGCCGTAGAAGATCAGCAGCGGCGTGGTCAGGAAACCGCCGCCGACGCCGAACATCCCCGACAGCAGGCCGACGCCGCCGCCGAGCAGGACGATCACCAGCGCGTTGACCGACAGATTGGCGACGGGAAGATAAAGATCCATGGAACCCTGAACGATGGCCGAGCCCCGAACGGGGCCGATTCCGCCACCCTAGACCATTTTTCGGAGACGGGGAATCGGCTGTGCGGCGAATGCGGAGAATTTCAGAAATCGGCCGCCAGCGTCAGCGCCAGCCCGCTTTCGGGGCGTGCTTCGCCCGCGATGCGCTGGCGCCAGTCGAGCGCCACCCGGCTGCCCTCGCCGACGCGGGGCAGGCGCAGCGTCAGCCGCGGCCCGACATCGACCCGCCCGGCGCCGGGCTGGACCGCGCCCGCCGCGAGCGCGCCGATCCGCAACCGGCCGGCGCCGTCCGCGCCGAAGCCGCGGTCGATCGCCACCGCACCGTCGGCAAACGCGTCGCGTCGCTGCGCCCCGACGACCCCGGCCTGGCCATAGGCTTCGAGGCGGAAGCCCTTCGTCAGCGGCACGTCGCCGACCCCACCGCTGACGAAAGCGGCGAGCGCGGTCCGGCCTTCGCGGCCGATGGCGACGCGCTGCTCGACGGCAACATCGATCGGCCAGCCCGTCACCGGCGCATGGACGACACCGAACGCCAGCTCACGCTGCCGCGTCCGTTCGAGCGCGACGATCGCGCGGCCATAGACGCGCGTCCGCCCTGTCGCGCCAAGGCCGTAGGCCAGCCGGGCGCCCGCCTGACTGCCGCCGAGCCCGCCGGCCGCTGCAATTCCACCGGGCATCGCACCCGACGCTTCGCGCAGATAGACCCAGCCGCCGAGCGATAGGCCGCTCAGGTCGCGCTGCATCCAGAAGGGCGCACCGCGCCCCGGATCGGCGGGCCACGCCGACACTCCGGTAGGCCATGGCAGCGATCCGCGCAGCGCCGAGCGCGCCTCTCTACCGATCGGCGCGGGCAGCGTGCGCGCGATCAGCGCGAGGCGAATTGCATGGCGGTCGGTCCCCCATCCCGCGAAACCCGGCTCGCCGCCGCTCCGGCCGCTGACGGCAGTCGGTTGGCCGACCGTCGGGGCACGATCGGCGACCGATGCGAAACGCGGCTCGCCGACGGGCACGGCGGCGGCGCGGCGCGGCGGTGCAGGCGCGGGCATCGCATCGCTGCGACTTGGAGTGGCGAGCGCGGCGTCGCGCCATTGCGGCGCGACGAAGGACGCCGGTGGCCGCCAGCGATCTGCGCCCGGATCGGACAGCAGCCAGGCGGGATTCCACAGCATCATCGTCCGCAGCGCGATCCAGCCCCCGACGCACAGCGCCAGAAAGCGCAGCGCCGAAGCGTCGCGGCGCGAGCGCGGACCGGGCGAAAGCATCATCATGCGATCCGCACCGGCATCGCCAGCGGATCGGCCAGCGGATCGGCCAGCGGATCAAGTTGAGAGGGCGGCGGCGCTTCGCTATGCCGCGTCTTGTCCCAGACCACCTCGCGCGATCGCAGCATCCGGCCGTAAAGCAGAATCGCCCGGCGGGCGGCGAGCATGGCGACGATATTCGCAACGAAGGCCCGCGGAACCGACAGCAATGCCTCGCGCATTCCGTACCAGCGCGCCGCAAAATGCCCCCGCATCCCGAGCCGCCAGAGCAGCAGTGCGGCATCGACCGCCAGCAGCAGGCGGAAGCCGTCGCCGATCGGCGACGGCGCCCAGCCGAGCAGCGCCTCGCCGGCCCACACGACCCCCGTCGCGATCATGCCGACATAAGCGGCAAGCAGGATCAGCGCCGCGAGCGGTACCCGGCGATCGCGCCACAGCATCCAGCGCGCCAGCCACGCGCGGAGTCGGCCGCCGTTTCCACCCGCCAGCGATGGCCAGCCGAGATGATCCCAGCCGGCGAGCGAAATGCCCGCGACCCAGCGCGCCTTCTGCCGCGCCGCCGCCTCCAGCGTTGCCGGGAACGCCCCGCGCGAGACCACCGGATCGCCCGGCGCGCTCCACGCCTCGACGAAGGCGGCGGACAGCCCGTAATGGCCGATGAGCATGCCGGCCTCATAATCCTCGGTCAGGCTGTCGGCGCGAAACGGCGCGCCGCCGCGGTGCAGCGCGAGCAGCGAAAGCGCGTCGCGGGCGAAGGCGCAACCGACGCCCGCCGCGGGCAGCGGCAGTCCCAGATGCGAGCGAACGACCAGTTCCTTGCCGTGCGCCTCGGCGAACTCGTCGCCATAATGGCCGCTGACCCACGTCGCGCCCGCGCCTTTCGTCGGCACGACGGGAATCTGGATCATCGCATGATCGGGCAGCCAGTCGCGATAGAGCGCGATCTCGGCCGGGTGGACGCGATCCTCCGCATCGTGGAGGACGATGGCGGCAAAGCGCAGCCCCTCGCGCCGCTCATCCTCGCAAAGCGCATCCCACAGCCGGTTGAGATTGTCCCCCTTGGTCGTCGGACCGTCGGCGTCGCCGATGACGAGCCGCACCCGCGGGTCGCGCGCCGCAAACGGCGCGGCGGCGAACAGCGTGGCGGCATCGTTGGGATAGCAGCCGACATAGAGGCGGACCGCCTCGCCAACCCAGGCGCGGAGCGCGTGGACCAACGTGTGGGGCAGGACATCGGCCTCGTCCCACGCGGGTACGAAAACCGCGAAGACGCCGCGCAACCGCGGCCCGGCAGGACGGCTCACCGCACGCCGGGCGATGCTGCGGCGGATCCCGAACCACAAGCCGTCGAACAGCAGGTCGTCAAGACCCATGACGAGGATGCCGACTGCCGCGAAGAGCATCAGTTCGTGGCGGATGCCCTGCACCAGCCATTCGATCCATGCGGCCGCCTGATCCACCGCCGAACTCGCCCCCCTGCGCCGACGTCCATCTCCCGAGGGGTTCATGCCTAATGCCGGTCACGCATTTGTAAAGTGTGAGGAATGCGGGGTGGTGACTCAGTTTGAAAGCAGGAGCGAGGTTTTGCTTTCTTCGTCACCCCGGACTTGATCGGGATATATACCCTTCAGGCAAGTCAGGAGCTGTTCCCCGGCGAAAGCCGGGGTCCATGCGTGGTAGCGCCGTGCCATCTGGACCCCGGCTTTCGCCGGGGAACAGTGACTTGTCGAAAAGGGATAATTGCCGATCAAGTCCGGGGTGACGAGATAGGAAATTGCTCCTTCCGAATCCGGACTGAGTCACTACCGAATGCGGGCAGCATAGCTCGCAGGCTTAATCCACGACGCCTGCCCTCCCTTCCCGCAAGCGGGAGAAGAGCGGCGGCGTTGGCTTCGGTTTGATCCGCGCACACCGAGCGGGCATAGGGATGGCCACCCTCCCGCCAACGCCGACCCGACAGGATATTCCCCGCATGCCGCATCGCCCGACGCCCCGTTCCGTCCTGCGCGCCTTTCTGGCGAGCGAGAGCGCCGGTGGGATGCTGCTGATCGTCGCGGCGGCGCTGGCGATGCTGGTCGCCAACTCGTCCTTCGGTCCGGCTTACCACCATGCGGTCCATGCCGTGACCGGGCCGGTGCTGGCCGACGCACTCGGCCCGATGACGGTGCATCTGTGGATCAACGACGGGCTGATGGCGGTCTTCTTTCTGCTCGTCGGGCTGGAGATCAAGCGCGAGTTCGTCGATGGGCGGCTCGCCAGCTGGGATCGGCGGCGCCTGCCGATGATCGCCGCGGCGGCGGGGATGGCGGTGCCGGCGCTGCTCTATACGCTGCTCGCGGGTGGCACCCCTGGCCTCGCGCGGGGCTGGGCGATCCCGGCGGCGACCGACATCGCCTTCGCGATCGGCGTGCTGGCATTGCTCGGGCGCCGCGCGCCGACCTCGCTCAAGCTGTTCCTCGTCACCGTCGCGATCGTCGACGACATGGGCGCGGTGGCGATCATCGCGCTCTTCTACACCGCGCAGATCGACCTCGCGGCGCTGGCCGCCGCCGCCGCGGTGCTCGCGGTCATGGCCGCGTGCAACCGCGCGGGCGTCCGGCGCCTTTCGGTCTATGTCCCGCTGTTCGGCCTGCTCTGGTACGCGATGCTGCTGTCGGGGGTGCATGCGACGATCGCCGGGGTCCTCGCCGCGACCGCCATCCCCTTCGAGCGCACCCCCGATGCGCCCGACAGCGCGACTTCGCCGCTCCACCGGCTCGAGCATGCGCTGCATCCGTGGGTCGCGTTCGCGATCGTTCCGCTGTTCGGTTTCGCCAATGCAGGGGTCGATATCGGCGGGCTGACCGCCGCGCAGATATTCTCGCCGCTGCCGCTCGGCATCGCGGCGGGGCTGTTCCTGGGCAAGCAGGTCGGCATCTTCGGCAGCGTCTGGCTGTCGGTGAAGCTCGGCATCGCGGGGCCGCTGCGCGGCGCGACCTGGTGGCAGGTCTATGGCGTCGCGCTGCTGTGCGGCATCGGCTTCACGATGAGCCTGTTCATCGGCGGCCTCGCCTTCCCCGGCGAACCGCTGCTGGTCGAGGAGGCGAAGATCGGGATATTGATGGGGTCGCTGGCCGCGGCACTCGCGGGTTTCGCCGTGCTGCGCATCGCGCCGCTGCACCCGCGGCACGACGCGATCGAGCACGAAGCGCGCGCCGAGATCGACGCCGACGGCGACGTCCGCGATACGTCGGACGCGGCGACGAATTAGGCTGGCGACGGCGCGGCGCGGCATGCTATCGATCGGGGCGTGACGCTATCAGGCATCCCGGCTGGCGATCGCGGCTCCGTGCGGCGGGGCGGCGAGTTCCGCGCGCACGTAGCGCGCGCTTCCGCCGGCCGGAGGCGCCGCGCCGGCATGCCGCTCTGGCTCGGCCAGGCCGGATCGCCGCGCCACCCCCCTGCGGGCGTCACCCCGCGCGACTGACCGGCCGGCGCGGACCCGCGCCCCGTCCATTCGTGCCATTTTCGCAAGGGGATGCCCCATGCTCGACAAGATCGAAGTCCACAACCGTATCGAGACGCCCGAGATGAAGGATTACGGCGTCTACCTGTCGGTCGACCGCCTGCTCCAGTGCCAGAAGCGGCTCGCCGACCTGTCCACGCCCGACGAATTGCAGTTCCAGATCGTCCATCAGATCGAGGAGCTGTGGATGAAGCTGATGGCCTTCACGCTCGCCGAGATCGACGGGCACATGGCCGCGCGCGAGACGATGCGCGTCCTGACGCTGTTCGGCCGCGTCCACCGCATCATGCAGCTGATGACCGACCAGCTTGCGCTGCTCGAGACGATGAGTCCGTTCGACTATCAGGCGATCCGGCTGCTGCTCGGCAACGGATCGGGACAGGAAAGTCCCGGTTTCCAGCTGCTGCTGACGCTGCCGCAACCGTTATGGGCGCGCTACAAGACGGTCTATCTCGACGCGGCCGGGCGCAGCGTCGCCGACGTCTACGACACCGGCTATCGGCACGACGACGCCTATATGGTCGCCGAGGCGATGGTCGAGTTCGACGAGCTGTTCCAGCTGTTCCGCGCGCACCATATCCAGCTGATCCACCGGTCGATCGGCATGGGGTCGAAATCGCTGAAGGGGCGCCCCGTCGAGTTGCTCAACGCGGGCATGCGGCACCGTTTCTTTCCCGAGCTGTGGGACATCCGCTGCGAGATGACCGACCGCTGGGGCGCCGAATATGGCGTGAAGCGGGCGAGCATCAGCGGCGCGTCGGCGGCGGGCCACGGCAGCGGGCTGTGACCGGCACGCTGCTTTCGGAAGCGGTCGCGGACCGCTTCCACCTGCCCCCCGGCGCCGTGTACCTCAAGAGTCACAGCGTCGGCTGCCAGCCGCGCGCCGCCGAGGAGCTGCTGCGCGACCGGATGCTGGCGCCGTGGCGCGACACCGGCGAGGCGTGGCCCGACTGGCTGGCCGCGATCGACGCCTGGCGCGCCGCGCTGGCGGGCCTGATCGGCGTCGAAGCCCGCGACCTGTGCCCCGCGACCAACGTCAGCGCCGGCCTGTCGCGCTATCTTTCGGCGCTTGGCGCCGCGACCGGGCGGCGGACGATCCTGCTTGCGCCGAGTGCCTTTCCGACCATCGGCTATGTCGCCGGCGGGCTGGCGGCGGCGGGGTGGACGGTGCGTTACCTGCCCGACGATGCCGACGTGCGCGACGTCGCGAACTGGACTGCGGCGCTCGACGACGATGTCGCGCTGGCGGTCCCGATGCACGTCAGTTCGAACAGCGGCGCGCTGACCGACATTGCGGCGGTCGCGGCGGCCGCGCACGCCGCGGGAGCGCGCTGCATCGCCGATTGCGCCCAATCGGTCGGCGTCGTGCCCGTCACCCCCGCCGCATGGGGCGTCGACGCGGTTCTGGGCACCAGCGTCAAATGGCTGTGCGGCGGCCCCGGCGGCGCCTGGCTGTGGGTCGCTCCGCACGACCGCACCGCGCTCTGCCCCAGCGAGCGCGGCTGGTGGAGCCACGCCGATCCCTTCGAGATGGCGATCGGCGATTTCCGCTACGCGCCCGACGCGCGCCGCTGGTGGGGCGGCACCCCCGACGTCGCGCCCTTCATCCTGTCCACCGCCGGGATCGCGGAGATCGCGGCGATCGGCGTGGACCGGATCGCGGCGCACAACCGCACGCTGCAGGCGATGCTGCGCGACGCGCTGGAGGCCGCGACGCCGCAATGGCGCTGGCCCGAGGGCGCGATCGGCGGGACGCTGTGCATCGACACCGGCGCCGACCAGCCGCGCGTCGCGGCGCTGCTGGACCGGCACGGCCTGCGCGCCGATTTTCGCGGCACCGTGCTACGGCTGTCCTTCCACGCCTATAATAGCGTAGCGGACGTGGAGACGGCGGCGGCGGCGCTGGCCTGAGACCTATTCGGCCGCCATCGCCAGTTCGACGCGCTGCGGGCCGCGGATGACGGTGCCGGGATAGGCGCCCTGCCCCTCGCCGCCGCGGAAGGTCACCACCCCCGACTTGATCGTCGCATCATAGCCGTCCGCCTTTTGCAGCAGGCGCTTGCCGCCCGCGGGCAGGTCGAAGGCAAGCCAGGGTTTGCCGAGCCGAATCCGCTCCATGTCGACGACGTTGATGTCGGCGAGATAGCCGGGGGCGATCAGGCCGCGATCCTCGAGCCCGTAGAGGAGCGCGGTATCACGGCACTGGCGCTTGATCGCGCGTTCGAGCGGAATGCGCCCGCCGCGCTTGCGGTCGCGCACCCAATGCTGGAGCATGAAGGTCGGCGACGCGGCGTCGCAGATCGTGCCGCAATGCGCGCCGCCGTCGGACAGGCTGTTCACCGTGTCATCGGCGTCCTGCAACGCTTCGAGGAAATCGAGATTGCCGTCGGCATAGTTGAGGATCGGCAGATAGGCGAAGCCGGCCCCGTCGTCGCGGCATAGCAGGTCGTAGGCATAGGCCGCGGGATCGATCCCCGCCGCCGCGGCGCGCGCCGCGATGCTGGCCTCCGGCCCCGGCTCATAGTCGAAATCCTCGTCCATCTCGAACTGCATCGTCCAGCCGCCGGCGACGACCATCAGCAGCCCCATGATGTCCTTGGGCACCTCGCTGAAATCATTCTCCTCCGCCAGCAGCCGCGCCCGGAAGGCCGGGTCGAGCAGCTTCGCCTTCTGCTCGTCCCACGACAGCGCCTCGATCGCGCGCCATGACGGGCGGAAGCGGAAGGGATGCACGGTGCCGCGCCACGCCATGATGATGCCGTTGCCGCGCAGCGCGATCTGCGCGACGATATTCGCGCCCTTCGCATTTTCGGCACGCATCGTTTCGATCTGCTCGTCGAGCGGCAGTTCCTTGGCGATCGACTGGAGCGCGGCGAAGGTCACGGGCAGGCCGGTTTCGCGGCTGAGCTTGCCCATCCAGTCGAACTCGTTCCATTCGCGGTTGAGGTCGCTCGCCATCTCGAACACGCCGTAGCCGACGCGCCCCATCGCGCGGCCGATCTCGATCAGTTCCTCCGCCGTTGCAGTGGTGCCGGGGACGACCTCTCCATCGACCGACTTGTGGATCACCGTGCGGCTGGTCGAAAAGCCGAGCGCGCCCGCGCGCACGCCTTCCTCGACGATACGCGACATCTCCACGATGTCCTCGGCGGTCGGCACCGCGCCCGGCTTTTCCCGGTCGCCGAGCACATAGGCGCGCACCGCACCGTGCGGGACGTGGCAGGCGACGTCGATCGTGCGCGGCAGCTTTTCGAGTGCGTCCATATATTCGGGGAAGGTTTCCCAGTCCCACGACATCCCCTCGGCAAGCGCGGTGCCGGGAATATCCTCGACCCCTTCCATCAGGCCGATCAGCCAGTCGTGGCGATCGGGACGCGCGGGGGCGAAGCCGACGCCGCAATTGCCCATGACGACGGTGGTGACGCCGTGCCAGCTCGACGGGGCCATTTCCGGGTCCCACGTCGCCTGCCCGTCATAATGGGTGTGGACGTCGACGAAACCGGGAGTGACGATCCGGCCGCGCGCGTCGATCTCCTCGCGGCCCGCACCGATGTCGGCGCCGACCGCGACGATGCGATCGCCGTCGATCGCGACATCGGCGACAAAGGGCTGCGCGCCCGAACCATCGACGACCGTGCCGCCGCGAATCACCAGATCATGCATGCCGACTCTCCCGATTATTTGGCTCTGTTTTTCGTTTCAGGGAGAAACCTATCATGGATTGCCGAGATGCCAAGCGCTTTGGGACCGAGCCTTGAAGCCACAAAAGTCACGCATGCTCGCATCGTTTTGTGTCCTTTGTGGCTTGAGAGCATCGTGCGTCAAATCTGCATCACCCTTTCTGCCGGGGAGCGGCAGGGGCGCTGCCGACTGCCGCCCTTCCCCTCGCAATGGCGATTCCCATCGGCGCCGTCCTGTTCTAAGAGCG
Source organism: Sphingopyxis granuli (assembly GCF_001559015.1). Lineage (NCBI taxonomy): Bacteria > Pseudomonadati > Pseudomonadota > Alphaproteobacteria > Sphingomonadales > Sphingopyxidaceae > Sphingopyxis > Sphingopyxis granuli. The sequence continues at coordinate 3,733,822 of NZ_CP012199.1, forward strand.
GCGCCATGACCAGCGACGATGAAGACTATGTCTATGACGAGGCGAGCGGCGAATGGCTGCCCGCGAGCGAAGCGCGCGCACGGACCGAAGCCGCCGCCGCGGGACCCGAGGTGCGCGACGCGGTCGGCAACCTGCTGAACGACGGCGATTCGGTGGTGCTGGTCAAGGACCTGACGGTGAAGGGCGCGGGCCAGACACTGAAGGTCGGCACGGTCATCAAGTCGATCCGCCTGACCGGCGACGCGCAGGAGATCGACTGCCGGCACGAAGGAATCAAGGGACTGGTGCTGCGCGCCGAATTCGTGCGGAAGCGCTAACGCCCTTTACTTTTTCGTGTTCCCCCGCGAAGGCGGGGGTCCATCTCCGGCCGGTTCAAGATAGCATGCACCGGAGATGGGTCCCCGCCTTCGCGGGGACACACGGTCTTTGTATGATCCTCAAATCTTCCCCAGCGTCTCCTTGCGCGGCCCCATGAAGCCGAACAGATAGGCCGCGACCTTGCGCATCTGGATTTCCTCCGCACCCTCGGTGATGCGGTAGCGGCGGTGGTGGCGATAGATGTGCTCGAAGGGCTTGTGCCGCGAATAGCCGATGCCGCCGTGCACCTGCATCGCGCGATCGGCGGCCTGACAGACGAGCCGGTTCGCCCAATAGTTGCACATGCTGACCTTGTCGGACAGCCGGCGCTCGATCTCCTTGTGCGGCATGTTGTCCATCTCCCACGCCGTCTTGCGGATCAGCAGGCGCAGCATCTCCGCCTGCGTCGCCAGTTCGACCAGCGGGAACTGGATCGCCTGATTCTTCGCCAGCGCCTCGCCGAACGGCTTGCGCTCGCGCGCGTAGCGCACGCTTTCCTCGATGCAGTAGACCGCCGCGCCCAGCGACGAGGCCGCCTGGCGGATGCGGTTCTGGTGGACGAAGCTCTGCGCGATGGCGAGCCCGCCGTCGACCGGGCCGAGCCGCGCGCTGTCGGGCACCCACACGTCGGTGAAGCTGACGCGCGGATGGTCGGTCGGCATGTTGAAGGTCCACAGATATTCCTCGATGACGAGGCCCGGCGACGGGTTGGGGACGAGCAGGCAGGTGATGCCCTTCGCGCTGCCGTCCTCGCCGCTGGTGCGGCAGAAGGTCGCGCAGTGGGTCGCGACGTGCATCCCCGTCGTCCACATCTTCTCGCCGTTGATCAGCCAGCCGTCGACGCCGTCGCGCGTCTCGCGCACCGCGCGCGTTTCCATATGCGTCGCGTCGCTGCCATGGTCGGGCTCGGTCAGGCCGAAGGCGGCACGGCGCTTGCCCTCGAAGCCGCCGAGGATGAATTCCTGCTTCTGTTCGTCGCTGGTCCCGAACTGTTCGAACATCGCGACGAAGGGGAAGTTGCCGACGATGCTATGCTCGTTCTGCAGGTCGTTGTGGAGGCCGAGTCCCTTCGCCGCGAAATGCTCGCGGATCACCGCCATCCACAGGTTCGACCCGTCCTTGCCGCCATATTGGCTGGGCGCCGAGAAGCGCCAGTGCCCCGCCGCGTCGGCACGCCGCGTCGCCTGCTTCAGCAGCGCCTCCCATTCATGCCGCGGCAGGCCCTGATTGTCCCAGTCGGTGCGGCTGTGCTCGCGCCGATGGTCGAAGAAGCGGATATTGTCGTCCGCCTCCTCCAGCGGCCTGATCTCGGCTTCGATGAACGCGTCGAGTTCGTCCAGATAGGCCTGCAGGTCGGGTGCAATCGCGAAATCCATCATCCTCTCCCTTTCAATTCTGACCCGTCACCCGCGCCGTTCGTGCTGAGCTTGTCGAAGCACCGTTCTTTCCTTCAAGATCGATGGAAAGAACAGCCCTTCGACAAGCTCAGGGCAAACGGAGAGGAGTATGCGGATCCCCTAGCCGTCCCACTGCTCCCGCGCCTGCGCGAGCGCGGCATATTTGGGGCTGTCGACGGCGCATTTGTCGAGCACGGCGCGGCGCAGCCGGGCGAGCAGGCCGGGTTCGGCGAGCGTCGTCGCCCCGGACAGCATGGCCTCCGCCAGCGCGCGATCCTCGGCGCGAACCCCGGCTTCGAGGTCGCGCATCACGATGCCGAGCGCGTTCATCGCGACCACCACCTGAAACTTGCCGTGCCCCTCGGCGCCGGGCTTGATCGCCTCACCCAGCCAGTCGCGCACCGCCTGCACCATCTCGCGCGTCGTCGGCTCGCCGACCGGGGGCGCCGGCGGGGCGGACGACGGCGGCAGCGGACGCGACCGCTCGGCCGCGGGCGCCTCGTCGCCGAGCAGCAGCAGCAGGTCGAGTTCCTGCTCGGCGGTGCGGCGCCCGACGACGACGCGCTCGACCGTGGTGTCGGCGCCGCTGCGCCAAGCCTGCCCCATCTGCAGGCAGCCGAGCGCCCACCAGAGCGTGCGATAGACCAGCCAGAAGCGGAATCTCTCGCGGTCGACCTTGCGCCCGCCCGCCGCTTCATAGGCCGCGAAATAATCCTCGAGACTGCCGACCCCGAAAGCCGGCCGGTCGAGCCGGCCGAAGCGCCACACCGTCATGCAGCCGAACGCCAGATCCTCGTGCGGGTCGCCGAGATGGGCGAGCTCCCAGTCGAGCACCGCGGCCAGCCCGTCCGCGTCGACCATCACATTGCCCATGCGATAATCGCCATGGACCAGCACCGGATCGGCGGGCGCGGGCAGATGCGCCTCGCACCAGCGGACGGCGAGCGCGATCACCGGCCGGTCGCCGCCATAGGCGAGGAAGCGCGCCTTGAGCTCGGCAAGCGCCGCGGCGGTGTCCATCACCTTTATGCCATCGGGGATCGCCGCGCGCGGCAGCGCGTGGATCAGCGCGAGTTCGCGCCCGAGATCGGCGACGAGCGACGGCGGCGGGTCGGCCAGTATCTTCGCCGGGCTGACCTCCGCGACCACCCGCCGCATGACATAGCCGGTGCCCATGCCGTCGGTATCCGCCAGCACCCCGACCACCTCGGGCGCCCTCACCCCGCCCGCGTGCGCCGCCCGGACCAGCGCCGCCTCGACCGCGTGGCTGTAGGGGCGCCCCTCCATATATTCGGCCGAGGGCGCGCGGCGCAGGACATAGGCGCGCCCCGCCCAGTCGAACGCCCAGCTTTCCATGTTGGCGCCGCCCGACAGGCGCGACAGACCCGAAAGCTCGCCGGGGCCGGCGATGCGCGTCATGAAGGCGGAAAGCGGTTGCACGAGATCGGTCATTACTTAACCTTGCTAAGTATTTTTGCGGTGGGCAAGCGCGAATCGCCCGCGGATCACCCCGCGCGTTCGCGCCCGCGCCTCATCACCGCCAGGCGCCGAGCCTCGACCGCGTCGGCGCTGACCGTACGGTTCGCCGCCGACGAGCGCGCATGTTCGAGCGCCAGCGCCTCGCCGTAGGGCAGCGCATAGCCGTCGTCGATCAGCGCCCTGTAGGCGCGCACCATCGCGGGGTCGGCGCTCGCGATGTCGCGTGCGAGCGCCTGCGCGGCGGGCAGCAGGTCCTCGGGCGCGACGACGCGGTTCACCAGACCCCAGTCGCGCGCCGCCTCCGCCCCCAGGAAATTGCCGGTGAGCGACAATTCCTTGGCGCGGCCGAGGCCGATCAGGCGCGACAGCTTCTGCGACAGGCCCCAGCCCGGCATCACCACGACGCGCGCGTGGGTGTCGGCAAAGCGCGCGTTGGTCGAGGCGATCAATATGTCGCAGGCGAGCGCCACCTCGAACCCGCCGGTGATCGCGACCCCGTTGATCGCGCCGATCACCGGCTGCGGGCACAGTTCGATCGCCTTCACGGGATTTTCGTCGGCGCCCTCCGCGTTGGCGGCGCCGAGGTTACCGGTGTCGGCGCCCAGTTCCTTGAGGTCGAGCCCCGCGGTGAACGCCCGCTCGCCCGCGCCGGTCAGCACGATCGCGCGAATCCCGTCATCGGCGGCAAGCCCGCGCATCGCGGCGGCAAACTCGGCTCGCAGCGCGCGCGACAGTGCATTCATCGCCTCGGGCCGGTTGAGGGTGACGGTGGCGACGGCATCGTCGCGGGTGACGAGGACGAGGGACATCATCTTCTCCCAAAAAGAAAGGGCGGCCGTTTGCGGGCCGCCCTTTTTCCGTTCATGCCATGCGATCTGAATTCAGATCTTGCCGGTGAGTTCGGGCACGGCGCTGAAAAGGTCGGCGACGAGGCCGAGGTCGGCGACCTGGAAGATCGGGGCGTCCTCGTCCTTGTTGATCGCGACGATGGTCTTCGAATCCTTCATGCCGGCGAGGTGCTGGATCGCGCCCGAGATGCCGATCGCGAAATAGACTTCCGGCGCGACGATCTTGCCGGTCTGGCCGACCTGATAGTCGTTGGGGACATAGCCCGCATCGACCGCGGCGCGGCTGGCGCCGAGCGCGGCGCCGAGCTTGTCGGCGAGCGGGACGATCACTTCCTGATATTTCTCGCTCGACCCCAGCGCGCGGCCGCCCGAGACGATGATCTTCGCCGAGGTGAGCTCGGGGCGATCCTGCTTGGCGATCTCGGCGCCGACGAAGCTCGACAGGCCGGCATCGCTTCCCGCCGAGACGGCTTCCACGGTGCCCGAGCCGCCGGTCGCGGCGGCCTTTTCGAAGGCGGTGCCGCGGACGGTGACGACCAGCTTCGCATCCGACGATTCGACGGTCGCGATGGCGTTGCCGGCGTAGATCGGACGGGTGAAGGTCTTGGGGCCCTCGACCGACAGCACTTCCGAAATCTGCATCACGTCGAGCAGCGCGGCGACGCGCGGCGCGATATTCTTGCCGGTGGTCGTTGCGGGCGCGACGAACGCGTCGTGGTTCGCCATCAGTTCGGCGACGAGCGGCGCGACATTTTCGGGCAGGTTGTGCGCGAAGGCGGCGTTATCGGCGACATGCACCTTCTGCACGCCCGCGATTTCGGCCGCCGCCTTGGCGACGCCATCGACACCTTCGCCCGCGACGAGCAGGTGGACTTCGCCGAGCTTCGAGGCGGCGGTCACCGCGGCGAGCGTGGCGTCCTTGACCGACGAACCGTCATGTTCGACCCAAACCAGAGTTTTCATCTCTTGCGTTCCTTCTGATCCGTGGGTGTTAGCTGTGGACGCCCATGGCCTTGAGCTTGGCGACCAGTTCGTCGACGTCGGCGACCTTGACGCCGGCCGAGCGGACGGGGGGTTCGGAAACCTTGACCGTCTTGACGCGCGGCGCGGTGTCGACGCCGTAATCGGCGGGCGACTTGGTATCGAGCGGCTTCGACTTCGCCTTCATGATATTGGGCAGCGACGCATAGCGCGGCTCGTTCAGGCGAAGGTCGGTGGTGACGATCGCCGGAAGCTTGAGCTTCACCGTCTCGAGACCGCCGTCGACTTCGCGCGTCACGCTGACATGATCGCCCTCGACGTTCACCGCGCTGGCAAAGGTGCCCTGCGCCCAGCCCGTCAGCGCGGCGAGCATCTGGCCGGTCTGGTTGTTGTCGCCGTCGATCGCCTGCTTGCCGAGGATCACGAGGCCCGGCTGTTCGGCATCGACGATCGCCTTGAAGATCTTGGCCAGCGCCAGCGGTTCGACCTCGTCGTCGGTCTGCACCAGGATCGCGCGGTCGGCGCCCATCGCGAGCGCGGTGCGCAGCGTTTCCTGCGCCTTCGCCGGGCCGACACTGACGGCGATGATCTCTGTTGCGACGCCCTTTTCCTTCAGGCGGATCGCTTCCTCGACCCCGATCTCGTCGAACGGGTTCATCGACATCTTCACATTCGCCAGGTCAACGCCCGTGCCGTCGGCCTTCACCCGCGGCTTCACGTTGTAATCGAGCACCCGCTTCACGGGGACGAGGATCTTCATCGCTATCCAGCTCCTCTCAAAAATTGTGCACCGCGCCATAATTGGCGTTTACGTAAACGTCAACCTTGCAGACCCTAGCCCTCTCCCCTTCAGGGGAGAGGATAGTGCAGCTTGCTCCGAAGGAGCTAGCGGAGCTTGGAGAGGGGGACGCGACCTGCCCCTCTCCAACTCCGGCTAGGCAGCAAGCTGCCAAGCCTTCATATCCTCTCCCCTGAAGGGGAGAGGGCAGAATCGTCTCACGCCGCCTTGGCGACTTCCGCGACGATCTTCTTCGCCGCGTCGCCCAGGTCGTTCGCGGGAACGATCGGCAGGCCGCTGTTCGCAAGGATTTCCTTGCCCTTCTCGACGTTCGTGCCTTCGAGGCGGACGACGAGGGGAACGGAAAGATTCACTTCCTTCGCCGCGGCGACGATGCCGTCGGCGATGATGTCGCACTTCATGATGCCGCCGAAGATGTTGACGAGGATGCCCTGCACCGCCGGGTCCTTGAGGATGATCTTGAACGCCGCGGTCACCTTTTCCTTGCTGGCGCCGCCGCCGACGTCGAGGAAGTTGGCCGGGAACGCGCCGTTGAGCTTGATGATGTCCATCGTCGCCATCGCAAGGCCGGCGCCATTGACCATGCAGCCAATGTTGCCGTCGAGCTTGATGTAGGCGAGGTCATATTCGCTCGCCTCGACCTCGGCCGGGTCTTCCTCGGTCAGGTCGCGCAGTTCGGCGAGGTCCTTGTGACGGAACATCGCGTTCGAATCGAAGCCGACCTTGGCATCGAGGACATAGAGCCTGTCGCCGTCCGCCGTCGGGCAGATGGCGAGCGGGTTGATCTCGATCTGCGAGGCGTCGGTGCCGAGGAAAGCGGCATAGAGGCCTTCGAGAATCTTCGCCGCCTGCTTGGCGAGGTCGCCGGTCAGGTTCAGTGCCTTGGCGACCGCGCGGCCGTGGTGCGGCATCAGCCCGGTGGCGGGGTCGATGGTGATGGTGTGGATTTTCTCGGGGGTCGAATGGGCGACTTCCTCGATGTCCATGCCGCCCTCGGTCGAGGCGACGACCGCGACGCGGCTGGTCGCGCGGTCGACGAGCAGCGCGAGGTAGAATTCCTTGCCGATATCAACGCCGTCGGTGATGTAGAGGCGATTGACCTGCTTGCCCGCCTCGCCCGTCTGGACGGTGACGAGCGTGTTGCCGAGCATGTCCTTGGCATGCGCCTCGACCTCTTCGATCGTCTTGGCGAGGCGAACGCCGCCCTTCGCGTCGGGGCCGAGTTCCTTGAACTTGCCCTTGCCGCGTCCGCCGGCATGAATCTGCGCCTTCACGACATAGAGCGGCCCCGGAAGCTGCTTCGCCGCCGCGACGGCTTCTTCGACGCTCATCGCGGGGATGCCCGCGGGAACCGCGACACCAAATTTCGCGAGCAGTTCTTTTGCCTGATATTCGTGGATGTTCATGGGATCTGCCGGCCCTTTCGACTCTGGAAGAGGAGATGATCGCGGCCGCATAAGCACAAGTTGCGTGGCAAGGCTACCCCTGCCACGTCCAGAAATTCTTGGCGCACCGAAAGCGGGCCGAGTCGTCAGCGCAGCGCGCAGACCGCCGCCGAGCTGGTCGTCACCGCGAGTATCTCGGCATCCTTCAGCGCGCGCACCTTGTGCCGGAACTGGTCGAGCGACAGGTCGGTCACGCGCTTGTCGCGGAGACTGCCGAGAGCGGACAGGCGGCGAAGCTGAACCAGCGACAGCCGGTCGACCATGCGATCGGCCATGCACGCCGCCATCGCCTGCGACAGGCCTGCATCGTGGAGCCCGGTGCGCAGCCGCGTTTCGGGCGTCGCGCAGCCCGCGAGCGCCAGCGACAGGGCGAGAAGGGAAAGGACGGAGCAGCTTTTCATGCGCGGCCCATAGTCGAAAATTCCCGCCGCCCAAACGCTATTCGCACGACAATCCTCAGCGCGTGGCGCGCCTGTCCGACCCGTCCGTTGCTCGTATCGAGCGAAGCTATCGTCCGTGGAATTCGGCGACGGCGCCCGACACCGCCTGCATCAGCGCCATGCGCGCGGGGATCGATGCGGTGGTGTTGCCCATCATCACGACGATCGCATAGCGCGTGCCGTCGGGGGCTGTCGCGATGCCGATGTCGTTATAGCCCGCGGTCATGCCGTTCAGGTCCTGCCCGGTCCCGGTCTTGTGCAGGAACTGCCAGCCGTCCGGCAGCCCTGCCTTCAGCCGCTTCGGGCCGCTGCGGGTACGGCTCATCACGCCGAGCAGATATTCGGTCGAAGCGGGCGACAGCAAGGTCCCGCGCGCGAGCCGGGTCAGCGCGCTGGCGATCGCGGCGGGGCTGGCGCCATCGATCGGGTCGGCCAGATAATTGTCCATCGCCGTCCGGCGCGTCGCGGCCGGCAGCGCCGAGCGCGCGGCCTGGAAATTGCGGCCGACCGAATAGCTCTGCTGCCAGCTCAGCCCGGCGGTCGCGCTCTGCAACAGCCGTTCGCCGGGGCCGAAGCGGATCGCACCCAGCCCCTTGTCGGCGATGAAGGCGCGCACCGCCTTCGGCCCGCCGACGGTGCGCAGCAGGCTGTCGTTCGCGGTGTTGTCGCTGTGCGTGATCGCGGTTTCGATGAGATCGCGCACGCTCATCGTCACCGTCCCCTCGGCGCGCACGCGCGCGGCGAGGGGCTGATGGAACAGGGTCAGGTCCTCGGGCCCGATGCGGACCATCTGGTCGAGGCTGATCCGGCCGGCATCGACCGCATCGAGCACCGTCAGCGCCACCCACAGCTTCGACACGCTCTGTTGCGGGAACAGGTCGCCGCCGCGCTGCGCCAGCGCCCATTCGCCGTCGATGCGCTGGATCGCGATCCCCGTCTTGCCGGGAAAGGCGCGCCACAGCGAGGCGATGCGATCGTCGAGGCCGGGCGGCGAGCGGCGGAAACCGGGATCGAGCGTGCCACGCGGCGGCGGCGGCGCGGTCGACGGGCGGACGGGGGGACCGATCGGGACGGTGACGGCGCCCGCTTCGCCGTGCGCGGTCTGCTGCTGGCGCGGCGACGGCACCAGCGCGGCGCTGCTCACGCATCCGGCAAGCAGGACCGAGCCGATTGTCATGCCGAGCAGCGACCTGCCCGAAAACTGAACCTTCATTCAAACCCCGCGACTGCGACCCTCTATCATCCCGACCCGTTGGCCGGGACCGTTCGTCCCGCACGGGCGCCGGACTCGCCAGCGATTTGCGACGAACGATTCGTCTGCCGCGACAAGCGGCGGAACCCGTCCGATCTGGGGAGTGGGGATCGCCCGCACAAGAGCGGCGGGACCAATTCCAGTGCCGCAGGGGTGCGGCGGTGCGGCGTCAGAGCGCGAAGGCCAGCGCCGGTTGCTGGAACATCACGTAAAGCCCGCCGACCGTGAATCCGGCCATCAGCTTCAGGAACCAGTCGGAGCGGAGAATCGAAATCATGGGAGCCTCTTTGTCTTGTTCCGTCGTCGGTCTGTTCTTCGTTGTTTCACCGACGTTATGGTGCGCCCCCGGCCAGCGGTGCAGTGACGGGCGTCACCGTAGCGCGACAGGGTTAGCAAGGCGTGAACCGGACATTCGTCCGCGGTTCACGGCCGAGTGCGCCGGCGCGGCGCGGCTCAGCTCAGCGCGGCGCAGGCCTGCTGGATGCGGACGCACGCCTCCTTGAGCACCGCCTCCGACGTCGCATAGGAGACGCGGAACGCCGGCGACAGGCCGAACGCGCCGCCATGCACCGCCGCGACGCGCGCGCTGTCGAGGAAATAGTCGATCAGCGCCTCGTCGCTGTCGATCACATGGCCCGAGGGCGTCTTCTTGCCGATGCAACCGCTCGCGTCGGGATAGACATAGAAGGCGCCATCGGGGACCGGGCAGTTCAGCCCCGGCGCGTCGTTGAGCATCGCGACCACCATGTCGCGCCGCTTGCGGAAGGCGGCGTTGCGGTCGTCGAGAAACTGCTGCGGCCCGCCGAGCGCCGCCGTCGCCGCCGCCTGCGCGATCGAACAGGGGTTCGACGTCGATTGCGACTGCAGCTTGCCGATCGCCTTGATCAGCCAGGCGGGACCGCCCGCGAACCCGATGCGCCAGCCGGTCATCGCATAGGCCTTCGAACAGCCGTTGACGGTCAGGATGCGGTCGATCAGGTCGGGGCAGCGCTGCGCCAGCGTCGAGAAGGCGAAATCGGCGTACCAGACATGCTCGTACATGTCGTCGCACATCACCATCACGTGCGGGTGGCGGCGGATCACCTCGCCGATCGCGTCGAGTTCCTCGGGCGAATAGGCGGCGCCCGACGGGTTCGACGGCGAGTTGAAGATGACCCAACGCGTCTTCGGCGTGATCGCCTGGTCGAGCTGCGCGGGGGTGATCTTGTAATGCTGCGCCGCCGACGCCGCGATGAACACCGGCGTGCCGCCCGCGAAGGCGACGATGTCGGGATAGCTGACCCAGTAGGGCGCGGGGATCACCACCTCGTCGCCCGCATCGACCGTCGCGACGAGCGCGTTGAACAGCGTATGCTTGCCGCCGACGTTGACCGTGATCTGGTCGAGCCCATAGTCGAGGCCGTTGTCGCGGCGGAACTTGCCGCGGATCGCTTCCTTGAGCGCGACGGTGCCGTCGACCAGCGTATATTTGGTCTGGCCCGCGCGGATCGCGGCGATCGCCGCCTCCTTGACGAAGTCGGGCGTGTCGAAATCGGGCTCGCCCGCCGACAGGCCGATCACGTCGACGCCCTCGGCTTTCAGCCGGGTCACGCGCGCGGTCATCGCGAGCGTGGCCGAAGGCTGGATGCGGCCCAGGGCGGCGGAAAGATGCGGCTTCAGCGTCATGAAAACACGTCCTCGAACAGCGCGGGAAACAGGGCGAAGGAACAGGAAATTGCGCGGGGCCGCGCCTAAAGCCTTCGCCCGCAATGCGCAAGCCGGGAGCCGGATAATTTCCCTATACCGGGCGAAGCCGCGGCTATCGACGATCCGCCGCCGCGGCCAGCCGCGCGGGGATCAGCCCGCGCAGCGAATTGCCGAGGAAAAAGCCGCCTTCGAGGTCGGCGGCGCGCAGGTGCGATTCGACCGCCCGCCCCTTTTCGATCAGCTCGGCGCGCAGCACCCCGGGGAGCAGCCCGAGCGCCAGCGGCGGCGTCAGCAGCACGCCGTCGCGCTCGACGAAGACGTTGCTCCAGCTCCCCTCGGTGACGAAACCGGGTTCGTCGACGAACACCACCTCGGCCGCGCCGCTGTCGCGGCGCGCCTCGTCATAGGGCGCGCGCAGACTGGTCTTGTGCACGAGGCGGAAATCATCCGCCGCCAGCGGCGCGGGCTGCAGCGCGACCGGCACCGGCAGTTCGGCGAGTCGGGGCAGCGACGACACCTCGATCGCGAGCGCGCCCGACACCGCGAGGCGCATCCGCACCCGCGCCGCGTGGCGCAGGCGAAAGGTCGCCGATTGCAAGCTGTTGCGCGCGCCGTGCCGATCGAAGCGGAACCCCAGCGCCTCGGCGCTCGCCTTCAGCCGCGCGAGGTGCCCCTCGAGCCGCTGGACGCCATCGACCGGATCGAACTGCATGGTTTCCAGAAGATCGAAACTGTCCCCCGCTGCGGCCACAAATTCCCCCTTGGCCAGACATTCGCGCCATTCCTCCGGCGCGCGACTGTCGGCGACGATTCCCGATCCCAGCCCCAGCGTGGCGCACGTGGCGCCCGCGCGCAACCCGTCCACCGGCGGAAAGACCAGCGTGCGGATCGCGACGTTGAAGGCGGCATCGCCGCCAGGCTCGATGAAGCCGACCGACCCAGTATAGACCCCGCGCGCGTCGCTTTCCAGCGCGTCGATGATCTCCATCGCCCGGACCTTCGGCGCGCCGGTGATCGACCCGCAGGGAAAGGCCGCGCGCAGCACGTCGGTCGCGCCGACACCGCCGGGCAACCGCGCGGCGACGTCGGAGACGAGCTGGTGAATCGTCGGAAAGCTTTCGACCCGGAACAGGTCGGGCACCGCGACCGATCCAGGCGCGGCGATGCGCGACAGGTCGTTGCGGATCAGATCGACGATCATCAGATTTTCGGCGCGCTGCTTCGGATCCTCCGCCAGATCGTGGCGCGCGCGCGCGTCGGCGTCCGCATCGGGGCGGCGCGCGGCCGTGCCCTTCATCGGACGCGCCATCACCTGCCCGCCGCGCAGCGCGAAGAACAGTTCGGGCGACAGCGACGCGATCGCCTGCTCGCCGGTCCAGACGAAACCGCCATAGCCGGCGCGCGCAGAGCGGCGCAGCCGGGCGTATGCGGCAAGCGGGTTTCCGTGCACCGGCACGTCGGCGCGAAAGGTCAGATTGGCCTGATAGATGTCGCCGGCACGGATGAAGTCGAGCACGCGCCGGGCCGCTGCCAGATAGGCTTCACGCGATAGCCGCGGCACGGGCGGACCGATCCAGCTGGCGCCGGGATCGGGAAGCAGCGCCGGCACCGCGTCGGCGTCGATCCGCTCGACCCGCTCGAAAAGCCCGAACCAGCCGAGCGGCCGCTCGCCATCGGTACCGCCCGCCACGCCGCGCCACGCCGGCGCCAGTCCGCGCCCGGCTTCATAAGCGAGATAGCCCGCCGCGAACAAACCGCGCGCCCGCGCGTCGTCGAGCGCGTCGAGCAGTGCCGGAACCGCCTCCGCCCGATGCACGACGAGCAGGTCCACCGGATCGCGGAACAATCGCGCCGCCGCTGCACCCGCAACGCGCGCATCGTCGAGCAGCACGAAGGGCGGCGCGGCACACGCCGGACTCTGAATCCTGATTGGATCGCTCATTCTCCGCCCGACGCATCCAATGAAAGACAGGTCAGCGTTCGCGACGCATGCGAATCGAACGTCCGCCGCTGACGCTCGCGAAATAACTTCCCATGGCGGCCACCTTGATCACAACCTTGTCGCCAACGTGCGGGGTGCGTGGCAGCCAACCGTCGATCTGCACCCAGACGGCACCATCCTCCATCGTCAGGCGATATTTGCCCCCATTGTCGGTCGACACGTTGGCGATTGTCGTCTCGATGCTCTTGATCCGATCTTCCTCTTCCTCTTCGTCGCTGCCAAATAGTGCGCCAAGATTGGGAAGCGCGAAGCCGAACAGGCCGCGTCGAGCCTTTTTCATCGTCGCCTTGTCGGCGAAGGTGATATCGCGGTTCGCGTCGGCGGCGGCGAGCCCGCCGACCTCGCGGTCGAAACAGGCCAGTCGCTCGGTCGGATCGGTGATCGTCCGGCAGCCGAACAGCGCATCGATCTGCGCGGGGCGCGGAGGCGGCGCCTTGTCCTTGGCGACGGCCGGCGTGGCCGCGGCGAGGCCGAGAGCGACGATCAGCGCGGCGAGATGCGACGACGGGTGCGGCATGACGATCCTCTGACGATGGCGATGCTCCTGCCTAGCCGCCGCGCCGCCGCGCCGCAAGATTGCGATGGCGCGTCTTTGCTGCTTAAAGCAATGTCAGTAACCGGCGGAAGAGAGGATGACGCGGCCCGATGAATACCCCCTTTGACTGGTCGCAAGCCTATCGTCACCCGACCGACTGGAACCAGAGCTTTCCACCGCTTTCGCTACCCGCGATGCTCGCCGAAAGCGTCGCGCGCAAGGGCGATGCGCCGATGCTCGATTTCATGGGGCGCCGGTTCAGCTATGCCGAGGTGGCGCGCGGCGTCGCCCGCGTCGCGCGCGGCCTGCAGCAGCGCGGGATCGGCACGGGCAGCCGCGTCGGCCTGTTCCTGCCCAATGTCCCGCACTATGTCGCTGCCTATTACGGCGCGCTCGCGGCGGGCGCGACGGTGGTCAATTTCTCCCCGCTCTACACCGTCGCCGAACTGGAAGCGCAGGTCGAGGATTCGGCGACCGACACGCTGTTCACCGTCAGCGCCGCGGCGCTGCTGCCGACCGCGCTCGCGGTGCTGGACGGATCGAGCCTCAAGCGACTGGTCGTCGGATCGGTGGCGGGCGGGCTGCCCGCCGCCAAGTCGGTGCTCTATCGGCTGTTCCGGCGGCGGGAGACCGCGCCGCTGCCCGACGATCCGCGCGTGATCCGCTTTTCCGCCCTCGTCGACAACGACGGGCGCGCCGACCCGGCGACGATAGACCCCGAGCAGGATATCGCGCTGATCCAATATACCGGCGGCACCACCGGCACGCCCAAGGGCGCGATGCTGACGCACCAGAATCTGACCGCCAACGCGCGGCAGGTGAACAGCATCGATCCCGACCGCGACGCCGACGACCGCATCCTGGGCGTGCTGCCCTTCTTCCATGTCTTCGCCAACACCGCGGTGCTCAACCGCACCGTGCTCAACGGCGGGATGATCGCGATGCTGCCGCGCTTCGACGCCAAGCAGACGTTGCAGGCGATCACGCGGACGAAAGCGACCGCGCTGCCCGGCGTGCCGACGATGTACCAGGCGCTGCTCGACCACCCCGACCTGGCGAAGACCGATTTTTCATCGTTGCGCGTCTGCATCTCCGGCGGCGCGCCGATGCCGGCCGAACTCAGGGACAAGTTCGTCGCCGCGACCGGCGCGTCGCTGGTCGAAGGCTATGGCCTCACAGAAAGCTCCGGCGTCGTCTCGACCAACCCCTATGAAGGCCCGGTCAAGGCCGGCACCATCGGTCAGCCGATCCCCGCGACGCACATTCGCCTGCTCGACAAGGAGGACCCGACGCGCGACGCCCCCGCGGGCGAGCCGGGCGAACTCGCGGTCAAGGGGCCGCAGATCATGCGCGGCTACTGGAACCGGCCCGAGGCCGACAAGGACAGCTTCACCGCCGACGGCTGGCTGCGCACCGGCGACGTCGCGACGATCGACGCCGACGGCTATATCCGCATCGTCGACCGGCTGAAGGACATGATCGCGGTCGGCGGCTTCAAGGTCTATCCCAGCGAGATCGAGCACAAGCTCTATCAGCATCCCGCGGTCAAGGAGGCGATCGTGCTCGGGGTGCCCGACGCCTATCGCGGCGAGGTGCCCAAGGCGTTCGTGACGCTGGAGGACGGATATGAGGCATCGGGCGACGCGCTCGCCGCCTGGCTCAACCCCCAGCTCGGCAAGCATGAGCGGGTAAGCGCGGTCGAGGTGCGCGAGAGCCTGCCCAAGACAATGATCGGCAAGCTCGACAGGAAGGCGCTGCGCGCGGAGGCCATGGGGTGAAACGCGGCCGCCGCGGGGATAGGAGAACGGCACCTGCTTTGCACCTCCAGCTCGCCGAGCTTGTTTCGGCATGACGAACGATGAGGATCGGCGGCGTCCACAAGCCGCGCCACCACCCTGCAATGTTATGTTGTAACCTCCTTCATGTTATGCCATATCCCCGCTGCACGCTTGACCAACGGAGAATCGGGTGACGGACGTCGCCAGCCATGCCCCCCTGTTGATGCGCCTCGGCGCCATCGTTCGGGCTGCGCGCGATTCGCGGCCGTTGACCTCGCTTTCGGGCGACCAACTGGCGATGGGCCTGTCGGGGCTCTGCCTCGTCCATTGCCTGGCGAGCACCATCGTCTTCGCCTCGATCGCCTCGGTCAGCGGGGTGCTCGAAAATCATCTGTTCCACGAGATCGGGCTGATCGTCGCGATCGGCTTTGCGCTTGTCACGCTGGTCGCCGGGGTGCTCAGCCACGGCTATATGATGCCGTTCGCGGTGGGCAGCTTCGGGCTCGGCATGATGGCGGGCGCGCTGTCGCGGCCGCACGACGGCAGCGAGATACTGGCGACGATGGCAGGCGTCGCGATCGTCGCGCTCGGCCACGACCTCAACCGCCGCGCGACCCACTGACGCCGCCGGCGGCTTGCGACCTCTCTCCTAAAGGCCTACATTGCGAAGGCGCGGCGGACCGAGGCCGCGCGCCGAGGACAAGCGATGGGCAAGCATGATCACGCGCATATCGAGGCGAGGGGCGTCCCGCTCGCGAAGGCGGCCCGCGACGCGCTCGAAAAGGCGGGCGAGGCGTGGACCGACATGCGCGCGCAGATCTTCGACGCGGTCGCCGAAATCGGCAAGCCCGCGAGCGCCTATGAAATCGCCGACATCGTCTCGCAGAAGCGCGGGCGCCGGGTGGCACCGAACAGCGTCTATCGCATCCTCGACCTGTTCGTCGCCAACAACCTCGTCCGCCGCGTCGAAAGCGCCAACGCCTTCGTCGCGAACAGCCATCCCGGCTGCCTGCACGACTGCATCTTCCTGATCTGCGACCAGTGCGGCGCCGCAGTGCATGTCGACAACGACCGGCTGTCGGACGAAGTCCGCGCCGCCGCGGAGGCGACGGGCTTCGCCGCCGAACGCCCGGTGATCGAGGTGCGCGGCAAGTGCGCCGAGTGCCAGTGACGGAACGCTGATCGGGCGCAGACCGGCTGCGTCGTCACCCCCGGCTTGATCGGCGATCATCCTTTTTCGACAAGTGACCGCTCCCCGGCGAAAGCCGGGGTCCACGCGGGGCAGTGCTGTGCCATCTGGACCCCGGCTTTCGCCGGGGAACAGCACCTGACTTGCCTGAAGCAAATATATGCCGACTTGATCCGGGGTGACGGGGAATACCGCAAAGCCGATATACGCCCCCCGCCCGGAGAGCTTCCCGACGCTCCGTGCCCCCGCCTTCGCGGGGACACGCATGTTGCAATTCCGGCCGATCGCGCCTTAGGGACATCGCGAATCCGAAACACGGACAAGAAGGCTGCACCGAATGAACACCGTGATCATCCGCGAGGACGACCTGATCGAGACGATCGCCGACGCGCTCCAGTACATCAGCTATTTCCACCCGATGGACTATATCCGCGCGCTCGGCGCGGCTTATCAGCGCGAGGTGTCGCCCGCCGCGAAGGACGCGATGGCGCAGATCCTGTCGAACAGCCGGATGTGCGCCGAGGGCCACCGGCCGATCTGCCAGGACACCGGCATCGTCACCGTGTTCATCAAATGGGGCATGGACTGCCGCCTCGATTCCGCGCGCAGCCTGCAGCAGGTGGTCGATGAGGGCGTCCGCAAAGCCTATCTGCATCCCGACAACAAGCTGCGCGCCTCGATCCTCGCCGACCCGGCGTTCAGCCGCGTCAACACCAGGGACAACACCCCGTCGGTCCTGAACGTCGAGATGGTGCCGGGCGCCAAGGTTCATATCGACGTCGCGGCGAAGGGCGGCGGCAGCGAGAACAAGTCGAAGTTCAAGATGCTGAACCCCAGCGACTCGATCGTCGACTGGGTGCTCGACATGGTGCCGCAGATGGGCGCCGGCTGGTGCCCGCCCGGCATGCTCGGCATCGGGATCGGCGGCACCGCCGAAAAGGCGATGCTGCTCGCCAAGCAGTCGCTGATGGACCCGATCGACATGACCGAACTGCTCGCGCGCGGGCCGTCGTCGCCGATCGAGGAGCTGCGCGTCGAGCTGTATGAAAAGGTCAACGCGCTGGGCATCGGCGCGCAGGGGCTCGGCGGCCTCGCCACCGTGCTCGACGTCAAGATCAGGGACTGGCCGACCCACGCCGCGTCGAAACCGATCGCGATGATCCCCAATTGCGCCGCGACGCGCCACGCGCATGTGACGCTCGACGGCAGCGGCCCGGCTTTCCTCGAACCGCCGGTGCTTGCCGACTATCCGCAGATCGACTGGGCGCCTGACAGCGCGGCGAAGCGCGTCGACCTCGACACGCTGACGCCCGAAGTCGTCGCGAGTTGGAAGCAGGGCGACCGCATCCTGCTCAATGGCAAGATGCTCACCGGCCGCGATGCCGCGCACAAGCGCATCGCCGACATGCTGGCGAAGGGCGAGGACCTGCCGGTCGAATTCAAGGGCCGCGTCATCTATTATGTCGGCCCGGTCGATCCGGTCGGCGAAGAGATCGTCGGCCCCGCCGGTCCGACGACCGCGACGCGCATGGACAAGTTCATGGACATGATGCTCGAACAGGGCCTGCTTGCCTGCGTCGGCAAGGCCGAGCGCGGCCCCGCCGCGACGAATGCGATCGCGAAGCACAAGAGCGCCTATCTGATGGCGGTCGGCGGCGCCGCCTATCTCGTTTCGCGCGCGATCAAGGGCAGCAAGGTCGTCGGCTTCGGCGACCTCGGCATGGAGGCGATCTACGAATTCGAGGTGAAGGACTTCCCCGTCACCGTCGCGGTCGACAGCGAGGGCCAGAACGTCCACGTCAACGCGCCGCTGGTGTGGCAGAAGCGGATCAAGGACGAGCGATTGCTGGAAAAGGCCTAG
Source organism: Sphingopyxis granuli (assembly GCF_001559015.1). NCBI lineage: Bacteria > Pseudomonadati > Pseudomonadota > Alphaproteobacteria > Sphingomonadales > Sphingopyxidaceae > Sphingopyxis > Sphingopyxis granuli. Next base: position 3,751,871 of record NZ_CP012199.1, read on the forward strand.
GGCAGCCGCTCCTCCAGCGCCCGTAGCGGCGCTCAGCCTTGCCAGTCGAGCCATTCGCCCGGTTTCAGGATCGCCACGCGCGGTCCGCCGGGCTTGCTGGCGCCGCGCAGCGAGTCGAGAAGGTCGGGCATCTCGGCATAGCCTTCGGCGCCGGCGATGCCGTAGTGGATCGGAACGATCCGCTCCACGCCCAGAATGGTGGCCGCGGCGATCGCCTGTTTCGGCGTCAGGACCGCAGGCTCGTCGGTCGCCGGCTGCTGAAAGGAAAAAGCCGCGCCGTTCACCGGCAGGAACGCGGCGTCGAACCGGCCGAACTGCCGTCCCACGCGCCACCAGCCGCCGTGCATCATCGTGTCGCCGCCGTGGAATATCCGGCGGCCGCCGCCCGAAACGACCCACGACACCTGCAGATCGCCATAGCCGTCGGAGGCGGGGACCGGCGTCGCGGTGAAATCGCCCAGCAACTGCGGTTCCCACAAGGGACACGGCCGCTGGCGCACATGGTCGGGCAGGCCGCCGAAAGGCGGCGTGCCGGCGGCATAGGCCAGCGTACCGCCATGAGCGAGGGCGGCGGCGATGGCGGCCGGGTCGGCATGGTCCGAATGGCGATGGGTGACGAGAACGACGCTGTCGCCGACCGCATCGCCGACGCCGATCAGTTCGTCGGGCAGCGTGGAACCCCAGACCGCGGGGTCGATCAGCGGATCGACGAACAGCGTCGCCTTCGGAAGCTGGAGGCGGATACCCGCCCACGCCAGACGCCGGATTCGCAGCGTCGGCGCCACCCCGGCGCGCGCCGCTTTGCCGCTCACCAGCGCGACTGCCGCCGCCGCGATGCCGCCGCCCAGCACTTGCCTGCGGCTCGCACCGCCCGCGTGGACGAGAAGCCGCGTCACAGGAGGTTGAACCCGATCAGGCGGACGCCCGTTTCGGTTCGGGGTTGATGCCGGCTGTCGGGATCGAAATGAAGATAGGTGCCGACGCCGAACCGTTCGTCGCCTTCGATGACTTCGCCGTCGAGGACGAAGACGTCCTCGCCGCCTTCCCCATGATGGTCGACGCGCGGCCATTCGCTACCCGGGGCCATTTCGACGATCCAGACACGCACGCCGGGACGCGACGGCAGGTCGCGGCGGGTGCAGCCCGGACCGATGGCGATGGCTTCGCAACTTTCGAAGGACACGGGCGTGAGCCCCGTCGGCTGGAACATGGCATTTCTCCTGCAATCGCGAAGCTGCTATGGCAGGGAGGCTCGACGAGCCAGATCGCCGATCGCCATGCTCCCTTGCGTGAAAATCACATATCCTTCCTTCCGTGCCGGACCCGATTCTTGCTCAACATCCCCTCTTCCGAAGCGCTCATTGCCGCGATCGAGGCCGCCCGAACGGGGTCGATGGCGGCCGCCGCCGAACGGCTCGGGCTGACCCACGGCGCCGTCAGCCGCCGGATCCAGTCGCTCGAACAATGGCTCGGCGCGCCGGTTTTCGAGCGAGGGGGCCGGGGCGTCGTTCCCACCGCGCAGGGAACGATATTCCTGCGCCGCGCCGAACGGTCGCTGGCCGCGATCGAGGCGCTGCGTTCCGAACTGATCAGCCGCCGCGACCAGGGCGCGCTGCGCATTTCCGCGCTGCCGTCGATGGTGCGGCTGTGGCTGATGCCGCGCCTGCGGCATCTGGAGGCCGTCGTCCCCGGCCGGCATGTCGAGTTGCTTCCCGAATATCGCCTGGCGCAGGTCGAGGCCCGCGACATGGATATCGCCGTGCGGTATGGGCTGGGGTCCTGGCCCGGCGTCGATGTCCATCCGCTCTTTCCCGACCTTGTAGTTCCGGCCGCCGCGCCCGATCTGGCGGCCGAACTGGCGGGCATCCCTGCCCGCGACCTGATGCAGCAACCGCTGCTGATCGACGGTGACGGCGCCGACTGGCGGCGATGGGGCCGACTGGTCGGCGCGCCGCAGGCCGCCATGGGGTCCAGACGGCAGTTTCTGGACCATGACGTGGCGGTCGAGGCGGCGCGCCAGGGGCTCGGCATCATCCTGCTGCGGGTCCCGATGGCGGCGGATGCCCTCCATGACGGGAGCCTGCACGCCCTGCCCTTCCCGATGATGCAGAGCGCGCGCGGGCATTATCTGGCGGTCCGCGCCGGGGAGAGCCGCCCCGACATCCTGACGCTGGTCGACGCGATCGGGGCGCTGGGCGCAGAGGCGCTGTCGCGTTTCGAAACGCGGTTTCCCGATGTCGTTGCCAGCCGGATTGCCGAAAGCGAATGACGCGATCGAAGCGCGGGGGCGCGCGGCCTTGCCATGCAAGCCGATTTGCCCAACACTCCGCCCTGCAACGGAAAGCAGGGGACGCATCATGGATTTTCACGCCACCGAAGGATGGAATCGTCGCGAGCTGATTCGCGGCACCGCGATGCTCGGCGCGGGGGCGATGCTGATGCGGCCGCTGCCGACGCTCGCCGCCGACGGCCCGATGGCGGAGATCCGCAAGGCGGCCGAGGCGGGCAAGGAAGCGTCGGTCCAGCGGCTGCGCGAGTGGATCGCCCTGCCCTCGATCGCCGCCGAGAACCGCAACATGCCGGAAGGCGCGGCCTATATGGCCGAGCTGGCGAAGGACGCGGGCTTCACGAATGTCGAGATCGTCCCGACCGACGGCCAGCCCGGCGTGTTCGGCACCATCGACGTCGGCGCGCCGCGCACGCTCGGCATCTATTTCATGTACGACGTCAAGCAGTTCGACCCCGCCGAATGGACCTCGCCGCCGCTCGAGGGCAAGCTGGTCGACAAGCCGGGTTTCGGCCTGTCGATGGTCGGACGCGGCGCGGTGAACCAGAAGGGACCGGAGGCGACCTTCCTCGCTGCACTCCATGCGATCCGCGCCGTCAAGGCGAAGCTGCCGGTCAATATCGTCCTCGTCTGCGAAGGCGAGGAGGAGATCGGCTCGCCGCATTTCCGCCAGATCGCGACCCGGCCCAACATCCTCGCCGCGCTGCGCAAATGCGACGGCATCTTCATCCCGGCGAGCTGGCAGGACCGGAACGGCAATGTCGCGGTCAATCTGGGATCGAAGGGGGTGATCGAACTCGAACTGGTCGCGAGCGGCGAGAAATGGGGGCGCGGGCCGAAGGGCGACATCCATTCGAGCCTGAAGGCGATGGTCGATTCGCCGGCATGGCGGCTGGTCGCAGCGCTCAACACCCTCGTCACGCCCGACGGCAACACCCCGGCGATCGAGGGGTGGTTCGAGAATGTCCGCCCGCTCACCGACCGCGAGAAATCGCTGATCCGCGAAGCGGCGAAGCATCTCGACGAAGCGCAGCAGAAGCAGATGCTCGGCGTGCAGCACTGGATCGACGACCTGCCCTATGAGGATGCGCTGATCCGCCTTGCGCAGGAGCCGACGGTCAATATCGAGGGGCTGGTCGCGGGTTACACCGGGCCGGGCGGCAAGACGATACTGCCGGGACGCGCGGTCGCCAAGCTGGACCTGCGCCTCGTCCCCGACCAGACGCGCGCCGAGGCCGAGAAGAAGCTGCGCGCGCACCTCGACAAGCATGGATTCAGCGACGTCGAGATGAACGTGTCGGGCGGCTATGACCCGACCGAGACCGACGAGAACAGCCGGCTGATCCGCGCCGAACTCGCGACCTACAAGCGGCTGGGGGTGCAGGCGAACATCAATGCGCGGCTGGCCGGAAGCTGGCCGGGCGCGACCTTCACCGCGCCGCCGGTGTCGATCCCCGCCGGGCATTTCGGCATCGGCCACGGATCGGGCGCGCATGCGCCGGACGAATATTATCTGATCGATTCGACCAACCCCAAGGTCGCCGGGATCGTCGATGCCGCGATCGGCTATGCCGAGTTCCTCTACACGCTCGCCGCGATCAGATAGGCCCGCCGCCATGTCCGACCTCAACGGTGTCGCGCACGTCATCCTGACCGCGGGCGACTTCGCGCGCTCGACGGCGTTCTGGCGCGACCTGATCCGCTATCTGGAACTCAAGCTGGTGCTCGACAGCGACGCGATGCTCTATGGCGTCGGCGGGCGCACCGCGATCGGGATCCGAGCCGGCAGCGCCGAACATGCCGGCCGGCGCTTCGACCAGGGCGCGCCCGGGCTGCACCATGCCTGCTTCCGGATGCGCGACCGCGATGCGGTCGACCGCCTCCACGGCTTCCTGAAGGATCGCACCGACATCGTCATCGTCCACGAGCCGCAGGAGGAGCCCTGGGCCCCGGGCTATTATTCGATCCTGTTCGAGGACCCCGACGGCATCCGCATCGAGTTCAACCATGTCCCCGGCGCCGGCCTGCTCGAAGACGGAAGCCGGATCGGCGGGACTTCGGTGTTCGAATGACCCCTCGCCTCAAAAACCATAGACGAGGGTGAAGCGGGTCAGCGTGTCGACTTCGCGAACGCCGGCCGGCGGGTGGGTGTCGATATCCGCCGAATAGGCGATGCGCGCCGACAGCGCGCCGGTCAGCTTGGCGTTGAGCGCGGTGAGCGAGCTGGTCGTCACCGTATTGCTGCCGACGACCGTCGAGGCGGTCTGCGTCAGGCGCAGCGTCGGCGACATCTGCCAGCCGAAATCGAGCCCCGCGAGCCCCGTGAGTTCGCTGTCGCGAAGGCCGCTGACGAAATCGACCTCGCGCCATGCCGGACCGCCCTTCACGCTCAGCGACAGCGTCTTGCGGTCGACCAGCTTGTAACCGAGCCCGGCCGACAGGTTCCAGCGCGTGTCATAGCCGAGGATGCGATCCTGTTCCCAGCGGCCGAGCCCGTAGGCGAAGGCCCGGTTGCTGACGCGATATTGCGGCTCCACCTCGACGAGGAAGCGTTCGACCGAGGTTCGGCCGTTGGTGCGCTGATAATCGGCCTGGGCGCGAAACTTGTGGTTCCAGTCGATCCCCTTGCGCGCCAGCGCCACCCCGGCGCTGAGCCCCTTCGAGCGCGTGTTGCCGGTGGCGATGGTGGCGCCGATCTGTCCCTCGCCCTTCCAGTTTTCCCAGAATTTCGCGGCCGCGAGCTTGGCGCGCGCCGCATCGGCCGCCGCTTTCTTTTCCGCGGCGCGACGAGCGCGATAGTCGGTCAGCAGCGCGTCGATCTCGCCCTCCTTCTGGGGGCTGGTCGCCTTGGCGAGCTTGCCGACTGCCTCGACGTCGCCGTCCTTCTTGCTCGCCATCGCGGCGGCCAGCATCTCGCGCACCGGGTCGGGGTCGGCCTGCAACCCCCCGCTCCGCCGTGCCTCATAGGCCGCGAGGATCGCGTCGATGTCGCCGATCGAGCGCGGGTTGGTCGCCTTGGCGAGCGACACCACCGTCTCCACCTCGCTTTTCTTGCCGCCTTCCAGCGCCGCCTCGATCATCGCGCGGATGGGATCGGGCAGCGGCTTGGGCATGATTTCGGGAACCAGGGCCGGCAAGCCGGCGGGGATGAACAAGGGCGACGCCGCCGATCCGGACGTCTGGGCGCAGACAGGCGCGGCGCCCAATGCGATCAGCACCGTGAAAGCCGACAAGCGCGCAATTTTCATCATCGAACAGAACCTTCGCCACGGGGAGGTGAGAATTTTCGGCCGGATCGAGGGGCTTCGTCCCGATCCAAGGCGGTCATAAACGCAAAGCCGCTGGCATTTCCACCCCGCCTGCCCCATCTGCATTCCCATGCTGATCGCGATCATCGCCATTTTCTGCGCCGGCGTCGGCAATTTCGCCATGCATCGCGCCTTCATGGAAAGCGACGATCCGCTGGTACGGCAGATGGTGCGGCCGCTCGCCGAAAAGGTGGGACCGCATGTCACCTATGTCTTCGAATTCCTGCTGCTTGTCGGCGCGCTGGCGATCACGACGCGCAACTGGTTCACCGGGCTGCTGCTCTATGGCCTCTATACCATCTTCAATGCGATGGCCTTCAGCTGGGTGATGCACCGGCCGGGGGAATGATGCCGCACGCGCAAAAGGCGCAGGCGACCGGTTGAAAAGCGGCGCGTGGCTCTCCCTGCCTTGTCGCCCCGGACTTGATCCGGGGGCCCGCTCGAGCATCGTGCGTTAAAAATCCGAACCGTTTGCCCTGAGCTTGTCGAAGGGCCGTCCTTTCTTTTTACGCCGGAAAAAAAGGACGGTGCTTCGACAGGCTCAGCACGAACGGCAGAAAGGATGATGCAGATTGAAGGCGCGATGCCCTATCGCCTGTCCCGTTCAGGTTGAAGCGGCACATAAGCTCATCCCCTTCGTATCATTGTGTGAGACGCTCATCTTTTCGCGTCTCCGCGCGGGGATCAGCGCGTCACGCCACGCCGTGATACCACCAGACGCCGTCGCGATCTTCCTTGCGCACCCGGCCCTCGACCTCGAGCCGCTTGAGATGCGCGAGCGCCTCGCCGGTCGCGAGGCCCAGATTATGCTCGCCGATCGGCCGGCTGAACAGCAGCGGGAAGGTCTCGACCGCCCGCATCGGCCGTTCGGACACCGCCTCCGCGACCTTGTAGAGCCGCATGCGATGTTCGTCGCGCAGCGCCGTCAGGCGGACGTGCAGGCCCTTGAACGGCTCACCGTGCGCCGGACATGTGATCACGTCGGGCGGCACCACGCGCAGCAGCTTGTCGATCGACGCGAGCCATTCGCCGAGCGGATCGGCGTCGGGTTCGGTGATGTTGACCGACACGTTCGAGCTGATCCGCGGCAGCACCTGATCGCCCGACACCAATATGCCCTCGCGCTCGTTCCACAGGCAGGCATGTTCGGGGCTGTGGCCCGATCCGGTCACGACGCGCCACTGGTGCGCGCCCATGGCGATGCGGTCGCCGTCCTCGATCCGCATATAGCCGCGCGGCAGCGGAAAGATCATGCGCTGGAACATGTTCCAGCCGCGCGTGCGCTGTGCCTCGATCGCCGCGTCGTCCCAGCCCGCGGCGCGCGACTGGACGAGCAGCTCTTCGGGCGCGGTATCGCTCGAATCGGCGATGATCGCGCGCGCGGTCAGCATCTCGCCGCGCGTCATCCACAGCTTCACCCCGCGCTTCTTCGCGATCCAGCCCGCAAGCCCGATATGGTCGGGATGGAGGTGGGTGCCAAAGACGCGCGTGATGCGCGCGTCCGCGAGCGCGCCGGCATAGAGCGCCTTCCACGCGTCCGAACACATCGTCAGGCAGATGCCGGTATCGACCACCGCGACGCCCTCGCCATCCTCGTCGGCGTCGTCGAGCAGCCAGCTGTTGATGTGGCCGAGCGACCCCGGCATCGGGATGCGCGCCCAGCTGATGCCGTTCGCGATGCGGATCGTCTCGCCCGCGGCCGGCGCGGCGTCGCCCCACGGATAGGCCAGCCCCGCATGGCTGGTGACGGTGAAATTATCGTCCTGGGTCAGCGACGCATCGGGCGAGCCGCTGGTCGCCGGAATATCGTCTTCCTCGCCGTTCGCCATGTTCCTATTCCCCGTCATTGCGAGCGGAGCGAAGCAATCCAGAGCGGTTTGCGCACCTCCGGATTACCGCGCCTTCGATTCCCCGCAATGACGAGGATGGAAACTTCATCGCCGACGTCAGGCTTCGCCGTCGGCTTCGTCGATTTCCTCCGCGGCGCGCGCTTCGGCGGCGGCGGTGCGTTCGGCGCGCAGTTCCTCGAGCAGCGCCTCACGGTCGCCTTCGAGACGATTGTCTTCGGGCGCCTTGATCCCCGCCTTCTTCGCCGCCTTCGCGACCAGCGCGTCGAGTTCGCGCTGCGAGCAGAGGCCGAGCGTCACCGGGTCCTTGGGAACGATGTTCGCGCTGTTCCAGTGGCTGCGCTCGCGGATCGCGTTGATCGTGTTGCGCGTCGTGCCGATCAGCTTGCCGATCGCGCCGTCCGACACCTCCGGGTGGTTCTTGAGGATCCAGGCAATGCCGTCGGGCTTGTCCTGACGCTTGCTGACCGGGGTGTAGCGCGGGCCGCGCGTGCGGCGGATCGTGTCCTGCGACTGCACCGTCATCTTCAACCGGTAGCCGGGGTCCTTCTGCCCCTTCTCGATCTCTTCCATCGACAGTTCGTTGGCGCGGACGGGGTCGCGGCCGGTGTATTTGGTCGCCGCGGTCTCGTCGGCGATCGCCTGCACTTCCAGCACGTGGATGCCGCAATATTCGGCGATCTGGGCAAAGGTCAGGCCGGTGTTGTCGACCAGCCAGGCGGCGGTCGCGTGCGGCATCAGCGGGGTCGGATCGGCATGGGCCATGGCGCTTCTTCTCCAAGCGGAAATAATAAGGGCCGCCCCTCGCGGGGCGGCCGGACATTGGCGGTCGCTCTATACCGGATTGGGCATGGCGGCAAGGCCCCGCAAGCGAAGGGGCGCGGTTTTCCACCGCGCCCCCTGCCGTTTCACTCCCCCCGGAGTGCCGAAAAACTCAGCGCGACGCCATCCGCACCGGGCTGGCCTTCGCCGCCCACTGGATGCTTTCGCTGCCGCCCATCTGGCGGATGAAGCATTGCTGCCCCTGCGCCTTCAACTGGCGGCAGAGCTCGGTCGCGTCGCCGCGGCTCGCAAGGCCGTTGACCGTCAGGCGATGGAAGGTGCGTCCCTTCACCACCGCGCTGTGGCTCGATGCGGGGAACTGGCCCAGCATCGCGTTGCGGCGTTTGAGCACGCCCCATTTTTCCTGCGCGATCGCCAGGCTGTCATAGGCGCCGAGCTGCACCGCCCATCCCGACGGCTTCTTCGAGTCGAAGCTCATCGCGCGCGGAACGATCCGGGTCGCGATGTCGAGCGCCTCGCGCTGCATCGGACGCAGCCGTTCGCCGTCGGTGCGCGGCGCGTGGCGATAGGGCGCCGCATCGGCGAGGATCACCGGCGCTTCGGCCTTCGGCGGCGCCGGCAGATCGCTGACCGGCACGACGCCGTGGGCATCGCGCGCTGGCATCGGTAGTTCGACGGCGCGGATCGCTTCGCTGGCGTCGGCAACGACGGGCGGCGGCGGCGCAAAGCGCTCGACCGGCGCCGGGTCGGCGGCGGCCATCGGCGCCGGAACATCGGCCGCGGCCATCCGGGTGTCGGTGCTGGCCTGCAGCGCGAGGCGGGCCGGCATGCCGCCGTCGGCGCGCATGCTGGTGCCGATCAGGGTCGCGATACGGACCCCGGGGTTCGGCTGCTCGGCCAGTTTCGTCCATTCGGCCATGCGGCCCTCGACCTTGTCGAGCGACAGATCCTGCGCGGCGAGGATGCGCGCCTGCGCCCAGCGTCCCGAAAGCGCGAGGGCGAGCGCGAGATTCTGGCGCGTGCGCGCGTCGGCGCCTGGCGCCCGCGCGGCTTCGCCGAGCGTATAGAGCGACGCCTCGCTGTTGCCGACGAGTGCGAGCGCCAGCCCCGCGTCGGATGCCGGCACCGTGTCGTCGTGCGCGCGCAGCAATTCCACTGCTTCCGCATTCTTGCCCTGCGCGATATAGGCGAGCGTCAGGGCGATCACCGTGTTGCTGTCGGTCGCGCCCAGTTCCATCGCCTCGGTCAGCGCGGTGCTCGCCGAAACGAAGCGCCCGTCGTTCAGATAGGCCTGGCCGAGCAACGTGCGATAACCGGCGTCGCGCGGGCTTCCCGCGACGGCGGCCTCGGCGAGCGCGACAGCCTTGGCGGCCTTGCCCTTTTCGAGCGCGCTGCGCGCCTTGTCGGCCTGTTTCGCGGCGGCGTCGGCGTCGGCGGTGCGCGCCGGTTCGGTCGCCGCCGAGCCCGCGCTTGCGCAGCCCGCCGTGCCCGCCCCCAGGACGAATCCCGAAATCGCGAGCTTGATCAGCATTTTGCGGTTCATCTTTACAGTCCCCCCAAACTCGGGTCTTAGCGCTGCCGCGCCCGGCGCGCCGGACGCGCCGCCGGCAGGCGGCTCGCCATTGCGTCGATCTCGGGCAGCGACGAGAGATAATCGTCGAGCAAATCGGTCAAAATGCCCTGCGCCGAGCGGTTCGTCACCGCGCTCGCAAGGCGCAGGCGCAGATGGCGTTCGGCATCGAGGCGCAGCGTGAAGGCCGCCTTGTCGCGGGCACGCGGCGCGCGCGCCGGACCTTCGGGCGCCTTCGCTTCGGGACGCCGTTCGACCTTGCGCGCCACGGCGGCGACGCGGTCGAGCAGCGATTCCTGCTGGCGCACGACCTCCGGAATCGCGGGCGGATTCGCGGGTGCCTCGGCTTCGGGTGCCGGGAGCGGCGCGTCGGGAACCGCGCTGTGCTCGACCGCCTGTTCGGCCTCGCTGTTGTGCTGCAGCACCGATCCGGCGAGCAGCGGCTTCAGGTCGACCATGTGCGCCGGTTCGGACGACTGCTGCGGATCGACGTCATAGCCCATGTCGTTCCAGCCAAGATCGTCATAGCCCGGCTGGACGAGCGGCGCGGGGCCGCTGCCGAGCGGCTGGCGGCGCATCGCGGGGCGCGCCGCGCCCTTGCGGGCGAGCAGGCCGGCGCTCAGCGAGGCAAGTGGTTTGGGTTCGCCCATGAGTTCCGCTCCCCCGCTCACTGGCCCGCGATGCGGCGGCCGAAGCCCCCGCCCAGCGGGCGCACCGCGCCGTAACCCGCCTGCGCGGGCATCGGCGCCGAAAAGACGGTGCGGCGGAAATTCTTCTCCAGCCGGTCGTTGATATAGGTCCACAGCTGGCGGACCTCCTCGGCCGAGCGGCCGTTGGGATCGACCTCCATCACCGTGCGGCCATCGATCATCGAGGCGGCATAGTCGGTGCGGTGGTGCAGCGTCACCGGCGCGACGGTGCCGTGCTGCGACAGCGCGACCGCGGCCTCGCTGGTGATCTTCGCCTTGGGCGTCGCGGCGTTGACGACGAACACCAGCGGCTTGCCCGCGCGCTCGCACAGGTCGACGGTCGCGCCGACGGCGCGCAGGTCGTGCGGGCTGGGACGCGTCGGGACGACAATCAGCTCGGCGACCGAAATCACGCTCTGGATCGCCATGGTGATCGCCGGCGGCGTGTCGATGACCGCGAGCTTGAAGCCCTGCTGGCGCAGGATCTCCAGATCGGAGGCGAGCCGCGCGACCGTGGTCTGGGCAAAGGCCGGAAGGTCGGTTTCGCGCTCGTTCCACCAGTCGGCGAGCGAGCCCTGCGGATCGATGTCGATGAGAACGACGGGACCGGCGCCGGCAAGCTGCGCCTGCACCGCGAGATGCCCGGACAGGGTGGTCTTGCCCGATCCGCCTTTTTGTGAAGCCAATGCCAGAACGCGCACGACTGTCCCCCTGGATATCCTCGAATTGGCGACGGGATGCCACGCGGGGGCCTAAAATTGGGTTAACGATGCCGAAAAGAGGGTGAACGATCGGTTCGCGCTCATGGTCAACAAGGGCTTAAGAGGTGTTTGTGCCATTTCGGATCAAAAGCCGGGACCCCGCGTTTTTCGCTAACGGGGTGTTAGCCATTTGGGATTAGGACGGCGGGCGGAACTGCTCGCTCGTCAAGTGACGCCGTTCATTGGAGATTGCCGATGCGTTCATACCGCACCCTCTTGCTGGCTGTGCCGCTGATCCCGGCCGTGCTGCTCGCCGCGCCCGCGCTGGCCGCGACCAAGGCCGCGCCGAACGCCGCGCCCCCGGCAGCGGCGGCAGCGCCCGACGTCAAGGCCGGCGTCGATGCCTGGGAAGCGGGCGACTATGCGAAGGCGGTGGCCGTGTGGCGCCCGCTCGCGATCGCCGGCGATCCCGACGCGCAATTCAACCTCGGCCAGGCCTACAAGCTCGGCCGCGGCGTGCCCGCCGACCTTGGCCAGGCCGAAGGCTGGTATCGCCGTGCCGCGAAACAGGGGCATTTGCAGGCCGAAGACAATCTGGGCCTCGTGCTCTTCACCGCCAATCGCCGCGACGAGGCGATGCCCTTCATCACCCGGTCGGCCGAGCGCGGCGAACCGCGCGCGCAATATGTTCTGGGCACCGCGATGTTCAACGGCGATCTCGCGGCGAAAGACTGGCCGCGCGCCTATGCGCTGACCAAGCGCGCGAGCGATGCCGGACTGGGCATCGCCTCGGCGCGCCTCGCGCAGCTCGACCGGCTGATTCCGCTCGACCAGCGGCAGCGGGGCCTCGCGCTGCTGCCCGAAATGGAGAAGAACGAGCAGCGCGCACGGCTCGCCGCGGTGAACGCCGCCGCGCCCGAAGCGCCGAAATCCGCGCCGTCGCCGGTGCAGACCGCGAGCCTGCCCGCCTCGGTCCCCGGCACGCTCTACACGCCGCCGCCCGTTCTTGCGCCGGCACCAGCCCCCGCCCCGATCCCTGCCCCGGCCCCCAGGCCCGCGGCGCCGCTGTCGCCGGCCGCGCAGCACGCCGCCGCCGCGGCGGCCGAGGCTGCGGCCAGCGCCGATGTGGCGGCCGCAGCCGCGAAGGAGGCTCCAGCCGACACCATCCAGACGGCGCCCGGCGCGATCCGCGTCGTCACGCCGCCGCCGTCGCAGCCCGCGGCGCCGGGCACCAGCTATGCCGCGCCGCCCGAAAAGGGGCCGCTGCCGCCCGCCGAAACGCCCGCGCCTCCGCCGACTCCGGCGCCGATACCCACGCCCGCGCCCGTGCAGGAGAAGGTGGTCGTCGCCACGCCGAAAGCGGCACCGCCCGCCCCCGCTCCCGCCGCCGGCAAGAGCCCGTGGCGCGCGCAACTCGGCGCCTTCGGCGTCGAGGCGAACGCGCGGAACCTCTGGCGGTCGGTCGAGAAAGCCTATCCCGCCGCAGCCGCACGCCAGCCCTATCTGGTCAAGAGCGGCAAGCTCACCCGCCTTCAGGTCGGCGATTTCGCGAGCAAGGCCGACGCCGAATCCTTCTGTTCGGCGGTGAAGAAGGACGGCCGACCCTGTCTGGTGGTCGACCGTTAGAGGTCGTTTGGCATCGGATGGGGAGTATTCCGGTCATCCGTGAGGCGCATCCGATCAACGCCCGCCATTCCCCGCAACGAGGCCGATCTCACTATCGCTGAAACGGCCTTGGGGCGGATTCCGCACATTTCCCATTTTTGCCATTCCCGCGTTCTCAGGCGCACCATTGTTATAATTCGTTTGAAGTGGCTATTTGATCCCAGAGCGCGCAGAGACGCCTTGCTCCCGACGGACACTAAAACCGGCAGCGGACCATCATAATTCGATTCACATGAGCGGCTCAACCTCGCCCTTTGTTTTCACTTACTTGAGTCTCCAAGCTCTGAATTCCCGCGATGGCCACATCTCGTTTACACTACACAATTTGCACGACACATCCGGTCGCTATTATTTTAGAAGGCCCTGACCAAATATTAAATTCGATTCCTTCAATCACATTTAGACTACTGGAAAAACTAATAACAGAAACCAAAACCGTTTCTGATTTTCCATGAATTATAATATCTCTTTTTCTTTTCAGTATTGCCGGGTATTTTATACCTTCAATTTGAACATTAACACCAAATTCTTCTAAGTCATATCCATCTATCTTTTCCCTATCCACGCAAAAAACAATATCAGCCAAGAAAGAAACGCTAGAATTTCTCATCTGATGCACCCTAATTCATGGATACCGGATTTGCGGGCATCGCGATTTACGGCTTGGAGCCCTGCAGGATTGAATGATATCGCGTCCCGCCCATCAAGAAACTCGTCAGTGCCCATCCCCCTAGTTGTAATGCTGATTAAGGTAGACACCACAGTTTGTTCACGGCCGAATGCGTTAAGAGCCATGCGGCCATATCGCTCGGCATCCTCACGCGTTGTCCAAAATTGTTTTTCTCCAAATCCACTAGGGCTGGGTGAAAATTGTCCGCTGGATCGAATAGAGCTTAACTCCCGTGGTCCAACCGACCTAAATATTGGAACAGATGGCTTCGGCGTGTCTCCACCCAATGACAATACGGCTAATGGGGCGATGGCGCGGGCAATCAAGGACCCCAAACCTCGTGCAACGCCTGCTCTAAAACGACCACCTGCCGTGGACTCTGCAGCCTTCGCAACTGCGGGTGGGGCCAAAAACGCTCCACTCGACGAACATGTTTCCCCCATGTTCGCCTGACCAGATTTGTAGAATCGCGATCCCGTTACAACGATATCGTCGCCAAAACCCGCTATTCTGTACCAATCCTCAAGGCTAAACCCCCTGGGATCATAGCACATATCTTCTCCATAAGGCAAAGATACGCCCATGGCGCACAGCCCCGTCGGATCGTTAAAATTTACCGGATCGCTGGCAACATAATTGTACCAGTTCATCCCATCGGAGTACCCGATCGGATCAGTCTGCATGAAGCGTCCGAGCGTCGGGGAGAACATCCGCGCCTTATAATACCACATCCCGACCTCGGGCAGCCACGCCTGCCCAGTATAACCAAATCGCCCTATATTTCCCGGCGCCGGAATGCCGAACTCATCATATGCGTTGATGTTCACCGTCGCGCCTGCGCTGTCGGTGACGCTGACGACGCTGCCGCGTTCGTCGGCCATCAGGAAGCGCCGCGTGGCATTGCTGATCGCGCTGCCTTCGTACCAGACGATCGGATTGTCGATGCCGGGACCGTGGACATAGCGGCGCTGCACCGCGTTCGCAGCGTCATATTCGCCGATCATGTCGATGCCGTCGTAGAGAAAGCGAGTCGTCACCGGCGACTTCACCGTCTGATACAGCCGCCCGAGCGGGTCATAGGCAAGGGTAGTGCTGCCCGGCGCAGTCTTGAGCAGATTCTCCGCCGTATAGGTGTAGGCATTGGTTCCATCGCTCGTCAGGTTGCCGCGCGCATCGTAGCTGAACCCCAACCCGCCAGCGTTCATGATCCGGTTGAGCCCGTCGGCAACATAGGTGCGATCGACGTTATAATGCGCCTGCCAAGCATAGGCATCATTGCTCCGCACCACGCTCTGGATCTGCCCCGCCGGATTATAGGCAAAGGTCTGCGTCAGGTCGTGCGTCGTCGCCGCGTCGCCGAGGTTGTTGGTGATCGTCTCGACCCGCCCGTTGGTCTGCGTCGTGGTGCTCGCGCCATAGGTAAAGCTCTGCACCGATCCGTTGCCGAAGGTTACGCTCGTCCGCCGGCCCTGATTGTCGAAGGCATAGGCCGCGAGCACTCCGACCCCGCTCGTCGCACCATTCTCGCGGATCTTCGTGACGTTGCCGATCGTGTCATAGTCGTAATTGATTGCTAGCGTGCCGCCTGGATAGCTCATCGTCAGCCGTCGGCCTGCCGCGTCATAGGTATAGCCGATGGTGCCGAGCGGCCCAGTCTGGCTAGTCACCTGGCTGAGCGCGTTGAGCGCAAAGCTGTGCGTCTGCGTCCCCTGCGTCACCCCGGTCGCACGGCTCATATAGTCATAGGCATAGGTGACGTCGGGTTCGGTCCCCGGCAGGTTCTTTGTCGTCAACCGGCCGAGATCGTCATAGCTGTAATCGATCGTCGTCCCGTCGCGCAGGCGGCGCTGGGTGACGCTGCTTCGCGCGTCATAGGTCAGCCCCTCATAATCGCTCGCATTGCTCGCGTTCGCGCCCTTGGTCGTCGACGGATAGCGCGTCTGCTGCAATCGGTCGTGGCCGTCGTAGATATAGGTGGTGCGGTTGCTTTCGGCATCGATCACATAATCGACCTGCCCGTTCGCGGTATAGGCAATGCGCACCTCGTCGGCCGCGGCGGTGGTGCCGATGGCGTTTTCGACCTTGGTCGACCGGTCGTTTGCGTCATAGCTGGTGCGCGTGATCCGGTCGGGACCATAAGCGGTCGACGCCGTCGCCGCGGTACATGCACTCGCCGGCAGCGAAGCCCAAGTCGCCGGGTTCATCCGTACCGCAGTGCATTGCAGCCGTTTCTTCGTATCATAGCTATACTGGGTGACCCCGATCGTCCCCGATGGGGTCGAGATCACTTCCTTTACGACCTTCTTGTTGGCGTCATAGGTGTAGGTTACAGTCTGCAACGCCGTCATGCCGTTGAGATCGGTCAGCGTCGTTCCGGTGACCGTGCCGGTCGAGATCGATTGCAGCAGCGTTGTTAGATTTACATAGGTGCGCCGCTCCGCCTGGCGCGGACGTGGACCGGTTCCATCGGGGTCAGGATAGATAACCCCGACGGGCAAGTCGGTCGTACCGAAATAATAGGTCGTATCGCTGGTTCCCGGCAGCGGGCCGTCGATGCTGGTGACATTGCCGCGCCAATCATAGGCGTAGGTGGTCGTCGCGCTCACCGAGCCGTTGCCCGCCGCGGTCGTCACGCTGCTTGGCATCAATTTGCTGTCGTAGGCGATCGTGACCTTGGTCTCATTCGCGGTGCCAGCACAGTTCGCTGCGGTTGCGCAGGTCGTGATTTGAGTCACCTTATACACCGTGCCATTTGGCGTAGACATTCCGGTGTAACTATAGTTGATCTCGGGCCGCACCCCTGTCTCGGTTCCTGCTGCGTCCGCGGTCGGCGACGGCAGTTGGACCTTCGTCACCTGCCCATGCGTTGTGTCATAGGTGTAGTTGGTGCGGTTACCGAGCGCATCCTGCGTCCAGTTCGGCTTGTTGCATTTCACGACATTGGTGCAGGTCGCATCGAAGTTCGCGGTCGCGACGATATCGGCAAGTCCGCTGCCCGATTTGGCAACGACGCGGGTTTCCGTGATGTTGCCGCGCGCGTCGTACGTGGTGTGGACATAGTTGCCTTCGGGCATCGTCATGCGCGTACGACGTCCCGACGCATCATATTGGTAGGTGACGGTCTGCGACGTGCCATTGGTGATCGTTGTCGGCTGCCCGACGGTCGGATTCGACACTGCCTGCCCCGTA
The DNA here is from genome assembly GCF_001559015.1 of Sphingopyxis granuli. NCBI lineage: Bacteria > Pseudomonadati > Pseudomonadota > Alphaproteobacteria > Sphingomonadales > Sphingopyxidaceae > Sphingopyxis > Sphingopyxis granuli. The sequence goes on from NZ_CP012199.1 coordinate 3,768,580, forward strand.
TCAGTGCCTGCCTCGGTCGTATTTACTACCGTATTGGTACCTGACGTCCCCCAGCTGTAAGTTTTGGTTACACCGTCCTCAGTGATCGAGGTGACCCGGCCGCTGCTATCGTAAGCGATCGTCGTCGTGTCGGTCGTCGCGCCGGGCCGCCGGATGCCAATGACACGTCCGTTCCCCGTGCCGCTCGTACCCTTGGTAAAACGCCAAACCTCGCCGGTTGTGGTGGTGACCTCCAGGATATTGGAAGCCGGAGAAGCGTATTGCGCTATCGGCGTGTCGGGCGGAAATGTGCAAGGGACGCCAATTCCCGTGCAAGTAACTTCATCGGAATGAAAAAATCGTGCGGTTGTCGATCCAAAGGAAACCTTGTAGCCCGACGACGACGTAACTGTCGCTCCGCTAGCGACACTAACAGAGCAATTTTGCGCCCCCACCGGCCCGGGGGAGCAGCTATAACTAGTGCTATAAGATAAGGTGAACTTTTGGCCGTCAGGGCGCTTTACCGACACAGGCAGCGCGCAGTGCGTCACCAATCCAGGGCAATAATAGGTGACGGTGCCGGTGGTCGGGTACATATTCGAAATCAGCGGCGGCGTTTTGAAAACAACCTCAGTCCCGTCGGCCGCCTTGTAGACATATTGCACTCTGGAAGGCTGCTCATAATCTATCCGGATGAGCGTTGCACCGTTGGCCTTGCTCGAAGTCCAACCTCCGCCGCCCGGAACGAATTTTTCAGAGACATTCCCAAAAATGATGTTGATATGATTTTGACCATCGAAGTTGATCAGGTTGAGCTCACCTGTCCAATTATTCTCGTAGCCGCCTTTGCCATAGTAACGAATCAGCGACACGCCGCCATCAGCCGGACCGATCGAGCCTTCGAGAAGCTTCACGTTGAAACTGCCGGTTGTCAGATCGACACCGTAAACATCATCGTTGCGATAGGGTTCGGGGCCGTCCTGCGCCTGCGCCGGCGAGGTTACGCCCAGCGCCGCGATCATGAGCAGCGTCCATATCGCCGCCAACAGGCGATAAAATCCGCGTCCCGCTGCTTCTCCGCCCTCAAACCGCATTTGCATTCCCCGTTTCCACCGATCCGCCGATGCCCCGACAGCGCAGTTCCGGCCTCGAACGCCTTAAGGTGGCGGGTTCGGAGAGTTGGTCGTCTTCAGGCGCGTGCGGTTGTCGGCCTTATCGTGGGTATATTCAACGGTGACATTGTTGTTCACCGTTCCCGTGCGGACGACCTTTACCAGCCGGCCTTTCGCGTCATAGGTGTAGGTGATTGTCTCCGCCGCGGTCGCGGCACTCGACATCGCAAGCAAAGCGACAGCCCCAAGCAATACTCGACCAACTCTCATGCGCGCACCTCTGTCGCGGAGACCAAAGGAATCGAGTCCCATATCTTATTGTTTTGTGAAGGCTATGAAGCTTGAACATCGATGTCAACAAAAGCGGCGGGAAATAGAACCACTTCGGCAGCATTATCCGATTCTCCCCGTGACGGGAGGATAATTGACACGCAAGATTACTCGCTCCCTCCAACCTTGATGGTGCAGTGAACAGGCGCCTTTCGCTTCGCGGCCTTTTGTTCGCACTTCGCGATCGTTTCCTTATTCTCATGGCGCATCACGGCGGCTGCGCTGATCGCGCGCCACGCTTCCGGGCTGTCCACCTGCATCATGCAGCTCCCGGCTTCCCATATGCTTGGTTCGCCGACAGTGCGCCGCGCAATTTTCTCGGGCCAGTGCCAGCTCTCGGGCACGGAGCGTGCGATCATGCCGGGGAGGAGTGACCAGAGCAGGCATCCGGCGAGGACGCCGCCGCCGATGCCCCGTAGAAGATGCTCGCGCTGGCCTTGCCGGGTGCGCGCGTGGCCGATGATCTGGCGCAACGCTTTTGCACAACCCGCCCCCATCCTAGCCTTTGCGGAACAGCGCCTCCGCGTTTGCCTTGAAGCTGCCCGCAGCGGCGGCGTGCTTTCTGGTGCGCTCGATTTCGGCTTCGAGCACGGCGATGCGGTCGGCGAGTTCGTCGACCGATAGCGGGTCGAGCGGCTGGCGAATCAGCGCGGCGAGCAGGTCGTCGCGGCGGCGGGGAAGATCGTCGTCGTCCATGGCGTTTCCTTTCGCGCCGGTCGCGGTCGATGGCGCGCGACTGTTGACCCGTGCCGTCCCTCTGTCAATAAGGCGGCCACAAGGATGACGCCTCGCCCTTTCCGCCGTCGCCCCGGACACGATCCGCATCCGCCTGCCCGAACCACCGGCGCTGGCGGACCGGGACCGGCGGCGCGGAGAGCGGGTGGAGCTAGTGGGGGATTTCAGAGCGTGACCAGCTTGCCAGCGAGCATGACCGCCATCGCGATCCGCGAACCGGGCGGACCCGAGGTTCTGGTGCCGGAGACGCGGCCGGTGCCGCAGCCGGGACCCGACGAAGTGCTGATCCGCGTCGCCGCGGCGGGGGTGAACCGCCCCGACGTGCTACAGCGCATGGGCTTTTATCCGCCGCCGCCGGGGGCCTCCGACCTGCCGGGGCTGGAGGTCGCGGGGACGGTCGCCGCGATCGGACCGGGCGGCGACCCGGAGTTGCTGGGACAGGCGGTATGCGCGCTCGTCGCGGGCGGCGGCTATGCCGAATATTGCATCGCGCCGGCGGGAAGCTGCCTGCCCATGCCCGCGGGATTCTCGATGGAAGAGGCGGCGGCGCTGCCCGAAACCGTCTTCACCGTCTGGCACAATCTGTTCGAACGAGGCTGGGTCAAGGACGGCGAGACGGTGCTCGTCCACGGCGGCACCAGCGGCATCGGCACCACCGCGATCGGGCTGTGCAGGCTGTTCGACATCCGCATCGCGGTGACGTGCGGCAGCGCCGAAAAATGCGCCGCGGCGCGCGCACTCGGCGCCGACCTCGCGATCGACTATTCGACCGAGGATTATGTCGAGGCGGTCAAGGCATTCACCGACGGCAAGGGCGTCGACGTCGTGCTCGACATGGTCGGGGGCGATTATGTGCCGCGCAACCTCGCCTGCCTCGCCGAGGAGGGGCGCCATGTCAGCATCGCCTTCCAGCGCGGCGCGACGGCACAGGTCGACATTTCGAGCCTGATGCGGCGGCGGCAGACGATGACCGGGTCGACGCTGCGCGCGCGCAGCGCCTCGTTCAAGGGGGCGCTGGCCGACGAGATCCACCGGACGCTGTGGCCGCTGCTTGCCGAGGGCGGCTGGAAGCCGGCGATGGACCGGCGCTTCCCGCTGGCCGAAGCCGCCGCCGCGCATGCGCGCATGCAGGCGGGGGAGCATGTCGGGAAGATCGTGCTGTCGGTTTAGCCGCCGCCGTTTCCCAAGGCTTCGTTAACCATGAAGCAAGGCTGCGACGCTAATTTGATCGTGGCTTCCGCTTTTCCCTTGCGGTGAAGCGGCGGCATCGCCACCTTGTGGTCCCAGGGGTCCGCCTCTCCCCGGCGGGTCTCGCAAGGAGAACGACCCATGCCGTCCTTTTCGGAATCGCTCGAAAAGACCCTGCACAACGCGTTGAAGGCCGCGTCGGAGCGGCACCATGAATATGCAACGCTGGAGCATCTGCTCTATGCGCTGATCGACGACGAGCACGCCGCCGAGGTGATGCGCGCCTGCGGTGTCGCATTGGGCGACCTGCAATCGGCGGTGGTCCACTATCTCGACACCGAACTCGATAGTTTGAAGGTCGAGGGGCACAGCGACCCCAGCCCCACCAGCGGTTTCCAGCGCGTCGTCCAGCGGGCGATCCTGCACGTCCAGTCGTCGGGCAAGGACGAGGTGACGGGCGCCAACGTCCTCGTCGCGCTGTTTTCGGAGCGCGAATCCTATGCCGTCTATTTCCTCCAGCAGCAGGACCTGACGCGGCTCGACGCGGTTTCCTACCTCAGCCACGGCGTCGGCAAGGGCGGCAAGCCCGCCGCGCAGGCCGAGCCCGAGGAGAAGGAAGAAGCGAAGGACAAGGGCGAGGCGAAGAACAAGAAGGAAACCGCGCTCGACCAGTTCACCGTCAACCTGAACGAGAAGGCGAAGGGCGGCAAGGTCGACCCACTGATCGGTCGCGGTGCCGAGGTCGACCGCACGATTCAGATTCTGTGCCGCCGCAGCAAGAACAATCCGCTCTATGTCGGCGATCCCGGCGTCGGCAAGACCGCGATCGCCGAAGGGCTCGCGCGCAAGATCGTCGAGGGCGACGTGCCCGACGTGCTCAAGGAAGCGGTGATCTATTCGCTCGACATGGGCGCGCTGCTCGCCGGCACGCGCTATCGCGGCGACTTCGAGGAGCGGTTGAAGCAGGTCGTCTCCGAACTCGAAGGCCTGCCGCACGCGATCCTGTTCATCGACGAGATTCACACGGTGATCGGCGCCGGCGCGACGAGCGGCGGCGCGATGGACGCGTCGAATCTGCTCAAGCCCGCGCTGTCGGGCGGCGTCATCCGCTGCATCGGATCGACGACCTACAAGGAGTTCCGCAACCACTTCGAAAAGGACCGCGCGCTGCTGCGCCGGTTCCAGAAGATCGACGTGATCGAGCCGAGCCTCGAGGATACCAAGAAAATCCTCGCCGGGCTGCGCGAGGCGTTCGAGAGCCACCACAATGTCAAATATACCGCCGATGCGATCAACGCGGCGGTCGAGCTGTCGGCGCGCTACATCAACGACCGCAAGCTACCCGACAAGGCGATCGACGTGATCGACGAGGTCGGTGCGATGCAGATGCTGGTACCGCCGTCGAAGCGCCGCAAGACGATCACCGCCAAGGAGATCGAGGCGGTGATCGCGACGATGGCGCGCATCCCGCCCAAGTCGGTGTCGAGCGACGACAAGAAGGTGCTCGAAAGCCTCGAGACCGACCTCAAGCGCGTGGTGTTCGGGCAGAACACCGCGATCGAGGTGCTGGCGTCGGCGATCAAGCTGTCGCGCGCCGGGCTGCGCGATCCCGAAAAGCCGATCGGCAACTATCTGTTCAGCGGCCCGACCGGCGTCGGCAAGACCGAGGTGGCGAAGCAGCTCGCGGCGCTGCTCGGCATTCCGCTCCAGCGCTTCGACATGTCGGAATATATGGAGCGCCATTCGGTGAGCCGCCTGATCGGCGCGCCGCCGGGCTATGTCGGATACGACCAGGGCGGCCTGCTGACCGATGCGATCGATCAGAATCCGCACTGCGTGCTGCTGCTCGACGAGATCGAGAAGGCGCATCCCGACCTGTTCAACATCCTGCTGCAGGTGATGGACAACGGCCGCCTGACCGACCACCACGGCAAGACGGTCGATTTCCGCAACGTCATCCTGATCATGACGACCAACGCGGGCGCCAGCGACATGACGCGCGAATCGATCGGCTTCGGCAATGCGACGCGCGAGGATGCGCAGGAAGAGGCGGTGAAGCGCATGTTCACCCCCGAATTCCGCAACCGCCTCGATGCGATCGTGCCCTTCGGCTATCTGCCGCCAGAGGTGGTGGCGCGCGTCGTCGACAAGTTCATCCTGCAGCTCGAACTGCAGCTTGCCGACCGCAACGTCCACATCCAGCTCGACGAGGCGGCGCGCAAGTGGCTGACCGACAAGGGCTATGACAAGCTCTATGGCGCGCGTCCGATGGGCCGCCTGATCCAGGAGAAGATCAAGCAGCCGCTCGCCGAGGAGCTGCTGTTCGGCAAGCTGGTCCACGGCGGCGAGGTCAAGGTGAGGATGAAGCAGGGCGAGGACGCCAAGGTCGGCAATCCGCTCGCCTTCGAAATCACCCCCGCCCCGCCCAAGGCCGGCAAGGGCAAGGCGAAAGGCAAGGCCGAGAAGGCGGCGGAGTGAGAAAGAATTTGGACGAAACGTCAAAGCGCCAGATGCTCGCTGCCGAGGCTATCATGGCTGAGGATCGCGAGATTCTGCGCGCTTTGGCATCAATCGATCAGGACGAGCAGACGACGATTGCAAGAGCGGTCATGAAGAAGCGAAGGGCCGCGCTCAAGAAGCTGGCCGAATAGCACCATTTTTAAACCCCCTCTCCTTTAGGGGAGGCGACTATGTATTTTGCAAACGCGCTGGCGCCGGCCTTCGAACGGAAGGCGACTGCCGGTATGTTTAGAATCTTGTCATTCCCGCGAAAGCGGGAATCCAGGGTATGCGTCGGCTGACCCCACGCTGGATTCCCGCTTTCGCGGGAATGACAAAGGTGGGGAAGGCAGGAGAATGTCCGCTTCCCACCCCAAAGCCGGCGTCCTCGCTTGCGTTTGCAATCGATATAATCGCCTTTAGTGAAGGGGCAGCGAGACTTGGGTTCGGCGTTAGCCGGGCCTTAGTCGCAACGGGGTGGGCTGCGCGCCTTGGTTTGAGGCCGATGGCCCCACCCCAACGTCACATTGGCTGTCGTTGGAAATCAGGATTACCGGAGTTCGTCGCTGGCTAGACCAGCACACATCTAGACTCTGATGACTTTGGATTGACCCACTTCGTCATTGCGACCCCGGACCTGATCCGGGGGAAGCAATCCAGAGCGGTTACCGCACGCTCTGGATTGCCGCGCGGCCTCGCCGCTCGCAATGACGAGTCCATTCGATGTCATCACGGTCTAAACAGCGTAAGCAAAGCCGACACTCGCAAAACTAGCGTTTTAGCACCTCATCGCCTATATAGCCCCCCATGTACGACTATATTTCCGTCACCGCCGCCGAAGCCGGCACCCCTGCTCCCGTGCGCGACGGGACAATCAAGCTGCATGACGAGGCGGGTTTTGCCGGGATGCGCCGGGCGGGGCGGCTCGCGGCCGAGATTCTCGACGCGCTCGTTCCCTTCGTCCAGCCCGGCGTGACGACGGCGCAGATCGACGACCTCGTCCGCGAGATGACGCTGGCGGGCGGCGGCATTCCCGCGACGCTCGGCTATCGCGGCTACACGCACAGCTGCTGCACCAGCATCAACCATGTCGTCTGCCACGGCATTCCCGACGCCAGGCCGCTGCGCGAGGGCGACATCGTCAATGTCGACGTCACGCCGATGGTCGACGGCTGGCACGGCGATACGAGCCGCATGTATCTGGTCGGCGAGGTCGGCATCAAGGCGCGGCGGCTGGTCGACGTGACCTATGAATGCCTGATGCTGGGGATCGAGCAGGCCAAGCCGGGCAACAGGATCGGCGACATCGCGCACGCGATCCAGCAGCATGCCGAACGCCACCGCTATTCGGTCGTGCGCGACTTCTGCGGCCATGGGGTCGGCCAGATGTTCCACGACGCGCCCGAGGTCGTCCACGCCGGCCGCCCCGGCACCGGTCCCGAACTGAAGCCCGGCATGTTCTTCACCATCGAGCCGATGATCAACACCGGCAAATATGCGGTGAAGATGCTGCCCGACGGCTGGACCGCGGTGACGCGCGACCGCAGCCTGTCGGCGCAGTTCGAGCACAGCATCGGCATCACCGAAACCGGCTGCGAAATCTTCACCGCCAGCCCCAAGGGCCTGAACGCGCCGCCCTGGGCGTGAACACGCCGCGCTGCCGCGAACGCGCGGCGTCTAGAGCATCGAGCGTTAAATCTGACCCATCGTCCCGTTCGTGTCGAGCGCAGTCGAGACACCCATCAGCGTGGCGCAAGGCCGATGGGTGTCTCGACTGCGCTCGACACGAACGGATGAGGGGCGTTGCAGGTTCATGGCACGCCGCTCTAGGTAGAAGACCCTAAATCCCCCTTGCCAATCGGGCGCGCCCGGCGCAGAGTTGACGCAAACGTCAACCATGGACGTCGAGGGAGAGCGAATATGGCGAAACGGGTCTTCGTGACCGCGCTGCTGGGCGGCGCGGCGCTGGTGCTGGCGGGATGCAACGCATCGAAATCGGGCGGGACCGGATCGCTCGACGACGCGGAGAAGGCCAGCGAGACCCTGCTGAAGACCGGCGGCAACGGCGACGACTGGGCCGGCATCGGCTATAGTTACGACGAGCAGCGCTTCAGCCCGCTCAAGGACATCGACGACCGGAATGTCGGGCAATTGGGCATCGCCTGGTTCGCCGACCTCGACGATGCGCGCGGGCAGGAAGCGACCCCGGTCGTCGTCGACGGGGTGATGTATGTCAGCCACGCCTGGTCGAAGGTCGACGCATGGGATGCCGCGACCGGCAAGAAGCTGTGGAGCTTCGACCCCAAGGTGCCCGGTGAGCGCGCGGTCAACGCCTGCTGCGACGTCGTCAACCGCGGCGTCGCGGTCTGGGGCGACAAGCTGTTCGTCGGCACGATCGACGGCCGGCTGATCGCGCTCGACCGCAAGACCGGGCAGGAACTGTGGTCGACGCAGACCTTCGACACCGCGAAGCCCTATACGATCACCGGCGCGCCGCGCGTGGTGAAGGACATGGTGCTGATCGGCAACGGCGGCGCCGAATTCGGCGTGCGCGGCTATGTCACCGCCTATGACGCCGACACCGGCAAGGAGCGCTGGCGCTTCTACACCGCGCCCAACCCCGAGAAGAAGAAGGACGGCGCAGCATCGGACGACATCTTCGCGTCGAAGGGCAACGCGACCTGGTCCGACAAGGGCGAGTGGAAGGTATCGGGCGGCGGCGGCACCGTGTGGGACGCGATCGTCTATGACAAGGATCTCGACCAGATCTATCTGGGCGTCGGCAACGGCAATCCGTGGAACCACGGGCTGCGCTCGAACGGCGAAGGCGACAACTGGTTCCTCTCCTCGGTCGTCGCGCTCGACGCGGATACCGGCGCCTATAAATGGCATTATCAGGAAACCCCGGCCGAAAGCTGGGATTATACGGCGACGCAGCCGATTATCCTGGCCGAGCAGCCGGTGAATGGCACCCCGACCAAGGTGCTGTATCACGCGCCGAAGAACGGCTTCTTCTTCACCATCGACCGCGCGACGGGCAAGCTGATCGACGCCAGGCCCTTCGTCGACGGGATCAACTGGGCGACCGGCTACGACCTCGCAACGGGGCGGCCGATCGAAAATCCCGATGCCCGCTTCTATCGGACCGGCAAGCCGTTCATCGCCATTCCCGGCGCGCTCGGCGCGCACAACTGGCACCCGATGAGCTACAATCCCGCGACCGGCCTCGTGTACATCCCCGCGCAGCAGATTCCGCAGGGCTATCTCGAGGACATGGACGAGCTCGACAAGCGCAAGGTGCTCGGCTTCAACGTCGGCACCTCGCTCCAGGCCGGGATGCTGCCCGACGACACGGCGGCGTTCCGCGCCGCGGTCGCCGCGACCACCGGCCGCCTCGTCGCCTTCGATCCGCGTACTGGCAAGGTCGCCTGGGGGGTCGATTATCCCGCCGCATGGAACGGCGGGACGATGACGACGGCGGGCAACCTCGTCTTCCAGGGCACCAGCACCGGCCGCTTCCGCGCCTATGCCGCCGACACCGGCAAGCAGCTTCTCGACCTCGACATGCAGTCGGGAATCGTCAGCGCGCCTTCGACCTTTCGCGTGAACGGGGTGCAATATGTCGCCTTCCAGACCAGCAAGGGCGGCGCCTTCCCGCTTGTCGCCGGGATCGCGGGCGGCGTGACGCGTAAGGTGCCCAACATCCCGCGCCTCGTCGTGCTCAAGATCGGCGGCACCGTCCAACTTCCCGCGCCGCCCGCGACGACCGCGCTCGAATGGAACCCGCCCGCGCCGGTCGGCACGCCGCAGCAGGTTGCGGCAGGCAAGGCGCACTTCGGACGCTATTGCCAAGTGTGTCACGGCGACAGCGCGATCGGCAACGGCTTCACCCCCGATCTGCGCGTCTCCGGCACGCTCGCCAACGCCGACGCGTGGAAAAGCGTGATCCTCGACGGCGCGCTCAAGGATCGCGGCATGGTCAGCTTCGCGCGCGTGCTCACGCCCGCCGATGCCGAGGCGATCCGCGCCTATGTCATCGAGCGGTCGAACTGGACCAAGGCGCATCTGCCCGAGGCGTCGGCGCCCATGGGGCGGTAGGGCGCAGGCATCGCCCCCTTTCCAAAACCGATGCTGGTTGCGGAGGGGGCGGGACAGGAAATTTTCACGCGAAGGCGCAAAGGCGCGAAGAGGCCGTGTCATTGTGCTTGCGCCGCTTTCCGATCGCGCGAAGCGCCTTCAAGGTCGCCTGCGTCGACAAATGGACGGCCGGCCTCGTGCGCGGCCTTCTTCGCGCCTTCGCGCCTTTGCGTGAATCAAAATAGAAGCGCCCGTGCCGCCATGCCCATATATTAGGCAGCAGGATGGCGGCGCTGCCCGCGTCTTGGGCAACGCCGCGACCCCACGTCGAAATTCCCGTCGGAACCCCGCCATTCGCCAATTGGCACGGGTCTTGATTGGTGCAAGATGGCGGCACACCGCACCGACTCGACCGGGAGGACCGGACCAGGCATGCCTGATCCGGCCCGGACTGCGACCGGCGGTGGACAGCCCAAGGGGAATGGACAGCGTGAAGAAGATTGAAGCAATCATCAAACCGTTCAAGCTCGACGAGGTGAAGGAGGCGCTGCACGAAGTCGGCGTCAGCGGCATCACCGTCACCGAAGCGAAGGGCTTCGGGCGCCAGAAAGGCCATACCGAGCTTTATCGCGGCGCCGAATATGTCGTCGACTTCCTGCCCAAGGTGAAGCTGGAGGTCGTCGTCGAGGACGGACTGGCCGAGCGCGTGGTCGAGGCGATCGCCGCCGCCGCGCAGACCGGCCGCATCGGCGACGGCAAGATCTTCGTCTCGACCATCGAAACCGCGCTGCGCATCCGCACCGGAGAGCGCAACGAGGACGCGCTTTAGGGCCCGCCATCAGCCGTTCACCATCCCCCCGCATCGGGATCTATCGCAAGAAGGAAGTGCAAGACCATGGCCACCAAGCCGAAGGATATCATCGCGCGGATCGAGGAAAACGACATCGAGTGGGTCGACCTGCGCTTTACCGACCCCAAGGGCAAATGGCACCACCTGACCATGTGCGCCGGCGCGATCGACGAGGATGCGCTGGAGGATGGGCTGATGTTCGACGGTTCGTCGATCGCGGGGTGGAAGGCGATCAACGAAAGCGACATGATCCTGAAGCCCGACCTCGACGCCGTCTATGACGATCCCTTTTCGGCGACGCCGATGCTGATCATCGTCTGCGACATCGTCGAACCCGCGACCGGCGAAGGCTATGCCCGCGATCCGCGCACGACCGCGAAGCGCGCCGAGGCCTATGTCGGATCGACCGGCATCGGCGACACCGTCTATGTCGGGCCCGAGGCCGAATTCTTCATGTTCGACGACGTCCGCTTCGAAACCGGCTACAACAAGTCGGGTTTCGAGATCGACGACATCGAACTGCCGACCAATTCGGGCCGCAGCTACGAGGGCGGCAACCTGGCCCACCGGCCGCGCGCCAAGGGCGGTTATTTCCCCGTCGCCCCTGTCGACAGCGCGGTCGACATCCGCGGCGAGATGGTGTCGACGATGCTCGAACTCGGCCTGCCGTGCGACAAGCATCATCACGAGGTCGCGGCGGCGCAGCACGAACTGGGCCTGACCTTCGGCACGCTGACCCAGACCGCCGACCGCATGCAGATCTACAAATATGTCGTGCACCAGGTCGCGCATGCCTATGGCAAGACCGCGACCTTCATGCCCAAGCCGATCAAGGACGACAACGGCAGCGGCATGCACACGCATTTCTCGATCTGGGAAAAGGGCAAGCCGCTGTTCGCGGGCAACGGCTATGCCGGGCTGTCGGACATGTGCCTCTATTTCATCGGCGGCGTCATCAAGCATGCCAAGGCGCTGAACGCCTTCACCAATCCGACGACGAACAGCTACAAGCGGCTCGTCCCGGGTTTCGAGGCGCCGGTGCTGCTCGCCTATTCGTCGCGCAACCGGTCGGCCTCGTGCCGCATCCCCTATGGCGCGGGCGCCAAGGCGAAGCGCGTCGAGTTCCGCTTTCCCGACGCGATGGCGAACCCCTACCTCTGCTACGCGGCGCTGCTGATGGCGGGGCTCGACGGCATCCAGAACAAGATCCACCCCGGCGACGCGATGGACAAGAACCTCTATGACCTGCCGCCCGAGGAACTGAAGGAAGTACCGACCGTGTGCGCCTCGCTGCGCGAAGCGCTCGACAGCCTGGCCGCCGACCACGACTTCCTGCTGAAGGGTGACGTCTTCTCGAAGGACCAGATCGAGGCCTATATCGAACTCAAGTGGGACGAGGTTCACGCCGTCGAACAGACGCCGAGCCCGGTCGAGTTCGAGATGTACTACAGCGCCTGACCGGCCCGACCGGCAGAACGACAGGGGCGTCCGGCCGACAGTGGCCGGGCGCCTCGCGTCTTTCGGAAGAATGGGTCATCGCGCCGGCGCTTACCATTCGGCAAGATGGCGCTGCTATACCCCCCGACGGAATGTCCGAGGGGGGATATCGCAATGCTTCGCCGCCTGCTGCTGGTCGTCACGATGCTGCTGGTCGCCGGCTGCGGCAAGGTCGCCGAGCTGGCGAACCAGACCCGGACCGTCGCGGCGCCGCGCGAAGAGGTGTTCGCGAAGATGTTCGGCGACGAGGGCGCCTTCACCGGCCTGCCGCTCGTCACCAACGGCGGCTCGACCCGCCTTTACGAGCTGGTGATCGACAGGAGCGACCCGGCGTGGGCGCAGGTCGCGCCCAAGCTGCGCCCCGACGCCTATAAGGTGAAATTCGCCGTCGCGATGGAAATCCCGCGCGAGGCGCACATGATCTACAGCATCGACGACGGCGCGCTGGCGACCGGCCTCAAATTCACCTTCGACGAACTGGCGCCCAACCGCACCCGCGTCGCCTTTTCGATCGACGAACTGTCGGGTTCGGACAGCGAGGGCCTCCGGGTGAATGCGGCGAAGCTCCGTTCGATCGCGCGCGATGCGCTGAAGAAGCTCGACGATTTCGACGAGGTGAAAGACGCCGCCTGATCGCGGCGCGCAAAATCCCCGCGGCGACTTGCCGCCCCAGCGCCGAGTCGGCACAAGGAGCAACCCCTCGCAAGGAGTCGCTCATGAAATCGCTGCCGTTCATCGCCCTGCTCGCCCTCCAGTTCGCGCTCGTCCCGCCCGCGCAGGCGAAACTCAGCAAGGCCGAAAGCGCGATGGCGAAGACGGTCGCGGCCGAGCAGGACCGCTCGATCGCGCTGCTCGAACGGCTGGTGAACCAGAACAGCGGCTCGCTCAACCTCGCGGGGGTCGAGAAGGTCGGCCAGATGATGCGCGCCGAACTCGAACCGTTGGGGTTCGAGGTGACGTGGAAGCCGACGCCCGAGACCGGCCGCGCGGGCCATCTGATCGCGGTGCACAAGGGCCGCCCCGACACTAGGCGCCTGTTGCTGATCGCGCATCTCGACACGGTGTTCGAACCCGATTCGCCCTTCCAGACCTTCACCCGCAAGGGCGACCGGGGCGAAGGCCCGGGCGCGGGCGACGACAAGGGCGGAATGGTCGTCATCCTCGCTGCGTTGCGCGCGATGAAGGCGGCGGGAACGCTGAAGGACGCCAATATCGAAATCCACATGACCGGCGACGAGGAGGATGCGGGCGATCCGATCGAGAAGGCGCGCGCCGACCTGATCGAAGCGGGCAAGCGCAGCGACGTGGCGCTCGACTTCGAGGGGCTGGTGCGCGACGGCGGCGCCGACATGGGGTCGATCGCGCGGCGCTCGTCGGAAAGCTGGACGGTCACGGCGACCGGCCGGACGGGCCACAGCTCGGGCATCTTCGGCGCCGGGGTCGGCGACGGCGCTATCTACGAGCTGACGCGCATCATCCAGCGCTTTCGCACCGAACTGCCCGAACCCAACCTGACCTTCAACGTCGGGTTGATCGCCGGCGGCGAGACCGCGAGCCTCGACGCGGGCGGCATCCGCGGTGCCGCGACGGGCAAGACCAACATCATTCCGCCGATCGCGATCGCGCGCGGCGATCTGCGCACGCTGTCGATCGAGCAATCGCAGCGGGTGCGGGCGAAGATGGCACAGATCGTGGCGGACCACGCGCCGGAAACCGGCGCGACGCTGAGCTTCGACCCCGGCGGCTATCCGCCGATGGCGCCGACCGAGGGCAACAGGGCGCTGCTGGTGAAGCTGAACGGCGTCAACCGCGACCTCGGCCTGCCCGAGATGGCGGCGCTCGACCCGCTGAAGCGCGGCGCGGGCGACATCAGCTTCGTCGCCGCCGACGTCGACGGGCTCGCGGGCCTCGGCCCCTGGTCGACCGGCGATCACGCGCCGGGCGAGGCGGTCGATCTGCCCAGCATCGCGCGGCAGGCGACCCGCGCCGCCATCCTGATGTCGCGCCTCGCGGCCGAAAAGCGCTGACCCGCCAGCTTTCGCAGTTGGCCCAGCTTGATTCATGGTCCACAGTGATTAGGTAGCAATCCGATACGCAATTCCGCGCCGATGGGAGACAGACGATGAGCGATACCGAAACCCACCTGAAACAGCAGTACATCGGCGGCCAATGGGTCGACAGCAAGGGCGGCAAGCTGCACGACGTCGTCAACCCCGCGACCGAGGAAGCCGCCTCGACCGTCGTGCTCGGCACCGCCGCCGACGTCGACGCCGCCGTCGCCGCGGCGCGCGAGGCCTTCAAGAGCTGGTCGCAGACGACGCGCGAGGAGCGGCTGGCGCTGATGGGCCGCATCGTCGAGGAATATAAGAAGCGCGGCCCCGACCTCGCCAGGTCGATGGCCGCCGAAATGGGCGCGCCGGTCAGCTTCGCCGGCACCGCGCAGGTCGGCGCCGGCATCGGCGGCTTCCTCGGCACGATCGAGGCGCTCAAGACTTTCGAGTTCAGCGAGCAGCATGGCGCGAACAAGGTCGTCTATGAGCCGATCGGCGTCGTCGGCATGATCACGCCGTGGAACTGGCCGCTCAACCAGATCGCGCTGAAAGTCGCGCCCGCGCTGGCCGCCGGCAACACGATGATCCTCAAGCCGTCGGAGGAATGCCCGGGCAACGCGGTGATCTTCGCCGAAATCCTCGATGCCGCGGGCGTGCCGCCGGGCGTGTTCAACCTGGTGCAGGGCGACGGCCCGACCGTCGGCAACGCAATCTCTTCGCACCCCGGCATCGAGATGGTGAGCTTCACCGGATCGACCCGCGCCGGCATCCTCGTCGCCAAGGCGGCGGCGGACACGGTCAAGCGCGTCCACCAGGAACTGGGCGGCAAGTCGCCGAACCTCGTCCTGCCCGACGCCGACCTGGGCGCCGTGCTGCCGCCGACGGTGCAGGGCGTGCTCGTCAACACCGGGCAGAGCTGCATCGCGCCGACGCGCATCCTTGTCCACAAGGACCGCAAGGAGGAAGCGGTCGGCGTCATCAAGGCGATGTTCGACGGCACGCAGGTCGGCGATCCGAGCCAGGAGGGCGGTCACATCGGTCCTGTCGTCAACAAGGCGCAGTTCGACAAGATTCAGGGCCTGATCCAGTCGGCGATCGACGAAGGCGCGACGCTGGAAACCGGCGGCACCGGCCTGCCGAGCAACGTCAACCGCGGCTATTTCATCAAGCCGACGGTCTTCTCGGGCGTCACCCCCGACATGCGGATCGCGAAGGAGGAAGTGTTCGGCCCCGTCGCGACGATCATGGAATATTCGAACCTCGACGAAGCGGTCGAGATCGCCAACGACACCGAATACGGCCTGTCCGCCGTCGTGTCGGGCGACCCCGCCAAGGCCGCCGAAGTCGCGCCGAAGCTGCGCGCGGGCATGGTCGCGGTCAACAACTGGGGGCCCGCGCCGGGCGCCCCGTTCGGCGGCTACAAACAGTCGGGCAACGGCCGCGAAGGCGGGTTGTTCGGCCTCAAGGACTTCATGGAAATGAAGGCGATCAGCGGCATTCCGGCGTAATACTCCCCTCCCGCCTGCGGGAGGGGCTGGGGGTGGGCAGCGACGTCGCATTGGCCCACCCCGCTGCGGCCAGGGCGTGATGCCATCGAATGGACTCGTCATTGCGAGCGGCGGAGCCGCGCGGCAATCCAGCGCGTGCGCAAACCGCCCTGGATTGCTTCGCTCCGCTCGCAATGACGAAGGGGGTCAATCCAAAGTCATCGGTGTCTAGGACGCAAGCGCCCAAGTCTCGCTGCCCCTCCCGTAAACGGGAGGGGTTTTGCGTGGGGGGAAGAGCCGCTACACGCGCCCCATGACCACACGCTCGCCGCTCGCCCCCGCCGCCTTCCCCGCCCTGCCCGACATCGCCGGGGTGACGCGCCGCGTCGCGCGCGCGCGTTACAAGGAATGGGACCGCTGCGACCTCACCTATGTCGAACTGGCACCCGGCACCGCGGTCGCGGGCGTATTCACGCGCAATATCTGCTGTTCGTCGGAGGTCGAGCTGGGCCGCGAGCAGGTGAAGCACGGCGCCGCACGCGCGCTGATCGTCAACGCGGGCAACAGCAACGCCTTCACCGGCTATCGCGGGCGCGAGGCGGTCGAGCAGATCAGGACGCAGGTCGCGGAGCATCTCGGCTGCAAGGACGACGAGGTGTTCGTCAGCTCGACCGGCGTGATCGGCGTACCGCTGCCCAAGGACAAGGCGCGCGCGGGCATCGCGGCGGCGCTGACCGCCGATCCCTGTTCGTGGGAAGCCGCCGCCGAAACGATCGGCACCACCGACACCTTCGCCAAGGGCGCCGCGGCGAGCGCCGTCGTCGGCGGCCGCACCGTCCACGTCGCGGGGATCGTCAAGGGATCGGGGATGATCGCCCCCGACATGGCGACGATGCTCGGTTACATCTTCACCGACGCCGCGGTCGCGCCGGCGCTGTTACAGGAAATGCTGAGCGAGGCGACGGGCGGGACGTTCAACTGCATCACCGTCGACAGCGACACCTCGACCAGCGACACGGTGCTGCTGTTCGCTACCGGACAGGCAGGCAACACGCGCCTCGAATCATGGGACGACGCCGGCGCCGACGCGCTGCATGCCGCGATCCGGCAGGTGGCGCTCGACCTCGCGCAGCAGGTGGTGCGCGACGGCGAGGGCGCGTCGAAATTCATCGAGGTGCAGGTGGCCGGCGCGACCAGCGACGAGAGCGCGAAGCGCGTCGCGCTGTCGATCGCCAATTCGCCGCTGGTCAAGACCGCGGTCGCGGGCGAGGACGCCAATTGGGGCCGCGTCGTGATGGCGGTGGGCAAGGCCGGCGAACCCGCCGACCGCGACCGGCTGGCGATCCGTTTCGGCGACCATTGGGTCGCGAAGGACGGCCTGCCGGTCGAGGGCTATGACGAGGCGCCGGTCGCGGCACATCTGAAGGGGCAGGCCGTCCGCATCGGCGCCGACCTTGGCCTCGGCGAAGGCCGCGCGACCGTGTGGACGTGCGACCTGACCCACGGCTATATCAGCATCAACGCCGACTATCGGAGCTGAGCTGGCCTGCAATAACCGGGATCACCGAAAATCCGTTCGTGCTGAGCTTGTCGAAGCACCGTTCTTCGACAAGCTCAGCACGAACGGAATGGCGACTCTGCCTTTTCGACAAGTAACCGTTCCCCGGCGAAAGCCGGGGTCCATGCGAGGCAGCGCTGTGCCATCTGGACCCCGGCTTTCGCCGGGGAGCAACTCCTTACTTGCCTGAAGGATATATATGCCGAACGGAATTAGGGGGATGCGGAGTTACAGCGCCCCTTCGAGCCAGCCCTTGAGCGCGCTCTTGGGTGCGGCGCCGACCTTGGTTTCGGCGATCGCGCCGTTCTTGAACAGGATCATCGTCGGGATGCCGCGCACGCCATAGCGCGCGGGGGCGTCGGGATGGTCGTCGATGTTGAGCTTGGCGATCACCACCTTGCCCGCGAGTTCGTCCGAAATCTCTTCGAGCGCCGGGCCGATCATCTTGCACGGACCGCACCATTCGGCCCAGAAATCGACGAGGACGGGGGTGTCGCTGTCGAGGACATCGGCCTGAAAGCTTGCGTCGGTGATCGCCTTGGTACCCATGGGGAAACTCCTGAATATATGTTTGATGCCAAGCTAGGGCGCGCGCGCGTTCGGCTCAAGGGGTCAATCCGGCAAATTCGCCTTGGTTGCCGCCAAGCCCGGCTTGTGCGGCGCCAGCACCGCCGCGTCGAGCCCGATCAGCGTCGGCCCGGCGGTATAAAGCAGTGCCGCGTCCACCGCCCGCCCCGGGAAGATCACCCCCAGCGCATCGCGATAGGCGGCCATCTGGCGCAGATAGGTGGGCGCGACGTCTGCCGCGCTTTCGGGCACCTGCCGCCCGGTCTTGTAGTCGATGACGAGGATGCGCGCGTCGGTGACGAGCAGCCGGTCGACGATCCCCGCCACCACCGTGCCGTCGACCACCGCCGACAGCGGCACCTCCGCGAGGCTGCCGGGGCCGAACAGCGCCGCGTGCGCCGGATCGCCCAGCACCGCGAGCACCTCGTCCGCCATAGCCGCGCGATCGCGCTCGTCCAGCGCCGGCGCCTGCGCCGCGAGCCAGCGCAGCGCGGCGGCGCGGCGGCGGTCGGACGCGACCGATGGCAGGCGTTCGAACAGCGCGTGGAGCAGCAGCCCGCGCTCGACCGCCGCGGCGCGCGCACCGCCCTGCGGCGGCGTCGCCACTTCGTCCTCGCCGAGCGCCGACGGAGCGAGCGGCCGCGGCGGCCGCGCCTCTTCCGGCGCCGGCCGATGCGTCCAGGCGGGCAATATGAGCGGCGGCGGCGCGGCCTTAGCCTCCCGCTCGCGGCGCGCCCATCGGCCGGCGTGGACGCGGTGAACCCGGCGGCGGCCCCACAGCGGCCCCGCCTCCTCCCAGTCGCAGCCCATCGCCTCGAGCGCGCCCTGCGCCGCCGCGTGCCAGCTCGCCGCGGGCACCGACCGGTCGGGCGTTTTCGTCACCCCCGCGACGACCAGTATTTCCTCGGCCCGCGTCATCGCGACATAGAAAAGCCGCCAATGCTCCTCGGCCGCCGCGCGCGCCGCTGTCTCATAGGCTTCGGCGAGCGCGCCGTGGCGTTCGTCGCCGGGCAACGCGAAGACGGGGAGTTT
The DNA here is from genome assembly GCF_001559015.1 of Sphingopyxis granuli. Lineage (NCBI taxonomy): Bacteria > Pseudomonadati > Pseudomonadota > Alphaproteobacteria > Sphingomonadales > Sphingopyxidaceae > Sphingopyxis > Sphingopyxis granuli. Next base: position 3,787,542 of record NZ_CP012199.1, read on the forward strand.
CTCCCACGCCGCGACGTCGACGGTGAAGGGCCGGTGCCCGATCCCCGCATCGTCGGTCGCATCGGCCAGGATGACGATCGGCGCCTGCAACCCCTTCGATCCGTGCACCGTCATCACGCGCACCACGTCGCTGCGCGCCTCGGTCTGGCGCTTGATCTCGGCGGCGCTGCCCTCGACGCTGGCGAGGAAGCCGAGCAACGACACCGTCTCGCGCGCCTCGAACGCGAGCGCCTGGCTCAACAGTTCGTCGATCGGGTCGCGCGCCTCGCGCCCCAGCCGCGCATAGAGCCTGCGCCGCCCGTCGATCGGCCCCGACAGCAAGGTTTCGAGGAAGCGGAAGGGCGTGGTGTAATCGGCCATCGCCAGCAGGTGGCGCAGCGCCTCCATCGTCGCGGCGGGCAGGTCGCCCTCGGCCCTGCGCAGATGCTCCCAGATCGCGGCGCGCCCGCGTCCGCGGGTGCGCGCATAAAGCTCGTCCTGCGTCCAGCCGATCAGCGGCGAGACGAGCAGCGCCGCGAGGTTGAGGTCGTCGAGCGGCTGCACCGCAAAGCGCATCGCCGCCATCAGGTCCTGCACCGCAAGCGGCTGGGTCAGCGCGAAGCGGTCGACGCCCGCGACCGGGACGTGCAGCGCCTGCAGGCGCGCGACGATCCGCGCCGCGAGGTCGCGGCGGCGGCGGACGAGGATCATCACGTCGCCGGGCGCGACCGGGCGTCCATCCTTGCCGTTCGCGATCCAGTCGCGAACCTCGTCGGCGATCGCGCGCGCGAGGCGCATGCTCGCGGGGTCGGAGGCGGGCGCGCCGGTATCGCCCCCGATGCCTTCGTCGCCCGCATCGTCGGTTTCCGTATCGAGCGCCTTGTCGACCGGCAACGGTGCCCAAAGCTCGACCTGCCCCGCCTGGTTCGAACGGAAGGGGCGGTGCGGCGGTTCGTCGCCGTCCAGCCCCATCGCGGCGGTGCCGCCCGCCGCGAGCCACGCATCGACGACTTCGAGCACCGCCGGGGTCGAGCGATAGTTGGAGACGAGATCGACCTGGCGGAACGCCTGCCCCGCCCGCTCGCCCAGCGCATGGAACAGGTCGCGCGCGGTGGCGAAGGCTTTCGGTTCGGTGCCCTGAAAGCCGAAGATCGCCTGCTTGCGGTCGCCGACGGTGAACAGGGTGCGCGCGCGTTCCATATCGTCGCGATGGACCGCGAAAAACTCCTCGGCGAGCGACAGGACGATGCCCCACTGGCGCATGTTGGTGTCCTGCGCCTCGTCGACGAGGATATGGTCGGTGCGCTGGTCGAGCTTGAAGCGCACCCATTCGCCGAAGCTGCTGACGCGCAGCAGGCTGCCCGCGAGGGTGATGAGGTCGTCGAAATCGGCGAGCCCGCGTGTCCGCTTCGCCAGCGCATAGCCCTCGGCGAAGCGGCTCCCGAGCTTCCATGCCGCCGCCAGTTCGTCGGCGACGCGCATCGCGGTCGCGGTACCGCGCAGGCCCGCCGCCGCCTCGACGATCCGCACTGCCGAATCGACGCAATCGGTCATCCGGCCCTTGTCGCCCGCGAAATCGGCGCGCAGATCGCCCTTGCCGGTCAGGAAGCAGCCGATCAGTTCGTCGAGCATCGCCGCGCGCGCGCCGGGATCGGCCATCAGCCAGCCGATCATCCTGTCCGAACACGCTTCCCCGGTCCGGGTGCCCCACGCCGCGCCGCTCGTCGCCACCGCGCGGATGTCGGCATCGGCGATCGCCCCCGCCGCCAGTTGGTCGGTGAGCCACGCATCGGGGTCGCCCACCGGCAGGTCGAAAGCGTCGCGCAGGTCGCGCGCCGACGGCGGCAGCAGCGCGCGCGGCCCGCCGAACGCCGCCGCGCAGCTCGACAGGAAGGACAGCGCCGATTCGGGACCGAGCCGCCGCGACAGCATCGCCGCCGCGTCGCGGAGGTCCGTTTCCTCTTTTTCCGCGCTCAGCAGGTCGCTCAGCACCTCGCGCTGCAGGGCGCCGGCCTCATCCTCCTCGATGGCGCGGAAACCGGGGAGCAGCCGCGCCTCGAGCGGGAAGCTGGCGAGCAGCGTCTGGCAGAAGCTGTGGATCGTCTGGACGCGGATCGCGCCGCCGGGGCTGTCGATCACCGTCGCGAACAGCGACCGCGCGCGCGTCATCAGCCCCGGCCGCTGCCAGTCGAGCCCCAGCGCGTGCAGGTCGAGCCGCAGGTCGCCCTCGTCCATCCGCACCCACGCGGCGAGCCGTTCGTGGATGCGGTGCGCCATCTCGGCCGCGCCCGCCTTGGTGAAGGTGATGCACAGGATCGCTTCGGGCGATACGCCGCCCAGCATCAGCCGCAGCACGCGCGCCGAAAGTACCTGCGTCTTGCCGGTGCCCGCCGACGCGCCGAGCCAGACATGGTGCGCGGGATCGGCGGCGGCGCCCTGCCGCGGATCGAGCGTCGCGAGGCCGCCGGGTTTCGCCATCACTCGCCCTCCCCGCGCCCGAACCATTCGTCGCGGCGCATGAGCTGGTCGTAATCGCCGGGGCCCGCGACCTCGCCCGGCGCGAACGGTGCGTCGCCGAGCAGATAGCGTCCGGCAAGGTCGACGAGCGCCCCGGCGGCGTGGTCGATCGCCTCTTCGGCACTCTTGAGCCCGCCGCGCGGTCCATGGGTGCGGGAGATCTTCCCGGCGCCGCCCGCGCGGCGATCGGGGCGCAGGCTCCAATATTCGAGGCTCGCGACGGGCGCGGCGGCGATTCCCTCCATCCCGCCCGCGCGCGCGATCAGGCCGAGCAGGCCGAGCTGGTTGTCGAGCCTGTCGTACGCCGCCTTGGCACTCGGCGCGCCGCCCGACTTGTAATCGACGATGGCAAGGCTGCCGTCGTCGTGGCGGTCGATCCGGTCGGCCTTACCGTGAAGCGTGATGCCGTCGGCGGTCAGCTCGCCCCGCGCTTCGACCGCGAGCGGCCGGCGCCCCTCGGCACTCCAGACCTGCTCCGCCGCCCAGCGCAGCGCGGGCTCGATGCGCGGCAGCCAGAAGGCGCGCGCGATGGCGTCGAGCGCCGGGTCGATACGCAGCGCGGCGATTTCGGCCTCGAACCCCTCGCGCGTCGCGCCGCCGCGCACCCAGTCCTCGAACAGCGTATGGATGCGCGTGCCGCGCCAGCGCGGATCGGGCGCGGCGCTGAGCGGATCGAGCGGCGACAGGCCGAGCATCTGGTTCGCATAATAAGCGAAGGGATCGCGCGCGAGCCGGTCGAGCGCGGTGACCCCGATCCGGCGCGGCCGGTCGGCGAGCGGGGGCGCGGGGCGCGGCCGCGGCGTCGGCCGCGGCTCGCCCGGCGGCGCATCGAGTTCGGCCGCGAGGCGGGTCAGCGGCACGCCGCCGGGGTCCGGCTCGGCGAGGTCGCCTGCCAGCGCCGACAGCCGCAGCCAGAATCGCGACGCGACCGCCGGGTCGCCGCCGCTGCGCTGCGCGCGCGTCACGACGATCTCGCGCGCGCCCAGCGCCCCGGCGAAATCATGCGCCGCCAGCCCCTGCTGCCGTTCGGGCGCCGGCAGGCCCAGCAGGCGGCGGATGCCGGGCGCGAGCCACGGGTCGGGCTGCGTCGCGGCGGGCCAGCGGCCCTCGTCGAGCCCGCCGAGGATCATCAGGTCGGCGCGCTGCAACCGCGCTTCGAGCAGGCCCCAGATGAACAGCCGCGGGTGCCCGCCATAGGGGGGCCGCACGCTCGCCTGCGCCAATAGCTGGCCGAGCATGGCCGGAAAATCGGCCGGATCGACGCGCGCCGGGCCCGCGCCGCGCGCGAGCGCCCACGCATCGAACAGTTCGGCGAGCATCCGCCCCGCCGGTCCGGTCCATACCGCGTCGCCGGTCAGCCGCTCGAGCCCCGCCTGCAAGGCGCCGAGCAGCGTCGCGGGCGGCGTCGGCCCGGCGGCGAAGGGCGCCAGCGTCGCGCCGAGCGCCTCCGACAGCTCGCCCCACCATGGCCCGAGCGCCGCCGCCAGTGCGTGCCCGCGCGCCTTCGGGTCCGCCGCGCGCGCCGCGATGCGCGCCGTCACGCCCGCCCAGCCCGGCGTCAGCCCCGGCTCGCGCAGCAGCAGGTCGAGTCGCCGCACCTGGTCGAGCCACGCAGCGCGCTCCTCCCCCTTGCGCACGAGCGGATGGCCGAGCAGCGACACCAGCGCGACCGGGTCGAAATCGGCCGCCAGTCCGGCAAGCAGCAGCAGCAGGGCGCCCGGCGGCGTCTGCGCGAGCGGCTGGCCGGCGCTGTCGTCGACCGCGATGCCCCAGCGCGTCAGCGCCGCCGCGACCCGTTCGGCCAGAGCGCGATCGGGGGTCACCAGCGCCGCGGTGCGCCCGGGGGTTTCGATCGCCTCGCGCATCAGCAGCGCGATCCCCTGCGCCTCCTGCCCGTCGTCGGCGAAGACCGCGCCCGACAGGCCGACGGTCGCCGCCGACAGGTCGCCCGCCGCCTGCCACTGCGCGCTATAGGCGGCGGGCGCGAGGAGCAACGAAACGAAGGGCGTGCGCGCCTCCGGGCCGTCGAAATCGGACACCGCATCCCACGCCTGAACCTCGTCGCGGCTCGCGCCCATGCGGTCGAGCAGCAGCTTGAGATGATATTGCGGATGCGTTTCGAGCGGGCGCGCCGGATCGTCGGCATCGGATCGCGTCGGCCCGAGCGCGTCCCACTCCTCTGTCGCCATGACCGGGTCGAGCCCGGGTAGCACCACCATGCCGCGCTCCATTCCGGCGACGGTGCGCAGCAGCCGGGCGACGGCGGGCGCCGCGGTGGTGATCCCCGCCGCAACCACGAAGCGCGCCGGCGGAGCCTTGCGCCAGCCTTCGCGCACGCGGTCGAGCAATCGGTTGCGGCGCTCGGCGCGGTCGATGCTGCCGGTGGCGGCGAGCACGCCCGGCCAATGGTCGACGAGCAGCCGCAACCGCGCGAGCGATGCCTGCCAATGGCCGGCGAAGGCCCCCAAGTCGAGATCGACGAGCGCCGACACCGTCCGCTCCTCATAATGAAGCTGGTCGATCACGCGCGCCAGCCCGTCGGCAAGCTGGAAGGCGGCGGCGCCCGTGATCGCCGCTTCGCCCTCCGGCGTGTGCCGTTCGATCAGTTCGGCGAGCAGCAGGCGGCGGCGCAGCGGGTCGATGGCGGGCGGCAGCGGCTCGGCCTCGTCGATCGCGTCGAGCGCCAGCGCGACGCTCTCGTCGAGGTCGGCGTCGCCGATCACCGCGAGCCGCGGCATCAGCAGACCCTCCCCGCCCGCACGCACGAACGCCGCCTGCACCGCGCTCTTCGCGCGGTTGCTCGGCAGCAGGATCAATCCTTCGGCAAGGCCGAGCGCCCCGTCGGCGAAGCGCGCGATCAGCCCCGCCGCCAGCGCGTCGGCGAAAGCCCGATGAATCGGGATGGAGAAGATGGCGGGCCGCGTCATTGCGAGCGCAGCGAAGCAATCCAGGGCAGTTTACGCAAGCTCTGGATTGCCGCGCGGCTTCGCCGCTCGCAATGACGATGGAGAAAGGTCAAACCCCGCCCAGCGCCGCCTCGGTCGGCGCGATCGCCGCCGGGGTGCCGACGTCGAACCATTGCCCCATGTGCGCGAGGCCGTAGAGGCGGCCCGCCGCGATGGCACGGTCCCACAATATGTTGGTCGAGAACGCCCCCTCCGGCGCGTCGTCCAGAAAACGCCGCGACACGAGCTGGATGCCGGTGAAGACAAAGGGCGCGACGCGGCCCGGCCTGCGCCGCGACAGCCGCCCCGCCGCGTCCATGTGAAAATCGCCCTGTCCGCCATGCCCGCGCGCGCTGGCATGCTCGACCACCAGCAGCAGCGCGTCCATCGCGGCGCCGTCCCAGTGATGCGCCAGGCTGCGGATGCTGTTCTGCGGCCCGTCGGTCCAGATATTGTCGCTGTTGACGATCAGCATCGGATCGCCCCTCAGCAGCGGCAGCGCCTTGACCATCCCGCCGCCGGTTTCGAGCAGCCGGTCGCGCTCGTCGGAGATGGCGATGTCGAACGGCCGCCGCTGCGCCGCGAGATGCGCCTCGAGCGCGTCGGGCAGATAATGGACGTTGACCACGACATGGCCGATGCCCGCCGCCTCGATCCGGTCGAGGCTGTGATCGATCAGCGGCTTGCCCGCGACGCGCACCAGCGGCTTGGGCCGCGTCGCGGTCAGCGGCCGCATCCGCTTGCCGATGCCCGCCGCCATCACCATCGCGCTTTCGATCGTCGCGCTCATGCTCCCGTCGCCTCCCCCGTCGACTCCCATGCCTCCGCCCGTTTCCCGGCGGGAACATGGGCATCGAACCACGCCTTCACCGGCGCGAGCGCGGGATGCGTCAGGTCGCGTTCGAGCAAGCCCCACATGCGCGGCTGGAACCGGCGGTATCCGGGCTTTCCGTCGCGCTTCCACAGCCGCACGAAGACGCCGAGGATGCGCGTGTTGCGCTGCGCGGCCAGCGCCCAATAGGCGGCACGGAAGCGGTCGTCGCGCGCCGTCGCGGCGACATAGCGGTCGAGCATCGCGGCCTCCACCGCCGGGGTCACGTCGCGCCGCGCATCCTCCAGCACCGAGGCGAGGTCGTAGGCGGGATGGCCGACGAGCGCGTCCTGAAAGTCGAGCAGGCCGAAATGGGCGATGCCCTCTCGCCCGCCGAGCAGCATGATATTCTCGGCATGGAAATCGCGCAGCACCGTGACGCGCGCGATCCCGTCGGCGGCGACCGGCGCCAGCGCCGCTTCCCACGCGGCGCGGAACGCATCGCGATCGACCTCCAGCCCCAGCGCCGGGGCGTACCAGTCGGGAAAGAGCATCACCTCGTCGAGCCATTGGTCGAGCCCGTGCACCGGCAGTCCCGGCATCGCCGGGCGCGCGTGGAGCCGCGCGAGCAGGTCGACCACCCCCGCATAATAGCCGGCCTCGGCCTCCGGCCTTTCGTCGAGCGTCTCGCGCAGGCGGACGTCGCCGAAATCCTCGATCAGCAGCAGACCCCGCTCCAGATCGCGCGCCAGAATCGCGGGCGCGGTCAGCCCCTGCGCGCACAGCCACTCGGCCACCGCGACGAAGGGGCGCGGGTCCTCGTGTGGCGGCGGGGCGTCCATCAGCACCGCCCGCCGGCCGTCGCCGACGACCCGGAAATAGCGGCGGAAGGAGGCGTCGCCCGCCAGCGGCAGGATTTGCGCGTCGCCCCAACCGTGCGCGGCAAGGAACGCCGGGGCATCGGCGGGCGGAATCATCGAAGCGGCCATCGCGCTTCCCAAGCCGCCGGCACCTGCGCTGTCAAGACGCGCGCGTCGCCGCTGCCCGAAATCGTCAGCGCCAACGCATCGGGCCAGCCCTCCGGCCCCAGCCGCTCGGGCCATTCGATCAGCAGCGCGCCGTCGTGCCGGTAATCGTCGAGCCCCAGTTCGATCAGCTCATCCGCCCGCTCGATGCGATAAAGATCGACATGGGCGATGGGCAGGTCGACCTCGGGCGGCGCATAGGGCTGGACGATCGCGAAGGTCGGACTCGGCGCCTCGCCCGCCAGCCCGCGCGCCTTCAGCATCGCGCGCGCCAGCGTCGTCTTGCCCGCGCCGAGATCGCCCGACAGCAGCACGACGTCGCCGGGCGCCAGCACCGCGCCGATCGCGGCGCCGATGCGGCCGGCGTCTTCGAGCGTGTAGGGGTGGCGCGTTTGCATGGCGGTCGTCAGCTTCGCGGGGGCTGCGGGCGACAGCATCGCTTGCTCCGGCGAACCGGGAGATCATTCGCGCAGAGGCGCGGAGATCGCAGAGAAGGCTGTGAGGATTCACGCGGAGACGCGGAGACGCGGAGATGGAAGTTCGGGCCGACAGGCCCATTCTCATCCCAGACGGCGCGGCCGGACGCGAGGTCGAATAGATAAAGCCGCTTCGCGGCAATCACGACATCTCCGCGTCTCCGCGTCTCCACGTGAACAAAAATCTCTGCGATCTCCGCGCCTCTGCGCGAATCCTTTTTCGCCGCGGAAGAACGACAGCGCCCGGTCACCGCGCCCGGTCGCACGTCACGCGCCCCGCGGCAGGTGGATGCGCACCAGCGTTCCCTGCCCCTTCTCGCTCAGCACCTCCATCGTCCCGCCGTGCGCGGCGACGAGCTGGCGCGCGAGCGCGAGGCCGATGCCGCCGCTCTGGGTTCCCGCCTGCTCGCCGCGCGTCACCGCCGCGACCGCTTCGGGAAGCCCTGGCCCATTGTCGGACACGACGATCTCCACCCCCCGCGCATCGCCGTCGGCGTGCAGCAGCACCCGGCCGTCGCCGCGCCGGGCGGGCGCGGTATAGCGGATCGCATTGTCGAGCAGTCCGGCGAAGAGGCGCGACAGGCGCGGCGCGTCGCCGTCGATCCGGCCGAGCCCATCGGCAAGCTGGCCGACCAGCTCGACCTTCTCACCCTCCGCAAGCGCTGCGGCGTCGCCGAGCGCCGCGTCGAGCAGCGCGCGGACATCGACCGGCGCGCGCTCGATCGCCAGCGTCCCCGCCTCCCCCTGCGCGAGGTCGAGCACATTGTCGATCTGGCGCGACAGCACGCCGACCGAATCGATGATCGCATCGACATAGGCCTGCTGCTGCTCGCCGAGCTTGCCCGCATAGCCCGCCTGCAGCATCTCGGCGAAGCCGCCGATCGAGGTCAGCGGCGTCCGCAGCTCATAGCTCATCCGCGACAGGAAGGCGGTCTTGACCTTGTCCGCCGCCTCCAGCGCCTCGTTGCGCTCGCGCAGCGCGCCCTCGATCTTGCGGCTGTCGGTAACGTCGAGCATGATCAGCAGTGCGTTGCCGTCGGGCAGCGGGATCGCCGCGAAATCGAAATGGCGCCCGTCACGGAAGCGGATCTGCCCGACGCGCTGCTGGCGTTCGAGCGTCGCGGCGCGGATCACCTCCTGCACGATGCTGACCTGGTTGGGCTTGGCGAGCCGGTCGGCCAGCCCGTTCATCAGCTGGTCGACGCGCGGATGCGCGGCCAGCGTCGGCTCGTCGACGCTCCACAGCCGGCGGAAGCGCTGGTTCCACAGGTGGAGCCGCCCGTCGGAGGCGAAGACCGCGACCGCCTCGAACAGATTGTCGAAGGTCGCGGTGCGCACGCGCAGCAGCGTGTCGCGCGTCGAGGCGAGTTGCACCTGCTCGGTGCGGTCCTCGGCGATCAGCAGCAGGCCGCCGTCGGGGGTCGGCTGGGCGACGACGTGCAGGTGGGTGCCGTCGCGCAGCAGCCATTCCTCCTCGCCCGCCTCGGCGCGCGCGAACCAGTCGACATGCGCCTGCCGCCACTGCGGATAGTCGCGCACCTCGGGCGTCCGCCCGGCGTCGCGCCACGCATCGAGCAGCCGCGCGAACGACCGCGCCTCCGCCACCTCGTCGGCACCGATCGCGAAGAGGCGGCGGAACGGCAGATTGGCGAAGACCAGGTCCTGATCGGGGCCGAACTGCGCGACCGCCGCCGACAGCCGGTCGAGCAGCTCGCGCTGGGTATCGACGAAACGCCGGTGCGCGCCGCGCTCGCTCTCCAGTTCCTGAATGTCGATGGCATAGCCCGCGATGCCGATCACCCGTCCGCCCTCGGGCGCCAGCGGCACGTCGACGACGCGCATGATCCGCCGCTCGCCCTCGATCGTCACCGGCACCGTCCGTTGCTGCGCCGACCCGGCGGCGCGCGCCGCCTCTGCGGCGTCGGTCGCGCTGACCCCGGCGACGGGCTCGCACAGCTCGGTGCCCTCGTCGATCACCGCCGCGGCGCTCTTCGCCTCGACCGCGCGGACATAGGCGGCGTTGACCAGCGCGAGCCGCATGTCGGTCTCGCGGAACCACATCGGGAAGGGTGCCGCCTCGATCAGCCCCGACAGCGCCTCGAACGCCGCCATCGCCTCGTCGCGCTCGGCGCGCGCGCGGACGAGCGCCTGCTGACCATCGGTCGCATCGCTCAGCCACAGCAGCACGCTGCCCGGCCCGCCGACCGCCGGCGGCGCCGCCATGCCCTGAAAGACGATGGTGCGGCTGCCGCCCCGCGGCGTCAGGTTCAGCGTGAAAGGCTTGGCGCCGCGCTGCGCGCCCAGGATCGCCTGCCGCAGCGCCTCGTGCCCCGCGGCGTCGAGCCCGGCGTCGAGCCCGCGCAGCTCGTCGAAATTGCGCGGGCCGCCGTCGAGCCCGAGCCAGCGCCCGAGCCGCTCGCCCGCCTCGATCCGCCAGTCGGCACGGACGATGACGGGAAGCTGCGGCGACGCCTCGACCAGGCTCGCCAGCCGCTCGGTCTGCCCGGCGACGAAGGCCGAGCGCCGCTGCATCGCGATGCCGCGCCCGACCGCCCACAGGCCGGCGATCAGCCACAGGGCGGCGAACAGGCCGAGCGCGAACAGCGATGCCGGGGAAAGCGGATCGCTCATCCCGTTTCGCATCCTCGCATGTCCGGCCGTTCCGCGCGCATGACCGATGCCCTACCGGCGATGCGGGGATGTTTCAATCGCATGTCGGCGCCGGTTGCCGCGCCCCGCCTTCCGATGGGCGCGCGGCTGTGGAAAAGCGGCGCATGGTGCAAGTTTGATGGGTGTCTCGACTTGGCCGACACGAACGCAACGACAGATCGGATATGAGGCTCGGTGGCTTAAAGCCTGACGACACGGCCTTGAACCGTCATTGCGAGCGGAGCGAAGCAATCCAGAGCCCGCGTAAACCGCCCTGGATTGCTTCGCTCCGCTCGCAATGACGGAGAAAATTTTGACCGGCCGCGGACACGGGTTTTTAGGAACCGAACGAAAAAAGAGGGCGGCCAGGCCGCCCTCTTCCTTTCTCCGCGATCGCCGCGGTCCCGGCGCGAAACCACCCCGCGCCGAAGCCGGAAGCGTCAATAGCGGTAATGGTCGGGCTTGAACGGCCCCTCGACCGGCACGCCGATATAGTCGGCCTGCTTCTGCGTCAGCTTCGACAGCTTCACGCCCAGCTTTTCGAGGTGCAGCGCCGCGACCTTCTCGTCGAGATGCTTGGGCAGGACATAGACGTCGTTCTGATACTCGCCCGCCTTGGTGAACAACTCGATCTGCGCAAGCGTCTGGTTGGTGAAGCTCGACGACATGACGAACGACGGGTGGCCCGTCGCACAGCCGAGATTGACCAGCCGCCCCTTGGCGAGGATGATGATCTCCTTGCCGTCGGGGAATTTGACCAGGTCGGTCCCCGGCTTGACCTCGGTCCAGTCGTAGTTGGCAAGCGCCGCGATCTGGATCTCGCTGTCGAAATGGCCGATGTTGCAGACGATCGCCATCGGCTTCATCGCTGCCATATGCTCGGCGGTGATGACGTCGGCATTGCCCGTCGCGGTGCAGAAGATGTCGGCGCGGGTCACCGCCTCGTCCATCGTCACCACCTCATAACCCTCCATCGCCGCCTGCAGCGCGCAGATCGGGTCGACTTCGGTGACGAGCACGCGCGCGCCGCCGTTGCGCAGGCTCGCCGCCGAGCCCTTGCCGACGTCGCCGAAGCCCGCGACGCACGCGACTTTGCCCGCCAGCATCACGTCGGTGGCGCGGCGGATCGCGTCGACCAGCGATTCCTTGCAGCCATAGAGGTTGTCGAACTTCGACTTGGTGACGCTGTCGTTGACGTTGATCGCGGGGAAGGGCAGCTTGCCCTCCTTGGCGATCTGGTACAGGCGGTGGACGCCCGTGGTCGTCTCTTCGGAGACGCCCTTGATGGCGCGGACGCTCTTGGTCAGGTAACCGGGCTTGGCGGCGAGGAACGCCTTGAGCGCGCGGACGAATTCGACTTCCTCGGCATTGGTGGGCTCGAACAGCGCCTCGCCCGCCTCGACCCGCGCGCCCCACAGCGCGAACATGGTGGCGTCGCCGCCGTCGTCGAGGATCATGTTGGCGGTCTGGTCGTCGCCCCAGTCGAAGATGCGCCCGACATAGTCCCAATAGTCGGCGAGGCTTTCGCCCTTCACCGCGAACACCGGCGTGCCGCCCGCGGCGATCGCGGCGGCGGCATGGTCCTGGGTCGAGAAGATGTTGCAGGTCGCCCAGCGCACCTCGGCCCCCAGCGCGATCAGCGTCTCGATCAGCACTGCGGTCTGGATCGTCATGTGCAGCGACCCGGTGATGCGCGCGCCCTTCAGCGGCTGCGCGGCGCCATATTCCTCGCGCAGCGCCATCAGGCCCGGCATTTCGGTTTCGGCGATCGCGATCTCCTTGCGGCCGAAGTCGGCAAGGCCGATGTCGGCGATCACATAGTCACGGGTTTCGGCGGCAAGAGTGGCCACGATTCATGTCTCCTGTCAGGCGGCACGGCCGCGCGCACGCGACCGGCAATGATGCGCGGCGCCCTAGCCGAAAGCGGCTCGGCGTTCAAATATAAACTTTTCTTTATATCGCGCCCCAAACACTGTTGAGCCACACTGTTGAACCACAGCGTCGAACCGAGGCCGTCGCATGACGTCGATCGGATCGCCGCCCACGAACCGCGAAGCCGCGCGGCGGTCCGGCTTGATGCGGAACGCCCGCGCGAATCGCATTCCCCCCGGAGCGCACACGAAAAAAATTTTCGCCTCGTCCGATATGTGACAGCCGCGCATGGCAGCGCGCGGCCGCAGCAAGGCATCGTCAGGATATTGATAATCCTGACTTATAATGCGCCATGCGATGAGCATAATCGCCTATTGTGACAATATTGTTACAACTGCTTGGAAATATTGACTTTTTCCCGATTGCGATGGAAAATCGGCCAAAGTTTCGGGGAGATAGGAAATGAAGAAAATCATGCTGCCGCTGCTCGCTGTCGCTTTCGCGAGCCCCGCCGCGGCGCAATCCATCGTCGTCGTCACCGCGCCGCAGGCCGATTCGACGGTGCTGCCGGTCGCCTATGCCGAGCTTCGGGCGGGCGAGAATACGGCCGCGGTGACGAAGCTGACCGGCAATGCCGCGCTCGACGCGCGCGACCCGTCGCGGCTGATCAACCTCGGCACCGCTTATGCCCGGCTCGGCCGGACCGCCGATGCGGCGGCGGCCTATGAAGCGGCGGCGGCCAGCCCGATCCGTTACGACCTCGAACTCGCTGACGGCAGCTATATGGATTCGCGCTGGGCGGCCCGCACCGCGCTGGCGCGCCTCGGCGGCCGCCAGCCGCTGCTCGCGCTCGCGCGCTGACCGGTCAGGCTTCGCCGCCCTCGGTGGTGAGCAGGCGGGCGTCGACGCCGGCTTCCGCGAACGCAGCCTGCCAGCGCCGGGTAGGAGGGGTTTCGAACAGCAGTGCGTCGCTGCCCGGCGTGACATGCCAGCCGTGGCGCACCATTTCGTCCTCCAGCTGGCCGGGCGACCAGCCGGCATAGCCGAGCGCGACCAGCCATCGCGTCGGGCCGCGTCCTTCGCCGATCGCGCGCAATATGTCGTGCGAGCTCGACAGCATCCAGCGGTCGGCGACCTGCACCGCGCCCTCGCCGCCCCAGTCGCGGCTGTGAAGGACGAAGCCGCGCGACGGCTCGACCGGCCCGCCCAGGAACACTGGCTGTGCCAAGGGATCGTCGTGCGCGATGTCGAGCTGATCGAGCACCGCGCCGACGGTCATGCCGTCGATCGGATCGGCGACCGCGATCCCCATCGCGCCGTCCGCATCGTGGCTGATCATCGCGATCACCGCCTGCTCGAAACGCGGATCGCCGATTCCCGGCAGGGCGAGCAGCAACTGGCCGGTGAACCAGGCAGGGGTGGATTCCATCGCGGTACCATGGACGCGCGCGCCCGCCGGGTCCAGCGCCTTTACCGCGTCCCCCTCCCGCTTGCGGGAGGGGCAGCGAGGCTTGGCAGCTTGCTGCCTACTATGGCGTCCTCGTCACCCCGGGCTTGACCCGGGGTCCCGCTTCCTTTCGCGCACGGACCGAAGAAAAGCGGGATCCCGGGTCAAGCCCGGGATGACGAAATCCATGTGGCGAACTTCAGATTCAGGTGCCTAGCCGCAGCGGGGGGCAGACGCGCCGCCGCCGCCCCACCCCCGATCCCTCCCGCTTGCGGGAGAGGAGACCGGGTGGACGCATCATGTTCAAAATGACCCGCTGCCCCGTCCCGCTTGACTCGCGCCCGTCACAATCCGATGTCACCGCCATCCCAATCCCCTCGATGAAAGGATGCCGACATGACGATCCAGACCGGAGACAAGCTGCCCGACGCCAAGCTGGTGAAGGTGACCGAGAACGGCCCCGAACAGGTGAACGCCGCCGATTATTTCAAGGGCCGCAAGGTCGCGCTCTTCTCGGTTCCCGGCGCCTTCACGCCGACCTGCTCGGCGAAGCACCTGCCGGGCTATGTCGACAAGGCCGACGAACTGAAGGCGAAGGGCATCGACGAGATCGCCTGCACCGCGGTCAACGACGCCTTCGTGCTCGGCGCATGGAGCAAGAATGCCGGCGCCGATCAGGTGACGATGCTCGCCGACGGCAACGGCGATTTCGCCGAGGCGGTCGGGCTGACGATGGACGGCACCGCCTTCGGCCTCGGCAAGCGCGGCCAGCGCTTCTCGATGATCGTCAACGACGGCGTCGTCGAACAGCTCAACGTCGAGGCCCCCGGCGAATTCAAGGTGTCGAGCGCCGACCACATGCTCGAGCAGCTTTGACCGGAGCGGGGCGGGCGCCGACGGCAGGCCCGCCCCCTTCCCTTTTGCCCCGATTTCGTGCAAGAGCGCCGCGATGACATCGCCTTCATCGCTTTCTCCCGACATCGCCGATACCGACGCGCTCGTCGAAACGATCATCGCCGAACTGAAGGCGAAATTCCGCGACGCGGTCGTCGCGCTCAAATCGGCGATCGCCGCCTATGTGCACGACGGCACCCTGCCCCCGGCGGACGCCGCCGCGACCGGCCTGTTCGACTATCCGGCGCTGCGTCTGGTCACCAACGGCGAGTTCCGCGACGGTCAGGGCGGGCATAATCTGGCCTTCGGCCATTTCGAGCGCGCGGGCGAATTCGTCACCACCGTCACCCGCCCCGACCTGTTCGAGGCCTATCTGCGCGAACAGCTCAGCCTGCTGGTGCATCATTACGACATGACGCTGGAGGTGACGCGCACCGGGCAGCAGATTCCCTTCCCCTATGTGCTCGACGCGAGCGACGGGTCCGACATGGGCGGCGTCACCCCGCTCGAACTCGCGCGCCATTTCCCGACCACCGACCTCGCCGACATCGGCGACGAACTGGCCGACGGGCTGTTCGGCGCCGACCCCGCGGCGTCGCTGCCTCTCGCGCTGTTCGACGCGCTGCGCACCGATTTCAGCCTCGCGCGGCTGCGCCACTACACCGGCACCGCGCCCGAGCATTTCCAGCGCTATATCCTGTTCACCAACTATCATCGCTATGTCGACGAGTTCGTCGCCTGGGCGGGCGCGCAGGTGGGGCGGGATCGCTACACGGCGCTCGCGGGCGCCGGCGGCCTCTATGTCGACCGGGCGGGCGTCGACGCGAGCGCGCTCGTCGCCGACAGCGCATGGCGCCGGCACCAGATGCCCGCCTATCACCTGATCGCGCCCGACGGCAGCGGCATCACCCTCGTCAACATCGGCGTCGGCCCGTCGAACGCCAAGACGATCTGCGATCACCTCGCGGTGCTGCGGCCGGAGGCGTGGATGATGATCGGCCATTGCGGCGGGCTGCGCCCCAGCCAGCGCATCGGCGACTATGTGCTCGCCCACGCCTATTTGCGCGACGACCATATCCTCGATTCGGTGCTGCCGCCCGAAATCCCGATCCCGCCCATCGCCGAGGTGCAGCAGGCGCTCGCCGGCGCGGCGGAGGCGGTGTCGGGAACGAGCGGCGCCGACCTCAAGAAGCGGATGCGCACCGGCACCGTCGTCACCACCGACGACCGCAACTGGGAATTGCGCTTCACCGACTCAGCGCTGCGCTTCTCGCAGTCGCGCGCGATCGGCATCGACATGGAAAGCGCCACCATCGCGGCACAGGGTTACCGCTTCCGCGTTCCCTATGGCACGCTGCTCTGCGTCAGCGACAAGCCGCTGCACGGCGAACTGAAGCTGCCCGGACAGGCGAACCGTTTCTACGAGGAGGCGATCGCCGCCCACCTCCAGATCGGCATCCGCACCTGCGAGATGCTGCGCGACGAAGGCCCGCGGCTCCACAGCCGCAAGCTGCGCGCATTCAACGAACCCCCGTTCCGGTGAGCGGCGGGGGCAGCCGCCCCCTCCCTTCTCCCGTTCGTGTCGAGCGAAGTCGAGACACCCATCGGGGTTGCGCCATGCAGCGCTCCGACTTCGCTCGACACGAACGGAAAGGTGGGTCAGGTTAAAGGCGCGCACTCGAGAAGGACGGCCCATGACGAACCCAGCCCCCAACCTGTCGCGCTCGGTCGCCGGCCGCGTCGCCATCGTCACCGGGGCGGCCAGCGGCATGGGCCGCGCCACCGCGCTGCTGCTCGCGAGCGAAGGCGCGAAGGTCGCGGTGACCGATCTCGACCTTGCGGCGTGCGAAGCGGTCGCGGCCGAAGCCGGCGACAACGCCCGCGCCTTTGCCCTCGACGTGTCGGACGGCGAGGCGATCGGGCGCACCGTCGCACAGGTCGCGGCGACATTCGGCGGCATCGACATCCTGATCAACAACGCCGGGGTGTCGAGCTTCTGCCCGCTCGACGCCGACGATTACGAGGCGATCTGGCACCGCGCGATCGCCGTGATGCTGACCGCGCACCAGCGCATGGTGCGCGCGGCGCTGCCATGGCTGCGCCGGAGCGACGCGGCGCGCATCGTCAACATCGCCTCGACCGAGGGGCTCGGCGCGACGCCCGGCGACACGCCCTATGTCGCCGCCAAGACCGGCGTCACCGGCCTGACGCGCGGCCTCGCGGTCGATCTCGGCAAGGAGGGGATCACCGTCAACTGCATCTGTCCCGGCCCGATCCGCACCGGCATGACCGACGCGGTGCCCGAAGCCGACAAGGCGGTCTTCGCGAAGCGCCGCACCGCGCTGCGCCGCTATGGCGAGCCCGAGGAGGTCGCGCATGTGACGCTGAGCCTCGTCCTGCCCGCCGCGAGCTACATCACCGGCGCGGTGATCCCCGTCGACGGCGGCCTGACGGCGCGCAACGCGTAGGGTCCCCTAGGCCTCACACATACATGCCGTCGCGCAGGTTGATGCCATGCTCGACCCACGCCTTGAGCGCGCAGAGCATCTGCGACCAGCCCTGGCAATTGCCGTAGGAGGCGTCGAGCGCACCCTGATTTTCGCGCCAGCCCTCTTCGGCGATCTCGACGAGCGTGCGTCCGTCGTCGAGACCCTTGAACGCCATGGTGACGCGCGTGCGATAGTCGCTGCCCGTCATTCCCCCGCCTTCGACGTTCGGCGCCTCGCCCTCGTTCGCCTGCCATTCGAGCACGATCCGCTCGTCGGGCACGACCTCGATCACATGAACGGGAAAGGCGCCGGGGAAATCGTGGAAATCCCATGTCACCGTCGCGCCGGTCTCCAGCCGCCCCTCGGCGCCGCCGGTGGTGAAATAATGCGACAGCTGCCGTGGGTCGGCGACCGCCTCGAACACCGTGTGCACCGGCTTCGCGATCCGCGCCGCGACCCTGAACTTCAGTTCCATGACCAGTCTCCGCTTGAGTCGCGTTCGATTATGTTATAAATTTACAACATGTCAATCCACGACGATTTCGACCGGATCTTCAAGGCGCTCGCGCATGCGGTACGGCGGCAGATGCTCGACGATCTGAAGGATCAGCCGCTGACGACGGGTACGCTGTGCGGCCATTTCCCCGACCTCGACCGCTGCACGGTGATGCAGCATCTGAAGGTGCTGGAGGAGGCCGGGCTGGTGATCGCCGAGCGGCGCGGCCGCGAACGCTGGAACCACCTCGACGCGATGCCGATTCAGGACATCCACGACCGCTGGATCGGCCCGCACGCCGCCGCCGCGACGGCGCGGCTCGCGCGCTTCAAGCAGGCGGTCGAGGCGGAATGACGGGGGGATGACTGGAATCGGCCGATAAGCGACGCCAGCAGGATCGTCACCCCGGACTTGATCGGCAATTATCCCTTTTCGACAAGTCACTGTTCCCCGGCGAAAGCCGGGGTCCAGATGGCACAGCGCTACCACGCATGGACCCCGGCTTTCGCCGGGGAATAGCTCCCTACTTGCCTGAAGGGTATATATCCGACTTGATCCGGGGTCCATTCGCGCAGCGCTGAGAGAATGGATTCCGGATCAAGTCCGGAATGACGAAGATAGGAGATGTCTGGTTGCGACCGAAAGCGGACGTTTCTTCTCCCCTCCCGCAGGCGGGAGGGGTTGGGGGTGGGCAGCGACGGCGCAAAGGCCCACCCCGCTGCGACTAACGAACAAGTTCGTAAGTCTCGCTGCCCCTCCCGCCTGCGGGAGGGGAAACCAGAACATGTCTCAAACGTCAGTTCCCCACCCCGAAGCCGACATTTGCACTCCCGCATGAAAGGGGCCGGGGAGTCGCCTCCCCGGCCCTTGTCAGATCGTCGCGAACCTCGGGCTCACCACCCCTGCGGCTTGCCCTTGTTCTGTTCGTCGAGCCACGCCTTGAGCGGGGCGAAATAATCGACGAGCGCCTTGCCCGACATCTCGCGGCTGCCGGTGAAGGCCTCGAGCGCGTCGGGCCACGGCTTCGACGCCCCCATTTCGAGCATTTCGTTGAGCTTCGCGCCGACCGCCTTGTCGTTGTAGAAGGAACAGCGGTGCAAGGGGCCGGTCCACCCCGCCTGCTTGCACGCCGCCTGATAGAATTGGAACTGCAGGATGCGCGCGAGGAAATAGCGGGTGTAGGGCGTGTTGCCGGGAATATGATATTTGGCGCCGGGGTCGAAGGCGTTCGCGGGCCGGTCGCCCGGCGGGACGATGCCCTGATATTGCAGGCGAAGCTGCGTCCACGCCTTGTTGTAGTCGGCGGGCCTGATCGTGCCGTCGAACACCCCCCAGCGCCAGCGGTCGACGAGCAGGCCGAACGGCAGGAAGGCGATCTTGTCCATCGCCTGACGCAGCAGCAGGCCGATGTCCTTGTCGGCGCTCGGCACCTTCGCCTTGTCGAGCAGGCCGATGTCGACCAGATATTGCGGCGTGATCGACAGCGCGACGAAATCGCCGATCGCTTCGTGGAAGCCGTCGTTGGCACCGTTCAGATAGAGGAACGGCTGCCGGTTGTAGGCGCGCTGGTAATAATTGTGGCCGAGTTCGTGGTGGATGGTGACGAAATCGTCGGCATTCACCTTGATGCACATCTTGATGCGGATGTCGTCCTTGTTGTCGACGTCCCAGGCCGAGGCGTGGCACACGACCTCGCGGTCGGCGGGCTTGGTGAACAGACTGCGCTTCCAGAAGCTTTCGGGCAGCTTCTCGAACCCGAGCGAGGAATAGAAATTCTCGCCCGCCCGCACCATGTCGAGCGGCGCCTTGCCCTGCGCCTTCAGCAGGTCGCCGATGTCGTAGCCGAGGTCGCCCGAACCCGGCGGCGCGACGAGCGGGTAGATGTTGCCCCATTCCTGCGCCCACATGTTGCCGAGCAGGTCGGCGCGGATCGGCCCGGTCTTCGGCTGCACCGCGTCGCCGTATTTCTCGTTGAGCTTCCAGCGGACATAGGTGTGCAGGGCCAGATAGAGCGGCTTCACCTCCTGCCACAGCCGTTCGGTCGTCTTCGCGAAATCCTCGGGCGACATGTCGTAGCCCGACCGCCACATCGCGCCGGTGTCGGCGAAGCCCAGTTCCTTCGCGCCCTCGTTGGCGATGGTGACGAGGCGCGCATAATCGTCCTTCATCGGCGCGCCGACATTGTCGTGCCAGCTCGTCCACATCTCGGCATATTCGGCGGGCGTATGCTGGAGATTGCCCATCTCCGCCTCGATGTCGGAGCCGGAGATTTCCTTGCCGCCCAGCGTGCCGCGCCCCTTGCCATATTGCGACTGGAGGTCGGTCGCGATGGTGTTGAGTTCGGTCGCCGCGCCCGGCCGGGTCGGCGCCGGCAGGACGAGGCCGGTGCGCAATATGTCGAGCTTGCGCTTCGTATCGGCGCTCAGCCCGGCGACGTCGCGATATTTCGCGGCTTCGAGCGCGTATTTCACCGCCTTTTCGGTGCCCACCGCATTGATGCGCGCCGCCATCGCGTCGGTGTCGTCGGTGATGTAGGTCGAATTGACCCAGTTCACCTGACTCGCCTCGACCGTATAGTCGAACAAATCCTTTTCCGCGGCGGCGACGAAGGCATCGGCATCTGCCGCAGTGGGGGCAGCCGTCGGCGCGGCGGGGGCGTCCTTCTGCTTCGGTGCGGCGAGCGCGGGGCCCGCGACCGCAAGCGAAAGGGCGAGCGACAGCGTTGAAATCATGGCTCTCATGGGATGCGTCCTCTGGATGGTCTGACGGCGCTCCAGCGCCGGATACCCCAGACTGAACCGCGTCCGCGGCAGGGTCAAGCCGTCAGGAAGGCCGCGATCGCCTGCCCCAGTTCGGGCTCGGTGACGCTCGACATGTGGGTGCCGGGGATCGTCGCGAGCACCGCGTCGGGCAGTGCCGCGACGAGGTCCTCGGCCGACCCGTTGTCCCGGTCGCGGTCGCCGCACACGACGAGCGTCGGCATCGTCAGCGCGGCCAGCGCATCGGGCGGCGTATCGGTGAAGCTGTCGAGCAGGTGGCCGGCGGCGATGCGGTCGATCTTCATCGTCTTCATGAACTGGATCGACAGCCAGCTGTCGTCGCCGCGCTTCGCGCTGTCATATTCGGCAATCACGCGTTTGAAGAACTGCCCCCGCCGCTGCCACCCGGCCAGTCCCGCCAGCCCCATGCCGCCCAGGATCAGTCGCCCCGGCGCCATCCCCGCAACCACCGCGCGCACGCTGGTCCGCGCGCCGAGCGAGAAACCGCCGAGATCGAACGCCGACAGACCGAGGTGCGCGACCAGATCGGCAAGGTCGTTCACCAGCACGTCGGGCGGGTAAAGCGCCGCGTCGTGCGGCGCCGCGCTCGATCCGTGGACGCGCAGGTCGGGCATGACGACGCGATAGCCCTCGGCGGCGATGCGTGCCGCGGTGCCGAACTTGATCCAGTTGACCTCGGCGCTCGAGAACAGGCCGTGGAGCAGGACGACCGGCCGCCCCTCCCCCATCTCGCGCCACGCCAGCCGCACGCCGTCGCGCGCGTCGAAATATTGCGGTTCGATGCTCATGCTTCGGCCTTAGGACAGGATGCCATCGGATTGAACCGTCATTGCTTCGGCATGTTCGCTTTCCGCAAGGAACCGTTCCCCGGCGAAAGCCGGGGTCCACGCGGGACAGCACTATGCCGTATGTCATCTGGACCCCGGCTTTCGCCGGGGCACAAGCTCTCGCTCTATGCCGACTTGTTCGAGTATGACGAAAGGGGGAGAGCGCGCCGAAACTCTCCCGCGCAGATTTTCGCTGTGCTCAGCGCGGCCGCAGGCCTTTCTGCTCCATGCGCCATTTCGCCAGCTCGATCCGGTCCTGCCCGAAGAAGGGCTCGCCGTCGAAGACGAGCGTCGGCACCCCCCAATGGCCCGCGAGTTCGAGCGCCGCCTGGTTCGCGGCGATTTCCGCGTCGAGCGCCTCCGCATCGGTTTCGGCCTCGGCGTCGAGTTCGGCGAGGTCCAGCCCCGCGCGGCGGGCCGCGCCCGCCAGATGATCGCCGAGGTGCCAGTCCTGCGCGCCGCCCCAGATGAGCTGTGCGACCTCGTCGCAGAAGGCGAGGCTCTTGCCGCGCCGCGACGCCGCCTGCCCAAGGCGCGTCAGGCGGAAGATATAGGGCTGCTCCGCCGCAATCTCGCGCGTGTGGACGTTCTGGACGATCGGGTCGGGACGCGGCGGGCCGAAGGGGATGCCGTGGAACTGCGCGACGCGCATCATGTCGCGCATCGTGTAGCCGAGCCAGTTGGGGTGGTTGCGCTCGAAGAAATCGGGCTGGCGGATCGCGAGCGGATAGACGGGACGCAGGTCGATCGTCACGTCGTGGCTCGCCGCGAGCGCGCGATAGCGGCCGATGGCGAGATAGCTGTAGGGCGAGCGGAAGGACCAGAAGAGGTCGGCGGTCAGACTCATGGCACGCATAGTGCCAAAATATCCGCGCGGCGCAAGCGATTGTCGAAAAGCGGCAGCCGCCGTTCGCGGCAATTTCGCATGTGCAGCATATTGTCATTGGATATAGTGGCAATTGCTATTATATCGTCTGCCATGAGAGAGACGGTCGGCTTTCTGCTCAACGACACCGCGCGGCTGTTCCGCCGCGCCTTCAACGCGCGCACCCGCGACAGCGGGATCACCGCGCTGCAATGGCGGCTGCTCAGCTATCTCAAGCGCTACGAGGGCATCCGCCAGGGACCGCTCGCCGACCTGATCGAGGTCGAACCGATCACCCTGTCGCGGATGGTCGACCGGCTGGCCGAGGCCGGGCTGGTCGAGCGTCGCGCCGACCCCGGCGACCGCCGCGCCTGGCTTCTCTATCTGACCCCGCGCGCCCGCGAGCAGATGGGCGCGATGCGGCGGCTGACCGACGCGCTGACCGAAGAGGCGATCGGGGGGCTTACCCCCGCCGAGCGTGCCGAACTGATCCGGCTCGTCCGCCACGTGCGTTGCAACCTGTCGCGCCGCGACGCGATCGACACGACCGAAAGAGAAGAAACGAAAGAGGCCCTCTGATGGACCAGCTCGCTCCCCCTCGCCGCAAGCCCGACCACGCCGCGCCGCGTTCCGAAGAGGTCGTGCCGCCGAAGGCCGCCTCGAAGGCCGCGCCGAAGGCCGATCCCGTGCCGCCGCCCGCCACCGCGGCAGAGGCGAAGCCGGGCTGGCGGGCGCGCGCGCTGATGTTCGGCGTGCCGCTGGTGCTCGCGGCGGCGGGCGGCTGGTACTGGCTGGCGAGCGGCGGGTCGGTGTCGACCGACA
The DNA here is from genome assembly GCF_001559015.1 of Sphingopyxis granuli. Lineage (NCBI taxonomy): Bacteria > Pseudomonadati > Pseudomonadota > Alphaproteobacteria > Sphingomonadales > Sphingopyxidaceae > Sphingopyxis > Sphingopyxis granuli. The sequence continues at coordinate 3,810,436 of NZ_CP012199.1, forward strand.
ATGCCTATATCCAGATGGACAAGGTGTCGGTCGCCGCGGAGGTCGGCGGCCTGATCACCGAGGTCGCGATCCGCGAGGGTCAGGAAGTCGAGAAGGGACAGCTGCTCTTCCGCATCGACGGCCACCCCTATGCGCTGACGGTCGCGCAGGCGAACGCCGCGATCGATTCGGCGACCGTCGACGTCGGCAATCTGTCGGCCAGCCTGGCCGCGACGGCGGTCGATATCCAGGCGGCGCGCGAGGACATCGCCTTCGCCGAATCGAATTTCCAGCGCCAGGCCGCACTGATGGACAAGGGGTTCACCACCCGCGCCGCCTATGACGCGTCGAAGCACGCGGTCGAGCAGGCGCGCGCCCGGCTCGCCCAGGCGCAAGCGTCCGCCGCCGAAGCGCGCGCCAAGCTGGCGACGGGCACGGGCGGCACCAATCCGCAGGTCGCGGCGGCGCGCGTCCGGCGCGCGCAGGCACAGGTCGACCTCGGCCGCACCGAGGTGCGCGCGCCGAGCGCCGGGCGGGTCGCCGAATCGGACCGGCTGCAGCTCGGCCAGATGATGGTCGCGGGACTTCCCGCGGTGACGCTGGTCGATACCGCGCATCCGTGGGTCGAGGCCAATTTCAAGGAAACCGACCTCGCGCACATGTGCGTCGGCCAGCCCGCCGAGATGCGCTTCGACGCCTATCCGGGGCTGAAGGTGCGCGGGCACGTCCAGACGATCGGCGCCGGCACGGGCAGCGAATTTTCCGTGCTGCCCGCGCAGAACGCGACCGGCAACTGGGTGAAGGTGACGCAGCGGGTGCCGGTGCGCATCGCCTTCGACGAGGCGCCGAAGCGGGCGATGATCGCGGGGCTTTCGACCGAGGTCACGGTGATCACCTCGGGCGGCTGCAACTAAGGGCAGCCGGTGGCGAGCCGCGTCTTTTCCCGGCGCCCGGCGCCTGCGGCGACGGTCGTCAGCGACGACCGGCCGCTCTACGAACAGGTGCGCTATCATGGCCTGCTGACCGTCGCGGTGATGGGCGCGTCGGTGATGCAGATCCTCGACACGACGATCGCCAACGTCGCCATTCCGCACATGCAGTCGAGCCTCGGCGCGACGAGCGAGACGGTGAACTGGGTGCTCACCAGCTATATCATCGCCTCGGCGGTCGCGATGCCGATCACCGGCTGGCTCGCCGACCGCATCGGGCGGCGCCCGCTGTTCCTGATCGCGGTGCTCGGCTTCATCATCGCCTCGATGGCCTGCGGCGCGGCGCAGAATCTGGAGGAGATGGTCATCTTCCGTTTCCTGCAGGGGATCAGCGCCGCCTTCATCGGGCCGCTGTCGCAGTCGGTGATGCTCGACATCAACCCGCCCGAACGCCACGCGCGCGCCATGTCCATCTGGGGCATGGGGATCATGGTCGGGCCGATCCTGGGACCGATCCTGGGCGGCTGGCTGACCGAATCGGTCAACTGGCGCTGGGTTTTCTACGTCAACCTGCCGGTCGGGCTGGCGACGCTGGCGCTGCTCTGGGCGCTGCTCCCCGCGACCGGGCGCAAGGACCGCAAATTCGACCTGTTCGGCTTTTCGATGCTCGCGCTCGGGCTCGCGTCGCTCCAGCTCATGCTCGACCGCGGGGCGCAGAAGGACTGGTTCGACAGCCTCGAGATATGGATCGAGACCGGCGTCGCCCTCGCCTGCCTGTGGATGTTCCTGATCCACCTGCTGACGGCACGCGACACGCTGTTCGACCGCCGGATGCTCGCCGATCGCAATCTGCTCACCGCGCTGGGGTTCATGATCGTGATCGGCATCGTCATGTTCTCGTCGATGGCGCTGCTACCGCCGATGCTCCAGCGCCTGTTCGACTGGCCGGTGATCGACACCGGCTGGGTGCTCGCGGTGCGCGGCGTCGGCATCCTGATCAGCATGTGGATCGCGGGCCGGCTGATGGGGCGGATCGACGCGCGCTGGCTGGTCGGCAGCGGCCTCGTCATCGCCGCCTATTCGCTGTGGCAGATGAGCCAGTGGTCGCTGATGATGGGCGTCTGGCCGGTGGTGGTCAGCGGGCTCGTCCAGGGGCTCGGCATGGGGCTGGTCTTCATCCCGCTCAACACCATGGCCTTTGCGACGCTGGGTCCGGCGTGGCGCACCGACGGCGCCAGCCTGCTCAACCTGTTCCGCAGCGTCGGCGCGTCGGTCGGCATCTCTGTGGTGACGACGTTGCTGGCCACCAACACGCAGACGAGCCACGAAGACCTGGTCGCGCACATCACGAACAGTTCGGTCGCGCTGATCGACCCGTCGACCTCCGACCGGCTCGGCGCGCTCGGGGGCAGCGTGATGGCGATGGTCAATGCCGAGATCAACCGGCAGGCCGCGATGGTCGCCTATATCGACGATTTCTGGGCGATGATGTGGGTGACATTGCTGTCGGTCCCGCTCGTCATCCTGCTGCGCCCGCCCGCCCCCGGCGGACCGGCGGCGTCGGCGAGCGACATGGGGCATTGATGCGCCGGGCGGACCGCGCGCCGCGCTATCCGGCCAGCGCCGCCATCATCCGCTCGTCCTTCGCGATCCAGGGGGCGAGGCTGGGACGCGAGAGGATCGCCGCGCTCCACGCCGCGATCTTCGGATAGCGCGCCGGATCGGCCCCGGCGCTGCAATGGCGGACGTTCACCAGCGGCGAGACGGCGGCAAGGTCGGCGAGCGTCAGCCGGTCGCCGACCAGAAAGCCGCTCGCGGGGATCGCCTCCTCCAGATAGGCGAGCAGCTTCGGCAGGTCTTCGGCCTCCGCCTGCGCCGCCGCGGCCAGGTCGCCTTCGCGTTTCAGGACGTGCGGCGCGACGACGCGGTTGAAGAATAATTTGCCGCTGCACGCCGCGAGCAGCGTATCGCCGAACTCCTCCCACCAGATCGTCCGACCGCGCAATTGCGGATCGGCGGGAATCAGTTCGGGTTCGGGATGCTTCGCTTCCAGATAGTGGATGATCGCGCTCGAATCGGCGAGCCGATAACCGTCGTCGTCGATCGCCGGCATCTTGCCGAGCGGCGAGGCGGCGCGGAACCCCGGATCGGGGTCGCCGATGCCGACCCCCTTCAGCTCGAAGCCGATCCCCTTCTCGCCCAGATAGCCGAGCAATTTCCGCACGAAAGGCGATAGCACCGAACCATAGACGATCATCGAACCTTCCCCCTTCGCCGCTGCCCACCCAGCATAGGGAAGAGGCCGCGAACCGCAACCCGCGACGGCGGGCGAAAGCGACGGCACAACGTGCGCGGCGACCCCGATAAACGCGCTTGCTATCAGCGCCTTGGCGTGGAACACTCGCTTGTTCGGGGGCGCTGCCGGGCGCAGCCATACAACAGGAAAACCAAGCAATGCGCCCTTCCGCCTGGGCAGATCGGCTGATGGCCCTTTCGGTCCGCGCGATGGGCCTCGTCATCCTGCTCGGCGCGCTTGGCGCGGCGGCGGCCAGCTTCTTCTACAACCAGACGCAGGAGGCCGATCAGGCCGGGCGCGTCGCGATGCAGATCGACGACCGGCTGCGCGATCATATCTCGGCGCTCGAAGGCGTGCGGGCGCTGTACGAATCGGACATGGCCGCCAACGGCCCCGCCATTCGCGCCTATCTGACGGCGCTCCAGCCGCAGGTGCGCTCGCCGGGCATGCAGGGCATCGGCATCGCCATCGCGATGCAGCAGGCGACCCCCGCCGCCGCCGAGGCGCGGCTGCGCCAGAACTATGGCCGGGACATTCGCGTCTGGCCCACGACCGACCAGCCGATCGGCTTCCCGATCATCCTCCTGGAACCCGACGATACGCGCAACCACCGGGCGCTGGGTTTCGACATGTACAGCGAACCGGTCCGGCGCGAGGCGATGCGCCGCGCCTGGCAGACCGGCCGGCCGGCCGCGAGCGGCATCGTCGAGCTGCTTCAGGAAACCCGCGACCGGCGCAAGCAGCCGGGTTTCCTCATCTATATTCCCGTCTATGCCGCGACGCCCTCGGCCGACGCGATCGCTGCGCTTCCCCCCGTCGACGCCGGCGGCGGCAGCGCCGTCGCGACCGCCGGCGGCGGCGTCCGTCCGATCGAGGCTTTCGTCTATGCGCCGTTCCGCGTCGACGACCTGATGCGCGCGGTGCTCGGTTCGCAGCTCGAAAGCATCGACGGGATCGAAGTCTTTGCGGGCGACGGCCCGTCGGCGCCGCGTGTCTTCACGCACGGCGTCATGCGCTGGGACGCGCATGAAGAGCATATCCGCGTCGCCGACCGACTATGGACGGTGCGCATCTCCTATGGCCGGTTCATCGACCGGATCGGCCGGCCGCTCGGCATCCTGCTCTTCGGGCTCGCCATCGCGGTCCTCGCGACCCAGCTCCACCGGCTGCAACAGCGCCGCCTCGGCGCCTTCCAGGCGCTTGCCGAGGAAAAGGCGCGCCACGCGGAGGACCGCGAACTGATCATGGGCGAAATGGCGCACCGGATGAAGAACGCCTTCGCCCGGATCGGTGCGCTCGCCCGGATCACGGCACGCGAGGCGGGCGATCTCGCCACCTTCGAGGCCAAGTTCGACGGGCGGCTGCGCGCGCTGTCCGACGCCAAGCAGATGCTCGTCACCGGCGCGGTCGACAGCGTCGAACTCGGCGCGATCGTCCGCCGCGAACTGACGCTCGCCGGCTGGGACGAGGAACGGCTCGCGTCGCTTTCCGGTCCGGAGGTCCGCCTCGCCGACGAGGGCGCACAGGCGGTCGCGCTCGCGATCCACGAATTCGTCACCAACAGCATCAAATATGGCGCGCTGGCCGGCAAGGGGACGCTTGCGGTGCACTGGCGCCGCGACGGCACCGATATCGAACTGTCGTGGATCGAGAGCGATCTGCCCGAAACCCCGCATTTCGAGACCGAAAGCTTCGGCACCCATTTCATCCGCTCGCTGATCGAACGGCAACTGAAGGGCCGGTGGCATCGCCACGCCACCGACAAGCAGCTTGCCATCCTGATCCGCTGGCCCGATCAGGCGGTCCATGGCTGACCCCTGCTGGCACATCTGGATCGATCGCGGCGGAACCTTCACCGACGTCGTGGCGCGCGCCCCCGACGGCCGCGCCCTCAGCACCAAATATCTGAGCGAGGACCCGGCGCGCCCCGGCGATGCGGCGGTGAACGCGATCCGCGACCTCACCGGCGCGGGCGACGGCCCGCTGCCGCCGCTGTCGATCCGCATGGGATCGACCGTCGCGACCAATGCGCTGCTCGAACGCAAGGGCGAACCGACCCTGCTCGCGATCACGCGCGGCTTCGGCGACGCGCTGACCATCGGCTACCAGGACCGGCCCGAGCTGTTCGCGCGCGCGCTGAACCGCACGCCGCCACCGCACGCGGCGGTCGCCGAGATCGCCGAGCGTATCGGCCCCGACGGAGAGATCATCGCGCCGCTCGACGAAGCCGCCGCGCGCCGGGCGCTGCAGGCGGCGCGTGACGCCGGGATCGCCAGCATCGCGATCGTGTTGATGCACGGCTATCGCCACCCGGCACACGAACGGCGGCTGGCGGCGATCGCCGCCGAACTGGGCTTTTCCCAGATTTCGACCAGCCACGACGTCAGCGCGCTGATCAAGCTCGTCGGGCGCGGCGACACGACGCTCGCCGATGCCTATCTCTCGCCCGTCCTCCATCATTATGTGCGCCAGTTCTGTGCCGCGCTGGGCGACGAGGCCCGGCCGCAGTTTATGAAAAGCTCGGGCGGGCTGGCCGCGGCGGCCGCCTTCCACGGCCGCGACGCGATCCTGTCCGGCCCTGCCGGCGGGATCGTCGGCATGGCCGGCAGCGCGGCTCCGCTGGGGTTCGAACGGCTGATCGGCTTCGACATGGGCGGCACCTCGACCGACGTCAGCCATTATGCCGGCCGGCTCGAGCGCGATAACGAGACGATCGTCGCCGGGACGCGCATCCGCGCGCCGATGCTGCGCATCCACACCGTCGCCGCGGGAGGCGGTTCGATCTGCCGCTGGGACGGCGCGCGCCTGCTCGTCGGCCCCGAAAGCGCGGGCGCCAACCCCGGCCCCGCCGCCTATGGCCGCGGCGGCCCGCTGACCGTCACCGACTGCAACGTGCTGCTCGGCAAGATTCAGCCCGATCATTTCCCGAAGCTGTTCGGCGAAGGCGGCGACCAGCCGCTCGACCGCGCCGCCGTCGCGGACAAGTTCGCGGTCCTCGCGGCGCAGGTCGGCAACATCACCCCCGAAGCGCTGGCCGAGGGGCTGCTCGCCATCGCGGTGCAGCAGATGGCGAACGCGATCAAGCGCATCACCATCGCGCGCGGTCACGACCTGACGCAGGGTTACAGCCTCGTCGGCTTCGGCGGCGCCGCGGGACAGCATGTCTGCCTCGTCGCCGATGCGCTCGGCGTCGACCGGATCCTGCTCCACCCGCTCGCGGGCGTGCTCTCGGCTTATGGCATGGGCCTTGCTCGCCCCTCGGCGATTCGCGAGCGGACGCTGGGACTGCCGCTCGCCGCCGACTGCGCCGACAGCCTCGCCGCCGCCGAAGCCGAGCTTGCCGGACAGGCGCGCGCCGACCTCGCTCCCGACGCGCAGGTCGCGCGCGAGACCCTGCTCTTCGTCCGCCTCGCCGACAGCGACAATGCGATCGAACTGCCGCTTGCCGATCCCGCCGCGGTGCGCGCCGCCTTCGCCGCCGCCTTCCGCCAGCGGTTCGGCTATGCGCCGCACGATGATCTGGTCGTCGACCGCATCCGCGTCGAGCTGACCGAGGCGGACGACGCCCCCGCCGCCCTGCCGCCACCCGCGCCAACGACCGAAGCCGAACCCGAGACCGTCACCGCCTGGCTCGCAGGCGCCCCACACCGCGTGCCGCTCCACCAGCGCGCCGCGCTCGCCCCCGGCCGCACCGTCGCCGGGCCCGCGATCATCGTCGACGCGCTCGCGACCACGGTGGTCGAACCGGGATGGACGGCAACGGTCGAGTCCGAAGGCACGCTGCTGCTCTCAAGAACGGGCGCAGCCCCGCGCGAGGTCGATGGTTCCGCTCCCGAAGCGCGGGAAGATCAACCCGACCCGATCCGTCTCGAAATCTTCAACAGCCTGTTCATGGCAATCGCGGAGGAAATGGGCGGCGCGCTTCAGCACAGCGCCTCGTCGATCAACATCCGCGAGCGGCTCGACTTCTCCTGCGCGCTGTTCGACGGCGAAGGGCGGCTTGTCGCCAATGCGCCGCACATGCCGGTCCACCTCGGCTCGATGGGGGAAAGCGTCCGCACGATCCTGCGCCGGCGCGGACCCGATGCCGAGGGCCGGCCGCGCGACGGACGCGGGCTGCGCCCCGGCGACGCCTATGCGCTCAACGCCCCCTATGACGGCGGCACCCATCTGCCCGACATCACCGTCATCATGCCGGTGTTCGTGGAGGGGCGAACCGACGCCCCCGCTTTCTTCGTCGCCGCGCGCGGCCACCATGCCGACCTCGGCGGCATCGCGCCCGGCTCGATGCCGCCGAACAGCCGCAGCATCGAAGAGGAAGGCATATTGTTCGACAACCGGCTGATCGTCGACGACGGCCGGTTCCTCGACGCCGATGTCCATGCGCATCTGACCGCGGGCGCCTTTCCGGCGCGCAACCCGGCGCTCAACATCGCCGACCTCAAGGCGCAGGTCGCCGCCTGCCAGCGCGGCGCCAGCGCGCTCGCCGACCTGTCCGCCGCGCACGGGGCCGCCACCGTCGCCGCCTATATGGCGCACGGCCAGCGCCAGGCCGAAGCCGCGGTGCGCCAGCTCGTCGCCCGCCTCGACGACGGCGCCTTCCGCTATGCGATGGACAATGGCGCCGAGGTCGCCGTCGCGGTGCGGGTCGACCGCGCGGCGCGCCATGTCACGATCGACTTCACCGGCTCGTCGCCGACGCTGCCCGACAATTTCAACGCGCCGCTGCCGGTCGTCCGCGCCGCCGTCCTCTATGTGCTGCGCACGATGCTCGACGACCCGATCCCGATGAACGAGGGCTGCCTTGCACCGGTGACGCTGATCGTGCCCCCCGATTCGATGCTCAGCCCACGCCATCCCGCCGCCGTCGTCGCGGGCAATGTCGAGACGAGCCAGGTGATCACCGACGCGCTCTTCGCCGCTTTCGGCGCGATGGCCTGCGCGCAGGGGACGATGAACAATTTCACCTTCGGCGACGCGCAGCGCCAATATTACGAGACGATCGCCGGCGGTTCGGGCGCGGGCCCGGGCTTCGACGGCACCGCGGTCATCCAGACGCACATGACCAACAGCCGCATGACCGACCCCGAGGTGATGGAGACGCGCTTTCCGGTGATCGTCGAGGAATTTTCGATCCGCCGCGGTTCGGGCGGCAAGGGGCGCTGGACCGGCGGCGACGGCGCGACGCGGCGCATCCGCTTTCGCGCGCCGATGGTGGCGAACATTCTCGCCAACCGCCGCAAGGTGCCGCCCAAGGGGCTCGCGGGCGGCGCGGACGGCGTCCCCGGCCGCAACTGGGTCGAGCGCGCCGACGGATCGATCGAACGGCTCGCCGCGACGGGCAGCGCGAACCTCGAAGCCGGCGACGCCTTCGTGATCGAGACGCCGGGCGGCGGCGGCTATGGCGAAGCGGGGGAGGAGCGATGAGGGGGTGTGCCTATGTGCGCCCCGGCTTTCGCCGGGGTCCAACGTCCGACAGGCCTGAGCCATGCTCGTCCTGATCGGCATCCTCATCATCATCGCGGGCTTTCTGCTTCGCTTCAATCCGCTGCTGGTCATCATGGCCTCGGCGCTTGCGACCGGGCTTGCGGCGGGGCTCGACGTGACCGCGATCGTCGCCGCCTTCGGCAAGGCGTTCAACGACACGCGCTATGTCTCGATCGTGTGGATCGTGCTACCGGTGATCGGCCTGCTCGAAGCCTATGGCCTGCAACAGCATGCGCGGACGCTGATCGGACGGATGAAGGGGGCGACGCTCGGACGCCTGCTCACCGGCTACCTGCTGCTGCGCCAGCTTCTGTCCGCGGTCGGCCTGACCTCGGTCGCGGGGCATGCGCAGACGGTGCGGCCGCTCGTCGCGCCGATGGCGGAAGCCGCCGCCGATACGCAGAACCCGGCGCTCAGTGACGCCCAGCGCGAGGAGGTGAAGGGCTTTTCGGCGGCGACCGACAACATCGGTCTCTTCTTCGGCGAGGACATCTTCCTCGCCATCGGCTCGATCCTGCTGATGAAGGGCGTGCTCGAAGGCTATGGCTACGACATAGAGCCGCTGCACCTGTCGGTCTGGGCGATTCCGACAGCGATCGCGGCCTTCATCATCCACGCCTGGCGCCTGCGGCGGCTCGAACGGCGCATGGCGCAAAGGGCGGAGGGCGGCGCATGATCACCCTCGGCTTCGTCTACGTGCTTTCGGGGCTGGCCTTCGCGCTGTTCGCACTGCTCGGCCTGCTCGACCGCACGAATCCCAAGCGCTTCGGCAATGCCGCCTTCTGGGGTCTGCTCGCCGTGTCGATGCTCGCCGGCGACCGGCTCGGCGATTTCGGCAACGGGCTGCTCGTCCTCGCGCTCGTCGCCATTGCGGGGACGGGCCAGATCGGCAAGGGTCCCGGCGGCGACATCCCGGCCGAGGAACAGGCGGACCGTGCCGCGCGCCACGGCAATTTCCTGCTCCTTGTCGCGCTGATCATCCCGGCGGTCGCGCTGGCGGGCACCTTTCTGTTCAAATGGGTGCCCGGCATCGCCGATCCGAAGCAGGCGACGCTGATCTCGCTCGCGCTCGGCGTGCTGATCGCGCTCGCGGTCGGCATGGCGCGGCTGCGCCCGCCGCTGCTGCTCCCGGCGCAGCAGGGGCGCCGGCTGCTCGATTCGGTCGGCTGGGCGGCGGTGCTGCCGCAGATGCTCGCCAGCCTCGGCGCGGTGTTCGCGCTCGCCGGCGTCGGCGAGGTGGTGGGCGGCCTGATCGGCGGCGCGATTCCCGAAGGCAGCCTGTTCGGCGCCGTGCTCGCCTTCGGTCTCGGCATGGCGCTGTTCACCATCGTGATGGGCAATGCCTTCGCGGCCTTTCCGGTGATGATCGCCGCGATCGGCATGCCACTGCTGATCCAGCAATATGGCGGCAATCCCGCCGTCGTCGCGGCGATCGGCATGCTCGCGGGTTTCTGCGGCACGCTGATGACCCCGATGGCCGCCAATTTCAACCTCGTGCCCGCGGCGCTGCTCGAACTGAAAAGCCCCTATGGCGTGATCCGGGCGCAGATCGGCACCGCCATCCCGCTGCTCGCGGTGAACATCGTCTTCATCTGGCTCTTCGCCTTCTAATCCGACGGAACCCATGCACCTTTCCCCTGACCACGCCACCCGCTTCGCGACCGCGACGCTGTCGCATCTCGGCCGCGAATACCCCTACAAGATGGACCTCGTCATGGCGGGGCCGGAGGATGCGAAGCCGCCGCGCGATCATCACCCGATCTTCCACGGCAGCTTCGACTGGCACAGCTGCGTCCACGGCTGGTGGCAGGTTCTTCGCCTCGCGCGGCGCTTTCCCGACCTGTCCGTCGCCGCCGCCATCCGCGCGCGCGCCGACGCGATGCTGGTGCCCGACAAGGTGGCGGGCGAGCTCGCCTTCCTCGATCGCCCGACCGCGACCGGATTCGAGCGTCCCTATGGCTGGGCATGGCTGCTCGCGCTCCACGCCGAGGCGGCGGCGCACGACGCCCCCTGGGCCGCGGCGCTCGAACCGCTCGCCGCCGCCTTCGCCGCGCGTTTCCATGCTTTCCTGCCCAAGCTGACCTATCCCTTGCGCGTCGGGACGCATTTCAACATCGCCTTCGCGCTGCTGCTCGCGCGCCATTGGGCGGGCCCGCGCGATCCGGCGCTGGTCGCGCTGATCGACGCCCGCGCGCAGGACTGGTTCGGCGGCGATGCCGATTGCCAGGCGTGGGAGCCGGGCGGCGACGAGTTCCTCTCGTCCGCGCTGACCGAGGCGCATCTGATGGCGATCGTGCGCGGCACCCGATTCGCCGACTGGTTCGACGCCTTCCTGCCGCGCGCCGCGCAACGGACGCCTGCGACACTCTTCACCCCCGCGACGGTGTCCGACCGCAGCGACGGCAAGATCGCCCATCTCGACGGCCTCAACCTCAGCCGCGCCTGGTGCTGGCGCGCGATCGCCGCCGCGCTGCCGGCCGGCCACCCGGTCGTCGCGGAGGCCGAGGCGAGCGCACTGCGCCACCTCGACGCCGCGCTGCCGCACGTCACCGGCGATTATATGGGCGAGCACTGGCTGGCGAGCTTCGCGCTCCTCGCGCTCGACGGGTTGGCGGACAGAGAAGACCGCTCCTAACCGTTACATACTCTCGCCGAGCTGCATCGCACCGTAACGACTTGTTATCCATGGCCTCGCTATGGTCTCCTCCGGTCACGCAGGAAGCCGATTTGACGGGACAGCTCTTCATCTCCTTGCTCAATCCAGGCATCGGCCTGCTGTTCGCTGGCGCCTTCTTCCTGATGTGGCTGAACCGGCGCGAGCGCTACATCGCCTATGCCGCCGGGGCCTATGTCGCGACCGCCTGCGCCTTCCTGATCCAGGACCTGGCGCCGGTACTGCCGATGGAATTGCAGCGGCTGCCCGCCAATGCCGGATTCCTGCTGACCGGCGTGCTGTTCGCGGCCGCGATCATCCAGCGTTACGGCCTGCCCGTGCCCTGGCGCGCGATGGCGCTCACTGCGGCGGCCTCGCTGGCGGTCTTCGTCTGGTTCCTGCTCGGCCGGCCGAGCATCGAGGGCCGCATCTATTCGATCAGCCTCGGCACCGGCATCGTCGCGCTGATGGTCGTGCGGGCCCTGTGGCCGATCGACAAGCCGCACCTGATCGACCGGCTGCTGTTCTGGGTGGCCGCGCTCTGCGCCGCCAACCTGATCGTGCGGCCGATCGTCATCCTGACCTTCAGCGGCGGCTTCGCCGATTACCAGGGCTTCCAGCAATCGGTCTATTGGACGACGGTCCAGTTCAGCCAGGCGATGGTATCGGTCATGGCGGCGATCAGCCTGATGGTCGCGGTCGCGGTCGACATGCTGGCCGAATTGCGGGCGGAGGCGCAGGCCGACCCGCTGTCGGGCCTGCTCAACCGCCGCGGGTTCGAGGCGACGGCGAATGCCGCGCTGCGTCGCTGCGACGGCGACGGACGCGTCGCGGCGCTGTTGATCGCCGACCTCGACCATTTCAAGCGGGTCAACGACCGCTACGGCCATGCGGTCGGCGACGCGATCATCACCGCCTTCGGCGAGATCGTGCGGCGCGAAGGCCCCGCCGACATGATCGCGGGACGGATCGGCGGAGAGGAATTCGCGGTGCTGATCCCCGGTGCGGGGATCACGGCGGCGCGGCAACTGGCCGAGGCGATCCGCGCGGGCCTGTCCGCCACCTGCGCCGGACGCATCCCGCCCGCGCTGACCCCCACCGCCAGCTTCGGCCTTGCCGCGAGCACGCCCGGCGCCGGCCTGTCGGCGCTGCTGCGCCAGGCCGACCAGGCGCTTTACGACGCGAAGCGCGCGGGCCGCGACCGCGTGCGCGCCTTCGCGGCGCCGGCCCCCGCACCGCCCCTGTCCGCCAGCGCCTAGAGCATGATGCCATGCGTTGGAATCGTCATTGCGAGGAGCGAAGCGACGCGGCAATCCAGAGTGCGCGCAAACCGCTCTGGATTGCTTCCCCCGGATCAGGTCGGCAATTATCCCTTTTCGACAAGGAACTGTTCCCCGGCGAAAGCCGGGGTCCAGATGGCACAGGGCTGCCCCGCGTGGCCCCCGGCTTTCGCCGGGGAACAGCTCCCTACTTGCCTAAAGGTATATATCCCGATCAGGTCCGGGGTCGCAATGACGAAGCGGGTCAATCCAAAATCATCAGAGTCCAGGGCCCTCAGGCCCGCCTCGTCTTCCCGTAAGCTGCAACCCGGATTCAACGCACACCTCGTCAGCCGCGAGCCCCGACGCGGTTACAGGCCGCCCGCCCCCCTTGCATTTCCTGCCCCCCGGCGTAAGGCGGCGCGGACATAAACCCGCGCGCGCGACTCCCGTTGGCCCCGCTCTCCCGGATGGGGCTTCGGCCGTCATTCCCCGCCGCGCCAATTTGGGGACTGCAAGCCTATGACCACCACCGGCCACGATACGCTGGGCACCCGTTCGACGCTCGATGTCGGGGGCAAGACGTACGCCTATTATTCGCTCGACAAGGCGGCGGCGAAACTGGGCGACGTGTCGCGCCTGCCCTTCTCGATGAAGGTGCTGCTCGAAAACCTCCTCCGTTTCGAGGACGGCGGCTTCACCGTGTCGACCGACGACGTCCAGGCGATCGTCGACTGGCAGTCGAACCCCGTGTCGGCGCGCGAGATCCAGTATCGCCCGGCGCGCGTGCTGCTTCAGGACTTCACCGGCGTCCCCTGCGTCGTCGACCTCGCCGCGATGCGCGATGCGATCGCGAAGCTCGGCGGCGACACGTCGAAGATCAACCCGCTGGTTCCCGTCCACCTCGTCATCGACCACTCGGTGATGGTCGACGAGTTCGGCCATCCCAAGGCGTTCGAGCAGAATGTCGAGATCGAATATTACCGCAACGGCGAGCGCTACGACTTCCTGAAATGGGGATCGAAGAGCCTCGACAATTTCAAGGCCGTGCCGCCGGGCACCGGTATCTGCCACCAGGTCAACCTTGAACACATCGCGCAGGCCGTGTGGTCGAGCGAGGGTGCGGACGGCCAGACCGTCGCCTATCCCGACACCTGCGTCGGCACCGACAGCCACACGACGATGATCAACGGCCTGGGCGTGCTCGGCTGGGGCGTCGGCGGGATCGAGGCGGAGGCCGCGATGCTGGGCCAGCCCGTTTCCATGCTGATCCCCGAAGTCGTCGGCTTCAAGCTCACCGGGCGGCTCAGGGAAGGCGTCACCGCGACCGACCTCGTGCTCACCGCGACGCAGATGCTGCGCGCCAAGGGCGTCGTCGGGCGCTTCGTCGAATATTTCGGCCCCGGGCTCGACAGCCTCAGCCTCGCCGACCGCGCGACGCTCGCCAACATGGCGCCCGAATATGGCGCGACCTGCGGCTTCTTCGGCATCGACGAAAAGACGATCGACTATATGCGGCTGACCGGCCGCAGCGAAGAGAATATCGCGCTGGTCGAAGCCTATGCGAAGGCGCAGGGCCTGTGGCGCCACGCCGGCATGCCCGACCCCGTGTTCACCGACACGCTCGAACTCGACATGGCGACCGTCGTCCCCAGCCTCGCCGGGCCGAAGCGCCCGCAGGACAAGGTCGTGCTGACCGAGGTCGACGACGTGTTCAACGCCGACCTCGCCAATGTCTACAAGCATGACGGCGCGAAGCGCGTGCCGGTCGAGGGCCGCGATCACGACATCGGCGACGGCGACGTCGTCATCGCCGCGATCACCAGCTGCACCAACACCTCGAACCCCGGCGTGATGATCGCCGCCGGCCTCGTCGCCAAGAAGGCGAACGAGCGCGGCATGAAGCCGAAGCCGTGGGTCAAGACCAGCCTCGCGCCGGGATCGCAGGTGGTCACCGACTATCTCGCCAAGGCGGGCCTCCAGCCGCACCTCGACGCGATCGGCTACAACCTCGTCGGCTATGGCTGCACGACCTGCATCGGCAACTCGGGCCCGCTCGCCGAGCCGATCTCGGCCGCGATCAACGGCAACGACATCGTCGCCGCCTCGGTCCTGTCGGGCAACCGCAATTTCGAGGGCCGCGTGTCGCCCGACGTGCGCGCCAACTTCCTCGCCTCGCCGCCGCTCGTCGTCGCCTATGCGCTGAAGGGCACCGTCACCGAGGATTTCACGGGTACGCCGATCGGGCAGGACAAGGACGGCAACGACGTCTACCTCAAGGACATCTGGCCGACCAACCAGGAGGTCGCCGACACCATCGCCGGCGCGGTCGACCGCGGCATGTTCGAGGCGCGCTACGCCCATGTCTACAAGGGCGACGAGCATTGGCAGAAGATTCAGGTCGAAGGCAGCGACACCTATCAGTGGCGCGCCGGGTCGACCTATGTCGCCAACCCGCCCTATTTCGAGGGGATGGAGATGACGCCGGCGCCGGTCGCCGACATCGTCGACGCAAAGCCGCTCGCGATCCTGGGCGATTCGATCACCACCGACCACATCAGCCCGGCCGGGTCGATCAAGGCCGACAGCCCGGCGGGCAAATGGCTGATGGAGCATCAGGTCGCCAGGGCCGACTTCAACAGCTACGGCTCGCGCCGCGGCCACCACGAGGTGATGATGCGCGGCACCTTCGCCAACATCCGTATCCGCAACGAGATGGTGCCGGGGATCGAGGGCGGCATGTCGCGCTATGGGCAGGAAGTGATGCCCATCTATGACGCCGCGATGCGCCACAAGGCCGACGGCACCCCGCTCGTCGTCATCGCGGGCAAGGAATATGGCACCGGTTCGTCGCGCGACTGGGCGGCGAAGGGGACCATCCTGCTCGGCGTGCGCGCGGTGATCGCCGAAAGCTTCGAGCGTATCCACCGCTCGAACCTCGTCGGCATGGGCGTGCTGCCGCTCCAGTTCGCCGGGGACGATTCGCGCGAAACACTAGGCCTAACCGGCGACGACACCTTCACCATCACCGGCGTCGCCGACCTGAAGCCGCGCCAGACGGTGACGGTGCAGGTGACGCGCGCCGACGGGTCGACCTTCAGCTTCGACACGCTCTGCCGCATCGATACGGCAAACGAGGTCGAATATTATATGAACGGCGGCATCCTGCACTATGTGCTGCGCAAGCTCGCCGCCTGACCCGCGAGCGGGAGGCCCGGGGCCGAAGCGGTGAGCGCCTTGCTCCTCTTCGCCGCGGGCTTCCTGTGCGGCGCGGCGCTGACATGGATGCTGCGCCGCAAGGCCGGACGCGGCGCGCGCGACCTGATCGCGCCGCCGCCGACACCGCGACCCACCGGGCGACCGACCTCCGCTTCCAGCGCGCCCGCGCCCATCGGCAGCGATGAAGAGGCGGTCGTCGAACTGCTGCGCCAGAATCGCAAGATAGAGGCGATAAAGCTGTGGCGCGAAGCCACCGGGCTGGGGCTGGCCGAAAGCAAGGCGGCCGTCGAAGCCCTCGAACGCCGCCGACTGCTCCGCTGACTCGCGACCGCTTCGCGAGCCGCGAGCCGGGATCTACACCGTCAAAGTGCAATCTTTTTTGAACGAAACGTCGTCCCCGCGAAGGCGGGGACCCAGAGCGTCATGACGCCGGCTACCCCGAAGCGGTGAGTGCTAGATCTGCCCCATATCCCGTTCCAGATCGTAGGCGCGCCGCCCTATTCGCTCGCGCCATCCTCCGCGTTCCATGCCGCGACCTGGGCGCGCGTGTCAGCCAGCATCGCATCGAGCGCGGCGCGGTCATAGGTCTTGCCGCGCATCACCACCGTGTCGATCGCCTTCGTCGCGGCGATATCCTCCAGCGGGTTGCGTTGCAGCAGCACCAGGTCGGCGGCCATCCCCGGCCGGATCGCGCCATAGCGGTCGAGCTGGCCGAACCAGGCCGGCCCGGCGCGCGTTGCGGAGGCGAGCGCCTGCGCCGGGGTCAGCCCCTTTTCGACGAACAGCGCGATCTCGTCGTGCAGCGCGAAGGCAGGATAGTTGAAGCTGTTGAGGAATCCGGCGTCGGTCCCGGCGATGATCGTGACGCCGGCCTGCTGCAGCATCGGCAATATCCGCGCCATCGCGTCGATATGCGCGTGGCGCGCCGCGACCGCCTCGGGGCTGGCCTTGGCCGCGCGCTCGATGCGCCAATCATAGGTTTTGCGCAACTTCGGCCCGATATAGGCGAGCCCTTCGTCCTTGCTGTGATCGTCGCGGTCGAGGAAGGCGAGGATGCGGCTGCCGTTCAGCGTCGGGGTGACGAACACGCCCTTTTCGGCAAAATGGCGATAGGCGGCCATCGCAGTCGCGGGATCGAACGCCGCGTCTAGCCGGCGGCTCGCCTCGGCACGGTCGATGCGGCCCGCCGCGAAATCGGCGGCGACCGCCGCTTCGTCACGCGCCCCGGCGTGATAGGCATAGTCGAGATGCTCGATCGAGCTGATCCCGGCATCGACCGCCTGCCGGGTGGTCAGCGCCATCGGGATATGCCCCGACGTCCGGATTCCGCGCGCCTTCGCCTGCCGCAGCGCATAAAGGAACAGGTCGGGTTTCAGCGTGCTGTCGGTGATCTTGACGAAATCGACCTTGTCGTGCTGTTGCAGCCGGGTCAGCGCCGCATCGACGTCGGCTTCGCTGCCGACCTCGATCGTCCCCTTCCACACCGGCGCGATCCCCTCGATCTTCGCACCGGAGGTCAGCAGGCGCGGCCCGAACAGGCTGCCGCTCGCGATCTCGCTGCGCCATCCGAGCACCTGGTCGGGCAGGTCGCCCGAACAGTCGCGGATCGTCGTGATGCCGTTCGCGACATAGAGCGGCAGAAGCGCCTTGTTCTCCTCGATCAGCTCGGGTCCGCCGCCGAAATGGACGTGCATGTCCCAAAGGCCGGGGATCAGATAGAGGTCCTTGCCCTCGACGACCTTGGCCGCGCGCCAGTCGCGCGCGATCGCAGCGTCGGCGCCGACGGCGACGATGTCGGCGCCGCGCAGCACCACCGCCTGATCGGCCTGCGTCTTCGCCGCCTCGACATCGACGAGATTCACGTGGCGGATGACGACATCGCCCTGCTGCGGCGCCGCGAGCGCGGGCGCGGCCAAAGCGAGCAGCGATGATGCCAGAGCGGCGGCGAGACATTTCATGGAGAGACCCTTTTCCCGACAGGTAATTCCCCCTAGCCCCGAAAGGGCGGTCTCAACAAGGCGGGATATGGTGGGCGCTGACGGGCTCGAACCGCCGACCCTCTCGGTGTAAACGAGATGCTCTACCAACTGAGCTAAGCGCCCCCTGCGGGGAGCGGGCGCCCTGCCACAGCTTCGCCGCACTGGCAAGCTGCCGCGCCCTATTCCTCCAGCGCCTCGAAATAGCGCGTCATCGCATCGGCCGCGCCGTCGGCGAGCGCGATGAAGATGCGGCGTCCGTCGTTGGGGTCGGCTTCGCGCACGAACAGGCCGGCGTCGGTCATCGTTTTGATCCAGCGCAGCGCGGTCGTCGCGGGAACCGCGGCGGCGATGCACAGGCTCGACACCGAAACGGGCCGCCGTTCGAGCCGCGCGGCATAAAGATCGAGCAGCATGTCCCACGCCGGATCGGCGAACAGGTCGGCCGGGAAATATTGCTCGCGCACCCGCCGCTGCCGCAGGAGGCGGCGCACCGCCTTGGCGCGCTGGCGATCGGTCGCCCGATCCTCGGGCACGAAGCTGCGTGGAGCGGCGGCATAGTCGCGCCCGGGCGACCGCAGCGACACCGCGCGGCCGGGGTCGTCGGACGGGGGCATCGCCAGCCCGCCGGGTCCCCCCGCCAGCCCGCGCTGTCCGGCAAGGTCGCCGAGCAAGCGCGAGATGCGCGCAACCTCTTCCTGCAAACGGTCGATGCGCTCCATCGCCTCGTCGCGCGCGACGTCGTGCACGGCAAGCGCCGCGCCGGGGCTGGCGGCGGCAAGCGCGACCAGCCGGTCGGCGGCATCGGCCTCGACGAGCCATTCGGCGCGCACCGCGGGCGGGATCGCCGCCGCGACGCGGTCGAGCGCCGCCAACCCGGTCTCGCACACCAGCCGGCAATCGCGTTCGATGACCGCCGCGGCGATGTCGGCAAGCGACGGCTCGTCGATCGCGTCGGCGTCGGCCAGCCAGACGATGTCGACCGCGATCATCGCGCGGATGTGCGCCGCCGCGTCAGCCGGGGCGAGCGCCGCGACCAGCCGGGCCCCCGCCCGCGCATAGTCCGGCACCGCCTCCGCCGGGCCGACGAACAGCAATCGCGTCGCCGGTCCGAGGTTTGCCTGATCCGGCGACGACACGGTCTCTGCCGGTCGAAATGCGATCGCCTGTTCCATGGCCCACCCTTTCCCTGTTTTCTGCCCATCCCGGTGCCCTTATGCCGTCATAGCGGCGATATTCCCCTTTTGTTCGCTCGTATCTGCCGCCATTTCGGACCCTGCCGCTGGATCGCCCGGGTCCGCAGGCAAGGCAGCGGACTAATTTGGTCCATTTTGGACATGATTTGTTCTCACCGTCAATCCCTGATTCACCCTTGCAACGCCGGCTTCGCCGCTCCACCGCGAGTCCGATGCGCGGTTCCTCTCCCCTCACCCGCCTGCGCTGGCGCCGGCGGCTGCGCGCGCTGGTCGCCCTGCTGCTGCTCGCCGGGCTGGCGGTCGCGGCATGGCTGGGAAGCCCGGCGCCGGTGGCGGTGATCCCGCTCGTCCACGTCATCGACGGCGACAGCCTGACGGCGCGGCAGGATGGCCACGTCCTGACCATCCGGCTCGTCGGCATCGACGCGGTCGAATATCGGCAGGACTGCGAACGCGCCGACGGGACGCGCTGGCCGTGCGGGGTCGAGGCGCGCGCGGCGCTCGAGCGCCTCGCCGGGCGCGGCCCTCTTCATTGCGCGATCGAAGGCACGGACCGTTATCGCCGGACGCTCGCGGCCTGCCGGACTGCTCCCGACCCCGCGGGGGCCGACCTCGGCGCCGCGTTGGTGCGTCAGGGCTGGGCGATCGCGACCGACGACCGCTATTTCGTCGAGGAAGCCGAAGCGCGCACAAAGCGGCGCGGCATCTGGCAGGGGCGCTTCGTCCGGCCCGCCGACTGGCGCGGGGCGCACCAGACGATGACGGTCAAAGGCCTCGAGCAGGGTCCGGCTTCGGCAGGCTTCCTTCGCGTCGTCGCCTGAATTCGTTTGGCGTAGTATATCCTTCCGGCGCGTAAGATCCTGTTCCCCGGCGAAAGCTGGGGTCCAGATGACATAGCGCTGCTCCGCGTGGACCCCGGCTTTCGCCGAGGAACGGTTAGCTGTCGAAAAGGGATCATTGCGAACCTGTTTCAGGAACGCCGAAACCGGCGCCCCGAACGTGATGACCCGCCCCCGATCGATGACGCACTCCGGCATGCCATGCGCCCGCTTTCCGCCGCGCGCTTTTGCCGCTAGGGACGAGCGCATGAACGGACTTTTCCCAGTCATGGTCGGCGGCGCGATCGGCGCGGGGGCGCGGCATCTGGTCGGCCAGATCATGCTCGCGCGGCTTGGCCCCGGTTTCCCGTGGTGGACGCTGTCGATCAACATCGCGGGCAGCCTGCTGATGGGCCTGCTGATCGGCTGGCTCGCGCGCAGCGGCGGCAGCGAGACGACGCGGCTGTTCCTGGGCGTCGGCATCCTCGGCGGCTTCACCACCTTTTCTTCGTTCAGCCTCGAATTCTGGCTGCTGTTCGAACGCGGCGCGATGGCGCAGGCGGCCGCCTATGTCCTGTCGTCGGTCGTCGTCGGTATCGCGGTGTGCGGGCTGGGGATGCTCGCGATGCGGCAGCTTCCGGCATGAGCGGCGACAGCGCCACCGTCGGGGAAGAGGATGACGGCATCCGGCTCGACCGCTGGTTCAAGCGGCACCGGCCGGGCACGCCGCATGCGCTGATCGCGCGCTGGGCGCGGTCGGGCGAACTGACGCTCGACGGAAAGAAGGCGGACGTCTCCGCCCGGATCGAGGCGGGGCAGCGGATCGCGATGCCCGTTCCCCCCGCCGCCCCCACCGGACCGCGGCCGCGCAAGGACCGGCCGCTGTCTCCTGCCGACATCGCGCTGGCCGAGGCGATGGTGATCCACCGCGATGCGAGCGCGTTCGTGCTCGACAAGCCGCCGGGGCTCGCGACGCAGGGCGGGACGAAGACCGACGCACATGTCGACGGGCTGCTTGGCGCGTTGCAGGGCGAGGCGCCGGTGCGGCCGAAGCTCGTCCACCGGCTCGACAAGGACACGTCGGGCGCGCTGCTCGTCGCGCGCACGCCGCGCGCCGCCGCGTGGTTCGCCAAGGCCTTCTCGAACCGCAGCGCGCGCAAGACCTATTGGGCGATCGTCGTCGGCGTCCCCGACATCGCGCAGGGGGAAATCGACCTGCCGCTGGCGAAGCAGCCCGGATCGGGCGGCGAGAAGATGCACGTCGACGACAAGGGGCTGCCGTCGAAAACGCGCTATCGCATCATCGAGCGCGCGGGGAACAGCGCGGCGTGGGTCGAACTCCAGCCGCTGACCGGGCGCACCCATCAGCTTCGCGTCCATATGGCGGCGATCGGCCACCCGATCGTCGGTGACGGCAAATATGGCGGCAAGGCGGCTTTCCTGACCGGCACGATCAGCCGCAAGCTGCACCTGCACAGCCGCCGCCTGCGCATCGACCATCCCGACGGCGGCGCGCTCGACATCTCGGCGCCGGTGCCCGAGCATTTCGCCGCGAGCCTCGACGCGCTGGGCTTCGACCCGCTGCTCGGCGATGCGCTGGCCGAGGAGGCGCCCCGGCCTTCGGCGAAGACCGTGCAGAAGACGAAGGCCAAGGCGCACGCCAAACAGGTCCGCAAGGCAAGGCGCGGCGAGCGGCGCGGCCGCGCCGAAGCCAAGGCGAAGCCCAAAGCCCCGGCAAAACGCGGCCCCGCGAAACCCGGCGGCCGCAAGCCCGCGCCCCGGAAGCCGCGCTGATGCATCCCAACCCCGCCTTCCGGCCGCGGCAGGACGACCTCGCCGCGCTGCTGGTGCGCGAGATCGGCTTCGCAGCCATCTTCGCGGGCACGCCCGACGGGCCGCGCGTCGCGCACGCCCCGGTGGTGCTGAGCGACGACGCCGCGACGCTGCAATTCCACCTCGCGCGCGGCAACGGGCTGACCCGGCATCTCGCCGGGGCGACGGCGCTCGCGGTCGTGCAGGGCCCCGACGCCTATGTCAGCGCGGACTGGTATGTCGAGGAAGCGCACGCGGTGCCGACGTGGAATTATGTCGCGGTCGAGATGGAAGGCCCGGCGCGCCGGCTCGGCGAGGCCGAACTGGTGGCGCAGCTCGACGCCTTGTCGGCGCAGCACGAGGCGCGGATCGGAGCGAATCCGCCGTGGACGCGCGACAAGATGGACCGGAATTATTTCGCGAAACTGACCGGTGCGATCGTCGGCTTCGAGATGCGGATCGCCGCATGGCGCCCGACGATCAAGCTGTCGCAGAACAAGCCGGCCGACGAACGCGCGCGGATCGCGACGGCGATCGAGGCGACCGGCCATGGCGCGCTGGCGCATTTGATGCGCGAGCTTGGCGGCGATAGGAAAAGCGCATGACCCGACCCGAAGACGCCCTGGCGAAGAAACGCTTTTTCGCGCTGTCCAGCATGCGACTGATGGGCGCGCTGCTCATCCTCGCGGGCTTCCTGCTCATCCGCGGCGTATGGGCGCTCGCCGGCCAGCCCGCGGACCGCTGGGTCGGCGCCGCCGTGGTGCTGATCGGCGTGTTCGATTTCGCGATCATGCCGCGCATTCTCGCGCGCCGCTGGCGGACGCCGCCCGGGCCGTGAAGCGCTTCTGGAAGCAAGCCGAGGCTATCCCGCAGGACGACGGCTGGGGCGTCGCGCTCGACGGGCGGCCGGTGCGCACCCCGGCGCGCGCGCCGCTCGCCGTCGCGAGCAAGGCGCTGGCCGAAGCGATCGCCGCCGAATGGGACGCGCAGGGTGAAGATATCGACCCCGCGTCGATGCCGCTGACCGGCATCGCCAACGCCGCGATCGACCTCGCCGCCGCCGACCCCGCCGGCTTCGCAGCGCCGATCGCCGCTTATGCCGCGAGCGACCTCTTCTGCTACCGCGACGACCGCGACGCGGCGCTGCAGGCCGAACAGGCGGCGGCGTGGAACCCGCTGCTCGCCTGGGCCGAGCAGCGCCACGGGATCGAATTCGCGCTCGCGCAGGGGGTACTGCCGGTCGATCAGCCGCCCGCAACGGTCGCGGCGCTGCGCGATGCGGTGCAGGGCCTCGATCCCTTCCGCCTCGCACCGCTCGCACCGCTCGTTACCATCGGCGGATCGCTCGTCGCCGGGCTCGCGCTGGTCGAGGATGCCTTTCCGGCGGATGCGCTGTGGACGGCGGTCAGCCTAGACGAACTCTATCAGGAACGCCGCTGGGGCGCCGATACCGAAGCGCAGAGGACGCGCGCGCGCCGCGAGGCCGACTGGCACCACGCGGCGCGATTCCTGCGGTTGCTGTAGAGGGCCGCTCTCCTCAATCCGCGAAATTCGGCTTACGCTTCTCCATATGCGCCATCACCGCCTCGATCTGGTTCGGGGTGCGGATGACCTTGACCTGTTCGTCGCTTTCGGCCTGCAATATCTCGGCGTCGGTCGCATCGGCGAGCATGTTGCACAGACGCTTGGCGCCGCGGATCGCGTGCGGATTCTTGCCCGCGATCACCCGCGCAAGGTCCATCGCCTTGCCCAGCGGGTCGTCGGCGACATGCGTCGCGAACCCCAGCAGCTTTGCTTCCGACCCGGTGAATTCGCGGTTGGTGTAGATCATCTCGCGCAGCACGTCGTCGGCGACCTGCGTGCGCCACAGCGCCATTCCCGCGACGTCGGGGACGAGGCCCCAGCGCATCTCCATGATCGCGATGCGCGTGTCGGGATGGACGATGCGGATATCGGCCGCCGCCATGATCTGGCTGCCCGCGCCGAATGCGACGCCGTGCACCGCGGCGATCACCGGCACCGGCAATTCGCGCCAGCCCCACGCGGCATATTGCGCATTGTTCGACCGGCCGCGCGTGCGGTCGGACAGCGTGCCGCCCGCGCTGCTCGCCCCCGGATCGCGCTCGGCGCTGAGGCTCGAGAGGTCGAGCCCGGCGCAGAAGGCGCGCCCCTCGCCCGACAGCACGACGACGCGCAGCCCCTGCTTCGCCTTCAACTCGTCGATCGCCTCGGCAAGCGCCGACCACATCGCGGCGTCGAGCGCGTTCATCTTGTCGGCGCGGATCAGCCGGACGTCGGCGATGCCGTCCTCCAGCATCGTGATGGAAATGCGGTCCTGCATCGGGAGTATCCTCTCAGTTGCGTTGAAGCGCCGCTTCGACGAGCGGCAGCTGGTCGTTGCCGAAATACATGTCGGTGCCGTTGACGAACAGCGTCGGCGAGCCATAGCCGCCGCGTGCCACCAGCTCTTCGGTGTTGGCACGCAGCCGCGCCTTGACCGCGTCGGTGGTCGAGGCGGCGCGGATCGCGGCGCCGTCGAGACCCGCGCCCGTCGCCACGACTTCGAGCACGGCGGGATCGTCGAGATTTTCCTGCCGCCCGAAATAGCTTTCGAACGCGGCGCGCGCAAAGGCGATCAGCGCCGGCTGGTCGTCCTCGAGCGCGGTCGCGAACCGCATCGCGTGGACGCTTTTCGCCGGGTGCCAGCGCGACGGGAAGTTCATCTCCACCCCCGCCAGCCGCGCCCAGTCGGCCAGCACCTTCCAGCCATGCTGCATCTTGCGGTTGTCGGTCTGCTCGCGCGCGGCATAGACCGCCGGGTTCACCGCGTTGAACACCCCGCCGACCAGGATCGGGCGAAAGGTCGCATCGGCGCCCGTCCGCGCGATCAGCGGCTGGACATTGGCGAACGCCAGACACGTCCAGGGCGAGGAGAGGTCGAAGAAGAATTCGAGTCGGGAGGGCATGACGGCTCCTTCGCTGGCGGGTCAGCTTTGCAGGTCGGCCTGCTCGATCGCGCGGTGAAAGCGGCGCGCCGCGGCGGGATCGAGCCGGTCCTCGAACAGCGTCAGATGACGCTCGACCGTCCAGCGCGCGCTGTCGAGGTCGCCGACCGCCGCCGGGTCCATCTCGCGCTGATATTCGAGGCCGAAGCGCAGGATCAGCAACGCGTTGGTGCACAGGTCGCCGAGCCGGACGCGCGGCCAGTCGAGCAGGCCGCGATCGATCATCGCGCCCAGATAGATGCTCAGCTGTTCGTGCACCCGGTCGTACCAGCCGCCGATATGATCGAGGATGATCGGGCTCGATTCGCCGTAATCGGCGCGGTCGCGATAGATGAAGCGAAAGGTGTGCAGTTCGCGCTGCATGCAGGCGAGCAGGCCGACATATTCCTCGATCAGGTCGCCCGCATCGGACGGGCGCATCCGCAGCCGTTCCTCGATCGCCTCCGCGAAATCGGCGCTGATCGCGTCGAGCAGCGCGCGCTTGCTACGGAAATGATACCACAGATTGCCCTCGGCGATGCCGACCTCGGCGGCGATCGCGGCGGTCGAGACGCTGCCGAAGCGCTGTTCGTTGAACAGCCGCAGCGCCGCCGTCAGGATGCGGTCGCGCGTCTTGACCCGCGGCGGGCTCACTTGCCCTTCGCCTTCTCCCAATATTGATCGCGCAGCAGCCGCTTGTAGAGCTTGCCGGTGTCGTGGCGCGGCAGCGCCTCTAGGAAATCGATGCGCCGCGGGATCTTCACCCCCGACAGCTTCTCGCGCGCATAGGCGCCCAGTTCCTCGCGGAACGCGTCGGTGGCGTCGGCCATGTCGGCGGGCTGGATGACCGCGATCACCTCTTCGCCCATCTCTTCGTGCGGTCCGCCAACGACCGCGACATCGGCGACCTTCGGATGGGTGACGAGATGATTCTCGATCTCCTGCGGATAGATGTTCACCCCGCCGGAGATGATCATGAAGCTCTTGCGGTCGGTCAGATAGAGGAAGCCCTCCTCGTCGACCCAGCCGACGTCGCCCAGCGTCGACCAACCTTTCGAATTGCGGCTCGATGCGGTCTTTTCAGGGTCGTCGTGATATTCGAAGACCTGCTCGCTTTCGAAAAAGACCGTGCCTTCCTGCCGCACCGGCAGTTCGGTCTCGTTATCCTCGCCGACGATGTGCAGCACGCCGTTGATCGCGCGCCCGACCGTACCCTTGTGTGCCAGCCAGTCCTCGCTGGTCGCGAAGGTCATGCCATTGCCTTCCGATCCCGCATAATATTCGAGCAGCACCGGTCCCCACCAATCGATCATCGCCTGCTTGACCGGCACCGGGCACGGCGCGGCGGCGTGGATCGCGCTCTTCATCGACGACACGTCGTATTTCGCGCGCACCGCCTCGGGCAGTTTCAGCATCCGCACGAAATGCGTCGGCACGAATTGCGCCGCGTTGCAGCGATAGGTCTCGATCGCCGCCAGCGCGCCTTCGGGATCGAATTTCTTCATCAGCACGACGGTGCCGCCAAGCCGATGAATCGTCATCGACCAGCGCAGCGGCGCCGCGTGATAAAGCGGCGCGGGTGACAGATAGACGCTCTCGGGGCCGATGTGGAAGGCCGCGGCGGCGAGCATGACGAGGCTGTTCGGCGCGTCGATCTCGCGCTCCTCGGGCAGCGGCACCCTGACCCCCTTGGGCCGGCCGGTGGTCCCTGACGAATAGAGCATGTCGACCCCGGCGCGCTCGTCGGCGATCCGCGTCGCCGGCATCTTCGCCAGTTCGTCCTCGATCTTCGGCCAGCCGGCGATGTCGCCGCCCATCGAAAAGCGCTCGATCCGCGTCTGGAGCTGCTGTGCCGCGGGTGCGAGGCTGGCGGCGACGATCAGCATCTTCGCGCCCGAATTTTCGAGGATATAGTCGGTCTCGTCCTGCGTCAGCCGCGACGAGATGCAGACATAGCGCAGCCCCGCGCGCTGCGCGCCCCAGGTCAGCCCGTAATAATGCGGCGTGTTGTCGAGCATGAAGGCGACGACGTCCTCGTGCCCCAGTCCGTGCGCGCGAAAAAGCTGTGCCGCACGGTTCGACGCCGCGTCGAGTTCAGCATAGCTGATCGATTCGCCCGTCTCGGCGACGATGATCGCGGGCTTGTCGGGGGTAGCGGCGGCGTGGACGGACGGGTGCATCGGCGATCTCTCCAGCTGTTCTGTTCGTTCTTTCCGCCGAGTCAGTAGTCATCCAAAGCGCCGGGTCAAGCGGGCTTAGGGTCTTGCCCCTATTCGGGCGCGCCCGCGCCGGGATGCGAGCGCAGCGCATAGCCGACGCCCTTGATCGTGTGCAGCATCGGCCAGGCGAAGCCGCGGTCGAGCCTGGCGCGCAGCCGCGACATATGCACCTCGACCCGGTTGGTCCCCGGATCGAAGTCGAGCCGCCACACCGCCTTGAGCAGCGCCGCGCGCGACAGCGGACGATCGGGAACGCGTGCCAGATTGGCGAGCAGATCGAATTCGCGCAGCGGCAGGCGGATCGGCCGCCCCGCGCGCTCGACGCGCCGGTCGATCAGGTCGATCCGCAACTCGCCCGCGCCAAGCTGGCCGGCGGCCAGCCGGCTGCGCCGCAACAGCCCGGCGGCGCGCGCCAGCACCTCGGGCAGATTGTCGGCCCAGGTGACCACGTCGTCCGCGCCGCCATGCAGCGCGATCATCCGTTCCTCCAGCGAGTCGCGATCCGACACCGCCAGCACCGGCCGCCGCGCGGCGACCGCCGCCATCAGCCGCACGAAGGCAAAGGGGTCCTGCCAATCGAGGAAGGGGTTGATCAGCAGCAGGTCGAAGCAGCCGTCGAGCCACGGCCGCAGTCCGTTCGCCGGTGACGGCATCGACCGCACCGCATGGCCCGCGGCTTCCAGCGCCGCACCCAGCGTCGCGGCGCGCTCGCGCAGCGGATGATAGAGGGCGATGCGCCCCGCCCCATCATGCGATTCGCCGCCCGGATCGCCTCCGTCCGATGCCCGCACCCTGCCCCCCAGGCCGTCACACCCGACGGCGTTTCGCGGCGCCCGGCATTGCGCCGGTCCCCCGCTGTGCTAACCGATGGACATGACCTCGACCGACCTGCTCGACAGCGCTTTCGCCACCCTGCCCGACCTGATCCGCGCCCATGCCGCCGAACGTCCCGATGCCGTAGCGGCTGCTGACCCGTCGCGGCGATTAAGCTGGTCCGAACTGGACCGGATGATGGATCGAATCGCTGCCCGGCTTCAGCAGGACGGCTTCCAGAGCGACGACCGGACCGCCGTTGCCGGGCTCAACAGCGTCGAACAGATGGCCGCGATCCTCGGCACGCTGCGCGCCGGCGGTGTCGCGGGACTGATCACCAACAGCGCGACCGGCGAACAGATGGCGGCGATGATCGCCGACACGGGTGCGCGCCACCTGTTCCTCGACAGCGCCGCCGCGGTGAGCCTCGAAGGCCAGACCGTCACTGCGACCGACCGCATCGCCATGGACGGCAGCGGCGTCGGGGTCGCGCTCGACGACTGGATGGCGCCCGTGGGAACGAAGCCCGATACGGTCGAAATCCGACCGGAGGACGGCTTCAACATCATCTATTCGTCGGGCACCACCGGCACGCCGAAGGGCATCGTCCACAGCCACGCGATGCGCTGGCAGCATATCCAGCGCGGCGTTCCCGCCTATGGACCGCACGCGGTGACGATCCTGTCGACCCCGCTCTATTCGAACACGACGATGGCGAGCTTCCTTCCCACCGTCGGCTCGGGCGGGCAGGTCGTGCTGATGAAGAAGTTCGATGCGCGCGGTTTCCTCGAACTGGCGGAGCGCGAGCGCGCAACCAACACGATGCTGGTGCCGGTGCAATATCGCCGCATCATGGCGCTCGAGGATTTCGACCGCTTCGACCTTTCCAGCTTCATCATGAAATATTGCACCTCGGCCCCCTTCCCTGCCGCGCTCAAGGCCGACGTGCTCAAGCGCTGGCCGGGCGGGCTCGTCGAAATCTACGGCATGACCGAGGGGGGCGCGGCCTTCATCCTCGAAGCGCATCAATATCCCGACAAGCTGCACACGGTCGGCCGCCCCGCACCCGGCCACATCGCCAAGGTGATCGACGAGGAAGGCAACGAACTGCCGCAGGGTTCGGTCGGAGAGATCGTCGGCCGCAGCCCCGCGATGATGACCGGCTACAACAACCGTCCCGACGCGACCAGGGCGATGCACTGGTACGATGCGGAGGGGAATCTCTTCTATCGTCATGGCGACATCGGCCGCTTCGACGAAGACGGCTTCCTGACGCTGATGGACCGCGCAAAGGACATGATCATCTCGGGCGGCTTCAACATCTTCCCCAGCGATCTGGAGGCGATCCTGCTCGCCGACGACCGCGTCGTCGAGGCGGCGGTGGTCGGCATGCCGAGCGAGGAATGGGGCGAGACGCCCGTCGCCTTCGTCGTGCTCAAGCCCGGCGCCGATCCCGAAAGCGTGCGCGCCGACTGCAACGCCAAGGTCGGCAAGACCCAGCGGCTGAGCGCAATCCGCGTCGTCGAAGAACTGCCGCGCAGCCCGATCGGCAAGGTACTGAAACGCGAATTGCGCGACGCCTATTCGGGATGAAAGGCGGGTAGCGATCGGAAGGCGCCATTCCCGTTTTTCGCTTCGTCATTCCCGCGAAAGCGGGAACCCAGGGAAAGGTCGGCCGAAGCCCGCTCTGGATCCCCGCTTTCGCGGGGATGACGAAGATGGGGTATGTCTGGCCACCCCAAACGGACGACCCGGCAACCTTCGCGATCAGGCGAACTCCGCCGCCTCCACTGCCGCCAGCGCGCTTTCCAGCCGCGTGTCGCCTTCGCCCTCGACCCATGCCCAGCGCAGTTTTCGTCGTTCCAGCTCGCCGATCGCGACGTCCATGAACTGGCGCCGCGCGAGGTCGCTGCCGAACAGCCGCGTGCCGTCCTCTTCCCACAAAAGATCCATCGCGGGGACGAGATAGAGGTCGGCGACCTCATCCCACGCGTCGATCTCGGGCAGCCGTCGCCCGAGCAGCATTACCGCCCACGCCTGCGTCATCAGCGGGTCGGTGTCCGAAACCAGCCATCGGGGCCGCTGTGCCAGCGCCGCCCGCGTCGCCGCGACATGGCCCTCGAAGATCGCTAGCAGGTCGGCTTCGTCGAACTCGGTGCCGTTCGCCTCGGCATAAGCGCGGCCATATTCGGGGACGACGAGGCCGCCGAGCCGCGCGGCGAGCCGCGGCGCCAGCGTCGACTTGCCGGTGCTTTCGGCGCCGTGGAGGCAGATGCGGCGGGTCATGCGGGCGCCGTCCCCGCCGCCGCGGCGCGGCGCCACTGGATCAGCCCGTCGATCGACAGGCCGAGCAGCACGACATAGACCACGCTCGTCGCATAGAGGCCGCGCGAGGCGAACAGCGGCACCGCGATCAGATCGACGAAGATCCACAGCCACCAGCTTTCGACCCGGCGCCGCGCGAGCAGCCATTGCGCGGTGATGCTGGCCATCGCGATCGCGCCGTCGATCCACGGCGCCGCTGCGTCGGTGTGGCGATGCATCGCGGCGCTCCAGACGATCCAGGCCGCCAGCGTGGCGCCGCCCCAGACCAACCGCGCCCGCGCGGTCATCCAGCCGACCGGCACGCCGCTGTCCGCGCGCGCGCGCAGCCAGGCGGCCCAGCCATAGAGGTTCAGGACAAGGAAAAAGCCCTGGAGAAGCATGTCGCTGTAAAGCTTCGCCTCATAGAAAACGACGGCGTAGAGGCTGACCGCGACGAGCGCGAAGGGATAGTTCCACACACTGCGCAACGCGACGAGCGCGACGTTGATCAGGACGAGACCGGCGGCGATCCATTCCACCTCGCTCATGGGCGGCGCCCCCCTCGTCGCCCGACATGGGTCACAAATCGTCGGCCTTCATCGCGAAGATCGGCTCGTGCGGGCGATAGGCGACCATCTTGTCGAGCAATTCGTCGAGCCCGGCATCGACGATCATGATCCGCGCATGCGCCGGGCGGATGAAGCCGACCTCGACCATGCGGCGGTTGAAGGCGATCAGATCGTTGTAGAATCCCCCGGCATTGAGCAACCCGACGGGCTTGGCATGATAGCCGAGTTGCGCCCAGCTGATCGCCTCCCACAGCTCGTCCATCGTGCCGACGCCGCCGGGAATGGTGAGGAAGCCGTCGGACAGGTCGGTGAACATGCGCTTGCGCTCGTGCATGCCCGAAACGACGTGGAGTTCGGTCACGCCGCGATGCGCGACCTCGGTGCCGACCAGCGCATCGGGGATCACCCCGATCACCTCGCCCCCCGCCGCGAGCGCCGCATCGGCGACCGCGCCCATCAGGCCGGTCCGGCCCCCGCCATAGACGACGCCGATGCCGCGACTCGCCAGCGTGCGCCCGACATGCCGCGCGGTTTCGATGAAGGCGGGATCGTCGGGGGTCGCGGACCCGCAATAGACGGCAAGGCGTTTCATCGTGAAAGGCATGGCAATGTCCGTTCGGCCTGGCCCTTCGGCAGGGGCTCGATGGAGCCGCGTCGAAAGCCCGTTCTGTCTTTCCGCGCCTTTGCAGGAAGAACCGGGCTTCGACAAGTCGCCGCCGATGTGCACCGGACGATCGCGATGCCATATAGGCTCTGGCGAGCGCCGCGCCGCCCGGCTAAGGCTGCGCGCGTGACCGCGACACTCCACGCTTTCGCCGACCGCCGTCCGAAACTCGCCGCTCTGCTGCTCGGCGCCGTTTCCGCCACGGGCTTCGCGCCGCTCGACCTGTGGCCGCTGACCCTGCTCGCGCTCGCGGGCTGGATGCTGCTCGTCGCGCGGGCGCCGCGCGGGCGCCGCGCGCTCGGGACCGGCTGGGCCTTCGGGGTCGGCCATTTCACGATCGGCCTGAACTGGATCGCGACCGCCTTCACCTATCAGGCGGCGATGCCCGCATGGCTGGGGTGGATCGCGGTCGTGCTGCTGTCGCTCTACCTCGCCGTCTATCCGGCGCTCGCGGCGTGGGGAGCGTGGACGGTTTCCCGAATCGTCGCCCCTGCGAAAACGGCAGTTGCCGGAAACGGGACGCCGACGGCCACCGCCTTCGCCGGGGCAACGCTCTCCTTCATTCTCGCCCTCGCCGCGCTGTGGACGCTGACCGAATGGCTGCGGAGCTGGATGTTCACGGGCTTTGCGTGGAATCCGCTGGGCGCAATCGCGGCGGGCCGCTTCGCTTCGGCGGCGATCTGGCTCGGCACCTACGGGCTCGGAGCGCTGGTTGTCTGCGTGGCGGGCGCGCTGCTCCTGCTTTCGGCGCGGCAGTGGAAGCGCGCGGCGCTCGCAGCGTCGATTCCGATATTGGCCACCGCGGCCGCCGTTGCGACAGCCAGCGGCGGAACAGCCGACACGGCCTCCCCGATCCCCATCACCCTCGTCCAGCCCAACATCGGACAGCAGGACAAGTGGGAGGGCAACAAGGCCGACGCCAATTTCGCCAAGCTGGCACGGCTGACCGTTCCGAAGGACGACCGCGCCCGCCTGATCCTGTGGCCAGAGGCGGCTATCCCCGATTATCTCGAAACCGGCTATCCGCTCGTCTATTACGACCGTTCGCCGGCCGAGGCGCGGGCGCGGCTGACGAATCTGATGAATCCCGGCGACCTGATGCTGCTCGGCGCGCTCAAGCTCGAACTCGGCCCTGACGGCACCGTCGTCGGCGCGCGCAACGCGGTGATGACGGTGTATCCCGACGGCACGCTGGGGCCGCGCTACGACAAGGCGCATCTCGTCCCCTATGGCGAATATCTGCCGATGCGGCCGCTGCTGTCGGCGATCGGCCTGTCGCGGCTCGCGCCGGGCGACATCGACTTCTGGCCGGGACCGGGCGCGCGCACCCTCTCCCTGCCCGCCGCGACCCGCACGGTCGATGTCCCGCCCGCGGGTCACCCGCCGGCGGTGATCGCAACCCGCCTGCCCGAAACGCTGCGCCCGGCGGTCGAGGTCGGCCTGCAAATCTGCTACGAGATCATCTTTTCGGGACAGGTCGTCGACCGCGCGCATCGGCCCGATTTCATCTTCAACCCCTCGAACGACGCCTGGTTCGGAAGCTGGGGCCCGCCGCAGCATCTCGCCCAGGCGCGGCTGCGGGCGATAGAGGAAGGGCTGCCGGTCGTCCGCGCGACTCCGACCGGGATCAGCGCGGTGATCGATGCCGACGGC
This sequence comes from Sphingopyxis granuli, assembly GCF_001559015.1. Lineage (NCBI taxonomy): Bacteria > Pseudomonadati > Pseudomonadota > Alphaproteobacteria > Sphingomonadales > Sphingopyxidaceae > Sphingopyxis > Sphingopyxis granuli. Next base: position 3,843,266 of record NZ_CP012199.1, read on the forward strand.
CGCATCCGCGCGGCGATTCCGATGCACCGCGCCGGGCGCATCGACACGCTGGTTCCGCCGGCCCACGCCCCGACGCTTTTCGCCCGTTTCGGCAATCGTCTTCCGGTCGGCTTCGCACTGCTGCTGCTCGCGCTGGCCATTGCCTTTCGACGGCGCGGACGCTAACAGCGCCGGGACATAAACTTTTCTTTATATCCAAATCCAAAGAAAGTCTCCCATGCGCAACAGCTTCCTCTTCACGTCCGAAAGCGTGTCCGAAGGGCATCCCGACAAGGTTGCCGACCAGATCAGCGATTCGATCGTCGATCTGTTCCTGTCGAAGGACCCCGAAGCGCGCGTGGCCTGCGAAACGCTGACCACGACCCAGCTTGTCGTGCTGGCAGGCGAAATCCGCTGCAAGGGCGTCTACGAGGATGGCGAATGGGCGCCGGGCGCGCTCGATGAGATCGAGGCGACGGTGCGCGAGACCGTTCGCGAGATCGGGTATGAGCAGGACGGTTTCCACTGGAAGAACCTGCGCTTCGAGAACAATCTCCACGGCCAGTCGGCGCATATCGCGCAGGGCGTCGACGAAAGCGCCGACAAGGACGAGGGCGCCGGCGACCAGGGGATCATGTTCGGCTATGCTTCCGACGAGACGCCCGACCTGATGCCCGCGACGCTCGATTACGCGCACAAGATTCTCGAGCGCATGGCCGCCGACCGCAAGGCCGGCATTGCGCCCTTCCTCGAACCCGACACCAAGAGCCAGGTCACGCTGCGCTACGCCAACGAGCGCCCGGTCGAGGCGACCGCGATCGTCGTGTCGACCCAGCACGCGCCGGGCTATTTCTGGCATGACGGCGAAGGCGACGAGACCAAATATCAGGAGCTGCGCAAATATGTGCTGGGCGTGATCGCCGACGTCCTGCCCGCCGAGCTTCTGACCGCGAACACCGTCTATCATATCAACCCGACCGGGCGTTTCGAGATCGGCGGACCCGACGGCGACGCCGGGCTGACCGGCCGCAAGATCATCGTCGACACCTATGGCGGGGCGAGCCCGCACGGCGGCGGCGCGTTCAGCGGCAAGGACCCGACCAAGGTCGACCGCTCGGCCGCCTACATCACGCGCTATCTGGCCAAGAACGTCGTGGCCGCCGGCCTCGCCCGCCGCTGCACGATCCAGCTCAGCTACGCGATCGGCGTCGCCGAACCGCTGTCGGTCTATGTCGACCTGCACGGCACCGCGGCCGAGGGCGTGTCCGAAGCCGCGCTGGAACAGGCACTGCCGCAGCTCGTCCGGCTGACCCCGAAGGGCATCCGCACCCATCTGGGCCTCAACAAGCCGATCTATCGCCAGACCGCGGCCTACGGTCATTTCGGCCGCCAGCCGGACGGCGACGCCTTCCCCTGGGAACGCACCGACCTGATCGACAGGCTGAAGGCCGCGCTGGGCCGCTAAGACCCGCGCACTTCTCGCCCGATCGCGGCGCGATCTTCGCGCGCCGCGCCATTCGGGGCGGCAAGCGTTCAATCTGAATCGCCTCTCTTCCGTTCGTGTCGAGCGAAGTCGAGACACGAACGGGATGCAGATTTGGCGCTCCGCCGCTTAGACGCTGATGACTTTGGATTGCCCCCCTTCGTCATTGCGACCCCGGACCTGATCCGGGGGAAGCAATCCAGAGCGGTTTGCGCCTGCTCTGGATTGCCGCGCGGCTTCGTCGCTCGCAATCACGCGTCTGCCCAATGTCATCATGCGCCTAGAGCATCGCGCATTAAACCTGCATCGCCCTTTCTGCCGTTCGTGCTGAGCTTGTCGAAGCACCGTCCTTCTTCTTGCGGCGCCAAAAGAAAGAACGGCCCCTTCGACAAGCTCAGGGCAAACGGTTCAGATTTAATGCTCGATGCTCTAAAGCACAAAAGACATAATTGCGGCGCGCGCGTGCAGGGTTTTTGCGGCTTTAACGCCTTCGCCGCGCCACAGGACGCCAACGGCCCGCGCATCGCCCCGCCTTGCCCGCCCGGCGCGGCACGGCTAACGCGCGCGGCATGACGGCTTATAAATCTGGCGATCCGACCACGCTCAACCGCCTCTACGGCCGCGCCAAGGGCAAGCCCCTGCGCGCGGGCCAGCAGGATCTGGTCGACCACCTGCTGCCGCAGATCGCGGTGCCGGCGGAGGGGCCGGTGACCGCCGAGCGCCTGTTCGGTTTCGACCGCCCGCTGCATTTCGAGATCGGCTTCGGTGGCGGCGAGCATATGGCGGCGCGGGCCGACATGCTGCCCGATCACGGCTTCATCGGCGCCGAACCCTTCCTCAACGGGGTCGCGCAGGCGCTCGTCCACGTCAGCGGCGATCCGCATCTCGCGGGAAAGGGGGGCACGCATCCGCCGCTCGCCAACGTCCGCATCCATCATGGCGACGCGCTGGAGGTGCTGCGCCGCATTCCCGACGGCGCGCTGTCCTTCGTCTACCTGCTCCATCCCGACCCATGGCCGAAGGCGCGGCACGCCAAGCGGCGGATGATGAACGACGGGCCGGTCGACCTGATCGCGGCCAAGCTGAAGCCCGGCGGCGAGTTCCGCTTCGGCACCGATCACCCGATCTATCTCGCGCACGCGCTGATGGTGATGCGCCGCCACCGCCACCAGTTCGAGTGGCTGGCACGGACCGCCGACGATTTCCTCGTCCGTCCCGGCGGCTGGCCCGAAACGCGCTACGAAGCCAAGGCCCGCGCGCAGGGGCACGAGGTCTGGTATTTCCGCTGGCGGCGTAGATAGAACGCCGCATCCGGCCTCAGAAATTCAACCGCAGCCCGGGCCGCGGCCACGTGAGGCGATAAACGCGGCCGGTCGCGGACGCCGTGACATAGGCATGCCGCATGTCGCTGCCGCCAAAGGCGATATTGGTGATCGCGGGGTCGAGGTCGGACAGATCGACGAACCCGATCCTCTCGCCGTCGGGGCCGACGATCGCGATGCCGGCCTGCAGCAGCGTGCCGATGCACAGATTGCCGTTCGCCTCGACCGCCATGCTGTCGTAGTAGGCGTAGCCGGGCTCGGCCCACAGGAAGTTGCCGCCGCCCGCGCCCATGAAGGTGCGGCCGCCGCACAGCACCCCGGGGCGCTCGACCTCCCACCACCAGGCGCGCGCGGTCGCCGTCTCGGTCGCATAGAGGCGGTCGCCGGCGGGGGAGAGCGCGATGCCGTTCGGCTGGTCGAGCGGTTCGGCCACCGTCCGCGCGCCGGCGCCGTCCACATAGCATATGCGTCCATGGTCGCTGTGATGCCGGTGATGCTTCCCGGTATCGGTGAAATAGAAGCCGCCATCCCGATCGAAAACGATGTCGTTCGGGGCCGACAGGGGACGACCGTCGACCGCCTTCAGCAGCGTCTCGACCCGTCCGTCCGCGATGCGGAGCCGCTGGATGGACCCGCCCGCATAGTCCGCCGCCGCGCCGACGGGCACCGCCCATCCGTCGCTCTCGGCCCATTGGTAGCCGCCGTTGTTGCAGAGGATCAACGCGCCGTCGGGGGCCAACGCCGCGCCGTTGGGGCCGCCGCCGACCTTGGCGATGACCTGCTTCGTCCCGTCGGGCGCGATGCGCGTCACCTGACCGTGGCGAATCTCGACCACCGCGAGCGAGCCGTCGGGCAGGATCACCGGTCCTTCGGGAAAGCCCAGACCCTCGGCGACAAGGGCGGCCTCCATCGTCAATAGAGATCGAGCACCGTCGTCTGGCCCAGCTCGCCGATGATGACCGTGCGCAACTGGTCCATATGGTCCTCCCACACCGACTCGGCGCGCTTCGGCTTGTGCGCCGCGATCGCGTCGACCAGCGCCCGATGGTTGGACAGCGCCTGCTGGTTGAGCGCCAGCTGGTCCGGGCGCGACCTGCTGAGGAAGCGCTCGACATGGCGGAGGAAGATGTCGTCGAGCATGCTGACGATCACGCCCAGCGCGACGTTGCCGGCGCGTTCGACCAGCACCCGGTGGAAGTCGGCCGTGGCGCGCCCGAAGCGCGCGAAATCCTCGATCACCTCCGCCTCGTGGGCCAGGTGATCGCGCAGCGTCTGGATATCGTCGGCGGTCGCCGAGGCCGCCAGCCCCGCCGCCAGCCGCGGCTCGATGAACGAGCGGGCGTCGAGCACCTCGGCCAATGTCGCGCCGCGGAACTGAAGCAGGAAGCCCAGGGTGCGGGCCGCCGAATCCTCCTGCGGCGGACAGATTCGCACGCCTCCCTTGGCGCCCCGAAGCACGCGCACCAGCCCTTCGGATTCGAGCAGGCGGATCGCTTCGCGCAAGGTCGGGCGCGATACGTCGAACTGCGCCATCAGGTCCGCTTCGGCGGGGAGCAGGTCGCCCTCCTTCAGGTCGCCCAGGACGATCCGTCGCCGGATGGCCTGCGCGATGATCTCCGCCGCCTTGGGAATTCGCACGGGCGACATCCCATCCGTCATCATTTGCCCCTTCAACGCCTTGCCCCGCGTCCCTTCGCGACCGCTTTCCATTTCGTTCTTAGCCATCCTCCCGCGGGAAGTCATCCAATGGACTTGATCTCCATAATCAGTTTGATAATTTATACGAAATGAAAAGCCAATGGGAAACTGGCCCTGTTTCCTCGCACCGCATCAGGACCGGAAAGCGCCGTCGACATAGATCAGCGGGCCAACCTCTCCCGCGATCCGCACATCGATCACCCGGCCGATGAAGATGCCGTGCGTGCCATAGAAATGCGCCTGTTCGAAAGCACAGGCGAAGCTGGCCTGTGCGTCGCCCAACACCCATCCGCCGTTGGCCGCTTGCCGCCAGTCACCCTCCGCAAAGCGCGCATCGCCCGCCGCGCCGCCCGCGCACCGGTCGGCGATCGCCCGGTGCGAGCCGTCCAATATGTTGACGCAGAAATCGGCCCCGTCCTTCAGCAGGGGGAACATCGACGCCGAGCGGTTGGCGCAGACCAGCAGCGACGGCGGGTCCAGCGACAGTTCCGAAACCGCGGTCGCGGTCATGGCCGCGCGTGCGTCGCCGCGATGTGCGGTGACGACCACCACCGCCTTGGCGAGCCGGCGCAGGCCCAGTTTCAGCGCACCGGCAATATCGCCCGCATCGGGCAGAACGGCGTTCGTCAAATCCTCTCTCCTCTTCCATCCCGTCCGCGACGTGCCATCCTTTCCGGAGGCACGCCGCGCATCGGCTTCCCGGCAAGCGCCTCAAAAAGGTTGCTTTCCACAATCAGTTGTATAATTTATATGTAAATAGAAAAAAGGGAAGGTCTTGCGAGAGGGCGATCATCATTGCGATTTTCTGGTGCTCGGCGGCGGTGCGGCCGGGCTGACCGGGGCGCTGGCCGCGCGCCTTGCGGGGCTCGACGTGCTGCTGGCCGAGAAGGAGGCCTGGCTCGGCGGCGCCACGGCGCTGTCTGGGGGGACGGTCTGGCTGCCCGCGAGCCATGTGCTCGAACGCGCCGGCGTCGCCGATTCGTGCGAGGACGGCCTGCGCTATCTGGAGGCGCTGATCGGGCCCGGCCGCGACGAGGTCGACCGGGAGCGCATGAAGATATTCGTCCGCGAAAGCCCCGCCTTCGCCCGTTTTCTCGACGATCAGGGTCTCGCGCTGCGCCATGCGCGCGGCTGGTCGGACTATTATGCGGAACTGCCCGGCGGGCGCGAGGCGGGCCGCACGCTCTATTGCGACGCGCTCGACCTGCGCGCGCTGGGCGAGGCAGAGGAATGGCTGGCGCCGGGGGCGCTCTTCTCGACCGCCCATTCGGTCGAGGTGTCGACGATGGCGCTCGGCATACGCTCGCTGGCGGCGGCACGCGCGGCGCTGCGCGTCGCGGCGCGATCGGCGAAGGCACGGCTGACCGGCGCCCGGCCCGCGACCCGCGGCAAGGCGCTGATCGGCCGCCTGCTGCTGGCGGCAAGGCGAAGCGGCGTCGCCGTCTGGCGCGGCACGCCCCTCGTCGAACTGATCGTCGAGGAGGGCCGCGTCGCCGGTGCGGTGCTCGACCGCGACGGCAAGCGGGTCCGGGTGATCGCACGCCGGGGCGTCCTGCTGGCGACGGGCGGCTTCGCCCGCCACGCGGGCCTGCGCCAGATTCATCAGGCGCCGGTCGGCGTCGATGCGACCATGGCGCCGGCCGGCGACATGGGCGACGGCATCCGCGCCGCGGCCGGTGCGGGCGCCGAGATGGCGATGATGGACCAGGCGTGGTGGGTCCCGGGCACCAAGACGCCCGCCGGTCCGATGGTCCATGTCTGGGATCGCTGCTTTCCGCATTCGCTGGTCGTCGACGTCGCGGGCGAGCGCTATATGGATGAGGCCGGGCCCTATATGGAGGTCGGCCAGCGCATGATCGCACGCCACGCCGCGCTGGGCACCGATCATAGCTGGCTGATCCTCGAAAGCCGGCATCGCAGCCGGTACGCGTTCGGAATGGCGCCGCCGATGGTCACCCCGCCGGGCTGGATCGAAAGCGGCTATCTGATCCGCGCGGGTTCGGTCGACGAACTGGCCGAAAGAACGGGCCTTCCCCTCCAGCGGCTGCGCGACACCCTCGACCGTTTCAACGCCGGCGCGCGCGCGGGCCGCGACGACGACCATGGACGCGGATCGAAGGCGATCAGCCGCTATTACGGCGACCGCCGGGTCCGGCCGAACCCCAATCTGGGGCCTGTCGAGCAGCCGCCTTTCTATGCCGTCCGGCTCTATCCGGGCGATGTCGGCACCGCGGGCGGGGTGCGCACCGACCTGCACGGCCGTGCGCTCGACCCGGCGCTGCGCCCGATCGCGGGGCTCTATGCGGCGGGCAACAATGCCAGCGGCATCTTCGGCCCCTGCTATCCGGGCGCCGGCGCCTCGATCGCGCCCGGCATGCTCTTCGGCCGGCGGGCGGCCCTCCACGCGGCGCAAGGAGGCGCGGAATGAGCGGCGACAGGACGAAAAGCGTCGAATCGACATCGGCTGGGCCGGTGACCATCTATCGTGCCGGAAGCGGCGATCCGGTCGTGCTGCTGCACGGCAACGGCCATTCGGTGCACGAGTTCGAACGCAGCTTGCCCCTCCTCATCCCCCGTTTCGCGCTGATCGGCTGGGACATGCCCGGCCACGGCGCATCGAACGAAGCCGATGCGGCCCTGTCGATCGACGAACGCGCCTCCGTGCTGGGCGAGATACTGGCGCGTCAGGCCATCGGACCCGCGGTGCTGGTCGGCAATTCGATCGGCGCCTTCATCGCGGCGGCGCTGGCGGCGCGGGCGCCGGAGCGCGTGAAGGCGCTGCTGCTCGTCGAGATGCAGGTGCGCCCGCGCGCATGGTGGGATGCGGCGTGGCCGCTGGTCGACCGGATGTTCGGCACGCCGCAGCAGGATTTCGACGCGGTGCAGGCGCGCCTCTGCTCGCCGCTCGCCGCCGACCTGCTGGCGCGCTGGAACAGCGACCGTGCGCGAGCGGGCGCCGGGGCGATGATCGCCGCGATGGAGGCGATCCGCGCGCATGACGTCATGGCGACGCTCGCGGCGCTGACCGTCCCCACCCATTTCCTGTTCGGTGAAAAGGGCCCCGCCGCCGAATGCGCCCCCGCCGCGCTCGACTGCGTCGCCCATGCGACGAGCGAGATCGTGCCGGGGGCCGGGCATTTCGTGTCGATCGACCAGCCCGCCGCATTTGCCGCGGCCGTGGAGCGCGCGGCGCAGGCGCAAGGAGACTGCTGATGGCTTTCGATTTCCTCGGTTTCCCGGCAGGCAGTTCGGCGATCGTCACCGGCGCCGCCAGCGGCATCGGCGCCGCCACGGCGCAAATGCTGTGCGAAGCCGGACTGACGGTGATCGGGGTCGATATCGACGCTGACCGCCTGCACGGCCTCGACCTCGGCCCGGCCTTTCACCCCCATGTCTTCCACACCGGCGAACCCGAAACCGTGGCGACGCACATGGCGCGGATCGCGGCCGAACATGGTCCGATCCTGCATCTGGTGAACAATGCGGGACCGCCTTCGTCGCTGCCGCTGACCATCGAGGAAGGCCTGGCGCAGACGGCCGGCAGCGTGCAGCGCGTCACCGCCGCCTGGGCGGTCGCGCTGCCCGAACCGGCCGCGCACGCCAGCCTGGTCAATGTCGCATCGGTTGCGGGAGCCATCGCGGGGGGACCGCCGCCCTCGCTGGTTGCCGGGCGCGGCGGCGCGGCGGAGAATGGCTGGTATCCCGCCGGCAAGGCCGCCATCGCCGGGATGACCCGCTGGCACGCCGTGTCCGCGGCCGGCCGCTATCGCGCCAACGCCGTCGCCCCCGGCATCACCCGCACCCCCCGCCTCGGCGACATCACCGCGGGCGCCTATGGCCGCGACGTCCTTGCGCGCACGCCGCTGGGCCGGCTCGGCGAGGCGGAGGACATGGCGCGCGCGATCCTGTTCCTGCTCAGCCCGGCGGCGTCCTTCGTCAACGGCCAGACGCTCGTCGTCGACGGTGGCGGCGGCCTCGCCTTCTGACGCCCCGCCTTTTCTCCCGCTTCAACATGAATGAAAGATATGATGACAGACACTAACATGGACATGGTGGCCGGCGTCGGCCGCGAGGACTGGGAACGGCGCACGACAAGCCGAACGGGGGCGGGACGCGTGGCCGACCCCTATCCGAAGCTCGCCGAATTGCGCCGGCAGGGGCCGATCCACCGCGGATCGACCTTCGACCTGTTCGGCGTGCCCGATCCGATGGCCGAAGTCTGGCCCGACGCGCCGCGCTTCATCTCGGTCGGCTACGACGTGACCGAACAGATATTGCAGGACAATATCGGTTTTTCGAACGCCGGCATCCGCAAGATGACCGAATATGTCTTCGGTGAAGTGTCGTTGATGGGCTCCGACGATCCCGAGCATCGCAAGTTCCGCGCCCTCGTCCAGCCCGCCTTCACACGGCACGGTCTCGACCTGTGGCGCGGGTTCGTCCGGCCGCGCCTCGACCATCTGATCGAAGGGTTCAAGGCGAAGGGGCGCACCGATCTCTATTTCGAATATTGCGCCGAGTTCCCCGTCTATGTCATCGCGATGGTGCTTGGTATCCGGCCGCAGGACCTCGAGCGCTTTCACGAATGGGCCGCGATGCTCCAGATCGCGGCCGCGACGCCCGACGAGGCGCGCAATGCCCGGCTGGCGGTGGAGGAGTATATGCGCGGAATCATCGAGGACCGGCGCCGCAATCCGCGCGACGACATCGTCAGCATGCTGCTGGAACGCGAGATCGAGCTCGACGGCGTGCATCAGAAGATCAGCGAGCGCCACCTGCTCGGCCTGATCAACAACCTGCTGCCGGCGGGGGCGGGCACCACCTATCGCTCGCTCGGCATCCTGCTCGTCACGCTGCTCGAACGGCCCGAGCTGCTCGAACGCCTCTATCACGACCGCGACCGGATTCCGCGCGTCATCGAGGAACTGCTGCGCTGGAACGGCCCGGTGCTGTTCGCGCCGCCCCGGCTCGCCACGCGCGACATGGTCGTCGCCGGCGTCGAGATTCCCGCGGGATCGATCGTCGAGCCGGCCATCGGCGCCGCCAACCGCGACCCCGCGCGCTTCGAGGATCCCGACAGCTTCATCGCCGACCGCAACCCGCGCGTCACCCTGTCCTTTTCGACCGGGGTTCATTATTGCGCCGGGTCGCAGGTGGCGCGGATGGAGCTGACGGCGGCGCTGAACGCCCTGCTCGACCATCTGCCGCACCTGCGGTTCGACGACAGCCAGCCGCCGCCGCAGATCACCGGCCTGATGTATCGCATGCCGACCGGCGTGCCGGCGATGTGGGGATGAAGGCCGCGATCTTCGTCGCGCCCGGCGAGGCACTGCGGCTGGAAGAGGTGGAGAGCCTGCCGCTCGGGCCGACCGACGTGCATGTCCGCGTCGACGCCACCGCGCTCTGCCAGACCGATGTCGCCGTGCGCCGCGGCGATCACAGCTATGGATCGCCGCTGCTGATGGGGCACGAAGCGAGCGGCACCGTGCTGGCCGTCGGCAGCCATGTCGCGGGGCTGAAGGCCGGCGACACGGTCATCAGCTCGTCGGCGCCGGCATGCGGCCACTGCATCCAGTGCGCCTCCGGCCGCCCGCATATCTGCGTCCAGTCGCTTCACCTGCGATCGGTGCCCCGCGCGCGCCGCGCCGACGGATCGGTCGCGACCGGCCTTTTCGGGCTCGGAACCTTCGCCGAGGAAATGGTGATCGACCGGGCATCGCTAGTCGCGGTCGATACCGATCAGCCGCCCGAATCGCTGGCCCTGATCGGGTGCGGCGTCACCACCGGCCTGTCGACCGTTCTCAACCGGACCCAGCTGTCGCATGGCGGGTCGCTGGCGGTCATCGGCTGCGGCACCGTGGGACTCGCCGCTATCCTGGGCGCGGGCCTGAAGGGTGCGGCGACGATCGTCGCCATCGACCCCAACCCCGCGCGCCGCGACGATGCCCGGCGCCGGGGCGCGACGCTGGTCATCGACCCGGGGGCGGGCGATCCGGCCGAGGCCGTCCGCGCCGCGACCGGCGGACTGGGCGTCGACGCGACCATCGATGCGGTCGCAGCCCCGGCCACCGTGGCGCAGGCGCAGGCGATCACGCGCCGTTCGGGGGAAATCGTCATCGTCGGCATGCCGCCGGCGGACGGGACGTTCGAGCTGGCCGCCCTGCCCTTCTTCCTGTCCGAACAGCGCCTGTCGAGCGCGCTGTTCGGTTCGGCGAACATCCGCCGCGACTTTCCCGCTTTCGTCCGGCTGGCCGAAAGCGGCCGGCTCGATCTCGCCGGCTTCGTCAGCCGCACGCTGGCGCTGGGCGACGTGAACGCGGGGCTCGACGCCTTGTCGCGCGGAGAGATACTGCGCGCGGTGATCCGCCCCGGCCGCCGGTGAGAGGGTCCGGCGACCGGGGCGTCCCCGTCAGGCGATCGCCCGATCCTCGGCCGGCTGCGCCGCGAACGCCCCCATCACCTCTTTCGCGAAGAAGCGCAGCCGTTCGATGCCGCCCCACGGATCGTTGAACAGCACATAGTCGACGCCGACCGCCTCCAGTTCCTTCAGGCGGGCGACGCACGCCTCGGGGGTACCGATCACGGTCGAGGCCTCGGTCGCGTCGCGCGAGGAATCGAGCATCTGCGACCCCACCACCGGCGCTTCGCTTTCCTCGCCCGGCACGCGCGCGGTCGCGGCGAGCATCGCGATGGCTTTCAGCCGGCGTTCAATTTCCCCGGTCCGCTTCGCCTCGTCGTCGACGAGCAACAGTCCGCGCGTCACCGCGATCTGGTGCGGCCGCGACGCCACGCCGCGCCGGGTCTGCTCGTCGCGATACCAGGCGATGCGCTGACCGATGGTCCGGGTGTCGCTGAACTGGTCGAGCATCAGCGACTGTCCGCGTGCCGCCGCCTGTCGCACCGACGCCTCGCTCTGGGCGGCGACCCAGATCGGCGGGTGCGGCTGCTGCACCGGCTGCGGTTCGACAAGGATATCGCGATAGTGCCAGTATTCGCCGTCGTGCGACCAGCGTTCGCGCGTCGTCCAGCTTTTCAGGATCAGTTCGATGGCCTCGTTGAAGCGCGCCGGGGCGGTCGCGGGATCGACCATGAAGCCGTGGAACTCGTTGGGGCGATAGCCGCGGCCGATGCCGAAATCGAGCCGCCCGTCCGACACCACGTCGACCGTCGCCGCCTGCTCCGCCATCAGGACCGGATTGTGCCACGGCAGTACCGTGACCCCGGTGCCAAGGCGCATGCTGGTCGTCAGCCCCGCCAGATAGGACAGCAGGGTCATCGAGGCGCTGAGCTGGCCAGCGCCGGTGAAATGATGCTCGACGAGGAACAGCGAATCGAACCCCAGTTCCTCCGCGCCGACGACATAATCGACGAAGCTGCGATAGGACTGGCTGTCGCCCGACTGGTCCGCGCCGCGGGCGGCGCCGCCGAAAAGTCCGAATTTCATGATCGTCTCCTTTGTCTGATTAGGGGGCGGTCGCCGGCTGCGCGGCCCGTTCGAGCCGCTGTCGCAGCGCCGGCTTGTCGATCTTGCCGATCGGATTGCGCGGCAGGCTGTCCAGAAGATGATAGGCGACGGGGCGCTTGAACCGCGCGAGCGCCTTCTCGATCTCCGCCTGCAGCGCGGGGATTAGGGCGTCGGCATCGCCGCCCTCGGGCGCGACGACGAAGGCGACGGGCACCTCGCCCATCACCGCGTCGGGCCGGCCGACCACGGCGGCTTCGGCAACGAGGTGCGTCGCCATGATCGCCTCTTCGACTTCGGACGGATAGATATTCTCCCCGCCCCGGATGATGAGGTCCTTCTTGCGCCCGACCAGCGTCAGCCATCCCTCGCCGTCCAGACGGCCGAGGTCGCCCGTCCGCAGCCAGCCGTCGACCAGCACCGCGGCGCTATCCTCCGGCCGGCGCAGATAGCCCTTCATCACGTTGCCGCCGCGGACGGCGACCTCGCCGACCGTATCGGGCGGACAGAACGCCCCGTCCTCGCCGACGATGGCGACCTCGATGCCCGGCATCGCGCGGCCGACGCTGCCGGGGCGGCGCGGGCCGTCGAGGGGGTTGAGGGTCGCGCCGACGGTCGATTCGGTCAGCCCGTAACCTTCGAGGACCGGCACGGCGTAGCGCGCCTCGAACGCCCCGATCGCCTGCGCGGGCATCGGCGCGGCGCCGCAGATGGCGAAGCGCAGCCGGGGCGCCGGCGCGATGGCGCCGCGTTCGGCGGTCAGCAGCAGATACATCGCCGGCACGCCCGAGAAATAGCTCGCGCCGCTGTCGCGCACGCTCTGCCAGAAGCTGTGCCGGTCGAAATGTTCGAGGATGCATGCGCCGCCGCCCGCCGCGAGCGGGGCCAGGATGCTGACCAGCAGGGCGTTGACGTGGAACAGCGGCATCACGAGCAGCGACAGGTCGCCATCGAGCCGCAGCGCGCCGTGGATCGAGTGCAGCATCGCGTCGATGTTGCCGTGGCTCAGCATCACGCCCTTGGGCCGCCCCGTCGTGCCGCTGGTGTAGATGAGCAGCGCGGTGTCGTCGGCCGCCACCGCCGCGTCGGGCAGGACCGCCGCCGATCGCTCGGGCGGCGCATCGACCGGCAGCAGCGTCGCCGTCGTCCCCGTCAGGCGCTCGCGCGCGGCGGCGTCGACCAGGATCAGCCGGCTTCCCGAATCCGCGGCCTGATACAGCGCTTCGGCGCTGGTCAGCGCCGGGTTGATCGGCATGAAGGCGGCGCCGATCCGCCACGCGGCGAACATCGCGACGACGATGTCGATCCGGTTCGGCAGCATCGTCGCGACCACGTCGCCGCGCCCGACCCCCTTCTGCACGAACAGCAGCGCGAGACCGGCGACCTCGGCCGCGAAATCAGCGGACGACAGCGCCCGCCGCGCGTCGCGCACCAGCGGCCCCCTGTCGTATCGGCGCGGTTTCCAGTGGAGATGCAGGGGATGAAAATCGTCCATCGCCGTCACCCCATCCCGTAGGCGCCATAGGCCGAGGCCGCCGCCGGATCGAGGCTGCCCCAGTCGACGCTGGGCGAGGCGTCCTCCGAGGTCAGGATATCGACGATCGCCGGCCCCTCCCCCTGCCACGCCTCGCGCAGCGCCGCCCGCGCCTCTTCGAGCGTTTCGGCGCGATAGCCGCGCGCGCCCATCGCCCGCCCCATCGCCGCGAAATCGACCGGTCCGAAGGTCGAGCGCGGCTCGATGTCGAGCATCTTCTCGCCCTGCATGATCCAGCCGAAGCCGGCGTTGTTGAGGATGACGAAGACGATCGGCAGCCGGTGCCGGACCGCCGTTTCGACCTCGCCGATCCAATAGGAGGTGGCGCCGTCGCCCGACACCGCCACGACGCGCCCGCCCGGCCGGTCGCCCAGCGCCAGCGCCGCGCCGATGGCGGCGCCCCCGGCCCAGCCGATCCCGGCCAGCCCGCGCGGCGCCAGGAAATGCCGCCCGCTGCCGCGCACGCGATAGCGCGAAGCGGTCCACCCCGACGCCAGGCTGGCGTCCGACACTAGAACGCAGTCCTCGTCCGCAAGGTCGGACAGCGCGAGGATCACCTGCTCCGGCGCGACGCGCGGATCGCCCTCGGCCGTGCCCGGCTGCGCGGGGCATTCGGAAAGGTCCGTCTGCCACGCCGCGCGCGGCGCCGCGTCGCCCAGCGCCTCGCGCAGGCGGCGAGCGGTGCGCCCCGCGTCGGCGCAGATCGCGAGCCGCGCCGGGATCGCGCGCCCCAGTTCGGCCCCGTCGCTGTCGACATGGATCAGCGTCTGCCGCGCCGACGGCAGGCGCCAGAGGAAGGAATTGAACTGGGCGAATTTCGACCCCAGCACCAGCACCACATCCGCCTGGCGCAGCGCCACGCTGGCTTCGACCGATCCGAACACGCCGACGACGCCGCGCGACAGCGGATGATATTCGTCGATGACCCCCTTGCCGTTGATCGAAGTGACGACGGGGATCGAACATCGTTCGGCCAGCGCGACCACCTCGTCCGCCTCGCGGCTGCTGAGCGCCCCGCCGCCGGCGAGGATCAGCGGACGCTGTGCCTGCGCCAGCAGCTCGGCCGCCTGCGCGACATCCTCGGTCCGCGGCGCGGCGCCGTAGCGCGGCCAGCGCCCCGCCTCGGGGTCCGCCGCCACGGCCGCGCCGGCGGCGGGCGCGAAGAAGATGTCCTCCGGAATCTCGAGAACCGCGGGGCCGGCGCGGCCGGTCACGGCGGTGCGCACCGCCTCGGCAAAGACGTCGGGCAAGCCCTCCGGCGCGTGGACGCGGCTGACCCGCTTGGTCACGCCCTGCAGCATCGCCTGCTGCTCCATCGCCTGCGAGGCGACGCCGCGCACCCGCAGATGCTCGCGCTCGGTCTTCACGTCGGCGACGATCGCCAGGACCGGGATCGCGGAGGCATAGGCTTCCGCCAGCCCCGACACGAGGTTGGTCGCCCCCGGACCGACCGTCGCGTCGCACACCCCGATCCGGCCCGACACACGGGCATAGGCATCGGCGGCGCAGGCGGCATTGCGCTCGTCGCGCATCATCACGTGGCGGAACCCATGGCGGCGCGCGGCGGCATAGAGGGGAATGGTCTGCCCGCCCGGCACGCCGAAGCACACGGTGGCGCCGACCGCCTCCAGGCATTCGATCAGGGCGTCGCCGAACTGGCGCTGGGTTTCATTCTGTTTCATATTGACCCCTTGAAGACGGACCGGGAACCGGCCGTTCGATGGTTTCGCAAAGGCGGGAAAAGGGGCGCAGCGCCGCGAGCAGCAGCAGGATGGACAGCGTCCCCGCGCCCACGACGAGCACGACCATTCCCGACGACAGATTGGCCCCGCCTCCCAGCCGGTCGGACACCATCGCCACGACCATCGGCCCGCAACCGACCGCGACCAGCGAATTGACGAGCGTGTAGACGGCGGCGAACAGGCCGGTCGCGCGCGGCGGCACCGTCCAGTTGATCGCGAAGATGGCGTAGGTGCCCGAGGGCACGAGAAAGAAATATCCGGCCGCGAGCAACAGCAGCAGCATCGGCGCCGACGGGGCCGCGAAACCGGCGAGCAATGGCACCGCCCCCACCGCGATCGCCCCGGCGCAGATCAGCGGGAGCGCGTCCATGCGGCCGCGCGACCGGAAATGGCCGGCGATGCGCGGCGCGGCCGCCAGTCCGGCGAGAGCCGCGGTCACGCCGGACAGCCCGAACCAGATTCCCGCCTGCCCCGCCTCGAAGCCGAAGTCGCGGACCAGCAGGCTGGGCAACCACGAACTGACGCCCAGCACGATCGCCTGCCCAAGCGCGGAGGCGACGAAAAGAAGGACGAACAGCGGCATGTTCCGGCGCGCGAAAACACGCTCGGGCGACGTCGGCGCCGCATCGACCGGCCCGGCCGCGCGGATCGACGCGGTGCGCGGCGGCTCGCGCACCGCCGCGGCGAACAGCGCGGCGAGCAACAGGCCCGGCAGCGCTACGACGACGAACGTTGCCCGCCATGGCGCCAGAAACAGACTGCCGATCGCGACCGGCTCGCTGCCCAGCAACTGCACCGCGACGCCGCCCAGCATGAAGGCACCGAAGGCGCCGAACACGCCGAAGCCGACGAAAACGCTCGTCGCGGCCGCGCGGCGGTCGGGCGGGAACAGGTCGGCGATCATCGAGATCGCCGCCGGGAACAGCACGGCCTCCGCCACCGCGACCCCGACGCGCAGGATCGCGACCGTTTCGAAGCTGGGCGCGAAGGCCGTCGCGATCGTCGCGGTCGTCCAGCACAGGACGCCGGCGAGGATCAGCCGGGTGCGCCGGACGCGGTCGGCGAGCCACCCCATCGGCAAGGCGAACACGCCGCCGAACAGCGCGAAGACCGGACCGACGAGCAGGGCGATGGCGGTGTCGCTGATGCCGAATTCGGCGCGCACCGGCGCCACCAGCAGCGCCAGGATCAGGCGGTCGAGATAGGAAACGATATACAGCAGGCCAAGCAGCAGGACGACGACCGGTGCCCCGGCCGCCGCCCATGGCCTCTGCCCCCTTCCCCTGCCCATGACGGAGAGAGTCGTCACGCGGTCAGAAGCTGTAGCGGGCGCGGACGCCGAACTGGCGCGGATCGCCGACGTAGCCGACGTACAGGCCGGTCGACAGCGGCGACGGATAGACGAAGTTCACATATTTGTCGTTGAACAGGTTCCGCGCGAAGGCTTCGAGCGTCAGCCCTGACGCCGTTTCGATTCCCAGCCGCGCGTTGATGATCGTGCGCGGCCCCTGGAAGGCATAGGGGTCGAGGTTCTGCTGATAAAAGACGCTGCTCTTGTGGCTGCCGTCGATCCGGCCATAGCCGGTCAGCGACCCCGTCAGCGGTGCGCGATATTCGGCCGATCCGCCCAGCGTCCATTCGGGTGCGTTCGGCAACCGCTTGCCCGACAGGTCGCACGGCGGCGCGATTCCGGGAACGCACGAACCGTCGGTGAAGTCCACGTAACGCGCATGGGTGTAGGACGTCTGGAACTGCAGCGTCAGCCCCTCGGTGGGGAGGGCGGTGACCTCCAGTTCGCCGCCCTTGATGCGGAAAAGCTCCGCATTGCGCGTGACCAGATTCAGGCCGTCGAAGGCCTGCGCCTGAAAATTCTGGTAATCGGTCCAGAACAGGGCCGCCGAAAAGCGCAGCTTGCGGTCGAGGATATTGCCCTTCAGCCCGATTTCGTAATTGGTGTTCTTTTCCGCGTCGAACTCGAAATTGTTGAAGTTCGGAAGGCGCGTCAGGTCGAACCCGCCCGGCTTGAACCCCCGCGCCACGCTGGCATAGAGGTTGAGGTCGCGCTGCAGGCTGTAGCGCGCGTTGGCGACCCAGGTGAACTGCGACTCCCGCCGCGACTGCTGGCGATTGCCCAGCGAAGCATAGGCGACGTTGCCCGACGTCTGGGTGAAATCGACGTCCTGATCCTCGCGGGTATAGCGGCCGCCGGCGGACAGGGTCAGACGGTCTGTCAGGTTGAAATCGACGTGCGCGAAGGCGGCATAGCTCTTGTCGTTCAGCCGCGACGCGATGGTGGTGTCGCCGCGCTGACCCGGAAGGATGACGGCCGCGGCGTCGGCGCGCGGCTGCAATATTTCCAGATCGTCGGATCGCCGCGCGAAATAATAGAGGCCCGCGACATAGGTCACGCGCTGTCCCGAGGGCGAAGCGATCCGCAATTCCTGGCTGAACTGATCGTGCCGCTGATCGATGTAGAAATCGTCGAGCAGGCGGAGCGGCAGCGAATCGATATCGCTGATCGGCGTGACGTCCCAGCGCCGCCACGCCGTCACCGACGTCAGCACATGATCCCCGACATCGACGTTGATCTCCGCCGAAACCCCGCCGCCGCTGTTCGGGTTGAGGTTGCGGCTGTTCTGGATCGTCTGGCGCGAATAGGGCGATCCGGCGGGGATCAGCGACACGATCGGGACACCGAAGACGTTGGCCGTGGGGGTCCAGGCCACGGGAATCGCCGAACAGCATTCGGACCGTTCGCGCAGATAATCGCCCGACAGAAGGACATCGAAGCCCTCGCCGCGATAATAGAGTTTCGCCCGCCCGCCGCTGCGGCGCAGATTGTCGACCGAACGGCCGGTGGTCGCATTGTGCGTCAGGCCGCCCCGGCGCACATGATAGGCCGAAACGCTGATGCCGAGTTGGTCCTCGACCAGCGGCCCGGTCACGCTTCCGCGCAGTTCGAACGCGTCATGCTCGGCCGCCACACCCTCGACGAAGCCTTCGACGCCCGACAGCGACGGACGCCGCGTGACGATATTGACGAGCCCGGCCGCCGTGTTGGCGCCGAACAGCGTCCCCTGCGGACCGCGCAGGATCTCGACGCGCTCGATATCGGCGAGTTCGCCCGTCGCCGCGCCGTAGCGGGCCAGAAAGACGCCATCCAGGAAGACGCCGACCGACGACTGCTTGCCGGGGTTGTCCTGCTGCGACGTCACCCCGCGCAGCATGATGCGCCCGGCCCGCGCATCGCCATATTGTTCGGAGGTGAAGCCCGGCGCCACCTGCGACAGGTCGTGGAATTGCGTGACGCCCGCCGCGGCCAGTTGATCGCTGGTGAGCGCGGTCAGCGAAATGGGAACGTCGACCAACCGCTCCTCGCGCTTCTGAGCGGTGATGATGATCTCCGCATCGCCCGAATCGACGTGACTCGCGCTGCTCGTCGCGGTGGTTTGCGCGCCGACGGGGTTGGCCGCGGTCAGCACGGAAAGAGCCGCCGAGCACAAGAAAATCCTTTTCCGGTAGATATTTGCCATCGTTTCTCTCCCCAAGACCGCTCGTTGTTCGAACGGTTATTTTCCTATGAATTATCTATCTGATTATGATAAATCAAGCCTGTCGACGAAATTTCGGTTGGAGGGGCTTCACGGACTTGGCGATGCGACCGCCCTGCCCAAGGGAAAGGCAGCGCCGGCGGGCCCGGCGACGGGCCCGTCAAATTCGACTTGTCGAAGGGGTGAAAGCGGCGGGATCGGGCGCGCGACTGCCGCCCGCGATTTCAACCGCGCATCGCGAAGCGCGGTCTCGCCATTTCGTCACTATGCTCTTTGCGATCTGTCGGATCGGGCGGGAACGCCCGCGCCCGTCAACTGCCCCAGACGGTTTCCGCGTGGCGCAGGAAATTGAGTCCCATGATCTTCTCGATCCGGCCGCTCGAATAGCCATGGGCCGACAGAAGGTCGATCAGCCTGAAGAACTGGCCGGGTCCGCGCAGGTCGACGACGAAGGGATAGGTGTCCGGCCGCTCGCCGGCGGCGCTGATCCCGGCGGCGCGGCGCTCGGCGATCTCCTTGGCGAGGACGGCCTGATATGCGTGGAGATCGTCGATCGCGGTCACGGTGCCGTCGGTGCCGATGCCGACATGATCCTCTCCGCAGATGTTCACCGCATGGTTGATATGCGCGACGACGTCCGCGGCGCGGGCGCGGCCCGACCGGGCGAGGAACGGCATGAAATAGATGCCGACGAAGCCGCCCCTTTCGGCGACCAGCCGCAGTTCGGCGTCGGTCTTGTTGCGCGGCAGATCGGTCACGGCGCGGCAGCCGGTGTGGTTGATCGAGATGGGGGCCGTCGACAGCCGCGCCGCCTCCAGGCAGGTGCGCTCGCCGCTGTGCGACAGGTCGACGATCATGCGCTGCGCGTTGAGCCGCTCGACGACCTCCCGCCCGAAGGGCGTCAGGCCGCGATTCTCGGGCGCCATGGCGCCGTCGCCGAGCCGGTTGGCGGGATTGTAGGTGAGCTGGAAGATGCGCACGCCCATGTCGGCGAACAGGTCGACGCGGCTCGCGTCATCGCCGAGCATCGCGCCGTTCTGGAAGCCGTAGAGGATGCCGATCTTCCTTTCGGCCCCGGCGCGGCGGATGTCGGCGGCGCTGAAGATCTTGAGCAGATCGGCCGGGTGGCGGCGGAGCAGCGCATCGGCCTTGGCGACGTCGCGGACGCTCGCCTCGAACGGGTCGTCGGGACCGGCGACATAGCCGAAGGTGCAGTTGATCGCGGTGACGCCCGATTCGCGCGCTTCGGCCAGCACGCGCGGCGAATAGGGATCGTCGGCGCCCTCGACATTGGGATCGGAAAGGCCGCCGAGCGCATTGACGATCAGCCGGTTCGCGCGGCCGGGCGCCGCCGCGGCGCGCACCGCGGACGATCCCAGCGATGTCGCCGCCAGCCCCGCCGCGCCGGCCAGCAGCGCCCGCCGGTCAATCGTCATCGCCAAGCTCCGCGGCCGTCAGGACGACATAATCGGCGCGACGGAATTCCCGGCCGCGCTTCACCGTCATCTCGATGCTCCCGATATTGCCGATGTCGGCAAGAGGATCTGCGCGAAGAACGACAAGATTCGCCAATTTGCCAGGTTCGATCGACCCCATGTCGCTGTCCTGTCCCGCCGCGCGCGCGCCAACGAGCGTCGCCGAATGGATGACCGCGAGCGGCGACATGCCGACGTCGTGGGCGAGATAAAGCAGCTCGGCATGGACCGCGGGCCATGGGTCGCCGGCCGGGTTGACGAAATCGGTGCCGGTCGAGATCGGTATGCCCGCCCGCCACGCCTGCTGGGTCAGCGCGATCGTCCGCGCCCCGCTGCAGCGAAGCGGCTTCTTGCCCGAATCCGCCTTGCGCTCGGCCTCGAACTTGACGAACAGGCTGCCCGTCGCATCAAGGATCGTGCCTTGCTTGCGCATCATCCGATAGAGGCGGCCGACCACCGGATCGTCGCCCGTCGGGGCCAGCAAAGCCTCGTCGACCGGCGTGCGATCCTCATAGGCGGCGAGCATTACCGGCTGCGCCTCATAGGCCAGGTAGCAGACATGGCTGATGACATCGGCGCCCGCCTCGATCACCTGCGCCGGGCGGGCGGGAAAGACGGCGCTGTGCGCCCAGATCATCAGCTTCTGGCGGTGCGCCTCGGCGGTGATCGCAGCGACCCGCTCGGCGGGCAGGTCGGCGTAGATCTTGATCGCGGTCGCCGCCGTGCCGCGTGCCAGCGCCACGGCCAGACGCAGGTCGGTCTTTGCGTCGATCGCCTGCATCCACGGCGCGGTGCCCGGCGCGAACCCCCGCGTCACCGCGAGGACGCGCGGATCGGCGAAGAAGGGCGGCCCCGCCATCAGCGCGGCATAATAGATGTCGGGCGCCGCTATCTCGCCGACCAGCGATGCGCGCGCCAGTTCGCCGACCGCGCGCAGGTCGTCCGCCATGTCGCGCACCGCGGTGACACCGCCGTAGAGCTGGCGGCGGAGGATCGCCTCCGCCCGCGCGCGGTTCGGCGGCGTGGCCAGATGGACGTGGCTGTCGATCAATCCGGGGATGACGAAGCGGCCCGGCAGCGGAACGGTGCGCGCTGTCCGCGCGCGTTCCCCCAGGCTGCCGTGCGCGCCCACCGCGACGATCCGCTCGCCCTCGATCAATAGGTCCTGACCGGGACGCGCCGGCGCCCCGGTTCCGTCGATGAGCGTCACGTCGGTATAGAGTATCGCCTCGGCCGCACTCGACGGAACGGCCGCCAACAGCGAAGCCGCAAAGACGAGCGAGCGGAGGAAAGCCGGGATGGCGGACGGGCGCGGGAACGACGCAGACATGGCGATGGCGCTAGCCCCACTGCCCGCCGTCCGCAATCGCCGGGCGCGCATCACGCCGCGCCGAGCTGGCGCAGCACGTCCTGCACCCCTGGAAAATCCCGATCCTGCCGCAGCGATTCGAGCCCCGCCGCGACGTCGAGTTCATAGTCGGCGACCCCCGCCGATTCGAGCTTGCGGCGCGCGCCCATCGCGGTGATCAGCCGGGCCGCCGCGCGGTTGTGCGACAGGATATGGATGTCGAGCGTCGTCAGCCCGGCCGCGAGACAGTCGACGAGCAGCGCCGCGGTCATCATCCGCGCCAGCCCCAGTCCGTGGAAGGCATCGAGCACTGCAATCGAATATTCGCCGACGCGCCCGTCGCTGTGATGCCGCACCGCGTGCACCGCGCCGATCGCCGGCTCGCCCTCGCATTCGGTGCAGATGGCGCCCCAGGCGATGTGATCGTGCCCGTCGACGTCGGCGAGCCGTTCGACCACCGCGTCGGGCATCGTTGGCGCCGGCGAGAAGAAGCGCAGATAGCGCGCCTCCGCCGACAGCTTCGCGATCCCCTGCCGCAGCAGGTCGGCATCGTCGGGCGTAATCGTGCGCAGACACACCGCCGTCCCGTCGGTGAGCCGGCTGCACACGACGATATTGTCGATCGGCCTTGCCCGGGCCTGCTCCATCGCCTGTCCTTCCGTCGCTGCGGAAGCGCGAAGCTAACCCGCCGCGGCGGCGATGGCCAGCCTCAGGCGTCGTCGCCCATCCGCAGCGCGGCGATGAACGCCTCCTGCGGGATGTTGACGTTGCCATATTCGCGCATCCGCTTCTTCCCCTCCTTCTGTTTTTCGAGGAGCTTCTTCTTGCGGGTCGCGTCGCCGCCGTAGCATTTGGCGGTCACGTCCTTGCGGAGCGCGGCGATGGTTTCGCGAGCGATCACCTTGCCGCCGATCGCGGCCTGGATTGGAATCTTGAACATGTGGCGCGGGATCAGGTCCTTGAGCCGCTCGCACATGCCGCGCCCGCGCGCCTCGGCGCTGCCGCGATGGACGATCATCGACAGCGCGTCGACCGGCTCGTTGTTGACGAGGATGCTCATCTTGACGAGGTCGCCGGGGCGGTGGCCGATCTGGTGATAGTCGAAGCTGGCATAGCCACGCGAAATGCTCTTGAGCCGGTCGTAGAAGTCGAACACCACTTCGTTGAGCGGTAGTTCGTAGGTGATCTGCGCGCGGCCGCCCACGTAAGTGAGGTTCTTCTGGATGCCGCGGCGGTCCTGGCACAGCTTGAGGATCGCGCCGAGATATTCGTCGGGGACATAGATCACCGCCTCGATCCACGGCTCCTCGATCTCCTCGATCCGGTTCGGGTCGGGCATGTCGGCGGGGTTGTGCAGCTCCATCTCGGTCGGGCCGCCGTCCTTCGACCGGGTGAGCTTGAGCTTGTAGACCACCGACGGCGCGGTGGTGATCAGGTCGAGGTCGTACTCGCGGGTCAGCCGCTCCTGGATGATCTCGAGGTGCAGCAGGCCGAGGAAACCGCAGCGGAAGCCGAAGCCCAGCGCGGCGCTCGTCTCCATCTCGAAGCTGAACGACGCATCGTTGAGGCGCAGCTTCTGGATGCTTTCGCGCAGCTTCTCAAAATCGTTGGCGTCGGTGGGGAAGAGGCCGCAGAAGACGACCGGCTGCACCTCCTTGAACCCCGCCAGCGGCGCCGCGGCGGGCTTTTTCGCGTCGGTCACCGTGTCGCCGACGCGCGCCTGCGCGACGTCCTTGATCTGCGCGGTGATGAAACCGATCTCGCCGGGGCCGATTTCGGTCAGGTCCTGCCGCTTGGGCGTGAAGCAGCCGACGCGGTCGATCAGGTGGGTGGTGCCCGCCTGCATGAACTTGATCTGCTGGCCCTTCCTCAGCACGCCGTCGACGACGCGGACGAGGATGACGACGCCCAGATAGGGGTCGTACCAGCTGTCGACGAGCATCGCGACCAGCGGCGCGGCGGGGTCGCCCTTCGGCGGCGGAATCTTCGCGACGATCGCTTCGAGCGCGTCCTCGATGCCGATTCCCGACTTGGCCGAGGCGAGCACCGCATCGTCGGCGGGCAGGCCGATGATGTCCTCGATCTCCGCCTTCACCTTGTCGACGTCGGCGGCGGGCAGGTCGATCTTGTTGATGACCGGGACGATCTCGTGATCATGCTCGATCGACTGATAGACGTTGGCGAGCGTTTGCGCCTCCACCCCCTGCGCCGCATCGACGACGAGCAGCGCGCCTTCGCAGGCGGCAAGGCTGCGCGACACCTCATAGGCGAAGTCGACGTGGCCCGGCGTGTCCATCAGGTTGAGCTGATAGGTTTCGCCGTCGTGCGCCTTGTACGACAGGCGCACGGTCTGCGCCTTGATCGTGATGCCGCGCTCCTTCTCGATGTCCATATTGTCGAGTACCTGCGCCGACATTTCGCGCTCGGTGAGGCCGCCGGTGAACTGGATCAGCCGGTCGGCGAGCGTCGACTTGCCATGGTCGATGTGCGCGATGATCGAGAAGTTGCGGATATGCGAAAGAGGCGTTGTCATGGCGCCGCCCGTTAGCAGGGGTTGAGGGCGCTGTCAGCAGGCGTGACGGCGGGAGGCCGGCATAGCGGGATAATATAGGAAAGGCGGTTTTTACGGGCCGGCGTCCGGTGGGGAGCAACCGGCCAGCCAACGCTCGCAATCGTCACGCACCCGCGCGTCCTTATCGCGCAGCCCGCGTTCGAGCACCGCCGCCCTGCCCCCGCCGTCCTCCACCGCCGCCAGCGCGGCAAGCGCGGTGGCGCGGACGCGGGGAACCGGGTGCGCGGCAGCGAAATGGTCGGCCACGTCCTTGCCCTCGTCTGTCAGGTGGACCGCGCAGCGCAGCAGCATTTCCGCCGCGGTGATCGTCGGGCGGCGGGCGATGGTGCCTCTTTCGAGATCGACGATATACTGGTCGCGCCACGGAACGGCTTCGCCCTCGTCCATGATGTTGAGGCTGACCGACAGCCGTTCGGGCGGGAGCTGGCTGTGGATATCGCGGTGGGCGCGATAGAGCATCATCGTGCCTTCGCTCAGGCTGCTGCGCTCGACGAAGCGCAGGTTCAGCGGCTCGCCGAGGCGGCCGTCGACGGCCTCCGCGTCATAATCATAATAGTCGCTGATATAGCCCGGCCCCCAATAGCCGACGGTCAGGAACGAGAAATTATGGTCGTGCGGCAGGCCGTAGGCGAAGGCGGCGGCGCCGCTGGCGGCATAGGCCGCGTCGCGCTCGGCCGGCCACATGTTGGCGCGGATGAAATAGCCGCGACGGCTGCGGTGGAGCAGGAAGACCTGCGCCGAATAACGGTTCGCCTCGAGCTGGTCGCGATAGCTCGCCTTGAGCTCGGCGATCACGCGGTCGGCAAGAAAATCGCGGTTGTTCGCCAAACCTGCGAGAAGCACCGCGCAGCGGGCGACGCTGTCCTCGCATTCGAGGTCGACGCCGGCCTCGTCGAGGCGCGCTGCCACCTCCTCCAGATCATATTCGGGCGCGGTGGGCGCGGCGATCGGGCGCGGCATGATATTCTCCTGCTCGCCTCCCGCTTTCGGGAGGAGTTGGGGGGTGGGCGGCGCATCGGCCCGCCCCGCTGCGGCTAGCGAACGAGTTCGCAAGCCTCGCTGCCCCTCCCGCAAGCGGGAGGGGACGGATAAAGTTCCAGCGTCGCGGCGGCGGCGGCGCGGACCTCGGGATGCGGATCGGCGGCGGCCATGCGGGCGAGCGGCGCGCGCGCGGCGACGGAGTCGAGCGCGATCAGTTCGCGCATCGCGTTCCAGCGCGCGGCGAAATCCTCGCTGGCGGCTTCGGCGGCGAAGAGCGGCGCGGCGTCGGTACGGCGCATCGCGCGAAGCAGCGCGAGCGCCATCTGGCGAAAGCTGCTGTCGCGGCGCGAGGCGGAGACATGGACGAGCCGGCCGCTCGCGACGTCATAGGCGCGGATCGGCAGGGGCGACGGCGGCTGGATCGCGAGCTGGAGCATCAGCACGTCGCCGCTGCCGCCCGAAAGGCCGAAGGTCTCGCGCGCCGAATCGAGCCGGATCGTCTCCCCCGCGCGCAGCGGCCGGGGATCAGTGCTGCGGCAAGGACTCGCCCCGGCGGCGGTGAAGGCGCCCGCTTCCTCCGCGGCGCTGACCGCGACGCGGTGGAAGCGGAGCATCGCGCCGCCGTCCGCGAGGATGCGCGTCACCGAACGGCCGGGGACGAACAGCGCCGTCGGCGCCGCTTCGTGCGCGGCGGCATCGAAGGGGCGGAGCAGCAGCGTCATCCGGATCGCGCCCGCTTCGGCGAGCAGCAGCCCGCCGAGCGCGCCGCCGCCGACCGGGCGTAGCGGCGGGCGCGCGAAGGCGTCGGCGGCAAGCAGGCCCAGCGCCTCGCCGAGGCGCGCGCGCAGCCAGCCGATGTCGGCGAGCCACGGGGCCAGCGCCGCGATCGCGGTTTCGGGCGTCGCTGCCTCCTGCGCCCGCATCGCAGCGAGCAGGCCGTCCGGGGCGAGGTCGCCCGCGCGCCACGCGGCGTCGAGTGCGCTCGCAGCGGCGTGGCGGCGCCGGCGGCGCGCTTCGTCGCTGCGCGGGAAATGATCGTGCCGCGAGCGCGGCATCATGCCGTGGTCCATGGGGAAAGGGCGCGCGGAAAGGGCGCGCGGCGGCGCGGGAAAGACGGCGCCGCCGCGCGCAGGCGCTCAGTCGTAGATGATCAGGACGACGGTGACGGTGACTTCGAACACCGACGATCCGGGCGTCGATTGCATCGGCGCCAGCGATCCGAACAGCCCGACGGCGGTGTCGAGCAGCGGAATGCTGTCGATGTCGATGGCCTCTACCCCCATATGTCCCTCCCTGTTGCAGGCGGCGCGTCTGCCGCACGACAAGGCTTAGGAAACCGGGCGGCGGGAGCCAGTTAACTTATTGTAAGGTGGCATTTCACCGCGCGAAGGCGATCCACAGCGACAGGCCCGGCGGCGGCGCGGCGGGCGGCGCATCGGCGGGGTGGCGCACGGCATCGGCGCGCGCGCGGTCGAGGATGGCGGACGGAACCGCCGGGTCGTGAAAGACATGGTCGGCCTCGCCCAGCAGGCGCGCCGCGCGCAGCGTCAGCTCGTCGGGATCGGCGCCGGTCAGGCGAATGGTTTCGAGACGCGGCGCAGCGGCGGCCTGCGGCACCGCGAGCCACGCCCCGACGCGATCCGCCGCATCGGCATCGAGCGGGTCGAGCGCGCCGCCCGGCGCCAGCGCGGCGTCGATCGCGCGGCGGCGGTCGGCGGCGGCGGGCCAGCGCGCCTTCATCGCGCCGCGCGCGGCGTGGAGCGCAGCCGCGAGCGCGCCGAGACGCGCGGGGAGCAGCGCCTCGATACGCTGGCGCACCGCCTTGGCGAGCCCCGCCGAAGCGCCGCCGGTGCCGACCGCGATGGTGACCGGCGCGCGGTCGACGATCGCGGGCGTGGTGAAGTCGCACAGGTCGGGACGGTCGACGACGTTGACGAGCAGGCCGCGAGCGCGAAGATCGGCGGCAGCGGTTTCGGCGCCGTCTTCAAGCGCGACGAAAGCGATCGTCGCGCCCGCTTCCCACGCCGGGACGACCCGACCCCCGGCGCGCACGATCAGCCGCGCCTTGGCATCGGCCGCCTCGCCTTCCCCGACCAGCACGACCGTGCGGCCGGAAATGTTCAGGAAGATGGGAAGCTGGCGCATGGGACCGCTATAACAGGCCCCTCCCCCGAGGGGGAGGGTGCAGCCGGTTACTCGATCCAGTCCGGCACGCGCTCGGCGGCCATGATCGTCCCCGCGGCGATGCGGTCGGCGACGACGATGTAGCGGTCGCCGTCCACCAGCACCTCGGGCACGAGGCTGCGGCTGTTGTAGGTCGAGGCCATCGTCGCGCCATAGGCGCCCGCGGTGCGGAAGACGGCGAGGTCGCCCGCCTCCACCGCGTCGATCGCCCGGTCGCGCGCGAAGGTGTCGCCGGTCTCGCACACCGGGCCGACGATCGACGCCGTCATCTTTTCGCCGGTCGGCTTCACCGCGACGAAATCATGATACGCATCGTAGAGCGCCGGGCGTGCGAGGTCGTTCATCGCGGCATCGACGATCACGAAGGGATTGGTCGCGCCGGGCTTGACCCACAGCACCTCGGTCAGCAGCACGCCGGTGTTGCCCGCGATCACGCGGCCGGGCTCGAACAGCAGGGTGACGTCCCAGTCCCTGGTCACGCGCGCGACCATCGCGCCATATTCGGCCGGGCTCGGCGGATCGTCGTCGGGGCGATAGGGCACGCCGAGACCGCCGCCGAGGTCGACGTGGGTGATGCTGTGCCCCGCCGCGCGCAGGTCGGCGACAAGGCGGCCGGCGCGCTCGAACGCCGCTTCGAGCGGGTCGAGACTGGTGAGCTGGCTGCCGATGTGGAGCGCGATGCCGCGCATCTGGAGGCCGGGAAGCGCGGCGAGTCGGCCGAATATCTCCGGCGCGACATCGATGCCGACGCCGAACTTGTTCTCGGCCTTGCCGGTCGAGATCTTGGCGTGGGTGCCGGCGTCGACGTCGGGGTTGACGCGCAGCACCGCGCGCGCGGTCATTTCCTTCGCCAGCGCGATCTGGGCCAGCGCGACGCCTTCGGCTTCATGCTCGATGTTGAACTGGCCGATGCCGCGGTCGAGCCCGAGCGCCAGCTCGGCGCGCGTCTTGCCGACGCCCGAAAAGACGATGTCCTCCGCCGCCATGCCCGCGGCGATCGCGCGTTCGAGCTCGCCGCCCGACACGACGTCGGCGCCATAGCCCTGCCGCGCGAGGACGCGCAGCACGCCGAGGTTGGGGTTGCACTTGATCGCGAAGGCGATGTGCTTCTTCGGCACGTCCTTCAGCGCGTCGCGGAACACCTGCGCATGGCGCTCCAGCGTCGCGCGCGAATAGACGTAGACGGGGGTGCCGATCTCCTCGGCGATGCGCGGCAGGGGAATGTCCTCGGCGTGGAGGACGCCGTCACGATATTGAAAATGGTCCATCGATTATGATCCTGAACATCTTCCCGTTTGCCCTGAGCCTGTCGAAGGGCCGTATTTCTTTCTGCGTTGCTGAAAGAAGGACGGTGCTTCGACGGGCCCGGCACGAACGGATGAGAGGTTATCTATGTTTCGATCGTCGAATTTCAGCCCGGGGGCGGAAGGTCGAAATCGTCGGGTTCGCGCTGTTCGGAGCGTTTGAGAAGTTCGTCGCTGCGCGCGGGTTTGGCCTGCGCGTCAGGCGTCGTCAGCTCCTGCGTGGTGGGCGCCCGCGTCGCCCCGACCGGCAGGGCGGCGGGCGGCTGGCCGGCGACCGGCTTCAAATCTTCCTTCTTGCCGCACGCGCCAAGCGCCGCGACGAGCGCGACGCCGGCCAGTGCGGCCGCGATGATGGAACGCTGTGCCGTCATCCTAATCCTCCAGCGCGGCGCGGGCGGCCGCGACGGCCTCTCTTACCCGCTCGGGCGCGGTGCCGCCATAGCTGGCGCGGCTGGCGACCGACGCCTCGACGGTGAGCGCGGCGAGCGCCGCCGGCGTCACCGCAGTGTGGATCGCCGCCGCTTCGTCGGCCGGCAACGCCGAAAGCTCAACGCCGAGCTCCTCGGATCGTTTCACGCAGGCGCCGACGATATGGTGCGCTTCGCGGAACGGCACCCCCGCCTCGCGCACCAGCCAGTCGGCGAGGTCGGTCGCGGTCGAAAAGCCCGAGGCGGCGAGCGCGCGCATCCGATCGGTACGAAAGGCGAGCGTTTCGACCATGCCGGTCATCGCCGCAAGCGACAGCGCGAGCGCGTCGTAGGCGCCGAACACCGTCTCCTTGTCGTCCTGAAGGTCCTTCGAATAGGTGAGCGGCAGCCCCTTGACGATCACCGCGAGCCGCTGGAAGGCACCGAGCAGCAGCCCGGCGCGGCCGCGCACCAGCTCGGCGGCGTCGGGGTTGCGCTTTTGCGGCATGATCGAACTGCCGGTCGACCAGGCGTCGGGCAAGGACACGAAGCCGAAGGGCTGGCTCGCCCAGATCACCACCTCTTCGGCGAGCCGCGAGAGGTGGAGCGCGGCGATCGAAGCGGCCGCGCAATATTCGAGCGCGAAGTCGCGGTCGGACACCGCGTCGATGCTGTTCGCCATCGGCCGATCGAAGCCGAGCGCGGCTGCGGTGGCATGGCGATCGACCGGGAAGCCGGTGCCCGCGAGCGCGGCGGCGCCGAGCGGCGATTCGTTGAGCCGCGCGCGCGCGTCGGCGAAGCGGCCCCGGTCGCGGCCGAACATCGCGACATAAGCGAGCAGATGGTGGCCGAGCGTCACCGGCTGCGCGACCTGCAAATGGGTGAAGCCGGGCATGATGCTGTCGGCATGCTCGTCGGCGCGGGCGAGCAGCGCGGCCTGAAGCGCCTTCAGTCCCGCGTCGATACGGTCACAGGCGGTGCGGACCCACAGGCGGAAGTCGGTCGCGACCTGATCGTTGCGCGAGCGCGCGGTGTGGAGGCGCCCCGCGGGTTCGCCGACCAGCTCCTTCAGCCGCGATTCGACGGTCATGTGGATATCCTCGAGCGCGAGGTCGACCGGCACGCCGCCCGCCGCGAATTCCCCGGCGATCTGGGCGAGCCCGGCGTCGATCGTCGCAGCGTCGGCGGCGGCGATGATCCCCTGCGCGCCGAGCATCGCGGCGTGCGCGCGGCTCGCGGCGATGTCTTCTTCCCACAAGCGTTTGTCGACGGGGATCGAAGCGTTTATCTCTTGCATGACCGCGGCGGGTCCGCCACCGAAGCGGCCGCCCCACATGCTGCTCTTATCGGGAGAATCCGCCATTCGCCGCGTCCCAGATCCGAAAACCGTGCTGATCGCCCTGCTGCTCGCGGGGGCGGTCGCGGGCTGCGATAGGGAAAAGCCCGGCGCGGAGCAAGCGGCGACGCCGCAAGCAAATGTTTCGGCAGGCGAAGCGGCGGCGGGCGCCGCGCATTTCGTGCATCAGGTCGATCGCGGCCAGGCGGGCAAGGCGGCGCCGACCGCCACCTTCCGCGGTCCCGACGACGCGCCGGTGACGCTGGCGGCGTTCCGCGGGCGTCCGCTGCTCGTCAACCTGTGGGCGACGTGGTGCGCGCCGTGCGTCGCCGAAATGCCGACGCTCGACGCGCTGGCCGCGGAGCGCGGCGACCGGCTGGCCGTGATCGCGGTCGCGCAGGACCTGCAAGGCGCCGAGATCGTCGATCCCTGGTTCCAGAAGGCGAAGCTGAAGGCGTTGCAACCCTATGTCGACCCGCAGAACGGCCTGCTCGACGCGGCGGGCAGCGCGCTGCCGACCTCGATCCTCTATGACGCGCAGGGGCGCGAGTTGTGGCGGGTGATTGGCGCGATCGACTGGCAGGGCGAGGAGGCGAAGGCATTGCTGGCAGAGGGCGGGGTGTAATTCGCTCTCCCACAGGCGAGATACGGCCCGTGGTCAGCCCGGATGCGCCTCGTCGCCGACGGTCGATTTCAGCAGGCCGCGGAACACCTCCATCGCGGTCCGCCGGCCCTGCGTGACGTCGGACACGTCGCGCGCGATCGGCATCGCGATGCCGTGGCGGTCGGCAAGCGCCATGACGGTCGGCGCGCTCTTCACGCCTTCGGCGACCATGTGCATGTCGGCGATGATCGCGTCGATCGGCCGCCCCTTGCCCAGTTCGACGCCGACATGGCGATTGCGCGACAGCGGGCTGGTGCAAGTGGCGATCAGGTCGCCCATGCCGGTGAGGCCGGCGAAGGTTTCCGCCCGCCCGCCGATCGCGACGCCCAGCCGCGTGATCTCCGCCAACCCGCGCGTCATCAGCCCGGCGCGGGTGTTGTCGCCCGCTCCCAGCCCGTCGCCCATGCCGACCGCGATCGCGACGATATTCTTGAGCACCCCGCCCAGTTCGCAGCCCAGCAGGTCGGTGTTGGTGTAGACGCGGAACAGACCCGAATGGAAAACGGGCTGGAGCGCGCGGACGACGATCTCGTCCGCCATCGACAGGACGCTCGCCGCCGCCTGCCCGCTCATGATCTCGCGCGCCAGATTGGGACCGGTGAGGACGCCGACCGGGTGGCCGGGCAGCACCTCCTCGATCAGTTCGGTCATCCGCTTGCCCGACGCGAGTTCGAGTCCCTTGGTCAGGCTGATCACCGGCACCCACGGGCGCAGGTGCCGGCGCGCCTCCTCCAGCACCGCGCGGAAGCTGTGCGAGGGAACGCCCATCACCAGCACGTCGGCGCCCGCCACCGCCTCGCCCAGATCGGCGGTGGCGCGGAGCGCCGGGGGCAGCTTGATGCCGGGAAGATATTTGCGATTCTCGCGATCGCGGTTGATGCCGTCGACCGTTTCGGCGTCGCGCGCCCACAGGGTGATCGGCGCGTTGCGCGACACCAGCGACGCGACCGTCGTCCCCCAGCTTCCCCCGCCGAGCAGCCCCACCTTCAGGCGCATGTGCCTCTCCCCTCCCCTGTTCAGGAAGAGAGTGGCGCGCGTTTCAGGGCTTGGCAAGAAACTCCCGCATCACCGCGGCGGTCGCCTTGGGATCCTCGACCATCGGGACATGACCGACATGCTCGAAGACATGGCTGCGGCTGCCCGCGATGCCGCGTTCGAGTTCGGCGACGCAGCTCACGTCGATCAGCCGATCGTGGCGGCCCCAGATGATCAGCGTCGGCACCTTCACCTCGCCGAGGCGGTCGTTGAGCGGATGGTCGCGCATCTCGGTCGCGATCACCCAGAAGGCGGCGTCGAGCTGGTCGCGGTAGCGGAGCGCGTCGGCGTAGAGGACGGGCTTGAGCCGCTGGGGGATATGGGGCGGCTTGTGGACGACCATCGCCACCAGCCGGTCGGCGTCCTCCAGACTGGCGAGGACGAGCGGGTTGTAATCCTCGTTCGCGGCCTGTTTCTGAAGGTCGCTCTCGTTCGTGCCGTTGACCCCGGCATTGTCGAGCAGGATCAGGCTGGCGAGCGCGTCGGGATAGTCGAGCGCATAGCGCAGCGCGATCCACCCGCCCATGCTGTTGCCCGCGATATGCGGCCGCTGCAGGCCCAGCGCATCGGCGAAGGCTTTCAGCCGCGCGGTCTGCGCCGCGATGTCGTAGGCGAGCGCCGGGTTGCGCTCATTCTCTCCGAAGCCCGGCAGGTCGGGCGCGACGACATGATAGTCGCGCGTCAGATAGGGCGCGAGGAACGACCAATTGTCCTTGTCCCCCGAAAAGCCGTGGACGAGCAGCAGCGTCGGCTTCGCCGGGTCGCCCCCCTCCAGATAGGGCCAGGCACGGCCCTCGACGGTCACGCTTTTCTGCACCGTGCCGCCGCGGCGCCGCAGCAGCCAGCGGCCGAGCGCGACGAGGCGGCCGGGAAAGAGGAAATAGAGCAGCGCCAGCGCGATCAGCGGTGCGAAGACGAGGATGAGAAGGATTTTCATGGCGTCTCCTTGGCCCCCGTCCTGCAGGGGAAGGGCTTATCAAGGCCCCACATGCGCGTCGAACCAGCCGATCAGCTCGTCGAGCACCGCGTCGCGCTCGGGCTCGTTATAGATTTCGTGGAACAGGCCGGGATAGATTTTCAGCCGCTTGTCCGCCGAAGACACATGATCGAACAGATAGCGCGAGCCTTCAGGCGCGGCGAGGCTGTCGGCGGCGCCGTGCTGGAACAGGATCGGCAGCGCGATCCGGGCCGCGCCCGCCTGCGCGGCCGCCATCGCGTCCATCAGTTCCTTGCCGAGCCGCGCGCCGATCTTGCCGGTGTAGACGAGCGGATCGGCGAGATAGGCGGCCACCACCGCCGGATCACGGCTGACGCCGTTCGCGTCGAGCGCCAGCACGCCGAGGCGCGGAAAGAAACGCGACAGGAAGCGGCTGAGTGCGACGGTGACGCGCGACGGCGGCGCGGCGGGCATAATCGCGGGGCCGGAGAGCGCGGCGGCGGCGAACGCGTCCTGCCGCTCGATCAGGAACAGCGTCGCGATCAGCCCGCCCATGCTGTGGCCGAGGAGCAGGCGCGGCACACCGGGATGCTCTTCCTCGACGCGCGCGAGCAATTCGGTCATGCCGTCAAGATAGGCGGAGAAGCGCGGCACGAAACCGCCCTCGCCGTCCGACCGGCCGTGGCCCCAGTGATCGACGGCCTCGACCGCATAGCCGGCGGCGTTCAGCCGCCGCGCGACATGCTCGTAACGTCCCGCATGTTCGGCATAGCCGTGGGCGAGCAGCACGACCCCCTTCGGCGGCGCGGCGAGCGGCCAGTCGGTGACGTGCAGCCGGGCGCCCGCCGCCGCGGACCCCGCCGGCAGCGTCACCGCCGCCATGTCAGCGCACCGGCTGCTTGAGCGCCGAGGCGCGATGGCCGGGACCGTCGTCGCCGCCCCGGTCGATGCGCGCGAGGATCGCGTCGAGCGCGCGGCTGATCGCGGTCTGGGTGCGCACCATCTCGATCTTCGGCCAGGCGGCGCGCTGGCCGGTGTCGATCAGTTCGTCGATCTCGGCCTGGTCGAGGTCGCTCAATATCTTGGTCGGCGACCAGAATTTGGGCGGGCGGATGATGTTGATGTCGCCGGTATATTCCTGATTGATCACCGAACGCGCCATGTTGGCGAGGCTGTTGAGCGGCGGCAGCAGTTCGAGCGGCTTCTGAAAGATCACCATATTGGCGTTGAGCCACGCCTTGAAGGTCATCATCGACGCGTGCTGGATCGCCTCGATCGGCGCCATCTGCTTGCGCGTGTCGGTCGCGAAGGGCAGCGCGAGCGGGTTCGCCTGACTAACGATATGGTGGTTGACGCCATAGAGGCGTTCGAGCCGCTTGGTCGGAATATCGTGCGTCACCGACCCGTCGACCCAGCGCCGGTCGGGCTGATAGGGCACGCGCTCGCCCCGGTCGTCGCGCGCCATCAGCGTCACCGGCGGAAACACCCCCGGCACCGCGCACGAGGCGAGCACCGCCTCGCGGATCAGCACGTTGGGCGCGGTGATCGCGTTGAGCAGGCGGCCGTTCTGGTGCTTTTCGGCCGGCGCGACCGAGACGTTGAGGTGGCGGCCGCTGATCTCGAACGCCTGCTGGAAGGTCAGGTCGGGGATCAGTGCGGCGAGCCGGTCGCGCACCTCGTCGGCGGCCAGCCGGCGCAGTTCGGGGTCGCGATCGGGGTTGGCGAGGCTGTCGCCCTCCAGGAAGGCGCCGATCTCCGCATCCTTGCGCGTGCAGATGATCGCGGCGACGATCGAGCCGCCGCTCGACCCGGCGAGGATGTTCGGCAGCACGCCCTCCGACCACAGCGCGCGCACGACGCCGACATGGAAATAGAGGAAGGCGCCCGACCCCGACAGCAGCAGCGCCGAGCGGCCGTAGCAATGCTGGGCGCGGCGGAAGAAATCGCGCTTTTCGTCGCGCGGGATCGCGCGCGAGGCGGCGATCCGGTCGAGCGCGGACACGACCGCGGCGATATAATCCTCGATCAGCCGCTTCGTGCCGAAGCGCGATTTCTGATAGAGGCGTTCGTGCCCCATGCCATCGATGTTGCCGTGGATGCCCTCGTTGAGGACGAAGAGCAGCCCCTTGACGTCGTTCGCCGCCGACAGCGCCTGCAGCCTTTCGAGCCGGGCGCGGATCGCACGATAGTCGAAATTGCCGCTTTCGTCGGCGTTGCGCCACGCCAGCGCCCCCGACTTGCGGTCATGCTCCTGCGCGGCCTGCGACCATTGGCGATAATCGGCGGCGGTCGCGAGGTCACGGTCGGCACTGAGCGTCGGGGTAAAGAGCATATCTGGTCCTGCGTCGGCTATTTCTTGCGAGTCTTGCCGGTCGCGTTGCCTTTGGCAACCGATTTCGCCCGGCCTTTCGCGGGAGCCTTGGCCTTTGCCCTGGGCCGCGCTGGCGCCTTCGGCCTTGCCGTAGCGGCCTTCGGCTTCTCCGCCGCGGGCTCCGCTGCCATCAGTTCGGCAAAGCTGTCGTCGATGCATTGGCGGAAGAAGGCAATGTCGGGCAGGATCGCGCGTTCGGAGATTATCGAGAAGGCGATGCGGCCGTTGTAGCTTGGCGTCGCGATGAACAGCCCCATGTTGTTGGCGAGCGGCGCTAGGCCGTGCTGCTGCACGAGCTGCGCCCCGGCGAGATAGAGCGGCACCTGCGCGCCGGGGACGTTCGAGATGAACAGGTTGGTGCCGCGCACCGCGAAGCGCTCGCTGGTCACGATGCGCGCGACCGCCGCCATCGTCGCGCCGGGGATATGCTGCGACAGGTCGGTCATCAGCCGCGCGCTGACCCCGGCCTTCGCTTCCTTCGCCTCGACCGTATAGTCGCGGATCGCGGCGAGCCGTTCGAGCGGATCGGCGATGTCGGTGCGCACCGGAACGCTCATCGCCGAAACCTGGTTGCCCGGGGTCGAGGCCTTTCCCGCCGCCTTCTCCTTGCCGCGCAGGTTGATCGGCGCGACCGCGACGAGGCTTTCCTTCGGCAGCTCGCCGTGCCGGTCCAGATATTTGCGAAGCGCGCCGCCGATGGTCGCGATGACGACGTCGTTGACCGTCGCGCCGGGCACCTTGCGGCGCACCGCCCCGACATCGGCGAGCGCGACGGTGGTGCCGTCGAACATCTTGTGCGGGCCGACCGCGACGTTGAAGCGCGTTTCGGGGACGCCCGCGGCCATCCCGCCCTCGCTGATCGACTTGCGCGCCGAGGCCATGATCGCCGGCGACATCTTCATCAGCGCGTTCATGAACTTGACCGGCGATTGCAGCGACGCCGCCCACGCGCGCGCCGCCGCCTCCGTCCCCGACGGCGCCTGGCCGAGGTCCTCGACCGGCGGCGGCTCGGCTATCGCGGGGGTGCCCTTCGCGTCGATGTCGCTCATCGCGATGAAGGCGTGGGCGCCCGATGCGCCGTCGACCGCGGCATGATGGACGCGGTGCAGCATCGCAAAGCTGCCCTTCGGGATGCCGGGGATGCGGTCGAGCCCCTCGATGACGTAGATGTCCCAGAGCGGCCGGTTCATGTCCATCGGCTTCGAATGATAGCGCGCGACCGCGATGCAGAACTGGCGCCAGTCGCCGGGCTCGGGCAGGCGTGTGGCTGATGTGCGCCTCTATGTCGAAATGCTCGTCCTCGACCCAATAGGGATGGTCGAGGTCGAAGGGCAGCCGGTGCAGCCGGCGCTTGAACAGCGGCGAGGTGTCGACGCGGGATTCGACGTGGCGGATGATGTCCTTGAATCGCACGAAGCCGCCCGGCGCGGTCGAAGGGTCGTAGATATAGACCCCCATGATATGCGTCAGATTGTTCGCGGTCTGCGTGTAGAGGAACTGGGCGTCCTGCGCGCTGAGTTGCTTAAGCATCACTTCCTCCTAAACCATCGTCATTGCGAGGAGCCGAAGGCGACGCGGCAATCCAGAGCCCGCGTAGACCGCTCTGGATTGCTTCGCTCCGCTCGCAATAACGAAGTTAAATAACCCACCGTCATTCTCCCGCAGCCGGCAGCCGGTCCGCGAGCGCCAGCGTCGCGAGGCGCATCGATTCCATGACGTTGGCGAGACCGCGCAGTTCCGCGAGCAGCGCGCGGCGCGCGCCGAGGCTGTCGGGGGTGGCGGGGCCCGCCAGTCCCATGTGGCGCATCAGCGCGAGGCCGTTGGCGAAAAGCAGCTTGCCGATCGCCGCCTGGCTGCTGATCCGGCGCAGCAGCCAGGCCTGCCGGCCTTCGGCGAGCGCGGTATCGATCAGCGCCTTTTCATCGACCGTGTCGCCCGGACGGGCGCGGGCGAGGATGTCGGCGACGACCGAATAGGCTTCGGCGAAAGGCAGCAGGATCGCGTGGCCGACCAGTGGCTGGCAGCGCCGGATAAGCTGCGCGACGCCGCGGTCGCCGTTCGCCAGCCGCTTCGCCCAGGCGGGGTCGATGCGCGCGAGCTCGGCCTCGATCGCGGCGCGATGCTCGTCGCGCGGCGGATAGAAGAATTCGAACTTGAACAGATCGCGCAACCGGTCGACCCGGGCCCAGAAAGCCTCGGTCGAATCGCGGCTGTCGGCATCGCGAAGCTGGAACAGCGCCAGTTCGATCATCGCACGGTCGAGGAAATGGTGCGCGATGATGTTGCGGTAATAGCTCGCCATCGGATGCCGGGCGGGCTCGATCGAATAGACATTCTCGCTCCCCGCCTCGTAGCGGGCAAGGAGGCCGCTGGCGACGAGCGTGTCGACGGTGGCCGAAAGCGCCGCCTCGTCGCCGGTTTCAAGCTCCTTGCTGAGGCGGATGCCGCGCGCCCGCGCCCAGGCGGTGACGGCGGCGATGCCCGCCAGCACCTCTCCGGCGGTCGCGCCGCGCGGTGCGGCGCCCAGCAGCATCAGGCACATCACCGATGTCACGGTCAGCGGCGTCACCCGGTTCGCCTCGACCGCGACCGCGAAGGCGATCGTCTCGAGCGCGCGCTTGTCCTCCGGCCCGGGCGCCGCGTCGATCACGATGGGATCGCCAAGGTCGATCCGGATGCGGCCAGACGGCTGTTTCAGGCTTTTCAGATAGCCGAGGAACCAGCTCAGCGATTCGGGCTTCTTGACGCGCCCGGCCTGTTCGGCGGCATATTCCTCGACATCGCGGATCAGGTCGAAGCTGGTGACGAAGGGGACGAAATGGACGCCGCGCGTCCCCGTCGCATGCGCCGCGTCGAGGACATATTTCATCAGCCCATATTTGGGCGGCATCAGCTTGCCGAGCCGCGACCGCGTCCCCTCGAAAGCCCAGGACAGCGGAAAGCGCTTGGCGAGAAGCCACGCGATATAGTGGCGCAGGACCAGCTTGTAGACCGGCTGGTCCTGAAAACTGCGACGGATGAAGATGATCCCCGAGCGGCGAAAAAAGGTGCCCATCACCGCGAAGTCGAGGTTGGCGCCGCCGAAGCTGTGGAGCATCGGCATGTCGTTCTCGTAGGTCAGGCGGCTGGGCGTCGCGCCGTCGATATAGGTCTTGTGCGTGAACAGGATGCAGGTGGGATGTTCGCGCAGCACCGAACGCAGCTTCGCCAGTTCGGCCGCGTCGACCTCCATTTCGGGCGCGTAGCCGCCGAACATCATGCGATCGAGCCGCGCGCGCAGATCGAGGAACAGCGCGCCGGGGGTGGCGATCACCTCCTTCATCAGCGGCCGTGCCTCGCGATAGAGGTCGGCGACGGGACGGCCGAGCTGCTGCGCGAGATCGGCGAGCGCGGCGCGGAACTGCGGGCTGGTGCGCAGGCTGTCGGCGACGAAGCGCGGCACCTTGTAGCGGCTGCCGCGAATGCCGCGTTCGGCGACGTCGAGCGCGAGTCCCGCCTGCCGCGCGACGAAGCCCGCGAACTCGGCGCCGCCCGATTCGCACCCGTCGCCGCCGCCGGTCTGCGACAGGAAGCGCGCCTGGAGCGCGCCCTGCGTCGCCGCTTCGCCGACCAGTATCTGCGCGCGGCGCCGGTCGCGCCACAGGATGAAGCGCGCGCGCAGCGGCCCCGGCTGGCGCGGGTCGCCGAAGATCAGGTGGCGGAATTTGAGCGCGCGGTCGCGGTCGAAGCCGGGGATGCGCCACGCGACGCGCAGCGGCACTACCTCGCGCGCCGGATCGCCCGCCAGCCCGGCGCGAAGCGGATCGAGGTCGAGCGCCTCGTCGCCGTCGGCGATCGCCAGGCTGACCCAGCGCGGCGCGCCTTCGCCCTCCAGGCCCCCGGCGGTCGCGTGGACCCAGTCGAGCAGGATGCGCCGCTCCACCCGGTTGCGGGCATCGATGATATAGAGGCGGTCGGCCGCCGAGGCCTGCGAAGCGACGGGCGCGCGGGGCGTTCCGTCGGCCACGGCCTCACCCCTCTCCCATCAGTGCGAGAAGCGTGGCGCCGAAACGATCTCCGGTCCGCAAAGACGGTCCAGGCCCGACGGCTGGAGATGGCTTCGCTACGCTCGCAATGACGAGGTGATTCATGCCCTAGGCTGTCCTTCCCTTTCGAGGGGAGGGTTTCTTCCCTGGCGCCGCCTTCTTCGCGGCTGCGACCTTGCGCGCGGTTTTCTTCGGCGGCGTCGCCTCGGCCGCCTCGCCTTCTTCCTCCTCCTGCCCCAGCGTGCGCAGGAACAGGTTGCGGACGTCGCGGACATGCGCGTTCAGCGTCTTGACGCTCCACTTCGACGTATCGACCGGCGGCAGCACGGTGACGCGCACCGTCGCGGGGCGCATCACGAACTCGTTCTTGGGCGCGACGTCGGTGGCGTTGTGGATGACGATCGGGACGATCGGCACCCCCGCCTGCATCGCGAGGTGAAAGGCGCCCTTCTTGAACGCGCCGAGCTTCGGGGTCAGCGTTCGCGTGCCCTCCGGCGCGATGCAGATCGACTTGCCCTCGATCCGGATCGCGTCGACCAGCGGCTCCATCGCCTTGATCGCGCTCTTGCCGTCGGCGCGGTCGACGAAGACGGTGCCGCCCCATTCCATCAGCTTCCCCAATATGGGGATGTCCTTGATCTCCTTCTTTCCCACCCCGCCCATGTCGCGGCGGATGAGCTTGGCGAGGATCATCACGTCCGCCTTGCTCTGGTGGTTGAAGATGAAGACGCAGGGGCGCGCCGACCAGAGGTGTTTTTCGTCCTCCACGTCCAGTTCGACGCCGGTGATCGCGGTCGCGAAATCGCCGAACAGGCCGATCGAGAAATTCGCCGCCTCGCGCTGCGAGCGGGTCAGCGCCCAGATCGGCAATCCCGCGGCGAAGGCGCCGACGAGCGAGCCGGTCGCATAAAGGGTGCGGGTATAATCGACCCACGACGGCGTGCCGCGGCTGGCGAAGCGCTGGACCGGCCAGCCGCGCTCCTCGGCAATCGCCTTGAGCTTGAGGTTCGGGTTGAGCGGACGCGGCTTGCCGACGCGTTCGAGCAGTTCGATGTCGTCGTCGCTGTCCGAATAGAAATAGCTCCGGTCGAGATCGAGGCCATATTCGGCGGCCAGTTCCTCGGCCGCCAGCACCTTGCCCTCGCCGAAGCACAACGGGCGGATGATCTCGCCGGTGAAGACCCCGTCCTCGACCTCGTAGGACGAGCATTTGATGTCCGCGATGCCAAGGTCGCGCGCGGTCGGCGCGATCTGGTAGATGGTCGCCGACGAGACGATCGCGACGCGGTGCCCCTTCGCCTGGTGCGCCTCGATGATCGCGCGGGTTTCGGGATAGATCTTGCGCGCGATATGCTTCTTGTAAAGCTCTTCGCCGAATTCGACGAAGCTGTCCTCGTCGACCCCCTTCATGAACTTGGCGGCGGCCGACATCACGCCCGAAAAGCCGATGTTGCCGAGGCTGTGCTGCGCGATGACGTTCGCGGTCTCGGCGATCTCCTCGACCGACATCTCGCGGCGCTGGAACTTCTCGCGCAGCATCGCGGTCGCCGAATAGCCGGCGATGATCGTTCCGTCGAAATCGAAGAGCGCGGCGATATGCGGTCCGGGTTCGGACGCGAGGACTTCTTCCAAATGCGGCTGCGGCCTCGGCACGCGCATCTCCCCCACCAGCGGCTGTCGCGCCGCCTTTCGTCGCACGATGACAGCAAAGACGGGGTTAATCAATGCGTCCGATTCGCCGCTCCGGCGAAAGCCGGGACGATGGTCAGGGACGGAGCGCCGCCGCTTCGCGCGCGAGCCCCTCGACCCGTACGGGATCGAGCGGGCCCGGCGGCACGACCCAGCTGCCGCCGACGCACAGCACCGGGTCGAGCGCCAGCCATTCGGGCGCGCTCGCGGCGGTGATGCCGCCGGTCGGGCAGAAGCGCGCCATGCCGAAGGGCGCGGCAAGCGCCTTCAGCGCCGGGATGCCGCCGCTGGTCGCGGCGGGGAAGAATTTGAAATGCGACAGGCCGAGGTCGAGCCCGCGCATGATATCGCCCGCGCTCGCCACGCCGGGGAGGAAGGGAATGCCGCTGGCGACCGCCGCCTGGCCCAGCCTGTCAGTGAGGCCGGGCGAGACGATGAATTCGGCCCCCGCGTCGACCGCGCCCGCCAGCATCGCTGGGTCGAGCACGGTGCCCGCGCCGACGACCGCGCCCTTCACCGCCTTCATCGCGGTCAGCGCGTCGAGCGCCGCGGGGGTGCGCAACGTCACCTCCAGCACCGGCAGGCCGCCGGCGACGAGCGCTTCGGCCAGCGGCACGGCGTCCGCGACCCGGTCGATGACGATCACCGGGATGACGGGCGCCAGAGCCATGATCTGCGCGATGCCTGTATCTGCCATTTTCAACTCCGTTCGAAATCTCAAATTCCGTTCGCCCTGAGCCTGTCGAAGGGCCGTTCTTTTTCTCGACGTTGCAAAAAGAAGGACGGTGCTTCCCCCGGCCTTGATCCGGGGTCAGCACGAACGGGCGTGTATTCAGATAACGCTGTCCATCGCCGCCAGAATCGCCGAGCCGCCCTTTTCGGCTTCGTCGGCGTGGAGGCGGAACAGCGCGAACAGTTCGCGCCCGACGCCGAGGCCGGGCGGCGGCGGCGCGGCGGGCGGGCGCGCCGCCCATTCGGCGGCGTCGACCAGCGCCGCGACCTCGCCCGTCTGCGCACAGATGCGGACGATGTCGCCGTCCTTCAGACGGGCGAGCGGCCCGCTGACCCCGTCGAAGCCGGGCAGCGCCTCCGGCGACAAATGGATCGCGGCGGGCACCTTGCCGCTCGCCCCCGACATGCGGCCGTCGGTGAGCAGCGCGACGCGGTGGCCCTGATCCTGCAGGACGCCGAGCGCCGGGGTCAGCTTGTGCAGTTCGGGCATGCCGTTGGCGCGCGGCCCCTGGAACCGCACGACGACGACGACGTCGCGGTCGAGTTCACCCGCCTTGAACGCGGCGAGCACCTGGTCCTGATCGTCGAAGATGCGGCACGGCGCCTCGATCGTCCAGCGATCCTCCGCCACCGCGCTGGTCTTGATGATCGCGCGGCCGAGGTTGCCCGCGAGCAGGCGCATGCCCCCGTCGGGCGAGAAGGGCGCCGCGACCGGGCGCAGCATCGCGTCGTCGCGGCTCTCGGCCGGGGCGGCCTGCCAGTGCAGTTCCTCGTCCGCCAGCACGGGCTCCGACGCATAATCGACGAGCGTGCCGCCGACGGTCAGCACGTCGCCGTGCAGCAGGCCCGCGCCCAGCAGTTCGCGGACGACGAAGCCGGTTCCGCCCGCGTCGTGGAAATGGTTCACGTCGCCCGCGCCGTTCGGATAGACGCGCGCGAGCAGCGGCACCGCATGGCTGAGCTCGTCGAAATCCTGCCAGTCGATGACGATCCCGGCGGCACGCGCGATCGCGGGCAGGTGAATCGCATGGTTTGTCGAACCGCCGGTCGCGAGCAGGCCGACGATCGCGTTGACGATCGCCTTTTCGTCGACACAGCGCGCCAGCGGACGATAATCGTCGCCGTTCCAGCCGATCCGCGTCAGCCGATGGGTCGCGGCGCGCGTCAGCGCCTGTCGCAGCTTCGTGCCCGGATGGACGAAGGCGGCGGCGGGGACGTGCAGTCCCATCATCTCCATCATCATCTGGTTGCTGTTCGCGGTGCCGTAGAAGGTGCAGGTGCCCGGCGCGTGATAGGATGCGGCCTCCGCCTCCAGCAGCGCGTCGCGGGTCGCCTTCCCCTCGGCATAGAGCTGGCGCACGCGCTGCTTTTCCCGGTTCGCCAGCCCCGAGGGCATCGGCCCGGCGGGGACGAGGACCACCGGCAGATGGCCGAAGCGCAGCGCGCCGATCAGCAGGCCGGGGACGATCTTGTCGCAGATGCCGAGCAGCAGCGCGCCCTCGAACATCGCGTGGCTGAGCGCGACCGCGGTGCCCTGCGCGATGACGTCGCGGCTGAACAGCGACAGCTCCATCCCCGCCTGCCCCTGCGTCACCCCGTCGCACATCGCGGGCACGCCGCCCGCGACCTGCGCGGTCGCGCCGGCCTCGCGCGCGAACACTTTGATCTGTTCGGGATAGCGGCCATAGGGCTGATGCGCCGACAGCATGTCGTTATAGGCGCTGACGATGCCGATGTTCATCGCCGCACCGCCACGGATCGCCGGCTTGTCCTGCTCCGCCGCGGCGAAGCCGTGCGCGAGGTTGCTGCACGACAGCGCACCGCGATTCGTCCCCGCGTCGCGCTGGCGCTGCATCAGGTCGAGATAGGCGGCGCGGCGTTCGGCGCTGCGGCGGACGATGCGGTCGGTGACGGCGGCGACGGCGGGGTGGAGAGTGGTCATGAGCATTCCAATCCCCTCTCCCCTTGGGGGAGAGGGATGCGCAGACTTGGCAGCTTGCTGCCTAGTCGAAGCTGGGTGAGGGTGTGAACGGCAGCGACAAAAGCAACGGCGGAGACCCTCATCCAACTCCGCCTGGGCGCTGCGCGCCAAGGCTTCGTATCCTTCTCCCGCAAGGGGAGAAGGGATGAAACAATCTCAATCATGCCAGCTTGCCCCGTCGCGTTCGATCAGCGCGATCGCGCTCGACGGCCCCCAGCTTCCGGCGGTGTAGGCCTGCGGCGCGAGATCCACGGCGTCCCAGGCATCGCGGATCGCGTCGATCCATTCCCACTGCGCCTCGACCTCGTCGCGGCGGACGAACAGCGTCTGGTCGCCCTCGATGAAGTCGAGCAGCAGCCGTTCATAGGCGATGCGCCGTCGTTCGCCGGCGAAGCTGTGCGAAAGCGACACGTCGAGCGTCACCTCCTTCAGCTTCACCCCGTCGCGGTCGAGGCCGGGCTGCTTCGCCATCACCTTCACGCGGATATTCTCCTCGGGCTGCAGGTTGATGATCATCATGTTCGCGTCGAGATCGCCGCCCCTTCCGGCCGCACCGACCCGCGCGAAGATATTGTGCGGCACCGGCTTGAACTGGATCAGCACCTCCGACTGGCGCTTCGGCATCCGCTTGCCGGTGCGCAGATAGAAGGGCACCCCCT
Source organism: Sphingopyxis granuli (assembly GCF_001559015.1). Classification (NCBI taxonomy): domain Bacteria; kingdom Pseudomonadati; phylum Pseudomonadota; class Alphaproteobacteria; order Sphingomonadales; family Sphingopyxidaceae; genus Sphingopyxis; species Sphingopyxis granuli. The sequence continues at coordinate 3,887,737 of NZ_CP012199.1, forward strand.
TCCATCGCCAATTGTCGATGAACGCTTTCAGCGCCACGAAGGTTTCGGTGTTCGACGCATGGCCGAGCTCGTCGGCATAGCCCTTGACCGCGACGCCGTCGACCGCGCCGCTCGCATATTGTCCCTTGACGCTGTGCGCCTTGACGTCGGCGGCGCTCATCCGGCGCAGCGAGCGGAGCAGCTTGACCTTCTCGTCGCGCACCGCCGTCGCCGACACGCTCGCGGGCGGCTCCATCGCGATGATCGCGAGAAGCTGGAGCATATGGTTCTGCACCATGTCGCGTAGCGCGCCGACGCCATCGTAATAGGAAACGCGGCCTTCGAGCCCGACCGTCTCCGCGACGGTGATCTGGACATGGTCGATCGCCTGCGCGTTCCACAGCGGCTCGAACAGCATGTTGGCGAAGCGCAGCGCGAGCAGGTTCTGCACCGTTTCCTTGCCCAGATAATGGTCGATGCGGAAGACATGATCCTCGGCAAAGGCGCTGGCGACCTGTTCGTTGACCGCGCGCGACGAGGCGAGGTCATGGCCGATCGGCTTTTCCATCGCGATCCGGCATTCGGCGCAGGCGATGCCCGCGGCGGCGAGCCCCTGCGCGATGGCGCCGAACATCGACGGCGGAGTCGACAGATAGACGCCGATCGGCCGCGCCATCCGCTCGCCGAGCAACGCGGCGAGATCGTCGTAGCCGCTGCCCGCGCCGGCATCGACCGCGCAATAGTCGATGCGCGCGAGAAAGCCGTCGAGGGCCGCGGCGTCGAGGCGATCCTCGGGCAGGTGATCGGCCAGCGCCTCGCGCACCTGGGTGTGGAAGGCGGCGCGGTCCAGCCGCGTGCGCCCCGACCCGACGATGGTCAGCGTATCGGCGAGCAGCCCGTCCTCATGGAGGTTGTAGAGCGAGGGAAAAAGCATCCGGTGGGCAAGGTCGCCGGTCGCGCCGAACAGCACCAATGTCTCGACCTTGACGTTCACGCGCTATCCCCTTGATCCTGTGCCCCACGCAAATGGCGGATGCGTCCGGGGAATGCAACGCAGCATAGGTCGGCCGGCCCTTGGAGTCCGTCCTGCTCGGGCGAGGGGGTTTGATGCACGCTAACAGGATAGATTCTAAGGCATTTATCGTGTTTGGATAACCACGCCGTGTCCCCGCGCAGGCGGGGACCCAGAGCGATGTGGCGCCGACCTTGATTCTCCCCGCTCTGGGCTCCCGCCTGCGCGGGAGCACGCGGCTTTGCAAGCAAGCCGATCATGTTCCAAGCCCACCTCTGAAGAGGGAGGTGGAAAAGGGTTCAACACGGCCGCCATCCCCTCTAAGACCCGATGCATGACCGACCCCGTGCCGCCGCCCTATGACGTCATCGTGATCGGCGGCGGGATCAACGGCGCCGGGGTCGCGCGCGATGCGGCCGGGCGCGGCGCGCGGGTGCTGCTGCTGGAGGCGGGGGACCTTGCGCAGGGCACCTCGTCGGCCTCGACCAAGCTGATCCACGGCGGGCTGCGCTATCTGGAGCATTATGAATTCGGCCTGGTGCGCGAGGCGCTGAAGGAACGCGAGATATTGTGGGGCATCGCGCCGCACGTCATCCGGCCGCTGCGCTTCGTGCTGCCCTATCGCGATGGGCTGCGCCCGCGCTGGCTGCTGCGGCTCGGCCTGTTCCTCTACGACCATATCGGCGGGCGCCGGAAACTTCCCGCAACGCGCTCGGTCGACCTGCGGCGGCACGCGGCGGGCGCACCGCTCCAGCCGCAATATGTGCATGGGTTCGAATATTCGGACGGCTGGGTCGACGATGCACGGCTGGTGCTGCTCAACGCGCGCGACGCGGCCGACCGGGGCGCGCGGGTCCGCACGCGGATGCACGCCGACCTGATGCGCGTCGAGAACGGCCTGTGGGTGGTCGAGGCGACGGGCGAAGGCGGACGCGCCTATCGCTTCACCGGGCGCAGTCTGGTCAACGCCGCCGGGCCGGCGGTGCTCGACGTGCTGCACCGCGCCTCGGCACCGCCCGATTACAAGATGCGGCTGGTGCGCGGGTCGCATATCGTCGTTCCGAAGCTGTTCGACCATCCCTATGCCTATTTCTTCCAGCTTCCCGACGGGCGCATCTTCTTCGCCATTCCCTATGAGCGCGATTTCACGCTGATCGGCACCACCGATCAGGACCATGACGGGTCGCTGGCCGACGTCCATGCGAGCGCCGAGGAGATCGCCTATCTGTGCGAGGGCGCGAACCTCTATTTTCGCACCGCGATCACCCCCGCCGATGTCGTTTGGACCTATTCGGGGGTGCGACCGCTGGTCGAGGACGGATCGGGCCGTCCCGAGGCGGCGACGCGCGGTTATCGTATCGACCTCGATTGCGACGAGGGCGCGCCTTTGCTCACCATCTATGGCGGCAAGATCACCAGCTATCGCCATGTCGCCGAACATGCGGTCGACGAACTCGCCGCGCATGTCGCGGCGCTGTCGGGCCGGCGCTGGACCGGCAAGGCGCCGCTGCCCGGCGGCGATTTCGCGACCGACGGCGCCGCGGCGCTGGCCGCGGAGTATAAGCTCGCGCACCCCTTCCTGCCCGCCGCGACGGTCGAGCGCATCACCCGCGCCTATGGCACCGACGCGCGCCGCTGGCTGGGCGACGCGGGCGACTGGGACGCGCTCGGCGGCGAAATCGCACACGGCCTGTCGGCGGCCGAATGTGAGTGGATGTGCGCAAAAGAGTGGGCCCAATCCCCCCCCGACATCCTGTGGCGGCGCAGCAAGCTGGGGCTGTTGTTCGGCGAGGATGACGTGCATCGGCTCGCGGCGTGGCTCAATGCGAGGCGCGGCGCAGTTCCGATGCCTGTGGATTGACTCGTTTCGTCATTGCGAGCGGCAAAGCCGCTCGCAATGACGAAGAGTGCCTATAGGGAGACGAGCCGCCTCCGCGTCGTATCAGGCGACCTCGACCTCGGCTTCGACGGGCAGGCGGATCATGTAGTCGAACGCCGACAGCGCTGCCTTCGACCCTTCGCCCATGGCGATGACGATCTGCTTGTAGGGCACGGTGGTGCAGTCGCCCGCCGCGAAAATGCCGGGCTGGCTCGTCTCGCCGCGATGATCGACCTCGATCTCGCCGCGCCGCGACAGGCTGATCGCGCCCGACAGCCATTCGGTATTGGGAACGAGGCCGATCTGGACGAAGATGCCCTCCAGCTCGACCTGGTGCAGCGTGTCCTTGTTGCGGTCCTTGTACGACAGGCCCGTCACCTTGCCGCCGTCGCCCAGCACCTCGGTGGTCAGCGCCGAAGTGATGATCCGTACGTTGGGCAGGCTCGCGAGCTTGCGCTGGAGCACGGCGTCGGCGCGCAGTTCGGCGTCGAACTCGATCAGCGTTACATGCGCGACGATCCCGGCGAGGTCGATCGCCGCCTCGACCCCCGAATTGCCGCCGCCGATCACTGCAACGCGCTTGCCCTTGTAGAGCGGCCCGTCGCAATGCGGACAATAGGCGACGCCCTTGTTGCGATACTCGTCCTCGCCGGGCACGCCCATCTGGCGCCAGCGCGCCCCGGTCGACAGGATCACGGTGCGCGCCTTCAGCGACGCGCCGTTCGCCAGCCGCACCTCGTGCAGCCCGCCCTCGCGCTTCGCCGGGATCAACTCCTCGGCGCGCTGAAAGTTCATGATATCGACTTCATATTCCCTGACGTGCTGTTCCAGATGCGCGGCGAGCTTCGGCCCCTCGGTGTGCGTGACCGAAATAAAATTCTCGATCGCCATCGTGTCGAGCACCTGTCCGCCGAAGCGTTCGGCGGCGATGCCGGTGCGGATGCCCTTGCGCGCGGCGTAGATGGCCGCCGCGGCGCCCGCAGGGCCGCCACCGATGACTAGGACGTCGAACGGGTCTTTTGCGGCGATCCTCTCAGCGGCCTTCGCCTCGGCGCCGCTGTCGAGCTTCGCGAGAATCTGTTCCAGTTCCATGCGGCCCTGGCCGAAGGTCTCGCCGTTCAGGAAGATCGTCGGCACCGCCATCACCTGGCGCGCCTCGACCTCGTCCTGGAACAGCGCGCCGTCGATCGCGGTGTGCGTGATGCGCGGGTTGAGGACGCTCATCAGGTTGAGCGCCTGCACGATGTCGGGGCAGTTCTGGCACGACAGCGAGAAATAGGTTTCGAAATGATAGTCGCCATCGAGCCCGCGGACCTGGTCGAGCAGTTCGGGCGCGGCCTTGGACGGATGGCCGCCGACCTGCAGCAGCGCGAGGACGAGCGAGGTGAATTCATGGCCGAGCGGGATGCCGGCGAAACGCACCGCCACATCGGGCGCGCCGACGCGGCGGATCAGGAAGCTCGGACGGCGCGCGTCATCGTCGGTGCGCGCCACGCTGACCTTGTCCGACAGCGACGCGATCTCGTCGAGCAGGCCCGCCAGCTCGGCCGACTTCGGGCCGTCGTCGAGCGACGAGAGCAGTTCGATCGGTTCGCGGATGTTGGCCATATAAGCCTCAAGCTGCTGCTTGAGCGATGCGTCGAGCATGGGGAGAGTTCCTGTATCTGAAAAACATCCATGTGCTCCCGCCAAGGCGGGAGCCCAGAGCGAAGCCATGCCAGCATTTGCGGCCGGACGCTCCGGGTCCCCGCTTCTGCGGGGACACACGGCGTTGTTTTGAGCTTAGATCTTGCCGACGAGGTCGAGCGAGGGAGCCAGCGTGGCCTCGCCCTCTTCCCACTTCGCCGGGCAGACTTCGCCGGGGTGGCTGACCCAATATTGCAGCGCCTTGATCTTGCGCAGCAGTTCGGCGGCGTTGCGGCCCACGCCCTCGGGAGTGATTTCGAGGAGCTGGATTTCGCCCTGCGGATCGAGGACGAAGGTGCCGCGGTCGGCGAGGCCGACGCCCTGGCGCAGAACCTCGAAATTGTTCGAGATGGTGTGGTTCTGGTCGCCGACCATATAATAGTTGATCTTGCCGATCGCCGGCGAGGTGTCATGCCACGCCTTGTGGCAGAAATGCGTGTCGGTCGACACTGAATAGACCTCGACACCCATCTGCTGGAGGGTCGGGTAGATGTCGGCAAGGTCTTCGAGTTCGGTCGGGCAGACGAAGGTAAAGTCGGCCGGATAGAAGAAGAAGACCGCCCACTTGCCCTTCACATCCTCGTCGCTGATATCGACGAACTTGCCATCCTTGTAGGCGGTGGCCTTGAAGGGCTTGAGCGTGGTATTGAGAACGGACATGAGAGCCTCCTGCTGGGTTGTTCGGAAGGCCCCTGTCTAGCGCCCGGCGCGCGCGAACGGAAATTGGAATTCCCCCCGACGCTGATCGAGTTTATCGATCAATAGCCGCTTGCTTTTTAAAAAAGGCGGTTAGAGCATGGCGATACTGTCTGGGATCGTCATTGCGAGCGGCTAAGCAGCGCGGCAATCCAGAGCAGGCGGTAACCGCTCTGGATTGCTTCGCTCCGCTCGCAATGACGAAGTGGGCCAATCCGATTTATTCGGAATCCTGGAGTATGGAATCTTACCGGTCGCCCTCCCCGGTGGATGGATTCGAGGATCGGCTCAGTCGGCGTCCGCCGCCGGGGCGTGCCTGCCTGGATGGACCGTGCCGCAATGGCCGCAGGTGCGCAGTTCCTCGCTGGCATAGAAAGCCTCGAACAGCGGCGGCAGGTCACGCACGATACTCTGGAGCTGAACCTCGACCCGGTGGACGATGTGGCCGCAATCGTCGCAATACCATTGGAAGGCGTCGAGCAGGCCGTCGGGGCGCTTGCGTTCGATGACGAGACCGACGCTGCCCGCGACGGGGCGCTGCGGCGAGTGCGGAACATAGGCGGGGAGCAGGAAAATGTCGCCCTCGCGGATCGGCATGTCTTTCGGCCCGTCCTCGGTCCACAGGCGCAGGTTCATGTCGCCTTCGAGCTGGTAGAAGAACTCCTCGAGCGGATCGACATGATAGTCGGTGCGCTGGTTCGGACCGCCGACCACGGTAACGATGAAGTCGGCATCCTCCCAGATCTGCGCGTTGCCGACCGGGGGTTTCAGCACGTCGCGATGATCCTCGATCCACTGGCGGAAGTTGAAGGGCAGGCCATAGGTCAGCATGGGCATCATCCTTGTGTCGAAGCGCGCGGGATGAAGGCGGTCGCCTTGATCTCGATCAGCAGGTGCGGGTGGGGAAGCTGGTGGACCGCGACGGTGGTGCGCGCGGGACCGGCTTCGTCGAAATATTCGGCGTAGACCGCGTTGTAGCCGCCGAAGTCGTTCATGTTGACGAGGAAGCTCGTCACGTCGACGACATCGGCGAGCGAGCCGCCCGCGTCGGCGAGGATCGCGCCGATATTCTCGATCACCGCGCGCGTCTGTTCGGCGATATCGAGGCTGACGGTGCCATATTCGTCGGCCGAAGCGCCGGCGAAGCTGTTGTCGGCGCGGCGCGAACTGGTGCCCGAGACGAAGACGAAATCGCCCGCGCGGCGATAATGCGGAAAGCGGCCGCGCGGGCGCGCCTTGCCGGGGATCACCCTGCCCCCTCCATTTTGGGCGCTGCCGCTCATGCCGCGCCTCCTTCGATGGTGAAGCCGACGCGGCCGAGATGCCCGGCGTCGAGCGACACGGTGCGCGCCTCGCCGATCGCCGCCGCCGCCGTCGCGCCGCCCAGCATCACGGTCCAGCCGGGCTGAAGCGTAAGGCCTGCAACGCCCGCGAGCCGCGCGGCCGCGACCAGCGAACGGATGGGATCGCCAAGGATCGCGGCGCTGGTTCCCGTCTCGGCAATTTCGCCGTCGACACGCATCTCCATTGCGACGTCCGAAACGTCGGTGTCGGCGGCGAGCCACGGGCCGACCACGAAGGCCGACGACGATGCATTGTCCGCGACCACATCGCCCAGCGCGAAGCGGAAATTCTCGTAACGGCTGTCGATGATCTCGAGCGCCGCCGCGACCGCATCGACCGCCGCGAGCGCCTCTTCGCGTGTCACCTCGCCCGCCAGCGGCGCCTTCAGGCGCACCGCTACCTCGGGCTCGACGCGAGGGTGGATGAAGCGCGCGCGATCGATCGCGCCGCCGTTGACGACGACCATGTCGGAGGTGAGCCGGCCCCAAATCTGGTCCTTGAGGCCCATCTGCGCCATCTTCGCCTCGCTGGTGAAGCCCATCTTCATGCCGACGAGCGTCGCCCCGCGCGCCAGCCGATGGTCGATTGCGGCGCGCTGGATGGCATAGGCGTCGGCGAGCGGCAGTTCGCCCGTCTCGCCCGTGATCTGCGGGATCGCTTCCGCCCTTTGCGCGGCAGCGTCGAGCCTCGCGGCGATTGCGCTGATGTCCACCATGTCAGTCCCTCACAGTTTCACGCAGATGTTGGTCGGCTCGGAATAGAAGTTCAGCGAATGCTCGCCGCCCTCGCGCCCGATGCCCGACAGCTTCATGCCGCCGAACGGCGTGCGCAGGTCGCGCAGGAACCATTCGTTGACCCAGACGATGCCCGTTTCCATCTGCGCCGCGACGCGGTGCGCGCGGCCCACGTCGCGCGTCCAGATCGCGGCGGCAAGGCCATAGTCGGTATCGTTGGCGAGTTCGACAGCTTCCTCCTCGCTGTCGAACGGCGCAATGTGGCAGACGGGGCCGAAAATCTCCTCGCGCACGCAGCGCGCCTCCTGCCCGAGACCGGTGAGGATCGTCGGCTGAACGAAGGCGCCGCCCGCGAGCGCGCCGTCGAGGTCGGGCACGTCGCCGCCGGTCACCACCATCGCGCCTTCCTCACGCGCGAGCGCATAATAGGAGAGCACCTTTTCCCTGTGGCCGTGCGAGATAAGCGGCCCCATGTCGGCGCCTGACCAGGGGTCGCCGACGGTCAGCGCTTCCGCGCGTTCCGCCAGCGCTTTCACGAAGCGGTCGAAGATCGGGCGCTCGACATAAATGCGCTCGGTGCACAGGCACACCTGCCCGCAGTTGGAAAAGACCGACCGCACCGCCCCCGCGACGGCCTCGTCGAAATCGCAGTCGGCGAAGACTAGCGCGGCGTTCTTGCCGCCCAGTTCGAAGGAGACCGGCTTCACGCCCGCCGCCGCGACGCGCATGATCGCGCCGCCCGTCGCCGATTCGCCGGTGAAGGTGATCGCGTCGATATCGGGATTGGCGGTCAGCCACTCGCCCGTCGAGTCGGCGCCGAAGCCGTGGACGAGGTTGAACACCCCCGGCGGCACGCCCGCCGCGTCCATCACCTCGGCGAGCAGGGTTGCGGTCGAGGGGGTCTCCTCGCTCGGCTTGACGACGACGACATTGCCGCAGGCGAGGGCGGGCGCGACCTTCCACGTCAGCAGCAGCAGCGGCAGGTTCCACGGCGAGACGATCGCGACGACGCCGAGCGGGCGCGCGATCGCATAGTTGATCGCGCTGCGCCCGTCGGGCAGGTCGGTGCGGAAACTCGGCATCGCGCGCGCTTCGGCGAGCGCGGCGAAGACACGGAAATTGGCGGCGCCGCGCGGAATGTCGATGGTGCGCGCCTGATGCAGCGACTTGCCGGTGTCTGCGATCTCGGCCGTCGCGAATTCGTCGAAGCGCGCCTCGATCCCTTCGGCGACGCGGATCAGCAGCTTGCAGCGTTCGGCCTGCGACATTCGGCCCCACGGCCCCTTGAGCGCTGCGCGGCCCGCCGCGACGGCGCGGCCCACGAGGTCGCGGCTGGCGAGCGACACGCGGCCCGCGACGCTGCCGTCCACGGGATTCACATTGTCGAACCAGCCGTCACCCTCGACGAAGGCGCCGTCGACATAGTTCAGGACCGGCCGGTCGGCGAAGGGATAGGCGCTCATGCCGCGCCTCCAACCGGCACATAACCGGCGGCGTTGCTGTGCGCGGGGCCGGACTGGCCGACATGGCCCGCCATCTGGAGCAGCGACAATATCGTGTCGTTGAACTGCACGGGCTGTTCGAGGAAAGCCGAATGACCGGCGTCGTTGATCTCGACGAGGAAGGAGCCGGGAACCTCGCCCTGCACCAGCCGCATCGCCTCGACGGGAAAGAGGATGTCGTCGAACCCGCACAGGAACAGCACGGGAAAGCCTTTGCCGCCCAGATCGGCGGCGGGCCGGGCCGCAAACTTACCGGTCAGGCTGTGGCGGTCGACGGCGTTGAAGCTCGCGATCTGGCGATAGAGCACCGCCAGTTCGCGCGCCGCGCCCGCGCCCAGCACGCGCTCGATCTGGTCCATAGCGGCGGTCTTCGCGCGCGCGGCGTCCATGAGCGCCTTGACCCCGGCACTTTCTTCGATGCCGTGCAGGCTGTCGCAGACCGCCAGTGCCGCGACGCGTTCGGGCGCGCGGTGCGCGAAGCCGATGCAGGTCCCCGCCCCCATCGACTGGCCGACGAGCGCGACCTTGGTTTCGCCCAGATGGTCGAGCAGCGCGGTCAGGTCATCGACGAAGGCATCGCGCCCGCGCCCGTCGATATCGCGCGACAGGCCGAAGCCGCGATGGTCGAAGGCGATGACGCGGTTCGAGCGCGACAGCGCGTCGAGTTGCCGATACCAGATCGCGTGATTGCCGCCGATGCCGTGCGCCAGCACGACCGCCGGGCCTTCGCCCTGCGCCTGCCAATAGAGTTCGGCGCCCGCAGTCGCCAGCACACCGCTTTCCATCACGCTACTCCCATCAATTTGCTGAGCCGCACGACATAGTCGCCGAACGCCGGGTTCTCGCGCGTGACGCTGGGGTCGCGCGGGCGCGGCAGGCCGATGCGGACATCCTCGACGATCGTCCCCGGCCGTTCCGACATCACAAGCACGCGGTCGGACAGCAGCACGGCCTCGGCTATGCTGTGCGTGACCAGCACCACCGTCTTGCGGTCGCGCTGCCAGATGCGCAGCAGTTCCATGTTGAGCCGGTCGCGGGTCAAGGCGTCGAGCGCGCCGAAGGGTTCGTCCATCAGCAGCACCTGCGGCCCGCGCGCGAGCGCCTGGCCGATCGCGACGCGGTGGCGCATCCCGCCCGATAACTGGTGCGGATGGCTGTCTTCGAACCCCGTCAGACCCAGCGTCTCGACCAGATCGGCCAGCGCCGCCGCGTCGGGACGCTTCGCCGCCGGGTCGAGGTCGACGCCGAGCAGCAGATTGTCGCGGACATTGAGCCACGGCAGCAGGTTCGACGTCTGGAACACGAAGCCCATATCCGCCGACGGCGCCGTGACATCCCCGCCGTTGAAGCGGATATGTCCTTCCTCGAAGGGAACGAGGCCCGCGATCAGGCGCAGCAGCGTGCTCTTGCCGCAACCCGAAGGGCCGAGGATCGAGACGAACTCCGACGCGCCAATCTCCGCGCTGACGTTTTCGAGAACACGGCGACCGCCGAACAGCTTGCCCGCGCCCGAGAGGGAAATCACCGCGCTCATGCCGCCCGCCACCAGATGAAGCGTTCCCAATAGGCGACGCCGTAGAAGAGAAGCAGCGACAGGATCGTCACCGCGATCAGCGCCGCGAAGGTCAGCGTCGTGTGCCCGGAGCCCGAGGCGGTGAGGATCAGGTTGCCGAGCCCGTCGTTCGACCCGACGAACTCGCCCACGACCGCGCCGATCACCGCGAGCGGCATCGCGACCTTGCACCCGTCGAGGAAGCTTGGCAGCGCCGCGGGGACGCGCAGCCGCCAGAAGCCCTGCATCGGCGTCGCACGCAGCGCCCGGAAATGCTCCTCCAGATGCGCGGGCGTGCTGGCGAGCCCACCCAATGTCGCGATGATGATCGGGAAGAAGGCGAAGAGGAACGCCATCATCAGCTTCGACGCGAGGCCATAGCCGAACCAGACGACGATCAGCGGCGCGAGGCCGATCTTCGGGATCGACTGGAGCGCGACGAACAGCGGATAGACGGTGCGCTTCGCGGTGCGCGAGAAATGGATCAGCGCCGCGATCGGCACGCCCAGCACCACCGCGATGACGAAGCCCCAGAACACTTCGGTCAGCGTGACGAGGCTCTGCGCCAGGATCGGCCCGCGCGACTGCCAAAGCTCGCCCAGGATCGCGCTCGGCGGCGGCAGCAGGTAGGAGGCGACCCCCGACCAGCGCACGCCGAACTCCCACGCCAGCCCCAGCGCGAGGAAGAAGCCCGCGCTGATCGCGGCATCGCGGCCGAACGGCGCGCGCGTCATGCGCCGTCGTCCTTGTCAAGCAGCGCCTGAATGCGCGCCGGGGGCGGCACCAGAAAGCGGTCGAGGTGCCAGCGGTCGAAGGTCTCTAGGTCCTTCCCGTCCCACACCGACGCCGTATAGGGATGGTCGGCGTCGATCTGCGTCATGTCGGTATAGAATTCGACATTGTTGCCGTCAGGATCGCGGAAGACGAGGAAGCTGTTCGCCCCCGGCCCGTGCTTGCCGATGCCGCGGTCGATCGGGATGCCGCGCGCGACCAGCATCGTCGCGACCGCCTCCATCTCCGCGATCGTTTCGAGGCGATAGGAGAAATGCTCGACGGCGGGATAATGGCCTTCCGGAATGTCGGTATGGCCGGGCGGAAGCTGGAGCAGCGCGAGATCGTGATGATCGGTGCCCGCGCGCAGGAAGACCATATTGTGGTCAATCCAGTCGGACACTTCCAGCCCGACGACTTCGGTGTAAAAGGCAAGGCTGCGGTCGATGTCGCGTACCTTGAGCACGAGATGGCCGAGCCGCGTCGGGCGCGGGCGGTAGGAAGCGGGATCGGTCATGGCTGTTTCCCCATGGGCACGAAAGCATTGGTGAAGAGCTGCGCGCTCTGGTCGAAATCCCGAAGCTGGCCGCTCGCCTGCAGGGTGGCGACAGTGCGCTCGATCTTTTCGGGGCGAAGGCGATGCGAGCCACCCTCGGCCGCCATCAGTTCGGCGGTCTCGCGGATCTGGCGTTCGGTGACGGCCTCGTCGAGCAGCGGATAGGATTTGCGGATGATCGCCAGCGCGGCTTTCGGGTCGCGCGCCGCGTCGGCATAGCCGCGATAGGCGGCCTTCAGGAAGGCGCGCACCAGCTGGGGGTCCTTTTCGATCAGTGCATCGCGCGCCGCGAAGCCGCTGCCGTAGACGTCGAGCCCGAAATCGGCATAGGCGATGCGGCCGACGGTGACACCCTTCGCCTTCGCCGCCTTGTCGAACAGCGCCATCGAATTGCCGAGCCAGCATTCGGCGGCGTCGATCCGCCCCTCGACCAGCGAGGAGACGACGATCGCGGGGTCGAGCTGGATCTGCTCGACGCGGGCGGGATCGACGCCATTGTCGCGGAGCCATGCGGGCAGCAGCGCCTGGATCGCCGAACTCTGCCCCGCCCCGAAGCGCAGGCCGGCAAGGTCTGCGGGCCGTTCGACGCGGTGGCGCTCGCGCACGAAGCAGGCGCCGGCGGGAAACCGCATGTTGATGCCGCCGATCATCCGCACCTTACCGCCCTTGGCACGGCTCAGCGCAACCGACAGCGGGTCGAGATAGGCGAATTCGAACATGCCCTGATCGAGTTCGTTCGCGGTCCGCATCCCGCCGAACCCGCGCACGGGCTCGACGGCGAGGCCCGCGTCAGCGAAATAACCTTTGTCGATCGCGACGAAGATGCCCGCCATGCTGCCCTGTGGCAGCCACGCCATGTTGAAGCGGACCGGCCGCGCGCCCTCGTCCTGCGGCGCGGTGCGCGGCGCCATGCCGCCGAACGCGCTCCACAGGGTCAGCGCCGCGATGCCCGCGACGACGAGCAGCGGCACGATCAGCGCACGGCGCGAGAAGGCGACTCTTTCGGTCATGCGCGCGGCAGATGCGGCGCGGAGACGGGGTTGCGCAGTTCGCCGATCCCATCGACCCACGCGTCCATCACGTCGCCGTCCTTCAGGAACACCCCGCGTCCCATGCCGACCCCGGCAGGGGTACCAGAGGCGATCAGGTCGCCCGCCCTGAGTTCGAGGATCGTCGAGAGATAGGCGATCTGTTCGTAGATGTTGAAGATCATCTCGGACGTGTTGCCGTCCTGCATCGCCTCGCCATTGATCTTGAGGCCGAGGCGGATGGCGTGCGGGTCGCCAAGGCAGTCACGCGGCACGAACACCGGGCCAAGCGGCGTGAAGCTGTCGAAGCTCTTGCCGCGGAACCAGTCGTGCGAAAAGGGAAAGTCACTGCGCCGCGTCCGGTCGCGCGCCGACACGTCGTTGACGATCGTATAGCCGGCGATCAGGTCGTGCGCGGCATCGACCGGGACATTCTTGCCTGACCGGCCGAGAATGACGCCGAGTTCGACCTCCCAGTCGGGGCGCGACACCTGCGGCGGCACGGTAACGGTATCGCCGGGACCGACGACGCTTTCGATCGTCTTGAGGAAGATATAGGGTTCGCTCTCGGCCTTGGCGGCGAGCTTGGTCTGCATCTCCTCGGCGTGCTCGATGAAGTTAGACGCGGCAGCGAAGATGCGGCGCGGCTCGAACGGGGCGGCGAGCGTCGGCGCGTCGATTCCGCCGGTGGCGCCTTCGAGCGCGCGGGCGAGCGCGAACAGCCCCTCACGCCGCGCCTCCCAGTCGCGGACGATCGCGGTGACGTCGCCCGCGACGGCCGCGAAGCCATGCGTCGCCGCGGCATCGTGCAGGTCGTAAAAGGCGCCGCCGACCTGGATCATCGGGCGCGGCCCTTCGGCGGCGGCGCGGGTGGCAAGGGCGAACCAGGTCATGCGTTTCTCTTTCTTTCCAAAAGTGCCGGCGAGCGCGGGACCGGCGCGGACGAGCGCGAGGCCGGCGCCGATCCGCGCGAGAGCCGCGCGGCGACCGAGCGGGCGAACAGGGGCAGCGCGCATCGCATCTCAGCCGAAGGCCCGGAGCAGCATCCGCACCGCAACGACGGTGAGGAACAGGCCGAACAGGATGCTGAGCTGCCGCTTCGACAGCGCGTGCGCGATGCGCGCACCCAGCGGCGCGGTGACGAAGGTCGCCGGGCCGATGATCGCAAGCCCGATCAGGTTGACGTAACCGAGGCTGCCCGGTGGCAGGCCGGGGACGTTCCAGCCGGCGATGACGAAGGCAACGGTCGCGGGCACGCTGATCATCAGGCCGAACAGCGCGGCGGTGCCGACCGCGCGGTGGATCGGGATGGCGAACAGCGTCATCACGGGCACGCTAAGCGTGCCGCCGCCGATCCCCATCATGCTCGACACGCCGCCGATTCCGAAGGGGATGAGCTGGCCGCCGACGCCGCCCGGCATCGCGTCGGCGATGTGCCGGCCTTCGAGAGGCAACAGCATCTTGATCGCGACGAGCAGCGCGACGATGCCGAACACCGCCGACAGCACGTCGCCCGACACGCGCGAGGCGAGGACGACCCCCGCGATCGCCCCGAGGAAGATAGCGATGCCCCAGCGGCGAAGCTGGACATGATCGACCGCGCCCTTCGCCTCGTGCGCGCGCGACGAGGAAATGGCGGTCGGGATGATCGTCGCCAGCGAGGTCGCGACCGTGACATGCATCCGCACCGACGGATCGACGCCGAGCGCGGCGAGCACGAGGTCGAGCACCGGCACGATGACGATGCCGCCGCCGACGCCCAGCATGCCCGCGATCACGCCGCCGACCGCCCCGGTCAGCAGCATCATCGCCGCCAGCGTCAGCAGTTCCGGATTCAAAAGCGCGTGCATCGGTCCTCCCCAAAGATCGGCGATGCTTGTGCGGGGTCCGGGATATGCAGTCAAAGATGGAAAATGAGGTTTTCTATAACCGAAAATAGATAGCCGGTAAAACGCAAGCCGAGAGTATCGAGCCTTTATCCACGCCCACCCCTCATGTTCGTGTCGAGCGAAGTCGAGACACCCATCGACCAAGCGCTATCCCGATGGGTGTCTCGACTTCGCTCGACACGAACGGATTGAGATGGCGCATAGTTAGAGCACAGGGCTCTATATCCTTTTCAGGATATCAAGGCGGCCAAAGGATATTATCCTATATAGCAGCGCCGCCCTAGCGCGGCAGGTATGAAAAGCATCGGCATCGCCGGATTCGGCACCATCGGCCGCGTCGTCGCGCGCCATATCGAAGCAAGCGAATTGCCGCTGAAGCTGGCGGCGGTTTCGGCGGGCGACCGCTGCCGCGCCGAAGCGGCGATGGCGCGGCTGAAGACGCCGGTTCCCATCGTCGACACCGCCGAACTGGTCGCGCTGTCCGACGTCGTCGTCGACAGCGCCCCGACCGCGGCCTTCCGCGAGATCGCCGAAACCACGCTGCGCGCCGGCAAGACGCTGGTCACGGTCAGCGGCGCGGCGCTGATGCAATGGCCCGAGGCCGCCGACGTCGCGCGCGCGCACGGCGGACGGCTGATCCTGGCGACCGGCGCGCTGCTCGGGCTCGACGCGGTGCGCGCGGCGGCGGTCGGCACGATCCACTCGGTCACGATGGTAACGCGCAAGCCGGTCAAGTCGCTGATCAAGGCCGAGCATGTCGTCCGCAACAGGATCGACCTTACCGCGATCACCGAACCGCTCAAGATCTTCGAGGGCAGCGCGCGCGAGGGCGCGATCGCCTTTCCCGCCAACGTCAACGTCGCTGCCGCGCTCGGCATGGCGGGCGTCGGCCCCGAACGCACCCGGCTCGAAATCTGGGCCGACCCCGCGCTCGAACGCAACACGCACCGCATCGTCGTCGATTCGGACAGCGCGCGGCTGGAGTTGGGGATCGAGAATATTCCGACCGACGAGAATCCCGGCACCGGCCGCATCACCGCGCAGAGCATCGTCGCGGCGCTGAACGACCTCGTCGCGCCGATCCGTATCGGCACCTGATTTTCTCAACAGAAAGGCCCGAGACATGACCACCCGCCTGCGCCATGTGGCGATCGCTTCCGCCGACCCCGATCATGCGGTCGGATTCTTCACCGACGTCCTCGGCTGGACCGTCGCCGGCAAGGTCGATAGCCGCAACGCGCGCGGCTATTACGTGACCGACGGCCACATCAATATCGCACTGCTCTGCTTCAAGAACCGCCCCGCCGCGGGGATGGAGTTCCCCGAAGGCTATACCGGGCTGCATCACATCGGTTTCCAGTGCGACGACATCAACGACGTCGTCGCACGGTTCGAGAATTCGGGCTATGCCCCGCGCCACGACGTCAACCTGGCACAGGGCCTCGGCAAGAATCCCGCCAAGGACAATGCCGAATACAAGATGACTGGCCCCGAAAGCGTGATGGTCGACGTGTCCGAACGGGGCTGGGTCGGCACCGACAGCTACAAGGGCATGCCGCCCGCGGCATGACCCGCGATATTCTGGAATGCAAAGGCCGCCGGAGCATGATGCCCCGGCGGCCTTTTTGTTTTCACGAATCCTTTGGCTTGTGATCGGAAGCCGACCCACCCTTCATCGTCATCCCGGACTTGATCCGGGATGACGAGTGGGGTTGGGCAATATTTGCCCCCTACTCCCAATGCCGACAATGACGAGGGTTACAGGTTCAGGAAGGTCCGGGCGTTGCCGCTGAAGATTTTCGCCTTCTGCGCCGCGGACAGTCCGTCGTGCTCGCGCACCAGCGCGCCGATGTCCTGCTCGCCGAGCGGGAAGGGATGGTCGGAACCGAGCAGGATGCGGTCCTCGCCCATCACGTCGACCAGCAGGCTGAGCGCGCGCGGGTCGAACACCGCCGAATCGACGAAGAAACGGTCGACATAGGTCGACGGCGGGTTCGGGCAATCGACGCGCACGATGTCGCGGTGCTTCCACGCATTCTCGACCCGGCCGAGCAGGAAGGCGAAGCTGCCGCCGCCGTGACCGAAACAGATGCGCAGGCTTTTCGGCAGACGCTCGAACGCGCCCGACAGGATCAGCGACAGGATCGAAAGCTGCGTTTCCGCCGGCATCGCGACGAGCCAGGGCAGCATATATTTAGGCATGCGCTCGCGCGCCATCATGTCCCACGGGTGGACGAGCACCGCCGCGCCGACATCGGCGCAATGGGCAAGGAAGGTCAGCAGCCCCTCGTCGTCGAGGTTGCGCAGCCCCATGTGGTTGCCGATCTGCACGCCCAGATGTCCCGACGCGACCGCGCGGCCGACTTCGGCGCACGCCATGTCGATGTCCTGAAGCGGCACCTGCGCCAGCGCCTGCATCCGATCGGGCGCATGGGCACAGAAGGCGAGCGCCGCATCGTTGAAGCGCTGCGCCGAATCGAGCGCCTGTTCGGCGGGGCGGCCGTAGCCGAACATGATCGGCGTCGCGCAGATGATCTGGAGGTCGATGCCCTGCTCGTCGAGCGCCTCGACGCGGCGGGCGGGATCCCAGAGGATGTCCTCGACCGGGCGAAACGGCTTCGTTCCCGACATGATGAGGCCGGTGCCGTCGCCGGCGTCGCGAAGCCACGGCAGCCCCTCCGCCTCCGCCTGCGCGCGATAGGCGGCGTCCATCGCGGGGAAGAAATGGCTGTGCATGTCGATCACCGCCGCTGTGTGTGATGCCTGTCTGTCCATGCGTATTCGCGGCGCTCCCCGTCCATCGGTCGATAACGACCGGCGGCCGGTTCCGGGCGCGGGTCGAATACCCGAGTAGCCGGGGTTTGCTATCAACAATAATCTCCAGACTTGTCCTCGCTATTATAAAATGGCTATAGCTATATCAGGCCGCCCGGGGGAGCATCATGCCAAAATTTCACGAGAATTTTCTGCTGAGCCGTCTGAAGCTCCGCCAGTTGCGGCTGCTCACCGCGATCGCCGACGAAGGCACGGTGCTCAAGGGATCGCAGGCGCTGAACATCGCCCAGCCAGCGGCGACGAAGAGCATCAAGGAGCTGGAGGACGCGCTGGGCGTCCAGCTGTTCGACCGCTCGTCGCGCGGAGTGACGCCGACCGATTTCGGCGCGGTGATGATCAAGCATGCGAAGCTGATCCTGACTCAGCTTCGCCACGCGAGCGAGGAACTGCAGTCGCTGGAGGAAGGCTTGTCGGGCCGCGTCCATGTCGGCACGCTGCTCGCCGCATCGACGTCGCTTCTGCCGCGCGCGCTCGCCCGGCTGCGCGAGCGGCGGCCGGGGATCGCAGTGACGGTCGCCGAGGGCACGATCGACCGGCTGATGCCCGGTCTGCGCACCGGCGACATCGACGTCGTGCTCGGCCGCCTGCCCGAATATCGCGAGCGCGAGGGGCTGAAGCAGGACGTCCTTTATCTCGACACCGTGTCGATCATGGTGCGCGCCGATCATCCGCTCGCAGCGCGCGACGCGCTGAGCCTCGCCGAACTCGTCGACCAGCCGTGGGTGATGCCGCCGCCGCAGACGTCGCTGCGCCGCCAGATCGACCACGCCTTTCGCCACGAAGGGCTGGAGCCGCCGCGCGACGTGATCGAATCGGTGTCGATCCTGACCAACCACGCGCTGCTGATGAGCACCGACATGCTCGCCGCGATGCCGCACCAGGTCGGGCTGGGCCAGGCGGGGCTGGTCGCGCTGCCGGTGACGCTGGAAGGTGCGAGCTCGCGCATCGGCGCGACCACCCACGCGCATGTCGAGCTGTCGGCGGCGGCGCGCTATTTCATGGGCGTGATCCACGAGATCGCGGCCGAGATCCGCGCCGAACTGGGGCAGGACGAGGTCAGCTAGGTTCAACGCGAAGCTATGCGGATTCGAACGTTCCCCGCGACCGCGCCATGCGCCGCCAGACCAGATAGGCGGCGGCGATCAGCACCAGCCACGGTCCGCCGGCGAACACCGCCACCTGCCAGTCGGCATGGAGCGCCATCGTCACCGTGATCGCGCCGAGCAGGACCAGTCCGAGAATCTGCGCATAAGGAAAGAAGGGCATGCGCACCGGCAGATCGGCCCCCTGGTGCCGCCGGCGGAAGCGGAGGTGGCTGACGAGGATCGCGCTCCACACCAGCAGGCCGCCGAACAGCACGATGCCGAACAGATAGTTGTAGGCGAGCGGGGTCAGGATCGACAGCGAGGCGGCGGCAAGGATGCCCGCGCCGGTGACGGCGGTCGCGCGCATCGGCACATTCTGCGCGTTGAGCTGCCCGAGCGCGCGGGGCGCATAGCCGCCGCGCGCGAGCGAGAAGAGCATCCGCGAGCCCAGATAGATGCTGGTGTTCATAGCCGACAGCGCCGCCGTCGCGACGACGAAGTTCATCAGCCCCGCCGCATAGGGGATGCCCGCGCTCGCGAACATCTTCACGAACGGGCTTTCGGTGACGACCTTCGCGCCCGATTCGGTCCATGGCAGGAAAGCGATGATGATGAACAGCGCGAGGATGTAGAAGAGGAACAGGCGCGCCGCCATCGTGCGCAGCGCGGCGGGGATCGCGGTTTTCGGGTCCTTGGCCTCGCTCGCCGTGCCGACGACGAACTCGAGCCCCATGAAGGAGAAGAGCGCCATCAGCACCGCCAGCCAGACGCCCGAAAAGCCGTTGGGCAGGAAACCGCCCGCAAGGCCGGTGACATTGTGCAGCCCGATGGGATCGCCGACGATGCCGACAATGCGCGACAGGCCGACGACGATGAAGGCGACGATCGCCGACACCTTGATCACGGTCAGCCAATATTCGACCGACCCGAAATTATGCACCGCGCGCGTGTTGATCCACAGCACCGCCGCGGCGCTGCCGATCGCCCACAACCACACCGGCACGTCGGGAAACCACCAGCTCATGTAGATGCCGACCGCGACCGCTTCGGCGCCGATCAGCAGCACCTGCTGAATCCAGTAGGTATAGCGGACGATGAAGCCCATCATCGGCCCGAGGTAGATTTCGGCATAGGTGCCGAACGAACCTGCGGTGGGGTGGACGACGGCCATTTCGGACAGGCTGAACACCATGATCACCGCGATCAGCGCCGCGATCAGATAGCTGATGAGCACCCCCGGCCCGGCATAGCCGATCGCGATTCCCGATCCCATGAACAGGCCGGTGCCAATCGCGCCGCCGAGGCCGATCATGATGATCTGCGCCTTGCTCAGCCCACGCTCGAGTCCCGCCTCGCGATCGAGATAGGCCTGTTCGTCCATCGTCACTCCCTCCCCTTGCCGCGCGCTCATGTAACGGCGTCGCGTACCTGATGCTCCGGCAGTTTCCAGATGCCGCCGTCCATGATCGCCACCAGCCGGTCGACGGCATCCCACACGTCGACGAAGCGGACATAAAGCGGCGTGAAGCCGAAACGCACCGTGTCGGGAGCGCGGAAATCGCCGACCACCCCCGCCGCGATCAGCGCGCGCATGATCGGATAGCCGTCGGCGTGCGCGAAGGACACCTGGCTGCCGCGCGCCTCGGCCGCACGCGGCGACGCGAGCGTGAAGCCGTGGCCGGCGCAGCGCTGCTCGACGAGGCGGATGAACAGGTCGGTGAGCGCTATCGACTTCGTGCGGATCGCGCCCATGTCGGCCGACAGATGGATGTCGAGCCCGACCTCGGCGAGCGCCATCGATAGAATCTGCTGGGTGCCGATCAGATATTGGCGGATGCCCTGCTGCGGGCGATATCCGGGTTCGAAGGCGAAGGGCGCGGCGTGCCCCCACCAGCCGGTTACGGGCTGGAGCGCCTGCCCCTGGTGGCGCCGCGCCGCGAACAGGAAAGCAGGCGAGCCGGGGCCACCGTTCAGATATTTGTAGGTGCAGCCGACCGCGAAATCGACGCCAGCGCCATTGAGGTCGACCGGCATCGCCCCGGCGCTGTGACACAGGTCCCAGATGGAGAGCGCCCCGGCCGCATGCGCGCGCGCGGTGATCGCGGCCATGTCGTGGACGTGCCCCGACTTGTAATGAACATGGGTGATCGCGACCGCGATCGTGTCTTCGTCGATCGCCTCCGCAATCTCGTCCTTTTCACAGAGCCGGACCTCGACCCGCCCGCCGGTCGCCGCGGCGACGCCTTCGGCGATATAGTTGTTGGTCGGGAAATTGCTGCCCTCGAGGATCAGCACGCGGCGGTCCGGACGCAGCGCGACCGCGGCCGACAGCACCTTGAACAGATTCTGGCTCGTCGAATCGCAGACGACGACCTCGCCCGGCGCGGCGCCGATCAGCGGCGCGAGCTTGTCGCCGAGCCGCACCGGCAGGTCGAACCAGCCGGCGCTGTTCCAGCTCTTGATCAGGCCGGTCCCCCACTCGCGCGTCACAACGTCGTGCGCTCGCGCTGCCGCATCCTTCGGCATCGCGCCGAGCGAATTGCCGTCGAGATAGATCAGGCCTTCGGGCAGGTCGAAGCGATCGCGCAGCGACGCGAGCGGATCGGCGGCGTCCATCGCCTGACAGGCGGCGCGATCGAGGGGTTCGGCATCAAGCGTCATGGAAACATATCACCTTTGTCTGCGACATTTCGCGCGCGGCAAAGCGCACGCCTTCGCGGCCCATATTGCCCCGCCCGGCGCCGCCGAAAGGCATGGCGTCGAGCCGGTAGTCGGTCGAATCGTTGATCATCACCCCAGCCGCGCGCAACCGCCGCGCCGCGTGGCGCGCGTTGCGGATCGATTCGGTGAAGATCGCGGCGTGGATCGCGTAGTCGGCGCGATTGGCCGCGTCGATGGCCTCGTCCAGATCGGCGAAGCGGAACAGGCTGGCGACCGGGCCGAAGGCTTCGCTGCAGGCGACGCGCGCATCATCGGGCACGTCGGCAAGCAAAGTCGGCCGCACCAGCGCCCCGGCGCGCTCGCCGCCCGCAAGCAGCGTCGCGCCGCCCGCCACGGCTTCCTCGATCCACGCGGCGATGCGCGTCGCCTCTCCCGTGCCGATCATCGGGCCGATGTCGGTCGACAGGTCGGTCGGGTCGCCGACGCGCAAGGCGCGCGTCGCGGCGATCAGCGCCGCTCGAAAGCGGTCGTGGACCGCGTCGTGGACATAGATGCGCTGGACGCCGATGCAATTCTGCCCCGCCGCGCCGAACGCGCCCGAAACGCAGGCCGCGGCCGCCCTGTCGACGTCGGCATCGTCCATCACGATCACCGGCCCATTGCCGCCGAGTTCCATCGCCACGCGCTTGATCCCGGCCGATCGGCAGATCGCCTGCCCGACGCTGGCGCCGCCGGTGAAGCTGACCATCGCCACGTCGGGGTGGCTCGTC
Source organism: Sphingopyxis granuli (assembly GCF_001559015.1). Lineage (NCBI taxonomy): Bacteria > Pseudomonadati > Pseudomonadota > Alphaproteobacteria > Sphingomonadales > Sphingopyxidaceae > Sphingopyxis > Sphingopyxis granuli. The sequence goes on from NZ_CP012199.1 coordinate 3,909,716, forward strand.
AGCGCATCGCCGAAGTCGGCCCCGCGCCCGGTCAGCAGGTTCAGCGCCCCTTCGGGCAGTCCCGCCGCGAGCAGCAGCCGCGCCAGCATGATCGCGACGAGCGGCGCTTGCTCAGCGGGCTTGAACACGACGGCGTTGCCTGCCGCGAAGGCGGGGCCGAGCTTGTGGCAGACAAGATTGAGCGGATCGTTGAACGGCGTGATCGCGGCGACGACGCCGACGGGTTCATAGATGTAATGCCCCGACCGCGACTCTCCCCCCGGAAAGCCGTCGAAGGCGATCGTCTCGCCGGCCAGCCGCACCGCCTCTTCGGCCGAGAGGCGCAGCGTGTTGACGGCGCGCGCCACTTCGCGCGCGGCGTTACGGATCGGCTTGCCCGTTTCGGCGGTGATCGCGGCGGCGAAGCGCTCGCCATCGGCCTCAAGCGCTAACGCGGCGGCGTGGAGAATGCGCGAGCGCACGCCGGTTGGCAGCTCGCGCATCGCAGCGGCGCCGTGCATCGCGGCGGCCACCGCACGTTCGACATGGCTCGCATCGGCGCAGGCGACCGCGCCGAGAGCCGCGCCCGACCAAGGATCGACGACATCCATCGTCGCGTCGACCGCCTCCCAGCGGCCGCCGATCAACAGCGAGCGCGCCGCGTCGAACGCGACATGCATCATGGCTTGTCCTTGCGTAGCACCAGCTCGTCATATTCACGGCTGTCGAGCAGCGCCTCGACGATGACCGGGCCGTCCGCAGCGAAACCGGCTTCGAGCGCGGTACGGAATTCGGCGGGATCGCGCGCGACCGTCACCGGCACCCCGAACAGCGACGGGCCGCCGATCGTTCCCTCAGCGCGCACCGGCGTGCCATAGATGGGATTCGCCTTCTTCTCCTGCTTGATGCGGATCAGCGCGAGGTCGTTGTCGGTGAAGACGACGATGACGATCGGCAGCTTTTCGCGCGCGGCAGTCGCCAGTTCGCCCACCGTCATCAGGAAGCCGCCGTCGCCGAGCACGCAGCAGACCGGCGTATCGGGACGGCACAGTTTCGCGGCGATTGCGGCGGGCAGGCCGAAGCCCATTGCCGACCAGCCGTTGGTCATGATCTGCGTCCCCGGCCGGGGCGTGCGCCAATGCTGGCCGATCAGATGCGTGTGCGCGCCGACGTCGCAGGTCATGATGCCGTCGGCGGGCAGCACGTCACGGAGCACGTCGAGCGCGGCGCAGGGACCGAAACGGCCCTCGCGCCCCTTCAGCTTCGCGAACATCGCCGCCCTGCGCTCGGCCAGCGCAGCGAGGTCCCAGCCCCTCGCCCCGGCGGGCAGCGCGAGGAGCGCGTCGAGCGCGGGCGCGATGGCGCCGACGACCTCGGCGGCGACGGGATGCTTGGCGCGGTCGATGTCAGCGGGGGCGACGTCGATGCTGGCGAGCGCGAGTCCGTCCTTCATCCAGCTTTCGTAATTGAACTCGATCGGGTCATAGCCGACCGCGACGACCAGGTCGGCCTCAGCATGCGTCCGCCCAACCATATCGGACAGCGCGTGGAACAGCACACCCGCGTAATTGGGGTGATCCTCCGGCACCATGCCCTTCGCCATCGGGGTCAGCAGTACCGGCAGGCCGAACCGCTCGGCCAGCGCGAGAATGCGGTCCTGCACCCCCGCGTGGACGGCGCCGAGGCCGACGGCGAGCACCGGCTTCGCGGCGGCGGCAAAGGCGGCGGTCAGCGCATCGAGCGCAGCGGCATCGGGCGCGGGTGGTGCGTCGGGCACGATCGGGCCGATTGCCGCAGGCTCGACCGCCTCCGCGCTCATCCCCTGCGGCAGGCCGACATGCACAGCGCCCGGACGGCCCGACAACGCTATCCGCGCCGCCTGCGCCAGCGTATCGGCGGCGCCGTCGGCCTCGATCCGCATCGTCGTCTTGGTCAGCGGCGCAAACAGCGCCTGATGGTCGATCGCCATCTGCACGGTGCGTCCGCGCAAGGGCGCGGGCATCTCGTCGGTCAGCGCGATCATCGGCGAGCGGTCGAGCGTCGCGCCGCCGACCCCGGTCGCGAGGTTGGTCGCGCCGGGCCCGAAAGTGCCGAAACAGACCCCCGGCACCCCGGTCAGCCGCCCGCACACATCGGCCATGAAACCCGCGCCGCCCTCATGGCTGGTCAGTACGAAGTCGATGCCGTCGGTGGTGCGGATCGCCTCCATATAATCGACCCAGCCGCCGCTCGGCACGCCGAAGACATGGCGTACGCCCATGTCGCGCAGTCCCGTCACGACGTTGCGGGCTACGGTCGTCGATGTCATGCGCGATCCTTCATGCGGGAGCCGGGGTACAGCGCCGGATTAGGCGCCTCCGTCATACACAAATAATATCAAATACCCTCTATGGTATGGCGAACTTGTTATAAGAAGCGGTTGGCGATCGTCCCGATGCCGTCGATCCCGCCCTCGACGACATCGCCTGCTACGATCCGGCCGACGCCCGCCGGGGTGCCGGTGTAGATGAGGTCGCCCGCCTTCAGCTCGACATAGGTCGACAGTTCGGCGATGATATCGGCGACGGGCCAGATCATATCGGCGATATTGCCGTCCTGCCGGACCGTCCCACCCACCGACAGCCAGATTCGCGCTGCGGTCGGATGGCCGACCTCGGCCGCCGGGCGGATCGGCGACAGCACCGCGCTATGGTCGAAGCCCTTGGCCATGTCCCACGGCCGGCCGCCGGCCTTGGCGTCGGCCTGAAGGTCGCGGCGCGTCAGGTCGTTGCCGACCGCATAGCCGAAGATGTGAGACAACGCGTCGTCGGATGCGATATTCGCGCCGCCCTTCGCGAGCGCGACAACCAGCTCGATCTCGTGATGCAGATTGTCGGTGCGCGGGGGCATCGCGATGTCGCCCGCCCCCCCGACGATCGCGTCGGCGGGCTTCGAGAAGAAGAAGGGCGGTTCGCGCGTCGGATCGCCGCCCATTTCGCGTGCGTGGTCGGCGTAATTCTTGCCGACGCAGAAGATGCGGCGAACGGGGAAGCGCTCGGCGCTTCCGGCGATTTCGGCGGTGGGGGCGGAGACATCGAAACGCATGGGCAAATCCTCAGGCTGGCGGATAGAGCGCCGCGCGGCACTTGCCGAGATCAGCGCCGTCGAGGCCGCCTTCCCTCACCGCATTCCACGGGCTGCCCATCCTGTCTTCAGGGCGATACCAGAAGCCATAGAGCTTGCCGTTCGCCGCGACCAGCGTCGCCGCGCCGATGCTGCCCTCCGCCTTCGAATACCAGGCAAGCCGCATGATGCGGCCGAAGATCGTGCCGCGCAGCGTGCCGAGCCCGTCGTTGTAACAGCCGAAAACCTCATTCCCCTTCTGCCGCAGCAGGATCGGACCATATTCATGGGCGTAGACGCCGCCGACATCCTCGCCGCCGCCCGCCCCGCGCTGGTCGAGATCGCCGATCACGGCGAGGTCCGACAGACGCGTCGAACCGCTGCCCGCCCAATTGCTGTCGATGCGCAGCCGCAGCCAGCGTGCGCGGGCCTCCTTCGGCAGTTTCACCAGCGTCTGCGCGTCGGCCTTGGCCTCACCCTCAACCAGCGTCTCGAACGGCCCGTCGGGCCCGGCGGTCGAGCCGAGCAGCGCAAAGCGCCGCACCGGCGAGCCGTCGGGGGCCTGCGACATCGACCCGTCCTCGCGCACCACCGGCTCGAAGCGATTGTCGAGCACGACCGCCCGGATCGTACCGCTGTCCGCCAGCTCGAAAGCGAGCTGGTGCGGGAGGGTGGCGGCCTTGTCGGACTGCCAGCCATAGGCCGGACCGCCATCGACGAGGTTGATCGTCCAGGTCGACCAGTGGCGCGCGGCTTCGCCCGCATCGGCCTCCGCGATACCGCCCCAGCTGATGTGCAGGATATTGTCGCCGGCAGGTTCTGCGGGCTTTGCCGCCGGCTTGTCGACGGGCGCGTTCGAGCATCCGGCGAGGAACAGCGCCCCCGCCAGCGTCATCATCGCTGTGCGCATAAATCAGGTCCTTTTCGAAGTGGAATTATCGCCGTTCGGGCCAGACGGTTTTCGGTGCGCCGAGCCGCGGCTTGCCGAGCAGCGGCGACGACAGCGCATAGACGCCGTTCACCGAAAAGGCCCAGATGATGTTGCGGTCATATTCGGTATAAACCGCGAAGGTCGAGTTGCCGATCGCATAATCGGGCAGTTCGTCGGTCGTCGCGAAGCGCGGGACGAAATAGCCCGCGACCTTCGGCTTCGCCGGATCCTTGACGTCGAAGATCTGGATGCCCGCGTTGTAGAAGGCATAGATGGCGAGACCCTGGCGCCCGCGCTCGGGCTGGGTGAGCCCGCCCGACCGCTTCGGCCCGAAGCTGCCGCGCCGCTGGCAGAAATCGGTAAAGGCCGCGCCGGGCGGCGGCGTCGGACGCGGGAAGGTCGCCGCGACCTTCGGATGCGCAGGATCGCGCACGTCGATCACGTAAATGTCCTTGAACGGCTCGTAGCAATTCTCGTTCATCGGATAGCCGTTCGCGAAGACGAAGCCGGTGCGGTCGTACTGGCTGACGTCGACATTGTCGAATTCGGTCCCGGCATAGCTCGGCGGGATCGTGAGATGGCCGAGCGTCTTCGGCTGCGCCGGGTCGCTGAGGTCGAACGTGTAGAAGCCGAGCCCGCCCGTGCCGCCGAAGCCGACCTTGCCGCCGTCCTCGACCGGCCGGGTGGTCACGATCGGATAGCGCGAACCCATCCAGCTCGTCCGGTTGCCCGCGCGCGGATTGGCGCGATAGGCGGCCTCGCTGGCGGGGTCGCCGAGCTGCTGGCCGGGCACCGTGATTTGCGACACGAATTTCGGGTTCGCCGGGTCCGCCATGTCCCAGACCTGATAGCCGGGCGAATAGAGATAATCGGGATATTCGGTGAGCGAATAGCTGTCGTCGGGCGCCGCCGAGAGCAGCATATATTTGCCCCCGAACCATGTGACCGCGTCGAGCGCGCCCGATCCCTGCTGTTCGCCGATCGGCGCGTCGGGGTGTTTGGTATCGGTGGTGCGCGTCGCGATCAGTTCCCACTGGTCGGGGGTCGGGCCGTTCATCGCATACACCTTGAAGCCCTTGAGCGAATTATAGTGACGCTGCTCCGCCACTTTCTCGGGCTCGCGGCGCTTGTCCTCCATCAGGCCGAAGCGGCCGATCTCGTAGGAGGCGACGAGGATGTTGCGCCGCAGCTTCTCGTTCCATGCGATGGTGACGCCGCCGAAATAGTCGGTGACCGCGGAGGCGTCCCAATCCTCGCTCGACCCCTTGGCGCTCCAGGTGCCGCCCTGCGACCAGACGATCTTCGCCTTGCGCGGGTCGGTGACGTCGAGGATGCGCAGATAGTCGCGGTCGTGCGTATAGAGATAGCGCTTGCCGCCGAAATCGACGACATTCGCCCAGGCGTGCCACGGCGACGTCACCGCGGGATAGAAGGCGATCACGTCGACGTTGCTGGCGTAGCTGTTCTGGTCCCAATGATCGAGCTGCCCCGGAAAGCGCGGCGCATCGGTCGTCAGCGGCGTCGCGACCGGATGGCGGAACGACCCATCCGGGTTCATGCCGTAATCGACGCCCGGTTTCGGCGGGGCCGGCGGATTGTCGGGGGTCATGGCGATCCAGGCCTGCAGCCACGAATCGCGCACATCGATCGGCCCGGGTTCTTTCGGATCCCAGTCCGCCGCAGCGAGCGCCGCCGTGCCGAGCAGCGCGGCGAGGACGGTGCCCGCGCCTGCCATGATCCTGATGCCGCGCTTCATTGCGAACCCTTTCCTGCCTGTTGACCTGCTGCGTCATTGCGACCCCGAACCCGGTCCGGAGTTGCAATGACAATGATGCCCTAGAAGCGGAACCGGGCCGTCAGGCCATAGGTGCGCGGCGGGATATAGGTCGAATAGATGGTGCCGAACAATTCGAGCTTGCTGGTATAGTTGAGCTCGTTGGTGAGATTCTTGATCCAGGCGGTCAATTCCCACTTGTCGTCGATGTCGCGCACCCCGATGCGTGCATTGAGCAGCACCTCTTCGTCGAACTTCAGGATCGGGGTGTTCGGATTGTCGAAGAAATTCGCCCCCGTATATTGGAAGTCGGTGCCCGCCACCAGCGCGAGCCGTTCGCTGATCGGCTGGTCGAGGTTCGCCGCGACGCTGAACGCATGCTTGGGAGTGCGGCGGCAACTGTTACCGTCAAGGTCGGTTCCGTCGTCGTCGATGATCAGCTCGCCGGTGAAGTTGCACTTCGAAAAGGCATAGTTGCCCGACAGGGTGAACGTATCGGTGATCCGCGCCTGGAAATCGAGTTCGAGGCCATAGGCGCGCGTGCCGTTCTTCGCATTGAAGACGAAATTGTCGGGCGGCATCCCCGGCCCTGGCGACAGGAACTGGTTGGTCTGGAGATTGTCGTAGAGCGTATAATAGGCCGCCGCGTTGATGAACAACCGCCGGTCGGCAAGCGCGAGCTTGGCGCCGAGTTCGAAGCTGTCGGCGGTTTCGGGATCGAAGGAGACCAGCGCCTCGGCCGGCGTGTTGGCGTCCTCGCCCGTCCAGCCGCCAGGCTTGTAGCCCTTCGCATAGCGGGCATAGAGGGTGACATCGTCGCTTGGCTCGTAGCGCAGCGTCGCGCTCGGCAGCCAGGCGTCCCAGCTCCGCGTCTCGCCAACCCGGAAATTGACCGCCTCGCCCTCGAACGACACGCCCGAGCGATTGTTCGAATAGCGCTTGCGGTCATAGGCATAACGCAGCCCCGCCTCGACGGTGAGCTGGTCGGTCAGGTCGAAGCTGACTTCGCCGAAGACGCCGATATTGTCGTTGCGCGAGCTGGTGACCGTGTGGTTCGAGCCGGGCGACGGCGTCGCCGGGATGCCGCCATAGGCGAGCGCGAAGGCGAATTCCTCGATCGCCCCGAAGTCAGAGAAAAGGAAGTTCACATCTTCCGCGCGGCGGATTTTCTCGTGCAGATAATAGACGCCGCCTTCGAGCCGGAGCGGCCCGCCATTGTCCCAGCGCAGGCGCAGTTCCTGCGAGAATTGCTTCACGTCCTCGCCCTTGCCGCTGTCGAAATAGCTGTCGGGGACAGTCGCGAGATAGGTGTCGAGCCCGGCGAGCATCGCGGAGGTGATGTCGGGGGCGTTGGTGGCGGGGTCGAAGGGGAAGTTGAAGAACATCCCCGATCCGTCCTCGCGCGCCGCCAGCGAGCTGTCGCGATAGGCGGTCTGCGAGGTGATGCTGATCCCGTCGCCCGGCTGCCAGTCGATCGTGCCACTGAGCCCGTACATGTCGCTGTTCTGGAAGCCGGTGAAATTATGCTCGCCCGAGCGGCGCTTCGCGCTCTTGAACGGCGCGTTGCGGTTCGGCAGCACGAAACCGGGCAGGCTGTCGATCGTCGGCGCATAATAGCCGAGGTAGGTCACTTCCTCGCTGTCGCCGGGAACGAGGATGTCGACCCAGCGCGCTCCGTCGCGGTGGCGCGTATAGTCGGCCGACAGATAGACATCGAGCGTCGCGTCGGGCTGCCAGCGCAGCTGCGCGCGCACCGACTGCATATTCTGGTCCTCTTCGTCGCCGCCGCGCAAATTCTTCGCATAGCCGTCGTGCTTGCGCGAACTGGCCGTCAGGCCGAGGCTGACGGTGTCCGACACCGGGCCGCGCATCGATGCCGCGACGTCGATCCGGTCGTAGTTGCCGTAGCTCGCTTCGAAGCGCCCTTCGAACGTGTCGCCGGGCTTCTTGGTCACATAGTTGATCAGGCCGCCGACGACGCTCTTGCCGAAACGAAGCGCCTGCGGCCCCTTGAGCACCTCGACGCGCTCGAGGTCATAGAGGTCGAGCAGCGAGCCGGTGCCGCGCGACAGATAGACGCCGTCGACGAAGATGCCGACCGCCGCGTCGGCGCCGGCGCCCTGGATGTCCGAACCGATGCCGCGGATGAACAGCTCGGTATCGACCGCGCGCTCGGCACTGAGCTTGAGCCCCGGAATGCGGTAGGCGACTTCGGAAAAATCCTTGATGCCCGCCTGTTCGAGCGCAGCGCTGCTGAACGCCTGGACCGAAATCGGCACGTCCTGCAGGCTTTCGGCGCGCTTGCGCGCGGTGACGACGATCTCGTCGCCCGGTGCGGCCGCGGCGGCCTCGTTCGGGGCCGCCTGCGCAAAGGCCGTGCCCGGCGCCGCGAGGCCCGCCACGGTCGCGAGAAGCGCCCAGCGCAGATTTCGAGTGGATGTCATTGCAGCTTACCTCCCCAGCGGCCGGACCCCTCATCCTCGCTCGGGAAGGTGCCCAACCGGCATTGTTGTGTCGCAGGCTGCAAATTAGCGGCGTTCATATATCAACATAATAAATTATGCATGCCCCAATATTCCTTTTTGATTATATCCAAGATTCGACCAGCCAGCAGGCGACGCCGATCGCGCCGCGAGCGATGGCGGTCGCGCGGTGGCTGCGCACGCGTCTGAACGGAGCGGACGATAGCCGGCGCGTGAGTCCGCGCCGCGTCCGGTCAGAGTCCGTCGCCGGCCCGCTTCGAGGCGACGTCGGCGAGCGAGCCGAGCTTCGGCCCCTCGATCTGCTTCGGCGCGACGGGCGCGAGCGCCGCGCCCGGGGCGATCGCAGTCAGCGTGCGGATGCGCGCGCGGAAGGCCGCGAGTTCCTGGCCTTCAAGCTGCGCCTTGGTGACGAAGCTGACCGACATCGGGTTCACCGCATGGCCGTTGCGATAGACTTCGAAATGAAGATGCGGCCCGGTCGACAGGCCGGTCGAGCCGATATAGCCGATCACCTGGCCGCGCGTGACGCGCTGGCCCGCGCGCACCGCGATGCGGCTCATATGGCCATAGCCGGTGCCGGTGCCGCCGCCATGGTTGAGCTTGACGTAATTGCCGAAGCCGCCGGTGCGGCCGGCGACCGTCACCACGCCGTCGCTGACCGCATGGATGGGCGCGCCATAACCGCCGCCGAAATCGACGCCGCTGTGCATGCGGCGATAACCGAGGATCGGATGGCGCCGCACGCCAAAGGTCGAGGTGACGCGGCCGTTCGTCGGGCGCACCATGCCGCCGCGCCGTTCGCCGACCCCCGACGCCTCGAACCACTGGCTGCGTCCGTCCTTGGTCCATTCGAGCATCGACAGCTTCGGCTTGCCGCCGCGGATCAGCCCCGCATAGAGCAGCCGGCCCGTCTCGCTTTCGCCCGTTTCGGCGCGGCGATGGTCGACGATGATGTCATATTCGTCGGAGGCCCGCAGGTCGCTGCCGACCGATATCTGCTTGCCGATCACGCGCAGATAAGCCTGGATCGCCTCCGGCGGCGCGCCCGCCGCGCGCGCCGAGCGATAGAGGCTGTCGCCGACCCGTCCGCGGATGCGCAGCGGCGTCGCGTCGACGGCGATCGGGATGCGGCGCATCACCATCCGGCCGTCGATCCGCTCCATCTCGATACGAAGGTCGAAGCGTGCGCGCATCGCCAGCGCCTCGACCGGGCGCGGCATGGTGCGCGCCGCGCGGCGTCCCAGGATCAGGTCGATGCGCGTGCCCGGCGCGATGTCGGACAGCGGCACGGCGCCCGAAACCTGCTGCGCGATGGCCTGCGCTTCCGCGCCGCCGACGCCCGAGCGTTCGAGCAGGCGGGCAAAGCTGTCGCCGCGGCCGAGCGTCGCGGCCAATTCAATCTGCGGCCGTTCGGGCGTCTGGGTCAGCGGGCGCACCGCGTCGGTCGCGGCCATATGGCGGCCCGTGTCGGCGCCGAGTGCGAGCGGCACGATCATCTGCGCGCGCGCTTCGTTGAAATCGGCGGCGTCGAGCGCCGGCGCGCCGCCGATCTCCAGCGGCTTGATGCCGGGAAAGGTCGCGATGGCGCTGCCGCACAGCAGGGTCAGCGTCGCCAGCCCGCGCCACCATTCGGCCGAGCCGATATTGGCGCCCAGATCGGGAACGAGGTCGAGACCGGCGAGACGATCGCGCCACGAGAGTGCGGGTTCGGATTCGAACGCCGCGGGCCGCAGCGGAACGGCCTGCGCCATGCTGAGCGCGGCCGCGTTGCCTGACATCCCGGCAATGGGTTCGTGGCGCTGGAACAAATAAACCCCCGCTCGACGGGCCTCCCGCGACCCGGCCGTCGATGATCTCGTCGGACCGAACGTCTGTAAACAAAGGTCGTTAAAGTCAATTTAATGGCTTCCCCGCGGCTTTTGGCTTGCGGCGAGCCGTGGCCGAGGCGGGCTGTGGCGTGCCCGCAGGCGGAAAAGGCAGGGGAGACGCGCATCGCGCGGCGATCGGCGGTTGCGCCCGCGCGCGCGCCATGCCAGCGTGGCGCTAAGACGATGCTTCTCACCTCCTCCCCCATGGTCAAGGCCGTCCTTGGCCCCACCAACACCGGCAAGACCCATTTGGCGGTCGAACGCCTGACCGCCCATGTCAGCGGCATGATCGGCTTCCCGCTGCGCCTGCTCGCGCGCGAGGTCTATGACCGCGTCGCCGCGATCAAGGGACCGGCCGAGGTCGCGCTGGTCACCGGCGAGGAACGCATCTGGCCGCCCGAGGCGCGCTATGTGCTCGGCACGATGGAGGCGCTGCCGATCGAGCGCGACGTCGCCTTCGTCGGGATCGACGAGGCGCAGCTTGGCGCCGATCCCGAGCGCGGGCACGTCTTCACCGACCGGATGCTGCGCGCGCGCGGCCGCGACGAGACGATGATTCTCGGCTCGGCCAGCCTCACCCCGCTGATCCGCGAACTGGTGCCCGAGGCCGAAATTGTCGGGCGGCCGCGTTTTTCGACGCTCAGCTATGCCGGCGCGATGAAGCTGTCGCGCCTTCCCAGGCGATCGGCGATCGTCGCCTTCTCAGCCGAGGAGGTCTATGCGATCGCCGAGATGCTGCGCCGCTTCGCGGGCGGCGCGGCGGTGGTGATGGGCGCGCTGAGCCCGCGCACCCGCAACGCGCAGGTCGCGATGTTCGAGGCGGGCGAGGTCGACTATCTGGTCGCCACCGACGCGATCGGCATGGGGCTGAACCTCGACGTGCGCCACGTCGCCTTCGCCAGCTTGCAGAAATTCGACGGGCGCCGCCTGCGCCGCCTGACCATCGCGGAGATGGCGCAGATCGCGGGTCGCGCCGGACGCCACCAGCAGGACGGCAGCTTCGGCACCATCGGCCTGCCGCAGGGCGGCATGACGCCCGAGGAAATCGCCGCGATCGAGGGGCATCATTTCCCGCCGCTGTCGAGCCTGTTCTGGCGCAACCCGCAGCCGCGCTTCGACACGCTCGACCGGCTGCTCGCCGACCTCGCCCAGCCCCCTGCCCACCCCGCGCTCCGCGCGGCGCCCGAAGCGGTGGACCTCGCCGTGCTGCGGCACCTGGCGGGCGATATCGAGGTCGCGGCGCGCGGCGGCGAGCCGCAGGCGGTCGAGCGATTGTGGGACGTCTGCGGCCTGCCCGATTTCGAGCGGCTCGGCGCCGAGCATCACAGCCGCACCGTGCTCCGCCTGTGGCAGTGGCGCACCAGCGGCGACGGCATGATCGACCCCGACTGGTTCGCGCGCCGGCTCGCGCGGCTCGACGATGCCGAGGGCGACATCGACCAGCTCGCAAGCCGCATCGCGGCGGTGCGCACGCTGTGCTTCATCGCCCAGCGCGGCGACTGGATCGCCGATGCGGCGGGGTGGACCGCGCAGACGCAGGCGCTCGAATCGCGATTGTCCGATGCGCTGCACGCGGCGCTGACGCAGCGCTTCGTCGACCGGCGGCTGGCGCTGCTGATCCGCGACGCCGGCCAGCGCCACGCCGCGCTGCCCGTCGCGGTCGGCGCCGACGGCACCGTCGCGGTCGACGGCGAAGCGCTGGGAACGCTGAACGGCTTCAGCTTCAAGGTCGACCCCGTCGCGCGCGCGAGCGACCACCGGCTGCTGCTCGCCGCCGCGGACAAGCATCTGCGCGGCGAACTGGCGCGGCGCGCCGCGGCGCTGGCCGAGAGCGACGGCGGCGCGCTGGCGCTGGTCGGCGAAGCGGGCGCGCCGCCGCGCCTCGCATGGCACGACCAGACCATCGCGACGCTGGCGCGGGGAACGACGCTGGTGCAGCCGGCGATCCTTCTCGATGCGGCGCTGCGCCGGCTCGATCCGCCGCAGGTGCAGGCGATCGCCGAGCGGCTCCAGCGCTTCGTCGCCGAACAGCTCGCGCGCCACGCCGCGCCGCTCGCCGCGATGGGCGCCGCGGCGGGCGACCTCTTCACCCCGCCGCGGGTGCGCGCGCTGCTCGCGGCGCTGGTCGACGGCGGCGGCACGGTGCCGCGCGCCGCGGTCGAGGACCAGCTCACGGCGATGACCGCGGACGAGCGGCCGCTGCTCCGCCGCCTCGGCCTCACCATCGGGTCGCTCGACCTGTTCCACCCGCAACTCCTCAAGCCCGAGGCGGTGCGCTGGCGCGCCGCGCTGCTCGCCGCGCAGCAGGGCACGGCGATGCCTGCGCTGCCGCCGCACGGCGCGGTGCTGCAAAAGGGCGGCGACGAAGCGGGGCTGGCGGTCGCGGGCTTCCGCCGCTGCGCTTCGGGCTGGCTGCGCATCGACATGGCCGAGAAGCTGGCGCGGCAGGCGCATGCCGCGCGGATGCAGGCCGCCACGCCGCCGAGCGCGCCGGTCGCGGGCGGCGATCCGCATCGCGCCGCGCAGCAGGAGGCGGGCGAAGAGGGCGATGGCGAAGGCGCCGTCGCCGCGCTGCCGCCGGGGTTTGCGATCGACCCGGCGCTCGCCACCTCGCTCGGCCTCGACGAGGAGGCACGGCGCGCGCTGCTCCAGAGTTTCGGCTTCCGCCCCGTCGGCGACCCGGCGCTTCAGCGCTGGCGCTGGGCGGGACTCAAACGGGCCGACAAGCGCCAGCGCCGCAAGCCGGAGCACCGCAAGCCGGAGAGGAAGGGCGCCCCCCAGCAGCAGGCAGGCGAAGCCGCGAAGGGGCGACCGCCCCGCCCCGCCAAGAAGGGGCAGCGCCCGAAACCGGGGCAAGAAGCGCCGCGCGCCCCGCGCCCCGAGCGGGCGCCGCGGCGCGGCCCGTCGCCGCACAGCCCCTTCGCCGGCCTCGCCGCGCTGCTGGCCGAGGGGCGCAAGGACTGATGGCGAGTCCGGGCGCCGCGGGCAGCATCCGGCTCGACAAGCTGCTCTGGTATCTGCGCTTCGCCCGCTCGCGCAGCATCGCGCAGGCGATGGTCGCGGCGGGGCATATCCGCCTCGACGGCCGGCGCGTCACCCGCGCCTCGGCCGCCGTCCATGCCGGCGCGACGCTGGTGCTGCCGGTGGGCGAGCGGATCGAGGTGATCCGGCTGCTGACCGTGCCGTCGCGGCGCGGACCGGCCCCCGAAGCGCAATCCTGCTATGTCCGGCTGGAGGACAGGGGTTCGTCCGCCGCGAGTTGAACGGTCGGCGCCTCCCAGGAAGCACCGCGCGCGGCCGCCGATCGAGTGAGAGTGATTCGCAACTGTCGTCAGGCGTTGACGCGCCGCCGCCGCGCGGCATAGAGGCGAGGAATCGTTGCAGTCGAACGGCGCGCGCCGCGCCGCGATAAGGGAGTCGTTACCCATGACCTACGTCGTCACCGACGCTTGCATCCGTTGCAAATACATGGATTGCGTCGAGGTCTGTCCGGTCGACTGTTTCTATGAGGGCGAGAACATGCTCGTCATCAACCCGAACGAGTGCATCGACTGCGGCGTCTGCGAGCCCGAATGCCCGGCCGAGGCGATCCTGCCCGACACCGAAAACGGCCTCGAACAGTGGCTGGAGCTCAACGCCAAGTTCAGCGCCGACTGGCCGAACATCACGACCAAGAAGGAAAGCCCCGCCGACGCCGACGAATGGAAGGGCGTCGACGGCAAGTTCGACAAATTCTTCTCGCCCGAGCCCGGCGAAGGCGACTGATTCGCAATCGAAGCGAACGAAACGGGGCGGGCCATTCCCGCCCCCTTTCTTTTGGGAATCATGTCGATTGCAGAAATTCGTTCGTCTTGGGCCGCGTGGACAAATTCAAGCTTCGCCAGAATGCCTGATTTGGGGTGGTAAGCAGACATCTGAAATCATTCACGGGATCTCAGGTATCTAACCGTGTCAATGCAGCGGTCGGTCGGGGTGCGGGAGAAAAAATCTTCTCCGAATTTAGAAATCCATTCTGACTTACTATCGGGAAGTGCATTCAGAAGGTCGCGTATCTTCCCAAAAAAGTTCCGGTCGACCTCGCCCTCGATGATTTCCGATCCGGTGATGGTCGACGGAAAGTTCGCCGTTGGCATGAAGGTCACAAGGCCGCCAAATTTGAACCGCTTTGATGGCGGACGCAGACGCTCGAGATCTTCCTCGAAAACCACAATCAGGTCACCTTCGACTCTGCGTTTCTGCGTGCTTGCTCCGAGCATTCTGCTCGACCGGGGAGAAAACATCTTCAACGTTTCGCCGCGCTCGAAGACGAGGCAGTCAAAATGCTCGAACGAGACCACCTCTAATCCGCTCTGAATTGCGAGCTGGGCGGCAAGCTTCCGCTGCATCACTCTTTTCCTCTATGCTGCCGACTTAGCCTTATGAGGCGCAGAGCGAATGTCCACAGCCGGTCGCTTTCAGACAGAGGAATTTGTCCACGCGGCCTAGGTTGGAGCACGCCGCTCTCCCGCTTTGTCATGCTGAACTCGGTTCAGCATCGATGGCCCCGCCTCATCCTTCTGCACGGAGCCTCCATGCAAGGGCAGACCATGGGCCCTGAAACAAGTTGGCAATGATCCCTTTTCGACAGGTAACCGTTCCCCGGCGAAAGCCGGGGACCATGCGAGGCAGCGCTGTGCCATCTGGACCCCGGCTTTCGCCGGGGAACAGGGACGGACAGGATGGGTGGCTCCCATTTGCTGGGCTTGGCAAGCCAGGCAAACCTTTGTCCTACAAAGCTCTGCCGTGCCGGTCTCCGGCCGGGTTCGCGAATCGGCGGTTGCCGATCTTGTCCGGCGCGCGCAGCCGGCTTAAAGCCGCAAAGGACACAAATTCGACGCACGCATGCGGGGCTTTTGTGGCTTTGAGGACCGAGTGCGCCAAAAAGAGAGCCCCGACATTGCCCTCTTGAAACCCTTCGCCTTGCCGCCGATGTAGGGACGCGGAGGGGCCAGCCCGCCGGTCCTCGGCGCGGCATCCCGGAAACATAGGATAGATTCGCATGATCGACCCGCTCGCCGCCCTTGTTCCCGTCGTCGTCGAACAGACGAGCCGCGGCGAACGCAGCTTCGACATCTTCTCCCGCCTGCTGCGCGAACGGATCGTCTTCGTCACCGGCGAGGTCGAGGACAATATGGCCTCGCTGATCGTCGCCCAGTTGCTGTTCCTCGAATCGGAAAATCCGAAGAAGGACATCTTCATGTACATCAACTCGCCCGGCGGAGTCGTCACGGCGGGCATGGCGATCCACGACACGATGCAATATATCCGCCCGCGCGTCGGCACCGTGTGCATCGGCCAGGCGGCGTCGATGGGCAGCTTCCTGCTCGCCGCGGGTGAACCGGGCATGCGCGTCGCGCTGTCGAACGCGCGCATCATGGTCCACCAGCCGTCAGGCGGCGCGCGCGGCATGGCATCGGACATCGAGATTCAGGCCAAGGAAATCCTGCGCATCCGCAAGCGGATGAACGACCTCTACTCGCAATATACTGGCAAGCCGCTCAAGGACATCGAGAAGGCGATGGACCGCGACACCTTCCTCGAGGCCGAGGAAGCGAAGGCGTTCGGGCTCGTCGACCATGTCTACGACCGCCGCCCGACGATGCCCGGCGACGAGGCGGCGAAGGATGTGAGCGAAGGGCCGACGCCCTGATCCGGAGCCTGATCCATCCCTTCGCCACCCCGGACTCGATCCGGCACGACGAAGAGAGTGACATTCCGGTAACCGCATTTCTTGACGCCCGCTTGGCGCCGGGGCGCTAGGCGGAACATTGAACCCGCGTCACCCAATTGCCATATTGTAATTGGGTGGCCGCGGGCTAGGATAAGGACGGCAGCGCGCCTTTTGCGCCCGCCAGAGGAAGTTTTATGACCAAATTGAGCGGCTCGGACAGCAAGAGCACTCTCTACTGCTCCTTCTGCGGCAAGTCGCAGCATGAAGTCCGCAAGCTGATCGCCGGCCCCACGGTGTTCATCTGCGACGAATGCGTCGAACTGTGCAACGACATCATCCGCGAGGAGATCAAGGGCGGAGTCGCCGCGCGCAAGGACGGCGCGGTGCCGACGCCGCTGGAGATTTGCCAGCATCTCGACAATTATGTCATCGGCCAGAACACGGCCAAGCGCGTGCTGTCGGTCGCGGTGCACAACCATTACAAGCGCCTCGCGAACAGCGGCCGCGGCGACGATGTCGAACTGGCGAAGTCGAACATCCTGCTCGTCGGCCCGACCGGCAGCGGCAAGACGCTGCTCGCGCAGACGCTCGCGCGCTTCCTCGACGTGCCCTTCACCATGGCCGACGCGACGACGCTGACCGAGGCGGGCTATGTCGGCGAGGATGTCGAGAACATCATCCTGAAGCTGCTCCAGGCGTCGGACTACAACGTCGAAAAGGCGCAGCGCGGCATCGTCTATATCGACGAGATCGACAAGATCAGCCGCAAGGCCGAAAATCCGTCGATCACCCGCGACGTGTCGGGCGAGGGCGTGCAGCAGGCGCTGCTCAAGCTGATGGAAGGCACGACCGCGAGCGTTCCGCCGCAGGGCGGCCGCAAGCATCCGCAGCAGGAATTCCTGCAGGTCGACACGACCAACATCCTGTTCATCGCGGGCGGCGCCTTCGCCGGCCTCGAAAAGATCATCGGCGACCGCCTGCAGGGCAAGTCGATCGGTTTCGGCGCGCATGTCGCGGGGCCCGACGAACGCCGCGCGGGCGAGGTGCTCAAGCAGATCGAGCCGGCCGACCTCCTCAAGTTCGGCCTGATCCCCGAATTCGTCGGCCGCCTGCCGGTCATCGCGACGCTCGAGGACCTCGACGTCGATGCGCTGGTCAAGATTCTCGGCGAGCCCAAGAACGCGCTGGTCAAGCAGTACAAGAAGCTGTTCGACCTGGAGGAGGTCGGCCTGACCTTCACCGACGACGCGCTCGTCGCGATCGCGAAGAAGGCGATCGAGCGCAAGACGGGCGCACGCGGGCTGCGCTCGATCGTCGAGGCGATCCTGCTCGACACGATGTTCGACCTGCCCGATCTGACCGACGTGGTCGAGATCGTCGTCGACAAGGATGTCGTCGAGGGCCGCAAGCAGCCGGTCCGCGTCTACGCCGACAAGGCGAAGGAAGCCGGCGACGCCGCCTGAGTCGCGGCGACCAACTGGTTGCACCGCGAAACCATGTTGCATTGCAGCAACAGTTGCCGGAAAAAATGCCGCCGCGCCTGATCGCCGATCGGGCGCGGTGACGGAAAACCGGCCTTTTCCCTGACCGCTTCCGACAGTTCGCCGCTGTCCGCTTGCGCTGTCACATTCGCTGTCACAATCGTGCCACATGCGGGCTTCAGGGGCGCTCGCAGGTTCGGCGCGCCCCATATTGCGCGCCTGCCGCAGCTACCAACTAGGGGACGTCCTGACATGAAACTTCGCTATTCGATCGCCGCAAGCCTGATGGCCATCAGCGCGGCCACCGTAATCGCGGCACCCGCCCAGGCCCAGCAAACGACATCTGCGGTCCGCGGCACCGTGGTGTCGGCTACGGGCCCGGTTGCCGGCGCCGATGTGACGGTGACGCACGTTCCGTCGGGGACGACACAGCGCACCACCACCGATGGCAGCGGCAATTTCTCCGCCAACGGCCTTCGCGTCGGCGGCCCCTTCACGGTCGAGATTTCGGCCGGCGGCTTCGAACCGGTCCAGGTCACCGACCTGTTCCTCGAGGCCGGACAGCCGTTCCGCCTGCCGATCGAAATGCAGGAAGAAGCGATCGTCGTCACGGCGTCCGCGCTGCGCGGAACTGTCGCGACCTCGAACGGCCCGGTCACGGCGCTCGACCGCACGGCGATCGAAGGTGCGGCATCGCTCAACCGCGATATCCGCGACCTCGCGCGTCGTGATCCGCTCGTCAGCCTCGACCTGACCAACAGCCGCGCGATCGAGGTTGCGGGCAACAATGGTCGTCTCAACCGTTTCTCGGTCGATGGTGTGCAGTTCAGCGACGACTTCGGTCTCAACAACGGCGGTCTGCCGACCGCGCGCGGCCCCGTCCCCTTCGACGCGATCGAGCAGTTCTCGGTCAAGGTTGCCCCTTACGACATCGCCGAGGGCGATTTCCAGGGCGGCGCCGTCAACGTCGTGCTGCGGTCCGGCGGCAATCGGTTCCATGGCGGAGCCTTCTTCTCCTACACCGACGACAACCTCACCGGCAGCCGCAGCCGCGGCAACAACGTCACGCTCGATTTCGACAGCAAGCAATATGGCGGTTATCTGAGCGGGCCGATCATCAAGGACAAGCTGTTCTTCATGCTTGCCTATGAACGGACCAAGGAAAGCGACCCGTTCGACGATGGTTTCGGGCCCGGCTTTGCCAATCAGATTCCCGGCCTGACGCAGGCGGTTGTCGACCTGGTCAGCCAGACGGCGCAGTCGCGTTACGGCTATGACACGCTGGGATTGTCGCCCAACGCGGTCGAATCGGACGAAAAGCTGATCGGCAAGCTCGACTGGAACATCAATGACAAGCACCGCGCCTCGCTGACCTATATCCGCAATGTCGGAACCCAGCAGTCGCAGCAGAACACCTTTACCAATCCGCCCTATTCGCTGGGCTTCCAGTCGAACGGCTATGAACTGGGCGAAGAAGTCAACACCGGCATCTTCGAACTGAACTCGAACTGGTCGAGCCGGTTCTCGACCCAGGTGCGCGTTTCCTACCGGGACTACAACCGGTCGCAGACGCCGTTCGGCAGTCGTGATTTCCCGCAGTTCGACGTCTGCACCGACGCCGTTTCGGGCGGATCGTCGTCGACGAGCTGCACCGGCACCAGCTTGGTGTTCGGACCCGATATCAGCCGTCATTCCAATGCGCTGAACACCGAAAATCTGTCGGTCGACTTCACCGCTCGGCTCGATGCGGGCGATCATGCGCTCCGTTTCCTCGCAGGCTATACCGACGTCACGGTATTCAACCTGTTCCTTCAGCGTTCGCTCGGTCATTTCTATTTCGACAGCATCGCCGACTTCCTGGCCGGCAATGTGTCGCGGCTGCGCTACGGCAACGCGGTTCCCAGCCTCGATCCGGACGACGCAGCGGCCCAGTTCGGCACGCAGAACTACACGATCGGCCTGCAGGACGACTGGCAGATCACGCCCGATCTGACGCTGTCGGCAGGTGTGCGCTATGATCTGTTCGGCAATGATGCGCGTCCGCCACTCAATCCGAACTTCCTCGCCCGCTACGGATATCACAATCGCGAGACGTTCAACGGGCGCAGCGTCGTGCAGCCGCGTGTCGGCTTCAACTGGAAACCGTCGGACCGCCTGATCGTTCGCGGCGGCGTCGGCATTTTTGCCGGCGGCACCCCCGACGTTTATCTCTCCAACGTTTTCTCCAATACCGGACAGTTGACCAACTCGATCGACATCCGACCTTCCAATTGCGCGACATCGGCCACGTGCGACGCCCTGACGGGCATCACCAGCGGCGCGATCACGCAAAGCGTGAAGGACTATCTCGCCACCAACATCGGATCGCTGGCCGCCGCGCCGACCGACAATATCGATCCGAATCTGAAGCTGGCCCGAAAGCTCAAGACCTCACTGCAGGTCGATTATGAAGCCGACCTCGGCACGCTGGGCGATGGCTGGCTGTTCGGCGCCCAGTTCCTGTACGACAAGAACATCTACGGCTATCAGTGGACCGACCTGCGTTCGGTTCCGACCGGAGCGGTTCTGCCCGACGGGCGCCCGGCCTATGGTCCCTTTGGCGGCAGCGCGACGACGAACCGCGACCTGCAACTGACCAACAGCAAGAAGGGGCGCGGTTATTTCGCCACGGCCCGCTTTGCCAAGAGCTGGGATTTCGGCCTGTCGATCGACGGCAGCTATACCTATTCGAACGTCAAGGATGTCGCGGCGATGACCTCGTCGACCTCGTCGTCGAACTATGGCAACAACATCTTCGTCGACCCGAACTTCGCCGCTTATGGCCGATCGCTCTACGAGTTCCGTAACCAGTGGAAATTCGGCTTCGACTTCAAGCGCGAATTCTTCGGCGACAATGAAACGCGCTTCAGCCTGTTCGGCGAATATCGCACGGGCCGTCCGTACAGCGTGACGATGCTCGACAACAGCGGCGGCCGCGGCGCGGTGTTCGGCACCGTCGGCAATCTGGGCAGCATGGCGCTGTATGTTCCCAACCTGAACGACAACAGCAAGGTCGACTTCGACACGCCGGCGAGCGAGGCGAATTTCAACGCGCTGGTTTCGGCATTGGGCCTTGAAAAATATCGGGGACGAATCGTGCCGAAGAACAGCCAGCGTTCGCCCGATTTCTTCAAGGTCGACCTGCATGTGAGCCAGGAAATCCCGGCCCTGGTCGGCAACGCCAAGTTCAAGCTGTTCGCCGATGTCGAAAATGTGCTGAACCTGATCGACAGCGACTGGGGCGCGCTGCGCCAGGTGGCCTTCCCCTATGCGGCGTCTCTGGTCGAGGTGAGCTGCATCACGGATGGCGCCAACGCCTGCGCCAAATATCTCTATAGCGAGGTGGAAGCGCCCAACACGACGCTGGTCACGCGCCAGTCGCTCTATGGCGTCCGCGTCGGCGTGAAGGTCAACTTCTGATCCTTCGCCTCGAACGGAGTAAGAATGCGGCGCGGGAGGGAACTCTCGCGCCGTTTTCTTTGCAGAATGGAAAATTTCGTCGGAAGACCGGTCAATCGGTCGCTATGCGGCGGGCGGTGTCGGCGACCAGCGCGATCATGTTGGGGACGCCCTGGGTGCGGTTCGACGAAAGCTGGCGCGTCAGGTCGAAGGGGGCGAGACGGCCCGCGATGTCCATCGCCGCGACCTCGGCGGCCGGCCGGTCTTGCACCGCGGCGAGGACGAGCGCTACGATCCCCTTGGTGATCGCCGCGTTGCTGTCTGCGAGGAAATGCAGCCGTCCGTCATCGCGCGGCACCGGATAGACCCAGACGCTCGCGCTGCACCCGCGCACCAGCGTCGCATCGGTCTTGAGTGCATCGGGCATCGCCTCGAGGGTACGGCCGAGGTCGATCAGCAGGCGATAGCGGTCGTCGCTGTCGAGGAAATCATATTCTTCGAAAATGTCGTCAAGGCTGCGCATGGTGCGCCAGTGACAGATTCGGGGTGCGGATGGAAGGGCCCCGCCCCCTTTTGCCGCCCCCGCCTGCGCGGGGACGACCTTTCCTTTTACAGGTCGACCCCCGCGGCGATCGCCTCGAGCTTGCGCAGCCGTTCCTTAAGGTCGGCGATCTCGATCCGCGAGCCGGCGTGCGGCACGGCGGGATCGTGCGCCGCCGACCGGCCGGCGGCAAGCTCCTCGCGCTTGAGTTCGATCCAGTCGCGCCAGCCGCGCAGCGCCGCGAGACTGACGATGCCGAGCGCGGTCAGGGCAACGGCCGCGGTCACGAGGTTGGCGGCGAGATCGGAAGCAATGGTGGCCATGGTTCGGCTCCTTCTCTTCGTCCCGTTCAGGGATGCGAACGGTCGCGCAGCTTCTCGATCTCCTCGTCGAGGCTGGCGGCGCGGTTGGTGTCGGTGGCGATGCGTTCGAGGACCTGGATCCGCTCCTTGAGCTGGCGGATCTCGGCCTGGAGCGCCCTGGTTTCGGCATCGTTGCCGGCAGCGATATATTCGGATCCATGGGAATCACGGCGCACGCCATATTTCGCGCGGAGGATGCTGCCGATGGTCACGATCAGAACGATGCCGATCACCATTTCAAAGGGGTTCATGGGGGAGATTCCTTTCGCCTGTCGGTCCGGTTGTCAGTCCGGTCGTCAATTCAGGGGCGCATCGCGCAGCTTGTCGATTTCCTGGGCGACATCGATGCCCCGGTCGGTGACGATCCGTTCGAGGACGCGCACCCGCGCCTCCAGCCGTTCGGTCTGCGCGGCATATTGCGCCGCCTTTTCGGCCGTCATCTCCGACTGTTTCTCGATCATCTTCTGCTGGTGCTTGGTCCAGATGAACAGACCACCGACGATGAACGGCGCGAGCGGGATCAGCGCATAGACCATATCTTCCATGTCCGCCTCCTCAGTTCGCCGGGCGCCGCAGCGCCTCGATCTCGTGGCTCAGCCGGTGGCCTTCGTCGGTGACGATCCGCTCGACCACTGCGAGCCGGTCCTTGAGCGAGCCGAGCTCGGCGCGGAGCTGGGCGTTTTCCTGGCTCAGCAGCTTGATGCGCTCCATCGCCTCGTCGCCGGTCTTGGGATAGACCGCCTGTCCCCAGGCGCCGTCGAGCGGATAGCCGTTCTTGATCCGCATCCAGGTGGTGACGACCCAGCCGGCGATACCTGCGACGCCGATGATCGCGAGGATCGGGCCGATGGCGTTGATGATACCGAGTTTGTCCATAATTCCTCTCCTCAGCGCAGCCGGTCGATCTGCTCGGCGAGCTGCGCCGCGCGGCCGTTCGCGTCGGTGGCGATGCGTTCGAGCACCGACACCCGTTCCTCCAGCCGCGTGATCTGGGCCGAAAGCTTGGCATTGTCGTCCGTCAGCAGCGCGATTTTTCGATCAGCGTGGGGGTCGGTTCGATGAACCGTGCCGCCCCATTCATTCTCGATCGGATAGCCGTGCCTCGCACGCACCCAGGTGGTGAACATCCATCCGGCGATCGAAAGGCCGATGATCGCGATGACGAAGGCGGGTCCGCCCCAGCTCATGGTCTGTCTCCCTGTTGCCCGGTCCCGCTCAGCGCAGTGCGTCGATCTCGTCGGCGAGGCGGCGGTTGTGACTGGTATAATATTGTTCGATGTCGGCGAGGCGGCGGTCGATGTCGCGGAAGCGCGAGCGGATGTCGCGCGTCGAGGCGCTGGGGTTCGAGCGCACGCCCTGCCAGAATTTCGCTTCCTCCGCCGAGCCATAGAGCGCGAGCGGCTTGGGCGTTCCCATCCAGGCGACCAGCCAGTAGGCGATCAGCGTCCAGGGGAAGCCGCCCATCAGCGTCAGCAGCACCGCGCCGACGCGGACCCAGAGAACGTCGATTCCGATATAGTCCGCAATCCCCGCACACACGCCGCTCCACTTGGCATGCTGTTTATCGAGATAGAATTTGGTGCGGCTGGCAGACATCTCAGTTCCTCCTGCTCATGTTTTCAAGCTGCGCCAGATCCTCGTCGCTGCGAACCGCGGGGCGGAAGTCGGGATGGTCGGCGCTGATGATCCGTTCGACGGTATGCAGACGATTCTCGAGCCGGCGCGCGGTATCGTACAGTTCGTCGAGCAGCTGCTCATCCTCTCCGGTCAGCGTCTTGGCCTGTTTCCACCGCGTGATGTAGTGGAGGATCAGCCAGGGCAGACCGAGGAAGAGGGTGCCGATGACGATCGGGACGATGATGATCTCTTCCATCGGTCCGGCTCCTTACTGCTTGCCCTGCGCCGCCTTGAGCGCGGCCAGTTCGTCGGCGACCTTGTCGGCGGCCTGCAGTTCGGCGATCTCTTCGTCGAGCGACTTCTTGTAGCCGAGACCCAGCGCCTCGGCGCGGCCTTCGGCCTCGTCGACGCGGCGTTCGAGGATCTCGAAGCGCGAGAAGGCGTCCTGGACGCGATCGCCATTGGTCATCTCGCGCAGGCGATAGCGGTTCTCCGCGCTTTCGAGGCGGTTGACGACGCTCGACTGGCGGGCCCGCGCCTCGCCCAGCTTCTTCTGGAGCTTGGCGATATCGGCTTCATAGCCCTTGAGCGCATCGTCGAGCACCGCGATCTCGCCCTTCAGCCGTTCGGCCATGTCGCCGGCCTTCTGCTTTTCGACGAGCGCGGCGGTGGCGAGGTCCTCGCGGTCCTTCGACAGCGCAAGTTCAGCCTTTTCCTTCCAGCTGTCCTGGAGGCTCTCGAGCTTGGCGATATGGCGGCGCATTTCCTTCTGGTCCGCGATGGTGCGGGCCGCAGAGGCGCGAACCTCGACCAGCGTCTCGTTCATCTCGAAGATGATCTGGCGGATCATCTTTTCGGGATCCTCCGCCCGGTCGAGCAGATCGGTGACGTTGGCGGCGATGATGTCGCGGGTCCGTGAGAAAATACCCATTTTACTACACTCCTGTCGAAACACGTCCGAGCCCTTGGCAGGGCCCTTTTTGAATGCTGGTGCCGGGGCGGGGCAAGGGGGGAGAGAGCCCCGGCACCAGAGCCGGTCAGGCCATGCGGCCGACCGTCGGGGTCGATGCAGCCGCCGCCAGCATCGCGGTCGGGGTTCCGGCGGCGCTGGCGGCGATCCGAGGCTGGTCGAGCACGCCGACGAGAATGGCCAGCGCACCGACCGCGCTGAACGCGAAGGTAGCGGCCTGGGCAAGGGTCGTCTTCATGGATCGAACTTCCTCATTCTGCTGCTCCGGCACGACATGCGCCGGTTCGCCTTATTCTATGCAGAGGGCGTGCCAATTGCCCAAAAGCACTGGAAAAGCGCGCAACTTCACACCGAAATCTCCGTACAAGCCGATTCTTCTTGCCATTCAGCGGGAAATTTTGCCAATAGTTGGGAATGGAGCGCGAAACGCAGTTCATCGGGCAATCGGCGGCCTTTCAGGATGCGGTCGACCGCGCGAGCCAGGCGGCGCTACTCGACCGCCCGGTGCTAGTGATCGGCGAGCGCGGCACCGGCAAGGAACTGATCGCCGAACGCCTGCACCGCCTGTCGGCACGCTGGGACAAGCCCTATGTGATTCTGAACTGCGCCGCGATGCCCGAGACGCTGATCGAGGCCGAACTGTTCGGACACGAGGCGGGCGCGTTCACCGGCGCAACACGCAGCCGCGCGGGCCGTTTCGAGGAAGCCGACGGCGGCACATTATTCCTCGACGAACTGGCGACGATGTCGATGGCGGCGCAGGAGCGGTTGCTGCGCGCGGTCGAATATGGCGAGATCACGCGCGTCGGCGCGTCACGCCCGGTGCGCGTCGACGTCCGCATCGTCGCGGCGACCAACGAGCATCTGCCCGCGCTGGTCGAGGATAACCGCTTTCGCGCCGACCTGCTCGACCGGTTGTCGTTCGAGGTCATCACCCTGCCCCCGCTGCGCGCGCGCGAGGGCGATATCGAGGTGCTCGCGACCTATTTCGGGCAGCGCATGGCGGCGGTGCTCGGCTGGGAGGAATGGCCAGGCTTCGGCCCGCGCGCGCTCGCGGCGATGGAAGGGCACGACTGGCCGGGCAACGTCCGCGAACTGCGCAACGTCATCGAGCGCGCCATCTATCGCTGGGCCGACGCGACTCGTCCGGTCGACGTGCTGAGCTTCGACCCCTTCGCGAGCCCGTGGCAACCCGCAGCGCAGCGCAAATCCGCCACGTCGCCCGCCTCCGCGCCTTCGGCCACGTCCAGCGAAGCCGCGCCGGCCGCGCCACCTTCGGGGCCGGTCAGCGACCTGCGCGCCGCGGTCGACGGCTATGAAAGGCAGATCCTCGCCGACACGATGGCGCGCTGCCGCTATAATCAGAAGGTCGCGGCCGAGGCGCTGGGGCTCAGCTACGACCAGATTCGCCATGCGCTGAAGAAGCATGGGCTGAATCAATAACCTCGCCTATTCCTTCGTCATGTCGAATATGTTTCGGCATCCATGGTTCTTACGATGGGCCCTGAAACGGCTTGGCCTGTAAGCTCTTCAGCTCGCTCCCCGGCGAAAGCCGGGTCCAGATGGCGTCGTGCTGCCCCGCATGGACCCCGGCTTTCGCCGGGGAACAGCTACGCGTCGGAACGGGAATAATTGCCAAGCAAGTCCGGGGTGACGATTTCCGGCCGGGTCGGCCCCCTATTGCGGCAATTGCCGCTCCAGCGCCTCGACCACCGCATTCTGCGTCGCCGCCATGTCGGCGAGGCGGTCGCGCAGCGCATAGATATCGGGCAGACCGTCGATGTCCTCTGCGACGCTGCGGTCGAGATAGAGCCGGTCGATGTCGGCGAGCGCGCCGGTGAGCGGCGCGCGGGTCGCCTGGAGGCGCGAGATCGCCTGCTGTGCGACGACCCAGCGCTCGCTGGCGACCGCGGCGCCCGAAGCGGCCGAGACGAGCGTCGCGGCGGTGCCGCGTTCGGCGGCGAAGGCCCTCTGCGCGGCGACGGCATCGGCATCCCATCGCGCGAGGCGGCCAGCGAGGTCGGCGGGCAACGGCCCCGGCGGGTCGACGACGACTACGGGTGGCGCGACGTCGAATCGTCCCTCAACCGGCCGCTTGGCCAGCGACGGCGCCCCGTCCCCGCCCGCGGCGGCGCAGGCCGAAAGCGACAGGGCGGCGGCGATCGCCAGTGGACGGGAAAGCGGGATGCGCGTCATCGCCGCCCCTGATATGGGGGCCGGCGCGGGGCGGCAAGCCGAATCGGAATGCGCGCCCATCGGGATTCCGCGAACGGCGGCGAAATCACCGAAAAGCCCGGAAACATGCGGTTGACAGAAAGCCCCGGTCCCGCTAGTGGCGCGGTCTTTCCCGCATGCCGGAAAGTTCGCCTGCTTCGGCGGGCGGTCGGCAGCGCGGGCGATTTAGTTTTTGATTGGATGGAAGACCATGTTCGCAATCGTGCGCACGGGCGGCAAACAATATCGCGTCGCCGCTGGAGACAAGATCGCCGTCGAGAAGATCGAGGGCGCGGCTGGTGACACCGTGTCGCTGGGCGACATCCTGCTGGCCGGCGACGGCGGCGAGGTGAAGGACGCCAAGGGACTGACCGTCTCTGCCGAGATCATCGCCCAGACGCGCGGCGAGAAGGTCATCGTCTTCAAGAAGCGCCGCCGGCACAATTACCGCCGCCGCAACGGCCACCGCCAGTCGCTGACGCTGCTGCGTATCCTGTCGGTCGGCGAAGCCAAGAAGGCCGCCCCGAAGAAGGAAGCAGCGCCGAAGGAAGACGCCGCCCCGGCCGCCGAAGCCAAGGCTGCGCCCGCTGAGAAAAAAGCTGCAGCGCCGAAGAAGGCCGCCGCGCCCAAGGCCGAAGCCGCCGAGAAGAAGCCCGCCGCCAAGAAAGCGGCCCCCAAGAAGGACGCCTGAGCGCGCTCGTCCGCGGCTTGGCAGAAGTAAGGAGCATCAGTCATGGCACATAAGAAGGCAGGCGGTTCGTCGCGCAACGGCCGCGACTCGCAATCCAAGCGCCTTGGCGTGAAGAAGTTCGGCGGTCAGGAAGTGATCGGCGGCAACATCATCGTGCGCCAGCGCGGCACCAAGGTCTATCCGGGCGTCAACGTCGGCATCGGCAAGGACCACACGCTGTTCGCGACCGCGGACGGCCGCGTCCGATTCCACGACGGCAAGCTCGGCCGCAAATATGTGTCGGTCGACTGTATGGCGGACGCCGCCGAATAAGGGACGATCCTGCCGCGGTCGTCCACCAAGGGACGACCCGGGACCGCCCTTTTCCGCCCGACGCGGAAAACCAGGTTCGAAAAGAGGGAGACGGGTCGCCCCGGTCTCCCTTTTTTCTCGCCCTTATTCCGTCGCTTGACGGACGGGCGCGAAAATCGGGCCGATCATCTCCCTCGCACATCGACTGTCGCCAAAGCGTCACCATCTGGCGCCAAGGCGACAGCCAAATGGGAGTGATGAGAATGTTTGCGCGTACCGATAGACTGTTGCTGCGGCCCGGCTGGCTGGAAGATGCCCCGGCGCTCGCCCGTGCGATCGGCGACGAGGCGGTGGTGCGGGGCCTCGCCCGCGCGCCTTGGCCCTATGGCGAAGCGGAGGCGTCAGCCTTCCTCGACCAGCCGACCGCCCCCGACCAGCCGCGCTTCCTGATCTTCGCGCGCACCGGCCGCGCGCCGCGCCTCGTCGGCGGCTGCGGCATCGCGCCCGGCCCCGACGATGGGCTCGAACTCGGGTACTGGATCGCGCGGCCCTATTGGGGGCTTGGTTTCGCGACCGAGGCGGGGCGCCAGCTCGTCCGCATCGCCCATGCGATGAAGCTGCCCAAGCTGACCGCCGGCCATTTCGTCGACAACCCCGCGTCGGGCGCGGTGCTGCGCAAGCTGGGATTTCGGCCGACCGGTCGGGTCGTGCCGCGTCACAGCCTCGCGCGCGGGGGCGAAGCACCCTGCGCGCTGTTCGAGCAGGGCGACGGTGACGGCAGCGATGCCGTCACCCCCATGCGCTTCGACGAGGATTTCCGCGGCGAGCTGCGCCTGATGGCGGCCTGATCCGCCGCCCCCGCCTCAGGGCAGGAAGGGCGCCGTCACCGTGTCGGGCGCGCGGCCTTCGGGCCGCGATGCCTTGACCATGCGTGCGACCTCTTCGAGCAGGCGGGCATTTTCCATCACCACGCCGTCCTTGATCGTGTGGATGATGCCGGCGGTGCGGACCATCTGACCCGACGCATCGAGCGTGTTGGCGCCGAAACCGTAGAGGAAGGCCAGATTATAGGCCGGGTTGTGGTCGACGATCAGCAGGTCGGCGGCATAACCCGGACGCACCAGGCCCAGCTTCGCCTCGCGCAGCGCCTCCGCGCTGTTCAGCGTCGCGGCCTTCAGTACCTCGTAATTGTGCAGCCCCGCCTCGCGCAGCAGTTCGAGTTCGCGGACGTTGGAGAAGCCGGGGGTCGCCCAGATATAGCTGTCGTCGGTGCCATAGGCGACGCGGCCGCCTTCCTTGTTGAAGGCATAGATCAGCCGGCCCCACAGGTCGTAGGCCTTGCTCCACGCCGCCTCGTCCTCCGACGACCAGTCCCAGAAATAGCCGCCGTGCAGGTTGCGGTTGGGGAGGAACTTCTCCCACAGCAACTGGTGCGTATATTTCTCGTGCCACGGCAGCCCCTGCGCGCGCAGGATGTCGCGGTTGGCCTCGTAGACCACGCGCGTCGGCAGCATGGTCACGCCGGTTTCGGCGAGTTCCTTTGCCACCTCGGTCAGCAGGCGGGTGCGCGCGGGCTCGCGGTCGGCCTCGGTCCAGACCATGCCGGCGTGGCGAAAGCGGTGGCTCTCGTCATCGTAATTATAGTCGCGAGGGAAATCCTGCACCGTGCGGTCGAGCGCGGATTCGGCATAGCCATAATGATGCTCGATCATCGTGACTCCCAGCTTCGCGGCGGTCAGCGCGTCGACGACGGCGGTGGTCGCGGGCGGCAGATGGACCGAGGTGATCCCGCCTGCGGCATAGACGGCCTTGCACACCGCGCCGAAAAGCTCGCGGTTCCAGGCGATCGGCCCGACGCTGACGACATGCGCGCCCTTCGCGGCGATCTCGCGCGCGATGCGCGGCGCCTGCGACGGGTCCTCCTGCTCCTCGCGCGTGTAACCGGGCAGATTGCCCCACGTCCAATAGGGGTAGAGGCGCGGCGCGAGGATGCGGTTGGCGGCCGACAGGCGCTGCTGCTCGAGCGCGTGCGGCATGCCGCGGTCGGGCACCATCACTTCCGAGGTCACGCCGTGGGCGAGCTTCAGATAATGGTTGTAGGCCATCGGAAGCGGATCTTCGCGGATGTGCATGTGCAGATCGATCATGCCGGGCATGACGAACTTGCCTGTCGCGTCGATGACCCGGTCACCGGTAGGCCGGGCGCTCGCGCCGCGACGACCGAGCGTCACCGGGTCGAGCGCGATCATCTCCGCGATCCGGTTGCCCTCGATCACAATGTCGTAGGGACCGGCCGCCGGTCCGCCATGCCCCGGAATCACCATCGCATTGAGGATGACGAGGCGGCGATAGGGACCCGTTGCCAGATCGCCATGATCCTGCGCCGGCGCGACCGTCGCCGACGGAACGACCGCCGCGCTCACGGGAAGCGCTGCGCCCGATGCGAGCATCGCCACGCCCGCCGCCAAGCCCATCGCCTTCTTCATCATCCTGCGCATACCATCCTCCCTCGTCATCCCGTCGTTATTGTTCGAAAGCCCGGTTCGTCCGGGCCGCCCGTCATCCCCGACCGGCCGCCGCAAAGCGCGCGCCGCGATCGTCCGCCTGATCCGCCGCACCGTGCCCGAAGGCGGCGGGCTGCCAATCCTCGTCGTCGTCCTTCGCGCCCGACAGGCTCGGCAGCAGGAAGGCGGCGGCGAGCGCCGCCCGGTCGAGCCCGCCGCCAGCGGCCGGGAACTTCGCGCCGAACCCTTCGATTCCTTCGGCCGCGGCGAGGATGCGCGTCCGCAACCGCTCCCCGAGCGACTGGCGGACCGGCTGGCCGGCGAGGATCTTGATCCAGCTGTTCCAGCTGATGCCGATGCGGCACATGATGTCGGCCTGGCCGCCGGCGAGGGGGACGATGTCCTCGACCAGCATGGGATTGATGATGCACATGCGTTGCTTGTGCTGCTTCACCTCGATACTCCTTTTCCTGCGACCATCGGTAGGGCGGCCGCGCAGCCGGCGCGGCGTGGGCCGGGCGGCCCGAACCCGATCGAATGGCGACTCCTGCGTCCCGAACCGGTCACATCTCCAATATAGCGGCATAACGTCGAATTTACTTGGAATTTTTGGTGCATTATACGATGATCATCCGGATAATTCCGCATTATCCGGAGAATAATCGATGCTGAATGACGCCGACCGCCGCATTCTCAAGGTGATCCAAGCCGAAGGCCGAATCACCAACCAGGAACTGGCGAACCGGTGCGGCCTGTCGCCGTCGGCCTGTTTCGACCGGCTGAAGCGGCTGCGCGAACAGGGTTATATCCTGGGTTTCCATGCCCTGCTCAACCCGACCAAGCTCGACCACGCGCTGCTGGTCTTCATCGAGGTGCTGATGGACCGCACGACCGGCGATGTGTTTCAGGAGTTCGCGACGTCGGTGTCGGTGATGCCGGAAATTCTCGAATGCCACATGGTGGCGGGCGGCTTCGACTATCTGATCAAGGTGCGCGTGCGCGACATGGAGGCGTATCGCGCTTTCCTGGTCGACACGCTGGTCCATATGCCCGGCGTGCGCGAGACGCGCACCTATGCGGTGCTGGATGAGGTCAAGAATTCGGCCAGCCTGCCGCTGTGACCGCCGCGCCCCGGCGGACGGAGGACGGACGCCCGGCGCGCGCATCCGTCCCCTTCCCTATTGCCCGGCCAGGCGGCTCTTGCGCGCGCCATAGGCCAGATAGACGCCGGCGCCGATCAGGTTCCAGATCAGGAACCGGCCCTGCGTGACCGCCGGCAGGCTGATGAACAGATAGAGGCAGCCGAAGATCGCGACCAGCCCGACGACCCAGGGCATCGGCGCGCGGAACTGCCGCGGCAGATCGGGCCGGCGTACGCGCAGCACGATCAGGCACAGGCCGACGGCGACGAACGCGGCGAGCGTTCCCGCATTCGCCAGCTCGGCGATCTCCGCCAGCGGAAAGAAGCCCGCAATGCCCGACACGACGATCGCGGTTCCGATCGTCACCGCCACCGGCGTACCCTTCGCATTCACGCGGCCGAGCCGTTCGGGCAGCATCCGGTCGCGCGCCATGACGAAGAAGATGCGGCTCTGTCCGAACATGAAAGCCAGGATCACCGTCGGCAGCGCGACGTCGGCGACTGCGCCGATCAGCGTCGCGACACCCGGATGGCCGAGCTGGCGCAGCACATAGGCTAGCGGCTCACCCGAGCGCGAGAATTCCATGAACGGCATTGCGCCGATCGCCGCCGCGGCGACCGCCATATAGACCAGCGTGCAGACAACCATCGAGCCGATGATGCCGATGGTCAGGTCGCGCGCGGGATTCTTCGTCTCTTCCGCCGCGGTCGACACCGCGTCGAAGCCATAGAAGGCGAAGAAGATGATCGCGGCCGCCGCCATCACCCCGCGCACCTGCCCGTCGAATTCATGCGCGGCAAAGCCATAGGGCATGAAGGGCCGGAAATTGCCGGCGTCGAACGCCTTCATCGCCAGCACGACGAAAGCCGCGAGCGCCGCGATCTTGAGGACGACGAGCGCCATGTTGAGCGTGGCGCTTTCGCGCGTGCCGACCAGCAACAGCCCGGCCACCGCCGCGACGATCAGGATCGCCGGCAGGTTGATGATCCCGCCGGCATGCGGACCGGCGGCGAGCGCGAGCGGAACGTCGATCCCCGCCGCCAGGAGGAAGCCGACCGCATAGCCCGACCAGCCGACCGCGACCGCCGAGCAAACCACCGAATATTCGAGCACGAGGCTCCACCCGATGACCCAGGCGACGCCTTCGCCGATTACCGCGTAGCTGTAGGTATAGGCGCTGCCCGACACGGGCATCAGCGTCGCGAGTTCGGCATAGGCGAGCGCGGCGCAGACGCAGACCAGCCCGGCGACGACGAAGGCGATGATGACGGCGGGTCTCGCCCGCTCCGCGCCTACGCCGATCAGCGTATAGATGCCGGTGCCGACGATGGCGCCGACGCCGAGGCCGATCAGATGCGGCCAGCCGAGCGTGCGATGAAGCCGCTGGGTCTCGCCGACCGCTCCGATCGTATCGATCGCCTTTCGGCGGGTCAAAAAGGACATGAGGGTCCCTTTCGCGAAGCAAGGCGACAAAAATCTGATGGGGATGGAACCGCTCAAACGCGGCGCAGGATCATTTCATCCGCGTGTTGACGGTGGTCGTGCGGGGCTCCGACGAAAAATGTGTCTCGTACCAGTCGATAGAGCGCTGAAGGAAATCGGCGATATGCTGCGTTTCCCGCATGCCATGACCTTCGCGCGGATAGCGAAGCATCATAGCTTCTACGCCGACGTCGCGAAGGGCGATGAAGAACTGATCGTCCTCGGACGGATCGACGTCGAAATCACGGTCGCCATGCCCGAACATCACCGGCGTCTTCACATTCTGCACATATCGGATCGGCGAGCGTTCCCACAGCATGTCCATAATACCGTCGACATGCGGTTTTCCGCCATATTCCTGCTCAAGATAGTCGTGATAGGACGATGTGTAGTTGAAGCTGACGAGATTGGAGATTCCGGCCCACGGGATGGCGGCCTTGAAACGCGGAGTCTGCGTGATCAGCCAATTGGTCAATTGCCCGCCATAGCTGCCGCCTTCGATGCCCAGACGATCGGTGTCGATCCATGGATTTTGCGCCGACGCGGCATCCAGCCCGGCCAATATGTCCTTCGCCTCCCCGCCGTTCTGATCGCGCGTGATCGCATCGGAAAAGCCCTGGCCATATCCGGTCGAGCCACGATAATTGACCATCAGCGCGGCCCAGCCGCGCGCGGCATAGACTTGCGCCTTGTGGTTGAAGGTCGGTCCCTGCTGCCCGTGCGGCCCGCCGTGGATCATCACGATCAACGGGTATTTCTTCGCCGCCCAAGGATCGAGACCCACGGGCTTGGTCAGAAAGGCCTCGACTTCGCGGCCATCGAAACTCCGAAAAGTGAACGCCGAAACCTCTCCCACGGCCCGCTTGGCCAGGATATTCGCGTTGAGACTGGTGATCGCGACCGGCGGATCGGTCCGGTTCGGCTTCAGCGTATAGAGTTCGGCAAGATTGCCCGGCGTGGCCAGCGCGGCCACGATTGTGCCGTTCTTCTGCAGCGAAAAGCCGCCGACGTCGGCGCGCATCGTTGCGGGAGGACCGACACGCTCGACGCCGCCGCCTGCCGCCGGCAGGCGATAGAGACCGACATTGCCCCGGGCCTGAACCGTGAAATATATCCAGCGCCCATCGGGCGACCACGCCGCGCGGCTCTGGCGATTATCGATGACGGCGCCCAATTCACGCCGCTGTCCGGACGCCACGTCGATCGTCCAGACGTGCGTGTCCTCCATATTGGTTTCGGACGACGTCTTGTCGCGCTTCAGCCCCAGAAAGGCGATGGTCTTGCCATCGGGCGACCAGCGCGGCGCATATTCGGCGCTCTTCGTCTCCGTCACGCGCGTAATCGCCCCGGAATCGACGTCGACGACCGAAATGTCGTAGTTGAAGGTCATGTCGGGATCGGGTTCGTAATTCGACAGGAACGCCAGCTTCCTGCCGTCCGGCGACCAGTCGATCGAATGTTCGGACCGCAGCCCGTGCGTGATTTGCTTCACGTCCCGCGACGCGACATCGACGACGAAAAGATGCAGGCGCCGGTTGTCGACGAATCGCTTGGGATAGCCGTTCATCGGCCGATAGCCATAGCGCGTGATCACCATGGGATCGCCGTCCATCGACGGCTCCGGCCCATCGACGGCCGAAACGAACGCGATCCGCTTGCCGTCGGGCGACCATAGGAAATCATCGTCCGACCCCGGCAACAGTTCGTTGGTGCCCCTGAGTTCCGCGATCATCTGTGGGTTGGACCCATCGGCATTTGCGACGAGGATTCCGCTCTTGTCTCCGCTGCGGCCTCGATAGGCGATGCGCGTGCCGTCGGGCGACCAGCGCGCCGAACCGCCGCGCACGCCCTCGCCGCCGCCCCACGGCTTTGCCGTGCGCGCCGCGACGTCGCCGATCCAGATCAGCGACTGGGGCACGCCCAACGCGACGGGTTGCGACACCGAAAAGATCACGCGCGTGCCGTCCGGCGACAGCTGCGGATCGCTGGCCCGCCGCAATGCAAAGAGGTCGTTGATCTGGACGTTCGCCGTCTCTGACGACGCGGCGGGCGCGCTTGCCGAGGCGGCGATCGCCGGATTGGCAAGGATGGCGCCAGCCGACAGGCCGGGCGCAACCAGAGCGATCGCCAGAGCGAGAGTCGAACGCCGAGTGGTGAAATATGTCATCATTGTCCCCTTTGGAAAAGGCCCCCATTGCCGCGATGCCGTCGCCGGACAGGTCCCGGCGGGACAGGCACAGGCCGTGCCGGTCCCGCCGTGGCCGTCGTCAGAAGTTCATTTCCGCGCGGGCATAGAAGAAGCGGCCGCGCGAGCTGAACGTCAGATTGTCGAAGCCGTTATAATAATTCCCTTCCAGAAACGGCGGCATCCGGTCGGTGACATTCTCGACACCCAGCGACAATTTCATGCGCTCGTCGACCTCGGTCGTGAACATCAGGTCGTGCTGGAGATAGCTTCCCGCCCGCAGATACTGGCCGTTGACCAGAAGCGACGCCTGATTCTCCACACCGCCGACATAGCGCATGCCATAGGTCAGCGAGATGTTATTGAGCGTCCAGGTCGCGCGGCCCGATGCGCGCCATTTCGCCAGCGTGCCGATCGCCGTGGTATAGGTGCCCGCACGTTCGACAGGTGGCGTTCCCGGCGCGGGTGACTGGGTGTAGCTGTCGAGATAGGTGGCGTCGGCTCGGATGTTCAGGCTGCCCCACGACGCTTCGGGCGTGGTATATTCCGCGCCGATATCGATCCCGCGCACTTTCAGCTTCAACAGATTTTCGCGAAGCGAATAGATGTCGGTGATCGAATTATTGACGGGACTGCGCAAAACCGCGCCCAGATAGCCCGTGCCCTGGGCGTTTTGCAGGGCGATATAGGCCGGATCGGCAATGCCGATGATGTCCGACTTGTTGATCTTGTAGAAGTCGACCGTCAACGAAAAGCGGGGCAGGAAGCGCGGCGTGAACACGAAGCCCGCCGTGATGCTCTTCGCCGTTTCCGGGCGCAGATCGGGGTTGCCGCCGGTGATGATCGGCGTGCTGGTATTTACTTCCGCCTGCCTGCCGTTGCAGCCTGGGAAGCTGGCATAGGATGGGGAGGCGCAGGGATCGTTGACGGGCCGGGCCGAACGGCTTTGCGTGGTATTGGCTTCCGTGAAATTGGGCGCCCGGAACGCGCTGCTCCACGAACCGCGGATCAACAAATCCTCATAGGGACGCCACCGTACCGAAGCCTGCGGATTGGTCGTGTTGCCGAAGCCGTTGTAATGCGAAAAACGCACGGCCGCCTCGACATCCAGGCGATAGATGAACGGAATATCGCGCAGCAGCGGAATGCCGAGCTCGCCATAGACTTCGCTGACCTTGCGCGTCGGCGGCAGGAACGGCGGCGTGCGCGTCGTCTTGTCGGGCTGGTCGTCCTGGACTTGCGCGAAGGATTCGGCCCGATATTCGCCGCCGATCGATATATTCAGGTCGCCCGCGGGCAATTGCAGCAAGGTCCCGGAAATATTGCCGACGAAGGACGCCAGCTTCGAATCGATATCGGTGAAGCGATCAACCAGAACGAAGTCCAGCATTTCATCGGTCACGCTTCCCGTCGCGCCGAAGAGGTTCATCGGCACACAGCCGGGCGTCGCGCGGCAGATATCGGAATCGCCGATCGCGATGCGCAGACGCGCGCGCTGCACGCCGCGGCCGCCATAGCTGTAATAGTCCAGCTTCTGATAATTGCCGGAAAGCTCCCAGTTCCAGCTATTGCCGATCCGGCCCTGAAGGCCGCCGACAATGCGGTAGAGCTTCGACGAGACATCCTTCGAACGCGGGACGCCGGTCCGGGTCACTTCGAGCAGCGTCCTCGCCGCCGCGACGTCGCGGCCAAAGGGGTTATAGTCATTGTTGGCGCTGACGATATTCTGATCGCTGAAAATAAAATAGTCAGGCGCAAAGAAGCCAAGCGAATTCCGCTTGTTATAGGACGCCTCCACAAAGGCCGAGATGCTGTCGTTCAGGTCCTGATGACCGGAAAAATAGAGATTATACTGCGATATCTTCGACGCGCTGCTTTCATATTCGAAATAGTTGACGCCGTCATTCCCGGACGTGATCGGCGTCGCCGTTCCGGGGAAAATATAGTCGCGGAAGTCGGCGAGCGAGGTGGCCTGCGTGACGCCTTCGCGGATGATCAGCGCCCGGTTGGGGTCGGCGGGGTCCAATCCCCGGAACGCCGTCGAAAGCGGTGCGGAGTCGCGGAAATTGCGTCCGCCCTGCGCACGCCAGTCGGGATCGAGGCTGACGGGGCGGTCCGAGATCTTGTTGCCGCCCGAATGGCGATAGGCGGCGTTGAGCACGAAGCCGCCGGTCGACCATTTCCGGCCGAACAGCGCGCTGACTTCCTGCGTCGGCAAATCGCCGCGGCTGCTGATGCCCATGCCCGCGCGCACCCGTATCCCGTCATAGTCGCGCCGCATGATCATATTGACCACGCCCGCCACGGCGTCGGTGCCATAAATTGCCGAGGCGCCGTTCTGCAGGATTTCCACGCGCTCGACGGCGTCGAAGGACACACTGTTCAGATCGACCGTGCCGCCGGCATTGTTCGACAGCATGCGGCGGCCGTTCACCAGCACCAACGTGTTGACCGCGTCCAGCCCGCGCAAGGCGACCGTCGCGGAGCCGTCATTGCCACGGCCCGCCGACTCGCTCGTCGATGGGCTGGCGACCGGCAATTCGCGCAGAAGTTCGCCGACGCTCTGTGCGCCTGTTCGGTCGATCTCCGCCGCATCCATGATCGTGACGGGCGCCGCCGCCACCAGATCGGTCTGGCGCAGGCGAGACCCGGTCACAATGATTTCACCGCCCGTCGCCGCGCTCTGCGCGCTGTCGTTCTGCGTATCCTGTGCGGCCGTATCCTGTGCCATCGCCGGAGCGATTCCGGCGACGCCCATCGCCGAAACCATCAGTACGGCCCGTGTGAAACGGGCAACGCGACCAACGAAAATCTCACTGTCTCCCATGTTGCTAATCCCCTTTTTGCGAATTCCGACCGTGAATTCTTCAGTTATCGGATGCTATCATCGGGGTTTCCGAAGGTGCGTGGTATTTTCATCCGAAATCCGGATTTAATTCTCCGTTTTACGTGAAATTCGTCAATTCTTCGGGTCTGTTGGAAAATTTCCCGATAGATCATCATGATTCCGCCCTGACGGAGCGCCCCGCTCCGTCACCAATATGGGCAGACGGCCGATATCCGTGCCAAACCGGGGCGGAATCGCTCCTCTCGGCCGTCGTGAAGACGACTCGAGAGCGGGCCCGAGTTGCGAGTCCGCGGCGGCGACAAGGGCGCCGCGCCTTGCTAGGCTATCACCGGACGGTCGAATCGCGCCGAGCGGGGTCGAGCGGTTGCGCAGTCAGGGGAGAAACAGGGGCGTGGACATTCCGGACGATATTTTCACCGAGCCCGATCCGATCGACGCCGACACGCTGGCGCATCTGGGGCCGTTGCGGCGGCTGGCGGGCGTGTGGGAGGGGCATCGCGGGGTCGACCTCAACCCCAAGGCCGAGGGACCCGAGCGGAAATCCTATTACGAGCGTATCGAGATGCATCCGATCGACCCGCAGACCAACGGGCCGCAGCTCTTCTACGGCTTGCGCTATCATGTGCACATCAACACGCCCGACGAGGACATCGCCTTCCACGATCAGGTCGGCTATTGGCTGTGGGAGCCGGCGACCGGCCTCATCCTGCAGACCGTGGCGATCCCGCGCGGGCAGGTGGCGATCGCGGCGGGACACGCCACGCCGCAGGCGACGAAGCTGATCCTGACCGCGGAGCGCGGGCGGACCGACTATGGCATCTGTTCGACCACCTTCCTCGAACTCGCGTTCCGGACCGACAGCTATCGCATCGAGGTGAGCTTCCACCGCGACGGATCGTGGAGCTACATATCCGACACGAGCCTGATGGTGCGCGGACGCGACGTCGCGTTCCAGCACCGCGACCGGAACAGGCTGACCAAGATCGCCGAACCCGACCTCAACCCCTGGGCCAGGACCGTCAGGGACCGAAAGGCGGCCGCCACGCCGCAACGGGCGGACTGACGCACGGTGGCGGCGGTCCTCCGAAGGATCGCCGCTTGGGTCAGGACCCTAGGTCCGCCGATACATCATCTGCCCCATCGTTCGCGACTTGCGCACCAGATAGCGCCCCGGCAGGATCAGGCCGGACCGCGCGCCGTCGCGCGTGACCATCATGCCGAACCGCGGAATCATCACGATCCGGGGCCGCCACTGGTAGACATCCCGATGAGCGCGTCGCCCGCCCATGACCTCTCTCCTCTCCTTGCCTTAAGCGCAAGGAAAGCGCGGGCCGGATCACGGCGCGAAACCGCGGCCCCGTCGGATCGGTGGGCGGTAGACGAAGTGATCGGCAGCGAAAACGACTCCGGAAAGCCCCGAGTAGCGGCGGCCGGGGCAAGGACGTTCATGACCCGTACGTAAGTTATTGAAAATTCTGAACTCGGAAGCGAACGACAATGTCCGCTTCGCGCTTCATCCCGGCTGTTTGCGTTGGCGTTACAGGTCATCTGAAACGGTTGCTTTGGGGAATATGTGTTCAAGTCCGTGGCTGGTCTTCGTCGGTGCAAGTGGGTCGACGCCGTCAGATGTCCGCACAATGTTGATCATCGCGTCCAAGGGAGTCGATCTGCCTTGCAAGCGCCGCGATGACGAGCGCAACATAGTCAGCCTTTCCTGCCGTGCGTGCGATGACCGGCAGGCCTGAGAGGAAGCCCGTCAGGCTTGAAATCATCAGCACCGCGCGCACCTGTGCCTCGGTCTCCGTCAGTTGCCCGCCCGTCGTCTGCACGATCAGATCGGTCGCAAGCTCGATGCCCGGGCGCCACAGTTCAGCATAGAGAATCTCGAAGGCGGGACCAGGGCTTGCGATTTCGCGCTGGACGAACAGCGACGGATTCTGCGCCCCCGGTGTCGCGAGCAGGAAGCGCGCCAGCGCCGCAAACAGCCGCTTGAGCAGCGCGCGCGCTGCGTCGGGCGCCAGCGGTTCCTGCAGCGCGGCATAGGATGTCAGCGCCACGGCGCCCATGCCTTCGCGATAGCGCGCGACGATCGCGTGCGCGCAGGCGAGATAGAGGCCGCGCTTGTTGCCGAAATAATAGGTGAGCGCGGGCAGGTTCACGCCCGCCTCCCTGGCGATTTGCCGGGTCGTGACGCTGGCGAAGCCGCTGTTGCCGAACGCGGCGAGCGCGACGGCGAGGATGCGCGCGCGCGTCTCCTCGCCCTTGCGATAGCCGTCGGAAGCGGTGCGGAGCGGGGTGGCCGGGGTTGCGGAGCGCGGCATCGGCGGTTCAATCCCTTTTGCTTGAATTTATATCAATTGATATATATGGCCGATGCCATCTCGTCGAGAGGGAGATGGATATTGATCACGCGCGCGACGCTCGACACTCTGTGGGCGAAGGTGGAATCGCAGCGGGATCGGGTGCCCGCGATGTACGGCAAGGTCGATTTCCGGGCCGTTCCCGAACGCTTCGCCGCGGCGCCGGGCGATCCGACCGCGCTGTCGGGCAAATATGACCGCGACCGCGATGCCCTGCTCGCCGATCCCGACCGGGTCGAATTCATCCGTGCCTATACGATGACCGGCGATGCGACCGCCGATGCCTATGCCGCGCTGATGCGCGAATATGGATTCCGCGCGCTGGTCGACATGCTGACGCGCGCCTGCGATGAAGGCGTCGAGAACGTCCCGGGGGCACCGCCCGAACTGGTCGCCTTCATCCGCGACATGGAGCGGATTCCCGACTGGCTCGACATGAAGCTGGTCGAGGAAGGCGCGCGGATCGACCGCAATTCGGCTGCCAATTTCGGCCCGTTCATCATTCGCGGCGCCTTCATCGCGACCTTCATGAACAAATATGCCGCGCTGCCGATGGCGATCACCGGCACGCTGTCGAGCCAGACCGCGGCGCGCCGCGTCAAGGATACCGCGACATTCTTCACCACCTCGCTGCTGCCCGGCGCGCTCGAACGTCATGGTCCCGGCTTCAAGGCCGCGGCGATGGTGCGGCTGATGCATTCGATGGTGCGTGCGAATGTGCTGCGGCGCCCGGACGACTGGGACATGGACGTCTATGGCATTCCGATCCCGCAGGTCGACCAGATGCCGGCCGGGCTGATCTCGGTCTTCCTGCTGTCGTACAGGATGATCGAGGAGGGGCGTCACGAATTCACCCCCGCCGAGCGCGCGACGGTCGAACTGGCCCGCTATCGCTGTTTCCTGCTCGGCCTGCCCGAGGAACTGCTCGCCGACACGCCGCAGGGAATCGTCGATCTGATGAACGCGCGGAGCGGCACGCTCCGCAGCGGCTATGACGACAGCACCTGCGGCGAACTGCTGCGCGCGACGATGGCGGCCGACCTGCGCGCCGACGATTCGCTGCGCGCGCGCCTGCACGAGATCTTCGAGCGCGCCTTTGCCAAGCTCTTCTTCGTCAAGAGCTTCATGGGCGGCGACAAGGCGAAGGCCGCGGCGATCGGCGTCCATCTCACCGCCGGCGATGTCGCGCTGGCGGCGATCGCCGGACTGTTCATCTATGCCCGGATCCGGCTTTATGCGCTTGCGGCGCATATTCCGGGATTGCGTGCGGTCGCCGACCGGCGGCTGATCGCCAAGCTCAAGGCGCAACTCGCGAGTTATGGCCATGCCGAATTCACCACCGACGCCGCGCAATACCGCCCGTCAGCGCCGCCGGTGCCCGCCGAATAGGTCAGCGCGGCCGCGCTAGGCGGCCGCCGGGGTGAGGGCTTCCATCATCCGCACCGCCGCACTGTCGAGCGGACGAATGCCGAGTTCGGCGCGAACGCGCTCGATCGGGTCGGCGATGCGCTGGTGCCACGGAACCGCGATCAGCTCCTTCGTCGCGCGTCCGTGGCGCCAGCCGTCGAACATCACGGTCAGCAGCATGTCCATCATCGCCGGTGCGTGGACCGCGGCCTTGGACGCCACCGTCGCCAGGAAACGCGTCGAATAATTCTGGCCGAACTGCGCCATCTGAAAGCCGGAGATCGCGACCTCGCCCGCCGGGGTGAAGCCATATCCGGCGACCAGATGCCAGATGTCGTGGAGCTGGAGGATGCGCCGGTTGGTCCGGTTCTGCGCCGGATAGTCGCCCGGCAGGACGACGGTGTCGGCGTCGATCACCTCGATATCGTACCCGTTCGCGGTCAGCATCGATAGCAGATCATGCGCAAGGCTGTCGGCTGCGTGGCTTTCGAGGTCGGCGGTGGTCAGCCGCACCTCGGGCTGGGCGATCAGTTCGTGCACGCTGTCGAATTCGAGCAGCGCCGCCTCGCAGGCGTCGATCATCCGCTGGTCGTAGCGGCTGCCGAGCGCGACGACGGCGAGCGTCAGATCGAGTTCGCCCGCGGTCGGCGAGGGCGGCTCGGCCACGATCGCCCAATAATCGTCCCACAGCGCGCGCGGCAGCGCGATGCGCGGTTTGCCCTCGGTCGCCCACGGCAGCGCCGCCGCGATCTGCGTCGCGCGCGCGGCACCGTTGTCGCTCGCCGCCGTGGCGGCTGCGATGGCGTCGAAGATCGGCACCTGCGCGACGGGATCGACGAAGGCGGCGGTCGTCATCAGGGCAGCGAGGCCCAGCGCCGGCTCCTCCGCCAGCGGCGGACGGGCCGTCTCGACCCAGGTTTCGAATTCCTTGCGCATCGACGGTTCGATCATCGCCATTCATCTCCCGAATTTCATCGATCGATCGATTACACTATAAGAATAGAATAATCAACTTATATAGCTGGCACTTCGTGCGGCATCGATTATAAGCGGGCCATGGACGAACCTACCAAAGTCAGTTTCCCGAGGCGCGCCGCGGCGAAGGCGCGGACGCGCCAACGTATCGAGGAAGCCGCGCGTCGCCTGTTCGTCACGCTCGGCTATGCCGATGCGACGATGGCGGCGATCGCCGAAGCCGCCGATATCCACATCACCACGCTGTTCACCCATTTCGCCTCGAAGCGCGATCTGGCCGCGGCGATTGCGGTCACCGCGGGCACCCGGTTCGAAGCGGTGGTCGCGACGCACCGCGCACAGGGGGTGCCGGTGCTCACCTTCTGGCGCAACCAGGTGGTCCGGCTCGCGCACGCCTATGAGCGCGATGGCGACGGCCAGATCAACCTCGGCCGCGCGCTCGCGGGCGAACCCGAACTGCTGCCGGTGTGGTATGGGCATCAGCGGCTCCAGATCGATCTGATGACCGACTATATCGCCGACGAGCTCGGCATCGATCCGACGGTCGACCGCCGCGCGCAAATGGTCGCCGCGATGCTCGTCGCGGGCGGGCGGATGGCGTTCGATGCCTGGATCGAAAGCGGCCGCGCGGGCGATCTGGTGGCCGAGAACGAACGCCTGCTCGAAGCGGCCGAGGCGGTGCTCGCCCGCGGCCTGCCACTGACCCGGCGCGACGGCATCTAGCAAGGGTCCGACCGCAACGAGACCTGCGATCATTCCGCGGCCGCTTCGCCCAGTTGCCGGATATTTTCCAGATGGCGCGACCGGCTGATCGGATAATGGGCGAGGCAGAGGATTGCGATGGCGGTCGCGACCGACAGCGCCACGATATAGATGGTCGCCAGCCCGTGCAGCGCATCGGCACCGACCTGTCCCGGCTGGGCATTGTCGGGGAAACCGACGAAGGACAGCAGCAGCCCCGCGAGCATGATCCCCATGCCCGAAACCGCCTTGTTGACCATCGTCGCGGCCGAAAACAGCAGGCCTTCGGAGCGGCGGCCGGTCTCGAGCCGGATCTGGTCGGTCACGTCGGCGACCATCGACACCGCCAGGATGCCGCCCGCGACCGTCGTCATCATGCTGAAGGCGAATTGCCCCATCAGCAGCCACAGCAGCAGCGGATCGCCGTTGGCCGGAAACAGGCCGGCAAGACGCAGGATCAGCGGGACGACACTCGATATCAGCGACAGGCCGAACATGAGCATCGCCGCCGGCTTCTTGCCGAAACGCGCCGACAGCGGCAGCACGACGACGAAGGCGAGCAGAATGCCCGCAACCGCGGTCGATGCGACGGTGGCGATCTGACTGGCGCTGAGTTCCCAGAAATAGGTCGAGAAATAGACGCCCAGCGACAGGTTGAGTCCTGACGCCACGGCGAAGAACAGGCTGGCGAGCAGGATGGAGACATAGGCGGGGTGAACCAGTACGCCTAGCATCTCGCGCAGCATCCGTCCGACCGGAAC
Organism: Sphingopyxis granuli; assembly: GCF_001559015.1. Taxonomy (NCBI): domain Bacteria; kingdom Pseudomonadati; phylum Pseudomonadota; class Alphaproteobacteria; order Sphingomonadales; family Sphingopyxidaceae; genus Sphingopyxis; species Sphingopyxis granuli. Next base: position 3,953,573 of record NZ_CP012199.1, read on the forward strand.
CTTGACGACCGGTGGCGGCGGCGGGCGCTTCAGCACCTCCCTCTGCGTCCCCAGCGAGGAGACAAGGACCGACAGCAGCATGATCGCCGCCGCCGCCCAGGCATAGGTGACATAGCCGCCCGCGTTGAGATGGCCGACCGGCTGCGTCGGCGTCGGCCGCAGGAAATAGCCGAAGGTCACGACCGTCATCCCGATGCCGCCGCACACGCCGAAGAAATAGCGTGCGGCAACCAGCTTGGTGCGCTCGTCATAATCGCTGGTGAATTCGGCAAGCAGCGCGGTCGAGGGGATCTCATAAAGGCTGATCGAAAAGCGCACGAGGATGGCCGTGGTGACGAGCCAGGCGAACTGCGCGCCATGCGCCATCCCGGGTGGCGTCCACAGCAGCAGATAGAAGAGCGCGATGGGAAAAGCGGCGGCATACATGAAGGGGTGCCGGCGTCCCCAGCGTGTCCGGACATTGTCCGAATATTGGCCGAGCAACGGATCGAACAGCGCGTCGGCGATCATCGCGATCATGATCGCCGTTCCCACCCAGGCCGCCGGAAGTCCGACGACCTGGTTGTAGAACAGCATCAGGAGCGCGTTGAAGCCATGGTCCTTGATGCCGAAGGCGATGGTGCCCGAACCATAGAGAAGCCGGGTCCTGAACGGCAGGGCATCGGCCGGACGTGCGTCGGTCCTGCTCACGCGAGCGGCCTATCGGAACCGGACTTCGAGCTGGAGGCCATAGGTTCGCGGCGGGGTCAGCGAATAGGATTGCGCAACCTCCAACGTCGGCGACGACGCGAGCAAATTGCCCTGCGCGCTGTCATATCCCTTGCTGTCGAACAGATTCTTGACGAAGGCAACGACGCGATAGCGATCGCCCGCAGCGGTCCAGATCGCGCGCAGATCGACCTGATCCCACGAAGGCATCCGGTTGTAGGGGCGATTGAAGATGTTGCTGTAGGCCGAACTGCGCAGCACATAGTTGCCCGACAGCGAAAGGGTGCCAGGGTCGAAGTCGATGCTGTACATCGCGTTGAGCGCCAGCTTGTGGCGCGGCGTGTCGGACAGCCGCGCGCCCGCGACGCTTTGTGGCTGCTGGCCATTGACTGACGGTCCCGACGGCTGCGCGCCGGGCTGCACCGCCAGCGGGTCCTGCCCATCGACGAAGCAGCATCCGCTGTCGATCCGCGAATGGCCGTAGCCATAGTTGAACGACAGTTGCAGCGGATCGGCGGGCTGCCACGCGAGCTCGAACTCGGCGCCATAGCTTTGCGAGCTTTTGAGGTTGAAGAACTGGGTGAGTTGCGCGCCGCCCGGCTGCGACACCGTCAACGGCACCTGAAGCCCCTGATAATCATAATAGAAGCCGGCTAGATTGACGCGCAGCCGCCGGCCGATTGCATGCTTGTAGCCGGCTTCGAAAGCGTCGACATGCTCCGCTCCGGTCTGCGGCAGCACCGAAATGCCGCCGGCGTTGAATCCGCCCGACTTGTAGCCGCGGCTGTAGCGGAGGAAGGCAAGCTGGTCGTCGCCGGGTTGCCATTCGACCGCAACGGTCCCGGTCAGCGCGTCCCAGCTGTTCGCCAGCCCGCGCCGCGCAATGCCCGTTGCGGGATCGATGGTCACCGCAGACGCGACCCCCGGTGCGGGAAGCGTGGAGATTTGCGATGCGGTGATATCGAGCGCCGGAGTCGCCGAACCATAAAGGTCGGGCGAGAAGCCGCCGCAGCCGAAGCAGAGGATGCGGAAGGATTCGTCGCCGCTCTTCCTGTCATGCGTATAGCGCAACCCGGCCGTGATGCGCAGCGCGTCGGTGAAGCGATAGTCGATCTGGCCAAAGACCGCCGACGATTTGGTGGTCAGCGTCGAGGCGGCATAGACGAAATCGCCGAGCGGGTTGGCGGGGCCGTTGGCCGGCGCGCGCAGTTGCAACTGGTTGGGCGCGTTGAAATGCGATTCCTGCGTCAGCGTCTCCTGATAATAATAGACGCCGACGACCCATTGCAGCGGTCCGTCGGTGTTCGACGTCAGATTGAGTTCGCCGCTGCCGAAGCTCTTGTCGTTGTGCAGATTGAGCTGCGTCGACGGAAAGGCGGTGAGCGGTGCGCAGCCGGGAATGAAGGCGCAAACGCCGCCGCCCGGGGCAAGCGGAAAAGCGTAGGAAATCACGCTCGTCCCATCGAGTTCGTATGTGTTGTCGATACGATATTTCTGATAGCCGCCGAGCAGGCGGACGTCGAAGGTCGGCAGCGACCATTTGATATCGCCCGTCGCGCCGAAATTGCCGCGCAGGCGCTCGGTCTGCGTCGTATCGGCGCTGAAGCGCCGGATGTCGGTCGCGCCGGGCGGCACCGGATCGGGATCGAGAGCGACGACGCCCGGAATCAGGTAGCCGAACGCCGCGCCCGGCGTGACCGCGCCGGTCGGATAGGGGGCGAAGTCATAGGCGCCGATGCGGTTGAGCGGGTGCGGATTCAGGTCGCTTCGGCCCGAGAATATCTTGGCCCAGGCCGTCACGTCGGGTCCGAGGTCGGCCTCCAGCTGCAATTCGACATAGCGGCGCTCGCCGCGGCCGCCTTCGCTGATCCCGTCGGCCTCGTTCTTGAAATAGCCGCGTCCCTGCTTGTGGTATCCGCCCGCCAGCCGCGTGCGCAGCCCCCTGGTCAGTGCGCCCGACGCCGATGCCTCGATCGTGTAGAGCCCATAATTGCCGACGGTGCCGCGCAGGTCGGCGCTGAAGTCCTCGGTCGGCCTTTTGGAGATCGCGTTGATCGCGCCGCCGATCGAGTTGCGGCCATAAAGCGTGCCCTGCGGGCCGCGCAGCACTTCGATGCGATCGATGAAGAAATCGGACGCCGCGATCGAAGTGGTCGAGGCATCATAGATGCCGTCGGTATAGGTCGAAACGCCGGGATCGCTGCCGTTGGTGTTGGTCTGGCGCCCGATGCCGCGGATGAACACGCGATCATTGCCCGCCGAATAGCTCAATCCGGGCGTGAAGTTGGCGAAATCCTGCAGCGTGTCGATACCGGCGAGCTGGCGCGCATCGGACGTATAGGCCGATATGGCCAGCGGGACTTCCTGCAGATTGGCCGTCCGCTTTTCGGCCGTGACGACGATTTCGGTCAGGCCCGGGCCTTCTTCCGCCACGGAAGGCCGGCTCCCGGCCGTCGTCGTACCCTGCGTCTGAGCCGCAGCCGGCATCGCCATGAATGCGACGCCCGCAAACATCCAAGATATATTTCGCATACCACGCCTCTCCCGCCGCCAGCGATCCTGCTGGTCGATTATTGGCGCGATGGGCCCGCTTCACCGGGCCCACGCTATGTACGGCGAAATGCCATTGCGGCATTCCCCGTCACCATCGTTATAGGTGTTTCATATATTAGTCTATAATAGTATATTTAACATCGCGATTTTATCGGCGGGAAAGCCATTCCCGGCGTATTTGCGGGGGATTGCCCGGCGACGGCCGGAGCTTCTTATCTCATTGGAAAAGCAAGACGATATCGCCACGGCGATTTCGATGTTCGCACCTATTGAAATGGTGTAATATATTTTTCTATGATGATAGAATCATCATGATTGGCTTACCACGGCCGACACGACCATCGCCACGAAGCGGGCGAGGTATAGGGGAGACGGGAAATGAACGGAGTTTCGCGCGCCATGGATCGGCGGACGGTTTCGACGGGCATTGGCGAGGAACAAGGCTGATGGCCTCCACCGCCCGGACGCTTGCCGAACTGAACGCGCGCACCCTCCCCGACTGGTATCAGGACGCGAAGTTCGGGATTTTCATCCATTGGGGCGCGTTCGCCATCCCCGGCTTTGCCCCGCGCCTTGGTTCGATCGGCGAAGCCTTCGCCAGGGACTATGACCGGGCGGTCGCGATGGTGCCCTATACCGAATGGTATTGGAACGCGATCAAGGTTCCCGGAACGCCTTCTGCCGAATTCCACCGGGCGCATTATGGCGATGCGCCCTATGAGGATTTCAAGCAGCCGTTCGAGGCGGGACTCGAGCATTGGGACCCCGCCGCCTGGGCGGAGGCGTTTCGCGACGCCGGCGCGCGTTATGTCGTGCTCGTCACCAAGCATCACGACGGGCTTTGCCTGTGGCCCAGCCAGATCGCGAACCCGCATCAGGCGGGATGGACGACCGGACGCGACATCGTCGGCGAGCTCGCCGCGGCGGTGCGCGCTGCCGGGCTCCGCTTCGGGGTCTATTATTCAGGCGGGATCGACTGGACCTTCAACCGGCGCCCGCTGCGAACGCTCGGCGACTTCATCGCTTCGACGCCCGGTGGCGACTATCCGGCCTATGCGATGGCGCAGGTGCGCGAACTGATCGACCGCTATGAACCGTCGGTGCTGTGGAACGACATCAGCTGGCCGACGCGGCCCGGGCCGCTGTACCGACTGTTCGCCGACTATTATCGTGCGGTGCCCGACGGCGTGGTCAACGACCGCTGGGTGGCGGCCGGCCTGCAGCGCGACCTGCTGAGAATTCCGCTGGTGCGGCGCTATGTCGACCGGAAGATCAAGGCGGCGATCGCCAGGCAGGGTCCCGACGCATCGCAGGGGATCATTCCGCCGGAAATTCCGCACAGCGATTTTCGGACGCCCGAATATGCGGCCTTCGCCGAAATCCAGGAGAAGAAATGGGAAGCGACCCGGGGGATGAGTCACAGCTTCGGCTTCAACCGCAACGACGACGAAAGCGACTACTCCAGCGCCGATACGCTGCTCCACGATTTCATCGATGCCGTGTCACGCAACGGAAATCTGCTGCTGAACATCGGGCCGCGCGCAACTGACGCGGGCATACCCGACGAACAGCTTCGTCGCCTGAAACGCTTCGGCGCATGGCTCCGCGCAAATGGCGACGCCATCTACGGCACGCGGCCATGGACACAATCGGATGGCGAGACCGAATGCGGGCTTGCCGTGCGTTTCACCGCCGCACCGGGGCGCGTGAACCTGATCGTCAAGGGGCCGGTGGCCGACACGCGGCTGGTGATCAAGAATCTGGCCCTCTCGGGCAAGGGCGTCCGTCTCGGCGATGGCAGCCCGGTCGAGCTCGAGGCGCGCGGCCCCGATCTGCAGCTGACCTTCGCTTCTTCCTGCGTCGACACTGTCGGCACGGCTGTTTCCGTCGCGGTTTAGGGCGGCAAGACGACCGAAGTCGTCACGGTCAGCGGCGGGCACCCGACGGCTTCTCCAAACGGTTTCACAAAGGGTGAAAATCGTTGCACACGTCAGGGCGCCATGCGGCGCCGGTGTCACCCCGGACTGACGGGGCCTTGTCACAGATTGTCGGTGAATTTATTTTTCTGACCCAGGAACTCGACGATCCGGCGCATGGCCAATGTCGCGGGGAAATGAGGGTTGGTACAGATGGCGAATTTTCGCAGCGCCCAGGTCTCGTCCAGGTCGATCAAGCGCAGTCCAAGCGAATAGGCCAGGTTGCGAGCGGCGACGACCGGCAGGATGCCGATCCCGAAACCGGATTGGACCATCCGGCAGACGCCATCGAAGCTGTCGACTTGCGCGCGGATCTGTAAAGGCATGCCGGTCGTGGTGGCGACCGATTGCAACAGGCGAGTCATCGATGCGTTATCCTCCAGCACGACGAAGCTTTCGTCATGGAGGTCAGCGAATTGCATCCTGTCGATACCTTCGCGAAAGTTGCTCGGCGCCACGATCGCGAGCCTGTCTTCCTTATATGGAACGGTGTCCAGACCGTCGGTAATCGTGCCCGCCATGACGATCCCGACATCAGCCAGGCCTTCACGGATAAGCGAAACGATGTTGCCGGTGTAGGCTTCGCGCAGATCCACTCGCGTGTCGGGATAGGTCGCCGCGAACCGTGACAGATCCTCCGGCAGAAATTGGGCGATCGCCGACGTGCAAGCGTGGAGTTTGACGGTTCCGATGAGACCGCTGGCATAATCCACGAGATCGCGCGTTGCGATGTCGAGGCGCCTGAACACGTGGTGGGCATGGTCCAGCAGAACCCGGCCGGCCGATGTCGCCTCCACCCCGCGCCCGGTCCTGTCGAACAACCGCGCGCCATAATATTCTTCCAGGTTCTTGATCCGCCGGCTGGCCGCGGCGAGCGCGATGTTCATCTCGTTGGCGGCCTTGGAAATACTTCCGAGCTTCGCCGCCAGAACGAAGAGATTGAGCGATTCAAGATTTACCTGGTGTCGGCCACGCATCAACTTAGCCCGTCCGGTTGAAGAACTTTGATACGATCTATCACGGCGGGAAGCCGGGTGCACCTGCGACGCCAGGTTTCCCCGGAGGCGGGACACCCCGATGGTGCGAACCGGGAATCAACATGCCGTCAGGAAGTCGAACCCTTGGCCGGGTCGTATATCTTGGCATTATAATCAACGTTCTTCGACATGATTCCGCGCGTATCGATGAGGGTGCCGAGCGTCTGCATGTTATGCGCGTGGCTGAGTTGATGATAGGCAAATGCAGTCTGCATCGCGCCGGCCCGTCCCTGCGCATCTTGAGCCGCATTGACTGCCTCTTTGGCCAGCTTGAGAGCGAACAAGGGCTTCCTGGCGTCGCGGCGTTGATGGCTCGGGTCCAGCCGGGCCGTCTGTTGCCGGCCACATTCCTTATCGGTGCCGTCGCGCTGGCACTGGGCCTGCGCGATCACGGAAATTTCACAACGACGGTTGCCGTCCTCGCGTTCATCAGTTTCTTCATCGATGGAGCATTCAGCGGAATTATCGGTTTCGGTGCATGGATATTTCCGAGCCGCATCCGCGCCACGGCAATTGGTGTCACGACCGGCATGGGCCGCTTTTCGGGCGGAACGCTCGGCCCCATGGCAGGCGGCATGATGCTCGATCGCGGCTTCGGCCTACCTGCGATTGCGACGATCGCCGCCATGCCTTTGCTGATGGCCGGCCTTCTGGTCGCAATCGCAGCCGGCATACACCGACGCGGAAATGCATGAGCATGAAAATTACCATTGTCGAAGCAAGCCCACGTGATGGAACGTGAGCTGCGGTGCTGCGATGGGTGGCCCGCCGACGTATGTTGCCGTTGCGTTATTCGCATTCGAAAGGCGCGCAAGCGACCTCTCGTTCATTCTGGCTGATGGACGCATCTCTTCATGTGGCGAACTATTTCAGGCGCTGCGGAAGGCCAGCGAATATCATCTGCACCTCCTGGACAGCCGCAGCGACGGCCTGGTTCGTCCGACCGGCTTCGTCGCGGAAGCGACGCGCCAGTGCGTTGTCCGGCACGATCCCGAGGCCGACCTCGTTGGCGACGAGGATGAGCTGGCCCCCGAACCGCCCAATGGCTTCGCAAAGCTCGCGCGTCGCGGCTTCGCAATCGGCCTCCGCCAGCATGAGGTTGGATATCCAGATGGTGAGGCAATCGACCAGGACGACGGCGTCCGCGTCATCGGCGGCGTCGAGCGCGGCGGCGAGATCATGCGGCGCCTCGACCGTTTGCCATCGTTCGTCTCTGTCCGCCCGGTGGCGCGCGATACGGTCGCGCATCTCCGCGTCATGGGCTTCCGCCGTGGCGATGAAGATGTGCCGGCCCGCGATCGCTTCGGCGCGCGCCTGCGCGTATCGGCTCTTTCCCGATCGCGCGCCGCCCAGCACGAAAAGGCTTCGTCCGGTCATGCGCTCCCCTTCCCCCTTCCCGCCGGCGCGAGCAAGCCGCCGACATCGCCATGCCGCGCATCGACGTCGGCATGATAGTCGCGACCGCTCGCCGTGACCCCGATGCGGCCCAGCAGCGCGTGGCGCAGGTCGACGGAGGCGAAGGGACCGTGCAGACAGGAACCCAGCACCGATTTATCGACGTCGGACCCGGTCGCTTGCAGCATCACAGCGCCCATTCGGCACCCCCCACGAGAAGCCAGAGCAGCGCGCAGGCGCCGAGGTAGAGACGCAGCGCCCGGCGGATGTCGAGGCTCGACGGCGCGCGCGCTCCGTCGCCGATCCAGGGCTTGTCGTGCAGGACGCCGTCATAGGCGATCGGGCCCGCGAGACGAAGCCCGAGCGCGCCCGCCATGGCGGCCTCCGGCCATCCGGCGTTGGGCGAGGCGTGCTTGCCGGCGTCGCGCCGCAGGATGCGCCAGCCGCCCCCGCCCGCGAGGCAGATCAGCAGCGCCGACAGGCGGGCGGGGACGAGGTTGAGCAGGTCGTCGGCGCGCGCCGCCGCCCAGCCGAAGGCGCGCCAGCGTTCCTCGCGGTGGCCGATCAGGCTGTCGGCGGTGTTGACCGCCTTATAGGTCCAGACCCCCGGCAGCCCCAGGAACAGCAGCCAGACGGCGGGTGCGGTCACGCCGTCGCAAAAGCTTTCCGCAAGGCTTTCGATGGCGGCGCGCGAGATGCCGCTTTCGTCGAGCGCGGCGGTATCGCGGCCGACGATCGCGCCCACGGCGACGCGGGCGGCGGGCAGGCCTTCGCTATCGAGAGCGTCGGCGACGGCGCGGACATGGTCGAACAGGCTGCGCTGCGCGATCGCCGGCCAGGCGAGCAGCGCCACGGCCGCCCACCCGAACGCACCCAGCCGTTCGAGCAGCAGCGACTGGACGAGCCAGGCCGTCCCGCCGACCAGCCCGGCCAGCAGCAGGACGGTCAGCAGCCCCAGCAGGCGGCGCGTACCGAAGCGTCGTTCCGGTCCGTTCCAACGCCTCTCGGCGGCGTCGATCAGCCGCGCGAACCATCCGACCGGATGCCCGGCCAGCCGATAGAGGGTGCGCGGCCAACCCAGCGCGGCGTCGAGCCCCAGCGCCGCCAATGTGACCGGATCAGCCATCGGCGAGGGCGGCCTTCAGCCGCAGGAATGCTGCGTCGTCCCCCGGAAGACCGAAGCGCAGCCATTGCGGCTGGTCCGCAAAGGGCCGTGTCAAGATGGCGCGGCGCGCCAGCCGTTCGAACAAGGCGCGCGCGTCGGCGGTTTCGACCAGCCGGAACAGCGGGCATGCGCCGACCGGCATATATCCGGCCCCCCGCAACAGCGCATCGAGCGCGGCTGCCTGCTTCGGCAGGCGGCGGCGCGTGGCGGCGATCCAGTCCGCGTCGGCGTAGGCGGCGGCGCCAATGGCCACGGCGGCGGCGGACACCGGCCAGGCGCCGAGCAGGGCGCGCAGATCGCGCAGGAACGGCTCCGGCCCCAGCACGAAGCCGAGCCGCACCCCGGCCAGCCCGAAGAATTTCCCGAAGGAGCGGAAGAGGATCAGGCGCGCATCGTCGCCCACCGCCGGCGCGAGGCTCAGCGCGGGATCGACATCGGCGAAGGCTTCGTCGACCAGCAGCCAGCCCGCCCCGCTCCGACTCGCGAGCAGGTCGCGAAGCGTCGCGGGCGTGACGGTCCGGCCGTCGGGATTGTTGGGATTGGCGAGGATTATGCTGCCGCCATGCCGCCCGATCGCGTCTGGACCCGTGGCCATCGCGGCCGGGATCATCTCGCCGTGCGTGCGATAGCCGGGTGCGGCGTATCGGGCCTCGCCGCCGATCAGCGCGCCGACCAGGCGGAGGCCGATCTCGGTTCCCGGGACGGCGCAGACGTGGCGCGCGGCGACGCCGAAACAGGAGGCCGCCACGGCCTCCAGCCCGGCGATGGCGCCGCGTTCGGGAAGGCGCCGCCAGTCGACGTCGACGCGCTCCGTATCGGGCCAGGGGTTGGGGTTGATCCCCGTCGACAGATCGATCCAGGGATCGCCGCCCGAGCCGAACCGGCGCTTCGCGGCCGACAGGTCACCGCCGTGCCATGTCCACGGCTCGCTCATGCGACTTGCAGCCACAGCAGCGCCGCGAACAGCGACAGGCTTTCGGTCACTTCGATTCCGGCGCCATGGCCGTCGCCCGACACGCCGCCGATCGCGCAGCGCAGCCACCACCCCCAGACGAGCAGGAAGAGGGGTGTAGCGAGAAGCGCGGGCGACCAGCAGGAAGCCGCCGCGAGCAGCACGCCCCACAGCAGGAGATCGCCGATGCGGACGGCGCCGCGAAAGCGAGAACCCAGCCCCGTGTGAAGATCGGGCAGCCACCGCGACCAGACGAGCGGCCCCGTTCGCGCCGCGAAGGGGACGAGGGCGATGGCGAGGAAGGCCTGCGCCTCGATCAGGGCATGGAGCAGAACCAGCTTGGCGACCAGTTGCAGGACGATCGCGACGACCGCGAAGCTGCCGACATGGGGATCGGACAGGACGGCGATCATGCGGTCGCGATCCTTGTGCGCCGCGCCGCGCGCATCGGCGATGTCGCCCAGCCCGTCGAGATGAAGCGCCCCGGTGACGCCCACCCACAGGAGCAGCGCGAGCAAGGCTCCCGACCAGCCGTCCAGCCTGCCGCCGCCCCATGCGGCCGCGGCGACGATCACGCCGACGAGGAGCCCGACCGCCGGAAACCAGCGCATCGAGGCCGCGAATTCCGCGCTGGAAACGGCCGCCAGACGCGGCGTCGGCAACCGCGTCAGGAACTGGATGGCGATCAGCAATCCCTTCATGGGCGCAGGCCGGTAATCTGCGCGACCGGCGCGTCGCCCGGCCACAGGCGCAGCGAGACGAGGACGCCATATGGCAGGTCGAACGACCATATAGGACGCCGTTCGAAGCCGCAGAGGATGTGCAACGCCGCGCGGATCGCGCCGCCGTGCGTGACGATGAGCGTGGGGGCCGGTTCCAGTTCGGCGACGGCACGCGACACGCGCGCGACGAGCGCCGACCAGCGTTCGCCGCCCGGCGGCGGGTTGGCGTCGGGATCGTCCCAGAAACGGGTCATCGCCTCGCGGTCGATCTCTTCGGCCGCCCGGCCGTCCCACGCGCCGAAATCGATTTCGCGCCAGCGGGGGTCGACGGCGAGCGGCCGGCCGATGGCCGCTCCGATTGCTTCGCCCGCCAGCCGGCAGCGCCGCAGGTCCGACGCGATCAGCCGTTCGGCGCCGACGGTGCGCGCCTGCGCGACGCAGGCGGCGATTCCTTCCATGGTCGGCGCGCTGTCGGTCCGGCCCAGCAGCAGCCCCGGTCGCTCGGGCGCGCCATGCCGCAGCAAATGGAGCGCGAAGCCGGTCACAGCGACGCCGACACCGCGGCCTCGGCAAAGGTCGCCATCCGGTCGTGCGCGGCGAGTGACGCGCGGACGACCCCGGCCGCCACCGCCGCCCCGCTCCCTTCGCCGAGCCGCATCCCGAGCGACAGCAGCGGATCGAGCCCAAGCTTTTCGAGCAGCAGCACATGGCCGGGCTCGGCCGAGCAATGGCCCGCGATACAATGGTCGGCGATCGCCGGATTGTCCGACGCCAGCGGCGCGATCGCCGCGCAGCAGATGAAGCCGTCGAGAAGGACGGGAACGCCCAATTGCCGCGCCCGCACCGCCGCACCGGCGATCGCCGCCGTCTCGCGGCCACCGACGCGGCGCAGCGTCTCGAACGCCGAACGCCCGGCATGGGCATGGACGGCGACCGCGCGCTCGACCACCTCGGCCTTGCGCGCCACGCCCTCCGTATCGATGCCCGTGCCGGGGCCGACCCAGTCGGCAGCCGTGCCGCCGAAGCTGCGCGCGCATAGCGCGGCGGCAGCGGTCGAATTGGCGATCCCCATTTCACCCAGCACGATCATGTCGATCCGCTCGTCAACGACCGCCGCCCCGGCGTTGAGCGCGTCGAGGCATTCGGCCGGGGTCATCGCCGGCCCGGCCGTGAAGTCGGCGGTCGGCCGGTCTAGGTCGAGCGCGACGATCTTCAATTCCAGTCCGGCGGCGGCCGACAGCGCGTTGATCGCCGCGCCGCCCGCCTCGAAATTGGCGACCATCTGAGCCGTGACGGTTGAGGGAAAAGCGCTGACGCCGTGCACGGCGACGCCGTGATTGCCGGCGAAGATCGCGGCGCGCGCGCGGTCGAGGCGCGGGCGCGCGCGCGACTGCCAGCCGGCGAAGAAGATGGCGATGTCTTCCAGCCGCCCCAGCGATCCGGCGGGCTTGGTCAGCGTCATCTGGCGCGCGCGGGCCGCCTCTTGCGCTTCGCCGTCGATATTCCGCGGACGCGCCAGCGCGACCTCGAAATCCGCGATCGAGGCAAAGGCGGTCATTCGGCGACGAATCCCGGCGGCGGAACGCGGACGAGGAAATGTCCCTTCACGCCTTCCGGCCAGTCGGCATAAGCGACGCGGCCTTCGGCGCTGGCGGCATGATGCACGGCATAGTCGAGAATGGCGCGCGCTGCCGCTTCGTCCGGCGTGAAGCGGCCGAGCACATAGCCGACCTTCCCCGGCGCGCGAACATGGACCGTGCAATATTCCTTGCAGGCGAACAGGCAGGGCATCTCCTCCACCGCGATCCGCGCATAGGCGGGCTCGCGGCGGGCAAGTCCGCGCAGCAGCCCGGCGAGCCGCGCCCCGCCGCGCACGCCCTCTTCATCCTCGCGCGCATCTTCGCCGTGACGGCAGGTGTTGCACACGATAACGGAGGGACCGTCGGCGGCGGGGCGCAGCATCGTCACGCGGCCTGCGGTCTCGACACGTTCGCAGGCACGTCGAGGCTGAAGCCCGCGCGCGTCAGCAGGGCCTGCGCCGCCAGCAGTCCGGCGAAGATCGCGCCATAGCGCACGAACTGGCGCAATAGCACTTCGCCCGAAAAGGCCGACCAGCCATGGTCGAGCAGTGCCACCCAAGCGAGAATGCCGAGCTTGAAGCCGACGAAGGCGGCGGTGTAGCTGGCGCTCATCCGCACGGCCGCGGGGCGGCTGCGCATCGAGCGCGCGACGGCCTCCGCCGACAGCAACGAGACGACCGCCGCCATGCCGAGTGCGAACGGCCACGCCGGGTTGCCCGTCTGGTGCATGAAATAGGTCACGGCCTGCGCGGCGAACCAGGCAACGAACATCAGCATCAGTCCGATGCGACGCGGCACGTGCGTCGCGGCCAGCGCGGCCAGCGACGGAAAGGGCGTCGCGCAGGCCAGAATCATCGAGGCGATGGTGCTCACCCCGGCCATGGTGCCGACCCAGACATTGCGTGCGAGAGCGGTAGAAGGCGTCTTCATATTCTTCTCCTCTGGCTGAAAATTCGGGCGCATCAGAAGCGTCCCCGGAAACCGGCGTAGATGCTGCGGCCGAGTGTGCCGTAACGGTAGGCCGTCATATAATTCTCATCGAAGATGTTCTCGGCACGCGCGAAGAAGCGAACATTCTCCGACAATCTGAATTCGGCGCGCAGGTCGATAAGCGTGTAATCGTCGAGGACGATGCTGTTCGACGCATTGTCGAAACTCTTGCCGGACCAGCGCAGTGCCGCTCCGACGTCGAGACCGAAGGGAAGAGCGTAACCGACCGAAGCATTGGCCGCGTGGCGCGGACGGCGCGGCAGGTCCCTGCCGAAATTGGTCGCGCCCGGCGAACGATCCTCGGCCACGATCCAGCTATAATTGCCGTCGAGCGTCAGCGCGCCCAGCGTCAGCGCCGCCGTCGCCTCGATCCCATGCGCCTCGCCGCGCGCGACATTGGAATAATAGCCCGAACGGCGCGTGGAATCGCCAGGGACCAAGCAGAGCGGATTGGGCGTGGTGGGCGAGCAGGAATTGAAGATGATCTGCCCGGTCGTGGTGCGATCGAACCAGACCCCGCCAACCGTCAGAGCGCGGCCGAACAATTGCTGCTCGATCCCTGCTTCCCAGCCATGCGCTTCCTCCGGGTCGAGCGCGACATTCCCATATTCGCTGAACATCTGATACAGCGTCGGCGCCTTGAAACCTTCGCCATAGCTCGCGCGCAGGATGGTCCCGGTCGGCAGCCGCCAGACACCGCCCGCCGCAAACAGTGTCTGCCCGCCGAAGCGGTCGTGATCGTCATGGCGGACGCCGCCGTTGATCGTCAGCCCGTCCAGGGGCTCGACGCTGAGCTGGCCATAAAGGCTGGTCACGTCCGCCTTGCCGATCGCGAAGTCGGGAAGGGGCGTCGCCAGCGAACCCGAAGGCGAACGGCTGCGGAACCTCGACCGTTCATTCTCGACGCCGAAGACCGCGCTGACGCCGCGCGTGACATCGATATTGCCCTGATATTCCCAGCGCCGATTCTCTCCCTTGGCCTGAAGGCTGACGGGACGAGCACGCAGCGGCCCGTAATTGCTGCGATCGGTGTCGGTGTAGGAATAGGAAATCCGGTTGCGGAAACGCCCGTCCAACAGGTCGAAGTTGGCGCCGGCATAGCTCACGAATTCCTCGTTGAGCGCGTAGTCCGGCGTATCGCCGCTCGTCGAATCGAGATTGACGCGCGCCGTGGAATAATAACCGCGCACTTCGACGCTGAGGTTCGAAGCAAGCGCCAGTTCGGCGCGGCCCGTCACGCTGCGGTTGCGATAGCCGTCGCGCTCGCCGCCGCCAAAGGCCGGGGCGATCGCCGAAATGCCGTCGGTGGTGAAGCTCTGGCCGCCGATGCGCCAGTTCAGTGGTCCCGTGCGGCCGCCGATCGCGGCGCGCGCGCTGACCGTGTTGCGCGACCCGGCCTCGATGTCGAAGCTGCCTTCCAGCGGTTTTTCGGGGATGGCCGTGACGATATTGACAACGCCGCCGATCGCCTGACTACCCCACAGGATCGACTGCGGACCACGCAGGATTTCGATCCGCTCCATGTCGCCGACCAGCAGGTTGGCGAAATTATAGCCGCCGCCGGCCGCCGCCGGATCGTTGAGCTTCACGCCATCAATCACGACAACGGTATGATCGGACTCGGCGCCGCGGATGCGGAGCGATGTCGCGGTGCCATAGCCGCCGTTGCGCGAGACGGTGATGCCGGGTGTGCGCAACAGCAACTCGGTCGCGCCGATATCCTGCGACCGGTCGATCGCCGTCTTGTCGAGCACGGTGATCGTCGACGGCACCTCGTCGAGTGCGAGCGGCGAGCGCGTCGCGGTGACGACGATGCTGTCCTCTTCGGACCTCGCGGCGGCGTTAGCGGCTTCTGCGGCCGATACGGGAAAGCCGGCCGCAAATGCCGCCAGTGAAATGGAACTTCGAACAATAACACGGAACATAGGGTACCCCATCGACAAGACCATTCGGTCGCTGGGTCGATGGCGGCCCACCCTGATAGGCGAACGACATCGGCCCGCGCGGCCGCGCGGTCACCTTTGTCGTCTGTCGGGTTCACCCCCGTCCGCCCGGCACACCCTGTCCGCGCGAAAGACGACGGCGACGGGCAGGTCTCCTGGCTCGCGGGTCGACGCCGGTCCGGGCCGCCTTCTCAGGACCGATGGTCCCAATGGCATATGGCCCGATGGCTCTCCGCTTACAGTTGCAGGGGCAGCAGGGGTTTCGCACCCCATTCCCTTTCAATCCCCTTTCGGGGAACCTGTCGCGGCCCGCTCGTTAGGCAAATCGCGTCAGGCGATCAAGTGAAAGAAGCTGCCCGTCACGTGGCCGGCGCGATGGCCGGCGGGGCCGAGATCGCGACCTGCCGCGTCGGCAAGCCGGGCGAAGGGGGCGCCTTCGTTCGTCGATGTGATGGTCGCATGATGATATTCATGCCCCCACAGCGGCGTTTCGGCATCGGCGAAGCGCGTCGACGCGAACAGCCGCGCCTGCCGATAGCCGAGCGACATCTTCCTTTTCGCGAAGCTGGTATCGACCGGCAGCAGCCCCGCCATAGGATGCACGATGCCGTCCGCATCCTCGATGCTGCGGCCGAGCAGCATATAGCCGCCGCACTCACCATGCACCGGTGCGCGCGCCGCGAAGGCGCGCAACCCCGCCATGAAGCGCGCATTGCCCGCCAGCCTGCCCGCGTGCAGTTCGGGATAGCCGCCGGGCAGCCAGCAGGCGTCGCAGTCCATCGGCGGCGCCTCGTCGGCGAGCGGCGAGAAGCCGCAAATCTCAGCGCCCGCATCGCGCCACCACGACGCCAGATGCGGATAGAAGAAGGCGAAGGCATCGTCGGCGGCGAGGGCGATGCGCTGCCCCGGCGGACGCAGGCGCGGTCGGACGGGGAAGGCCGGAGCGGTCGCATGCGCTGCCGCGCGGATCGCGGCGAGGTCGCAATCGCGCGCGAGGATCGCCGCGACGGCATCGATCCGCTCGTCCAACGCGCCATCTTCGCGCGCCTGCACCAGCCCGAGGTGGCGCGAGGCGGCCGCCAGCGCCGGGTCGCGGCGGATCATGCCGAACAGCGGCAGGTCGAGCGCGTCGAATCCTTCGGCGATCATCGCGGCGTGACGGTCGCTCGCAACGCGGTTGACGATGACTCCGGCCACCGGCGGCGCGCCGGGAAAGGTCGCGAAGCCATGCGCGACCGCCGCGACGCTCTGACCCGCGCCCTCGGCATCGACGACGAGCAGGACCGGCCAACCCGTCAGCCGCGCGACCTCGGCCGCCGTGCTGCTCCGGCCCGCGCCATCGAACAATCCCATCGCGGCTTCGGCGACGACCAGATCGGCGCCGCAGGCCGCCTGCGCCGCCAGCCCCTTCAGCATCGCCGGCGTCATCGCGAAACCGTCGAGATTGACCGAGGATCGCCCGGTCGCCACGGCGTGAAAGCCGGGGTCGATATAGTCGGGTCCGCATTTTGCCGCAGCGACGCCGAGTCCTTCACGCTGGAAGGCGCGCTGCAGCCCGATCGCGACGAGCGTCTTGCCCACCCCCGAGCGCGGCGCCGCGACCAGCAGTCCCGGCGCGAGTTGGCCGCTCAAAACTCTATTCCCCGCTGCGCCTTCACGCCCGACCGGAACGGGTGCTTCACCTGCACCATCTCGGTGACGAGGTCGGCGGCTTCGATCAGCGCCTCGGGCGCATTGCGGCCGGTGACGACGACATGTTTCATCGCGCCTCGATCGAGCAGGCCCGCGACCACCTCGTCGACGGGCAGATATTCGTAGCGCAATACGATGTTGAGTTCGTCGGCGACCACAATCGCGATGTCGGGATCGGCGATCATCCGTTTCACCTCGTCCCATCCGGCGCGCGCCCAGGCGATATCGCGCGCACGGTCCTGCGTGTCCCAGGTGAAGCCTTCGCCCATGACCTTGTGCTCGACCTGCCCGGGAAAGGCCGAATAGACGGCCTTCTCGCCAGTCGCCCAGCCGCCCTTGATGAACTGGACGATGCCGACCTTCATCCCGTGCCCCAGCGCGCGGCACACCATGCCGAAGGCGGCAGTCGACTTTCCCTTGCCTTTGCCGGTGTGGACGATCAGCAGGCCCTTTTCCTGCGTCTTGTCGGCCATGATCTTGACTCTTGCAGCCTGCCGCTTGCGCGCCTTTTCATTGTGGCGTTCATTGATTTCGTCTTCAGTCATCTTTCCCTCCAGGCACGACATCGCTCTGGCGCGGCGCCGACCGGCACCGCACCGCTGATTTTCGTCGCCCGAACGGGTGATCCGTGCCCTGGCCTTTCCCTGGACCGAGGCATTGAGCGACCCGCGCCGGCAGGTCTCCTGGCTCGCGGGTCGTCGCTTGATGCACGCCTTCCCAGGTCGCCCCAGTGGCAGACCCGGTCGGGGACCGGGTCGGTGCATCGCACTCGCCGCTTACAGTTGCAGGGACAGCCATGGCTTTGGCCTGCCGCGAACGGACGGCCTCACCATATTCCCTATTATGCCCTCGCGGGCACCGGCGCGGTTGCGCAAAGGCAGATGCCTTCACTCATCCGGAATTAGCGCATGATCCATCTTAATCAACATCCACGGTGATCCCGTCCCTAACGGCTGTTGGCGTCCATTGCCGCCGGATCGGTTATCAAATGTCCGCTTCTATCGATTTGCGCCGCGGAAAACTGGCGACTAAGGCTGGAATCGTGCGGCCAGGTGAGCCTGCTTTCCCGGCCATGTCGGTACGATGCCGACGGTCCGCTAACGGCCCATACCAGCCAAAGTTCTCTCTTTTGTTCGGGAATGGTGCGCCCGACAGGATTCGAACCTGTGGCCCCCAGATTAGGAATCTGATGCTCTATCCTGCTGAGCTACGGGCGCGTGCTGCCAGGGCAGCGCCGCCTCTCTACCGGCGCGGGCTTGCCGCCGTCAATTGGCGAGATCGGGCGGGACGACCGGGACGAGCAGCGGCATCGCCGCGATGCCGTCGTCGTGCAGCGCCTGCGCTTCTTCGGGCGAGGCCTGGCCGTGGATCAGGTTTTCGGGAGCGCGCCCCTCGTGCATCGCGCGCGCCGCATCGGCGAATTCGCGGCCGACCCAGCGCGACTGCGGCAGCATCTCCGCCTGCTTCGCCGCGATTTCGGCAAGGACGCGGCGCACGACCTCTGCCGGCACGGCATTCGCCGGCTCGCCCGGCGGCACCGCGGCGACCACCGCCCCGCCCGCCTGGTTCGACTTGGCCCCCACGCGCGGCGCCATCACCGCCTTGCGCACCGCGCTGTCGCCACAGATCGGGCAGGCGATCAGGCCGCGCGCCTGCTGATCGGCGAAGCTGTCGCTGCTGGCGAACCACGCCTCGAAGCGATGTTCGCCCGCGGTGCAACTGAGGTCGAAGACGATCACGGCCGCCCCGCCGCCAGCAGCGGGTCAAGCCCGCCCTTCGCGTCGAGCGCGGCAAGGTCGTCGCTGCCGCCGATGTGCCGTCCGTCGATGAAGATCTGCGGCACGGTGCGCCGTCCGCCGGCGCGCGCGACCATCGCATCGAAGCCCGCGCGATCCATCGTCACGTCGATCTCTTCATAAGCGGCGCCCTTGCCGTCGAGCAGCGCCTTCGCCCGCGTGCAATAGGGGCAGAAGAATTTGGTATAGATCTCGATCGTCGCCATGCGGCTATCCCGTCATCATCCTGCCGTCCATATCGGAATCCAGCTTGGCAAAGTCAATCGGATCGACGGGCGACGCCGCGCCGGGCACCACTCGCGCCCAGGTCAGCGCCGATACGCGCGCCGCCCCGACCCGCCGCAGCGCCCGCGCCGCGGCACGCAGCGTCGCACCGCTCGCATGGACGTCGTCGACCAGGATCAGGTGCCGCCCGGCGGCGCGCGTCCGTGCCGCGGGCGCCAGCGCGAAGGCGCCGGCGACGATCCGCTCGCGCTCGCGCTTTCCCTTGCCGCGCAGCGATGCGGTGGCGCGCGTGCGGACGAGCAGGTGCGGATCGTGCGCGACGCCGCTGTGCCGCGCCAGCGCGTCGGCGACGAGCGCCGCCTGGTTGAAGCCGCGCGACCACAGCCGCCAGCGGTGAAGCGGGATCGGGACGAGCAGCGGTTCGCCGTCCTCTTCCCCCATCGTCAGCGCCGCCAGCGGCCGCGCGAGGAACTGCGCCATCAGCCGCGCATGGCCGAGCCGGCGACCATATTTGAGCCGCAGCGCGACGGTGCGGGCGGCGGGGCCATAGGCGACGGCGGCGGGGGCGCCGTCGAAGGGCGGCGGGTCGGCAAGGCAGGCGCCGCATTCGAGCGGGATGCCCGCCGGCGCATCGGGCAAGGGGATCGAGCAGCGCGAACAGGCAGGTCCGTCGAGGAAATCGAGCGACGACCAGCAGGCGAGGCAGAATTGCCGGTCGTCGCCGACGATCACCCCGCAGGCGGGGCAGCGCGGCGGCAGCGCATAATCGGCGACGCCGCGTGCCACGCTCCGCACCATCGTCCGCAGCGGCCCATTCCAGCGCCGCGGCGCCGCATCCTGCCCCTCTTTCCCCACGCGCATCGCCATCTTGGGGTTGTGAAGCATCGGCCGGAGCGGCACAAGCGCGCCATGCCGTCCGCTCCCGCTCCCGCCTCATCCGCCCCGCTCTTTTCCCCCGCGCGCCATCGCGCCCAGCGCGACCGGATGGCGCGCCTGCCGAAGGATGCCGATTTCCTCGCCCCGATCATCGCCGAGACGTTGCTCGACCGGCTGACCATGGTCACGCGCAGCTTTCCGCGCACCCTGCTGATCGGCGCGCACGACGGCGCGCTGATCGCGCATCTGCGCGGCACCGGGACCGCACTGTCGATCCTCGAGGCCGGGCCGGCGCTCGCGGCGTCGGTGGACGCGCTGGTAGGGGAAGCCGATGCGGTCGACCTGCCCTTCGCCAGCTTCGACCTGATCCTGTGGCCCGGCGGGCTCGACGGCGTCAACGACGTGCCCGGCGCGCTCGTCCGCCTGCGCGCGCTGCTGGCCCCCGACGGGCTGCTGCTCGGTGCCTTCGTCGGCGACGGCAGCCTGCCGCGCCTGCGCCGCGCGGTGATGGCCGAGGGTGTCCGCCCCGTCGCGCGGATGCACCCGCAGATCGACCTGGCCGCGATGGGCAATCTGCTCCAGCGCACCGGCTTTGCGCTGCCCGTGGTCGATGTCGAGGCGCTGACCGTGCGCTATAGCGACGTTTTCGCCCTCGCCCGCGATCTGCGCGCCGCGGGGCTGGCGAGCCGCCTATCCCCTGCCCCGCCGCCGCTGACCCGCGAGGAAACGGCGCGGATTGCGGTCGCCTTCGCCGCCGGCGCCGACCCCGACGGCCGTATCGCCGAGCAATTCCGGCTCGTCCATTTCAGCGGCTGGGCGCCGCACCCCGACCAGCCCCAGCCGGCGCGGCGCGGCAGCGGCTCCGCCTCGCTGACGGAGGCGCTGAAGCCGAAGCGATAATCGTCGAGCGGGGGCGGCGGCTGGCGTAGCGCAGACTTGCCAGCGGCCCCAGCTTTCGCTGGGGCGACGCCTGTTCAGAGCGGCGAGCCTGAAATCGGCATATATGCCCTTCAGGCAAGTAAGGAGCTGTTCCCCGGCGAAAGCCGGGGTCCAGACGGCACGGCGCTGCTCCGCGTGGACCCCGGCTTTCGCCGGGGAACGGGTCCTTGTCGAAAAGGGATAAGGGCCGATCCGGGGTGGCGATGACGAGCGAGCTTGATGTCATCATGCTCCAACGGCAAGCCGCTTTATGGCCTGCGGGGATTCAGTTTTTCCGCAAAACAAAACCACGTGCTCCCACGAAGGCGGGAGCCCAGAGCGGATGAAATCAGGATTTGCGTCCCACCGCACCGGGTCCCCGCCTTCGCGGGGACACGGTCCTATGCGTCCGCAAGCACCCGAATCCCCACAGGCCATAGAGCATGATGACTTTGGATTGACCCACTTCGTCATTGCGAGCGGAGCGAAGCAATCCAGGCGGTCTGCACACACTCTGGATTGCCGCGCGGCTTCGCCGCTCGCAATGACGAGTCCGCCTGATGTCATCATGGTCTAAACAAGCGCCTCCAGCAGCCCGATCAGCGGGAGGTCGGCGGGCGGCATGTCGAGGCCGTAAAGCTCGACCGGCCGCACCCAGCGCAGCGCGGTCGCATGTTGGGCGACCGGCGTTCCCCGCCATTTGCGGCAGACATAGAGCAGCAACAGCAGGTGCCGGCCCGCTAGCGTGTCGCTCGCGAAGCAGGCGGGGGCGAGGCAGGCGTGATCGACGTCGATCGCCAGTTCCTCGGCCAGTTCGCGGATCAGCGCCGCCTCTGGCGTCTCGCCGGGTTCGACCTTGCCGCCCGGAAATTCCCACAGTCCCGCCATCGGCTTGCCCACCGGGCGCTGCTGGACGAGGATCCGACCGTCGCGGTCGACCAGCGCCGCCGCGACCACGAGAAGCATGTTTTGCGCGGCGCGGGGCGCGTCGGGGACAGTCAAATTCCTTAACCTTCCTGTGCAAAATTCGGCCGCTTCGGGACGTAACATTTGGGGCAGGGGCGGAACAATGGCCAAGTTTCTCGCGCTGCTGCGGTCGACCAGGGCCGCGACAGCCATCGAATATGGGTTGATCCTGGCGATGATCTTCATCGCCGCAGTGTCCGCCATGGCGGGCGTGGGAACGTCGACCGCCAATATGTGGAATCATGTGTCGACGACCACCGACACGGCGACGAGCAAGAATTGATCCGGCGGTTTCCAAGCCGAATCGCGCATATTCCGGCGTCCGGCATTAAACTTTTCAAAACCAATTGCCCGTAAATCCCGCAGATGTTGACACCGACCAGATCGTCAACGGGGTAAGTGACCTACCAGGAGACCAGACATGAAGTTTTTCAAGAAATTCGTTCGCGACACCAAGGCCGCGACTGCCATCGAATACGGCCTGATCGCTGCGCTGATCGCCGTTGCCGCCATCACCGCGCTGACCAGCGTCGGCTCGAGCGTCAGCCAGACCTTCAACAAGGTGGACGGCAAGCTGACCACTGCCAACAGCAAGGCGTAATCGGCCTCCTCCATCCGCTTCGCGGGTGGCAGAATCCAGGGAAAGGGCGGTGCATGCACCGCCCTTTTTCGTGTCAGCGGCTGGCGTAGGTGACGATCTTCACCTTCTGCCCCGGCGTCAGGCGACTGTTCGCCGCCAGCCGGTTGAGTACCTGGAAGCGCTCGGCGGCATAATCGCTGTACGCCATGCGCCGCGCCAGGCTGGCGACGCTGTCGCCGCTCTTCACCGTCACGACATCGACGCGGCGCGGCCGGATCGCCGCCGCCTCGCTGGTGCTGAGCCGGCGGAGGCTGGTGAACATCGAATTGAACACGCCGCTGCCGCCTGCCTTGGTCAGCGCGACGAAATGAAATGCGCTGGTCCGCGAAAATTCATAGGCGAAGACGGTGACGTCGACCTGCCCCGATTGGCTGTTGGCCCGGACGGTCGTGTAATAAGCGGGGATGCCGCCCACCGTCGTGCGCTGGATCGTGCCCGGCGTCAGATTGGCCTTGCCGCCGATTTCCTTGAGAATGGCGGCGATATAGGCATTCATGTCGCCGTTGTAGGCGCCGGTCGAGAATTGGGCCTGCCCGCCGTTGCCGCTGATCGACACCGCGCTCGTCCCGTTCTGCATGCCATAGCCGTTCGGAACCTCGAACCGCAGTTTCAGGTCGGGATGCAGGAATTCGCGCCCCTCGACGACGCCCTGGGCCGGATCGTCGCCATAGAGCACGCCGTTAACCGATGCCAGGAAGGCGTCGGCGTTACGCACCCCGCCCGCACCCTGCCGCGCGGCAAGCGTCTGGGCGTTGCGGACGCGCGACGCGGGGTCGGGGTGGGTGCTCGCCCATTCGGGAAGCGAGCGCGCGTCACCGCCCGACAAGCGCGCTTCGAGGCTGGTCTGTGCAGCGAGGCTGGCGAGCATCGTCGACAGCGCGAGCGGGTCGTAGCCCGCGCTCTTCAGATATTGCACGCCGAGCTGGTCGGCCTCCAGTTCCTGGCTGCGCGAGAAGCCGAGCGTCGCCAGTTGCGCGACCTGCATCGCATTGTTCTGGAGCAGGCCGCCGAGTCCACCGAGCAGCCCGCCATTGTCGCCGATCGCGCCGCCGAGCACAGTGGCGAGGACGCCAAGAACGGTGTTGCGCGTCGCCGCCGACTGGCGCTTCTTGCTGTGCCGCGCCGCGACATGGCCGACCTCGTGCCCCAGCACGCCCGCCAGTTCGGCCTCGTCGTTCATCAGCGCCATCAGCTGGCGGGTGACGTAGACATAGCCGCCGGGGATCGCGAAGGCGTTGTTCACCGGCGAGTTGAGCAGGGTCACCGTGAAATCGCTCGGGCTGCGCGACAGGCCCGACTGCACCGCGATATTCTGGCCGACGCGGTTCACATAAGCGGCCTGCGCCCCGGCATAGGCACCGCCGAATTCGGCCATGAGCTGCGGATGCGCCTCGCTGCCCTGCTGGCGGTCGGCGGCAGAGATGCTGGTCGCGGTCCTGACCGCCTTCGCATCGGCGGGCGAGCCGACCCCGCTTCCGGCCGCGGCGCAGCCGGCAACCAGCGCCGCGAGTGCTATCATCGTCGTCCTGCGGGCCATCAATACGCCTCCCTCGGTTTTGTGAATATGCCGTCTGCGAATGCGAAGCCGATCGACCTCGACTTGTCTTCGTTCGTCATGCTGACCGGTTTCAGCATCCATGACTCGACCCGTCCTTTTGCGCCGCGCTGCCTTCGAGGGCAGAATCGTGGACCCTGAAACAAGTTCAGGGTGACGAAGGAGGAGGGGTTCGGTCCGAATCGAAGACATTTGAAGAAGAACGCCATCGCCAGCGAACGGGTTCCCCTTCAGGCCCGCCCCATCGCCAGGAATTTCTCTTCGCGCGCCGCCAGCACCGCATCGCGCGGCAGGCCCGACAGCGCGTCGAGTTCGCTCGCGATCGCGTCGCCAAGCGACTGGATGGCGACCTCTGGCGCGCGGTGGGCGCCGCCGACGGGTTCGGGGACGATGCGGTCGATCACCTTCAGCGCCAACAGGTCCTCCGCCGACATCTTCATCGCCGCGGCGGCATCGGCCGCCTTGTCGGCGGTGCGCCACAGGATCGACGCGCAGCCTTCGGGCGAGATCACCGAATAGACCGCATGTTCGAACATCAGCACCCGGTTCGCGGCGGCGAGCGCAATCGCACCGCCCGAGCCGCCCTCTCCGACGATTGCCGCGACCATCGGCACGCCGAGCGCGAGGCATTGTTCGGTCGAGCGCGCGATCGCCTCGGCCTGGCCGCGCTCCTCGGCCTGGATGCCGGGGAAGGCGCCCGAGGTATCGACCAGCGTCACCACCGGCAGCCCGAAGCGGTCGGCGAGCTGCATCAGGCGGATCGCCTTGCGATAGCCTTCGGGCTTCGCCATGCCGAAATTATGCTTCATGCGCGAAGGGATGTCGTCGCCCTTCTCGTGCCCGATCACCATCACGCGGCGGCCGCGGAAGCGCGCGAGCCCGCCGAGGATCGCCTGATCGTCGCCGAAATTGCGGTCGCCGGCGAGCAGCATCCAGTCGTCGAACAGGCCCGCGACATAATGTTTGAAATGCGGCCGGTCGGGATGGCGCGCGACCTGCGTCTTCTGCCACGGGGTCAGCTTCGCATAGATATCGCGCAGCATCTTCGCGGATTTCGCCTCCAGCCGCGCGATGTCGCCTTCGATGTCGAGCGACGGATCGTCCCCCATCTCGCGCAGTTCGGCAATCTGGCGATCGAGCGCCGCGACCTGTTTTTCGAAGTCCAGAAAGGCTGTCATGTCGGATTCGCTAGGCGGATGGGGCGTTCAGGTCAACGCCTGCCGGAAACGGGGGCGGGTCCTATTTGTCCGGCAGCGTCCCGCCCTGCCGATGGCTGGAGACCGCTTCGCGACGCTCGCAATGACGAACATCGTCCAAATGGGGACAGTCCCTATTCGTCGATCCGCGCCAGCGGGTGGCGGCGGTTGACCAGTTCGACGAGGCGGCGGCTGTCGACATGGGTATAGATTTCGGTCGTCGCGATGTCGGCATGGCCCAGCATCAGTTGCAGCGCGCGCAGATCGGCCCCGCCTTCGAGCAGGTGGGTCGCGAAAGCGTGACGCAGCACATGCGGGCTGACCGCCGCCGGATCGACCCCGGCGCGCGCGGCAAGTTCGCGCAGCATCTGGAACAGCCGCACGCGCGACAGATGCGCCTTGCCCGACGGAAACAGCCACGGGCTCCCCTCGGCAACCAGCGGCAGCCAGCGATCCAGCGCCGCGCCCGCGCGCGCCGACAGCGGCACCAGCCGGTCCTTGTCGCCCTTGCCCCGCACGATCAGATAGTCGCGCCCGCCCGCGACCGCGCGGCGCGGCAGCGACACCAGTTCGCTCGCGCGCAGGCCCGAGCCATAGAGGAGTTCGAGCAGCAGCAGCATCCGCACCGCAGACGCCGGCGGCGCCGCCCCGTCCGCCTCTTCGCCCGCCTGCGCGAACAGCCGGTCGACATTGTCGTGGGTCAGGATGCGCGGCAGCGGCCGCCGCGTCGCCGGGCGGGCGATGTCGAGCGCCGGATTGTCCACCCGCTCGCCCTCGTCGAGCAGGAAGGCGAAGAACTGGCGCAGCGCCGACAGCTTGCGCGCGGCGCTGCTCGCGGCGAGGGTCCGATACTCCGCCATCAGGCCGCGCAGCGCCGCGGCATCGGCCCCCGCGAGCGGACCGCGCACCCACTCCGCCGCCTGCACCAGGTCGCGGCGATAGGCCGCCAGCGTGTTGCGCGACGCGCCGCGCTCGGCGGCCATCATCTCGAGGAAGCGGTCGATCAGCGCCGCGTCAGACACGCACCAGCGCTTCGGCGGCGATCATCCGCGCTTCCGATCCCAGCCCGACCTCGCGCAGCGCGCGGACGATATGATAGAGGTGATAGGGCGGCATCTTCGACCAGTCGCCCTGCATCCCCGCCGCGGCGAGCAGCGCGACCATGCCGGGTTCGCGCCGCTGCGCCGCCGCCTCGATCGCACGCGTCCAGCGCGTCTGCTTCGACAGGCTGATGCCGAGATCGCTCGCCGCCGATGCCGCCTGCCCCTCTTCGATGCGGCCGAGCCCGGCAAGCCCCGCGAGCAGCAGCTTGCTGCGCAGCCCCTCGGCGCTGTCGTCGTCGCTCGCGAAATTGCCGATCGCCCCCGCCGTCGTGCCGTTCAGCGGACGCGGCGAGCCGACCGCGAGGATGCCCCAGGCGCGGCTGCCGACCGACACGGTCGGAACCCACGCCATCGCATTATTGTCATAACCCGCCGTCAGCATCGAACCGATGAGCTGCCACGGATCGTCGCCGACGTCGGTCACGGGCGGCAGGCCCGCCGCCGCGCGCGCGGTCGCCACCATCGCGGCATAGCGTGCCGCCGGGCCGGTTCCCGCGCTCCACAATGTCTGCATCGCGGCATAGCGGTCGGCGCCGTTCGCGGCGCGGAAGGCGCTGCGAAGCCGGTCGGTCTGCTCCTCCAGCGCTTCCGAAGGCTCCTCTTCGCCCGCCGCAGCGCTGAGCAGCGAGACATAGGCGTCGCTCGACAGCACGCCGCGCGCCGCCGCATAGGGTGCGGCGGTGACGCGCTCGGGCATGTCGGTCATCGGAGCAAGCACCGTCCACCCGCGCATCTGCGGCGGCGCCGACGCGCGCAGCGGGTCGGGGATGGGCACCGCGGTCGCGGTCGCCATGCCGAAGCGCCAGCTCGTCAGCCGGTCGACCTTGTCCCATTCGATCGTCGTCGAGCGGCGTCCGGCGCCGGTCGCGCCGAGCACGCGCTCGGCCAGCAATATGTCGAAATTGGCGATCTTGCCGCTCGACCGCACCCGCCCGATCGCCCAGCCCGCCGGCCCGGCCTCGCCCGACAGCCCGGCGCAGATCGCCGCGGCGAGCCGCCATGCCTGCTCGTCGCCATGCGCGAGGCCGGCGGGGACATAGGCGCACAGGCCCGCGGGGTCGGCATTGGCGAGATAGGTCTGCTGCGCGACCGCGACCAGCCGCTGGGTCGCGCGGTCGTAATCGACCGACTGGACAATCCGCCGCGCGGTCGTCGATTCGCCCATCCGCAGCAACAGCGCGGCACGCTCCGCCGCCAGATCGGCGCCGTTGATCGTCTCCGGCGTGTCGATCGCCGAGGCGAGCGCGCGGCGCAGCAATATCTGCCCCCAGCGCGACGCGAGCGTGCCGCCGGTCGCGCGCATGATCGCGGCGGCATATTGGCCGCGCACCCCGAAGGCGTCGGGCGCGAGGCCGCCGGTTTCGGGCGTCAGCGGCCCGATGCGGGTGAGCAGCCGCCGCGCGCCGGGCGGCAGGTCGTATTTCAGCCCGCCGCTCGTCACCTCCTCCTCGGTCCCGTCCTCCGTCGCGGCGTCGCCGGATTCGGCCGCGGCGATCGTCGGAGCGACCGGCGGCGGGGTTACGGTAGTGCCGGCGGGCGGTACCGGGCGGGGGGAAGGAGTCGGCGCGGGACTTGTCGAGGGAGTCGGCGCCGGCCGGGGCGCCGGCGTTTCGGCGGGACTTCCGAATCCCTCCGGCAGCAGCGATTCCTGCGCGATCGCGGGCAGCACCAGCGCCGCGGCGAGCGCGGTGCCCGACAGGCCGAGGGTCAGGGCAAGCAGCTTGCGCGTCATCGGGCCATGCTTTCGGCCAGTTTGTCGGTCACGTCCACCTCAATCATCCGCGGTTCGATCGGCCGGCCGAGCACCAGCAGCAGCAGTGCGAAGGCCGCGAGCAGCAGGGCCGATATGGCCAGTCGCCCGATCCAGCGGCTTTTTCCCGATCCGTCCTTCGCACGCAATAGTCCATGCCCATCCTTGCCGGCGGCGACGCAAAACAGCGACGCCGCGCCGCGCGAGCGGTAAAATGATTGTCCCGCGCGGCGCGGGCGGTATAGCCGCGCGCGGCATGACGCGAAACCCGAAAAGCCCGGCACCGGCCGTTCCCCCCGCGATCCGCGAGCGTTCGATCGTGCTCGTCGGGCTGATGGGGTCGGGCAAGTCGACGATCGGCCGACGGCTCGCCGACCGGCTGAAGATGCGCTTCGCCGATGCCGACGACGAGATAGAGCGCGCGGCGGGCATGACGATCTCCGACATTTTCGCGCGCTTCGGCGAGGCCCATTTCAGGGATGGCGAACGGCGCGTGATCGCGCGGCTGCTCGCCGGCCGGCCGCTGGTGCTGGCAACCGGCGGCGGCGCCTTCATCAACGAGGAGACGCGCGCGCTGATCCTGAAGGACAGCCTGTGCATCTGGCTCGACGCCGACATCCCGACTTTGGTCGAGCGCGTCGCGCGGCGCAGCCACCGCCCGCTGCTGAAGGACCGCGACCCCGGCGAGGTGCTGCGCGAACTGGCGGCGGTCCGCAACCCCATCTATGCCGAGGCGCATCTGCGCGTCAGTTCGGCGAGCAAGCCGCACGAGCATACGGTGCGCGCGATATTGGAGGCCCTATCGCAATGGAAAAGCTGACGGTCGAACTGGGTGCGCGCAGCTATCCGATCCTGATCGGCGACGGACTGCTCGCCGAGATCGGCGCGCACGTCGCGCCGCTGCTGAAGCGTCCGCGCACGATGATCGTCACCGACAGCCATGTCGCCGATTCCTATCTGGCGCGCGTCGGCGCGTCGCTCGGCGCCGAAGGCATCTCCTTCTCCTCCTTCGTACTGCCCGCGGGCGAGAGCACCAAGAGCTGGGACGGCCTCGCGCGCCTCACCGAATGGCTGATCGGCGAAGGCATCGAACGCAGCGACCATGTGATCGCGCTCGGCGGCGGGGTGATCGGCGACCTCGTCGGTTTCGCGTGCAGCATCGTCAAGCGCGGCTGCGCCTTCATCCAGGCGCCGACGACCCTGCTGGCGCAGGTCGACAGCAGCGTCGGCGGCAAGACCGCGATCAACGTCGCCGCAGGCAAGAATCTGATCGGCGCCTTCCATCAGCCGGCGCTGGTGGTGATCGACCCGACGACGCTGGCGACGCTGCCGCCGCGCGAGCTGGGCGCGGGCTATGCCGAGGTCGTCAAATACGGGCTGATCGACGACGCCGGTTTCTTCGCCTGGTGCGAAGCGAACGGCGCGGCGCTGCTCGCGGGCGACGGCGAGGCGCGGCACCGGGCGATCGCGCACAGCGTCGCTGCCAAGGCGCGCATCGTCGCCGCCGACGAGCGCGAGACGCAGGATGTGCGCGCGCTGCTCAACCTCGGCCACAGCTTCGGCCATGCGCTCGAGGCCGAGACCGGCTATTCGGACCGGCTGCTCCATGGCGAGGCGGTCGCGGCGGGGATGGTGCTCGCGCATCAATTCTCGGCCGCCCACGGCCTCTGCTCCGCCGCCGACGCGGCACGGGTGCGCGACCATCTCGCCGGCGTCGGCTTGCCGCACAGCCTGACGAGTGCGGGGGTCAACAGCGGCGGCGCGGCGCTCGCGGCGCATATGGCGCACGACAAGAAAGTGCGCGGCGGCAAGCTACCGCTGATCCTGACGCGCGGCATCGGGCAAAGCTTCGTGACCGACGCCTACGGCCTCGACGCGGTGGCGGCCTTTCTGGACGGGCAGCGGGCCTGATCGCCCCTCTCCCCTTCAGGGGAGAGGATAGCGTAGCTTGCTCCGTCAGGAGCTAGCGAAGCTTGGAGAGGGGGACGCAACCTGCCCCTCTCCAACTCCGGCTAGGCAGCAAGCTGCCAAGCCTCCATATCCTCTCCCCTTCAGGGGAGAGGGGAGGCATTTACGCCGCCGCACCGCTTTCCTCTTCTTCGCGTGCGCGTTTCGCCGCCGCCCGCCGCTCGCGCAGCGCTTCGAGAACGCTCGTCGCCTGGCGCCCGCCGCCCGCGACGAAGCGATAATCACGCCCGGCGCCGAGGTCGCCTTCGCTCATCTGCATGCCCAACCGCTCGGCATCGAGCTGGCGTAGCGCCGCCTCCACATCCTCCATCTCGCGCGGGTCGACGCCGAGCCGGCCGAGCGCCATCAGCCCGAGCGCGATCGAGCTTTCGAACAGCTCGCGCACCGCTCCGGAAACCCCCGCGCCGTCGATCGCCATCAACTGGCGGCGGTCGAACACGCGGGTCAGCACCTGCGCCTGCGGAAAGGCCTCGACGATCGGCGCCAGCGTCGCGGCATCGACGGACGGGTCGTCGATGCAATAGATGATCAGCCGCGCCTCCTCCGCCCCCGCGCGGCGCAGCAGGTCGAGCCGCAGCCCGTCGCCGAAATAGACCTTGGTGTCGAAACGCCC
This sequence comes from Sphingopyxis granuli, assembly GCF_001559015.1. Classification (NCBI taxonomy): domain Bacteria; kingdom Pseudomonadati; phylum Pseudomonadota; class Alphaproteobacteria; order Sphingomonadales; family Sphingopyxidaceae; genus Sphingopyxis; species Sphingopyxis granuli. Next base: position 3,983,892 of record NZ_CP012199.1, read on the forward strand.
CGACAGCTCGATCTGGCTCGGTTTCCGGTCGATCAGCGTCACCGAGCAGTCGACCGCGTGCAGCATCTGCGCGACGATCTGCCCGAAGCGGCCATAGCCGATGACCAGCGCCGAACCGCGCGGCGCGGCATCGGGCCCGTCGTAACCGGCCTCTTCGCCCCCCGGCGCCAGTTCGAGGTTGCGCGCGAACAGCATCAGGAAGGGCGTCGTGACCATCGACAGCGTGACGACGGCGCTGAACAGGCTGGCCGCCTGCGGCGCGATGAGCAGCGCATCGGCCGCCTGCGTGAAGAGCAGGAAGCCGAACTCGCCGCCCTGGCTGAGCAGCAGCGCGAGGCCGAAGGCGACCTGCCACGACTTGCCCGCCGCGCGCACCAGCAGCGTCAGCACGGCGACCTTGACGATCACCAGCCCCGCCGCGAGCCCGACGACGCGCAGCGGGTCGGCGAGCACGACGTTGACGTCGAGCACCATGCCCACCGCGAGGAAGAAGAGGCCGAGCAGGATCAGGCGGAACGGCTCGACATCAGCCTCGATCTCGTGCCGATAGGGCGAATCGGCGAGCATCACCCCGGCGACGAAGGCACCGAGCGCGGTCGAGACGTGCAGGCTGTGCATCAGCGCCGCGCTCGCCAGCACGACGAGCAGGCCGACGACCACGAACAGTTCGCGCTCGCCATAGCGGCCGACGAGACGCAGCAGCGGATTGACGACGAAGCGCCCCGCGAGCACCAGCCCGACGATCGCGAGCACCGTGTAGAGCGCCAGCACCCCGCCCGGCGGCGCCGCGGGGTTGGCAGGCGCGCGCGACAGGGCGGCGACGATGGTGATCATCGGCACGATCGCGAGATCCTGAAACAACAGGATCGAAAAGGCCTTTTCGCCGAAAGGCGAGTTGATCCGCCCCGAACTCTTGAGGCTGGGCAGCACCTGCGCGGTCGACGAGAGCGCGAGCGGCAGGCCGAGCGCCAGCGCCGCCTGCCAGCTGAACCCCTGCGTCAGCAGGATCAGCCCGGTGAGCACGAGTCCCGTCACCACCACCTGCGCGAGCCCGAGCCCGAAGATCGCCTTGCGGAGTTGCCACAGCCGCCGCGGATGCAGTTCGAGCCCGACGAGGAAAAGCAGGAAGGCGATGCCGATCTCCGCGAACGCGAGCTTCGATTCGCCGCCGCCGACGAGCCCCAGCCCATAGGGGCCGACAAGCGCCCCGGCGACCAGATAGCCGAGCACCGCGCCGAGCCCGAGGCGGCGGAACAGCATCACGAACAGCGTCGCGACGCCGAGCAGGATCGCGCCTTCGAACAGCAAGGTGTCGGTCGGCGTTTCGGATACCCGCTCGGTCACCGCCGCGCCCGCCGAGAGGAGCGGCAGCATCATCCCGCGACGTCGGCGCCCGCGAGCGCCGCGACCGCGGCATCGAAGGGCAGCAGGATCGCGCCGTGCCGCGCCGGATAGTCGCGCGCCGGCGCGAGCAGGTCGAACCCCGGCCAGTCGGGCGCCGCACCCTCGCCCGCGAACCAGCCGGCGATCGCATCGCGCGCGGCGCGCAGGTCGGCAAGGCTGCGCCCCGGCGCATGGCGCGCAAGCAGCGCCGCCGATGCCTGCCCCAGCGCGCATGCCTCGACATGCAGGCCGACCGCGCGCACCGTCCCGGCGGCGTCGGCATCGACATCGACGATGATCCGGCTGCCGCACAACGGCGCGCGCAGCGAGGCGCGCTGCCCGGCATCCAGCAGCGGATAGTCGGCGTTGGCGACGGCCAGCGCCAATATGTCACGATTGTAGAGCGGCGCGCTCATCGCGCCCGATCCGCCCCGCCCTGCGCCGCGGCATCCTGTTCCGCCGCGTCGGGCACCGCCGCCGCGCGCGCGTCGGCGCGGCGGTCGGCAATGACCTTGCTCAGCGCCGCGCTCGTCGCGCTCAGCGCGGGATAGGTGCGGCTTTCGGTCATCCAGCCCGGACGTGCCGCGTTGCCGTAACCGACATCGTATAGCAATGTCGCCGCCATGAAGAGCAATGTCGCGAGCAAAAGCCCCTTCACCGCGCCGAACCCCGCGCCGAGCCCGCGGTCGAAACCGCCGACCAGCGAGGCGCGGCTGCGCTGCCCCATCGCGCGCGATCCCCATTTCGTCACCGCGAACACACCGCCGAACAACAGCACGAAGGACAGCATCGCCGCGCCGCCGGGGGCGCTGATATAAGCGCCCAGCAGGCCGGTTAGCGTCGCATGGAAGAAGCGCACCGCCAGGAAAGCGAGCACCCAGGCGAGGAGCGACGTCACCTCCTGCACCAGCCCGCGCGAAAAGCCGAGCACCGCCCCGCCGCCGACGAGCGTCAGCACGATGATGTCGAGGGCCGTCAGATTCGCCATCGGACCGCAATCCAAAAATCACGCATGAAATACAACCGTTCGTGCTGAGCTTGTCGAAGCACCGTCCTTTTTCTCCTTCCCGGCAGAAAGAACAGCCCCTCGACAAGCTCAGGGCGAACGGAATAGCTTGATGTCCGTCGATCTAGGCACGCCCGAGCATCAGGTCAACGAGTTCGCCGAGCCGGCCGAAGCCGGTGACGCCGATCCCCTTCACACCCTTCATCCCCTTTGGCCCCCAGCCGCTTGAAAAGCCGAGCTTCGCCGCCTCGCGCAGGCGCAGCGCGTCGTGCGCGACCGGACGCACCTCGCCCGACAGCGACAGTTCGCCGAAGACGATCGCATCGGCGGGCACCGGCCGCTCGCTGAACGCAGAGATCAGCGCCGCCGCCACCGCGAGGTCGGCCGCCGGATCGGTGAGGCGATAGCCGCCCGCGATGTTCAGATAGACTTCGGCGCTCCCCATCTGGAGCCCGCAGCGCGCCTCGAGCACCGCGAGCACCATCGCGAGCCGCCCGCTGTCCCAGCCGACGACGGCGCGGCGCGGCGTCGCGCCGCTCGCAAGGCGGACGGTCAGCGCCTGCACCTCGACCAGCACCGGCCGCGTGCCCTCCAGCGCGGGGAACACCACCGACCCCGGCACGTCGCGGCTGCGGTCGGTCAGGAACAGGCTCGACGGGTTGGCGACCTCGCCCAGCCCCTCCTCGCCCATCGCGAACACCCCGATCTCGTCGGTGCCGCCGAAGCGGTTCTTGACCGCGCGCAGGATGCGATACTGGTGGCTGCGCTCGCCCTCGAACGCCAGCACGGTGTCGACCATATGTTCGAGCACGCGCGGTCCCGCGATCGTTCCGTCCTTCGTCACATGGCCGACGAGCACGATCGCCGCGCCGCTGTCCTTGGCATAGCGGATCAGTTCCTGCGCGCTCGCGCGCACCTGGCTGACGGTGCCCGGCGCGCTGTCGATCAGGTCGCTGTGCATCGTCTGGATCGAATCGATGACGACGAAATCGGCGCCGCGCCCCTCCAGCGTCGCGAGGATGTCGCGCACCGAAGTCGCGCTCGCCAGTGCCACCGGCGCGTCGCCGAGCCCCAGCCGCTGCGCGCGCAGCCGCACCTGCGCCGCCGCTTCCTCGCCGCTGATATAGACGACCGACTTGCCCGCCCTGGCGATCCGGCCCGCGGCCTGAAGCAGCAAGGTCGATTTGCCGATCCCCGGATCGCCGCCGATCAGCGTCGCCGACCCGGCGACGAAGCCGCCGCCGAGCGCGCGGTCGAACTCGGCGATGCCGCACAGCATCCGCTCGGGCATCGCACTCTGTTCGTCGAGCGTTTCGAGCGCGAGCGTGCGGCCGCCCTTCGACAGGTCGTGCTTCGCGGAAAAGACCGTTTCGGCCGCTTCCTCGACCAGCGTGTTCCACTCGCCGCAATCGGCGCACTGGCCCTGCCAGCGATAGCTGACGGCGCCGCAATTCTGGCAGACATATTGGCGTTTCGCTTTGGCCATGGCTGGCGCTTAATAGGAACAAAGGTCGAACGCCACCCCTAATCCGTTCGCCCTGAGCTTGTCGAAGGGCCGTCCTTCTTGAAATCGAAGAAAATGCGGTGCTTCGACAAGCTCAGCACGAACGAGATTGGAGGGACGGTTCATATTTCGCACGCGTTGCTCTAGGGCGGTCGCAATCCCGAATCACCATCCAGCAGGATCACCAGCGCCATGAAATTCTTCGCCGACACCGCCGAAATCGACGCCATTCAGGAACTCGCCGCGACCGGCCTGCTCGACGGCGTCACGACCAACCCGTCGCTGATCGCCAAGTCGGGCCGCGACTTCAAGGAGGTGACCAAGGAAATCTGCGCCCTCGTCGACGGCCCCGTGTCGGCCGAGGTGGTCGCGCTCGACCATGAAACGATGATGAAGGAGGCCGAAATCCTCCGCAAGATCGCCGACAATGTCTGCATCAAGGTGCCGCTGACCATCGACGGGCTCAAGACCTGCAAGGCGCTGATTGGCGACGGGACGATGGTCAACGTCACGCTCTGCTTCTCGGCGACGCAGGCGCTGCTCGCGGCAAAGGCGGGGGCGACCTTCGTCTCGCCCTTCGTCGGGCGTCACGACGACAACGGCTTCGACGGCATGCAGCTGATCGCGGATATCCGCCTGATCTACGACAATTACGCCTTCGACACCGAAATCCTCGTCGCCAGCGTGCGCCACGGCATCCACGTGCTCGAAGCCGCGAAGATCGGCGCCGACGTGATGACCGCGCCGCCGTCGGTCATCAAGGGACTGTTCAAGCATGTCCTGACCGAAAAGGGCATCGAAGGCTTCCTCGCCGACTGGGCGAAGACCGGGCAGTCGATCTGACGCGACACGGACGACGCCCGTCCTCAATTCGTCATGCTGAACTTGTTTCAGCATCCATGGCCCGAATCTCCGGCGAACGCCGCGCTACGGGAGAGGGCCGGCCATGGGCCCTGAAACAAGTTGGCAATTATCCCTTTCGGACAGGTAGCTGTTCCCCGGCGAAAGCCGGGGTCCACGCGGAGCAGCGCCATCTGGACCCCGGCTTTCGCCGGGGAACACGCCTTACGTGTCTGAAGGGCACATATGCCAAACAAGTTCAGGGTGACGAGAAGGAAGTGGCGCGCGGCCCCGCCTTCGCGGCGGCGGCGGTTAGCAGTTGACGTAAACGTCAACTCGCGCCGATACTCGCCCGAAAGGGAGAGATTCGCATGACCGACACCGCCGCCCCCGCCGTCCTGACGACACGCAACGGTCATATATTGATCGTCACGATCAACCGGCCCGAGGCGCGCAACGCCGTCAACGCGGCGGTCCACGTCGGCATCGGCACCGCGCTCGACGAAGCGGAAAGCGACCCCGAAATCCGCGTCGTCATCATCACCGGCGCGGGCGACAAGGCATTCTGCGCGGGCGCCGATCTCGTCGCCCTGTCGCGCGGCGGCGCGCTGGCGCCCGAAGACAAGGCGCAGCAGGCATGGGGCTTCGGCGGCTTTGCCGCGCACCCGATCTCGAAACCGGTCATCGGCGCGGTCAACGGCTTCGCCTTCGGTGGCGGCTGCGAGCTTGCGCTGATGTGCGACCTGATCGTCGCCGCCGAAAATGCGCAGTTCGGCCTGCCCGAGGTCAAGGTCGGGCTGTTCGCGGCGGCGGGCGGCGCCTTCCGCATCGTCAAGCAGCTGCCGCCGAAGCTGGCGATGGAACATCTGCTGACCGGCGATCCCTTCGATGCCGAGACCGCGCTGCGCTATGGTTTCGCCAACCGCGTCGTGCCGCTCGCCGAGCTGATGCCGACCGCGATCGCGCTCGCCGAGAAGATCGCGGGCAACGCCCCCTTGTCGGTGCAGGCGTCGAAGCGCGTCGCGCTCCGGATGCAGGACGGACAGATCGCCGGCGACGATGCGCATTGGGCCGACAACAGCCGCGAACGCAAGGCGCTGATGGCGAGCGAGGACGCGCGCGAAGGCCCGCGCGCCTTCGCGGAGAAACGCAAGCCGGTGTGGAAGGCACGCTGACATGAGCATGACCGATCCCGAACGCATTCCCGTCATCATCGGCGTCGGGCAGGTGGGCGACCGCCCCGACGATCCCGACCGGGGGCTCGACTCGCTCGGCCTGATGGTCGAGGCGTTAAAGGTCGCGGCGCAGGACGCCGGCGTTCCGCTCGCCGACATCGACAGTCTCGCGATCGTCGACCAGATCAGCTTCCATCATCTCGGCAAGCTATGCGAACCGCTCGCGGCGGCGATCGGGGCGGCGCCCGCGATCAACTACCAGTCGGCGGCACCGCATGGCGACACGCCGATCCGCCTGCTCAACGAGGCCGCGAACCGCATCGGCGCGGGCGAGGTCAAGCTGGCGGCCGTCGTCGGTGGCGAGGCGCTGCGCACCGCCGCGGGTCGCGCCGCCAAGGCGGCGAGCGGCGAGGACAAGAGCTATAATGCCGTGCGCAAGGTGGCGACGCGGCGCGAGCCCAACTACGCCCAGAGGCACGGCCTGTCGGCGCCGGTCGACATCTATCCGCTCTACGAAAATGCGACGCGCGCGGCGTGGGGCGAAAGCCTCGAGGACGCGCAGTTCGAAAGCGCCGAAATCTGGTCGCGCTTTTCGGAGGTCGCGGCGGAAAACCCCGGCGCATGGATAAGAAAGCCCGCCTCGCCCGCCGACATCCTCGATGTGAACGAACGCAACCGCCCGATCGCCTTTCCCTATTCGAAGCTGATGGTCGCCAATTCGTCGGTGAACCAGGGCGCGGGCTTCCTCGTCGCCAGCCTTGCCGAGGCACGGCGGCGCGGCATCGCCGAGGATCGGCTGATCTATGTCGGCATGGGCGCGGCCGCGAAGGAACCCGCGAGCATTCTGGCGCGCGACCGCTACGACCATAGCGTCAGCATGGAGACGTCGATCGCCCGCACGCTCGACCTGAACGGCATGACGGTCGAGGATTTCGACTGCGTCGAACTCTACAGCTGCTTTCCCTGCGTGCCCAAGATGGCGCGGCGCATCCTCGGCTGGCCGTGGGACCGGCCCGCAAGCGTGTTCGGCGGCCTGACCTTCGGCGGCGGCCCGATCGCCAATTACATGAGCCACGCGGTCGTCTCGATGGTCGACAAGCTGCGCCGCGAAGGCCGCTATGGCTTCCTGTTCGCCAATGGCGGTTTCGCGACCGACAATCATTGCATCGTGCTGGGCAACCGGCCGATCGCCGCGGCACGCTTTCCGCAGGATTTCGACCATCAGGCCGAAGCCGAGGAAAAGCGCGGTCCCGTCCCCGAACTCGTCGAGGATTATGCGGGGCCGGCGACGATCGAGAGCTATACGGTCTTCTACGGGCGCGACGGCGCGCCCAGGGCAGGCGTCGTCGTCGCGCGCACGCCCGAAGGGCAGCGCACGCTCGCGCATGTCGACGTGCGCGACGCGGCGATGCTGGCGTTCCTGACCGACGGCACGCACGAGCCGGTGGGCACCGAAGGGCGGATCGTGGCGCTGGACGAGGGATTCGGCTGGCGACGAACGTAACCCTCTCCCCTCCCGCTTGTGGAAGGGAAGCTAGATTTCGAACGACACTCCCTGCGCGAGCGGCAGCGCGTCCGAATAATTCACCGTGTTCGTCGCGCGGCGCATATAGGCCTTCCAGCTGTCCGACCCCGATTCGCGGCCGCCGCCCGTCTCTTTCTCGCCGCCGAAGGCGCCGCCGATCTCGGCCCCGCTCGTCCCCAGATTGACGTTGGCGATGCCGCAGTCGCTTGCGGCGAGGAAGCGCTCGGCCTCGGTCAGGTCGCGCGTGAAGATCGCCGACGACAGCCCCGCGGCGACGGCGTTGTGCAGCCGGATCGCCGCGTCCAGATCGTCGTAGCGCATCACGTAGAGGATCGGCGCGAACGTCTCCTCCAGCACCGGCCCAACCTGCCCCGGCATCTCGACCAGCGCCGGACGGACATAATAGCTCGCGCCCTCGCCGACGCGCGTCCCGCCATGGACGACGCCGCCCGCATCGCGCGCGGCGGCCAGCGCCGCCTGCATCGCCTCGAACGCGGCCCGGTCGATCAGCGGCCCGACGAGCACGTCGCCTTCCAGCGGGTTGCCGACCGCGACGCTCGCATAGGCGGCTTTCAGCCGCGCGACGAAGGCGTCATGTATGCTGTCGTGGACGAACAGCCGCCGCGTCGTCGTGCAGCGCTGCCCCGCCGTGCCCATCGCCCCGAACGCCACCCCGCGCAGCGCGAGGTCGAGGTCGGCCGACGGCGCGACGATCACGCCGTTGTTGCCGCCGAGTTCGAGGATCGCGCGCGCGAAGCGCCCGGCCAGCCGCGGCGCGACCGCGCGGCCCATCCGCGTCGAGCCGGTCGCCGAAACGAGCGCGACGCGGGCGTCGTCGACCAGGGCCTCGCCCGCCTCGCGCCCACCGATCAGAAGCTGCGACAGCCCCGCGGGCGCTTCGCCGAAACGCGCCAGCGCGCGCTCGAAGATCGCCTGTGTCGCCAGCGCGGTGAGCGGCGTCTTTTCGGACGGCTTCCACACCACGCTGTTGCCGCACACCAGCGCCAGCGCGGCGTTCCACGCCCATACCGCGACCGGGAAATTGAAGGCCGAGATCACGCCGATGACGCCGAGCGGGTGCCAGACCTCCATCATCCGGTGCCCCGGGCGCTCGGTCGCGATGGTGAGGCCATAGAGCTGCCGCGACAGCCCGACCGCGAAGTCGCAGATGTCGATCATCTCCTGCACCTCGCCCGCGCCCTCCGAGGGAATCTTGCCCGCCTCGATCGTCACCAGCCGGGCGAGGCTATCCTTCGCGGCGCGCAATTCCTCGCCGAACAGCCGCACCAACTCGCCGCGCCGCGGCGCCGGAACCCGGCTCCACGCGCGGAATGCCGCGGTCGCGCGATCCAGCGCCGCATCGATGTCGGCCGCGCCGGAAACGCGCACCATCGCGACCTGCTCGCCGGTCAGCGGCGACAGCGACGGCATCGATCCGTCGGTCCATGCGGCACGGTCGACACCCAATGCGTCGAGCAAGCGCGCGGTCTCTGCGCCGATCGGGGCCATGATCGATCCTTTCGTTGTAAACTGGCTGCCGTCTAAGCCCCTCTCCCCGTTCGTGTCGAGCGCGGTCGCGGCATCCCGAAGGCATATGCGACCGACGGACATCTCGACTTCGCTCGATTCGAACGGATAAGGAGGACGATATGGAGTCGCGGCCGACGGCACCGGACGGTGATCGATGGGCCGGATAACGGGAGAATCAAGGATGTCCGAACTGCCCCCTTCCGAGCCCTTCGTCCCGGTCCCACCCGCGGCAGCGGCGAACACGCACACCAGCGCCGCCGATTACGAGCGGCTCTATGCCGAAAGCATCGCCGATCCCGATGCCTTCTGGGCGAAGGAGGCCGAACGGCTCGACTGGTTCACCCCGCCCACGAAGATCGCCAACTGGTCGTTCGATCCCGTCAGCATCAAATGGTATGAGGACGGCGTCCTCAACCTCTGCCACAATGCGCTCGACCGCCATGTCGCGGCGGGCCGCGGCGACCGGACCGCGATCATCTTCGAACCCGACGCCCCCGTCGGCGAGGCACGGACGATCAGCTATGCCGCGCTGCTCGCCGACGTCGTCCGCATGGCGAACACGCTGAAGAAGCTGGGTGTCCGCAAGGGCGACCGCGTCACCATCTATATGCCGATGATCCCCGAAGGCGCGGTGGCGATGCTCGCCTGCGCGCGGATCGGCGCAATCCACAGCGTCATCTTCGGCGGCTTCTCGCCCGAGGCGATCCACGGTCGTATCGAGGATTGCGGCAGCGACTGGGTGATCTGCGCCGACGAGGGGCTGCGCGGCGGCCGCACCATTCCGCTGAAGGCCAATGTCGACAAGGCGCTCGAACGCGTCGCGGTGAAAGGCGTGCTCGTCATCGCGCACACCGGCGGCGACATCGCGATGAAGGAAGGCCGCGACCATTGGTACGACGCGCTGTCGGCCGACGTCGGCGCCGAATGTCCCTGCGAGCCGATGGGGGCGGAGGACCCGCTGTTCATCCTCTATACCTCGGGCTCGACCGGCAAGCCCAAGGGCGTGCTCCACACCACCGGCGGCTATTCGGTGTGGATCGCATCGACCTTCTGGTACGGCTTCGACTATCGCCCCGGCGAGATCTTCTGGTGCACCGCCGATATCGGCTGGGTCACCGGGCACAGCTATGTCGTCTACGGCCCGCTACAGAACGGCGCGACGACGCTGATGTTCGAGGGCGTTCCCAACTATCCCGACCACGACCGCTTCTGGCAGGTCGTCGACAAGCACAAGGTCGACATCCTCTATACCGCGCCGACCGCGATCCGCGCGCTGATGCGCGAAGGCGACGATTATGTGACGCGCCACGACCTGTCGTCGCTGCGCCTGCTGGGCAGCGTCGGCGAACCGATCAACCCGGAGGCGTGGCGCTGGTACCACGACGTCGTCGGCAAGGGTCGCGTGCCGGTGGTCGACACCTGGTGGCAGACCGAGACCGGCGGCACGATGATCACCACCCTGCCCGGCGCGCATCCGATGCAGCCGGGAAGCGCGGGGCGCCCCTTCTTCGGCGTCCGGCCGCAACTCGTCGATGCCGACGGCAACGTCCTCGCCGACGAACAGGATGGCGGGGTCGCCGAGGGCAATCTGTGCATCACGCACAGCTGGCCGGGGCAGATGCGCACTGTCTATGGCGATCACGAGCGCTTCGTTCAGACCTATTTCTCGACCTACAAGGGCAAATATTTCACCGGCGACGGCTGCCGCCGCGACGCCGAAGGCTATTGGCGGATCACCGGCCGCGTCGACGACGTCATCAACGTGTCGGGACACCGCATGGGCACCGCCGAGGTCGAAAGCGCGCTGGTGCTGCACGAACTGGTGGCGGAGGCGGCGGTCGTCGGCTTCCCGCATGACATCAAGGGCCAGGGCATCTACGCCTATGTCACGTTGAACGCGGGCATCGAGCCGACCGACGAGATCGTCACCATGCTGAAGCAGCAGGTGCGCACCGAGATCGGCCCGATCGCGACCCCCGACCATATCCACCTGACCCCGGCGCTGCCCAAGACGCGCTCGGGCAAGATCATGCGGCGCATCCTGCGCAAGATCGCGGAAAACGACTTCGGGTCGCTCGGCGACACTTCGACCCTCGCCGACCCGAGCCTGGTCGATGGGCTGATCGAGGAGCGGCGGAACCGGTAGCTTCCCCGCCTCCGGCGAAAGCCGGAGCGGCGTCGGTCGTCAGAAATGCCGGGCGTCAGAAATGAAAGTCCGGCAGCGTGTCGAGCGCGTGCCCCAGCGCCGCGGCCCAGCCGTCGGACACGCTCTGGTAATAGGGATCGCCACGTTCGAAGCGGCGTTCGCGCACGGTGGTGAAATCGTCGCGCGCGTGGACCTTCAGGTCGATCGGCAGGTCGACCCCGGCGTTGGCGCGGATCGTCGAATCGAACGAGACGCACAACAGCTTCACAGCGTCCTCGAACGCCATGGCGGGATGATAGGAGCGGACGATCATCGGGCGACCGTATTTGGTCTCGCCGATCTGGAAGAAGGGATTATCCTCGCCCGATTCGATGAAATTGCCCTCGGGATAGATCAGGAACAGCCGCGGTTCGCCGCCGCGGATCTGTCCCCCGACGATCAGCGAGGCGCGGAAGATCGATTCGGCGTTCTGGCCCTCCGCGCCATAGCGCATCACGATGCCGCGCAACGTCTCGCCGATGATCGTCGCGACCTCGAACATCGACGCCGCGGTGAGGATCGGCGGATGCCGGTCGCCGGGTGCCTTCAGCCGCTCGTCGAGCAGGCTGACGACCCCCTGCGTCGTCGCCAGATTGCCCGCCGACATCAGCGTGATCACGCGCTCGCCGGGGACGTGCCAGCTCCGCATCTTCCGGACCTGCGAGATGTCGTCGACACCCGCGTTGGTGCGGGTGTCCGACATGAACACCAGTCCCTTGTTCAGGCGCATGCCGACGCAATAGGTCATCGCCCGAAGTTCGCCCGGTCCGCCGCCGCCGTCAAGGGCAGCGGCGCGCGCGGCCTCAAAGCGCCCCGTGGCAATGCTTGTATTTGCGGCCCGACCCGCAGGGACAGGGCGCGTTGCGGCTGATCTCCATCGCCGCATAAGGATTCTCACCCTCGGGCAGGTCGGGGCGCGGCGCCGCCATCGGGGGCAGCGTGTCGGCGATCACGCCGAGCGATCCGCCGTCGATGTCGGCGCTGTTGTCCTCGCCGGTGAAGGGGTCGATGTGCGTGGTCAGGAAGTCGGGGAGATCGGGCAGCGGCAGCGGCTCGGGCTCCTGGAACTGGAAGTCGATCCGCGCGACGGTGCGCGTCACATCCTCGCGGATGTTCTGGAGCATGCGCTCGAACAGGGCGAAGGCTTCCTGCTTATATTCGTTGATAGGCTGCTTCTGCGCATAGGCGCGCAGGAAGACGACCTGGCGCAGCGCGTCGAGCGTCGACAGATGCTCCTTCCAATGATGGTCGAGCGTCTGGAGCAGGATCGACTTCTCGATCCCGCGCCACGTTTCGGGGTCGACCTGCGCCGCCTTCGCGGCGGCGGCGTCCTCGGCCATCTTCTGGATGCGCTCCTCGAAGATTTCGGGATCGACCTCGTCCTCTTCCATCCACGCTTCGAGCGGCGGCGTCAGTTCGAGCACGTCGGCGATGCGCGCCTTCATCTGCGCGATGTCCCACTGCTCGGGATAGCTGCCGGGCGGGCAGGCGTCGGCGACGATCGAATTGACCGTTTCGGCGCGCATCGCGTCCATCGCGTCGTCGACCGTGTCGCTGTCGATGATCTCGCCGCGCTGGTCGTAGATGACCTTGCGCTGGTCGTTCATGACGTTGTCATATTCGACGACCTGCTTGCGGATGTCGTAGTTGCGCGCCTCGACCTTCTTCTGCGCGGTCTCGATCGCCTTCGACAGCCATTTCGACCCGATCGCCTCGCCGTCCTCCAGATTCTTGTTCATCATCTTGGCGAACAGCGTGTCGGGGCCGAAGATGCGCAGCAGGTCGTCGTCGAGGCACAGGTAGAATTTCGACAGGCCGGGGTCGCCCTGGCGTCCCGAGCGGCCGCGCAGCTGGTTGTCGATGCGGCGGCTTTCATGGCGTTCGGTGCCGAGCACGAACAGCCCGCCCGCCGCCTTCACCGCCTCGCGTTCGGCGGCGACCTCCTCGCGGATGCGCGCTTCGGCCGCGTCGCGCTCGGGCCCCGCGGGCATGTCGCCCACTTCGTTCTCGATGCGCGATTCCTCATTGCCGCCCAGCTTGATGTCGGTGCCGCGGCCCGCCATGTTGGTCGCGATGGTGACGGCGCCCAGCCGCCCCGCCTGCGCGACGATATTGGCCTCGCTCTCGTGGAAGCGCGCGTTGAGCACGCTGTGCGCGACGCCCTCCTTTTCGAGGAAGGAGGAGAGCAGTTCCGACTTCTCGATCGACACGGTGCCGACCAGCACCGGCTGGCCGCGCTCGTTCGCCTCGCGGATCGTGCGCGCGATGGCGCCGAACTTGTCGGTGATGTTCTTGTAGAACTCGTCCTCCTCGTCGGCCCTCGCGATCGGGCGATTGGTCGGGATGGTGACGACGTTCATCTTGTAGATTTCAAAGAATTCGGCCGCCTCGGTCGCCGCGGTGCCGGTCATGCCCGCGAGCTTCGGGTACATGCGGAAATAATTCTGGAAGGTGATCGACGCGAGCGTCTGGTTCTCGGGCTCGATCTTGACCCCTTCCTTCGCCTCGACCGCCTGGTGCAGGCCGTCGGACCAGCGGCGGCCGTCCATCATGCGGCCGGTGAACTCGTCGATGATGACGACCTTGTCGTCCTTGACGATATAGTCGGTGTCGCGGCGGAACATCTGGATCGCCTTTAGCGCCTGGTTGACGTGATGGACGACCTGGGTGTTCTCGATGTCGTAGAGGTTGCTGCCCTGGAGCAGCCCGGCGGCCTCGAGCAACCGCTCGACATGCTCGGTGCCATCCTCGGTCAGACTGATCGACTTGGTCTTCTCGTCCTTCTCGTAATCGGCTTCGACGAGCTGATTCACCACCTCGTTGACGCGGATGTAGAGTTCCGACTTGTCGTCGGTCGGGCCCGAGATGATCAGCGGCGTGCGCGCCTCGTCGATCAGGATCGAATCGACCTCGTCGACGATGCCGAAGTTGAAGGGGCGGTGCACCATCTGCGTGCGGTCGAACTTCATGTTGTCGCGCAGATAGTCGAACCCCAGTTCGTTGTTCGTCGCATAGGTGATGTCGCAATTATAGGCTTCGCGCCGCTGCGTCTCGTTGAGGTTCGGGACGATGACGCCGGTGGTGAGGCCAAGGAAGCCATAGACCTCGGCCATCCATTCGGCGTCGCGGCGAGCCAGATAGTCGTTGACCGTGACGACGTGGACGCCCTTGCCCTCGAGCGCGTTCAGATAGACGGGCAGCGTCGCCATCAGCGTCTTGCCCTCGCCGGTCGCCATCTCGGCGATCTCGCCGCGGTGGATGACGATGCCGCCGACCATCTGCACGTCGAAATGCCGCATGCCGAGCCGGCGCCTAGCGGCCTCGCGGACGGTGGCGAAGGCTTCGGGCAGGATATCGTCGAGCGTCTCGCCGGCTTCGAGCCGGTCGCGGAATTTCTGTGTCTGCGCGCGCAGGCCGTCGTCGTCGAGCGCCTCCATCGCGGGCTCGAAGGCGTTGATCCCGGTGACGATCTTGCGGATCGAGGCGACGTAGCGGTCGTTGGACGAACCGAAAAGGCTTTTGGCGAAGCTGCCGAACATGGCGATTTCCTTGGTATATGAACTGAAAGAGGCGGCTTGTGCGCCGCCGGGCCGCTGATTGCGGCCGCTGGTCGATCGTCAGGCGCGAAGGCCCGCGAAAAAGGCTATTCGAGCGCCCGGTCGATGCGGCCGAGCAGGCCGGGAAGATGCGGCGCCGACGAGCGCGGCGCCTTGCGGCAGGCGCAGGAGGCGCGGCGGGTCGGGGTCGGGTCGACGGGACGGCGAACCTTGTTGTTATTCTCGCTCTGGCTCGCCACATCGGCGAGCAGGACGAGCGACCCCATCGTGGCGGGCGCCAGCGGCGCGGCCACGGCCCGGTCCGCACCGGCGAGGCCGGTCAGCAAGGCCAAAAGGGTCAGCAATAACCGCAAGAATCGCCCCTCTTCAGGTTGAGCGCGCACCCCTATGCGCACGCGACGCTGAACATAGGGTGAAAGCCCTGCCACGTCTAGGGTCCTGACCCCGGATCGGCATTGCCGCTTGACGCACGGGCTTCCGACGCTCCATCCCTCGCTGACAAATATGTCAGGGAGGGCGCGATGACGAGGAAGGCAATTTTCATCACCGGCGGCGGATCGGGGATCGGCCGGGCGACCGCGCGACATTTCGCCGCGCAGGGCTGGTTCGTCGGCATCGCCGACGTCAATGCGCAAGGGGTCGACGAAACCGCGGCGCTGCTTCCCGACGGCGCCTCGTCGCGCCATGTCATGGACGTGCGCGACCGCGACCAGTGGCGGGCGGCGCTTGCCGATTTCGCGGCGGCGAGCGGCGGGCGGCTCGACGTGTTGTTCAACAATGCCGGCATCGGAACGGGGGGCCAGTTGATCGACATGCCGCCCGAGGAGGCCGACCGACTGATCGCGATCAACTTCGGCGGCGTCGTCAACGGCATCTACGCGGCGCTGCCGCTGCTCCGCGCGACGCCGGGGGCGACGATCCTCAACACGGGCTCCGCATCGGGCTTCTACGGCGTCGGGGGGCTCGCCATCTATTCGGCGACCAAATTTGCAGTGCGCGGCCTGACCGAGGCCCTCGACATCGAATTCGCCAAGCACGGCATCAAGGTCCGCTCGCTGATGCCGGGCTTCATCGACACCCCGCTGCTCGATCAGGTCAGCGCCGACAGCAACGAGCCCGCGCGCAACCGCCTGTCGGCGAACGGATATGAGATTGTGCCCGTCGAACGCGTCGCCGAAGCGGCGTGGGACGCGGTGCACGGCGACCGGGTGCATGTGACGGTGGGCAAGATGGCGAAGCGTCTTGCCCGCCTTGCCCGCTGGTTCCCCGGCCTGATCGTCAAGCAGTCGAAGAAGGTCGACGGCCTGGGGGAATAGGCCGAGCTTGACGCGCCATCCCTACTAGTCCCGCCCGACCACCCGCCACGCGAGCTCCGCGAACTCGCACAGCAGCGGCCGCGTGTCGCGCGGGTCGATGATGTCCTCGACCCCGAACTTCTCCGCGGTGCGGAACGGGCTGCGTACGCGGTTGAGCCGTTCGCGGATCGCCTCCAGATGCGCCGCCGGGTCTTCGGCCGCTTCCAGCTCGCTCTTGTAGGCGACCTCGACTCCGCCCTCGATCGGCAGGCTGCCCCAGTCGCCCGACGGCCAGGCGAAGCGGTACTGGAAGCGCTCGGCGTTCGACATCGCGCTCCCCGCGATGCCGTAGGCGCGCCGCACGACCACCGACGCGAGCGGCACCGACGCGCGGTAGATCGCGTTCATCGCCTGCACACCATAGCGGATCGTCCCCGTCCGCTCGGCCTCGCCGCCGATCATGAAGCCCGGATTGTCGACGAGGTGGACGATCGGCAGGTGGAACTGGTCGGCGAGCTTGACGAAGCGCTCGGCCTTCTCGCTCGTCTTCGCGTCCCACGATCCGCCAAGGTAGGTGGGATCGCTGGCGAGCACCGCGACCGGCCAGCCGTCGAGGCGGGCAAAGGCGGTGATGACCGCCCGTCCCCAGCGCGCGCCCATTTCGAAGACGCTGCCCTTGTCAAACACGGCTTCGGCGATGCGCCGCATCGAATAGACCTGCTTCGCCTCGCGCGGCACGGCCGACAGCAGCGCCTCCTCGCGCCGGCCCGCAGGGTCGCGGTTCTTCGTCCGCACCGCGCGATCGTGGATCGACGACGGCAGATAGGACAGGAAGCGGCGGGCGCGCGCGAACGCCTCCGCCTCGCTTGCCACCTCGTCGTCGACGACGCCGTTGCGCGTATGCACGTCGCTGCCGCCCAGTTCCTCGCGGTCGAGCGTGTCGCCGATCGCCGCCGCGACCGCCGGCCCCGCCGCGAAAAGCTGCGACAGGCCGCGCACCATCAGGCTGTAGTGGCTCGCGACGACCCGCGCCGCGCCCAGCCCGGCCGTCGGCCCCAGCGCGAGCGCGACCACCGGCACCGTATCGAGATTGGCGATGATCTGGTCCCAGCCGGGCACATGCGGGATATAGGTATAGCCCATGTCCTCCAGCGTCTTGACCGACCCGCCGCCGCCGGTGCCGTCGATCATGCGGATCAGCGGCAGGCGATATTCGTGCGCCATCGCCTCGCACTGGATGAACTTGCGGTGCAGTGCCGCATCGGCCGCGCCGCCGCGCACGGTGAAGTCGTCGGCGCTCGCGACCACCGGCCGCCCGTCGATATTGGCGCGGCCGAAGATGAAGTTGCTCGCAGCCAGATCTTCCAGTTCGCCGTCGGGGCCATAAGTGCCCCGTCCCGCGATCTGCCCGATCTCGCGAAAGCTGCCCGCGTCGACGATCGCGGCGAGCCGCGCCCGCGCGTCCATCTTGCCGCGGCTGTGCTGGCGCGCGACCTTTTCGGCGCCGCCCATCTTCTCCGCCATCGCGCGCCGCGCGGCGAGTTCGGCGACTTCCTTTTCCCAGCTCATCGCGCGACGCTAGCTTACGTTGACGGAAACGTCATTCCCATTTTCTCCCCTCCCGTTTACGAGAGGGGACAAAGGGGAGAGAAGAGATATGACCGACATCACCCTCGCAGGCCGCACCGCGCTCGTCACCGGCGCCTCGCGCGGCATCGGGCGCGGCATTGCGCTGGCGCTGGCCAGGGCGGGCGCCAATATCGCGGTCAACTATACGCGCGATGGCGAGGCCGCCGCCGAAACGGTGGCCGGGGTGATCGCGCTCGGCCGCAAGGCTCGGGCCTATCAGGCATCGGTCGCCGACGAAGCGGCGTCCGCCGCGATGGTCGCCGCGATCGAGGCCGATTTCGGTCCCATGTCGATCCTGATCAACAACGCCGGCATCGCCAGCCGCGGCCGGACCGTCGCCGACACCGACGCCGCCGAGGTCGAGAAGCTGCTCGCCATCCACGCGGTCGGCGCCCATCGCGTGTCGCGCCTCGCGCTGCCGCAGCTTCGCCGGCACGAGCGCAGCGACATCGTCGTCATCTCGAGCGTCGCAACGCTGAACCACGCCGCGAACGGCGCGCCCTACAACATGGCGAAGGCGGCAGCCGAGGCGCTGGCGCTCACCCTCGCCAAGGAAGAGGTGCGCAGCGGCGTGCGCGTCAACATCGTCGCGCCGTCGCTGACCGTCAGCGACATGGGCGAGCGGCTCGCACGCGCGATCACGGGGCAGGACGACATCCATCACCTCGACGCCAGATTTCCCTTTGGCCGCGTACCTACGCCCGACGATGTCGCCGCGGCGGTGCTGTGGCTCGTTTCCGACGCCAATCCCTATTGTTCGGGGCAAAAGCTCAACATCGACGGCGCCGGACAGGGAAGCTTTCGCTGACCCCCGTACCGTCGCCCCTATGACCCGTCCCCATGATCCCGAGGTCCGATCCATGAAATCCTTCGCCGCCCTTGCCCTTGCCGTCCTGCTTGCCGGCTGCGCCGCCGCCCAGTCGAAGGAACCGCGCGCCGTATCCGAAACGGCGCCGCCCGCCGGCCCGATGTTCGAGCCGACCGAGGTGCGCTCGGCGGGGTCGGTGACGGTCGACGGCGTCGCCATCGCCTATCAGGCGGTGGCTGGCACGCTGGTCGTCCATCCGAAGGGCTGGACCGATACGCTCGCCGCCGAACGCCGCCGCGACAAGGATGCCGGAAAGGACGTCCCCGACGCCGAGGCGTCGATGTTTTACACTGCCTATTTCAAGGAGGACGCCCCCGCCGAGAGCCGCCCGATCACCTTCTTCTTCAACGGCGGCCCCGGATCGCCGACGCTGTGGCTGCATATGGGCGCCTTCGGCCCGGTGCGCGTCGAGACGCCCGATCTCGTTCACGGCAGCGCGCCCTATCGCATCGTCGCCAACGACCAGAGCCTGCTGGGCGTCAGCGACCTCGTCTTCGTCGACGCGCCGGGCACCGGCTTCAGCCGCGTCGCGGGCAAGGACAAGGCCGACGCCTTCTTCGGCGTCGATCAGGACATCCACGCCTTCACCGTCTTCATCCGCGATTTCCTGTCGAAACACGGCCGCTGGAAATCGCCCAAATATCTCTATGGCGAAAGCTATGGGACGATGCGCGCCGCAGGGATGACGCTGGCGCTGCAACGGCAGGACATCGACCTCAACGGCGTGATCCTGCTGTCCGACATCCTGAACTGGGACCTCATCCCCGACGACCCGCAGCTCAACCCCGGGGTCGACCTGCCTTATATCGTGTCGCTGCCGACCTATGCCGCGACCGCCTGGTACCACAAGCGCGCCGCGGGCAATCCTCCCGAGTTGCGCCCCTTCCTCGACGAGGTCGAGAAATTCGCCACCACCGACTATGCGCTGGCGCTGATGAAGGGGAACGGGCTTCCCGACAATGAACGGCAGGCGATCGCCGCAAGGCTCCACGCCTATACCGGCCTGCCGCTTGCCTATCTGCTCAAGACGAACCTGCGCATCGAATATGGCGCGATGCAGAAGGAACTGCTCGCCGACAAGGGGCAGACGACCGGGACGCTCGACACGCGCTTCACCGGGCCGACGCTCGACCCGCTGAGCAAGACCGCCTCCTACGATCCGCAGGGCAGCGCGATCGGCGGCGCCTACACCGCGGCGTTCAACGATTACGCCCGGCGCACGCTCGGCTATGGCGAGGGCCGGCATTACGAGAGCAGCCTCGGCGTCTATGGAAGCTGGGACTACAAGCACGAACCGCCCGAGGCCGGCAGGCCGCTGATCGCCCTCCCCAACGTGCTGCCCGACCTGGCGGCCGCGATGAAGCAGAATCCGCAAATGAAGCTGCTCGTCACCGGCGGCTATTTCGACGTCTCCACTCCCTATTTCGCGGGCTGGTACGAGCTTCAGCACCTGCCGGTTCCCAAGGAGCTGCAGGCGAACATCGCCTATAAATATTATCCCGCCGGCCACATGGTCTATGTCAACGTCCCGTTGCTTCGCGAGATGCGCGCCGACGTCGCCGATTTCATCCGCCGCACCGACAATATCGACTGATCCGCGCGGCGGTCATCTCATCGCGCCGAAGCCCCGTCATGCGCCCCGACTCGCCCTCGCCGCTCGTTCCCTTCCTCGTCGCCTGCGCGGGGATCGCGACCTATTCGTCGATGGACGTGCTGATGAAGGGGCTGTCGATCGGCATCGGCGCCTATAATGCGGTGTTGTGGCGCACGATGGCGGGAAGCGTGCTGAGCGGTCTCGTCTATTTCGCGGCGCGGCCGGCGCGCCCCGATGCCGCGACGATGCGAATCCACGCCTGGCGCTCGTTGTTCGTCACCGGCATGGCGCTCGGCTTCTTCTGGGCGCTCGCGCGGCTGCCGATGGCCGAGGCGATCGCGCTCGCCTTTGTCGCGCCGCTGCTCGCGCTCTACATGGCCGCGATCTTCCTCGGCGAGCGGATCGGGCGACGCTCGATCGCCGCGTCGCTGCTGGGGTTCGCGGGGGTGCTGGTGATCGTCGCGGGCAAGCTGCGCGGCGGCGGGCACGACACGCAGGCGCTGTGGGCGGTCGGCGCGGTGTTCCTTTCGGCGGTCTGCTACGCCTACAACCTCATCCTCGCGCGGCGGCAGGCGAAGATGGCGGGGCCGGCGGAGATCGCCTTCTACCAGAATTTGTTCGTCGCGCTGTTCCTGTCGCTTGCGGCGCCGTGGTTCGCGGCGATTCCCGCCGCCGCCTACGCTGCGCCGATCGTCGGCGCCGCGCTGCTCGCCATCCTGTCGCTGCTGCTGCTGAGCTGGGCCTATGCGCGTGCCGAGGCGCAGATCCTGGCGACCACCGAATATACCGGCTTCCTGTGGGCGATGCTGTTCGGCTGGTTTTTCTATGCCGAGCCGGTGACGCTGCCGACGATCGCCGGCGCGCTGCTGATCGTCGCCGCCTGCCTGATCGTCACGCGCAAGACCCCGCGCAGAGACCCGATCGAGCCGGCGGCGGCTTAGGCAATATTTCGCGCAAATTCACACCGCCGCGCGCGCGAGCCGGTCGTTGATTGCCGCGCCCAGCCCATCGGCGGGAATCGCGGCGACCGCGATCCGCGGCTTTACGCTCGCCGCTCCCGCATGCAGCGCGTCGAACAGATGCGCCGCCGCCTCGGTCGCGTCGCCCGTTTCGCTCAGGCAATAGTCGCCGCGCAGGGTACCGAAGCCGATACCGAACTCGTCGGGTGCAAAGGAAGCCGCGCCCAGCCGCACCGGCTTGCCCGGCGCATAATGACTCGCGAGCATTCCGGGGGCAACGACGTCGGCCCCCTTGCGTCCGCGAACGGGGAGGCCGCTGGCTGCGCCGAGCATCGCCGCCGTCACCGGCCCCGGTCGCAGCACCTCGACCGCGCCGTCCACGACCCGCGCGATCGTCGATTCGACCCCGGCCGTCGTCGCGCCGTCGTCGATCACCAGCGCGATCCGTCCGTCGAGGCTCGTCAGCACATGCGCCGCCCTCGTCGGGCTCACCCGGCCGCTGGCGTTGGCGCTCGGCGCGGCGAGCGGCGCGCGGCTGGCGGCAAGCAGCGCCCGCATCGCGCGGTGCGCCGGCACGCGCAGCGCGATCGTGTCGAGCCCCGCCGTCGCGATGCGCGCAACCGGGCAGTCGCGCGTGCGCGGCACCACCAGCGTCAGCGGCCCCGGCCAGAAGCGCACCGCGAGGGTGCGCTCGGCCGTGCCGAACACCCCCAGCGCCTCGGCCGCCGTCAGATCGGGCACATGGACGATCAGCGGGTTGAAGTCAGGCCGCCCCTTCGCGGCATAGATGCGCGCGACCGCATCGGCGTTCCGTGCATCGGCGGCGAGGCCGTAGACCGTTTCGGTCGGCACCGCGACCGGAAGCCCCTGCGCGACGAGCGCCGCGGCGCGCGCGACCGTGTCGGCGTCGAAGGCGCGGACTTCGGTTGCCATACTCTCGATTGGACCATCGGCCATGCCGCGCTATAGCGCCGGCTGCAACGGAATCACCCCCTAAAACGGGACGCTTCATGACCTATACCGCGCCGACCACCGAACAGCTATTCGTCCTCGACCATATCGCCCGCATCGACGCGATGGCGCAGCACGAGCGCTTCGCCGCCGCAACCCCCGACATGGTCGAGGCGATCGTCACCGGCATCGGCGACTTTGCGGCAGAGGTTTACGCGCCGCTCAACCGCGTCGGCGACGTGAACAATCCCCGCTGGGAAGACGGCAAGGTCACCATGCCGCCGGGTTTCAAGGAAGCCTATCGGCAGTTCGTCGAGGCGGGCTGGGGCAGCCTCGACGGCCCCGCCGCCTATGGCGGGCAGGACCTGCCCTTCACCCTCGCGACCGTGGTGATCGAGGCGCTGGGCAGCGCCGACATGGGCTTCACCCTGTGCAACATCCTGACTCCCGGCGCGATCCACGCGCTGATGGCCTATGGCACCGAGGAACAGCGCCAGACCTGGCTCCCGAAGCTCGTCACCGGCGAGTGGAACGGCACGATGAACCTGACCGAGCCGAGCGCGGGCAGCGACGTCGGCGCGCTGCGCTCGACCGCCGAGAAGGTGACCGAGGGCGAACATGCCGGCCTCTACCGGATCAGGGGGCAGAAGATCTTCATCACCTTCGGCGAGCACGACCTCACCGACAATATCGTCCACCTCGTCCTCGCGCGCACGCCGGGCGCGCCCGAGGGGACGCGCGGCATCTCGCTGTTCCTCGTCCCCAAATACCGGCTTGACGCCGAGGGGCGGCCGACGATTTCGAACGGCGTGCGCTGCGCATCGATCGAACACAAGCTCGGCATCCACGGCTCGCCGACCGCGGTGATGATCTATGGCGAGGAGGAGGATTGCCTCGGCGAGATCGTCGGCGAAGAGATGGGCGGCATGCGCGCGATGTTCGTGATGATGAACAACGCCCGCCTGATGGTCGGCTGTCAGGGCGTTCAGATCGCCGAACGCGCGCTGCAGCAGGCACAGCGCTATGCCGCCGAGCGCGTCCAGTCGGCGCTCGCGGGTTCGCCCGACCGGACCCCGGTGACGATCGAGCATCATCCCGACGTCAAGCGCATGCTGTGGCGGATGCGCGCACAGACCGAGGCGGCGCGCGCGCTCATCTATTATGCGTCGGCGCAGACCGATTTCGGCAAGCTGGGCGACGCCGCCGCGGCGTTGCGCGCCGACGTCCTGATCCCGCTGGCGAAGGCGCATGCGACCGACATCGGCTGCGAGGTCGCGAGCCTCGGCGTGCAGGTCCACGGCGGCATGGGTTTCATCGAGGAGACCGGCGCCGCACAGCATTACCGCGACGCGCGCATCGCACCGATCTATGAAGGCACCAACGGCATCCAGGCCGCCGACCTCGTCGGACGCAAGCTCGGCCTTGCCGGTGGCGAGGGCGTGCGCTCGCTGATCGCCGACATCGCACACGGCGGCGTCGATTTCCCCGAACTGACGCAGCTTGCCGAAGCGTGCGGCGCGGTCACCGACTGGCTCGAACAGGCGAGCATGCCCGACCGGCTTGCGGGCAGCTATCCCTATCTGACCATGCTCGCGACAGCGACCTGCGGCTGGCTGATGGCGATCGAGCATCGGGCGGCGAAAGCGGCGCTCGAAGCGGACGACGGCGATGCCGCCTTTCTGGGATCCAAGATCGCCTCGACGCGTTTCTATCTTCAGCAGATCGTGCCCGCCGCGACCGGTCTGGCCGCCGCCGCGCTCGCAGGCGACGCCGCGCTTCCCACGCTACCGCGGATCGGCTGATTTTCGCCGGGGTCGGGCACATGATTAACGCGATGATAACCATCGCGTCCTAAGCACGGCGGGCAATCGCTGGAGACGTGCGTGCCCAATCCGGTCAGAAGTCTGATCATCAGTTGGCGGTCCATCGGCCTGTCGCTGCTGTTGAGCGTGCTCGTCGGCCTGTCGGCGGCCGCGGTGCCGCTCGACCGGCTGGTCGAAGCGGCCATCGGCCGGTTCGCCTGGCGGCCGGTGTCGGGCGATATCGTGGTCGTCGCGATCGACGAGCGAACGCTCGACAATTCCCCCAAATCCAGCTTTTCACTGACGCAGCATGCGCAGGTCGTCGACGCGGTCAATGCCGCCGGCGCGCGTCGGCTGTTCATCGACTTTCTCTACAATCGGCGCGAAGCAGACAGCGACTTTCCTCGACTCGTCGCGGCCGTAAAGCGCATGGGCGATCGCGTCGTGCTGGGAATGGCCCCCGGTTCGGCAACACCCGATGATCCGCAGCGCTCGTTTCTGCCCAGTCCCGCTTTCGGTCCCGCGGCGCAGCATGCCAGCATTCGGCTGGATTACGATTTCTGGCAAATCTGGCGCATTGCAACCGCCGTCTCCGTCGAGGGAAAGGCGGTTCCCAGTTTTTCCGCGCTGCTCGCACAAAGGTCGTTCCCGATCGAGGATTTTGCGATCGACTATTCTTATCGGACCGACTCCATTCACACCTACTCGGCTATCGACCTGCTGTCGGGCAAGGTCGGACGGCGCGAGCTGGCGGGCAAAGATGTCATCTTTGCCCCCGCAGCCTCCTCTTATCAGGATTCGCACTTCTTGCCGGGACATAACCTCGTCCCGGGAGCCTTTATCCATTTGATTGGCGCCGAGACGTTGAAGCGAGGCGATCCGGCCGACATAGGCTGGATGCCCGCGTTCGCGCTTGCCTTACTCACGACACTGGGCGCCGTAGCCGTTCGCCGCGGCCGATGGTTCAATGCGATAGCGCTGGGCACGATCCTCGTGCTGATCATCGTCAAGGTCTGGCTGACGACGATGCTCGTCACCGGTTCGATCGGCGCCGCGCTGGTTCTGATCGGAGTGCTTGGCGCCAATGTCTCGCGCCGCCGCCGCCGCGAATCGGCGCTCCATGAAAATCCCGTATCGGGGCTGCCCAATTTCGAGGCGCTGCGATCGCAGGCGCCGTTCGGAAGTCACACCGTGATTGCGGCAAAACTGGTCAATTTCGGCGATCTCGTCGCCTTCCTGCCCGGTGAAGGCAGCCAGCAGCTCGTCGAGCAGGTCGCGCGCCGCCTGCAGCTCGCGTCGCAGTCGACGGCGCTGCACCACGACCCCGACGGCAACTTCGCCTGGCTCGTCCCATTTTATCAGCATAGCCAGATCGAGGCGCAGCTCGCGGGTCTCGCCGCGCTGTTCAACGCCCCGCTGACGATCGGCGGCGCGCGCATCGACGTCGCGATCGCCTTCGGCGTCAACGACGAGTTCGAGGGATCGAACGCGCAGCGGCTGGCCGCGGCGCTGGTCGCCGCCGATCACGCGGTTCGCACCCGCACGCTGTGGACCAAACATATGCCGCGCCAGCAGGAGGACGCCGGCTGGCAATTGAGTTTCCATTCGCAGCTCGAGGACGCGCTGACCGGCGGCGACATATGGGTCGCCTTTCAGCCGCAATATGGCATCGCGACCGGCCAGCTGGTCGGCGTGGAGGCGCTGGTGCGCTGGACGCATCCGACCCGCGGCCCCATCCCGCCCGACGAGTTCATCGTCCAGGCCGAGAAGAGCCAGGACATCTATCGCCTGACGCTGTTCGTCATGGACCAGGCGATCCGGTCGGCGGCCCAGCTGCATGCCCGCGGTCTCCACGCCAACATGTCGGTGAACCTGTCGGCGGCGTTGCTCGACCATGACGACCTCGTCGGCACGATCCGCGTGATGCTCACGGCGCATCATCTGCCGCCCGAATTGCTGACGATCGAGATCACCGAAACCGCGCAGATCGAGAACAGCCGGCAGGCGCGCCAGACGCTGGCGCAGCTTCGTCGTGCCGGCATCCGCCTGTCGATCGACGATTATGGCACCGGCCAGTCCAACCTCGAATATCTGACCGAGATCGAAGCCGACGAGATCAAGATCGACAAGCGATTCGTGATGACGATGCGCGATTCGCAGCGCAACTTCGAAATCGTCAAATCGACCATCGATCTGGCGCATCGTCTGGGCGCCGTCGCGGTCGCCGAAGGGATTGAGGACGCCCCGACGATGGCGTTGCTCCATCAACTCGGCTGCGACGTCGGACAGGGCTATCATCTTGGAAAACCGCAGTTGTTTTCCGATCTGGTCGCGTCGATCTTCCCCACTTCCCACAGCCGCATCGCATAGCTGCCAATCTGGCGGCAATCCCATTGGTTAAGACTCGATTTACCTTAAAAATTAAGGTATACGCGCGGTTAACTGTTCTTTTCGTGGGGCAGTGCCGACAGGAGATTGATCATGGGTTGGTTTTGGGGTTGGCTTGGCGGCTCCGGCAGCGTCATTGGCGGCGCGCACGCCTAAGCCTTGAAAAAATTGCAGGAAGGGCCTCGGCATCGCCGGGGCCTTTTCTTTTTGGGCGAATGGCGATTCGGGATGGAGCCATTTCCATCCGCGCCCGGGCCCCGCTGCCCCCATCCCGCTCCCTGCCGTGACACGGCCGTTGACGGCCACGCATCTGAAAGCGTCGAACCCGCGGAATAGCGTGACCGGCGCGCATCGCGGAGCGGGCGCGAGCGATGAACCGAATCAAATCAGCGACGAATCGAGTCGGTAATCGGGCATTTACTCTCTTGCATCCCTGCGCCGAAGTGGCACTATAGGTGGTGGGTGATCCGTCGGGGGGCCCCAAGAAATTGTATCTGGCTGCAAATGGCGGATTTCCGTCGCTCTTCGTGCAGAGGGGCGGGAAAAGGGCGTGGTGCGCCAAATATGTCCCACCCGACGCGCCGAAAGATGCTAGGCTGGGGCTTCGCCCCGAGTCGAACAAGACAAGAACGAAGGCGCCGTCGCGCGCCATGCAAACGGGGTGAAGCAGGATGGATTTTCGCGAGACCGAACGGGTGGAGATGAACGACGTGGCGACGGTGGAACTGACGAGAAACGATGCGCCCGGTGCGGCCGAATCGAAGACTGATTCGCCGGTCGTCGGGCAGGGCGATTCAGGCGAACCGAAAGTGCACGCGCGCCGATTCGAGGTCACGACCGATTCCAGCCGCGACGCGCTGCTCACCGATTTCGGCAAGGAGACGCTGCAGGACCGCTATCTGCTGCCCGGCGAATCCTATCAGGACCTGTTCGCGCGAGTCGCATGCGCCTATGCCGACGATGCCGACCACGCCCAGCGCCTCTACGACTATATCTCGCGCCTCTGGTTCATGCCTGCGACCCCGGTGCTCTCGAACGGCGGCACCGGCCGCGGCCTGCCCATCTCCTGCTATCTGAACTCGGTCGACGACAGCCTCGAGGGTATCGTCGGCACCTGGAACGAGAATGTCTGGCTGGCCAGCCGCGGCGGCGGCATCGGCACCTATTGGGGCAATGTCCGCGGCATCGGCGAACCCGTCGGCCTCAACGGCAAGACCAGCGGCATCATCCCCTTCGTGCGCGTGATGGACTCGCTGACCCTCGCGATCAGCCAGGGCAGCCTGCGCCGCGGTTCGGCCGCCTGCTACCTCGACATCTCGCATCCCGAGATCGAGGAGTTCCTCGAGGTGCGCAAGCCGTCGGGCGACTTCAACCGCAAGGCGCTCAACCTCCACCACGGCGTCCTCCTGACCGACGAGTTCATGGAAGCGGTGCGCGACGGCGTCGAGTTCAATCTGCGCAGCCCCAAGGACCAGAGCGTCCGCGGCACCGTCGACGCGCGCGGGCTGTTCCAGAAGCTGGTCGAGACGCGGCTCGCGACCGGCGAGCCCTACATCATCTTCATCGACCAGGTGAACCGCATGATGCCCAAGCATCACCGCGACCTGGGGCTGAAGGTCTCGACCTCGAACCTCTGCTCGGAAATCACGCTGCCGACGGGCCGCGACCATCTGGGCAACGACCGCACCGCGGTCTGCTGCCTCTCGTCGCTCAACCTCGAAACCTGGGACGAGTGGAGCGGCGACAAGCCGTTCATCGAGGACGTGATGCGTTTCCTCGACAATGTCCTCAGCGACTATATCGACCGCGCGCCCGACGAAATGGCGCGCGCCAAATACAGCGCGAGCCGCGAACGCTCGGTCGGCCTCGGCGTCATGGGCTTCCACAGCTTCCTCCAAGCGCGCGGCCTGCCCTTCGAGGGCGCGATGGCGAAATCGTGGAATCTGCGCATCTTCAAGCATATCCGCGCGCAGGTCGACCAGGCGTCGATGCTGCTCGCCAAGGAGCGCGGCCCCTGCCCCGACGCCGCGGACCAGGGCGTGATGGAGCGTTTCAGCTGCAAGATGGCGATCGCGCCGACCGCGTCGATCAGCATCATCTGCGGCGGCACCAGCGCGTGCATCGAGCCGATCCCGGCGAACATCTACACCCACAAGACGCTGTCAGGCAGCTTCGTGGTCAAGAACCCGCACCTCGAATCGCTGCTCGTCGACAAGGCGAAGAACAGCGACGCGGTGTGGAATTCAATCCTCGAAAAGGGCGGCAGCGTCCAGCACCTCGACTTCCTGACGCAGGACGAGAAGGACGCGTTCAAAACGAGCTTCGAGATCGACCAGCGCTGGCTGCTCGAACTCGCCGCCGACCGCACGCCCTATATCGACCAGGCGGCGTCGCTGAACCTGTTCATCCCGGCGGACGTCGAGAAGTGGGACCTGCTGATGCTCCACTATCGCGCGTGGGAACTCGGTATCAAGTCGCTCTATTATCTGCGGTCCAAGTCGGTGCAGCGCGCGGGCTTCGCGGGCGGTGTCGAGGCCGATAACACGGCCGAAGCGCCCAAATACGAACTCACGGCCGAAAGCACCGATTACGACGAATGCCTGGCGTGCCAGTGATGCGCGCACGCGCATCCCTGTCCCGCGGCAAGCGCCGCCACGCATCCTCCGCAGCCCTCGCGCGTTATTCCGACGCGAGGCGGGCTGAAGCGGAGCATGGCGATGAGCGACATCATCCACTACCCGATCCTGACGGCGCTGTTCACGCTGGTCAGCTTCGTCGCGATGATCTGGCTCATCATCAACGCGCGCGGCGTGGCGCGCCTGTTCGCCAAGCGGACCAACGATCTGGAACCCGGCCCGGCACCGCGCGGCGTGACGGCATCGGCGCGCGCGGTGTGGATCGCGATCGTCCTGTTCGTTCTCGGCGGATTCGGCGCCTTCCTGATGCTGTTCCTGAGCGGGGAGCGTCAGGAGATCGACGCGATCGACGGCCGCGCGACGCTCGGCGCGCCCTATATCCCGCCCGCCGGCTGACGCCGGCACGGGCACCGGGCCCGCGTACCCCCTTCTATCATGCCGGACGCCCGCCGGGCCGTCCGGCATCTGCCCTTGTCCGCCCTGCCGCTGCCATTGCCTGACGAAAGAAACGAACCATGCCTCTTCTCGAAGCCCGCAAGACCTATAAGCCCTTCGAATATCCCTGGGCCTATGATTTCTGGAAGCGCCAGCAGCAGATTCATTGGGTGCCGGAGGAAGTGCCGCTGGGCGAGGATTGCCGCGACTGGGCGCAGAAGATCAGCGACCACGAACGCAATCTGCTGACGCAGATCTTCCGCTTCTTCACCCAGGCCGACATCGAGGTGCAGGACTGCTACCACGAAAAATACGGCCGCGTGTTCAAGCCGACCGAGATCAAGATGATGCTGACCGCGTTCAGCAATATGGAAACGGTCCATATCGCGGCCTATTCGCACCTGCTCGACACAGTCGGCATGCCCGAAAGCGAATATGGCATGTTCCTCGAATATGAGGAGATGCGCGCCAAGCACGACTATATGGGCACCTTCGGCGTCGACAATGACGAGGACATCGCGCGTACGCTCGCGATGTTCGGCGGCTTCACCGAGGGGCTTCAGCTCTTCGCCAGCTTCGCGATGCTGATGAACTTCCCGCGCTTCAACAAGATGAAGGGAATGGGTCAGATCATCAGCTGGTCGATCCGCGACGAGAGCCTGCATTGCGAAGGCATCACGCGCCTGTTCCACGCCTTCGCCAAGGAACGCGACTGCCTGACCAAGGCGGTGAAGGAGGACATCATCGACTGCTGCCAGAAGACGGTGCGGCTCGAGGATGCGTTCATCGACCTGGCGTTCGAGCAGGGACCGGTCCCCGGCATGACGCCCAAGGAGATCAAGCGCTATATCCGCTACATCGCCGACTGGCGCCTCGGGCAGCTCGGTTTCCAGCCGATCTACATGATCGAGGAGCACCCCCTCCCCTGGCTCGCGCCGCTGCTCAACGGCGTCGAGCACGCCAACTTCTTCGAAACCCGCGCCACCGAATATTCGAAGGCGGCGACGCGCGGCGACTGGAACAGCGTGTGGGACAGCTTCGACAACCGCAAGAAGGCGAAGGCGAACGACGACGCGCCGGTCGACGAAGCCGAAGCCGACGGCGAGGACATGTTCGCCAAGGCGGGCATCGCGGCGGAATAACCCTTCCTCACCCCCTCCTGCTTGCGGGGAGGGACGGCGAGACTTATGGGCTCCGTCCCATCGATCACAGTAGCGGGGCGGGCATCCGGTGTCCGCCCCGGACGCTTAGGAACGAGAAGTCAGAGACGACGGAATGACCGAAAAGAAGAAACTCAAACTCCTGATCCTCAGCCAGCCCCAGCGCGCGACGCTCGAGGGTCTCTCCAACCGCCGCCCCCAACTCGCCGCCGATCCCATCCGCGACGAGCTCGTCGCGCTGGGCCTCGTCGCGCAGCAGGGCGTCAGATGGGCGCTGACCCCGACGGGCAAGAAGGTGCTGGCGGCGAACTCCAACCGGCGGAACAAGGGCGGATTTTCGGTTTAAGGCGGTTATTCCGGTCGCTCCGGGTTCCCGGACGATCCTGCAACGGGGAATCGCCCCCGAATGCCCGGCATCAATGCACCGACACCGAACCGCCGGGGCTCCGCATGCGGCCCACCGCGAACATCACTCCGCCGCGCACCGCCTCGGGCGAGTCTTCGAGCAGGTAGAGCTTGACCAGTTCGCGCGTCACCTCGCTGTCGTCGTCGACGACCAGCCGGAGCGACGCGATGCCGAGGTCGTTGCGTTCGATCACCACGTCGCGGATCAGCGCGAGCGGCCACGCGGCGTCGGTGCCGCGATAGAGCTGCGCGCCGTCATGGACGATCCAGGCATCGCGGCGGCGCCACGCGCGGAAGAAGCCGACGAAGCCGAAGATCGCCGCCGCAAGGGCCGCGGTCACCACCAGATTGCCGAACAGCAAGTTCAGCGCGACCTCCGTCACGTTCGCGCCACGTGCCTGCCGCGCGATCAGGCCAGCCGCCGCCAGCGCGCACAGCAATTGCCCCGCCAGCAGCGGCTTCGCCCTCAATCGGCCGATCACGATCATCCTCGAACCCCGGTGCGTCATCGCCCGGTCCATAGCATCGCCGCCGCACCGCGCCAGCCCGCGCGTCCCGCCCCGCCACGCCGCTCCGCTCTCCCGCCACGACGGGTTGCGGGCGACCGCTTTGCCCGACTCGGCGCGCACATGGTACGCTGATCCGGAAAAGGAGAAATGCCATGCAGGTCGTGACCGAAGGCGATCGCCGCAAGGAGGTCCGCGCGCTCCTCTATCAGATTCAGGCGCATCCCGAGCGCGACTGGACCGCGGCGCGCCGGCGCATCGCCACGTTGAACCGGCTCATCGCGACGCGGCCCGCATCCCGTCACTGACGCCTCGCGCCGAAGTCGGAAGCCCGCTGCAAGAGCGAATCGGAAAGCCGATGGTCTGCAACGACCATTCCGCTGCCGCCGGCCGCGTTCGTCGCAACCTCGCGGCGTCTCGGCGCTTTTCGCCATCCTTCCGGATTCAGCATAAGCGTGTGTAAGAAATAGGTAATTTCCAACGGCCGCGTCTGATCAGGCAGTCGGCGCGACTTGGCGCCATGCAACAGCGCCGCCGATCCTTCGTTTTACCCGCATCCGTCCCCTCGCGGACTCCCCTATCCGATGGAGAATGATGATGCGCAAGACGATGATGATATTCGCCGCGGGCACCGCGCTGCTTGCGGTCCCCGCGTTCGCTCAGCTCGATGTCGGCGGCGCCGTTGGCGGCACGCTCGGCGCGCAGGTCGATCCGGGCGCGACGGTCGGCAACACGGTCGACCGGGTGACGCAGCCGGTCGGCGACACGGTCGACCGCGTCGACGGCACGGTGAACAGAACCGCCGATGCGACTAAGCTGACGCTCGCGACGCGTGAAGAGGTGCGCGCCGGCGTTCAGATCACCGACACCAAGGGCAAGAGCATCGGCACGGTGCAAAGCATCGATGGCGACAATGCGGTGGTGGTCGATGGCGGCAAGCTTTACAATGTGCCGCTTTCCTCGCTCTACCGGCAGGCTGACGGCGCGGCGGGCACGCTGGTGACTAAGCTGCCGAAGGCCGGCCTCGAGGCGCGCGGCAGCGCCGAGGGCGAGACGAACGCCGACGCAACGACGCGCTGAGGCCAAGTAAAAGCCCGGCCGCCGCGATCCGCGTGGCGACCGGGCGCGTATCGAACGGAGCCGGCCCGCGTGTCTGGCTCCGTTTTTTCATGCGCAATCGATCGCCCGAACGGGAAGGGGCTAATCTCGGCTTTTGCCAAAAGGAAATGGCCCGCCCCGGGGCGTCGGGACGGGCCAGTTTCGGTACCGGGGTGCCGGATTGCACCCCCGGCCCTCTGGTTATCCGATCATTCCTCGAACAGGTCGACCGCGTTCGCGGCGTTCGCCGACAGGCGAACCGTGTCGCCATCGACCGAAGCGACGAGACCCGCCGGCAGATAATGATGCCGGCCGTCGCCGCTGTCGGCGCGGGTCAGCTTGATCCGCTCGCCGTCGAGATGATAGACGGTACCGATATGGACGCCGTCGGCGCCGATGACATGCATATGTTCCTTGATCGCGCTATGGTCGTGATCGGCCATGGTCTGTCTCCTTGCCGCGCCGCCGTCCGTTCCGCGGCGACGATGGAGGTCATACGCGCAAGGCCCGCTTCGGCTCCGCCCGCTCCGACGAACCGCCCGAAAGCTGCGGTCGCGCAGCGCCTCGCGACAGGATGGGGTCTGTCAGGGCGCGCCGCGCGGTTCGTCGTCTTCGATACCGCCCGGCCCCAGTTCGGCCTCTTCGTCATCGTCGCTGCGCTCGCCGCGATAGGCGTCCATGTCGATCCGGCCCGATCGCTCCATCTGGCGCATATGGTCGACCAGATCCTCGGCATCGTCACGTTCGTCGCGCGCCTTCGTCTTCCGGCTGTCTTCGAGCGGGCGAGCGCGGCGCGCGGCCTCGGCGACAGTCTGGGCCTGCGCCTCCTCGTCCTGCTGTTCGCGGTTTCGCGCCTCGGGCGCTTCATTCTTGTCGTTGCGGGGTTCGTCGACCATGACCGGCTCCATCGCTGGGGGATGACCGGGAAACGCCCGAGGCGCCGCGGCCGTTCCGTCAGGCGGCCGCCGTCAGCAGCTTGTTCTCGATGATGCGGACGAAGACCTCGGGATCCTGCGCGCCGGGAATCAGCATCCGGCCGCCGAGAATAAAGGCCGGCACGCCGGTGATATTGTTATCGGCCCAATACGCCTCTTCGGCGCGGACCTCCTCGGCATAGGCATCGCTCGCGAGGATCGTGGCGGCGCGCGCGGGATCGAGGCCCGCCGATGCCGCAACATCGACCAGCACCTGCGGATCGCCGACGTCGCGATTGTCGGTGAAATGGGCGCGGAAGAGCGCGAGCTTCAGCGCAGTCTGCACGCCGGTCGCCGCCCCCACCGGTTCGACCGCTTCGCATGCAGCCGCCCAGGCGAGCAGCCGGTGGGCGTCGAAGCTGTTGCGCATGCGGAACGCGGGCCCGCGATTGAAGACGAAGCCCAGTTCGGCGGCCACGCCGGCGAGCCTTTCGCTGCTCGCGCGGCTTTGTTCGGCGCTGATGCCATATTTGCGCATCACGTGGCTCGCCGCGTCCTCGCCCTCGGGCGGCATGTCGGGGTTGAGCTCGAACGGGTGCCAGCGGACGCGAAAGGCCAGCCGCCCCGCGAAATGCGCCATCGCCTGCTCGAAACGGAGCCAGCCGATGATGCACCAGGGGCACATCACGTCGGACACGATGTCGACGTCGAGGCGCGGGATTGCCGTGTCGGTCACGATTGTCCTCCTGCGCACCGCCGTGCGTGTTGACCGGATTCAGGAAGGCGAACGGCGATCCTTGCCCGAACGGCGATCGTCACCGCTGCGTCGCTCCGGCCCTTTGTAATTCGGGTCGTCCGCTACCCGCCGGTCACCCGAGCGCCGATCCGCCCGGTCCCTCTTGTCCTGATCTCGCGACATGGTCTTCCTTTCCCGCACGAAAAGGGAAAAGCTGCTGCGACCCGCGAAACATTATTCACATTATCGGCGAAAAGACAATCGGCGGAGTATCGAAGGCCCGGATCAGCCGCCCTGCGAGACGGCGCCGTCCGCCAGGGCTGAGCGCGACAGGGTCCACCAGGCCCCGATCATCAGCGCCGTGGACAGCGCCTCGATGATCATCGCCTGGACGATGCCGCCGTTGACCACATCGCCGCTCGCAGCGCCGATCAGGCGGCCGAGAAGCGCGGTGCCATAGAGCGCCGCCGGGACCAGCAACGCGCGAAGCCAGCCGGGCACGAGCGCCCCGACCGCCGCCCCGCCGGCCGCGACCAGGAAAAAGGCCGACATGTCGGCGCGCACCGTGTTCGCGGCGGCGCCATCGATGCCGATGCCGAACTGTTCGACATAGGTGGCGGGATCGAGCACGCCCCGCACGCCCAATATGGCGAACAGCAGCGCCCAGAGCAGGACCGCGCCGCGCAATACCCAGTTGATCATCGCTCTTCTCCCTTGCTGGCCGCAGGCTGCGGCATCGCCGGGAAAAGTGCAATCCCATCCTTGCACGCCGCGAGGGGCGCGCCGCGCCTCGGATCAGGCGGCGTCGGCCGCGAAGCTTTCCTCGATCCACCCGCCGCCAAGCACCCGGCTCGCATCGCCGGCGTCATAGAACACCGCCGCCTGCCCCGGCGCGACGCCATATTCGGGCGCCGCGAACAACAGCCGGTCGCCCACCATGCGCGCCGGCACCGGCTTCGCCATGCTGCGGACCTTCGCCAGCACATCGCGCCCTTCGACATCGGCGAGCCAGTTCGCCTCGCCGAGCCGCGCGCCCGATACCGCGAGCGCCCGCCGCGGGCCCACGACGACGCGCTTCGTCTCCGCCTCCAGCCGCACGACATAAAGCGGCTCGGCCTGCCCGCCGATGTCGATCCCGCGGCGCTGGCCGACCGTGTAGTGGATCAGGCCCTTGTGCGCGCCGAGCAGGGTGCCGTCGACATGGACGATCTCTCCCCGGTCATCGGCTTCAGGCCGCAGCTTGCGCACGAGTCCCGCATAGTCGCCGTCGGGGACAAAACAGATGTCCTGGCTGTCGGGCTTGGCCGCGACGCCGAGGCCGAGTTCGCGCGCGATCTCGCGCACCGCGCTCTTTTCGAGCCCGCCGAGCGGGAAGCGCAGGAAATCGAGCTGCTCCTGCGTCGTCGCGAAGAGGAAATAGCTCTGGTCGCGCGCCGGATCGAGCGCGCGGTGCAGTTCCGCGCCGGCGGGGCCCATCACGCGCCGCACGTAATGGCCGGTCGCCAGACAATCGGCGCCCAGATCGTGCGCGAGCTGGAACAGGTCGGTGAACTTGACTCCCATGTTGCAGCGCACGCAGGGGATCGGGGTGCGCCCGGCGAGATATTCGTCGGCGAACTGGTCGATCACCGTGTCACGAAAGCGGCTTTCATGGTCGTAGACATGATGCGCGAAACCCAGCCGGTCGGCAACGGCGCGCGCGTCGCGGATGTCCTGACCTGCGCAGCAGGCACCGACGCGCTTCGCCTTCGCGCCATGCTCGTAAAGCTGGAGCGTCACCCCGATCACCTCGGCGCCCGAGCGCGCGGCGAGCGCCGCGACCACGCTCGAATCGACGCCGCCCGACATGGCGACGACGATTCGCCGGGCCTTCAGCGGTTCGGCGAGCTGGAAATCGCCGAGTCGGTCGGGGGTGAGCAGGGCTGCCATGATGGCCGCCATCTAGGGACGATAGCGGCGAGATGCCAGTATTTCCGGGGTGTCCGTCAAAATATTGACGGAGGTTAAGCTTCGCTAACAAGCCCTGAAATGAGCATTTACGCGGCCTTAGGCGGTTGCCGCTAGACGGGTGGCATGAACCTTGTGCCGTCCGATCTTCCGCCCTTCGCCGGTGCGGCCCGCCTGTCGAAGCCCGGCTTCGACATATTGCTGGCGGTGTCGAGCGCGCGGCAGGCGGCGTTGCCGACGGTGCGGATGATGCGCGAGCGCACGCACGGCGAAGCGCATGCGGTGCGGGTGGGCGCCGTCCGCGACCTGTTGGGGGGCAGGCACGGCGCCATGCAGGGCATGGCGGCGCGACCCGCGCGCTTCTTCGACCTGTCGCCCGAAACGCAGGATTTGACCGAAACCGTGAACGGTCCGTTTACCAGAGGGTTTCAGCCGATGTTGAGCCCCGCCTTTCTAGACCCGCGAATGTCGGTTGAACCGATCCCCCCCGTTGCAGACATTATGGAATGAGCATGATCGAGAATCAGAAAATCCGCCCGGCCCAGGTCATCGGCCCCCTCGGGGAACCGCTGACGCTGGACACGCTGCCGCCGCCGAACACCACGCGCTGGGTCGTCCGACGCAAGGCCGAGGTCGTCGCCGCGGTCAACGGCGGGCTGCTGACGGTCGACGAAGCGTGCGAGCGCTATAGCCTGAGCCTCGAGGAATTCGCCGGCTGGCAGCGCTCGATCGACCGGAGCGGCATGCCCGGCCTGCGCGTCACGCGCATCCAGCATTACCGCGACCTCTACGAGCGCCAGCAACGCTTCTGACCGCGGGCATCGCTGGACGAAAGGGGGGCGCCTTCGGGCGCCTTCTTTTTGCCCCGCACCCCGCCCCAGCGGCGGCGGGATCAAGAAAGAATCGCCTTGCTTCCGATATTTGACGATTTTCCTGCAACCGATGCGTTCATCCCGCGTTAAGCCCCCGAGTCAAACTTGGAGAGAACTCGATATGCGCAAGATTGTGATCACCCTCGCCGCCGCGTCGGCCCTCGCGCTGGGCGCTTGCCAGAGCCCGCAGGCCGACAAGGTCGAGGATCAGGCCGAAGCCCAGGCGGACGCCATCGACGCCCAGGCCGACGCCATGCCCGAAGGCCCCGCCAAGGAAGCCACCGAGGCGAAGGCCGACGCGGTCGAAGAGGCCGGCGAGGCCAAGGCCGACGCGATCGACAACGGAACCGTCGCGCCTCCCCCGGCGACCGTGCCGCCCGTCGACGAGAAGAAATAACGCGAACGTCTCGCCCGAGGCAAAACAAGGGCGCCGGAGGCTTGGTCTCCGGCGCCCTTTGTCATGAGCATGATCGCAGAGAAGATCGCCCGGCCGAAACCGCTCAGTCTTCGTCCTTGTAGATCGCAACCTTGCGCTCGCCGGCGCTGGTCGCCTTGCCGCGATACATGCCCGGCGTGTTGAACGACCAGTCGGCGGTGCCGCCGGGCCCGGTGATGATCACGCCGCCGGTGCCGCCCAGCGCCTCCAGTTCGGCCATGACCGCGTCGGCCGCCTGCCTGGGCGTCTCACCCTTCATCCGGATGCGCGCGCAGATTTCGTGCGCCGCACCGACGCGGATGAAATATTCCCCTGCGCCGGTCGCCGACACCGCGCAGGCGCGATCGTCGGCGTAGGTGCCTGCGCCGATCACCGGCGTGTCGCCGATGCGGCCCCAGCGCTTGCCGGTGAGACCGCCGGTGGACGTCGCCGCGGCGACATGCCCCTCGACGTCGACGGCGACGGCGCCCACGGTGCCATATTTGCGATCGACGTCATAGGAACCGAGCTGCTTCGCCTTCATCCGTTCGAGCTGCCGGCGGCGCTCGGGCGTCGCGAACCATTCCGGATCGACCTGCTGCAGGCCCTGCTCGACCGCGAAGCCGTCGGCTCCGGCGCCGCTCAGGAAGACATGCGGGCTCTTTTCCATCACGGCGCGCGCCAGGCTGACCGGATGGCGCGTCCGCGTCACGCCCGTCACCGCGCCCGCCGCCCGGGTGCGGCCATCCATGATCGCGGCGTCGAGTTCGTTGCGCCCCTCCCAGGTGAAGACCGCGCCGCGGCCCGCGTTGAAATGCGGATCGTCCTCGAGCACCTTGATCGCCGCCTCGACCGCGTCGAGCGAACTGCCCTTGGCCGCGAGCACCGCACTTCCCGCATCGATTGCCCGATCGAGCGCAGCGCGAATCTCCTTGTCCTGTTCGGGCGTCAGGCGATCGCGTTCGATCGTGCCGGCACCGCCGTGGATCAGGATGGTCCAGCCCGGCGGGGCCGAGGCCTGCGATGGCGACTGAGCCCCGGCGGCCGGCGCGGCGACGAGGGAAAGAGCGCCGAGAAGGAACAGAAAACGCATGCGGGACTCCCCTGTTGCGGTGGACGATCTTCGGACCGGGCGCGCCGTCAGGCGAACAGCCGGTCGGGACGGATATGATGCGGCTCGACGCCATGCTCCGAAAGCAGCCCCGGCCACGGCA
The DNA here is from genome assembly GCF_001559015.1 of Sphingopyxis granuli. NCBI lineage: Bacteria > Pseudomonadati > Pseudomonadota > Alphaproteobacteria > Sphingomonadales > Sphingopyxidaceae > Sphingopyxis > Sphingopyxis granuli. Next base: position 4,022,421 of record NZ_CP012199.1, read on the forward strand.
GGCCGAACAGCAGCGCCTCCGCCGCCATCGCCATCGCCGGCGACGTCTGGAGGCCGTAGCCGCCCTGCCCCGCCAGCCAGAAGAAGCCGGGTGCGTCGGGGGCGAAACCCGCCGTCGGCACCTTGTCGGCGACGAAACTGCGAAGTCCGGCCCATTTGAGCGCGATCCGGCCTACCGACAGCGTTGTCGCCTCTTCGATGCGCCAGGCGGCGAGCGCCATCTCATAATCTTCGGGCTGGACGTCGCACGGCGGCGACGGCGTGACGTCCATCGGCGACACGAGCAGGCGCCCGGCGTCGGGCAACATGTAGAAGCCGTCGTCCTGAACCGTCTTGAGGAAAGGCCAGTCCGCGATCGGGATGCCTTCAGGCGGGTCGAACCCGATGATCGTGCGCCGCAGCGGCGTCAGGCCGAGCGGCCGGACCCCCGCGAGCACCGCGAGTTCGTCGGCCCAGGCGCCCGCCGCATTGACCACCGTCTTCGCGGCATAGCTTCCTTCGGCGGTGTCGACGATCCACTCGGTGCCGTCGTGCGCGATCCCCGTCACGCCGGCGTTGAAGCGGATCTCACTCCCCGCCGCGCGTAGCGCGCGCGCATTGGCCTGGAGCAGCAGGTCGGCGTCAAGCTTTCGCCCGCCGGTATCGAGGACACCCGCCACCGCGCCCTCGCCTCCGACCTTCAGGACCGGCACGATCGCCTGCATCTCGTCCGGGCCGACCCGGGCGATGCTGTCCGTGAAGCGGCGCATCTCCGTTTCGAGCGCGACCAGCTCATCCATGTGCTGCGGCGTGGCGATGAACAGCGCCGCCTTTTCCTGCCACAGCGGCACGTCCGAATAGCCGGGCGGCGGATCGGCGAAGAAGAAGCGGCTGGCCGCGGTCAGACCGCGCACCACATCGTCGCCGATCCCGAAATGATAGAAGGTCGCGCTGCGTCCCGACGAATGATAGCCGAGCGCGCTTTCCCGCTCGAGCAGCACGGTCGGCGCATGCCTTGCGAACAGCGCGGCGGCGGATACGCCCGCGATCCCGCCCCCGATCACCACGATCTCGACGCGCTTCAACGGCTGCTCCTTTTCGTTTCATGCGGGTTGTTCGTCGGCGGGCGGTGGCGCGCGACCAGCGCCCTGACCGCCGCGATGTCGAGCGCCTCGCCGCGCGCCGCCGGCGCCTCCGCGGTTGCCTGCCGCTCGATCGTCGTCGCCATCAGCAGCGAATTGTAGATCGCCTCTTCGGCGGCTTCGGCAGCGGCGACGAACAGCGGCGAGACGGCATCGTTGGACAATTCGGGATAGGCCGCGACCCGGGCGCGGCGCGCGGGCGTACGGCGCACCTCGGCGGCGGTCGAGAAGGCGATGGCATAATCGCCCGAGCCGTTGGAAAAGGCCGATCCGGTTCGCGCCAGCCCGGCGATCGCGCGATGCGCGAGACGGGTCAGGTTGCGGTCGCCGAGCGGCGCGTCGGTCGCGACGACCAGGATGATCGAGCCGTCCGCCGCCGTCCGCTCGCCATGGTCCTTCAGATAATAGCGCCCCAGCGCCCGGCCGACCGGCAGGCCGTCCATGACCAGCGTGCCGCCATAGTTGGTCTGGACGAGGACGCCGACGCGATAGCCGCCCAGCGCCGGCGGCAGGACCCGCGAGCTCGTTCCGATCCCACCCTTCCAGCCGAACGCCATGGTACCGGTGCCCGCGCCGACGCTGCCTTCGGCGACCGGCCCCGACCGCGCGCCTTCGATCGCCGCGACGACGTCGGCGCGGGTGATCGCCCGCTTGCGGATAGCGTTGAGATGGCCGTCGTTGGTTTCGCCCGCCACGGCGTTGACCGACCGCACCGATTCATTCCCCGGCTGGCGCAGCGTCCAGTCGACGATGCCGTCGATCGCCTGCGCGACGTTCAGCGTGTTGGTGAGGACGATCGGCGTCTCGACCTCCCCCAGTTCGGCGACCTGCGTCGTGCCCGCGAATTTCCCGAAGCCGTTCGCGACGACGACGCCCGCCGGCACCTTGTCCTGAAACAGATTGCCACCGTGCGGCAGGATGGCGGTCACGCCCGTGCGGACGTCGGCGCCCTCGATCCGTGTCACCTGTCCGACGCGAATGTCGCCTACGTCGGTAATGGCATTGAGCGGCCCCGGCGCGAACAGGCCGGGCGCGATGCCTATGTCGCGCGCCCGAACGCGCTCCGCGGCCGCGGGAGCCGGCTTTTCCGCGTCATGCGCCCACGATCGACCCAGATCCCCGAAGGCTGCGCAAAGCAGCCCAAGACCGACGAAAGCGGAAAGGCTGCGGGAAACGGAAGATGGACGCAAGGATCGGCTCCGCGGCGGGACAGGAAATTCTGCCTATACGTCCGCGGTCCCATTGGCAAAAGGGATTGCGGACCGCTGGTCCCTCGGCGCGGAGGATCGCAGAGATTTATTAGCTTTTCGGTCGTATCCGCGCGGAAGGGGGGCATCGCTTGCGACACGCGCGTTTCGACAGGATGGGAAGCGGAAATGCGCGCCCCGCGCGGCTCCGGCCGGCGCGCGCGATCGACCTCGTCCGCGAGATGGATGCGGACCGGCTGGCGGCGGAATGGGAACGGCTCGAACCCCGCGGAAACTGGCCGACGCAGACGCGCGATTTCGCTGCGGCGCTCGCTCCGCTCCTGTCCCGCCAGCATCAAAAGCTGCTGGGTGTCCGCAGCGGCATCGCGATCACCGCGCTGCTGCCGCTGTGCCGGGACCGGCGCTATTTCGCCCGCTGGCGGATGGCCGGCGCTATCGAATTGTTCGAGCCCGGCGACCTGCTCTGTGCCGACCCGACGGCGGCCGATCCGATCGCCGCCGCGATCCGTGAGGTGCACCATCCGCTATCGCTCGACCGCATTTCCCGGGACTCGCCCCTCGTACCCGCGCTACGGCGGGCGATGCGGGGCCGCGGCTGGGTATCGGTCCGCCCCGCCATGCCATGCCCGATGATAGCGCTCGGCGAATCGTGGCGCGATCCCGAAAGCCGGTTCAACGCCGGCCGCCGGTCCGATTTTCGGCGCGCGGCGCGGCGCGCCGAAGCGATCGGCCCCGTGACGTTCGAGACGCTGGCCCCGGGCCCGGCGGACTTCGACGCGCTGTTCGACGAAGCGATCGGTGTCGAGCTGCGAAGCTGGAAGCGCGAGGCCGGCAGCGCGCTGGCGGTCGACCGGCGGCGCGAGACCTTCTTTCGCCGCTTCTTCCGTTCGGCCGCGGCGCGCGGCACCTTTCGGCTTTCATTCATGCGCATCGGCGGGGAGGCGGTGGCGATGCAGCTGGCGCTGCTCTGGGCGGGGCAATACTGGCTGTTCAAGATCGGGCATGACGACCGTTTCGGCAAATGCTCGCCCGGAACCCTGCTGATGCTGCACACGCTGCGCTGGGCGGCCGAGCAGGGGCTCGAAAGCTATGAACTGCTCGGCGAGACCGAGGCGTGGATCACACGTTTCTGGACGCAGGAGCAACGCGATTGCGTCCGCGTGCGAACCTATCCCTTCACCCCGCCCGGCCTTGTCGCGCTGCTTGCCGACGGCCTGTTCTGGCTGCGGCATCGACTGGGTAGAGCCGCGCGGTGAAGGAGTCGGCCGCCTGGCGTTGGCTGCGCGACCAGCGTTACGCGCTGCCGCGCCGCGCGGCACGATGGTTGCGGACGCCCGACCCCGCCGATGCTGCCGCGCTATGCGCGCGGCTGCGGCGGCGGGAGTTCGCGGCGACCGTCGGCTATTTCCAGGACGACGGCGACGACCCGGATACGATCGTCGCCGCCTACCGCGCCGTCGCTGCCCGGCTTATCGGCACCGGCGCCTATCTGTCGATCAAGGCGCCGCCGCTCGGCTTCTGTCCCGCGCACCTGCGCGCGCTCGCCAACGCGGGCGCGGCCGCAGGAATGCCGCTCATGCTCGACGCCCACGGCCCCGCCGACGCCGAGGCGACGATTGCGGCAACCGAGCAGCTGCTCGCCGACTTTCCGGGGACCGGCTGCGTGCTTCCCGCGCGCTGGCGGCGCAGCTCCGCCGATGCCGTACGCCTTCGCGACACGACGGCGCGCATCCGGGTCGTCAAGGGTGAGTGGTCCGATCCCGACGCAGACCCCGCGGATACCGATGCGGCCTATCTGGCGCTGGTGTCGGAACTCGCCGGCCGCACTGCGCCGGTCGCCATCGCGACGCATAAGCCGGCGCTCGCCGCGCAGGCGCTCGACAGGCTGATCGCCGCCGGGACGCCCGTCGAACTCGAACAGCTGCGCGGGCTTCCACGGGCGCGAACGGTCACTATTGCGCGGCAGCGCGGCGTGCCCGTGCGTCTCTATATCCCGTTCGGCCCCGGCTGGTGGCCCTATGCGATCGACAAGGCGCTCGCGCGCCCGTGGCTGCCGCTGTGGATGCTGCGCGACATGCTGGGGCTGCGCGATCCGTCCTCAAGCAAAATGGGGCAGCCCGATTAGGGCCGCCCCAGTTGTGTCCGCCGGGGAGAGGGAGAGGGCGGACCGGAGAATGGTGTCTGGCTTGGGATGATGTCAGCGCGACGCAACCTGGCTGTCGCCCTGCGCTTCGGCCACGCCCGCGATCTTCAGCGCGGTGCGATACTGCTTGGCGGCGGCGCGTTCGTTGCCCGCTTCGCACAGCTTGTTGCCTGCGGCGACGAAGCGCTTCGCGCTGGCCTGCTTGCCGCTCTGGACGGTGTCGGCCGCGCCGCGCGCCTGCTCGGCGAGCGCGGTGCAGCGATAGTCGCCGCTCTGGGGCTGGGCGTGCGCCGGCGCGGTCGAGGCGATCAGGCCGGTGAAGGCAAGCGCCGAAGCCGCGACGATCGCGAAGGCGGAGGGAAAGCGGTTAAAAGAGGAGAGCCGATTGGTCATGGGAGAGATCCTTTCGTTTCGTTGTGCAACTTATTTAGCCGCGCTTGCGCCAATAGATAATCCTCTATAATCTGCAAGTGCTTTGAAGCAGGATTTAACAATCCCTCAGGGGGCGCTCGACGGGATCGAGGCTTTTCTGCGCGTGGCGGAACGGCGAAGCTTCTCTGCCGCCGCCGCGGACCTCGGTGTTTCGCCCTCGGCGATCAGCCAGACGGTTAAGGCGCTGGAAGCGCGGGTGGGCGCTCCGCTTTTCATGCGCACGACGCGCAGCGTCGGCCTGACCCAGGCGGGCGAAATGTTCCTCGAACGCGCCGCGCCGGCCTATGCGGGGCTGACCGACGCCTATGAAGCGGCGCGCAATCTGGGCAACCGGCCGGCGGGACGGCTGCGCATCAACCTGATGCGCGGCGCGGTGCAGCCGCTGTTCGAGCCGATCATCGCCGGCTTCTGCGAAGCCTATCCCGACATCGAGCTGGAGATTTACGCCGACGACGGACTGGCGGACCTCAGCGCCGGCGGCTTCGATGCGGGCGTCCGGATGGGCGAAACGCTCGACGCCGACGTGATCGCAGTGCGCCTCACCGGTCCCTTCCGCTTCGTCGCGGCGGCGGCGCCGGCCTATCTCGACCGCCATGGGCGCCCCGAAACGCCGGAGGATTTGCGCGACCATCGCTGCATCCGCTTTCGCTATGCGACCGGCGGTCTGATGCCATGGACCTTCGAAAGGGGGAATCGCGAATATGAGGTGCCGGTGACGGGGCCGGTGATCGTCAACGACTGGATCGCGGCGATGGTCGCGATGCGCGCGGGGGTGGCGATGGGAATGCTGGCCGAACCCGTTGCAAAGACGATGGTGGCGAGCGGCGAGCTGGAGCTGGTGCTGACCGAACATGCGAGTTCGACGTCGGGGCTGTTCCTCTATTATCCCAGCCGCAAGCAGGTGATGCCGAAGCTGCGTGCCTTCATCGACCATGTGCGCGAATATCTTCCCGATCAGGTGAACGGCTGATGCCGCACCGGGGCCGTCTCGGCTGGGCGCGGAAACCCTTCCCTTCAACGGCAGCAGAAAAACTGTACTGGCATTCGCCGTAGAATCGCGGCAGCACCTTCTCAACGAAAATAGTTGGGATGAAATCATGCTTGAACTTTCGGCGCTCGATCCGTCGGCGCTCCTGCCCTTCATCCTGATCGGCTTCGCCGCGCAGCTCGTCGACGGCGCGCTCGGCATGGCATTCGGGGTCATCTGCAACACGCTGCTCGTCGCGGTGATGGGCGTGCCCCCGGCCACCGCGTCGGCGCGCGTCCATGTCGTCGAGGTGTTCACGACCGGCGTGTCGGGCATCAGCCACCTGATCCACCGCAACATCGAATGGGGGCTATTCTTCCGCCTGCTCGTTCCCGGGATCATCGGCGGCGTGACCGGCGCCTATCTACTGTCGTCGATCGACGGCGCGGTGGTCAAGCCGATCGTCCTGACCTATCTGATCCTGGTCGGCGTCTGGCTGCTCATCCGCGGCCTCCTGTATCCGCCGAAGATCCGCAAGCCCAAGGTGATCGCGCCGCTCGGTCTCGTCGGCGGCTTCCTCGACGCGGCGGGCGGCGGCGGCTGGGGACCGGTCGTCACCTCGAACCTGCTCGTCCAGGGCGCCGAGCCGCGCAAGGTCGTCGGCACGGTGAACAGCGTCGAATTCTTCCTGACCCTTGCGGTATCGGCCACCTTCATCTGGCACCTCGGCTTCGCCGACATCGCGGGCGCGACGCTCGGCCTGTTGATCGGCGGGGTGATCGCGGCACCGATGGGCGCCTTCATGGCCAAGCGCTTCTCGCCCAAGCTGATGCTGATCCTCGTCGGCGTCGTCCTGACGCTGACCAGCGCCTTCGGCCTGTGGCGAGCGCTGATCTGACCGGCGGCGGGGCGCCGGCGCTAGTTCGCCGGCCGCGTCTCGTCGATCTTGTCGACCCATTCGGGGTAGAAGCTGGGTTCGCGCGCCGACCAGCCCGGCGCGGTGGCCGCCGATTCGCCGATCGACTGGAGCAGCGCCTTGCGCTTGTCGGGATGGAGATGCGGCAACGCCGCCGCGGCGCAGAAGGCACCGGGCAGCCAGGGCCGCGCATGCGCGCCGAGCAACCGTTCGTACAGGAAGCGATAGGCCCGGAAACTCGGCAGGCGATCCTGCCCGAGGTCGAAGGCCGACACCGCGACCAGCGGCGCCATGAAGCCCTCCAGCGCGTCGAGCCCGCTATCCTCCGGAATATGCGCGCGGATCGCGCCGAGCCGCCCATAGACCTTCGCCTGCACGCGGATCGCCGCTTCCTCGACCGGATCGCGCGACCAGCGCGCAACCGCGTCGTCGCGCTCCAGCCCGATGTCGAGCGAGCGGCGGATATAGCGCTGGGTGCCCGGAAGGAAGGCGGCGAATTCCCGAATCTCCGCGAGCGACAGATCGCCGGCTGCCGGTCCTGAACGCGTGGCCATGGTCGTGCTCCCGCTAAGCGCCCGGGGAGCCATCCCCCCGGAGGCCTGCACCGCGCACCATGCCACCCGGATGGTTAGCGGTCGGTTAACCATGATGTCGGCGATCGTTCAGCCTGTTGCGACGGGCGTTGCGCGCCGCGATGCCGCGGCCTAATCAACAGGCTGTCCCCGAACAACAAAAGACACGCAGGTCATCCATGTCGCACCAATCGCAGCCGGTCCTGTCCGCCACCGGCCTCTTCACCCCCGCCGAACGCATCAGCAACGAAGAACTGGTGGCCAGCTTCAACCGATATGTCGCGCTCTACAATCGCGACAAGGCGGCGGCGATCGCGGCGGGCGAAATCCCGGCGCTGACCGAATCGAGCGTCGAGTTCATCGAAAAGGCCAGCGGCATCGGGTCGCGCCACGTCGTCGACAAGGCGGGCATTCTCGACCCCGCGCACATGGCGCCGCGGCTGCGCGAGCGCGGCAACGACGAATTGTCGATCCTCGCGGAGATCGGCGTCGCGGCGGCGAAGGACGCGCTGGCCCGCGCGGGGCGCGACGCCGCCGATGTCGATGCGGTGCTGTGCGCGGCGTCGAACATGCAGCGCCCCTATCCCGCGATGGCAATCGAGATTCAGCAGGCGCTCGGCATCGACGGCTTCGCTTTCGACATGAACGTCGCCTGCTCGTCGGCGACCTTCGGCATCCAGACCGCCGCCGACTATGTCCGTGCGGGCCATGCGAAAAGCGTGCTCGTCGTGAACCCCGAAATCTGTTCGGGGCACCTCAACTGGCGCGATCGCGACAGCCATTTCATCTTCGGCGACGTCGCGACCGCGATCCTGATCGAGGACAAGGGCTTGGCGCCCGCGGGGCACTGGGACATCCTCGGCACGAAGTTGAAGACGGTATTCTCGAACAATATCCGCAACAATTTCGGCTTCCTCAACCGTGCCCACGGCGGCATCGACCAGTCGGGACCGAAAACCGACAAGCTGTTCGTCCAGGAAGGCCGCAAGGTGTTCAAGGAAGTCGTCCCGATGGTCGCGGCGATGATCGTCGACGAAATGGCGAAGCTGGGGCTCGAAGGCGCCGACATGCGGCGGCTGTGGCTGCATCAGGCGAACACCAACATGAACCGGCTGATCGCGCAGCGGGTGCTGGGCCACGAAGCGAGCGACGACGAAAGCCCGACCGTGCTCGACACCTATGGCAATACGTCGAGCGCGGGGTCGATCATCGCCTTTCACCTGCATCACGACGACATGCAGGCGGACGACACCGGCCTCATCTGCTCGTTCGGCGCCGGCTATTCGGCGGGCACGGTGTTCGTCAGAAAGACCTGACCGGCAAGCCCGCCGCCGCCAGCCGCGCATGCGCATCGGCGATCGTCGCCTCGCCGAAGTGGAAGATGCTCGCGGCGAGCACCGCGCTCGCCCCGCCCTCGATCACCCCGGCAACGAGATGGTCGAGGTTGCCGACCCCGCCGCTCGCGATCACCGGCACCGATACCGCATCGGCGATCGCGCGGGTGAGCGCGAGGTCATAGCCGTCCTTCGTGCCGTCGCGGTCCATGCTGGTGACGAGCAGTTCGCCCGCCCCCAGTTCGGCGAGCCGCACCGCATGCGCGACGGCATCGATCCCGGTCGCCCGCCGCCCGCCGTGGGTGAAGATTTCCCATCGCCCCGCCGCGACCTGCCGCGCGTCGATGCTGCCCACCGCGCACTGGCTGCCGAAGCGGTCGGCGATGTCGGCGACCAGTTCGGGGCGCACCACCGCGGCGCTGTTCACCGCGACCTTGTCGGCGCCCGCGAGCAGCAGCGCGCGCGCATCCTCGGCGCTGCGCACCCCACCGCCGACGGTCAGCGGCATGAAGCAGACCTCCGCCGTGCGGGCGACCATGTCGAGCAGGGTGCCGCGCCCCTGATGACTCGCGCTGATGTCGAGGAAGCAAAGTTCGTCGGCGCCCGCAGCGTCGTAAGCGCGCGCAGCCTCAACCGGATCGCCCGCATCGCGCAGGTCGACGAAGTTCACGCCTTTGACGACGCGCCCGTCGGCGACGTCGAGGCAGGGGATGACACGAACGCGGACGGTCATGGAGCCAACCTTCCGTGTTCCCCGGCGAAAGCCGGGGTCCAGAGCGTTACGAAACCGTCGTTGCGCGATAACACCCTGGACCCCGGCTTTCGCCGGGGAACACTGAGAGGCATGGCCTTCATCCCTGCCCCACGGCAATTGCTTCGACCAGATCGAGCCGACCGTCGTAAAGCGCGCGGCCGGTGATGACGCCTTCGATGCCGCTTGCGACATGCGGACGGAGCGCATGGATGTCGCCGATGTCGGCGACTCCGCCCGAAGCGATCACCGGAATCGCGACTGCCTGGGCGAGCGCCACCGTCGCCTCGACATTGCAACCTTTCAGCAGCCCGTCGCGGCCGACGTCAGTAAAGAGCAGCGCCGCGACGCCGGCATCCTCGAACCGCCGCGCAAGGTCTTCGACGCGCACGTCGGACACATCGGCCCAGCCCTCGGTCGCAACCATACCGTCCCTCGCATCGACCCCCACGACGATCCGTCCGGGTAGATCGCGCGCAGCCGATTTGACGAACTCGGGATCTTTCAGCGCGGCGGTGCCGATGATCACGCGCTCGACACCGCGCGCCAGCCAGCGATCGACGCCCGCCCGGTCGCGAATGCCGCCGCCGACCTGCACCTTGCCTGGAAACGCGGCGATGATGCTCTCGACCGCCGCGCCGTTGACGCTTTCCCCTGCGAAAGCGCCGTCGAGGTCGACGACATGCAGCCAGTCCGCGCCCGCCGCGGCGAACAGCCGCGCCTGCGCCGCCGGATCGTCGCCGTAAACTGTCGCGCGCGCCATGTCGCCCTCGGCCAGCCGCACCACCTGTCCGCCCTTCAGGTCGATCGCGGGGAAGATCGTCAGGGCCGCCATGCGAGAAATCTTTCGAGGGTGGCGAGGCCATAGGCCTGGCTCTTTTCGGGGTGAAACTGGACGCCGACGATATTGCCCCGCGCCACGGCGGCGGTGAAGGTCCCGCCATGGCTGCTCGTCGCCGCGACATGCACCGCATCGGCGAAATGATAGCCGTGGAGATAATAGGCCTCGCCCGCCGCGATCACCGGATGCGCCACCGTGGGAACGACATCGTTCCAGCCCATATGCGGAATGCGAAGCCCCGGCGCGGGCGCGAAGGCGCGCACCGTCCCGCCGATCCAGCCGAGACCCTTGTGCGTGCCATGCTCTTCGCCCGCGTCGGCGAGCAATTGCATGCCGACGCAGATGCCGAGGAACGGCACGCCGTCGCCACGCACGCGCCAGCCCATCGCCTCGACCAGCCCGTCGATGGCTGAAAGGCCGTTCATGCACGAAGCGAACGCCCCGACGCCGGGCAGCACGATGCGGTCGGCCTTGGCCACGACATCGGGATCGGCGGTGACGGCGACATTGTCCGCGCCTGCCGCGACGAGCGCATTATGCACCGAGCGAAGATTGCCTGCGCCATAGTCGATCAGGGCAATCACGCTCATGGACGGCTCCTAGAGCACACCCTTGGTCGACGGGATCGCGTCGCCCTTGCGCGGGTCGATCTCGACCGCCTGGCGCAGTGCACGCGCCAGCGCCTTGTACATGCTCTCGGCGATATGGTGGTTGTTCTCGCCATAGAGAGTTTCGATGTGCAGCGTGATCCCGGCGGCCTGCGCGAAGCTGGCGAACCAGTGCGGGAACAGCTCGGTATCCATCTCGCCGAGCCGCGGCTGCGAGAAACCCGAGTTCCAGACGCAGTGCGGCCGCCCCGAAATGTCGAGGATGCAGCGCGTCAGCGTCTCGTCCATCGGCGCATGCGCCTCGCCATAGCGGGCGATGCCGCGCTTGTCGCCGAGCGCCCTGGCCACCGCATCGCCCAGCGCGAGCGCCGAATCCTCTACCGTGTGGTGCTGGTCGATGTGCAGGTCGCCCTTCACCGTCATCGAAATGTCGATCAGCGAATGGCGCGACAGTTGCTCGATCATGTGGTCGAGAAAGCCGATGCCGGTCGATACCGAATAGGTGCCGCTGCCGTCGAGATCGACGGTGATCGCGATATCGGTTTCCCTGGTCGTGCGCTGGACAGAGGCGGTTCGCATGGCCGACGCCATAGCAGCGACTTTTCGCGTTGCAAGGCGACTCTCCGCTCTCGACCCCCCTTGACCATCGCCCGCGCGCCGTTCATCCCCCTCGCCCATGAGTGACGAAGTCCGCGACAGCCTGATTCCCTATGACGAGATCGTGCAGGACGCCCTGCGCGCCGTGGTCGGCCGCGTGCTGTCGCAGATCGTCGGATCGGACAGCCTGCCCGGCGAGCATCATTTCTATATCACCTTCAAGACGCAGGCGCCGGGCGTGTCGATCCCCGCGCATCTGGTCGCCAAGTTCCCCGACGAAATGACGATCGTGCTCCAGAACCGCTTCTGGGACCTGAAGGTCGAATCGGATCATTTCAGCGTCGGCCTGTCGTTCAACCAGACGCCGTCGATGTTGGTGATCCCCTATGCGGCGATCACCGCCTTCGTCGATCCATCGGTCGATTTCGGGCTCCAGTTCCAGGTCAGCGACGAGGATATGGAAGCGCCCGAACCGCATGACGAAGCCCATAACGACCGCCCCGACGTATCGGCCGAGGACGGGTCGAACGTGGTGACCGTGGACTTCGGCAAGAAGAAATAGCGCCGTGGCCGACAACTGGCCGCCATCGCGCTTCTGGCAATATTGGGCCCTTGCGGGCATGGTCGTGCTGACCGCCGCCTTCTGGTGGGGGGTCGAGGGCTATGCCTTGTTCGAGGGGCCCTATCCCCGCGGGCAGATCGCCGACGGGCTGCTGCGCTTCAGCCTGCTGGTGCTGACCCCGGCGCTGGTGCTGGTCTGGATCGTCGCCGCCTGGCTGCGCGCGCGGGTCGGCGAGCGCGGTTTCTGGAAGCTGCTCAGCCTCGTCGCGCTGATCTGGGCCGGGGCGGTGATGGTGACGAGGATATTGATCCTATGAGCGACACGCGGATCGAAAGCGACAGCCTGGGCGAGATCGCGGTGCCCGCCGACGCCTATTGGGGCGCGCAGACGCAGCGGTCGATCGAGAATTTCCCCTTCGGCGCGCGCGAGCGGATGCCGGTCGGGATCGTCCACGCGCTCGCGCTGGTCAAGCAGGCGGCGGCGCGGGTCAACCGCCGCCACGGCCTGTCCGCCGAAAAAGCCGACGCGATCGAGGCCGCTGCCGCCGAAGTCGCCGCCGGCGAGCATGACGACCAGTTCCCGCTCGTCATCTGGCAGACGGGCAGCGGCACCCAGAGCAACATGAACGCCAACGAGGTGATCGCCGGCCGCGCCAACGAGATGCTGACCGGCACGCGCGGCGGCAAGGTGCCGGTGCATCCCAACGACGACGTCAACCGCGGCCAGTCGTCGAACGACAGCTTTCCGACCGCGATGCACGTCGCCGCGACGCTGGCGATGCGCAGCCGCCTGCTGCCGGCGCTCGACGTGCTGATCGAGGCGCTGCGCGCCAAGGCGGAGGCGTGGGACGATATCGTCAAGATCGGCCGCACCCATCTGCAGGATGCGACGCCGCTGACGCTGGGGCAGGAATTTTCGGGCTATCACGCCCAGCTGCTTCTGTGCCGGACGCGCACCGAACCGCTGGTGCAGCATGCCCTGCCGCATCTCGCGCAGGGCGGGACCGCGGTCGGCACCGGGCTGAACGCCCCCGCGGGCTTCGCCGGGGATTTCGCGGCCGAGATGACCGCGATCACCGGCGTCGCCTTCGCAAGCGCTCCGAACAAGTTCGAGGCGCTGGCGAGTCACGACATGCTGGTCGACCTGTCGGGGCGGCTGAACACGCTCGCGGTCGCGCTGACCAAGATCGCCAACGACATCCGTCTGCTCGGTTCCGGCCCGCGCGCCGGGCTGGGCGAGATCGACCTGCCCGCGAATGAGCCCGGCAGCTCGATCATGCCGGGCAAGGTCAACCCGACCCAGTGCGAGATGTTGACGATGGTCGCGGCGCAGGTGATCGGCAATCATCAGGCGGTGACCGTCGGCGGGATGCAGGGGCATCTCGAACTCAATGTCTTCAAGCCGCTGATCGGCGCCAATGTGCTGCGCTCGATCGACCTGCTCGCGACCGGCATGGAAAGCTTCGCGACCCGCTGCGTCGCCGGGATCGAGCCGAACCGCCCGCGAATCGCCGAACTGGTCGAGCGCTCGCTGATGCTCGTCACCGCGCTGGCGCCCGAGATCGGCTATGACAACGCGGCAATGATCGCAAAACACGCGCACAAAACCGGCTCGACCCTGCGCGAGGCGGCGCTGGCGCTGGGTTTCGTCGATGCGGCGACCTTCGACCGGGTCGTCGACCCGCGCCATATGCTCGGTCCGGAACCCGAAGGCCGCGTCGCGGATTGATGGGGGAGGAAGGATCGTGAAGATGATGGGACGGATCGTCGGCGGCGTGCTCGGCAGCGCGATCGGGCGCCGCAAGAATAATCACCCGGTCGCAGGTGCCGTGATCGGCGCCGGGACGTTGTTCGTGGCGCGGCGGATGTTCCCGCAACGCTATGCCGTGCTCGCCGCGACCGCGGCCGCCGCCTACCTCACCAAGAAATGGGCCGACCGCGCCGAACAGCGCCGCGCCGCCGAGGAAGCGCATCGCATCGGCGACCGGCTGGCGCGCGAAGGCGTGGTCGACAGCTATGCCGGTATCGACAGCGCGGCGTCCGACGGCGAACAGCTCGGCGATGCCCTGCCCCCGGCGCTGCCGGTCGAAACGAATGGGCAGCCGTCGGTTCACTAAAACCGCTTCGTTATCGAAGATCAGCCCGCCTGCCAGTCCTTGATCGCCTCCACCGGCGAGACGAGCATCAGGACGTTGAGCGTCAGATTGTCGCGGATCGCGAACAGGGTGAACAATTCGAAGGCGATCGCAACGGCGACGGTCGTCTGCCAGCGCATCCGGCTCGCGGCGAGGAAGCCGAGCAGCATGAACGCCGCATCGCTCACCGAATTGAGCACCGAATCGCCCGCATAGCCATAGGCCATCGTCACCTCGCGATAACGGTCGATGATGATCGGCGAATTTTCGAGAATCTCCCACGCCCCTTCGATTCCGATCGCGACGGCGAGCGCGATCCACAGCGGCGCGCGCGGCATCAGCCAGCGCGACAGGCCATAGAAGAGGAAGCCGTGGATAACGTGGCTGAAGCTGTACCAATCCGAAATCTGCTGGCTGTTCTGGTTCGACTGGACGACCCCGTGCCACAGGCTGACGGTACCGCACGGACAGATCGGCGGGCGTCCCATCGCGATCAGGATCGCGGCGAGCAAGGTCAGCAGCGCGGCCGCGACCAGCCAACCTCTGCGCGTCATTCCCGCCATGATGCCCCTTCCCGCTTGACCGGCGCCCGCGCGCGCGCAATGAGCCCGCATGGCTGACAGCGTCCATCTTCACCGCCGCGGCGTGCTCTTCATTCTGTCGTCGCCTTCGGGCGCGGGCAAGACCACGATTTCGAAAAAGATGCTCGCCGCCGATCCCGACATCGCGCCGTCGATCTCCGCGACCACGCGGCCGATGCGCCCGGGCGAGCGCGACGGGGTCGATTATCATTTCGTCGATGTCGAAACCTTCAAGCAGATGGCCGCCGACGGCGAATTCCTCGAATGGGCGCATGTCTTCGGCCATCGCTACGGCACGCCGCGCGGGCCGGTCGAGGACCTGCTCGCCGCGGGCAAGGACGTGCTGTTCGACATCGACTGGCAGGGGGCGCAGCAGCTCTATCAGGAAGCCGGCCCCGACGTGGTGCGCGTGTTCATCCTGCCGCCGACGATGGCGGAACTCGAACGCCGGCTGCGGTCGCGCGGGACCGACAGCGACGAGGTGATCGCGGCGCGCATGGCGCGCGCGGCGAACGAGATCAGCCACTGGGACGGCTATGACTATGTGCTGATCAACGACGATGTCGAAGGCTGTTTCGATGAGGTGAAGGCGATCCTGCGCGCCGAACGGCTGAAGCGCCGCCGCCAGATCGGCCTGATCGGCTTCGCCCGCGACCTGATCCGATCGGTGCCCGAGGCGGACAAGAAGCTTTAATAGCGCTAGGCTCCGTCCTCCGTTCATCGTCACCCCGGATCAAGTCCGGGATGACGAAGGTCAGGCCAGATCGCTAAATCGGCCTAGCCAGATTCGCCTCCAGCTCCGCGACCATCTCCGCGCGCAGCGGCTTCGCCTCGCCGTCGGTGCGGCAGACGACGACGGTGTCGCAGGTCGCGATCGCGCGGCCGTTCTGGAACATCGCCTGGATGAGCGTCCAGCTCGACGTGCCGATGCGGCCGATGCCGGTCGCGATCTCGACGGGATCGGGGAAATTGCCCTCGGCCAGATAGTTGATCTCGACCGCGGCGACCATCATGCGTTCGTTCGCCGCACGCTCGCCCTGCGCGCGCAGGCGCCAGTTGAGCAGGACGCGGCCGCTTTCGAACAGCGCCGCGAAGGCCACGTTGTTGAGGTGGCCGTTGACGTCCATGTCCTGGAACCGCGTCTGGAATGTTTCGCAGACGGGGTAGCTGGCGGCATCGAGCCGCCAGCCTTCCGGTTTGGCCATATCAGCGCGGCGCCATGCGGATGCCGCCGTCGAGGCGGACGTCCTCGCCGTTGAAATAGCCGTTCTCGATCATGCAGAGCGCGAGGGTGGCATATTCGTCCGGATTGCCGAGCCGCTTCGGATTGAGCACCGAGGCGGCGAGCGCGTCGCGGACATTCTGCGGCGCGGCGCCGAGCAACGGGGTGTCGAAGATGCCCGGCAGGATGGTGTTCACGCGGATATTCTCGCTCGCGAGGTCGCGCGCGACGGGCAGCGTCATGCCGACGACCCCGCCCTTCGAAGCCGAATAGGCGGCCTGGCCGATCTGGCCGTCCTCGGCCGCGACCGAAGCCGTGTTGACGATCGCGCCGCGCTCGCCGTCCGCCATTGGGTCGAGCGTCATCATGCCCGCGGCCGACTTGGCGATGCAGCGGAAGGTGCCGACGAGGTTGATCTGGATGATCCAGTTGAAGGCGTCGAGCGGGAAATGCCTGATGCTGCCGTCTTCCTTGCTGCGGCTCGCGGTCTTGATCGCATTGCCGGTGCCCGCGCAGTTGACGAGGATGCGCTCCTGCCCGATCGCGGCGCGCGCCTTGGCGAAGGCGGCATCGACCGACGCGTCGTCGGTGACGTTGCATTCGCAGAAGACGCCGCCCAGTTCCTCGGCGATCGCCTTGCCCTTTTCTTCCTGAAGGTCGAAGATCGCGACCTTGACGCCCTTCGCGGCAAGCGCGCGCGCGGTGGCGGCGCCGAGGCCCGAGGCGCCCCCGGTGACGACGGCGGATACGGTGGAATCGAGTTTCATGGGTTTCTCCTGACTAAAGCCCCTCCCCTTCAGGGGAGGAGTTGGGGTGGGGGGTCGCAGGATGGAACGAGACCGCTTGGTCCACCCCGCTGCGACTAGGGAACAAGTTCCCAAGTCTCGCTGCCCCTCCCGCAAGCGGGAGGGGCTTTGAAAGCTTTACAGCCGCTCGACGATGGTGACGTTCGCCTGGCCGCCGCCTTCGCACATCGTCTGAAGGCCGTATTTGCCGCCCCGGGCATCGAGCACGCCGAGCAGCGTCGCCATCAGCTTCGCGCCGGTGGCGCCGAGCGGGTGGCCGAGCGCGATGGCGCCGCCGTGGACGTTGAGCCGCGCGGGATCGGCATCAAGATACTTGAGCCACGCGAGCGGCACCGGCGCGAACGCCTCGTTGACCTCATAGGCATCGATGTCGCCGATCTTGAGCCCCGCCTTCTTCAAGGCCTTTTCGGTCGCAAACAGCGGTTCCTCGAGCATGATGACCGGATCGCCCGCCGTCACCGACAGGTGATGGATGCGCGCGCGCGGGGTCAGACCATGATCCTTGAGCGCCTGTTCGGACACGACCAGCACCGCCGAGGCGCCGTCGCAGATCTGGCTCGACGTCGCCGCGGTGATCGTGCCGCCTTCCTGGAGCAGCTTGACCCCGGCGATGCTTTCGAGCGTCGCGTCGTGGCGGATGCCCTCATCGGCCTTGTGCCATTCCTTGCCGTCGGCGGTCTCGATCTCGACCGGAACGATCTCCCGATCGAACAGGCCCGCCTCGGTCGCCGCCTTGGCGCGGCGGTGGCTTTCGAGCGCGAAGGCGTCGAGGTCGGCCTTGGTGAAGCCGTGCTTCTTGACGATCATCTCGGCGCCCATGAACTGGCTGAACATGATGCCGGGATATTTCTCTTCGAGCCGCGGCGATTTGTAGTTGCCGAGCCCCTCCTTCATGAACAGCGTCGCGACGCTGCCCATCGGCACCCGCGTCATGCTCTCGATGCCGCTCGCCAGCACGACGTCCTGCGTGCCAGACATCACCGCCTGCGCCGCGAACATCACCGCCTGCTGCGACGAGCCGCACTGGCGGTCGATGGTGACCGCAGGGATGCTGTCGGGAAGCTTCGACGCGAGCACCGCATTGCGGCCGAGGTCCATCGTCTGCTGCCCGCCTTGCGACACGCAGCCGGTGATGACGTCCTCGATCACGCTGGTGTCGAAATCGTTGCGGTCGGCGATCGCGTCGAACACCGCTGCGCCGAGGTCGACGGGGTGGACACCGGCCAGCCGGCCGCCGCGGCGGCCGCCGGCGGTGCGGACGGCGTCTACGATATAAGCTGTAGCCATGGAGAATTCCTTTCTTGATCCCCCTCCCGCAGGCGGGAGGGGTTAGGGGTGAGCGCGAGCGGAGCGAGCATCCGGGGGTGAGATGGTCCACCCCGCTGCGACCAGGGAGCAAGCTCCCAGATCTCGCTGCCCCGCCCGCTTGCGGGCGGGGAAATCAGAGCTTCCGCCCGATCAGTTCCTTCATGATCTCGTTCGTTCCGCCGAAGATGCGCGTCACGCGCGCGGCGCGCCACGCGCGGGCGATCGGATATTCGTTCATGTAACCCGCGCCGCCGTGAAGCTGGAGGCACTTGTCCATCACCTCCCATTGCAGGTCGGTGTGCCACAGCTTCGCCGCGGCGCCTTCCTCCGGCGTCAATTCCTTCTTCATGTGGCGCGCGAGCGCCCAGTCGAGGTGCGCCCAGCCGACCTGCAGCTTCGCCTTGAGGTCGGCGAGAACGAAGCGGCTGTTCTGGAAATCGAGGATCGGCTTGCCGAACGCCTTGCGGTCGCGCGTATATTCGACGGTATCGTCGAACGCGCGCTGCGCCGAGGCTTGCGCGCTCACCGCGATCGAAAGGCGTTCCTGCGGCAGTTCGCTCATCAGATAGATGAAGCCCTGCCCCTCGTCGCCGAGGCAGTTGGTGATCGGCACGCGCACGTCGTTGAAGAAGAGTTCCGACGTGTCGGCTTCGTCCTGCCCGATCTTGTCGAGGTTGCGGCCGCGCTGGAACCCTTCGCGCTCCGCCTCGACGAGGATGATCGATACGCCCTTCCACGCCGGCTGCACATCGGTGTCGGTCTTGGCGCAGACGAGGATCAGGTCGGCGTTCTGGCCGTTGGTGATATAGGTCTTCGACCCGTTGATGACATAGTGATTGCCGTCCTTCTTCGCGGTCGTGCGCATCCCCTGAAGGTCGCTGCCGGTGCCCGGTTCGGTCATCGCGATCGCGGTGACGACCTCGCCCGCGACCATCTTGGGCAGCCAGTGCTTCTTCTGCTCCTCGCTGCCGTAGCGGACGATATAGTTGGCGACGATGTCCGACTGGAGCGAGAAGCCCGTGGTCACGCGGCCGTAATAGGCGCTTTCCTCGTCGACGATGGCGTTATAGCCGAAGTCGAGGCCAAGCCCGCCATATTCCTCCGGCACCGTCGGGCACAGCATCCCGATCTCGCCCGCCTTGGGCCACAGCGCCTTGGGGACGATGCCGTCCTCGGCCCATTTCGCCTGGTTGGGGGCGACTTCCTTTTCGAGAAACTGGCGAACCGTCGCGCGGAACGCTTCATGGTCCTCGGTATAAGCGGTGCGCGACAGATGATCGAGCGACATGGGTCTTCCTTTCCTGAGGGCGGCCGAGCGTTATCGGGGAGTCGGTCCGCGCAAGAACGGGCGCGCCGCGGCACGCCCTTCGCCGACCAATGGACCTTACGTTTACGTCCACGTCAAGTAGAAATGCCGCTACGGCACGAAACTCCTTCGTCGAGCGGATTTGCCGGTGCCGGGCGGCGACGCTATGCCATTGCTTATGGTCGAATTGCTCCTCGACGCCCACGCGCTGCTCGGCGAGTCGCCGCGCTGGCACGCGGGCGAATCGCGCCTCTATTGGGTCGATATCGACGCGCACCGCATCCACCGCACCGACCCGACGACGCGACGGACCGAGACGATGCAACTCGACGGGCCGGTCGGCTGCATCGCGCCGCGCGCGGGCGGCGGGCTGGTCGCAGGCCTGAAGGGCGGCTGCGCGCTGATCGACGTCTGGGGACGAGCGCCGCGCCCTTTCGGTCAACAAGTGCTCGCGGACATTCCCGAGCAGCGCTTCAACGACGGCTGCGTCGATGCCGCCGGGCGCTTGTGGGTCGGCAGCGTGACGCGCGACAAGACGAACCCGGCCGCCTCGCTCTATCGGCTCGACCCCGACGGGTCGCTGACGAAAATGCTCGGCGGCCTGCTGACGAGCAACGGCGCCGCATTCAGCCCCGACGGACGGACTTTCTATCACGCCGACACGCCGACGCACGCGCTGCGCGCCTATGCCGTCGATCCGGCGACCGGTATGCTGGGCGAGGGGCGGCTGTTCCACCAGTTCGAGACAGGCACCGGCCGCCCCGACGGCGGCACCGTCGATGCCGAAGGCTGCTATTGGTCGGCGCTGTGGGACGGCTGGCGCGTCGTGCGCCTGTCGCCGGCCGGCGAACTGCTCCAGACCGTCGAGCTGCCGGTGCAGCGCCCGTCGATGATCGCGCTGGGCGGCGCCGACATGCGCACCGCCTTCGTCACCAGCGCGGGCAAGGCGCTGTCCGACGAAGAACGCCGCGAGCAGCCGCACTCGGGCGGCCTCTTCGCCTTTCGCGTCGACGTGCCCGGCCTCATCCAGCCGGGCTTCGCCGGTTGACCGCCGCCTTGCATCGCCGCGCGGTCCCGGGTTAAGGCTCCCCCATATGGTTTCGCCCGAAACCAAAGTTCCCGGGAGATGACCGATGATGCCGCGCCCAGCGCCCCCTCTCGCCCGCCGCCTGTCGATGCTGCTCGCATCCACCGCGCTGGTTGCGGGTTATGCCAGCATGGACAGCCAGATGAGCAAAGCCACCGCCGCCGAACCCGCCGCCGCTCCGGCCGCGGCCACCCCTGCCGCCGACAACCCGATGCTTGCGCCGTGGACCGGCCCCTTTCAGGGGGTGCCGCCGTGGGACAAGCTCGATCCCGAGCTGTTCCCCGACGCCTTCCAGAAGGCGATGGCCGAAACGCGCGCCGAGGTCGAGGCGGTGATCGCCAACCCCGAAGCGCCGACGTTCGAGAATACGCACGTCCCGATGCAGCTCGCGGGCGACACGATGGACCGCGTCTATGCGCTGTGGGGCGTGCAGACGTCGAACAAGTCGAACGACCGCGTCGAGGCGATCGACGCCGAATGGAGCCCGAAGCTTTCGACCTTCTTCACCGAGCTGTTCCTCGATCCGCGCCTGTTCGCCCGCTACAAGGCGGTCTATGACGCGCGGCATTCGAGCGGGCTCGACGCGCAACAGATCCGCATCGTCGAGCGCAGCTATGACGAGATGGTGCGCGACGGCGCCAGCCTGTCGCCCGTCGACAAGGCAAAGCTCGTCGACCTGAATGCAAAGCTCGAAGGACTGTTCTCGGCCTTCTCGTCGAAGCTGCTCGCCGACGAGAAACTCTATACCCTCGTCACCGACAAGGCCGAGCTGGCGGGGCTCGAACCCGCGTTCGTCGCCTCGCTCGCCGCGGCGGCCGAGGCGCAGGGCAAGCCCGGCCAATGGGCGATCAAGAACACCCGTTCGTCAGCGCAGCCCGTGCTTCAGAACGCCGCCAACCGGAGCTTGCGCGAAAAAGTGTGGCGCGCCTTCGTGAACCGCGGCGACAATGGCGACGCGAACGACACCAACGCGACGATCGCCGGGATATTGAAGCTGCGCCAGCAGCGCGCCGAACTGCTCGGTTTCCCGACCCACGCGCATTATCGCATGGCCGACACGATGGCGAAGACGCCCGAAAAGGCGATGGAGCTGATGATGAAGGTGTGGCCCGCCGCGGTCGCGCGCGTGCACGAGGAAGTCGCCGACATGCAGGCGATCGCCGACGCCGAGGCGAAGGCCGGCAAGGGTCCGAAGATCACCATCGAGCCATGGGACTATCGCTATTATGCCGAGAAGGTCCGCAAGGCGAAATACGACCTCGATGAAAGCGAGGTGAAGCCCTATCTCCAGCTCGACAAGCTGCGCGACGCGATGTTCTGGTCGGCGGGGCGGCTCTACGACCTCGGCTTTCGCGAGAATACGGGCACCATCCCCATCTTCGATCCCAAGGTGAAGACCTTCGAGGTCACCAACCTCAAGACCGGCGCGAACATCGGCGTTCTCTATCTCGACAATTTCGCGCGCGACGGCAAACGATCGGGCGCGTGGATGACCACCTATCGCAGCCAGCAGACATTGGGCGGCGACCGCAACGTGCTGGCGTCGAACAACAATAATTTCACCGAAGCCGCGAAGGGCGAACCGACGCTGGTCAGCCTCGACGACGCGACGACGCTGTTCCACGAATTCGGCCACGGCATCCACTATCTGCTGCAGCATGTGACCTATCCGGCACTCGGCGGCGTGCCGCGCGATTTCGTCGAGTTTCCGAGCCAGGTGAACGAGAATTGGCTGATGACGCCCGAGGTGCTGTCGACCTATGCGACGCACTATCGGACGGGCGAGCCGATCCCGCAGGCGCTGGTCGACAAGATCCTGGCATCGGCGAAATTCAACCAGGGGTTCGAGACGGTCGAATATCTGGCGAGCGCGATCGTCGACATGAAGCTGCACGACCGCAAGACCCCCGTCACCGACATCGACGCGTTCGAGCGCGAGACGCTGGCCGAGATCGGCATGCCGAAGGAAATCGTCATGCGGCACCGGCTGCCGCAGTTCGGCCACCTGTTCAGCTCCGACAGCTATTCGGCGGGCTATTACAGCTATCTGTGGTCCGAAACGATGGACGCCGACACCTGGGCGGCCTTTACCGAAGCAGGCGGACCATGGGATCGCGGCGTCGCCGACCGGTTCCGCACCATCCTGCTGATGACCGGCAACGAAACCGACCGCGCCGACGCCTATCGCGCCTTCCGCGGTCGCGACCCGGACGTGAAGGCGCTGCTGCACAAGCGCGGTTTTCCGACCGACTGACCGGCATTCCGCCGCGAAGCAAAGGGGGCCTTCGCGCGCCCTTTGTCCTGTTGTATCGTCCGGCGGGTCCACGTTCGTGACCGCCAGGGCGATCTGGAATGGAATGGCGGGTTTCGACGTTTCTTCTCCCCTCCCGCAAGCGGGAGGGGTCGGGGGTGGGCAGCGACGGCGCAAAGGCCCACCCCGCTGCGACTAGCGAACAAGTTCGCGAGTCTCGCTGCCCCTCCCGCTTGCGGAGGGGGAACCGGTGCATGGCTCAGACGGCTTCCTGCCCCCAAAACCGCCATCACCACCGCCCCACAAATCCAATTGACGCCAGCCAGATACGATATAAATATGATATCATCTTTATATCGGAGAGTGCCATGGGTGATTCGTATGTGACGGCCGCGCTCAACCCGACGCGCGAGGTGCGCGCGGCGACGGCCAGCGGCTATCTGATGCTGTTCGTCTGGCTCGTCCTGCTCGGCATCGCGATCTGGGCGGGGGTGAGCAATGCCACGGGGACCGAAGCGTCGTGGAAATGGGTGCTGCTGGCTGTTTCGGCGATTGCCGGCACGCTGATCCTCTGCGGCTTCTACCTTATCAATCCGAACGAGGCGGCAGCGATCCAGCTTTTCGGCAGCTACAAGGGCACCGACCGCGAAACCGGGCTGCGCTGGGTGCTGCCGTGGCTGACGCGCCGCAAGATCGCCGTGCGCGCGAACAACGTCATCTCCGACAAGATCAAGGTCAACGACCTGCGCGGCAATCCCATCGAAATGGCGGCGCAGGTGGTATGGCGCGTCACCGACACCGCGCAGGCGCTGTTCGACGTCGAGGATTACAAGGGATTCGTCCTCGCGCAGATCGAGGCCGCGGTGCGGTCGATCGGATCGCGCTACCCCTATGACGACATCGAGCATCAGGAGGTGACGCTGCGCGGCAACCATGACGAGGTCGGCGCCGAGCTGCGCAAGGCACTGATCGAACGGCTGGCGGTCGCCGGTATCACCGTCGACGAATGCGGCCTGACCCACCTTGCCTATGCGCAGGAAATCGCCGGCGCGATGCTGCGCCGCCAGCAGGCCGAAGCGGTGATCGCGGCGCGCAGGAAGCTGGTCGAAGGCGCGGTGACGATGGTCGAGATGGCGCTGCAGCACCTGTCGGAGAAGGACGTCGTCCAGCTCGACGACGAGCGCAAGGCGGCGATGGTGTCGAACCTGATGGTGGTGCTGTGCGGCGAACGCGACACCCAGCCCGTCGTCAACACCGGGTCGCTCTATTGATTTGCAAGGACCGTTCGTGTCGAGCCCTTCGACGGCCTTAGCCGGCACTCGGGGCTCGATGCGAACGGGAATTGAGGTTTGTTCCCATGCCCGCGTCGCCCAAAAAAGCCTTTGCCCTCCGCCTCGATCCCGCGCTTTATGCGGCGATCGAGCGGCTGGCCGCGGCCGAGCTGCGCAGCGCCAATGCCGAGATCGAGATATTGCTGCGCGAGGCGCTCGCCCGGCGCAGCGTGGCGGTGAAACGGTCGGAGGTCCCACGGCGCGGACGGCCACGCAGAACCGGGGACTGACAGTCGCCGAAGGCGACCGGGCGCACGGCCGCTTGCTCCCCATCGGCTAGATGGTTAAGGCCGGTCGTCATGACCGCCGCACCCTCCGTCCGCATCGCCCCCTCGATCCTCAGCGCCGATTTCGCGAAGCTCGGCGAAGAGGTGCGCGCGATCGAGGCGGCGGGCGCCGACTGGGTTCACATCGACGTGATGGACGGCCATTTCGTTCCCAATCTGACGATCGGGCCGATGGTGGTGAAGGCGCTGCGGCCGCATTCGGCCCTGCCCTTCGACGTGCATCTGATGATCTCGCCGGTCGACGGCTTCCTCGACGCCTTCGCCGCGGCGGGCGCCGACATCATTACCGTCCATCCGGAAGCGGGACCGCACATCCACCGCAGCATCCAGCACATCAAGTCGCTGGGCAAGCAGGCCGGCGTCTCGCTCAACCCCGCGACCCCGGCGAAGATGCTCGACTATCTGATCGACGAGATCGACCTTGTCCTGATCATGAGCGTCAACCCGGGTTTCGGCGGCCAGAGCTTCATTTCCAGCCAGCTCCGCAAGATCGAAGCGGTGCGCAGGATGATCGACAAGTCGGGCCGCGACATAAGGCTGGAGGTCGACGGCGGCATCGACGCGGGCACCGCGCCGCTCGCGATCGCGGCGGGCGCCGACGTGCTCGTTGCCGGCACCGCGACCTTCCGCGGCGGGCCGGACGCCTATGCCGACAATATCCGGCGCCTGCGCGGCGCCTGAGCGATGGAGGGGAGACCGTTGACCGTTGCCCCCATCGACCCGACCCCCGATGCGGGCGAAGACACGCCGCCGCTCGACGACTCGATCGAGCCCGGCAAGCGGCTGATCCGCCTGCCCGCCGACAAGGGGCTGTCGCTCGGCGACCGCATCGCCAACCAGATCACGCGGCTGACGTGGCGCACTCCGCTGCACGCCTTCCGCCTCAAGGGGCGCTTTCCGCTCAAGCTGCTCGGCGTGCCCGAGGACCCGGTTCCCGGCGACACGCGCGCGGGCACAGCGATCCGCGCCGGCCATTTCCTCCATCGCGGGCTCAGGCTGCCGCTCGCCACGCTCGATTTCACGGCGCTGGGCGTCGCGCCGAGCTTTGCCGATCACATCTACAGCTTTGCGTGGCTGCGCGACCTTGCCGCCACCGGGACGCGCGCCGACGGTGCGGCGATCGCGGAGGCGATCGTGCGCCAATGGCTCGCGGTCCATGGCGAGACGGTCAGCGAACCGGCGTGGAAAGCCGACAATACGGGGTGGCGCATCCTGTTCTGGGCTGCGCACGCGCCGCTGATCCTGTCGTCGAGCGATCTCGTCTATCGCTCCGCCGTGCTCAACCACCTCGCCCGCGCGGCGCGGCATCTCGACCGCGTCGCCGACAAGACGCGCCCCGGCGTCGAGCAGATGGTCGCCTGGATCGGCGTCGTCGCCGCCTCGCTGCTGATGCCCGGCGGCGAACCGCGACAGGTGTTCGGCGAAGCGGGATTGCGCAAGGTCATCGAGACGAGCTTCTACGCCGACGGCGGCAATATCGCGCGGTCTCCGCAGGCGCAGCTCGATGCGATCATGGCGCTGTCGATGCTTGCGCGCATATACGACATGCGGCGGATCGACCTGCCGCCCTTCCTGCACGAGGTGCTGGCGCGCGCGGTTCCGGCGCTGCTCGGGATCGTCCACAGCGACGGCGGCATGGGAAGCTGGCAGGGCAGCGGCGCGACGCCGGCCGAAACGATCGCGGCAATCGTCGCGGCGAGCGGCGTGCGCACCCGCCCGCTCAAACAGGCGCGCGACTGGGGCTATCAGCGGCTCGTCGCGAACAAGGTCGTGCTGCTCGCCGACGCGGCGCCGCCGCCGATCGCGCGCGTGACCGAGGCGGGCTGCGCCTCGACCCTGGCATTCGAGCTGAGCGACGGGGCCGAACGCATCGTCGTCAACTGCGGCGGCGCGGCGCTGACCGGCGCGACGATCCCCACCGAACTGGCGCGCGGGCTGCGCACCACCGCCGCGCATTCGACGCTGGTCGTTGCCGACAGCAATTCGACCGCGATCCTGCCCAACGGCTCGCTCGGCAAGGGGGTGACCGAGGTCGAGCTCGACCGGCACGAAACCCCGCAGGGCAGCCGGCTGGAAATGAGCCACGACGGCTATGCGCGGCGCCACGGGCTGATCCATCGCCGCCTGCTGATCCTCTCCCCCAACGGGCGCGAATTGCGCGGCGAGGACATGCTGCTCCCCGCTCCGCGCAGCCGCCGCAAGGGCGACAAGCATTTCGCGCTGCGTTTCCATCTCGGCCGCAACATTTCCGCCAGCCTGACCGCCGACCGGCTCGGCGCGCTGCTGCGCATCGCCGGCGGGCCGCTGTGGCAGTTCCGCGCCTCCGAGGGCACGCTCGCGGTCGAGGAAAGCCTGTGGGTCGACGGCGAGGGCCGCCCGCATCCCACCGAACAGCTCGTCGTCACCGGCAGCGCCCCCGCCGGCGGCGTCAGCATCGGCTGGATTTTCAAGCATATCGGGTAAGCGGCTTCCATCGCGGTGAGCCTTGAATTTGCGCTAGGACCAATCGACATTCAGCTCTGGCGGCCTGCAAATGGCGGCTTTTCGCGCTTCCGCTGCTCACGTGCCGTCAGCACGCTGCGCTCCGAGTCGCGAAAAACCACCATTTTCGCCTCGCCATCTTCTGAATGTCGATTGGTCCTAGAGCATCGAGCGTTAAATCTGACCCATCGTCCCGTTTGTGTCGAGCGCAGTCGAGACACCCATCAGCGTGGCGCAAGGCCGATGCGTGTCTCGACTGCGCTCGACACGAACGGATAAGGGGCGTTGCAGATTTATGGCACGCCGCTCTAGCCACTCCGTTCGTGCTGAGCTTGTCGAAGCACCGTCCTTCTCCTTGCAGCGCTGAAAGAAAGAACGGCCTTTCGACAAGCTCAGGGCGACCGGGTCGGATTTATGGCTTGCCGGTCCAGCAAACGACATAAAGGCCTTCCATTTTCTTCTGCGCCCCTGCGCGAATTTCCTTCTCCGCGCCGCCACCTGATACTTCCAAAACCTTGCCCAACGGCGATCACGGGCCTAGGGCGACGGCGACTCCTTCCATCCCCTGCCGAGGCTCCCCCATGACCGATCTCGTTCCCGTCCGCCGTGCGCTCCTTTCCGTCAGCGACAAGGCGGGTCTCGCCGATCTGGCCGCCGCGCTCGGCCGTCATGGGGTCGAGCTGGTGTCGACCGGCGGCACCGCAAAGGCGCTGCGCGACGCGGGGCACGCGGTCCTCGACGTCGCCGACCTCACCGGCTTTCCCGAGATGATGGACGGGCGCGTCAAGACGCTGCATCCGACCGTGCACGGCGGCATCCTCGCGGTGCGCGACGACGCCGCTCACGTCGCCGCGATGGACGCGCACAGCATCGGCGGCATCGACCTGGTCGTCGTCAACCTCTATCCCTTCGCCGCCACCGTCGCAAAAGGCGCGCCGCGCGAGGAGATCATCGAGAATATCGACATCGGCGGCCCGGCGATGGTGCGTTCGGCGGCGAAGAACCACGCCTTCGTCGGCATCGTCACCGAGCCGCAGGATTATGCCGCGCTGATCGAGGAACTGGACGCCAACGACGGTGCGACCACCCTCGCTCTGCGCAAGCGGCTCGCCGCGACCGCCTTTGCCCATACCGCGACCTATGACGGAATGATCGCGCAGTGGTTCGCCTTCGCCGACCAGGGCAAGCTGTTCCCCGACACGCTGCCGCTGACCGCGACGCTGTCGGCCGAGCTGCGCTATGGCGAAAATCCGCACCAGCAGGCGGCGCTCTACCTTCCCGCCGGCCCCGCCGCGCGCGGTATCGCGCAGGCCGAGCAGGTGCAGGGCAAGGCGCTCAGCTACAACAACATCAACGACGCCGACGCCGCGCTCGACCTCGTCGCCGAGTTCCGCGAGGCCGACCCGACCTGCGTCATCGTCAAGCATGCCAATCCGTGCGGCGTCGCGACCGCTGCGACGCTGACCGCGGCGTGGGACGCGGCGCTCGCCTGCGACAGCGTCTCGGCCTTCGGCGGCATCGTCGCGCTCAACCGGCCGCTCGACGGCGCGACGGCGGAAGCGATCGCCAGCATCTTCACCGAGGTGGTCGTCGCCCCCGACGCCGACGCCGACGCGCGCGCGATCTTCGCGAAGAAGAAGAATCTGCGCCTGCTGCTGACCGGCGAACTGCCCGACCCGGCGCGCGGCGGCCTGATGATGAAGACGATCGCCGGCGGCTGGCTCGCGCAGACCCGCGACAACGGCCGGATCACGAAGGACGATCTGAAAGTCGTCACGACGCGCACGCCGAGCGACGCAGAATTCGCCGACGCGCTGTTCGCCTGGACGATCGCCAAGCATGTGAAGTCGAACGCCATCGTCTATGCCAAGGGCGGCGCGACCGCGGGTATCGGCGCGGGGCAAATGAACCGCCGCGATTCGTCGCGCATCGCCGCCGTCCGCGCGCGCGAGGCGGCCGAGGCGAACGGCTGGAGCGAACCCCGCACCGTCGGCAGCGCGGTCGCCAGCGACGCCTTCTTCCCCTTCGCCGACGGCCTGATCTCCGCCGCCGAGGCCGGGGCGACCTGCGTGATCCAGCCGGGCGGCTCGATCCGCGACGACGAGGTGATCGCCGCCGCGAACGAGGCGGGGCTGGCGATGCTGTTTACCGGGATGCGGCATTTCAGGCATTGATTCCGCAGGAAGATCGTCGCCCCGGCGCAGACCGGGGCCGCTATCGTCCTTGTTCGGGCGTCGAAGAGCAAACCGCCAGCGGCCCCGGCTTTCGCTGGGGCGATGGGGCGTGCTTGGGGGTTTATTTCGCCCGTCGCGAACGGCATAGGGAGGCGGTGGTCATCCTGACCCGGCAACAAGGACCAGCATGACCGCCGTCCCCCGCAACAAGTCCATGATCCAGAATCTCTATGCTTGGACCATGGAGAAATCGGCGCATCCGCACGCCGAATATTGGCTGGCGCTGGTCGCCTTCGTCGAGGCGAGCTTCTTTCCGATCCCGCCGCATCCGATGCTCGGGCTGATGTGCCTCGCCGAACCGAGGAAAGCGGTGCGCTATGCGCTGATCTGCACCCTCGCCTCGGTCGCGGGCGGGTGCTTCGGCTATGGGATCGGCTATTTCCTGTATGAGAGCGTCGGGCTGTGGCTGCTCGCGGCGCTGGGACTCACCGACAGTTTCCCGGCAGCCGCCTGCTACCTGCGCGATTACGGGGCGGAGATCATCCTGGTGAAGGGGGCGACGCCGATCCCGTTCAAGCTGCTGACGATCACCGCCGGCTTCATCCACATGAACCCGTTCACCTTCCTGTGGGCGAGCCTGGCCAGCCGGGCCTTTTCCTTCATGCTGGTCGGCATCCTGTTCCGGCTGTTCGGGGCGCCGATCAAGGCATTCATCGACAAATATCTCGCCTGGGTCGCGGGCGCATTCCTCGTCGCGGTGGTCGCCGGCTTCCTGGTCATCGGCGCCCTGTCGGGCGGTGGCGACAAGACCGCCGACAAATGCAGCGGCGCGACGTTCGAAAGCATCGGGCTGGACCGGAAATAAGGCCGCCAGTAGCTGTCATATCTCTCCCCTCCCGCTTGCGGGAGGGGTCGAGGGTGGGCCAGCAGCGGTGCAATGGCCCACCCCGCTGCGAGTAGCAAGCAAGCTCGCAACTCTCGCTGCCCCTCCCGCAGGCGGGAGGGGAAGAAGGAAACCTACTCGTTCACGGGCGGCTGATGCAGCCAGTCGGCGTGGCGCGGCGCCTTCTTCGTCCGGCTCCATTCGTCGAGCATCAGCGGCGCGACGCGGCGCAGTTCGGCATATTGTTCGTCGGTGCCGATGTCGCACGCCAGTTCGATGCGGTGGCCGTTGGGGTCGAAGAAATAGATCGACCGGAAGATGCCATGGTGCGTCGGCCCGAGCACGTCGACGCCATGAGCCTCGAGATGCGCCTTCGCCGCGACCAGTTCGTCATGGCTGCCGACCTTGAACGCCAGATGCTGGACCCACGCCGGGGTGTTTTCGTCGCGACCCATGTCGGGCTGGTTCGGTAATTCGAAGAAGGCGAGGACGTTGCCGCCCCCCGCGTCGAGGAAGACGTGCATGTAGGGATCATATTCGCCGGTCGACGGCACATGATCCTCGGCGAAGGCGGTGGTGTAGGTCATGCCGAGCATGCGCTCGTACCATTCGACCGTCTCCTTCGCGTCCTTGCAGCGATAGGCGGCATGGTGGACGCCGCCGAGTTTGATCGGGCTCGTCATTCGGCAGGCTCCTTTGCGACATCGAGCGCGCCGCGGCGGATCTGGTCGAGTTCCATCGACTTGAACAGCGCGGTGAAATTGCCTTCGCCGAAGCCTTCGTCCTTCTTGCGCTGGATGAATTCGAAGAAGACCGGGCCGATCACCGTCTGGCCGAAAATCTGGAGCAGCAGGCGCGGATCGCCTTCCTGCGTCGATCCGTCGAGCAATATGCCGCGTGCCTTCAGCTCCTCGACCGGTTCGCCATGGCCGGGCAGCCGTTCGGCGAGCAGTTCGTAATAGGTTTCCGGCGGCGACGGCGCGAAGGGATTGCCGAGCGCGGCGAGCTTGTCCCACGAGGCGTAGAGATCGTCGCAGGCGAAGGCGATATGCTGGATGCCCTCGCCATTATAGGCGCGCAAATATTCCTCGATCTGGCCGCCGCCGCCCGCGCCTTCCTCGTTGAGCGGGATGCGGATCTTGCCGTCGGGCGCGGTCATCGCCTTCGAGGTCAGGCCGGTATATTCGCCCTTGATGTCGAAATAGCGGATCTCGCGGAAGCCCGCGATGCGCTCGTAGAACGCCGCCCAATGCGCCATCCGCCCGCCGTAGACATTGTGCGTCAGGTGATCGATCACCTTGAGCCCCGCACCTTCGGGATGGCGGTCGACGCCGTCTTCATAGACGAAATCGATGTCGTAGATGCTGAGGCCGTCGCCGTAACGGTCGATCAGATAGATGATCGACCCGCCGATGCCGCGTATGGCGGGCAGGCGCAATTCCATCGGCCCGGTGCGCACCTCGACCGGCTCGGCACCGCGCGCGATCGCTTCGGCATAGGCTTTCGCCGCATCGCGGCAGCGCCACCCCATGCCGCATGCCGACGGGCCATGTTCGGCGGCGAAATAGGCGGCGGGCGAGCGCGGCTCGTAATTGGCGATCAGGTTGATGTCGCCCTGCCGCCACAATATCACGTCCTTCGAGCGATGATGCGCAATCTGCGTGAAGCCCATGCGTTCGAACACCGGCTCGAGAATCCCCTTCTCGGGCGCCGAGAATTCGACGAATTCGAAGCCGTCGAGCCCCAGCGGATTTTCGAACAGATCGGCCATGGTCCATCCCTTATGGTTACAATTGAAACCATTATGATGGGCGGCGGCGGGGGAGTCAATGCGGGGCTCTTATGATGGTGGCGTCGTTTGAAAGCAGCGTGAGCTTTCCTTCTCTGCGGCCCCTGCGCCAAATGGCTGAACGGCGGCGCGACCCGACCCGTCAGGCCGCCGCCGTTTCGATCGCCTCCAGCGCGTCCATCCAGGCCGCCTCGACACTTTCGAGTTCGGCGGCGAGCTTGCCGCGACGCTGCGCGAGGTCGCCCATCGTCAGCTTGGCGAGCGCGGGATCAGCGCTCGCGGGGTCGAACATCGCGCGGTCGATCGCCGAAATTCGCGCCGAAAGCCTGGCCGCCTGCGCTTCGAGGTCCTTCGCCGACTTGCGCAGCGCCGCCTGCGCCTCGCGCGCCTTTGCCGCTTCCTGCCGCGCCAGCTTTGCGTCCTTCGGCTTCGCCGGCGCGGCCTTCGCCTCGTCGGCCGCGCCCCTGCCGAGGATGAAGGCGACATAATCGTCTATGCTGCCGTCGAAATCGCGCGCCGTGCCGCCGTCGACGAGCACCAGCCGGTCGGCCGACAGTTCGAGCATGTGACGGTCGTGGCTGACGATCAGCACCGCGCCGTCATAGCCGTTCAGTGCCTGCACCAGCGCCTCGCGCGCGTCGACGTCGAGGTGGTTGGTCGGTTCGTCAAGGATCAGCAGATGTGGCGCCTCGCGCGTGATCAGCGCCAGCGCCAGCCGCGCGCGCTCGCCGCCCGACAGCTTGGCTACCTCGGTCGTCGCCCGGTTTCCCGAAAATCCGAAGCGCCCGAGCTGCGCGCGCACCGCGCCGGGCGTCTTGCCCGCCATCACGCGCGTCATGTGACCGAGCGGCGTGTCGGCGCCGTCGAGCTCCTCGACCTGATACTGGGTGAAATAGCCGACGCGCATCTTGCCCGACGCAGCCATGGCGCCGTCCATCGGCTGAAGCTGCGCCGCGAGCAGCCGCGCGAGCGTCGTCTTGCCGTTGCCGTTGCGTCCCAGCAGCGCGATGCGGTCGTCGGGGTCGATGCGCAGGTTGAGCCGGCTCAGCACCGGCTCGCCCGGCGCATAGCCGACGCTGGCAAGATCGAGCGTGATCAGCGGCGGCTTCAGTTCGTCCGCCGGGCTTGGGAAATCGAACACCAGGCTCGGGTCCTCGGTAAGCGCGGCGATCGGCTGCATCCGCGCGAGCTGCTTGGCGCGCGACTGCGCCTGCTTCGCGGTCGAGGCGCGGGCGCTGTTGCGCGCGATATAGTCGACCAGCCGCGCGCGCTGCGCATCCTGCGCCGCCTTCGCCGCCGCCAGCTGCGCCGCGCGCTCGGCGCGCTGGCGCTCGAACGCGTCGTAGCCGCCCGGATAGAGCGTCACCTTCCCGCCTTCCAGATGCAGGATATGATCGACGACATTGTTGAGCAGGTCGCGCTCGTGGCTGATCACGACAAGCTGCCCCGGATAGCTTCTGAGGAAGCTTTCGAGCCACATCGTCGCTTCGAGGTCGAGGTGGTTCGACGGCTCGTCGAGCAGCAGCAGGTCGGGGTTGGAGAAGAGCAGCGCCGCGAGCGCGACGCGCATCTTCCACCCGCCCGAAAAGCTGTCGAGCGGCTGCGCCTGCATCGTCTCGTCGAAACCCAGGCCGATCAGAATGCGCGCGGCGCGCGCGGGCGCCGTATAGGCGTCGATCGCGATCAGCCGCTCGTGGATGTCGCCGAGCCGGTCGGGATCACTCTCTGTCTCCGATGCCGCGAGCAGGGCGGCGCGTTCGCTGTCGGCAGCCAGCACGGTCTCGAACGGCGTCGCGGTGCCGCTCGGCGCCTCCTGCGCGATATAGCCGACGCGCGTGCGGCGCGGCATCTCGATCCCGCCCTCATCGGCCTCGATCTGGCCGATCATCGCCTTCATCAGTGTCGATTTGCCGGCGCCATTGCGCCCGATCAGCCCGGTCCGGCTCTTCGCCGGCAGGCTCGCGCTCGCGCGGTCGAGGATGGTGCGCCCGCCGAGGCGCACGGTAAGGCCGTTGATCGTCAACATGGGCGCGCCGCCTAGCATAGCCGGGCGGCCAACCCAAGCGGCTGGACGCCGCGGCGCCCACTCCTGTCAGTGCGACGCGCCCATCGACACGTGGCGGGGGCGCGGCGCGCACCAGACCGCAAGGGCGGCAATGATGAACACCGCGGCCGAGGCGAGGAAAATGTGGATGACGCCGATCGTCGCCGCCTGCACCTCGACCAGCCGGTCGAGCGCCGCGCGCGCCTGTTCGAAGGTCAGCCCGCCGCCCTGCAATATGTCCATGGCGCCGGCGGGATCGTTGAGCGCGGGCACGATCTCCGACCGCGAAACACGCGTCGAATCATCCCATGCGGTGGTCGCGACCGCCGTGCCGATCGCCCCGCTGAGCGTGCGCAGGAAGCTCATCAACCCCGCCGCCGACGTCTGATCCTTTTCGGGGACAGAACTGAGCGCGAGCGCGGTCAGCCCGACGAAGAAGAAGGGCATGCCCATCCCCTGCAACAGGTGCGGCAGCGCGAGCGTCCAGTAATCGACGTCGGCGTTCCAACCCGCGCGCAGGATCGATACGAAGGCCATCCAGACGATCCCGGCGGAGATGGAGATGCGGATGTCGATCTTGTCGATCGACGCCGCCGCGACTGGCGACAGCAGCACCGCGAACACGCCCAGCCAGGCGACGACATAGCCAGTATCGGTCGCGGTATAGCCCACCATCTGCTGGAGCCACAAAGGCGTCAGCACGACCTGCGCGAAGAAAGCTCCGAAACCGAGCGATATCGCCAATGTCGCGAAGCTGAACCCGCGGAAGCGGAAGACGCGCAGGTCGACGACCGGGTTCGCGTCGGTGAATTCCCAGATGATGAAGGCGACGAAGCTGATCGCCGAGACGATCGCCAGCGCGACGATCCACGTCGATCCGAACCAGTCGTGCTCGCGGCCGGTGTCGAGCATGGTCTGGAAAGCGCCGACCGACACCACCAGCAGGACCAGGCCGATCACGTCGATCCGCGCCTTGACCCGCTTCGTCTCGAACGCGCCGAGCAGGCTGCCGACCCCGAAGGCGCAGAGCGCGACGACGGGCAGGTTGATGAAGAAGATCCACGGCCAGTTCCAATTGTCGCTGATCAGGCCGCCTAGAATTGGCCCGAGGATCGGCGCGGTGGTCGTCGTCATCGCCCAGATGGCGAGTCCGATCCCCGCCTTTTCCTTCGGGAAGATGCGCAGCAGCAATATCTGCGACAGCGGCATCAGCGGCCCGCCCGACAGCCCCTGCAGGATGCGGAAGAGGATCAGCGCGTCGAGCGTGCGCGACACGCCGCACAGGAAGGAGAACAGGCCGAATCCCATGATCGAGATCAGGAACCAGCGCACGGTGCCGAAGCGCGCCGCGAGCCAGCCGGTGAGCGGCACGCTGATCGCGTCGGCGACGGCATAGCTGGTGATCACCCACGTCCCCTGTGTCGGCGACACGGCGAGCCCGCCGGCGATATGCGGCACCGACACATTGGCGATAGTGCTGTCGAGCACCACGACGAAATTGGCGAGCGCCAGCGCGAACGCCGCGGCGAGCAGCCGCACGCCTTTCAGCGGTTGCGGTTCGGCCGGAAGCGATGCGGGGGACGCGGCGGCGGTCGCCATGTCAGGCCGCCCTTTCGTCAATAAGCCTCGTCATTGCGAGGAGCCGAAGGCGACGCGGCAATCCGGAGTGGACGGAAGCCGCCCTGGATGGCTTCGCTCCGCCCGCAACAACGAGGCCGGCGTCGTGAGCATCAATCGTCCCCGCGCGTGTCGATCGTCGCTTCCATCGACAGGCCGACGCGCAGCGGGTGCTTGCGCAGCTGCGCGGGGTCGAGCGCGATGCGCACCGGCAGGCGCTGTACCACCTTCACCCAGTTGCCCGTCGCATTCTGCGCCGGGATCAGCGAAAAGGCCGCGCCGGTGCCGCCCGCGATGCCGACCACCTTGCCGCGATAGACGACGTCGCCGCCATAATAGTCGGAGGTCAGCTCGACCGGCTGGCCGATGCGGATGCGCCGGAACTGGCTTTCCTTGAAATTGGCGTCGACATAGGCAGTGTCGATCGGGACCACGACCATGATCGGCGCGCCCGCGGCGATCCGCTGGCCGACCTGCACCTGCCTGTTGGTGACGATGCCGTCGACCGGCGCGCGGATCACCGTGCGTTCGAGGTCGAGCCGCGCCTTGTCGAGCCGCGCCTGCGCCGCCGCGACGTCGGGGGCGGTGTCGATCGTCGTGCCGCGCACCACGGCTTCGGCCGCGCCGAGATCGCCGCTCGCCGAGCCGCGCGTCGCCTGCGCCGAGGTCACGCCCGCCGCGGCGAGGTCGCGCGCCGCCTGCGCCTGCTTGAGCGCCGCGCGCGCCGCTGTCAGTTCCTCGCCCGACACGGCGCCGGTCCCGGCGATGCTCTCGCGCCGCGCCAGTTCGGCGCGCGCGCGCTCGACCGTCGCATCGGCGTCGCGCAGCCGCGCCTGTGCCTGCGAAATCTCGGCCCCGCGCGCCGCGACGCGCGCGCGCGCCGCATCGGCAGTCGCATCGGCCTGCCCGTAGCGCTGGCGCGCCTGCCGCAGCGCCGCTTCGGCATCGGCGACCGCCAGCCGTTGGTCGGCATCGTCGAGGATGACGAGGATATCGCCCTTTTTCACCGCCTGCGTGCCGCTGACGCGCACCGCCTTGACCGGGCCCGAGACAAGCGCGGTGACGGTGGCGCTGTCGGCGCCGACATAGGCATTGTCGGTCGAGACACGCCCCGCCTGCGTCAGAAAATACCAGATGCCCCACGCCGCCGCGATCGTCGCCACGACGATCAGCAGGATGCGCAGCAGTTTCCGGCGCTTGCCGAGCCGCGCCGCCTGCGCCTCGGCGGTTTCGGGCGCGTCGGGGGTAGCCGTGTCGTCGGCCATCGTCATTCTCCTGTTGGATGGACGGCGCGATAGCCGCCGCCGAGCGCGCGGATCAGCGCGACGTCGAGCGCGCGCTCACGCGCTTCCAGGTCCGCGACCGCGCGGCTGAGCGCGACCATGTCGTCCTCGGCGGTCAGTTGGGCGAGCTGGTTCGACAGACCGGCACGATAGCGCAGTCCGGCCAGCCGCGCCGCGTCGGCCGCCGCCTGCAGCGCCGCGCGGCGCTCGGCAAGCTGGCGCTCGGTCGCCGTGCGGCTGGCAGCGAGGTCGGCGATATCGCGCAGCGCATCGATCAGGGTGCGATCATAGCCGGCCACCGCTGCGTCATAATCCGCGCGCGCGCCGCGATACCGCCCCTCGATGCGCCCGCCGTCGAAGATCGGCAGGCTGATCGCCGCGCCGCCATTGCCATATTTCGACCCCGCGTCGAACAGGTTCGCGAGCCCCAGCGACTGGAAACCGACCAGCGCCGACAGGCTGATATTGGGATAATAGTCGGCGCGCGCGACGTCGATGCGCTTCGCCGCGGCTTCGGCGCGCAGCCGCGCCGCGACGATGTCGGGCCGGCGGCCGACGAGCGCGATCCCGGCGTCGGCGGGAAGCCCCGTCGCGGGCGCGGCGAGCGTCGGACGCGCGATGCTCATCCCGCGATCGGGCCCCGCGCCGACGAGCGCCGCGAGCCGATGCCGGGTGAGCGCGATCGCTTCCTCGATCGCCGCGATGTCGCCGCGCGCGGAGGCGGCACGGCTTTCGGCCTGGCGCGCGCTCGCCTGGTTGTCGAGCCCGGCGCGCGCGCGGTCAGCCGACAGCGCCGCGCTCGCGGTGCGCACGCGCAGGGCTTCGCGCGCGACGTCGAGCGCTTCGTGATGGGCGGCGAGGTCGGCATAGGCCGCCGCGATGCCGGTGGTCAGCATCAGCCGCGCCTGCGCCGCATCGACGCGCGCCGCCTCGGCTTCGGAGGTCGCCGCCGCCAGTGCGGCGCGGTTCCGGCCCCACAGGTCGAGGTCGAAGGACAAGGTCGCAGCGACGTGGCCGGTGTCCTGAATGCCGTCGGGGACGAACTGCGGCGGAATGCCCATCGTCCGGCTCTGCTTCACGCCACCGGCGCTGCCTTCGGCGCCGAGGCGCGGCAGCAGCGCCGCTCCCGCCTGCCGCGCCAGCGCGTCGGCGGCGCGCACCCGCGCCGCGGCGGCGGCAAGGTCGGGCGATCCGGCGAGCCCTTCGGCGATCAGCGTGTCGAGCTGCGCGTCGCCCCACGCGCGCCACCAGCCTTCGACCGGCCATTCGCCGTGCGCGTCGGCCAGACTGGCGCCCGACGCGAGCGAGTCGGCGGCGGCGACCTGTGGCCGCGGCCCCAGGTCGGGCGCCGCGCAGCCGGCGAGCAGGCCGAAAAGGGCCGTTGTCGTAACAAGGAAACGGGGCATGGCGTCCAACGATACTAGCTGGTATCGTGCGTCCATAATGGGAGGAGTCGAATTGTCAATCGAAATGATACCAGCCAGTACGGGACCCGCCGACGACGCGAGCGAGAAGCGCCGCCAGGCGTTCGTCGATACGGCGCGCGAAGCCTTTTTCGCCCACGGCTATGCCGGCACGACCATGTCGTCGATCGCGAGCAAAGTGGGCGGGTCGAAGACGACGCTCTGGACCTATTTCCCGTCGAAGGAGGAATTGTTCGAAGCGGTGGTCGACGATATCGTCCGCCAATATGGCGAGATGCTGCACATCGACCTGCCGGTCGACGAGGATGTCGTCGCGGTGCTGCGCCGCTTCGCCAATATCCTGGTCCCGACGCTGATGACCGATCCGCTGCTGTCGCTCTATCAGCTCGTGGTCGGCGAGGCGCGGCGTTTCCCGCATCTGGCCGAGGCTTTCTATGAGCGCGGGCCGCGGCGCGGCAAGGCGCGGCTCGCGGTGTGGATCGGCGAGAAGATGGAGCGGGGCGAGCTCAGGCGCGGCGATCCGCTGCGCGCGGTCCAGCATTTCACGGGCCTGTGCCAGAGCGGCTCCTATCAGTTCGCGGTGCTCAACCTTCCCGAGGCGCGGCGCTGCGACCGGGCGCGGGTGGCGGCCGAGATCGAGGGCGCGCTCGACACCTTCTGTCGCGCCTGGGGCCCCGAAAGCATGGGCATCGGCGCGCACGCCCTGTCCCAAAAGGCGACAGCTCCGTCGCGTGGCGATGCGAAGGCCTGAGGATTCCCGTGGTATCGAGGCGGCGTGGAACCGATTCGCGACGCCATCTATCATGAGCAACTGGCGCGCGTCGCGCGGCTGAAGGCCGACGCGAGCAGCGATCCCTTCCTCGCGCGGCGGCTCCGCGAAGCGGCGGTCCGGCACGAGCGCACGGCGCGCCGCCTGCGGCGCGAGGAGAGCGCGGCTTCCGACGGAGGGAGTTGAAGCTTTCCCCTAAAGTTCGATCAGGATGCGGATGGAGGCAGCATCGACCCCCGCCGCGCGCGCGATGCGCTGGCGCGCGGTGGCGATCTCGGCCTTCAGCATGTCCATGTCCTCGGCCGCGGCTCGGCGGCTGGCCGCCTGCGCCGATGCCCGCAGGCCGACCATGGCGGCATCGCCGACGATCTCCTGTTCGGAAACGCGCAGCGCGGTCGCGAGC
The DNA here is from genome assembly GCF_001559015.1 of Sphingopyxis granuli. Taxonomy (NCBI): domain Bacteria; kingdom Pseudomonadati; phylum Pseudomonadota; class Alphaproteobacteria; order Sphingomonadales; family Sphingopyxidaceae; genus Sphingopyxis; species Sphingopyxis granuli. The sequence continues at coordinate 4,061,652 of NZ_CP012199.1, forward strand.
GCGTGCAGGCTTTTCCGGCGCGGCACGGTGGTGCCCTTTTCCCACGCCCAGACGCTCGGCTTGCTGAGCCCGGCCGCCCTGGCAAGGCCCGCAAGGCTCATCCCGCGCGCCTCGCGCAGGCGGCGCAGGCGCATGCCCAGCGGCTCGGCGGCGTCGGCAGCCACAGCCTCGCCCCCGTCGGCCGGATCGACATCGGACGGCAGGGGATTGCGTAGGCGCGCGGCGCTCAGCACGGCGCGCGGCAGCGGCTGGCGGAAGCGGCAACCGAACAGCCGCTCGCTCTGCCACACGACCGAGGCGACCACCTCGCCCGCCTCGGGCAGCACAATGGTGAAATCCTGGCCCAGCAGCAGGTCGGCGGCGGTTTCGATCAGCGCGCCGGTCACCGACAGATTGTGCACGGTCACGGCGGTCCCGCCCTGCCCTGTCGTACCGCCCTCGACCGTCAGGTTGAGCCGCAGGCGGTCCGCGCGCTGTCGGGCGGAGCCGGCGGGCGGTTCCATCATCGTTCCGTGAATGACCATAGGCGCGCGATCTTCGCAGCGAGGCGTTGCCGAGGGGTTAACGGCCCGCCGGGAAACGCCCTCTCCGACATCCGCCGACGACCCGCGAACGGAGCGGGAGGCGGATGACGGGATGGCGGCGGGCGGGAAGACGGGGGGAACGGACGAGGACATGATGCCTTTCATTTCGGCCTGGTCGCCCAACCGCCAGAATCCGGCCGGATAGGCCGTACCGAGCGAAACGCGCACTCGTCAGCGATCGTTGCCGCGATCCGCCGCAAGCTTGGCGCGGTCCGGCGTGGATGCAGCTCGTGTCGACGCTCCGCAGAGCAGAAATCCGGTTAAGATTCGGATGCAGCCTGTTCCATAACAGGACGGCTTGCCTGCCGGGCATCGCGACCGGTCCGGCGGTTAACCCTCAAGACCCCCATCATTCCCGGCTTTCCCAGAGTTTCCTTACATTTACCGCCTCGCGATTCTGGGCGACGGGTCATTTTGGGGGTTCACATAAAAATTAACTCCCGTATTAAATTGGCCCTAACGGAGGGGGGGTGAGTCGGGTCGCGACTTCCCCGGGCATAGGGATGCCCAGGACCGCAATTACGCGGACAAAAACCGTTCAGGTTTATTTGACCGGCCCCCACCGAGTGGTCCGATCGGATTGTTAGTGCATTGACGCCTCCATCGCCAGTGTTGGCCGTAGGTGGAGCGAAGCGGAACCGGAGGGCGACACTGGCGATGGAACAGCCTCTGGCGCCGGTGGTCGATATCCCAGCGAGCTGTGCGGCCGGACGGTGTTGTAATGACGCCTCCACGCCTCGATCAGGATACGAGCCTCGGCGAGCGAGTAGAAGATTTCGCCGTTGAGCAGTTCATCGCGCAGCGACCCGTTGAAGCTTTCGCAATAGCCATTCTCCCATGGCGATCCGGGCGTGATGTAGAGCGTCTTCACGCCGATCTGGGCGAGCCATTGCTGCACCGCCGTCGCGATAAACTCCGGACCATTGTCCGACCTGATATGCGCCGGCGGCCCACGCGTGACGAACAGCTCGGAGAGTGCCGCCAGCACGTCATCGCTCCTGAGCTTGCGCGCGACCGGCAGCGCCAGGCACTCCCGGCTCGCCTCGTCGATGATCGACAGGATCCGATATTTGCGACCATCGTGGGTCCGCCCTTCGACGAAGTCGTAGGACCAGACATGCCCGGGATATTCCGGCCGGAGCCGGATGCACGATCCGTCGTTCAGCCACAGCCGCCCGCGCTTCGGCTGCCTTTGCGGCACCTTGAGCCCCTCGCGCCGCCAGATGCGCTCGACCCGCTTGCGGTTCACATGCCACCCCGCATCGCGCAGCAACGCCGTCACCCGGCGATAGCCATAGCGACCATATTGCCGGGCCAGCGCGATGATATCCTCGGTGAGAGCGGCTTCGTCATCCGCCCCGCGAGGCGCCTTGCGCTGTGTCGATCGGTATTGCCCGAGCACGCGGCAGAGCCGCCGCTCGGACACCGGCATCATCCTTCTGATGTGGTCGATACAGCGCCTTCGGCGCGCGGGGCTCAGAAGTTTCCCCGGGCAGCTTCCTGCAGGATCAGCTTGTCCAGCGTCAGGTCGGATATCGCACGGCGAAGCCGCGCATTCTCTTTCTCCAGGTCCTTCATCCGGCGCGCCTGATCGGTCTTCAGGCCGCCGTATTCCTTGCGCCAACGATAGTAGGTCTGCTCGCTGATCGCGATCCGACGGCACGCCTCGGCGGTCGTGGCGCCCTGCGCCAGCACAACCTCCGCTTCACGCAGCTTGCCTGTAGCGCGACGATCTGGATGAGAAGTTAGCGACGATCAGGATGAGAAGCGCTGACCGCGACGGTGCCGTTTTGATGTGTTTAATTGTCGCTGGCAAGGCCTATGTCGCAGGTTGATTGTCGTGGAGCGACAGGCCGGTATTTTTGATTGTCGCGACCTTTGCGGGCCGACCTGCGCCGTGCTGCTTTCGGTCGATCGCGGCGCGCCGCCGATAGCTTTCGACGTTCATTTCGAAGATGGTGGCGTGGTGCACGAGGCGATCGACAGCGGCCAGCGTCATGGCGGGATCGGGGAAGACCCGGTTCCATTCGCCGAACGGCTGGTTGGCGGTAATCAGCAGCGAACGCCGCTCGTATCGCGCGCTGATCAGCTCGAACAGGACCGAGGTTTCGGCTTGGTCCTTGGCGACGTAAGCCAGATCGTCCAGGATCAGCAGATCGAAGCGATCGAGCCGATTGATCGCGTTTTCGAGCGTAAGCTCGCGGCGCGCAACCTGCAGTTTCTGGACGAGGTCGGAGGTCCGGACGAACAGCACGCGCCAGCCCTTTTCGATGAGCGCCAGTCCGATCGCCGACGACAGGTGCGATTTGCCCCCGCCGGGCGGGCCGAACAGGATCAGGTTCGCGCCGTTTTCGAGCCAGCTGTCTCCGGCGCAGATCGCCATGACCTGCGCCTTCGATATCATCGGCACCGCGTCGAAGTCGAACGTATCGAGCGTCTTTCCCGGCAACAGCTTTGCTTCCGCCAGATGCCGCTCCATCCGGCGGCGACCGCGTTCGGCGATCTCATGCTCGGTGATGGCGCTGAGGAACCGTGCCGCCGGCCAGCCCTCCTTGTCGGACCGATCGGCGAACGTCGGCCAGAGCTGCTTGATTGTCGGAAGCCGCAGCTCATTGAGCATCAGGGTGAGCTTGGTCGCATCGATGCCCTGGGTCATGCCATTTCCTCCGCGCGAGGAGCCAGCAGCGCTTCATAGGCGCTCAGCGGGACGAGCTCGACGATAACCTCGGGTAAAGCCGCGGGGTCGGGCGCGAACCGCGCACGCAGCGCTGCCATGTCCGGCATGCCCTGCGGCGTCGCCAGCAGGGATTCCAGCACGCCAGCAAGCTCGGCCTCGCAGGCCCGCTCATGTGCAAGGCTGAGCAACTCGACCATCGTCCGGCACGCCATCCGATCGGCGAGCCGCTCGATCAGCCGGTCGAACATGCGCCGATAGGCCTCGCGCGGGAAGAGCTGGTCACGGTAAACGAGGTTCAGCAACGCCATCGGCTTACGCCGCAGCGCATGGATCACATGGCGATAATCGACGACATGATCATGCTTGCCTTTGCGGTCGGCGCGACCGCGCGGCAGAGTGAACAGGGGCGTGCCGCCGAGGAAGAGCTCAAGCCGGTCGTCGTAAAGCCGTACCCGCAGCCGGTGACCGATCAGCCGCGACGGCACCGTGTAGAAGACCTTGCGCAGCGTGAACCCGCCCGAGGAGGTGACCATGACGAGCACCTCTTCATAATCGCTGGTGCGCATGCCCGGCAGCGACTGAAGCACCGCCCGCTCGGCGTCGATGCGCTTCGCGCTCCGGGCATTCTTGCGCGCGACGATCTCGTCGATGAAGCGTCGATATTCCGCAAGCTCGCCAAAGTCGACCGATCCGCGCATCAGCAGGGCATCACGCACTGCCGCCTTCAGATGCCCGTGCGCGCTTTCTATCGCGCCATTCTCGTGCGCAACGCCGCGGTTGTTGCGGCTCGGCTCCATCCGGTAATGGCGGCACAGCGCGTCATATCTGTGCGTCAGATCATCGCGCGCCGATGCATCCAGATTGCGGAACGCCGCCGACAGGCTGTCGCTGCGATGTTCACGCGGCGCCCCGCCCAGCGCCCACAGCGCATTTTGCAGACCCTCCGCCAGCGCGACATAACTCTCGCCGCCAAGGATCACATGGGCATGCTCGAAGCCCGAACAGGCGAGCCGGAAGTGATACAGCCGGTGGTCGAGCTCGACCCCCGCGATCCGTACACCCAGATCGGCCATGTCCGTAAAATCCGACAGCCCCATCCGCCCCGGCTCGTGCACCTGGCGGAAGATCACATCGCGATCCGGGCCTTGCAGCGCCCGCCAACTGCGGATCCGACGCTCCATCGTCCGCCGCACTCCATCGGGAAGCTCAGGATGACGACGCTGCATCTCGAACACCGCGACGGCGCGGATTCCCGGCGCACTCTCCAGAAGCGGTACAACCTCGCTATCGAAGATATCCGCCAGCGGATCGGGGCGACGGCGACCGCGCGGCGCCTTCTTTTGCGACGGCAACTGCGCATCCTGCTCCAGCCGATAGGCCGTCGCCGTGCTGAACGCCGCGCACGCCGCCGCTGAACGCGGCGACACTGTCTGTCTCATCTTCATATATAATCTCACCTGATGATCGTTGATATGGCTCCCAGGCACCGCTTCTCCCCTTCAGAAGGAGGCGCCACCTGACAGGTCACGATCACCAAAAGCGCCCTTCCAGAAGAAAAGGCGCTCGCGGCGGTGTGTCTGTCGCTCCTCGGGGCTTCGCCCCTCGTCCCGACAGACACACCGCCGCCTTTCTCATCTAGATTGTCGCGCTGTTCTCACCTTGATTGTCGCGCAGCAGCTTGCCAATAATCTCTTCCGGGCGATGCTTCTTGCTCGGCATTCCGTATCTCCTTCGTCGTCCAAAATATCATCAATTTTGGACCACTCAGAAGGGGGCAGATCAGGGCGGCAGCGATCCACCGATCGTCGCCTATGTCTATGCTCCGGATCGCAAGGCCGAGCGTCCTCACGCGCATCTTGGCGATTTCGCGGGCATCCTGCAGGTCGACGGCTATGGCGGCTACACCGCGCTCGCCCGGCGGCGACAGCAGATCCGGCTCGCTTTCTGCTGGGCGCACGTGCGCCGCAAGTTCTACGATCTCGCCGACACGTCGCCGGTCTCCACCGAGGCGCTGCGCCGCATCGCCTTGCTCTATGCCATCGAGGACGACGTACGCGGTTCATCCGCCGAGCGGCGCCGCGCCGTCCGGGCCGAGCGCAGCCGCGCCATCGTCGACGATCTTCACCAGTATCTTGTCGCCCGCGGCCGCCAGGTCAGCGCCAAAAGCAAGCTTGGCGAGGCGATCCGCTATGCACTCACCCGCTGGGACGGCCTCGTGCGATTCCTCGACGATGGACGCATCGACCTCGACTCCAATACCGTCGAACGGTCGATCAGGCCGCTGGCTCTCAATCGCAAAAACGCCCTGTTTGCCGGCTCCGACGAGGGCGGAGATAACTGGGCCGTCATCGCGACCCTCATCGAATGCTGCAAGCTGGGCGCCATCAACCCCCACGCGTGGCTGACCGACACGCTCACCAGCCTTGCCAACGGTCATCCCATCCAAAGCGTCGGCGATCTCATGCCCTGGTTCGACGTGGCCTGAAAACACCGGTTACGCTGAAGCGCTCCGCTTGGTTGTGCTCACCCGCTCTGTCCGCGAATATGAAAACCGCGATGAAGAAGATTTTCCGGTCGACCTGGTATTGCCCGATGGCGCTACCGACGATTTTAGCAGTAACCGTCAACTCCGGCCGCGCGCAATCGAAGCGTGGAACAAAGCAAAAGTCGGGATTCCGAATTTGGAATGGTCGGAATGCCGCCCGCTCCGAACAGCAAAAAAGCCCACTAAGCTCGTAGCCTAGTGGGCTTTCTATGGTTGCGGGAGTAGGATTTGAACCTACGACCTTCAGGTTATGAGCCTGACGAGCTACCGGGCTGCTCCATCCCGCGTCAACCAATCGCCGATCCCGGAATCCGGGACCGCAGAAACGGCAAAGGGCGGCCAACGCCGCCCGACCATTATGAATGGGTTCCTCTTCGACCTTACGCCGGCTGCAATGCCTGGCGACGTCCTACTCTTCCGGGGCTTGAGCCACAGTACCATCGGCGCTGTCAGGTTTCACGGCCGAGTTCGAGATGGGATCGGGTGGGGCACTGACGCCATGGTCACCAAGCAATGAAGCCGGCGTAGGTCGGATAGGGGTTCAATCGATGCCCGTGCATAATGGCTGTTATTCATATCATCCACATCACCGGCAATCCGTTCAGGATTGTCGTTGATGGTGGGACTCTTCAAGCGCGAATAGAGCAATTAGTATCGGTTAGCTCCATGCGTTACCGCACTTCTACATCCGATCTATCAACGTGGTGGTCTTCCACGGCTCTAAGAAATCTTATCTTGAGGGAGGCTTCCCGCTTAGATGCTTTCAGCGGTTATCCCGTCCATACATAGCTACCCTGCTGCGCGGCTGGCGCCACGACAGGTACACCAGAGGTATGTTCAACCCGGTCCTCTCGTACTAGGGTCAACTCCTCTCAAATTTCGACGCCCACGGCAGATAGGGACCAAACTGTCTCACGACGTTCTGAACCCAGCTCACGTACCACTTTAATTGGCGAACAGCCAAACCCTTGGGACCTGCTCCAGCCCCAGGATGTGATGAGCCGACATCGAGGTGCCAAACGATTCCGTCGATATGAGCTCTTGGGAATCATCAGCCTGTTATCCCCGGCGTACCTTTTATCCGTTGAGCGATGGCCCTTCCACTCGGGACCACCGGATCACTATGACCGACTTTCGTCTCTGCTCGACTCGTCAGTCTCGCAGTCAGGCAGGCTTATGCCATTGCACTCTCGCAGACGGTTTCCAACCGTCCTGAGCCTACCATCGCGCGCCTCCGTTACTCTTTAGGAGGCGACCGCCCCAGTCAAACTACCCGCCACAGAGGGTCCCTGATCCAGTTTCATGGATCGAGGTTAGACATCAGAAAACAACAGGGTGGTATTTCACCTATGGCTCCACACCAGCTGGCGCCGGTGCTTCAAAGCCTCCCACCTATGCTACACAGTTCTTTCCTAATGCCACTCTGAAGCTGCAGTAAAGGTGCACGGGGTCTTTCCGTCTAACCGCGGGTACTCCGCATCTTCACGGAGAATTCAATTTCGCTGAGCATCTCCTGGAGACAGTGGGGAAGTCGTTACGCCATTCGTGCAGGTCGGAACTTACCCGACAAGGAATTTCGCTACCTTAGGACCGTTATAGTTACGGCCGCCGTTTACCTGGGCTTCGTTTCGGAGCTTGCACCCCTCCACTTAACCTTCAGGCACCGGGCAGGCGTCAGACCCTATACGTCGTCTTGAAGCCGACTTAGCAGAGTCCTGTGTTTTTGCTAAACAGTCGCTACCCCCTGGCCTGTGCCCCCTGCAACTGGTTGCCCAGATGCAGGGCCTCCTTCTTCCGAAGGTACGGAGGCAATTTGCCGAGTTCCTTCAGGAGACTTCTCTCAAGCGCCTTGGTATACTCTACCATCCCACCTGTGTCGGTTTAGGGTACGGTCTATACGGTGGGGCTATTTCCTGGAACCGCTTCAAAGCCTGACCAATCCAATAAGATCAGACAATTTACGCGATCCGTCACACACCACCAGGCCCACGAATATTAACGTGGTTCCCATCGACTACCCCCTTCGGGCTCGTCTTAGGGGCCGGCTTACCCTGCTCAGATTAGCTTTAAGCAGGAACCCTTGGGATTTCGGCGAGAGGGCATCTCACCCTCTTTATCGCTACTCATGTCAGCATTCGCACTTCCGATACCTCCACGGTCCATTACCAGACCGCTTCATCAGCCTACGGAACGCTCCGCTACCGCGTGTATTGCTACACACCCTAAGCTTCGGTGCACGTCTTGAGCCCCGTTACATTTTCGCCGCAGGAACCCTTATTTAGACCAGTGAGCTGTTACGCTTTCTTTAAAGGATGGCTGCTTCTAAGCCAACCTCCTGGTTGTTTTGGGATTCCCACATGCTTTCCCACTTAGACGTGACTTGGGGACCTTAGCTGTAGGTCAGGGCTGTTTCCCTTTTGACGACGGACCTTAGCACCCGCCGTCTGTCTGCCGGATATTACTCTTGGGTATTCGGAGTTTGGTTAGAATTGGTAGATCTCGCGACCCCCGCATCCATCCAGTGCTCTACCCCCCAAGGTATT